>CALKER010000007.1 GCA_938084835.1 uncultured Thermoguttaceae bacterium
CGGCTGTGTGATTCCGCCGGAAGCAGACCCCGAGCCGCCGCTTGCCGACCCGGAGCCGGAGGCCGAACCGCTGCCGCCGTATCCCCCACCGGACCCGGGACCGCTGGCGCTTCCGCTGCCGGAAGAGAGGGTCATGAAGCCGCCCTCCCTGTGCGTGCCGGCTCGCAGATCAGTTGCTGCGGGCTCACGGGGAAGCGGCATCACGAGGGCGGCCGCTGGGCCCTCGGAGAATCCCGCCTCGGCTGCACCCAAGCCCGTCCCGCGGCCAAGCCCGTCCCGCGGCTCCGCGATGGTTTTGCGTGCCGTTCCGCTCGGCCGCTGGCTGAGCGAGGACCCGATTGGTTTCGCTGGCGGGGATGGGAATTTGTATCGGTATGCGGGCAATGGGCCGAGCGGAAAATTCGATCCCCTTGGCCTGCGAGAGCCGGAGGATCCGTTTGACGCCGTGATGTTGGGTATAATAACCCCACAAGAAGCTCAGTACTTTTATAATCGCTCCCGAGAGGAGTTAAGGGAGTACATTAAGTGGCGTTTACGCGAGGGCCGAGCCGCGATACAGGTCACCGATCCTCCAGTGCCCACCAAATTCCCGATTGGTCGAAAACCTTTGGGCTGGGTGCTTGCACACCTTTGGCCGCTACCGGGCGAGCGATGCGCTCGATGTGGTCCCGAGCAATTGCGCGAGCTTGGAGAGGCGATCGAGCGGGTGGCCAAGGATACATGGATCTTCGATATTTGGCCAAACGGATGTGAGCGTTGGGCAATGGCCTTTGAGAGAAGCTGGGCCGATGCAAAGGTGTGTAGTCCCTGCCTCGCTGAACACAATATCGGTTTTCGGACCGCATGAGCAATTGGAGGTGATCACGCATATTATTATTTTCTCTTATGTGACCGGGTAACTACGGTGAGAGTGGATCACTGGATTTATCAGTTCTTTGCCTACGGTGGAACAACTTGCTTCGAGATTGTGCGATAGGAATAACAAATAATGGAGCATACTTCATTATTTCGGGCCAGGATAAACGTAGCTCTATGCGCAGTCCTGCTTTGCTACGGCTTTCTAGGCAACTATGCAATTTATTTGCAGCTGGGATGGCCAGGGATCATAATTATTGGCATTGTGGCTGCCGCTGTGGGCGCAGCGACGTGCGTTTATGGCGGTAAGTGGCGTTTTCAGTCGCAGTTCTGGATACATGTATTGATCGGAATTGTGGCGTTCTTCTCCAGTGGCCTTATAATTTGGGCACTCGACCTTGGTCAAGCTATGCCCCGGCCAAAAGGACCGGTCTTTCCTTTCGCATTAATGGGCAGCATAATGGTTTTGCTAGCCGTATGGGGTATGCGCGTACACTATGCGTTGTCCATGACTTACTTTGAGAATCACGTTCTGGGCAGTATTTTCGGCCGTAACGTCCTCCTCGTCACCGGTATTCCCTTGCTGGGAACTCTCGTGTTAGGCCTTATTGTAGCTGTCACCGATGAGAGCGCGATTTTTTTCGGCGACAAGATAGCAGACGTTGTCTACGTGGTTTTCTTAGGGAGCGTGGTAGGCGTGGTGCTATCTGTTCCATGGATTGCTTTATATGTCACTACACGCATTGGGCTGGGGCGTCACGAATCACGCCTGAACTACCGGTAAACACCGGTATGTACAATGGCCCAGAAGTATCATAGCCCCATTCTTTCGGAACTCCTGCACATTTGGCCGTCCATTAGTACCATACCCTCGTGCTTGGGAGCAAGGGGTATAGATAGAATTACGGAATAACCCTCAGGGCGGATGGCGAGGACGGCAAAAGCAAATCGTAAAACCAACCGCACGTTGACACCGGCAGGGAGGATTTCGTACAGTGGACTTTGACGAACAACCTGAACACGGTGCGGGACATTGCGAAGTACGACTCGCAAACGGGGGCCGCCACCGTGGTCAACCACCTAGTCTATGACGCCTTTGGCAGGTAAAGGATAATCAGTGATGTCCCCTTTCTCATCTCCCTTCTGGAGTTACGCGACATTGAGAAGCTTCGCCAGGAATGTGCAGAACAGGCAGAAAGGTCGTGCGAGAAATAACGGAGGAAGCCGTGGAGTCACGCGCCAGTGGCAACGAGCTCACAGGTCCCAATAGTGTGTTACTGGACCAGGAACGGGCCGGACGAGCACTCCGTTTATTCCTAGTGGCTATCGTGGTGCTCCTCGCAGTCATGGCAGCTACGGCATGGCATTATCGCTATCACTTGTGGTGGCTGTACGGATCAAGTCGCCTTGGACTGGGGGAGGTTCAGGCTATTCCAGACCACCCAATGCCGAATATTCCAACCCCTCAGGGATGGGTGCGATGTCGTGTCGGCTGCGTCGAGTTCAGCTTGCCACCTGAGTTGGCGAAGAACCGGGCTGCCCCAAAGAACGGAGCACCGATCGTCACGTTTCAGGAGGGCTCGCGTTCCGTCATTGTTGACTTGCCCAGGGACGAAGGCGAGCTCTCCGATCTTCTCGAAATCGCAGCTGGATTATGCCCTCAGTCGCAGCGCTTCACGATACCACGGTTACGTCGCGCGTGCTATCAGGCGAGTTCGGGCGACTTTCGTTGGTCAATGACGCCAAATGAAGTCCGTTGGCACGCCTTTTGTATCGCTATGAGGAAGCTGATGGAATTGATCCCAGACGGATACACCGAGAGTTTTTTTCGGGAGGGCGTGGAGGGAATCGTCCACTTTGGCGGCGAACGTGCGGTGTTCGAGTGGGAGACCAGCGACAGGAGGTGTGGGGGCTACATGCACTTCATCGACCGCACCGGAAAGGTGGACCCGTTTTGGGTACGGGCGGTTTGCGGGAGCTTGAAGGTCTTGAATGAGGTGGAAGCGGATAACCGCAAGGCATTGTCAGACACAACTGCGAGTCTCGATCGGTAATGATGCTGATGCCTTTCGTGGCGGGAGCGATTGCCGACCAGGTCGTTACGAAAACCTTTACAAGTGACAGATCCAGACGCGCCCCGGCTAGCCAGCCCAGCGCTACCTCTGGGGTCCGGCGGTCGATCAAATATTGGCTGAAGAAGCAGTCAACGGCGGCACATCCTCCTTGGATCGCTCTAGGCAGAAAAAACTTGACATTGCCATACTGGATTTGGTCGAATGGACCCTGACGGACCACCTGAACACCGTGCGGGACATTGCCAAGTACGACCCAAAGACGGCGGCCACCACCGTGGTCAACCACTTTTCTTCTGACACGTCCGTTCATCTCCTCTATGGCGCCAGAAATCACCTGATCTATGACGCGTTCGGCAGGGTGACGTCGGAGACCAACCCGGCGGAATCGCCGAAGCGGCGAGACTAGGGGCTGCCTGTCCGACTGTCTCACTCGCGAAATTCTAGAGGCCGTTGGCGTGGGCGTGCGGCGGAAACCTCGAATCGCCACCGCGGTGCGATTGGGAGTCGCAGCTTCGGGCCGTGTGCCCTACCCTGCATCGGTGCAGCTTAATGCAAGTTGTCGAGCACCGAGGGAAGCACCCCATCGGCTCCAGTGCGTCACAACTCCTTACGGCAGCTACGCGTTGGGCGAACTCGTCTTGCGACTTCGGAACCGAGGGTTGGGGGTTCGATTCCCTCCGGGCGCGCTTGAGAGTTGCTTCCCTTATCTCGGCAGAGGTAAGTCGTCACCTCTACCGCTCCTTACGGCTTTTGGTCTCGCCTTTGCTTTTCTAGGCACTTGCGTGGGTCACCCGGAGGGGATTTTTTGCCGTTTTTAGCCGGCTTCTGCTTGCAAATAATTAGCAGTCGGGGGTAACTTCTGAAACGATTAAGGGGCCCTGCCGGAAAGAACGGCAGAGTGCTTGGCCACAGTCCCGAGGTCGTACCCGGCAGATGGTGCGGCCGGTATTCCCGGAAGCCCACGGCCTTGAGGGCAACCGCACAATTGAGCGGCCCGGCGATCTAAAATCGCAGCGATCTGAAATCACTTTTCCGCAATCCGCTGGCCATGGCGACATAGCAAGCAGTCGAACACCGGCGGCCGCAAGGAAAGCCGCTCTTGCGTCATTCGGACTAGGGCAGCCAATACAGAAGCTATCCAACCCACCTTTCAGGACTTGAGGCATCACCTGCTCGATGACCCGCAGCGGCTCCTACTACGAGGACGCTGGGATGACATGTCTTTTCTCGACCTTGAGGCACGAGTAAACGCACCATTGGCGGTGCGCTCATCCGCAGGAGCGATCTACCGTCTTCCAATCCATCGCGGCGTTTACAACTTCCGCTGCATCCACAAGGCATTCCGCGACCTTTCCCACAAAAGGAACCCCAAGCCGAATATTCCCTGGCCGCAGTGGCAAAAATACGTTTTGCGGAATCCCCCAGCCTAAGGCCTTCGGTATTTTGTTGCCAAGGACCGCGTTATAATTCTGCCAAAGAGCCACCATTTGTAGGCGAGGACTTGGCGTGTTGTTTGGCTTATGTCAACAAAAACCCCTCGGATGCCGGAGGATCTGATGCATCGACGCACTATAGTATGGATCCTGTTGTTCTTGGCCGTGAAGCCCGTTGACGGTATAGGCCAGTCCCTGTCCCGCCCCAACATTCTCGTTTGCATGGCGGATGATTGGGGGTGGCCGAGTTCGCCCCTGTACGGGGACCAGGCGGCAGTCACGCCGAATTTTGATCGTCTTGCGCGGGATGGAGTATTATTTCATCGGGCGTACTGCAGTGCGCCGTCATGCACTCCGTCGCGGGCATCGTTTCTCGCCGGGCAGGATTTCTTCCGGTTGAGAGAGACCTCGTGCTTGTGGGGTGAGTTTCCGAAGGATCTGCCGATCTACACGGACCTGCTGGCAGAACATGGCTACGCGCTGGGGCTGGTCTCCAAGGGATGGGGGCCGGGTAGTTTCGCCGCCAGTGGTCGAAAACACAATCCCGCAGGGCCCCTAGTCGAAGATTTCGGAGAATTTGTCCGCTCTTTGCCAAAGGATCAGCCGTTCTGTTTCTGGTTGGGCAGCCATGATCCTCACCGCCCCTATCGCAGGGACTCCGGTGTGGAAGCCGGCTTTGATCCTGATCGTGTAATCATACCGAAGTTCCTTCCTGACGAGCCCGTAGTGCGGCGCGATATGTGCGATTATTTGTTTGAGGTGGCACGATTTGATGCCGAGGTGGGCAAGGCCATCAAAGTGCTGGAGGAAACGGGCAGATACGAGAATACGCTGATTGTGGTGACAAGTGATAATGGGATGCCGTTTCCGCGATGCAAGATGAATTTATACGATTGGGGTGTACGGGTGCCGCTGGTCATTACTTGGAAGGCGAGGATACCCGGGGGCCGGATCAGCGACGACCTTGTGTCGCTCATTGACATCGCCCCCACAATCCTCGAGGCCGCCGGTGTGCCGGTGCCGCCAGAACTGACGGGACGAAGTCTGCTCTCCATGTTGATGTCCGATCGTTCCGGAGTGATGGACGAGACTCGAGATTTCGTCGTGACCGGCCGCGAGTGGCACGGAGGAAGCTATCCTATGCGTTCGCTCCGGGATCGCCGATTTGCGTATATCCGTAACTACAAACCGGATGTGGAACCACGAGCCTGCGACGATGGTCCAACAAAGCAACGGATTCTCGAACGGACAGCGAAGGAGAATTGCTCGTACTACGAGAATGTGTGTTTTGGGCGTCGTCCGCCAGAAGAATTGTACGATCTTGTCAACGATCCTTACGAGATGAAGAACTTGGCCGAGGATCCGGCCTACGCGGGGATCCTAAAAAGTATGCGGGAGCAATTGGATGCGTATCTTCGGGCCAGGCAAGATCCGCGTGCCTTGGGCGACACGGCCTTTTTTGATTCATTCGTGCCAATGAAGAGGAAACGATGACACGATCACTAGCGTGCACTGTGTTTCTGTTTCTAATCTTCGTAGGCACATCGTTGCAAGGTGCGGACAACGATCCGTACCGGCTATTTCCTTCTGGTGATCGCCGCAAGCGCGAAGCAATACTGGAAGGTTTGCTGGCACGCCTTCCGGCTGATGTGAAGGACGACGCGTTTACTCGATATTTGCGGCGAACTGGGGAGCTACCGCCCGACTTCGACCTGCTGCCGTCGGAGTTTTTTCTGCCCGATCCGCTGACGCGCACTATTGGCGGCGTAAAAACTCGCGTCACTCGCGAGCAATGGGCCGAGCGGCGTGCCGAGTTAGCGAAGCTGACCGAACTATGGCTGCTAGGTGCCGCCCCGCCTCCGCCCGGAAATGTTGTGGGAGAAGTGCTGGAGAAAACCATTCGCGACGGGCGCCAAGTGTGGAAAGTGCGGCTTTCCTTCGGCCCTAACCATGCGGCAACACTCGGCGTCACCCTGTTTCTTCCTAAAAGCGATCGCCCCTCACCGGTGTTTCTCTGCGATAGCGAGCGGTATCTCCCCTGGGTAGAAAAGGCGATGAAACATGGTTTTGGCTTTGTGGTCCACAATGCGCGCGATGGAGAGCATGACGAATCGCTTGGCTACACTGATCTGTTTGGCGACTACGATTGGTCGGCGTTCCGCCGCCGCGGATGGAGCGCCAGCCGGGTGCTCGACTGGCTTGAAACGCTACCGTTCATCGACCCGGACATGGTGTTTATTGGTGGTCACTCCCGGTCGGCTAAAGCAGCGCTGACCGCGGCAGCATTCGACCAGCGATTTGCGGGGGTGATTGCCTCAAGCCCCGGCAGCGGCGGTTCCTTGCCGTACCGCTACTGCGATCAAAGTTACTTTGGGGAATCCGCGGAGCTGCTCACCCGCAAATTCTCCGACTGGGTCCATCCGCGAGTGCGGATGTTTGCCGGCAATGAGGATAAATTGCCCGCCGACAATCATTTCCTTTATGCCTTGATCGCGCCGCGTCCGGTGCTCATGAGCACAGCCACGGAGGACGCCGTGGAATCATCCTGGGCGGTAGAACAGGTCTACTTCAGTGTGCAACCAGTGTATGCGCTACTAGGGGCGCCATCGAACCTGGTACTCCGTTACCGCCGAGGCGGGCATAGGATCAACGACAACGCAACGCTGGTCGCATATAGCGATTTTCTGCTGGCCGCGGCCGCGGCCATCGCGGAGGCCAAGGCAAATCGTGCTCAGGCAAAAAACCACCAAGAGGAAAACACTTCCTCCGAAAAGGACGCTTGTGCTTTCGTGGATAAGGCAAGAGAAACTGTTGTGCCGATTCTTCCGGAGCTCTTTCCCTTCCGCCCAATTCATCCCTGGGACTACAACCGGTGGGCGGCACAGAACCCGATCGATGTCCAAGCTTATCCGGAGATCCCGCAGGGTTCTTTACTCGACCCGTTGCCGTCCCGAATCACCCCAAACGATTGGCCAGCCGAACGGGAGCGAATTCGGGAAAACCTCCAATGGCTGATCGGCGAGCAACCGGCCTACATTAAACTACCGGTGGCTTTTGGACCATCGGTCAATGTCGACAACGTGACGCGTAATCACTTTGAGAAGATTGTCGACTTAGTAGGCCGCGCCGAAGATGGGGAAGGTAAGACCTCCGATCCGCAAGTGACGGCGACACTCGTGCGTTTCGGCGGCGGAATCAACGGCTGCCTGTACGTACCGCGGAAGGACCGCGGGTTGCCCGTGGTGATTTGGCTTGGCCCCTTCCAAACTTCCCAGGGCTACATGGCTCCGTTCTACCGTTGCGCCGTTCCGGCACCGGTGGCCCTCCTGAGGGCAGGTTTTCCGGTTTTCACTTACGATCCCCTTGGTACGTTCTTGCGGCAGGAGGAAAGGCGAACGTTCTTCGAGACCTATCCCAACGGTTCGCTAATGGCACAGATGGTCTGTGACGCACGGCATGCGATCGATGCGGCCACAGAGGTGCTCCCGTCGCCTCGCCCCGTGTATTTGTACGGGTATGCGATGGGAGGAATGGTGGCGCTGTTTACGGCGTCGCTCGACGATCGCGTGGCGGCGGTGGCTTCGGTCGCGGGCTTTACCCCGTTGCGCACCGACACAGCCGACCGGCGCACAGGCGGCCTGGCCCGCTTGAGTCACCTTTACGGATGGTTGCCAAAGCTAGGGGCCTTTATCGGGAACGAGCGACGAATTCCCGTCGATTTTCCCGAAATTCTGGCGGCAATCGCCCCTCGTAAGACTTTGATCGTCGCTCCGATCTTCGACCGCTATGCCAACCACGATGAGGTTCAGGCAGCGGTCCAGGCCGCACGGCGCGTCTATCAGTTGCTGGGCGAAGAGCGGGGAATAGAGCTCTATCGACCCGAGGATGAAAACCGGCTGACCGATTCAATGCAGCGCAAAGTAATCGAATGGTTTCTTTCATGGAGTGCCTCATGAGCCCAACCGCCCAAAACATTCGGCTTGTTACTTGGTTTCTGGTGGTGATGACAATCGGCTTTCACGGTTCCACGCTTGTGTGGGCCGCGGAGCTGCCTACCAACCAAAGGCCTGCAGCTAAGCCCAATTTCGTGTTTGTCGTAATCGACGACTTAGGGTGGGCGGACTTGGGCTGTTACGGCAGCCGCTTTTACGAAACCCCATACATCGACCGATTGGCATCCCGGGGAATGCGATTCACCGACGCCTACGCGGCTTCTCCGGTATGTTCTCCCACACGATTAAGCATCTTAACAGGCAAGTATCCGGCGCGGGTACGCCTCACCAACTATTTGACAGGCCGCCGCTGGCCCGACAATTCACCACTTCTACCGCTGAAGAACTGGCAGACGTTCATGCCGCTGGAGGAAGTGACGATTGCCGAGGCACTTCGGGCGGCCGGATATGTCAGCGCCTGTATCGGCAAGTGGCATCTTGAACCGCGAAATCCAAGCGGCAGTGGCAGGGATGCAAGGCCAGATGCAGATCTGGGACCGGGCGTTCAAGGTTTCGACGTCGTGGTGAGCCGCGGACCCAGCCAGATGGACAAAGGCGTGGACGCCCTAACGGAGAAAGCCGTGGAGTTCATCCGGACACATGTACAGCGGCCCTTCTTCCTCTACCTTGCGCATTACAGCGTACACATCCCTTTAGAAGCAAAGCCGGAGTTGATCGAAAAATACCGAGCAAAGATCCGCGCGGATGACCCGCAGAATAACCCGATCTACGCGGGCATGGTCGAGACCGTGGACAAAAGTGTCGGCCGACTAATGGCCACGCTAGACGAGCTAGGGTTGACCAACAACACGGTGTTTGTTTTTTCTTCCGATAACGGAGGACTCTCGGTAAAGGAGGGCCCCAACACGCCTGCCACGTCGAACCTCCCGCTCCGAGCCGGTAAGGGTTTTCTTTACGAAGGCGGGATCCGCGTGCCGCTTATTGTGTCCTGGCCGGGAGTGATCCCGCCCGGATCGGCGTGCAATGTGCCCGTCTGTTCTATCGACTTCTACCCCACTTTCTTGGAGATCGCTGGCCTCGCCTTGCAGCCCGGCCAGGTGATCGACGGAGAAAGCCTCGTTCCCCTATTGACGCAAACCGGCAGCCTCAAACGCGATGCAATTTATTGGCATTATCCACACTACAGTAACCAAGGCGGCTTACCCTCCGGTGCGATCCGCGCAGGGGATTATAAGCTGATCGAATTCTACGAAGACGAACGCATCGAGTTGTACAATCTGCGCCTCGATCCGGGGGAGCGTCATGACTTAGCCGCCGTAATGCCCAACAAGGCGGCCGAGCTGCGAAAACGCTTGCACGAGTGGCGAGAGTCGTTGGCTGCCCAGATGCCCGCCAAAAATCCGGATTATGATCCAAAAAAACCACGCTACAGCGATCCCATCAAGGCCCCCCAATCCTGGCAAGCACAACGGTAGGGTTCACGCTTGAAAATTCGTCCTAAAGATTCCGCACCGCAGGACGCGGTTTCGACTCCGAACACAAAGAATCCCCCGACACAAATAATCCCCGTTCACCGGCGGTTGGTGTTTGCTATGGCCAACTTACCCTACCTCGACCTCCTCAGCCATCCCCATACACGGGTTTTTTTCCTGGCCGTGCAAAAGCTTGTCAACCACCTGATTGTCGGAGATCTGGGCTGGGATTGCCTCCACGGCCTAGACGATCTTCGGCGCTACGTCCACTTTGCCCGGCACTTTCATTCGTTACGGTTATTGGTTGCCCTTTTTGTAGCGTCCCATTTCCGGCAGGAGTTTTCACTCTTTTCTCTCTCGGCTCGCGAGGGCGTACACGACCGTGACATCCACGATCGTACCCTCTGCCACCCCAAGGGCTGAGACATTCCAAGGACCCGTTGACAACCTCCGAGATGCATGTGCCTATGTCCTGCTGTTCCTATGGATGCCAAAACCCGCGGATGGTTCTATCCTTTGCGGGGTTCGTCCCGGGTTATTTCCAAGCCTAAGAACTAGCCGACCGTAAGGAAGCCGTGCCTCATCTCCTCGCTCTGCAGACCAAGGAGGTGATACCAAATCGGTAATACCAAATCCAAAGCAAATAAAATTTGGGCATCTGCAAAAGCCGTTCCCCCCGCTGCGCCCGGAGCCCCTTTTCATACTCGGCCTTTCCGCCACTGCGATGTAAAGTTCTTCGCAGCACGTGAGGCGTCTGGCATCGACGGGCGCACTAGTCGAGCTCTTTGTAACTATCCCCCCGGCACTCAGGGCATTTTCCTTCGAATAGTAAAATGCCACCTTGCTCACCGGCTGCCACCAGTGCCTAATCCCCTTCCCAATCGGTAAGCACTCATCCCGCTGGATAGGTTTACGCCGTGGGTCACAACCCACGCAGGCTAAAGTCGCCCGTTCACGCCATCCCTACCACTCTTCCGCGCCAAGTTGGCGTTAAGCCTTTCTTGGGGCTACCCTCTGCATCATCCTTCACAGAAGCCCCCTAAACAAATCAACGGAGCTCTCAGCGAGTCAACAGGCTAGTAAACATGTCCTTTTTGGCAATTACCACCTGCCAAAAAACAGCTTCGCTTCCGAAAAGAATCTTCCTCCACCTGGTTGACAGCGCAAGAGAAGGATGAATAAATACGGAAAAGTCAGGCCACGCCGCATACAAAAATTAGGAGTAACAAGCAGGGATTGTTCCTGTTGAGTCTGCTCGGCTCATGTGCAGATCTGCGAACCCCAATGAGTCAAAAACCGAACTTACGCAGACCTTCCTATAAAGTTGGACGAATTGGCTGATGTGGCGCTTTTCATATTCCCATAGAGAGGCCTTATGCTGGGTGAGTCGGGGGTCCTCGTGGTACGGGAGTTTCGAGGTGCCTACTGGTGAGCTTATCCGTCAGCTTGGAATAGGCACGGCAGCGTTGGTGTGGTTGTTTGTGAGCTGCAATTCTCCCGCTCAAGGCGCTGACTTCAAGGCCAACTCCCAAGCTGATAGCTCGGACTTCGTGACGCCCCCGGACCCTCGCTTTCCGACACTGGCCTTCCATATGGACTTCAGGCGGGAGGACGTGTCCGTGCAACAACCAGCGGGCAAGCCGTACAAAGAGATCCGGAATCACGAGGGCCGGCTGTTCGGCTGGGTTTTGGAGAGCGACAGTCTCCAAGGCCGTCCAAGGCTAGCCAATGTCACGCTCACCCCAGCCGGGCTCCAAGTAAAGGCGAGGCTAGCTGAAGGTACAGGTTCCTACATCTGCTCCGGTATGCATCGCACCATCTCCGGGCTGACGGCAGGACAGTGCGCCTTCGACATTCGCCCGCCCTTCTATTTCGAGGTGTGCCTCAATGATCCGGCCACCTGGGGACGGGACGGCCATGCCCTCTGGTTCTTCACGCAATACCACACCGACCCGGGCGAGACCCTGAGCGATCAACTCGAACTGGATTTGTTCGAAATCGGCGCTAAGGCAGATTGGCGAAATGATTACGGTGGCGATGTCAGCAAGATAGACATCACTAGCAATTTTCATATCTGAATGGTGTTGGGGAACAAGCGATATGAGCCCGAACAGCTTCGGGCTCGGTTCGGCCCGCGCCATACGCCGTGGCCCATTGAGCCGCCAAGCCTTCTGGGTACGATGATGACAACCTGGGGTCACGCCATCTATCGGCGCGATCCTACCACAGGAGCGATCTCGTCCGCGGGCCGCCCCTATCGCGAACTGTACATTAACGGCCAAAAGATCTATGGCCAAGGGCTCAATGAAGCCAAGGCTGACCTGTTCGCATACGCAAGCCACAGCGATTGGAAGACCCCTAAGCCGCCCACCCAATCCTCGCCGCTGCAGGTTCTCGAACGCCGTTTCGACAGTAGCTGGCACATGATCTACGCCGCGCACAACATCCCGTTTTTCTTCGCTGACAGTTCCACCATCCCTGGCCAGACTAAAGGCGAGTATGTTGGTATCATCGCGTACATTCGGGTGTGGACACCGTAGAGTCCAAACGCATGGCTTGTCACTGTTGCCAAAAGGAGCATGGACGGAAATCGCCTGGCGGGCCTACTCGCCGGCTTTAGAGGCCACAAAAACCCGGAAGTAAAAAAATTGAGAACCATGCAGAGGTCGCTTCTTTTCTTTGCTGTAGAGGAACTTAACGATGAAAGCACAGATCGGGTTTTTCCTGTCCGTTTGGGGATTGGTAGCCGGGTTTGGTTTTGAGCTGGCGGCGGGAGAAGTAGCTCGTTCCGGTTCGTTTCCAGACCATTTGGTTTGGCCTAGGTGGATCCGAGAGGCTTCGGGTGGAGCCCAAACAGTTTCCGCCGCCGAGGCCCAACTTTGGCTTCGCTGGGTCATTCCATTACCTAAACGAGTCCGGCTAGAAGCCAAGATAGGGCTTCCCGCCTCGCAGTTAAACATTCAACCGAATGGTGCTTTGGGCGAGGTTGCCCGGGCAGCGGTACATCGGCTGATAAGTAAACTAGGGGAAAAGACAGGAGTTCGGCAATTTACAGGCACATTTCCCGTGATTGTTGGTCTTTGCGACCGGCAGGGAAAAATCGACGGTGTGTCCATTCCTGGTGCTGAGGCCTTGGTCACCTGCCCAAACAGCGATCAGGCCTATTTGATTGTGCCGCTGTCAGAGCCCGGCCTTGCGGTAGTGGCGGAAGGCGAGCGGGGACTCTGTTATGGGTTGAAGACCTTAGAACAGCTTTTGCTTGCGAATGCAGGCCCGGACAGGCTGGTCGTACCGTTGGCTGCCATATTGGATTGGCCGGACCTGGAAGAACGAGGCCAATGGGGTGGAAGTTCCACCCGGGATATCGAATATCTGGCCGATCGTAAAATGAATTTGATTGAGGCCCACGCCCGATTGTTCCTGGACGCCCAGGGCCGAGGCATCGCCCAAGTGGACAAGGATGCCCTCCACAGAGCTCGCCTCCACGGGATGAAATGGGTGCCGATTATCACCCACCTGGATCAACTGAGCCGCACAGGCATTTATCAACGCTATCCGGAGCTGAAGGGGAAAGGCCCCAAGGCGCAATCCAGTTGGGGCGAGGAGATCTTCGCTGCGTGCTTTTCCGAAGCCAAAATGGCCGAGATTTTGGCTGACTGGCTTACCTCGTTGGCTTCGGTCCCCGGAGTGCAGGATGTTTGCGTTTGGCTTTCGGAGTCGCATGTGCAGTGCCAATGCCCCAAATGCGAAGGGAAAAACCAATATGTGTTGGAAGCGGAGGCGTGTATACGAGCGTGGCAATTGGCACGACAGAAAAATCCTCTGATCCGACTCCGAATCCTGCGGACCCAGGGCAGCCACAAGGTCAACGATAAAATCTTGGCTGTGGCGCCGCCTGAGGTGGGCATTACCTATTACGACGGCGAGCGAACCTACGACTCCTCTCGCGAACCGATGATCTATCCGTTGTTGGAGAATTTTGCTCGGCAGGGCCGCTGGTTGGGCCGTTATCCACAGCTTACCGCCTCGTGGCGCATTGTTTGTCCTTGGAGCGGGCCGCAGTTTATCAAATATCGGATGAACGAGTTTGTTTCTAAGCGGCTTCGGGCTCTGTGTGGCTATGCCACGCCAGATAACCGATTTTACGATTTCAACGTAACCGCCGCGGCGGAATGGTCCTGGAACGCTCAAGGCCGGAGTGAACAGGAGTTTGCGGCGGCCTGGGCCACGTGGCGGGGCCTGTCCGACCCAGACAAGGCAGCCCAGTGGGCGGTGTTGTTAGGGCCGGTTGGCTGGGATGTATATGGATCCGGTATTCCTTATCCCCATCTATTTGGTCACGTGGCCGACCTGGTGCAAAGACCACCGCAGATGGGTTCAGGATTCTTCCGCTATTTCTCCAGCGTGGAACATATTCAGAAGGATCTCGCCGCCTGTAACCAAGCCCTGCAATTGGCTGAGGAGCTTCAAGACACGGTCCTGATCGCTGAAACCCGCGTCATCCGGGGCTATGTGAGAATGGTGCAGGCAATAGAGCGGATTGCTTCCACTGTGGGAGCCAAAAAGCATCTAGACACCGAGGCCACCAAGACGCTTCAGGCGGAGTTTGAGCGGTTGGAATCAGCCGTTCGACAAACTGTAGACGCCCTCCGCACCTGGAAAGAACAAGTAGCGCCGGACTGCACCGCCCCCCGAATTGCCGACACTGTGCGAGTCACCGAAGAGACCCTGCGGGCTGTGGCCAATGCCTTAAAACCGTTAGGCATCAAATCGGCACAGTAAGGAAGGCCCGGGACCGCTTCTGTCTGAGGCTCCGAAAAGTAAAGCCTCTCAAACATTGTCCCACCCCAAGCGTGGATCGTTTCCGGGACTTGGGCTTTCGATCACACCGGAAAGGCCAGTATCACGAGTACTTTTGGCCCGCCAAGCCGAAGTAAACGGCAAGATGTTGACGGCCGGCCGGGGGGCCCTTTTGCCGACTGGCGCCGCTCCGCTGGGCACCTCTTCGGCCGTCGTACAGTAATCCACCCAAACCCTTGCGATGACCCATTCCCTGACAATTCCCACCTTATCTTTGCGGAAAGTTCTTCAGTTGCAGCTCACACAGTTGCGGTCTTTGGGGCCGGAGATGTCGACAAATTTCGGGGGCCTTTCATATGGCCGCTGTGGTGGTCCCCAAGGGCACACGGCCGCCCTCGTGACCTACCCGATCGCGTGGACACAAACGCACCGGTAGGGCTTGAACTCCTGGGAGCTTTCAGATGGGAAAGTCCACTGCGTTACCCGCGGGAGGCGACTTGACCAGGTAAGGTCTAATGATAAAATTGCCACGATTCTTTAAACAATTTTTCTTGGAAATAATTCTTGAATCACTCAGTTGCTTAGCCGCCATGCCAATTGCGGAATCACGACTTCTTCGCATCTTATTAAGTGCGTGGTTGCCGGCCACCTTGATAGTGGCTGAGCTCCATCACATTCATGCATGGCGGAACCCCCTTGTTGGGGAATCTAGCCTGGACGTCTGCCACCCCTCAAAACTCCTCGACTTTTCTTGCACGCACGCCGAACATGAAGGGGGCCACACACTTTGCTTGGTCCACGGCTTATTGGAAGGGGATCACCATCCGGTCGATTTATCGGAAGCTCCCGCCAACACATCCGAGGCGAACCTTACCGTCGGTTACTCGCTTTGCCTTGGACACGATGCCCACCACTGCGTCATCTGCCAATTTAGTCACAACAGGCTCCACGACGTCCAAACCTCGGGCTTTGCTCTCTCGCAGGCCCTGCGGTATTTCCGACCCGATGACAGTCCACCTCTCCTCACCGCTTCCGTGTCCGGTAGCATAAATATTCGCGGTCCTCCCATGTTCTCCTCCGGAGCAGGCTAAATCACCCCCATTCACCACAATAGCGCCGACGACCTGCGTGTGTTAACCTGCCGACCCAGGTCAACCGTTGATGCGGCCTGCGTGGCAGAATCCGCCACTGCTGGAGTGTCTGCCAGATTTTAGTCCACACGCAGCTTTGTTGGCAGGAGGGGATACTGTTGTCTAGGGGAGGAAACTTGTCGACGCAGAAGTTTCCTGGCAGCTATCAAATCGCCTTTCACTCACCGGTCACTTGCTACCAGATGTGCTGGTCAAGGTCCCAAATAAATCCCTCCGATCGAAAAGGAGATGACCAGATGGGTTTCGGCACCACACCACCTAGAAGATCTCTCCCGCCGGCTCAGATTAGGGGGCGGTTGCTTTCAAACATTTTTGTCCGTGCGGCGGAGGTTGTTCCTCGCGGTTTCACGCTTGTGGAGCTGCTTGTGGTTATCGCGATTGTGGGGATTCTCGTGGCGCTACTGCTCCCGGCGGTTCAAGCAGCTCGAGAAGCAGCGCGGAGAATCTCATGCACAAATAACCTGAAACAGCTTGGGCTTGCGCTTCATAACTACCATGGGGTATTTAATGTTTTTCCGGGATTGGGTTTAACCTCTGCCACTAGCTTTTCCGTGCAGGCAAAGATTCTTCCGTTTGTGGAGCAGAAACAACTCCAAGACTTAGTGGATTTTCGGCAACCGCTATACATCACTTACGGAAGGGGACTAACCGTTCTCAATTCTGTGCACACGGCGGCGGCTCGCGCCGTAGTGCCGCTTTTTCGCTGCCCAAGCGACGCACAAGAATCTCTCTATGAGGAAAATCCCGGTATCTTCGTCGCGGGCGGAAATTATTTTGTCTGCACGGGGACTGGCACGGCAACCTTTTACGACATCCGCTATCCGACTGATGGCCTCTTTTACAATGGGTCCAACCTCGGTTTGAGGGACATTGTCGACGGATCGAGCAACACTATGATGATTTCCGAAAGTTTGCTGGGGGCACGGCAGAACCATTCCGGTCCCCTTGCCAGCCGCTTAGCGCGCCAGAGATATATCTGCTCTATGAGATCAAGCCTTAATCCCCCACCGCAACCGGGAATTATGGGTGTAGTCGACCCCGATCTCATAACTGTGACATCAAACTGCACCACGTGGCTAGGGAACCGCGGCTTCGGGTGGATTGCCGGCCGAACCACCGCCACGACCTTCTCCGCCTATCTGCCCCCAAATGCCGAGGCCGCCGACGCCACCGCTCACGGAATCGGATTTGTGGGGGCAAGAAGTCACCACCCAGGTGGGGTGAATACCCTAATGGGTGATGGTAGTGTTCGGTTTATCCGGGAAACAATAGATCTTTCCACATGGCGGGCTTTGGCCACTATAAGAGGAGGTGAAGCAGCCAGGGACTAGTGCCTCCTTCCAAAAAATGTCACCCATATCCTACGGAACATATTGGACCGTAGAGCAATTCCGGCCAGGCTCCCTTCGACCAGTCGGCAATCCGTCATGTACGCGCGTTTAAGCGTGGAACAAACGCTGAAAGATTCACCATTTATGCAGAAAGGAGCTTAGCTATGTTTACTGTCCACTTACCTCCACGCCACTTCGGGCTCATGTTTGTCTTTGCTCTGGCCATTACATGTGGTGCCTCCGCACAGGCGGAAGAAAAATTAGGGCTTCTGCTCATAGGCCACGGCTCGCGGCAAGTTGCGTGGAATCAATCGTTCCTTGAATTCGGCAAGCGTGTCGGCGAGTTAGCTGAAAAAGAAGGCCAATTCACAGCCGTCCGCACGGTGTTTATGGAGTTCGCCTCTCCGGCAATTTCCGACGGCATTAGGGAACTGGAACAAAAGGGATGTACGGCGATTGTGGCAGTACCCGCCTTTGTGATGGTGGGACACCACACGCTTTTTGATATCCCTGCCGCTTTAGGCATTTTTTACTCCAAGCATGCAGTCGCGCACCTTGCAGAACATGGTGGGTCCTTTGGAGTACCCCGGGTACCTATTTTGTACACTGCCGCCTTGGATGAAGGAGACCTCCTCGAACAGTATGCTCTGTGGGAGTTACAGCAAATTTCTCAGGATGCCGAAAATGAGGCTATCGTTTTTCTCGTTCATGGTGATGCGGAACAGAAGCCACTTGTGGAGCGCCGGCTCCGTGCGTTGATGAATTGGTGCTGTGCCAAAAGCGGCATCACCTTCGCCGACTACGCTACCATCGGGGTTGGCCAGGGTTTCGAGCACCACGGCTTGCCCGTCCTGCTCCATGCCGCCGAACGAAAAAGGCGCGTGCTTGTCATCGGCTTGTACGTGGCGCTCAGCGCTGAGAGAATTTTCCAACGTGCCTCCTCCAGCTCGCCCCGAGTAGCTCAGGAGCTTAAAGACCGCGATATTGTTTTTTCCAAAGGGAGCTTGATTGACTTTCCAGGCACCGCCCACAGCCTGCTGGAGACTGCACACACAGCTGCCAAGCTCCGTAGCAACTGATAGCCCCAAGAACCTCACCTCTGGCCAACGACGATAGGCCGTGCAAACTTTCCGCGGCACAAAGCCGCGTTTACGCACGCTTACTTGGCCCACCCTCAAAGGCATCCGGTTGGCCTTCACCGCGGGACTTGCACGTGTCATAATTAAGAGAATATGTCAGGTGTGCTTTCTTCCCCTTGGCTTTTAAAGTGACAGGATTTGATCCCCGGCCTACACAACCTACGTTCTAGGTAGCTTAAGCTTGGATTGTGCGGATCAAAAGTCACATCGGAACAGTTGGGAGCTCTGAAGTTGTTTTCAGTCTCAGGTGAAGCCCAAAATTGGTAAACGTCTTTGTTGTGGGGCCATAGCGATGAAGACCCTGCCTTTTCTGCCGTGGATCTGGTTCGGGATGTGGATGGGGATTACATTCTCTGCGGAAATATTTGCTGCGGAGGAAGGAGCCTCGGCCCTTCCTGTGACGAAAGTCCCTGAAATAAAACATGTGGATGTCTTCCGCGCAGGCGAGAACGGTTACTTTGCTTACCGAATACCGGCCATTGAAGTGGCCGGCGATGGCACTCTGTTGGCCTTCGCCGAAGCCAGAAAGTACAATCTCAGTGATCCGGGCGGGAAGGGACAGGATATCGACCTTGTGCTCAAATCGAGCAAAGACGGCGGATCCACCTGGTCGACGATGGTAACGATCGAGGATCCGGGCGAATATTGGTCAGCGGCTAACCCGGCTACGGTGCTGGACCGAACTAACAACCGTTTGTGGCTCTTTTATCTTCGCTGTCGACCAGATCGGGGCACTTACGCCGCCCGACCGGGTACCGATGATGTCCTCCTGTTAGCTCGCTGGAGCGATGACCACGGCCGGTCGTGGTCTGAGCCCATCGATCTTACCCCCGTGGCCCGGGATATGAATGACCCGCGGTGGCGGATTACGGTGCCTGGACCGGGCGGGGCGATTCAAGATCGTCACGGCCGGCTTCTAGTCCCTTGTTGGAAGTACGAGGGATGGAACAACTTCGTTATCTATAGCGACGACCATGGTCGTAGTTGGCAGCGAAGCCAGTTTGTGCCCGGTGGAAAAGAAGGCAACGAAAGTCAATTGGTGGAGCTTAGCGACGGTAGCCTGCTTCTGGACATTCGTCAAACTGCCGGTCCTCACCGGTGGCAGTCCATGAGTCGGGACCGCGGCCAGACATGGTCGGAACCGATGCCTGGACATCATGTTACTCCAGTAGCTTGTGCCATCGAACGCCTTTCCGGATCGGCCCTGGACAGGCAAGAAGGCGATGTGCTAATTTGGACTGGCCCCAAAGGTCCGGGGCGCCACACGCTCGTCCTTCGCGTAAGCCAAGATAACGGCAAAACCTTCGGCCGCGAGCAGATCCTCGCGGCCGAACCCGCCGCTTATTCCGACTTGGCGACACTCCCCGATGGGAGCCTGGGCATCTTGTGGGAACGTGGCAACTACAAGACAATCACCTTTACTCACGTTCCCGCGGAAACCATCCGCCATTGGACGACTGCGCACTTCGTCAAGGAGGACGCCAAGTAGTCAACGGGCCTCTTGTTGCCAAATCCTGTTTTCGCGCCCGGTGAGGGAAATCCCGTCGCAAGATTTGCTGCCCACTATCCCCCGCTAAATGAGATAGGAAGCCGCAGGATGAGACAGAAACCCGTAGGTTTGGCCAGAAGCACGGTCCGGAGCGATAACGGCCCGAAACAATAAACAATTTAATTCAGGGGAACCCGCCGGGCAGCTTTTAAGGCTCTATTCGCTTCTCCTCAATTGGTGGAGAAGTGCCCTGAAGTTGTTGACACGGGGGCAGATTTCGTGTCCGCTCTGCCTGAGATTCTTTCCCCCGCTTGAGATTCTTTTGAGATTCCCTCCGCTCTGCTTGCGACTGTTATTTTCGTTGCAGTAGTCGTCTCGTGGCCTGCTCTGCATGGCCCTTTAATTTTTCGATTTACTTTGGTTTTTACCGGGGAAAAATCGTGGAGGAGATCTAACACCAAATCATTTTGCAAGGGTGCGCCACCTCACCTGGGAAGGCTTAGAAGGGGAAAAGGGGGACCCGAGGCAACAGTGACGGCGGCCTGAGGCAGAAGGAATGAAGTAAGGGAATTTTCCCCGCACGTTGGCCGGTCGAAATAAAGGCACCATACCAGGGGGATGGAAATCCCCTTTTTTTGGAGATCTTATTGCGCAGTAATGGCATTGATTGCCTGGCAATCAGGTGCGAGGGATTTTAGGGGCTTGGGCCAAAGCCACGTGAGGGGACCTAAGCGGGATGGACGGACTCGGAGGAAAATTCGGCGGTGGATACCACTCATCTGGAGGGCATGATTTCAGCCTTGGGGAGGGTATTCGGGTTAAGTGGCGGGCCGAGTGGGATTTTTTGAAAAAATTTTCCAAGATCGAGCGACCTCCTTCGCTTTCTTAAATAGGAATCCTTCGCTTTCTTAAATAGGAAATGGTTGTTGCAGGTGGAGAAGTCGGGTATGTGACACGGCAGAAGGAGGAGTGAGATGTTCGGTTACAAAGTTCCGTGGTGGGTGTTTGCCGTAGGTGGTGCCGTAGTGGTAGGTAGTTTGGGGATCACAACCACGTGGAGTTACATCAAGACCGGCTGGCGGGGTGTTGGCAAGGCGATTCGCGAGGCAACGCCAATAAGTTTCGACTTGGAACGTCTCAACAATGAGCTGAAGGATATCGAGCCGGAAATCCGACGGAATCTTGCGGTGATAGCGCAAATGGAGGTGGATGTGGAAAACTTGGAGGAGCAGATCGCGAAGCTTGAAAAGGAGCAAAACCAGGCATTTGCGGAGATGAAAAAGCTCCGAGAGGCGCTGGGCACCAATGCGCAGACTTTTCAATTTGCAGGGAAAGAATATCGGAGATTTGAGGTAGAAAGCGACTTGTCGCGAAGGCTAGAAGTTTATAAAGCGCGGCAGGCGGAGCTTGAAGTCAAGAAACAGGTACTGGAGGAGCGTCGTCGCAATTTGGAATTAGCCCAGCGGAAGTTGACGGAGTACCGACAGCGGTATGATCAGCTGTTGGTGCAATTGGACTCGTTAAGGGCGCAACACAGGACGCTCGAGATGGCAAAGCAGGTGGGCTCGGTAAAGCTTGATGAATCGCGGTTAGGGGTGGCAGAGCAACTTGCTAAGGAGATTGAAAGCCGGATCCGCGTGGGGCAGCGGCTTCTAGAGGTGTCGGAAATGTCAGGAGGGGGGATTCGATTGGAAGCGGACAGCCGCTCGGCGGCGGAGCGGTTTGACGAACTCTTTGGGTCTCCCGCTGGGGAGCAAGCAGCTGAAGATCCCGGCACCTAGACCGGCAAAGCCAACTTGGCAGGACAACAGGGATACCACAGAGGCTCCCTATTGGTGCTATGTGCGAAACGGGCGGGAGGCAAGCGCTGAAATGGCCTATGCGGTGAATTGTTGCCAAATTGTGTGGGGGAGTGTGGCTGGCATGGCTTGCCCAGGCCGTAGCGGGAGGAGGGGAGGAGACGGCTCCACCCGCTAGGGAGGCGAACGCCGTGGCTTCGATACCCCAAGCCCACTTCTGGGAAACTTGGGGGCTGAACCATCCTAAAGCGGTGTTTCTCCGGAGCAACCTGCCCAGAATGTGCTGCAGATTGTGGTGAAGCCTCGCCTGTGTACGGAATTTCCCAACCCGCTGGAACCAAAAGTTGTAGAATGCCCCTGTTCCCGGCCTGTATACGGGATTTACGGCGTCCGAGGCTTTGGCCGCAAGCGTAAAAGCGCTGAGGAGAAAACGGGTGGAACGACTTCAGCAGCTGGGGTGGAATCTGGTCCGTATTGGCGTGAGTGAGGCTGAGGTCACCGCGGAATGGGCTTGGCATTTTCAGTAAGCGGGTGTGTGAGAACAGGTAATTTGAAACCATCTGAAACCGGCAAGCCACCGAGCCACCTATTGGGTGGCGAAGAAGGAGGTGGTGATCGATATACCCTACTATGTGCTGGCGGCAGGGACGTCGGGGCTCCCGAGATATTTTGTGTGGGAATAGCAAAGCTAGCCGGTAGGGGCTGCAGATACTTTTTTGCTTGCGGTGCTGGGACTAGCTGTGGCGATTCTCCTCGATTGTTGGACCGGTGGCTACTATCGGGGGTGATTCTGGGGAGTGTTATGTTCATGGTGCTAGTGCTTGCCACCGGCTGGCGGGTGATAGTTCTGGGGAAGATCTTTTAACGTAGGCACAACCGGGCAAGGCAGCTATGGGCTTTCTCGATCCCGAAGGGTGTCAGGCGGCCCAAAATTACCTCAAACAGGGGTGCCCTACGGGGGCTGCTTGAGTGTTGTTGGGGACCAAGCACCGAAAGCATCGCGCCGGGCGCTACCTGATGCTCGAGATGTCTCGTCGGCTGGTCGATCAAGCGCAAAAGGAGGTGGACTGTCAACAACGGGAAGCCGCAAACACCCTGGAGCCGGCGCAGCAGTGTGCTCCCCTTAATGCACGTGGTGTTGAGCTCCGGCAGCGGGTGGATCACGCCTTAACAAAGCAGCGGTCTAAGAAGGAGGCCAACGTTCGCTTGCGGGGCAAATTGCAGGATCTTCACACACTGGTGCGCCGAGGGGAGGTTTGGGACCGAATTCCAGCTTCCCCAACAGCGCGAGGTGGCCGACTTACCGGAGGCCGCCACGAAAATTGCCGATCCTCAGCTGAGGCAACATCGATACCTTTGCTTTGTAAACGAATGTCAAAACGCTTGCAGAAGGAAAATGCGGGACGGGCCCGGACCTGGCTCGACCGGGCTAAGAGAAATTGGGCCGATTCCCTTCAAATGGAGCGATTTACGGGGAAAGAGGCTCCATGGCTGCCAGCGTTGGGGGAGAAGGTGCCTGGGCGCTGCCAGTGGGCAACTGTTCGCCGCAGATTTTTCTTCAAGAATTGGCGGCGGTAACTTTGGCGGAGGAGGCCATCCTCGGTTCGTTGCCAGGAGAAAATGTGCGGCTGCCCGTGTTGGGGCGGATTCCGAGCCCGCATGCGGTGCTTATCCGCGATCGACAGGGCCGGCAGATCGTAGTCTTGCGCGACAGGCACGGTGAGGCCTGCCCCATGAGTGTTGACGGCTATCCGGTACGCGAAGTGGTGCGGTTGCATGACGGTGCCGTGGTGACACAGGGCGAATGCGCTTAGTAGTGGCAATTTCGCCTCCCGGTGCCGGGTTCTTCTACGGCTATCTGGGAAGCCTTACAAGGCTTGCAGTCTAGCATCTTCTGTCCCCAAGCATGGGCAGTGGAACAGGTCATTCTCTTAATGAATAGGTGCCAAATGGGCGCGAGGCCCATGGCATCTGAGCTTTCGCTCCCCACCCTGCACCCGCCTTGGGCTGCGGTGGAAGGAGGGAGGGCAGCACTGGTTCGTGGAAGGGGATACCGTTTGGGCTGAAATTCTTGGCTTAAGCTGCCACGAGGCACACTCCCCGGTGTATCTCCCCTGCCGGGTCATGGTGGAAGCGGAGCTCAACAAAGAAGAGGGCCTAGGGCAGGCCTTCCTCGGAGACCCGATCGATTCCAAGTAGATCCTTGAGTTTTCACCCTGGACGGGCTAATGTGTGAGCCTTCTGGGGAAAGCCTCCATGGACGATGCCGGCTCCGAAGGTGAGCTGACGCACGCGTCCCACGGACTGCGAGAGCGGCTTTGTTGCCATTCGGTGTCGGCTTTTCTGTACTTGGCGAAGCAGGCAAAGAATATCCTCTAGAGCGTCTGGTTGGAAGCATACGAACAACTCCGGGGGCGGAGTTTTTGTCCCCAAAGCGGCTAAAAGAAGTGGTTG
Organism: uncultured Thermoguttaceae bacterium; assembly: GCA_938084835.1. Lineage (GTDB taxonomy): Bacteria > Planctomycetota > Planctomycetia > Pirellulales > Thermoguttaceae > DTLM01. The sequence goes on from CALKER010000007.1 coordinate 23,952, forward strand.
TAGATGTTGACGCGTAGTCACACCATCGATCAACTGAGGACCATGGAGGGGGCGAGCTTCCCCAATTGGCAACTCCGCCATAAAAGCCACGGCCATCCGAACAACATCCGCGAGCCTTCCAACGGAGGCTCTTCCCCATCCTAACATCTCCTGGAACGCAAGCGGCGCTATCGGTAGGGGCTTCTTTTGAGCTGGTGGAGAATAGCGGTGAAGTTGTTGACACGGGTGCAGATTTCCCGTCCGCTCTGCTTAAGATTTTTTCCGCTCTGCTTGCGATTCTGATTTTCTCTTATTTTCGCTGCAATATTCATTCCATGGCTAGCTTTGCGTGGCCGTTAGATTTGTTGATTTGCATAGGTGTTTTTCTTGGGGTTAATCGACAAGCGCCGAGAGGCCAACTCGTTCTCCACGGGGTGCCAGGAATCGGCGGGAAGACTAGTCGTCGATAGCACGGGCAGGGCTGATTTGGCGAGTTTCCCGAGGCTTCTCTCAAAGGCCAATATCGCTTGGCGGGATAGCGGCCCTCCGGGCCCATGCTGAGGGGTTAGGTGCTGCCAAAGGATAATTCCTCCCACGCCACCCGAGCTTGAGCGACCAACTGGCGGATCTTGAGCGGATCTTTTTTGCCTGGCGAAAACTCGACCCCGCTTGCCACATCGACGGCATCGGGGCGAACGATGCGAATTGCCTGGGCCACATTGGCAGGGTTGAGCCCCCCGGCCAGAATCAGCTTGACTCCGAAAGCGGGGCAAAGTTGGTGTCGACACGTGGTGGCCAGAGTCCAATCGGCCACCTGACCTGTGCCTCCCAGCGCGGCATGGGAATAGGCGTCAAGCAGGATCGCCTGGAGAGACGTCGCTCCCTCCGGAGCTTGACCTAACACACAGGCAGAGATTGCCAACTGTTGCAGAAACTGCTGAAGGCTAGCCAGGTCGTCAACCGTTCGAGGCCGGAAAGCGCGAATAAGCATCACCGGCTCGCCAAGCAGATCGACAACGGTGCGGATATAGTGGTGGTCCTCGTGGCCGTGCAGCTGGATCCACCGCAGTTGCAGCCCGCGGACGATGCGAGCAAGCTCCTGCGGGGGAGAATTGGCAAAAACTCCCACGATCGTAGGGGAAGTAGGAAAGGCCCGTCGGACTGCTTCCATGATCTTAGCGGCGGTGGCCGGGCTCACACTACGCGGACTTGCCGACACGAAGTTGAGGCCGAGGGCGTCAGCTCCGGCTTCGACGGCTGAAAGGGCATCTTCCGGTGAAGTAACCCCGCAAATTTTGATTCGGAAGAAAGACACGATGACGGACTCTCCGATCCAAACCGGGTTGATTGCTGTCGGTATAAGGTGGGGTATGAAGGCTCCACTTACATTTCAGGTGAACACATTTTCGCCAGACTCCTAATTTTGCGAAGTTTCGTTGTTTTCTGACACCCGTCTCGTCGTAGCCTTCGGACGTTAAAAGAAGGTCTGTCGGGGGTAAACTTTATTTTTTACCGGCGGTGGATCCAATTTTCGCGAGGGCGTACTCCGTTAAAGATTCGTCACCTCAAACCGCTGGATAAGTTCCCTCGAAACGTGCTCGTGCCGTGCTCCTCGCGGACAGCCACCTATCCACCCATCAATTTGGCGCCGGAATTGGACACCCGCGGAGCCGGATCGTCCAAGGGCGGGTTGGTCGATCGCAGGTTCGCGGAGGAGATCTCCTCTCTGGTAAGGATGATCGGCAATCTTTTCGATAGGCTTAGGCCCCCCACGGATCTGCGTTGGGGGTCCTTTGCTCCATATCAGGGTGGGGCCAAAGCCTAAATTGCTTTTAGGCACCCGGAGTTCGTAAAATTGACAATTCCAGATTTCCCCGCTTCCGCCCAAACTAGGCCAAAGCGGTCTTGTTCTGATTAGTGTGACTGTTCCACCCGATGGAGGGGTTAACCGCGTTATAAATTCTCCGGGAACTCCAAAAGGCCGCAGATCGAGGGATGGAATAATTAGTAAATTAATGACGATTGTATCTAGGCTGGTCGCGGGCGAAGGTGGGGTGGGAAAACTTGACTCCGGCTAAGGTGGCTGCGGGGACGCTCTTTTTGTTGGGATGGTCCTGTGCCTTGTAAGGTGCCGACACTGGCGGTTAGCCGGCTGTGGGTTCCAAGCAAGAGCCCTTAATAAGCAGGAGATATTCGAGAAGTTCAGCGCCGGACCCAGAGGTCGGGGTTTTATTTAGCTTAGCTTAATGTGAATAACGTCGGGGACACCGGTTTGAGGGTCGTTTTATGCCTTTGGCTCCGCTTGTGATCAAAGGGGCGCGGGAAAATAACCTTCAAAACATCGATCTCGTCTTGCCGCGAAATCAATTGATCTGCTTTACGGGCGTCAGCGGATCCGGCAAAAGTTCGCTTGCGTACGACACGCTGCATGCGGAGGGTCAGCGCCGCTATGTACAAAGTTTATCGACTTATGCGCGGCAATTCCTGGATCAAATGCCCAAGCCGGATGTGGATCAAATCACCGGCTTGAGTCCGGCGATTTGTATTTCGCAGAAGACTGGGGCGTCAAGCCCGCGTTCTACGGTGGGAACACTGACAGAAATTTATGACTACTTGCGGCTGCTGTATGCGCGCGTCGGGACTTTCTACTGCCCTGGGTGCGGCCAACGGATTGGCTCGCAAACAGTGGAACAAGTGGTGGCGGCCATCCGAGCGGCATGCATCGCGGGTCGGTTTGTTTTTCTCTCTCCGGTGGTGAAAGAGAAGAAGGGGGAATTTCGCGGAGTTTTGGAGCAATATCTTCGCCGGGGGTTTGAGCGGGCGCGAATCGACGGATATTTTTATCATCTGGACTCTCCACCAACGCTAGATCGGCGAGTGCCTCATCGAATCGAACTTGTCGTGGGGGAGTATTCGCATGCGGCCCTTACGCCGGACCGGCTTCGGGAGACAGTCAAGACAGCCCTTCAGTTAAGCGACGGCGAGGTAGGGGTGTTGATTTTTGCGGAAGGCAGCGGCGACCTCCCGGAGGAGGCAGCCAGCGGCGCCGCCTTTCGCGCTGCCCAACCTGATTGGCGGAGTGTTGACGGCAATTTGCCAACCGGGGAGAGGACAAGCAGCGTTAAGGAACTGTGGTATTCCAGCCGCTATGTGTGCCCTCAATGTGGGGAGAGCTTTTCGGCACCGAGCCCGCAGCTTTTCAGCTTTAATCATCCGGCGGGGGCCTGTCCGGAATGCGCAGGGTTAGGCGTGCGGCCTGGGGGTCCGGAGAGGGAACGTTTCCTCAATGAGGGCTTGTCGCTTAAGGAAGGGGCCATTGTGCCGCTGGGTCCGCTGGGCCTGTGGGATCCGGCGTTGCGAGAGTCATTTGCCCGATGGGTGGGTGAGCTGGAGGTCCGTCATGGTCTAAAACCGGGGACGATCATTGGGACGCTGTGGAAAGACCTGCCGGCTTCGGTGCAGCAGGAGCTTCTATTTGGGCGGGAGCCGCTGACCCCACAGAGGCTGACAGCTCTGGGAGGCGAGGGAAGCATCCCCGGGGAGCCAGTAACACCGGCGGAGCTCCCGCGCGTCGGGCTTTTGGGGGCGGCGGGAATCAGGGGGGTTGAGGCCTCTCGCGCCGAGGAAGAGGAAACTTCCCCTGTGGAGCTACCTACCCAGGTGCCCTGTTGGGCTTGTGGAGGCGAGCGACTGAACCGAATTGCTCGTAGCATCCGCCTGCGATCCAAGGCCGGGTGCTGGGCGGAAGAGCTTGGCCGTAACATCACCCAACTGTGTCAACTGCCCGTAAGTGAGCTATTGGAATATCTAGGGCAGCTTGAAGTGGACGGCCCGGCCCAGGTGATTGCGGAGCCCATTTTGCGTGAAGTTCGTAAACGTCTTAGCTTTTTGGAAGAAGTGGGGGTGGGGTATCTTTCGTTGGATCGGCCGGCTCCTACCTTGGCAGGTGGCGAGATGCAGCGGATTCGGCTGGCCACGCAGCTTGGTCGTCGCCTCAGTGGCGTGCTCTATGTGCTGGATGAGCCCTCGATTGGACTTCATCCGCGCGATAACGATCGACTGCTGCGCACACTCCGTGATCTTCGCGACCAGGGGAATACGGTGGTCGTCGTGGAACACGATGAACAAACGATTCGGACGGCGGACTATGTAGTGGACTTTGGCCCGGGTGCAGGCAGTCGCGGAGGACAAGTGGTGGCGGCCGGGACTCTGCCGGCTATCCTAAATCATCCCACCAGTCTGACCGGCCAGTACCTGGCAGGAAAACGTATGATCCCTCTTCCGGCCAGCCGCCGCCCTCCAGGTAAAGAATGGCTCATCATCCGGGGGGCGTGCCATAACAATCTCAAAAATGTGGATGTGGCAATTCCCTTGGGGCTTTTCGTGTGTGTGACGGGGGTTTCGGGGAGTGGCAAGAGTTCGCTGGTCAATGACATTCTTGTGCAGCTTTTGCGCCGCGAGCTTTTTGGGGCAGCGACGGTACCGGGAAAGTTTCGCGCGGTGGAGGGGTTGCACTATGTGCGGAACTTGATTGCGATCGACCAATCGCCCATCGGGCGGACGCCACGATCGAACCCGGCGACCTACACCAAGATTTTTGACGATATTCGTCAACTATTTGCGGAACTGCCCGAGGCCAAATTACGGGGCTTCAAACCGGGCCGATTCAGTTTCAACGTCGCTGGCGGCCGATGCGAAGCCTGCGCTGGCAACGGCGCGCAGAAGCTGGACATGGACTTTATGGTCGACCTTTGGGTTAGTTGTCCCGTGTGTGAGGGCCGCCGATTTAACCGCGAAACTTTGGCCGTTTGCTTCAAAGGCCACTCAATCGCGGATGTGCTGGACTTGGATGTCAACGAGGCGCTTACGCTTTTCGAAAACATCCCCTATATTCGTCGAAAGCTGGAGACACTGCAAGCGGTCGGCTTGGGATACCTGAAGCTAGGTCAACCTTCGACCACGCTTTCCGGGGGCGAAGCCCAACGTGTGAAGCTTTCTCGGGAGTTGGTCAAACGTAATCGTAGGGGCACTCTCTATGTGCTGGACGAGCCTACCACCGGGCTGCACTTTGCCGATGTGGAGCTCCTGGTGCAACTTCTGCGGAGCCTTGTGGAAGGCGGAAGCACCGTGCTTGTGGTGGAGCATAACTTGGAAGTGATCAAATGTGCGGATTGGGTGATTGACCTGGGCCCCGAAGGTGGCGAAAGGGGCGGCTCTGTAATAGCCACCGGCACGCCGGAAGATGTGGCAGGGGTGGAGGAGTCCCACACCGGCCGGGCGCTTCGCGACGTGCTTGCCCGCCATGGAATAAGTCGTGAACAAAATCGGGCGATGGATAGGGAAAGTCCCACCGGTCCTTGGGCGATCGGTTCGCAGGAAAGTTCATCGGGTGACGGGCGACTCCGGAGCGATGAAGCCGCTGGCGTAAGGCCACAAAAAGCAAAAGCCAACGAAGAACCTTCGTCAACAGAGGGAAGGGACGAAGCACCCTCCGGGGCAGATCCTGGAGTTATTGCTGTCCGGGGGGCACGCGAGCACAACCTCCAGGACTTGTCGGTAGACATACCGCGAGAGCGGCTCACGGTACTGTGTGGTCCGAGCGGCTCGGGCAAAAGTTCGCTGGCCATCGATACGATTTACGCCGAGGGACGCCGTCGCTACCTTGAAAGTCTTAATAGTTATGCCCGGCAATTTCTCGGGATGACCAAACCGCCGCAGGTGGACCGAATCGACGGGTTAATGCCGGCCGTGGCGATTGAGCAACGAGGTTGGGGGACATCGCCACGGAGCACGGTGGGAACCCTCACGGAGATCTACGACTTTCTTCGGGTGCTGTTTGCCCGTCAGGGAACGGTATTCTGCCCCGGGTGTGCGGTGCCGGCTCGCCAAACCACACAAGATGAAATCGTCGCCCGACTGTGCGAAGCACCTGCGGACGCCTGGGCGTACATTTTGGCACCCCTTTCCCTGCAAGCCGGCCAAAAATCCCAATTCCTCCTGCGGCAAATTGAGGAGTTGGGTTATCAGCGGGTACGGATTGACGGGCGGACTTATGCGGCAAGCGAGGTCTCTTGGCTTGTTCGGGGGGAAGCCCATAGCGTGGAGGTGGTGATCGACCGACTACAGCCGGCGGCCGTCTCACGTGGGCGGCTGGGCGACAGTGTGGAAGCGGCTCTTCGCATTGGTCGCGGGTTGATGCGGGTGGCTTGGGTCAACGACCGTCTGCCTGAACACCGCTGGAACGTCCAAACCTTTAGCCAATCCCTCAGTTGCCCAAGTTGTCAACGTGGCTTCGAACCTCTGACGCCTCAGCATTTTTCTTTTAACTCGCCGGTTGGTTGGTGCCCCGCCTGTCAGGGTCATGGGGTGGTCGATGCTTCTGAAGCGGGGCAGAATCTGCTTTTCGATCCCGCCCTCACCGTGCGAGAAATTCTGGAGGAGACGCTCCGCCTGTCGGCCAATCCGCGGCTGCAGGCCATGCTGAGCACAATTTGTCATCGGCATGGGATCCCTTTGGATTTGCCGTGGGGCAAGCTTTCGCCCGCGGCTCGACGGATTCTGCTTTTTGGTTCAGGTCCGCGGACGAGCTATACCTTGGCACCCACAGCAGAAGAATTGAAGGTCGATGCAAAGGCCCGGCCTATAGAGTTTCAATTCCGGGGCCTGCTAGCCGCCCTAACCACCGGCGCTTCCGGGCCGGAAGATCTTTTCGCAGGTGAGGATCAAGGACCCGTGCGGCCACAGAAGATTATCTGTCCGGACTGCCGCGGGAGCCGGCTCCGAGACGTGCCGGCAGCCGTTCGCTGGCGGGATCGCACGATCTTTGAATTGTGCCAGTGGCCCCTTGAGGCCTTGCTGAGTTGGTTTGAAGAGTTTGAGCCACCCCCTGCCGCAAAGCCCATCCTCGAGGAACTGTTGCGGGAGATCCGCACCCGGCTGCGTTTTTTGGTGGAAGTGGGTCTGGAGTACCTGACGCTTTCGCGATCGGCACCGACGCTTTCTGGGGGTGAAATTCAACGGATCCGGCTGGCGGCTCAACTGGGAAGCGGCCTGTGCGGCGTACTGTATGTGCTAGATGAACCTACCGTGGGACTCCATCCCCGGGATGGAGCGCGACTGGTAGGAGCGCTTAAAAACCTCCGCGATCTGGGCAATACCCTCCTAGTGGTAGAACATGACCCACAAGTAGTGGAGAACGCAGATTACATCCTTGATTTCGGACCGGGGGCGGGGACTCAAGGGGGGCAAATCATGGCCCAGGGTACTCCCCAGGAGGTGAAAGCTTCTCCCACTTCGGTCACTGGTCCTTATCTTCGGGGAGATAAGACCATCCCCATCCCCAGTAACCGGCGGATGTCCCCGCTCTGGGAACGCCTTCGCGGTCGCCACCTACGCGCTGCTTGCGCGCCGGCAAGCGGCAAGAGACCGGCCGCAACCAATCCCTCCGCGGGCCCTTTGGTGCCAGTTCCGGAAGTCCTTCTTCCCCCACCTCCCGGGGAAGGTTGGCTTATCGTCCGGGGAGCCCGCAGGCACAACCTCAAAGAAATCGATGTCCGCATTCCCCTGGGAACATTGACGGTCATTACCGGGGTCAGTGGAAGCGGCAAAACCACCATGATCCAGGAGATTCTCTATCCGGGACTTGCGCACGCACTTCATCATGCGGAGTCACTGAGCTTTGCGGATTGCGACGGCATCGAAGGCCTGGAGCTTGTTGACAAGGTCATTCGCGTAGATCAACGTCCAATTGGACAGTCGCCGCTTTCCGTGCCAGCTACGTACACTGGGGTTTTCGATCTGATTCGACAACTGTACGCAGAGCTTCCCGAGGCCAAGGCGCGGCATCTGTCCCCGCGGGCGTTCAGCTTCAATCACCCCGACGGGGCTTGCTGGAGCTGCAACGGCTATGGGGCGAAGTATATTCGCATGCACTTCCTGCCGGATTTGGAGATCACCTGCGATGTCTGCGGGGGGAAACGGTACAACGAGCACGTACTGCAGGTGCGTTACCGGGGGTATTCGATTGCTGAGGTGCTGGAGCTTTCGGCGGGCGAAGCGCTCAGGATTTTCGGCCACATCGCGCCCATTCGACGGATTCTTCAGACTCTGTGCGAGGTGGGACTGGATTATCTGCCGCTGGGCCAACCGGCTCCCACGCTTTCCGGCGGTGAGGCCCAACGAGTGAAACTGGCGGCGGAGCTTGCCCGGCCATCCACCGGGCGAACCGTCTACATCCTCGACGAGCCGACCACCGGCCTTCATTTCGACGATTTGGTCAAGCTGATCGAGGTCCTGCAACGCCTGGTTGATTTGGGCAACACGGTGATTGTCATCGAGCACAACCTGGAATTGGTTAAAGTGGCCGATTGGGTGATCGACCTGGGACCGGAAGGGGGCGAACGCGGCGGCTATTTGGTGGCCGAGGGAACTCCGGAAGACATCGTCCAGTTCGCCCGCTGGTACGCAGACCAAGCCGAACGGGCCACACGGAGCGCGCAAGCGCGAAAATCCGTGGCGGAAAAGCGGCCCAGCACGGCCTTCCCATTCCGTTGTTACACGGGGGAATACCTTGAGCCAGTTCTAGCGGCGGGAATTTATCAGGAGCGCCAGCGGTATCAACCTCCGCCAGCCGAGGAGCAATCGGCCGAGGCCGCTCTGGCCCAGTGGGCCCACGCCGAAAAGCCCCCTTGGGAACTTGACGGACGTTCATGGCATCTGGTTGGTCGGGTCGATCGCGCCGGTCAGCCGTGCGTGTGGGAAGGGCAACTTCTCGAACGCGTTGTCGACTTCTTAGAGGGCACGGGGAAACTTGCTGCCCCCATCTGGAACAAAAAGACGGTGGTGGAGATTTACGGCCCCGGGAATCCTCACCGCTTCTTCTTCCAGGCGATCACTTGCGAGCGTTATGCCGTTCGCATGCTGTTCTATACGGCTCCGGAAGTTGTTAAGAACTGTGCGTTTGTGGCCCAGTTTACGGCGAAAGCCACGGAAAAAAGACGGGGGGCAGAGGGTCCGAAATTTCCTCAGGTTCTTGTCCACGCTCCGAAAGACAACTGGCAGTGTGTGGAAATCTGCGCAGCCAAGCTTGCGGAAGTAGACATCCCGGGATTTTGGGAATTTGTAGGGGCCGCACTGGATGGCTACTATAAAGCGCTTGCAGCCTCGGTCAAAGTGCGAGACGCTGCGCAACCCATTGCAACTCCGGCATCCCGGAATAAGGGGACAAGACAAAGTTCACTTTCGCCCGCATCGACCCAGCAAAGACTTGCCCGATCGGCTGAGCACAAAGAAGTCCGACGCCTAAACCGAAAGTGGCATTTCTGCCGGAAGGGGTTTCCTCCGGGTAAAAGGCCTCTCTGGCCTCGGAAATTACTTCGCGAGGTCGTGCAGATATTAAAATCGCGTGGACTTATGCCGCGGTGGAAGATCGCCCCTTACGTCGACTTTGGCCGAAAAAGTTACCGATCGTCCGGGCCGGTGGTGCGGTTGTCCACCAAAATTTCCCAGCATCTTTTGATGGAGGTTTTCCTTCCCCCACTCGGCGATGATGCCCACCGCGAGTTGTCTCCGGAAGAGAACATTCCCAGGTGGGAAATTCTCCCCGATCCATGCGGCGCCAGATTGAAGTTGGAGCTGCGTTCGGACGAGCCAACCGTCTTGGAGGCGGTTGCCGCGACGATTGACGCAGCCGTAGAGGCATGGCTTGCCGCACGGAGTTCTTCTCCCGTGCCGCGGGACAAGTAGGCTTATTGGGCAGCCAGCGGGAAGCGACCTTACCGCCTAGATTTCGTCACTTCCCTTGTGGCTTGTCGGACATGGTGAACGAGTAGAGGCATACCACAGCCCCTGTAGACATGAGGCTCCAAGGCGTCCACGGGGCTGGGGTCATGGTCACCCGAGCGCTGCTTTCCATCGAGGCTTTTGCAGCCGGCGGAGTCCGCGATGGAGCCCGGGCGCGAAGAATGAATTTCTCCACGCACAGGCATTCCACACCAAGGAACAACACGTAAAGGCCGATGGCAAAGAAAAAGGCACGCGACATTCTTGGCCACCTCGCTCCCACGAGCCGTCTTCCGTCGGCATGTGCGGGCGGAGCTTCGCCGCAGTCTTCCTTCTCGTATCCCTTCAGCTCCCACGCTCTCGCCGGGGGCATCCCTAAGTAACATCGGCAACCGAGCAGGGCTTCCACGATGTTCCCTTTCCCCAAATGTTGAGAATTTCTCCAAGGGATGTTTCGATTTTGCCGGAGGAACCAAAATCGCGGGGCGAAGCGGCGGCGTGGCCTTCACGAGATTCACCCCCTACAAGTTCCGACCGGGTGGGGGCTTTTCAGGGTGAGGTCTAATGGGTCGATGGACCGCCAGTTGAGTCCGCTAATTCTCACCGGGTGACCTTTTTGCAGCGATTTTTCCGGCTTTCGGCTGGGTCAAATCCAAATCTTGTCCTGGCATCCGCGAAAAGGCCACCGAGAAAAGTCACTGGACCAAATTTTTCGTTAGCTGCTTTCACAGCTTGCACCCAGCACCCGCTGGGAAGTTCGGAGATTTCTTCCCCTTGTCAGGAATCTGCAAGCGCGCGTCGCGGTTTGCCGAGTCCTGGAGAGTCACCGAAATTTTCCTAACTTGCTCGGGCTATCAATCATTTTCCCTTGCCGAAAAGTCACAAGGCTCCGACGGGTTGTGGGAATTTTGTCTATTTTTTTCTTTTGTCTTTTCCAAAAAGGGCAAGGTTTTCGCGTCGGAAAACTTGCCGCGTCCCGCTTCGATTTGGCCCGAAACGGCGGGCCTTTGAATTCTTGCAAATGTTCGGGGCCAACCGGCAAACCGCCAAGCACCCTCACAATCGTGCAACCAAACATACGGCAAGAGACAGCCGGGCCGATACCCTTGCGGCTATTCTCGGCGAGCTGTTTGGGTCGGGCTAAGCCGCGGGGTTGTTCGTCACGGTTTTTCCAAGAAGGCCCGGTGGGCCGATCCACTCACAGAGCTATCCCGGCAACGGACAAACCGCCGAAACCCTGCCCCCAGCCGTCACAAAGTTGCAACAGGAAAAATTCTGTGGCAGAGGACTTCCGGATCCGGCCCCGTACCGGCCCCAGCGTGATCCTCATCACTGCGGAATAATCCGTGTGAGGATAAAGGGCTGAATAGTTAGGGAACAGCCTGCCGATGTTCTGTAAATCTCGCAACTATCCTTCCGGCATGGAAAGTAGGTCGGCTGGGCGAACGTACCGTGCAGCGACTCGCCGGGTGCGCGTGCTTGCCCCAGCGGCAAATGCCGCGAGCGCTTCCACCGGACTGTGACCGAAGGAGATCAAAAGTGGTGCCGCGCCACACTTCTTAACGCGCTGGCAAGGTGTGTTATGACTTGGTTTGCCACAGCCTTTTAGATGCTCGAGCAAGAAAGCACGTATGGGCTCCGGCTGGTTGGGATTCCGCCTGTAAACTCCCCCTGCGATACTAGGAGTCGAACAAAGTAAGGGCTATAATTGGATAAAGCGATGTGGTGGAGTCAGCGAGTCGCCCTATGATCAGTTTTCGGCGGTGTTTGCAAAAAGTGTCAGTCGTTGTCGAAGGCGTCATGCTCCGAATTTGGCTTGTCTTGTCCTTCCAAAAATTTGTATCCTGCCATTTAACATTCTCTGCCGACAGAATATCTGCCGCCAGAATAATTGCCTTGGGTTGGGGGACGCCCCCATGCACTATACGATTTGTCACCATCCGAAGTTAACGGTGGACGACCTGCAACGAATTCTCAACGGAATCGATACGGCGATTGCAGTTGTTGACAAACACAAGCGGATTGAGTGGGCAAACGCCCGGTTCCGACAGTGGTTTGAGCCACCCGAAGGCACCCTTGAGGGTGCCTTCTTCTATAAGGTACTTGGGGATCCACGGATCGAAGGGCCGGTATTCGCTCCCTTTCAGGAGGCTGCGGCTTGTGACACAGCTGTCCGAACCACTCTTCTCCTAGCCGATGGCCGTCGCGTGCAACTTCAGGTGGGGGTCCTGGACCGCGATGAGTGGTGTCCCACTCGCTACCTGGCAAGCCTGCAGGATGTCACGGCTGAGCTTTCGTTAAGCGAACGAATTGAACGAATTTACCGCGCTGGGGCGGAACTGACGGCAATCCGCCCCGACTATCTCGTCTCGATGACACCCGAGGAACGCCTTGCGTGGGTGGAGGCCTGTATAAGGGATCACCTTAAAGGGCTTTTTAATTTCGATGCGGTAGAGATTCGCCGCCTGGATCGCAGAACGGGGGAGCTTGTCCAGCTTTTGTCGATCGGCATGAGTAGGGAGGCCGAAGCCCGTTCCCTCCGTCCCAGCCTGGACCAAGCTGGGATCACCGGCTATGTGGCGGCTACCGGCAACACCTATATTTGCGAAGACACATTACTTGATCCCCGCTATTTACCAGGAGCCGACGGCGCCCGCAGTTCCCTCACTGTGCCCCTGGTTTTCGAAAATGAGGTGATCGGCACGTTCAACGTGGAAAGCCGATGCCGGGCTGCTTTTTCCCAAGAGGACGCCCGATTTCTTCAGATCTACTGCCGGGAATTGGCCCGGGCCCTTGTGATGCTCGATCTTTTGGAAGCGCAGCGCTATCTTGCCGGCGCCTGCAAAGTTGAGGAAATCCACAATCGCATTGCCGATCCCGTGGACGAAATCTATTCCGAGTTAATTCGTTTACAGCAGGCGTGTAAGTCCTCCACGCTGGAGGGACCGAGGGATCTAAAGGCAACTCTTGACCTCCTTGTCAAACACGCGGAGGCTTTGAAGAAAGCCGTGTGGGATATCGGCCAGGAACTACCCCCCGCCATGGCCGTACTCTCAACTCCTTTGGATCAGGAAGTCTCCGCACTGGCGGGCAAACATATCCTGGTGGTGGCCAAAGACCCCCAGGCCCGGATTCAGATGCGACAGATCTTACAACGGCTAGGGGCCGTCGTTAGCGCGGTCCGCACCGGCCAAGGAGGGTTGCTCATGTTGGATCATGAAACCTATGATCTCCTCATCGTCGAGCTTCATCTTCCTGATATGGAATCTAAAGAATTTATCCAGCAAGCCATCGAAAGCAAAGGTTTCTCACCCCATCGTCTCTTGCTAATGAGCGAGTACGGTTATGATCCGCATCACAATCTTGTCGCGGCCCGGAATCTCGGCGTGCAGGGCGTATTCCTGAAGGAAAAGCTCTCCGATCAATTAATCTCCAATTGTTTGAACGTGCTTGCCCCACGGCGTGTCGGCCAAAGACCCATGTCCTCCTCGTGATGAGCCCGCCTCGTGCCTTAGTTCCCTTTCCCTTCTCGTAGCAGACCAAATTTTTTTCGCATTGCATTCGGGATCAAAAAGATCATGGCTGATTGGGTGAGGACGACATTTTGTCAGAAAATTTTTACCAACAGAGCCGAGCATATTCTTTCGAGCAGAAGCGAACAATCCCGCGGCAAAACGCGAAAATCAAAGTAAAGCTTAACACTTGGGTTGTTAATTTCCCCAAATATGGATATCAAGTTTCAAACCTGTCACGCGTCCATCCTCACAGCAACGTCCCTCCGGTATGGAGGTTACGGCCAGTTTGCAACGCAGGACGCTGGACAAAGGTCGCCACGGCGAAGGTGTTCTGGCGAGTAATTACTCGCATGGCCTTCAATAGCAATCGCCCGGTCGTGATCGGCAGAAGATGACCGAAAGATGGGACCGGAAGATATGACAAGCACCCTGTAATGTCGGAAAAAAGGGTCCGCTTTTTGGCGGGAGACTAAAGCAAAAGTTCGCACGCGAGGAAGGATCACTGGAGTTGGGATTTTTCACGTTGTTCCTTGGTTGGTTCCTCCTTGGCCACTGCGCAGTGTGGGTGGGAGTTTACAATCGGCTGCATAGTTACGGCATACCGCGGCCACTGGCAATTGTTGGCAGTGTGTTAGCTGTGGGGATTTTGCTTACGGTGCCGGTGGCCGCCGGTACGATGGTTCTGAGCGGAAATATCCCGGAGGAGTACCCGAGCCGGCTGGCCGCCTTGTGGAGCTGGCCGCGAGCCCTGGGGCTTGGCCCGGCAAAAGGAGCCTGGAAGTGGCTTGCCGGTGTTTACAGCGTGGTTTGTACCCTTAAGGCGTCGACAGCGGTGTATTGGTGGATTCGTGGGAAATTGGCGCGGCCCCCGGCCCTCCTACGCCGCTTGGGCCGCTGGCCCATTCCCCTGCCGGGTGGAGATCTGCTCCGCGAGCAAAAGGCTTTTCCCGCTCGGTGGCTCCTGCGTCTGCCCGGCAACGAGAGCCTACGACTGGAGCTAACGGATCTCGCGGTGGAACTTCCGCGATTGCCACCCCAGCTGGACCGCCTTCGCCTGGTCCATCTGAGCGACTTACACCTTTCGGGACGAATCCCCCGTCGGTATTTCGAGCATGTGATCGATGTGGTCAACGAGCTGGAGCCGGATTTCGTCCTTCTGACTGGCGATATTGTGGAGAACTCCGCCGGCCTCCGCTGGGTGGAGCCTCTTTTCGCGCGAATTCGCGCGGAATACGGCTGTTATTATGTGCTAGGCAATCACGACAAGCGGCCGGGCGCCCACCAGGTGCGTCGTGCCTTGGAGGCCGCCGGTTTAGTCGACGTGGGTGGCCAGGCCCTTGAGGTACCCATCCCCTCGGTAAGGTGGGCGGAACCCTTCTGCGAGCAACGTTTTTCAGGATGGGCCTGTGCCGCCGCCGCTTCCGAGGGTTCTCTCGCACTGCGCAAAGCGTCGCCAGGTCAGGTTCCCGCAGGTCGGACCGAAAAGTCGGCAAGTCAAGAATCCCTCGCACTGTCCGGTGTTTCTCCGGCCCCGCCGACAATTGGCAAAAACTCTTCGGGGGCAAGCCAACAGCTCTTAGCAACAACGCCACCCGTCCCGCTCAAGATCTTCCCACCCGAAGCAAGCTTCACCGATTCCAGAGGCGTTTTCGGCCAAGCCGGTCGGAGTTCGCGCCGCTCTGGCTTGGCCTGGTACGTCATGCCTCAGGTGGTATTGGTGGGCAATGAGCGCCCGTGGTGGAAGAAGCTTCCTCGCTTAGCTGAACTAAATGGCCGCCGGGAATCTGCCGTGGTCATCGCCCTAGCCCACACACCAGACCAAATCGATTGGGCTCGACGTGAGGGAGTCGATCTGCTGGTGGCCGGACACCTCCATGGCGGCCAGATCCGTCTTCCGGGAATTGGGCCGATAGTTTCCCCGAGCAAGTACGGCACCCGGCTAAATTCCGGACTATTCTATTCACCCCCAACTATGCTTTATGTCAATCGCGGTTTATCCGCCTGTCTTCCCTTGCGATGGAACGCCCCACCGGAGGTGGCCTGCCTGACGTTGCGGGCCTCTCGGGCGGCAAATCCCCACGAATTACATCTTGAATCTAGGACCAGATGAGCTTTGTAACAGTTCTTGCGCTGCACGGGAGAGCATCCCATGGTGCATCAAGAGGCAATCGATTTTTCCACTCGCGGTCATGGGCACATCCAGGATCTTACCTCCCGCGTTGCCGAAGTGGTTCGCCGCTCCGGCATTCGCACCGGCGTGGTCCACGTCTTTGCTCTCGGTAGCACTGCCGCCGTAGGACTGATCGAGTTCGAGCCTGGGCTCCAACGGGACCTTCCCGAACTGTTAGATCGCCTTATTCCCCCAAGTCGCGAGTACGCCCACGAGCAGACTTGGCACGACGGAAACGGGCATTCCCATTTGCAGTCCACGTGCCTCGGTGCCTCGCTGTCGGTGCCCGTGACTGATGGCAAGCTCCATTTGGGGACGTGGCAGCAGATCTTTCATTTGGAATGCGACATCCGCGCACGCCAGAGATCTGTGATCGTTACTGTTTATGGGGAATGAGGTGTACGGACGCTTGGCTTACCTCAAACAGGCCAGGCCACCGAGGAACCTCAATCCTGTTGCCCCCTCTAAGTAAGACTCCCAGGGTGGTGCGCAGAGTCCGCATGGGATTTTTGCCAGAGGAATTAGGAGAAAGCCACCAAAAAATGACCGTCGCCCGGAATTTTTGCCTGGAAAGCAAGTAATGCTGTACCCTTCCACCACCGAAGAGCTCAGTAATTACTCCCGGGGAATGCGTCGATAGAAGCTCAACACTTTTTGCCGCACCACGGGTGCTTCATATTCGCCTTCTTGTACCAGCCGCTCCAGGAACCGGCGATAAGGCTCCAGGCTTTCCGGCTCCGTAAGGGGTTCGATCTGGTCGAACGAATCCGTGTGAGGGTTCCAGCGGAAGATCAAGCGGTGGCCGCCGCGACCGTCGGCCTCGTAGAAGTGGCTCAAGCGGTGGCGGAACTTTCCGCCCACCACCCCGGCAAACATAAACAGAATAAGTCCCACTCGCCCCACCTGCTTGCGCGTGGCATGAAGCGGCGGACCGGTGAGAATGCCCCGCACCTCCTCCAAGGTATCAGCATGTAAACAAGAGGCGATCCGCCTCGGCCCCTGAATGAGCGACAAAAATGCCGGGACATCTCGTCCCCAAATATAGCCATACCAACGACCCGGGCCAATTTCATGCGCCAAATAACACACGGCTCCTTCCGGTGGCTGGCGCAAAGCTTCGGCAATGACCTCGCTTTTGTCCACGGTGATAATGCGCTCCCCCGGGGGCAATAAATGCAGCAGGGCCGCTAAAAGTGCTGTCTTGCCGGCTCCGGACGGTCTGGCGGCCGTCAATACCGATGCGCCTCGTTCCATGGCGCGAAAGGCGTAGGCGGCCATCAACGAATCCACCGTTTGAGCCCGGAGTAAGTCCGCGATGGTCAGGGTCCGACCTCCACGCTGGTTGAGCGCCTCGATTTGCTGAAAATTGCGGGCTTCCACATCATCCATCGCACTTTCCCTTAGTGGCGCAGCTCAGTGTGACTTTCACACCCCCAACATAAAAGGCGGACCACAGCTCGAAAAGTGCTATCTATTTTGGCCAGTTTTCCTCAAGATTTTGCCTAAATTGAGAATCATTATCTTGCCCTTTCATTATCTCTTTCGGAAACAAGCTTGATCGCCCGATCGTCCTTCAGATCCTAATTTACCCGCCAAGCCTAAACTCTCACCCATATCATAAGGGGAGGACTAAGATCAAGATCAAACTTAGCTGCTTGCGCTGGCGCCGGCTTCATGCTTGCGCCCACGCCGGTGGGGACTCTCCCTCCCATTGCGGTATCACCGGCAGTCCTTCTTCCTCCGCCCATTAAATGGGCACCGGGCTTGCCCAACCCTCTCTGGACCGCCGGCTCAGATCCGGTAGACCCATGTGAGGCCTTCTTCCGCCAAATCAAAAGCTCAAACAGCTTGACGCTCCGTGCAGGGCCGAAATTCCTCGCCGGCTCCGGTCTCTTCCAGCTGCTACCTCCCTCCCGAATTTGATGGCGGAAGCCCAGTGATGAAAAAAGTTCGCTTCATCGTGAGGCTGAGGTCACATTCCCAGTCTGGAATTTTTTCTACAGCCGCTTCCTACTTTACGGAGCACCTTTACGGACCCACGGGTGGTTTCGGCTTGGCAGTCCGGAGGTATGCCCATAACTCTGGATGTGAGGCTACGTGGCTGGGGGGTTGTTCTTGGTGCTCGGCACCTAGCAGCCAGAGCCTGCTTTTTCTCGGAGCCAGATGGGGGACTTGTCCAAGAGTCGAGCGGCTTCTGTCGTCGTTGATTGCTTGCGGAACAGCGCAACGGCGACACGGGTAAGGTGATACAGACCTTCCGGCCTCGATGTAGTCCTTGAACCACTAATAGCTACAAGAGTAAGGAGATCCGCTTAACCACCTCAACTCGGAAAATCGGGAAAAGACCACCGCTTGTGGGGTCTCCAGAGCTTAGGACGAACGAAAGGAACCCCGATCGGCCCTCCGAGGCTCCCGGTCGGACGTTAATTAACCAAGCGGAAAAGATCCCTCAGCCTCTGGGGGTTCAATTTTCTTCGCATCCTCGCCCCACGGTTGATGCGGAAATTGTTTTCGCGGGCAAAGCCCCGCTGGAGCGTCTACCCTTGAAAAGGCGGTGGAGCGAAAGGTTCGCTCATCGATTTATCCACCCCGCGGCACCATGTCTTAGCACCATTTTTTGAAAAGCTTGCACCACTTCTTCAACGCACGGGCAAACCGGGGAGGACCGCCGCCAGCGCTCGAGCCCACAACCAGCGGTATCTCTACTTTTTGCACATCAGGAAGACCAAACCGGTGGTGGGGGGATAAGAAGTACGAGGTCCGACCGTTTGAGCCACCATAACCGATCCCATCTGGTCGGTTTTGGGCCGGACCGGCAGACAACCTGCCCCACAAATTCGCGGGTGATCGGTGGCGAGCCAGTTACCGGACGTCCCGGCTCAGCCATAGTCCCACCCCCATGAGCACGCTAATTCCGAGGACAACCCAACGGAACCAGCCCCCGAAACCGGCCGGCCCCGCTAATTCGGTGAGAATCAGATAGTGATTCTCCTCAGGATGGGCAGGGTAGACGTAATGCACATAACGATTTCCCGCATACACATCGTACACGGTAGCTGAATTCTGCGGTATCGTGCTGAGGAAGCGATTCAACCTTGGCCACGGAAGCAACCAGTGCGTGGCACTTTCCTCGTCAGAGGAGTCACTCTCGCCTGCCAAGACAAGGGCGGAGCTCTCCGGAACGGCCTGTACGTAGAGCAGCTGGAGATTCGGACGGGGCAACTGATCGCCCAACTGGGATAGCAGGCTGCCCCGTTCATGCGCCGGGGCGACCACGATTCTCCGCACCTGATCATCGGTGAGCGGCGGAAGCGGCGCCGATCTTCCCCTCCAAAATGTTGCAACCAGAAAGTAAAGCACCCCGCATCCAACCACAATTAAGCCCACCGTCCGCATGAGAATTTCTCCTCCCGGCTAGGGAAGCGGCACAGGTTGTCCACACGTTACGGGGTTCCCGAATCAGGCATCTTCTCAGCCGTCACTGCGGAAGCTTTGGTGGCTGCGGTGGCACCATCTCCGCCGGGCAGTGCTCTTTCCCCAACACCGCTGGAAGCGACGCTGCTCTTTCGCCTTTGGTGGCGTTTGCGAAGCCACAGGCCGGCATACATAACCAGCCCCGAGACAGCCAGAAAAACCGTACCCACACCGGCGGCATCTGCCCAAATTTGCCCGGGGATCTTTCCCAGGAATTTCCCGGTATGAAGGTCTTTGACCAATTTTTTCCAATCGCGGTTACCCGCTGGTGTCCGATAGGCATCAGCCGCACCGCGTGGCGAGTGGTCAAGTGGCCGACCCTCTTCCACCAGCCAAACGATTTCGCGCTCCGGCATGGAAGCTTGGGCCTGCGACCTGATCCTAATGACCCAGCCGGCCAAGGGATCGTGCCGGAGGTGAACCTCCCGCAAGGGCAACTGGCCGTATTTTTCTCGGAAATGCTCGATCGCAGCCACAAAAGCAGGCATGTGGCCAAACCACGCTTCCACCTGAGGCCCCAACTGCTTGGCCGCTGCGGCCATATCGGAGCGCAAGCCGGCTCCCGCCACGGCTGGCGGCGATTTTGGCCCCTGCTTGCCCGCCAAAAGCGAATCGTGTACTAAAAGCACACCAGTGGCGGCAATCACTGTGATAGGCACAAATAAAATAAGACCGATCCACCGATGCAGCCGATCAAGCCAAAGAATCCACGCCTGAGCTACCATTGGTTGGTGTGGCCCTTTTGCACTGTCGTATTTGCCCTTGTTGCGAAGGGTGGATGGGGGACATTCAGTCTCCGTCTTTTGAACCCGGGACCCTACCGCGCAGCAGATCCCACTCTTCTTTGCTTGTCACAGAGACCACATGTCCGTCGACAAAAAGCACGTTCATCCGCAGAGTATGGAAGGGTCGCGACGTGTACACTCCTCGCAGAGGATTCCATTTCACTTCCCCCGCTTTCCACGGTTCGAACATATCTCGAGCCAATTGAATTTGCGAGCTTTGCACCAAATCTTGCGGCTTCAACTCCTTGCCTTCGGCCAACTTCTTCGAGTCAATTCCCACGACATGCTCGTCGATTCGACGAACCCACATAGGCTTGGCCTTTTTCCTCTCGGTTTTCCACTGACCTCTCCGCGGGTCGTATTCTTGCACGACTCGCTCCGGCACATAGGCCTGACTCAAGGCACGTCCTTCCAGTTTGTAACTAGTGCCCCAATGTACATGAAAAGGTGTGGGATCCTCCGGGGAACCGATGTCTCCTGGGCAGTGGAATATCGCCGGATTGCTCTCGCAGTAGGGCAGAAGCGCGTACATAGCCGACTGACGAACGTCGGTCATGTCCTGCTCCCCCACATGGAAGGGCATAATACCGTTGTGAACAGATACATAGTGGTGGAGGGCAAGTCCAATTTGCCGTAAGTTGTTTTTGCATTGGGCGCAGCGAGCGGACTCGCGGGCAAATTGAACTGCCGGCAGAAGCATGCTGATTAGTAAACCTATGACTCCTGTGACCACAAGGAGCTCGACCAAAGTGAAGCCGGACGGTAATCTCCGGCGTGTGCGAATAATTCGCCCTTGATACATTTTTGCGATACCTCCTTCGCAAACTCCTTCGCAAAAATAAGCCGCACATCAGAACTAAACATGCACGAGCTACTGCAAGTTGCAATCCCACAAATTAAGGCATCAACGGCTCCTCCGACTATTGACTCATAAGCAAAACTTATCTCACAAGTTTGCCCCCCAACCTGCCCCCACAATTGCCCTGAAGGCGAACTAAATCTGAAGCTTAATGCCAAAAGTCGAGGATCAACCATACGGCACCCACCCCATGTGCCAACCAGGGACACTATATTTTACGATTCGCAGCAACCGTAGCAAGCGATTTTCCCCTACGAGGAACCCGTTGACAGTGTGGCCTCATTCCCCCAGGTCTCGCAATCTGACATGCAGAGCAACGAGCCGTGTGGTACCTGTGGACTCTGTAACTTAAGTTGTGTGTTGACGAAGTTGCCGTGCCTCAAACGTCCTCTGCGCGATGCCACAGCACATCCTGGGACAGTCGCGCCAGAATCAGCTAAACAAAGTTGGGCGCGAGGTTCTTAGTCCTCCGCGAACGATACCCCTTTTGGACCGCAAGAGGATGAGATGGGCAGTCATCCACAAACCACGGTGTTGCGGCGCCTCGCACATCACACGGTTTGGCTCCGACACGCTCTGAATCGTTCTGTTGGAGAAGGCCACTGTGTCAACGCAAATACATGGAGGGATGTTTGACCACAAAAGATAAGATTTTTACAAAGTAGTATACTCTAATCGGCTGAAAGGCACGTGGCGCGGAAAGTGTGTTGCCAGATTCCCTTAAAGCCGGAAGGCGTGCGGATCCAACCTGGGGCGGTCGGCCCACTGCCGCCCGAACCGGAGTCAATTTTTCAAGTCAATAAGGCGCCGAGGCCAGCACAGGCGAGGTCATCGGGATGCCTGCCATTTCCTCTGAAGCTGGCGGTGTTCCGACAGTTCCCAGACGAAAGACCAGGCATTCATGCGGGCCGGCCACGACCAGATGCCCACGTGCGGCCGTGAGGTTGCCGCCGCTTGCATTCCATGGAATGAAGGGAACAACTTTTTTCGGCTGAGCCGACAGACCGTCGAAGACATAGAGGCGGTCGGCCGTGGGCCAAAGTATCTCTTGGTTGACCAGAAGAGCCCGGCCAAATCCTGGGGCTTCGGCGGCATCGGGCCAGCGGGCCAGGACCCTACCCATTTCTGCCCCGGATGTGCCAATCCAAAAGAGCCGACCACCAGCAGCTATCAATCGATTATCACATATTCCCACCACGTGCGAAGCCGACGCCGTCTCCTCGCCCGTGTACCACAACAGTTGCCCGGTCATTGCATCTAAAGCCAAAAGGGATGGGGAATCAGCCGGAGCTGCGTAAATGATGCCCCGATGAAAGACCACATAGTTCGGCTGCCGCAGCCAATGAGGGGGTAGATCTCCCAAGTTCACCCGACGCTGCCGCGGATAGGTAGCCACCCAGCGGATCTCGCCGTCGGTCGAGGCGGCTACTATGGCCCCCAGGTTGGTACAAAAGTATAGGTGATCCTCCGCCAAGGTCAGCAGAATATGACTGGCTTCCGAGAGCATCAACCTTCCCAACGGTTCGCCGGCGGCCATCCGCTTCCGCCACAAAAGCCTGCCTGTTGCGGCTTCATAAGCGGCCAGCCATAGCTCCGTGTGGATTTCATTGCGGCGAAGCAGTACGAAAAGTCGATCCCCATCGCACACCGGCGAACCCTCAAAGATACTCTGCGGCTCGGGCGGGAGTTGCCGCCACACGAGACGGCCTTGGGCTTCCAGATCCAAACACACAAGGGCGCTAGCACTTAAAGGAGCGGCCCGAGTTTCCGCGGGGCGAATCGTCACTCCACTGCCCATTCGGGCAAATAAGCGATTGCCGTGAACTGTGGCCGTATATTGGGGCACGCCCAGATGGACTCCCCCCGCTTGAAGCGAAAAAGGTTCCTCGCCAACCGGATCGCGATAGATGACTGGACCGCCCGCCCAAGCCGGTTCCCCGCTTGAGAGTTTCCAGCCCCACACCTCGGTGGCCGACACCACAAAAACATGCCCTCCCACCACACACGGATGATAGCTTAAAGGACTCCGGGCGGAATTTCCCCCACGACGGAAACTTCGTTCCGAGACTACGCCCAGCAACTGCCGGGGCCACCGCTCCCCAGGGTAGGTTTGCCGCCAAGCAAGCGCCAGGGGAAAGACCTGGCCGGCGAGGGCCACAGATCGCTCCGAAGTGTAACCCACCGAGGGACAGTCGACCCGAGCAAGTGGCCGCACACCAGCCGAGGGGGACGACGCCTCGGAAGCTTGCCGAAGGAGCTCGCGCAGGACCTTGGCCGGCGACTGGTTCTGTCCGCCAAAAGGTATCGCGGTATTTCCGTGCAACTGCTCAAAGGCCTCGAGCTCGGCCGAGGCTCGTGTGAGATCTCCTTCCAAAATCGATGCTAAAACCAACCGCGCCCGAACTGCCGCCAGGTCAATCCCCGTCGGGGGCAGGGCCGGCCAATCGCCGTAGACCCGCGCCTCCTCACCGGTCATTGGCAGTGCCATTTGCCACCACGCCCGAGCCGTGGCGAAATGTCCCCGTTCGATGGCCAAATCGCCTAAAGCCACCACGGCCTCGGCGCAGGCTGTGGTCCCGAAAGCTTGTTCTACCACTCGCCGATAAAGTTCGGGCCGATGCTCCCGCCTTGCCTCTTCCAACAACTTTTGCCCAAGCTTGTCGAACTGGGCTCGATAAAAAGCAACTCCTTCGCGCGGCATTTGCGCCAATTTGATCCGACACCAATCCGCTAAGGGGATCAATCGTGAGGGCGAGACCGGCATCAGACGGCGGTCGTTTCTCTCGATCGGTTCCCGAAGCAGCCGAATCGCTTCCTGCCAATGTTTCTCGTTGATGTAGTCTTCTAGCTGCTTGAGCCGACCGCGTGTGGGACCATCAACTAGCTCAAGTTGCGGACCGGAAGCAATTTCGTATTGAAGAGAAAAGTCGCTAAATGGATCTAGCCGAGGAATCATTACCACCTGCGCAAGGCCGGAATTGACCCCCAAGGCTACCACAAGTCCAAAGACTACCAGAATCTCTAACCACAACCTGACTTGGCAGATCTCGCGACAAAACCCGAACTCGCGTACTGACTCTTGTGGCTGAAAACAACGATTGCTTGCACTGCCGAGTATGAAATCTCCCTCGAAGCACCGAGGGACATCATGTGGGACGGGCTTCTCCGGAAATGCGCCACAATGCACGCGGACTGCAAAAATCATTATCCTCATTCCTATAGTCACAACGGGGCAGGCATCCTAAGCCAAACTGGTTTTCGCTTAACCGATCCTCGCGAAACAATCTTCTCCAGACCACACATTCTCACTTCTTGCCAACTGGATTTTCCACCCACCCTCTGCCACCAAAGCACCCGCAGTTGTACCATTTCCCGTCGCAAAGCGGGGAGATGCCCGGCAGGAGCGAACACCGCCCCACGAAGTTGCTTGCCAATCCGGTGGGGACCCCGATTAGCTTTGGCATGTGGTTCCTCCGAAATGCCCAAAGGGTCGGAAAGCTCTGCCGGTCGGTGCCTCCCGAGGAAAGCCGGACAATCTCAAGATTTAGGCACTGGGAGCTTTGGCACCGCGACGTAGCCGGGAAGCGGGCTTTTTGCCAGATGCGGAAATCCATTTTGCGAGGAACCTGCGAACCTCCCGGTGCCCCGCTTCCCCTCGGCCCTTTTTGTAAGGATAAGCCGACCAATCACTCCGGCCAGGGCTGCCCCAATATTTCCGGCATGTGGGCACGAAAAGTCAAATAAAAGTCGGACCGGCAGACACCCCGGTTCCGCGACCTGCGGCCCGGGTTGTCCGTCAGCAAGTAGGCCAAACCATCACACACCTGGGTGTTTCTGAAAGAAAACGATGACCACGGACGGCACTTTAAACGCCAGACAACAGGAAGCAGTCAACACGATATCTGGCCCACTTTTAGTCTTGGCGGGGGCCGGCACGGGAAAGACTCGCGTCATCACCTACCGAATCGTTCACCTTATTCGGCAGGGGGTGGCACCCGAGAGGATTTTGGCCGTCACATTTACCAATAAAGCCGCCCAGGAGATGCTGGATCGGGCCAAAAAGCTTCTGGCCCACTCGCGTCTACCGGGCTTGCCGAGGATTCCTGCTTCGCGGCGACCTCTTCTTTGTACTTTTCATGCTTTGGGACTTCAGGTGCTGCGGCGGCATATCCTCCGGCTGAACTATCCCCCACATTTTTCTATTTGCGACCGGCAGGAGCAGCTGGAGTTGGCCCGAGCGGTGCTAAGAGAAATCCGTGCCAATTCCGCCTCCCTTTCGCCCGAGGAATTAATCTTCCGAATAAGCCGCTGGAAGACCGCTGGCATCGAACCTGCCGAAGCCTTGGAAATCGCCGACGACACCAAAGCCTTCCTGGCTGCTAGCGGATATCGACGGTATCAAGAGCTGCTGCGAGTGAGAGCATGTGTCGATTTCGATGATCTTTTGGTGCTCGTGGATCAACTGTTTCGACAACATCCAGACGTTTTGGCCCAAGAGGCAGGTCGATTCGATCACTTGCTCATTGATGAGTATCAGGACACGAATGAAATCCAATACCGAATTGCGCGAGCCCTTGCCGCCGGTCATCGCAACCTCTGCGCAGTGGGCGATGATGACCAGTCGATCTACAGTTGGCGGGGGGCGCAACCGCGGCATATCCTCCGCTTTCAGGAGGATTGGCCTGACGCCAAGGTGGTCATTCTTCAAGAGAATTATCGCAGCACGCAGCAAATCCTTATGTGGGCCAATCGCTTGATCGCTTTGAACCGCACGCGACATGCTAAAGAACTTCACTCCTGCCGGCAGGGGCCGGAACCCCGAATCTTGCAGGCAGCCGATACTGACCACGAGGCAGAATTGGTCGTAGGGTTGATTGCCGAGCGACTGGGAAGCCGACGGGCCCAACCGCGGGATTTCGCCATTCTGACTCGCACCAATGATCAGATGCGACCTTTTGAAACGGCCCTCGCCCAAAAGCGAATCCCCTACACGCTGGTAGGTGGCCAGTCCTTCTACGACCGCAAGGAGGTCCGCGACATCTTGGCTTACCTGAAGCTCCTCATTTTTCCCCAGGACGACGTGTCGCTCCTCCGCGTGATCAATACTCCGCCGCGGGGTATCGGTCGAAACACGGTCAAGACGCTAACAGAACTTGCCGTGGCTCGGGGACTTCCTGTCTGGGAAGTGCTGGGGGAGGACGAAAGTCTTGCCAAGCTGGGAGACGCCGCGCGGAGCAAGCTGGTTGGCTTCCGCCAGCTTCTCCTTGACCTCCAGCAAATGTGGCAGCAGACCGCGGGGCCGGCTGTGCTCCGCCGCCTTGTTGACGAAGTCGGTTATGCTCGCGAAATCGAGCGATTGTTCGACGATCCCTCAGAACGGCAGGCCCGACTGGCAGCCGTTGATCACCTCTGCGGATCCCTCCAACGGTACTGGCAACAGGTGGAGAACCCATCGCTAGAGGGATTCCTCCACAATTTGACTCTGGCCAGCATGGAAGAAGCCTTCGCGGCGGAGGATCAACTCGGCCGAAACGCCGTGGCGCTGATGACCCTTCATGCTGCTAAAGGTCTTGAGTTTCCGATAGTTTTCCTCGTGGGGATGGAAGAGGGACTCCTTCCCCACCGGCACAACCTGGCTGCCGAGCAGCAAGAGCTTATCGAAGAGGAGCGTCGGCTGTGTTATGTGGGCATGACTCGCGCACAATGCGAACTGTTCCTGACCTTTGCCGTGGCCCGCCCCAAACGCGGAAAGTTGGTGGAGACTATTCCCAGCCGATTTTTGTACGAAGCGGCTGGCAAAACCGATCACCCCGGTTACCGCGATGCACTCCTCGGCGTTACCCGTACCGAGCGCCAAAAAGCCGAAGCGGTCAAAAAAAGTGGCCAAAAATCCTTCCGTCGGCGTCGCTAACCCCCCATCGAACCCTGGATAGCACCCACAGAGCTTCACGTCTTGGTGCCTGACCCACCTTTTCCTCGGAGTCATGTTCGGGAATTGCCATTTTTAGTTTTTCCCAAGTCGTGTAAATTGCTCCGGGAGCCAAACCCAAACACTGTAGCCGAAGTTTTGCTGTGGTGGAGAGCCTTCCGCTGCCGGGTTGGCTCAGGTGCCGGGCTCCAATGCCCTTAACTGGCCGCTGGAAGAGACTTACCACCGGAAGCCAAGGTCGTTAGGGAAGCGCCGGTGGTGGCGCAATTCTCCTTCCCTGCGACGGGACACTGCGGTGGCAAGCTACAGCACACCCGCGCGGTCGCGGGGAAGACGCCTCGTTGTGGCCTGGGTCATATCTGCCAACCCAATTGAGCGGGATTCTGCACCGAAGCCTGAGCGCCGCCAGCTCCCCTGGCAAGTCGGCTCCGGTTCCCCGGCAAATTTGTACCGAAAATCCACGGTCCATTACGAAGGCAGGCCCTTAAGACTCCGAGAATATGCAAAATACGCAAGAAATTAGGAAACAAGAATATAGGAATGTAAGATCATCTAGGAAATCTAGGACGACCGCGCGGAATCGAAAACTTTTAAGTCCGACACAGCCCGGGAACTGTTGGTTTCCCCGGCTTGCTCAAAAGGCGGGTCGGTCTTTGGGCGTTAGAAAACTGCGCTAATAAGCCCGGCTAATTTCATTCGGGTATGTGCCTATGGCCTCGGACGCCGGTTGCGCCAAGGAGCTTCGCTTCCTCCACATCGCCGATCTCCGGTGGGAGCGGGTCCTGCCCCTCGACCCGGACATGCCCACCGATTTGCAAACGGCTATTGTGGATGCAAAGCCAAAAGCCCTCGCAAAAGCCCTTCAACAGGCTCAGGAGCACCTAGCCCAATTTGTGCTTGTGGTCGGTCGGACATTTACGTCCCATCGGACGACTCCCGGGCTCCTTGCCACACTCATCGAGGGAGTTCTCAGGGGCCAGTCGCCGGCGGTTCCAATCTTCTGGTATTGGCCGGGACCACCCTTGTCCCGATTCGTCTCTCTACCCCCACAAGTCACCATTTTCCGCAAGGCAACCGTGGTGAGAACATCGCAGGGGGAAGAGCTTGCGGAACTTCTGCCCTTAACGGCTGAGGCAACTTCTCAGGAAAACCCGAAGCACTTCCAGCGAGGGCACCGCGGCAAAAGCGTACCTGGACGCTGGCAGCTTCGCGTGGGCGTGGTCTCCGACCCGGCAACACTGCCCCCACTCATGGAAGCCTTGCCGGGCGCGTATTGGGCACTTGGGGGGTCGAGGCCGCACCTTATTTCCCACGGCAGGCAGCTTGCCCATTGGCCGGGGGCTATCCAGGCCGACCGGCTTACCGATTACGGTCCCCACGGAGCCACGCTGGTCATCCTGCGTCCACACAAACCTCCGAAACTTATCCGCTTGTGGTGCGATCAAGTTCGTGTGGCACGGGTGCACCTTCACGTGGAAGGCCCATTTAGTCCGTCCGATCTGCTGAAACTGGTCGAGGAAAAAATCCGCCGTATTTGTGCTGCTTGGCCGGACCATCCTGCGCTGCTTCATTGGGTCGTGCATGTGGGGGCGGAAGCTTTGTCCACCCGCCCGTGGCGATGGCTGTCGGCCGACCACTTCCGTTACCAACTCCTTGAGCGCTACGGCAGCCTTCAGCCGGCCCGATGGACTGTTACCGTCACCATCTCCCCGCATGGCCCGCCAAGAGATGTTGACGGTCCAACCCATTTCCTCGCTCTGCTTGAAAAAGAGCTTACGAGGTCCCAATCTTGGGCCAAAGCTGTCAAGCACCTGGAAGATCGGCTTCGCCTATGGCTGGGAGTTAGGCCCACCCAGCGAATCCTCACCCAGCTTTTCCATCCACGGTTTGAGCGCCTCAATGCAGCCAAAGCTTTGTGGGAGGCGTACCGTTTGCTTGATGCCGGAGGACCTTCCCCGTGAAACTCCGCCGCATCGTCATCGACCAATTCCGACTTTGGCGCCATGTGGAACTCCGTCCGTTGCGAGCGGGAATTCAGGTAATCTACGGCCCCAACGAAACAGGTAAGACCACATTACGGCATTTTATTCAAGCTGTCCTCTTTGGTCCCACCACCGACACCTTGCGCGATATTTATGCCGATTCTGTCCGGGAGGAGGACTCATCGGCTGACGGCCACGTTTGCGGCGGAAGAATTGAGTGCTCCCACGCGGGAAGGCGGTATTGGCTCAAGCGAAGCTGGGATGGCACGGACCAGACGGGTCATGCGACCTCAATCACCACGCTCCAAGGGCAGGAACTCTTCACCACAGTGGATCAGCTTTTCAACATTAGTCTTCCCAAGGAACTGTTGATAAAGATTTTTTTCCTCGATCTTCGTGAGCTTCAGGAACTTGCCCTGCTCCAGCGAAACGAAATCGCCGAGCACTTTTTTTCCACAAGTCTCAGCTTGATTGGCGTGTCTTTTTCCCAAGTTCTCCGGGCAGTGGAGGACCAACTCACCTCTTTGGCTGGTCCTCACGTGACCGGTGAGCTTCGGCTCATAGCGGAAAAACTTCGAAGCTGCCAAGAGGAACTCCGCCGCCTGCGGAAGGAAAACCAAATCGCTCAAGAGGTGAGTGGCCGCCTGCAGCAAATCAACCAGCAACAGAAAGCGCTTGATGCCCAGGCGGAAAGACTGCGGCAGAAACTTAGCGTTTACGAACAAGCTGTCACACTGATCCCCCTGTGGCAACAAAAGCAGGCGTTGACTAACCAGCTTTCCCATCTTGGAGAGGTACCACCCTCTTTGCCCAAAGTAGCCCCTTGGCTGGAAAGACTGGAGAAGCACGAGCAGGCCCTTCGAGACCGCCAAGAAAAACTGAAGCGCAAGGTGGCTGAGCTTCGGAGCATTTTAAGCCACAGCGGGCCGGCCGCCCGGTGGCCTCTTTTTCGCACGGAGATTCTCCGCCTCCTCTCGCGAAAGAAAATGGCATTTACCATTGAGGAACGTCTTTCCCGGGTGGAAAGGAGGACCTCTGCCCTGTCGCATTTATGGGAGAAACTTCTCGCCGAGCTTCCTGCCACCGTTGCTTCCGATGTGAATTGCTTCCTCCACCTATCGGAGGCGACTCGGCGCGCACTTCGCCACAAGGCCCAGGAGCTGATCAACCACACGGCCCGACTCGTGGAGCTAACCCGCCGGCTGGAAGAGGCACAGGCACAGCTGGCAGCGCTTCGCCGCCAGCTTGCCGGCGAACTGGGTGATCTTCCCCCCGAGGACATTTCCCAGCGGATCGAGGAGCTAGCCCGGCAATTAGAAAGGCTGCGCCGCCACCAATTGAGCCGACAACGTCTCCGGGAGCTTGGGGAATTAGAACGATTGATTGCCGAAGAGTACCAAAGGCTTCACACACAGCCGGCTCTTTCACGGCCGATACAACTGTTTTTGCGGATCGGCATGGGCGCTAGTGTCCTGGTAATAATTGCTAGTGTGTTTGCCCCTGTTTCGGCCGCTTGGATATGGGGGTGGCCTCTTTTGGGAGTCGGGGGCTTAGGCCTTTCGCTTTCCATTTTGTTCCGCTACTTCCTCGAGGTGAGCCATCGGCGGAAAGTTATGGACTGTGCCGAGCAGCTTGCCCACATCCGGAGCTGCATGGGCGAGTACATTGCCCACCCAGCTGCTGGGCCGAGCCACTCCGCAAATCACCCACCGAGCGGCGGCGAGCGGCTGCCCGGTCCCCCGCCAATCGGCGATCAACAGGCTGTGACCCCAGAAGAAGCACTTGCCACAGACGAAGCCGGCCGGCTCGAAGAAGAGCTCCGCAAACTGCAGCGACTTGCCCCCCAGCAGGCCGCCATCGCGCGACAAGCGGAACGTGTTAATTCGTTGGCACACGAACTAACGCAGGCTCAAGAGCACCTGGCACAATTAAAGGAAACTTGGTCTTTGCTGTGTACGAAGGCGGGCCTGCCAGCGGAGCTTTCCCCCGACGATTTGCTAGCCTCCGCTCCCCGGCTTGGCCGACTTCAAAAGGTTGCGCGACTCCGCCGGCAAGCGGAACGGAGGCGAGCCAAAATTCTTCGCCGCCTCAATCGCTGGCACGAACGCCTGTGTGCGCTTGAGCGTCAACTTGCCTCTGCCGATTCCTTAGCGCCTGATAGGCCCCCGGGACTTGTTGACCACCTCTGCCGCCTGGCACAGCTAAGCGAGCAAGCCGAAAATGACTTTCGTCGTGCCCGGCAAGTCAAAGTTAAGCTCAGGCATACACTTCGCCAGCTGAGGAAGCTGGGTCAGCGGCTGAAGGAATGCCGGCGTCAACAAGCACGGCATTTACGCAAGCTTGGCCTCTCTTCGCGGGAGGCCCTGACCGAGGCTCTCAACCGCACTGAGGAGGCTGCCCGACTCCGCAACGAGCTGGCTCGGCTGGAAGAGCAAATGGTCAAGGAAATCCGGGGAGTTCCGTCGGGCGAAGTCTTCGATCTTCTTGCGCAGGAGGATACAGAGCGGTTGGAGGCCTCCCGCCGCCAGCTGGAGGAGCAATTGCGAGCGATTACCAATGATTTGCAAAAACTTGCTAACGAGCGATCCCATTGGGAAGCTCGGTACAACCAGCTTTCCTCCGCCAAGCAATGGTGGGAGGCCCAAGGCCACAGTCGCTTTTACCGACGTCGATTGCGCGAGCTATGCCACAAGGCCCTGTGTCTTGAGGCCCTTCAACAGGGTTTGAAGGGGGCTTGCCAGGAGCTGGAACGCACCTATCAGCCGCCCACCCTGCGGATTGCCTCGCAACTGCTGGCCCGCTTTACCCTGGGCCGTTACCGCCGGTTGTGGAGCCCTCTGGATCGCCCGGAACTTCTCGTCGACGATGCCCTCGGCCGGACATGGCAGATAGAAGAACTATCCCAAGGCACTTGTGATCAAATATACATCTGCATCCGTCTTGCGCTTGGGGCTCTTTTGGCGAGCAGAGGGGTAGAACTCCCCTTCCTCCTGGATGATGTTTTGGTCCATTTTGATCATCGACGACTGGAGGGAGCCGCCGAAGCGCTCATCGACTGGACGAGCCAAGGTTATCAGCTTCTGCTTTTTACCTGCCATCCCCATGTGGTTAAGGCGTTCGCCCGGCATGGTGTTCCGGTCTTTTTCCTGCCAAAGCCCACCGAGGCCCACGGCGAAAACGTCGCCAGTGCTGATCACTGGCACGTGATCCGGCCCCGTCGCTTCCGAAAGACTTCAAGCGGACGCAAGCCGGCCGCCTTCTTGCCGCAAAACCGCCGCCCCCACTTCGTTTGCGGCAAGGGTGATCCCGCCTGCAGCTCGGAAACCCTGGGCCCTGACCAAAAAACCGTCTTGGCAGCACCTGCAAGCGATCGTTCGGTTGAGATATCGGAAAGTCAAGGAACCCACACCACTGGCGATGAAGCTAGGTCACCCGATGTTCACGATGGTTGCACTAGCAACCAGAAGGACTCGCCCAAAGCAAATTGCGGCGCCGCGGGCGATCTTTCCCAAGGAGAAGTTCTTAGCCAGGATTGCTCCGATGCCGGAACGTCTTCGGCAAGCGAGTTACCTCACATAGGCACATTCCATTCTAAGGAGGGGGTACCGATTCTTCGCCTTTTTGTGGCCGAAGCCCCCGAGGGAGTCGACCCAACCGTCCAAGACTATTCTGTACCCCCTAATGTTGGTAATGGCATTTTGCCACACCGGGGGAGGGTCCAGCCCGATGAAAGGGGGCAGGAGCAGATTTCCTCTAGTTCTTTGCGAAATGACTGCCGGAACCAACCAAACCCAGCAAAGGACCTTCACACGCATCAAAATCCGTTGGGATGCGCCGGCGAGGCTGACTGGACCCCAATTCCTGCAGAGGGAATCCCGGTAAATGAAGGTACGCACCCGACCGGAGAAACCCCCGATGGGCAAAAGGCGCCTACGGCCTCATCCCCATCTGGTGCCCCAACCAAATCCAAAACGACTCGCCCCAGAGTGGAATACTATGGCCCTGATCAGGGAAGCTTCGATGCATTCGGCCGACCTCTCGGACCTAGGGAAGGTTAGTTCAAATACCACTTTGCAGGCAAGAACACAATACGAGGTATTAAGAAGCCTTTTGCCGACAAAGACTGCAGGGTTACGAAACTCGCGTTTCCATGAAGGAGGCTATCCCGGGATGGTCCGCTATTATCCACTTTACACATCAATCGGATAGTACTTATTCTGCCTCACTTATATAGGTTATTGAAACTGCCTATTTTTTCGTGCTAGCGATACTGCCTATCTTTTACCAAGTCTCCCTCTGAGTGGTGGGCGTTCACGGAATTCAACCATTCCTGCCGCGGAAAATCCTCCGCTTGCCGGTCTACCCCGTAAAATGTTCCACCCCATGTTTTGTGGCTCCTTCCGGGGTCAAAGCCGCACCCTGAGGGCCTTCCAAGACAGGAACCGGGTCGGCACCCAAAGGCCCCCTTGGACCCGGGGCGACGCGGCCGACCGGCGGCTCTGGCGTCGGGGCATGGACCCGGTTGATAATCGCAAGTATGAAGTTGGCCGGCAGGCCAACGGCCGACCCGACAGCTGACGACGATGCGGGAGTCTGCACTCAATGTCTCGTATCTATACTCGAGCAGGAGATCGTGGGGAGACTGGGCTTCTGGGCGGAATCCGCGTCTCCAAAAGTCATCCCCGTATCGAAGCCAATGGGGCCCTGGATGAGCTTGTTGCCGTCCTGGCCGTCTGCCGTGTGGAAGACCCCGAGCCAGACATCGAACAAATCCTCCGCCATCTGCAAGAGGAAATCGGCTGGATTGCCTCGGAGATCGCCTGTCCAATTCCTCACAAAGAGGCGGTACGGGTGGTCCAGACAGAGCACGTATGCCGGCTGGAGAATTACATCGATCACTACAGTGAGGTGCTTCCGCCGCTGCGGAGTTTCGTGGTACCGGGAGGAGGCCGGTTGGCGGTCATGCTCAATTGGGCTCGCACTATCTGTCGGCGAGCGGAACGCACGCTTGTGCGACTTCGTGAACAGGAGCCAGAGGTCCGCCTGGAACTTCTGGCCTATCTGAACCGCTTGGGAGATCTCCTCTTTGTGCTCTCAAGACTCGCTAACTTTCGGCGAGGAGTTCCAGAAGAGCTTTGGCCACTTTCCCGATCACCGACGGAGACCGGCGACGGCCATTCCGCCACAGGCTTGTCGCCATAAGCGTGCCCGACCACCGTACACGCTAACAGTGCACGCCCACAGCATCGGCCTGTCCCCATGAGCGCGCCGGACCACCTTCCAGCCCAGAAAACAAAGCATCGGTTTCCGGTTAAACTCATCCCATGCCGGAAGAAGCAATTTCACTTTGCACTTTTGTTTATGTTGCGTTGGCCTCTCCCCTCGGAGACAATACACCGGCACCAACAAGGGACACGTCGGTCTGCCTTTCCCCGGTTCCGACGCCGGGACGGCAGAGAGGCTTTCGGCCGGCGACCGGGCAAACGGAAGGGGGTCACACGCGCGTGTCTCTCAAAAGATGTCCATATCCATAAAAGAAAGTTTACCAACTTCGGGAGGATAGTCTATGCAGGGCACAAAATGGCCGACATCTTCCGTCATCTCCGTAAAGTTTGCCCCGACCGGAAAAGGGCATCAGTGGCAAAAGGCTACGTTCGGCGGGCACGGTATTCGCTCCTTCATGGGACCTCTGACCGCACGGCTCAGCGGCCTATGGGCGTGGATGGCTGTCTTGGGTGTCGGAGCTTTTGGGCCTCGGCCATGCGCGGGAGATTACTGGATGTACATCGGGACTTATACGACCGGCACGAGCCGGGGAATCTACAAAGTAGATGTCAACGTGGAAACACTCAGCGTGGGCAAGCCGGAGCTGGTAGCGGAGCTGCGAAATCCTTCCTTCCTTGCGATACATCCCTCTGGGCAATTCCTTTACGCAGTGGGAGAACTAGGGGAGTTCCAAGGTAAGCGTGTGGGAGCCGTAAGCGCTTTGGCAATTGAGCCGGGAAGCGGCCGATTGCGACTTATTAATCAACAATCATCCGGGGGAGCTGGTCCCTGCCATCTTGTGGTTGACCCATCCGGTCGGTGGGTGCTGGTGGCCAACTATAGCGGAGGAACGACAAGCGTCCTGCCGATTGCTGCCGACGGCGCGCTTGGCCCCCCCGTGTCGATTCAGGAGCATTCCGGCCACAGCATACATCCCACGCGTCAACGGCAGCCGCATCCCCACCAAGTGTGGATTGCCGAAGGAACAGACCTCGTTCTAGTCCCCGATCTAGGTACCGATCACGTGGTGCTTTATCGCCTCAATCCGAAGACGGGCCAGCTGGTAGCCAATACGCCCTCGGCCGTAAATGTCCCGCCGGGTAGTGGGCCGCGGCACCTAGCCTTTGCTCCAGGGAATGAATTCCTTTTTGTGCTCAATGAGCTCACATCGACAGTGAGTCTTTTCCGCTGCCACGAGGCTGTGCCGAAGGAACTTCTGGCAACCGTCTCGGCCCTGCCGGCCGACTTCCGCGGAGAGAACACGGCGGCGGAAATTGCCGTTCACCCTTCCGGGAAAACGGTGTTGACTTCTAACCGTGGGCATGACAGCATCGCCCTCTTCCGGTTTGATCACCCCAGCGCTACCCTCGAGTTGATAGGCCATGTGCCGAGTGGAGGAAAAACACCGCGACACTTTGCCCTCGACCCCACGGGGAAATTCTTATTCTCCGCCAATCAAAACAGCGACCTCATCGCCGTTTACCATTTTGGGAACGTTGAGGGCAAACTGGAGGATACCGGGGTGCGCATCGAGGTGGGGGCACCAGTGTGCTTGGTGTTCCAGGAGCGATTTTAGTCCACGGATTTGCGGACCTGGCAGGATCTGGTGGGCACCCGAGGCAGACCGCGGCTGAGGAAGCACTTCCTGGCATGAAGCATGCCGGACCAGGGATCGCCGGAGAGAAAACTCTGTGGGCTTCCGCTTTCAAGTCGGGCTGATGCAAAATATTGATAGCGGAAAGCCGGACGACACGGTGATGAATCGCGAAGCCCTGCGGCTTCGCCTCAAGGGGAGTTTGTCGCCAAAAGCCAACACGGGAGGAAAAAGCGATGGCCCCGCCCTCAGGACGGGTACTTGTGGTGGGTAGTAGCAACACGGACATGGTAGTCAAATGTTCCCATCTTCCGCGGCCTGGGCAGACCGTTACCGGTGGAGCTTTTGTCATGGTCCCTGGGGGCAAAGGAGCCAACCAAGCGGTGGCCGCAGCCCGGCTGGGAGCCCGGGTGACCTTTGTGGCCCGGGTAGGCCAGGATAGTTTCGGAGAGGCAGCCATTGCCGGCTATCAGGCCGAGGGTATCGACACCCAGTACATTGTTCGCGATACGGAAGCCCACACGGGGGTGGCTCTTATTATTGTGGATGAACAGGGAGAGAATCTCATAGCCGTGGCTTCCGGGGCTAATCATCGCTTAGCAGCGGGGGACGTTCGCCGAGCGGCGGCAGCCTTCGAGGCCGCCGATGTGGTGCTCCTCCAACTTGAAATTCCCTTGGCGGCCGTGGAGGAAGCCGTGCGGCTGGCCCGGCAGCATCGTGTTCCTGTCATTCTGAATCCTGCGCCGGCCGTCCCCCTGCCGGATGAACTCCTGGCTCAGATTGCCTACTTAACTCCCAATGAAAGTGAAGCCCAAGGACTTACCGGGCTTACCGTCTACGATGAAGCGTCGGCAGCCACTGCGGCCGAGCACTTGCGCCAGCGGGGAGCGAGGTATGTTATCATCACCCTTGGTCCGAGGGGAGCGTTGGTGGCTGGTCCAGAGGGACAGACTTTTGTTCCTGCTTATGAGGTCGCGGCAGTGGACACCACTGCTGCCGGCGATGCCTTTTCCGGTGCGCTTGCTGCGGGTTTGGCTCGGCACATGCCACTGGCCGAGGCCGTCCAATACGCTACTAAAGCCGCAGCAATCTCCGTAACACGAATGGGCGCACAACCTTCACTTCCCACAGACGCAGAGGTGCAAAGCTTCGTTGCCCCCCAACGCGGGTAGGGGTAACTTCCGGCAAGGGACAAAGAGATTCCAAAAATAGGGCCCAAAAGTTTTTGGCAAGAGAAACGCACACAGATTCAGGGAGTGGCTGTGGCGATGGAAATCCCTCAGGAACTGTGGTATGCGGCGGCGATCGTCGTGAGCGTCGTCATCCTCTTGGCAGTAGCCCGCAGGCTACTGAGGCGGCGCCGCTGGGGTCGACTCCCGCCTGTCGATCTTTCCATCGATGTCGCCATACTAGGGGAAAGTGGTCCACCGGAGGTCGGCCCGGTGTTGGAGTGGCACGGGGTGCCGGTGCGTTTGGCGGCTGTGGTCTTGGCCCCCTCGGGTCGGGCGCGACCTCTGCCTTCTAAAGATCTGTGGCCGCTCCTGTGGGATGCCATCCTCCCCGGGTTTTCTCAGCTTGTAAAAACCCACCAACCGTTGATCCGAATCTGGCCGGCTCAACTTAGCGAATCAGGATTTATCCACAGATTTTTTGCCGAGCTCAAATTCCCGGAATACTCACCCGGTTCGTCCCCGTGGAGCGCGATGGCCGGGCCGGTACGCTTTCGCGACCAGACGATCCTTGTAGGAATGGTTTTCCGTGCAGGCGAGCCAACCTCACTAGGCACCGAGCCTGTGGAGGAGCCCTCAGAGTGGCGCAGGCGGCTGAGCCTGCGGCTCCGATAATGAGCCATCCCCCATCGGTGCGGGCAAGCCAAGTCAGCCATCCGCCTTTTGCGTCTGGTAGGGTGGATCACCAATCGTTGCGCGAATCCGGTCGGTTTGCTTTTTCTCACGTGGCTGAGGCAAAAAGCCGTTATGAACCCTCTTTCGGTTGAGGCTCTGCGGATCTGGCGGGCGGGAGTAACCGCTGTCGACACAGGGGGACTGCTCCGCCGCACCGTGCGTGTGGAAGGGGAGCACCTGCACATCGGCCCTCTGGTTTTTCCGCTCCCCAAGATCGGCCGAATTGCTGTGGTGGGGGCCGGAAAAGCAGCGGCTCCCATGGCCGAAGCCCTCGAGGATGTCCTCGGGTCAGAACTTTTGCTTTCGAAGAACGTGGTCGGCTGGGTCAATGTCCCCATATCGCAGGCGAAACCTCTTCGGGCCATTTACCTTCATCCGGCCCGGCCAATGGGCATGAACGAACCCACCAAACTGGCAGCCGAGGGAACCGCACAGATCCTCCACATCGTGAGCCATCTTCAACCCCGGGACCTTTGTTTGTGCTTGTTAACCGGGGGAGCTTCCGCACTGATGCCGGCACCCATTCCCCCATTGTCTTTAGAAGAAAAACTCCAGATCACGCGGACCTTGAGTGCCGCGGGAGCGAGCATCGAGCAGCTCAACACGGTTCGCAAACATCTAAGCCGCGTCAAAGGTGGCCGACTTGCAGCCGCTTGTACCGCAGGGTGGCTGGTAACACTTGTTGTCTCCGATGTCCTCGGAGATCGGCTGGATGTGATTGCCTCCGGTCCCACAGTTCCCGACCCCACAACACCGGCCGACGCCCTGCGAATTCTCCACGATTTGGGCCTGAAGCCTCCGGATATTCCCGAAACTGTTTTCCGCGTGCTCGAAGCTCGCTCGGCGGAACCACCACCGGTGTGCCGGAGCCGTGTGGAAAACCTTATTATCGGCAATCTCGCCACTGCGGTCACCGCTGCCGCCGAGGAAGCCAAGCACCTTGGCTATCAGGTACTGACGCACGTGGCTGAGACGGCCGAGCCCTCCGCCGAAGAGGTTGCTTGCCAACTTGTTGACGAACTCATCACTTTGGAGCATCGACCCGGCCCGGCGTGCCTCATTAGCGGCGGAGAACCAGTGGTCCGGCTCGTCGAAGCATCGCAACGCGGGCGCGGTGGTAGAAATCAGCAGCTCGTTCTGGCGGCGCTTGATAAGCTTATCCGGCATCCACAATTCGACCAAACTTTCCCCAGGCCATTCGTCCTTCTTTCTGGGGGAACGGATGGGGAAGACGGTCCCACCGATGCAGCCGGGGCGTGGATTGACCGAGCTATGGTGAAAGCCGTAGCGCGCAGCGGAAGCAACGTCACTGACTTTCTGCAGCGAAACGACGCCTATAGCTTTTTCGAGGAGTGGGGCACTCTCATAAAAACCGGACCGACTTATACAAACGTGGGCGACATTCGCGTGATTCTGGTCTCGGCCAGAGATGGGTCAGAGGCGGCCGGAGATGAATGACGGCTTTAGGTATTAAGGCCCTCGGCGGGCGGGCGATCCCATGGCCGCCGGAGTGCGGGTGGTCCGGCCTCGAGCCCGAGCCGCGCGGCCCCGACCGGTTTCGTACTCCATCATGTAATAATCTTCCGGCATCTCTGGGCCATAAACAGCTGTGGCTTCCGGCCCGGTTGCCGCCGCTCGTCTCACCGGTTGCTCCGGCTCCTTAGCGTAGAGTTTGTATTCCATCTGGTGCGACAGCTCGTCGATAACAATCAAAGTGCCGTTAGGATCCATAAGCAATAATTCGCCCGGTACCGTGAGGGTCGAATCGCTACGATGAAGTCGCTCCCCACCCCACATGTCCACTACAAGCATTTCGGTTTTGTAGAGGAACTTCTCTTCCTGCTCGGTCTTTTGAGGGGTGGTTCGGGCTGCGGCACCTGGCCGAGTCCCACTCGGCATGCCAGGCCCCATCATTTCCTCCGGACTCGTGTACAGTTCCTCAAGCCCAGTCATTCCGTAAGGACTACCGCCGGGATAACCCGCCTGTGGGCGAAGACTTGTCTTGGCAATTGACCCCTCCAAATTAGCCAATTGACCCCGGAACACGGTAAAGTCCTGATACGTTCGCAAGCCATCCTCTGCGCGGAAGGCCACCACAACCACATTGGCTGCTGGTTCCTGGAGCACAGTGGGGGCTGGTTTGACTGGCCCAGCCACGAGGCGTGCATCCATGGGCACCCACACGGGATCGGTGGCATCGCTCCACTGCGTTTCAAGCCAGGGCTGCTCAGCCAACTCGGGGCGTTCCAGATACTGCGGATCGAGCCCATAATTCGGATTAAAAAGCAACAGCTGTACGCGGTAAACGTATTGCTTGCCGGGCTCAACGGTGAAATCAAAGAAACGGAAAAGCTGATACTTGACTTCCAGTTGCGGTCTTGCCGCAGCCACTGATCC
Organism: uncultured Thermoguttaceae bacterium; assembly: GCA_938084835.1. Classification (GTDB taxonomy): domain Bacteria; phylum Planctomycetota; class Planctomycetia; order Pirellulales; family Thermoguttaceae; genus DTLM01. The sequence goes on from CALKER010000007.1 coordinate 63,585, forward strand.
TGTTCCCGGAACACCTCCAACTGGGGGGGTGACGGGCTGACCGGGTGCGCCCACTCCCGGCTGCTGAGGGGTGGTTCCTTCCCCCGGTACGGGAATTCCTGGAAGCCCTGGAAGATCTCCCAAAGGCGGTAAAATTTCCGCCCCCGGCCCACCGGCCATCGGTGTCAGAGGCATTCCCGGCCCCCCGGGAGCCGACAACCCGGGCATGGTCATACCCGGAACGCCTGGGCCGGGATAACCTGTCTCGGCATAGGTCTCCGACATTTCAGGATAGGATCCGGGATAGCCCGAACCACCCAGATAACCTGGCCCACCCGGATAACCTGGCCCACCCGGATAACCCGGTCCACCCGGATAACCGGCGGGCATTCCAGGGTAAGCTGCCATTTCGCCGGGATAACCAGTAGCTCCAGGGGCACCAGGAACCCCCCGCATAGCTGCGGCCAAGGGAATTTCCGGCGGAAAAGCCACTTCCGACCCCCAACTTTCCCCCACACGCGGACCAAGCGGGAATACCATGGAGATAGCCCCAGGGGCGCTTCGCGGCACATATGCCGGATGAACCACTTCCGGTGACATGCCACGCCATAGGCGGCAAAAGTGCCATATCATCAATCGGGGATCGATTCGCACCCATCGAAGTTGCCCCGTTTGGGACCGCAGGTCGATCTCCGCCCGTTCTACCCAGTAATGACCATACAAGGGGTAATCCCGCTGGGGATCCCGATAAATCGCTTCTTTGAACGCCTCCTGGTAGGCCTCGATCTGGCGGGCGATGGGAATCAAGCCCGTGACCACCACCCACCGTTGCCCCCGGGTGGGGTTGGCTGCCTGGGCCGCACTCGTGGGCGGAGCCGAAGGATCAAGCATGGTGAAGACACCATTGCCCGCCACGGCCCGGATTTTTTCCAACCCGTAGACAGGCGGCTCTCCCCGAAGCCCTTTACGCTCCCACAAGGGAGGATCCCACAACACGGGGTGGCGATAATACCTGTCGTCGATTTTGTCGCGGATTCGACGCGCAATGGCCACGTAATCGGTCGGCTGCACGGCCAGCGAAGGCACACTTTGCTCAATGTGTTGCTGAGCACTTTGAGCATCGGCCCGCAACTGTTCCGGCGTGAAGTCGACCGTATTGCCCGCCGAGACCACCGTCCGGATCAGGCACGAGAGAAATACTAGTCCCACAACCCCAACGGCAAGTTTTTCCCCGTGATGAATCAAAAAGTCACGCACCAGAGATAAATCGAATTTCCCCTTCATTAGTTCCAGCTCCGGGGCCCGGTAACTTGCGGTTTGTGAACCATCGTAGCTTTCACATGTATGTGTACGACTTTCGTCGTATTTTCCGTGGGCGAGGCCGGATCCACCTAGCCCCTTACGGAGTCGGCGCCGGAGGACCCGGGGAAACACCAGGAGGCATAGCCTGGGGCAGCGGTTGTGGGCTCGGTGATTGCCCCTCTAAACCCCACGGTGGAGCAGCCGATGAAGCCGGAGGGGCTCCTAACGGTGGAACTGCTGGGGGCACCCCACCGGGCTGCAATCCACCAGGCGACACTTCGCCTGGCGGTACTCCAGGAGGCTGCTGCCCCGCTGCCGCCGGTGCGCCTTCCGGTGGAGTCGCCGCTCCCCCCGCCGCTGGTGGGGCCTGCGGCTGAGCCATCGAACTTAAGGCTTCTTCCAGGCTTGGCATTCCCACGGCTCCTGGCGCTTCTGCTTCACCCAATTTACCTACTTTGCTCCTTTCAGGCGGATTAAAGATGAAGATGATTCCGGCAACCTCCACGGGCAAATCCACCGACCCTGTGTCGCCGGTAGTACGACTTGCCGTGTCTCCGTAACCGGGGGTAACGTAAGTCTCAGTGCCTCCGGGATAGGTTTCAGCCCCGCCATACGGCCCCATGGCCCCAAGACCACCGGCGGTTGGCCCCATCATACTTCCCATACCGGGATAAGCACTCCCGACGGGGCCTGTCATGGTCCCCAGGTTCACCTGCCGGCCCTGCCCTGGTCGAAGGCTAACGGCCCGCACTTGCACTGGCATAGGCGAATTCGCACAGTTGACAAGCAGGCGCGGAATCCGACGCTGATCCATATAAAGGAGCATTCGCACCGGCATCATTTTGAATTCGGCAAAAGGATGGGGCTCATCGGCCCGCAAGGGCTTTCCTTCTTTGTCAACATATCGGAAATGAGTCAATCGCTGACGAATCATCTCCTCCTGTGACCGCGGGGCCGCTGCTGCCGGAGCAGGCATCCCTGGCGCCATCATCCCGCCTTCGGGACCCCCCTCGGCTCCGTAGTAATCCCCCGGATAATAACCCGTGGAACCCATCCCCAGCATCATCGATCCGCCCATTGGCATCCCCGGCATGGTCATCATCCCGCCTAGCCCCCCGGGACTTCCCATGCCTGGCCCCGCGCCGGGGGCACCTGCCGACGCGGCGAACATCGTAGCCCCAAAGAGCCGACTTTGCGCCGCCACGAGCGAGACTGCCGCCTCCTGGCCTATCTGCAAACTTTCAATCCGTTTAATTGGGGCATTGTAATAGCTGGTTGCCCCAGCATTGGTCTCGCGGATAATCCACAAAAGTGCTTCGTAAACCCAAAGGTTCTCCTGTGCAAGTCGAACCTCGAAAGTCGTTGGGGTCGTGGGCCAATCAAATTGTGCACGAATTCGCTGGAGGTCTTGAAGATTCCATTCCACGGTCCCAATACGATCGTCCCTTGGTCCCGTGCGGGCTGTGCTCCCCACCGTACTCCCCGTATATGCCGTCTCTCCGACATATTCTGACTCCACACCCGCGTACGTGGCAGCTCCCCGATAACCAGTGCCGTAGGTGGTAACCCTGCCGGCCGAACTCCGCTCAAACGGATCCTCCTTCAACGGCCGGCCATGCTCATCCCTCATGATTTGGCCTTGTGCATCCCGCTTGGGAGGGAGACGCAAGTCGATGATGTCGTACCATTCGGGGAAGTGATTTTTGATGAAGTATTGGTAAATCTCACGATATTGCACGGGGATTTCGTCGTCGGGCCCCAGCGAGTTGATTACATTCAGAAACTCAGCTCCCAATTGCCGTGGCCACTGGTTGCGTTCGCGCTGATCACGATAAAGCTCCTCCCATGCACGATAAACGATATCGATAAGCCGCCTGTGCTCTTGTCGGATAGCGGTGATGACCCGGGTGTTCGGATGATCCGCAACACTGCGCACCTTTATGACCTGTTCACGAGCTTGTTGCAGCTGCGAACGCCTTTCTTCAGTGGCCCGCGCGAGCCGACTACTGGCCACAAACCAAAAAACCGTGCCTATTGCCACCGCCAAAGCGCAGAGAATCCAAAAATGGTACTTCACCAAAAGTACCAGAATCTGTCGCAGCTGAGCGTTGAAGTTATTCATGAAGTTCACCCTCAGCGACAATATGTTGCTCGGGAATATTGCCTCCGTTGTTTCCGAGCTCTACCGTGCCCAAGCGGACAAATCCAGCGCTAGATGCTGGCAGACGGCTTGAGACCTTGCTTACCTGCCCTCTCCTCTTCATCGCCTCGCCGTCGCGGCCAGACCGGATTTATTAGCCTGCGCCCCCACCCCCCGGAGAAGTGTTGGCACTCGGCCCAGCCCCCTTGCGCCCGGGGCTTACCCCCATCCGGAGAAGCGGATCATATCCCAGATCGCCTCTTTAAATTCCTTACGGTGAAAAACGGTTATCAAAGAACTCCAACAGCTAGGCCTATGCCCTTGGCCACCTCTTCCCGAGGCGATGCGGTGATTTCATGCGTCAACGGGCTAATCCTCGCGAGAACCGAAGTCTTCGCCAGGATCCAAGCCGCCAGTCGCTCAAGGGGCTACGGCACCTTCCGGCGGCCGAGGGGCCAATTCGAGCGAAGCCGCGCCCGCTGGTGGCTGTTGCTGTACCGGAGCTTCAACCGGCCCAAGCGGCGCTACCCCCACGCCGGGTGGCGTGGCCTGGGTCGTGCCCAAAGGGGACATCGGAACGGCCGATTCCTGCCCGCCCCCTCCTGCTCCGGCCGGACCCGGTTGCAGCATCGGCTGCGTCGCATCTGCCGGCGAGGACGGGACGATCGGCTGCGGACCTACCTGACCTGCAGCTGGCACCGTTCCTGGAATAGGGCCAGTAGCTGGCGCCGGCCCGGTTGCCGGAGCGCGCTCCATGGCCTGAGTCGCCCCCATCGCCCCCCCCATGGCAGCTGCTTGTTCTGCCTCCTTTTGCCGCTTTCTTTCGTGCCGCTCCCGAGCCGACACCGGCTGCCAAGCGAATTGGACCACAAAATCAAATCGGCGCAGAACTATTGAAAGGTCCTCCGGCCGAGTTGACGTCCCTGGTCGTCTGACGGTGCCTGAGGACGGACCGAAGCGACCTCGTCCGACGGTGGCCCACGTCCCCGCATAAGTTTCCCCAGAACTGCTCTCCGAATAACCCGGCCCCAGCACCTCGGCACCCATACCTCTGCCAAAGCGAGCCGTCGGCGGTTGTATTCGCACTTCGTAAGGCCGGCCCGGGTTGATTAACACGGGATAACCGATCCCTAGCTCTTCCATCGTCACCCATTCCACCCCCGGCTCATCCACTTTGGGAAGAAGGACCCGGCCGGTTTGCAGGTTGCGAATGAGTGTTTCGCGAACGTACTGAGCTCCTTGAACGGCGCCCGCGGTGGGCATGTTGTGATAGTGGTATCCGGTCAGCTGAATGACGTAACCCGGTCCGGACGGTCCCGAAGCGGGATTTGCCCCCCCGGCTGCCGGCAAACCCCCGGCACCCAAAGTCCCTAAACTGCCCCCCAACTCCGGTACTGAACCTCCTTGAAGAGTCCCCGCCGGCTGCGAGCCACTTGTACCCACCGGCTGATACCATTGCGACACGAGGCTAAACCACCGGCTTAAATCCGGCATATATTGGCTTTCGATGTTGACGATGTGCATCTCGTTGCGTCGTTCTATTTCCTCCGGTTTCCGATCCTCTGGATCGCGCGGGAGGCACTCGTTAATGGCCCGCAAAAGCTCAAGCCACTGGAGTCGACCTTCAACATGTCCCACCAAATTTTGACCCACTTGATCTGTAGCCTTGAACTCGTTTTCGGCCGCCATCTTTTCCTGCTGGAGCGATTGCGATGTCTTGACCACTTGAGCAGCCTGCTGTTCGGCCTCGGCATACCGCTGCGGTGCCATCACCCCTAAAGCCCGCGAATAACCGAGAAATGTAAACGAAAATCCTAACAGAAGGACCGCCGCTGCCGCCACAGCCCACGGCTTTTTCGAGCGAATTAGCCGCTCTTGAATCACTTCCCGCGGCAAAAGATTGGTCTCAATCCGCCCTTTACCCAAGGCCTGAACGCCCAAACCGTAACAGACGGCAAAGGTGAGTATGTTCTCCTGAAAAGTGGGCGACTGGACCACCTCCGGGCCCACCAAGCCGCGGAAACTGCTGATGTCAACCAGTTCGTAACCCAAACTTGTACTCAAATAGCGCCGCAATCCGGGCAACTTCATCGCGTTACCCAAGGCGATGAAGTACCGAATTTCCGCCGTGCGGTTGATACTGCTGAAGTAGTTGATCGACCGGTGAAGCTCGGTCAGTAAATCATTAAATACCGGTCGCATTGCCTGAAAAACTGCCCGCGGGTCCTCCGCTGCCGATGTATTCCGTTTGATGTGTTCCGCCTTGGCAAATGTCAATTTCAGCTCTTTGGTCAGGGCCCGCGTAAAGTGATTGCCGCCTATAGGTACACTGCGTTGCCACACGCGAAACCCGTTAGTGATCACAAGATCACTGGCATCCGTGCCCATGGACAAGATGACATAAAATGGCGGCGGATTATCCGGATCGTATTCCGCATCGGAGGGAAGCTCGTCCCATCGTTCGAACACCAAAAAATTGTAAAGCGCCAGAGGAGACAGCTGGACTATATCGGCCTCGATTCCCACGGCTGCCAGCGGTTGCAAGGCGCGATAGACCTGGTCACGCTTCATGGCAAAAAGGCCAATTTCCGCTTCCGCTACAAAGCCCTCTTCCTCAATTCCTCCTCGCATCCGCTGATATGACCACACCACTTCATCCAGCGAGAAGGGAATTTGCTGGCGAGCTTCATATCGCACAATGTCCGGAATGCGCTTGGCCTCCACCGGAGGCAACTTGATGAATCGCGCCAGTCCGCTTTGGCCCGGCACACTGATGGCTACCCGCTGCCGACGAAGGTTATTTCGCGAGACCAGCTGCTTAAGGGCATCGCCCAAAATCTCCGCAACCTCAGCCCCAGGCTGAGTCAACACTTTGGGATACTCAATGTAATCGAACGCCTCCACCCGGATTTGGTCCGACCGGTCTCCCGGAGCACATCGAAGTGCCTTTAAAGACGCGTTCCCAACATCTAAACACCAAACGGCCTCGCTCTTCGGCATGACGAGGATCCTCTGGGCGAAAGATCTGAGTTTTCAAAAAAGCCATACAATCTCGAACAGTGGCACCGACCCTTAACGGCAAGTGCTTTAATGTGCGCACTCTGGGCATATTTTGGCCACACTAGTCACAATGTCAGTCTATCCCTAAAGACCACCCTATGTCAACCAAATCCCACTTCCTTGACAAAAATGCCGAATTTGCGACGAAAAATCTTCCAGGACACATTGGACGCCGGGTTGACTTTTTCCAACAATCACCTGCCTCATCAGCCATGCAAGTGATTTCCCCAGGGACCTACCCTGACACGTCACGTTTAAAAGCGTCGAAAACGATTACCCACACTCAAACTCTTCACGTCGTTCCTTAAAAGCGCTTCGCCCACGCACAGGCTGGCAGAGCGACCTGCATTACGTAGGGGATTTTTATAGTCCGCAAGCTTGCGGTTCCGTTCCGTGAGCAAGACCGTACCTTTTGTAGCCCAGCCCCAACAGCATATTGCCCACAATCGAGTCCCTCGCAGCCTCCCAGCCGAGCGCACCCAACGCCCGCCTAGGACAAACTTTAGTCGCAGACTTTCGAACAACGGTGGCGCTTTTGTTGAATGTTTTGCGCCAGCGGGTCGGTTGAGGAATCTCGCGTCGCAGCGACACAACTGCCTTGCCCCATTGTGTTAGAGGCGGAAAAAACCATTCGCAGTTCCCCACTATGCTTAAAAAGAGGCCCCAACCGGTAACCCCTCCTCAGGGCCACCTCCCATTTCCCCTCCCGCGAAAACTCCGGTTCCTACGGCCTTGCCGATTCCTGCGGCATTTACGAGCTTCTTCTCCAAAGTCTAGTTACGATTTGGAGGTAGGAGCAAACGTCCTGCTTTTTCCCGCTGCCGCGATCGAGGAATTAGCTGCCCAGCCACAGTGTCTTCTTTCCTGCCGAAAGTTAAAAATCGCTCTCTTTGCACATCGCGAGGGAAGTTTGAAATATGAAAAACAGGCTCCCCTGGGGATTTTTCCTGCAAAATCGGGAGGAAACCTGAAATCCATCCCCCGCCCAGCCTTGGGGATTTCTCTCCTTAGAGCGGGCCGGTCCGGCCATGTTTTGATTTTTGAAGAAGCGGACGCGCGTTTCCGGACCTTTCCTGCCTTAGCGAGCCTCCGTCGTAGCGGATGGTGGGTGTCTGCTAACCCACCGGCCGGCTCAGACTCCGCCAGGCTTCTCTGCACAAAACTAAAAATTGACTGGTAATTGGCCCCACGGAATGACTAACATGCTGGGTTCGGTACCCCTTCTTCTGACCGAAAAGCAACTCGCCGTTTATTTAAAAGCAATTTGCGACATATCTATCAGTCAGTTCTTTGGGGTGAAAGAGTGCTTGTCTATCAGGTCTCGGCAGTGAATTAGTAGTTACGGGTTATATTAGATTTCCCCAATAGATGTAATTCCGACGAGGTAGTTCAAAAAGTTGACGCCATTTCTGGGCAGTCGCGGTTAACCTTTGCCTAAGGAAAAGCGGTAAACATCGCGACCGAGGGATCAGAGGGATCATTATGAAAGCTTCCCACACCAAAAAGGTGCTCAGGACAAAATTTGCAAACGTCTTCCAAAGTTCGCCAACGCATTTTTCGCATCCACGATTGATGTTTGGTATTCGGACCATTCTTTCTGGGGGATGATCATTCTGACCGAGAGGTTTAGAGGATGTGTCCAATTCCGCCCAATTTGTATAAGGAATGAGTGCCGGCTGGGGCGAAACATCTTGGCCAATCATGTTTCGACCAATTTGTGTGCAAAATGAGCCATTTTTACCCCCCAGCAAGTAGGGAAGAGGAGTTCCGACCAGATTAGTGAGGGGAATGACCCCTAATGCTAGCCTGGGTTTATCCTAAACACAGTAATACTGTCGACTATGCCAGTATAAAATCCGGGGTTGATTGCGAGCCCATTTACTAGGGGGACCATTGCAAGTCCATGCACAAGATTGCTTTAGGAATCCATGGCCTAAATCACTTGGCCACCGAATTATGCAAAACCGGAGGTCAAAAAATTCGAGCTCCCTAGCTCAACCTACTGGTTTTTGCCGGCCTGCGGAGGCGAAGAGCATGCCTTTTTTCCTAAAAGTTTGGGCCTCCCCGTCCCGAGGAGGAACCTTTCGAGCAGTACCCAAGCGAGTCGAGTTGCCCTTTGCCTCCCGGTTCCGGGGAGCGGCCTATTCACTAAAGCATCAACAATGAGTTGGAAAATAAAGCACGAACACTGAGCGGCAACCCCAAAATTTTGGGGTCTATTACCGAGGGACTCAAGATTCTTAAGCTTGGAGCTTCGCCTTCAAGCGTAATCCAGACCGATTCATGGTTTCATTGCGGTGAGAAATTTGGGCGCTCGGGCTGATCACGAGGCCTTGTTCCGATCACCATCGCGAGGTCATGGGGGCTCCATCACACCATCTCGTGTCCGGCCGATTGGGAAGAGCCGGCAGCAGGGCCGGCCCTCCGGGTAGTCCGGCGATGGCAGATGGCGCCTCCTTAAGCGAGTAATAGCGAAAGCGTTTTGGGTGATTGCGCTGGCCCAACCGTTGCAAAAGTAGACCGATTGGCTTTTTTCGGATAAGTGGGTATCGAATTTTAACCATGCGCCAGTACCTTTCCAAAGATAGGAGCTACTCGGCTATATGACGAAAGGCACTCTCGAGCTCCTTGCCCCCCAAGTGAGTGGGATTAATTCTTGGCGGAGGGCGAGATCGGCCGGCCAGGTAACGCGATTAGCCGCCCGCCCATGGAGTGCCATTTTCTTGGCGGTTTGCCTCTGCTTAACCGGATGCGTGGAGCGCCGACTTACCATCCGGACGGATCCCCCCGGGGCCAGGGTTTATATCGACGACTACGAAATCGGCACTGCCCCGTGCTCGACCCACTTCACCTACTACGGCACGAGGAAAATTCGGCTCGTTAAAGACGGCTACCAAACCAAAACCTTTTACCAGCCGATACCTCCACCGTGGTATCAAATACCACCTTTTGATTTTGTCACTGAAAATTTGATTCCTGGCACCATTCGGGACCATCGCACCCTTGCCTACCAATTGGAACCTGAGCTCATTGTTCCCGAGAAAGAGCTTCGCCGCCGAGCGGAGGCCATGCGCGAACAGGTATCCCGTGAAGCCGGGGAACACGTCGTGCCCGCGAATCGACTAGCACCGTCAAGTAGGGAGTCCGAGCCCATTAACCCGTGGGCACCCCCAAGTTTTTCCGCCCAGCCTGGGTGGGGAAATCTCAGCGAGCCGCCTCTGCCAGGCCCGGCGGTTTACCCAAACCCGTCCTTCCCCCCGCCCAATCCAATGCTCCCGGCCGAGGCACAGGGCAATTATCTGGGAGGATAGAGTGGTACCCGGCTGTGAAGGCCGGCGCGATATCCCTCGGGATCTAGCTCCGCCAAAGAGGGCACTCCCTTGGTGCCAGATGAGCGCTCGAAAGCGCCGCGCACCCCGAGAAGCTCCGGATTTCGGGCAATCCGATCGGAGAATACACGTAGATCCCGCACCACCGGCTGAAGTTGGCGACTTAGCGCATCGACCTGGAGCACCAACCCGTTGAGATTGTCATAGAGCTCGCTATCCGAGGTGAGCTTTCCTAATGAGGTGCGTCTGTCGACCAACCGGGCCGAAAAATCGGCAATTTGAGCGGAAAGCCGGTTTAGGTTGTCCAAAGTTTGCTCGATTTTCGCCGTCAAGATTGGTCCCCGCTCCCCTAAAGCCTCGGTCATTTGCCGGAGGTTGTCGAGGTTTACCCGTGCAGAGGCTGTCGCCTGCTGGACCTCGCTAAAGGCATCACGCACCTGAGCAAGGGCCCCCCGAGCTTCCTCGAGGGCCGGCCCAAGTTCCGCCACTGCTTTGCGAAGTTGGTCGCGGAGCTCTGGATCCCCAACAAGCTGATTGAGGTTCGCTGCCAGTTGTTGGAAGCTCACTAGGGCCGACTGGGTACCGTCGGCCAATTCGTCTAATCGTTTCCGAACGGCGGCAAGGCCGTCCTCCTTTGTGATGAGCTCGTTTACCCGATGAACAAATTTGGCGATTTCATCACTTGCCCTTCTGACCCCCAGGGCAGCGGCAGCCAAATCCTGCTGCAACGTCGCCACAATTTCCAAGGGATCCGCTAACACCTGCCCCCTCAAGGGAGGCCCACCTGGGAGAACCTCCTGGCGCTCCACCCTCACGGACTGGTCTCCGGCAGATGGCCCCGGTGACGAAGTCCCTCCATTGCCCGGACCTGCAGAATTTCCCGGGCCAGCCAGTGGCGAGGTGACGTTAGGAGCAGCAATCGCCGCCGAGCGCCTCACGAACTCCAGCACAGCGTCGCCCAAGAGAGTCCGGCGAATAATGCAGATTTCGTCGGTGAAAACCTTCCGGTTAGCATCAATTTCCAGCGTGACGATCACCCCTCCCCAGTCAGCATATTCCGGAATTTCCTCGGCAAGCCGTACCCGCGAAACCCGACCGATCAAGATCCCACTTTTCCGTACCGGGGTATTGGGGCTGACGCCGGGGGCTTCCGGAAAATGCACAAGAATCTGTTTTGTGCGGCGAAAAACGGCCTCTTGCCCCGCAAAGCGAACTAAAAGCACGCTCAGAAGCCCAAAAGATAGTATGACCACTAGTCCCACCCAAATTTGCAGCCGGCGCTCGTTCATTTTCGGATCGTTCTCCGCAAGTTATCATCCGATGGGGAGAGCTATTATCCCCAAGGAGCCAGGCCTCTAATCTTCGACAATACCAATTAGGACAACCGCAGCGGTTTTATCTGTCACGTAGCCTCTACGGGGACAAAACATCTCCCGAGTCGACGGCCTTACCTATCGTCTCTCAACTCGTCTCACAAGTATCGTCTCTTAACCCTCAAATCACTATTTACAACCCGATGCTGAGAGGAAAGCCTGGAATTAGTGTCGGTCATAGGGGTGGATGTACCGCACACCTCTTAGGCAAAACCTAGGTTGCCCCCAAGGCGATTCCGAAAAGATTGCCGCAATTGGTGGTTGAGGTTGGGGCGGTATTGTTTCGCCCGGCCTATCCTGAAAAGGTCGAGAGACATGCCGGAGGCGCGGTCAAGCCGCGAACTTACACGAAATAAAAAGCATGGGATGTCTGCGAGGAATAAAGCAGATAAAAGACAGGAGCAACTTGGGAAGTTTAAGAACGACACATAGGGTGGTTAATCTCTCCCGTTGGCCAGAGGTTTACTCTCGCACACCTCCACCACCAAGAGCTCACCCAACTCCTTGCCATTTAAGATCTAAGATCGGTTCTAAAAGGATCGATGTTTCAATGACTCCTTGCTCTTCCGCAGAGAGAAGGCCTAAATCACGCCGGGCCATATGGCAATTCACACATCGTCGTTATTAAGGGCCCTTACCCCCAGAGGACTTACGAACAGGCGGGGGAGCTGCTGAAGGGCCGGCAATTTCCACTTCCGGCTCCGCCTGTACCGGCGGGGGAGGCGGCGGTTCCACAGCACCAACAGAAGGCGGGGGCGGCGGTGGAACTGCTCCCCCAGAGCGCGGAGCCTCTTTAGCAACCGGCTTCCGGCTCGGCACCCGCACGGAAATTTGTTCGCCGTAAGTTGGCTCAGGTACGGTGTTTAGGATCCGCTCTATGATCTGGTCAACATCAATGCCCTCAGCATCAGCATTAAAGTTTGTGAAAATTCGGTGCCGAAGCACAGGAAACACCGTCGCCCGAATGTCTTCTGCATTCACCGCATAGCGACCGTGAAGAATGGCACGCGCTTTGGCCGTCAGAATAATGTTTTGTGCTGCGCGGGGTCCGGCCCCCCAAGCAAGGTAATTCTTGACGAAGTCCGGAGCGGCGGGATCTTTCGGCCGCGTGGCTCGAACCAAATCCACCGCATAATCCACCATGTGTTGACTGGCAGGAACTTGCCGCACTAAATGTTGGATCCACAGAATATCTTTGCCCGAAAGCACCGGATTTATGTCCTTCCGCATCGGCTGAGTGGTGGTCATCACAATTTCCCGTTCTTCGTCGCGGCTGGGATAGCCGATATGGATCGACAGCATGAAGCGGTCCAGTTGGGCTTCCGGCAGGGGATAAGTCCCCTCCTGCTCGATTGGGTTCTGGGTGGCCATCACGAAGAATGGCTGTTCCAAAGAATAGGTCTTCCCCGCAACGGTCACCTCGTATTCCTGCATGGCCTGAAGTAACGCCGCCTGCGTTTTCGGGGGGGTTCGGTTGATCTCGTCAGCCAACACAATATTTGCGAAAACCGGACCTTTCACAAAACGGAAGTACCGTTGGCCGGTAGTCGGGTCCTGATCGATGATTTCGGTGCCCGTAATGTCACTCGGCATGAGATCCGGGGTAAACTGGATTCGAGAGAATTTCAGGTGAAGAGCTTTGGCCAACGTGGAAACCGTTAGGGTCTTGGCCAAGCCGGGCACCCCAATGGTCAAGCAGTGCCCCCGCGCGAAAATGCAAATGAGCATTTGCTCAATCATTTCGTCCTGGCCAATGATTACTTTGTGAACCTCTTGGAGGAGCAATTCTCGAGCCTTGGCGACCCGCTGAACAATTTCCTCCGGGCTAAGCTGCGGCGATGCTACTGCGGGCGATACCCCTTGTTGTGCGCTGGACATCACGGCAAACTCCCAAAAATCCTGTCTAACTTCATGGCTATACCAAGCTTAGATTAATTTAGAGGGGCAGCCCCAGCAATGTAAAGAAAAGAAAAGAATAATGGCTTTGGCCGAGGCATGACAGGAAGACTGCTTCCCGCAACTTCAGCACCAGCGAAAATCGCTGCGAAGGCTCCACCATCGATTGGAGCCGGGGCCGCTTTTTGTTTGTCGTTCTTGGTCCGTCAAGACGCAGGCTAATTAGCCGCAGGATAATTAACAGCCGTGGATGACAATTTTCGGATGAGCCATCCATGCTGATGCGGACGAACGCTTGTGGTCCCTCGAAGTTGCTTATCCGTTTAACTGGAAGACCCACTATCAGTTGAAGAGCGAGTAGGAACAATCAGATTGTGGATCGTTGGCTCAGGCAACTAATTTGGGATGTTCTCGCCATGCCGAGTGTAGACAAGTCGAAAGTCGGGAAACCTCGTGCCTGTTGTCAGTGGCTCTACTCCTTAGTGGTGCTATGTCTTTTGCTGAACGGTGGGAAAGCTCAGGCACAATCTTTTCGGTGTGCTGGCACAGAGTTCAACGCTCAGCGGCCCGTGCGGATTCCGCCGGATCGAAGCTTTTCGGTGGTTGTTGTAGAGTTTTTCCACCATGGGGAAATCCGGCCGGACGGTAAAAATCTGCTGGTGGCGACAGACCGGCTCCGGCCGGTGCCCACACGTCTGCTGCAATTGGGACCTGGGGATTTCTGCCGGCTGGCTTTTCAAACCGTGCCGAATGAGTCCTCCTATGTGATTCTTTACGGAGGTGAGCCGCCTGATTCGGCCGCAGTACCTCAGTGGACCAGCCGCCACGGCCTACTTTTTGAAGCGCGAAAATTCCCGGAAGATGTCAACCTGTTTTCCTTTGAGTCGGTGAAGAAGGCCTTTGAAAAAGCCGAGCCTATTGGGGCCGACTATGTGGACGGCGTGCTTCATGGATTCAATCCCGTGTGGCCTCGGCCGGAACCGTTCTTAAGCCGATACAGTGGCTATCTTCACATTGGTTCGCCGGGGACGTACGGTTTTTACAGCTCGAGCGAGGACTGCAGCTTTTTGGTCATCAACGGCAAGGTTGTGGTGGAACTTCCGGGCCGGCGCCGGCCTGAGCGAGTGGCCCGCCTTGAGCTGCGACGGGATATCCGCCTGGAAGCGGGCGAACACTTGTTCGAATATTATCACGCTGCAGCAGGACCCAGCGCCACCATGGTGGCAGCCTGGGTACCAAACCCGGCAGAGGGAGCGGCTCGACCTCAAGCCATTCCCGGGGACCTTTTCCGCACCTGGGCGGTGGGCCGGGTTCCGGCCGGTCCCCCCAGCACCCGTCGGGAAAAGTTATTGCCCGATTTCGATTTCGAGTTGGCCGCAGACGTCCCTCTGCCCGATAATCCGGAACCACTTGTGGGCGTCCAGTTTACCAATCTTTCTCCCCCGGAGCTTTCCCTCCGCGTGAAGCTTTCCTGGGACTTTGGCGACGGACAAACTTCCGAGGAACCAAACCCCTTCCACGTGTATCTTCGGCCGGGATTGTACACGGTAAAACTGACGGTCACCCGGGCCGGGCGGGATCACGAAATCAGCCAACGGATTTTCGTGGATCAACCTGTTTACGGAATTCCCCGCCGCCGCGCCGAGGCGCAAAGGCGGGAACAAACCTTCGCCACTATTGACCAATTTTTGCCCTTACTTGCTCGGTATGATTCGCGCAAATTGGATGCTCCTTCGCTGAGGCAGCTGATTTTGGCCTACCAGTGGAAGGCCACGCTGGTCTTAGGGGTAGAGGAGTCTCCCCAACCAGGAACAACTCCCGCGCAGCCTCCGGAGACCGCATCCCCCCTCGATGTAGCACGACGAAAGCGGGAGCTAGCAGCCAAACGTAGCGAAGCGGGCAAATGGATTCGCGCAGCCGTTGTGGCGGCGCAGGTGGCTTTTACAGGGGAGTCGGCCGCCCGCGGTGACAACGAACTTGTGACACTCGCCCAACTCGTCGGGCCCATGGCCCGCGAGTGGCTGGGTGATTCCAAATTGGCTCTTGCTATCTGGCAAGGAGCAGCCGCCAAAGTGACGGCGCCTGAGGCAAAGGTCGAAGCGGAGCTCGAGGCCGCCGACATCTTGCTCAACGACCTTGCTAATCCCAAGGAGGCTCTCACTCTTTTGGAAGCGGCCGAGAAAAAAGTCGGCTCGCTCACGCGTGGCAAATTGCCGGCCAAACTGGCCCGCGTGAAAGCCGACTACTACGCCGCCATAGGACAAGGTGAGGAAGCACGCCGGCTGTATCGCGAGGCAGAAGAACGCCTCCAAAATCCCCGCACCTATGTAGAACGGATCGCCTGGCAAGGAGCCCATTCCCGTTCGGTAGAAGATTTCCTTCAAGTAGATTGGTGGGAGCGAGCCGCCGAACAGCTTCGCCTCTGGGAAGCCGAGTTTCCCGCAGACAAAATCGAAGGTTATTTACCTTACCTTAAAGCACGTTACTGGATCGCCCGTGGTCAGTTGCCGCCCGCTCAGTTGATTCTCGAGCAATTGTTGACGGTTAATCCCGCTTCCCCCTATGCGGATCTTTTGCTGTTTGCCGTGGCGGAAGCGGTGGAGGCCCGTGGCCAAAGGGATCATGCGATCGCACTGCTTCAGCAACTCCTGAAGGATTACCCGGGAAGTCCCAAGGTTCCAGAGGCGAAGAACTTACTTTCTAAATTGCAAGGGCTCGAGCGAAAAGCCACAGGCACGAGCGCCCAGCCAAGCCCCTAACCACCAAAGGTCATCCACACGTTGACAAAGTAACCACGGCCATGCTCGAGGATGATTTCCGTTTGCCGGCTCAGGCGGGGGGAAAGTACTCTCCTCGCAGCCGGATCGTTCCACGGTTGCAGAGAAGTAAATGATCCTGCTGAGACGGCGGACAGCCGTGGCTTGTATCATCCTACGCTTGAAGCTGAGGATGCCTTCCGTCAAACTGACAACGTGGCCCTGACGACACAGCTGCGCGAAGGCCGGAGATATTTCCCTTCAAGTGCTGCCAAGTGTCCGAATGCCAAAGGAGGTAGGCCCATGCTCACACCTTCATTTCTAGAAGTGTTGCGATCGCGACGGGACTTTTGTCCCAAACGCGCTGCCTGCGGGCCTCCGGGCCAGCGGGGGTGGTCGCTTTCCGCAGCGGTAGCCGCACTGGGCGTGTTGTTTTTTGGGCTGCAGGCCCATGCGGGCCGACTGGTACTCGAAATCGTCGGACCGGCCGAGCAAATCCAGCTCGTGGGCGCTTTCCAACGATGGGACAGCGACGGCAACCTCCGACGCCCTGTCAATCCAAAAGCCCGAATCGACGCTCCCGAAGTCGATGCCGTCGCCAAGCCAACTGGGCCTCATACGTGGACGTTCGACAACTTAGCGGCCGGTCGATGGGAGCTTGTCCTTATGCTCCAGGGTAAAAAGAGGATTGAGGGCTGGACGTTCGCGCCGGTGCTCGAGTTCGATCCCTTTATCCCCCCCACGGCAACGGTGGAGGATGAGGAAGATCGCGAAGCCGTGGAAAAAGAGATACGTCTGGCGCGCCACTACGAAAACAAAGTGGTGCCACTTGCCATGGGAGGCAACGATAAAGTCATCCGGGTGTTGATGATGCTCCTCCGTGATTTACCCACCACTTATGAAGCGGAAATGCCCGGTGCGGCTACGCTTCGCTTTGAAATTTGGCAATTCACGTGGCGATACGGCGGCTGGGTAAAGGAACGCCGCACCAGAGTCTTTCATCGCATCATCATGCCCCGCGACGAACTGCGGCAGTGGACGTGGGTGTGGGATCCCAAGCTGGGGGACATTCAAGTGAGCTCTGGCGCGCAAAAGATTGTTTACCAGCTCCCCGATCTTGCGGCCCGACCTTTACCAGGGCTTTATCCTTATTAGGGGCCGTACGACCCAGCTAGAAAGTACACATCTTCCCGGCCCCGATGGGGCTAGAGACAGGTTGCACCACCTGGAGATCCAGATGGTATTTTTTCGCGCAGCCAGCTTGCCAACAACTCCGTTCCGCGGAAGCTAGGGGCATGAACCCATCGGCACAACAAACGAGTGATTTGTCCACAACAAGCAAAGGATCGATCCAGTGCGCCCATTCCACTGTGGTCTAATAATAGTTCTGGTGACTGTCTTGGCCGACCTACCCTTGGCCCATTTACCCTCGGCTAAAGGGAGTGCACCGGTTGCCCAACCCAACTTCTTGTTTATCCTGGCCGATGATCTTGGTTGGGGTGACCTGAGTTGCTACGGAAACCGCCGATTCCGCACACCCGTTCTTGATCGCCTGGCCGCCGAGGGGATCCTGTTTACGCAGGCTTATCAAGTGGGGTCAGTGTGTTCGCCATCGCGGGCGGGGCTTCTTACGGGCCGATATCCTGCCGAACTGCACCTTCATGGACATCTTGCCCAAAGCGAGTTGAATGCCGCGCGTGGGATGCCGGACTTTATGGACCCACAAGTTCCTACCCTGGCCCATCTTCTAAAACAGGCTGGATACAGGACCATACATGTGGGCAAGTGGCATTTGGGCCGGCCAGACCCCAACTTGCCGGGGCTTGAGATCTACGGCTTTGATATTGCTCGGTGGATCGACTGCCAAGAAAACGGCCGGAACCTCTGGCAGCTAGAAGAACGGCCAACAGCAACTGCTGTCCTTGTGGACACAACCATCGACATCCTTCGCCAGCTGAAAGGGCGGCCCTTCTATTGTCAGCTGTGGCTGCACGATCCGCATGCGCCGCTTAATCCTCCACGCGAACTAATGGAAAAGTTCCGCCGACAGACACCTCCGCCATTTACCAGTCCGTTGATGATTTATGCGGCCACGGTACTGGAAATGGATCGGCAGATTGGACGGCTGCTGGCAGCCTTGGACCGGCTGGGGTTGCGGGAAAACACGGTTGTGATTTTCTCCTCCGATAATGGGCCGGAAGATATCGAAGTCGCCAATGCCGCCTGGTCGGCTTATGGAAGCGCAGGACCCCTCCGCGCCCGCAAGCGGAGCCTCTATGAGGGGGGAATTCGTGTCCCTTGGATCGTTCGCTGGCCGGTCGGGGCCCCGGCAGGCGTCGTCAACAACACCACGGTTATCGCAGGGGTGGACTTCCTGCCTACCATCTGCGAGCTTGCCGGCATTAAGATTCCTGAGGCACTTCAGCAAACCCTTCGCGGCGAGAGCATGGCTGCAGCTTATCGCGGGGATACTTCGCTCCAACGAACCAAGTCCATTTATTGGGAGTGGCGCTTTCGCATACCTAATCATCCTTGGAACCGCTCTCCCATGCTCGCAATCCGTTCGGGCCCGTGGAAGCTCCTTATGAATCCGGATCGCTCGCGCCTCGAACTTTATCGAATTCCCGAGGATCCCAGTGAAGAAGACAACCTCGCGGCCCTTCATCCGGAAATTGTGGAAAAACTCGCCGCGGAGCTTTTAAGTTGGCACCACACTTTGCCACCAGGACCGGTGGAATCAGCTGCCGGACGGAACGATTACCCGTGGCCTAGCTCCGACGCCTCCCAACTCAAGCAGGACTGACGCGGGATGATTCGTTGACAACTCCGGCACTCCGCACCAAAGTGCGCCACGCGATCCTCCAACTTTTCGTACGCCACCCACCCAGAACTTTATACGGTGGAAAGGCCTGACCGATCACATCACCGGGTGGATCAAAGGATTGTGTGCCGGTAAAATTCCGCTTAAAGCTGTTCTCACGAAAAAACAATATCCTCCTGGACGAAATTAAGCGAAAGGGTCAAAACCTGAAGCTCATTGGAACAAGAAAACGGAAGCTGTCAACTGTCAAAATATGTTCCTAAGCCCAAACAAAGAAGGTCCCTTATGGTTGTCAAGTCGGTATTCCGAGGCCTAGCGAAGGCCAGCTTTTGCCCGAATCTAGGGAACCTGTGGATAGCCGCGGCGCTCATCCTTGCGACGGTCATGGTGGGTTGTTCCCCCTCGGTTGCACCTGCCCCCAAAGTCGCAGGCCACTCTGAAGAAGGCACCATGACCCTTACCTCTTCGGGAGAGTCGGCGCCGGTTTCCACCACTCCGTCGCAAAATGATTGGAATTGGGACGAGCTGGGCGAGCTGGTCAACACTCGCGAGCTTTGGGACATCTCTTATTTTTCCGGCCACAAGGTAGGTTATGAACATACGGTCATCGAGGAGCGGCTTCGGCAAGGTCGCCGGCTGATACGCATCCTGCAAAACCAAGTGATGACCCTCCGAAGATTCTCCGAATCGCTCCAGATGACGTTCGAGCTGGAAAGTTGGCAGACACCTGAGGGGGAGCTTTTAGCCTTTCGTGGGAGACAACACCAGGGGATCACCGCCCAGGAGTTCTCCGGGGTTGTGGCAGGCGATTCAGTTCGCTTGGAGCAGACCACGTTGGGACGGAAGGAAGTTCGCACAATCCCCTGGGAGAAAGGCATGAGAGGATTTCGGGCGGTGGAGGAGTCGGTGGCTGAGCAACCGCTGGAGCCCGGTCATCGATGGAGCGTCCGCTATCTAATGCCTATCTTCAACACCGTGGTGCAAACAGATCTGGAGGTCAAACAGCCGGAACCGGTTCGGCTTTTGTCCGGCACCTATGAGCTCATCCGCGTGGATATGCGAACACATGCCCCTATTGGTCTTGACCTGTCAGGGACGATTTGGGTGGATCGCTCCGGAGAAGTTCTGAAAAGTTTTACCGATCTTGTAAATCTCGAAACCTATCGCGGGAGCCGGGAGGATGCTCTCGCCGAGCCGGCCCAAATTCCCCTGGATCTCGGTTTTGACATTCGCGTGCCGGTTTTAGGCAAAATGGAACGGCCTCACGATACCACAAAAGTACGTTACCGAGTGCGATCCACGGGAGAGGACCCGGCCCGGCTGTTTACCATAGGCCTTACTCAACGGGTGAGCCGGGATAGTGAGGGAAAGCTAGAAATCGTTGTTTACTCCATGAGGCCGGATAGCTTTCCTCCGGAAGACATAGCTTTGCCGGAGGAACCACCGACCGATGCGGATTTAGCTCCTAGTGCCTTCGTCCAGAGCGACTATCCGGCCATAGTCAAGCTTGCGGAGAGCGCCACAAAAGGGCTTTCCCAGTCGCGGGACATAGCCGTAGCCCTCGAAAAGGCGGTTTTCGATTGGATCACCGACAGCAATTACAAGGTGGGTTTTGCGACGGCTGCCGAGGTTGTGGATTCTCGGCAAGGGGACTGCACCGAGCATGCCGTACTTCTTGCGGCCTTAGCAAGAGCGAAGAAGTTACCGGCCCGACTTGCTATGGGACTGGTTTACAACCAGGGAGCCTTCTACTATCACATGTGGACGGAAATATGGATCGCCGACAGGTGGTACCCGTTCGATGCCACCTTGGGCCGCGGCGGCATCGGCGCCGCTCACTTGAAAATGGGCACAACCAGCCTCGATGGTCCAGCGGCTTTGGCCCGGATGCTGCCTATCCTCCAAGCCTTGGGCAGGTTGGAAATCGAAATTCTTGAGGTCTCCTATGATCCGCACATGGCGCCTACGAGCCGTTAAAAGAGATGAGTCGGCCCTTTGCGATCCGGGGTTGTTAAACGGCCGCCCGGATGTGGGCACTGCCCAGCCTGCTGCGAAAAGCTTTCCCCAGCTAGTTCCCCGCGTGTTGACCTCTCGTCAAGTCCTTTGCGACAAGGCAATCACTTGGGAGAAGGCCACAATCCTTCCTGCGCCTGGAAGCACAACCCGACGCGTGGGAACCGACAGAGACACCATTTCCCGGGCGAACTTCGTCCACGGATTGTGCGACTATGAGGCCTCACCCAACAGCCGTCGTAGGCGATTGATTTCCAGACGGACGGCTTCCAAATTGGGGTTGATCTTCAGGGCTCGGCGGAACGCTTCCAAGGCGCCGCGAAGATTTTTCAGCCTAAGGAGGGCATAACCCATCCCAGCCGCCGCCAGGAAGTGATATGGATTCAGCTCAAGCGCCCTGTGATGGTCACGAATAGCCTCGTCGTATCGCTCCTGAGCCATTAGAGCACTTGCCCGGAGATAATACACCTGGGGGACGTGTGTAGCCGTGGCCAACAAAGCCGTGGCCCGTTCTACAACCCGGGGAAACAGTTTGGCAGCTGCCATTCGGCTTAAGGTGCGGAGCTCGCGCTCCAGTCCCGGCACTTCAGGTCGAAGCCACACGTTTCGGATAGCTTCTTCGGCCAACAACCGCACAGGCCGATCCGGATCCCGCAAGGCTTCGCCCAAGGCAGCATTGGCTCGGAAATCTCCAACAAACCCCAGGGCCAAAGCGGCGGCGCGCCGAACCCGCGGGTCCCCGTGCTTTAGCAATCGGCACAAAGTCCCCTGCAGGTAAACCTGAGCTGTCCGGACGACAAACCGCTCCACATCCCCGTCGTCCAAATAATCCTGATAGAATTCAATAATTTTTGGTAACATTTTGCCCGGATCGGCCACGGTCTAACTCCGAATTCCGAATTTTGGCTGGCCCAAAAAGGAGGAAAAAATCCCCTCAAAAGCGGAAAGACTTCGCTCACTTGTGTCGCTCGAGACTCACCCCCCTTGGGAATGGGATGAAGGAACCGAAAAATCAAGTGATTTTCATGACGGCTGGATTTTCGTTCCTACCTTCGGTCCCCCCGGCGATGGTAGGGACTGCACTCACAAGGGCGGCTCTCTTCCTGGGGCTCTTCCGTTGATTGTAATTGAAACTGAAAAGCACGCTACTAAACCGCTCGGTTGAGAAACGTTATTAACTTTATGAATTAGTGTTTAAATCATATCGCGAGGGACACTCAACTGCCGATTTACTCCGCACGACGAGGCACAAAATCGTGGTTTTTATCCTGCGGCAAATGTTTGCCTCGCCTCATTCGCAGGGAAATAGGGAAATACCCCTAGAAGAAGACAGCGACCCGTTACCGACTTGCTGCCAAGCCCCGAAGCCCGTTCCCACCACGGAAACAGAAGTGGGATTGGTGGCCTTATCGGGGTCCAAGACTTTATGGCCCCTGCCGAATGCCGTAGTTGCTCGGGAGCGACATGCCGTTACGAAGACTTCCAATGTTTCTCGCACTGAGACAACCGCGCCTATATGATCGGATACCTTAGAACCGGTGATCACGGGTCAAAACCTGCACGGCTTAGGCCAAATATGTGCGCGGTGGGAAGTGACTAGCACACTCTTTTGGGACTATTTGCTGGAGGAGAGCTAGCCATGGCGGCCTTCCCAAGGCCCAGATGTTCGTTGGAACTTCTTGTGTTGACCATGTGGCTTGCGGCGACCGTTCCCGGGGCCGGAGCATCGCTGGCGGAGCAGGATGTGGCAGCTGTTTCCGCGTCTCAGGTGCGCGTTACCGCCGATTTCCCTGGGGGAAACGCCTGCGCGATCGAAGTCCGGCCGGCAGACGATCTCTACGAGATACGCTTTGCGGCCGATCCCCGGGGAGGCACCGAAGCCCTGTGGTTTTACTTCCGGGTCAGTGCCCCGCCGGGACAAAAACTTCGGCCTATCTTGAGGAACCCTGATACTCTCTTGGGTGGCAGGGGCGACTGGAGTCGCGTTTCCCCGGTGGCTCGCGACATCGGTGCCGACGGAAATCCCACCGGCCTCTGGCGTCGGGTGGAACCGGGAACCATGCGCCAGCTTGCCGACGGACGTACTGAAGTGGTCTGGACGGTGGTTAGCTCTACAGGCGTGCTCGAGTTTGCTTTCTGCTTCCCCTATAGTAAAGCGGAGCTTGAGCAAACCTTAGAGGCATGTGGCAACTATTGGCGGGCGGATACCATTGGTGTCAGCTCGCGTGGTCGGCCTCTTACACGACTGAGCAATACCTATGGAGATGCGGAGCGGTCCCGACCGGGTATTTACCTGATGGCTAGGCAACACGCTGGGGAAACACCGGGCTCATGGGTTTTGGACGGACTCTTGCGGGCGGCGGTGACGGAGATCCCGCCCACCGAGCTTGTCGTGTGGGTGGTGCCCTTCGCGAATATCGACGGTGTGGAGGAAGGGGAATACGGCAAGGATCCGCACCCCATTGACCTTAATCGGGACTGGGCTTCACCTTTGCCCCTGCGGTATGAGACGGGAGTCCTCCGCGCGGACATCGATCGTTTTAGCCGATTGGTCCGCTTCGTGGCGGCGGTGGATTTCCACGCCCCGGGGGCTCGAGAAGGGGAGGGAGCTTACTTCCAGGTGCTCAAACCATCGCCAGAGCACGCCGAAGCCATTCGAATGTTTGTCGACCACCTGGTCCCTAGTCTGCCGGCGGAACTCCTTGCGCGGGAACCGCTTCGGCTTGCCACCTACGGCTCGCGATGGAACGAACATGGCACTTTCGGAAAGTACTTGTGGAATCGCTATCGCATCCCGGCACCAGCACTGGAGACGCCTTACTCGCGGGCGAGAGATCACGTGCTTGATGTGGAGGATTATCGCCGCTTGGGAGCAGCATTAGCTCACGCTCTTAAAAACTTCGCTCAAAGCACCTCACAAGTACGATAAGCCTCGCAGATCGCAAGGGTCTCAAACGCCAAGCCATTTTTGGCTGAAAAGATCCTTTTACTTGCCGGTCGACTCCCACACCTTCTTCCCAAGGAGCCCAAGCCCTTCTTGAAGGAGAACTCAACTGGGACGGCAGGGTATGTTCACCCAAGTTTTCGGCCTCGCCCGTCCACAATTACGTGATGTTATTTACCATGCGATACCTTGCGTCATCACAACCCGTGAGGTACCCCAAGCCATGGGCACCACAAAAAAAGTGACGGCCCTTGCCGATTTAGAAGTGGGTCAAGAGGGCGAATTCTTCGCCGTGTTGTCAAGCAAAGAAGAACTGAAGACCCGCGACGGGAAACCGTACTTCCGCGTCACTTTCCGCGATGCCCGACGACAGGTAAGTTTTCCCATTTGGATTGACTCGCGATGGGGCGAGGAATGCCGCCACAATTGGGTCGTGGGGCGCTGCTACCGCCTTCGGGCTATGTATCAAGAAAGTGCCTTCGGCCCCGAACTTAACATCCGCCACATCGAGGAATACTGCCCGGAGCGCGACAAGGACTTGCTGCCCGAACTTGTTTTCGGCGGTCCCAAGCAAGCACCGGCTGAACTGTTTGCGCAATTGCGCCGATTTGTAGACACACAGCTCCAGGATGCCGAGCTCAAGCAACTTGTGCTGACACTCCTCGATCAACACCGGGCCAAGTGGTGCCACACGCCGGCCTCCACGCGGCTTCACTACGCCTACCCGGGCGGACTTTTGTTCCATACCCTACGCGTGGCCGAAAACGCCGCAATGCTGGCCGAGGCATATGCGAAACGTCTCCAAGAAAACAGGCCACTGCTTGATCCTTCCCTGGTTGTCGCCGGGGCCGTGCTCCACGATATCGGCAAGCTCCTCGAACTGGACTCCCCTTACCAACCCGATGCGGAATCGGCCGCGGGCGGATTGATCGGCCATTTGGTCCTGGGCCGAGATCTTCTTCGCGAAGCTGCTCGCCACATTCCGATCAATCCAGAAAAGCTTCTTCGCCTTGAGCACATCCTCCTCTCCCATCACGGCCAAGCCGATTTGGGCGCCGTGCGACCACCCATGACCCTGGAAGCCCTGCTTGTGCAATACGCTAACGATCTTGACGTTCGATTCGAATTGGTACGTCAAATCCTCATGGACAAGTCCGGCGGATTGTGGACGTCCGATCGTAACCCCCTGAGACAACGCTTTTATCGCGGAAGTCTTCCCCTTGAAGATTCTTAATCCCTGATTTGCCTGAAGGCCCCCTAAAGCCCCAATTGGTTTTCCCCCGCGACGAAGCGGAGGACTTCCACCCCGGCGTACCGGATCGAGGCTGTAGGGATGGTCACTTGCTACTTATAGGTGCCCTCCATCCCGGCCTGCAGGATCGGGCGAGCCACCTGTGAGAGTTGTACCGGGGAATATTTCCGAAGGGTCATCTCCCGGCCAGCGGGAAGTTGACGCCGCCAATGGCGGCTCGGGGTAAGCTCGAAAATAGCCCTTCTTAGGATGCCATGATCGAAGGTTTTGTGGCTGCGGCAAACGGCGCTTTCCGGAGGCCCCCTGGGGTGCCAAGCTCGGAGCCATGGGAATTCCGGGCCCTGGGGGGCCGTAACGCGGCCCTTCTACGGTGCCGGGCTTGGAGAGATTCCTGAACCATGGAAAGGGGATTGCCCAGAGCTATCAACATACTTGCTGCGCTGTCAACATACTTGGTGCGGCGATCGCTACCCATCGCTGAGCGGGATATCCAGGAAAATCGTCCCGCAGTTTTGACGAGTACCTTAAGGTGGCAAAGTAAAAACTCGGCACGCCATACCCTTCCGCTGTGAGCCGCAGCATCCTGAGCCTGGGGTCGTATTTCCGACACTGTGGATCGAAAGTTGCCTTCGACCGTTTAGAGCGACAGCTGATGTTATCGCATCCGAGTATTTGTAGCCAAAGGCACTTCGGGGATGTAAACTGGAAAAAGGGGCTAAAGTTGAATCAAACCTAGATGATGCTTATATTTTACAAACTTTATGATCATTTCTGATGGGGGTCCAATCGGTTTGTTGAAAATGCATCGAATGGGGAACTTAGGCAAATAGTGAAAACACCACACCGCCAACCCGGCCTTGGCAGGGAAAGCGAGTAGGCGCACAGTCGCTCGATATCCTTCTTGGTGGAGTACTTCGATGAGCCGCGATAAAGTCGACGATCTTTTCGATGATTTCGACGAATCTCAGGACGCCCGATCGGGTGAAAGTCCCCTCCCGAGGAGGGAGCTTGGGCGGAACCAACCCGCTTTAAGCCCGGAATTTCCAGCGGCGACCGACTGGGGGGACATGGAGTCTTCGTTCCCCGCGGAAGGGTCGGTCTCAGGGCCGGAAGGACCAGCCGAGGAAGAACTCGTCGAAGCTCCTATGGAGCCGTCCGAGGAGGACGAAGAGCAAGCTCGACCCAAAAAACCGGGAATTTTTGCACGCCTTGCTCAGACCAGCCCCTATGTGGTGATGCTCTTCCTCAGTTTGTTGGCCCTGATCGTGGGAACCCTCATGCTGGGAGTCGAGCTGTGGCGCTACCAGTTCGAAATCAAACCGCCCACATGATTGGCCGCAGCTTGGACACTACACCTCCAGATCTCAACAGATTTCAATGGCCAGTGGCCGCATGCTCGGCCGAGGCATACCCATTCATACATCCCCATTCATAAGAGGGCTTTCCTGATTGTTGTAGCGGAAATCAGGCAACTCTCCCCGGCACATGTCGGTAAAACCGGATAGGCCGCCCAGCATCAGGCTTGGGCAGGACTCTCCCAAGCTATGGAGTTGAGCGCCGCCGCGCCAAAGATTCGGTGTGCATAGCCTGGGCAAATCGGTCGATCTCTTCCGCGCGAAGCCACCCCCGGTGAATCCACAGCCGATAAGGCAGTCGCACAGTGCGCCCGGCCTCCAGCGTGCGGGGTTCAACGCCAGGCCAGCCGACGCACAGCGGGCCGTAATGACGCGTTAACCACATGGGTGGAAAATCGGGGTGATCCGGCCGGACAAAGAGTGTCGCGCCACTTTCCTCCTCCCCCTCGCCAAACCGGCTGGTAAGATCGGCCCACCGCAGGCGTGTCTCCAGCAGGTCCTCGGTGGTAAGCCCCTCCGGGACCGTGATCTTCACTGGGACCTGCGGTCGAACCCGAAACCGTACGGTCATACCCCCATAACTTTTCCCCGGCGCACCCCATAGGGTGATGGGGTGAGAAGTGGGTTGAAAGAACAGTTCGAAATCGAAGAAGCGCCCGGCATCGATCGTTCTCCACACGGTCACCCAGATTCGCTCCAGCATCACCAACCGCTGGCCTACGTACCAACCGTTTTCCACCGCAAACCGGGCTGCTACGGGACCAGCCCACAACCCTAGCCAACGCCGAAATTGTTGCTTAATCCCCCTATCCGCCCACAAATCATATTCCGTGCCTTCAATCTGTACATGTGGCCAAGTCCAGAAAATTCCATGGTGATGGTAATGGTCACGGGGAAAGTCATCCGTCAACACCTCGCCCCCTAGGCCAAAGAGGGGATGGATGTAACAAGCCCGGGTCCGCCGCGAGTCTTTTTCCGGAACCCACCGCGCCGTGACCGGGGCATGGTTGTACCCAAAGAGGGGTTTACCGTCCTCAAGGAGGAGCAACCGGGTTTCATCCACAATAAACGAAAAGCCGGACGAGGCCGGCCCAAGATCTTCGAGCATTTCCTCAGGACGACCCACAAGGCGTCCCCCGGGGAGGCGTCGGGCCACAAAAACTCGCTCTGCCGCTAGCTCCTCGGATTCACCATCGGAAGGACCCGCCTCTTCCTCGTGCCCATTCTGTGGCGTGATGACTCCTCGGCAGGCCGGAATTATCGCTAGAAGTTCAACTGCTCCTTCCGCGGGGGTTCCTTGTTCATCTGCGGCCGGTAGAACCCAGCCGATTAACTCCGCTTGGGACCCAGACTGACCGTCCCCTGGGGAAGGGTCGTCGTTTACTGCCTCAATCTGCACGACGTCCCCCGCTCCAAAACCACCTTCCGGAGCCAATGGCACTCGAATAAAAAGCGGTACGGGGCTTTGAGGGAGATGGAGCCCTATTCCGGAATCGGTTTTCTCTGCGGCCTGAACACCGCAGGCATATACCACACTTACCGCAAGTGATATCCCAGATGTCAACACAGCACACAAGAAATATGCATGCCCACCTTGCACGAGGTGCCGACGACAGATACTATGCCCACGAAAGCTCCAGAAAAACCGCCGCCAAACATTCCACATTCGTGATCTCCCCCGATTTTCGGGCCAGACTTTTTGCGCCTCAATCAGTCCCAACTTAAAGGCTTGGGATTACAAAACTAAAGGGTAAAGTTCACACCGTATCCAGGTGGGATATTTCAGGATGTGGCGAAATGACGTTTCTACCGTCCTTGAGAATCTATTAGCTTAACGAGCCGGAAGCAAAAATCCAAGTCGGACAACCGTCGTGGGGAATTGGCCCTGCTGCCTGCCGGCTTTCGCAGGCCGGAGGCAGATCCGCACCCGCTACACCTAAGGGGCTTAGTTGAGACCTCCTGGCTTAAGGGCAGCAAAGCGCGTTTGGTGAGCTTCTTTTGCCTTTTTGGCGGGTGGCACGGTCCGCATTACTTCCGCCCTAGCCAACGTCCCAGCCAAAGCGGCAGGCGACTGGTCGACTTGTCCGTGGACGTGGGCTCTGGCTGAGCCATCAAATAAGCCTGGAGTGCCTCCAACACATGCCGAGCGCTTGCCAGCAGTTCCCGGCGCCTACGCTCTCGGCCGGTGGCCGGCTGGATTTCCACATCAATCACGGTGCACTTACGTCCCGAAGCGGATGGAGCTTTCTGACCAGGGGCTTCCCCAGTAAGTTGACGAAGCCCCAGCTGCACGCGGAGAACGACAGGGCGATCCGTTTGCCGACGCATGCCGATCGGTCGGTGCGTTACTTCCAGCTCCACATGATTATCCCTGACAGATAGTACCCGCGCCTGGTGATCGGAAACAAATCCCTGAAGCTTTTCCACGACCAGCATCATGGGCCCCGGCACGCGAAGCCGCTCGCGAAGCACCACCGCCACCTCCGATTTGGTGGCCAAACTACGGAACCAGCCGCGGCCCGGCTGACTATCGCTCCTCTCGCTGCCGATGCCTAACTGGACGACTTGATTTCGACCGTTGATTTTCGCCTGCATCAAAGCACGGTCGGCCCGGCGGAAGAAGCTTTCCGGCGTATCGCCCGGTTGCAATTCGGTGACACCAAAACTTGCTGTCGCCGTCTTGTGATCCAAACAAGGATGAGGGATCTGAGCAAAGCGAAAGCGGATCTGTTCGGCCCGTTCCGCTGCCGCCCGATTATCGCAATGGGCGCATAAAAGTACGAATTCTTCCCCCCCGTAACGAGCAGCTAAATCCCCGGGCCGTACCGCCGACTTCAGTACCGAGGCAAAAGCCTTGATGACCGCATCCCCCGCCTGATGGCCGAAAGTGTCGTTGATCTGTTTAAAATGGTCCAGGTCGCAGACGATCAAACTGCATGGCACTTCTCGCCGTTGATGCTGAGCCACAAACGCGGGCAAAAGTCGATCCAATTCCGCCCGATTGGCCAACTGAGTTAATGGATCCAGCGAGGTGCGGGCCTGGAGTCGGTGACATTCTGCCTCCAGCGAAGCCTCCGGCGAGGCATCATGCATTATGACCACGGCACCCACGTGGCTTCCCTCCGGCTGGGGCACGGGAATCACGTGGAAATCAACGGGCGTCTGCCGCCCACTGCGCCCGCGAAGAGTTAATCGCCGAAGGCTTTGAGCCCCGCAGCTCAATGCAGCCTGAACCGGGCAATCCTCTAGCGAAATCGCCTCGCCACGCTCGTCGGTTAGCCCGAGGAGCTCCGGGAACCATGTCCGCCCCAAGACCCACGAACCGTTGATGCCGCTGAGTCGCTCGGCTGCCGGATTCCACCCGACGATCCGCCCGGCGGCATCCACAAAAATTACTCCGTCGCGCATCTGTTCCAGCAAGCGGCCGGGAAAAAGGGCCAATGTCTCCTGTGGAAGAAATTCCGGCGGATGCGCCAACCAGTAACAATTGGCCGTTTGAGGATCCAAAAAACCCAGCCATCGAGCCGCGGCCCGCGTGCGGACCGCCCCGAAGTTTCGCACAATTTCGCTGGCAAACTCCTGAACGAGCTCCGGATCGAACTGAGTTCCGGCGCAGGCAAACAGCTCAGCCACGGCCCGTTCCATGCTCATCGCGGGCCTGTAGACCTGATGATTCGTCATCGCGTCGAAGGCCTCCGCGATGGTAATCATTCGTGCCGGCACGGGGATTTCCGTGCCCAGGAGTCGTCCCCGGCCGCGACTGCCGTCGAACCACCGACCGACGTGTTCTACGACCACGATGAGCTGCTCGTTTCCGCAGGCCGCCCGCAGGATCTCGGCCGAATGCCGTCGGCTTTCTTCAACAAGCACGGCCTCTGCCGGCTCAAGAGGCCCAGGCTTAAGGAGAATGCGGTCGGGGAGCCCCACCATGCCGATGTCATGAAGGAGGGCCGCAATTTCCGCAACTTCCCGGAGTTGAGGATCCATCCCTCGATTTTCCGCCCACCCTGACACCGCAAGCGCCACACGCAAACAATGCGCCCCCAGTGCCGGCGACTTCAGTTTTAAAGTTTCAAAAAGCGCGCTGGCCACCCCAAGACGAAAGTGGACAAGCTGCCGGTCTACGCCGGGATGAAAAACAGAGGGAGTATCCTTTGCGGAGGGAAAAGGTTTAACCGGGGGGCTTACATCTGGAGTTAGAAGTCGCTGGAGGGCCCGCGCATCTGTCGGTAAGGGTAAACCCAGGTAGGACACGGAGCCGACCGGAACTTCCGGCACGACACCCACTTCCTCGCCCCAAACCGCCGATCCGTTTGCCGCTGCAGCCTCCATCGGACTTGTGGACGACGGTAAACCGTTAAACCCTGAAGAAAAATGGCGTCCGTCTTCCGGCCCCGATGCTTTCTGCGGCATTAGCTCCTGGCAGTCCGACTGCCTGAGCTCTAAAAGACTTTCGGCAACGGTCCTTCCGAATGGCTCGGCCATCTGCGCTGCGTCCTCACGGAAGCCGGCCCCAGCTACACCATGACAAGCATCGCACCATGAACAACAGCAAGCCCACACATGCGGCCCGGGCCACCGCGGCTGCCCCTTCCTTCGGGGGGTTCCCTTAACTTTCCTTTGTGCCCATCGACATGCCTCCATCAAAAACCTAGGTTGAAAGCGGTCCGATGTCAAAAAGCCTCCTCACGCCAACTAGCCCACGAGCGTTTGCCACCAGATGCCCCACCGGACAAAGCTTCGTCGTGTTCGGGCGATTTTGCCGGAGCCTTCGTGGATCCCCGCAACCGCTGAGATGTGTTTACGTCACTTCGAGTGTCCTAATGCCGGTTGTAAACAACCTGACTCGATTCACCGCACAAATTACGCGGCCACACCGACTGACACACCACCGCCCTCCGCGAACACGATGAGACGCGGCCCCCCTGCGGCTTGGTCGTTACCCAGCCCAGCTTTGACTCACAGCCCCGCCAACGGCGTGCAGACAACTGCCTTGGCGCCGTGCCTCAGGTCTTTGCTCCCAGAAAACAGCTCCAGATGGTCGGGGTGATTACCCTAAGTATTAAGCTCGTAGGAGGTCTGGGCTCATAGTGGGAGTAGCCCGTGGGTGGCCTCTTTAATCTGCCGCAATACCTTGCCCCAGGGAAGCGTCGCCAATGTGCCGGCTCCTGTCCCAAGGGGAAAGATCAATTTGGGTAGGACCCTCCTGCCCTATGGAAAAAGGTTATGCCATCCTTTGTGGAGTGTAAACCGGGGGAATTAAGTGGACACTAACCTCGTTTTAGCCGTACGATCGTACAATGTGACTTAGCCAGAACGCGGAGCCTTGCCGCTCGCACTTGCAGGAAAGCACTTGTGGAAAATGCTTAATCAACTTCCTATCCCCAGTTGTGCTGGCCAAAGGCAAGGTGAGGTCCCGAAAATTCATCTCCCTTCTCGACGAGGGCCGGCTTCCCATAAGCTCTTTCCGAGACCATGAAGATGGTTAGGCTGATTTTCTATTGCCCCAACGGCCGGGAGAAACTGACCGGGGGTACCGACGTGGCTTAGGGTCTTGGGTCCATACTGGAGGA
Source organism: uncultured Thermoguttaceae bacterium (assembly GCA_938084835.1). Lineage (GTDB taxonomy): Bacteria > Planctomycetota > Planctomycetia > Pirellulales > Thermoguttaceae > DTLM01. The sequence goes on from CALKER010000007.1 coordinate 95,378, forward strand.
TTGGCTGCACTTCCTGCCGGTGCGAATTTATAATGGGGACAATCCGTTGCCGCCAGAGCACGGCACTCAGCTTTTTGTCCACAGGCTGCAGGTACCGAGGCTGGTCCCTAGGCAGTATCGCAACCGCCCAGAACCATGCCCAGCCGATCTGCAGCCACGACAAAAATCCATTGCTGGTACCCTGGGATCGAAAATCTCTCCGATCCTGCGGCAAAAACCAGCGAGGACATTCTCCTGAGAGCTAGCAGTGTGATTCCACGAGCAACCCCTACACTGAAGAAAGGTTGTTGACAATGCGACTGGCGACAATCCACACCAAGCGCGGGCCTCGAATTGCCGCCTTGCGCAAAGATGGTTACGTAGACCTTCAGGCCGCCGATGGCCGTCTTCCCTCCACAATGAGGCAGCTCCTGGCGGGAGGTCCGGAACTGTTAACCTTGGCCGAGCAAGCGGCCCATCGGGGCGATCCGATCCCGGCGGAGGAGGTTGTGCTTTTGCCACCGGTTCACGACCCAGAGAAGATTATTTGCGTTGGGGCCAACTATGCCGATCACGCTGCCGAAAGCGGTGTTCCGGTACCGCCGGAACCGATTATCTTTTGTAAGTTTCTTACGGCACTATGCGCGCCAGAACAACCGGTGGTTTTACCCCGGGTGTCGAATGAGGTGGACTACGAGGCCGAGCTTGTCGTGGTGATCGGGCGAACTGGTCGTTACATCCCGCGGGAAAAGGCGCACGAATATATTGCCGGCTATACCTGCGGAAATGACGTCTCCGCCCGCGATTGGCAGCTGCGGAAGCCGGGTAACCAGTGGCTGTTGGGCAAATCCTTTGACACTTTTGCACCCTGTGGGCCTGTGCTTGTCACGCGCGATGAATTCACGCATCCGCTGCGGTTACCTCTTGAGCTTCGGCTTAACGGGACAGTGATGCAGCATTCCAATACGGAACAAATGGTCTTCTCGGTAGAGGATCTAGTAAGTTACGTTTCGCAAGTCTTCACGCTCAAGCCGGGCGATTTACTGTTTACCGGCACGCCGGCCGGAGTAGGCATGGCACGAAAACCGCCTGTGTTCCTTAAGCCTGGGGACTGGGTGGAGGTGGAAATCGGGCAGATAGGAGTACTTCGCAATCCCGTGGTAGCCGAAAAGTAGCTATCAGCGGGAAATTTCGCCGGTGAGTATAAAGAAGCAAATGGTGCCTCTTGGCCCCGGCCGGTGGGGCCCTCTTTCTCCACAAGCGGAACGTGGCACCCAGCCGGTTGTTGTCAGCCCCACAGTTCCGTCGGTCCAAAGAGCGGGTTCGTCGCGCTATCGGCGTAGGATATCCGTTCCAACAGCCCAAGGGATGCCCGGCGCAGGCTGCGAGGGGAAACCACCCTCCCAACCGCTTTGCGCAGGCCGGGGGCCGACAGGCACACTAGAGGGTTCGATCGCTTTTACCAAGGGAAAAGCTCCCCGAAGCGGTATGCCAGCTTCCGGCGGAACAGGCCACCCAAATTCCCCTTTCGGAAAAATGGTCTCGGGCGAAAGACTGGGAGGAAAAAGCAGGGCATGCCCATCATTTCCGACAAAAGAGAGATCTGGAGGATTTACCTGGGGCCCATTCGGGGCCAGCAGAGCTCCCTCAGCTCCCGGGGCGGTGCCGCCGCGCGGAAAAAGCTCGGGAGTTCTTTCGGAGCTCAGCCCATCGGGTTGCCATCTGGCCACAGAAGGCCTGGGGCGGCTTTGAAGTTCCGCCAAGTGCTCGAGGAGGATGCGGCGGACTTCCTGCACGGCAAGGGGATGGGCATGAATGGTGAGGTGGTCGGCCGCGACGATGAGTTCTGATTCCGCTTCCTCCAGGTGAGCGCTGCGATAGCTCACCACGCCGTCAGCTCCCGCAGCCAGCTTGCCCACCAAGCTCTTACTCGGAAGAATCCCCACAATACTGTGCCACTTGACCCACGGGGCTTTGGGACAGGCTTCCAGTGCGGCAAAAAACGGGGAGTTGGGATCGAGAGCTTCCACGCTGGTATCAATGCGGAGAAGTCGCGGATCGCGAATCACTTCACGATTAAAACGATAGAACTCACTGTGGGCTTCTACCACAAATTCAGGCAGGCGGATGAGCCGTTCCAAAATCCACTGGGTGGTGAGGTTGGAGGCCCGGCTTCCCCGATGGGGTGTGGCTATAAAGATCACCCGTGCCACGGCGGGACTAGGCTGGAAGAACAGCACCTTCTGCATACGCTGCCGAACGGAAGGATCGGCGCGCACAAAGTCGAAAGGATAGTCGCTGACCAGACGCCAGAATCGATCAGCGCTATCCACCGTTTGAAGCCGAGCTACCAGCCCTCCCATGCTGTGGCCTACCAGTACCATCTGATCCAATGTCCAGTCCTGGTGATAAGGATCGAGCACGTGGCGCACTTCCGCCAGTTCCTCCCGCAGTGTGGCGGCAGGAATCCAAAACGGCTGGGCCGTGGGATACCAAAAGAACCAAAATTGAAAATGCCGACGAATCTCAGGAAGGCTGCGCAGCTCGTTGAACATTTCCACCCAGGTCATGGGGCTCGACCACAGCCCGTGAATCATTACCACCGGGATTTTCCCTCGCTCGTAGGGCTGAAGCATGTACAGACCCATGAGTGGCTTGCCTCGCCGCGGCTCCAATCTTAAGAGTTGCTCCGGGCGAAACAGCCCCACGATCGAAGAAAGGGCCCATCGTTCGTCAGCCAACAGATAAGCCAAAGGAGTGGTCAAATCGGTTTGAAGGGGAACCCACAGCTCACCCACGCGGATATCGCTTGTGACCAAGGGATCATACAGCTCTAAGGTGCCGGAGCGCTGCCGCAAGACATTACTGGCGTATGGATCGGGATCGAAATCTGGCCGGAGGAAGACAGTAATGGGTATGGTGAGTCCTTCCGGATAAAACCTGGCCACCGGGGGCTCCTGTTCCAGCGGCCGTCGGACAGCGATGAGAGGAACTCCCAATCCATAGGTGCGATAGTGGTTTTGGAGATTGCGTATCGCATAGTCGTTGACGAACTCGAACCGTCCGAACTCTTCGGCTTGCCACAGTCCGGCGCGGATCTCACAGCGAAGCCGCCATTGCCCTGAAGCGGTCTGAATGCTGTAAGACCGTCCCGGCTCCAGCCCCTGCTCGCGGCAGACTAGCCGAAGGAGCCCCTCCAGCGAAGCGTTGTAAAGTTCGCAAGCTCCGCGAAATTGCGGATCATACGGATTGCGGCCATCGCGGAATCGGTCATCAAAGAGATATTGGAAAGCATGGATGACGGCCGCCCCATAGAAATCCAGTGCTAACCGATCATTTCGCGCTTGGCTCGTGCGGGCGGCAAGGTAGGCAAGTTCAGCAGCTGCAAAAATCTTGTCCTCGGATGGATCGCGCTCGATGATCTCCTGGATGTGCCGAAGAAGGACCCGCGGATCTTCCTCTTCCCACCGGTGGACAAGGTGATGTCGGCGAAGGAATTGCTGCGTCCGCTCGCTCGGGGATTGAGAGGATGGTCCCCGCCAAACGCTAAAAAAAGGCGCCGGCGGTTCGGTTCGCAGCTCCAAGGGGGCGGAAGGGCTGAGAGCACATCCCAACGCAATACATACCACAAAAATGGCCGGGGATAGTCGACTGTGAAGGGTGTACCCACGGGCCGATTTGCCTTGCGCAAAAGCTATCCCTCCCCCAGCCGGTTGTCCCTTAGCTAAGCTATGCTTCCCCCGATCGGCCGCGTTTGACGGCTGCAGCCTTCGCACGCCGAAGGCGGCCATCGGCTGGCATCCACCATGTACCTCGATGCCAATTCTTGCACGCCCAAGTGCCACGAGTCACCACTGAAACGAGTTCGAAAAAATCACAAACATGCTGGCAAGCGCGGGCCTTTAACCAAACCAGAATCTAGCGCTCGACGCAAGCCTCGCCCGTCAGGTGCTGACTTCCGCGTTCTTCTCAAGCCGCTATTCCTTACAGTCGCCACGTTTCGACTAAGGGGCCCAGACCCTACAGCTTGCGCCACTGAGATGGTCGAAGGGCCCCTTACAATCCGCCCGCCACCACCCCAAGGCGCTCTGCGGGATACCGCTCAGCTCTAGCTGACGGCACCGCGGTAGCCCACCATCCCAAGGCGTTCCGAGAGCTGGATCCAAAACCCGTACCGGGGCATCCGTCCTCCCCCGAATGCACAGAGCGAATTCCTCCTAAAAAAAGCGGGAATGCTCCCCTTTATAAAGACGGACCTTTAAACGCACACCTCTCCCAAAATCAAAGCGACTGTCTAAAAGAAACACTGGATCGCACCACCCATTAGTGGTAAAGGTCCGCCTTCCGAAAAAGCTCGCAGACAAGACCGAGGATAAGCTAGCCAAATCGGATCTCACCGGTCAATCGGAGTCGACCACAGCCCCACACATGAGCAAGGAATAACCCAAATTTTGGGGGGTGAATCGAAAGGGTAGGGCGCAATACCGCCAGGGCACAAGAGAGATCAAGTCAGGCCTAAAAGACTTTCCCAGATCAAAAAAGCTGAGATCGTAACTTCCGTTCGACAACGAGGCGTCGTTTGAACACACAAAGCAGCGGTCGCATCAAAGTGATAGAACTTCGAAGCCGGAACTGGCCTCGTGGGGGGCGCGACTAATCGGGGACCGTTGGGGAGGTGCGACTTGCGGCCAAAGCTCGAGAAGACAGTGACTGAAGCTTCGGAACGATCCTCCGGGGAAGACTCCCGCACTAAGAGTTTGAGGCTCTGGACCCTATATTACTAACTCGATCATTTTGGCATTTATTGGCAAGGAGCGAAGTTTCCTCTCCCACTGAAATGGGTCCGAGAGTGACTTCGCGAAAGGGAGCAATCAACTTCAGTTGGCACAAGCGGGAGTCATAAAGTGATAGTGATGGATGGAATTGAGGAAGCAAGCTGGAACCAAGTCACGCTCGTCCCATCGGTCGCATGAACCCCCATAACGCGCCCAGTTTACTACATTTCGAAACGGGAATCTAAGAGCTTTAGTCCATCTCCGGGGAGGGGCGACGAGGCTCCCCTAGTCGCGAAGCTCGTCTTTGGCCCGGTGTTCCATCCCCCGGAGGGGGTGGAGAGTCCATCCGCAGTGCACCTGGTCCCGGTCCGAAAGGCGGCGTACCGGATGATGCCCCCATCCCTGGGGGACGTCCCGGAGGACGGCCACCAAAAAACGGCGGCTGGCCTTCCGGAACATCTGCCCAGCGAGCGCGAAGAAACTCCCACCATAGCCGGCCCATCCGTTCGCCCGGCTCGATTCGGAAAAGTTCCTCACGCCGCTCCGGGCTCAGTGTCTGTTGAAGGAAGAGGGCCAACTCTTGCTCGCTGATTACTGGCGGAGGTCCTTCCAAGGAGCGACCGGCAAATTGACTGGCCACCAAATACCGCAGGGCCCGGAAGAAAATCCGGTCCTGTTCCGCCTCGGGCAGTGCCGCCACACGACGCCGCGTTTGCGGGGTGAGAGAGTCCAGCAATTGTTGACGAGCAGCAGGCTCCATGGGCGGTAACTTGCCGGGGAAATCCATCTGCCATCGTAACCACAACCACCCCAAGATTTCCCGCCGCCGCACAGGGTCTTTGGCCGTCCGTTGAAGCTCATCGCGAAGGTGTTGACGTCTTTCGGCGGGAACGTGCTGCAGCAAGGCCTCGGCATACTGCGCGCCGAACTCTTCCGCCCAGCGCGCAATGCCCGCTACATCTTCCGGCGTTAGCTCCGAGGGAAAGAGCCGCCGGTGCCACTCGCTACGCCATTTACCCCAGAAAGCCTCCATCCGCGCTTTGTGTCGGCGCCTTTCTGCATAAAGCAGCTGAGCACGTGCCACCCGCTCTTCGGGTGGGAGTCTTTGAAGTTCGAAGCGCTCAAAAGGGGGAAGACCGGTCAAAAAACGGGAATACTCCTCCATGAGCCCAAACAATTCGCCAGCCCGGTCGCTTCTGTAAATAGCCTCATGGAGGCGACGGATTTCCTCCTGAGTTTGCGGGGAAAGGGAGCGGAATCGCTCGTGAGCTGCCAGGAGCTTTCGCTTCGTAGCTGCATCAAGCTGACCCAACGCCTGTGCCGACTGCACAAGCTCCGGAGTCGAACCCACAACGGAGAAGGCCGCCGCCGCTGCCAGCCCCACACCGGCCCAGGCAACACCGGCTAGAATCATCCACAATCGAGCGCTACCGAGATTCACCGCTATGTGAGCTCCCCTCTTCAGCAAAAAGACCAGACTTGTCCAGCAGCTGTAGAAATTCCCACTGTCCGATTTGCTCGTACTTATCCAAATGCTCCAAAAGGGGGAGATCGCGGAAGAATTCCTCCTGGGATCTTCGCTGCGAGTCGACACTCCACCAGAACCCAGCCAATGTGGCCCCAGCAACGATGGCCAAGGCAAAGGCTGCCTGAGCCAGCACCCGCCACGGACGCTGGCGCCGCTCCTGGGCTGCCTCTGCCTCGGCAGCCAAGGCTACCATTTCCAAAGTGGTGCGAGTCAACGATGGGTCAGCATCCGTGCGATCTAACAAATCCAGCATCCCCCAGGTTTCCTCCAACTGGGTAAGAAGTCGCCGCGCCTCCTGATCCGTGGCCAAAAGAAGCTCCACCTGCCGACTTGCCGCCTCGTCCAGCTCGCCATCCAGATAGGCGCTGAGGCGGACCTCGAGCGGCTCACCTTCGACATAGGCTCGGATTGGCTCCAGCGGACGTGCCATGGATTAGGATTCCAGATCCCCAGAAGGAACTAAGGCCCCAACATTGTCAACGGTTTTTACATTCTCAATGGCTTTCCCTCGCGATTGTCTTCCAACCGAACTCTCGAAATCCACACTTCAAGAAGCGCCCGCCGAGTGGCGCACGGTTTTTCGATGGGTTCCAGTTGTGACTCACTTAAGTATCGCCGGGCAAAGGCTCGGAAACCGATAACGTCCCGCTCTCTGTAGGGGAGTTCTCGCCTGGCAGGATGGAATCTGCCTCCGGCGCCGGCGGCAGGCTTTCAGGGTGCCGCCCTCCCTCGAGGTAAGGCGCAAGAATCTCGCGCAAAGCCAACCGCGCCCGACTAAGTAACGACTTGACCGCGGCGGCGGAAAGTCCCATGACTTCTCCGATTTCCGCGTAGCTCATCCCCTCGAACTTATTCAGCAACACAGCCATCCGTTGCCTTTCGTTTAACCGCCCAATAGCCGCGCGAACCACCTCACGCAGTTCTGCCCGGTCTAGCTGCCTTGTGGGAATGGCCCCACTGCTTGCCGGAACCACCTGGTCTAGCTGGGTGTGAGTGAGATCGGAGGCCTCCGATTTCTGTCCTGAGTCGAAGCTCACCTCCCTTCGCCGGTTTTGATCCCGGAGGGCATTCAGCGCAACATGATGGGCAATCCGAAAAAGCCAAGTGCAAAATTTCGCTCCAGGTTGATAGGTCTTCCGTGCTCGAAAGACTCGCAAGAAAACCTCTTGGACCAAATCCTCAGCTTGATGATGATTTCCTACCAGATGCTCAAGGACAGTTAGGAGTCGGTCCTGGTATCGCAATACCAGCTCTTCAAAGGCCGCAGCCTTGCCTTCACGAACCTCAAGCATGAGGCGAACGTCGGGATCGCCCAGCGTATAACGTCTGGCGGTGGATTCACCAACGACCCAGGTCCCGGACACGGGCATAAACTTTCCCGCGAAATCTTGCTAAACTCCCAACATTACCCCAACGAGCGGGGCATTCCACGGCCTTCTGCACCCTCTTAAGTTTAGGACCGGATTGCCTTTTCAACCAGCCGCGGACCCTTTGGCGAACCCATCTTTTCGAAGCCGTCAACCAGGACGCCACTTCCTCCCCCACAAATCGGGCCTTGATCCACCGCATGAAAGCGAACCATCTCAGAAAGGCATAAATTTCCTTATCCAAGTCCGGATTTTATTAAGGCCTTATGACCCATCGCTCCTTGAGCGGGCTCATCGCCCCCCGGAGGATACGGGTGGGTCTGCCTTCCTATTTAACCCCACGTTTTATGCGGAGTTCCGGGTTGCAGACCGCGGGTAAATCAGCCGATTCGTTGTCCCGGGAGCCACCGCCAGATTCCGCGGCACCACTAACTCCCGTTTTCTAACTCAAATGAGAAAAAACGCCCAATCACTAAAACAGCATGTGGGAGGAAACTCATCCTCTTTCCAGGCTCGCATTTCTTCCGGGATAGCGCCCCGCACGTGGAATCGCCGCGCATTTAAAATCGCCACGTCCGTAACAGTAAACGTGTCAAGCGCTGGGCCTTCACGAGGTATGTTGCTGCGGTCGAATCTTCGACGTCGAACAGCGGCTCGTGACAGGAAATTGGGAGAGAGCAGGCTGCCGATCTGATCTTCGCACATGAGTGGTTGGCAAAGCCCAAAGCGCATGCCCTACTCAAAGCTCGTCGCGCATCCCTCCGTACGTAAGGCCGGGCTCTCCACGCGGTCCTACCTGCCGTATCGTGCCCTCGAATCCCATCCAGTGGAGCACAGGGGCTATCCCAGCGTAACTCATGGGCGAAATGGCGTCTGCATCCATCCGAATAAAGCCGCAGGATCTCAGGCCTGGCTCTTTGTTCCAGCAAGAATCTTTCGTCCTAAACCGGAAGCATCCCGAGGCCGGTTTCGCGCGCAAAACTTGTTAATCTACTTGCGGTGATAAGGGCCCATCTCATGTGACAAGCAGCATTGCAGGCTCAAAGGTGATAAAATAATCGAAGTTTCGGTTTTCCTTTTTGTGGGCTAGAGTTATGACCAGCGACGGCGGCCGAAGATCGTTGCGTGCTGTTCATTTGGCCGCATCGTCGCAGCAGTGTCAAAGTGGAAAATTGGCAAGAAATACGGTGCCTCGCCATGGGACCTGGAAGGAATCTTCACTCGATTTCCAAGAAAAGTCTTCACTCCATTCTGGAGAAAATTCGGAGGCTGTGACGAATCCATGACACCTTTAGCAGAGGGAGGAAATCTGAATGGAGGCGACGACAAAAACTAATACCCCGTATGAGTGGCTCATTGGGGACACCGCAGGGGTGGTTTGGAACGTGCTTCACGAACGGGGAGAAATGACGATCACCCAGGTGGTCAAAGCAGTTAAACGCCCCCGAGATCTAGTGATGCAGGCTGTCGGATGGTTGGCCAGGGAGGACAAATTGCAATTTGACTTTACCAAACGCCGTCACGTGGTCCGGCTGAAAAATTCCTAATCTCATACTAAGCTGTACTTCACCAGGAGGAGCCTTACTTCCCCAATAGGAAGTGTAATATTCCTCGACCAAATTCCCGTTCCCCCTTTCCGGAGAGGGACTAATCCTCCAAGGGCGCTGAGAATTTTCGCAAAATTCCCCAGAGCCAATGTAGCAGAAGAACAAAGAGCTAAGGCGCGAATAGAACAATTTGATGAAATTTCAGAGCATTTGCTGGGCGAAGGCCGTGCACTTCCTTAAGCCCGCGGAAAAACGTCCCAGAGGACATCCAAGCGGCGAATTAGACTTTACGTAATAAGTAGTAGGCGAAAATTTCTGGCAATTCGCGCTTAACCCTCGGGCATTTGTGAGTGGACACCGTTACTTTGAGGCCAAGGTTCCTAAAATAGGGCGCGATAATCCAAGCCAGGGGCTGAAGCTGCTGAGGATCTTGTTGGTGACACTGTGTTCTTTAGCTCCCGATGCAGAAATGCTTTTTCGAGGTCATTGCCGATCATGCCTTGGCATTGGACCATAGGGTGGGAAGGGGTGTCAGGTCTCTTCGCGGCGGCTGTTGCTATTCAATTTGTCGCGGCGTTTGGGTTGGCGAGTGGCGCACAACAAACGGAGCCGCGATCCTCCGCGTTTCTTGTGGGTCCGCAACTTCAAAAAAGACTTGGGGAAGTGGTAACTGTCAGCTTCGTGGATCAGCCTTTTCGGCAAGCAATTCGGTCTTTTAGTAAGAGCTATCAAGTTGCCGTGATGCTCGACCGACGCCTGGATCCGGACCGGCTCGTCAGCTTATCGGTTCGCGATCGGCCTGTGGGGGAGCTCCTCGTAAGTTTGGCGGCAGCCGGTGGGGGTGAGGTGTGTTGGATGGGACCGGTAGCGTACGTCGGCCCCCCGGAGAAGGCTTGGCACGTCTTAGCTGCCGCCGAAATGTGCCAGCAGGTGGTAGAACAATTCCCGTCGCGGGAGAGGATCCGCTGGCAGGAAACCTCGGCCATGGCCTGGCCCGATTTCGCCAGTCCGCGCGAGCTGCTCGTCGACCTCGCGCGGCAACTAGATTGGCAGCTTCTCCAGCCGGAGCTTATCCCTCATGATCTTTGGCCGGGTATGGAACTCCCCCCTTTGGCGATGGCCGAAAAGCTTGCCCTTCTCACAGTACCCTTCGAGATGCGACCGGTTCCCGACGTGAGCCGGCGGACCATCCAGCTGCGAGAGTTTGAACCGAACCTACGGTGGCAAAGAAGTTATCCATGGCCGATACCACCCCTCGCCTCCTCGGAGGCTCTGCGAAAACTAATCCCGGCCGCCCAGTGGGAAATTCGTGGCCGGGTACTATTTGTGACGGGCACGTGGCCGGAGCACCGCGCGTTGATCGAGCTTGCGAAACCGTCCCCGGGTAGAGCTCCCCCGGCCGGTAAGACTGCTGGCGAGCGCCGCTACACCATTCGTAATGCTAAAGGGCGCTTCGAATCGGTCATGCGCCAGTTGGCAGCGGCTCTTGGACTGGAAATTCGATTCGACCAGGAGGCGTTAGCCCGTGCCGGAATCGCTCCCGACACGTTCATCTCCTTCAGTGTGGAAAATGCCACCCGAGAGGAGCTTTTGGAGGCAGCCACTGGAGCAGCCGGGTGCAGCTTCCGCATCGAGGGCAATGTCCTGGTCATCTTTCCGTTGAAGCGGTAAGGCCTCTGCCGCCTCTGGCGCAATATCTATTCCACGCGCGGCGAACGCTTCGTCCCGGCCAGAGCCGATCTGACCATAGCCGCCCATGCGAAACGCGCTCGGCTAGACTGATACTCCCCTGAGTGATAGGCCCCCTTCTCTGCCGCGCTACTTCGAACGAGCTCCCCACTTGAAAAAATCCGTGCTGACGGCCGAGCACGATTGAGGGACATTTCTTAGTCCCTGCAGGGAAAAAGGGGTGCTAAGTACGAGCAGTGTTTCTGCACTTTTTCTAAATATCCATCGGGTCTTACCAAGGCGCCCGAAACCTGCCACACTTAATAACCCCAGAGGATGGTTAATATCCCACGCTCGAAGAGGGGCGGCAGAGGCAATGACCTTTGAGGCAGATCCAAAAGGGCGGATTTCCAGCGAGGGAGTGGGGATAAAGCCCTGTTTGACATGAAAGTTAGCAAACTTAGCTCCGAGGATCGGGGCTAAGAACACTCGCCGGAGGGACGGAGTGCTGCACCATCATCCTCTGATTCCTCAGGCCTTATTGTTTCATCTCTGAATTTCTCTCGCTATTTCATTCCTTACCTCTCTGATTCTCTCGCCTAGGAATCAAGGAGTCGCGGGCCTTGATGAGATTGATGCTTTTTAAGATTAGTGCCATACAGGAAACACGAAAAAGGAATCAAATGGCGCCATGACTAGCCGGTCAAGCACCCAATCGGATGGAGCGCCCCGGACCTGCCCAAAAAATTGATCTGGCAAGCGGTTTTCGCCTTGGGTAAGAAACTCCTCCGTAACGGAACCATTTTGCCCGTAAGCACCCCCTTTTCGAGGGAAAGACAAAAGAGCCCGAAATTTTAAACTTTTTCAAGTACAGGAATACGGCAGATCGGCCCTAAGCAACAAATTCCCGGGTTTGCTTGCCCGGTTTCCCTTCCAACCCACACGGTTGTCTCAAGAAGCGCTGGGCTGAATCTTACTAGGTGGAAACAAACGGTAGTTGAAATTTGATTTCCATTGATACTCTTTTCCATCGGTGCTTAGGAAATGATTTCGTGGGACTGAGTCGGTCTGACTGAGGGGGAAGATCGCAGAATGAAATCCTTGAAAGTGCTCGGAGTCGTCGCTGTTTTGGCTGCGATGGCTGGAGGCGTATACGTAAGCCTTCACCATCCCCCGCAATTTCCATCCCAGTCGCTCAGTCAAGTTAGTGAGGATTTTCCTCGCCCTGAGCCGCTACTCTCCACTGACAATATATCCACTCCTCAAGGGGATAATCTTCCTCCACCATTGAGTGGAGTCAATGTGAATCTGGGCGCAGGAATGACCGCAGAACAGGCTTTTACCCACTTCCGTTCGACAGCTCGGCCTGAGTCCGCGGCAGCCAATCTTGGCAAATCACAACTTATGGGTGATTTAGAAGCATACCACAATGGCTTTTCCCCCTCTCTCCCAGGCAGTGGCTCCGTGGTCGCAGGTCGGGGCGTCGAGGGCGTAACCAATTCGCCTTCCGGCACACTCCCCAGCTCGCCTGCCCCATGGCCCGCCAGTTGGCCAGGAACTCCCTCCGCGGAAGGATCCACTGATGCTGCGGATCGCGATCCGCCTCGCGGAGCCATATCGTCAACCACCCGGCCAAGTGTTCCGGATCCACCCAAAGACTTTGCTTCCTTCATGGCTGAGGTTAATCGAGATTTGGCCAACGGACGACTCACCGCCGCGCTGGAAAAGCTGAGTCGACGATATGATGATCCCACCCTCAGCCCGGCCGAGTACGCACAGCTATTGGACCTCCTGGACCAGATCGCCTACGCGGTGATTTATTCCCCGGAAAGCCTCCTGGACCCACCGTACGTTGTTCAACCCGGCGACACACTGCCACGAATTGCCCAGAGCTACGGGGTGCCATGGCAGCTGCTTGCCCGAATAAACGGGATCACCGATCCAAACTCCCTGGTACCAGGACAACGGTTGAAGGTACTGCGTGGACCCTTTGATGCCGAGGTAGATCTCAACCGCCGCGAGTTGACGCTGAAACTGCACGGGTTGTACGCGGGACGATTTGCAATCCCCTACGTGGCTGCCCCGAATCGGTTGGAGAGTACCTATTTTGTGGAGGACAAATCAGCCTTGCCAGGCGATTGGTGGATTCGTTTGAGCGGGGGGGTGGAGATTCGCGGAGAACATTCCCTCCAGCAGAAAGAAGGCGCCACTTCCGTACCCGTTCTCGCCGTGGAATCCGACCAGATAGAAAACCTCCACACAATCCTCTCCGTTGGCTCGAGAATCCGCATCGTTCGTTGACCCTCGTCGGTCGGCGGAAGTGAATCCCGCTTGTCGGCGCCAAATGCCTGCTCCTCCCCATGGTGATCGGACCGTCCCGCCGGATAAGGAATAGCAGGAGAACATCCCGGCTCCAGCATTAAGATCAAACCGTCTGCGCCAGCTGCGCTGGCACCTTCGGAAAAGATCGATCCGGGGAAAATCCGTCCAGGCATGTCCTCAAATCTTTCGAGGGAGAAATGAACGCAGCGGTGCTCGGCAACCGAGAGGGTCCCCATGGCCTAAAGCCCGCAAGATCACCCGAGACAATGCAGAAAAAACACACCCGATCTCAGCCTCAACAAAAGCCCGCCCATTGGTTGCCAGATAGGTGGCAGAAAAGCTAGGAAGGCTTCCACCGGAGGCACGACACTCGAATGGGAATTAGGAATTAGGTAAGGATCTTTGGGGGGTCACGATCCTCCGGGATAGGATTTTCTCGGAACAACTGCACCCTGGTGAGTTCGGAGGGCTAAAGCTACGAATGGGCCTAGTTGGCCGGTCACGCGACCCCTCGGTGACTGCTGTGATTTATTGCCCGCCCCCGGGAGAAACGACAAGCTGTGGGCTAGCGGATAATTCGGGACTTGACTACGTTTCATCCCGCGATATCCCGCCAATGACCGTAGAGTCTCATCGCAAGGTTGTCCACCCGTCCTTACTCCCTGTCGGTTCGGGCCGGGCCAAAAGTTGTGGTTGTGCGTCAGAGTTAGGGCCATCTTTTTGGAGGAAATCTTCCAGCTTGCGATCTGTAATCGAAAGGATCCGGATACCCGGAACCTGTTGCCGGGCAGTAAAATCCTCTAATTCGTACACAGCATCCGTGTTATCAGAGATCGCGGGGGAAGTAGAGGGCCAACTTTCAGAACCGGCAAGAACCGAGCCGGCTCGCGCAAGAGGATCACACACCGCGCCAGGACAGGTCACAAGGGGACTGCAGGAATCATATGGCGTAAAACAAGTTCGACAGCCCGCGCTTCCCCAGGCCCATGTGAAGCAGCAAAAAAGGGCCCAGAGAAGATATTCCCCACTTTTACTAGCTCTACCCAAGGTATGACCTACAGATCGCATGCGAGCCAGTCCTTATCCCCTGAGAATAGGTTAGGCGCGATTCGAGCTCCGCCGACGAGCCAGTTAATTCAACGGATAACCCCAAGAAGTCCCATTGTCACGCAACGAGTGTGAGAATGACTTCCATTTGCTCCAATGGAACTCGAGGCGTTTGATAGCTTGGCCTTCTTTGACTAACACGCAAAGATACTCCGTTTGCGCGCAATACCGAATCCCCCCCTTTCGCGCCCGCTTGCTTTTCGGTCCGGGGTATTGCCGCAAACGGGAATTTCGAATCGCTTTATCGGTCAGAAAAGTGCAAATCTTGAGCAAATGAAGCGACCTTTTCCAGAAAGGATCCGTCAGTCAGCGCAGAGAGGTACCTGCTGAAAGGCCGTGTTCGACGCAATGGGGTACGATCCGTCAGCCAGCGCTAGGGGGTACCCTTCTGGAAGCGCGACCTAGCAGCCAGCCAGCCGATCTGTCAGTCGGCGCACGGCGTACCTCCCGTAACAGGCTCGACCGTCACCATGGCAAAGATCCGTGTGGCAGCGCAGGGGGTACTGCAGGGCCGTAAGTTTGAAAGTTCAGAGCCTACGTATTGGGGCAATCGCTGTTTTCAAGATGAAATCTCCCGGAATTTTACCCCAATACGTCAGGTGACCTCCACAGGGAGCCCCAAGCCAGAGTCGGGCCGACAGGTCCCGAAACATTCGAAAAACGTATCGAGGCCCCCGAAAGCACCCGGATGCCCGAACCGAGGCACCGGGGTCGACGCTTCAGCAGCAAAGGGGCGGTTAAGCCGCCCAAGCATTTGCCATTTTCAAAGAACACACCGGCGGTCGTTATCGCCCTCTAGGATGAGACCCGAAGAACGCCTTGCTTTTTCTGCTCCTTCCTGACGGTCCGATCTCCCAAGAGCTTTCCGAAGAATCGGAGGGATTCGAAAAAAAACAGGCGTGGTCATAAAAGCGCAGAGGTGCTTGCTTCTGGTAGCGAAAGCGCTAGCGCGTCGACGCTCCACCATCTGAGTGCCAGCGCGCACACACCCCTTTTCCCGCTGTTACCTTTCCAATCGGAACGGGGTCGGGCACGTTAACCATCTGAGACCTCCTCCTTCGGCCCGGGAGGCGAAGGGCATCTGACCGACCACTCGGTATCCTTGCCGGGAGAGGTCCGAAAGTCGCCCTCCCAGCACCGGTTGCCGGAGAAAAACCCGGCTGGCTATCCTTCGTCTACACGGGTTTCCAGGTAGCGGGCCAGCTGATGGAAATCCGCCTCCGGTTGAAGGAGGCGTGCCTTGGCCCGAAGGGTTGCCATATCTACGAGAGTCTCGAAGGGTTTGTACACGAGCTGAAGCTGGCCCGTCACTGATACCATGACCCCGTCCAGCCCCTGCTCCACCAAGGCCCGATATGCTCCCACGCCAAGCTGGCTTCCCAGGCAAATGTCATAAGCTGTTGCCGGGTGACAGCGGATCTCATACCCAAACTGCAGACCTGTGATCTTCAGGTCTTTGCCCATTTCCTGCTTGACGCGCTGGGCGACCAGTCGTCCCAGCCGAGGAGCAAAATTCAGCTGAGAAACGGGAAAGTGACCAAACGGATCCGGTTTGAGAGCCCGGAACTGATCTTCCGGAATACATTTTTGGATTTCGTCGGCGGGGAGGAATTCGGCCAGGCCTTCGGCAAGTACTATCACCCCGTAAGGTTTCCCCTCGTTAAAGCGGGTGCGTACCATGCGGACCACACGGTCCACAAGCTTATCCACGCGAAGGACCTTACGCATCACCGGCTTGCCGGCACTATCAAGGACTGCCTGCCCAGTGTCGGGGGAAATTGCCTGTTCCTCAGTCCACCACTCGGGCGGGATATCCTCCAAGCCGATGGCCAGTTGCGCCTCTCCGGCGATGGCCGCCCCATACGTAAGCCAAGCAGCCTTTCGCCCCATCACCTGCACTACATACCAAGCGCGGGCGGCTTGAGCGTCGGCCAGCAAGTTTCGCACCTCCCGGGCCAACATTTCCACCGCCGTAAAATAGCCGAAGGTAAAATCAATGCCCTCGTAGTCGTTATCGATGGTTTTCGGCAGATGCACCACCCGGATTCGCGGACCAAGCTGCGGATTGCGATCCCGGAACAGCTTCAGTTTCGCAGCCGTGGTGAGCGTGTCATCGCCGCCAATCGAAACGAGGGCATCAATTCCCACGGAGCGCAGAGCTTCGTACACGCGACGCAAGGGAGCGGTGGCCGCCTCATCTTTGAGATCGCTTTCTTTTTTCACATTCTTTCCCGGGTTCTCCCGCGATGTGCCGATCAAAATCCCCGTCTGTGTCCGCACGCCTTCCAGGTCCCTATGATGCAAACGAATAAAATCGCTTCCTTCTTGAAGTCCCTTGGCGGGATCATATTTGGCAAGATTTGCGTAACCATTGAGAAGGCCCAACACTTCGATCCCTGCGCGAGAAAAGCACATAGCGGCACTGGCAATTACCGCGTTGGCCGCCGGCGCGGGACCTCCGGAAAACAAAATCGCCACACGGCGAAGATCCGTCTTCGGAACAACCGGACTGGAAAGTGGTGTTGCCATTGCTTGGTTTTCTCCCATCTAAAAACCGAACCGCCTAACGTGAAAGCCGACTCCAAGATTGCCCTGTAACTTGGCTCCGATCACACACCCTTCCGTCAACAACACGTCCAATGCGAACACCCCAAAACGGCAGGAATGCGAAGACGCAGGGGCTAACTTCACAAGTCGCCAATCGCTTGTAAACACCCCGGCGATAGGCACTGGTTACCCAGGAAGGTCAACATCTAGCACATGCGACTGCCGTCTGTGCCTACGCTGAAGCAACCCCACGAGCTCTCGGGGCTAGCCCCAGGATATGCTTCCCGATTTGCCCCTCAAGATCGGCCGACGCCTACGACCCCCTTGCAGATGGGAAGTGCCTTCCGCCTTCGTTCCACCGCCCTTTGACGTGTAAACATCTGCCATGCAACAAGTAACCACTGTCAAAAATCATCCGATAGGACGCGTCACGGGGTAAGAACCTAATAGTTCAAGTCGTAAAGTCTTTTTTTTCAACTGGGCAAAAGCGTGTTCTACCGCGAGGTCGGACTCGTGTCCTTCCATCTCCACAAAGAACAAATAGGCCCCGCGAATCCCGGGCACGGGGAATGACTCAATCCAGGTGAGGTTAAGGTGGTTGCGTTTGAATATAATCATGGCGTCCGCAAGCGCGCCCGGGCGGTGCTCCACTTGGAACATCATTGCCGTCAAATCGTTGCCGGTCCGGGGTGCCGAGTGCATTCCGATCACGGCAAAACGCGTGGTATTGTTGGGATTATCCTCGATGCGTTCCGCGATTACATCCAGCTGATAATGAACACCTGCCTGAACGCTAGCGATGGCGGCTGATCCGGGCTTTTCACTGGCAAGTTGTGCCGCTGTGGATGTACTGGCTACTTCGATCGTCCTGACGCCGGGGAGGTGCTTGGCCAGCCAATTGCGGCACTGAGACAAGGCCTGAGGTCGGCTGTACACTTCGCGAATCTCCTCCCGTTTGCACCGCGCCAGAAGAGCGTGATGGATCACAAGCTCGACTTGCCCGCAGATTCGAACCGGAAGCCGGGCGAACATCTCCAAGGTGTCCGCCACCCGACCATCGGTGGAATTTTCCAGGGGCACCAACCCAAACTCCGCCTGCCCGCGGTTGACTTCTTCGAACACCGCCGCGATCGTCCCCACCGAGACAAGCTCGGCCGTCTGACCAAACTGGTGCATCGCCGCCAAATGGCTGTAGCTGTAGGCCGGCCCTAAATAAGCAACCCGCGTCGGTCGACATATATGCCGGCATCCAGCAGCCAATTCCTGAAAAATTGCCCGCACCGATCTTATAGGTAACGATCCCTGAGCTTGGCCTACCAACCGCTCCAGCCATTCCCGTTGCGCCTCCCAGGTCCCGGGACCCGCAAACATCTGCGGATCCTGATGATATAGCTCGAGGGCTAGCTGCGCTCGGCGTTCCAAGAGCCGAAGGATCTCCTCATCAACCCGAGCAAGCTCCTCGGCCGGCGAAGCCCGCAAACTGGGAGTGGGCACGGCTTTTGCAACCGACCGAACCTTGCCGCTTTGACGCCGTGATTGTCTCATGCCTTACGTTCCAATTGTTAAATGGCCTTCTGCATTGGCTCGCGAACCGCACCTCCCAAAGTTCCGCATCTCACCGAGCTGCCGGCTAATCGGTGAGGCGCCTTTGACAAGACCCTCAATCTCTTACTCACATCACAAAATGGGCAAAATACACAAAATAAGAAGCCTACAAACAACCCTTGAAAGTCGACACATTTTCCCCTGCGAGTGGGGTTCCCCACGCGTAAACCCACCTACAAATTTACCGGAAAATTCTTCCAACTGCCATAACATCCCTCTGCCGCAAAATAAGCGGAGCCTCCTTTGTGAGACATTTGTGGCAAGCGACCGCGGCATCATCCGTCGGCAAAAGATCCTTGAAAGGGAAACTCCCCTCCTTCCCTAGCCAGCAACCAGGGGGGGAAATTCTCCGGGAAGAGATCCGCGGAGAAACATCAGCAGGGAAACATCATTAACAACGCCTCGAATGCCGAGGGCACAGCCCAGAATTAAGCTTTTGAGGTGAACTTCCACCAATTGCCGACGGTTGGCGAGCTCAATCGGTGTCCCCAAAAAACACGCTAAAAACACTTATGGTTTCATGGATGGAGCGCGACTGGCTCGAGCCGTCCAAAACTCCCACTAAAATCGGATATCCTTGGCCTTTTTTCCGGCGTTTTTTTAGGGCCCACGAGCGGAGCCCCACTCCTTCGCAAAGGGACGCTTCCGTACGCTTGTACAGGATCAGTCAAAAGGATGTCAGTCCCAATACTCGGCCAAAACCGATTTCAAAGAGAGCCGACGGCCATGAGCGCAATCTGGGGGTTACGGTTTCCCCCTGGTCCGCCGCATGTCCATTCGATAATTGGCGGGGAATTCCAAAGTCCCCTTAGGACCTCTTACGAGCACGAGGGGGCGAGGCGGGACACTATGTCGGATGGGATGCCACTCGGCCAAATCTCTCGTCTGTGAAACCTGGGCGCCGAGTGCACTACCCGATCGACTCTGTCGGTAAAGCCTACGTTTTTGGTGCCTTCCGCAAACGGAGGCGTCGCCGGCAAAGTTTTATTCCACTTTTCCTAACCGTCTTGTTGGCCGAGTTTCCCCAAATGGCCGATCAATCCTATTAGCAGTGGTTGAGATTCACGGAGCCGTCGAAATTCTGCCCATCATTCCCGGTTCACCGGGGGCACCACTGATACGTAGGGGACATCCGTGATCACGTGCAGTTAATGGCCGGTGGAGTCCAGCCTGGGGAAGCCAGTTAATTGGGACCTCGCTAAGGCGGGAAGGAGACCGCAATGCGTTCCGAGGGCAAAGAGCTGCTTCTGGCCGGCTTTTTTTCTTTCCTTACGGCAGTTTTAATTGGGGTTTTTTGGGCAGGTGGAGAGCTGTCGACCCCGGAATTTCGCTCCACCTGGCGATTCGATCCTCGCCCGGAGAGCATGAGTCCCCCCTCTCGTTCTAATGCGTCTACGGGAAACCAGCTTCAAGAGCTGGGGCAGTCGTTCGGACCGTTTAGATCACCGACCGCAGGTGGAGGGGCCATTTCAGGCCCAAGCACGTGGTCGCAGACCGACTTCAATTGGTCCAGCCCCTGGGCCTTTCAACCGGGTATTCCCCGGATCGGAATCCCCCCAACCGCAGCGGACAGAGGCCTTCCTCCAAAGCTGTTGGAAAGGCCAGTGATCCAACCGTACGCCTCAAGCCCGGTCGAGGATAGGGTACCGCCCCCCACACAAGTGGAGGCTCCAGCCTTCGGACTGCAGGCCGAGCCGGTTGAGGTGGCCTGGCCCGACCCTCCAGATGTCCTTTCCCCAGGCTTGGCGGGCGCGCCCCAAAACGGTTCCTGGGCATTTGCGCCGAAAGCTAACGGCCCCGAAATCGCCTTGGATCCAGGCGACGGTAATCCCCAGGTGACGGGTGACCCAGACTCCTTGGGGTTCCAAATAAATGACCAAACGGCGGCCGAGGACCCGCCAGGAGGTTGGCGCTTAGGTCAAAGCGATCTGGGTCAACAAGTTGCGGGAGACGGCAACAACCTGACCCCCAGTGTGGGGGAAGCCCATTCAGGCACGCAGGGTGACTTACCGAGAGAGTCCGAAACGGGAAAGTCCGAAAATGAAGTGGGTGAGCACTCGGCAGCTTCTCGGGAGTCGGCATCCTCGGGCCAACCGGCCAACGGTTCGCGCGGGCACCTCCCCGCCTGCCGATGTGGATGTATCCCACGCTACCGACGCATTTGTGTCCCACGACCGGGCTGGGTGCCACCTGTAAGGCTTTTGTTCTACATTCGTCAGCTCCTTCACTGCCCCCACGCTACCCCGTTGGCCGAGGGACTCTCCCAACGCATCGAGCAATTGGCCGACGCATATGAGCTGCTTCACTACGAGCTCTTCGACGCCGCCGGCGTTAGTGTTTCCCGCTTTCAGGTGGAAAACATCCCGGAGGTTTCCCAGTCCCGCGCAGACAGTCTGAAGCTCGATAAAGACCCAGGTAACGACATTCGCGTTGTCCAAGAGACCATTGAAGCCGGCGAGTTCCGGCCCCGCGCCCGGCTTGCCACAATCCCCAAGCCTCCCTCCGGCGTTGGGGGGGGTTCCGCCCGCGATCAGGCCGCCGAGGCGATTGCCCGTTTAGAACGGATGCGTGAGGAGCTCCTCCAAGCGGCGGAGGGAACACCCGACCCTCACGAGGCCACAGCCCTACGCCGGGCGGCCCACGCCGTCTCGCGACGTTTACCCATCTGGCGCGACATCGCCGCTGGCCGACCTTATGCTTCCGAGTTGCTTGAAGCCATCGAACGCTATGAGCAAAGCAATCTACCCCGTGACGCGGCTCACCTAGCCTACCTCGTCCGGACCCGCGCAAGCTCCGTGGGCGAAGACGACACGCAACATCAGTTAGAAGATTTTTATCGCAACAGTAACTTGCGATGGGAAGTTAGCGAAAACTTGCTGAACCGGTGGCTCAAGCCGCAACCTGTACGGGCCTTCCGAATTCGCGATTACATCTTGGGGCGCCCGGTCTTGGGCGACAGTCAGACCGTCGCTCAAGTGAGTTTCGCCATGATTCCGGATCCACACCGGCTTCGATGCCGGCTGGTCGTTACCGGGCAGATCACGAGTAACACGCAATCCTTAGCCGGGCCTGCCACCTTTTTCGACCGAGTTTATGGGCACTTCACCGGCTGGAAGGAAATCGAGCTTACGGAGAACGGCCTCAAGATGACGCCCCCGATCGTCCGAGCTCATCAACGGGTCGAACTTCGGGGACTGAGAACCGACTTCGACGGAATTCCGCTCCTTGGGCTGCTAGCTCAAGATATTGCGCTTTCGCAACGGGAGCGGTCAATGCCCGAGGCCCAGGCCGAGGCCCGCCAGAAACTGATCGCCCGAATTACCCAGCAATTCGAAGCCGAAGCTGGTACCCGCTTAGCCAAGCTTCAGGAGCTTGTGGAGCGGCGCCTCCTCCAGCCGGCCCATCGGCTCGGGCTTGAGCCCCGGTTGATACAGGCGTCCACCCAACCCGATCGGCTAATTGCCCGCTGGCGTCTGGCTGCCTCCGACCAACTGGGAGCCCACACACCACGACCGCGAATCCCCGAGGGTGTGGTGGCAAGCTTTCAGATTCATCAGTCGGCCGTCAACAATGTGCTTGCTCGCCTATCTCTGGCTGGTCGCATGCTAACCCCCACTGAACTTCAGGCGGAAATGGCTGAGCTCCTCGACGCACCCGAGCTTGCCGACGACCCGTCGCCCAGAGAGGATGTCCTCATCGGATTTGCCTCCGTGGACCCCGTGCTCGTCCACTTCCAAGATGGCCGAGTGACAATTGTCCTGAACATCGCTCGGCTGGAGAAAAAACCCCATGTGTGGGAAAACTTCCAGGTTCGTGCAAGTTACCGGCCTGAAAATGTCGACGGACAGACCGTCTTCGTCCGCGATGGCGTCGTGAGCCTTTCCGGCGACAGTATTTCCCTCAAGGATCAATTGGCTCTCCGGGGAATCTTCAGCAAGAGGTTTTCAAAAGAACGGACTTGGCCGGTGCTCCCGAAGCTCTTCCGCGAAAATCCCGATTTTGCCGATTTGCGACTGTGTCATTTGATCGTGGAGGACGGCTGGCTGAGCTGGGCGGTTAATACTTCCGGGAGCGGCGCGCCGCCGTCGCCGCGAAACTTCTCGCCACGGGTTGCCTCAACTCCCTAAGGAAGCCACCTGGCCAGCAAACAAGTTCACGATCACCCTTAGGAACAGCTCCCCTTTCACCCCATTTCTTTTTTTAGCTCCTTTGTGCGGGGAATATCGGGGCCACTGAGCGGGCCTGCCGAACATCACCGCGATTCGCTCACAGGCATCCAAATCCTGCCGACGGGATTAAGCCGCTGAGCAACCGGGGGGCTTTCGTTTGCCGCGATTCGACAGGTTTGAGACGATAACAAGTCTTAACGACGGCTTGTCTTTTAAACCACGTAACGGTGATTAGGGAATTGTTTTTCCAGCAAAGACCCGGCACTTCACGATGAGAAGGTCGCTCTATACCGAAGTCGCCCTATTTTTCTAGAACTTTTTCTAGAACTAAATCGGTCGGTCTTTTACCAAAATTGCCAAAAGTCATGCCGATAAGTGCCCGTTTTGCCCCTGAAAGACCGAGCGGAAGTGTTAAAGCCAAGCCTTACAATCGGCGTAAATTATATGATAACTTAGGGTCCCTGACGGGAAAATTATGCTGAACTTGCGCGAGCCAGGAACTCGTGATCCCTGTACCTCCTACTTAGGAGGCTGGGTTGCGCATTTTTCGGGCCGGCGGAGAACTCACACCTGGTAGCTGATCCTGGCCGGAATCGTCTCACCACCCATTAAAATCTCTACTTATGCAATTTTGCCGCGCAGTACTTAAACATTTAACAGGCCACCGGCCACCCATCAGCTCATGACATGGCGGGTTGTCAAAACCGTGGTGGACCAGCGATAATTTAGGATCTTCGGGTATCGGCCCTGGCGGGTAAGAAACTTCATCATGCGAAAAATTGAAGGCTCAACGGTTAGCCGGCCCTAGTTTTGCGCAACCGGCGACCGATTCAGGAACATCACCAAGTTTGCAAACGAAGTCGCGCTTTGGGACGCCAGCAAGCGCGACATTAAACACCAAATCGTGCGGTTTTTGACAGCTGCGTGATGGTTGACAAGACTGCGGCGTTTTGGGTAGTCAAGATCGATTACAGGGGGCGGGAATTCCGCACCCAATCAGTTTGTCCCCCAGTCTGGCAGTGGGTAAAAGAATGGGATCAAGCCTACAGTCCTAGCGGGCGGATGAGAACCCCAGCAGTCGTACACGGGCACAGTCCCAAAACACTGCCGGCAAAGACGTCAGCAACACGATGCTTGTGCGGCGCTGGGGGTTTTGCAGGCGAGAGACGCCATTTAAACGAACCTACAAGCGTCTACAACCGCAATTAATGAAGCGAAAGTGAAGCCAACGAAAACACTTTCGCGAACCTGCCGAAGACGTAGTCGGCACCAAACCTGTTAGTTGAAATGATCGGTCCGGCAGCAAAGTCTCCCGGATTTCTTCTGCTGCCGTCCACAGTCCAAGACCGGCCTAGAAGGACGAGGAATGCACCATGGCAAAGTCGAGTGCACTGGAACAGATTCGTTTAAGTCGGAAACGGGCACGGCTTCGGGCTCGCGCTCGCAAGAAAGACCCGCTCTTTCGTGGAGGGACAAGGCCTCGGCCCATTTACATCGATTACAAAGATGTTGACTTTTTAAAGCGATTCATTAATCGGCAATTTAAAATCATTGGTCGGCGGAAAACGGGCTGTCATGCCGTGACGCAACATGCGATCGCGCGGGCAATTAAGCGGGCACGAATCATGGCGCTCTTACCCTTCGTGCCAGAATATGCCTGACGGCTAGTCGGCTCACCACTAGTTCTGTAGCGTTGGCCCCGGGTGGAGGAATTCCATAACAACCCGCTTCGAAGCAGTGGGAGAAAATCAGGGCTCTTGGCCCCGCCGCCTTCCGCTAATGGCCGTGAAGCGGAGTCGATTTGGAGACACAAAGGTCCCTACGAGGCGCCCTCAGCCGGGTGCGAGCTTCCTGGGCCTTGCTGTATACGACACTTTGAGCCTGGGAGAAGGTGTTATCTCTCACATTTTCCGCCAGGGTGCGTGCACGACAGCTCCCGCCCAAACCTTTGACGACCCACCACCGGCCACAGGGTTCGTCCATGCGCACGCTAACTTGGTGCGCTCGGGATTGGCGAAATCGCGATCCAGCGGTTCGTCGGCGCGCAGGATAGCTTCCGAATGGCCGCGGTTAGTTTGACAACACCTAGGGCGATGGAGCCGTTGTACACGAACTTCTCGTAAGGAAGGACCGGCGCGAATGAACATTTGGCGCGAACCCCAGTGGACGCCTAAGCCGGAGTATCCCCTTACTCCTCAGGAGGATTTTGAGGAGGCAGATTTTCCCGAGGAAGAACCGGATGATTCATCTACCATCCGTTGCCGAAATTGTGCTCGGGAGATTTATGAGGACGCCTTTCAGTGTCCCTACTGCGGGGAATATGTCGAATGGGACACAAATCCATGGTCTGGCCGGCCCGCATGGTGGGTGGTCCTGGCCTTTCTTGGGATCGCTGCGCTGGTTGCTGCCTTGATTTTGGGAATCTAAAAAACACCGGTCGAAGCGTTTTTTGCAGGCCGTCGTTTTTAGGCAAAGTACCACCCCAGTCCGGCGATGTCCGGACGAAACATCTTCAAAAAAGCTTTTCGGGCACCGGTCCCCATCGACCGCCGCAGCCGGCCCTCCCTATAGCGAGGAACATGTGGCTTGGGTATATAGGCCCGCTTTTCTCTGGGGTGACCTCCTCCGTTTTGGCCGCTCTTGCCCAACCTCCTGACGGTAGGCAGAACAGTCCCAAACTCATCAAGGTATCCCCATCTCGGAAGGAGAATCCTCCCAAAACGAGTAAACCAAAAATCCCCCACCGGCCCCGCGGGCGATTTTGGCTACCTTTACCGCCTAACCTCCCCGAAACATTACCTCGCATCATGCTATCTTTTCCGTGAGGGGTTTTGGGGCCGAAAAGTAACGAAATTTTGGTCCGGTCACCCCAAGACTTGCCCGCCCCAACACAAACGAGTCGCACGCGTATAGGGGGCTTCAACGCGTGACCATGCTTGGGCAAGTCCGCCAAAGATGTGGGAAAGTTCTGTTATTGGGGCAAGGGGCCGAAGAGGTCTACGGGCGGCTTTTTCCGTTTCTGAATAGGGACAATTTTTAGGCTAAAGTGAGGGCTGCTGCCTTAAGTGGTGCGAACGTCCTCTTACCGATTGATGACCGGGTAGCTCGTCAAACGACCGTACATGAATCCCAAGTACTATGTGAGCGAAATCGGCCATGAAGCCTTGCAGTGAGACGCGAAACTGGATCTTTGGGGGAGCGGAGCTATCCAAAATCGCCTCGACCATAGCCCCGCATTCGCCCGGAGTATTCCAGGGAACCTCCAAAATCCGCTTTTTTTGTCCCCTTGAACCTCCGGAGATATTCGAACGCGTGCTTGCTGGACTGAACTGGCAGGAAGGCATTCACTCCCCGCCCTCAAGGGATAAACGTCAAGCGTTTCGTCACGCCTGTTTCTTACCGGCACTGCTGGTCACCTGTATTGACGCTAAGCATGTGGATACAGACTTCATCGCTTTTCCCGGCCAATGTCGCAACCTGTCGCGAAATGGCGCCTCGCTTCTGGTGTCCAAATTTCTGGTACCGCCCTCCCCCGAAGGCTGCAGGAGACATGATCAATCGCAAACGCTTTTAATTAATTTGGAGCAGGTCCTTAGCCTCGGTTTGCCCTGCACGCTCGGTGTGAAAGGCGAAGGAGGAAGACCGCTGTGGCTAACCAGCGAAGTGGTTCGTAAAAGAGTGTTGGGGGCAAAGATTGTCGAGCTGGGCCTCAAATTCCGTTCGAAGCTGGAAGATCCGGCGTTCCTGCTAACCTCCCGGGAAGATAATCCCCTAATTAAATCCGACCCAAACTGACTCGGGCTTTTCTTCCCACCCCACCGGTCACACCTGGTTCCGCTTTGACGGTTTTTTCGCGTGGGGACGTATGAACCCCACTACCAACTCTCGACGTAAATCGTCGCGGGCTTGTTCTCGCTTGCCAAACCACTCCACATGTTCTCTTAGCGAACGGAATATTTTCTAACGAACGGAATTATTTTCTTTATATTTTCTTTCAACAATCTGACCAATCGTGGATACGGGCAATCTCGGTCGACAAGTGGGGGAGGCCGATATTGAAAAGCCAAATGAACGCCCCACGCACACTTTTGGTTGTTAACCCCCAGCGCCGTTTGAGATTGGTGGGGCACGTTGTCGGGGTAAATCGAAAAATTAGCTTTATTCCAGATGTGCGGGTACCATCTGTGGCGCTTTTAATTGCCGATAAAGCCACTTACCGGTTTGCGCGGAGCCAGCTGGGTCCTTCGCTCCGTGTCTTCGTGAGACTATCATGCCTCGAAGTCAGGGGTGCAGCTCGCTCGCCTGCGTTCCGCGCGTTAGTGGGACTACATTTATTTGGATGGGATAACATTCTCCTGAGGGCACGACATTTTGCAGTGGAATAACAATTCGAGGTGGGACGAAGTTTTCAACGAGTGCCTCTTAACCGTCAGGGAGCTAGCCTTGTAATTCGCTACGGGTCACTTCGTTAAATATTTAGGGTTAGCTCATGTTTGAGACCGCCACCATCGTCATTGGATTCTTGATTTTCGGCCTCATTCAGCTCGGTGTGGGAATCCTGCTTGGCCGGAGACTTGCTTCCCGCGGAGCTGGCCCTAATAAGGAGGAGGTCTCAAGGGGCGGGAAATCATCGCTGGCCCACCAAAGCCACCGGAGCCCCTCCGAGCGAAGTCTCCCAACCTCCTCCGAGCACGCGGAAATGGTCTCACGGCTTTTCCGTATGGTCAGTGATGTCCGGGACGAGCTCGGGGCTTATCGGGAGCAGTTGGAACTTCTGGCCGGCCAACTTGCCGAGCGAATGGACACCAATCCCAGAGATCTTGCCCGGGTATTTTTGGAAGCTATCACTCGCTCACTTCAGATCAACCAGTGGCTCCGAGATCGGTTGATAGAAGTGGAAGAGCGGCTGCGCCGGCAAGCCGAGGAACTTCACCGTTATTCCAACGAGGCCCGGACCGATCCCCTTACCGGCTTGGTCAACCGCCGCGGCTTCGATGGAGCACTTGACGAGTGCCTCAAACGGTCTGGACCGAGGAAGAAACCGGTGGGACTTCTTTTGATGGATCTTGATCACTTCAAGCAAGTCAACGATCGGCTGGGACATCCCACGGGAGACTTTTTGCTGCAGAATTTGGCGGATCGACTCAGGCAGTTGGCTCCCACATGCGTGGTGGCCCGCGTGGGTGGCGAAGAATTTGCCATCCTTTTCGACGGCCAAGCCCCGGAAACGGCCGAAGCCGTGGCCCGGCAAATCCATCAAGCGGTAAAAACGCCGGTGGTCACACCGGCAGGCACACTGACTTACACGATCTCCGGTGGGATTGCGTGGGCCGAGCCGGGAGATACGCCCGCAACTCTCTACCAGCGAGCAGATTCCGCACTCTATGCTGCCAAAAGATTAGGGCGGGACTGCGTCATTGCTTTAGCCGACGGCCGGATTCGGTTGGTCGCACCCGAGAACGGCTGGGAGGGTGCCGTGCCACGGGAAATTCTCATCTCTGCCCTTCTTCCTTCGGACCACAGGGAGGGATCAATCAAAGTCTGGGGGAGTCAAACCACATTGGCGGGGGCTTCCGCTCGACAACAGCCGGCTTTTACCGGGGAACCTACCCCAGAATTTGGTTGTGCTGCTTCGGCCGGCTCAGCAAGAGAGTCGTCGGCAGCGCCGGCTACCCAATTCCAGAATTCGGCCTCCCTCGATCAAATGGAGGCGCCTGTTACTCGGCAAAGCAACTATGCTTCGCTTAAGTTTTGGCAGCAGCATGGACAGCCAAGTGGCAATCCTTCGACGAAATCTTCTTTATCTTCATCTCCTTTGGCAGCTTTTTCTTCTTTGCCCGCCTCCATTTCATCCGCCGATGAGGCCGTTTCATCCCCTGATGAGGCCGAATCTCCTGAAGCTCGGTTAAACAACGCTGCACCTAGGCCCCCTTTAGCTCCGAACCTAGACGCCCCAAATGTTCTCTCGCAGCAGGAAGTCGCAGAGATAATGGAAGAGTTTCGACAAAAAATCCGTCAGCTTATTGGCGATGATCCGCTCGAGGCTGGTTAGCCCTCCTCCTGGCCGCAACATGTTTGCACGATCACGGGGCCCCGGAGGGGATCTCCGGCAAGGCCCGCGGGTAATCCCGCCTTGGTACCTGGTCCTTGGGGGATCGGACCGCTACGCTGCAGAACCATTAAAAAAGTCTCGCCTATTTCCAGGTACTTATAGCCAAAACGATACCGACCGAACTCAATAAAAAATTTTTTGAATAAGGCAATATTAATCTAGAGATAAACGAGACTTATCGAACTATTCGAGTTGGGGGTTACATGTCTTGGGGCCCTAATCCGCCGGAAAATTTTTTTTCTTTTTCCCCCGGAATTTCAGCGGTTACGCAGACCTCCCCGCGGGCGTGGTGGCGAACCGTTCGTTCGCGCGCGGACCACGAACATGCCGCAGACCTCCCCGCGGGCGTGGTGGCGAACCCCCATCGAATGGCAACTCCCCAGTGGGCGTAACGGCGAACAGCGGAGTGCCGCGAGTGTCCAGTGCGCGCGGGGAACTCCCTAAGTAGTCGATTCTGGGCGGGCTAGGGAATCCGAGTGTCCTGTGCGCGCGGGGAACTCCCCTTTAGTGTTGTACAATCGTACACGTGTACGATGAGTGTCCAGTGCGCGCGGGGAACTCCCCAGTGGGCGTAACGGCGAACACCTGTGAGCCAGACGTAAGGCCGGATTTGGAAGAGTCACCCGCGCAGGCCTAGCAGCGAAGATGGCAAAGCTGGCTACACCGACAGGAATCGCTATCAGGTCACCGAAACAGAGTTTTCCATCGGCAAAAAACTTTGAACCTCACTCCGCACACTCCTGCTGAACTGGTCACCGTCATTCCGGACCCTTAGGGGGCAGTGCGAAAGATCGAGCCATGCCTCGGACGAAGGGGGTACTTTCATCGGGTAATCCTATTGGCGGGAAGTGACCCGTTGTTTTACGAAAGCCCTCCATTTTTTGACCGATTGCGGCTTCACCGATACTTGGACTAGTAGGGTTTGACCGTGTCGAAGTTGTGGGTCACATCACCCGGAAGAAACTTACCTTCGCCCGGGTGACTGGCCAAAATTGGGGGTAGAAGTTCTCCCGGGGCGGTGCGAGGCTCCTCGTGCGGAAGCCAATCGCGACCGACCACCGCCGAGCGAAAGTAGACCTCCACCTTTCCTGTAATCTGGACGATGCCCTTGACCGGCCCAAACCCAAGAGAGGAGCAGTCACTCCGGCGGAAATCCGCGTCTTTCTCCTGGCAAGGCCTGATCTTGGGTCGGCCACTAGCGCCGGGGAGTTTAGCGCCGGAAGTGGTTCGGGAGGTGTCGAGGCGGTACAAACTTCCCGCGAGGCAAGAGTTCAAGCCGCTGAAATACTTTCGCAAGATCACTCCCTCACCCTCAAGATGCTGAGCGTTTGAACTGCCAGACCGGATTCCTTTGGTAGGGCGTTAAAGGCCTAGAAAAATCCACCCGATCCCGATCCGGCCTTGTTTGGGGGAAGCACTCAAATGGTAGGGACTTAGGTAAAGGGCGCATCCATCCGGCCTAAACTGGGCGGCCCACCCCCAAGCGCCATCGCTAGGAGCGACAATCCTGGTTATGTTTACTGGTGGCTTAAAGAGCTAGGCCCAAAGTAGGTCTCCGGCTTGAGCCAATCCGCCGAGGACAGTTTGAAATGGGGCATACAATTTCATTCCCCGGACCCGGCATATATCATCAGTGCCGCTTAAGCTAAGCGAGATGTCTTAGCAAAAAAGATCCTGATTTTCGGTAGATTGGTTGTGCGGTGGGGCTAGCCGGCTCCAATTCGGCCGGTACCCCCCAATCTGATGAGTGTTTCCCTACAAAGAAACCTGCAACAGATCCTATGACGGAGCAAGAGCTTGGGCAGCAAGTAGACGTGGTGGCGGTTGGTGCCCACCCAGACGATGTGGAAATCGGATGCGGAGGGACTCTTGCCCTGCTTGCCGATCAGGGCTATAAAGTCGCCATTGTTGACCTCACGAATGGGGAACCCACGCCGGGGTGTCCGCATCCGGAGGTCCGATTGGCCGAAGCTCAGCGGGCCGCGGAAATCCTTGGGGTGTGCCTCCGACGGACGTTGTCGCTAACAAATCGGCAACTGATGGACAGTTTTGAAGCGCGCCTCGCATTAGCCCAGGAACTTCGGCGGCTGCGGCCAACGCTTGTTCTTGGAATCGGAGCGGCCACACCAAACGCCTCGCCGGATCACCTTCAAGCTCGGGAGATCACTTCTGCTGCCGTGTTTTATTCGCGACTGTCCAAGTGGGAGGAGTATTTCGATGCCTTGCCGCCTCACCACGTAAAGGCCTACTGGCACTATTTTCTGGCTTATTCCAATTTGTCCCCGCCTGCCAAATGGCCAGTGATCGTGGATATCGGTTCCACACTTGAGCGAAAGCTTGCCGCCATTGCTGCTTACCGAAGTCAATTTTCCGGACAAAAAGCTTCTTTTCTGGAACGGGTGCGGATCTTTAACCAACAGCAGGGCTTGGCCGCAGGCTTTCTCGCCGGAGAGGTTCTCTCCCCCACCAGACCTTTAGGAATTCAGGACCTCATGGGTCTGATTTTCGCCGATTGCCGCAGCCCTCAGCAGTGAAGCTGTGAGCGGCTGAGTTGGAGGCTATTCAGGAGAAGAAAGCCATGCTTTTGGGCTGGTTAGCTCGGCTTGGATTCTTTCCGGGCACACGCTGACCGGCAGAAACTGGTTTTTTTCTGAATCGTTTGCCTGCCGTTAGAACGCGGATAGTTTACGGATCTGGAGCGATAGCCACGATTTCTCTGCCCGCGCGCCGTCCTAACCCTGACGAAATTGACAGGCCGGATCGAAGCTCTTGCGATCCCCCAAAGCATGGCTAAATATCCCCTATTTCGCTGCCCCGAGACTTTTGGCATAATGGATCGGTCTGGGATTGAGAAATCAGCCCGAATATCTTGGGTGTACGCTCAGCCCAAGTTGATGATTGACTAATACTCTCCCTTTAGCGCGATTTAGTGTGCTGAGACAACAGAATCTCCAGAAAGGTAAGTCGTAAAGAGAGGAGTCGCTAATGAGTTCGGAAATTGTGGACATCTGCGCGCGGCAAATTCTCGATAGCCGAGGAAATCCCACCATCGAAGTGGACGTTCTTTTGGCCGACGGATCGTTTGGTCGGGCTGCGGTACCTAGCGGGGCCAGCACCGGGGTCCACGAGGCCCTTGAACTCCGCGATGGTGACCCCAAGAAGTTTCTTGGCCGAGGAGTGCTCCAGGCGATACGAAATGTCAACGAGCGGATCGCTCCCGAGCTTTTAGATATGGACGCGCTCGATCAGATTGCCATCGACAAGAAGATGATTGAGCTTGACGGCACGGAAAACAAAAAGAATTTGGGTGCCAATGCCATCCTTGGGGTGTCACTGGCGGTGGCCCGAGCTGCTGCCGATTATGTGGGTCTACCCCTTTTCCAATACCTTGGCGGCCTCAGAGGCCGATTGCTCCCCGCACCACTGATGAACGTGCTCAACGGCGGTGTGCATGCGGACAATCAGGTGGATGTCCAGGAATTCATGATTGTCCCGCTTGGGTTTGAGTCTTTCAGTGAGGCCATCCGTTGTGGGTGCGAAGTCTTCCACACCCTAAAAAAAGTGCTCAAGGATAAGAACCTCTCCACCAATGTCGGCGACGAAGGGGGCTTCGCTCCCGAACTCAGGAGCAATAAGGAGGCCCTGGACGTAGTGGCTTCCGCTGTGGAAAAAGCGGGCTATCGGCTCGGAGAGCAGGTATTTTTGGCACTTGATGTGGCTGCCTCGGAGCTTGTCCCGCCGGAACGCAAAAAGTCTCAGGGGGGTTCCAACGGCTACGTTTACCGCATCGACGGGAAAGAGCTTTCCGGCGAGCAGATGGTCGAACTCCTCGAGAGTTGGGTGGCGGCCTATCCCATTTACTCCGTAGAGGACGGTCTGGACGAAGACGATTGGGAAGGTTGGAAACTGTTAACCGAGCGATTGGGGCATAAAATTCAGCTTGTGGGCGATGATCTCTTTGTCACCAATACCAGACGCCTCCAGCGCGGAATTGATTCAGGGGTAGCTAATTCCATCCTCGTTAAGCTCAACCAAATTGGAACCTTGATGGAAACGATGGAGGCCATCGAGCTGGCCCGGCGGCACGGCTACAGTGCCATCATCAGCCATCGCAGCGGTGAAACAGAGGATAGCTTCATTGCCGATTTCGCGGTGGCCATGGAAACTGGTCAGATCAAAACCGGGTCGGCTTCGCGAACTGATCGAATGGCCAAATATAATCAGCTTCTCCGCATTGAAGAGATCCTGGGAGAATCGGCGGTGTATGCCGGACCGATTGTGCGGGCTCGATGGGCTGCACACCGCTAGCTGTTGCCTTCGCTTGGAACAGGACACACATGGTCCGTTGCGCCTTTCCAGCAGGACCAGGGATGAAAGGCCGAAGACGTGCCGCTTTAGTACTCTTGCGGGAAGAGATACGTCGCCCGCCCTTCCCGAGCCGGGGGGCATTTGTCCCAAGGTCAAAAGCGCTTGTTTCCACAGTTTCGGATGGCCAGCTCCGAAGATGTTCGATCATGAGGGCAACTTTGCCTTAAGCGGCACGCCCTGTGCCCTTGAACGCAAAAGTAATAGCCTTGATAGACATTCGCAATGCTGCTGGCGGAGGTTTCACCCATGCGCCTAGGATTTTTCCGATTGAGGTGGTCTTTAATCCTCATGGTATTGGCGGGCATATTAACCTTGATGGCCTATCCTCTGGCCGCAAAAGCCGAGGAGCTTATTTTCCGAGATCGTTTTGAGGGTCGGCTGGACCAAGGATGGTACTGGCTTCGCGAAAACCCAGGGTTCTGGCGACTTGGCGAGAGGGGCCTCGAAATCCGCCTGGAACCGGGAGTGGCCACCACCGTCAAAAATGCCCTGGTGCGGCAAGCCCCTAACCGCGCCGAGGGAACCTATGCCATTGAAGTGACTGTCAACAACCTCTCTCCCTTGACCAATCAATACGAACAAGCTGGGATTACTTGGTACGTGGACGGAAAGCCAGTCTTCAAATTGGTCAAAGAATTAGTCGACGGGGTGGTGTGCATCATTCCGGGGAAAAAGCCGATACCGGATAGACCGGTGCGGTTAAGACTGATCGTCTCCCGCGACCGCTATATTGCGCAGTATCGGCCGGAAGGCGAACCGGAGTTTCTCCTTGCCGCGGAGGGCTCTTTGCCGGCTCCCTCTCAGGACGAAGTTAGCATTCAAGGTTATCATGGCCCCACGGATGCGGAACACTGGGTCCGTTTTGAAGATTTCCGCATCCTCCGGATCGACAGTCGTTGACGCCTTCGGGCGGGCGAAGCTTGCACGGTGGCCTTACCCGTCAGGGCAAGCTGTGCAGAAAAGCCTGTGGGATATCCTTTCCTTTTGCAAAAAGTCGGCGGCGAAGCGACCCCGGCTGACTGTAAAAATAACCCCCTGCAAGGGAAATTCGGGCACCGCTCTCCAGCCAGCCGATCTTTTCGGTCATTTCGAGACGGCTACAGAAAGCCCAACTCGAGTGGCAGCCAGAGTGCCATTCAGAACGTTAATGCAAAAATGAATCCGGCATTTACGAACCTTAATTTCCCTGGGCGGAGGCCAGGCTTGTTCCGCTCAGACGCATGAGTAGTTTTTCCGGAAGTTTTCTTGAGGCTGACCCATGAATGTTCTTGTGGCAGGTGGAGCCGGTTACATAGGGGCCCATGCCGTGCGTGTTTTGCTTCGAGCCGGCCATAGGCCCGTGGTGATCGACAATCTCTTTCGCGGGCATCGTGCGGCAATACCCCCGGAAGTCCCCTTCTATCAGGCAGATCTTTTGGACAGAGAGGCAATTACTACAATCCTTCGCCAGGAGGCCATCGATTGTGTTATGCACTTTGCGGCACTGGCTTATGTCGGGGAATCGATGGAAAACCCTCTTCGCTATTACGTCAACAATACGGCAGGAACGATCCGCTTGCTGGAAGCGATGACGGAGGCCGGCACCGCCCGGATGGTCTTTAGCTCCACCTGCGCCACCTATGGGGAGCCAGCCCAAGTCCCCATTACCGAAGAGACGCCGCAACATCCGATAAACCCCTACGGGCGTTCCAAGCTGTTTGTGGAGCAAATTTTGCAGGACTGTGTGCGGGCCTACGGGCATTTCGGAGTGGTGTCGCTGCGATATTTTAACGTCGCCGGCTGTGCCGAGGACGGCTCTTGTGGCGAGGATCACACGCCGGAGACCCATCTGATTCCGCGGCTTCTTCTTGCAGTTTTAGGGCGTATTGAAGCGGTAACCATATTTGGCACAGATTATCCCACGCCGGACGGCACATGCGTCCGAGACTACATCCATGTTGATGACTTATGTGAGGCCCACGTACTGGCCATGGAAGCCTGCCGGCCCGGCCAGTTTCGTGCCTATAACCTGGGTATTGGGCGCGGCTACTCGGTGTTAGAAGTAGTGGAAGCCGTTCGGCAGGTGACGGGCAGGGATGTGCCCATCCGCATCGGTCCTCGCCGGCCCGGGGACGCGGCCATCCTCTTTGCCGACGCCGGTAAAATTCAGCGGGAATTGGGCTGGAAACCTAAGTTCACCGCGATCGAGCCGATCGTGGAAACGGCCTGGCACTGGTTCCGGGCCAATCCCGCTGGGTATCCGAAGAACACTTCATCCTAAGTGGAGGGCGGGGCCCAATTTTCCCTAAACCAGCCGGTAGCGCAAAGGATCATCCGGGATGAGTCAACTGACGGTGGCCGAGGAGCTGTTCTTGTGGGATAACGGTGTGAAACTCCGCCACTCCGGGTTGGCCGTGGACATCCCGCGTCGGCAGGTATTCGGATTTATTTCCCATGCGCATGCCGACCATATCGCCCGGCACGAGCTTGCCCTTTGTACCCCTGCCACAGCTGCCCTGTACAGATTGCGGTTGGGCAATCGCTCGGTGGTGCAAGTGCCGTTTGGTCAGCCAGTCGATTTGGAAGGAAGCCGGCTGCAACTTTTCCCGGCGGGGCACTGTTTGGGCTCGGCCATGCTGTGGGTGGAGGCCGAAGGTCAGTCCCTTCTTTACACCGGCGACTTTCGACTAGGCGAGTCGGCCACAGCCGAGCCGGCCCAGGTGCCCCAGGCTCACGTCCTGATCATGGAAAGCACCTATGGTTTGCCGCGCTACCGCATGCCCCCACGAGAGGAAGTGGTTGACAAACTTCGCCGCCGAGTTCTTTGGGCCTGCGAAAATGACTTGCTGCCTGTGATTGTGGCCTACTCCTTGGGAAAAGCCCAGGAAGTGACGGCCCTCCTCAAACCTTTGGGACTTCCACTGTTCGTGCACAAAAGTGTTTACGCTATTCATCAGATATACGAGCAGCATGGTGTGGATTTGTGGCCTTACCACCTCGTAGACGATAACGTCCGATCGCCGGCCGTGGTGATTGCACCCCCTGGAAGCAGGTTCACCCTCCGGCATCCACAGTTGTGGAAAATCGCTGTTACCGGGTGGGCCATCGATCCCGCCACACCGTACCGGTTGGGAGTCCACGAAGCGATCCCCCTCACCGATCATGCCGATTTTGATGGACTGGTCTCTCTCGTGGAAATGGTAGCGCCCCGAAGAGTTTACTGCTTGCACGGCCCAGAGACTTTTGTGGATCATCTCCGCAGCCGCGGATGGGATGCTAGGCCGTTAGGTCGACCCACTCAATATCGACTCTTCTAGATGGCAGCCTCAGCTTTTCGAGCCAGAGCAAGCTTGGCGGGGAAATACTTCGCCGGGCACTGTTCGCACCCGTCACTCATACCCGGGAGAAACCATTACCCTTTGGTCCCCGACAGATGATGACTTTTCGACTCACATCCGCAAAATATCCTTACGGATTGTAGCTTTTGCCGAAGTCAACACCCCTTCAGCGACGGGCCCCATTTCGTTCACAGCTGGCCGCCGAAGACTAACGAAGGCTATAGTTTTCGGGCAAATACAGGAGGCGACCACACGATCGACAGGTAATAGGTTGTCCTAACATTAGAGAGTTAATGGAGTTAAGCGGTACCTGTTGATGGCATCCTCCGCAATATTGTCCGTCCACAGGAGCCAACCCATCCTCGGCCTTAGAGCGGACAACTCGCTCATATGTTTCGCGAAAGTCCGGCGGAAGTTTCTCCTCGTATAGCGCCCTTTCCCGGTTCAGGCCGTCGATTTCCGCCCGAAGCTTTGGTTCTGCGGCGGCTACTTGCTCCCGGGCTTCTTCCAACTCGCGGACAGCTTTGGCCACCTCCTGCATGGTTGCGGCGATGTCGGCCTTCAATTGGTCCAACCGCTCCATCTCCTCGAGGATTTCGTCGGTGAGGACACTGTTGGCCATTTCATCCGCCTTGATCTGCTCAAGGAGCAGCTGATACTCTTTATTCGATTTGGATTCCATCAGCTGGGCACGGCGTTTTTTGATGCTTTCCTCCCGAGATTTGAGCGTAAGTTGCTTTTCGTCGATTGAGACCTGCAAGCGTCTGGCTGAACCTTGAAGCTGGGCGAGCTTTTCCTCAGCTTGGCGCAGGGCGGCTTCCTGCGCCCGCACATGACGCGGACCTTGCCGCAGTCGATCCTCTACATCACGCAATTGGCGAAAAATGCGATGGAGCACTCGCAGTGTCTGAAGCACATTGGTGTCGAAACTACTCATAGTCACCGGCTGTCCTCCCGGATGAAATTGCCGAGGCCGAGCAAATGTGATCTTTTGTTCACCGGCTTAACGAAAATTGTGCGGCGCCAATAGCGGAAGCTGATTCCTCGCTGGCCATCGAAATCAGGTGTGGCCCCTTGTGCAATTGCGGCCGTTGGCCAGCGGAAATTTTTGCATAGGGCGAAAAAGAAAAAGGCCGCCCACCCTGCTGGGTCGGCGGCCGGAGACGGCCCGGGCCGGCTAACCGGCCATGCGGCGCACAAAACCCTCCAGCTGCCGCGCCCGAATCGGATGTCGCAGCTTGCGAACAGCTTTGGCCTCGATTTGCCGAACCCGCTCCCGGGTGACATGGAAAATCCGTCCTACCTCTTCCAAAGTATACGGGTAACCATCAGTCAAACCGTATCGCAGGCGAATAATCTCCCGCTCTCGATGGGTGAGAGTTTTGAGGACCCTGTCAATTTTCTCTCGTAAAAGCTCTTTATGGGCCTCAGAGTCGGGGCGACCGCCGCGACTGTCTTCCAAAACATCGCTTAAGCATAATTCCTCGTCGTCGCTGATAGGCCGGTCAAGGCTGGTGGGATGCCGACCTACCCGGAAAATTCGTCGCACATCGTGCTCGCGAAGTCCAGCGTGCTCGGCCAATTCCGAATTATTAGGTTCCCGGCCGAGCTGATGCGCCAGCATCCGCATCCGTTGCTTCAGCTTCCCGTAGGCATCGATCATGGTGACGGGGATGCGGATCGTGCGCGCTTGCTCGGCAATGGCCCGGGTAATCGCCTGGCGGATCCACCAAGTGGCATAAGTGGAAAATTTGTATCCCCGCCGATATTCGTATTTGTCCACCGCCCTCATCAGGCCGGTGTTACCCTCCTGTATGAGGTCCAAAAAACTAAGCCCCCGGTTACGGTACTTTTTAGCGATCGAAACCACCAGCCGCAAGTTCCCCGCCGACAGGTCCCTTTTGGCTTCCTCATACTCGCGGAGGTACCGTCGGGCCAACTCCAGCCGGAGTCGCAGACTTGTGGGACTTTCCTGGGTGGCTTCCATCAGCTCCCGCAACTGACGCCGAAGGTCCATTCTTTCCGACGCAAAGGAAGGATTCGGCGGCAAGCTCCGCAGCCGCTGACGAATTTCGTGCATCCGCCGGCACATCTCCTCCATTTGCCGAAACAGGGCATACACTCGGCGGGTGCGGATGCTCAGTTCCTCCACTAGAATCAAAGCATGGCGGCGCCGACGAAGAAACCGACTGCGAGCCGCGAACTTCTCCGCCCCTGGAGTACTGCGACGGATTAATCGCCCGAAATCTTCGCGGTTGGCGGCCAGCAACTTCTCAAGTGTTGCCAGATTATGCGGCATTCGCCCTCGAATCTGCTCTTTGCTCAACTGCTCCGTGAGGCATACTTTAATCATTCGGTCGAAAGGCAAAGCCCCGCGATAAACTTTTGCCAGAAGTCCAACGGTTGCCTTCATCGCGAAATAACAGCCGAGCACGGCCCGGCGAAAATGCCGCCGCGACTGCTCGATTCTCTTTGCTAAGGCAATTTCTTGCTCCCGCGTAAGCAACGGGATTTGGGACATCTGGGCAAGATAAAGACGAATGGGGTCGCTACTCCAGCGGGCTGGTTCGGCCGGCAGCGCGCTCTCCGAACAAGTGAGCGTTTCTATCTCCGGAGGAACACGGCCCCCTAACTGCTCACCCTCTAGATCCGGCGCCTCGTTGACAAGCTCGATTTTCTCCTTTTGCAACAGAAGAAGTAGACACTCAAACTTTTCCGCATTTAATACGTGGTTGGGCAAGAATTCTGCCACTTGATCATAGGTCAGATACCCCTGCGATTTACCCTTTGCCACAAGTGCTTGCAAATCCGTTTGGCCCAGGTCCACTGCAAACCTCCTTGCTACAGACAGAACCTGTCAATTCCGTCAATGACCTCGCTCTCCTACGGCATGCCCGCCGGCATGCCTCCTCCGTGGGGGAGGAACTGTTAGTCGGATGGCTGTCCCGTAAACCCATCGAGGCTACGCCGCAGGGACACGATGCGTTCAAGAAGGGCTAGTTGCTCACTTTCCGATAGTTTTTCCGAAGCAAGTCTCTGCGTTACCCGAGGAAGCTCCTGTTCCACGGTACGCATCATAAACGTCTTCACGAACGCCTCCAAAGCCTCCTGCGGTGCCTCAATCGGTTTACGATGCGCCTCTTCATCCAGCGCCACCAGCAGGGAATGAAGATGCGGATCTTCGAAGTAATTCAAAAGGGCATCCAATGTGACCGATTGCCCGGAATCCGTCAAGACCTTCATAGCCGCGTAAATGCGGCGATAAGGCGGGTAAGCGATCGATTCCGGCGGGATGACAGCAAGAGCTGTCCCCACCAAGCGGGGATGAGCAAGGAGGATTTCCAAAAGCTCCCGCTGCCATGGTTCGGGGATTTCCTCCCGAGGGCTCATTTCCGGCCCTTTTCGCGAAGGCCGGGTGCGGCGTAATTCAGCCAACCGCTTCCGCAACACCTCCTCGCCAACAGCAAATTCAAACGAGAGCCGCCGAAGTAGAAGGCCTTCGCGAATGCGATTCTCTTCTCGGCCCCAGCTCGGTGCTGCTGCCACCACTCGCAGGAGTCGCTCCAAAGCCCAATCGGCCGCCGCCAAGCCGGCAGGGGGTCTTTCCCCCACAAACACCCGCCGCGCATGCTCGAAAGCATCCACGGCGGCGGTGGTTAGGATCGCGGACAGTGCTTCCGGCCCAGCCGTCAGTAAGAACTCAGCTGGGTCTTTCTCTTCCGGTAAAATGGCCACGCGGAGGTCTGCGTCGCCGGCAAGAAAAAGCTCAAGCAATTCGGCGGCACGTTTTCGGCCAGCCTCGTCCCCGTCCAAAAGCAGGACAACGCTGTGGGTATACCGTCTGAGAAGTCGGAGATGGGCTTCCCCGAATGCCGTGCCTAACACGGCAACGGTTTCCGCAAAACCGTATTGGTGGGCAAGTATACAGTCTGTATATCCTTCCACTACCAGGGCGCGACCGGCACGATAAATCGCCTGCCACGCCTGGGCCAAACCATAAAGCGTGCGACTTTTCGAAAAAAGTGGTGTCTCCGGACCATTGAGATATTTCGCCTGAGCACCAAAGGGTATACCGGGTCGGATCCCGTACTGTTCTGGAAGGATTCTTCCCCCGAAACTGACGGTGCGGAATTGGGCATCATGAATGGGAAAGATGAGCCGGCCACAAAAACGGTCGTACAGCATCCCAGTAGCCGAGCGGGCGACGACCCCCGCGGCCATTAACTCGGCCGGATCGATTTGCTGCCGCCGTGCCTCGCGGACCAGCCAATCCGGTGTGGGCGGAGAAAACCCCAAGCGAAACCGCTCGATGCTTTCTGCCGCTAAGCCCCGCTCTTCAAGGTATCTTCGCACCGGCGCGGCCGACGCATGCTCCAGGAGATACTCGTGGTACTTCTCTTCGGCCCACCTGAGAACTTCCTGAAGCGCCACCTTGGATGGGTGCGGACTTCCCCGCCCGGAGCGACACCCAGAATCCCCCGAGGAATGTATTGGCAGCCCCGCCATTTCTGCCAGGGTTCGGAATGCCTCCCGGAACTCCAAACCCTCAATCCTCATCAAAAAAGTAAAGATATCACCCCCGATGTTACACACCCAGCATCGGAACGTCTGCCGCTGCGGGTCTACCTGCAGACTCGGGTGCCGGTCATCGTGCCAAGGGCACAATCCCACCAGCAGCCGCCCTTGTCGCCGAAGCGGGATATAACGCCCCACCAGATCGACAATATCGATCGTTTGTTTGATGCGCTCTTTAGTGTGCTGGTAGTCCGGGGATCCCACCGCCGCCTCCTGCACGTGCCCCCTCAATCTTTGGCCTTTACTCGGACTTAAGGACGACTCTAAACTCCGCACAAGAATGGCCGGGCCCCCGAAAAGGGGGAGAAAGATCCTTTAAACTGCCGATTATAGCCGCGGTTTTTGAGATAGGTCAATGTCGGGTGAGAACCGGCCACCACGTCTGAGTGCCCAAGGTTTAGCTTACTCCAACTGGTCAAAAGCACCGACCGCATGAATTCCCCTCGCACAGCCAAGGCTCAGCCGAAAAACCCTCGTGGCGCATGCTGCGTCCTCGGCTCGCCTTTACACGGGTGCGGTTTAACTCCGTAAGTGAGGATCCTAAACCACCCAGAAGACTCGTTCATAAGAGTGCGCAGCTCTGGGCACGTTGATCCTCCGGTTTACCCCGCCGATAATGCTCCCCTCCCAATATGTGGGGCAAGTCCCGGGGATTTGATAGGGGCTAGCCAAGTCGCCATTGTTCCTCCACTTTTGTGATAGCCGTGAGATTTGCAACCCGGTTCCCCTAGCCAGCTGCGTGCTTCTTTTGTGCGAAGTGACACTCGCCGCTTGCCTTGCCGTGGCTTTTCCCGTGTCGTAGGCGGCCGACAAGCTGCTTCATCGCGAAGCCGGCTCGAGGGCGACTTCCCCGATCGACTCGTTCATGCCTCACAACCCCGGTTGCCCAAGGCTTCCTAGCCTCCTCGTGGACGCACGCACATGTCGCCGACTCACCACCCCGCTTGAGCCGGGCTTTCCCTTCAGTTCCCTTATTAACTGCTGTGGGATCTTTAACTACTGGCACTTCGGTAGCTTTCGATGGCTGCTTGGAATATCCGCCGGCAGCACCATAAGGAGCCAGCCGTGGCAGCTAAGGCAAAAAGAGGCAAACCCCATTCCGGCAAAGTCTGTGGATAAAGAGGTCGGATCAAAAGCCGGGCGGGAACATTCACCACAATGAGTACTGGGATCACGAACGTAAACACAATCCGTAGCGGCAGGCCCAAGGGCCCCCGGTAAATTTCCATGGGGTATCTTCCGAAGATGGTGAGATAGAACCAAAAGTCATAAAGCGTTTGATTGCGGCCCAACCACACTGTCGTCGCCGCCAACGAAAACATTAACGAATAAAGTATCGCGACCCCGCAGACTACGTAGATCACATAAAGCGCAATCGGTATCACACCTGGCACCCAACCGAGCTCGATCAAAGAGAAAATCAACAGAGCCACCCCAACCACTAGGTTCCCACCCGTGCTCAGATCTAATCGTTCGAAAGAAACCAGCACCTGACAATCTAGGGGCTTAACCAGCAGAAAGTCGAGCACGCCCGTACGAACTCGCTCGCTAAAAAGATCGGCATTGGGCATAAACACCGAGTGAACGATGCTGTTGATGATGAGCCCCGTAGCAAAAAAGACAAAGAACTGGCTTCGTCCCCAGCCAGTGCCCGCA
Source organism: uncultured Thermoguttaceae bacterium (assembly GCA_938084835.1). GTDB lineage: Bacteria > Planctomycetota > Planctomycetia > Pirellulales > Thermoguttaceae > DTLM01. The sequence goes on from CALKER010000007.1 coordinate 138,020, forward strand.
CCAATCGACGGGGTATACTGGAAAACAAGAAGATAAAAGGCAATATTCGCACACACCCAGAGAAGGCTGGCCGCCGTTACGATTATGAAATTGGTGCGGAACATGAGTTCCCGCACTAGGCTATTGCGGGCGCATGTCAGGATAACCCTAAAGGCGCGACCCATCTGCAATTTTCTTCCCCCAACAGTTTTCACAAAAAGCTGTAAATTATGCAGGCAATTACCTCTAGAGATGAGTCCCCCGGCTTCCGGCCGGCTGGAACTATCCACCAAATCCGCTGTAACGCCTAACGCCTAGGTAAAGCACCACTCGTGCTGTGACAAAGGCCGCCAGCGTCCACAGACCTTGTACTCCCACCCCTAACCATACGGTTTCCGCAGGCACTTTCCCAAGAAATATCGCCGAAGGATAGTAAGCTAGATATTGAAACGGCAAAAGGGCGACTAGGGACCTAAATGGCTCAGGTAACATATCCAGGGGGAACATGTGCCCCGAGAAAAAGAAGTTGAGCAGCATAAATACAAACACCAACGAGCTTACCTCCAGAAACCAAAATCCAACAAGTCCGATCGTTGCCTCTAAATAAAATCCGAGCAAAAATGCCAGAAGAAGCGATAGGATGTACGCCGAAATCACCGAGCCATCAGGCCATCCCTCAAAAAACCCCCGACATAAATAGAAAATCACAAAAAATGGCCCAAGGGCCATTACATAGTACACCACCTTATGCGCCACCCTGTGAAGAAGTAAAAAACCCAGCAAATCCACCGGCTGGACCAAAAACTTTTTGACGTTTCCGTCGCGGATGTCGCGCGCTATCCCGCTGGCCAAACTGGGCATGCTGGAGAAAGCTCGGCTAATCATCGTCAACAAATAATAAGCTACCATCTGACGGTACGAGTAACCCACAATCCTGGCTTGAGTGACACCGCCGACGGCTTCGAAAATCGCTGCCCAGAGGAGGATCTGCGTGACAATCGGCAAAAACCGCATCAACGCTCCCAAAAAGAATTCTCCCCGATAAACAAGCCGTTCTTGTACACTAAGCTCGAAGATTGTGAGCCACGACTGTACGCGCCGCCAAAGGTTGTATGCCACACGGCTCGTCTTTTTCATTGGGGCAGGTTTCGACCAAAGCGGTAATTAATCCTCACGTGGAATTGGCGCTCAAGCTTCCTCGAAGCTTCTACAGCCCTCCTTTGGTGGGTCCGGGCTACAAATGGCGATCTTTCCGAACGATCGTTCCCTCCAGTTAAATTCCGCCAGCCTGAGATAGACCTTGGGACCAACCGGTTATGGGAGGACCGGCACAATGCTTTTGCCAAAAAATCCCGCTAGGGAGAATTCTCCCTTCCTTTGGCTACCCCGGCGCCGGTTGAGCTTTGTCGCGGAGAAAGCTCAGCGTGGGAGAAGACCTCGACAATAACTTCCTCCAACGGTGGATCCTCCACGCTGAGATCCTGAACCGCATGACTGTGAAGGATTCCGGCGATTGCCTCCGTCACTTGAGGTCGAGGGACGCGAATTTTCACCCGCGGCCATTCTGTACTGACCACTTCGCCGAAGCGAGCAAGCTCTCCCGCCGGCCGACCATCGCTGAGAACTACCGTGACGATTTTATCTCGGCTGAAACGGTGCATGATTCCGCTCAGGGAGCCATCGTAAACAACTTGACCTGCGACGATCACGATGACACGTCGACAAAGCGCCGCCACGTCCTTCATGTAATGACTGGTCAGGAGAATGGTTGTGTGGTATTTCTGCTGATACTGCTTCAGGAATTGTTGAATGCTGTACTGGGCCACCACATCGAGGCCGATTGTCGGTTCGTCGAGGAAAAGGACTTCCGGACGATGAAGGAGGGCTGCTACCAGCTCGAGCTTCATTCGTTCCCCCAAAGACAGTTCGCGTACGGGACGATCCAGAAGGTGTCGAACTCCTAGGATCGTTGTGAGCTCGTCGCGGGTTTGTTCGAATTGTCGCCGCTCGATGCCGTAGATCTGCTGGTGAAGGCGAAAGGAATCGGCCGCCGGTAAATCCCACCACAACTGGTGCTTTTGCCCCATGACCAAGGCAAATCGTCGCCGATAGGCATTCTCCCGCTTCCAGGGGATGTGCCCCAACACCCGAGCCGTGCCGGCTGTGGGCGTAATAATCCCGCTTAATAGCTTGAGCGTGGTTGTTTTTCCCGCGCCGTTGGGACCCAAAAAAGCGACGAATTCCCCCCGCTCCACCTGAAGATCGATCCCTCGGACAGCCTCGATGGTCCGATATTCCCGCCGCATCAGCCCGCGGAGGGAGGCCCAAAGGCCCTCCTGCTTTTGATAAACCCGGTAATGCTTTGTCAAACCTTTTGTCTCGAGGACAATCATACCTGGACTGCCCGGTTTGTCGTGAGTGGGGCGCATCTTTTACTGCACAATACAGTGGTGGCCTTAGATGGTCCCAAAGGATCCATCGCTGTGCTTCCGTCAAAAGGCCCTACGGGAGGAAAAATCCTAGCGTCTTTTCGGGCCATTTCTCCCCAAATCGCAGGAGGAAGGCGCCCCACTGACCTACACATGTTTTTCCTACACATGTTTTTACCGATCGGGGAGGGAACAACCCATCGGCACCCAAGGAGTCCTTCAAGGCGGCCCAAAGCCCCAGTCACTATCCACTTGGGGTGGGCGGCGGTTGCCATGGATCATAACTTAGTTTGGCTGCCAGAGAAGGGCGGATAAATCGCTGGAGCAGGGGAGGATGCCAAGCAAAATTAACGTAAAGCAAGCTGCCCACCGCGTGATAACACCCTACCAGCGTAGTTCCATGTGAATCCTCCGCCAGGGTTGCCCGCGGACGAATCGGCCGAAGCTCCCACTCATGGGTACGATATCCGCGTAGCCGCATCTCCGAAGCAAACAGCCAGCTAGACTCTTTGGTGAAGCACTCGGTGGGAGACGGCTCTTGGGCAGCCCGGCACCATGTGGCCACAGCGGGCAAAACTCCCACCATGGGATAGGCGTCTCCCTCAGGCCTGCGAATTTCCTGACAGAGGTAGGCTGCCCCTGCCCCTTCAGCATAAACGGGTCGGCCCGATGCCAAGTGCCGGCGTAAGGCCGCCTTCATACAATGATTGGAGGCCAAGTCGCGGAGAAATCGGCCTAATGCGCCGCACCCAATGTAAACAACATCCGTACCTTCTGGGAGCGACTCATCATGAAGAGGTGAGAAATCAACAATCTTCACCCCCACGGCTTCTAAACCGTCCAAGGTTTCGCAAAAATAGCGATTAAACGCCTCGTCATAAGCTAGGGCCACCTGGCGCACCGACGGCCGGCCGTCACCCCAGTCTGGGGCGGTTGCGGCCGAGGTGTCCTCAAACGGCCAAGCATAGGCTTGGGCCGTCGTCATGATCTGCTGCTTCGACCACCATCGGCAAAATTGTTGTGCCAAGCTGTGCCACCATGCCCGCGGCAAACAGCCAACCTCCAAATGCTGAAAAAACTGGGAACGAAGCTCGTTCAGCCGAGGCAATCCCCCGAGGACCGGCACACCGTACAGAAGCTCAAGATCCGTGCGCAGGGACCAAAAATGCTTTTCGCTCTCCACCCGGTCGAGAAAAATCCCGGCCACCTTTTGCGGAAGAACAAGCTCCCGGCATCGATCGAGGCAAGTTGCGTCAACAATGACAAATCGCGGTAAATTTAGCCACTCACTAAGAAGGTCTAGCCCGCCACGGTCCCCGCCCGGATAGGAATATACCCCTTCCACAATGCCGATATCTGCGGTCCTCATGCCCCGGAGGAAAAACTCCCGGCACAACTGCGGAGTCATCAGCCAGCTATCGAGGTAACGCAGGCATCGTCCACACACCCCCCGGGCAACAGCGTAACGCGGATAAGCACCCCGTCCCACGAATATTTGCGCATGAATGTTTTCGCTGCGGAGGGCGGCCAGAAGCGCAAGGGTGATCCACGGTGGTTCTTCGTGATAACCAATCGTCCCAATTCCCAGCCGAGGAAGTTTGATCGACATGGCTATCCCTCGACCGCCTCAGGAGAGAACACCTTGCCCAAGCCGAGACAACGCGATGGAGTCATTCTACCTCCTCCGTGTACATCGGCAAAACCTTCCTCGGTCACTTCGTCCCCTGTGAAAACACTCGGCACCCCCGCAGCTTTGTGGACACAAAAAGTTACGTCACCAAAGAAGCCTCTCGGCCGCACATCAGGAAATTTTTCCACCTTTCGCCGAAACAACTTCGAAGCTCTCAACCTCGCGAATCTGTAACGTGAACCCTTGCCGCCTTAGCAATTTCACGTGAAGTTTACCAATCCCACAACCGCCCGCACGTTTGGGAACACTCCAACGGGTAAGTGGTTAGCCTGCTCAAAAACAGCGGCTCTCAGGAGCCAAGGAACCAACCGTTTCTCTTCCCAAAAACACAGCGTGGCTGCTTCTGGTTCCTCTTCCCTGGGAGAGACAGGGCTATTCTCCCCGCCGCACGAGCATTTCCTTACGTCCGTCGCGGGTTTCCACCACAATGGGAACACCGTCGGCCAGCGAAGAGGAGCGGACGGCCTCGCGAAACTCGCGGATATTGGTCACCGGCTGTCCACCAACCTCCACGATGATCATGCCCTCTCGAAGTCCGGCTTGCGCCGCTGGCCGACCGGGATCCACGTGCACTACCAGGACACCTTTTTCCAATTTAAGCCCGAGGCGTCTGGCCGCTTCCGGCGTCAAATCGGTAGCCAACATTCCCCATTCGCGGTTTTGATAGATTTCTGATAATCGGGGAGTGCCGAAGTCCTCCGGCATGGGTTTTACTACTACCGTGAGCACAATTCGCTTTCCGTTACGAATCACTTCCAACTGCTGCTCGCTGTCGGCAGGGGAACGCTCCACAAGCTCCTGTAAGTCTGCTGGAGTGCGAACCGATCGCCCGCCGTAAGCGACGATGATATCCTCGCGACGCAACCCCGCTTTTTCCGCAGGCGAGTTAGGAAAGATTCGCCCCACAAGCACACCACCTTCGGCACCCAACTCCCGCGCCCGCGACAAAGAGAGTTCAATTAGCTCAATGCCTAAGTACGACCGTGTGACACGCCCATATTGGATCAACTGTGGTACCACCCATTTGGCCAAATTGATGGGAATGGCGAATCCCACCCCCTGATTCACTCCGCTTCGGGAAAAGATAGCCGTGTTAATGCCCACCACCTCCCCCTCCAGATTGACCAGTGGGCCACCCGAATTGCCCGGATTAATTGCCGCGTCGGTTTGGAGGAATCGGGCTCGCTGCACGGCCCCCAAAGTCCGCCCCTTACCGCTGATGATCCCCGCACTGACGCTCTGCTCCAGTTCAAAGGGATGCCCGATGGCGATCACCCAATCACCAATCTCCACTTGATCGGAATCCCCCAAGCGCGCTGCCGGAAGAGGGCTTTCCGGCTCGATCCGAATTACAGCTAAATCGGTTTGTTCGTCACTTCGGACCTCCGTTGCGCGATACTCCCGGCCGTCGAATAATTGGATAAGCACCTGGTCGCTGTCCTCGACGACGTGTCGGTTGGTGAGAATCACTCCCTCGGGGTGGATAATCACTCCCGATCCTAATCCCGGTTGAGGCTGAGGCGGGCTTTCCGGGTTGGGAATAACTTCTCCAAAGGGGAACGGAATTAATCGGTCCCTTCCTACGCGATCCGGCCGAGTTATGGTGCGAATCTTCACCACTGTCGGTAACACTTGCTGGGCCGCGAACCGAAACGCCCGCGACAAACTCTTGGCCTGCTCAATTGCCTCAGTTATAGCAGCATCGCGGGGTGGAGCTGTGGCGGTCACCGCCGAGAAATCCGGCGCGGGCCAACTGACCGAGGTCTGCTGAGCTGCTACTGACGATTTGACAAGCCATGCTGGCCGTGTGCTGCTGACAAGACCGATCGCAACACCGATGCCGATGAGTCCAATCAACCCAAACCATCGCTGCCACGCACGGCTTCCGGGCTCTATCATGGTGAAACTCCGCTTGGTTGTCGACTATGCTTTACTCACATCGATTTCCCGCCAATTTCGCCAGCTCTACGATCTACGGCGACTTTCCTTGGGACCCATCAGAGGCCCGGCCCATACACCCCCTCCGCGGGCCGAGACCCTGACGAAATCCGCAAGGTAGGATGGAAATTCCGCACGGGTTCAAAAAGCCCACCTCTTTTCCCACCTTTTGGGTTATATGTCCCAGTCCCGAACTTGTTCGAGCCCAGATCTCCCACCGGTTGGCTTTACCTCTTTTCGCTTAAACCCCAAGTTCGACCATAGAGTTGCACCGAATTAAGAGGCTCAAAAGTTGGAGGATCGCACTCCTTCATGCGCAGGAATCGCTTTTTCGCCAAATTGTTCCGGTGATAAGTTGTGTCCTCCGTTAGCCAATCCCCGGGGTTATTTCCACCTAAGGAGAGCGCCCCGTTCAGCAGGAATCCGCTCCGCTCAGGAGAATTACCCAGCTCCGTGTTGCCCAAGCCATCGCAAAGGCTAGGACCGTCCGAGTGATCCCTGCGCCCGATTTATCGTTGGCACAGGGATTTCTTTGGTCAATCCACAATTGGGCCTTTTTCAAAAGCGGAGAGGACTCCGTCAGTCAAATTTCGCACGGTGCGTGACTTATTCACCTGAATTTTGAGCCTTGCGCCACGCAATCCTCCGCCCGAGCAGATTGCGGCAGGCCGTGAGCTGCAATGATGGCACTCCGAGGGATAATCACGTTGCTCCAAACCGACTCCGACCCCGGAATTTTCCTCGGGCCTAGCATTCGCATTATAACAAGAAGGCAGTGCGGAATTCCGAGTTGGGGCTGATGTCGCATGCCGCTTTTGGCACGCAATGAAGCGACCGGGGACCTCGCGGAACCATCTTGAGAAATTCGCCACCAGCACGAGCTAGCATCATCCACCGCCATTGGCCGAAAGGTCCCCTGAGAGGACCCTTAGCCGAGGTCACAAGCGCCGAGCATCTGTGGGCAGGATCCCGGGCACTAATGCGGTTCTTAAGAAGATCAAAACAGCCCGAGCCAGGTGCTAAGACCTGTCGGGTTTGTCTTGGGGCAGTGCGAAACAACCTTACTGCAAATCCCTCTATCTGGTGGTCTGATAGCATTATCTCGGTTTATCTCCGGCTCCAATTTGAGCAGTTAAGCCCGCAATCCGGACTTCTCTCTTTCCACCCCGGTTGACCAATCACGAGTATTGTGATAAGCTTTGAGGAAGCTCGACTGCAGAATGATTGAGCTAGACCCGAGCAAGTGGTTAGTAACGCTACCCTCGAACCTGTTGGCTTGGGCCCGGGCCCTGCTAAATGATTACCACCGGGTCGAGTTTGTCGGGACACCCGTCGCGGGCTGACGACGATCGCGTGCGAAAGTGTTCTCGCAGGAAACCTCCGGCAGAACAAGGACATAGTCTCAACTCTTTCGTTGGTCTGTCAGGGTTGCATCTCCGCACTTTACCTGTGTTTGCCTTTAGAAGCAGGCGAAAAATTCGTGACTTTTGGCCCACACCTCATGAGTTAAGGACACGGTTCTTCAAACTGAGGGGCATCAGGCGAAGAATTCATAAACGGGCAGCTCAGGGAGTTTAGTAAGCTGGCGTGGGGTGTTCTGAGAGCGATAGTGCTCCTCCAGAAGACCCTGCCTCGGCTGCGCGTTCGCCCCGCCGAGGTCGTCGACAGCCTTCTACCGGTAACAAAGCCGGCAAAAAATTTGGTTCACAAAACGCGAGGACGCAGACCGAAATCGGCGTGGTCCGAAGCTCTGCAGACTGCCGGTGTCTCCCTGTTGAGAACTAACTTGAAAGGAGTTGACATTTAAAAGCCGATTGAAACGGTGCCCCTGATCGTAGCCTCAGAGAAATGACGATTGGGCTGATAATTAATGTCGCCGAAACCTCTCGAAAATACCACCAAATGTGAACTTCACCCCTGGTGCCCACAGGTTAGGTCGGTAGCCGCCCGAATATCCTGTTGAAAGGATACCCATCCATCAACACATGATGTCACTTCCGGATGAGATTCTTCGGTCACTGACGGCCTGCGAACGGCGGATTGGCTACACGTTCCGCGATAAGGGACTTCTGCGAAGCGCCCTAGCCCACGCCTCTGGGGTGTCCAATCGCTTAGAGTCCAACGAGCGATTGGAATTTCTTGGTGACGCCATCTTGGGAGCGGTGGTGTGCGAGATACTGTATCGGCGCTTCCCCAATTTCTTGGAAGGTGACCTCACGCGGATGAAATCGGTGATTGTCAGCCGGCAAACCTGCGCGCGAATAAGTGAGCAGCTGGGCCTGCAGGAATACATTATTGCCGGCAAGGGGGTAACCAGTGCCCCGGCACTGCCCGGCTCCCTTTTGGCAGACGTCTTTGAGTCGCTGGTGGGGGCCATTTACTTGGACGGCGGTCTACCGGCCGTCCAGGCCTTTGTGGAGCGGTTTGTGGGCCCCGAAATCGACCGCCTATCGCAGCAAGATCACCGCGGCGACTATAAATCGGAGCTCCAACTGATTGCCCAACGCGACTTCGGTTTACTGCCCGTTTATGCTTTGCTGGAAGAATTGGGCCCTGACCACTGCAAATGGTTTCGGGTGGCAGCCCAGATCGGAGGCCGAATTTTCACCCCCGCCTGGGGTCGCAGCAAAAAGGAAGCGGAGCAACGTGCCGCTCACAATGCCCTGCGTGAGCTTGCCGGCGAGCATCCCCCATTTGCTGCCTCGGCACATCCGTCGTAAACGCCTACCAAATTGCCGGGGACGTCTTCTTCGAATATCAAGCAATGATCCCCGCCGCCTCCCCGAAGACCAAGGCTACGCATATCTTCCCCCGGAAGCGACAGCCTCGCGTCAGCGCCCGGCCATGATAGCCTTTTCTTCAGTGGCCAAGCACTCTCCGAATCGTTTCTGTGCTTTGAAACAAGGTGCCGTCTTCTCTTGGCCCGCCAATGCGGTGAAAGATCCACCCCACCTCCATTTTGTGCGCTTTTGCCCAGTAAAATAAGAACGCTCCCGAGTCAAGCCAGGCCGGAGGAACGCAGTCCCTCTGCAGCACGAGCCTGGTCGGCCGTGCTTCCATCAAAATACCGGTACCCCCAAAATGAAGGGGGTTCAATCGCGATTGAAGCTTGCCTTCCTGGAGACCAACTAAGTTATGAGAGAGGCTTACAGCGGCGGCCAACTGCCGCAGGACATCCCGGCACTGACACCGGCAGGCCATGCACCCCGCATCGCGCCGGTCAAGCGGGCCGTAGCTATGTTCTCCGGCGGGCTCGATAGTTCACTGGCAATCCGCATGATGCAGCTTCAAGGTTTCGAAGTCTATGCTCTCTTCGTGGAGACCATCTTCGAACGGTGCCATCCGGGCGTTTATCGCGGCGCCGAAGCTCTGGGCGTGCCGCTGAAGGTCATGCCTCCCAAGGACGATTATTTGGAGGTGCTCCGGCGTCCTCGGTTTGGCTATGGTCAGGGAGCCAATCCCTGCATTGACTGCCGCATCTACATGTGTCGGTGTGCCAAAGAGCTCATGGAGGAGCTTGGCGCTTGTGTTGTCGTCACGGGCGAAGTAGTTGGCCAACGACCGATGAGTCAACATCGATGGCAGCAATATCTGGTGGAAAAGCACTCAGGATTGAAAGGGCGCCTTTTGCGACCACTGTCCGCAAAACTTCTTTCCCCAACAATTCCGGAAGTAGAAGGGCTTGTGGACCGCGACAAACTCTTCGACTTTTCCGGCAGAAATCGCAAGCCTCTGATCAATCTTGCCCGCCAGTTGGGCATCCAGATCATCCCACAACCTTCCATCGGGTGTCTCCTTACTCACCGCAGCTTTGCCCCGCGAGTGTTCGACCTGCTTCGCTACCGGCCAACGGCCACTCGATGGGAATTTGAAATCTTGATGGTGGGGCGTCACCTGCGAATTTCCCCGGACACTAAGATTGTTGTCGGCCGAGACGCCCAGGAGAATGCCGTCCTGGAAGCTGCCTTCCACACGCACCGTCCGCCCGAATGTGCCTACCTTCATCCGGAAAACTTCGCCGGCCCCGACGTCCTCGTCGTTGGAGTTCTTTCCGAGGAGAACCTCCAATTGGGGCTAGGTTTCATTGCTCGTTACACCAGTAAGCGCAAACTCCCGGCCGTGCCGTTGGTAAGTATCACCCGCGGTCAGACCAGGGAAATTCGTCAGCTTACCGACGTGAAAGCCCCGGTACAGGGAGTCACCCTGTAAACACCCTCAAAGGGCTCACGCCCGGGAAAGTGGGTGTTCCTTTTGCTGGCAAGAGCCGCGGGTAACAGGTTGATCTTGCACCGGCTGCAAGAGGTTTCCGCCCCCGCTCAAGGCACCTCCCCGCAGAACTGTTTCGCTTACCATCATCCCGAGGGGTACTTCCAAATACTTTCCTAATAAGGCAATAGATTTCCCAACGGAGACAGTTGACAATCAGGACTAGGAAGCTATTAAATGTGATAGGATTTACCCAGGCGAATCAGGTCTTCCCCACTTGAAGGGGATCGGAGGGTATCCGAATTGGTGAGGAGCCAGACTCGAAATCTGGTGCCGGCTCTGCCGGTTGCGGGTTCGAGTCCCGCACCCTCCGCTCAAGCGATTGCAAATCCCTTGCCTGGTCCAATTGCCTCCGAAACCCTCCTTTTCGCGAATCGGCAAACTTCTCAATCTTTTTCGGCGAAATTCTTTTAGGCGGGCCTCTAAGGCTAGATTCTTATAGCCAGGATTTGGAATGGCCACGCTTATACTCGAGTAAAGCCCTGGCGCATCGGATTGAGGGCCTGTGAGGTGCCAAGGGATTTCGCCTCAGGTTCCATCTATCGGGTGAATTGATCGAAGCGACGTCTCGAGCGATATCCGCCTGGAAGTACCTCCTACCACCTGAAGCAATCCTCCATTTACCAGTGCGTAGTGATTCACTCCTCAAGCTTCTGCTCCGAAGATGGGGGGCGCCTTCGGGGCCAGAACAACTTTAAATGTAGTACGGACCGCCAGTCTGCCGCATCGCGATCACCGAAAGTGATCTGGTAAGGTTTCCCCGGGAAATGTTATGACTGGCCGGAAATATCGCGCCACGCCTTCGATGTATAGTGGACACGGAGTTAGCGGAGGGGATCCAAAGCGTAAAGGCCACAGGGCGGTCCGAAAATGGTGCCGGAAGCCTCACCAAATGACAACGCACACGTAGCTGGTTCCGACCCGAGCCGGAAGCAATATGTCGAGGGGGTCAGACCCCCCAATCCAAATCTCACTGAAGCCGAATCACTCAACCACAAGCCGCCGGCAGGGACATCGTCCAGCGAAAAACGGCCCGGAATTTGGCGAATCCTGCAAGAGCCTCCTAGGCAGTTACGCCTCCTCCGGAAGGTTTGGCTCTTACTTTGGGGGATTTTAGTTTACCTCGCGCGAAATTTTGGCCGGCTTAGCCTCAGAGCCAGATACACCGTGGTGGCCTTAAGTTTAATCGCGGTTATTGCCGGCTTGCTATGGGCTTATTCCACCTTTTTCCGCGGCGAAATAGGAAACACTGGTAAACTCGCAGAACTGGCTGCTGCCGACTGGGACTCAGGGTCGGCAAATAATCCAAGTCCTCAAAGGGCAGAAGGTTTTTCACCACCGAGGGAGGTCGTGGGGGCTGGTGCCGCGAGGGCCACGACAGCGGAAACTGGCTCCCCAGGGGAGTGGAGTCAGATGGGCGGCCCGATAACCGCCCCCCCCGCCGGCACGTCAGCTCTCAACCCGCCATTTCCACCGCCATTTTCCTCGGAAGGTGAGCCGTCACCCGTCGCTCGGCGCAGTCCGCCGGGCCAGGGGCCCATGGCCCCCGCCGCGGTCACGGGCACCGTATCAAGCCCTCAGCTAACCGGACTGACTTCTTTTTCGAGCGAACCCGACACTTTTCCACCATTGTCAGGACAATCTCCAGAAGTGGTTAACTCGCAAGTCCTCGCTCCATCCGGCGGCCCCCACCCACTTCGTGCGGACGCGCAAAAGGCGCTGTCGCCCTGGGGAATCCCCGAGGGGAGTTATTCCACCAACTTACCGCAGGGGAACGACAGTGAAAGTGCCACTTCGGCCTTTGCTCCTTTAGACCTTCTCGCTCGACCAGGGACCCCGCAATCCGACGTTCGGGAGCCTCAAGTTCTTTGGCCGCATGGAAGCTCCGGCCAGGGATTGGAATCCCGTACTAAAGAACCGGCCGAACTTCCCCCACCGAGCGCGAATTCCGTCCCCATAGCGGAAGGAAACCGTCAGGTTAAACCGGGTGGAATGGAACCCCCCTGGCGCACTCCCGGTTCCACTTGGGGACCACCCAGTGGAGATAGTGCCCGGGCTTCGAACTCGTTCTCACCCCCGCCGTTCACTGCCCGTGAGGTTGAAACACCCGGGCTAGCAGGCCCGGAGAGAAACCAGCGCTGGCCCGAAGACCAAACCTTCCGGGAAGAAGCACACTCAAATCTCTCCACAGGTTCCATTGGCGAAACTGCCAAACCCCTCCATAGAGGCACATCGACAGGAGGCCCGGCTGCACATCTGTGGACTGAAGGGGCTTCGCACGAAATCCGCGGTTCCGGAGGAGCTCAAAACGCTGAAGCCGCAACCATGCCCGCCCCCCGTTCCGGGTCGGGACCCACTCTAGCTCTCGGGGAGGAAGCTCGGAACCCCGTGGGAAGCCAGCCTGAATCACCGTTCTCCGGGGCAGCACGACCTTGGGGACGCGAATTAGCCTCTCCCGGATTAGCTTCTTTACCGTCGGTTGCAACAGGGCAGCCAGGCGACCCCCGCCTAAGCGGACAGCAGACACCCCGACTTAAGGTAGAGAAGGTCGCGCCCGAGGAGCTCATAGTCGGCAAGTCCGCAGTGATTTACATCCGCGTGAGTAACATCGGCGAGCTTGCCGCCGAAGAGGTGGAAATTCGCGATTGGTTGCCGCGTGGCACACGATTGATAGCCACACGTCCGCAAGCCACTATCGCTGCGGATGGTCGACTTGTGTGGCCCATAGGAACGGTACCGCCCGGTCAGGAGGTCTCGGTCGAATTGGAAGTACTCCCCTTGGAGGAGGGTGAAAGCGGAAGTGTGGCGGAAGTTCATTTTGCCGCTCCCGCTGGCGCCAGGTTTCGAGTGACCAAGCCGGAGCTTGAGCTCCGAATCCTTGCGCCAGAGCAGGTGCTTGTGGGTATGCCAGCAGAACTCACCTTGCGTGTGAGCAACCCGGGCTCAGGTCCTGCCTCCCAGGTAGTGGTGGAGGCGCACTTGCCGGACGGGTTAACCCATCCGGCTGGGCAGGCGATCATGTACGAGGTGGGACCACTGGCACCAGGTGAAAGCCGGGAATTGCGACTGAGCTTACAAAGTACCCAACCGGGCAAACAACTGTGCCGGCTTGTGGCCCGCGGGGAACCGAGCCTCCGTGTGGTTACCGAGGTTCCCCTGGAGGTCACCGCTCCGCAACTTGAGCTGGCTCTCGTCGGCAGCCGGCGACGATATTTGGATCGGCAAGCACCCTTCGAGCTTACGATCACCAACAAGGGCACCGCCCCAGCGCGTCAGGTGCGTCTAACTGCCATGCTCCCTCAAGGCCTGGAGTTTGTCTCGGCCAACAACAACGGTGCTTTCGATCCGGTCACGCGGCGGGTACGGTGGCTCCTGGAGGAACTGCCGGTGGGCGAATCGGGGACAGTACGGGTGGTGGTGGTTCCTCGGCAGCTTGGACGATGGGACATCGAGGCCCTGGCCGAGGAAGAACGTGGCAGCCAAGCCCAAACCTCCCTGGCCATCGATGTGGAGGGAATTGCCGCGCTTCAATTTCATGTTGTAGACAAACAAGATCCGGTGGCTCTTGGCGGGGAATGCGTTTATGAAATTTACCTTTCCAACGCCGGATCGAAAAAGACGACTTCCGTTCGTGTTTCTGCCACCATCCCCCCGGGACTTCGTGTGTTGTCGGCAGAAGGCCCGGTTCGCTATGTGGTTGACGCGGGCCGAGTCGCCTTCGAACCCCTTGCCGAGCTCACTCCCAGAACCGAAGTTATCTACCGCCTTACCGTGCAGGCCGTGCGACCCGGCGACCAACGCATTCGTGTAGAAGTCACAAGTGATGACATCCGCACTCCCATTGTTAAGGAAGAAAACACGCACGTTTACGCCGAGGAGTAGAAGCCTCGCGGCAGCCCCGGGTGAAAGCCCATTCGGGAAAGTGACCACCTCGCGCACCGTGAAGTAGCTTGGCCTCCGGCCTAAGGACAAACTGTGCAGCGACAGGCGCGAGGGCCAGTACGCTTTGTCAGCGAACTGTCGTGAATTGCCTCCAGATAAGGAATTAGCAAGTGTTCAGGGCATCATTGTGGCAAGATATAAATCTCCGTATACCACGCGGCATAACGCTGTTTTTGGTAGCCTTTGCCACCGTTTTGGCCTTTTGTGGACAATCTCTAGCGCAGGAGGCGCGTAATAGCGGGGCCGCGGGTTCCGGCTGGGAGTCTCTTTCCTCAACCTACCCACCTGTCAACCATCCGTCGCCCCAAAGAGGGCAAGCTCCCGGGGGCGTGTCCAGCGGAGTTGGCCCCACGCTACCCAACCCAGGCGGGAGGCCGGGAACTTCACAACTGCTCGGTGCCCCCTTCACGCTTACTCCTGAGGAGGAACGCATCCTCCATCAAGTGCTGTCGAGATGGGAGGAGGCCACCAGCCGGGTAAAAACTCTCGAGTGCCGTTTCACCCGTTTTCAGTACGATCCGGTGTTCGGCCCACCCAATTCGCCGGTCGCTGTTGATCAGGGAGAAATCAAGTATATGGCACCCAATAAGGGACTGTTCCGCGTCTTTCAACCGAAAGATGCCCCCGAACCGCGAGCCGAGCAATGGATTTGTGACGGACAAGCCATCTACGAGTTCGACTACGCAAAGCGGCAGCTGATCGAGTATCCGCTACCCCCTGAAGCGCGTCAACGACCGGTCAGCGCCGGGCCGCTTCCGTTTGTCTTCGGCGCCAAAGCAGCCGAACTTCGGGACCGATACTACCTGCGGCTTGTCACCCCGTCTCATGCCCAGGGACAAGTCTGGCTGGAGGCCTGGCCCAAATGGCAAAGCGATGCCACCAATTTCCAGCGGGCCACCATGATCATTCTGTGGCAGGATATGACACCTTTTGCGCTTGAGCTTGTGGACCCCAACGGAAAAAACCGCACGGTATTTCGCTTCCAAGACGTCAAGATCAACGCGAAAAATCTACTCGACCCCCTTGGCTTGTTCGAGGAAAATTGGGTACGACCGCGCACTCCCCCGGGGTGGACCCGAATCGTTCGAGAATTGCCAGCAGCCGAAACGGCCCAACGCGCCCCCTGACTTCTTAGCCGGACAAGTCAACATTCCCCAAGGATGATGCAACCGGTAATCAGACGAGCGGTTCGTCAAGTTCTACTTAACTTGCATAGACCCTTAAGCAACATCTAAGTAACACCCTAACGCGGCCGAAAATAATAGTCGCACGTTCATACAAAAAAATTCTTAAATTCCAGCAAATTTGAGAACATTTCGACCCAGGTACAAAACAGGCAGGCTACGTTTACCGTGGATTAAACCGAAAATTCCTGGCGAGGCTTTAGCCCCAAAGGTGGTTGGGTCCCCTCGGCAGTAGTATCTGGCAAAAATGGGAACCGGGCAGGGATTAAAACACCGCCTAAGGGTGGATTCGGGCCCGCATCGTGCAGTCAAAGGCAATCTCCCGGGTCGATATCCCGTTCGACCCTTGTGGCTAAGCTTATATTGTACAATGATTTAAGTCACGATCTCTTATCGCGCTCTGGGAAACGAAAGGCTCCCACAGCGGGTTGTGAGAACCTCAAATCCTGGCCAGATCGGAACCAATGCTCAGTGTCGGCGGCAAACTAAAGGTACATCGCCCAGCGAACGCTTTTTCCCCGCCGGGCAAAAAGTGGCGGGTTTACTTCCGGGACAATCCGGCTTAAAATCCAAAAGGAACTTACATCGTAAGGTCAAAAACCCTCGTCGGCGCTGGGTGTAGAGGCTTGGTGCCGGTCCGCAACGGGTCGGGACTGGGCCGTCAAGAAAGCACCCCTAGCTCAATTGGATAGAGCATCGGTCTACGGAACCGAAGGTTGCAGGTTCGAGTCCTGCGGGGTGCGCTGCAGCCCCATGCCCTCCCGTCGCCCCACGCAAGGCCGCTCCCGGATTTCCGGGGCGGCCTTGTCGCTTTTATTCTGAGGCATCACGCTGTGAAAACCCTCTGAAGGAAGCCCCCTCGCATCGCACGGTGCTTGACTCGATAGCGTGACGCTCCTTCGCCAATCTCAGGGAGATTTCTACAACGTCAAAATACGTTGTGCCGCTCAAGCCTCTGGTCTAGCCGACCCCTCCGATCTTACCGCGTCGCTTTCCAATTTCACCGTCGGGGATAACGCTTGCGTCCGATGCTTCCCCCCCAAATCTCCTAGATACCATCATATGACGGTATATAACCCCCCTATTACGGCATGGCGGGCTTTTCGAAGACCCACTTGCCGTTAGAAGTTCTTAATCCGGGCCATTGATAAAACAGGGAAAATGCAGAAAATACTTTACCTTCACAGTTTTGTAATGCTCAGGAAGCAGGGATAATCTGGGGCAAAAGGCCAAATTATCTGCTCGAGGTAGCCGGCGCGTGTTGCACGCCGTGTACACTTCGCGTCCGGGGTGTTGCGATCTGCCAGCGCCACCGGCTGCCGCGTTCGAACCGATCTAAGAGGGAAAAACCCTAACCCTTTGTTCGATAGAGGTTTACGGGACCCACATCGGAATCTAGCAGGAACTGGCATCAAGTGTGCCCTGAACCAAAGTCGCGTCTTTGGGCCGGCACGTCCGGTTCCGCCTGGTTACCGCTCGACTATGCGTAATTCCATACTAAGAGGGTTGCACCTTGTCCGGCGCTAGCTCCCGCTCCAAAAAGAAATCGGCCAACCCACGATTCCCCCAATCAGCCGTCAAACGGAGGGAGGCCAAAAGTACCGCCGGTTTACAGAAGAAAAAGGCCCCCGTCGTGGCCTCCGTACCGGCGCCCAACAACGGCCGACCGGTGGCCGATAATGGTCAGGCCGAGAAAACAGGACGAAAACGAGCTAAGAGCCCTCTGCCCGGCGGCTTGGACGATAAGCTGTTGTTTCTCGATGACGATCTTTTGGACGAAATTCAAGGCCCGCGCGAGCTAGAAAATGGCCGGGGCAAGGTGGACGATCCCGTGCGTATCTACCTGATGCAGATGGGCGAAATCCCGCTTTTGACTCCCCGGGGGGAGATCGAGGCGGCCAAGCGAATCGAACGGGCTCGACGGCGTTTTCGGCAGGTAGTTCTCGGCACCGATTTCATGCTTCAGTCCGCGCTGGCCATGGCCCGAAAAATCCGGGAAGGCTGTCTCCGACTTGATCGTACCATCGAAGTCTCTGTGACAAACATCCGCGAGAAGCGCCGAGTGATGCAGCTCCTTGGTCCGCACGTGACAACCCTGGAAAAAATGCTGGAGCAAAATCGGCGCGATTTCCGAGTGGCGGTCTCTAAATCCCAGCCACCTCATGCCCGCCGTGCCGCTTGGTTGAGATTAAATTTGCGACGCCGTCGTGCCGTGCGACTTATTGAAGAATTGGGGCTGCGGACCCAGCGACTTCAGCCTTATGTAGAACGGCTGCAAGAGCTGGCCGACAAAATGAGCGATCTTCTGCGAAGAATTCGCGAACTTTCGGCGGTCCGTAAGGGGGATCCCACCTTGCGGTCTTTGCGGGCGCAGCTGCGGGAACTAATGAATCTCACCCTCGAGAGTCCCTGCACACTGCGGCGGCGGATGGAGCGCATCCGCCTCCTTCGGGAGGAATATGAGGCGGCCAAACGAGTTTTATCGGCTGGCAACCTTCGCTTGGTGGTATCCATTGCCAAGCGTTACCGCAATCGCGGCTTGAGCTTTCTTGATCTAATCCAGGAAGGTAACACGGGGCTCATGCGGGCTGTGGACAAATTCGAATATGCCCGAGGATATAAGTTCTCAACCTACGCTACCTGGTGGATTCGTCAGGCAATAACCCGAGCCATTGCCGACCAAAGCCGCACCATTCGCTTGCCTGTGCACCTGATGGAGACTATGGGCCGGATTCGCGCTGCCGGTCGGTTCCTCCAACAGCTTGAGGGACGGGAACCCACTCTGGAGGAAACCGCCTCCTTAGCCGGCATCCCCTTCGACGAAGCCCGCAGTGCGATGCAGCTTGCGCGTCAGCCGCTCTCCCTCGATCAACCCGTGGGCGAGCACGAGGAAAGCTACTTCGGCGAATTCCTCCAGGACTATCGCGAGCATGATCCCCTGGATGAAATGAATCGCGAGCTTCTCAAAAAGCGGATCAACGAGGTCCTCAGCGGCCTAACCTATCGAGAGCGGGAAATTCTTCGCCTCCGATACGGACTGGCCGACGGCTATTCATACACGTTGGAAGAAGTGGGCAAGATCTTTTCTGTTACACGCGAGCGGGTGCGACAAATTGAGGTCAAAGCGGTCCGCAAGTTACAACATCCAATGCGGGCTCGAAAACTGCTAGGATTCGTCGACCACGCAGAAAAGATCGAGGCCCAATACGCAGCCATCCCTCATCCGCCTTTGCCGCTCGATTAGCTGGGCAACAGCTCCTGAAAAAGCTCTCGCCCGAAAGCCCTTTCGCGGGCACCTAGGTTTTTTCGTGCGAAGTCATATGAAGCGCTACTTGCGGGAAAGTGCTGATGCTATCCTTTGCGATCTCTGCTCATCTATTCTAGAGGGAGAAAAGACCCCCAGCGCCTTGCGCTATTTCATCCACACGATGTCGACATTCCGGACAAAGCAAAAGATGCCCTAACCATCGCCAGCCACCGGACTCCTCCGGTTGAGGCACCTTACCGCACTCGCAGCATGCCAGATCCGCGGTGGCCCGCTTCTCCCAGGAACCTTTGGCCGGCCGACAAACGATCTTTTGATCCTCACACGCTACCTCCACGGCTGAAAATGCTGTCGCCTCGCCCATGCTTAAAGCTTGTCGCAAAAGCAGAAGCAGTTTTTCTTCCCAAACCCGAGTCAATGACCACGCTCCTTTCCCATCCCGGTCCGCTTCTTCGGCAAGGCGACTTAAAACTTCGTCGTGGATGAACACCGGTTTCCCCATTCGCGCTTTCACTTGGCGGATCGTGCGGTTCCTTAGGCGTTCAGCAAGTTTTTCTAGGGCGTCGACTGTCAATAATTCGAATAGAATGACCTCGTCTATAACGGAAACCAACTCGGGCACAACACGGAAGGCAAGCTCCTGCGGCTGTAGCCAGGCAGCTTCCCCGGCAACCGAGTACACCTCCCGCCATGGCTGGCTTTCCACTGTGTAAACAAAGAAAACTACCGTACCATGAAGGCTTATCAGGCAACCGGCGGAGTCGTGGACGAAGCCCTGCTGCGTCCAATCAGCAAGAAATTTGCGGACACCCGGCGAGGCTCGTTCCACATGTTCAAAGGCCACTACCCCGGTTGGACTCCCGTGGAAGCTCCTTGCAAGCTCACTTTGTGTGGCACGATAGAAGGCTTGAGGCATTTGCCCTAAAAGGCGGACCAAGCTATGAGGATCCGTATAACCGGAAAGATCCAGAACCCTTAGGGACCTCACTCCAGGGGTAAGGGCGGAAGCAATCACCCGAAGGGTGTGACTTTTCCCAACGCCGGGAGGACCAATGAAAAGAAACCTTGCCAGGGGAAAGGGACCAGAAGCGAAATTGCTACCGGCCAAGCGAAGTCGGCGGCAGATGGCGGCCATCGCCGACCGTTGGTTCACCACCTCCCTCAGAAGCGCCTCCTCGATGTGAAGAAGCTTTTTCTCCTCAAGCTGCGGTAGAAGGCACAAAATCTCACCCGGGCCTATCTTAACTCGCGGGCTCAACACCCCGGCAATCGATTGTGCGGTCACTAAGGGCACGGAACTTTTCGCGCCCTCACCCTGGGCAACCGCCCCATTGACCTGTGCCCGACGGCGACGGGCGCGCTCCAAGGTACAAGCCTTCTCTATAAGGGCAATCGCTTTGCCGGGCAAACCCTCCTCAGGGATTAACTTGGCGGCCAGATCCACAGCTGTAGCGCAAGCCTCTCCCGATACCCTCACACCGTACTTTTTACTCCAAATGCGTCTTCGCGAAAGGACGATCTTCCTAGTCACTCCGATGCCGAGCTCCGGCACAACGAGTAACTCGAAGGTGGCAAGCATAAACGGTGCGAGGGCATCCAACTTCTCATATTCGCCAGGTGTCACCGTCAGAAGAAGCCGGCACTTGTTATCACTCAGAACTTTGCGGAAGTGGCGGAAAAAGCCCCTCTTGCCCAAGAAAGCGGCGATAGCCAAAAGTTCGTTTCCCGCCAGGCATAGAATCGAGCGCGCTGTGGACTGGTCTTGCCTCTCTGTCCAATCTACCAGCGCGCGAGCCATCTGGGCCACTGAGGGCCTCTCCCCGGGCCGGCTCGTCCATGAGGATCCAGAGAGCGCAAGCACACCAACAGGGCCATGACCGGCTTTAGCGACCCGCTCCAATACCCGGGCCACAACGTGGAGTAACGTCCTTTTGCCCACCCCGCGCAGGCCGACCAAAAGAAGAGAACCCTCTTTCACCTCGGTCAAAAACCTAGTAAGCCGGGCCACAAGCTTTCGGCGGAATATAAGCCGTTTCGGCACTCCGAGCGAGGGCCACTTTCGAACGAATTCCACAAGGTCAACCGGCACGGGTGCAGGGACATTTTTTTCCCCAAAAGGCCCGCGACGCTGGCGAAGCCGGGCGCGAATGCGGGAGATCAATGCCATAAACTGGGCTGCGTGTGGTTGAACGACTGCTTGAAAAACCGGGGATTCGCCTTCCCTTTTTAAAAGCTGCTGAAGTACGGCTATCAACAAATGGGAACAGGTCACCCGGGGATGGCCGAACCGATGTGCAAGCCAAAGTGCTTGTTTGAAAGCTTGGCGGCTGCCCACGGAACGATGGATCCCCTTGGTATCCTCCCGCGACACTTTTGCTTGGGGAAAATGCTCTCGAAGCTTATGACGTAAATCCTCGGGATCGAAGCCCACTTTCTTCAAGAGCTCCCGCACAATCCGACCTTCTTCCCGAGCTGCTTCCAACTCCAAAGCGGAAAGACCAAGGGCCTGCTCAACTGCAAGTACCGGCTCAAGTTTGGTCAACGCCGCAAGAAAATGCTCCGGCTCGATCTTAGAGGCGCCACTCCGGTTCGCCTCCTTAGCAGCCAAGAGCCAGGCTATTTGCGCCGCTATCGACAGTTGTGGCATAGCCCCGACCCACCCGAGGATCGAAAAATCGTTTTTACCGCGAAGAATGGCTGATCAGTTCCCGACATCTTTTCACATGGGCCAATAGTTCAGAGAGTTGAGCGGCGCGGCATTGGCTTTCCGCTTCGTCCAGCTTACGGAGGGCGGCCTTCCGATCTCCGCAATACGCAAATAGGCACAGGGCCTGGTTTACCAGGCATCCGACAAGCTCCGACCGCAGCTGCATTTTCCTCGCCAGGTGATCGGCGCGGGAAAGCTGCTCGAGCGCCTGAGGGAATTGGCACAAGTCAATGAGGAGAGCAGCCTGGTTAATAAGTGATCGCACAAGAAGCACATGGTCGCACAACTTCTCTGCGAGGAGTCGCTGCTCCTCGATACGCTCTAAAGCCTGGTTAAGAAGCCCTAGGTTCCGAAGGATCACTCCCTGGCTACCCAGGCAGGCAAGAAGTAGGGAATTATCCCCAATCTCACGAGAAAGTTTCTCACTTCGCCGAAGAAACCTCATTGCCTCTGGCAGCTTGCCAAGTTTCATCAACGCCAAGCCATTTTCCATGTAAATTCGCGCACGAAGCTGACGGTCCGGTACCCGTCGGGCCCACACACAGCTTTGGCGGAAAGCCCGACGCGCAAGTTTTTCTTTGCCCTCCGACCAATAAAGCGATGCCAGAAGACTCCAGGACATGGCGAAGTTATTCCGGTCGCGCGCCAGTCTGAAATAACGCCGTGCCTCCCGCAGGAGGTGGGCGGCCTCGTGGAAATGGCTCATCTCCGCAAGGATATGAGCTCGATCGGTCAAAGCTCTCGCAAGTCCCTGCGGATCCTTCAGCTGGCGGTAAAATTCCGCCACTTCGCTGAGCAGCTGATCAGCTTCCCGCAACCGACCGGCCGTCCCCAGGAGAATCGCCCGATTGCCCCGACATGCGGCAACGCCCGAAAGATCTTCCAGCTCGCGGAAAAGAGTCTCGGCATCGTTAAATTCTCGGTGGGCTTCGGCATAATCTCCACGGCGACTTGCGCCAATCCCTAAGCGAACACGTACCCAAGCTCGTCGCCGCCGCGCGGTGGCCGAAATTTCCACCTGCGACGGTTTGACCCGAAATTCCTCATAAGCTCTCCCACTCACTCGTCGATAAATTGAGCTCAAACGAGCCTCCGCCTCAGCAGTTGTGGGACGTCGCTCTCTCTCGCTCGCAAGACAGTCCCTCATAAGATCACACAGTTCCTTGGGCAGCTTCGGCCGCCATTGGCGGGGATCCGGGCGAGGAGCCAAGCAATGTTGATCTCGCAAGTCAAAAAGGATGTGGGTCCGAAAGGGAGCCCGACCGCAGAATATCTCGTAAAGCAGAACACCAAAGGCGTAAACATCCGATTCAGGACCGACTTTGCCTTCTTGCCTCCATTGCTCCGGTGCCATATGGGTGGGTGTACCGACGAGCACCGATTGCACAGGCTCCCCAGAGCTTTCCCTGTGGACCCCGCCAGGCAATTCAACCCTCGGAGGGGACCAAGCAACCTTGGCCAGCCCCAGGTCGCTGATAAGCGCGCGTGGTGCTGGCTCTTTTTCCCTCAACATGAGGAGGACGTTGCTCGCCTTCAGATCCCGGTGAAGGATTCCCTGGCTATGAATGTACTCCAAAGCCCAACACACCTGAATGGCGATATCCAAGCCCTGTGGCAAGGCAAGCCCGTCGGGAAATTTCCGCAGGAACCGGGCCAAACTCCCTCCGTTACAGTACTCAAGACAAATAGCAGGCAGATAGTCCGTGGACTCATCGTCGTGGAAATCTCGCGCTTCCACCACATGAGGATGCGCAAGTTGCATCCATGCGCGAACCTCATTAAGAAGTAACCTCTTAGCCTGCGAATCATTGGCAAATCGGACCAGGATCTCGCGACCGTTGACTTCGTATCCCCTGCATGCCGCGGGAACCTTGATGGCTACCTGCCTATGAGTCGCAAGATCCTCCGCCAAGAAGACGACCCCGAACCCGCCATGACCCAGAGGGCGTTGAAGGCGGTAGAACCCGCCAACAATCTTTCCAGGCCGCCAAGCGGGAAGTTCCAATTCCGCACCCTTCGAGCTCTGCTCCTCGAAACCCTTCTTCGGAGGTCCCGGCGAGGGGCCGTCGTCTTCCCGACAGTCCCGGAGACTACGGCGCCACGGGGAAAGTTTCGCAAGTGATTCCGCCCACGAACGGAGGCTCCACATTGACCGCCCTCCCACAGGAAATTCCCCAAGGCCGATCCCACCTCGTGGAGAAGCTTCCTAGCCCTGTTGATCCGTCACGGGTCATTCCACTTATGAAATTGCCGCGATCTAAGCTGGCGGAGGCTTCTCGGATTAGCTTATAAACCGTGAACCACGCATAATTACGTGATGCCTTTCTTTTCACAAGGACGTTCTTCCTCCTGCGTCCTACCTCCAAAAAGCTTGGCACTGCTCTTCTTGCCGCGCCGTGCCACTTTTGGCGGGAGCCCTCTAACTAGTGCCCTATTTTTCCCGGAGGCCGCACGTCCCACTTCACATAACGATCCTTTCCCACTTTCCGTTTTTCAAAAGACAACCAGGAAAGTCAGTATCGTGAGCAGCTTGTCCGTGATTGTGCCCCGAAGTAATCCCCCAAGTAACATGTGCAACTTTCCGCTGAAAGTTATGGCAAAGTCTACCACGATCTCGGGGAGGACATTTGACAGCTACTTCCACCGGACGTTCACCAGATCAATGCTTTGTCCGCCCACCCCCTACCCAGGGCGAAAAGTAAGTTTGTGTCCCCTTTTCCGGCCCAAACTTTTCTGCTATCCTGGCCGCACCATCACCGTTACACAAATCTTGCACCGCCAAAAGATTTTCGGGAGGCCAAAGTAACCATCTTCGTTTGTCAACCACTTCTTTGGCGACGCAGAAAACCGAGAGCGTCCTCATACTCCGCAAGGCAATCCTCGCGGTTAAAAGCAAAACCTTCTATTTCTTCCTTGAGCATTCTGACAAATGCGCGCTGGGCCGTCACGCCAAAGTTGGCCACCTGCCGCGGCGTAATCCCAAAGCGATCGGCCAACTCCTTAAGAGTCGGCCGCCTGCTCCCTTCAAGGGCCGGCCCAATTTTCCGCAGCAAAAAAATTTCGAAATGCTTTTGTCGATTGCGACACGCCCATTCTTGTTGTTGCCGGTGAAGAACCCTTTGGACGAGTTCATTAATCCACACGTTGTGGAAGACCTCACAAGCCTGCTCGTCGCTCTCAGAAACTTTAAATCCCCCATCTTCCACCGCGTTTTCATTGAGGGACAATCCTTCCTCCAGAGGGATGCTACTCTTTTTCCGCGACTGTCTTTTTACGTCAACAATATAGTTTTTGAGCGAAGTGAGCAGAAACCCCCGAAAGCGGCCCCGTTGAGGATCCGCTTTGCCAAAAGCGTCTTTTTCGATGGCCTTTGTAAAAAAGGCTTGCGTTAGATCCGCGGCATCGGCCTGTTGATAACCCAAACGCCGCAAATAGCAATACACAGGTTTCCAGTATCTTTCAATCAATTTTCCGATCACTTCCCGCCGAGCTTGGAAGTCATCGGCCTTGAGACCAGCAAGATAAGAACCTGTTTCAGGAAAGTCGGCCCGAAAGGAATCAGAATCCCCAGACCTCCCTTGGCGACGACGACGGCGAAAATGAATCATGGCACTACCTCCCCGCCCACGGACCCACAAAGTTTTTGTTTACATAGGATTGAGCACCCTAAACAGGTTCAAGACGTTTGGGAGCTGTAAATACTCTGGCCACCCCGGAGCTTCCGAATTGCTCGGCTGGGCGCTCTCCACAGAAAGTCTTGCCCTCATTTTAGACGTGCGAACCTGCTAACCCAAAGCCCACCCCCTCGGAGAAAGTGGCACAGCGGAACTTTGCTGTCGGCTGCCCCACGATCCTTTTTTCCAGCGCATGGCCTAAGAATAGCCAGCTCAAGGCTCGTGTACTCAAACGGAGGAGCGCGAGCTTGTGGCATGGTCGCTTTTTTAAATTTAAGTGGACGTCGCGGGGCGCACTTTAGCTCTGGATACCCCAAATTCATCAACCCACGCGGGTCGCCGGCTTATTTCTTGAGGGATCAGTGGGGGATCGCCCGGAATTTCTTCACCTCGTCCCGATCTAGTATGTTGAACTTCGACCCACGAAGCCCGACCCGATTATGTTTGAAACGAGCTTCCGCTGGCTCTAAGAAACGTTCGAAATTCCGCAGAAGTTCGCCCCGGCGGCCTAATGTCTCAGCCCGGACGAAAACTCCGGATGGCCCCTTTGAGAACGGCCTTCGCCGGTCGGATTGGCCTTCGCAGAGAAAGTTCGATTTGACTACACGTTATGCCGGGAGAGAAATCATGACTATGTCGATTATTTTCTACCTATTTCCCGCCTAAAGTTTTTTGGTTCCTGGCTGAACATCGCTAACAATCGGCCGAAGCACAGGCAGATTTCCCGACAGTTCCTCGGAAATCACCCGGCACGCTTCGGTGTCACTGCGCCACGCTTCGCCCGTAATTTGACGGCACCGCCCAAGCCCCTGAACAACTTCCCGCCAACCGGGCGAACTTCCGACAACCACAATCGACCTCCCTGTATTGACCGCAGGCCGAGCACTCCCGGCTCCGCCAACTTCTTACTCCCCCGATGCCGAAGCCACACACCATCCCCGCCGACAGAGTCGGCTTCCGCTTTAATCCAGGCTCGTGCAAGCGGGTGCCAGCCTTCTCAGTAGGTGGCAAGCGCCGGATGATGTGGCGCCTTTGGCTCTCCGATCTCTCAACAACTGCTGGCCCAAAGCGAGGGCTCCAGTTTCCATGAGGAGAAAATGCCGGAATTCAGCTCGAGGATGTCATAACCATTGTCGCTTTTTCTGAGAAGCGATCGTCCGGGCGACCAACCCGACGCTGCGACTACTCGAAACCTAGCCCTTCGACCTCTTACCTTCGGGCGAAAAATGAGACCAAAGACTATGCGAGACAATGACCCAAAAGAATTAGCGCGGAGACACCCCCGCGCCGGCTGTAAAAGCCTCCCAAAGTCGCATAAAAGTGCCTGGAATCGGCCTAAGCTACCCTCGCAGGAGCCGAAGGCGGAAGAGCCGTTCCATGTAGGCCGCTTCTACTCACTGGGTGCGATGACACCGATGGGCCCACCCCGACTTCCCCACCGAACCCGGGGGCCGTCCACAATAACTGGTTTCCCGTGGCCCACGCGGGTGCCCGTGACGATTATTGGCCAACGGGCCTCAAGCGACTCAGGGAATTCTTCCTTGAAGTGACAGCCAACTATTTCCCCGCCGCGAAGAATCGCTTGATAATCCCCGTCGCGTAGCTCCGCGAACTTGTGAATAAAAACACTGTCGACGACTCGAAAGCCCTCCCCCGAACACCACATGCTGCGGCGGTGATTGGCTATGAAGGTACACGAGTCAAACGTGACATTCCTTAGATTACCGTTAAGCTCGGCCAAAAAATTACCATACGGTCGCCTCCCGTCAGTCCAGGAGCGATCTTCAAAGGTACAGCGGATCCACCGGGTGGCCAGCGCAGGATTGTCCGAACCGTAGGCATGCACAATGCTTCCGTGGAAAGTGCAGTCCTCAAATACCAGGCCAGGTTTGGCATTCCAAGCGCTCCAATTGGTGACGCCCCAGAACAGGCAACGGACGAACCGGCTGTAGCCGCCATCACCGGAATCGGCCACCATACCGCAACCGACGTTGTTGATAAATTCGCATTCCTCAAAATAGCCGTCACGGCAAATCGATTCTTCGGCCTCGATATCCAAGCCAGCACCGGGCGCCGAAGCAAATGGCCGCCCCCCGTTCAAAGCTCGACCGGTGTGATTGAATTTGCATCGGCGAGCAGTCAGTCCTCGCCCACCAATCCAGGACAGGCCCTGGCGCGCATTGTATTCGAAAACACAATCCTCCAGCTCGTGCGGGGTTGGGGGATCCTCTTCCTTCAGCCCGTACCAGCCAATCATGAGCCCATCAAGTGCATGATGGTGGCTGTGCACGCGTTTGAGGGAGACGTTTCGGCAATTGACAAAAAACAATCCACAAGCCGCTAACTGCCGACCCGTGTCTCCGAACGCTCCGCCAATGATCAATTCGCCCACATTTCCATCAAGCTCCACATCCTCTACCGTGACATTCTCGCTTTCAATGATATGCAAAAGGTGACCGACTTGAGCCGCATAGCGAGGGTCGGTAAAAGGCATCGAGGGGGGATCGAAACGCTCACCTGTGTCTTTATCAAAGGATCCGAATCGCAGACCGGCAGCCACGCGGAGCTTGGCCTTGTTTCCCTGGATGTGAAGAAATTTCACCCCCTTGACGCGGAAAACCGGCTCGGCTTGATAGTAAGGATATTTCCCCGGCACATGGATTTGCTTACCCACCACATACGTACCAGGAGGAATGACGAGGGTCCCACCGCCTGCTTTCTCAATACGTCTTGCCGCCTTTTGGAAGGCTTCAGTGTCATTAGTAACTCCATCACCAACAGCCCCGCAATCAGCCCGCACATCAATTTGCGGATAGGCCCTGCTGACAGAGGTCGGCGCCCCTTCGTCAGCCGCTGATTCCGCGGCTTCCCGGCATGCCCGCGATTCGAACCCGAAACAGACCACTACTATGCTAGCCACTATGCTAGCCACTATGCGCGACAGGGCAGCCGAACGTCTCGACAAAGCCGTTAGGTCTCTATCATCGTCATTGAACATAGGGAATCTCCTTACCGAGACAACAAAATCCTACCACCCACAGGCGCTCCTTCCGCCCAGCTTCACTAGGCGATAAAGGCCAAAAGGCCAAAACCTTTCCAGCGGCTAATTGCCGAAAAGTAGCGCGCCAAAACTTCCCAAGCTACGGCGCCGACGAAAAGCTTGGCACCTTTCTGCATCAGGAGTTACACAGCGTTTGTCAACAGTGGACGCAAAAGTTTTTAAATTGCTTTATTTACGATATCGCTTAACGAAACCACACCAAGCAGGCGGTGCTCCCCAATCACCGGGGCGCGGGAAAGGCCCATATTAGCCAAAAGTCGGGCTACATATTTTACGTCCAAATTGGGATTAACTACCACAAGAGGCTTGGCCATGATTTCGTGAACTTTTACCTGTGCAACGTCCAAACCCTTGGCTACGACTTTATACACGATGTCTCGCTGCGTGACGATCCCGTACGCGTCTTCTTCATTTCGACGTTCCACGATCAACGAGCGGACACCGCGGGACTTCATGAGAGCCACCGCCTCCGCCACGGTGGCATCGCCGGAAATGCTGACCACGTCGGTTGTCATGATGTCTTTGGCCTTCGGCATGGGAAAGCTCCTTATGGTTGGAGAAACCCCCGGACTGCTGACCTTCCGGACCCACCCTCGACTCTGCTCACAACACCTTCAGGTTCAAGGTCTGAAGGCTACTTCATCCCGGCCACACCGTTTTACTTGAAAAACAAAACCTCGCTTTCCGACTTACGTGGAAGCTCCCGGCTTGTGTCCCGCGAAATCCCGGATCCCCTCCTTCCCATTACTCTCTGATTTTTTGTCGCTTGCCGGCCTCTGCGTTGCTTTGGATGGCATTGCCGAGAGGACCATTTAGCGACCGGGCACCCGCAAAAAACAGGTGCCAATCCGTGTCGACTTTTCCGTCAGTGAGAGCACGCATCGCTTATTTATTTCCTCGGGAATAGTCTGTTGTCAAGCAACGCTAGAGATCAGGATGTGACTAGCATCCGGCCGACGAAGATCACCGCGCTGGCCCAGGGGGAACATCCGGGGCTCTCATCCAGGCCAAACCCTCCGAAACCTTTCCTTCAATGTCAAACCCTCCGAAATGAGCTTACCGGCCACTAAAGCGGATGTCCAATTCCACAGGTCCGATTTAAGGGGCAAAAACAACAAGTAGGTGGTTGTATCGGGTCCGAAGGCAAAATCCTTCCACCCAGGGCGCAGGGCCACGGATCAGGACCGCTCCCTCCGCCGGCGGGAACCGACGGCAAGTTCGCTCTCGGGACGGCAAAGCCGCAAGACGGACCACCATGCATGCAACCAGGGCCTTACCGCCCGAGGAACGATAGCTTAAAGGAAATTGGTGGGGTATTATACCCCCGGTATATTCAGCAACCGCGGTGAATTCCTCAGGAGTTTCGTTATTAGCCATACCTTTCCAATGGTTGGAAAACTCCGCTGGAGGTTGTGTCCTTCCTGCTGCCGGCCCCCCTTCCCGGGACGGCCCCCACACCAACCCGACATTCGGATCAGCCTAATTAGCTGGAAGAATACCGAAAAACCGTTTCCACTGCCGGAAGGTGCTCCCACGCCACGACCACCCCAAAAAAACGGTATACGCTTGGGTTAACCGGCGCTCCCTGGGGTCACTTGGCTTTGCTCAATCCGGTAGAATAGGCTAATCAAGCGCCGATAACGCGACATGCTGGGGCTAGCACCATGGCATGACCACTACATTTGAGGCGAGTACCTGTTAATTTCTCGAAGTCCGGATCATGAGCGAAGCATCCGAACCCTCCCCCTCCCGCAACTTGCTGATGGCAGGGCTAACTCCTGCCTCGCAAATCCCCGAAAGCGACACGGAAGCTGTCCAGTTCCTCCGTTCCGCCTACGTTAGGCTCACCGAAGAAATCGGTCGGGTGATTGTTGGACAATCTGGGGTGATCGAGGAACTTCTCATTGCCCTTTTTGCCAAGGGCCATTGTTTGCTGGAGGGTGTTCCTGGATTGGCTAAGACGCTAATGATCCGCACCCTGGCCAATTGCCTTTCGCTCCAGTTTAATCGCATTCAGTTTACACCCGATCTGATGCCGGCCGACATTACGGGTACGGAACTGATCCAAGAGGATAAGTTGACGGGCACGCGGGAATTACGATTTTTCAAAGGACCGATTTTCACCAACATCCTTCTGGCCGACGAAATCAATCGCACCCCGCCGAAGACCCAAGCCGCCCTCCTCGAAGCCATGCAAGAACATCAGGTCACCGTTGCGGGGAAGCGGTACCCGCTGGACGAACCGTTTTTCGTGCTGGCCACCCAAAATCCGATTGAACAAGAGGGAACCTACCCGCTGCCCGAGGCTCAACTGGATCGCTTCATGTTTAAGTGCTTTATCGATTATCCCAGCGAAGACGAGGAGTGGGAGATCGTCTGCCGCACCACCGGGGACGAGGAGCCCCAGGTACAAGCGGTTTTAACTGCCAGCCAAATCGTGCTTTTGCAACGGATTGTGCGCCGTGTGCCTGTGCCGGAATATGTCGGTCGCTACGCCCTTCGGCTTGTGCGGCTGTCGCGTCCCCATCATCCGGAGGCCCCGGAGTGGATTCGTCGCTATGTGGCTTGGGGGGCCGGTCCTCGGGGAAGTCAATACCTCATCTTAGGGGCCAAAGCCCGCGCGGTGCTCCACGGTCGCTATCACGTCCTGCCGGAAGACATCCAGGTGGTAGCCTATCCCGCGCTTAGGCACCGCATATTGACCAATTTCAATGCCGAGGCGGAAGGTATCCGTTCCGATGAGATAATCCGCCGGCTCCTTGAGTTTGTCAACGCTTCGGAAGAGAGCAACTGGCTCCGTGGACAACTGGCGAAAATACTTAGACCCACAGCATCTAGCTAAACTGGAGGGGCTACCCCTTCGGGCACGGACGGTGGTGGAAGGCTATTTGATTGGCCTTCACCGCAGTCCCTACCGGGGCTTTTCTGTGGAATTTGCCCAGCATCGGGAGTATTCGCCGGGCGATGATCTGCGATACGTCGATTGGAAGGTCTTTGGCCGCACCGACAAGTTCTATCTGAAACAATTCGAGGAAGAGACAAACCAAATCTGCTACTTTGTCCTGGACACGAGCGCAAGCATGAGCTACGGCAGTCCCGGTATGCCCATGACCAAGCTTGAGTATGCAAAATGTGCCCTGGCAGCGCTGGCCTATGTGGCTTTGCTTCAAAACGATGCCGTGGCCCTTGCAGCCTACGACGCTGGGGTTCGCGAGTGGCTTGCTCCCGCCGGCTCTGCCGCTCATTTGGAAAGATTGTTAGAAATTGTTGACCGCCTCCAACCCGCCCAACAGTCGTCAACAAAGACCGTTTTTCACGAGCTTGCCGAGCGATTCCGCAAACGCGGACTGGTGATCATCTTAAGCGATCTGTTTGACAACGTGGACGACCTTCTTTCAGGCTTGAAATACTTCCGCTACCGGCGGCACGATGTGATCGTTTTTCAGGTTCTCGATCCGGCAGAGGTCGAATTCCCCTTCGGTCAACTGGCGCAATTCTGTGCCCTCGAGGGGACAGCTAAGGTTGTGGTAGATCCCCGAGCCATTCGACATGCCTACCTGGCCGCTTTGAACAGATTTATTCGCACTGTGGCCTCAGGATGCCGGCTTAGCAAAATCGACCATCAGGTGTTGAGAACCGACCAGTCCCTAGGAATCGCTTTGGCGGGCTATTTGGCCAGGCGTGCCCAGATCCGGTGGTAAATAGCATCTCAGGCGGCTGCTTTTCTCCCTTACTTGGTGTTTTAATGCCCTTACTTGATGTGTTGACACCCACCGCTTAGCCCCCGCGCCAGAAAGATGATCTAAGCCTCCCTCGCAAACGGCATGATCCGGCCGCGTGCCGCCCTCCGGGGCAGGCAGTACGTTGACAAGAATTTCCCCCAGGAAAGACACCCGTCTTTCCTCCTTTGGGTTCCTATTTCGTGCACAATAGAGTGGAAAAGACTACAATTTCCTTCAGTACAGTCTCTTCTCGGCAGAATAAGTGGTCCGGAACTTGATTGCCCTTTTGAGCGGCGGGTCCTACTTTTTTACCGCTCGACCAAGGCGGGCCTCCACACTAGCCACTTTCCCTTCAATTCGTCCCGAGTAGCCTTTGCGATAATCAAGCCGAAGGTAACACTCGATGCGGTCGCAGTCAGTTTGAAGAACCTCGAAGCATTTCTTCACAAGATCAAGCACTTGCTCTAATTCTCCCTCAACCACCGTCCCCATAGCCTGACACCGATAGTCCAGACCGCTTGCGTCGATCACCTGAACACACCGGGCCACATACTCACTGAGGCTAACACCTTTATCAAGCGGGTAGATGCTTACTTCGGCTACAACCATTGTGCTTCCTCCTGTTGTCTATTTGAGACCGGCCCAAATATCCGACATTCACCCTTTACTGTCCCAGCCTTTGCAAACCGGCTCCGAGGGCTTAATTGTCAAGAGGGACACCCAAGCCTCGAGGCAATCCGGCAGGTCCACGGCACAACCTCCTGCCGGTGACATTTCAACCACGTGGTAAGCCGCGCCGTTTCGGCTCGTTGTCCCGCGACCAAACTCCCCTGGTGGCCGGGCGAAGCTCGTCCAAAACTCTTCGCGGCACTGGGCTAAACCGAACGGCTTCCCTGCAAACCATGGTCATCGCTCGGCGAGTAACAAAGCGGCTTCACCCGAAGAAGTATATCCCCAAGGGTCAACGCCATCGGGGGATGCCGGAAAAAATTTGTCCGCTCCTACCATCAAGGTCGCCACGATCACTGTTCGGAGCATCAACGGCAAAAGGGTTAGCTCAACCGATGGATACTTCGCGATATCGTCTCCCCAGTAAAGCGTATTAAAACCTAAGGGAGAGAAAGCAAAGCGCCCGGCACCACCACTGGGACTTCTGAAGCTGAAGCTCCGACAATATCGCGCCGAAGCAGGCGTGGCTCTTTGCCAGCAATCACCGATATCCCACAGGTATGGCGCCTGCGTAGGTCAAGCGGGCCTTGCCCGGGGGCCAGAAACCCGCCAGAGCTGCCGCACCGCTTGGGCCACTTGGCTCGGTAAGCTTGCTTGCGGAAAACAAATAGGCTCACCCGGGTGGGGAGGCGGTTCGTTTTCGATACCCACTCGTGAAAGCGCCACATTTCGCTAAACTTACGGAAGACCGCGCCTTGCTCCCAAGAGTGGAGAAGCCACGAGGGAAAGAGGCCTCGAAGTTCTACCCTCTTTAGTGTAAGTGGCGATAAGGAAGCTTGTTTTGCCACGATACAGCGTTTTAGCACAGGTTTATCTGCTCGGATTTTTCTCTACTGCATTGGGCCGGCCGATTAGAACGTCGCTTTGTCCGAAGAAAGCTCCCTTTGCTTCACCCAAGCGCACCCCGGAGCGATAATAGTGAAGCCCCTGAGCAGACAACATCTTCAGAGGAGTGAAACGATGAGATATTTCCCCATGAAGGAAGGTCTTTACGCAGGGTGCCTGTGGACTTCCCTAATCCTGAGTTTTTCGTTAATTGCAAAGGCCGGGAGCTGGAATGTCCGCGACTATGGCGCCATTGGCGACGGCAAGACACTTGATACCGCAGCCATTCAGGCGGCCCTGGAAACTTGTCACCAAGCAGGCGGGGGTACTGTCATTTTGCCCCCAGGGGATTATCTTTCTGGGATGATTCACCTGTACAGTAATACAACTTTGATTCTTGAAAAGGGAGCTATTCTTCGGCAAAGTCGACAGCCGGAAGATTTCCCCAAAGTCCGCCATCTGATCGTAGCCCGTGGGCAAGAGAACATCACCCTGACCGGCGAAGGAACCATTCTGGGTATCGGCGAGGGCCCACTCGGTCGATTGGCCGACCGCAGTGATGCGATCATGCCGGCTTTTCGGGCCGGCCTTGTCCTTTTCGAAGACTGCCAAAAGATTACTGTCAGCAAACTGCGCTTCGAACTCAGCGACACCTGGACACTCACCTTCCGTTTTTGCGAGGATGTGGTAGTCGAAGAAGTCACTATTCGCAACGAGTACTACCACACCAATTCTGATGGAATTGATCCGGTGTCGTCTCGGCGGGTACGGATTCGCCACTGCGACATTATTGCAGGCGATGACTGCGTGGTGATCAAGACGGCTGACGGCCGGCCGAGCGAGGACATTGAGGTTTCCCACTGCACGCTCGAGACGATCGCCACGGCTTTGAAACTTGGCACCGAATCGACAGGGGACTTTCGCAATATTGAATTCCGCGATTGCAGCATCCGCCGTACCACGGTGGGGATCGGCATCTATATCAAAGATGGGGGCAAAGTGGAAAACGTCCGCTTTCGACGAATTCACATCGAAAACTACCGGCCGGAAGGGCGCAGCACGGTGGAGGGGGCCATCTTTCCTATTTTCATGGACATCGAGCGCCGCCATGCCGATTCGCCCGTTGGGATAATCCGCAACATTCTGTTGGAAGACATCTCCATCCGCAGCGGCTTCGGCGTCCTCCTCCAGGGAATGCCGGAGAGTCCCTTACGCGATATCCATATTCGTAACCTTCTTTTCGAGGTCCGCGACTCATGGGATTGGAGCGGGCGTCGTAAACACATTGGTGGCCGGCGCACTTTGGTTGGGCAACGGGACACGGAATTCGCCCGCTTACCCGCTTGGGTTGTAGTAGCCCACGCCGAGGACCTCACGGTCAAGGGGCTGCACCTCATCGCCACCGAGGAAGAATGGAACCGTTTTCCTCGCGAGCCACTCCTCTTGCCCCATGTCATGAGGCCAAAGGTGGAGGATGTGCAACGCCACATTAGTAAGCCTGAGAGCGAGCACTAGGTCGGCACCCGACACCCTGCAACGGCGGAGACCCCCTCCACGCTATTGAAGGAGCAGCGATTGCCAACAACAGCTGGCCTACGCTCGGAAAGCTCTTGCCCAGGCATGCATGCAAACGCCGAAGGCATTTGCCGCCCTTTTTTCGTTGACCAAGGGCCCACCGTGGTCCCGAGAAAGCCGGATGCTTCAAAAGCCGAGCAACTACGGGCGAAAACGGCAAAATGCCCCCGGAAGCCTCTTTAAAAGCGTCCTCCCTCGGATAAACGACGAGACATATTAACATATCTCCGCGACTTTTTGCCTGAATAGCTCTTCCGAAAGAACCAGGTTCTTCCCCTCATCCAAGCGATAATGCGGCGTTTGTTTTCCCGTGAAAGCGCGCGGGAGTCATCGTAAAAGCTCGCTGGAGTTATTTGGCGGGAAAGTGCCGCTCAATAATCTGACGCACCTCCTCCAACCAGGCATGCCTTTCCTCGAACGTACTTGTGATGATCGGGCCGAAATTCCGTCGAAAGAAGTGCTTAATGCCGCAGAAACCAAGAACGCAATTTTTCCACAGATTCTCTAAAGGGTCACCAAAAAGCTGCATCTCCAGATCAGGGGGTGTGTTGGAGGTGGTAAACACCACAGCCCGCTTGCCGGCCAGGTGTTCAATGACCTGCCCGTCCGCGGAAAATTCGTAGGCGACCCCTTGGCAAAACACCCGGTCAATCCATCCTTTGAGGATGGCCGGGGGCATCCCCCACCAATTGGGATGAACGATCACCAAGCCCTCGGAAGCTTGCAACTGCCGGCAATGTTGTTCGATCTCAGCCGGCCGCACCGCCCCTTTGGGGATCTGTTCGTGCGGTAATATCGGATCAAATTTTTCCTGATAAAGATCGTGGAAAACAACCTCGTGACCGAGCTGGCGAAGCGTTTCGCAGGCAGTCGCTGCAACGGCATGACAAAAGCTACCTGGACGCTGATGCCCGATGACTACAAGTACTTTCATCGAGTTTCTCTCCCTGTGGACACGAAGTGGCTTCGGATAGACACCAATCTTCGGACACCATGGATTGCGTTTGGCCTTGCTGGTTTCCTTCGGCCCAGCAAGGCCGTGCGGATGTCGCTTAGCAGCGACTTGTGGGGAGCCTAACGGCACCTAGCTTGCCGGCTCGAAGCGAGATATTGAGACCCCGCCCAGAAAACCACAAAGAGCTAAGGCGACCTGTCCACCTTCACCCAGGCAGTGGTGAAGGAGGAAACGCCCGACGGAAGCTTCTGCGACCCCGAGGCGCCCCAACGTGTACCCTGTTCCCACAAGGCGAGGCTGCCGGCAGCAGGCCGCGCCACAAGCATAACGGGGAATTGCCTCGGCCGACACTGCGCTTCAACCGTTCTTGCTGGCCGGCAGACCGTAGCAGCTCAGCACCTCCTCGGCCAACTGCCGGTAATCTTGGGCACCGGGAGAATCCGGGGCGTACTGCAGAATGGATTTACCGAAGCTTGGGGCCTCCGCCAATCGGACATTGCGGCGGATCCGTGTCTGAAAGATGCGCACCTCGGACCAAGGGGCTTTCTGGCCTCGCATTTGGCGGAAAAACCGCTCGACATCCTCTCCCACTTCCGCTGCCAAGCGAGTGTTACCGTCGTACATGCAAAGGATTATTCCCCGAACCCGCAGGCGAGCGTTCAAACGTCGCACCACCAGATCAATGGTTTGCAGCAACTTACTTAGGCCGTGGAGAGCTAGAAAGTGCGGCTGCAAGGTAATCAATATCTCCTCCACCGCCGCCAAGGCGTTGAGCGTGAGGATCCCCAACGACGGCGGACAGTCCACCAACAAAAAGTCGAAAACCTCTTTGTCTTCTCGAAGTTTATCGCGAAGTATCACTTCCCGACCGACCACTCCGGCCAGCTCCACCTCGGCGGCAGCCAAATCTAAGTGCGAAGGAATTAAGAAGAGGTTCTCCCCCACCTCACGCCGCACCGAAGCCAAGGGCACATCACGGACAAGCACGTCGTAAATCGATGTTGTTTCGGGACGAGGTTCCACCCCCAGGTGAAGAGATGCATGAGCCTGCGGATCCAAATCGATAAGGCACACACGGTACCCGCGTTCCGCCAGAGCAGCCCCCAAGTTGACTGCCGTGGTGGTTTTGCCAACTCCCCCCTTTTGATTCAAAATGGCGATTTGCTGCATCGTGTCGTGCGCTTCTTCAACACCAACCTTTCACGTCGAACTGTCGCCCCCGAGCCACTTTCACCTCCCGCACCGACGAAACGGTAGGAGATCACCACCTTCGTTTCTCCTAATCCGGCGGCGAGAGTTCGTCCTCCCCACTGGGTGGCAGAGAAATCTGGTCCTGGGGCGCCGGGCCCTCGTCGCCGACCCACAGCCCTAACCGCCGCAGTTTTTCCCGACATTCGTCGCGCTCACGACATCGAGCTTGCTGGGCCCACTGGGGATGCTGCGCTTTCCAAAAGTCCTCCTCATGTGCGGGCAACCGACCAGCTTGCGCAAGGTTGCGAATCACCTCTTGATCAAGCCGGGAAAGTGTCACCGCAGCCAGCCGATAATCTTCAAAGGCTTCCCACACCAAAGGAAAAAGCGGGCGCACAATTTCGTGGCCTATCGTGAGCGCATATTGTCGAATTTCCCACTGCGCCGCCGGATCCATCCGCAATTCCAAAAAGTGTAGCAGATTGTGCAGGTCAATTTTCCAATAAGCTTCCGTGTAAGTGGCAAGGGGTAAATCTTTTCGCGCTTGCTCCCGAGCCACCCCGGCTTGGAGCCTTTTTTCATAAACGGATCGGGCCTTCCGGTGGAGGTCTTCCTCCTCCTGCGAAAGCAGTCGGCCCACTTCCGGATCGAGGTAACCTTGACTCCCCTGCCTATTGGCTGACGATTGCCTGCGCCACCCATCGGGGGGGGTCTTCTGGGCAGCATCAATGGCAATCGAATATCGCGTGCTGTACTCGTTAACCGACGCTGTCCGGTGCCGGATCCATTGCCGCCAACAATCCATGGGCACGCGAACGAGGAATTTCAGCTCCGCCATTTCAAAGGGCGTGGTATGCCGGTGACGCATTAAGTAGCGGATTAACGTACGGTCATCGGAGACACTCCGCGTGCCTTGGCCATAACTGACCCTCGCCGCCTGAACAATGGCCGAATCGTCCCCCATCACATCCACAAGGCACACAAAGCCTTGGTCCAACACCGGGAACTTTTTCCATCGAAGTTGTTCGACAACACCCAAATTGGAGCTCATGCTAACTTCATGCTAAGTAAGCCTAACGATCATGCTTAATGAGCCTGACGCATCTGGGCCTCATGTGCGGTGGCAACGGCCGATACGCCCAAAACCCAAAACTCCCGATGTCCTCTTAGGCGCGGGCCCTCAGACTTTCTCCGTCTCGCCTGGTTAAAGCCCCTAAAATACTCTGCTTTCCTAGTCTCTACATTTTTCGCAGGATGACAAAAACCAAAGGTCCGAGAAATATCGTCTTTTTTGTAACCACCCCTGCGGGAAACTCCCTGTCACCCCGGCGCGAACTTGAGCCACCTCGATTAACAGATTCCGAGTCCGAAAGGTTTACCCCCGCGTCAATAGATCCGGATCCATCGAGGAAAAGTCATTGTGGAACTAGGACCACGTTCTCGCAAGACCGGCTTAATGTCTGGCGTTTAACCCCCTCAATAAGGCAGGATTTTGGCTCCGCGACAGTGCTGTGGGGCTGATACGAGCGGCCAAAGAGGGTGTCTCACCGGGTCACGGCTGTGACGGAGATGGGGGCTCAGGCAAAGGTTTTTGCAACAATTCTTCGACTAGTTTCGCCAAATACGAGGGATTATTCGTAGCCACAAGATGATCGATTCGGCTTTGGGGCACGCCCAGACCCGCTAAAGCTTGAGCCACCCGACGCCACAGATTCTTCCGTCGGTTGCCCTCCGTCAAATAAAGCTCCGAAACAAGCTCCTGCAAACGCTGAAGGCGGATAAGGGATTGATGACGGTAATAATCCCGAATCACCCGCTCTTGATACGTGCGCCGTCGAGTCATTTATGCTGCCTCGTGCTTAACAAAAGTTTGCCTCACGGACCGGAAATGCCGGGAATACTCTTAACGGCTCACCAATTCCCAATCGCTTGCCCCTTAAAATTGCTTGCTCAAGCACTTAGCTTCCCTGGCCCAGCCAATCACCCCGCGAAGCAGGGAAGCACCATCGGTGGGCTGGCAACCTTATACGGACTAAGCTTTCCAGCGTATCCCGCTATGTGGGATTATTCTCGGAAAAAACACCGACGATCTTCAGCAGGTATCAAAGAGCCTCTTGGGCTTCTCCATTTAGTAAGTCTATGGAGCGAAGGACTTCAACCAGATATGAAGGAGGATCCGGATGACCACCGGGCATATCCCTCCAGAGAACGGTGTAAGCCCATCGGAAGCTTTCGTGGGCAGAAAGATGCCGGCAGCCAGCTTTTTCGGCCGGGAAGTTCCCTTGGCGGCCTTCGTGGAGCACTTCGGGCTAATCGACTCGACCAATTCTTATGCCCGTCGATTAATTGAGGAGCAAACTCCCTCCCTGTCGTGCCAAGTGCCTTATTTGATTATCGCCGATTCCCAGACATCAGGCCGGGGAAGGGAAGGACGAAGGTGGTGGACCGGCCCGGGAAGCCTGGCCTTCAGCCTTCTGCTTGATGAAACAGCCGTTCCCCTCGGAAAGAGGGGCCAGGCCGACCTGCGTTCTGCCGTCAGATATTTAGGCTTAGTGGCCGCGCTGGCCCTGCTGCGAAGCCTCCTTCAGCTCATGCCCACCAAATTGGTCCCGTGGTACGCTGCGCCGCGGGGCAAGCACCGGAAGACAACCTCACCCCCGCTGCCAGTTCGGGCCGATGCCTCAGGAAATCACGCCTTCCCAACCACAAATAATCTTCAGCATATTGTGGGGTTAAAGTGGCCCAACGACCTTTTGGTTAATGGTCGAAAACTGGCGGGGATCCTGGTCGAGCTTGTGGCTCCCAAGTGGGCAATTATCGGCGTTGGTGTCAACACAAATTGCTCATTACAGTCGGCACCGGCAGAAATTCGGCAAAGGGCTGTAAGCCTGCTTGATCTGACCGGAACCATCTGCGACCATCGTTGCCTTCTTGCTCTTTGGCTAACTCACACGGCAAATCTGTTGACTACAATGGAGACATCACCAACTGTGGTGGCGGAGGAGGCCCACAAGCTGTGCGTCAACACAGGAGAATGGGTCTGCGTGCGGATTGGGGGCCAAATAGTCTCCGGCCCATGCGAAGGTATTGGGCACGACGGGGCCCTCTTGATTCGACACAATGGCGAGCTTCTCCGAATCTACACGGGCCATCTTGTGGACGAACCTCACTAGTCGTCCGGAAGCCTTTGGCGGCTATAGCTCGGACCTGCCGACGTAAGTTCCAACCGAAATTCATTTTTGCAGCTAAGGCCCCCGTGCCACGAGTCGCCGCAGAGACGCCCCCCGCACTGGCTTTTTTGGCCACTCAGTTAAAGCCGGCATTTCTGGGCTACAGTCGTGGGTTCTCGCACCTTGGAACGGGGCCACGCATGCGCGCCGCGGATGCTTTGTTCCCGTCCGATCTGCTCGTGAATCCACTGCAGGCCACCCGTGCGCGCGGCGGGTACTCCGTAGCCTATGCCTGAGGATACTCAGGGAAGATTTCGGGCGTGGGCCCCACCTTAATAGCCGCCTAGATTTGTTTCGCCTCCGTCCCTTGTGGACAGGGCACGATAAATCGTCAAATCGATGGTATTGGAGATAAATCGAACAGTACCATCTCCAAACGCGAAGTTACCACCGCCGGGATGAAAACTCCCGAACGCACCGTTATTCCCGTTGTAATGGACCCCGGTTCCTGGTGGCGTGTTTAGAGGATTGTCAGTGGTGCGTAACGAGTCGGTATGTCGCACGGCAATCCACC
This sequence comes from uncultured Thermoguttaceae bacterium, assembly GCA_938084835.1. Taxonomy (GTDB): domain Bacteria; phylum Planctomycetota; class Planctomycetia; order Pirellulales; family Thermoguttaceae; genus DTLM01. Next base: position 178,896 of record CALKER010000007.1, read on the forward strand.
ATCTGTTTACCCCCTGAGCCGTGTGCGACCGGATCACTTCGCCAATGAAGAACGTATTACTTAAACCATCTGTGCACATCGCCGGAGGAAGCGAACGAATATACATAAACATGCCCGTATTACCCGCCTTCACCGCTCCGCTGATCCCCTGGCTCGGGCCGATCGAGCCCGAGCACAAGGCGTAGCTGCCCGTGGAGTAAACAGGCGTACCACTTAGGTAAAGCGGTTCATCCGTCGAGCTCGGGCAGACAAAAATAGCCGGGCGCATGCGGAAAAGCTGGTCATAGTTAGGAATGAGCTGATACCAATTCGTCGTGCTTGGTCCAAAACCACAGTTGGCCGGATGAATTGCTCCCAGCTGAAAGCCAATCTGCTGGTAGATCGGCTGCTGCTCGATGTACGGCAAAATCATTACGAAGCCGCTGGTCCCTTGCCGTTGATAATCTGCTGCATAGTTTGCTGCAGCGGGATTGTTCGAGGTAAGACCGTAATAATCCGAACAGTCGCTGCCCATTCGTCCCGGCGGGTAAGATTTGATGACATTTTCATAGGAATGCAGCGCAAGTACCAGTTGTTTGAGATTGTTGGTGCACTGAGAACGTCGAGCCGCTTCGCGCGCCGCCTGAACTGCTGGAAGCAAAAGCGCAATCAGAATTCCAATAATCGCTATCACCACCAAAAGCTCGACCAAGGTAAAAGCCTTGGTTTGTCCACGGAATAGCTTCACCTGTTCAATTCGCATCGCGGCACCTCCATCACTGAGTAAAGTTAACGACTCCCGTCCAACTCATTTGCCGCGGCCATCACAAGGCCACCCACCAGCCAGGAAGCCAACCGAAGCGATCCACACAGTGGGGATTTTTGCGAAAAACACGTTGCCAATAAAACGACCGAAGAGGACGAATCCCCAACCATCGCTAACCCGCCCGCGTCTTAGTTGGCCCGCCTCTGGCCCTGACCGCGCGCGTACCTCTCGTACTCTTTTTCACTCCTTGGTTGCCCTTCTCATTGCCCAGCTGCAACAGGCACCGTCCGACACTATCCCCGTTTGGATTCACATAATACCGGGATCCTCGGAGCTTGGCTGGATCGCTCCGGGTGGCAAATTCTTTAGCGGCCCAGAGATATGGATCTGCAAATTGTCCGTGGGACCATCAATTTGAACGGTAATGCCACTGGTCTCCGGCTTGGCGTACCTTTCATCGATGAGGGAGACACTCTCCGTCCCCACCATCGCCCGGATAATCACCGCTACTTTATGCTGACCAACGACACAGCCGTCACCTGGCGTGGCGGTAGTCAAAGTGAATCGGCCCGTCGTCGGGTCGATCTCGCCCGAGGCCGCTCGAGCACCGGTCGGCACAAACTGAATAAACGCCTGTACCCCTTGCGGGAGATTGAGCGGTTGACCATCAACAAGCACCATGCCAGAAACTTTCACAATCCTTGGTCCCCCCCCGCCACACCCAATCAAAGAAGAGATGAACAGCAAAACCGCTATCAGACCGAAAGTGAGCCGACACCTACTAAGGCGGCCGGAGACCATAGCTTTTCTCCTACGGTTTTGTGGCTAACGGTAAATTATTCAACGAATTTATTCAGATGATTTGCCCTACTCTGAAGCCTCGATCCCACAGAATGCATGATTTCTAATGGTTTGATTGGTATTTGGTACTCCGCAAGTGGCCAACGCGACGTATTGCCACCTCTACCAGCTATGAGCGGAACCTACGGCCAATTTCGGTGAGCCAGTGTATTTGCGGCGGTGTAACGGCTTGTGATACGGAGCGGCTCTCAAGCATAAACAGCCCGCCCGTCCGAAGCTCTCACCTCCAACCGAGAACACCTGCGGTGGGCTTTTGCAAAGAAGATCCCCTGACTTGATCGCTCCCGGTAAGATTTAACCGGGACACCCCTAGGTCGGCAACTCACTTAGATTATAACCGCGACTTCTCTTAACTTACAGCCGAGACCTGCCTCATTTCAAGCAATTTCAACAAATGACTCGTCAATTGCAAGTTCGAGTCAAAGCCAAAGCGCTTTTCCAAAGTACTTCTGCGCCGAAGTAGGGGACCTTTCTGAGAGTCCAAGCGCATTCCAACAAGTGACCGGCAGATCGCCGGAAACCCCACCAGACGGAATAAATCCCGAGAAAAAGTTTTCCGACATTTCCCGATTACAAAACTGAAAAAATCACAGGGCTAAGATCACGACCTCTTATTTCCGGCAGGACGATCTTGCGCTCTCATACCCTATTACTTGCACGGCGTTTGCCTCGAGACCCCTTCCCTTGGATTGCGATCGAGGAGTTTCGGGAGGTACGGAGAAGCCAGGTCGATTCCTGAGGCACAAGCCCCACGTTTGGGTCCATCGTTGCTCCTGGCGAAACCACAACGAGAGCCGACAGGGGAACCTATCCCACGCTCTTCTGGCTCGCGCCGAGAGGGCCACAGCAGACATCCGCCGCAGACTTCGCCTCGCGCCACGTTACGGTTGGTTTGCTACCTTTAGCCAGCGGCAACTTCATCAGGCCCCCTGCGGTAGCCGACCGCGATAACATCGAAGCCCACTGATTTCAGCCAAAAGCCTTCGTCGTCGTCTTCTTACGGTAAACAGCACCCGGCGCTCATGACGACACTGTTGAAGTTAAAGAGTACCAATCGCAGCTTTTCCTGACCGCCTCCGTCGGCAAGACGGTTCGAGCGCCCTGATCTTCACAGGCCGCGCATTCCCAAGCATCATCTGGGGATTTCCAGTACTATCGGAGAGACCGAAGCCCCAGCGGCCGGCGACAACAACCTGCCGATGATAACCAATCCTACGGCCCAACGGCCGTCCGAACAAAAGGCGCCGAGGAGCAAAGAGCGCGATACTTGCCGGCCAGGCCGGGTCACGGGGGACACCTTTCCGCAGCAGTGGAAGGCATGAGTTCAGCCGGAACGACACGCTAACCGTGCTCGGTGCTCACGGGCGAGCCGAGCCACATATTCCCCTTTGGCTCTGATCGAAAGCTTTACCAGGTCAGTGGTGGGTCTCAAATTACTAGGCCTACCACCCGCAAGGTTGTCCCTTCTGCAAATCCGGCAGCAATTTCTGGCCCATGGTTGTGCATCACTGACAAACCTCCCATGCCAAGCCAATCCGGCGGCCCGGTGGACGCGCTTCCCCAATGGTCGCGATTGGCTCATCTCCCCATTGCCGGGGACAGCCATGCCGGGGAATCGTCTCTGGAGGCTATCGGTTCCACAGGTTGCTTTCCACAGGGCGAATTAAGCAGGACCAGCGGAGCAGCGGCCCTTCCGCCGTCGGCTTGAGCATTTCTTTAGCTGTCTCGGCTAACTGTCTAAGTTCGCCAATGGAACCGTTTACGCATCAACCGTGGGAAGCGCTGCCAACGCCTCGTCGATTTTGTCTTGCGGGTATTCCAAGTCTTCCAGTTCGCCAGCTAAAAACTTGTCGTAAGCACCCAAATCACAAATGCCGTGTCCACTGAGGTTAAACAGGATACACTTCTCCTGACCTGTTTCCCGACAACGAATAGCTTCGACCACAGCAGCGCGAATGGCATGGGAAGTCTCAGGTGCCGGGATGATCCCCTCGCTGGTAGCGAAAAGTTGCGCCGCCTGGAAGCACTCGTTCTGGTGATAGGCAGCTACTTCCACAATTCCCAGCTTTGTGAGGAGGCTAACCAGCGGTGCCATGCCGTGGTAGCGCAGTCCCCCCGCATGAATCCCCGGTGGCACGAAGTTGTGACCAAGCGTATACATCTTGATCAGTGGTGTCAGCTGACTTGTGTCTCCGAAATCATAACGGTATTGGCCCCGACTCAAGGTGGGACACGCCCGAGGTTCTACGGCAATAAATCGAACCTCCTTACCCCGCAACCGATCGGCCACAAAGGGGAAGGCCAGCCCAGCAAAGTTACTTCCCCCGCCCACACAGCCGATCACCACATCAGGATAGTCCCCTACCAATTCGAACTGCTTTTTTGCTTCCAAACCGATGATCGTTTGATGGAGCAAAACGTGATTGAGCACGCTGCCTAACGTGTACTTGGTTTCCGCATCTTTAATAGCCACTTCGATGGCTTCGCTAATGGCGATGCCCAGACTTCCGGGACAGTCGGGATCTTCCGCGAGGATTTTTCGGCCGGCTTCCGTGCGGTGGGAGGGGCTGGGGAGCACCTCGGCCCCCCACAGTTGCATCATCGATTTACGGTAGGGCTTCTGATAAAAGCTCACCTTCACCATAAACACAAGGCATTCAAGACCGAAGAGGGTGCACGCAAAAGCCAATGATGAACCCCATTGTCCTGCCCCAGTTTCCGTAGCCAGCCGACGTACGCCTTCCACCTTGTTAAAGTAAGCCTGAGCTACGGCCGTATTCGGTTTGTGACTGCCGGGAGGACTATGGCTTTCGTCTTTGAAGTAGATGCGCGCGGGGGTTCGCAACGCCTTCTCGAGACTCCGTGCCCTCACAAGCGGCGTCGGACGCCATAGCTTGTAAACTTCGCGCACGGGCTCTGGGATAGCTATCCACCGCTCCGGGCTCATTTCCTGTTCGATTAGGGCCCGGGCAAAAATCGGCTCCAGGTCTCGTGGGCTTATCGGCTGCTTGGTGCCGGGATGAAGCACCGGTGGAGGAGGTTCCGGCAAATCCGGCAAAATGTTGTACCAGGCATCCGGCAAATCCTTCTCCGACAACCCAATGCGGCGAACGGTATCGGCTGTCACACTTTTTTCCTCCCAAGCGCTTTGACTAGTATCGTTGATTAACTCCGACGTGTTAGTGACCCCAGTCGAACGAACTCCATGATTTCTTGCTTCTGCCGCTTTCGGTCACCCCAAACATTCTGGAGTACCGGCAACCCACTTCCGTTTCTGTCCAGACTTGTTCACGGCGATAGAAACTGCGGTTAAAGCCGAATTTCTGTCGCTTTAGTTCCCCTGACTTTCTCCTGCCCGCACCACGGCATGGACCACACCTCCACTCTTATAAGCACTCATGTGGCGAAAAACCCGAGGCCCGTTTCCCATAACCCCGTCTCGGTAAGCAAATCTTTATGGTGATCATCAGGCTAAAGGGACGCAAGGGGCTGCCCCCAACCCTGGTGGGCCACCTAAATGCGACCGCGTGGTACAGCGGCAACCACAAGCTGCCCGCCGACCCTGGCGGGCCATCCGGGCCGGGAGGACCCAGACCTTGCGGAATCCTCCGCCTTAGAACGTTTTGCGACTTTCGTTTCCGGAACGTAAAATTGGGCACTAAAAAGTGACAAAACTCCAATAAACGGCTTGGGACGATCCGGAGTGTAGGCCGGAAAACTCAGTTCGCTAATGCCTGTCACCAACGCGGACCTCACAAAACCCAAGGTTAGTTGTTTTAGGAGAGTGCTTAGTGAGCCGACCTCCTCGGGCCTAGCACATTAAGCGCTAAACCTCCCCCAAAGCTCACACGAATGTGACGAGGCGAGCGGATTTTCGGTTACCACTTCGCGGGCATTTTCACGGGGAAAATCCCACCTTTGCCAACCGGTTCACACCCCTTAAACACGGCCGCCGTTCTCCGGAGGGTCAGAGGCCTCGAATCCTGCGGGCGAACCGTCATAATTAGGCATCGTTATTCCTGAGTATAAGCTGAGGAAAATTCGCAGTGGCCCACAGACCAATTTCTTTCTTGGTAGGACCGGGTAGGAAAAGTCTCGATTTGATGCCCTCCTGCTTTGGAAGCTTTCGGCGAAAAGCCGTCCTTCCTCCACAACCCCGGTCTCGTGGGAACCCGCCAACCCACCGGCCTGACTGTGTTGAGAAGTGTGCTCGATACTCTAGCTTGCGAAAGAGCGAGTCTAAGAACCCTCCTCCACAAATCCAAAATGACCCATTCTTGCCAGGAGCCGCTTCCCCTCCGACTCGTCCGCAGTCAGTCGTTGTGCCCAGGTTTTTAAGTGCCGGGTTGCAAATCTTTGGCCGTGCCGTAGTGATCCTGTATCTGGTTTGCGCCTTCGCCTCTTTCCCCCACACCGCTCTGGGGGGTAGCAATTCTAGGGCGATTGACTCGGCCCTAGCATCTATTACGGCTGAAGAGCTTCGGGAAAGTGTGTTTTTCCTCGCCGATCCTGCTTTCGAGGGGCGTAAGGCAGGAACGCTTGCCGCGCAGAGGGCTGCCCGGTGGTTAGCTGAGCGGTTTCGAACTCTCGGACTGACCCCGGCGGGTGAAAGTGGTGACTATTTTCAGGCCTTTGGGGACGGAATGCTCAACGTCCTCGGGATCATTCACGGCACTGACCCGATTTTGGCGGAGCAAATCATAGTGGTGGGGGCCCACTTTGATCATATCGGTTACCGTCGCAGTCACGACGGGGAAAACGTGGTTGTTCCTGGGGCCGACGATAACGCCACCGGTGTGGCTGCTGTCCTAGAGCTTGCTGAAGCCTTAATGCTTGTGCCGGTAGCTCGGTCGGTGCTATTTGCCCTCTGGGATGGGGAAGAAAAGGGGTTGTTAGGAAGCCGGCATTGGGTCAAGAATTCCACCGTGCCACTGAATCGGGTGAAGGTTGCCATCAACTTAGACATGGTCGGCCGACTTCGGGAGGACCGTCTTCATGTGGTGGGGGCACGAAGCGGTGTGGGGTGGCGACGACTTTTCGCGTTGCAAAATGCCGAGGGACTTCGCCTTATTTTCTCCTGGAACCTCCGCCCCGATTCGGATCATGTCAGTTTCTATGAGGCGGGGATTCCTTCCGCGATGCTCCACACCGGCCTGCATGAGGATTACCATCGGCCCACCGACACTCCGGACCGCATCGACTATGCGGGAATGGAGAGGGTGGTGCGATACGCCCTGCGGGTGATTTACGACCTGGGCAGCCGTCAAACCCTTCCGGCGTTCCGCCCGGAGGCCCACAAGGAAAAACCGTGGGAAGAGTTGGAAGTTGCCGTCCCTCGATTGGGGATCGAGTGCCGGCAAACCGGGGAAAACGGGAGAGGGTTAAGCGTGCTTCGGGTGCTCCCCCAATCCCCCGCCGAGAAAGCAGGATTGAAGCCCGGCGATTGCGTGTTAGGAGTCAACGGTCATGAAGTTGTCGCTTTTGAGGAGTTTGCCTGGCTTGTAGCCTCCGCTCAGGAAAGTGTGGAACTTCTTTTGGAGCACGCTCCAGAACCTGAGCGTCGTGTCGTCCGCGTTCCCCTACGGGGGAAACCGTGGCCTTTCGGATTGGCCTGCAAGGTCGATCCCGCAGATCCTGGCGTAGCAGTCGTCTTGCAGGTAGTGCCCGGATCGCCTGCAGCAATCGCAGGGATTCAGCCGGGAGATCGCATCTGGGAGCTCGATGGGCAACGCCTCGGCGAAAATCCGCTCGAAAACCTCGAGGAGCTTGCCGCCCGGTGGCGGGCCGATCTTGCGGCTCCGGCGATTTCGCTTACCCTGGAACGCGAGGGTCGGGTTCTCCGGGCGACACTGCCCCCGCATCCTTCCCGCAATTAGTTTGCTGTGCCTACGGGATGAGCCCACTGAGGTGAGCCAACCGCTTACCTCTGGCAGAGATCACTCCGGATGATCGCTTTGGGCGAGCGCCCACGCCAAGCCCGAACACGCCATCAACTCCCGCCTTTCGGAAAGCGTCAGCTTGTGGAGAAACTCAAGCCCGCGCCCATTGTACCGGTGGTACGCAGTATTTGCCCCTAAGATTTGGGTGAGCACCACTTTTATACCAGCCGGCTGCGGCAAAATAACTTTCGTGAGCAAACTTGTTCTTCGGGTGCGAAACTCTGCGTCTTACGCAGGGTTTGATTTAAGGGCCCGCCTCCGGACACAGCCCGAGGCCGGCTTTTCGCAGGCCGTGGTTCCCCTTCGATTTGAAAAATAAAAAGTCGTAGTGAATTCCTGGGGGATTCGCGTCCTCCGATCAGGTTCCCAGTTGATGAAATCCCAAGATAGGAGGCTCCGCATGCGCAAAACAAGGACACACAAGCCCAGGGTAGCTTTGGCAGGCATTACGGCAGTGTTGACCGTGATGGTGGGCGCGGTATGTGCCGAAAAACTTGCCGTTTTTGCTCAGCCGCCTGGTCCACCGCGGCGTCTTGGCCCAGCCGGTGGCCCCGCAAGCGAAAGCTACTATGACAACCCCGTGCAGGCCAAGAGCGAGGACGAGAAGCGAATTCTCGCCGTGCTTGAGGAGCTTGCCCCGCTTCGACGTTATCAAATTGTCTCTCCCACCGATGGTCGACTCCTGCGACTTCTCACAGAGGCGGTGGGAGCCAAGCGCGTGGTTGAGGTAGGCACCTCCATCGGGTATTCCGGCCTTTGGTTCTGCCTCGCTCTCCGCACTACAGGTGGTCACCTATACACGCACGAAATTGATCGAGAACGCATCAAACTTGCCAAGGCCAACTTCGAGAAGGCCGGGGTGTCCGAGCTTGTTACGATCATCGAGGGCGATGCCCACGAAACCGTCCTCCAACACAAAGAGCCTATTGACATCGTCTTCCTGGACGCTGATAAAACTGGGTACATTGACTATCTGCAAAAATTGTTGCCCTTGGTACGGCCGGGCGGACTCATCATTGCCCATAACATGCGACCGGGATCTGCCGATCCCCGCTTTGTGGAGGCTATCACCAAAAATCCAGAGCTGGAAACCGCCTTTCTCCTCATGGAAGGGGCCGGAATGAGCGTGACGCTGAAAAAGCGCTAGTTCACGGCGTAAAAAGACCTATTCCGTCGCGCTTTGGTCGCAACGGAGAAAGACCAATAACCGCCTTAAGCCGCAGGATGCGTTTCCCTGCGGCGGTGAGCGCCAGGCATTCCGCTAGGCCTAAAACATCAGTGTCAACCACCGGCCAGAGTCCGCACACGGCCCAAGCTGGAGGACTAAGCCTCGGGCACAAAACTGAACCCCAAGGCCTGAGCAAGTTCCTGAACCGGCTCCCACAGATCCCCGTAAACGGTAACCCGGTGCCAACCGTAAATATCCCAATAAGTATACAAACGCTCAAAATCGCCGAGGGGCTCAACCGCCAGCTTTGTGCGGCATCCGCGTGGATCCCAGGGGTTGTCCACAGCCACACCCCGATGGCAGAGGATCTCACGCCGCGCCGGATGGACCTCCAGCGTGGTAGTCATGTAGCCGAGGGGCAAGATCGAGCGTACCGAGGCCCCCCGGCGATCCTCAGCGTGCGAATGGATCTCGTAACAATTGGTTGGTCCATCCGGACCAAACACACGCGTAGGGGCTACACAGTGGGCGTAAACGATCCATCGCTTAGAGCTATCCAAGACCGGATCCGAGATATAGCCTGGCCGACCCACAAGGTGCCGTAGCAGGACCATGGTGCCGGTGGAAATAAGGTCCGCCTCACATGCGCCGACCAATCCCGCGTTGTTCAGCTCTACAAACCCAAGGCAGGGGTAGCCCGCCAGATGCCCGCTATAGAAACCTCCCAAGCAGTTGATAGCGATCGCCGATGCCCCATACTTCTCCAAAAGGATCTTTTGGGCCAAATATACCCGAGCCGATTTCTCTAACGTCTCTTCAGGTTCGTCAATGGTCACGGCCAGGGCCTGCTTTTTCCAGCGGTCGGCAATCGCGCGGGCTTCGTCCACATCAGTTCTGTCATAGGCGGCAGCAAATTCAGGGAAGGAGACCATTTGGACTTCGATCTTCAAAGTCTCGGCCAGCGCGCGGGCGATGCCTGCGGCACCTCCTCCCACCGACAAAATCCTTTCCTTTGCCACTGCCGCAAGCACCTCTCCGATGGGGCGCGGGCTAAGAGGGTCTTCCTTTCCGCTGGTATGCCGCGGCGGAGGCATTCGCTCCAAGTGAATTCGACTAGCAGCAGCGGCGACTTCCGCGGCAGATGCTCCTTCATGGATCAAGCAAAAGGCCTTGGCCGCGGCCGCCACATCCTCTAACTGCGAGGAGCTTATCCCCGCCATGTTGGCGAATTTTCGCCGTAGTTCCGCGGTAAAAACATGGAATCCTCCGCTCCCTCCGTAAAGGTATTGCACCACCATAGTCGGCTTTCCCGACTGGACCACAGGATACATCACCCGGATCCAATTATTCATGTGGTAAACCAGGTAACCATCGATCCCGGCGCCGGCGTCTTCCGCTACGAGTTTCTCCGCTTCCTCCGGAGAATGGAGGACCACCGGCACGAATTCAACCTCAGGACACAACTTGGGAAGCTGAGAAGACACCCGCTCAATCTCCGGGCGCATATCGTGCCCCAGGTGAGGCCAGGTAGGCCTATCCTGAACAAGCGACCAGCAAGCAAAAATGAGGCGAACTTTTGGTCGGGAGCCCGCCGAAACCATGGGCATTTCTTCACTCCGAACCATGCGTTCCCACGGACTTGCTGCGCCGGCGGCACACCCTGCACACCCCAAAGCCAAAAAATGCCGCCGCGACATGCAGGAGCACAATCTTGAACACGGGAACATAGCCTCGTCTCCCTTTGTTGTTTTGTGACGCTTCACGCCGATAACTCCAGGCACTCGGCTTCCGTAAGAACCTGGCGCAACTTTCTCCCCTTCAGGGAGAAGCTTCCCCATTTCACCCAAGTGGCCACCTTTTTCCAAAGCGCGCCACAACCTTCCCATCCAGGTCATCCACCTCCGAGAGGCACGCCTTCAAGCTTTCACCAAGCGATCCCAGCTGCCACCAAAGAAGGGTGGCCTTCGGAAAATGTCCTGCTAGCCTTCTCACAGCCCAAAGCACGAAGCCTCGCCCACCGGACCAAATAATGGCAAATGTCCCGTTGACACCCCAAACCACTGGTTGGGCGAAGACCGCCATAGCACACATTACCCATTAAACGAATTGTCTTTTGCGATGTAAGCGATGCAAGAAGCTGAATGCCATGCAAAAACTCGCAGGCAGTCGAGACACGACGACACTTCACATGCCAATTATCAAGCAGCGAGAGGGGGGACCTGCACGAAGTTTGTAAAAAATAATTGATCGTCCTTCCTGCGAGATCCTTTGCAATCGGAGTGTTTCCAGAATGACCCCACTGCCTTCCGCGGAAATTACCCCGAGACCGTGCGCAACTCCGGCTTGATTTATCACGCCGAATTTTGGGCCGGCTCCGCAAGATCATCTCCGGCGACTGGCCGCGCGTGCCGGCGGATCCCTCCAAAAATTTTCACAACGAAATCGGTTCCCAAAAGTTGCTGAGGCGCCGGCCCGTCCAAGTTGCTGGCACCAAAAAACCGATCGTCCACCTCTGGGTCCCCAGGCCAAAACCCTCCCGGGCCTCCCAGTCAACCAAAATAAGACAAACCGATATGTCAACTTTACCAGAAGACCCGTCGGACAATCAAACACGCAGAAACCGACTTTGGCATGCCCACTCAAAAGGTTCTTCACGAGAGTAGCGAGCGAAAAAATCCTCCCTTGGGAATAATGCCGGCGGAAACCGTGTCACTAACTTGTGGAGACGAACAGCCATGGGCGAAAAACCGACTCCGGAGTCGGGAAACCTTCAAAAGTTTTGTCCATGGTCGACCATTACGGGATGCACGGCCTACACCGGAGAGGGGGTCTACGACACTCGGTGTATCCTTGCGTTTCCCAGCAAGGCTTTGAAGTATGGGTGCAAACCTTAAAAGCATGAAGGAGGAGAGACCATGCGCCAAATGCTGGTGTTGCTAACGGTCGTTTTAATGGGAGTGTGGCTAGTAGGTTGTTCGCCGCAAGGCCCTCAACCAGGGCCTCGGCCGACTGTGCCTGCGCCCACGGGTGGTCCCGAAGCCACTACCGGACCGGCGGTAGAAGTGCCGCAAACGGAAGCCCCGCAAACGGAACAACAAGCAGAACAGGCTCAGCCCACCGAATCTGAGGAAGCCCAACCTGCCGGCGAGCCCTCTGCTGCGCAGCAACCGTAGGCCCAAACCCAGGCACGGGAATCCCCCGGCCATCCTTTGCGCGGATCGCTTTCGAGCGGTCCCGCCGTCACGCGGAAGGTAGTCTCCGCTGAAAGTCCTTTGTAAGTACTCGAGAACTTCGCCGGGCGACGCGAATTATGGGCGGAATCCGGCACAGGTTACCGGTGGCTATCCCCGGATGTTCCTAGCTGGCCAAACCACCGTCGGCGGAGTGACTTTTGCGCCAGCGGGGCTGCGGCGCTGTCGCAACCGGGGAGATCGCCGCCGGTTTTTTTCTGCAGTTCTTGAGCTAGTTCCGCCAACTGCCGGGCCCTATCCTCCAGCTCCGCTCGTTCGCGGGCTAATTTGGCCCGCTCGAGCGAGAGTTCAACCTCCGCTTGGCGCAGCTTGGCCTCCCATTCTTCCCGGATTCGACGTGCGGTTTCCCGCTCCTGCTGGACAATCTCGTCTTTGGCCACAAGTTCTTCAATGGCTGCGGCGCCCAAAGCCAAACTGCCTAAATGGGTCGATTGCTCCTCGAGGAGTTTTTGAAGGGTGAGAATTTCGCGATCTTTTTCGGCCAGTAGAGCTTGGGCCTCCGCAAGCGCCCGCTCCAGTTCGCCCTGGGCTCGGGGTGCGGATTTGCCGGCATCAGAAGGCGCACTGTTCTCCTGTTCCAACGCGTTCAGCAAAAGCTGCTTTTGTTCCTCCCAGCTTAATGTCCCCGAGGCGGAGCCCCCACCCCGCGCCAAAGCAGTTCGGGCCTCCTCAAGCGACAACTGTGTTTCCTTGACTTTCTGGGCCAAAAGCTCGTTTTCCAATCGGAGAGATCGTATTTCCTCACAGGCACGCTCATATTGTCGGGCGTAATCGGCGTGGTCGGAGGCGAAACCAGCCTGCCCCGAGCTTTCCGCCAATGTGTGTCTGTCACCCCACCCGGGAATACCACTCGTGGTTCCGAGCTCGCCGCGTGCCGATTGAGACTGATAGCTCAACGCCCCAGAGACCGAGGCCGACTCACCCCTCAAGGCAGCCAATTGATCGACGATCTCCAACAGCTTTTTCTGCCCCTCCGCGAGAACTTGCAACTGAGTCAGTATCTCCCCCCATTGACCCGATTTTTCTTCCGGCAAAGCCGTGTGCCATTCCGGCGTTTTTTGCCAACGGCGCTGGCTTCGCACTCGCTCCAGTAAAGCACGACGTTGGGCGTGCGTCCGAGCCTCTTTGGCGCTGAGGATTTGTGCTTTCTCAGCTAACGATTTTTCACGCAAAGCCAGCTCTTCCTGCCAAGCAGCAAGACGCCCCTCCTGTTGACCAAGTTCCCGGGAGATGGTGCAGCTCTGTTCCAAGCGTGCGGCGATCTCAGCTTTAACCCGGCTCCATTGCCGCAGCTGGTCATCCAACTGGCCTAGGCCCCGGGACAGTCCCGATTCCACTCCGTTTAGCCGTTGGAGAAGAAGTTCCGACTGCAGTCGAAGCTGGTCTTGAAGGAGGCTCCAATCGGTGAGGCGGCGCTCCACCATGCCGCTCAGTTGCTCAAGAAGCTTCTCTCGGCGGTCCAACTCGCCAAGGCGTAACGCTAGCTCGTATTCCCGACGTTCTAAGGCGAGAGTTGACGCCTGGACGGCCGAAGCCAACCGGTTGGCCCAATTGGCTAGTTGCGTCAACGCATTTTCGAACTCTCCCCGCCGACTAACAAAAAAGTCCACCAGCCTTTGCCGGTCCTGAGCCAGCCGGCTGAGAAGCTGCTCCGACAAGGTCCCCTGAGTTGCTACTTTACTCGCCGCTGACTCCATAAGTTGCTCAACAACGCACTAAAGTTTCGTTGAGGCCTCCGCTCCACAAGTGATTCTCCACTCCCACGTGCTTGGAATGGTGGGTAGGGAGTTTTCTCTCTGCCGTCACTTCTCCCCCGGAGCGAATCTTCGAGGATTACCCGCTCTGTCCCGCAATGGTCGCCAGCCGGATCCCTGTGACTCCCCTAGCATTAGAACTTGCACTCCACACTTTGTGCCAAAGCTAGGAGTGGCGCAGGGTGGAACCGACCGGAATCTATATCCCAGACGGAATCAAAAATCCTGATCGAAAAATCGGCAATATCACCTCAATTGGCAAATTGATTATGAAATTATGAAATTAAGCGATGGCATTTTCACAGGAGGCAAACGAGCGATGGCGGATTGGCTCCGCATAGGCGCCATAAAGGTTAGAATGCGTAAACTTTCCACGATTCTTAGAGAGAACAAACTTTTTTGGTCCTTCTTCTGGCCAAATAAAGGCAACCGCTGGAGCCCGAGTTCGTCTCGCAGACAAAAAGGATTAAGGGGTATGGCCCCTCGCATCTGCTTAGCGGCTTTTCAGGCCAGACGCCTGCCTCCGGCGCCGGGCCCCACCCCAGTAAGCCAGAAACCCGGCAGAGACCGGCAACGGCCCGGAAGCCTCCCAAAAAAGTCTAAGTCATTCAGAAAAGTTAAGTCACAAAGCCCGGAAAAGTCGCTATACACCGAGGCAGGCGGCCAGCGATATACCCTAGGCACGAGACAAAGCCCCCACCTGGGGATCACACAACTGACCCTTACCGACCGTGTTCCCCCGATAGCTTGGTCCTTAATAACCACTCCACCTGCCGGTTTTTACCGGTGGCTATCTTGCGAATGGCTACTTGCGTAATTTCTTCCAGTTAATTCCCCAGGCCTTTCTGCGTCTATTTCGAGGGAGCTCCTCAACCCGCGGGTGTTACTCAGCGGTACGGGCCATTCTGTGCATATTTCGAGAGCAGGATGGTTCTCTCTGCCCACCCAAGGGCCCCCGGTCGGGGCAACACGAGCGTGGCAACTTCGCCCGGTTAGGTGCCCCGAAAGTCGGTTCCACCCACCCTCAGGTGGCGGCGTCGCAACTGTTTCTCACATTGCTGCTCCTTTTAAGTTGCCGCATGGACTGGTTAATTCTTCCCGGGCCACACCCCCGCAAATTTCCGCCCTGAATGCGATGAAAGCTCCGCCTCCTGTGCGCCCTCGGCCGCTGACCTACCAACTTGCTGGAAAGGGGGACGGGCCGGTGCTCTCTCCCGGTCTTGGGAACAAGTCCCTACGGTTCATAAGCAAGATAAGGTGCCAACCATCGCTCGGCCTCAGCAACCGGCATCCCTTTCCGCCGTGCGTAATCTTCTACCTGATCTCGAAGGATTTTGTTGACAGCAAAATAACGAGATTCAGGATGCGAGAAGTAAAGTCCGCAAACACTAGCCCCAGGATCCATCGCATAGGACTCTGTGAGTTTTACCCCGATCAATTCGGTGGCTCTCAGCAACCGAAAGATCGTATCTTTTTCCGTATGATCCGGCTGAGCCGGGTAACCCGGGGCAGGGCGAATACCCCGATAGCGTTCCGCGATGAGCTCATCTAGTGTCAAATTTTCCTCCAGGCCGTAGCCCCAATCCTGACGTGCCCGCAGGTGGAGAACCTCCGCAAACGCCTCCACCAATCGGTCGGCCAAGGCCTGTGTTAAAATCGCGCGATAATCGTCGTGCTTGGAGAGAAAATACTCCACCAACTCGCGGCAACCGTGACCCACGGTAACTACGAAGGCGCCGAGATAATCATCGCGGCCGGAGTTGACCGGCGCTACAAAATCTGCCAAAGACAAAAACTCTTTCTGTCCCACACGTTCCCACTGTTGTCGCAAGCAATGGAGGCGGGCAAGCTCTACTGATCGGCTCTCATCTGTGTACACAACGATGTCGTCCTCCACCGAATTTGCCGGCCAGAAGCCGTAAACACCGCTTGCCCGTAACCACCGGCGGGAAACGATCTCGTCGAGCAATCGGTTAGCATCCTCGAAGAGCTCTCGCGCCTGGGATCCCACCTCGGGATCCTCCAGCACGCGGGGAAACTTCACGTGAATATCCCACACCCAGAAAAAAGGTGTCCAATCAATATAACTGCGGATCTCCGTAAGATCATAGTCGAGGAAAGCCTTCAAACCGAGGAAAGAAGGCTTGGGAATGTCGAGAGTGGCCCAATCGGTTTTCATGCGGCGTTCCAGCGCTTCGCGATAAGCAACTACTTTGCTTGAGCGCTGAGTTTCACTTGCCTGCCGTATTTCTTCCTGGCTGCGCAGGTTGTTCTCGATGAACTTTTGTCGCAGCGAAGGATTAAGCAGTTGATCCACCACAGGCACACTCCGGGAAGCATCCACCACATGCACCACGGGCCCAGTATACTGGGGAGCGATCTTTAGCGCTGTGTGCTTGGCACTGGTGGTCGCACCCCCGATCAAAAGGGGCAGGCGAAACTGCTGCCGCTCCATCTCAGAGGCTACGTGAACCATTTCATCCAGGCTAGGGGTAATCAAGCCGCTTAGTCCGATGATGTCAGCCCCTTCCCGTTGGGCAGCTTCCAGAATTTGTTCACACGGCACCATTATCCCTAGATCCACAACCCGGTAACCATTACACGCCAACACCACGCCAACAATGTTCTTACCGATGTCGTGGACATCGCCCTTGACCGTTGCCAGAATAATCGTACCGCGCGCAGCACGGGCATGGGGATCCTGCGCGTTTTTTCTCTCCTTCTCTATAAACGGAGTCAAATACGCTACCGCTTGCTTCATTACTCGCGCCGACTTTACCACCTGGGGCAAAAACATCTTCCCCTGCCCGAACAGATCGCCCACGATCTTCATCCCTTCCATAAGCGGTCCCTCAATCACCGCCAAAGCCGAAGGGTACATCCCGCGGGCTTCTTCGACGTCGGACTCGATAAAGTCGGTAATCCCGTGCACGACTGCATGCACTAGTCGCTTGTCCACAGGCCCCGATCGCCAGGCAAGCTTCTTTTCTTCCGAAGCCGAGGAGCGTTTTTTGACTTTCTCGGCCAACTCGATAAGCCGTTCCGTGGCATCGGGCCGTCGGTCAAACAGCACATCCTCCACAAGTTCGCGAAGATGGGGCTCGATCTCCTCGTAAACGTCAAGCTGGCCCGCGTTGACAATGCCCATGTCCATTCCAGCTTGGACCGCGTGATAAAGGAAGGCACTGTGCATGGCCCGACGAACTGGCTCATTGCCCCGGAAGGAAAAGGATAAATTGCTCACTCCCCCAGAAATTTTCAAATACGGGCAACGCGATTTGATAATTCGTGTCGCCTCGATGAAGTTTAAGGCATAGCGATTGTGCTCTTCGATACCAGTGGCCACCGCCAAAATGCCGGGATCGATGATTACATCCTCCGGGGGAAATCCCGCCTTTTCCACTAAAAGGCGGTAGGCTCGCTCCGCCACTTCCACTTTGTGTTGGGTAGTGACGGCCTGGCCGCGTTCGT
Source organism: uncultured Thermoguttaceae bacterium (assembly GCA_938084835.1). Classification (GTDB taxonomy): domain Bacteria; phylum Planctomycetota; class Planctomycetia; order Pirellulales; family Thermoguttaceae; genus DTLM01. The sequence continues at coordinate 196,085 of CALKER010000007.1, forward strand.
CGAAACACATGACCACACACGCGGCGCCATAACGGCGGATAAGCCGAGCCTGGTGAAGAAATGGCTCCTCGCCTTCCTTGAGACTAATGGAGTTGACAATCGCCTTGCCTTGAAGGCACTTTAGGCCGGCTTCGAGGACCGACCACTTGGAGCTATCGATCATCACCGGTACGCGAGCGACGGCCGGCTCGGCCATCAGCAAGTTCAGGAATTTCGGCATCAGCTCTTCGGCGTCGAGGAGGGGGTCATCGAAATTGACGTCGACGACATTCGCCCCATTTTCCACCTGTTGACGGGCCACGGCCACGGCTTCCTCCAACCGACCTTCGCGTACCAGATCGGCAAAGCGGCGGGAGCCCGACACATTGGTCCGCTCCCCAATCATGACAAAGCCCATCTCCGGCCGGATCACAAGCGGATCCATGCCGCTGAGTTTAGTAAGATGATCGGGCGGCGCCGGCTGCCGCGGGGGCAAGCCCCGCACAAACTCCGTCATCGCCCGAATATGTTCCGGGGTTGTGCCGCAGCATCCCCCCACAATGTTCACCCAACCGTTGTGGGCAAATTCGCTCACTAAAACGGCCGTTTTTTCGGGCGGCTCCTCATATTGGCCTAGTTCGTTAGGCAAGCCGGCGTTCGGGTGACAGCTTGTGTACACCGTGGCTACCCGCGATAATTCCTCCACAAAAGGGCGCATCAGCTCTGCGCCCAGCGCACAGTTAATCCCCACACTAAACAGTGGAACATGGGATACGGATATCCACCATGCTTCAATCGTCTGTCCGGAGAGGGTCCTTCCGCTACGATCCGTAATGGTGGCCGAAGCCATAATCGGCGGGAGAATCCCCCGCTTTTCCACCGCACGCATGCTTGCGAAAAGACACGCCTTTAGATTGAGAGTGTCGAAGGCGGTTTCCGGCAAAAGAATGTCCACCCCTGCATCCAGAAGCGCCTCGACCTGCTCCGCGTAGGCTTCCACAAGTTGGTCAAAAGTGATAGAACGATAGCCAGGGTTTGAAACATCCGGCGAAATCGACGCCGTACGATTGGTGGGGCCAATTGAACCGGCAACCAAAAAGGGTCGATCCGGCCACCGCAGGCGCGCTTGCTTGATTGCCCGCCGGGCGCAGCCCACGGCAGCATGGTTGATTGCTCGAACCTGCCCTTCCAGGCCGTAGTCGGCAAGCGAAATACGATTGGCGTTAAATGTGTTTGTGCTAATAATGTCCGCCCCCGCCTCCAGGTAGCGGAAGTGGATTTCCTCGATTACCTCCGGGCGGGTAAGACATAACAGATCGTTGGCGCCTTTTAAAGGCCGCGGATGGTCCCGGAAAAGGCTTCCGCGGAAATCCTCTTCCGACAGGCGCGCGCTCTGAATCATCGTACCCATGGCGCCGTCAAGAACCACGATCCGCTCCCGGACCAAACCCTCCAGTGTGCGATATGAGTCAGTTTTGTCCAACGGTAAAAACCACTTATGCATAGGCAACTAAAATTCTCTGCGTAATCACATTTCAGTGTCCAATTTAAAAATGCCCTCATAACCCCCAGAAGCCAGGGAAATCTTTTGATACTGTAAAATCACTACTATTCTAACAATAATCGTGACAGTCCAAGCCACTTTCTTTTCACATCCTCCGAAGCTGCCCGAAGCTCTCAAGCTTACGCGCATAACTCACGGACCGAAAGCTTCCCCGGCCAGCAGGGGCCTGTCACTTCGACGCCCGTTGCCAGTCCCCGCTCCTCAAAGCTAGGCCGCCAGTCGGCCAGGCATTCAACCTTCCCCGGGATAAGGATCCGGAAAAGCTTTCCCACCGGAAAAATGTTCCCCATCGCTGGCGGCGGTAGTAAGTTCAAAACTTTTCGGTGTGGAAGTGTTCTCGAGAACAGCCTCCGCTTTGAGAAAACTATCGACCTCCGGGCACGCTTGTCAGGAACTCTGAAATTCAATCATCCGAAATTCAATTACTGGCGCTGTCATCAAACGGAACTCCCACTGGCTGCCGGATGGCCGGAAGTTGTTCTGCCACCTAACCACATTTTCCGGGCATAATACGGGCATAATAATAGGGCCTCAGAATTCCGGCGAACCGGTCGTCACGGTTGGATAATTGGGATCATCTTTAGTGAAGACCCGGCTAGCGTCAGGGTCTGACCTCGACACACATTTTTGGCCTCACGAGCCCGAGTGAGGCTTTCTTCCCCACGCGGTTGGCCCACGAAAAAGCTGATCGGGCGGGGATCATTTCCCAGGCCATAGCCGGACAGTCTCCTGCAAAGTACCGAGTTGTTTAGTAAGAGCAGAAGGGACAAATTCTTCAGGAAAAACAGTAGCTTGACAACTTGGCCGAGGTTGAGCACGTTCCTTTTGCCCTCGCTTTTGGTGGGCACTCTGCTAAATGTTCGGTGTTTAGGACCGATATTCGGCAGGCATAACTTTTTCGAAAAACTTTGGTGGCTTCCGCTTTACAGCACTGGCTTCTAGCTCTAAAGAAAGCTGGATTGACGGAAAGAAAAGGTTCGATATAAGCGGTTGGCTTCGCCACCTCCGGCTGCCGGCAATCCATGAAACCGACCAGCACCTCACCATCCCAGCAATCCCAGGGGTGGTACAACCCACATATATGTAGGGATGAGGTTCATCCTTCGCCGAAGATAAGATAATCGACGGCTTTCGCATAAGCGATTGCTGTGGGCTCTGAGGGAGACACTACTTTTACATCGCAGGATTCCAAACCCTCGATTCCAACAACCAGCAAAATCTGAAAAGACCACGCTGGTAACACGGCAAACGGCATTCTCATGGGGGCGACCAGCAGGGGAAGTTTGTCAACGAGAAGAGGGAAGATATGGCACGGCAGCCTGTTTACTCGCGTCAGATGGGGGATATCGACGAGGTCGATAGGCTTCTCCGGCCCCAGCGGATGGCAGAGATGGTCGGTCAGCGGGCCGTCTACGAGCGGCTCATGATCGCCATCGATTCCGCCCGAAAGCGAGGGGAAGCTCTCGGCCATATCCTTTTCGACGGACCTCCCGGCTTGGGCAAGACCACCTTTGCCTTGTGTATTCCGCGGGAACTAGGCGTGCCCGTTCAGATCGCCAGTGGTGCTAACCTCAAGGCCCCTAAAGATCTGCTGCCGTACTTGACCAATGCTGAGGCACGTTCGGTGCTTTTTATCGATGAAATTCATCGAATGCAAAAGGCAGTAGAAGAGTTCCTCTACCCGGCCATGGAGGATTTTCGGGTTGATATTACACTGGGGGAAGGGGTGGGCGCACGGACGATAAATATGCGGCTTCGGCCCTTTACGTTGATTGGGGCCACGACGCGGAGCGGTCTTTTGTCGGCTCCGCTGCGCGACCGATTTCAAATGCGGGAACATCTAGACTTTTACACCACTGAAGAATTGGCAGAAATTGTTCGACGCAATGCAGCGAAGCTTGAAGTCGACATCGCGGCGGAGGCATGTTTGGAAATTGCCTCACGCAGTCGTGGTACTCCCCGCATAGCCAATAATCGTTTACGATGGGTGCGGGATTTTGCCGTCAGCCGGGCGAAGGGTAAGGTAACCCTTGGGGTTGCTCGCGATGCCCTCGAGATGTTAGGGATCGATTCGCTGGGTCTTGATCCCCAAGATCGGCGGTATTTGGAGACTATTGCCCGGGTGTTCCAGGGGGGGCCGGTCGGAGTTGAAGCGGTGGCTCACACCATGAATATCATGCCCGATACACTTGTTGACGAAGTTGAACCTTACCTCCTTCGCGCGGAGCTGATCGTGCGCACACCACGGGGTCGTCGCCTAACGGCAGCCGGATACACCCATTTAGGATTGAAGCCGCCTACCTCCCCAACCTCCCAGGAACCCCTTCTTTTTGAGCCCTTGCCATAGGATTGAGCCCTTGCCACAGGAGGCAGCTTTCACGCCTAGCCTACCCCACAGCCTGCTGGCACGGGGGAGCGAGGGGAAGGGCTATTTTTTGCCCAAGCGGCGCTGATCCTCGAAGAAACGCCGAAGAATAGCCGCGCAGCGCTCGGCCAAAATCCCGCGGATGACGCGGCACCGGTGGTTAAGCCGCTCGTCCTCAAGCAGGCGGTAAAGCGAGACCACGGCGCCGGCTTTAGGATCATCCGTCCCGTAAACTACGGTGGGAATTCGCGCCTGGAGGATGGCTCCTGCACACATAGGACATGGTTCGAGCGTTACATAAAGCGTGCATCCTTCCAATCGCCAGGAACCCAGCTGATGGGCGGCCTGGGTAATGGCAATCATTTCCGCGTGGGCGGTGGGGTCGCACAGTTGTTCTCGCTGATTATGGGCGGCAGCCACGATCCGATTACCCCAGGTAATCACAGCGCCCACGGGTACCTCGTTTTCCCCGTAAGCTGCCTCCGCCTCTTGGAGGGCAAGCTGCATAAAATACTCGTGATCTCCGGAAGCAAAATTTTCCTGGAACAAGCTTTTTCCCTTTCCAGCTGCAGCCAACAATTTGGAAGTAACAGCCGAAGCCTGATTGTGGTGTTAGCTTACTCGCAAAATCTCCCCCCAGTACCGATTGCAGCGGTAAACCGAAGATGGTGGAACCTATTTTACACGTGGTTCTGTATCAACCGGAAATCCACTACAACGCGGGTAACATTGGGCGAACATGCGTGGCGGCAGGGGCAAAACTATGGATGGTTCGGCCCTTGGGATTTCGCCTGACCGACCGTCATCTTCGCCGGGCCGGCTTAGACTATTGGGAGCACCTCTCGTGGCAAGTGGTAGCCGACTGGCAGGAGCTGACCCAGCTTTTGTCCCCAGAACGCATGTGGTTTTTCAGCAAATGGGGCCAGGTTGTTTACACCGAGGTGTCTTATCAAAAAGGCGATGTACTTGTCTTTGGCAGCGAAACGCAAGGACTGCCGGAGTGGATCCGTCGAACCTATGCTTCACGAGTTGTGCGAATTCCTCTTCGGCCGGAGGCCCGAAGTCTGAATCTCGCCGTCAGTGTGGGGATTGCCGTGTTCGAGGCACTGCGGCAATTTGGCGCCGAAGCGGGAACGCTTCGCACCGTGCCAGACTCAACTGTACCGGCAGACTTGCTCTCCAAAGCGCCGGAGCAAGGGATGAGAAGCCGCGGGGAAACTTCAGCACCGGCATGCGGATGAGGAAAAACCACCTGCGGCTCAAGGTGCCTTGTGGTATGACCACGCACCGCGGCCATGGCTCGGCTGTAGGTCAAGCCCGCCATACTCAGGAAAAACACTACCAGCAACACTTCCAGCATCCAGCGAGAAATCCGGTGGGTAAGTTGGCCACCTAAATAACTTCCCACAATGGCCGTGGGAATGATAAGTGCCGCCAACCGCAGAGCCTCGGTCGGCGTAAACCCGTGGGAGGGAAGGCTCAAGGTCTTGTACACAGCTCCTAAGGTGGAGACAACGACAATACACGCAGCGGAATTGGCAATCGCGCTTCGCAATGGCACCCGGAGGAGCCGATATTGCAATGGAATACTTAAGGTGCCACCTCCGATACCCAGAAGGCCGCCAATGAACCCCACCACTATCCCCACGGGAAAGGTCCGCCACGGACTTGCCACGACAGCCGATGGCCATTCCGGCTTTTGTTGGCTCCCACGTTTCCCTAACGCTTGCAGGTGGCTCAGGCCTTCGGCGGCCAAAAACACGGCGAGAACCATCGCTAGATAGGCACCCCTTTCCCGCGCAAAAAGGGGGCTATTACTTGCCACAACACCCGCAACCATTCCTGCAATGGCTCCCGGCAAGAGTCCGAGAAGAACCTGGAAAAGCACCGCCCGCGCCCGCAGGTGGGCCACTAAGCCGGGGGCTGCTACAAACACGTTGCACACCATCGCCGCCGCTTGGATCAGGTGTTGCTCACTTCCGTGATAACCGCGGGGCGTTTGGCTCAGATAAAAAATCAGGCCGGGGATAATCAGCACCGATCCTCCCACGCCGAACAGACCGCCAAGAAGACCTGCGGCAAATCCTACCACCGCCTCGAACAGTGTTTCCATTTTAGGCGGACTTTCTCACCGGGAGGTCAACTGATCACTCATCCCACCGGAGCACTACGTTCTGGCAGTCCTCCACTCTCACCGGCAGCCAGTCCGCCGGGGCACCCATAGGCGGGCGAATCATCGTGCTCAGAATCCGAACATCCGACGAACGGCGAAGCAAAATCGCCGCTTGCTCGCAATCCACCAACACACTGCCTGTCACCTGAACACCGTGACAGTTCTCGAAAATGAGCCCGGCCTCCTTGCGTCGGACCCCGCTCAGATGAAGCCCACTGATTGTCACATAACGACAATTTTGGAACATCACAGCGTCATCCCCACTAAGTTGGGCTTCGTAGTGCGGATTGCGATCCATAATATTCGGTCCCACAAGAATATGCTCGCAATCGACAGCCCGAAGATTCCACTGAGCTCCCTGCCAAAAGGTATTGCCCACGATACTGACACCCCGGGCCTTCTGCAGGTCGATATTGACTTGCACATCGGACAAAACGTTATTGGCGATCACCAGGTGACCCCACCGTCGTCCTGCACCGTCCTCGCCGATGAAGCGGATGTTTGCCGAATTGTTCGCGCGATGAGTGTGCTGAATAGTACAGCCGGTAATGGCCACCTCGGCAGTACCATATTTACCCCCGGAGCTGTCAATAAGGATGTTGGCGGTGGGCAGAGCCGCCTGGGCCTCTGCCGGATCCAAGGGCATGTTGTTCTCGATATCACAACCGGTGACTTGAATGTTGCGGACATTTCCTCCCCGTGATACGACGCCGCCCCCTGCATTGTAGCTAATGTGACAACCGGTGATGTTGATTTGATGAAGATCGCAATCATCGAGGAAGATCCCTACCCCGTAATTCTTATAAATGTGGCAGTCGGAGATAATCACATTGCGGTTACGAATGTACAACCGGATCGCATGGTAGGTCTCGCGAATGAGAAGGCCCCGCAATGTCAGCTGCATTGTGCCGGTAGCCTCAATTCCTCCAGCTGCGGGATGTTCGCCCACAAGTTCTAGGCCGGTCACGACGGGCATTCGCTCTTTCTCCCACACGAGGGGCTGCACCGTTGCCGGCGCTGCAGTTCCCTGATGGGTCCCTAGGAAGCGGAATGCTGGTCCGGGTCCTGCCATGATGATCCGCGCTGTGCCATCGCCCCACAGCGATACAAAGCCAACGGAGGAAAGCGCTATCTCGATCGTACGCGTGAGCCGATACTGCCCGGGTGGGAAGTAAACAGCTCTGCCAGTCATGATCGCCCGGCCAATAGCCTCCGTGTCGTCGCTCCGCCCGTCCCCCACGGCACCAAACTCTCGCACGCTTGTGAACCCCTGGGTGGCGACGGGGCCTTGGGGCAATCTCACTTCCCCCGCACGGATCTCCTGACTGAAGGCCCAGGAGAAGCTTCCGTCGGTTAACTTGCCAACGAGCACTGCGGACAAAACCATCATCGCCCACAACAGTAACGAAACCCGGCAGCAGGCTCTCATCGCATTCTCCTTTCAGTCTCACCAATAGGCCAGAACGCTTGAGCTAACTCTGCCGGCTCCCACATCACGCCGGCAAAGCCATGCACCTAAAATTCATCAACAAAGCAAAGGTTTTAGGCCGTTGATCACGTAAGCCGCACTAAGGCTTGTTTGCCGAGGAAGTTCGGCCGAAAGGGGCACGATTTATCGCTGTTGTGCCTCGATATCACTTGGCTCGCGGATTACCAAGCTCCCTGAATAACTCCCCGGTTTGTTTTTGCCGGAAACGTAGAAACGCGTCCTCGCCGCATGTGCCGCCATGGCCACCTGTCAAGCTTGCCGGGGGGAATAAATGAAAACGTTGCTTCCCATGTGAATGAGGTCCGATTCTGCCCGCTTTTACGCGCCGGGCAGTTACTCCGAAAAAAATTCCTCTGCCACTGGGAGCTTGCCGTCGACTCATGCTTTCCTATCGTAATTTGGGCGGGGGCACTTGCCTAGCAAGCCCCAACTACCTGATGGAAACCGGCGGCCGACCCACGTGGCCCGGGTGGGGGGTCGGGAGGCAGCTCCGTGATCGCCCGCCCATGGCGAAGTAAAATGACCACTAGAGCGATTTCGGCCGACATTCTGGCTGCTAGCCGGGCGTTGCCCTTTTTGGCTACACTAAGCGGAATCTCTTTGCCAGCTGCGACGTAGAGCCAACGCTGTCGCACCAGCTCCGGCTTGAAAATCCCGCTACTTCGATGGAACGGTGGTTTGGACCAAACGAAAGGACAAGACCCACTCCTAAGCTTTTTTGATAGGTAGGCCAATGGCCGAAAAACGAGCTGAAAAGAAAAAGGCAAAAATCTTTTGTGTATTTCTCGGCAACCGCGCCTTTCGGCGTGTGTCGCAGGTGGGAACTCTTGCGGCGTCAACAAAATCCGAATCGGCTCGGACGCGGGGTAGTCGATTGGCACTAGTCGGCGCGCTTTCTGCTGCCCTCTTGGGGTTGGGACTTGCAACACTTTCGGTTCTGTGGACCTTCTCTAAGCCACGTCTGAATTCCGCGGAAACGATTGACTTCGGCCTTGAGGCCTTGGCGGCCACTTGTCCCCCAGAGCTTGCCGACGGTCTTCGCTACGCGGAAAGTTTGTTGCAGGAGCTTGCAGCACGACACGGTGTGACGGCCGAACTTTATAACATTGCCGCCCAGGCCCTTCACACTTTTGGGCGGAGCGAAGCGGCAGCCGTCCAATGGAAGGAGAGCCTCAAACTTGACCCCAATTGCCTACCGGCACTGTGTGGCCTGGCAGAATTTTATGCTGGTCAGGGCGAAGGGGAAGAAGCCGTCCACTATTTTCGGCGAGCATGGGAAATTGAGCCACAAGAGACCACACACCCCCTGAAGCTTGCTCAGGAGCTGCTGCGGCAAGCTCGCAGTGATAAGGTCATTGCCCTGCTTGAACCCCTGAGCCAGGAGCACCCCTGCAATGTGGCAGTTCTAGCCCTCCTTGGTCAGGCCTACGTGCAAGCCAAGCAATTCGATAAAGCTTGCCAGGTGCTTGAGCGGGCGATTTATCTTGCCCCAGGTTTGACCAACTCTTACTACGCGCTGGCTCAGGCTCAGGTAGCCCTCGGTCGTTCCCAAGAGGCCAAGGAGAATCTTAAGATTTTTCAAATGCTAAAGGATCGCGACGAGGAGGCCCATCGTCAATATCTTCGTATTCATGACGACCGCCGCGATGCTTTGCGATATCTGGCTGAATTGTTCACTCGCATTGCCGCCGCCTATTTGGCAGGAGGTGATCCGCAAAAGGGCGAGCACATTTTGTTGACAGCTCGAAAATTTTCTCCGGAGTCCAACCCTCCGCTTGAAGTCTTGGCCTGGCTTTATCACCGGCAAGGCCGAAAGGCAGAGTGCCTCCGGACTTTGGAAGAGCTGGCCAGCCGAAAGGACTATCTTCCCGGACAGTTACTGTGCGCCTCGCTTTTTGAGGAGCTTGCCATGTTGCCCCAAGCGGAAGAAGCCTACCGGAGGGCCATCGAGCTTGCGCCGCACCAGGGGCCCGGCTATGTCGCCTTAGCAATGTTTTTCCTTCGCCACAATCGAAACCTTCCCGAGGCAGAAGCTCTGGCCCTGAGAGCATTTGACCTGGAACCGACGCCGGAGAATCTGGAACTTTACGCTGCCGTGTGTTTTTCCCTGGGAAAAGCACAGGAAGCACAAACCGCGCAACAAATGGCGGCGATACTTGCCACGGAGGCCGCCCTGCAGAGGCGGGCGATGACTCCCAAAGCCAAAGGGGATTAAACAGCCACACACAGGACAATTGGCCACCGTTGTGCCCATCATGCGATACAGTTCGGTGTGCATAGAAGCAATTGCCTACCGCCTTCCCGAAGAGCGAGTGAGCTCCCAAGAAATCGAGCGACGCTTAGAAGCTGTGTATCGGCGTCTGCACCTGGCAGAGGGGCGTCTTGAATTGATGACTGGAATCGTGGAGCGGCGCTTTTGGCCGCGGGGAATCATGCCCAGTGAGGTAAGCGCCGCCACCGCAGCCGACGCCCTTCGGCAGGCCAACTTCCCCGCGGAAAAGATCGGCGCTTTAATTCATGGCTCGGTAAGCCGCGATTATATCGAACCGGCTACCGCCTCGCTTGTTCACGCGCGACTCGGGCTTCCCTCCCGCTGTTTACTGTTCGACCTGTCCAACGCCTGTCTCGGTCTGATGGACGGTGTGGTGATGGTAGCCAACATGATCGAGCTGGGGCAGATCGAAGCAGGATTGGTGGTGGGTACGGAATCTAGCCGCTGCCTTGTCGAAAACACGATTGAACAACTTAATCAGGCGGAAAAGCTTTCTCGCGAGGAGTTCAAGCAGGCGACGGCTTCGCTGACCATTGGCTCGGCAAGTGCGGCCATCCTTTTGGTCCACAAAAAGCTCAGTCGTGTGAGCCATCGCCTTTTGGGCGGCATCGTGTGGGCCGATACGCGCTCCGTCCGGCTATGCCACGGCACCCCTGACGATGCCGGGGGCGATCGCATGCGACCCTTCATGTGGACTGATTCGGACCAACTGCTTACTGCAGGCATTCAAGCAGCAAAGGAAGCTTTTCCTCACTTCCTTCAAGAACTGGGTTGGAATGCTCATAACATCGACCTCACATTTTGCCATCAAGTGGGGAAAGCCCATCGCAAAGCCCTCCTGGAAGCTTTAGGACTTCGGGCAGAGCGAGATTTTGTGACTTACGAGTACCTTGGCAACACAGGTGCCGTGGCCCTCCCGGTAACGGCAGCAATCGCCATCGAACAAGGAGCGGCCAAGCCCGGCAGTCGGATCGCTATGATGGGCATTGGTTCGGGACTGAACATCGTGATGCTGGGCCTGCGCTGGGGCCCCATGCCCGAGGACATCCCCTAAAGCTTACTCACAGTTATTCCTCCACAAGGCCCCTATGGCATAGGTGACTTGTTTACAAAAAATGAGCTTCGACATATCAGAGAGGCACACTCTGGCACAATAGGGCCCTGAACCGCACGAGCGGTTTGAAATGTGCCCGAAGACAGCGCTTCACCGAAAAAGCCGAACCGAAATTTCTCCTTTACGTTGCTCCAGCTACCCTTTCACAGGATTGCGGAAAATCTCCCTCTGATTCTCCAGAGAGTTAGCTGGTTCCAAAAGCGATGGGATTTTCCGCAATCACCCCAAAAATTCCCTTGCGAATCATCATGACCGCGAAAGCGGCGAGGATCACACAGACCACCTTCGAGATCGTCCGACTGCCGGCATGGCCAAGAAGATCTTCCAAATACGAGGCGTGCGCTAGGATGAGCCCCGCCAACAAAAGGTTACTTACCAACGCCATGGTGGTCCACAGCCAACCGAATTGATTGGCCAGCAAAAGCGTTGTGGTTAGAACGGCCGGACCACAGATAAGAGGGACACCAATAGGCACGGCTCCCAGCGTCTCTTTGTCCGGCGAATAAGATTGCTTCGCGACGGTCAACAGATCGAGCATAGCTAAAGCCAACAGGAGGAGTCCGCCACCGATCATAAAGTCGGAGACGGTGATTCCCAAGAGCCGAAGAACCCCCTGGCCCAAAAACAAAAAGCCAATGCCCACTACGGTAGCCGTCGCCACCGATTGCCGCACTATTCGCTGCCGTTCGACCCGAGACAGCCCCGCCGTTAAACCTAAAAAAATAGGCAAAATCCCAATCGCATCCACTGCAACAAACAAAGGCACAAAACACAGCCAAAATTCGGCCATGACACTTTTCCTTAAGGCACTTTTCCCTCTAACTATCTTGATTGTGTGCTTACCGGCGGAACCCACTCTGGCAGCGGGCTTAAAGGGGCCAAAGTGTTGGCAAGGCGCTTCGTCAGTTTTCCCTGTTTTACCGAGGCCGAGCTCAATTGGCCGCCCATGCTCGACCCGGACTTTGGCCGAGAGCCGTTTACTCCCGGGCCACCCTCAGCGCAAACTCGCCGCGGACCTTCGTGCCTTCACCTCCACCGGAGCGCAGCCAATCCCCGGCGCAACTACCCCCCTATGGGCCAACAAGAAAAACTCTTGACAATGAGGCCGATTCTACTTTCTGCAAACCGGTGGAGGTAGCTCCGCACACCCCGAGAAAAGGGTCGCAAGCCATTCTTTGAGCTTCGAGGGGCCAAGCCGATCTCTCTTCGGGGAAACTCAAGCCTTATGGGCACAGCTTGGAAGCGACAAGGCCTGTGCCGCTGCCGGCCCGAAGGGCAAGATGGCGACTCATTACCAGAAAGGGAAGGGTGCAGCCCACCCATCAGCGCATGCCCCAAGCTTGCCGGCTCTACGGAAGACGGAGGAGGTCTAATTCCGGAAGCGATCCGGTCATCAAATAAAAGGCCCGAGGGGCCAACAGCGCCAGCTTGCCGCGGAAAATCGCATTTCGGTCGAAAAGCTTCAGGCTTGCCAACCCATCACCCCACAGCAAATGTGCAAGCGTCACCTCCGGCTTGTACCGGATAACACATACCTTGGAGGGTTCTAGTCCCGCCAGTTGGATGGCCCGCTCGACGGCATCCTCTAGAAAACCGATTCGATCCACCAATCCTAGCTCCAAAGCCTCCGTGGCGGTGAAGATCCTCCCCGTGGCTATATCATCTAGCGCTTGTGGATTTTCGGCAAACTTAGCCCTCCCGCTTTGGATCACCTCTTTAAAGCGAGCCAAAGATTTGTCCACAAGCAGCTGAAAGATCCTCCGCTCTTCGTCGGTCATTTTCCGGAAAATCGTCCCCATGTCCTTGAGGGGAGCGCTTGTGATGGGATTGGCTTCCACTCCTAGCCGCGCCAGCAATTCTTCCAGATTTAAATGAAAAATAATCACCCCGATAGATCCCGTCCATGTGGTGGGCTCCGCAAAGATGCAATCGGGACGGTGGCCGACGGCCATCGAAACATAATAGCCGCCGCTGGCAGCCACACTGCCCATGCTCACTACCAACGGCTTCTTTTCACCCAACTTTTTTAAGTGATGGTACAGGAAATCCGCATCGGTAATCGTTCCGCCGGGGGAATTCACCCGTAATACTACCGCTTTTACCCGATCGTCGCGCAAAGCCTGATCGATTTGGCGTTTGACGAAACCTTCTTCCTCATCGAAAATCATCCCTGTCAAGGTAATGATCGCCACTTTGTCCACAGCTCTCCTTTCGTGGGAGAAGTATCGCTCGCGAAGCGGCGGAGGAATCTCCAGGCGTCGGCGGAAAAGCGAGAGGAGATTCCCCACAATAATCAACGCCACGACCAGTCCCAATAGGACAAAAAAGCAGGAGCGTAAGCTCCAACCTTTCGGCTTCGTTCGCGGAGCACCCTCATACTCCTGAGATGGAACCAACTGAGACGAACCTGGTGGTAAAGGAGGATACGATTCGCTCATCGTTCGGCTTTGACCCTGATTCGAAAGGGGTTTTGTTGATCGGCAAACACGAAGCAGTTTCGGCAGGACCCGCGAAACATCGGTCTAAAGACTACTTTTGAGGCCCTGTGCGCCTAAAGCTCAAAGACTCACGCTCCACCTTAACTTACTTTGCGAAATCAAGCCGTTTGAGGGGAGCGGCCCCCCGCTTTCGTCAACTGCGCCTGCTAAGCGCTGAAAGTTCACCTTACTTTTTTGGGAAAAACGGGAACAATACCCGGATTTCCTCGGCCGAAGGCTGCCGCCCGTATTCGCAGATTTCGAAGGCCTCGGCGTAGCGCACCTTCGAGCCAATCTCCGGGCCGTAGAGCTCAATAAGTTTATCGCGGAATCGATCGGCAGTTCGGGCGAACCGGGCGCGGAAACCTTCACGCACTTCGCGACGACGCTTCTCTCGCTCGGCTTCGTTCTTAGGTGCTCGTTCGGGCGAACCTAACGCACCCCCTTCCACAAACTGCGATTCTATGACCACGAGGGCGTCCAGTTTTTGGTCGATCACCTCATCGATTGCCACTACGATATCCGCCCGAAATGGGGTCGGCCGTTGAAAACCATCCTCCATAAACAGGAACACGGGATTCCGATTCAAATGGGGTACGTCTGGGCACCAAAACGGCACCGTCACCATAAAGGCTGTATCTTGCATCAACACCCCCGCATAGCGATGATCCGGATGATAATCATTGGGGCGGTGACCGATGACAATATCTGCTTCCCACTCGCGGATCAAACGGGTCATCAAGCGGCGATTTTCCAACGTGGGCAACAGCTCGCCGTCATGAATGTCAAGCACCTGAGTTGCGATGCCTAAGATCTCAGCGGCTTTCCGCACTTCCTCAGTGCGGCGCTGGGCTAACGGCCCGCCAGCCATGGCCCAATGACCGATGTCCCCGTTGGTAACCGAGACGAATTTGACCTTGTGTCCCTGCTTGGCCCATAAAGCCGCCGTCCCGCCCACACGTATTTCGCAATCGTCCGGGTGGGCTCCAAAAGCGAGGATCTTCAGCGGCTGACGAGTGAGGTGGTCGTCGCCCTGCACCACAATCCCCGCCACGAGAACAATCATCCAACCACCAATCCCCAGAGAGATAGCCATCGGAGGTTTTAGCACGGCAATCCTCCTTTTTGTTGGAGAGGGGACTTTAAACACCCTGGCAAGCTTCGGCAGCCCGCCCAACGGGCTTACCAACTCGGTGTGGCCCCCCACGCGGGAGCCATCGCAGCGAACAGTTTAAATCGTCGTGAGCTCCGTCGCCACAAGCACGGATTAGCCCATCCTCCCTAAAATGCTGCCACAGTATCGGGGCAGTCTTATCGGCCTTGTGCCACATAGTATGATAAGGCAAAAAGGCTATGACAATTGTGCGGCTTTCCAAGTAAATCGAGCGGGCGAAAAACCCCAACCGCAATTAAGAACGATACAAACCACCCAAGTGAGGGGGGATAAGCTCATGTTTAAGGAAGCCTCGGTCCCGGTAAAATTCCCGGGCCTTTGAAGATCTTTTGTCCGCCTCGTAGCTCGCAAAACTTAAAATCCGCGATAAAGAGTTTGAGTCCCAATACTCGGTAGGGCCCCAATCTTTGAGAGCTATTAACGCCCTCAGATCTCGATTATCGCGCAAAAAACCAAGATTCGTGTTGGCTCAGGTCGGCGAGTCACCGTAACTATGTTAAGAGCCAATGTGCCTGGAACCCATTGTTTTCCGAATCACACCGAGATGGGGTATGGACACGCTCCGGCATGGCCAAATTCTCCGTAACCACCCCTTGCCTTGGATCCTGCAACTCTGCCCCAAGTGAGCTTCGGTGGGTATTTCCCCGGAGCGGGGGCGGGAAAAACTAGCGGATGTCCATCTAAATCGAGAAGCAAATTTTCGCCGCGAGAAAGAGCGTTATCCCGCTCACGGACCGGCGGTGGAAATTTGGTAGGACTATCGCAAATTAGTGAGGAGAGAACCTCCCCCATTTACGAAACCGGGAATTTAAATCGAGACAGGTTTGGCCCGGCGAGTCCATTCTTTCGCCTGTACTGGGGGCCAGGATGCCACTTCGGGCCATGAATCGCAGGGCCGATGAATCATTGTCAGAGTAGGTGAGTCATTTTCCTGTATTGGCGCCAGGCTTGGACGCAGCATGACCTCAACCGGCTCTCTTAATAAAACCCTGCAAGGGCATCACAACCAAACAATTTTTAGAGATCTTTCTTGGGGAAGTTCCAAGGGGGTATTCCAAGTACGGGCCTTTTTTGGGCGCGCTTCGCCCCCGCGCAAAAGGGGGTATGTCTTTCCTGCAGAAGATTGATTGACTATTTGACGACTCCAACCATTGTTTCAGGGCATGACGGCTCCAACTGCTGTTTCAGCGCGTAATAACCCTTCATTACGAACGAATTAATCACATTTCGGGTCGTTCGTTGCAGACGTAGCAACCCCAGGATTTCACTTAATAGTTAAGTTGAACAAACTGCCGAGCTTATAACGAGTTTAGCACTCGTACTGAATAAACTGACGAGCTTAATCGGGCGGCAATGCTCTTACTTCGGGCGACTAATTTGACCAAGCATTTTGGGCCGGAGCCGGTGCTGGAGGGCGTGTCCTTCGAGGTGTTCGCCGGCGACCGGATCGGACTGGTGGGTCCCAACGGCTGTGGCAAGACCACATTGCTGCGGATCCTCGCCGCCTTGGAGACTGCCGACCGAGGCACGGTAGAGACCCGAAGTGGATTGCGGGTAGGATTGGTGGGCCAAGATGCGATGATCGACTCCACCCGAACCGTTTGGGAGGAAGCCGAGTCGGCCTTTCAAGAGCTGTTCCGCCTCCAGGAGGAATTGCTCGAGGTGGGGACGACGATGGCGCAGTGCAGCGATCCGGCGGAACTGAGTCGCTTGGAACGCCGCTACGAAGCCGTTCAGCAGGAATTGCATCGGCGGAAGGGCTTCCAACTCGAGCATCGCATCGCGGAAGTCCTCGAAGGGGTCGGTTTCCGCCGGTCACAGTTTTCCCAGCCTGTGCGCACCCTCAGCGGTGGGGAACAAAGTCGGTTGGCTTTGGCGAAAATTCTCTTGGCTGAGCCTGAACTCATGCTGCTGGACGAACCATCGAATCATCTGGACGTTTCGGCTACCGAATGGCTGGAAAAGTATCTGCTCGAGTCCAAAGCCGCCGTGATCCTCGTCAGCCATGATCGGTACTTTCTGGACCGGGTGACGAACCGAATAATCGAACTCTTTCAGGGTTCGGTAGAATGCTACCGCGGTAATTTCACCGCGTATCGCCGCCAAAAAGAAGAACGCCTGCTCGTCCAAAAGCGGACTTTTGAGAAGCAACAGCAAGAAATCGCCAGGATGGAGGAGTTCATTCGGCGGAATTTCTACGGGCAGAAGCATGCTCAGGCGGAAGACCGTCGAAAGAAACTGGAACGCATGGAGCGCGTTCCCCCACCGCGGGAGATAACAGGCCCACCGATGTTCTTCCAAAAGCCTCCCCGAAGTGGGGATATAGTCCTCCGCGTCGAAGGGCTTACCAAAGCTTTTGATCAGCCTTTATTTCAGGACCTCACTTTCGACGTTTATCGCGGGCAGCGTTGGGCCATTGTAGGGCCGAACGGCTCAGGCAAGACTACCCTGCTTCGCTGCCTAGTTGGTCTTCTAAAGCCCGATGCCGGCCGGGCCGTGCTCGGCCACGAGGTAAAAATCGCCTATTTCGATCAGCATCTGGCGGACTTGGATCATAGCCAACGGGCTGTGGATGTGGTTATTCCGCGGGAGAAATTTATTGAGGAGCCGGCCCGCCGAGATTTGCTCGCGAGATTCGGTCTCACCGGAGATTCCGCACTTCAGACCGTTGCCGAACTGAGCGGAGGCCAGCGATGCCGGGTGGCTTTGGCCCGCTTGGCAGCCGCCGGGGCCAACCTCCTCGTCCTCGATGAACCCACAAATCACTTGGATATCTGGGCGCGGGAATCGCTAGCAAAGGCCTTGAAGGAATTCCCCGGAACACTCATTTTTGTTAGCCACGACCGACACTTTATTGATCAGTTGGCAGACCATTTGGTCGTACTTTTGCCTCCAAAGGGTGCTCGCGTTTTTCCGGGAAACTACTCCGCCTGGCAGTACACTTTGGCCCAGGAAGCCAAGATGTCAACGCCGGTACAATCGGGGGGGGACGGCGACGGACAACCTACTGATGAGGGGGTTGATTCCATCCCGGATGAGAAACGCACGAGTACCCTCGTAACGCGGAAGGCCTCTAAACCCCGGCGGAAACGGCAGTTTCCCTATCGCAAAACCGAGGATATCGAACGCGATATTCTGGAAAAAGAAGCGAGGAAGCAAGAAATTCTAGAGCTGCTGTGTACTCGCGCTGTGTTACGGGATGGAGAGCAAGTCAAGAAACTTAAGGCCGAACTTGCGGACGTCGAGGAAGCTTTGGCTCTTTTGTACGCTCATTGGGAAGAGGCGGTGGAGCTCAATGGGTGACCGTCTCCCCGCTAGAAAAGAGTTGCCAGCACGGAAGCGACAGTCGCAATCCCTGACTGACGGTTACGATGGCCTTAAACAAAACACCCCTTGCAGTATGGGTTATACCAAGTGTAATTCGGTAGGGGCAACGGCGCAGGGAACCCCACCCTTTGACGGGTCAGCTAGTCTCATGACCTCTAAATTCTGCTAGGTATCTTGGTATTCCGCTTTGTATCTTGGGGAGGTGAGCTGTGTTGAGGAGGGCCATGCTCCAAGTCTTGACGAGGTGGATAGCCCGGCTGCGCGAGTGAAAAAATCCCGATGCAGGACATACCGAACTCCCGAGTGCCGCTGAACCTCCCGGAAGGGGTATTTTACATCGGCCTTATTGGGGGAATAGGGGCAGGGAAATCCACTGTAGCCCGGGAATTCGCAAAACTCGGGGCTGGAGTAGTGGAGGCAGACCGGATTACCCACCAACTTCTTGACCAGCCAGAAATTCGTTGCCAGCTCGAACAAAGATGGGGTACATGCATAGTTGATAAAGAAGGGAGAGTGGACCGGAGAGCCGTTGCCGCTATCGTTTTCGGCACCGAGGCCTCGGCCCCCGCGGAGAGGCAGTATTTGGAGTCGCTCCTGCATCCGCGGGTAGCCAAAGAAATTGAGCAAGAAATTCGTCGGCTCGTTAGTGAAGGTTGCCGGGTAATTGTACTGGATATCCCCTTACTTGTCGAACTTGGGTGGGCAGATCGGTGCCAACTTTTGGTTTTTGTGGATGCTCCCGCCACAATGTGCTGGCAACGGCTTCAGGCGCGGAGGTGGACCTGGTCGGAGTTTCTCCGGCGACAGCTCTGCCAAATCCCTCTGGAGAAAAAGAGAAAGTTGGCCCAGGTGGTAATTGACAATTCTGGCCAAATGGAAAAACTGTGCTCGCAAGTGGCGCAAATTTGGCAAACCGTGATTGACAGGCTACGGACTTCCCACTAAGCTAAGAATCTGCTATAATAACTTGTGAAGATCGGAAAAGACCTCGGCTGGTCTGGCTCTCCGACTGAATCGAGTTTGTCCGCAACGAATCCTATCCGGCTCCAGCATCCTGCCTGTGAGAAGGTTCTGCTTTTTGCAGGCAATTTAAAGTAATTATCCGGGTGTAGCCAACCTTTAGATGCGCCGTTGGAGTCCGGAATTTCTCCGCTTATATGCTGATGATGAACGGCGAAAGCAGGAAACCCACCGCCGGCAACATCTGCGTGCCGGCACCGAATCGCCCTATCTGTTGACGTATTTCTGTGGAGAAGGAGTAGCAAGTTATGGCAGAAACTAAAGAACAACGTCCCTCCCGCGCTCGACGTGCACCTCGTCAGGACTCGCAAGACCTCTCCAAGAGTGTTGATGCAGCGTCTCTGGCCGCTCAATTGGAGAGCGAAGAGCCGATGACCATTGCGGAAGAGCTGGTGGAAAAAGGGGCCGTAGCCGAGGATGAAACCGATGTGGAGTTGGAACGGCTTAAGGCTACGGGGGATGAGTACATCACCGAGCTCCAAAAGATGTCCATGGCCCAGTTAATCGAAGAGGCCCGCAAGGAGAATCTGACTGACATCGCGGGAATGAATCGCCAGGATCTCATCTTCCGCATAATGACCCAAAAGCTAAAGATGACGGGCCTCATGTACGGGCAGGGAACGCTGGAGGTCCTGCCGGATGGTTTCGGCTTCCTTCGCAGTGCCGAAGCGCATTATCTGGCTGGCCCTGATGACATCTACGTCTCTCCCAGTCAAATTCGCCGCTTTGGCCTGCGGACGGGTATGACCGTCGCCGGACAGATTCGGCCGCCGAAAGAAAACGAACGCTACTTTGCTTTGCTTCGCGTCCTTTCCGTCAACGGCGAGGACCCGGTGAAGGCGTCGGAGAAAATTCCTTTTGACGAATTGACACCCCTTCACCCTGATCGCCGCATTGTGCTGGAGACCACTGCAGACGAAATCAGCATGCGGGTGGTGGATTTGATTGCCCCTATCGGATTTGGCCAACGGGGGTTGATCGTTAGCCCCCCGCGTGCTGGCAAGACCATCCTGCTGCAAAAGATGGCTAAGGCCGTTCTCCGCAACTATCCGGATGTCTATGTGTTCATGCTCCTTGTTGACGAACGGCCGGAAGAAGTTACCGACATGGAGCGACAGGTAAAAGGGCCACATTGCGAAGTGATTAGCTCCACCTTCGACGAGCCCGCCTCTCGTCATATTCAGGTCTCGGAGATGGTGCTGGAGAAGGCAAAGCGAATGGTGGAGTATGGCAAAGATGTGATCATTTTTTTGGACTCCATAACCCGGCTCGCCCGCGCCTGGAATGCGGAGTGCCCCCATTCAGGTAAAATCTTGACTGGTGGAGTGGATGCCAACGCTTTGCAGCGGCCAAAGCGATTCTTCGGGGCGGCCCGTCAGACTGCCGAGGGCGGCTCTCTGACCATCATCGGAACGGCCCTGATCGACACCGGCAGTAAGATGGACGAGGTGATCTTCGAAGAATTTAAGGGCACCGGCAACATGGAAATTTGGCTGGATCGCCGGCTGGTGGACAAGCGCATTTGGCCCGCCATCGACATCAACCGCAGCGGCACCCGCCGCGAGGAAATGCTTATGGATCCGGAGGAATATCGCCGCGTGTGCGTCCTGCGGCGCGTGCTCAACGACATGAACCCACCCGATGCCATGGAGCTCCTTACCAGCCGGTTGGCCAAGACCAAAAGCAATGCCGAGTTCCTCATGAGCCTCAGCGTGAAGTAGTACGATTTGGCCCGCACACCCAAAAAAACCCAGCCTAAACGGCATCTCCCGTGACCATCCCCTACGGCCTAAAACTTGGCGGTGACAACCGCCAACTCATGCTAGGCACTTCGGGGGGCAATCACCGATTCTAAGGATCTTGGGATCCCGCCATGATGCGCGTCTTTAAAGCCTCGGCGGTGGGCATTCAAAAAGCGGTGGCCAAAGCTCGATTTGCCATCGTCGTGTCGGAGTACAATCGCACCGTGACCGAGGGACTTCTCGAAGGGGCGATCCAAACTCTCAAAGATCACGGTGTGGGGGAGGAAGCTGTTGACGTCTTCTGGGTGCCTGGCTCATTTGAAATACCCACGGTAGCAGGGCACTTGGCTCGCGGAGGACGTTATGCGGCGGTCCTCTGCTTAGGAGCGGTGATTAAAGGCGAAACGACCCACGATCAGCATATCAATCGTGCCGTCAGCCTTTCCCTCGCCCAATTAGGCGTAGAGACGGGGGTGCCGGTGTTATTCGGGGTCTTGACCTGTAACACTTTGGAGCAGGCGCTTGCCCGCAGCGGGAAGGTGGTAGGCACGCGGGGAAAGGATGTGGCGGAGGCCCGCACAGGTAATAAAGGCGTCGAATGCGCCGAGGCCGCTTTAGAGATGGTAGCCCTGTTACAGCAAATGGCCGAGGAAGGCTTGGCAAAGATTTCTGCCAGCATAAAGCTCCCAAATGGGCAATGGGGTGTTTCATCCCATCCTACAGGGGAGGGGGAGTCCTCGTGGCGCTTTGGCCCCTCTGAAAGCCAGCCGACCGCGGGAGGAGTAAGTGGGTTCGGCATTACCATGAAAGATCCGCTCAAAGCAGGAGAATCCTCGCACAGTAGTCCGTCACCGTCCGCCGTGGGGGGAATGGCCCCCGCCGCTGTGGCTTCCGCCGCTCAAGGTCCTGGAGATAAGGCTCCTGGAGCGCTGCCAGCAAGCGAGGAAGCACCCCCGCGGCAGGCCACCCCCCGGGTACGAGCCCGCGAAGCTGCCTTCCAAATCCTTTTCCACTGGGACATTAATCCCCAGTTCCCTTGGGGGGAAGTGGATCGCTTTCTGCGCGCTAACGTCGGCGATGCCAATGCGGTAGCCTTTGCCCAGGAGCTGATCCGCGGCGTTACGGAACTCCACCATCGCCTTGACGAGGAAATCCAAAGTGTCTCCGAAAATTGGACGGTGTCGCGGATGTCCACCACCGATCGCACCATCTTGCGCCTTGGAACTTACGAGCTTTTGTACACAGAGACCCCGGGCGAGGTAATCATCGACCAGGCCGTGGAATTGGCCAAGCGATTTGGCACCACCCAATCCGGAGCATTTGTCAACGGAATCCTGGACCGACTAATGCACAAAATCCGGGGAGGGGAGGAAACTTTCCTGAGGCAGGAAAAGTCCTCCCGGCAGGCTAGAGGCTCGCATGCGCCACAAAGCTAAGCCTCCGACCCTTCCCGGAGGCACGAAACCGCAAGGGAAGCCTTCATCTTCACTCGGTGCTGGATGCAGGCTCTATAAGCTCCTATGCGTCTACGCGCGTAGTGTTGGCCAGTACACGGTCCAGGAGAGCCAAATCAGTAGCACCGCTAGTTGCCCGTGCCGAGCCAGCAGGATTCGCAGGCCTTCGTCCGCTGTGAAGGGGATATGGAAGAGGCAAAAGAACGCCCGCCCAAAAGCCTTTCCCTTCATTAGCGGGCCGAACTGCCCGACGGAGTGCACCTGTAAGTCAGGGGATACCTCTCCCCTCATCCGCAAGCCGAACATTACTGACGCCAGCTTTTCGGCGCGACAAGTTGGCTCCATGTCGAAAAGAGCGGCTCATTTAACGCGGCAAAAATTTGAGGTAATTCGTCCAAGGACCCCTTAGTTTAAGTGCTTGCTAGTTAGGGCCGGTTCTATGGGGTGGTGGGAAAAACTTAAGCAAGGCCTTCGCAAGACCGCACAACTTCTGCGTACCGATATCCGCGATCTTTTCAAGCGGGAAGGCGAGCTGGTTGACGACGCCTTCCTGGAGCGGCTATTCGAACTTTTGGTGCGTACCGATATGGGAGTTCAGGCGGCGCAGAATATCGTTGACGAAATAGGCCGCAAGCACCACTCGCGAGTGATCCAACTAGAAGAGATTTTGAGTGAAATCAAGGCCCAGCTCAAGGAGCTCCTGCGGCAGCCGGAGGTCCCTATCAACATGGCTCCGCAAGGTCCCACGGTAATCATGGTTTGTGGGGTCAATGGCTGCGGGAAAACAACGTCAATCGCTAAACTGGCCCACATGTTTCGCAAAGAAGGCAAGAAAGTGCTTCTAGGAGCGGCCGATACCTTCCGGGCAGCGGCCACCGAGCAGCTCACCCTGTGGGCGCAGCGGGTGGGAGCCGAGATCATCACGGGCCCCACGGGAAGCGACCCCGGGGCAGTAGCCCATCGGGCAGTGGCCACCGCCTTGCAATCCGGCGCCGACATCTGTATCGTAGACACCGCGGGAAGACTTCAGACTCATCAACACCTCATGCGCGAACTTGCGAAGATCTACCGCGTGCTGGGCAAGCAGCTGCCTGGCGCTCCCCACGAGGTCCTTCTCGTCCTCGATGCCACCACGGGCCAAAATGGGATTAGCCAAGCCAAGCATTTTACCGACGCCGTTCACTGCACAGGGATCTTCCTCGCCAAACTCGATGGCACCGCCAAAGGCGGCGTTGTGGTGGCCATACGTCAACAAGTGGGGCTTCCCGTGAAATACGTGGGCGTGGGCGAAAAGCCCGACGACATCGCCGTTTTTGACTCGGAGCGGTTTGTCGATGCGCTCTTCGAGGGACTCGAGGCCCCCTCGGCAGTGTAGGCGGTAAAAATGAGCTCGGCTTTCAGGTTTCCGGTAAAATACTCTTTCACTTCCATTCTCTCCTGAGGCCGTAAACTCTCTCTCCCTCAAAGTCGGCGGCTTGCCCCAAGACGGAAATCCGCACCCTGGCCGAACAATAATCCCACACTTACAATTGCCACAAAACAAAAAATGATCATGCTTATCGCGAAAACCGGGCCTCCCCCGGGGTCGACTATGGATCGCGCTCAGAGAGAAAACGGGGAAAATCGGCTTTATGGTGTTCTCACAAAAAATCGGTATGTGGACACTTGTGGTGCTTGCTGCAGCTTTCCTTTTGGCAGGAGACGCTATGTTCGCCGGGGAACAATGCCGTTCTGGTGTCCTAGTGATTGCCCATGGTTCGCCCAGCCCTCAATGGAATCAGGTGGCCATGGGGGTCGTTGACAAACTGCGGGATCGTCTGGCTGGAGACAGTCGGATCGTTGGAGTCTCCGGCGGTTTTTTGGAAATGGCTCGGCCGTCGGTGGCTGAGGCCGTCGATCAACTAATGGCTCACAAGCCCAACCGAATTGTAGCCGTCCCCCTTTTTGTGGCTCCCTCCGGTCATGTTATCTACGACGTCCCTACGGTTTTGGGAGTGCTTCACTGGCCGCGGCTGAGGCAGCACATCAGCCAGGAAGGATTGGCCGTGGTGCAACCTCGGGTACCGGTGATCATTACCGCTCCTTTGAGCGAGGGGGAATCGCTCCGCCAATTTGTCCTAAGCCAGTTCCGCCGTCTCTCCCAGGACCCAGCCCGCGAACACCTCCTGGTGGTGCTTCACGGAGATGAGGATTTCCGGCCTCAACTTGATGCGCTGGCCGGTGGGCTCGTAGAAGCCGTAGTCCGCGAAGCCGGTATTTACTCCGGAAATTTTGCCTACGCTGAGCTGGGTGATGGCTATGGCCGGAGCGTGATCCCGTCGATCAACAACTCGGTATCAAAGGGTCTTCGGGTGATTGTCGTCGCCTTGTATGTCGCGACATCGGCCAAAAGTCTTCATGCCCGGTGGGTCAAAGAACACGCAGGAGGAGAAGACCCGCTCGCAGACAAGCCGGTTATCTTCTCCGAGCAACTTCTTGCGGAGCACCCGGCTGTACTTGATGATTTGGTGCGATTTGTCACGGAAGCACTCTAGGGGAAAAAACGCGGTTGGCTTCTCCCTTCCGCAGCCTGGCCTGCCACGAAGAGCGGACCGCTTTAACGCCAGCCAACCGCGCAGGCAGGTTTACTCGAGGAATCCTAAAAAAGCAAGTCCTGCCTGAGAAATGCTTCCAAAGTTCTTTCCCTGGAAATCCTCGTGGGCTAAGGAGCTGGAGCCCTGGCGCAAGCGGTAAAGGGATCGCTGGCGGGGGTTCGGAATTCTACGCTGAAAGCATCATCTCCCCTGTTGGCTCGAAGCGCATTCCTCCCGCATTCCGACTGAGATGTCACAGGAGATACCTAGTCCGTTCTGTTTCGGGGAAAGCGGTAGTTCGTTCCTCCGTTGACGAAGATAATTTGCGAATTGATGAAGGAACTTTCCGGCGAAACCAAAAAGAGGCAGACCCGAGCTACTTCTTCCGGGTGGCCCCACCGACCAAGAAGCGTTTCGCTGTGAACCCGCTGTTGCCAGAGCTCCTTGGCCGACTGCCCCCAAGCGGTCCGTATCCAGCCGGGGGCCACGCAGTTCACACGCACCTGTGGGGCAAGCTCTTGCGCCAAAGCGAGGCTAAAGGCCATCACGGCCCCTTTGACCACGGCAAAGGCCTGGGCGGTATCGCCTTCCATTCCCCGGAAGGCGCCGTCCCAACCCACGGTGAGGATCGTGCCCTGCCCCCGCTCGCGCATCAGCCGGCCAAACTCTCGGGCAACCTCCACCGTACCCAGTACATCCACCTGCCACAGAAGGTGGAGCTTGTCCGCAAAGGAGAGCGCGCGGTGGGGACCACTGAGGATGTCCGCCCCTGCACATAGCACGCATATGTCCACATGCCCGAAGCAAGCCCACGCCTCTTCGGCAAAAGAGCGGCGGCTTTCTGGTCGAGTGAAGTCGGCCACGAGCACGCGGGCTTGACCTCCGCCACGGGTAATTTCCGCCGCAACTTCCTCCGCAGCCGCACGATTGTTCCCGGCGTGGACAATCACCTTAGCTCCTGCCGAGGCTAACAGAAGGGCCGTCTGCCGGCCGATCCCACGAGAGCTTCCCGTTACAACTGCCACGCGCTGGGCAAGGTGCTGGGTCATGACCAAAGAGGTTCCCGCTTGCAAAGGATTTCTTACTGTCCCGCTACCCCCACGGTGATTCAGTTGGCCACCCACCCGGTGCCTCCCCTTTGTTTTTCTTTCGGCCGACGGAGTTTCGCGTAAGGCGGTGGCGACGCCGGGCTAGCAATGGCCCCTCCCCAGGTGTATCGGCCTGTGCCGTTCCAGCTGGTTGTCTCACCTTTTCCAAAAAAGCACTATCGAGTTTTACGGAGGGGCTTTTCGCCCGGTCAGCACCGCTTCAAACTCTTCCTCGGTGAGCACCGGAATACCCAGCTGCCGAGCTTTCTCTAGCTTACTACCCGGGTTTTCGCCCGCGACAACAAAGCTTGTTTTACCGGAAACGCTCGATGTGGGGCGTCCCCCATGGCGGGCGATCACCGCCTCGATTTCGTCCCGGCTATAGTTTCGTAAAGTCCCCGTGACCACCACGATCTTGCCGGCCAAGGTTTGAGGAACCTCCACAGCTTCTTCCCCAACATCCATGCGAACTCCTAATTGGCGCAAATCCTCGATGATCTTTTGACCATAGTCGCTGTGAAGGAAGTCGTACACGCTTTGGGCGATTACTGGCCCGATCTCCGGTACGGAAGCCAGCTCTTCCACCGTGGCCTGCCGCAAACAAGTGATGTCACGAAAGTGCTGGGCCAGCACGGTCGCTACTCGAGGCCCCACATGGCGAATGGCAAGAGCCGTCAACACGCGAGCCAACCCACGGTCCTTACTTGCGGCGATGTGACGCAGAAGATTTTCTGCCGATTTCTTTCCCACCCGCTCCAAGGGAATCAAGTCTTCAGGCCGCAACCGGTAAAGGTCTCCATAGGTGCGCACCAGGCCTTTTTCCACCAGTTGGTCCACAAGTTTGTCACCCAGGCCCTCAATATCCATAGCATTGCGGCTGGCGAAATAGCGAATCCGCTCCTTGATTTGTGCCGGGCACTGCAAGTTGGGGCAACGGATATATACGCCTCCCTCGTCGCGGACAAGCGGTGTGTGGCACTCGGGACACTTTGACGGAAAGCGGAACTGCGGCAAGGGGCCTTCGCGACGATGTTTTTCTACTCGCACCACATGGGGGATGATCTTACCTGCTTTTTCCACTACCACCCAATCGCCTTCCCGCACGTCCTTCCGCGCAATTTCGTCAGCATTATGGAGGCTGGCACGACTGACGATAGTACCGGCAAGCTCGATAGGCTCAAGATCGGCAACCGGCGTGATGATCCCCGTCTTTCCCACCTGGACGCGGATCTTTTTCACTCGGGTCACGCCCTCGTATTTTTCCAACTTGTAGGCAATCACCCACCGCGGACTTTTGCTTGTCGCCCCCAGACGCCGCCGCTGATCGAAACTGTTGACCTTAATCACAAATCCATCGATTTCGAAATCAAGCTCGGGCACTTTTTCCTGAAGCTCATTGCAATAAGCGATGGCGGCGTCAATGGAATCGAAGCAAGCAGCCAGGGGTGTCGTGGGGAGACCATACCGTTTGATCGCTTCCAAAAACTCCATATGGGTCTTTGCGGCGAAGCCCTCCGAATAGCCGAGTCCATGGGCAAAAAAGCGCAAACGGCGGGAAGCGCAAATCCTGGGATCAAGTTGACGAATACTTCCCGCAGCGGCATTGCGTGGATTGGCAAACGTAGGCTCCCCCTTGGCTTGCTGGACGGCATTGAGTTCGGCTAAATCGGAGTTGGTCATGTACACTTCACCACGGATCTCAAGTAGCGGGGGGTGCCCATCGCCTCGCAGCCGCAGCGGAATATCTCGAATTGTGCGCACGTTATGAGTGATGTCATCCCCAACATAACCGTTGCCCCGGGTGACACCGCGGGAAAGGATCCCGTTTTCGTACACGACCGCCACAGCCACGCCGTCGACTTTCAACTCCACCACCCATTCAATAGGCTCATGGCCTAACATCCGAGCCGCTCGCTCGGCAAAGGCGCGCACTTCTTCTTCGGTGTAAGTATTCTCGATGGAAAGCATGGGTACCCGATGTCGTACCTCTTCCAGCCCCTCCACGGGCTGGTCCCCCACTCGTTGGGTGGGGCTATCCGGAGTGATCAGCTCCGGATGCTCCCTTTCCAACTGACGCAGCCGTTCCATTAGCCGATCGTATTCACGATCGGTTATCTCCGGAGCTGCTTCCACATAATATTTGTAATCATGGTAACGAATGAGCTCCCGCAGCCGAGCAATCTCCGCCGCTACGTCTTGGGTCTTTCCGCGGGTCATCACCGAAGCCCCCACGCGATGAGAGGTCTCGTTTCGGAATCCGTCTTCGAAACATTTTGGGCGCTGGGTTCAATGGGCGCTAGCTTAAATGGCGGCATCCCATGTGGCAAGGTAGCTGGATGGACGTCTGTGGCCCTGGGTCGGGCGTGGCGCCACACCTTCGCAAGAATCCGGCCGACTTCCCACCCCGCTAGTTATGACGCAATCGGCCGGACTTTTAGGCCGTGGGACCGTCAAGAATGCAACAAGAATGCAAATTCACTCCCAACCTCCTTTTACACCCTAATGAAAAAGATCATGCCCTCGGCTGAGCAGTCCCTCGTCACAAACCGTTGGAGGCCACAAGGTGGTGTGAACCCCACAGTTAAAACCCGCAAGAGAGCTTGACGTTGCTCCTTCAACCGAGTCCCCATCCCACAGCTCAAAAAAAGCGTTGGTTAAAAGTCTTTTTTTCCATCGTGCAACCGGGTTCACGAAAAAGCGCAAAAGGGTTCACTAAAATTTCCCGACTACGGGATGCTTTCGCGGGAAAGCAAGTGGTCTGCTCGTGCTCGAACCTACGGCTACCGAAGAGGGCAGGACGAGAACCTTTGCGCAGGAAAGGCCCGAGCGCGTGCCCGCCCTCAGCCCACACGGAGTCATCCGCCGTCTACCTCCGCCTGGTAAGCCGGCTCGGGAAACTCTCCGCGGGCTGCGCTTTTAACGTGCTTAGGGTGCGATGCTCGAAACTGACGCCTAGGTCGTAAACTTGCGGCGGGCTCACCTCGCCCGCTCGTTGGACCTCCCCCGCATTTTGACGCTTGCCCCACTTTCACGGTAGGATGAAACTATCGCCGTCTTGGAATACCTCGCGCGGCCCCTGCTTTGGTCAGACTGGCAAAAGGGACGGGTAAGGGGCACCACAAAGAAGCTAAAATTCCTTCGGCGCCAACTGGTTGTTTTTTACGCACGGCGGATCCCGGCCGCGATATCAGAACTCCCTCCACACTTCAAGGACCAGCACGAGTATGAGTTTGGGTGTACCAACTTCTGTGGTGCGGTTTCCGCGGCGAGAACGGCTGCGAATTGTGGTACTGATCTCCGGTGGCGGGACCACCCTGCGAAACTTAATCCAAAAAATTCAGGCCAAAGAGATCCCCGCCGAAATCGTCCTCGTTATTTCAAGCACCGGAAAGGCCGGAGGCCTTCGGTTCGCTGAGGAGGCCGGGATCCCCACCGTAGTGGTGCCCTACAAACAGTACCCCAACGAAGCTGCGTTTAGCGAAGCTATTTTCGAGCACTGCCGCCAAGTCAATCCCGACTTTGTGTGCATGGGGGGATTCCTCAAACGGCTTGTTATTCCCGACGACTTTGCCCTTCGGGTGCTCAACATCCACCCGGCCCTCATCCCGGCGTTTGCGGGAAAAGGTTACTACGGACGCCGGGTTCACGAGGCAGTGCTGGATTTTGGAGCCAAAGTAAGTGGCTGCACGGTCCATTTTGCCGACAACGAATATGATCACGGGCCGATTATCCTCCAAAAAGCCGTGCCCGTACTGGACGAAGATACCCCGGAGACGCTTGCCGCCCGCGTGTTCGCTCAAGAGTGCGAAGCTTATCCAGAGGCACTCCGCCTGCTGGCCGCTGGCCGAGTTCAGGTGGAAGGACGCCGCGTGCGCATCCTGCCCCCTTAAGTCGGAGGCGCCACTTGCAAAACCCCGGCGCAATGGCTCCCGTACCCCCTTGGTTGCGTTGAGGCAGACAGCGGCTTTGCGGGCCCATTTCCCAGCCGGGAAAACCCTCAGGCCTGTGCACGTGATCTAGCAAGTTTCTGGGCCCCAGGTCCCAGGTCTGTAGGGGCCTTAGGCCTGTGCGCGTGGTGTAGCAAGGAGGTTCCTCGCGTAAAGATCTCGGAGGTTGACTTTGGGCCAGGGCACGTAGCGCAGCCTAAAACACTCCCACACCCGAACACCGTCCGCAAGACGTGTGCTTTCCCTTAAGGAGGGGAGCTGCGGGCTTGCTCCCGCCAATCCAAAAGATCTTTAGCAGAATGTCTGCAGAATATTTTCGGCTTCTCCCCCTATATTTCCGCTGTTGCATGGGCGGGAAGAATCCTCCCGAAAAGTAAAACTAGCGGCGCCCTCACCGAGCTCACTACCCACCCGCGCCAGTTGGGGATGAATGCCCTAACACCTTCGAAAGTTAACTTTACACAGCGCCCGGACCTCGCGAGCCATCCTCAAGCTGAATAGCTTCTTCCACCGGTATCACGAAGATTTTGCCGTCACCAATATTTCCTTGCGGGCCAGTACGGGCGGCCAAGACGATAGCATGAATCGTTCGTTCCAAGAAATCGTCGTTGACAACGATTTCTAACACCACCTTCTGTTGAAGAGACGTTTGGTATTCCCGGCCACGGTAAAGTTCCGGGAGACCCCGCTGGCGTGCGTAGCCTTGAGCATCGAAAACGGTCAGGCGTGTCACTTCGATTGCGCGAAGGGCTTCTCGCACGGCTTGAAGTTTTGTCGGCTGAATGACCGCGATGACTATCTTCACGCGCCACTTGCTCCTTTCAAAATTCCCATGACGTCCCCGGAAACACCCGCCTCATAAAAGCGACAAATACCACATGTTCGCGTCTTTGAGTGTCCTGCCGCCAGCGGGCTGAAATAACGGGCAGGACTTTTGGGGAGCATATGCCGAATACCCCGGATGGCAGTTTCCGATCAGGCTTTTCACTTTAGAAGCAGCTGCCGAATCCTTAGCCACCACATAATTGGCTAGCGGGGCAGAGTGTGGTCGCCAAACGTTCGGCGGTCAATTTGCCGCTCGCACCGTCGCTTTGCACGCTAGCAAATTGGCCGGATGGCTGCTCCTTGACAATCTTGACAATACCGCGTCTTTGGCCCAAAGCAAGGCTTGGCTCCCCAAATACTCCGACGATCCGGCGAGAATCGAAAAATGTTGCGGATTGGAAAGCCCACCGCTTTTGCAACGAAGAGTCGTCCGGGCGCACGATTTCGGCCGAATACCTTACCTTCCGGAAAAATCCCTCCCTTGTGAGAATCCCGCGCAATTGTTCCAATACCCGCCATGTGTTGCCATGGTGGGACTTTCGCGCGATCGCGGTCAAATGGGCGTCCAATCCCCCCGATAACTACCGGGCGGCATTCCGGCTTCCTCCTACCCAGCCAATGGAACCGCCGGCGGTGAACTACGAATTGACCGTACCGACTCCGACGAAGTTAAAACAACTTTGCCCCCACTGATACAATCCAAAGGAACCGCTCGATGGGGAAAGGAGGACGACAGCCTCCGAAACGACCCAGATGCTACTTTCTCTGTGGAGGACTTGCGGCACTTTCTCACCCCGAAACTTGCAGGGACTTCAGGGTAGCACCATGACAAAGTTCGATGCGGTGGTCTTCGACATGGACGGTCTGATGTTTAACACGGAGGAAGTCTATTGGGACGTAGCAAGCGAGCTTCTTTCGCGGCGGGGGTTAGTTTTCACAGAGGAGCTCAATGCGGCGATCATGGGTCGGCCCCCGCAGCCGTGTTTCGAGACAATCATCCGTTGGCACAACCTGAAGGAGCGGTGGGAAGATTTGGCGGCGGAGTCTGAGGTACTTTTTTTGGAGATGGTGGAGAATCGTCTCGAACCGATGCCGGGACTTTTCCCCCTCCTGGAAACCTTAGAGCAGGCAGGAATTCCTAAAGCGGTGTGTACCTCAAGCCGACGCCGCGTGTTGGAGAAGCTTTTGGGCACTTTCGAGCTGCAACCTCGTTTTGCCTTCACCTTGACGGCTGAGGATGTCACACGGGGTAAACCCGAGCCGGAGATCTACCTAAAAGCCGCCGAACGCTTCGGTATTTCTCCCTCGAGGATGATGGTGCTGGAAGATAGCCCTGCCGGGTGCGCTGCCGGCCGGGCTGCCGGTGCCTTTGTGGTGGCTGTGCCGAATGTCAACAGCAAAGCGATGGATTTCTCCTGCGCCCACCTCGTCATTCCCTCGTTAGCCGACGAGAAGCTTTACGAAGTCCTGGGCCTTCCCGTACCGGAAGCGTTAAAAGCTACTTCGCGGTGTGAAAGGTCTTTGGATTAAGCCTGGAGGTCTCTGCCACTTCAAGGACGGGACCACCAGGGGACCGAGGGTGCTTCTCCGCCCCCAAAAAGGGGAAACAAATGGGAGAGGCGGAAATTATTTTCGCCCCCTGGGCCCAATCCCCCAATCTTTGCCGGTTTCAAACTCTCTGCCGTCGTCCTGCTGATTCGGACCCACAATGTAAACGACTCAGCCTTCCGGTTTAGGTACGATCCGGAGGGGTTGGTCGCTAAATGGATCGTGGCTTACCCCTGCAGGAAGTCCCAACTCGTGCGGATCAGGAGGCGATTGCATTTTCTTCCCGTACAGCCGGCAAAGAACAAGCACGCAATTCCGCAGAAGGGACATTCGGCAAAATGCCGCGAAACTGGCCGAGTAAGAAGGTATCGCGGTAGCGACCAGCTCATCCCAGGCACTGGGGCGCCCTTGGCGCACGCTGGCCAGCGCCAAGGATGACTGTGCCTGTACTTCTTCGGAGGCCAGCATCCCCTTTAAAGGGAGGTTGCGAACCTCGTCGCATAAATCCGCCTGGTTGAGCATCGTTCGAAGAACAGGGGGTCGAGCGAAAAACAGCGTTCCAGTTCCGCAAAGTCGGTTAAGCGACTCCAGGGCGAACACCAGCTCGCCAGCGACCACCTTGTACCACGCTTCAACCAGGTTAAGCTGGAGAAGCTCTCTTTCTAACTCTGCGACATCTTCCGGGGCAAGGAAACCGGATTGAACTGCCTCAGCGAGAAAACCCAGTGACTGCTCCAAGCATGCCGCCCGCACCAGAAATCCGATCAAACATGGCGGTTGAATTTGCGACAGGCGAAGCACGGTTCGCGCGACACCCGCTGGCTTCTCGCCATCCCCCGCGTGCATCTGATACGTCGCCCATAGAAGTGCAAAACGATGTAATTGACGCACCGCTTGCGTCACCACAATAAGCTGATCCATGAAGACCGAAGGATCTGTCCCTGAAGGCACAAGCGGAAGAGTTTCCGACCAGCGGGCAAGCGCCGCGATTTTCTTCCGCAGCGATTGGGATACCCGAGATCGGAGCAAGCGGCGAAGGGCCCCTAAATCCTCGCCCGTCGGCCAGTCTCGCTTGTTGAGGTATCGCTCCCAAAGAACGTGGAATTGGAGCTACGGCGAATTGAGATTGGCAACCAGTAAGGGAAGTTCGTCCGCAAGCGGAAGTGCTTCCGCATCGCTTTGCCGGCGAAGATCGGCAAAGGAAACTGCCTGCCCCTGGGTCCGGCGCTCCTCCAAGCGTTTTTGGACCGCCCAGCCGGCACGGATGCTCCAGATGGCAACTACCGCAACCGCCAACCCAATCAAGCACACCAACATTAGGGTGGTAACTCCCAGGGATGGGAACCACCCCCTCATTCGAGACCCCTCCGGCGAGGATAATCGACCATTATCCGACAGGTACAAGGCCTTTCCCAAAAAAGGGCTTACCGAATCTTATGTCTAGGACCAATAGGATTAAGGAAAAACTCCCCGTCGGGAACTCCCTGTCAGGTCGCAAGTAAAATACAGGTGAGATACAGGTGAGCGGATACCCTTTTCGCGGCGCCGGGCCACTGATGACTTAACCTCACCAAGGAGAACACCTCATCTAAGTCACCAGCCGAGTTTTGCCGCACACCTACCAAGAAAGCTCGCGATCTGCGTTTTGGCAAGGTGAGGGTCGCTCCCCACCTAAAGAGAAAAGGTCCAGGCAGACACCGATAGGATCTGTTCCAGGCGAACCGGCGGAGCTGGCCCCCCATAACCTTTCAATGATCACATAACCTTTAAACGATCACATGCCACCAGTTGCGGGATTCTCCGGCCCGGCGGTGCCTAAACTAATTACGAATCGGGAAAACCACTGGCGAAATGTCCTGAGCGATAACCCGAGGTTATTACCGCACCTGGGGCTGCCTCGGTTTGCCCGAATAGAGCACGCGAGGACAGAATGGTGGTACCCCAGCTGGATACCCCACTTGGGAGGTATAGCAATGCAGCATTTAATCTTGACAAACTCCTTTAATCTTGACAAACTCCTTCTCCCGCGAGAGCGTCTTCTTGAACACAACAACAAATCGTATTCGACCCCACAGCTAATCGTTTAAGTTGGGAGAGCTCCCTACCCCTTTGGGCCTTGTGTGCCCAGGACAATTTCAGGCTTCAGCACCAAGAGGCAGCCCAATTTGCCGGGGAAGCGACCAGCCCTCGATCCCCGCGCCGAAGGCCTTGCGGTTAATCGCCCGCGGATAGCCAAAGGTACCCAGTTACGAAACTTTTTGCGTGCGTTTGCTCCTGGCATGCTTGCCGGTACTAACGGGGCAGGAAGTTTTCTCGCTGAGCCGTGTCCGGCTCATTTCTGAAAGGGTATCGCAAGGTGAGCTCGCCCGGCCTGTCAGGGATACCCCCATGGCCGGGCCCAGGCTTTGGAGGTGCCCTAATCCCAGCTGGTGCTTCCGCGGTTATTTCCCGCAGCCGATTGCTTGGTAAAGCCGGTGTTGATATTCTTGACGCTAATCCCGCCGAAAAATGATATCGGAAGCACATTCACTTGCATTACCTTAAGGCCAATGAGCCCCGCCGCTTTTCCCCAAAGCCGGCTGGAGTCGGGCGATGTGATCCATACGATAGATGAGGAAAGTAAACCGAAGGACCTGAGCATGGGGAAGAAAACCGGCGCAAAAAATCCTCCCAAGACTGAAAGCGCAAGCAAGCCTCCAATTCGGCAGATCCTCCAACGACTCGACAAGACATACCCCGGGGCCACCACGGCGCTTCGCTATTCCAATCCTTTGGAGCTTTTGGTGGCAACTATTCTTTCTGCCCAGTGTACAGATGAACGAGTCAACAAGGTAACGGAATCGCTTTTCCGTAAATATCGTTCCGCAGCCGACTATGCGGCAGTCTCTCAAGAAGAGCTCGAGCAAGACATTAAAAGCACCGGCTTTTTTCGCAATAAAGCGAAGATGATTCGGGAATGCTGCCGCATCCTGGCCGAAAAGTACGGCGGCCAAGTTCCCCCAGATATCCACGTCCTCACACAACTTCCAGGCATTGGCCGTAAGACTGCCAACGTGGTCTTAGGCACGGCTTACGGGCTTCCCACTGGTGTGGTCGTGGACACGCATGTAGAGCGAGTCAGCCGGCGGCTGGGGCTGACCCACGAAAAAAATCGCGACAAAATCGAAGAGGATCTCATGCACCTTATCCCGCAGGAGAAGTGGATCCTCTTCAGCCATCAGCTCATCCACCATGGTCGGCGTGTGTGTACCGCCCGCAAACCGAAATGCGACGCGTGCATCCTACGGGACCTGTGTCCTAAAATCGGTGTCAAGAAGTGACGGAACGTCCCTTGCCGGAGGATACTTCGTTAAGCACGTCTGGCTCTGCCGGTGAAAGTCGGCAAATCCGCAGATGGCTGGTGGCGGCAGCCATTCCGCTTGTGCTCTGCGCCGCGCGACTGAACGACGACCTATGGTATGACGAAGTCTTTACCTTAGTACACTTTGCGGCCCGACCGTGGTATGAAATTGTAACCGACTATTCCGCCCCCAATAACCATATTCTTTACTCCCTGATCCTTCATTCGATTGTCATCTTTTCCCAGGAGGAGTTTTGGCTCCGCGTGCCAGGGATGTTTTTTGCCGCCGGATCCCTTTATTGGACTTTTCATGCCGGGTTGATCTGGGCGGGTCTGGGCGCCGCTGTATGCGCTACCCTTTGGCTAGGCTTCACACAGATGTTCTTAACGCACGTCATGGAGGTTCGTGGCTACGGTCTGTCTTTGTGTTTGACGGCCTGGCTGGGCGCTCTTGCACTCCAGGAAGAGGCTCCGACTTTTCGGGGGCGATGGGCAGCACGGATGAGCGTCCTTTTTGCCTCGGCCGCACTCGTCTACACCATCCCCACGAACCTCCTGGTGATCGCCCCCATTGCTGCGCTTGTGGTAATCAAAGAGGCCAAAAGCGGACTGGCAGTCATCACCACCGGCCGAGGCATTTGGTGGTGTGGCGGACTATGCCTTGGGTGCCTCCTTTACCTTCCGGTGATCCACCAGCTCCGACACGCGGCAGCCTCCGGAGCAGGATGGGATATTTGGGCTAATGTGCAGATAAGCTGGCAATTCTTCCGCGGTGCTTTGCGCGACCTCTTCCCGGCCTTGGCTATTGCCGTACTTCTGCATGCGATCTTCCCTCTTGCGGCCAGAGGCTTATGGACCGTTCGGAACTCTAGCCAGGGTAATCAAATCCCGGACTTGTCCCAAACTAAACATAGGCAGCTCTGGATTTGGTGGCTATGTGGAGTGGGTGGGCCGTGTATCCTCGCCGCCGTCCTCGGAATTCGCCCTTTTGCTCGAAATTTTGTCCCGGTGTTGTTTTTTCTTGCCGTCGGATGCGGGGTGCTTTTCGCATCAGCTGTCGACAAACTTTACCTTTTGGTGAGGCCATTTTTGCAAATAGAAAGGACTAAACGTAGGTGGGGGCAAGCGGCTTGCCCTCCTGCGAGAAAAACCAAAAAGTCAAGGGACACTCGCCCTTTTTCGCCCACTACACCCCGGTCGGGCACCGAGCTTTCCCTCTTTATCGCCCCAATCGTTCTCGGGTTGATAGCCTTGCCCCAACTGTGGACGTATCCTCAGCGACTCCAGGAGGTCCGCCGCGAAGGCAGAGTTCAGGATGGGTATTACAACTTCTACGCCGCACGATACGCTCCCAAAAAAGCGGTTCGGGCAATTGCCGACTTTGTCGGCACTTCCGGCGCGACATGCAACTACCGCGTCCTTTTTCCCCTCATTGACTTTTATCCGCTCGCCTATTATTTGACTAAAGCAGGTCTTCCCATGGCCATAAGCCACCCTCAAGCTCGCAAGGAACTTGTCTTTGTCATCGTGCCCGAGCATGACAGTCCGCAGGCACTTCTTGGGATGCACGGCCTAAAAACAACCGAGTTTGTGTCCTTACGTTTTTGGGGGGACTACGGCTATTACCAGCTTTATTTGGGTGTACGACCGATCTGAGGTAACCACCCGCCTTTAACCGAGGAGATTCTGAAAGCATCGCTTTCCCTAGACAAGCAACAGCGTGCGACATGCAGGATGGTTAACCGCTGGCGAGGGCTACATTTTGGTTTTGCGGTGACCGCCTCGGCAAGCTCCGCCCGAGGGGGGTTGCCGGCGATCATGCTTTGCGCTCTTGCTGTTCGCGGTGGTGCACTGGCTTTGGTGCCCGGGGCATTACAAAAGGACACCGATCTTTACCGACAAATTGCGGAAAATCTCCTTGCAACGGGCAGCTTCGCCCTAGGAGGGACCCCCACAGCCTTTCGGCCACCGCTCTATCCGCTCCTATTGGTGCCTTGCGCGGCCACAGGGGAGGCAGCATGGCTGGCAACCGCCGTCCTTCACCTCCTACTGGGACTTCTTACGGTGGCTGGAGTATGGTTCGTAGGACACCAGGTGGGTGGGCCACTGGTCGCCGGAATTGCGGCATTTCTGGTGGCCGTCGATCCTCTCCTTGTTTGGCAGTCCACCCAACTGATGTCGGAAACGGCCTGCGTGGCTGTGGTGGCTGGATGTTTCGCTACGGCAACCCAGGCATGGACTTCCCGGCGATGGCTAGCCTGTCTGCAGGCTGGATTCTTGGCAGGACTTGCTGCCCTTTGCCGGGCGAACCTGCTTCCCTGGAGCGCCTTAGTACCGCTGGCTCTCGCTTTGGCCGCAGTCAGTCTCAACGAAGTTCCCTGTCAACAATTTGGTGGAATGAGGAGCCCGCCTCCACCGACGCAGCCCCCGTCGAGCGGGCGCGAACTCTCCGGCCGCAGTTGTTGCCGCATGTGGTTCTCCGTGTCGATGACGGCCAGCGTATGTGCCTGCGGAGTGCTCTTAGCAGTTGTGCCTTGGGCAACCCGCAATCGAAGTGTTCTGGGACACTGGATCTTCGGTACCACGCACAGCGGAGTTACACTTTTGCTGGCAAACAACGATGACTTCTATGACCACATTGCCAGTGGGAAATCTCCGGGAAGCTGGCGCTCCGAGGGGTTTCATCGGCAATGGTCCGAGATCGTGGCCCGTTCGGGCGTGACTCATGAAGCCGACATCGATGCCCTGGCCTACCGCCTTGCGTGGGAAACCATTCGCCGGCGCCCGGCCGATTTTCTGAAGGCAACGTTTCTTCGCGTGGCGTGGTTGTGGAGCCCGCTGCCGGAAGAAAGTGTGACAAAAGACCTCGGCTCCTGGCAGGGCACACGTTGGGCCGTAGCGGGCTTTTACGCCCTGAGCTATTTGGCCGCGGTGGGTGGGTTAGGGCAGCTCATCGTACTTTCGCGAAAAGATGCCCGCGCCCGCGTCATCCTTTATCTAGGCGTCGGTCTTGCCGCCGTGTTGACAGGTGTTCACGCCGTCTATTGGTCCAACATCCGCATGCGAGCCCCCGTAACACCTTTCCTGGCTCTA
Source organism: uncultured Thermoguttaceae bacterium (assembly GCA_938084835.1). Classification (GTDB taxonomy): domain Bacteria; phylum Planctomycetota; class Planctomycetia; order Pirellulales; family Thermoguttaceae; genus DTLM01. The sequence goes on from CALKER010000007.1 coordinate 234,649, forward strand.
CTCAGCGCCATCGGTGTGTGGACGTCTCTCACTTTGTTCCGATGCTCGGTTCATCCCAGTCACCGTGGCGACAACCCCATGAAGCCAGTCGGCAGCCGGCGATTACGAAAGGAAGGGGATTGAGGCTTACCCACTTTTAAACGCGCCACAGCCCGCCACAAGCTTCCCGGCGAACAGTAGCTACCTCATCAAGGGGGATAAAGCATCAATCTCTGGAAGGAATTTCCGCCCCACAGGGATCAAGTTTGCATCGCGAAGATATCCCAACCAGGCTTAACGTAACGAGGCTATTCCAGTTCATACACTCCCGCGGAAGGGCTGTACCCACGGTGTAGGGGTGCTTTTCAAAAAACGTCCCGCTCGATCTCGAGGCCGAGGAGATCGATAGTTCCAACCGTGAACGAGGGAAGTTTTGATCTCTGAGCGCCCCACGGCGCCCATCAAATGCGGAATAGTCTTGCGAATGCGCTTCCAAGATGTTCAACTCCAGCTGCGTAGGCATCCCGTCGCGGAGCGGGGCATAAGATCTACAGACACCCCTTAACCCCCACCAACGTAGGTATATCAATGGTATCGCCGGAAGAGCCTCCGCCCGCGTCGATTGTCGCGCGGGTGGATCGACAATTCTAGCAAATTAAGTCGGCGTAAAGTTGCTTTCCTGGCCATGCGTCAAATACCCAGAAACCGATACCAGCTTTTGGTAAAAAATTCGGTTGCGGTTTCTTACATTACATTGCCAAGTTTTTGGCTTTCTTTTACGCAATGCTACTGGCCTATACCCCCTGATGACTGGGTAATTCGTGGATTTGGGTGGTGACCGGCCAGTGAAGAACATCAATCCGGCAGTGGTGAAAAGAAGGAAGAGCACTTTTTTCCACCTGGACTACTTTCCTCCTGGGAGGTAATTAAATGCCACCCACTTGTCAGAGCCAGAAAGTGCATACCCCAGCGGGAAGGACTACCCGATGTGAGCGATGGCTCACGATCCGCCTCGAAGATGAAAACTGCTTGGGAATAAGCCTCACTAAAAGCGATGGCCCTCGTTTTTGACGAAAATCTTTCTCGAAATAAGCCCAGGATAATCCCCGTGAGCAACAGCTATCACTTCTGGGGCCTGGCGACGTGGGTGTCGCTCACGATAATCCCCGAGGGCACCGAGGATCGCGTAAGCTTGGACCGACCCCCTCTTGAGCTGGTGCTCAATACCGCCCGGCTCAATTTGGCTTGCTACTTATCGACGAGCAAACCTATAATCGCTGCCACTTTTAAATGCGAGCCCGAGCTGATCGGACAAGCTCATCGCTTTGGTGGGGTTCCATACCCCATTACCGAGCATGCGTGCTAATCGGAGCTGACGAAGTCGCAAACGACGCACATTTTCAAAATAGTCGGCCTTCAGCCATGCCGAGTTTATTTCATTGTTGGGCCGGGAGGTGAAGCTGCGCGATACTTGTAGAGCTTCCTAAACCGAACGACTTGCCACTTTGTAACACAAAGGGGGCCCCGGCACCTCGGGGGAATTACACAAAGTGCCGCTGTCCGTAAACGGACCCGTCGGAAGCTTGCAGGGTCGATCGCTCGTCGTTTTTCGGGGCCAACGTTTTGGGCATAGTTCCGCAGGAAAGCAGTCCCTGCAGCAGTTTCTTTTCCTGTAGCGGATTCTCGGCAACACTCTAAGCTATTCCGCGCACAAACTCGTGGACGAAAGGCACGGGAGGAAGCTAGCGTCGACTTCTTTTGGTACCGGCGGACCATGGAGGCGGGTGACCGCTGGCCGGCTGGGGCCCATAACGGCCGCAAACTCCGGCCTGGCCCAGCATTCCGCGCAGAGGTTCAGTCGCGTCGGTCTTCAGAGTAACCTGCGGGTCGTGCCGGGAGTTCTCGCCCTTTGGCTTGCCAGCTTGTTCCTCTTTTGGCCGTCGCGGTTTTGCGCAGCGCAAGCGTCAGCCAGCGAGGAGGCCTCTCCCGGCCCGCAGCCGAGCGAAATCTGTTTGCCCGGACTTCATCACCTCGATCCGATTACAATCAAGGCCGGTAGTGCCGTGCTTGTCTCCCCGGGACCGCCCGAACTATGGGTCCTGGAAGGCCCCGTAGAAATCCACCAGGGCGGACATCAACTCAGAGCCTTCCAAGCAGCCGCCTGGGTCACCAGACCGCCGCCGGGAAGTGACCGTCTCTTTGTCCTACATGTGTACGCCGAAGGCGACGTAACCGCTACTGTAGCTGGCAATAAGGCTCGCGCGATTATTTGTGGAAACTCTTGGCAGTACACATATGAAAGCGCGGCCGGGCTGATACTGGACGCCCCACGGAGAGATGCTCCCCAGGATCACGCGCTTACCTTTTTGCGGCGGGCCGACTTAGCCCGAACAGCGTGGATCGCCGGCAAGGTCCAGCGTGCCAGTTTCGTGGAAGCCTTACCGACAGCACCGAGGGAACTTCCATTCCCAACTTCGGCCTCAGAATTTCCTCCGGTTGCCCCGGACCAAATTACTCCACCTTTGTCCGGCGGGGAAGCCATCCCAGTCGGAGGTTCTCATCGCTCGGGTAGGGAGAATATTCGCATTAGTGTTTTTCCTCGGAGTGATGTTCCCGTCCAAGTGGAGTGGAGGCAGGACCCAACCACTGAGGAGTGGGTAGGGCTTATCACCTCCGGAGTCAACATCCTCATCGAAGGTGTCCCGGGGGTGGGACCGTGGCAACCGGAGACCATCGACATCGCCACCGACCGCATGGTGATCTGGACGAAAGGGATGGAACAGCCGGATTTGACGGGCCAGCGGCCCTTGCCGGACGATGCCGCCATCGAAGTCTACATGGAGGGCAATATTGTCTTTCGCGAGGGAGATCGAGTCGTTTACGCCGAGCGAATGTATTACGATCTCCGGCGGCGGATCGGCGTTCTAATCGATGCTGAGCTACTCACGCCGGTGCCGCAATACGAAGGTCTCCTGCGTGTGCGGGCCCAAGCTCTGCGTCAGCTTGGTCCGGAGCGATTTCGGGCCGAACATGCCTTCGTCACCTCAAGCCGAATGGGCTTTCCCACCTACCGGCTCCAGGCAGGGGAAGTACTTCTGGAAACGTCGCGCCAACCGGTAATTGACCCGTTGACCGGCGGAGTGCCCGTGGATCCCACCACGGGGGAGGTATTGACCGAGCCTCGCCATATTCTCACCGCCCGAGACAATGCCCTGTATCTCGGCCCGCTTCCGGTGCTCATTTGGCCACAAATCACTACCGACCTGACTGAGCCCAGCTTCCTGATCCGACGACTACGAGTTAAAAACGACAGCGTCTTCGGGCTGCAAATCCTCACCGATTGGGATGTGTATCAGATTTTGGGCATACGTTCGCGCCCGGAAGGAACCCGCTGGGATGTCAGCCTGGATGTAATGAGTGATCGCGGACTTGGTCACGGGACAACTTTTCTTTATCGCGGCGAACAATTCCTGGGCATTCCAGGACCTGTCACGGGGCTTGTTGACTACTGGGGGATTCAAGATGACGGGTTCGATAACCTTGGGCGCGGCCGCCGAGCCATTGAACCGGAAAAAGACTATCGCTGGCGATGGCTATGGCAACACCGACAGCTGCTCCCGGGCAAGTGGCAGCTCACGGCGGAAGCCGGCTGGGTGAGCGACCGAAATTTCCTCGAGCAATATTTCGAGCGGGAATGGGACGAGCTCAAAGATCTGACCACGGGGGTTGAGCTGAAAAGGCTCCGGGAAAATCGCTCGCTAGCCATCGCCGTCGATTATCGCATCAATAACTTTTTTACTCAGACGGATTGGCTACCCCGGCTCGACCATTTTTGGCTGGGAGGGTCTCTTCTGGCCGATCGGTTAACATGGTATCAACACACAAGCGTAGGATTGGCCCGCTTTAGGACCGCAACTTTTCCCGAAAACCCCCTCCCTTTTTACTTTTACCGCCCGTGGGAGACATCCGACGGCGTGACACCGCTGGGAACTCTGACCTCCGAGCGAATTGCGACTCGGCACGAAATTGATTTCCCCCTTCAGCTGGGGCCGGTCCGCCTTGTGCCCTACTTGTTGGGGGAAGCTGCTCATTGGGGGGAAGACAGAACCGGTGAAGATGCGCAGCGGCTCGTTGGTCAAATCGGAGTGCGGGCCAGCTTACCCTTATGGCGTGTAGATCCCACGGTCCAGAGTCAGCTGTGGAATGTCAACGGACTTGCCCACAAAATCACCTTCGAAGTTGAGTTTCTGTACGCCGACAGCACTCTGGATCTAGATCGGCTCCCCCTTTATGACCCGCTGGATGACGACGCCATTGAGGTTTTTCGCCGGCGGATGCCCCCCGGGTTGCATCTGCCCCAGCTCGATGAGCGCTTCTATGCCCTTCGGTATGGGCTGGGTAGCTGGGTGACGTCGCCGGCAACGGAAATCGCCGACGACCTGATGGTCTTTCGCCTGGGCACGCGGCAGCGATGGCAGACCAAACGGGGAGCCCCCGAAGCCCCGCGAATTGTGGACTGGATCCTCTTCGACGTCCGATTGAGCCTCTTTCCCAAACCGGACCGGGACAACTTCGGCGACAACCTCGGCCTGGTGGAGTACGAGTGGCGGTGGCAGATGGGCAACCGTTTGGCCCTCGTTTCCGAAGGAATATTCGACTTTTTCCCGGAAGGCCATCGCATCATTACCGTGGGAACAATCCTCGACCGCCCACCTCACGGGCATTTTTACGCCGGCGTCCACCTCCTGGAGGGGGCCATCAGCAGCACAGTACTCCAACTGACGTACAGCTACCGGCTATCGCCGAAATGGATCACCTCCTTTACTAGCGCCATTGACCTGGGAGAGGCAGGCAATATCGGCCAAAGCTTCTGGCTGACTCGGATCGGCGAATCGCTACTTGTCAGCGTGGGTGGCAATGTGGATTCGAGCCGGGGTACTTGGGGAGTTGGGATTTCCGTGGAGCCGCGATTCCTCGGGCGAGCCCGCCATGCCACCTTGGGCGGGGCCAGGATCCCCCCTGCTGGCGCATATGGCCTTGAATAGCCTGAAAGCTTCCCTTTCAACCCTCGGGCGGGGCCGCTCAGCCGAGACGAGTATGACGAGTATTTTTCCACATCCGGCGACGAAAAGCCCACGGGATGCCCACCCGGCACCAGTTCCGAGCCTAAGTGTCCTTCGGGGGAAATTTGCAGGTTCGATCTCCCAACGCCTAGAGAAATACATCGTAAATTCTGCCGGCCAAAAGGGCCAAATTCCATCCTCATCGCAATATGTCTTATATTTGGCCCCAAAATTGCTTGCCTTTACTGCAAGCGGAAAATCAATTCCGGGAAATTTGAAATCATCTTCGGAAGGCAAATTTTCCCACTTCTAGATAGCACACTCGCCGTAAGAGAAAATTCGGGTAGAAGGGCAAAAAGGGGAAAGACGGGCTGATACAGCGGACCGAATGGATTTCCCTTGCGGCGGAAAGGTACCGGCGATGGGACTTCGGATCATGCGCGAGAGGGTTGTTGACTACTCGGCACAGGCCCTCCAGGAGGACCATAGCCACCCACTCCACACCGGGGAAGACTATCTGTCAAGCAATTATTCACCTTCTGCGGAAGAGCCTCCCCCCAATCAGGAGGACCGGGTCAAGACTCTTGTCCCACGGAGGCAGCGCTCGTGGGCGCAGAAGTTTCACGATGCCTTTCGCGGGGTACGCTTGGGGGTGTGGGGACAGAATAGCTTTATCGTTCACGGATGTTTCTCCGTGGCGGTGATCATCGCAGGAGCCGTGTTTCGCCTTTCACTGACGGAATGGCTCATCGCCGGGCTATGTATTGTCATTGTTTGGACGGCAGAAATGTTCAATAGCGCTTTGGAACGACTGGCCCGCGCCGTCAACCACAAGTACGACCCGAACATCCGCGATGCTTTAGACATCGGCAGCGGGGCCGTACTCGTAGCAGCTATCGGAGCCGCCACGTTGGGTTCCATCCTGTTTCTCACCCATTTTTTGCGGTGGGTTGCCAACCAACTTTAAACCCTCAAATGGCGCGGAAAGGCAAGCCGCAAGGTATCCCCGGGGATCTCCGCCCGGTTATCGAAACATCTGAGCTAATCCGGACGCTACGATGAGTCTTGCAGGCCCACCTTTGTCGGCAACTTACGGAGGTTTTCTCCTCCAACCCCTGGAAGGCGGGAAGAGAACTCACCGAACCGGTAGACATCCGGGCGACTGCAAGGTAGAGCCTTTGCGATAACTTTAGCGCCATAAATTTAGTTTCGCGGCGTCCGACGTTTGAAAATCTTAATTCCCCGGAAAGTGTGGTTCGTCTTTGCCGCTTCTTCGATCTTAAGGAGTTCTTGCGTTATGCAAAGAATGATGACTTTTCTGGCGATGGGAACCATGTTAGCCAGCGGTATGCTACTATTTTTCAGTGAGGTGCTCCGCGCCGAGCCGGAGCCCTCCCCCAAGCTTGCCAACCCAGTGGAACAACGGGCGGAAATGATCGAGGAACTTCGCACGATTAAGACTCTGCTGCGGGAACAAAACCACCTCCTCCGTGAACAAATCCAACTTCTGCGAAAACTGTTGGCGACACATAGCGGCGGAGGCGTCAATGCTCCAAGCCCGGCCGCCGTCAGCGTGGACTGTTGGATCGATCGGAGCGATGTCGCCACCCGGCCACTTTAAACGTGCATCGATCGGCGTCTCCCCCGGCCAAGTTCTCACCCGGCACCCCCTCGATTGGATGGAGCACCCGGCTGATCGGATCAAGAGGATCCACCATCCACGTAGCACGTTGCCCGCAATTGTCGCTCGGTCACGTTCTGCTGTTACCTTCCTCGAATTGCTTGCTGTAATGTTGATTCTGGCTATCGTCTGCGGACTTCTCATTCCCTCCGCTCAAAGCGATATGCCTCATTATCTTCGCACCGCTGCAGAAGTGCTGGCGGCCGATCTCGCTTTTGCACGAAGCCTTGCTATTGTGGCGGGTCAGCCCACCGCTGTGGTCTTTGAGGCGGACGGGGACGCCTACCGCATCGTCCATTCCCAAGGGGCTCAGCTTTCACAATCGCCGTTTACCTGGCACCCTGGGCAACTGACTTTCCGATTAAGCGAAATGCCACAAGCAGGACGGTTTGTGAGGTTGTTGCGGTTTGTACCGGATGCGCCAAGTAGACAGCGGCGGGTGGATTTTACAACTCTCGGTGGCCTAGCATCTTCCGAGGATGTGCGGATCATCCTTGGCACCCCTCAGGCGCCGCGGGCGTGGATGATCGAAATCACCATTAGTGCTGTTACAGGCCGATGCCATGTAGGTCCCCCTTTCCTGGAATAACCAACAAACGAGACATCCATCCGTCAAAGGCTTATTGGGAGCGCTCAAGATCGGTCCACAACCACCAGTTCTGGGACGCACATGTGGGTCGGCAAAAAGCTCGAGCGCAGGCTTTAAGTGCGAAAGCATGCCCTATTTCTTTTTTTAGAGGGCATGTGCCGTTTCTCCAATTTGTCGGGTTTGGCGTGTGGCTTGAAGCTCGGCCGCCCGAGTGGCGCGGAGCGTCGACACGCAGTCTTGCCGAGCAAAACCACAAAATTTTCGCCGGAATAGCCCCCAGGAAGGTGTTACGCTTTCTCGGGGGGCTTGGCATGGCGCTTGGTAACCGGGTGTGAGTAGAGGTTCGCCTGAAAGAGTTGCGTTTATGGTGTGGACAAGTCTGAGGCGTCGGCGTTTTGGCATCATCGGCCTGGATTGGGCAGGCCAGGCAGTGCGCTTGGTCCAGCTGGACCACGCCGGCCACGAGGTGCTTCGCGTAGCCGAGCACCGGTTGACGCCGGGGAGTAACGGATCGACGTTTCAAGAGGGTCATTGGCAGGACTGTGTCCGCGTTCTCCGCCGTATGTGGCGCGAGGGAGGATTTGTGGGGCGCGACGTCTGTGTGGGGCTGCAACCGGGCGAAATTTTTCTTCAAAATATCCGCCTTCCCCAGGAGGTTCCCGATGTGGACGCCGCCGTCTGCCAGGAAATGGCCAGCCGGCTTCCCCTGCCCCTCGAGCAGGTAGAAATGCGGTACATTGTGGTGGGCAGCATTCGCCAAGGTGAGGCCCAGCGTCAGGAAGTCATTGTCTTCTCCTGTCGTCGCGAGGTCATCGAGAGAAAATTGGCCCTGGTGGAAGAAGCCGGTCTCCGCTGTCAGGGCATCGACGTTCATCCGGCGGCGCTTTTACGTTGCTACCGGGCCCAACTTCGCCGCGAGGCGGATCGCACTCACCCCCTTGCGTTAGTGAGCATCCACGAAAATGGCACACTTCTCGTGGTGGCAACCCACGATCAACCGCTGTTTGTTAAGGCGCTGGATCTGGCACCGAGACATTTTGACGAAGCCGTGAGCCGGGCCCTTGGTCTTTCCCTGGAGGAGGCGGCCAGTCTGCGTCGTCATCATGGCGATCGGCGCCAAGAAGGTCGGGATCCGGAATTAGTTGCGGCCATTCATCAGGCTCTGCTAGGGCCCCTAGGCAGACTTGCTGCCGAAATGACCATGTGCCTCCGCTATTGCAGCGTCACTTTCCGCAACCAAGCTGCCCGAGAAGTCATCCTCAGCGGAGTGGAGGCCACGCCGGAGCATGCCGAGCTGTTCGCGCAGGACTTGGGAATCCCCGTCCGCTGTGGCAACCCGTTTCTGCCCTTTCGCCATTCGGTTAAAGGAGAAGTCCTCGGCCGATGGGACATCGGTGTGGGGCTAGCTTTGTGGGAGGCAGCCTGATGAAGGCTCACCATCTCGGGATCAAGATCGACTTTTTGCCGGAAGAAGTCCGACGTCGCTACCAGGTGCAGCGGGAGGCTCGCAGGCGGGCCCTGGTGCTGGTGTTGCTGGTGGCAACCACGGCAGCTGTCCACATTTGGTTGGAAACAGAGGTGGGACGACTTCGCCGGCTCGTGGCTTCCGTAGAACCAGCGGTCCAGGCCGAGGCGGAACTCGAGCAGAAAGCCCAAGCCCTCCGCGCCGCCCTTGAACGGGCCGAAGCCCGCGCTCGTCAGTTGCTTGCACGTGAGAGCTTTCTCCCACGGTGGTTCATCCTTACAAGCCTCGCCCAGTCCCGACCCGAGGGGCTGTGGTGGGATGAGATCCACATCCGCGAGGAGGACCGCCACCCAACGTCGGCATTCTCAGGATCGAGCTTTGGTGGCTCTGCCCGCCCAGGAAACCCGATGCTTAAAACCCATCAGGAGGCAGGGGCCAAGGCACGCCAGACGGTAATTCACCTGGTGGGTCGGGCAAGCGAAGTGAACCGTGTGAACACTTATCTTCAACGGGTGCAAGCCCTCCAGGCCGTCCGCGAGGTGGAAGTGCTGAGCCTTCAAACAGATGCGGTGCGGAATCAGCCACTCCAGTTCGAGCTTCGCATCCGTTGGCTGCCGACAGCCTCACCTGGGGCTCAAACACCTCAGGACAACTCTGGGGCTGAGGTGTTGGCTCAAATCTCTCGGTAGGGGCCATCCGGCGGAGTCAACAGCCGGCCGCAGAGCAAAGGCACCCGGAAGCTAGGGGGAGGAAGCGATCGAACAAAGGTACTCGCGCGCAAGCGCGAGATTGTTACAGATTTCGCCGAGGTGGGCTTCAGGCCTCCCACCTCAATGTGGAGAAAAAGCACCACATGTGTTTTGCTCAGTGAAGATGCGGTTCCAAAAAAATCTCGCCAGGGGAGGAGTTTTTTCGGATTGGGCTGCCGGTGGTATGCCAGGGTATTCCTCCGTAACGCCCATGAGGCCGACGCATGTTGCCTTTACAGCCGAGGCGGCAAGTCCGAAAGCCTTCCTCCTTTGGCGCCTAACTTTTTGAAAGTAGTGGGGACGTTCCCTGCGATGACCGAAAGACACCAATGGATCCTTATGGCGATAGCCTTGGCAGGCTTGGTTCTGTGGTTTGTCTTGGGCACGCTGCCACGATATCGCGAGGCCCAACGACTCCGGGCCGATCTTGCGCGCGGGAGCACCTGGGCTGAAAAAGACCAGGGGCTTCACAAGGAGTTTAACCAGTTGGCACAAGCAGTCGAGCGCGCCGAGAAGCTCCTCGCGGCATTTCCCGGCAAAGAGGCCTCCTTTCAAGGAGGGGCTCTAATGACCTTGACAGAGGCGGCAGCTGCCGCCGGGGTTCAATTGACCAAGTTTGCGCCGCTTACTTCCTCACGCGATCCCGAAACAGAAAAAGAAAGACGCCAGATACAAATTTCTTGGAGCGGCTCCTTCACAGCCACGGTCGATTTCCTTAAACGGATCGAGGGACCGCCACACTTTATGCGAATTAGAGATATCGTGTGGCGAAAAAAGGACATCGAAGGGGAAATTCTGGAAGCTGAGGCAATTTGCGAAGAAGAGGTCGACCGAAAAGACGTCTTCAAAAACTCTCAACTTTTTCATTAAGTCGGCACCCTGTGTGCCGATAAAAAATTGGGACTTTAGATCCTTCACAGTACCAAAAAAACTTCGGGACGATAAGCTTCTCCCAGCATACTGCGGCCGGATGCGAAAAACGCCGGCCAAGTTGCAAGCTAACTTTTCCTGGGTGAGGTCTGTTGCCGTCGCGACTCGCGGACTGCAGGTGGACCGAGAGGTGATTCAAAGCTTCGGGAGTTCGTCATTGGAGGGAATTTCGGGACGCCAATGGTAGACAGTGCCGATTTCCGTGGGTTCCGAGTTTTTCCCGACGGGCTGTCGCAACACCCTCGCAGAATGAACCGATCGATAGAGTGCGTTGATCTCCGGCTTGAGCTACTTCGATGGTCCAGCCACTCGGGAATTTTGAAGAGAAGGTATTGCCACGGTTTTTAGCTAGGCTCTATGGGGAGGCAGCCGCCCAACCGCTGAAAGCAGCCGCCCTGCTGGCGCTAGCGCTTGCAGCGCTGTGGCTTTGGGGGAGGCGGTTGCCGAGTTTAATTCCGGGGCTATCCACAGTGGGCGGTACCACAGGCGAGATCGCCACCTTGCCGGTGAGCCCACCCGACACTCGCTCGGGAACCGGCCCGGTGTCCTTGGCACACGTTCTCTCGGGGAGTCTTGGTTGGATTGCGGAGCTTGAAACTTTGGTGCGACAATCCGAAGCCGTCGATCAAAATCGCTTTATCCCGGCCGCTAATCCTTTTCGGCCACCGGCGACCGCCGCTACCGAAAACGTGGGGAACAACAGTCAATCCCACGCTCAATGGCAGCAGGCTCTCGCAACACCACCCGCACATAACGCAGGAACTTTAAATCCTGCCAAAAAGGAAAAGGACGCTAAGCCCGTTGCTGCCAGTGTGCGAGCGATTGTCATCACGCAGAGCTATCGCGCGGCAATTGTTGACGAAAAACTGTGTTTTCTAGCCGCGGGCGAAGCCGCGCCGAAAATCAGCCTTCGCTTGGGCCCTATCGAGGAAGAATTTGAGGTCGTGGCCATCGAGGAGCATGGGGTTGTGCTAGAAAATCCTCGGCAAAGGCTGTGGATACCACTGGGTAGCGGGCCTCCCCGGGTGCAGATTCGACCAAAAGAAGCCCCATCTGGTTCGCCCGGGCCACGCGCAGAGGCTTCAGCTATTCACGGGGCCCGAGCCTCACAGCGGCCGATAGTCCTGGCCGGCCGGTGCTTCTCGGCTTAGCTTCGGCGGAGCCAAGTTCTATGCCGCATAGAAAAAACGGTATACAAAGGCTCATCACAGCTTGTCGATCTCAATAGTGCGCTTCGCAGATTGTCGCACGGCTGCATGGACGTAGCATGAAGATCAGGATTCTTTTCTTCATCGGTGTGGCATCGATAGCCGTGGGGATCGGGTTTGCCCTAGGGATTGCCCAGATTGTCACCTCGCCTGAAGGGCCCCGCCGCATCGGCACTTCGCTCACCACCTGCGGGAATGTTTCTACCCTAACCTCGCGACACCAACCCCCACAAGCCGACACCTTCAACGCTGGGAAGGTCCCTCAGGAACTACCTGAGGGTGCCGAGCGGGAGCACCTTCCTTCTTCAAGTGCTGAGTTGGCCCCAGGGATGTGGGATGCCATTCCGACAGAGGCGCTGAACGGCGAGACTTTCGGGGAAAGCAGCGTTGCCGGGGACGATAATTTTGGAGGGGGCGGTGCACTCTCGGCCGAAATTGCGTCCGGCGAAGCGCCCGAAGACTCTGCACATCACGCAAGCACTAATCGGGAAACTGACTCCCAATCGCTGGCCGCCTTCGGGAGTTCTGCCCCCGAACCTGAAGAAGCTATCAGCCCGCGCCGGGCCCAAGACCTCCCGCTTGATCTTGCACAAATCCTCGATCCACAGGAAATACCCCACTCCAAGGCCATGGCGGATTCCGCGCCCGAAAGCTTGTCAACACCAATGTCGACAAATGCGCCCACAAGGCTTCTTACCGCCGGCCCATCACCCCGAATGCTCGTGCAACCGGTAGCGCAGCACTCCGAACCTTCCGGCCTTCTCGCGCAACCTCAAGCGGCTGCGGGTACGCCTTCGGCAAAGGTGATCATCGAAGTCGACAACGAAGAGATCCGCAACGTCTTGGCCATGCTCGGGCGGCAGCTTGGTGCCAATGTCCTGGTGAGCCGATCCGTACAAGGAACCATCACCGCCACTTTGCGTGACGTGGACCTGGAGTCGGCACTAGAAGCTTTGCTACGGGTCTCTGGCTTTGTTGCCCGGCGTTTTGACAATTACATTTTTGTCGGAACCGAAGAAGAATGTGAGCGATTAGAACAGACCCGCGGAGGATTGGGACTCCGAGTGTATCGGCCCCGGTTCGTCTCGGCGCGGGAGCTCCAATCGTTGCTTCAGCCACTCATTACCCCCTCAGTGGGAATCATTACCGTCTCTAGCCCACCGGAGACGGGCATCGGTGCTGACGTCACGCGGGTGGGGGGCGACAGTTACGCCGGCGGTGATGTGGTGATTGTCCGCGACTACCAGTCGGTGCTCCATAAGCTCGACCGGCTTGTTGCCGAGGTGGATGTCAAACCACCCCAAGTGGCCATCGAGGCCATGATCTTGGCCGTCCGTTTGGACGATGAAGACCGCCTGGGCATTAACTTCGAGCTTTTCCGCGACCGTCCCCGGTTTCGGCTGGGGTGGGAAAATCCGCCGGCCACGCTGGCCGACATTCGCTTCGATGCAGGCCTGAAGGTGGCATTCCTCGATGGCAGCGTTAGCTCCTTTGTGACCGCCCTCCAGCAGGTTCGCGACACCAACGTCATTGCCGCGCCCAGACTCCTGGTCCTCAATAAACACCGGGCGGAAATTCAAATCGGCAAAGAACAAGGGTATGTCAGTACCACCGTCACCGAAACTGCCGCCACCCAAAGCGTTGACTTCTTGGATACCGGTACCCTGCTTCGCATTCGGCCTTTTGTGTTGGGTGACAAGATGATCCGATTGGAGGTCCATCCCGAATTGTCCGACGGCGAAGTCCGGGAGCTTGCCGGCTTTACCGTTCCCCAAAAGGATATCACTCAGGTGACGACCAACATCCTTGTGCCCCACGGAGCCACGGTGGTCATAGGCGGGTTGATCCGGCACGAGCTCTCTGCCGGCGGTTCACAAATACCAGGACTGGGAAGCCTTCCCTGGATCGGGGCGCTCTTTCGGAATCGATCGGCCCAACAGCTTCGGGAAGAGATCATCGTCTTGATTACCCCTCACATCGTCGACGATCAGCAGGCGTGGCTGGAAGGACTCGAAGCACGAGAACAGTTTGCCCAGCGCTTCGCCGCGGCATCGGAGGTCCACACCCCTCTTGGTCGACAAAACGTAGCCCGGCGCTTCTACCGATTGGCCGAGGCAGCATGGAATCGCGGCGACTGCCTCCGCGCACGGCGAATGGCCGAGTTGGCCCTGCATTTTGATCCTCAGCTCGAGCAAGCACAGGTCCTCCGCGAGGCCACCTTGTCGCGGTCAGCCCACTGCTACGATTCGCGACAAGGGCCCTCGCCGAGAAATACCCTGCCCCCGAGCCCCAGCGAAGAGGCTTTGCCGAAGACCGGTCCGGTCTTTGTCCTGCCACGTGAGCAGCCGAGCTCCCCCAGTGAGGTAAGGAATGCTGGTTCGATGTCTATCAGTGTGCCCGTCCACCGCAAGTAAAGGCATGGCTGAAAGCATGGCCGGCAAAAGGATTCTCCCCATCCCTTTTGGGCGTTTGCTCCAGGCCAAAAAATTCCTTGCTTGGTGGGCCCTCTTCGCGGTGCTCCTTATGCTCGTAACCACCGGCTGCTCCACGTTGCGTCGGCAAACCCATTCCCCGCCCAAACGAAGCTTACTTCCCTTCGCAGCTTCCACGTCCCAAGCCTTCAAAGACGACAATGCCGCCTTTGCTGCCGAGTGGGTAGCCGCACAGCGAGATCTTTCCGCGGGAAATCCCGCCGCAGCCTGCGAGCGACTTCGCACGCTTGTCGCGAGGCGCCCCCAAGATATTGAAACCCGCCTCCTTTTTTGCGATGCCCTCCTCGCCGCGGGCCAACCGGCTGAAGCCCTGGCAGCCCTTCAACCTTTGGAAAGTCGTTTCGAGAACGACCCTCGGCTTCATCATCTACTTGGTCTTGTCTATGAGCACTTAGGTCTTACCGCTCAGGCCCTTGTCCATCACGAAAAGGCCTTGCTCCTTGATCCCGACAATGAGGTGTATTTAGCTTGCTACGAGGGACTCATCGAGGAAGCCCACCATCGGCGGCTAAACTCGGATTGATTACTCTCGGACGCCGCCCCATCGGCTAGTTGGACGAGCGGTGCCCGCGCCGGCGGGAGGCTAGAAGATGATCCGCAGTCGGCATGCCGCAGAGAGATAGCTTCTGAGATATGGCCTAGGATATGGCCTAAAATCAAGTAAAAAACGGCACCTTAATGAATTGGCGAAATGCGGGTCCGGTGAGCCTCGTTTTGGTGACACAGGGAATCTCCCGAGTCTCAAGCCTCCATTCTCTATGAGTCGCGATCAGACTCTGGAAGCTACCACCAGATTCCGCATCCTGCCCTCCTGGCAATCTCGTGGAAATCTCAGCGACCTTACCTTAGGGCCAAATGGCGCAATTCTTACAAATTATGTAACCTATTGTCGGGGTATGACGCTCTCGCAGAATGGCCCTGAGCGGATGGGTTAAATGTAGCCGGTCTGTCCCTTTCAGCCCCTTTGCCAAGGTTGTCCCCTGCCTGGGAATTAAACGAAATTTGGGCTTACCTGGGGGCAAGAGAAAGTCGCCTATTTCTCGGCCACACCATTTTTGGCCACGGCCTCTCACAAGCCACCAAATCCCAACGGCGACCGTGAATCCCCCGCGTCCCAAAATGCTTGCAACCGACTGTCAGGCAGGTTACCACGCCGTGAGTCCGCACCATCAACTGCTAAGATTTCTGAGCTTCGACCGTCGCGCTGGAAAAATCGCCACGAATCCGGAGATGTCAATCCACGGGCGCGTTATATAGACCCACCCGTAGGAAGGGGGCGACAAATCACAAGTCGAGCATCACACGACCAGGTTGGGAAACCTCGCCCAATGTTCAGGCTGGGCTATCGATCAAAAGGTGCCCCCTAACGCTGGTACCGTAGGGACACCGCTTACCGTAGTGAGATCGCTGCAATCGAGACCTTGAGTCGAGGAGGTCGTAAAACTCCCCGCGCCCCGTAGGAACATCCCTGCCGTAGGGGCTTAAAGTAATCCAAGCACCGGCGGCGAGAGGACTAGATCAGACCATCCGTTAGAAGGGCATAATGGCATAATGTTTTAAGCGCTGGCTGCGCGATCACCAGGCAAAGCGTTTTTTCCCTCAAGAAGCCACATAAAATCCAATAAATCCAATAACAGAAAGTAGCAAATACCAAATCCAGCAACAGAAAAAGTACAAAAAAATTACAGAAAAGTATATCCCAATAGTTAAGACAATCGAGAAGCGAAAGGGTTATCTTTGGCTAGCCAGGCGGTCGATTTAGAACTGCTGCAGAAATCCCCCGAAAAAGTCCGCCGAATGTTCGCGGAAGTAGCCCGGCGCTACGACCTCCTCAACCATCTTTTGTCGTTGGGGATGGACGTCCGGTGGCGGCGAGTGGCGGCCCGGCTCGCCCCCCGACCCTTGGTGGGGCCGGTCCTTGACGTCTGCTGCGGCACGGGAGATCTGGCCCTGGCGTATTGGCGGGCTTCGGCCCAGCGCGCCCAGATAGCAGGGGTAGACTTTTGTCGCCAGATGATTGACATCGCCCAGCGGAAAAGTTCCCGGCTGAGAATCACTCCCCCTCCCTTATGGATGTTGGCCGACGCGCTTAACCTCCCGTTTGTCGATGGAAGTTTTCAGGTGGTTTGCGTGGCTTTTGGAATCCGTAATGTCGCCGATCCCCAAAAGGCCCTGCGAGAAATGACGCGGGTGTGCCAACCCGGTGGTCAGGTGGCAGTGCTTGAATTTTCCCTACCGCAGTCATCCGTCATCCGCAGCGTGTACTTTTGGTACTTTCGTCGCGTGCTACCCCGGATTGGAAATGTCGTTTCGCATAACCGCAGCAATGCGTATGGATATCTGCCGGCTAGCGTGATCGAGTTTGCGACCGGCGAAGCCTTTCTGAGGCAAATGGCTGCTGTGGGACTTCACAACCTGACCATGAGGCCACTTACCTGGGGAATTGCAACGATTTACCGGGGAACTAAACCATAAAGAAGCCCTCAGGTGCGATCCCGTGGCATCGCGTTGCTCCCCAACCACTTCGCGGGATAATCGCGATAATGGGAGCAGAATTTTTGCTTAACAATGTTGTGGAACTACTAGGGATTAATAAGCTGGTATTATTAGCCTCGACATGTCCTTAGGAACACCGTGGCAAAGCCTCCCCAGTGAGAACGCAGCCCGACGATTCGTGCTTGCGATAACCGGGGCCAGTGGAGCCCTGTATGGCCTCCGACTTTTAGACATCCTCCTTGAGGCCGGGCACCAAGTGGATGTGGTGATAAGCCCCGCCGGCCGCGATGTTATCGAACAAGAGGTGGGGCTTGCCATTGACTTTCACAAACTTGACCCGTCACCGATCCTCTCGTGGCTGAGGGACAACTTTGGTGCCCAACGCAAGACCGAGCCGCAGCACCTCTGCCACAAGCCTAGTCCAATGCAGGCTTCTTCTGCGGGCAGTAAGGACAAGGTCGGACCGCTCCAACTGTGGCACTTTGAAGATTGGGGATCGCCTTTAGCAAGTGGGTCGGCAGTCCGTGATGCCATGGTGATTTGCCCCTGCTCGGTGGCTACGCTAGCAGCCGTTGTGCACGGGATGGCCGATAACCTCATTCGCCGGGCGGCCGAGGTCCACCTCAAGGAACACCGCCCCCTCATCGTTGTCCCGCGAGAAACACCGCTCTCCGCGATTCAGCTTCGTAATCTCTATCGTGCCGCCAAGCTGGGAATCGTAGTTCTACCGGCAATGCCGGGATTTTATCACCATCCCCAAAGCGTGATGGACCTAGTTGACTTCGTGGTGGCCCGGGTGTGCGATCATCTACGAGTGACACATCAACTGGTGGAGAGATGGCCGGGGAGAACATCACTGCCGCAACATCACCGTCGAAGTTTGTGATGGTGGTCCGCAACACAGCGCGTGGGATCCGGCATTTGCTGGAGCTCATTCGCTTTAGCCACACCGTCTTTGCCTTGCCTTTTGCAGTGCTGTCGGCGGCGATGGCGATCGCGCTCTCCGTTGAAAAAGGAGCTCCGGGGCTTCCGCCGGTGCGGCACTTACTGGGAATACTTCTGTGTATGGTATTTGCCCGAAGTGCCGCTATGGCCTTCAATCGCCTCGCCGATCGTCACCTCGATGCACTTAATCCCCGCACGGCCCAGCGTCACCTGCCCCAGGGGGTGCTATCGGTTCGGACGGTAGTAGTTTTCACCGTTTTGTGTGCCATCGGTTTTGGGGCGAGCACCCTACTTTTTTTACCAGAAAACCGTATTCCACTGTACGCATGTATACCAGTGCTTCTGTACCTTTTTGCCTATAGCTACACAAAGCGACTGACCGTGTGGACACATTTTTGGCTTGGTGGGGCGTTGGCGTTGGCTCCCCTCGGCGCATGGGTGGCTTTAAGGGCCGAGATCGTCCCTGCACCGATTGTTCTGGCCATCGCCGTTATGCTCTGGGTGGCTGGGTTCGATATAATTTACGCTTGCCAAGATATTCCGTTTGATCGAGCCCACGGTTTGAAAAGTCTGCCCGCGTGGCTTGGTGCCGCACCCGCTTTGCGGATCGCGGCCGGCTGCCACTTCCTCATGGTTGTCACGTTGGTTTTCCTGCCGGCTGTCTTTCCCCTCTTCGGAGCTGTTTACTATTTAGGGCTCGCCGGCATTGCTTCCGTGTTGTGGATAGAGCATTCCTTGGTTCGACCAGACGACCTCAGCCGTGTCAACCAAGCGTTCTTCCACGCCAATGCCGTAGTGAGTGTGGGCCTTTTAGCGATTGGTATTGTGGAACTGCTTCTTTAGACTCGCACGCCCCTGGCCAGTCAAGCCCACTGGGCTTAAGTGCTGAAGCACATTCCCCTTAGGCCATTCCTTCCACCGTTTTTTGAGGCCGATCCTCAATCGCGCCTCGTCAAGTTTTTGCCCCTTACTATTTTCGACCACGGGACCTGAAAGACCCCCAACCCAGCAGCCATCCCTGCCACATTGGCGATAAGGTCCAGCGGATCGAAGATACGTGAGGGCACCAACGTTTGGGCCAACTCCGTCATTACGGCATAGGCGCACAGCACAGCTGCCAAGGCTAAAGGCCGTCTAAACCATCCGGCCCAGTGGATAAGCATGGCCAGAAGGGCAAATGCGAAGAAATGTTCCAGTCGATCGGCGCCTTCGGGAAGTTCGCGTCCCCACACACTGAGTCGACCCCAGCGAGGTCCCACAAGAACCACCGTTAGAGCCGTCCAATAACCGGCAGCCATCGCCTGGGCCAAAAGCCGCTCCGCAGAGAGCCCACACACCCGCAAGAACCGGCCCTTTCCCACCTCGGCACCGCTTCCTTTAAATCCCGGCAGCCGGAGCCCGCTTATTTGTTGACGTACTTTGCGATAAACTCCACCGCTTCTCCCACGGTCTTTACGCCCAGAGCGGCTTCTCGATCCATTTCGATCTGGAATTCCTCCTCAAAGGCGTCCACAAGCTGCACCGACTGAGAGCTATCGGCACCGAGATCGAAAACGAAGTGGTGCTCTGGCAGAATTTCCTCTTCGCCTACAGAAAGGACACGACTGACCACTTGCTTAACCCGCCGTTCGATTTCGCTTCGTTCCACTGTCAACTCCTCCACAACTCCAAACCAAAGTGACAATTTGGGAATTTCCGCTTGTGCCCTCTTTGATTTACCCGCAGGTCGGTCGTCGAAAAGTTTCACCACATTCCGGGTTCATGAGCCCCGGCAGCAAGCCCGAAAAATTCCTCGCCCACATCCCAACAGCTCGGGGGGCAATTCTTAAGCCAAGACGATCCTCGCATCGGCCACGCCATAACCGCATCCTACCGGCCCTACAATAACTGGGTTGAGATCCAGCTCGGCGATGCGGGGGCAATCCTCCAATAATTGGCCTACACGTAACACGGCGTCGACAAATGCATCGACATCCCCGGGCTTTTGGCCGCGGAGTCCACTTAAAAGCTTTTCTGCCTTGGTCTGGCCCAGGAGGGCCCGTACCTGCCGCCGGGTAGAAGGAGCGAGGGCAAATCCCACAGCCTGCCACAGCTCCACATAAATCCCGCCCAAGCCCACCATAAGTACCGGACCGAACGACTGATCCCGTTTCCCGCCAATTATCAATTCATACCCCGGCGGAATCATGCGGCGAATGATAATTCCATCGAAGCGGGCGCCGGGCACTGCCCGCTCCAAACGCTCCCTCAACAGGTCAAATCCACGTTGGACCTCCTCGGGCGAAGCGATGTCAAGCAACACTCCCCCGATTTCCGTTTTGTGGACAACTGCCGGACTTTGCAGCCGTAACACCACCGGATACCCAATCTGCTCGGCCGCAGCCACTGCTTCCTCGGCACTGGTGCACAGCCGATACGGTGGGAGCTGAAGACCGTACAAGGCCAGTAGGGCCAGGGCCTCAGTCTCGGGCATTAGCCCGGGGGAAAGTTTATCCACAAGCTGCCGGGCCCGGCGGCGGTTTTCCTCCGGAATTTCCGGGGCGCCATCTTCGAGGGGAGTCTCGCGCCAGCGAATCACCTGCTGCAGATGGGCCATGGCTCGCACGGCATCTTCCGGTTGGCGGTAATGGGGCACTCCGGCTTCCTCCAATCGCGCCACAGCCGGCGCTACATCGACACCACCCATAAAGCTGGCCGTGATCGGTTTGGGAGGTTGCTGAGCTTCTTTACAGACCACCTCGGCCACCGCCATGATATCGGTCATCGACTGCGGCGTGAGGATCACCACAAGCTGGTCGATCTGCGGGTCGGCAAGCACGGCCTCGATGGCGGCCTGATAGCGCTCGGCACGAGCATCACCAATTACATCCACAGGATTGGACATATTGGCCGTGGCAGGCAAGTGGCGCTTGAGCTTGGCTCGCGTCTCCTCGCCCAAGGGCGGAACCTCCAAACCGTCGCGGATGGCCGCGTCGGTAGCCAGCACCCCCGGTCCTCCCGCATTTGTGACAATTCCCAAACGAGGTCCTCGAACCAAGGGTTGGTTCGTATACAGTACAGCTGTATCGAAAAGCTCTTCCAACGATTCGACGCGAACGATCCCTGCTGCGGCAAAAGCAGCCTCGCAGATAGCGTCTTCGGTGACCATGGCACCGGTGTGGCTGCTGGCTGCAGCCGCACCCCGAGTAGTACGAGCCCCTTTGATCATTAGAATCGGTTTCGCGTTTGGTCCCCGAGTGATCCGGCGCGCTACCTCCACCAACCGACGCCCTTCGGCAACCTCCTCCAAGTACACAAGAATGATTGAAGTTTGTGGATCATCCGCGAGGTATTCCAGGAGGTCTATTTCCGAAACAACCGCCTTGTTACCAAAGCTGACGAATTTGGAAAAACCGATATGCCGCTGCCGGGCATAGTCGAGGATTGCCGTACAAAGGGCCCCTGATTGGCTTAACATGGCGATCGGTCCGGGCTGAGGCATGGCGCGGGCAAACGAGGCGTTGAGCCGCACCACGGGATCAGGGTTGATCACTCCCAGGCAATTTGGGCCAATCAATGTGATGTTGTATTGCCGGCACAGCTCTTTGACCCGCTCTTCCCGACGGCGTCCCTCCACGCCTACCTCCCGAAAACCGGCAGAGATCACAATCGCCGCGGGGATACCCCTCTGGCCACACTGTTCCAGTGCCCGATCCACCACCTCGGCCGGAAAAACAATCACCGCCAGATCGACCGCCTCCGGTAGATCTAACACATAACGATACGCCGGTACACCATCTATGGACTTCTTACCCGGCGCCACTGCGTACAGCCGGCCCTGATACCCAGACTTTACGATGTTGGCCAAAATATCGTACGGTACCGTCCCCGGCGTATTGGTCGCACCGACCACGGCAATACTTTTCGGGTAAAAGACCGCATCAAGACGCATCTTCGCCCAAGTCACCCGAGCTTGATCCGTTGCCACTAACTCTGTAGTCACCAAAGAACTCCTTAGTCAGACAAAACTTCGTTCAAAATTTCGCTTGCCGGTCGATCGGCATCTGACGTCCAAGCTATGAAACCTAAGCCCCCACAATAACGAGAGACAGCTCCGGCCATGTGTTTTGCGGGAATCTATGCCGGTTCACTTCCGCCTGAGGGGCGACAGTGTTTGTAGGAGCTTGCCACGTGCGAGGGCAAAACTCCCCCGCCAAAAGCCCACTCCCGGCAGCATACGTTCTTATCGCCGAGTGGCACCACCTGTCACCGCCGTTGCCACATTTTTGGAGTAACTTAACGCCAAATTTTGCGATAATTTAATGCCCATCGGGCGTTTTTCAAGGGCCGATAAGGCTCGAGTGTGCCGCGACTTATCCTGCTGACACCACCCTAGAAACACAAATCCCTTTATCTGGGGTGGATCACGCGTATCACCGCAGCTGGGTGGCGGATCACCAAAACGCCGGCGTTACTGCACCCCACGGAATGGCAACCGAAAAAATAAGGCTAGAGACCGGCGCTTCTGGCGGGTCTGCGCCCAACAACCTTCAACTGGTCGCTAGCCCGCAAGGGGTGTGTTCGGCCCACCTTCGAGGGGATTTGTTCTGCCAGATAACATTGTTCCTAGGTCCCTTGGCCGATCGCAGCAAGTCATTCGCTGAGCGAGGCGGGTCGTCCTTCAAGGAGAAGCCCGTGATGATAGTTTTCCTTATCCCACGCGTCCCAATCCAAAGAGCCTCCCGGAAGCTACCCAAGTTTGCTCCTACCCAAAAAAACAGCCAGCTCGCTCCTTCTGCACGGAATTGTTTCTATTTGGCCTGGGATAATCCTAAGGTGTCCACAAGGACTTTTGCCGCGAAGCATAAAGGCCTAAGTAATTTTTCAGCCGGAGTTTCCGGGCTGCCGCATCTGTGGACATATACCGAATCTTGCCAAAAATCGGACGCTCCGGTCCCCACGGACGATCATAGCGTCCCAAGATCCAAAAGATCCCTGAGTACGAATTGGGATCCTCCGCATCGAGTGCATACTTGTTGTTCAAATCGATCATAATCTCCAGGGCTTCTTCAGCAGTTTTTGTCCACTCCAAGATCTTCTTACCCCAGAGCATTCGCATATAGTTGTGGACAAGTCCGGTAGTGCACAGCTCGTTCTGGGCCGCGTTCCACAGGGGGTCGTGCGTTTTTGCCGCCTCGAGCTCCGCTCTGCTGTACACGTAGGGACGCTGGTCCGAATTGTGTTGACGAAGCGTTTCCTGAGCCCAACGGGGAAGGCTCTCGAAGCGGTCGTAATTGTCCACCAGCATGGTGAAGTTAAAGCCGATCTCCCGCCACGTGAGCAGTTGATCGAGGAATACCTCAGCACCGCGGCCCATGCCAAGGAATCCCACCGATCCATCGGCTTTTCGCCGGCATCGTTCAGGTGTCCACCCCTCGGCCTGAACCAGCGCGGCAAAAATCTCCTGGGGCGAAAGAAAGCCCCAATGCAGATAGGGCGATAAGCCACTTGTCGCACGCAGATCGGGATGATTGCGGTGGTCGGCATAAGTAGGCAGCTGAGAGAGGACAAACCGGTCAAGTCGCTCCCGCGCAGCACCAGTTCCACCCGGAATGTCAACAGGACGAACATCGCAATCAAACCGCACTGATTTCCACCGGGGATGGCCTGGGCTCAGCTCCTCGATGTTTAACCTATGCTCATCTAAGACTTTTCTTAGCGCGGCGGGAAGGGACTGTGATGCTTTGAGCTTGGCTAGGGGGCTGGCAAGCGGTTGCTCTCCGTAAAAGTCCCAAAAGTTCCGCTGCCAAAAGCGACGGAAATCGAACGCGCGGGCGAAAATCTGGGAGCTGGCCAGCAGAGGGACCAGACCGTTGGAGTCCACGGCTTCTATTCGCCTTTCCACCGTGCGGGCCACTTCCATCAATTGTTTGCGCCATGGACGAAGAGGGTAAAAATCCGTGACCACACAAGCTACGAAAGGCGAAAGCCGCCTAAAGAGCTCGACAACTTGGCCTTTCCCCGTCTCCACAAAAGGGTGATAGGTACCAGGCCCGCGCCGTAACTGCTCGGCCTTTTCCTTCATGCCGCCTAACAAAAAGTGAAGCTGCCGAAGGCTCGACCAGGGAAACAACGTCGACCACGTTTCCACAATAACTAGCGGTTTCCCAAGGGTCTCTGCCCAAGCCACTGCCCGCTCGAGGGCAAAGTTCCATCCCAGGCGGCGGAAAGCGGTCATCCAATAAAGAACGCAGGCAGCGTCCGCTCGAGGAGTCTCATCGTTGGTCCACACCAAGCGACGTTGGGGAAAAAACAAGGAAGATGTTTCTAAAGACATTGCATTCACCGGAGAAAAGCCCGCGAACTCTTGGAATACTTGCTTGCGGTGCTCAAGCACCCCGAAATTGCGCACGCTTGGCCATTAAATCAGTCCCGGCCTCCCGGCTTCCGCGCTGGCAACTTCCAAGCCTTAAGCGCCAGAGACCACGCACTTCTAGGCCGGTAGCCGGGAAATTCGTTCCCAGATGACCTATCTGGGCGAGACGCTACTGAGCAAGCGCTGGATTCGCTCTTCCACCGCCTTTGGGCGGATCCATCCGAGACCGCGGTTTTCAAGCTCTTCCAACACCAGTCGTACTTCTCTTTCCCCGGGCCGGCCGTCGTTAACTGCTGCCCCTTCCTCCGCAGGAAAACCAAAACCCTCTCGAGCCAAGACAGCAGCCACGATTGGTTCAGCCCGCTGGTCCCAGTCGCTCCACCCAGGGAATTCATATTCCCAATCGAGTTCCCACAAGCGGATAGTTTCGTCTTCTCCCCCGCTTACCACCCAACGAGAATTGCAACTGACGGCCACCGAGGACACCGCCCCGTTGTGGCCCAAAAGAATCCGTTGACACGATCCGCCGCCCCATTCCCAAATGCGGAGGGTGCGGTCCTTCCCCCCCGAAATTAGGAAGCGACCATCGGGCGTCACCGCGATGGCGTGAACCGGCCCTTCATGGCCAGATAGCTCCCTAACGCACCGCCCGGAGGCGAGATCCCAAACCTTGATGAGCCAATCCTTTCCCGCCGACACCGCAAAACGGCCATCGGGCAAAAACGCCACGTCGTACACCCAATCGTTGTGAGCTTTAATTATCTGTACACATTTTCCGGAGGACAATTCCCACAGGCGGATCGTCTGATCTTCGCCGCCGGAAAGGAGCCAACGGCCGTCCAGGGAGATGTCGAGGGCTTTGATGTATTTTTCGTGTCCCGACATGCTCCGAATACATTGACCGGAGGCTATCTCCCACTGGCGGATGATTCGATCCCACCCTGCCGAGAAAAGATAGCGGCCGTCAAGTGAGAACACTAAGTCGTTGATGGGGGCGCTTATCCCTTCCAAAGAGCCTAAGACCGCCTGGTCCTGGCAGCGCCACAGGCGTATAGCTCGGTCATGGCCGGCAGTGGCCAGGATATCGCCCCGAGGACTGCATTCCACTTTGGTAATCCAATCTTTATGGGCGGCAACAACGGCCAGCTGGACACCCCCTTCTGTTGACCAAAAGCGGATTGTGCCGTCCACACCGCCCGAGACTATCTTGGGATCGGTCCCGCAGAAGGCCACAGAGCGAACCTCACCCGTGTGGCCCTCGAAGACGTGCAGACACCAGCCGTCGGCACACGCCTTACGAATGCAGCGTCGGCCAATTCGGTTCCACAACTCTAACAGCTCGCGGGTGAGGCGATAGCCCGGCAGCTGCCGCGCCGCACGCGCACACTGCAGAGCCTCCACATATTGCTCGCTGGCCAGGGCCATTCGTGCCTTCAGGGCAAGTTCCACGAACTGATTCTGGATGCGACTGGCTTCCTCGGAAGTAGTCACTTGGCACAGAAGAATGGGCGCCACAAAGCGCCGCTGTGGGTCGGTCAAGGGCCCAAGCCGCCACAATCGCAACGATCGCCCAGTACTGCAAGACAGGGCCCATCGGGCATCCTCGCTTAAATAGACCCCGGAGATTGGGTCCGTGTGACCTTTGAGGGTGCGCAAGCACCGGCCCGTTGTTACCTCCCACAAGCGAAGAGTTTTGTCACTGCTGCCACTGAGAAGCCAAGCGCCGTCAGCGCTCAGGGACATCGAGCGCACAGGCCCGGTGTGCCCTCGAAATACCCGCACCAAACTCTCGTCGGCCGATTGCCGCAATTCGATGGTGCCCTCTTCAGTAGCAATAAGGTATTGCTGGCCATTTGCCAGCGATAGCTGACTACTTGCTCCCCACGTTAATTTGCGGAAGACCTCCGCGGTGGTGGGCATGGCCGCCTGCTGAACGACGAAATGTCCCTCGCGAGCCTGGCGCAACTGCCATCGCCCGTCGGCACTTGTGGAAATGGCCCCCACGATTGTCGGCACTTCCAAGATGGCAAGTGTCCGACCGGACTCCACCTCCCACAGGCGGAAGGAGCGAGCGTCCAAGCCGGACAGCACCCGGTCTCCTCGTGCACCAATGTACACCTCGGTAACATGGGGCGGCTGGCCGGTAAAGGCCCGCACACACCGCGGGGTGTCCCCCGACATCTTCCGAGCTTGTTCCAGGGCGACCACCACCTCCGGCCCACCACCCAATTGCACGGCATGATCCAAGGCTTCCACCGCCTGCCGCGCTTCGAACCGTTCCAACTGGGCAAGGCCCAAAGCATAATACGCTTCTGGCGCCTGAGGGCGATTTCGGCACAGATCCTCTAATTGGCTTAGGAACTCCAAATCCGTAAGTCGGCCGCAACGCCATTCCAGCAGGCCCCGATTGTAAGTGACTTGCGGTTGCCACGGGTGCTCCCGCCAAGCCTGGGACCAAATCTGCATCGCCTCCTGAAAGTTACCCAAATCCAGAAGAGATGCCGCACGATTATTGAGCGAATCAGCCCGCAAGTCGGCCGCCGTAGGTTGATACCGTGGATAACGTTCGCCCGTGAGTTCTCGCCACACCGCCCGCAGCCAGTCGGAGATTTCCACCATGTCGCGCGGGCGATCCTCCGGATTGCGACGGAAACATCGGTGGAGGAGGTCTGCTAAAGAAGCAGGCATTTTTGGAAGGAATTTTTCCGGTGGCCCTTGCCTCAAGTAGCTTTCGAACACCTCGCCGGCGGTATGGCCGCCAAAACGACAGGGGGCCCGCCCACAAAACATGGCCAGCACCATCACGGCCCAGGACCAAATGTCGGTCCCGCGAGTCAGCTTGACGCGCTGTTCTGGGGGGACGCCCGACTCAGCCTGAACTGCTGCTTGAATCTGCTCGGGGGAGCAATAGGCTGGGGTCATGCCCCCCCAGCTGACTGTCAAACTGGCTTTCGTCGATTCGGAGGGGGCTGCCGTGGCAGCCCAACGGGCTCGCGCTAAGCCAAAGTCCGTCACCTTGGGCACATCCCCCTTCATCAGGACATTTTCCGGCTTAACATCCTGATGGATCACGCCGTGCTCGTGGGCGTGATGCAATCCCCAAGCTACCTGGATGGCAACGTCGATAATCCGCAGGAGGCTTTCTTCCCGGCTTTTTTCGTACAAGCGCCGACTGCGGATCCATTCCCACAGCGTGCCCCCGTCAACAAACTCGGCAAACACCCGCGGGATTCCCCCAATACGACGGACGTAATAGCAGGTGACGATATTGGGATGCAGCCCCAGCCGGATCCATGCCTCGCACTCACGTTCGAAGTTCCGCTTGCCCTGTTCGCTATGAAATTCCCCCGACTTAGGCGATTTAACCGCCAGATCGATTCCCCACCCGTGGTGATACACCCGATAAACCACGCCCATTCCGCCTTCGGCGTAAGGCTTGTCCGGCCGAAGGGGTCGGACTTCGTAAACATCAAGAATGATATCGCCCACGTTCCATCGCTCGGGAACCTCTTCGCCCTCACCGGCTTGCGGCTCGGAACGGCCGGCCTGAACAGTCCGCGTGAGCGCCTCGGCAACAGCCGTTAACACAAACCGCGTCTTACACTTTGTGCACTGCCCCGTCCGGCCCAAATGCACAGAGTCGATGGAGTACTCCGCCGAACACTTTGGACACTGAACCCGCACCAATCCCATGACAGTAAGGTCCCCCGAACGTTCCCTTAGCGGCGATGGATTAACCCCTTTTTGTCACAAACTGGGCTCGCGATCTGAACACCCCCGCTAAGAATTCCCCCCAACTTCACCACTTCCAGTTGCGATTTGGACTTTCACCGGCTCAGTTTGACGTTTCTCCCCAGAGCATCTGTTGCAATAATACCTTCGCAGGCGAGCTCTCCCCAAGCCCCTAACCTTTTTTCGAAGCTTTTTTGGGCCAACCTTGACCTGACTTTGGGCTTGGCAATTTCGGGCGCTACGCAACTCCTGCGGTTACCTTAACTTTTTCCACCAGCACGAAGCGCAAGCCGCAGTTTAAACAACCCCCCACTATGGTGGTTTCCGGCTATCTTAAGGGCTCGGTGTTCCGGATAGTCAATCGGGCTGTCGGTGGCCTTTCATTGTTCTTGACGGACTGCCCGGCTCGTTTTTACACGCTGAGCGATTCGGGAATCACGCCGCGGATAACCTGTGGCATTCCCAGCTGAGGCGAAGAAACTCCCACCAATCTCATTTTACGCCCCACCATAGAGGATATTTGGTACCCCCAATACCTGGGTCCTCAGATCGGTTTATTTGCTCGGAAGTGACGCACGGTACCGCCGCAAACTTTCTCTCCCAACTTCAATCCGGAGATGCTCCTAATTTCCTCCGAAGATAAGCAAAGCGAACCATCCCTGCCAGACTCGGCTGGATGCCAAATACCCCCTTACATTCAGTACGTTGTTCTAAAGTTCACCCCTCTCTGGTCGCTTGACCGTGGTGAAGCTGTAAAACTTAAGATGGCCCATAAATGATCGCGGCGAAGCATGTACCAACCAAACCCTGGCTGAATCCGATTTTGGTCGAACGGCCCGTGACTCAAGGTGATCGTGGGCCGAATTCCAAACGGCCTTATCGGCCTGCGCGACCGCCATAAGGAAGCCCCTCTACAGCTGGGAATAACGATGGCCACGTGACGAGCAAACTAAACCATCCCTGTCGACGGCCTAAGCATTTCTAGCCGTCAGCATTGCGGGTAGGATCCCTCCATCGGGGGTTTAATCGAAGTGGACGCCTGGGATAGGAATGCGATTCTCATCTTTCTCGGGGTCGTGATCTGCGTTCTGGTGTTCCACCGCGGTTTTGGCCGTGGGAAGTCCGCTTCCGGGCTGAGGGGCCCTGCCAGGGGCATCGATCGCCGTCGAAGGCCCAGCCTCCGAGTCAAGCTCAACACTATCTGTTACTCCAGGCCGGACCGCCAAGTCAGGTCTTGGTTCGGCCGCTCTCAAATCGCTGATCATCTCCCTTGAGATAATAAATCCCACTCCCTGCGTCACCCCAAACAATTCACCCGGGAGTGTTAAACGCAAGGAGCGGAAATCCTCCCTAGGACACTCGAAAGCCAGGACATCCGATATCGATTGCCCCGGCCTCAGGACGACGGCGTCAGCTTGACCTTCCAATCGAAACCTCGTACTGATTTTAGGGGCAAGTGCTCGACCTTTATCGTCTTGGAGAATTGGGCGAGACGACAACGCTACAAAGTGGCTCACACCGGGATAGGAAAATTCTTTGGCTTTCTCGCCACAGGAGATATCCAGCGTCACAATCACGCATGGGTCGCGCAAACGCCCCCTCCGTCCGGTGGTGGTCACTACGCGGGCATAGCCCAGCTCCACCCTGGCGATTCGCACCACGGCATTGCCGGGGGTAGCCATCTCAGTAGCAGCATTGAGCCACTTGGTCTGCGACGGGCGAGCCCCTCCTACCCCATCCCCGCTTTCACCCAGCATCCCACCGATTCGGGTCAGCAGCCGATCCGTATCCTCGTCGACTACCACAAACTCCTGTGCTGGAGGGGAATACCGTCGGTCCGCCAACCGCTGCTTTGCTAACGTTAGCTCGGCCCAGCGGGCCCGTAGGGAATGAAAAGTCCAAACACTTGCTCCCCCACCTAACGAGACCCCAAACAGAATGACTAGCAAAGTGAGGACCTTCTTGCGACGGGCAGAGCGTCTCTGTCGCCGGATTTCAGCAGCCGAAAGCTGCGCCGAAGCACCGCTTCGTCGGGAGGCGTCAGCGCGAGCCCTCACGGCGGACGACCCAACCGCCACCTCCGGAAAAGCCCCTAAAATCGACTCATGCAGGGGCGCTCCCCCCGGAACACCTTCGGATAAGCGATGGGCCGGGGTATCTTTCGCGCGGGCCCGAGCTTCTCCGGCCGGCAGCGACTGCCACTCTGAAGGGCTGGGCGAACCCCTC
This sequence comes from uncultured Thermoguttaceae bacterium, assembly GCA_938084835.1. Classification (GTDB taxonomy): domain Bacteria; phylum Planctomycetota; class Planctomycetia; order Pirellulales; family Thermoguttaceae; genus DTLM01. The sequence goes on from CALKER010000007.1 coordinate 264,559, forward strand.
TGGGTAGGCCCGCCACTTACCGGGGGCTGCGGACGCAAGACTTTCGCCAACGGGACCCAAGGGCCACCGGGGTTCCGACCAATGCTGTCTTCTCCGGTAACAAGCCCCTGCGCAAGAAGGCTTAACACCTGGGACCGACTCAGGGGCCCTCGCACCTCGGTGCCTATTCGTACATACCACTCATCTTTCATCGCTAGTGTCTCCACCCTTTCTAAGATAGCGGGAGACTGACCTTCCGGAAAAGAATTTTGCCCTGCGGAAAAGCCGCAGCGCGTCTCCTTCTTTAAGCTGCTCAAGGTCTCTCGCACGAAACCCGGTATCGGCACAAAAATACCGCCGGCCCCGTCAATAGGTAGGAAAAATAGTTAGGCGTGAGGCACCAAGCGGGTCTTCCCGCGGACCCCAACGGGTTTGAGCCCACCTGCCCTAAAGGACGGTGGCACTTTTTGCCGGCTGGGGCTCCCACTCGGTACTCGTACTGCCAGCGAAACGTTCTACTCCACGGTAACGCTCTTGGCCAAGTTACGCGGTTTGTCCACATCGCAACCGCGGAGCACAGCAATGTGGTAGGCAAGAAGCTGAAGGGGCACAATGAAGACAATTGGTTGAAGGTAGAAAGGGACCGGCGGAAGCTCGATCACATCGTCGGCCAGCCTCCGCGCTTCGCGATCGCCGTAGTTCACCAGGGCGATGATCGGGCCGCCACGCGCGCGAATTTCCTGCATGTTGGCGAGGATTTTTTCGTATACAGGTCCTTGCGGAATAAGAAATACGCTTGGGGTATTTTTGTCCACCAAAGCAATTGGGCCGTGTTTCATCTCTGCCGCAGGATAACCTTCCGCATGTACATAACTGATTTCCTTTAGCTTTAATGCGCCTTCCAAGGCCGTAGGAAAGTTGATATGCCGGCCCAGGTACAGTACATTGGTACAGTGTAAATACCTCTCAGCAATGCGGCGGACCTGGGGCTCAACTTCGAGGGCTTGTTCCACCCTTTCCGGTAATCGTTCCAGCTCGCTGATAATTTGCAGCCCCTCTTCGAAACCCAAGTGATGCAACCGGCCAAAGTAAAGGGCGAGCATCGCCGTCACAGCGCATTGGCAACAGAAGGCCTTGGTTGAAGCCACGCCGATTTCTGGCCCGGCATGCAGGTAAATCCCGCCGTCGGCTTCGCGGGCAATCGAGCTGCCCACCACGTTGCAGATGGCCAAAGTGGGGTTGCCTTTGCGCTTCATCTCCCGGAGGGCTGCAAGGGTATCGGCAGTTTCGCCACTTTGGGTGATGGCAAAAAGAAGCGTGTTTGGTCCCACGGGAGGATTCCGGTACCTTAGCTCGCTGGCGTATTCCACCTCCACGGCTAACCGGGCCAAAGTTTCGATCTGATACTCCCCCACCAGCCCGGCATGCCAGCTGGTGCCACAGCCGGTCATGATGATGCGATCCACCCGTCGCAACTGGCGAGGCGACAGGTTTAATCCCCCGAATCGGGCGGTGGCGGTGTCTTTGTCTAGTCGTCCGCGCATGCAATTGCGAAGGGCTTCCGGCTGTTCGAATATTTCCTTGAGCATGTAATGAGGGAAGTTTCCCAGCTCAATATCGCGGGCATCCACATCCAAAGGCCGGCACGAAGCCTCAGTCCGGCCTGTGTCGCGGTGGAAAACCATGAAGCAATCCCGCGTTAGTAACGCAAGCTCGTGATCGGCCAGATATACCACCTTTTCCGCACATCCGGCAAGCGCTGCCGGATCACTCGTCACCACGTAGGCTCCCTCGCCAATCCCCAGAAGAACGGGGCTCCCCAAGCGAGCAGCCACAAGCAGATCCGGCCAACGCGGGAAGAGCATGGCCAACCCATAAGTCCCTCGCACCTGGCTTAAGGCCCGCAACAAGATCGCAGCCAAATGTTGGAGATCCTCGGGGCGGAGGTGATCTGGAAGCTCTTCGTCGTGGAGCTGGGCGGCAATTAAATGGGCGACGGCCTCCGTATCGGTAGCCGACTGGAACACAAATCCTTGGCCTTCCAGGCGTTGACGAAGGGCCGAGTAGTTCTCGATCACGCCGTTGTGGACAACAAGCACTTCCCCCTCCCCGCCGACATGAGGGTGGGCATTTCCATCCGTGGGCGGTCCGTGTGTCGCCCATCGAGTGTGGGCAATCCCCAACGACCCAGGACACGGATTTTGGGCCACAAGGCTAGCTAGTTTCTCCACCCGACCCGCCGTCTTTGCCATATGAAATCGTTTCCGGCCGCTAACTGTGGCTATGCCCGCACTGTCATATCCCCGATACTCTAGGCGCCGAAGCCCCTGGAGCAAAATCGGAGCCGCTTCATGGTTGCCGATGTAACCCACAATCCCGCACATAGAGGAGTCCCTCATGGAGATTTAAGCCACCCCAAGCCAACTAGCTTGCTTGCAGCAAATCGCCCACCCTTCGAGAGTTATCCAAAAAGACCCCACCCCTCCTGATCCTGATCTGCGAAGAAGTGTCTGCAAAAGCACGGCTTAAAAGAGCACCGCCCGTGCTAAGGAGCAAAAAGAGCGTTGACAAAACACCACAGTTCGGTCGCGACGGGAACCTGGCTTATATGCAGAAGTAACTTAGCAATTCCCATGCCTACTAGGCGGATCCTCGGAATCTTACACATTCCCTTTACTTCCTGTGCGAAGCAAGAAGAGCTTCCGCCCCCCCTGAACCCAGTGGCGAACTATTTCAGCCCCAAGCGTTTCTTACCTCCATCCCCCTCAGAAGGGTAGCAGCCTGCCAACAGGCTCCTAATGGTTCGGATTCGGGATTGTTCGGTTTGATCCTGTGGCATGCAAGGTTGTTTCATCTGGGAAGAAGCCGGACTCGACAGTTTCAGTGGTAGGCCGCCAAAATACTTCCCAGGTACCAAAAATCCCAAAAGGATTTTTGCAGGCGAAGTTGCGAAAAAAGGCAACTATTGTGTGTGTTGATCGCAGCTTGTTGGAAGGTTTGATCACAGGGGAGCTAGGCTCCTGCGTAGTTGGCGGAGGATTTGACTGCAAAATCGACGTGAAAAGCCGTAAGATCCATCAGCTAAGCGACTAAATCTGTCAGAACTTCAATCTATCAGAACTTCCCACGTTTTTAAGAAACGTTGGCTAAACTTTGTAAGAAATGTATTTTTTGGGTTTGTCGTCTCCGCAGAGCTCGCGGTAAGGGGGGAGCTACCCCGTTGCGGTACTGCTTGATACCTTTCGTAACTGGGTCACAAGCCGGCCTTCCGGAGAAGTGGTACAGGCTGCTTAACAACCATGGTCGATCTCGTTCGTCAGGAAATCGCTGCCACGGCAGGCGTCATCGTGGTCAAGGTTGGCACCAGGGTGATCACCCACCAGGGTGGACTTCTGGATGATGAGTGGGTTAATAAGTTTTGTGATGAAATTAATGAGGTGCTCAACAGCGGGCGCAAAATTGTGGTTGTTAGTTCCGGCGCCGTGGGCGCCGGAATGGGCCGGCTTGGGTTCAAACAGCGGCCAACCGATCTGGCATTACTTCAGGCTCTGGCGGCAGTCGGTCAAAGTGCCCTCATCGAAGCTTACGAGCGCGCTCTGAGCCGTTACGGCCGGCATGCTGCTCAAATTCTTCTTACCGCCGAAGATGTCGAAAATCGCGTTCGCTATCTAAATGCCCGCAATACCCTTCTCACACTTCTCAACTTGGGGGCGGTACCGATTATCAACGAAAACGACACCGTAAGTGTCGAGGAATTGCAACTGACCTTTGGGGACAACGATCGCCTGGCGGCTATCGTGACCAACTTAATCCAAGCCCCACTGCTGATCCTGCTTTCGGACGTTGCTGGGCTATATGATGGCGATCCAACTGATCCCAACTCCCAAGTGATCCCCCTTATTGAAAAGCTTGATCAGTCGGTTTTCGAACTTGTGCGCGATCGCGTCACTGGGTTAACCCGCGGAGGAATGGCCAGCAAACTCGAGGCGGCCCGCCAAACGACCGTCGCCGGCGGTAGTGTCATCATTGCCCGGGGCAAGGAGCCCAACATTCTCCGCAAAATTCTCGCCGGCGAGCCCATCGGCACCCTCATCTTAGCACAGGGGGGCGTCCTTGCGGCACGCAAGCGATGGATCGGCTTTTCCGTCAAGCCGCGGGGCAAAATCTTCATGGACGGCGGCGCATGCCAGGCAGTCGTCCGCGAAGGCCGGAGCCTCTTACCCGCCGGGATCCTCGATGTGCAAGGGGATTTCCACAAAGGGGATGTCGTCGCCCTGTGTGATCCGCAGGGCCGAGAATTGGCACGAGGGCTGACAAACTACTCGGCAGAAGAAGTTCGCAAGATTCGCGGTCTCAGGACTTCGGAAATCGCTCGCGTGCTCGGGCAGTGCCCGTATCAAGAAGTTATCCACCGCGACAACATGGTGGTGACACAATAACCCATGGGTCAGAACCATGTTTCCACGGTTATTGGGGGGCAGGGCCCGAATGGCATCCGGAAATCACCCGGCACCGCGCTTCTGTTAGCCGACTTCTAGAACTTTTTCGTGGTGATTGTCAAGCCAATAAAATAATGCCGAGCTTAAAAACACGTAAACACTTTTTGGGAGGGGCACTTCCCCCCAAAGCAGCTGTCAATGAATTTCGAGAGAGGAAACTCGATGGCTCTGCCGGTTACTGGGACACGCATCCCCTGTTATGTCTTCGAAGGCGAAACACCCACGGCCAACTATGTAGCCCGGGTCATGGCTCATTTAATCCAGGAACGCAGATCAGTAGGGCGGTGGGCCGTCCTCGGTCTGAGTGCAAGCTCCGCCCTTGCCGGTATCTATCGCGAGCTGGTCCGACTTCACCGGGAGGAATCTCTTGATTTTTCGCGGATTATTGTCTTCAACATGGAGGAATTTTACGGTCTGGACGAAAATCGGCTTCAGCATCACGGGCGGTGGCTTCGCGAAGTGTTCCTCTCGAATGTGAACATTCGTCCAGAGAACATTCACCTGCTGGATAGCTCTGTGCCTCCGGAGCAAGTGGAAGAGTACTGTTACCGCTACGAAGAACGAATTCGTCGGGCAGGGGGAATTGACTTTCTCCTTCTGACGCTCGGCCGCAATGGCCGAATTGCCGGCAATGAACCCTTCAGTGTCCAACGAAGTCGAACTCGCTTGGCCGTGCTGGATCCCATCACCCGGCGGGAATGCGCCGCCGAGTTTTTCCACGAAGACCATGTCCCGATTCAGAAGCTTACCGTGGGCATCGAGACAATTCTCTCCTCTCGGGAAATAGCGGTTGTGGCTTACGGGGAGGAATTCTCGCGGGCGGTTCGAGCGGCATTAGAAGAACCGATGAGTGACGGTGTGCCGGCGAGCTTTCTCCAGCAGCATGCCAACGCAGCCTTTTACGTGGACGAAGCCGCTGCCGCCAACCTTACTGCCGTCGCTACCCCGTGGCTTGTAGGACCGGTAGAATGGACTGACGATATGATCAAACGCGCCGTCCTGTGGTTGGCGCAACAGACGAAAAAAGCACTTCTCAAACTGGACGGAGACGATTTCCGCTCGCATAATCTCCATCAGTTGCTGCGGCACCATGGACCCGCGGCGCGGCTAGCCCACCGCGTTTTCCGGCAACTGATGGACACTATTCAGTACCACCCAGCGGGACGCACCCCCATTCGGGTGCTCGTCTTTAGCCCCCATCCCGACGACGACGTTATCAGCATGGGGGGAACCATCCTCCGGCTTGTGGAAGACGGCCATGAAGTCCACATCGCTTATATGGTCAGTGGCAACATCGCCGTCAACGACCACGATGTTATCCAAATTGCCGATCTTGTGCGGGAGGTCAACCGCCGGTTTGCCATCGACGAGCAAAAGTCGGCCGAATTGGATGCTCAGGTGCGTCGCTGCTTGGCAGCCAAACAGCCTGGCCAACCAGATGATCCCGTAGTCTCGGAGCTAAAGAGCCTTCTCCGGTGGAGCGAAGCCAAAGCAGCCGCCGCTGTCTGCGGAATTCCCGACCACCAACTTCACTTCCTCGATTTGCCTTTTTATCGCACCGGAACGATCGCGAAGAAGCCCGCTGGTCAAGAAGACCTGGCCATTGTCCGCGAATGCATCGAGAAGTTGGCTCCCGCTCAAGTTTATGTGGCCGGAGATCTGTCCGACCCCCATGGTACCCATCGGGTTTGTGCCCGGCTCATTTTCCAGGCCCTCAAACAAATTGAGAACGAATCGGGAAAACGGCCTGATGTTCTTCTTTATCGGGGGGCTTGGGAAGAATGGGCCCCGCACCAAATCGATATTGCCGTCCCCCTCAGCCCCCGGGATTTAAATCTCAAAAAACAGGCCATCTTTCGACACGAATCCCAAAAGGACACCGCCTTATTTCCTGGGCCGGACGATCCCAGGGAATTCTGGGAGCGAGCGGAAGAACGCAATCGCAACACCGCAGAACAATATAATCAGTTCGGCCTGCCGGAGTATTTTGCCATGGAGGCCTTCCGGCTTTGGGACGGGCGCGTCATCTGATTACTTTCTGCGGGCAACTAAACCGAGAGGTTGGCTTGCTGGAGGAAAAATTCTCACTAGCGGCCCAGCTTCGCGAGCCACGGCCCGTTGGTCAACAACCGCTAAACCCTGCTTGACCCCTTAGACGGAACCAACTCAAGACATCTATGCTGGCTGAAGTCTTAGAAGTCCCGCAACCCTTGGGGACACCCCCAAAATCCTTGTCATCACCCCCAGCTACTTGACGGGCAAAACACCTCGAGACTGGGGCAACTTTTCCGGTTTGCAATAAGCCAAGCTCATGAGGACATAGCCTGAGACCAGCGTGGATTCGCCCTCCATCCAGCGGGTTTCATCATTAACCCACGAACCATCCGGCTGTTGACGGCGGGCAAGCTCTCGCAGAAGCTCCCGCCGCCAATCATGGGCCTCTCCCGATTCATCAACAATAAAATCCTCCCCAATTGCGTCGAGGGCTTTGGCGAAGACGTGGTAGTAATAGTAAAGGCCGGCCTTACCCATTCCGGGGTTAGACTGCAGGTCATAGTGTTTACGGATCCACTCGTAAGCAGCTTTCACCCGAGGGTCATCGGGACCCACGCCCGCGTAGATCATGCTTTTTAGCCCGGCATAAGTCATCGAACCATAACTGCGAAGCCCCCCAGTAGGGGTCTGGCCAGCCATACTTACACCACCGGCGGCAGGCGTATAATAGAAGCCTCCGTCAGGATTTTTCGCCGCAAATGGGGTAGTATTATGCTCCGACTCGAGATTTTGGCATCGCGATACGAAGATAATCGCCTTGCGAATGGCCTCGTCATCAGGGCCTCGACCCACGGCTCGTAAAGCCTCGATCAAATAATGGGTGTTCGAAAGATCCGGTCGAGCATTACGCCCGTAACCGGCTCCCCCATAGCGAAAATCACTGGACTCGATGCCCTCCGTCTCATCCCACTGCTCCCTTTTGACGAAGCGCTCAGCCCGTTCCAAGATCGACTGATACCGCCCATCGCGGTTGGCCAAGCTGAAACACAGCATGGCCAAACAAGTTTCGTAATTCTGATAAAAGGTGCCCGGACGATAAATCCCTCCATCTTCCTGGACGAAGCTTTCTAGATATTTCAAAGCCTTGGCTACCAGCGGATGCTCGGGCGGAAAACCGTTTTGCATCAGGCCGGTGGCCACAATGGCCGTCACCGCAGGGCTTAAATACCCAGCAAACGAACCGTCTTCGCCTTGGACCCGAGTAAGAAAACCGACTGCCCGATCGATCATTTGCCGATAGAGCTCTGCGTCATCCTTCCCAGGCCCGCCCGAGTCATGTCCTTGCCCCCAGCCAATCGAATTGGCTAAACCCAAAGCCCCAGCCGCAACCAATGCCGCAAACAATAATGACCTTCTAAACCGTAAGCCACCTCCTGCAGAAACCCCGGGCAAAAAACTTTGAAGCGACTGCAGCATGGGAAGACTCCTCCTCCAAACGAGGGAACAAACGCTGAAACTCGCCTTTTTCAAATTGTACCCTCGGGCAAGTTTAGAATTCGCAGAAAAATTGCCCAGCACCGACAATACGCTCGCCCGCTACCGCCGAGCATTATTCGTTGAGCCCAAGAGCCGCCAGCCACGTCGAACAATACTTTTCGATCAGGAGCCGCCATTAAAGGACGGTCACCACAAGGCGATGAATTCATAGCACCACGTGCGGGCGCGGAGATAGCACAAGCGGGTTTCCGGGTTAACGTGAGTTTCCAGGTTCAACTAGTTCAAAGAGATCGGACGCGCAGAGAATACCCCCGAAAAAGTTAATGCAATTGTTACATTAAAAAACCGTGCCATTGTGGCAGATAGTTACCGGGAGGCCGAAGTTTCACCGCCGGCCCGGGTGGCCAAGGCCCGCCACACAGCTTTGTCGATTCTCTCCGAAAAGCTTCTTACACTCCCGTCTGCCAAAGCGGCATGAACAATACCCGGGTGGTAACTCCGGGAGGTCACAATGGCAAAAGTTGGTCTTCCCGCACGACCATTTCGCCCCTCCTGCCACGAGTTGTAGTCGCACGCGGGATGAGTTGCCCCGCCGCCCAGACACGGAATTGACGTATTTGGGGGGAAAGTGGCGGTAAATCCCGTGTGATGGACCCGGCCATCCGGCCACTCCGTATGACCAGTGTCTTTAAAATCGGGCGCCGACGCTATTACCGCTGAGGCTTCCTCAACTGATTCGGGCGGCTGGAATGTCGGTGGCCCTCCGTTGCGTCGATATGGTTGCCATGCTTTGACCTCTGCGACTAACAGCGTGTTATTGGCTCCGTCAACAATGCTTGACCAACTTAGGGCCGAATTGGGAAAAAACAGCCCGTCTCCCCCTTGACCCGTGAACGGATCGAACACAAACCATGTGCCGAAGTTAAATCCGTATGTGGTGGGATACAGGTGAACCTTGCCACTGCCCGGATCTCGCTTCCGCATAGCCTCCGGATCACTAGGACAAGCAAAGACCCCAATGTGCAGACCGTCAATGGCCTGCTGATAATCCCACCCCCGCGTGAAATCCACACGCTCGGCAATGGCCCGATGTTCCAAAAAAGGAAGGATTCGCCCGTGGACACCCCAGGAGACATTGTTTTCCGTCACCTCACGCGCAAGGTCCACCGTGGCACTCGGAGGGAAAACCCTGTGCACATCCGCATAAAGATGAGTTGCAAGCGCCAGCTGCTTGAGATTGTTTTGGCACCGGGTACGCCGGGCAGCCTCCCGAGCCTGCTGAACCGCCGGCAGTAACATCGAAACCATTACCCCTACGATGGAGATCACCACAAGCAGTTCTACGAGCGTAAATGCTCGCCGGGCTTTTCCCGATCTTACCTCTATCTCCATGGGGGCCTTTCCCTCTAATGGGGTCCTCATTGAGCGCAAGTTTGCTAGAATTCGCATTTTCGCTTACCTCTATCTCCAAGGGGGGGCTTTCCGCCACAGCTACTTTGATTCCAAAGGGGTGAGTGGCCATTTCGTTGACAGTCACCCATGGAGGATGACCTTTCCCCCAATCATTCAATTAGAAGTCCTCAAACAACTCAAGGTTCTTGGACTCTGACGAAGTGTTTAGAAGGTAGCATCACCGATCCGAGCAACGAAAGCACAAACGACCCCGCGAAGGCTAGGAACTGCGGGCCCTATCCACTCCTTGGTTGCCGAAATTCGGCTGAGGCCCGTCCCCCAATCGCGACTATCAGACCTACGAGACTCGAAAGAGAAGGGAGCCTTTTTATCCTTCGATGGCAAGCACGTCGTCTTCGGTGACGAGGAAAAGCCTCTCGCCATTGATTTCCACGGGAATAGCCGCCCAATCCTCATAGAGCACACAATCACCTTCGGCTACCTGAAGTGCCGCTCGGTTGCCGTCGGCCAACAGTCTCCCATCGCCCACAGAAAGTACACGTCCCCGGCGAACCGACGCACGATAAACCTCCGGCACAACGATTCGCGATCGCGACTCCTCAGACGGTATCGGCCGGACCACTATACTTGCACCAAGTGGGATAAGTTTCACCGCCAGGATCTCCGGCAAAAAGCCACGTGCTCCACTTCCGAGACGGAAGCACTCACAGAAATGCCACCACAACCTGCCAGTATAAAGCTCCCCGTGAGGCGCTCAAGTGTTTTCCAGGACTGATCCAGGCCAGCCGGTCGGCTAGCCAGTGAGGTATTTTTTGCCTTTTTCCGCGACACTAAACTCCTGTTAACTCGACGCCTAGATTTATTGAGGGGGCTTAATACCCACCAGAGCTAGTCATACCTCGAGGCACTATCCGGTCTACCCCTTTAGTACCAAATGTCAGCTTTATCGCTGGCCAATTGCCCTGCCACTCCGGATCCCAGGACCAAGTGTACCACCGCCGATCGAACCAACGATTGGGTGGAAACATACCCCTCTCTTAACTGAGCGAGGCCATCGTGTCGCGCCCAGCAAGGCGAGGCGGAACCGGGTCTGGGCTTCCGTCACTACCAACTGGTATCGGGAAAACACAAGGGCCCGATCGTCATATGCGATTCTTCACGAAAACCTTTATCTATCTTTGAAATATTTCGCGCACTGCCAGTATTCTCCAAGTTTCAAGAAGGGACTGATTTCGATCGACTCACCGAGCCAGAGGAGCCAGTTGCTGCTGTTAGCTCCTAGAAATGCCCTGCCCACCAAGCTCCCGAAACTTTATCTGATCTAAAAATTTGTGAAAACGATTGAGTCGCGCGTCAGCAGACTGTATCTGAAGTTAGTTCGTACCCCCCCGAGCTCAGATAAGCTTTTTTGCACCTGTCCCGCTCCTATCTAACGGGAAACACCAGTTTCCGTTAGCCAGGCCCGTCGCGGCGGCGCACGAATCCCGGGCAATCTTGCTTCGGCTTACTCCGGCGGCTACTATTGGAAAGGCACCCAAAAATAAAGCCAATTTTGATTAATTTCGGAGTAATTTCCCTTCCTATGGTGCCAATCTCAACGGCAGTTCCGCTTGGGAACCTGAAGAGTAGTTATCCGGCACTGGGGGAATAATTGAGGTAGTCGACCTGAACAGATCCATGATACCTTCGCCAACGGGGCCGAGGTTGGGGCAAATATGGAGGCCCGGTTTCAAAAGTTTTTCTCCGGCAAACGAATTTTTTCTCAGGCAATGGTGCAACCATAAAAATTGGGTTTGGGGTCGGCCTCGTGCGCTGCGCCCGCCCGGCAGTGGTCAAGCGCCGGGCGGAGCTTCGAACTGAGTTCAGTTCCGGCCCGGCGATCTCCGTCTAAAAGCTCAGAACATTGGCCAAATTCAATAAAGATGTCAGACGTTACCTGACCCACTGGGGTAAGGAAGCGAGCACACCGCGGTTTGTCGCAAACACTTCGGAGCATGAGAGATATCTGTAGGCCGTTCTCACCCTAGGCTTTGAGGGGTATCGAGCAATGTCTTCGCCATCGTTCCGGGCATTAACCCGGTTAGCAACTTGTGTTTTGATCTTGGTAACCGTTGTTAGTTGTGGGTTACATGCAGAGGCAGAACCCACGACCCCTTCCACACAGGAGCGTTACATCACGCTTCAGCTTTTGACGCTCCTCCAGCGAGATCATATTTCTCGACGAGCTTTTGACGACGAACTGGCTAGTCGAGCTGTGGAGCAGTTCATTCAAGCATTCGACCCCCTGAAGACTTACTTTTACCAAGGGGACGTTGAGCGATTTCGTGCTCAGGCGAACATGCTGGATGACCAGCTAAAGAAAGGGGATCTTCGCTTCGCGTACGAAGTTTACAACGTGATGGTCAATCGCGTAAACGAACGGTTGGCCGTCGCGGAGGAACTGTTGGCGATGGAGCACGACTTTACCGTCGACGAAGAGATCATTCGCGACCGGAAGTTGCAGCAATTCCCGAAAGATCCGGCCGAGGCCAGGGAACGTTGGCGTCAACGGGTCAAGTACGAGCTTTTGAATCTCAAGGCTGAAGGCACTGAAGGGGAGGCGGCGCGGGAAAAGTTAGCCCGGCGCTATCGCAGCTTCGCCAAACGCATCCACCAAATGGACAACGAAGAGCTGTTGGAGATATTCCTCACGGCCGTCTGTAATTCGTATGACCCGCACACAAGTTACATGTCGCCCAGTACGCTCGAAAATTTTCAGATCAGCATGCGACTGAACTTGGAAGGTATCGGTGCGTCGCTTCAGTCGGAGGACGGCTATACAGTGGTGCGAGAGATTGTGCCGGGCGGTGCGGCAGCCCGGGACGGCCGACTGAAAGTAGGTGACCGCATCATTGGTGTGGGACAGGGCCCAACCGGGGAAATTGAAGATGTGGTCGACATGCGGTTAACGGACGTTGTGAAGCGGATCCGCGGTCCAAAGGGCACCATTGTTCGACTGAAAGTCGTCAGTCCGGACAATCCAGAACCACGAGTCATCCACATCACCCGCGATCGCATCGAACTCCGTGAGGGCGAAGCGCAGTCGGCAGTCTTCGAAGTTGGGCAGCGAAGTGATGGCAGTCCCTTTCGCATTGGCGTAATTGACTTGCCCAGCTTTTACATGGATATGGAGGGCGCCCGACGAGGCCTCTCCGACTATAAGAGTACCACTCGGGACGTGGCACGAATCCTTGCTGAATTCAACCAAAGCGGGGTGGAAGCCGTGGTCCTCGACCTGAGGCGTAATGGCGGCGGTTCGCTACAAGAGGCGCTAAATCTGACCGGACTTTTCATAGAGGAAGGACCTCTGCTTCAGGTCAAGGATGCGGCCGGACGCATCCAGCCCTTTTATGACACTGATGGCCTCGCTCTATGGAAAGGCCCACTGGTGGTGGTCGTGAGCAAGTTTAGCGCCAGTGCCAGCGAGATTTTGGCCGGCGCCATCCAGGACTATCGTCGGGGACTTATCGTCGGCGACCCGGCCACTCACGGCAAAGGAACCGTCCAGTCCTTGGTAGAGCTTGGGGCATTGCTGTCCGCATTTGCCCCGCTTAATCTCGGAGCTGCTAAGATCACCGTCCAGAAGTTCTATCGTGCTTCAGGGGATAGTACCCAGAATCGCGGGGTGTTGTCGGATATCCAACTGCCCTCGCTCACGGCTCACCTCGATGTTGCGGAGTCCGACCTGGACTACGCTCTCGCCTTCGATCAAGTTCCGCCCCTCGAATTCCGACGGTACGACATGGTGGATCCAGCCCTTGTGACAGAGCTTGCACGACGAAGTCAAGAACGCGTGAGTCAGTCCCCAGAATTTCAACGCGACCTCCAGCAGATTAGCCGCTACCTTGAACGCAAGGCGCGGAAAACCATCAGTCTCCAGGAAGAAAAGTTCATGGCAGAACGCAAAATGCTCGAAGCCGAAGAGCAAGAGGAAAAAATCTTGGAAAGCATGGAGGAAGTTCGCCGTCGCACAATCAAGCGCGATCACTACCTCAATGAAGTACTGAACATTACCGCGGACTATTTGACTCTGAAGCTCGTGGCGCAGCGGAATTAGCCAAGGTCAAATAAACTGCAAATAAGCCTTGAATAACGGGCTTAATGCCTGCCCCAAACCCACGATAATTGTGGTTTGCGGAAAAAAGCCTATGTGTGTTTGGTGTCCTCGCACGGGGCTGCGGTAGGCAAGTTTCCAGGGCCAGAAAGCATCACGCCTGGGCTGGTTTTAGTAATCCTCCACCGAACTTTACGAGAAAATCGAATTTTTCGAAAAGAATCACAACCTATGCAACGTTTGCGCGCTACGGTTTCCCGACGCCGGAAGCTTAAACTCGAAAAAATCGCAAACAAAGGTGGCAAGCTTCGAGTAGTTCCCCCCACAAGCGGTAATCCCACATTGCGGAGGTGTTGCCCGCGATACTCAACGGTAGTTTTCCGAAGGCGCGGTAATCCCACCCAATGGACTATCTCCGTCAAGCCTGCGGAACTCACAAACTTTCGGTGTCGCCCGGAGAAGTGGCCTCATTGCTTCAAGCTTGTATGGATGCCTTATTGGAAGCCGGTGCCCCGCCAATCGGAAAGGCCTACTCATTGTCGCCTGTTAACTACTCGGAGCGTATTCCTTCCTGATTTCGGCCGAGGTGACGAAGGTTGCCAACTTTCTGCTGGCCCACCCTGTTTAGAATTTCCCGTTTTCGATAGATGACGCTCGGCTGAAACCACAGGCAATGGGGCTTCCAATCCCTTCGCACGATCGAGAAGCCGACCAAGCCAAGACCATGGGAGAGATGGTTCAAGAATCACCTTGTGGCGGCCACCCGGCTGAGGGCGACCGCTGTCAACACCGTGACAAAGGAGCTTGGCAGCCGACATGAGCTTTTCGTCCACGCAGCCTTTACAAGGTAAGGGATTTGTGTACATAGTGGGTGCCGGTCCCGGCGACCCAGGACTCCTTACTGTAAAGGGGCTTCGCTGCTTACAAAAAGCCGACGTTGTCATTGTCGACGAGCTAGTGGATCCTCGCATACTAATGTATGCCCCAAAGACAACCAAAGTAGTGTGGGTTTCCTCGCACAAAACCAACGCGGGTAATCCCTCAACTCACCCCGGCGATCGGCGGAGGGTTATCGAGCTGATGATCCGCGAAGCCTCGCGTGGTCTCCGGGTTGTGCGACTTAAGGGGGGGTGCGGCACCATTTTCGCACGATTGAACGAGGAGCTCCGCGCGTTGCAGCACGAAGGAATCCCCTACGAAGTGATCCCGGGGGTGACCGCCGCAGTTAGCGCCGCAGCTAACGGAAAAATTTCCCTCACTGATTGCCACTTTAGCTCCGCCGTGGCCTTTTTCACCGGGCATCAACGGGCTCACACGAAAGACTTACCCCTCCATTACGAAAAGCTTGCCCAATTTCCGGGGACAATCGTCGTGTACATGGGGGTGAGCACAGTCGAGCAATGGACCGGCGCCCTGCTTCGTGGGGGGATGTCGCCCGAAACCCCAGCGGCCATCGTACGACGATGCAGTTGGCCAGACCAGCAGGCCTTTCGTTGCCACCTTCGGGATCTCCCGCAAGTGATCCATCGGCATCAGATCCGACCGCCAGTTGTTGTGATCCTTGGCAGGGCCGTGCTGGAAGCACCGGAAAGTGCGTGGACGAAACACGGTCCCTTGAAAGGCAAACGGATCTTAATTGTAGAGCCGGAGCTCACACCGCCCGAGCTATGGTACGAGCTTTACGACCGTGGGGCCGACGTCTGCTGCACGAGCTGTCTTGAAGCTGCCCCAGTGGGCCGCCCTTCTCATGTTGATGAAATAGCCGAGGGTGTCAAAACTTACGAATGTCTTGTTTTTAGCAGCGTTTACGCGGTGAAATATCTCTTCGCACAACTTTTCGAACGAAATCAAGACATCCGAGCCTTAGGCAAAGCCCGGCTGGCCGCCATTGGATTGGCAACAGCCGTGGAGATGAGAAAGTACCATCTCGTCGCGGATTTTGTGCTCGACGACTGGGACAAACCGGCCCACGAATATCAAAAATTCTGCGGCGAACGATTGGGGGAATTTACCCCAAGGGCGTTGCTCCTCCGTGAAGAGCCGGCCTCGCTGCCGCTCCGTCACTACTTGGAAACCTCCGGCTTTGTCGTTGACGAAACGGAGGTCTGCCGTGTAAGCCCCTTGCAGGACCTTCCCCTTTCGGCGCCTGAGCCCTTACAGGCCGGAACGTTCCAGTGGGCCATTATTCCCGATCCTGCCTCGGCCCGGATTTGTGCCGAACTGCTACCTACCGTGCTTGGCAGCACGTGGCTTATTACCCCCGATCGCATAACTGCCCAAACTTTACAAAAGCTGGGTTATGACGCTGTGACCTCAATTTCCGCGTGGGATACCACGGCAATCACCGACTTTTTAGTGGCCGCCACCTGCCCGCACGAGCAAAGTTGGGAGATCACGAAGGAGCCGGAACCTAGTTGAGGGGAAACGCCTTCGAGGATCTTTGCTGTCCCCCTTTTCCCCGGGAAGCTTTTTGTTCGATCCCAGGGTCAATCATGATCTTGGCCCATCGGCCCCTTTCTCGGAAAAGCCCCATTAAATGCCCCCAGAGCACATACATCTTATTGGCGGGTAACAGGGCACCGGATGCGCAGCCGTTGACAAACAGAGGGTGGTCACATAGGCTCTTCCCCAGAGAATCCACCGCGCCTTCGGGTGCAGTTCACACCGCGGTATACGACCCAAAATGGTGTAACCGCATCCCGTGTCCGCAAACATTTCAACGGTGCGCACGAATTGGCCGGAACAAGTCCTCGAGGTAAAGACCCAAGCATCAAAGACTTTGGGCACCGAAAAGGGAGGCCAATTCATTACCCACACTTAAAAATTTCGACCAGTACTTAGCTAGGTGTTTCGCCTAAAACCGGGGCTGATCCGCCGGTGAGTTGTCGCAGGGCTTCGGGACCCATTCGCGCACAAAAATCCCCGAAATATTCTCCGTCTTGTCGATGTTGGGCAAATGCCCCCAGAAGTGGCACCAAGGCCGGCACAATCTGCTCTGCCGGAGTTAAACGCTCCCACAGGTAGCCAAGGCGGCTGCCTGCCGGACTGCCACCCAGATAGATGGCATACTTATCTTTTCCCCGGCCCACGAGGCCAATTTCCGCATTATAAGGTCGTCCACACCCGTTGGGGCATCCAGTCATGTGGACGCACAGAGGAAGATCTTGCAAACCGAGGTGCCGGCACACCGTCTCCAACTGATCCAAAATCCGAGGCAACAGGCGCTCGCTTTCTGTAATAGCTAACCCGCATGTGGGAAGGCCTACACACGCTCCCGAATGTGCCCGCAGAGGAGATCTTTCCTCTGAGCGGCTCACCCCATGGTCGGCGAGGATGTGTTCCAGCTCGGACCGCTGGTTTTCCGAAAGCTCCGTAAGGAGGATATCCATGAGCGGGGTTAAACGAATTCCCGGACGGAGTCGTTCCGCTATGACCTTGAGGGCCGTCTTAAGCCGTATTTCTGAGCGGTCGCACACTCTGCCGTTTTCTACGAAAAGTCCGTAAAACCATCCCCCGCCTCTTTGGCGAAACCACCCCAGGTGCGTGTCTATCCCCACGGGAAGAAACTCGCGCGGAGGTCCAAGGGGCCTTCCCAGATACTCTTCCACAACCTCCCGAAATTTTTCAAGGCCCCAATCGGCAATAAGATACTTCAACCTGGCCCGACGTCTGTTATTTCGGTTACCAAAATCCCGAAACACCTTTACCACAGCTTCGGCGACGGGCAGGAGCTCCCCTGGAGCCACCGTAGCAAGCGGTTGAGCCAGGGCCGGGAATGTGCTTGCGTCTCCCGGACTCATTCCCAATCCTCCGCCGGCGAGTACGTGGTAGGCAGCGATAGATCCCGATTCGACAATTGCCTCAAACGCCAGATCATTGGTAAGCGCATCAACGCAATTGTCCTCTGCAAGTGTCAGGGCGATCTTAAATTTCCTGGGCAAATAGTTTCGGCCGTAAATGGGTTCTTCATCTCCGAGATCGTTACCGGGCAGATGGGCCGGGGCCGAGTCGGCGCCGGTCGGCTCCGTCCACACTTCTTTGTAGGCTTGCGAACGAGGCAAAAAGTGCTCGGTAAGCCGCTGCGCCTGACGGTAAAGTTCGTCCCGAATGCCACCGTCCTCCAGAGGCGCCGGACACGACACGACGTTGCGCACCACGTCCCCGCACGCCCCTAAGGTCGTCAGGCCTACGCGGTTCAGCCCCGCCATCAAATCCCTGAGGTAGGCCTTCGGCACCCCGTGAAACTGAATATCCTGGCGATTGGTGATCCTCAAGGTGCCATTGCCGAAGCGGTCGGCAAATTCCAAAAGGGCGAGCCATTGCAGCGTCGTGAGCCGGCCTCCGGGTATTTTGACCCTGACCATCATGATCCAGCGGCGTTGGTCGGGGCCGCCACCCTGAGACGACCGAACCCGATAGTCCCGATCATCCTGCTGATAAATGCCGTGGTGCTTGAGAACGTTCGCAGTTTCTTCCGCAAAGGCAGGGCTTGGTTGGGCAAGCTCCTCTCGGATGTTTCCCCGCAAATAATTACTTTCACGCTTAATATTTTCAACTTTGCTCCAACCTTTTTCCTCGTGCATGGCGCCCTGTGCCTCCCCAAGTTTTTTGACTGGTGTTGGTGCTATATCCGTTGCAAGGGTGCCGGATCCCAGGAACCCGGCAAAGTTACATCTGAGGAACCCGCCAAACTTACGAGTAAACGGTAAATTCCCGGTCCTGGCATGCCTCGGAGTCCAGTTGATACGGAACTCCGGAGAGGATGACCCAAAGTCCCCCTCGAACCGATCCAACCTATCTTATTAGATCGTCACAATATTGACAAACATAACAATATCACTAAGATCCATGGTCGAATAAGGCCTTTCGCTCTTCTCGCGGCATGGCGTAGTTGGCCGGTAACTTGCACTTTCCCGTTGAGCCCGGAAAACCTTTCAGGACGCTTTCCCAAGGCAGCTGGCCAGCACACTTCCTCGGGGAGCCCATGAGAAGCTTGGTCCGGAGCCGGGTGGTGGGCGGGACGAAGAACTTTCCCGCGGAGCCCACCAGGAACGCCGCTGCCCTACCACTCGAACCTACCGACTAGAGATCCGCCGAAATCCTTCTCTCCACATATTGACTTCTCCGATAAATTTAATGATATTATAGATGATAATATGCATCGAAATAGTAATGGTACCCGAACCAGGCAGTAACTCTCACTGCCGCCTGAAGAGTTTCTGTAGCGCGAGATCCATGGCCCTTAGGTGGACCAAGATCTCTTGTCCCACCAAATCCAAGAGGAGACCCGAGAGAATGGAACAAGCACACCGGTTAAGCCGCCAGCTTCACGGTGAAGGTGGGGAAGACAACGCAACCGCAGTCGTCCTTACACTTTCCCCTGCCCCCCAGAGGACCGTCCAAACGGCTGAGCCAGCCACCTCCAAGTCGACCGCTGGCCCGAACACCCATAGCAAGCCTAAGATCCTTACGCCCGAGGCACACTTGTGCCATCCTCCCACTGAAACCGATCTGGCAATTTTGGCCGAAGAAAGTCAAAAGCTCGAACATGCCAGCCCCGAGGAGATAATCGAGTGGGCTGTCGAGCATTACTTCCCAAAACTAGCGATGGCAACAGCCTTGGGACCGGAAGGATGCGTGATCCTCTCGATCGTGGCAAAAATTGAGCCAAGAGTTTACGTGTTCAATTTAGATACCGGCTACCAATTTGCAGAAACATTGGAATTGCGGGATCGGCTTCGCGAACGATTCGGGATTGAGATCCACCTTCGGCGGCCCGAGCTTTCCGTGGAGGAGTATGAGCGAATCCACGGCGGACCCGTCTACAAAACCAATCCGGACCAATGTTGCCGGGATCGGAAGATTGCCGTGGCTCGGCGAGTAATCCAAGGATTTGCGGCCTGGATGAGTGGCGTGCGCCGTGACCAAAGTGCTACCCGCGCGCAGTCCCCGATTGTCGGCTGGGACTACAAGTTTGGACTGGTCAAGATCAATCCCTTGGCCCATTGGACCGCCATGCAAGTCTGGGACCGCATCATTAGGGAAAAAATACCGTACAATCCCTTGCATGACCGCGGATATCGGAGTATCGGGTGCTGGCCATGCACCCGGCCAGTGGCTCCAGGTGAAGATGAGAGGGCCGGGCGATGGCCAGGAATGTGCAAAATAGAATGTGGGCTGCACGTCGTGGATGGAAAATAGTCCTGGCCGCAACTCCCCACAAGGTGGTTGGCAGCGAAATCATGTGGCCCTGAGGACGCTGGGATAACTGATACCAGGACCTACGCAATGGTTCCTGGCCCCCGGTTCCCCCGCATGTTCCTGATGCGTCCGGCTGTTACAAGATCGCTGTCCTCAAGGCCGATCGTGAAAGCTACGGCTTGATCGAAACTCACTCCGACGTAAGGAACAGGCACTAGTCGCACGTATCCAGGGAGCTTACAAGCAAGCGAAGAAATTGCAGCGCCTGCCGGCCAGCGTCATCCGGATCATCCACAAAAGGATAGAGCTCGACGGTAATCCATCCTTTGTATGAAGTCCGGCTAATGGCCTCCAAGACGGACCGCAGATCGATGGCTCCCTCTCCGGGGATCAAGTGCCGATGCGCACGGTCGGCAGCAATGTCCTCGATATGATAGTGACGGATGTGGGAAGCCACTAACCCCACCCACTTTGCGGGCTCATCACCTACGCAAAAGGCGTGGCCGATGTCGAAATTAAGCCCCACGTAGGGACTTCCAATCCGATCGGCAAACTCGAGATACTGATCCAATCGCTCGATCAGAAGTCCTGGTTCCGGTTCAATCAGCAAATAGACTCCCAGTTGCTCGGCCAGCTCAACACAGGGCATAAGTTCGTCGTAAAAGAGCCGAAGGGCTTGATTTCGGCTCATGCTGGGCGGCAGCGGACCTCCGGGCTCAGTTTGCAAGCTTGGGGCTCCCAGAAGTTTGGCCAGGCGAAGGGCCCGTTTGGTATGCTCCCGCCTTAAGGCCCGCATTTCCGCGGCCGGCTCGATCCAAGAGGGATGCCAAAACGAATGCCGCGGGTCACCGATGGCATTCATCATGAAGGCGTTGACATTGCTGATGGTCAGCCCGGTTGTCTCCAGAGTCCGGCGGATGAGGTGCACACTCTCCTCGAGCAAGCCGGCCGGCCAGGCATGCGGTACATCCGCCAGAATCTCCACGCCCCGATATCCTAGCCGGGCAATACGATGAAGCGCTTCCTCGATAGAAAAACGTAGGTATGCGTTCGTGCTATATGCGAAATGAAATTCCATCAACGCAGCTCACCACTTCTGCCACTGCATGCTAGGATCGAAAATCTCCGGTACCGCTCTTCCGGCCTCAACAGCGAGATTAACCCGTGGTGATCCCCACGCGCGTCGTATCTCCCGCTGCAGTCCGTGGGGCTCGAGCCTAACGAACTACCGCGTCCTTCGGGAATCCGGCTCCCTGGGAACACCATTTCCCCAGGTGGTTCCCGGGTTGGAAGACCAATGAGGCGGTCAGGAGGCTTTGCCCGTTTTGCGCCAGGAAAGCGTCCAATGACGATCGCTTGACTGGAAGACAGCCTCCGCCGGAATACCCACTTGGGCTGCTAAGGCGGACACTTCATCCACGGTTAAGGAAGCATGGAAGGAGTCGGCAAACATCCGCTGCTGTGCCGGCGTAGCATCCGGAGCATAAAGTTTCACTAAAGCCTCCACGGTCGACTCATCCGGCGGACGAAACAGATCCCGGAAAAACAGGAGACCTCCCGGGGCAAGAATTCGATATGCCTCGGCTAAGGCTTGAACCGGATCGGCTAAGTGATGCAAAAGGCTATTGGAGACCACCGTAGCAAACCGGCTCGATGGCAAAGGCAGACGCTTGGCATCGGCGCGGCAAGGGAAAATCCGATGACCTAAGCCTTCTCTTTGCACATGGGCCCAACCTATCCGTAGCATCCAGCGAGCCAAATCAATTGCTAAGATCCGGCAGGAAGGAAACTCCCGGCACATCAGTATGGGAATTTGCAAAGTGCCTGCGCCCAAGTCAACAATCCATCCCAGCTGGGGACCTGCCGCAAGAAGATCGGCCACGAAGGCCTGATTGGCCAGCGAGTGGTCCATCGTGTCGTAGGCGAGGGCTTCCTCGGCGGTATCCATGGCCTCCGCCTCTAGGACGCGGGGAATCATAACAATCCTCCCTCGTCGCCATCGTGCGCGGCTTATCGTAGCCTTGCCAGTCGAGTCGTATCTAATGGGGCGCGAAGGAAATAACCTGCCCAGGCGGCGGCGATGCCAAAACCCTGCCGAGAGTTTTTGCCGCCGGGCCAGCGCGACCGCAACCAGCGGGAGATCCAGCCACCCCTTTTAGTGGCGCTCCCGCACGAAGTTCCCAACCCCGGATTGCCGCACGGACAACTGCGGATCCCCGGTCAAGGGAAGGCGAACCGGAACGCCGGTTTCTGCAGAGAGATAGATCGCCAAAATCACCTCCACGGATCGCCGGCCCTCGTGGCCATCAATAAGCGGCCTGCCGCCGGTTTCTATGGCGCGAAGCACATCGGCAAATTGCCGGGCATGACCGTGATGGCCGATGGCAGCCGGATCCGCTGCACCACCACTGCCACTTGTTCGCTCGGCCATTTTACGCTGAATTTCTTGATCTTCGGGCTCCGGCTCGGCGAACTGCCAAAAGACGACGTCTTCCTCTTCCATGATGGCCGAACCCTTTGTCCCGTGAATTTCAATCCGCTTTTTGTGCCCCGGATAGGAGGCAGTGGTGGCCTCGATTGTCCCTAAGGCGCCATTGGCAAAACGGAGGGTGGCCACAACCACATCTTCCACAGCTATTCGTTCGTGGCCCAGGAGTGCGAAATCGGCGCGAACCTCCGCCACCGGTCCCATGAACCACAGGAGCAAGTCCACACTATGTATGGCCTGATTCATCAAGGCTCCGCCCCCGTCCAGCTCCCACGTGCCGCGCCACGCACCACTGTCGTAATATTGTTGGGTGCGCCACCACTTGACGTAAGCATCACCAAGCACCAGGCGGCCGAAACGATTTTGATCGACCGCCCCTTTGAAAAGCCGACCCACATCGTGAAATCGAGACGGGAAGATTGTGGACAAAACAACCCCTGCTTCCTCGCACGCGCGAATGATAGCGTCACAGCGCTGCAAGGTAATCTCGAGGGGCTTTTCCACGATGACGTGCTTACCGGCCTGTGCGGCGGCCACCGCCGGCTCCATATGAGCCCCACTTGGAGTGGCTACGGTTACCACCTCCACCCGGGGATCCGCCAGGAAAGCCTCCAAACTGTGGTAGGGCTTACACCCCGTTTCTGCAGCCAGCCGGTCGGCTGCCTCAGGTACAGTATCAAAGCAGGCTACCAGTTCCGCGCCCGGCACATCGGCTATGGCCCTGGCATGAAACTTGGAAATCAACCCACACCCAATGATTCCAAATCCAACGGTCATCATTTCTCTCCTTCTTGCCTCGGACTCCCTCGTTGATACGGTTCGTCGAGCTAATCAGCTGATAGTAATTCTCTTGCCAGCTCAAGCCTTTAAGCCCGTCCTCGAAATTTGCGGCATCTTAGTGCGAAAGCCTCAGCGGCCTCTTGGGGGATACCCCATATCTCTCACTCAGGCCACGCCTCCAGCACGGCTGCAAGTATCTGTGCCCAAGCAGCTAGCCCTAAGCTTGGGCGGCGTGATCCTGAAAATCCGCATCTCTCGCGTCGTTAACACCGGATCCCGGCCATTTGGCCCTTTCGCTCCTCCTTGCCTTGGTGGGCCCCTCTTGCTGGGGATTATACAGAGCCACGTCTTCTTCACAAAGATGGTGAAGGCATTCCCAGCGAGAATATAGGAACACTGATCAGCTTGCCCGCAGAGCGTGTGACCTCCGTCTCACCGAGCACCAAAGCCGAAAAAGCTTCGGGCACCTTTTTGATTGCAGGGAAAAAGCCGCCAGCCTATGATCAGAGGCATCTGACGCTGTGCAAGATACCAAGTTGTTCTATAATCCAAGCCGAGAACCACCTCAATGCACGCCACAGAATTGAATCCGACACAGGACCGTTCAGGGTCTATCAAGAAGCTGGTGAGTAAGTTGCATGGCCTCAGCGACGGCAACTTCCAAGCCCTTAGGGGAGAAAAAAGATGAGCCCTCAAAAGTCCGCCCAAAAACTCGAGGTTGGCTCCCGCCGGCAGTTTCTGAAGACAACAGGAGCCTTAGCAGCCACCACCCCGTTGGTGGCCGGAGTCGTGCCCGCAGTTCATGCCCAGCACGACAGCACGATACAGCTGGCCCTAATTGGTTGTGGGGGTCGCGGCACCGGCGCTGTAGCCGACGCCTTCAGCACCTCCGGTGCTCCGGTCAAGCTGGTGGCTATGGCGGACCTATTCGCCGATCGACTCAATGCCAGCTACGGGGCCCTTTCCCGTAATTACCCCGATCGGGTGGATGTTCCGCCGGAGCGACGATTCGTGGGCTTCGATGCTTACAAGCATGCCATGGATTGTCTTCGGCCAGGCAGTGTGGCCATCTTGGCTACCCATGCTGTGTTTCGACCGCGCCACTTTGCCTACGCGGTGGAGAAAGGTCTCCATGTATTTATGGAAAAATCGTTTGCTGTGGATGCCCCGGCGACCCGCCGCTTTGTACAGATAGCGGAAGAGTCGGAGAAAAAGAATCTCAAAGTGGGTGTGGGCCTTATGTGGCGACATTCCAAAGCGCGGCAGGCGGTGATCGAGCGAATCCACGAGGGCGCTATTGGCGACCTTACCATGCTGCGGATCTATCGCATGCACGGCCCGGTGCACCTTCGTCCCCGCCCCCCGCGCATGAGCCTCATCGAATTCCAAATTCGCGCGGCCAACTGCTTTGCATGGGTATCTGGGGGAGTATTCGTGGATTACCACATCCACAACATTGACGTTGCCTGCTGGGCCAAGGGATCGTGGCCGGTGGAAGTGCACGGTTTAGGGGGCCGCTGCTGGCCGGAAGCCGGCAGCCAGTTCGACAATTACGCCCTTGAATACACCTTCGCCGATGGAACCAAGTTGTTCGTTTACTCGCGCTATGTACCTAACTGCTACAGCACGTATTCCGATTATGCGCACGGGACGAAAGGCTCGGCAGTGATTATGACCAGTCTCGCCGCTCCGGAACCACGCATTTACAAGAGCCATCGGATGGTCCCCGAAGAACTTGTGTGGAAATATCCGGAACCGGACTGCAATCCCTATCATGCCGAGTGGCAAATTCTGTGGGATGCTATCCGCAATGATTTGCCCCACAATGAAGCTCGCCGTGCTGCCGACGCTAACATGGCAGCCCTTATGGGCCGCATGGCCACCCACACGGGTCAGTTGGTTACTTGGGAAGAGGCCTGGAAGTCCGACTTCCAATTTGTGCCCGATGTCGACGCGTTAACCTTCGACACGCCGCCGCCTGTTCCTGAAGGACCGGATGGCGAATACCAACCCCCGCGACCAGGTCTGAGCAAGGAATATTAGAAAACCTCCGGCACAGTGCCCTGAGTGGTAAGCCACCCACCAGTCGAACTATCCCTGGCTGACGCCCGGGAAGCGAAAACCACCGAAAGCGGTGTATTTCCGCTAGCAGACCAGCGCGAGTAGCGGCACAGCGGGCGGGCTAAGCTACCCACTTCCCGCCTCAGGGCTTAGGGAATTTGCGATTTTAAGCCGAAGATCCTGTTTGCCCGAGGTATCCGATGATTGGTTTAGCGGTGATTAAGCCAGTGGAATCTTGCAGGGGAAGACCGGGGAGCTTCTTGTGGGAAAAACGAGATCAAACGAGTCAAACAACGAGCCGGGGCTGGCTGGGGTCACTGCGCCGGCAAGATGAGTGCTGCCGAATCAGCCCTGTCAACATGTTCAGCCTGTATCGGCCAGGCTGGCCGGCTTTTCCCTCAGGCGGTGATGGCGCTGTCTTCTGACCCCACCCCGTCCGGACAGTACCTGGGCAAGATAGCGACCGGTAATGGAGTGGGGACAAGCGGCAATCTCTTCTGGGGTGCCCACGGCTACCACCTGTCCGCCTTCCTCAGCCGCCCCGGGGCCCAAATCGATGATGTAATCAGCCACCGCCATCATATGCAGGCTGTGCTCCACCACAATCAGCGAGTGCCCAAGCCCAAGCAGTTTACGGAAGCATTCGCACAACTTGGCCACGTCAGCCTCGTGCAAGCCGGTGGTGGGTTCGTCTAGGATAAAAAGTGTGCGGGATCTTTTGGCCGCCGACAGATACGCCGCCAACTTCAGCCGCTGCGACTCTCCTCCGGACAAAGTGGTGGCAGGCTGACCCAAGCGAATATAGTCAAGGCCAACGCCCACAAGTTGCTGGAGGCCAGCCTGAATTTTGTGGAAGCCGTGGAAAAACTGATACGCCTCGGCCACGGTCATTTCTAGCACTTCGGCAATGTTCCGCTCCCGAAAAGTAACCTCGAGGATCTCCGGCCGATAACGCTTTCCTTGACAGTCAGGGCAGGTGACATAAACGTCGGCCAAAAACTGCATCGGCACCTGGATGCTTCCCTCCCCCTGGCAGGTGGGGCAACGCCCGGCTTCCACGTTACCGCTGAAATGTCCCGGGCCAAAACCTCGAATCCGGGCTTCTGGGGTCTCCGCAAAAAGCTTCCGAATTTCGTCGAAAATCTTTAAATAAGTGACAGGATTGGACCGGGGAGTGCGGCCGATGGGCGATTGGTCCACGAGGATCACATCTTCGATGTGCCCCGCGCCGACCAGGCTGTCATACGGATGGGGTTTGGGCGCGGACTTGCTTAAAGACCGGCAGAGGGCAGGATAGAGCGTATCCTGAACCAGAGTACTCTTGCCAGAACCGCTGACGCCCGTGACCAAGCACAACACGTGCAGGGGAAACTCGACAGTGATGTTTTTCAGATTGTTTCCCCGAGCTCCCACCAGGCGAATCCACCCGCCCGGCGGTCTGCGACCCGAAGCGGGAATAGCCGGCCGGCGCCGCCCCGAAAGCCATTGGCCCGTTGGGCTTCCCTGGGCCTGGCAAAGGGCTTGGGGTGACCCCTGAAATACAACCTGACCGCCCTTTTCGCCTGCCCCCGGACCTATCTCGATAACTAGGTCGGCAGACATAATTACCGACGGATCATGTTCCACCACTACCACCGTATTGCCCAGGTCTCGCAGGCGACGGATCGCCTGGATAAGCTGCCCAATATCCCGAGGGTGAAGACCGATCGATGGTTCGTCGAGCACGTAGAGCATGTTGACCAAACTGGCCCCCAAGGCAGCTGTGAGAGCCACACGCCGCCACTCACCACCGCTTAACGTTCGTAGGGGCCGATCCAGCGTGAGATAACCTAATCCCACCGCGGCCAAATACTCCAAGCGGGAAATGATCTGCTGACAAATCGCCTTTGCTACCTGCTTCTCCCATTCGGAAAGCTGCAGTTGACGAAAAAATCGAAGCGCCTCGGTTACCGTCATCGCCGAAATGTCGGCGATATTCTTCCCGCCGATCTGAAAAGCCAATACCTCCTGACGAAAACGTTTGCCCCCGCAGGTGGGACAAGGCCTATAACTCCGCCACCGGCTAAGGAAAATCCGATATTGGACCTTGTACTTTTTGCGCTCCAACCAGGCGAAGAAATCTTTCAGCCCCCACACATCCCGCTCGGGGATACCGGTCATCAACAGCTCGATATGCTGCGGCTCCAACTGGGCAAAAGGAACGTCCACTGGTAGACCGTACTCGTCGGCGACCTCCAGGAGCTCCTCCAAAAGGACCTGAAAGTGCGGGTAATTCCAAGGAGCGATGGCTCCATCGCGAATCGATTTTTGCTTGTCAGGAACGATCAAATCCCAATCGATATCTACCACGTCGCCGAAGCCCTCGCACTGGGAACAAGCACCCAGCGGATGATTGAAGCTAAAAAGTCGCGGTTCAGAAGTGGGGAAGTCAAGTCCACAGCCACCACACCGCATTCGATCACTGAAACGGAAGCGGGCAAAAAACCGTCCCTGTATCGTGCTTATTGGTGCCGGCGGTAACTCCCAACCCGCGAGCGTGGCCGGCCGGTCGCGTTCTGACGACTGAGGGTAACCATCGCTCGCCGAGGCCTTCTTCGTCAACTCAAGGGCCCCAAGGACCTGCCCATCGAGATGATCCCTCTGAAAAATCTCCGACGCAAAAGCCTCAGCCTCATCTAGCCCCTGGCCAAGCTCCACAAAGACTTCGCAACTTCCTTCCCCTCGATCGAAGGCTAATTCCAGCGAATCGCGGAGTCGCTTCCGGGTGGCCTGCCCCGTGACCAGCCGGTCCACCACAACAAAAGCGCTCATGCCACCTCGCGATTTTCCGTCCTTGGTAGCCGTCCGCACCTTTTGGAGATGCTGATAAATCTGGCTTTCCTCGCTACCGGAGATGTCCACAAGCTCTCCCATCGTCAAAATCCGCACGAATCCTTGTTCCCGCAACCGAGGCAGCTCCATCATGAGCGAGGGAAGATCCGTTACGGGGAGAGCAAAACTAATAAGGATGCGCTTACCCTCCGGCAAAGCCGAAAGTACAGCAGCCACCGAATGAGGTTGATATGCGTGAACAACCCGGCGGCAGCTCGGGCAAACCGGCCGCGCTATCTTCGCAAACAAAAGACGCAGATAATCTCCGATTTCTGTGGCAGTGCCCACCGTGGAGCGATTGGACCGGATCGATTGCCTGCCGGTCACCGCTATGGCCGGACAGATTCCCTCAATAGCATCCGCCGCCGGACGTTCCAGCCGTTGCAGAAACTGCCGGGTGTAAGCAGAAAAGCTTTCGATATACCGTCTTTGGCCCTCCGCGTAGAGGGTGTCAAGGGCTAGACTACTCTTACCGCTCCCGCTCACCCCACAGACGACAACAAGCCGCCCATGGGGGATATCAATATCTATTCCCTTGAGGTTATGAACGCGTACACCGCGCAAAGAGATAACCGATTGTTCTGCCACTGGTGTCGCCTCGATCACTTCCCCACTTTAGACTGAAAAATGGATTGCCCGGGAAGGAGGACTCGGGGACCGGCAGGCCCTTCCCTCAAAACCCTTCCGGGCCGAGTAATCCGCAGGGCAACTTAGGACCAACGTGGGCAAATTGTGTCAATTATATCTCGGCTATATCTTGGCATCGGGATCGAACCTGGGACCTTGCAATCCTTAGCTTTCTGGTAACCACCCACCCTGGAGGTCGCGGATGGCTTGCCACCTGGTAGGTGTTATCCATTACGCGTTTGGCTAATAACCATTCGGCGTTTGGGATCGGGTTAATCATCCCTTGGAGTGCAGCCGGGGGGGGCCCTCTGCCTCCCCGAAAAGCATTATCCGCAAGGGTAAAAAGCTCCGGTTTCATTTCGCAATCTCGCTGCACAAAAATGACGCCACGCGAAAATACGCAGTACGAAAAAGCCGATACAAATCTCTCCTCCGACGAAACCCCCCTTAAGTGGGGGCCATGCCCCTCGCGGAGATTGTTGATAATCTTACGGAACGAATTTGGTATCGCCAAAAAAGTCGCGTCTCTTGGTTCGGGTCCTGTTGAGAAGGTGCTGACCGCCGCCGAGTTCCCGGCGAACTTTGGCTCCAACATCGGGGTAACACGGCACAACGTTGGGTCAACGAGAAACACCACCTTTTTTATAAACACCCGATCCGGTTGGAACTTTCGGCATTTAGCCTACTTGCATGTCTTCCGTTTACGAATGGGACACCTTTGATAAGTGGACGAATAAGCTATGCAGCCAGTAATTAGGCATCCCCCACTTTGGCGGACGGAGCGCGAGTTGGGTCCCCAGCTCCGAAGCGGAACCGCGGGCGTTACGGCCTGGAGCCTTGTCGCCGGTTGGGCCGTCGGGGCGATTGTGGTGGCTATGCCCCTCGATCCTGCCGCCTGCGGGAAGGCGGCCGAGTGGTTCGTCTCGCCGAAGGGCTCCCCGTCGGGCACGGGGACCAAACAGGACCCGTGGGATATCACCTCCGCCCTTGAGGGGCGACAACCCATTCGTCCCGGGGACACCGTTTGGCTTGCCAGTGGAATTTATCGTCACCCGGATCGCACTATCCGGTCGCCTGGTTTTGTGGTGCGGCTCCAAGGCACGCCAGAACAGCCTATCCATATCCGCCCCGTCCCGGGGGAACGTGTGACAATCGACGGAGGGCTCACCGTCGAATCGCCCGCCAACTATCTGTGGATTTGGGAGCTAGAAATTCTGGTGTCCGAGAACTTCACTTTACCGCGTCGGCTGGAGGAGCCGGGGTCGCATCCTCAAAGTTATGGCCGGCCATGGGGCGGGCTCAATATCTATGCCGGCCAAGGGTGCAAATATATCCACCTGGTCATTCACGCCAATGCGCAAGGGGTCAGCTTCTGGCGAGGTGCGACCGACAGCGAACTTTACGGCTGCATCATTTATGACAACGGTTGGGATGCTCCCGATCGCGGGCATGGGCATGCCGTTTACACCCAAAACGAACTTGGTGTAAAAACCATTGCCGACTGTATTATGACCGGCGGCTTCGGCCATACGATGCACGCCTATGGCTCGCCCCGCGCATTCGTCCACAATTATTTAATCGAGGGAAATGTGGCGTACCATGCCGGCCGTTTCCTGGTTGGCGGTGAAGGACCAGCCAAGGGCATTCGCGTGCTGCGCAATTTTTTGTATCGCGTCAATATGCAGATCGGCTACACGGCCCCAGAAAACGAGGATTGCGAGGTCCGGGATAATGTGGTCGTCGAGGGGACGTTAAATATCATCCGCTTTAAGCATGCGGTAAGCGAAAACAACTTTGTTCTTCTCCCGGGAAGCCCCCGACCAATGGACCGACCTTCACTTGTGGAACTACGGCCCAGCAAATACGATCCGAATCGGGCTCATCTTGTGATTTATAACTGGCAAAAGGCCGCCACAGTGGATGTGGACTTTCGCCCGTGGTTAAACGCGGAAGAAAGCTTCGAGCTAAAGGATCCGCGAGACTTTTTCGGCCCAGCAGTCTTTACTGGCAAAGTCGCCAAGGGACCAACAGCCATCCCCGTAGCCGGCGAGTTCGCCGCGTTTGTCGTAAAACGACTGCAAAAAACCGGCCACAAATGAAGCCAACGGCTTTTTCCCCGCTACCTTCTCGGGGCAGTCTGCGGAAGGCAAGGTGCCTTGCTAAAGGGAAATGGATTTACGGTAGTGTTTTTGCCTTTTATGGCAGATATAATTGAGCCTGTGGGAAACAGGCCGCGGGTGCAAGAGATCCCTCCAGCGGCACTGTCATTCCTGGGCGTAAAAACCTCACTTGGTGCGGGAGAACTGCCATGCAGAAAGTTTCACAAAAAAGCCTCGCGGTCAAGGGACGGTCGCGGCGAGAATTCTTGGAGGTAGCCCTGGTAGGACTGGCTCTGGGGCGATCAATGGTCCAGGCTCAGGAGGCAAGTCCCGCGGGACTTCCCACCCGCCCTTTAGGCAAAACCGGCCAGCGGGTCAGCATCATTTGCCTTGGCGGTTGGGACATCGGCGCCGTTCGCGAAGACAAAGAAGCCATCGCTATCATGCAGGAAGCCGTGGACAACGGGCTGACCTTCTTCGATAACTGCTGGGATTACCACCGCGGTCGAAGCGAAGAACTGATGGGCCGAGCCTTGGCCGAGGGCCACCGTCGCCACAAAGTCTTCCTCATGACCAAGGTCTGTGGACGCGATTACCGCACGGCTCGGCAAAATCTCGAGGATAGTCTTCGCCGGCTTCGCACGGATTATATCGACTTATGGCAATTTC
Source organism: uncultured Thermoguttaceae bacterium (assembly GCA_938084835.1). GTDB lineage: Bacteria > Planctomycetota > Planctomycetia > Pirellulales > Thermoguttaceae > DTLM01. Next base: position 295,831 of record CALKER010000007.1, read on the forward strand.
ATGGCATCCGCTGGGATGACGATCCGGAACTCATCTTCGCGGAAAATGGTGCCTTGAAATATGCTCTGGAAGCCCAAAAAGAGGGGAAGGTTCGGTACCTTGGATTTACTGGGCACCAGAATCCCCGCTTCCACCTCGCGATGCTCGATAAGCCCTTTGAGTGGGCAACTGTACAAATGCCAACTAATGTGCTCGATGCCCATTATGAAAGTTTCCAACACCGCGTGCTGCCTGTCTGTGTGGAACGGGGGATCGGCGTTATTGGAATGAAAGCCCTCTGCTCGCAAGGTGGGCGACTTGTGCGGGAGCTCGGCGTCCCGGCACCCCTCCTGCGGCGCTATGCCCTGTCGCTTCCCATCTCCAGCTTGGTCTGCGGTATCCAATCGCGTGAGAACCTCCGACAAGACCTAGAAATGGCGCGAAACTTCCAGCCGCTTGCCGAAGAGGAAATCCGCGAGCTGTTAAACAAAGCGGCAGGCCCCGCCAGCACCGGCCAAATCGAACAATATAAAGTGGGCAACTACGGCTGCGACTGGTGGCACAACCTGAAGCGGGCTGGGGAGGTTTAAAGGATCTGGGGTTCGCCTCTCGCTCGTGGTTCAAGCCGGCTCGTGGTCCGCGTACCACCGCTCCGCTTAGCCGATGAGGAGATCCTCTGAAGTTATCGCCGCGCTTCGCCTTAGCCTGGCAAGCTTCACACGGCGGCTTATCGCCCTGTTTCCTGCTGCACCACAAGAGAGCCATCCCACCAAACCGCCAAAGGCCCGCGAACCGTTTGGTTGCCAAACCGCGTCGGTCCTGCCTGGCGATCTTTGGCGAAAAGTACCCGGAAGGGAACCCCCTCGAGGTTGCCTTCCGCCCCGATCAGTTGGGAAGTTTCCACCCTGGTTGCCACCAGCTTGGGGGCGAGCTTCGGGCGGTGTGGGAGGAGCACGGTGATCATCTCCACCCGCTGTTGCGGCGTCTGAGTGGAAGCCTCTACATGCCACTGATTGGGGAATTTCTCCCGGGGTGGCGGATCATAACCATCCCACTGCCGGAACCTCAGCTCCTCCGTGGACAAGTATTGAACGATCAAACAGGCTTGAGGTCTTTTCACTGTGAGACGTTGGGCACGCTCGTCTATATCAAAAGGCGAAAGGGCATGGAGCATAAACTGGAATGTGGTAGGCTTGCCGGCCACCGCCTGGTCGTAGAGCACGATAAGAGCATCGGGCAACGTGGGTTTTGGCCCCGCACCTTTCCCAGATCGGCTGGCCGCCAGATGTTGGGTTCGCAGGAAAGCCACGTGGCGCAGGGCACCCTGAAGTCGCCCGCCGTATGCTTTGGTGGCATCCCCACACAAATAGTCCACAAAGGGACCAAGTTCAAAGTTCACAATTTCGCCCTGCGAATCGGCCCGATGAGGTACTTGCCCCTCCCCGCCAACGAGCACCGCGTTATGGGCCACCGTGCTATGGGCCCACTTGTAATGGAAGGGGCTACCGTGGATATCCCGGTACACACACGTGGTAAGAAGGGAGTCGCCGTAGGCATTAAGCTGAAAGCTATTTTGCGGATTATGCCCGTGACTTCGCGCGCCAAAGGGGCTGGATTTAAACAACAGATGGACGTCCTGCCGGCTGTCCAAAAGTGTCAGATGCAAGCTGGCCACACCTATTCCACGAAACACCCGCGAGGGAGGCAATTCCGCCGGGGGGCGCGGTGCCGGGAGGGTGCTCATCTGAGCCCGATAAAGGAAACCCAGAATGCCCCCTTCCGGCGTCATCTGCCACGCGTCCGCCCACCACCTCCAATAGGACGCGTGGGGCACCTTATGAGCGTGAGCAGCCCGGAGGAAATATTCCATAAATCCTCCCCATCCACGGGAGGGCGTCCTATGGGACAAATCCCCGAAACCCATATTAGGACTTCCCGGTGGAGCCACATACAGAGCGAAATCCGCCACGCGGTGGAAAAACGGCTTACGAAAGCCGTCGATTCCTAAGGCCACATCCGCCACATGCAGCCACCAGACGGCTTTGCTCATATAGCCTGCCCAATAGCTTAAGCCTTCATGCCAGCCGCCGTCGTCATCACACCACACAGGATAACAGGCGAAAAACTTGTTAAGTGCGTAGTCGAGCCACAATTCTGCTTCGGGCACTTCGCCATAAAGACCGATGGCAGCTTCGCCGATCTTATGCCAGGTGCGATTTCCGTGGCTGTTGTAAGGGCGATTCAAATGACCGACACCGCGGCCCACCTCGCCACTTTCCCACGCATCGCTAATTCGCCGAATCATTACCCGGTGGAACTGTTGGCGCTCCTGCGGGGAGAGCCGATCGAATGCCCAGTCATAGGCCCTCACCGGCCGATGGAGCATGGGCTTGGCAGCCTCGCAATTAAGACGAAAATTTGTCGGTCCATCTGGATCCCAGGAAGCCAAATGATTGATCCATCGGCGCGCTGCCTCACCGAATCGTGGTTCTTGTGAAATCAGATAAACAAAGGCAAGGATCTCTGCTTCTTGGCAGGCTTTAAGGGTTTGCTCTCTATTGGGCCACCAATATTTGACGGCCTCCACATCGTTGAGATCTCGGGCCGAGCCCCTCTTGGCGGGCTCCGGCGTTGGGCCGGCCTGAAGGATTTGCTCCGCTTGGCGACGCAACCGCTCAAACTCTTGTTTCAGCTCGGTCCGCGCCAGCTCCCGAAGCCGCGGTAATTGCTCCGCCCGGACAAACAGACGCGGATGCCCCCGGGGAATCCGCTCCCCCCGTTGTTGGTGATTGGGCATGGGGAAATGGACAGCCTCAGGCGGAATGGTGAACCTCCGCACCACACTCCAGCCGGATTGCTTCCCGTCCTTCGTGACAAATCGATAACGCCAGAAATAGTGCCCCGGCTCAAGGGGCTGATCATGCGTGTACACGGGCCAGGGGATGTCCTGAATCGTCGTGGCATCGGAAAAATCCTCCCGCTTCGCCCACTGCACCTCGTACCGATAGGCTTGCGGCTCGTGTACCCAACAAAGTGAGGGAGGATTAAGCGGCACTACGGCGCCGTCAGTCGGCCGATAGCCCCATTCATCCGCCGCCGGCGAACGATTAGTTGGCACAAGCTCAGCATCAACAGCCCCTCCCACCAGGAGCAAGCCACCGAACACAAGCAGCCTCAGAACCTGAGTCCAATCCCGCATCGTAAGGAGCTCCTTTTTAAATGCGATACCAGAGCAAAGCCATCGTAGCCTGCGTGTGCCAACGGAGAATACTTCGGGGGCTAAAAATGCCCAATCGGGAGGCAACCAAAGGCGGGTACAACCGATCGACAGCCATGATGATAGGCCCTCCTCTGCCCACTTGCAAGCAAAATTTCCCACGTCCCATGGGGGAATTTTGATTAAGCCCATCGGCGAAATGAAGCGACACGAAAGCCTCGCGGCTTGGGTGTGAGATGGCGGGGGGTATCAGGTCGGTCACCATCGGCCTCAAACGAGGAACTCGGGAATCACAGGGCGGCGATCTTTCCGCGTAGTTCGATCCCAGTCGCTCGAACCGGTTGGTGTATCTTGGTTCGTTGAAAGCTTTCAGGGTAAATTGGCCAACCCCAGGATCATACAGGGCCTCGTTGTTATGCCCCGGGGATCGACTGGAATTTGGCCGTCGCCACAATGGAGGAGCTATGCGTGAGCGGAGTGCGATCTTCTTGCCCGCCAGTCACTCCGGAAGCTGGCTTGAAGTCGAGACCCCTTTTGTCCCGGAAAGAATCCTTCTGGCCGGTGCCCACCCCTTGTACCTTCCGAAGTGACGGAGGGAAAATATCTGCCGGGCCCGGTGCCAGTCAGCTTTGTAAGAAGCCAGCCCCCCGAAGCTGCCGGACAGCTCAAGCATGCGCTGAGCAAACCCATTGAGAAAAGCTGGTGCGGAAATCTTTTGCAGAAGAAATCTCCGAAAACCCTGGGAGTCGCATAAGCCGGGGGCGGCACCCAGATGTTCTCTGGGACTTTCGCCCGCCCTACGTTGGCAATCCTCTCCAAGAAAAGGGAGCGTTTATGCGTCGAGTGTTGATTCTTGATCCGCTGTCTGCCGAGGGTTTGCGGATGCTGCGGGCGGCAGGCCTTGAGGTGGAAGAGCGCCCCGGACTGAAAGGAGAAGCTCTGCGAGAAGCGCTGGCCGGCGCCGACGGAGCCATCTGCCGCAGCGGTGTCACAATCACCCGCGAGGTGCTCACCGGCAACCGGCGTTTGCGGGTCATTGTCCGGGCGGGAGTGGGCGTGGACAACATCGACCTCGAGGCTGCCACGCGACAGGGCATTATCGTCATGAATACCCCGGGCGCTAATACGGTAGCTACGGCCGAGCACACCATAGCCTTACTGCTGGCCCTTGCGCGGCGGATCTGCCCTGCCTACCAAACTTTGCAGCAAGGCTCTTGGGAAAGAAACCGCTTTGTCGGGAAACAACTTTCCGGCAAGGTTCTGGGGGTTGTGGGTTTGGGTCGGGTGGGTCGGGCCGTGGCCGAACGAGCCAACGGCTTGGGCATGAAGGTCATGGCCTACGATCCGTATGTTTCCCACGCCTGGGCCAGGGATTGGGCGGTGGAGATGGTCTCCTCACTTGAAGATCTTCTTCCCCTTGTGGACTTCCTCACGTTGCATGTACCGCTTAACGATCAAACCCGAGGGATGATTGGGGAAGCCCAGCTGCGCCAAATGAAACGCGGCGCCTTCCTCATTAACTGCGCTCGCGGCGGAATTGTTGACGAAAAGGCCGTAGTAGCGGCTTTGGATGCTGGCCACCTTGGTGGAGTGGCGCTCGATGTGTTTCAGGAGGAACCATGCACTTCCCATCCCCTTTTCGGGCGCGACAACGTCGTGTGCACGCCCCATCTTGGCGCAAGTACCATGGAGGCTCAAGAACAAGTGGCCATTGAGGCCGCCGAACTCATCATGGAATATTTCGGCCGCGGGGTGGTCAAACAGGCCATTAATACCGTCGCTGTCGCGCCGGAAGCCCTTCGCGACTTAGGCGGGTTTCTCAACGTGGCCTATCGCCTGGGACTTCTCCTTTCGCAGCTTCAAGCGGACAATGTGCAGCGCTGCCATGTGCGGGTGGAAGGAGAGGTGGCACGGCGGGACATTCGGCTGCTCTCCGCCGCGGTGGCCGTCGGACTCCTCGAACGGGTTGTGGCCGAGCCCGTTAACCTCGTCAACGCCGAATGGCTCCTCCGCGATCGAGGCATTCAACTGGTTGAAGAACGAAGTGCCGAGGCCGGCGAGTTCAGCTCCCTCGTGCGCGTAGAGCTGCAATCCCCTGAGCGAACTGTAATAGCTGCCGCAACCCTCTTTGGGAATTTACCCCGGCTGGTGCATCTCCGCGATTGTCGCCTCGAAAGCCCCTTAGAAGGAACTATGATGATTCTCACTCTGCACGATCGGCCGGGAGTCATCGGCAAGATTGGCACTATCTTCGGGGCCTATCACATAAACATCGCGCAGATGACGGTGGGCCGAAATACCGATCGGCCTGGGGGCGAACAAGTGGCAGTGCTCCTTCTAGACGATCAGCCCCCACCCGAAGCGCTGGCTCAAGTTCGTCAACAAGCCCCAATTCATTCAGTGTCCATCATCCAGTTGCCGGGGCGCTACGAGCGGCCCTGGTGGCTGCATGGAGGGTAGCCCTCACCGAGCACTCCCCAGCCTCTCGCGACCTACAAGGGACCTCGTTTGGCCCAGCCTCCATCAGGCGATCATCACATCCTTTTTGCTTAACAGACCAGCGGCAATTTCGCCCACGATTTCACGCCGGCAGAAGGCATCAAGCAAAAAACGTAAAGCCAAAGCCCGACGATCAACCCTTGCACCACTTTTTTGCGGTTCTGGCCCTTTCCAGCAGCTCTGACGGCGGCTTTCGACTTCGAAACATTTAGCTCCCCTCGCTGGGGAAAACTGACCCACCCGATGCTTTCGTCAACAAGTTCTTCCCGTAACACCCCAGCTATCACACCACACCCTGAGCCAGCATAGCATTGGCCACACGGACAAATCCACCGATATTGGCTCCATCCACATAATCGACCCAGCCGTCGGACTTAGTCCCGTAGAGGCAACAAGTGTCGTGGACGCTCTTCATGATCGCCTGAAGTTGTCGATCTACCTGCTCCCGCGTCCACACGGTGTGTCCCGCATTCTGGGACATCTCCAGGCCAGAGACCGCTACGCCTCCCGCGTTGGCCGCCTTACCCGGGCCAAAGAGAATCTTGGCTTGGCGGAAGACGTCGATGGCTTCCGGTGTGCACGGCATGTTGGCACCTTCCGACACACAGTAACAACCGTTCCGGACCAGTTGCTGGGCATCTTCCCCGTCTAACTCGTTTTGGGTAGCACTGGGCATGGCGATATGGCACGGTATTGCCCAGGGTCGCTTTCCCGCGTAGTATTGGCAGCCGAATTTTTCCGCATATTCCGCGATGCGTCCCCGCTTCTCATTCTTAAGCCACTTCACGAATTCCAGCTTTTCCTCATTCAGGCCGTCGGGGTCGTAGATGAATCCACCCGAATCGGAAAGCGTCACGCACTTGGCCCCGCGCTCAATGAGCTTTTCCACCGTGTACTGGGCCACGTTGCCGGAGCCGGAAACCGTTACGATTTTCCCCCCAAGGCCATCCCCGCGGCGGAGAAGCATTTGTTCCACAAAGTACACATTGCCGTAGCCGGTGGCTTCCGGCCGGATGTGGGAACCTCCCCACCCCAGCCCTTTACCCGTCAGCACACCGCTAAATTCCTTCCGAATCCGCTTGTACTGCCCAAACATATAACCAATCTCGCGGGTGCCCACCCCGATGTCCCCCGCAGGTACATCTGTCATCGGGCCCACGTGACGATAAAGCTCGGTCATGAAGCTCTGACAGAAATGCATCACCTCACGGTCGCTCTTACCCTTAGGATCAAAGTTGGACCCACCTTTGCCTGCTCCCAAAGGCAGCCCCGTGAGGCTGTTTTTGAACACTTGTTCAAAGGCCAGAAACTTTAGAATGCTGAGATTCACCGTGGGGTGAAACCGAAGACCACCCTTGTAAGGCCCCAAGGCACTGTTCATCTGAATGCGATACCCACGGTTTACGCGGACGGCCCCAGAATCGTCCACCCAGGCTACCCGAAACATTACTACCTGCTCTGGCTCAACGATCCGCTGCAAAATACGCTCCTTCCAGTAGACCGGGTGAGCCTCGATAAAGGGCATTACGCTCTCGGCCACCTCCCGTACCGCCTGATGAAACTCCGGCTCGTTGGGATTCCCGCTAATAACCTCGTTCATGAACTCATCAAACATCTTGGAGGTCGAGTGAGCTTGAGTTGCAACCGCCATAAGATTTCTCCAATGTTTCTCCTATGATTCCATGAAATGTTTCTCTGATTCTCTAGGTAGCAAAGGTGGAGCTAGCACAAGTAAGCGGAGATTTGTCCACGCTCCACTTCGCCAAGTAACCAAATAGCCAATTTCATCTATGCTTCTAATGCTTTCCCCACGTATTGCCACTGCTTATAGACCTGCGCGCAACTCTTCGCTTGAGGCTTCACCGGGAAGCTGGCAGCCGCACGAAGAGCTTGCCCCTGGCAGAGCAGGAAGCAAAACCCGACGGTCGCCGGAGCGGCGATCTACAGCCAGCGTGAGTCTAGGAAACCTCTAGCTTTTTGGGGCGAGGTCACCTACCGGAGCGCAGCTGCCCTCCTTCGAACTATTCCAATCGCGCAGTTCGTAAATTCATATTAGCTTATTCAGCGGACCAGCATGATTAATTTAGTTAATTGTAGCGATACCATTAGCTCGCGCCAAGTGCATCCGGGCGTCCCACCTGGGTGCGATTCCTGGCTACACCCAATTCTTTCCTTCCGGCACAAAGTTATCCGATTTCCCGGTTACGCTGAGCACCCGGAAAGGCCAGAATTTTCCGAACGGAGAACTCAACATGTTCTGCAGCAAGTTCGGTAAGTTGATAAGTTTCGAAAAAAATGGAAACTAGAGCTTCTCGTGCCTTATACCTATGGCGACCTCTGGCAAACCGGAAATGAAGTGAACTGCTCGACCTTGCGGTACCGGAGGAAGACGGTGCCATTCCAAATGCCGTTGGTAGACCGCGCCACCTCAGCAGATTAGTCAGTGGCATCCCTATGAAGTTAATCGCATACCTAATAGCCCTGTTTTAGGGCTTGGCAAATGCCTGGTTTAGAGTTGCTTGCCGTCTCCGGAGGCTGGTTACCTATTAAGTGGAAAGGCTGTTCACCGGAAGGGCTGGGCCATCGGAATGCACTTGTCTGTTGGTTATCAAAGCTCTGAGCGGAGACAACAACTTGATCCCTAACGGTTTAAACCTTTTGGCGTGACTTTTGAGGATCGTCCAGTTGCAAGGTTTTATAGGGTAAGGGCTGGGAAGTACGGACTGGGAAACATAGGAGATCTCGGGGGACTAAGCTAAAGGGCAGAAGTTCGGAGGAATCATTCACGCTTTCGGATTAGATCGAAAAATTCGGCTTTAGTTCGAAAGGCAGCAAGGACGGCGAAAGTTTCCCGCCCGTCTTCGGCCTAATCTGCCATCAGGAAAAGTAAAAAGAACGCTAAATTTTTCGCAGACTCAACTCATTGGCTTGGCTTAGCCGTGGAGAGATCCCGGGGACGATAATCCAACTCTCCTACGACCAAATGATGGGGACGAGCTACCAAGGACCGAAGCCTCAAACCAGTTCGACAGAACCCACACATTCCCAATGCGAAGCTCATGTCTTTAAGCGGAGGCACGTCGGACGGCACGGTAAGCTTGGAGGACTTCGTACAGATCGGAAGACAACGCCACGGGTTCATTGGAAAAGTCGTGGAGCCACGCCCTCTTAGTCCGGCACGCATCGATAAGTAACGGAAGGATTTCGCCCAGAGTTGTTTCAACCCACTGCGACTCACCGTGGGCACAGCACTGCGGGGGGGAACTGGCCGATTCTTGGAAAATATGAATTCGAGCAAGCTTCATACCTGGCCCTCCTTTCATTCATTCGAACATCGAACTGGTCACGCAGCAGATTCTTCGTGCTTTTTGGATCAGTCTTCGTAAACCCCCGCCGATAAGCAGTCCTTCCGACCTCGAATCCCCCCACCTCCCTTGAGCGAAGGTTTTTGGGGTGGCTCAAGAATTTCCCCACCTTTTTGCTCGAAACCAATCGCGCCTGAGGCGTCTGCCGCGGATCGATGAACTCCCTAACTGCGTCAGTGGCAAAGCTAGCGAAAACGGGCCGAGGTTCCCGATGAAGGATCCGACCCCAAAGGGAGCAAAGCCTGTCCTCGCCTAATAACTTTAGCTCAAGCATCGCAAGGCTGTCGGAAATAGTGTCTTTCTCGCATTTTTCGGACATTTCCCAGAGCTTAGAGTCTCCGCAGCCTTACCCTTTTTGGTGAAGAGCACGGGTCATCCTTCTGGAAGCAGCCAGGCCTGGAGGGTGCGGCGTTTTACTTCGGCAGTTCTCGTGAAATTCTTTAATTCGCAGAGGGTTTTTCCCCGCGGGGTGTCGAGGACGAGAAATACATAAGTGTTTAGCAAAAAGGGACCTTGAGGAAACGAGTGAGACAAACTGCGGCCGTGATGAATCTGAGCAACGGCCGTGATAATTCCTGAGTAAGTAACTTTTCGCTTTATTGTCCAAAAATGCTGTTTATCCAAAAATGTTGTTTTGGCCGAAACCTGTCGACGGGACCAAAGAGGCTTATACCCCCAGCTAAACTGATCCCGCTAAGGTACGTTAAAGCGTTGCCAATTGGCCGAGGATCGCAAGTTTTTCGTCGACCACGCACCAGATCCTCCTGCGATAGTCATGGACACTCCCTCACAACCCAAGCCACTGGCCTGCGGGCATCGGCAGAATGGGAAGATTCCGCTCTGAGGGGCAGATTCTTGGCCTTGTCACGCCGGCATGCTACCCAGGAGGCTCTTGCCGGCCCTATCTTGCGCGCAGGCAACGCGGCTACGGCGTATCGGGGTTGACGGCCTTTATGCCAAAAAGTAAAAGGTACTTTCGCCAAAAACCCTGATCGAAAAAAGACAGCGTTCTTGTCGAAAACGTATTGGAAGTCGCAGTCGGACCGGTCTGCCAGGGATCCGGGTGCCAGTTTCGGGGCGGACGACATCACACTTTCTCTTCAGATTTTCGCTTTCGTACAGATCCCCGAACTGTCAGCCTTGGCTCGTTCAAATTCCCAAACTGTGCGCCTTGGCTCGCACGTGAATGCCTGAGTCGAAATATCCGGCATCACCAAATCATTCTCATCGATGGCTGCGAGCAAGCATTAGGTTTAGGCCGGAAAGACATCGCGGTTTTCGCCCCATCCACAGGCGTCATAAGGGCCCTGGGCAAGATAGGAAGAAAGCAAGACTTGGGTGATTTTTGCTCTCGAAAGCGCCGTGGGCTTTCCGTGCCGCGCTCTCCGGCAAAATCCTTGTGGCACGCAGGGTGTCATGTGCGAGGAAGGTATCACATACCATAGCGGCGGGAGGACAACCGAATTTATGATGTGAAAAACCGTGGAATGGATGCTTGGGACTGGGTGTCAAGCTCCTGACTTCAATTGGAGGCACAACCGTAGCGTCCCGAATGGGTAGCAAATCACGGGGCCAATTAGCGGGTGAATGCAAAAAAGCCCGGGGCCGGCTGCGGCTAACCGCCGACTGCAACCATCGTAGGAAGTGGCGCTTTTTTATGTCTCCGGCTAGAGGAGGGCTGAGGTACCCCCTTCCAACCTTGTGAAAGGGAAATCAGCGGGATGGCGCCGGCCATTTCATCGCCGCAAAACGAACTTGAGCAGCACGAAGCTCCGCCGAGTAAGCCGGCGCGGCGGGTTTCGAAGATATTTGTGCCGCTCCTAGTGGGCTCGGGCCTGATCGCTCTTTGTGCATTCGCAGCTGGGGTCTTCTTATGGCCCCGGCCTCAAGCCGCGCCTTCCCTTGCCTCAGTCCATGAAGCTCTGGTTAAGGGAAACCCCGAGGAGGCCCTCGCGCTAATTGACCAGCTGGACGGGTCTCGTCTCCCGGAAGATTTGCCCCTTGGGACAGTTCCCTACTTGCAAGGAATAGCGATGGCCCTTTTGGCCGAGCATCATTCGGGCCTTTCCGCTCGGGAACTTCGACAGGAGAGTACCCAACTTCTCCGGGATGCGTTACAACTTGGCCTGAAGGCCGGGCAAGCGCGGGAGGCTCGTCTGACCCTTGCCTTAAACCTCTACCGGTTGGGGCGACTTGAGGAGGCCCAGAAATTTCTCGATGAGGGGGACCTTTCCTCCCTTCCCCCTCCTCGGCTGGCATCTTATATCCTTCTCTGGGCAGATCTGTGGGCCCGAGAACGCCCCGACAAGGTGGTCGAATTTCTCGATCGGTTTTTGGAGTCAACGCCCACGGAGGAGGAATTACGCGATCAACTTCGTTTGCGCAAAGCTTGGTGCGCTGCTAAGTTGGGAAAGATCGACGAAGCACTGGCCACCTGCCGCCAGGTAGCTCAAGCTTCGCCATTTTACCCCCGGGCAAAGCTAATCGAAGGGCTGTTTCATCTGGCGGCATTTCGTGGGCAAAGTCGCCAAACAACTGACCCCAAAGCGTGGGTCAATCAAGCTCAGCCTTCCCAAAAGCTAAACCTCCAACCGATCACCGCTTCGTTGGCCGAGGCAATCCGCTGGGACAACCTTACGTGCCGGGTAAGTTCCGAAGCGTTTTATTGGTTGGGAGTAGCCCTGGCTGAGGCCGGGTTGACTGCCGAAGCCGAGCAACAGTTTCACCGCGTGATCGAACGCGCCGGCCCCACGCCCCCTGCGGTGGCGGCCGCTTGGGCCCTCGGAGAGCTTGCCCACACCCAGGGGAAAGTTCGCCTTGCTGCAGGTTGGTTCCGTCAGGCCCTGGAACTAGCCAAGGAAGCCGTGCCTCCCGAGGGATTTCCGCTTCTTGACTGGGATGATTGGGTAATTGGTCCCAGATTGGAAAAGACGATCCTCCAAACGTATCGGGGATTTTTGGAGCAGCAGGAATTTGCAGCCGCGGTGGATTTGGCAACAGCTCTGGCCGGCGTCGTTGACGAGTCGTTACGGCTCCGCCTATTGGCTGAAGTGTATCGCGCCGTGGGAAATTACCTCTCCGTACTTACGCCTGGAACACCCGTGGCGTGGGAGAAGCTTCCTGGGCATCCAGGCGATGCATCCGCCGAGCTCCCCCGCGACGTGGCTCGGCTTGGGCGGCGCTATTATCGCCAAGCGGGATTGACTTACCTTCGGGTGGCCAGTGTTAGTTTCACGGCTCGCGAATACCCCGATTACTTGTGGTGGGCAGCGGAATGCTTCTCTCGCGGTCGCTCGCCCCGGGGAGTTCTCCGTGCCTTGTCGCTTTATATGGAAGATCAGCCGGTGAGGCGTCGGCCCGCCGCGCTTCGCTATCGGGGCGAGGCGCTTTTAGTGCTGGGCAAAACTGAAGAAGCCTTGCGCGATCTCCGCGCTTGCTACACGGAATATCCGCGAGATAGCGCTGCCTTCGAAGCCCGACTTTTGGCGGCGAGAGCCCTTCGCGAATTAGGCCAACTGGATGAAGCCGAAGCCCTTTTACGACGAAACCTCGACGGCCAGGATTTAACGCCCGCTAGTCGCGAGTGGCGCGAGTCGCTCTTTGAGCTCGGCGAAATCCTTCTCTCTCGCAAAGCTTGGAAGGAAGCCGACCAATACCTGGCTGAACTGGTCGCGCGGTATCCCACTAATCCCCACGCGGCCGTCGCTCAATACTTGAGGGCATACGGGAGAATCCGGCAGGCGCAGGAAATTTTAGCTCTCATGCATGAAGAGACACTCTCGGCGCTTGCAGCAAAGTACGCCACGCTGGCTCAGCAGTGCTTCCGAGAAGCCCAGGAAATGCTCACGGAACTCCGGCAAAGCGTGGCACAGGAAGATGGATCGCTTCTGCCCGAAGCCGACACCAATGGTTTTCACCGGAACATCGAATATGCACGGCTCCTTGCACAAATAGGCTCGGCTGATTACACCCAAGCTTACGCTACTGCTCGCGAGCTCGTGCAGAAGGCTTCCCGAACACCGGAATTTATTCCCGCAATCGTTCTAGCTGCCCAACACTTACGCGACAACGGACTCATTCACGAAGCCACCACACTTCTGGATGAGTCTCGTGATCGCGCGGAAACTCTCAGGAAAACTTTGGAACCGGGGAAAGTGGTGCCAGAGCTTTCCTTTTGGACCGGCCTTATCGATTTGATGGCGGGGCGGCCCAAGTAAGATGGCAAAGAGCCTAGCCCTCAGGACCAAACAATACCGAACGGACTTGCCCGGTTGCCAGAAGCTTGGTCCCCGGCCCCGGTTATCCGGTCCAACCCACGTTGAGAGGACATCAACAGGCCTGCTGCGAAAAATCGCACAGCCCTTTGATATCAAGTAAAGTCTACGCTTTGCAGACGAAGCGAGGATCATGAACCTAACAGCGGGACGAAAAGACGGAGCTGCTACCTGGGTCAGCTTGATAAAGCGACGAGTTGATCTTCTCTGCGAGCTCCATAAACTTGTGGACCACCAGGAACGCCTGATCGACGCCTCTCAGCTGGATCCTCTCCTGGAACTTCTAGGAGCAAAACAAGTCCTGCTCAATGAGCTGGAGGCGATCGAACGTGAACTTGCTGCCCACCGACAGCAATTGGAAAAATCCCCCGCCAGCCAAGCGGGGAGCCCTTCGGGGGATTTTTGGCAGCTATGGGAGGAGGGCCGGGTCCTGGCCAAAAAATTGCTCGAGAGGGAAGCAGCATGCGAGGCTCGCATGCTGGCCCGCAAAGCGGAGGTCGCTGCTGCCCTCAGGGAGTTGGGTACAGCGGTCCAAGCTCACCAGGCTTATCAGGCAGCAATCCGAGCTTCGGCACCTTCGGGAAATCTCGTCTCCGAAGCTTAAGCCCTGCAACATGCTCGCATGGAAACCTTAGCGCTTACGCATTGGCAAGGTGTGCGAAGTCTGTCACAGATGGGGTCCGCTGCCCCTGCCACTTGGAAGAGTGACACACGCCGACCGATGCGGCAGATTTGCGAATCGAAACGCACCGATCGCCTTTTCCTGGTGAAATAAGTGTGAAGCCTTTTCCCTAAAACGCTCTCGCAAAGAGAAGGAGGAAACCCCAAGCGGGAAAATAGAAATGTACGGAGGAACCAATGCTCAACGGGTAACCGGTCGGATTCTGCAGGGGAAAATCATCGTGCGCAAACGAGTACTTGGCAAAGGCAAGTATCGCCAACGCGCGGACGGAATTTGCAAAAGGAGCCTCTGCGAATGACCAGCCCCGAGGAAGCGATGGCTTCCCGCGGCGATGCGGGTACCGCCACAGTTTCCGAAGAATTGCATGCGGTGCTTCGGGCGTGGAATGAGGCCACGGTGCGGTTAGAACAAACCCACGAGGCCTTGCGTGCGGAGGTCCAGCGACTCACACGCGAGTTGGAACAAAAGAATCGAGAACTTGCCCGGAAGAACCGCTTGGCTGATTTAGGCCTGATGGCCTCCCACGTGGCCCACGAGGTCCGGAATAACTTGGTGCCCGTGGGGCTATATCTTAATCTTCTTCGTCGCCGGCTGGCTTCCGATCCGGAGGGACTGGCCGTTGTGGACAAGCTGGAAGGGGCTTTTCGCGATTTGGAAACTATGGTGGGCGACTTACTGCACTTTACGCGGGATCGGGAGCCCAGGCTGCAACCCATGGAACTTCGTCAACTCGTGAGCGAGGTAGTAGCGTCTTTAGATGGGCAGCTTGCTGCCCAAAAGATCACCTTCTGCAACGAGATTCCTCCCGGCTTAAGCCTCTCGGCCGATGCGGAGATGCTTCGTCGGGCTGTGATCAACGTGATGCTCAATGCCATTGACGTGCTTCGCCACGGGGGCATGCTTCGAGCCTGGGCCGAGGATCACGCCAACTTCGTGGAACTAGTGATTGCCGACAATGGCCCGGGTTTTGCCGAGGAGATTTTAGCCCGGGTCTTCGATCCGTTTTTCACCACCAAAGAAGGGGGGACCGGCTTGGGCCTCACCATCGTCATGCGAATTGCCGAAGCTCACGGGGGAACCGTGATTGCTGAAAACACCCCCCATGGAGGGGCCTGTATACGACTGCGGCTTCCGCGCCGCGGTCCCACCAGGCCCGAATTAGCCCCCAACCATATGGCCAAAGACCCAAGCCCAGCGGAAGCGGAAGTTCCCGTCGCGCGAGGCATGGCCAACACTTAGGGTGGAATGATTCACTTCGACTCAGGATGAAAGTCATGGTCACGGTTAAAGAGCAGGATCGTTCGCACGGGGGGACGCACGCCGCCCGAGTGCTTATCGTCGATGACCACCCCTCAGCCCGGCAGTCGATGGCGGAGGTTCTCCGTGCGGCCGGCTACGAGGTCACTGCCTGTGCCAGCGCGGTCGAAGCGCTTCGACTTACCGAAAAGGAGCTTTTTCACTGTATCCTCACCGACCTGAAGATGCCGGGGATGAGTGGCCTGGATCTCATTGTGCAGTTAGAAAAGCGTCGCTATCCGGCGCAAGTTGTGATGATCACAGGCCATGCCACTATCCAGACGGCAGTGGAGGCCATGCGGCACGGAGCTTTCGATTACATCGAAAAGCCGTTCACGGCGGACCAACTGGAGCGATTGGTGGAGGCGGCCGTTCGGCAATCTCGGGCGGCAACCCAGGAGGGAGGGGAGGGGTGCGCATTCGCCGCGCCGCAATTGGTGGGCTCCAGTGCGGGGATGCAAGCGCTGCGTCGGCAGATTGCCCAGATCGCCCCTACTCCAGTCACGGTGCTCATCTGCGGGGAGACCGGCACGGGCAAAGAGCTGGTGGCCCGCGAAATCCACCGGCAAAGCCCTCGCCGCTTCCGACCGTTTATCAGCGTGAACTGCCCAGCGTTGTCCGCATCGCTGATGGAAAGCGAGCTTTTCGGCCACGAGAAGGGGGCATTCACCGGTGCCGATACCTTACGCATTGGGCGCTTCGAAATGGCCCAGGGAGGGACCCTCCTTTTGGATGAGGTCACGGAGATCGATCTTGGATTGCAGGCGAAACTGCTGCGAACCTTGCAGGAACGAACGGTGGAGCGAGTCGGCTCGAACCGCCCGATTTTTGTCGATGTTCGCGTGCTGGCCACCACCAATCGGAATGTGGAGGAAGAAGTTGCAGCCGGCCGATTTCGTCAAGACCTCTATTTTCGGTTGGCCGTGATCGTCCTTTGGCTGCCCCCCCTTCGGCAACGGCGGGAAGACATTCCCGAGCTGGTGGAGTACTTTCGTCAACGGGTGAGCCAACGACTGGGGCGGGAGGTCCCGCCACTTGCGCCTGCTGTGCTTGAGCAGTTTATGGAGCACGATTGGCCGGGAAATGTCCGGGAATTGGAGAATGTCATCACGCGAATTGGAGTCCTTTCAGACAGTGGTCCCGTTCGTGTGGACCAAGTGCGTCGCTGGTTAATCCCCTCCGGCCAGGGGACCACCTCGGAATTGCCGCCGGGCATCCCCGTTGGAATGAGTTTAGAGGAAATGGAACGCCGCCTCATCGAAGCCACGCTCGAACACTTTGGCGGCCATCGCGCCAAGACGGCCAAGGCACTGGGGATCGGCGTGCGAACCTTGACTGAAAAGCTCCGCCGCTATGGGTATGCACCCCGCGAAAAGTCCTTTCATAGGACAGCCGGCGAACGGCAGATCCTCAGTTCATAAAGCAGATCATGCCGACGCCCATCGGCAAAAATTGCCGATCGATTTTGGTTTGCACGCACAGCCGCACAGTTGGTAAACTTGTTTGGCGCAATTAGGCGTGGTCCTAAAGAACACTAATCGAGATTCTGCGGCCGGTCGATCCGTCAAAGTCGCTTTAGTAAAGATTGTGTCATAGGAGGTGCTTTTCAAAACCACTTTTCCGGCTTACTTAGCCGTGTGATCTTTTCGCCCGATTCCGCAGTGGCAAGCTACGAAATATGCATAGATTGGGCTAAGGGCAAACCCAGCGTTCTGGCGTTGTGAGCGCCCGAAGGGAAGGAAAGTCGGCTCGGCGCAGGCAAGCTGATCCGAGCCTCTTTGTCAGAGTGTTTCAGGAGGGAAACCCGAAAAATGGTGACCCTCTTGTTCGCAAAAAGCGGCATGATTTTTGCTTTGCCGCGTCGAAGCCCCAGAACTGCTTTTTCCGGGGCTTAACGGTCTGGTGGACAAGAGGAAAGGCATAAACGAGTTTTGTCCCGAGGCCACGATGTTCACCCGGCTTTTCGATGCAACGCCGATTCCTACACTCCAATGGGTCCTTCGCTTCACCCAGGCCCGCCATCACGTATTGGCGGGCAATGTGGCCAACATCGACACCCCGGGTTACCAAGTTCGGGACCTTCCTGTGGAAGAGTTCCGTGCGTTCTTACGCGCCTTCGTCGCGCGGCGCCAAATGGGGCCCGCAGGGGGAGAAATACCCCATCTTTCTCCGGGAGAGCTCGCCTATTTGGAACACGGTCGGGCTGCCATCAGGCCCACTTCCCCAGCCCCACGAGGACTCTTTGAGGCACAGCCGGTCCACCCGGCCTCAAGTATCCTTCTTCATGACCTGACCAACTGCAGCCTGGAACATCAGGTAACGGAGATGGTCAAAAACCACGTGCTCCACAACACCGCAATGAGTATTCTCACGGCTCAACTGCGCCAGCTCCAAACTGCTATCGCGGAGCACGTGTAAATTCGACGTCAGATCCGGAGGATTTTCAGCAATGTTTGCTGCATTCGATATCAGCGCAAGCGCCTTGGTAGCCCAGCGACTGCGACTGACAACTATCTCTGGCAATCTCGCCAACATGATGACCACACGGAACGAATTTGGCGAGCCAGAGCCTTATCAGCCGCGTTTTGTTATTTTTCAAGTAGACGACTCGATGGGCGCATTCGGGGCATCCGGTGTGCGCGTCACTGCGGTGGAACGCGATTCGGTGGAGCCCATTTACCGTTATGATCCGCATCACCCGGATGCAATCCAATCTGGTCCTTACGCGGGCTATGTGGCATACCCGAATATCAACATGATGACCGAGTTCACTGACGCCATCCTTGCCGCCCGTGCCTACGAAGCCAATCTTGGCGCCATTGAAATTACAAAAGACATGGCCCAACAAACTTTGCGCATTCTGGCTTAACCATTACGGGCGCACGGTGGGAATCTGCCACAACTGGGGCCAGAGGACGGAAGGAGAGATTCAGGATTTGGAGAGGCCAAATGTTGAATCTTCGTGCAAAGACGAAGGAGGAGTCGAATCGGGTAGCTTTTGTTAGCGCCCACCTTCCGCGCCCGGGTTTGGATTCCTATTAGCTGAAGAAGCACCAACGCCCCGACGGTAACAACAAACCACCTCGAGTATTCAAGGGGACTCTAGTTCGGGCAGAGGTCACGCATTGCGGTGATAATCGGCGGTTTGATTAATCCACCAAGCCGCTCGGCGGAGGGAACGCTGGCCAAGAGAGGGGATGGAAGAGTATGGAGGCGATTGGAGCCGTTGGTTCGCGGCAGGTTGTGGATATCCGCAGTCCGGCGATACTCCCAGGTCAGTACGGGCCACCGCCTTCGCTTCAGGCCGCGCCCGGTCAAGGCAGTGAATTCCGCGATTTGCTGCTTCGGTCCATTGAACAAGTCAACGCTATGCAACACGAAGCCAACCGCGCGGTGGAGGCGCTGGTCGCCGGTGAGGAGCTTAGCCCTGCAGAGGTGCTCATTGCCGTGCAAAAGGCCGATTTGGCTTTCCGCCTTATGATGCAGATTCGGAATAAGGTGGTGCAGGTTTATCAAGAGCTGCAAAATATCCGCGTTTGAAACCTGCTTGATCACTGTGCTCCCATCAAATAGGGGATGGGACCGGGGAAGATTTCCTTCGATAACTTCTGAGCGGAGTAACCTGTAATTCAGTGGCTGTATGGCGCACGCGTTCTTTGAGACGGCTAGCTGGTCCGCTTGCTGTCAACCGGAGCTCCAACCCGGAATTATGACCAAATCATTGGTGTAAAAGACTGGGCTTTTGGAAGAGCCCCGGTTCGAACGGCCGGGAGGAACTCTGAGGGTCACGCAGGACAACTTCCTGAGGAAAACGCCCGCCAGGTATTCACGGATGGACTGGTGGAACAAGCTGCGCGAACAGGTCAAAGAAGTCTTCAGCCCAATGCCGGTGGGCCTGCGGCTCACTACTGCCTTGCTGTTCGCGGTACTTGTGGTGAGCCTGGGAATGCTCTTGGTCTATCGGCCGTCGGGACCGCAGGTATACCTCCTTGGGGGTGAAAACTTTTCCACCAGCGAGCTTGCTGCCATGGAGGCGGCCTTTGCCCAGGAGAACCTTAAAGGTTACGAGATCGTAGCGGGCAAGATCCGGGTACCCAGCAGTCGGCAAAACCACTTTGTAGCGGCCCTGGCCAAACACAACGCCTTGCCGGCTAATTTCGGGCAAATCCTCGATCGCGCTTTAGACAAAGGCAGTCCCTACGAACCCCGCGACCGTCGCCAGGAGAGGATCAAAAACGCTAAGCAGATGGTGTTGTCGCAATTTATCAGCTCTATGCGGGGTATCGAGCGGGCCATGGTCATGTACGATGTGGCAGAACGGGGGGGACTGAATCGCGAACGCATCACCACTGCTGCCGTGATTGTCAAGCCGGAGGGAAGTGCCCCGCTTGATCCCGCCCTGGCCCAATCTATCCGGATGATGGTGGTGGCTGCCATTGCCGGACTTCATCCCAAAGATGTTGCAATCACGGATGTCAACACAGGGCAAACCACCTTTGGAGAATCATCGCTCTACGGCTCGCCACTGCAGGATCCCTACTTTACCCGGAAGCGCCTGTATGAACAGCAGCTCAAGGACGATATCCTTCGGGCGTTGTCCATGATCCCGGGGGTTACTGTCACCCCCTACGTGGAGCTTGACCCGGAGCAGTTCCGCCGTGAGGAGCAGGTCCGGCACGATCCGAAGACGGTAGAGTATCAGACGTTTGAGAGTTCGCGGACCCGCACGCGGCAGAGCGATCCCGCAGGCGGTCGGCCAGGATACGTCGCTCAACAAGGCGCCAATGTCCCGCTGCGGCTTGGCGGAGGCGCATCCTCTCAGCAGGAACAGGAAGAGGAGTCGGAACGCTCCCAACTGAATGTGGTCTCCAGCCAAATCGTCCGCAGCGAGCGGGTGGGACTAATCCCCAAACGCGTCAGCGTAGCCGTGACCGTCCCAAGCAGTTACTTTCGCAAGATTTGGGCGGAGAGAAATCCCCCGCAGGCGGGCAGTGCGGCTCCTCAACCAGATCCTGCTCAGCTGGAGGTTCTTCGCACGGAGGTGATCACTAATATCAAGCAACTAGTCGCGGCGCTGCTTCCGACGCCGGAGGGGGTCTCCGATCCCACCCAGCTTGTCACTGTTGCCGAATTTCAAGATATTCCTCCTCCTCCGCCGCCTGCACCTCCTTTGTGGTGGCAAGTACTGACCTGGCTTGATGACAACTGGAAAACTCTTGGGCTCATCGCGTTGATGCTTGGAACCGTGGCACTCCTTGCGCGAAGTGTGAAAAGTGTCTCCCTTGCTAGCCAGCAAGCTCCTGCTGACCAGGCACCCGAGCAACCTGCTGGCAGTTCGCCACCTGGCAGCACCACTCCGGAGGCATCCACAGCTCCAAAGCTGGGACGATTCCAGAGCAAGGGCGCTAATTTACGTCAGGAATTAGCACAAATTGTCGCCGAAGACCCCACCACAGCGGCGGAAATCCTCCGCGCGTGGATTAGCGGCGGCAAAACACCCGGACGTCGACACGACTAGCGCCAACGCCTATTAATCCGGCGCGCTATCCGTTAACAGCGAAAGTATCATCACGATCGTTTACCGAACCCTCACAATCCAAGGGACCGGCAGTCAGGACAAAGCTTAGCAAACCAAGCAGAAACGCTTAGGGCGCCCGTCGCGCCATCGCCCCCGAAAGGTGCTTGGGCCAAACACAGGCTTGAGACATCCGCTCAGACAAAGCTCGTTGACTCAGCCCGGGCCGAAGCGGAAACTTCCTTGAGGTGGGTGTGCCTTCGGCACCTTACCAGCTAACGTGGGGGATCGGATGCTTGATTGCCCGCGGCATTGAAATAATTCGGCTTTAGGTCATACATGACTTCGCGAACAAGGTAACGTCGTTTGACGCAGACAGTATGGGACCAACCTTCGTTTCCGAAGCAAGCAGCCTTCGCAAGGCGGCCATAGTGGTCGCAGCGCTCGGGCCCGAGGCGGAAACGTTGCTTGCGCAGCTTCCTGCAGAGCTAGCCGGGTTATTGCGGCGGGAAGCCTCCGCCTTGCAACTGCGCGAGTCGCAAGAAGAGCTCCTGGTGCTCAGTGAATTTCTCGCGGCATGGGAAGGGAAGCGAAGCGAGGCTTCGGGCCGAGACCACCAGGCCCATGGTCCCCCCCAAGAAAGCATCCTATCCCGCGGCCATGGGGGGACGGCGCCGCCAAACGTTATGTCAAAGATACGTGCCGCAGGCTTCGGGCCGAGCGACTCAGCTTCCGGCCTCGGCGAAAGAAAGGGGGTTTTGGGCTCTGTCAGCACCTCCCAACTCGGAGGTTTTAGCCGCTCAGCTGTCACACCTGCATTAGCCACGACAGTGGGCGAAGCATCCCCCGCAGTCCCGCCGCAGGAACATGCCCGAATGGACGGCGGGGCGGGGCGCCCTTTCGACCGTCTTCGGGCCTCCGAGGCCGAAGCCATTGCCTACATCCTCGCTAAGGAACGACCGCAGACCATCGCCCTTGTGCTTTCCCACCTCCCGCCGGAGCAAGCCGGGCAGGTTCTCACGCGATTTGCGCCCGCTCAGCAAGTGGAAATAATTCGCCGGCTTGTTGACCTGGAAGAAACCCATCCGGAAGTCTTAAGCGAGATCGAAAAAGCCCTGGAAGAGCGCCTTGCCCAAATCATTCAAGCTGGGAAACGTCGCCGGGCGGGAATGGCCGCCGTGCGAAGCATTGTGGAGGCAGCCGAACGAGCTGTTCGTGGACAGATCCTCACCAATCTCGAGGTATTCGATCAGGAACTGGCCAAGCAATTGGCGCCGCCCCCCCCCCGCTTCGAGGATCTGGCCCTCCTGGATGAGCTATCGCTGCAAGCGCTAGTTCGAGCGGCCGAACCACTGGTTACCCAATTGGCCCTTGTCGGTGCCCCGGAGACGCTCCTGAGGCGATTCATGGGGGTACTCCCCGCTCAAGAGAGAAACGTGCTGCGCAATCGCCTCCAGGAGCTTGGACCGACCTCCCTCCGCGATATCGACGAAGCGCGGCGGCGCCTTTGCCTTCTGGCCCAGCGACTAGCCACTATGGGGCAACTGGACTTACCAAGGTTTTCAACCACAACGGGAATGGGACTAATACGGCACGCAGGGTAAGGGAGCCCCTCTGCCAAGCTATGCACGAATTTTCTTTGCGAAAAAAGCTAAATTTGCTACCGGCAGTTTTGCCCACGCTCCAAGATTTTTGCATCGCTCGCGGGGAGGCACATGACCAATGGGGGTGATCAAGTCAGGCCACATCCGGACTCCTCAGCCGATTGTGTTCAACTTCGATGACCTGGAAGCCCAGGGAAGTCGCTACTTGGCCGACATTCGCCGAGAGGCAGCCACGATCCTAGCCCAGGCGCGACGCGAGGCTGAGGAGATCAAGGCAGCCGCCAAAACCCAGGGCTACCAAGAGGGGTTGGCAGCGGCGCAGCGGCAGGCCAAGGAAGCTCTCGCGCAGGAGGTAGCGCAGCGATTGAGTTCCCTGCTGCCCGCGCTGCAGCAGGCTCTTACCGAACTTCACACCGCCCGACTGGCTCTGCTGGAAAGCTGGGAACAAAGTTGCCTCCATGTAGCTTTGGAAATAGCGCGACGAATTATTCGCCGCGAATTGTCCCGCCAGCCGGAAATTCCTTGCCGCTGGATCCGTGAGGCCTTGGAACTGGCCGCAGGCAGTCCTGTTATCGAAATCCACCTCCATCCAGGCGACGCAGAGCTTCTTGCGCCCCAGATAGACAAACTCGGGACAGAAGTGGCAGGAGCGGCCAAGCTGTCCGTCGTGCAGGATAACGACATTGAACCCGGCGGGTGCCGCATTTCCACTCGCTTCGGCAGGATCGATGCCGGCCTGGAAGCCCAGCTTCGCCGCCTAGAGGAGGAACTGCAGTGACCGATTGGGCGACTCGGATTCACAACATTGTCCCCCTGGCCATCGAAGGAACCGTCATTCGCACCCTGGGAATGACGGTGGCAGCGTCGGACTTTCCCGCCCCGATCAATTCGGTGGCAGAGATTGTTCGGCCGGCTGGCCCACCTATCCTGGCGGAGGTGGTGGGCTTCCGCGACCGACTCACGCTGCTTTATCCCTATGGAGAGACAAATGGTCTGCGCCGAGGCGACCGCGTCCGACTCCGACGGAGCACTTGGCAACTTGCTGTGGGGGAAGGGCTCCTCGGGCGGGTTATTGATCCGCTCCTCATCCCTCTTGACGGACGACCGCTGGTGGGCCTGAACGAGCGAGTCCTGCTTACGGCCCCCCCTCCACCTCCCTGCGAGCGACCTCCCATCTGTGAGGCGCTTCCCACGGGAGTGCGAGCTATCGATGGGCTTCTCACCTGCGGGAAAGGTCAACGGCTGGGGATTTTTTCCGGCAGCGGGGTGGGGAAGAGCGTTCTCCTTGGAATGATGGCGCGGTTTACCGCGGCTTCCCGGGTAGTGCTGGCCCTCATCGGAGAGCGCGGGCGAGAGGTGCGGGAATTCCTTGAGCGAGATTTGGGGCCACAGGGCCTAGCCCGCAGCGTGGTGGTAGTGGCCACCAGTGACAGACCCGCCATCTTACGTGTCCGCGCGCTGATGGTGGCCACCCGAATTGCCGAGTATTTCCGCGATCAAGGCCATGACGTTCTCCTCCTTGTGGACTCCTTGACACGCTTTGCTATGGCTCAGAGGGAGGTCGGTTTAGCGGCAGGCGAGCTGCCCAGCTCACGAGGATATCCCCCGTCGGTCTTCGCCCTATTACCCCGGCTCGTGGAGCGAGCAGGGCGGGCGGCCGCCGGTAGTATCACTGCTTTTTACTCCGTCCTGGTAGAAGGGGATGACCCGCACGAACCCATCGCCGACTGCGTACGTGGTCTTTTGGACGGTCACATCTGGCTATCACGAAAGTTGGCATCGGCCGGCCATTACCCCGCTATCGATATCCTCGAAAGCTTAAGCAGGCTTATGCCTGCCGTCACCACCCCCGATCATTACCAAGCTGCCTTAACCGTTCGCCAATTGCTGGCGGCCTATCGCGAGCACGAGGATTTAATCACCATCGGTGCCTATCGCCGCGGAGCGGACAAGCTGGTGGATTGCGCCCTCGAACTGCTGGATGTTATCGAGGGGTACCTCCGCCAACCGCTGGAAACTCCCGCTACCTTTTCCGAGGCAAAGGAGCACTTAGTGGGCTTACACCTCCGCGTTGCAAGCCGGCTTGGTCAAGCTTCGACTAAAACGGAGGACCAGAAACTAGGAGGTGGGGGACCTACCGGGCTCGAGCGAGAAACGCTTTCCCAGTTCACCCGCGTCCCACACCCGGTCACTTCCGCGGGCGACATTTCCAAAACGAACCGCTGATTCCCGACCACTTGGAACAATACGACAATAAACGAGCGAACTTACGAGAAGCTACAAACACTCGATTGGGAGCACCTGAGAAAACAGCTGGCCATCGGTGGATCATCCAGGCCCAAAGAGCTTTCTTTCACGACTGAAAATTATGGCGAAATTTACGTTTCGGCTCGACGTGGTGCTGCGGCTTCGGGAGACAGAGCGGCAGAGGCGACGGCAGGAATTAGCCGAGGCCCTCGCCGCCGACCGGCTCCTCGAGGCCGAACTTAACCGGCTTACCTCCGAAACACTAACCGTGAAGAAACTGCTTGCAGAGGCCTCTGCCCCCGGAGCGCTGTCCATCGACAAACTGCTTGACCTCCGCCGATATGAGCTAACCCTTCAGGCCCATCAACGGATCATAGAAGAAAAACGCGAAAAAGTGGCCCAGGAGATCGTACGACGCCGGGAGGCACTCACCCAAGCCGACCGCGCCGTGAAGATTTTGGAAAAATTGAAGGAGCGACGCCTCCGGGAATGGCAACGGGAAGAAACACGCCGCACATTTCGAGCGATTGACGAATTAGCAAACACACGGGCGGCACCTCCCGCGGATGCCGGGTTTCAAGCACAGTCGGGGGAGGCTCCCGTCGTGCCGGACGATCTCCAACGCATCGAATGAGCGCGAACGACCATGGTAGGCAAAATCCTTCGCACCGTGGGAGCTTTAGCCCTTTGGTTTTGCGTAGGCACGATTATTTCGCAGGTGCTTATTCTTTCCTACCTTGTGTGGAAATGGCAAATCGATCTTCCCCGGCTTGGGGAGATCATTCGCGTGGCACGCACTGGTGAGAGCTCAACCAAAGGGACCCCAGCCGACGAAACTCTTGAGCTACTGAACGAAGAACTGGCCTACGAGGACTTCCTCGCTCGGCGGGCGCAAAGGGCTCGGGATCTGGAGCTTAAAGAACTACAGCTTTTAGCCGCGGAAGAGGCCGTGCGAGCTGAGCTGAATAAACTCATGGCGGAAAAAGCACAACTGGTCCAGGCGCAACAAGAATTCGACAAAAGGGTGGCCCAGGCCCAGCATCAGGCTAAGCTGGCTGCTAGGGAAACACTTCGGGGAATTCTAGAGTCACTTCGGCCCGATCAGGCCAAAGCGCAACTCCAAGCCATGACCAACCGAGGCCAATGGGATGAAGCGGTGGCGCTTCTGACCGAGATGCCAGCTTCGCGGAGGTCGCGCATCTTGAGCGAATTCAAATCCCCTCAGGATCAGGCAGTCCTGGGCGAGCTCCTGCGCCGCATCGGCCAGCCGCAAGAGGACCACAATGCGGGGACCTCCGGGGAGGCATTTTAAGCAAGTACACCCAGGCAAGGATAGACCCAAAGGTTTTTTCGGTGCGGTGCATCAACGTCTTAGGCTTATTGGAGAAGCAGTGACCGCTAGACCACTGCCAATAGGAGCTTAGCAGAGGAAGCTTTCGAAGGAGCTGCAACAAATTAACCGGCTCGGGAAGGAAGCCTCTTGTTGACAACAAGCTAAGAAGCGTGTTTTGCCGGCGCTAGCGCTTACAGAAAACCATGACGTTGGTCCACGCCCATAAGCTGTGGATCTTTTAGGGGTGCTTGGCGTCAATCTTTCGGCCAACCGCAAGCGCGACAATGTCCGCACGATCATAGTGTGCGCATAAACAGCTCCCCTGCCTTTCGTGTTGTGTCCTCATTCTGAAACCCCTCCACAAAAACAAAAGCCAGTCCTACCCTTTGGCCGATCAGTTTGCTGGGAGGCTGGGAAAGGATCCCTACGGTCGCCTCGCCGCGTCGATGGAAGTAGCATGCCACTTTCTCCACGAGAGCTGATTAGCGAAATAAAGCCGTACTTGGCCTTAAAGCTCGGGGGGTTAGTGTCATGTCCGTAAGGCCGGAACTGACCGGTTGCGCGTGAACCTCCTGGCGCGCACGCCCCGACGCCTGAGTTGGTACAGCTGGATTAGGACATCTAGTATGTCGATCCATATCCTGAAGATTCTATCCGGGACGCTTGACCCTGGTGCTCATCGCCCACCCGCGCCTTGTACCCTTCGCTCTGGATTTCGCCAAGCATGGGAGGAAAGCCTTGGAACGGACGCGCTTCGTGCCCCCTCCCAGGAAACGCCCCGCCGAAGAGATACCCAAGAAATTGAATCCCGCCACCCAGCAGAAGCTCAGGCGGCCATGACCGCTGTGGCGGCCCCTGAATCCCCTTCTCATGCACCTGTATCGACAAAAACTACAGAATCGCCAGACGAGCATGCCGTGGCATCACAACCTTCTAACCGGGAGCAGGAAGAGCCGGCTCCATCAATGCAACCAACTGCGGGAGAAGAAACCCCAAGCACTTTTTCGATAAATTCGGAGCTGCTAGGGACCGATTTTGTTCCGTCTCAAACCGAGCTAAGGTCAAGCGCTGCCCCTTCCAGCCACGACGATCCAAAGTCCGGGCAGGGCTCGGCATTAGTTGTCAACGACGGAAACTGCTTGGACAACCCCGTT
The DNA here is from genome assembly GCA_938084835.1 of uncultured Thermoguttaceae bacterium. Taxonomy (GTDB): domain Bacteria; phylum Planctomycetota; class Planctomycetia; order Pirellulales; family Thermoguttaceae; genus DTLM01. Next base: position 322,996 of record CALKER010000007.1, read on the forward strand.
TGTGATGAACCCGCGAGCCGGAGAAGAGAGAAGACTGGGGACACCCCGCCCGGGCAAGGGTATCCTCGAGCGAGTCCTTCGTCCACGGACGGCACCTCCTCACAAGGCCGGCCATCTCGCCTGGATAGTGGGGCAACCCAATTTGCCTTGCTGCCCAATCTTCCCCAATCTCCTGCCGCGGAAGAGTCCGATCCGAGCGGACTTCCTCCGCGCCACTTCCATTCTGGAACAGATTTGGGGCAACACCCGGGGCAGACAATCTCCCTGATTCAACATCCCCCCTCGCACGGGGAGAGCCCGGCCACCGATGCTTTCCAAGAGCACTCCCCCACGACGTTCGGTCCCTCGATGCCAGGGGCTAGCCCGCGATCAAAGCTTGCGGACGACCAGCGCCTCAAAAGCCGAATGTTCCTTCGCTTAGCCAATCGGGAGACTCGGTCCGCGGGACCAAGCCGGGCCGTTAAAGGGGTTGGTTCCCCTGAAGCAGGCGTTTTGCCGGAGAAAAACCTAGGGCTTTTGGGCAGGACATCGCTGCCCGGAGTCCTCGACACAGGCACGCCCCAGCCATCTGCACCGATTGTCGGTCCTCAAGCGCAGGGGACTTCTCCGCCGGCTGCAGAGACCCAGAGCACCGCCAATGTCGTTTCCGCTTTAAGCTTTGGGCCACGTCAGCCGATAATGGATGTGGCCTATTCTGCGGGAACTCATGAGGGCGCGTCGGCTGCTCTCAGTGCGAGCTCATCCGACTCGGCGGACTTGGATCCAGTCCCCATGGCCGACAGATGGCGGTTTATCCATCGGGTAGCGCAAGCATTCGTCGCCGGGGCACGGCGGGATGGGATCATTCGCCTGAAGCTCCACCCACCGGAGCTCGGCACATTGCGAATGCAAATCCGAGTTAAAGATGGCCGATTGGAGGCTCGACTTGAGGCAGAACGGCCGGAGGTCTGCGCCTTGCTGACCGACGGGCTGGACAGCCTTCGCCAACGACTGGAGAACTACCAACTGCGCGTGGAAAAATTCGAGGTGGCCCTGGCCAAGAATGATTCGAGTTCATCGGAACAGGGGGCTGCCGGACAACCACCGCGGCCTGAGGAACACGCACGTTGGGCACCGGCTTACCACCGCCCAACCCCGGAGGTCCCGCCGGCCAGCGAGGCTCCCATCGCGGGGGTTATCGACACCACACGTGTTGATGTTCGAGTATGACCTCTTACCGACACAAGCGAGGCTATAGATAAGCTGCGGCTGGTTTCCGGTGTGTTTTGAGGTAGAACCGTCAGTTGTCAACGCACCATGCAACGGCTTAAGCCCAGCTGGGCCCCCATGAACCTGTGCCGGCAACGGTCCGCAGACATTCCACACAGACCAGGCGCGATCACCGAAAATCACGTGAAATACATGCAAATACGTCGAGGCCGCAGACCCTTCATGATTGACTAGGGAGCCGACACATGACAGCGGCCGCCATAGCCGCCACCACTCAAAAGACGACGTCGGGACCCACGGCTTCCAACCGTGTCCTGGAAATGGGGAATGATGTATTCCTGAAGCTCCTCCTGGCGGAGCTTCGCAACCAGGATCCGCTGTCGCCGATGGACAATCATCAACTGCTGCAGCAAATCGCCCAGCTCCGTGCTGTGGAGTCGAACCTCCAGTTGACCCGCACCCTCGAAGCAGTCATGCGGGGCCAGGCGTTGCAGACGGCCGCGGGCCTTATCGGCCGAGAAATCGAGGGACTTTCAGACGAAGGACAAGTGGTCAGCGGAAAGGTAGAACGAATCACCCTCGATGGGGCTAAACCTAAGTTAGTGGTACGGGGGGAGATGGTCACCTTGGAGAATATCCGCTCCGTCGCCGGAACCACCGAATCCGGCAATTGGTGGGGAGGGATCCTCGGTTAACAGCAGGCAATACTTTAGCCAGCTCCAGAACTCATGAAATCAAGCAGGGCAAAATGCCGACGCTCTGCCCAAAAACCAACAAGCATCCCTAGGCGTAAGAATCCGGCATAGAACCGGAGACCATTTTTTAAGCTGCGGGGTGGTCCCGAGGCTCAAGAGCAGCCCTCCCCAGCCACCCAGTCAACTGGAAAAAGAGCCCAACAAACATCGAGCTTGCAGAATCTCAAGCAGCATCTAGCAAGGAGGCGAACCGATGGGCCTGCAGTCGGCGCTAAGCACGGCGCTAACAGGAATCTCGGCTGCGGAAACCACCATCGATGTCGTGGGTAACAACCTAGCAAACTCCAATACGGTGGGTTTCAAAGCCTCGCGCGTGGCATTCGCCACGCAATTCCTGCAGACCCTCGCGCTAGGGTCCATGCCCACCGACAATTCCGGTGGTACCAACCCGCGTCAGATCGGCCTAGGCACCATGGTGGCCGATATCACCCCAAACCACACTCAAGGTACCATCGAAATCAGCGCTAATCCCACGGACCTGGCTATTCAAGGGGATGGATTTTTCATTGTGCAGGGGGCCGGCGGCCAGCGTTTTTACACGCGAAATGGCATCTTCAAATTCAACTCTGCCTATGAGCTAGTGACCGTCACCGGAAATCGGCTCTTAGGCTACGGCATCACGGAAGACTTCCAAATCGACCGCACGGTGTTGGTTCCCCTAACTATTCCCTTGGGGGTAACCGCTGTGGCCCAGGCCACACAGAATGCCTACCTTCAGGGGAACCTTCGTCCCAACGGCGACCTGGCCGTGCGGGCGCAACAGATTCAAACGGGCAGTCTTGGCGATGGTCGCTATACGGCCCCCTCCACGAAAGCATCCACACTTTTCGCCATCCCGCCTAACGTGGGAGGCGCGGGCACGACCGGCTCCAGTACCACTGATCCCGCCGGCGGACTTACGTCAGGCGCTACCTATCAATATCGCATCGTGTGGTATAGCCCCTTGGCACCTCCCCAGCTTGCGGAAAGTTCCCCTTCCGAAGCAATCTCTGTGACCGTTGGGCCTGGGGATAATGCAATCCTGCTAAATAATTTACCCACCTCACCACCTCTTGCAGGACCTAATGGACCATATTCAATGATGCGGATTTACCGCCGCAATGTCACAGCCGGCGAAGAGACGTTCCGCCTTGTCGGCGAACAAGCGTACAATGTGACGACTTTCCTCGATACGATGGATGATGCCACCGCCGGTACTCAGCCACTTCTCATGGACGGGCTAATCACCGGCAACTACATGTATTACATCACTTTCGCCACAGCTCCCGGTGGTCCCGGCGTAGGGATCGAAAGCAGACCGTCCCCAATTACCGATCCAATCAATATCAGCAACGGCCGGGTACTCCTTTATGACATTCCTCAAGCCGATCCCAATAATCCCGATGATGCGATTTGGCAGGTTCGGCGAATTTACCGCTGCCTGGCCACCAACAGCAGCGAGTTTCACTTTGTGGCGGAAATCCCCAACACCACCGAAGCCTGGAGTATCACCGACTACCTCTCCGACGCTGAGATTCGCGACAACCCTCTGATTGACCTGGACGGTCCCAAAATTATCCCTTCCACACCTTTGGTACAGGTCCTCAAACGCGATGGCGCCGTCTACGAAAGAATCTTCGAACCGGGGGTGCTCCTTTTTAACGGCAAAAAGGGTGGACGTGAGCTCGGCTTCAAGGAGTTCCCCATCACCACCTCCACCACCGTTCAGGAACTTATCGATTTTATGAGGGAGGCCTTTGGAATTCGCTCCGCCACTGACGACCCAATCAACCCCATTCCCGGGGATCAAGGAACCGGTCGCACTGGCGGGGGATGGGTCACCGCCGATGGACGGATTGTCTTTCTTGGCAATAATGGCGTGGACAACGCCATCGACATCGGCCTTTCGGGGTTACAATTGCGGACGGCTACGGAAACACGCACGATCAATCTTCCCTGGTTTGTTAGTCAACGGGCCATCGGGGAAAGCGCCGTCACTGACTTTCTCGTTTACGACTCCCTCGGTATTCCCATCCGCGTGCGTCTGACCATGGTGTTGGAGGAGCGAACCAGCGCCACCACCACGTACCGGTGGTTTGCCGACTCCCCCGACAACGATCCCCAGGAGGGTTCCCGAATCGCGGTGGGGACCGGGCGAATCACCTTCGACGGTGAGGGCAACTTCGTCTCCGCCACTAATACTCGCGTGACTATCGAGCGGCGGCATGTGGCGTCACGATCGCCGCTGGAGTTCGAACTGGATTTCACCCAGATCTCCGGCCTGGCGACCGCTCGAAGCACCGTGGCCGTCACCCGACAAGATGGCTCGCCGCCCGGGGTGCTTTCCAGCTTCATTATTGGCGAGGACGGCATCATTCGCGGTGTCTTCAGCAATGGGGTCACACGCAATTTAGGCCAGATTCGCTTAGCCAGATTCGCGAATCCCGCCGGCCTCGAGCAGCGCGGCGAGAATCTCTTCGCTGAAGGCGTCAATTCTGGATTGCCCATCGAGGGGGACCCAGGTCAGCAGGGTATCGGCTCGATAATCGCCGGGGCTGTGGAGCTATCCAATACGGATATTGGTGGCAACCTTATTGATTTAATCGTCGCCTCCACGATGTACCGGGGAAATACCCGCGTGATCAGTACGGTCCAGCAACTGCTTGACGAGCTATTGGCTTTAAGACGTTAGGTCGTTGACACCCTAGAGGAAAACGTGCCAGGTGCGATTTTCTCATGACAAAGCGGCATGCTCAGGTCGCAGAGACCCTGCGCCGCTTGCCGGACCGACAGCCTGGGGCAGGGTTCACAAGCTCCCTGGCTGCGGCCTTAACAAAAAGGCTCCTGTCTTTTCCTTAAAGGGTCCGAAGGAAAGGCACCGATGATCAAGCTCACACGCCTGGGCGGCCAAGAATTCCTCCTCAACGCGGAATTGATCCGGTACGTAGAAGAATGCCCCGATACCGTGATCACCCTGACCACGGGCGAGCGGCTCATCGTGCGGGAAAGGATGACGGAGGTCCTCCGTCGGGCGATAGACTATCAACGATCCAAGCTCCTGTTTCCTCTGCCCAGATTTGTAAGCTGTCGGCATCCCTGTTGTAACCAAAGGACAACGGACCGCTCGGCTGCTTAAGGTTTTGCTGCAAACGGTGTTCAACCGGACATGGATCTCGCAACTCTTTTGGGCATCCTGCTTGGTTTTGGCTTCATCGTGGGGGCGATAGTGATGGCCCCGGGGGCATCGCTGGGGGGATTTGTCGACTACCCCTCGATGGCGATTGTCCTCGGCGGCGCCACCGCAGCCGTGCTAGTATGTTTCCCTCTGAAGACTGTGCTGGCGATGGGCCGGGTCTTCAAGGTCATCCTCTTTAACAAGTCCCAGGACATTAGCAAGTTGATCGATCAACTGGTCTCGCTGGCAGAAACTGCGCGACGCGACGGCCTCCTGGCTCTAGAAAATCGCCTCGAAGAGATCGACAATCCATTCCTGGCTCTCGGCGTACAAATGGCTGTGGACGGCATCCAGCCGGAGGTCATCGAAGAAACTCTCCGCTCGCAAATGGAGGCGATCGCGGCACGACACACCGCCGGTCGGAAAATTCTCGACAACTACGGCAAGTTCGCCCCTGCCTTCGGAATGATCGGCACCCTTATCGGACTGATCATTATGCTGGGGCAACTAAATGATCCGGAAAAGCTCGGTCCAGGGATGGCCGTTGCACTCATCACCACGTTGTATGGCGCGATTATTGCCAATGTGGTGTTCCTACCGGCGGCAGAAAAACTCGGCTTTCTCCACGATCAGGAGATGCTGGCCATGGAAGTTATCGTGCGTGGCATTATGGCCATTCAATCGGGCGAAAATCCTCGGGTTGTGGCCCAAAAACTTGCTACCTTTGTTCCATCTCGGTCACGTACGCCTGTCAAACAGGCTGCCTAGTCGGCAGCGGATTTGCTCCCATGTCGGGAGCGACATCTAGGAAAATGTGTCACCGTGGTTATTTTCCGCGGGCTCAGTAGGGAGATACCAACCGCCCGAGCGAGAACAAGCCACGTGTCGAAGCGTGTCAACAAACCCGTTACGCCTCACCGGTTGTTCCTTAAAGGACGACCAGACCTACGGCAACTAACGTTTCCACCGGTGGGCAGAAGGTAATAGTCGAAAAGGTCACCTGCCTGTGCGTCGCCGATCTCTTCCCCCAAAGCCCCCCGCTCCTCAAGGCGCACCGGAGTGGGTGCTCACCTACGGCGACATGATGTCGCTTCTTTTGACGTTCTTTGTGCTCCTATTTTCGATGAGCGAGCTTAAGCGCGAAGAAAGCGTGCTTCTTCTTGAATCCCTGCGGCGGCGCTTTGGGAACGAAACAGCACCGCTTAGCGTGATGCCGGGAGTCCATCGCCCCACTGCGGCGCGGACTCAAAAGCACCCCAGTCTGGACCGTGCGCAAATGCGAGACACCCATACCGGCGGCGACCGCGTCCGCGCCCCCACCGGAGATCACCCGCGCGTGCAGACCGTTCGCACGCAGGCGCAGGTGATCGAGGGCGCCGCGGTGTACTTCGCCGGTGGCTCAGCCGATCTCACCGACCAGGCCCGCCAAACCCTTGCCAAGGTCTTGGACCAAATCGCGGGCAAACCTCAAAAGATCGAGGTCCGTGGTCATACTTCCCCGCTTCCCTTGCCGCCCGGCTCACCCTTTCGCACTCATCGCGAGCTCTCTTTTGCCCGCGCCAGTGCCGTGGTCGACTACCTAGTTTCTTTGGGCATCGAACGTCAGAGATTGCGCATCGCGGTGGCTGCCGAAACCGAGCCCCTCACTGTGCCCTCCCGCCCTGAACTCCACTATCTTAATGACCGGGCGGAACTTATCATCCTCGACGAACTTGTCGACGACTTCACCCGTTAGGGCCCTGAGGCTGAGCCTCCCGCAGACCTTTACGAGGCCTTCAATGTCAAAACAAAATTGGCAACCGTACATTCCACAGCTAGCAACTGCTGAAGCTACAAAGTTGGCTTAGGATCGCCCCCCTGGGTCAACGCTCATTTCATCAACGGAAGCCCAACCCCACAGCAATCATGAAGATACAGAAAAACAGGCCCTTTGCTCCTGCAGAGAGCTGGCGGGCGGTACAATCTTTAGTGGCGTGGCAGCATCCTTTTCACTTTCCGCTGGGCCCACGGCGAGCGTACCGTTCCGCGTAAGCTGCAAAGCCCGGTGTTTGGCTAAGGAGGCCCTCATGGAGCAGGAGTGGATTGCCTACTTGCGCAGAGTCATACCCCCTTCGGATTTCGTGCCAGTCGGAATCGGGGATGACGCGGCGGTGGTGGACCTTGGGGAACACACTCGAGGTGTACTAGCCGTGGACATCGTCAGCGACGGGGTGGACTTTTACCTCTCCGAGATCGACCCCGCCCTAGCCGGCCGAAAGGCCCTGGCCGTGAATCTCAGTGACTTGGCAGCGATGGCCGCCCGGCCGCTGGCAGCTTTAGTGGCAGTGGGGCTTCCCCGGCCTCGGGCCCGAGAACTTGCCGAACAGCTTTACGCGGGAATGCTCCCACTTGCCGAAAAGTTCGGCCTAAGCCTGGTAGGAGGCGATACGCACGTTTGGGACGGCCCTCTGTTTATGGCGGTCACTGTGCTGGGAGTCCCCGGACCCGGGGGCATCTGGCGCCGAACTGGCGCCCGCCCGGGCGATGCGATCGTGGTCACCGGCTGCTTCGGAGGCAGCATCCTTGGCAAACATCTATCGTTTGAACCCCGAGTTCGGGAAGCCCTCTACATGGCCGAGCATTTCGCAATTCACGCCGCGATTGACGTCAGCGACGGACTGCTTCTTGATCTGCACCGAGTTGCTGAGGCCTCGGGAGTTGGGGCAGAAGTGAATCTCGACCGTGTCCCAATTGATCCGGCCGCCCATGCACTAAGCGCTACCTCCGGGGGCAAAAAGTCCCCTCTGGAACATGCCCTAAGCGACGGGGAAGATTTCGAGCTAATACTGGCCCTTCCTCCCGACGAAGCCAACCGTCTTTTAAACGATCCCAATCTTGACCTGCCACTCACGATCATCGGTCGCTTTACCGAGGAGCCGGGCCTGGTGGGTCGCAAAGGTGCTGAGTCTATACCGCTAACACCTGCCGGGTATATCCACCGCTGATCTCCTCAGGAGACCCAACTGTCCCAGCAGCTAGCTTACCTTAAAGCCGCTTGCCCTCTTCGGCATTAACGCAAGGATTTCAGCGGGAGGCATCCTGCCGAATCCCTGTGTTCAACAAAGCTCGTCACGGCCGCTTGGACCGCATGCCATCGCGGCAAACAAGTGGCTGGCGTCCCCGCTTTCATTTTCGCGGAGTTAACCCAGTACTTGCGGAGTCACCCCATTAAATAAGGTGAAGTTGATTCGGAACCTAAGGCGGAGTTGACCTGATACCTAAGTATACGTGGAAAGCAAATATTCTCAGCACACTGACAAACCCACGTTTGACCGATACCGAAGCATGCGGGGAAACGAGGCCGAGTGGGAGGCGACGGCGATTGCCGATAAACCGACACCTAAATACGCGGGGAAAGGAGAGGGCTCGCGGAAAGCAGTTTGCGATCGGGATGACAAACGCCTCTGGCTCCCGCTTCGCCAGTCTTTCAAGGAGGCGATCCTTGGACTACCGCACCTAGTGTCTCCGGCAGCCGTTCTTTAGCTTAAAGCACCGGCTTTTGCCCGGAATACCCACGGCAATCGATCAGTAGCCCGGCGGAGCATCTTTCAGTCAACGCCCAGGCTAAGGCTAGCGGAGGCCCGTCTTGCCACCCCGTGCAACAAACGCCTACAATGAGCTCAGATTTCCGCCTGCATTTCCAGAAAGGTCGTTGGCAGGCCTCTCTTCCCGAGGTATCCGCCTCACCTAGATGGGGGAGACTTTATTTTTATGTAGCCTCCTTCCTTAGTATAAAAACTGGCAAACTTCGTCAAACTTGGGCAGCGCAACGGGATTCAACCCGAATTGGCGTGTTCCCCGGGCAATCGTGTGGCAAGCCGTCAAGCTAGTAATTACGCTTTTTACTCGGGGAGGTTACACATTATTTCGGCAGTGACCCTTCTGCCAGTCCCCATCGCTCCCGACGTTATCCAAGTGAAGTGTGGGCCTTGGGACAAGCCATCGCGTGAGGACCTTGCCAAGCCTGTGGCGCCTGTGATTGACCTGCTAGCACCCAAGGTACTTCCTAAGCCAGGGAGGTTTCCCGTCGGACAAGCACCATTGTCTACGTGGTCATAGATAGGTCCGACCGATCAGGGAACGACCTGCAACAGATCACTTTGTCCACAGCTCGGAGGCTGTACAGAGGCCTTTTGCAACAGCCGGTATATCCCGCTTTGAGCCGGCCACTGGCAGCTACTTCTAAAAGAATAGAACTTCCGAGGCGAAGTGGGGTGTTTGGCACAAGCGTCGATCGGCCGCTTGTACGCCTCAGGAGGTAACCAAGGGCCCTGAGAACGTTGTGGCCCTAGGCACGGTTTGCCTGAGGGTCAAAGCCATGGGAAATCAGGGAGAAACTGAATGACTACTTCAGCCTTAGGTCGTGTGGATGTACTCGTGATAGGCGGAGGCGGTATCGTCCACGACCAGATCCTCCCCTCCCTTTACCATCTGCAACGGCTGGGGCTGGTGGGACCGATAAAGATTTGCGACACTCGCTCCACCCCCCTTCGCGCCTTAAACGAAAGCGCTATGCTTCGGGAGGCCTTTCCTGATCAGACATTCATCCCTCATCCCCCGCTTGATACCCATCCGGAGATAGCGCATCCGGAACTTTATCGGCAGGTCCTCGCCGAGCAAAAAGAACGGCAGCTCGTGATCGTCACCGTGCCCGATCATCTTCATGGACCTCTCATCTGGGCCGCCCTAGAACACAATCAGCACGTGCTGTGTGTCTCACCACTTGTAGGCACATATCAGGAGGCACAACGGATTGCCCAGCAAGCTTTCCAGCAAGGGCTGCTAGTGGCGGTGGAATATCATAAACGCTTCAATCGGGGGGCGCTGGATGCTAGGCTTCAGTACCGCCGAGGACGTTTCGGGCATTTTCGCCTTGGCGAGGCCAAGCTCATCGAGCCATTCTCCCGCCGCTATTCCGACTTGCAGCACTGGTTTACAAAGGAAAATGCCAACCCGTTTACTTCTTTGGGCTGCCACTACGTGGACCTTGTGTATTACATCACCGGTCTGCGACCAGTGGAGGTGGCTGTCCGTGGTGTGGAAGAATCGCTCCCCAGCGGCCAAGTGGGCTATCTGTGGTCGGCCGGTCGGGTCGTGTGGGAAAACGGGGCCATCCTGTCGGTCCTCAACGGATTTGGCTATCCGGACGAAGCTCCGGGCAGCAGCCACCAGGGCCTGGTCATGTACTGCGAAGGTCCCACTCGGGCCGGAATCATCGAACATGATGGCCAATGTTGCGGCATGGGGCACGGGTATATCGATCACCTCTCAGGCGCCCCGTACCGCCTCATTCACCCCGACTCTTTCCGCTTGGTTCCATGGGAAGGTGAAGGTCTTAAGCCCGTCGGCTCTATTTATGATTCAATGGCCGCCGTGGTGCAGGCCGCCCTTCAAGTGAACCTTGCCGGCGCCGGCTTTGCTCCCGAGGATAGTCTCCGCGCCCGACAGCGCACACTCACAGCAATCAACGACCGCGGCCTTCTGGCAACCCCCGCCAACAGTTATATCAATGAGTTGGTCATCGAGGCTGCCCGGCTTTCCATCCTCCACGCGGGTATGCCCGTTGAGATCCGTTACGACCAACCACCCTGTGTGAGCCTCCGGATCAAACCGTAGCGGTTTTCCGACAAGCCCGAAGCTCTTCCCCGCTGGCGAGGGGAAAAGTGTGTTCCCTCGAAGGTACTTGCAGGCTGGCAGTGGCGAAAAGCCATGGGACTGTCCGGTCCGCCTTTGCCCTCAAGATGAAAAACGTGCATCGCGAACCGACCGAAATCGCAATTGCATTCTGACTGCCAAGGCTCGTAGGATCACCCTCCGGGAATTGGTTGGCCTCGTCCGGCATTTTCTTTACGGGTGAATTTATTCCGCCGGAAATCGAAGCTCGGATGAAACTTTGGAATCGGGGGGAATATTCCCCCAATTAGACTTAGGCGGGAAAGTCGATGCGTTGTAAGGCGTTTTCGGTTGCGGAGTCAAAACTGCCCTTGGCAGAGCCCAGCGCGTATCCCTGGCCAATCGGGGTGCCAGCCGATCAAAACTGCCAAACCGCCGAAAAGCTGCGGGCCTGCGGCGATAACCCGAAAGCCCGGATCGAGAGGCTCCATTCGAAATCTTCCCAAAACCTTTAAGGGTGCAAGACCTACTTTTCGTTCGAAGAAGTAGCGCCGCTTCGTAGAACCCACGAGCGAACTGGGCATAGAGCGAGGAAAAGTAGTCCTGGACCAAACTTGCGGGGCGTAGTTTGAGGGTATACCCACTGCCTAAGCGGCAGATTCGGAATTTTCCTTCGGGTGCTAAAAAGCCGAAGTTCGGCCTCCTCCTTAAGCCCAAACTGTAAATTCAAGAGCAAACTGCTAGATGACTCCCCGATAGAGCCTCCGACGCTACGGAATGTTTCTGAAGATAACTTAGACAAGCCTTCCTAGAGAAACTTGATTAGTGTGGAACGGAGTCCACGAAGTATGGACGACCAAAGCTTTGTCGATATTCATTGTCATATTCTCCCCGGTTTAGACGATGGACCTTCCACGTGGGAGGAGTCGCTGCAAATGGCAGAATTTGCCGTTTCGCAAGGGGTGGTCACGCTTGTGGCGACTCCACACCAGCTGGGAGCTTTTTCTCAAAATTCGGCCGACATCATTAGGGAGACGTGGAAAGAGTTTAAAGACAAGTTGAACGAGGAGAATATTCCTCTTCAGGTGGAATGTGGGGCGGATATTCGAATCGAGCCGGAACTGCCGGCGAAAGTTGCCCGCGGCGAAATATTGCCGCTCGGCCCAGCCGGCCGATATGTTCTCGTCGAGCCACCTCCGGATGTGGCCATTCCGCTTGGTTGGGTGGTCGACGCCCTCAAGCCCCTCGGCCTTACGCCGATCCTCACCCACCCCGAAAGGGCCGGCCTTCTGAGTCGGCAGCTCGACCTATTGCGCCACTGGGTCGCAAAAGGGGGGCTTATCCAACTAACGGGTGGCAGCTTGATGGGGGCTTTTGGGTTGGAGGTTCAAGCTCGGGCGGAACGCTTACTTTACGAAGGGCTTGTCCATGTCGTAGCTTCCGATGCCCACGGCATTTTCCGCCGGCGCCCGTTGTGGCAACGATTTTATGAGCGATTAAAAGAGTTAGTAGGCAGTCAAGGTGCAGATCTCCTTTGCCGCCAAAACCCAAGACGAATTATCCATGGGCAGAAAATCCTCTCCCTTGACATTACTGGCATCTCTCTCGTGCGGATCGTTCGGCGGATCTTGCTTCGGGCCGGCTAACGAAAATTGGTCACCGTGTAACACTAGGCCAAACTGCCACACAAGCTACAGGGTTGTGCTCAGCCACAGGGGTCAACAACGAAGGTAGGCGAAAAAGGCCAAAAATGTCTCTGAGCAGCGATCTAACGAATCTTTGCAGTCACTCCGAAGCCGGAACTGGCTTTCGTCTGGGCAGTGGTCGTGCACTCCGGCTTCGCTTCGAGGTGCCTATGATTGGGAAAAAGCCACCCCGCGTGTCCTTACATGCCCCATATTGGCTAGTACCAAGTGGCAAGTCTTCCAACCTGTGCACTGCGGGGGCTTCTGCGTTGATAGCTGGGGCCCTCCTGGTAGGCCTTCACTCCTGGGATATTCGGGGGCAGGAGCCGGTTTGGCAAGAAGTACTGCAAGCGGGCTCGTTTATTTGCCATGCGGAGTTTCCCTTCTCACAAACTTCGGCTGTAAGGGATCAGCTTCTCCGGCTCGAACATGACCTTGCGCACGCCTTGGGCATCGAGCCTCGACCTATCCTGGTGGAAGTTTTTCTGTTAGCCGACCAGTCCCGGTACCGAGCTTTCCTTGCCCATTACTTTCCGGACGTCCCCTATCGCCGGGCCCTGTACATCCGTCGCGACGGAAGGACCATGGTGATGACGTTCCGCAGCCCTCAGTTGGAGGTGGACCTGCGGCACGAATGCGTGCACGCACTTTTACACGGCTGGCTTCCTTATCTGCCCTTATGGCTTGACGAGGGCCTGGCGAAGTACTTCGAACAACCACCAGGTCGCCGAGCGTTCGAACATCCTTACCTCCGCACGGTTCGCTTCCAGGCATGGCTAGGGTATCGGCTCGCTCTAGAAGAACTGGAGTCTCTCCACGATATGACCCAGATGGGAGCGCGCGAATATCGCGCAAGCTGGGCGTGGGTGCACTACTTACTGCACGGCCCGGCGGAAGTTAATGAGGAGCTTCGGGCCTACCTCCAAGAGATCCAGCGCCTTAACATGCCGGGGCCCCTTTCCGTAAGGCTTCGAAAACAGGTCCCCGACTTAGAAAAAAGTTTCCTCGCCCATTTTCGCTCGTGGAAGCCTTGAGAACCCCTAAAGACTCCTCGTCGCTAAAGGAGGGGACTCATCAGACGAGCAATCCCAGCAAAAGTTTTTATCCATTCCGGCCGGGCCTCCCACTCCTCCGCGGTCAACATCCGCGAGCGATTCAAGTAGTCGAATTGTCGGCGCCTGAGCTCCGCTGTGACCCGCTCCCCGTACAGGAGCAAGTTCACCTCGAAATTTAGGCTAAAGGATCGGATATCGAAATTGCCCGTCCCCAAAAAGGCAAAGCTGTTGTCGATGGTCATTGTCTTGGCATGGAGCAGCCCGGGACGGTAGAGATAGATCTTACAGCCTAAATCGAGCAAATCGCCGAAGTACGACCAAGCGGCTGCCCCCACGAGGGTCTTGTCGCACTTTTCGGGCACGATCAAAATGACTTCGACCCCGCGGAGGACGGCGATTTGCACCGCCTGAAGGAAGGATTGATCCGGCACAAAATAGGGAGTGGTGACTATCACCTGCTGACGAGCAGTGTGGAGTGCGCCGATCACCATCCGATGGTAATTTTCCACAGGATAAGTAGGGCCACTGGGCAGCACCTGGATGGGCACATCACCGCAAGGTTCCACCGCCGGGAAACATGCCGGACTCTCCACTATTTCTTCCGTTTCGAAGTACCAATCTCCGAGGAAGACGGCCTGGAGAGCCAGTACGGCCGGCCCTTCCACCCGCGCGGTCATGTCATGCCAGGCCAGGCCCCGCCGACCGTAGTCAGGGTTAATGATGTTTTGCGATCCCGTATATCCGATCCTCCCGTCGATGACCACAATCTTGCGATGGTTGCGTAGATCAATCCTGGCCACAGTGCGGCGGAAAAGTCCCACCGGCAATGCCGCTTGAACGCGGACACCCTGGCGAGTCATCCTGGGGGCCAGCCGGCGAAACATGGCCCGCGAGCCTACTGCGTCGGCCAACAGCCGACAGCTCACACCGCGACGCGCTGCTGCCGCTAACGCCTCCGCCACCCGCACCGACGTCTCATCGTCGTGGAAGATATAAAACAACATGTGGATGTGGTCCGATGCCCGATTGATATCATCCACCAGCTGGTCAATTACCTCCTCCGTCTCCGTGAGAAGCTCCACCCTGTTGCCCCCCAAAATGGGCATCTGACCCAGCCGCTCCGCCAAGCGGACTGCAGACGAAGCCTCCGCAGGGACCGCCGGGTTTATCGCCGGAACATGTTGCGAAAGTTGGCCTAGGTGCCGATGGAAGTTCGCCAGCAGCTGCCGATACCGCTCCACCCGACGCCTCGGCAGGCGGTTTGTGCCTACCAAAAGAAAAAGGACTAGTCCAACCCACGGAAGGAAAAAAATCACCGTCAGCCATGCCAGCGCAGTGTTCGGACTTCGCCGTCGCGGGACGACCACAAGCATGACTAGGCGGATGATCCACTCTGTGACGTAAAAGACAAGATAGACGGCTTCCCGGGTTTGAGACTCGGTCCAGAACGGCATCGATCCGGATTCCCCCAATGGGCGGGTCTATTCGCCCGATTGCGAACGCCTCGACGCACCAAACACATCAAATTAGCCGACCCAGAGCGGGGTTGCAACGGCCGCCCCTTGATAGCAAATCCGCTTACTACTCATTGGGAGAGCAACACCCCCAGGCGGACCCGGCCCACAAACAGTAACCGCAGGTTTTGCCTTTTCCGAAAAGGTGGGGAGTTGCAAGCCGCTCCGTTACCCGAGAGTGCTGGCAGGTCTTCAAATGTTCGGGGCGACCTCTAGGACCGCGTGCCTTCCGCCATGAGCTCAACGGTGTTGAGCGGACAACAGCCGTGCAATTAAAATCTGATGGATTATTTTCCCGGGTTATTTCCTCTTATTACATCCTTGGCAAAAGGTGGGCGAAAAGCCTTTGTGGGCTCAAGTTTGGCTGCTCTGAAGAGGAAAAAGACGGGCAAAGGGCCCGGCGAACAACTCCAATACCCTTTAGGGCCTTAATGTGCCCTCCACAAGCTTCTTAAGCTTCGCACACTTAAGATTGGCGCATGGAGAACAGCAAATTCTTAGGTTGCAACTTAAGCAGTTTATTCCTCAGGTTCCAACTTGAGCGCTTTCCATCGGATTCAGCAGCCCACTAACTACGGTGGCAGGGACGAAATCTCCGCTCGGGGGGCCGAGGTTTAAGTTTTGGAAACCCTGCCGAAGTAAGTGGCCCAGCTTTTGTCGGCTGCGTAGCACCCTTCGGATGACGTCGAGGGCAAATTCGGCGAGACCATAAATAGGCCGAGGGTCGTGATTCGGCCGAGTCACGGATTCCAGTCAATGATCGTCAGATTGGCCCCGGCCCATCGGTGAAAACCTTCATCGATCGATTGCCAATAGGTCTCGGAACCCGGAGGGCTTGTGAAAGCCGTCATACAGGAAAGGTCGCGCCCGAAAGGAAAAATCATCTAAAATGTAAGGATTTTTTCTATAATGATCCCTGGCTTTGGACGGGGTTACGACTCCTTAAGTGGCCTGCTGCTAGCCCTAGTCTTTTGGGCGGTACTAACTTTCGCACTATTGAACACGGTTCTTTGGCCGGAATGGCTTCCCGCTCGCATGCGGACCATTACGTGGTTTGGGGTGTTGGGAATCTGGGCGGCCTCAGTTATTCGGGCAAAATACAGCCAACGAAAGGGTGATTGTAAAACCGACCCTCCGACGCCAGGATCGGACAGGTTTCCGGAATTTCTCGAGCACTACCTCAGGGGGGAATGGGATGTACTTAAGACAAAACTTCCTCGCCATTTGCAGCGCTGTCCCCACGACTTAGAGGCCCGGCTTCTATGGGCGAGTACACTTAGGCGGCTCGGAGAGATCGGGCAGGCACGGCGACAACTCGAACTAATTCGTCAAGCCGACGCAACCGGTTCTTGGGTCTTAGAGCTCCACCGGGAGAAAGCACTCCTCCGAAATTTGGAGCGGGAATTTTCCGCACATAGTAGCGATCCTGCCCTCCAGAGCCCGACGGGCACGGAAACCTCGGGGCAACCGGCTCTCCCGCAGCCGGCGGTCGCTGCCTGAGAATTTTTCCACTTTTTTAATTTATTCCTCGCTTCTTTTTTAACTTTTCGGTTTTTTCGGTTCAGTTTTCAGTTTTGGGCTGCGTGCCGCCATGTCGTCGCCCTAAAGTTATGATTCGGGCGCAGTCACGCCTCCCGTCACTTTGGCGGGGCAACCGCACGACATCTCCGACACCCCACCTTGGTGGGGTGCACCAATCAAATGTTGACTGGGATGATGCACGGATTTTTCGGCGTCAAGAACAAAGACCCATCCTGGGCGTAAGAAGGTTATAAGTCCAACGCAAGAAAGATTAAGAACGATGAGGGTGAGGCTGTGTAAAACAACAGCGGTTTCTTTGCTTCCAGAGTCTGGAGGCCAGAAGCTATGGACCAAGGAGGCATTATGATCGGGAAATTCGGCTTCCGGCCCTCATTTTCCGCTTATTCTGGTTTAGGTCGCCCCTAAGCTAATCATGACGTGGCAGTAAACCTTGCCGGGTTGAAGGAGACTACGCCCAAATACCCTGTTCTTCTCGGTAAAAATCATCGCCTAGTTCCCCTTCTTAATTTACGCGCTGACGTATCTTTAAAGAGACTGGTAGCAAGACCCGGAAAAGATCTGAGCGTCCAATCCAGCAGAACTTTAGTAAGTGTGCATTCGAACCCTTTAACCGGTTACCCCAAAAAGTAATGGACGGGGAACGAGCTTCCAGGCCACCGGATTTTGACGGATAAAATCCCCAAGGACGTCGAGCCTAGTCTCCGGGCACACGGCCCGGATTACCGCAAAACCGAATTCTAGACCCACTAAAATGGGTAATAAAGACACCCAGAAAGGTGGATCCGGAGCATTAGCCAAGTGCGTTTAGTTGCGCTGAAGGGGAAGCTCATTACGGCAAACGCGCCTGGCGGACGCATCCGAGCCAATCAGCGGAGAAACGCTGCAATTTTCGGACAATTAGCAGAAGAAATGGGGGCGGGCTAAGACCAATTTCGCCAATGGGTTACGGTCTTTCGCCGAAGAAGGATCCCCCACACTTCTGCTCAAATGAGCCGAGAGGTTAAGCTCGAGCGCAATTAGCAATGATGCAGACATTGGGGGGGCCGAGAATGACTCCGCTCCCGGGTTTTGAGACAACTTTCACGACGACCATCGGGGGAGTCACTTCTATGACGAATGCTATTGACTTCCCCAGACGGAGGCCAAAACTTTCTCGAAGACAGCTAGGACACATTTCGGCAGTTCGGGTGCTCCGTAGCAGCCACTTAAGCATTGGTGGGGTGTGCTTGCGCACGAAAAACGTCCGCAGTAACCCTTCAAAAGACTCTGACACTGTCTTCGGGTGGGAAAGACTTACGAAGCCAAGCCACTCCTTGGAAAATGACGATAATTAGGGTAAGTCTGCGGGGTTTTAGGTTTACTGCGAAATTTGGGATTTTACGGCAAATCGAAGTTGGTTTTTTGTATTTTGATGCTGGCGTCCGAGCGGGTGACGGAAAATACTGTTTAGAGAGATTCCCCTAGATTAGCGCTGTCCAGCAAGGTACAAATCGGCACCCTGCTTGCTCTGGTGAGAGACATCCGGGAGAGATTCGGCCAAAAATTTCGCGGTGTGTCAGCAGTATCCAGCCCTTAAGTTGGCACTGGTTTTAGCGGTCGAAGACATACGAAACATAGCACACATCAATACTCCCCAGCAAAAATCCGACAGTTGGAATAGTCATAAAGGGCTGTTAAATCGTAGAAATTAGTGGGGGGGGCGGACTACACGGGACAACCTAGCCTGCCGCGTGACGGCGCAAACCGTGTCCGTCCCGTTTGTAAGTGGGTCTGAGGCCCTTCGGGAAAGGTGTAGGTTCACATAGAACGAGCCTCGGACAAAAGGGGCAATGAAGAAATCAACTTGCAGGTTCTTCCGAAGGTTTTGACCTTCGGATCTTACGCTTGACAAACAACGTTTCACGACTGTCGCGACTCAGAGGTGACCAGCGATGTACGAGCGCTTCACCGATCGTGCCCGAAAAGTGATGCAATTAGCCAACCAGGAAGCCCAAAGGTTTAACCACGATTACGTGGGCACGGAGCATATTTTGCTTGGATTGCTGAAGGAAGGTTCCGGGGTTGCCGCGAACGTATTGCGGAATTTGCTTAATGTGGATTTAGAGAAAATCCGCGCGGAGGTGCTGAAACTCGTCCAGCCAGGCCCGGAGATGCCCACGATGGGCAAGCTCCCGCACACACCGCGGGCGAAAAAAGTGATTGAATATTCGTTGGAGGAGGCCCGCAACTTGAATCACAATTACGTCGGCACCGAGCACTTGCTTCTTGGGTTGCTGCGGGAGCAGGAAGGTGTGGCAGCACAAGTGTTGATGAATTTGGGGGTGCGGCTGGAGGACGTGCGGCGTGAGGTGCTCAATCTGTTAGGGCACGGCATGGAAGGGGGTGAAGGCGCCGACCGGCTCGGCGGTTCCTCTCCGGAGACATCCCGTCGGATCAAGTCCAACACGCCGGCCTTAGACAGCTTCGGACGCGATCTTACCGAACTGGCCCGCGAGGGCAAGCTCGACCCCGTCATCGGGCGCGAGCGCGAAATCGAGCGCACCATGCAGATCCTCTGCCGGCGAACGAAAAATAATCCGGTGCTTTTGGGTGAGGCCGGTGTGGGTAAAACGGCTATAGTCGAGGGTTTTGCCCAACGCGTGGTGGCCGGCGATGTCCCCGAACTGTTGCTGGACAAACGCATTGTTGTGCTTGACCTTGCTTTGATGGTAGCCGGCACGAAATATCGGGGTCAGTTCGAAGAGCGAATCAAGGCGGTCATGAACGAGGTCCGCCGAGCTAAGAACGTGATCCTCTTTATCGACGAACTGCACACCCTGGTAGGGGCCGGTGGGGCCGAGGGAGCGATCGATGCTTCGAACGTCCTCAAGCCGGCTTTGGCCCGGGGTGAGATCCAATGCATTGGCGCAACCACTCTCGACGAGTATCGCAAGTATATTGAAAAGGATAGCGCCCTTGCCCGGCGGTTTCAGGAGATTATCGTGGAGCCATCCACGAAAGAGGAAACGATCGACATCCTCCGCGGGCTTCGCGATCGTTACGAAAAGCATCATAACGTGCGCATCACCGACGATGCCATCGTGGCCGCCGTGGAGCTCTCCAGTCGGTATATCACAGGGCGGTGCCTGCCGGACAAAGCCATCGACGTGATCGACGAAGCCGGGGCGCGCGTCCACTTAAAGTCGATGACCCGCCCCACAGACCTGAAATTGCTCGATGAAGCGATCGAGCGTCTCAATCGAGAGAAAGAGGCCGCGGTGGCTAATCAGGATTTCGAAAAGGCTGCCTCCATCCGCGATCAAGTCGATAGGCTGAAAAAACAAAAAGCACAGCTGACTCGCGAGTGGCAACAGCGGTCGCGGGAGTGCAGTGGTGTGGTCGATGCCGACGTTGTGGCTGAGGTCGTCTCCAAGATGACTGGCATTCCCGTCAGCCGACTGACCGTGGAGGATTCGCGGCGGCTCATGCATATGGAGGAAGAGCTCCACAAGCGAGTCGTCAGCCAGGAAGAGGCGATCAAGGCGGTGGCCCGTGCGGTCCGTCGCAGCCGAAGTGGCCTTAAGGATCCCAAACGGCCCATTGGGGTGTTTATCTTCGCCGGGCCTACAGGCGTGGGTAAGACGTTGCTGGCCAAGGCCCTAGCCGAATTCATGTTCGGCGATGAAGACGCCCTGATCCAAATCGACATGTCCGAATATATGGAAAAGCACAACGTCAGCCGGCTGATCGGCGCGCCCCCCGGTTATGTGGGGTACGAGGAAGGTGGTCAGCTCACCGAGAAAATCCGGCGGCGGCCGTACGCGGTCGTCCTTTTCGACGAGATCGAAAAGGCCCACCCGGACGTCTTCAATATGTTGCTCCAGGTTATGGAAGAAGGGCGATTGACCGACAGTTTCGGTCGGAATGTCGACTTCCGCAATACCATCATCATTATGACCACCAACGCCGGTGCCGAAGCCATTAAGAACGAGGGTACCTTTGGCTTCCATACCTCCGATCCGGACACCAGCTATGAGCGGATGAAGGAACGTGTGCAGGAAGAAATCGAGCGGATCTTCCGGCCTGAGTTCCTCAACCGCGTGGACGATATTATCGTCTTCCGTTACCTGACCGAGCAGGACCTGAAGGAAGTTATCGAGCTTGAATTGGCCAAGGTCCGTGGGCGGCTGAGGGAGCGCGGTTTGCGGCTGGTGTTGACCGACGAGGCCAAGAAGCTGCTGATCCAGAAAGGTTCGAACCTCGACTACGGTGCCCGGCCTTTGCGGCGCGCTATCGAGAACTTTATCGAAGATCCACTCTCCGAAGAGCTCTTGAGAGGGGAGTTCGAGGGCAAGAACCTCATTACCGTCGACGTCAAAGAGGTCGGCGGCAAGAAGCAGTTTGTCTTTATCGGCTCGGTGGAAAATCAAGGAGAGCCAGAGTTGGTCGGCGCGGGCGCGGGAGAGTTCTCTCAGACTGCGTAGCTAGGCCGCCTGCCTAGTTAGGGCGCCCGCCGATCGTTGGGAGCCAAAGGCTAGCACCAACAGAATGAACGTCCAAAGCTCACCTGGGGGGTACACGCCCGGGTGAGCTTTATTGTTAGAGCACGCTTAAAATTGGGCATTTCAGCTGAGACGGGAAGCGTTAGGATTTCCCGTCAGGTTGCAGTGCAGGGACGCTTTTTTGAAGACATCGCCCGCCAGGACAGCATGTCCCACGCGAATCTCGGTGTATGGCTCCACCCACTGCTAGTGGGGTAGTCATCTGAGGTTCGATTCGGGACTCATTCCGCAAACCTGCGACCTTCCACGTAGCTGTACCCTCGAGGTGTTAGCCTGGCATCTCAACGGCGAACGTCTCTTCTGCTCAGGTGGCCAAGTCAACCAGTGGGCGAGGGCTATTCCGATCTAACGCGCGTCCGTCAAACGCTTGCGCCCTTTACAACCCTCAGTTGGGGGGTCCGGCATCCAGGACACGCCATCCCCGAGTGTTCCGAAATCGCACAAAAGATCGTGCTGGGCCATAACTCCGAATGGAACTGGCACCCGAGTGGGTTCCGCTCTCTCAAAGTCGATGGGGTGACCGATCCCCCCGGATTTCGAGCCTGCACAGGAAAATTTGCGTGCTGGCGCACGAAACAATAAGTTTCGCCGGCCACACAACGGAACCCCCCAGTCAGAACTGCCCGTTCAGATGTCGGGGCATCCTCGGAGGAGGGCAAAAACATAGCCCCGCGAAAGTGGAAGACCACGAGCCCGCGGCAACCTAGTTCGAACTGTCTGCGACTTTGTCGCATCACGCTCATTTCGGAGCTGAAAAATCCGAGTGTTTGCAGTCGGCCTATCGGTGGGCCGTAGCCCCGACCCTAACGCCCAGCCACACCCGCGAGAATCTGTCTCCCCCACAAGCCGCCGACCGTCGTATAACAGACGCGAGCACAAATTCGGAAACAAGGCTTCCGAAGCGAAAGTGCCAATTTTTTGACGGTCAACCGGCCGGAAGCTCAGCCAGAGCAAAATAGTGAAAAAATCAATTCTTGGCGAGGAGTTTCGCCGTGTTCTCCTCCGAGGCTGTCCGTCCTTCAAAGAGTGGCATTTCCAGGTGGAATCTCGAGGTGATCATCGGCAATGGTTTGGCTCGGGTAGGCGAGTGGGTGCTAAAAACCTTGGAGGAGCTTGGTCAAATCACTCTCTTTACCGCCTCGACCATTGCATGGCTGTTTCGCCGGCGCCCGGCTGTGGGTACGCTTTGGAGTACGTTCTTTCAGGTAGGCGTGCGAAGCATGCCGGTGGTGGCTTTAACTGGCCTCTTTGTGGGGATGGTCTTGGCCGTACAAAGTTATGCTCAATTTCAGCGAGTGGGCATGGAAACTTGGCTGGGAGCAGTCATTAATATGGCGGTGATCCGGGAATTAGGTCCCGTCTTGGCCGCCGTGATGCTAGCGGGCCGTGTTGGCAGCGCTATGGCTGCGGAACTGGGCACGATGCGCGTCACCGAGCAAATCGATGCCCTCACTGTGATGGGGACCAATCCCATTCACTATCTCGTAGTACCGCGGTTTCTGGCCTGCCTTTTGATGATTCCGGTGCTGAGCATTGTTGCCGACTTCATGGGCGTGATGGGAGGATATTTGTACAGCGTGGGGATCCTCGGGATCGATGCGCACCATTACGTACAGAATTCGGCGGAATATATCAAATCTTTCGATGTCTTAGCTGGGATCGCCAAAACGTTCTTTTTTGGGGCGGCCATAGCCTTGATTGCATGTTATCAGGGCTTCAATTGTCGGCCGGGGGCCGCGGGTGTCGGCCAAGCTGCAACCGCGGCGTTCGTCATCGCATTTGTCGTCATTTTGATACTCGACTTGGCGCTCGGAATTGTTATCGAAAGGGTTTATCTAAGCCTTTGGCCTGAGGGCCGAAAACTCCTGTGACACTCGCCGAGCACTAAAACCTGGAAGGAACGTCGCACACCAGAAGAAGGCCGAAAATTGCTAGCACTCCATGTCAGACCCATCATCCATACACCCCTCGCCCGCTGGTGGCGAAATCGCCATCGACTGTAAGCGCGGGTTGAACGAGCCCTCCCCGCTAGTCCCACTGGGACCGATTTTGCGCCTCGAACAGATTTGGGTGCGCTTTGGCCAGCGAGTCGTTCTGCGCGACATTACCTTAGAGATTGCCCGGCAGGAATCGGTGGCCATCATCGGCGAAAGTGGGTGCGGCAAAACGGTGCTCCTGAAGACGATGATCGGTCTGATTCGGCCGAGTCTGGGTCGGGTAATCTTCGACGGTATCGATCTAGCAACTCTTACCGAACCACAGCTTGCACAAGTACGAACCCGGTTTGGATTCGTATTTCAGCAAGCCGCGTTGTTTGACAGCCTTACCGTTGGCGAAAACGTCGCCTTTCCTTTGCGCCACCATACGGCGAAATCGGATCGAGAAATTCGTCAAATAGTTCTTGCCCGTCTTGCGGAGGTTGGACTTCCCCCTCGGGTGGCAAATCAATACCCCGCTCAACTTTCCGGCGGAATGCGCAAAAGGGTGGGACTTGCCCGAGCTTTGGCGCTAGGGCCGGAGATCGTTCTGTACGACGAGCCTACTACCGGGCTTGATCCAATCATGAGTGATGTAATCAACGAGCTTATTATATCGACCCGTCGGCATCATCCTGTCACTACTGTCGTAGTCACCCACGACATGCGGACAGCCCAGAAAGTGGCAGACCGGCTTATCATGCTTTACCCGGTGGAACGCCTCCGCCCTGACGAACCGCAAATCTTATATGATGGCCCGACAAACCAGGTGGAAGCCGCCATGGACCCCCGTGTAGTCCAATTCGTCCGCGGAGAGGCCCGCGAAAGGCTGTTGGAACTTCAGGAGGCCCAAGACCCTTAAGCTGGTGAGGGGTTGTGAGGACGGGGGGCAGACTCAGCCGGCTTTCACCGGAAAGGCCGGCACTCTGACACCCGAACCGGACACCTGATGCCGCTCTTGACATCTGCGGCTGCGGGCCTCCCTCACCCGATGCCCCCCAATTCCCCCAGAGTCAACAAGTTTTCGCCCCACCCAACCTCCAAACCGGGTTGGGAAATCGCCGCCGCCCGTAGGAAGGGATTTCTTCGCATGAGCGCGTCGGCCTCGGAAAAAATTTGCGATCGCATCCTGAGCTATTGCCGGGCCGCACAAGGAGGCCCCCGGGTCGCTTCCCTGTTAGGCCGCCAATGAAGCCGCCCAAATCTCTTCGGACTGACTCGCCCGTGCCCGGTGGCCCCATCCCGGAGGGAAAACCCTCCGTTCGGTTGTACTGGGGCACTCAAACGACTATCTTTTTAATCACGTCGATCAATAGAGACGGGTCAAAATGTTGGCGCCAGCTCCAGGCTTGCCATGGGTTCCTTGTGCGTCGACCTCGCCGCGGCCGGCCGAAACATATCGTTGCAAATGTAGACGGAGGTGATGTGGGTCCGTCTCTCATGAAGCTTTAGCCGTGAGAAGAGACTTACACTTTCGCCGGGCACAGCCTGCATTTTGTCTGCTACAGCCCAGTTCGTACACACTCGTGTGCTTTCTGTAAGCAAGTTCGCCCTGGAAGAGAGTGAGGGGAATCATATGGACAACAAAAGTTCCGCGATCACACGTCGAAAATTTATCGACCGCACGGCGGAGGTAGCCGCTGCTATAAGTGTCCCCCAGCTTATTCCGTCCGGTGTCCTGGCTCAGCCGGGTCGCAAAGGGGCTAACGAAAGGTTGGGGGTAGGCTTTATCGGTATGGGTGGGCGGGGCATTGGACTGTACCATGAGATGCGATCCCTTTACGACAAGGGTGAGTGCCACACGGTCGCGGTATGCGATGTTGACGAATCCCGGTTGGAGAGGGCCGTAAAGACGCTCGGCACAAAGACCGCTTACCGGGACTACCGTTACGTGCTTCTGCGCAAGGATGTGGATGCCGTGGTAATTGCCACCCCCGATCATTGGCACGCTGTGCAATTCGTCCACGCAGCAGAATGCGGGAAACATATCTATTGCGAAAAACCAGCCTGCTGCACCATCGAAGAGGGCAAAGCGATGGTAGCCGCGGCGCGCAAGGCGGGCATTGCCAGTCAGATCGGTTCTCAGGGCCGCTCTCAGCCGGAAGCTTATCTGATGCACCGATTCCTAGCCAACGGCGTGATCGGGAAGATCCATCATGTGGAATGCTTCCACTACCCCAGCCCGGAGGATACCTCCGCCACACCGGACAGCGATCCTCCACCCGGACTGGATTGGGACCTGTGGTTAGGACCACTGCCGTGGCGGCCATACAATGCCCGCTATCTGCATGGGGTGTTTCGCTGGGTGTTGGAGAGCGGCGGAGGCCAGATCCGCGACCGTGGCGCCCATGTGATGAGCTGCGCCAAGTACTGGCTCGATGCCGACCATCAAGATCCAGTGTGGGTGGAAGCCACTGGGACTCCTCCCAAACAGGGCCTGTGGGACAGTGCTGTTCTCATGCACGTGACATACAAATTCGAAAATCCCGACTGGACGATGACCTGGACACAGATGCCGATGGAGGAAGTGCAAAGACGCTTCCCCGCAGAAGAACGTACCCCGGAAGAGCTGGCACAACCTGGAATCACAAAGATTGTTCGACCGGGTTACGGGGCGGTTTACCACGGCCAACACGGCACCGCGATGCACTGGGGCGGAGATGGCGGCACCTGGGCGGAGCGCAAGGTCCGCCAATGGGTACCACCCCCCGGAGCTCGCGATGTGTACAAAAGCCCCGGCCACTTCGAGGATTGGTTCCTCGGCATCCGAACCGGTAAAAAATGCATCATGGATGTGGAATACGGCGTGGGGGTGGCCCTCTTGTGCATCTTGGGCAACTTATCCTACATGCTGGGACGCCGACTTTATTGGGATTCCGCGAAAAAGGAAATCATTAGCGACGAGCAGGCTCAGCGCCTAGCAAGTCGGCCCCAGCGATGGCCCTATACCCTGTGAATCGCGCGGCAGGAGGGCCGGAGCACCTTAGCTTCCCTGGCCGCTCTGTAGCCGACAAAGCGACCTCCATCTGCCACGTCAAATGTGATCGAGCTTTTTGGACAAGTCAACAACCACCTTTTGACACAGTTCCGAGGAGGCACCGAAAAAATGAATAATCTCACGGTGGAAAAGCTCCTTCAAGATTTGCGGAGTCCTCATCCGGAACAGAGGACAGCCGCCTGGTTAGCCGCGGGATCCTTAGGGGCTGAGGCCATCCCTGCCTTGGTGGAGCTCATACTCCAATCGGAGAGGGAGGTTACCGCGTTAAAGGATCAGGGCAAAACCAAAGAACTCGCCTACCCACTGGAAGTCGGGCGGGCGGCAAAACGCGCCGTGTGGAAAATCGTCCGTACTGTTGGGGCTCCAGGGACGGCAGCAGAGGCCAAAGCAGCTGTAGAGGAAGCACTTTTGCCTTACATCCGCCCCGGGTTACCCGATCAACTTCGCCGCGATGTGCTATGGATGCTTTCGGAGATCGGTACCGATCGCACCGTTCGCGAGATCGCCGAGCTTCCTAACATTCTGGAGGATACCGCCATTCGTGACGACGCGCGGGCCTGTGTGCAGCGGATTGGTACCGCTTACGCCATTAAAATCCTCCAACGTGGCTTAGAGGAAGCCCAGGACGATTTTCGCCTTGCCATTGCCGAATCGCTACGTGTTCTGGGTGTGGGTGTCGACGTCGAGCGATATCCGTCGCGCAAGTTAGTGCCGAAGCCGGAACCAACCGGAGAGCGGGCCGGCTAAAGCCTTCAAAGGCTGCAATAACCCCGCTTTTGACATCTATTAACAGTCCTTTCGGCGTGACTGTCCGGCAGGCTTTGGTTTGACGGCCACTAACCCCCCCGGCCGGGCGGCCGCGCTTGACAGGTTGTCCTCAGCACTTCTGCCGATACTTTTGCGCAAATCGGCAAAATCAACACCGGTCGAACGACCGGTTTTTTTGTGCGCTCCCACACGGGAGCGAACGTGCGGGCCATCCCGAAAAGAGTAAACTTAAGGCTTTTTTCGACAAGTCGTTTACAAACCGGAGGCCAGGCGGACGGAATTTTTTTGACCTCGTTTTAAGTGGAGTTACATTTATCAGAGGGGTTCTTGCATCCCAAATGCTTCAGGGGGCGGCCACCAGTTGGACCGTTCCAGCCTGAGTGTGGCCTCGGCGTTGGGAATTGTCCCCCTCGACGTTTCTGTACTGGGCCACTTGGCCACAGGCTGGTCGCCCGGACGCGGATTCGCCAGAGGCGCCGAAGGCCAATGGAGAGCAGTTTATCCCACAGGCGCGGGTTTGCCGGCAAAAAATTTCGATCACCCATGAGCATCGCATCGTTGACGCGCAAAGTGGGGTTTGCGAGCCTCATCATTACCGTGGGCTTTGCTGTTGGCCCATGGGCCCATTCGCAGATTCGGCTTCCCCTGCCAGCGCTTGAGGCCCCGGCGGTCCGGCTGCCCACCCCAGACCTACCGCTGGTCGGGCCGGTTAGTTTACCGCTTGAATACCTCCGTCGGGGACAGGAACTGGAAAAGGAAGGCCGGTGGGCCGATGCGGTTGTTTTCTATGAAGAGGCTTTGCGGCGTTATCCCCGCGACCGCGAGCTTTTCCAACGTTACCAACACTCGCGGCTTCGTGCGGATGTGGCACGCCGCCTCCGCGACGCAAGCTACCTATCGCTTTTGGAATACTCCCGACTTCCCCAGGCCACCGAAGCGCTCCATGAAACCGTGCTCAAAATACAGGTGCATTACGTGGAACCTATCTCTTGGAGCCAACTGGTACAGGCAACGCTCCGGGAGGCTGGCTATAGTTTGAGCGAACCGCGGTATTGGACACGTTCTGGTCGGACATTCTCCGCTGAAAAATGGACGGCTGTGGTGACCCAGTGGGAACAGCTGGCCCGAGTGCGAGCCCCAGCCGACAGGTTTCAGGCAACCGCAGTTTTCGCCGAAGCCGCCCGGCTTGCAGAAAGCAGAACAGGACTTCCCGCCGAGACTGTATTGATCGAATTCATTTGTACACTAAGTAATCTTTTGGATATCTATTCTTGCTATTTGACACCTCAACAACTCAAGGAAATCCTCTCGCAAATCGAGGGGAACTTTGTAGGTTTGGGGGTCGAGCTCAAAGGAGAGGATGGAGCCCTTAGCATCGTCCGCGTCATTCCCGGCAGCCCGGCAGAAGCCGCAGGTCTCAGGCCCGGCGATCGGATCACGGCAGTAGGAGAAAAACTCCTGGCAGACTTACCCGTGGAGACCGCTGCTGATCTCCTTCAGGGGCCGGAAGGGTCCCTGGTGTGCATCACCGTAGTCTCCCCGGGACAATCCCCACGGCAGTTATGGGTGCGGCGTGCCCACGTGGACGTGCCCAGTGTCGAAGGAGCCCGGATCGTAGATCCAGAGGCCGGGGTAGGATATCTTCGGATCACCGCCTTCCAAAAGACCACGCCTAAGGAATTGGATGCGGCTTTGTGGTCCCTCTTTTACCAAGGGATGCGCAGCGTTGTTGTGGACCTCCGCGGCAATCCGGGGGGACTTCTGGGCAGCGCCGTCGAAGCGGCTGACCGCTTCCTCGAACGCGGGGTAATTGTGTACACCCGCGGGCGAAATGTGGTTGAGGACTGTACCTACGTAGCTCACGAAGCAGGCACCTGGCGCATGCCGTTGGTGGTGATGATCGACGGACAAAGTGCCAGCGCTGCAGAAATCTTCGCCGCCGCCATTCGCGATCATCGCCGCGGAACTTTAGTGGGGACACCCTCCTACGGCAAAGGTTCCGTTCAGGGGATCTTCCCGCTGAATGCTCAGCGAGGCGGCCTCCGCTTGACTACCTCCCGGTTTTACTCTCCAGCAGGACATCCGTTTACGTTGGAAGGAGTTGTGCCGGACGTACTTTTGCACCAGGCCGCTCGTCCTATTAGTTTCGGAGCCGATCAACAGTCCACCTCCGAGGACTATGCGCTCAGCGTGGCCATCCAAAAAGCCCGCGAGCTTACAACCTCCGGGCCTCAGCATGCGGCCAAGGAATCCCCGGCGCAGGCCGGCCAAACGGTGCGCTAAAAGCCCCCATCCTGCAGAAGCCAAGTTGGTCCAGTCACGGCGACTTTATTGACGAAACACCTACCTCTAAAAACTAGAACAGGCCATCTGACCGATCGATAAGATCAAGGGCAGAACCCCACAGAAGTTCCTCCGGCCCCACGGCCCGCGGATCGACCCGGAAGGATTGGATACAAATCTCGCGGAGCGGGTAATTGAGGCCCCCCCGATGACAACTTTGAGAAACGTTGTCGTCAACCTACTACCAACCGCGCCGTAGGGCTGGCGCACCCCTTCGCGGACCATGCCGAATTAACCCTGCTCGAGCTGGCAAAAAGCGATACCCTCAATTTCCACCAATAGTTCGGGCCGGCACACATCGGCCACTGCATAGACGGTAGGCACTTCGCCCAAACGTTTCTCGCACACTTCCCGAACGGCCGGATAGTCTTCTTTTCGCTTCACATACACGCGAGCAATCGCCAGGCCTTCCAAGGTAGTCCCCAAACCCGGCATGCCGTGCCGAGCAAGATTGTACTTGGAGATTAACGCTTCAATGTTGTCAAGCGTCTGATGAGTCTGCCCCGCAACATCGCCGATAAACTGTGTCTCCTCATTGGTGATGCTGGCCGTGCCGGAAATAAGAATTGTGGCAAATCGTCCACATGAAAGCGCCATGGCACGACAGAATTTCGGACTTTTCAAGCCGTAGCAGGGCGAGTAATCGAAAGCGGAGCGCTGAAGGGGATTCTCCAAAGGCATGGCCAGAATATCGTCGCGCGCCGTATCCAGGGCAATACAGCTCATCACGATATCCCGACCCTCTGCCCCAATGCCGGTGCTGGCAGGGTAGACCACAGTGTCGAATCCTGCCGGCCGCCGGGCAGGCCGAAAACAAATATTCTGATAAAAATCCGACCGAGCCCGATTCATCTCCATATACCTCTGTACATCACCCTCCATGCCCACGATATCGCCCAAATACAACCAGGTACGAATCACATGCTCGTAAGACACCCCAGCTTTTTGGAGCATGGCCGCCATCTGTTGGAAGGCACTTAAAGTGCGGTCGTACACAGCCGAAGAATCAGTGGCAGGCCTGACATGCGCGCAGTGGACCCAGGTGACCCCCGAGTGCTCTACCACGACCAGATGCTCACTAAGCCGCAGAATCCGTACCCCATCGTGGCGTCGCCCTACACCAAGGGCCTCGATCGACAGCAGCTTATCCTCGCAGGGCGGCTGAAAAACGTAGGTAGTGGCGGGAAGCTCCGGCCCGTAAAAATCCCGGATGATCTCCCTTGCTTCTTCCAAATAATGGGGCCCCGGCAAAAAGACGGATTGGCTGACAATCGCTCCGCGAACACCCTGATCTTCCGTCAACTGCTTGATCGTCGCCAGGGCGTCGGCAGCCTGGGCGGCCAGCGTTCCCCCTCGACGCGGAACCGCAGCAGCAAACACATGCCGAACATCATTGAGCTCCACTACCGAATAGCCGACCCCATCGGAACAGACTTTCCGGCACCACTGAAGCGAACCAGGGAGGGACGAAGCCATGGAAGAAAACCCTTTCTGCCTGGAATCATTCCGCGTCGGGTTGACGGCCCTCAATCTGCCTGCCCAAAATGCGACACCACTCCTGACAGCTTTACCCGTAAGGATAGCCTTTGTAAGCTCTTAAAACAAACACTCACGATTCAGCCACTATGATTACCGTTTTACTTAGAAAACTCCGGATTTGGTAGTCTTCCGCTCCTTGAGACCGCGAGTTCGTTTTTGGCTCGACTCTCTCCAATTCCCCCCGATCCGGTGAGCGATGTCCAACAGGTGACGCCCCTACCGCGGAAGACACCGGTGTCCCGGTTTACGCCGCCATCGTTCCAGGGGCTATGCGCTTCTAAGGCCACATCCAAAAGACCCAATTCCTTCATGGGAGTTGTCGACAGCACAAGACACATCTCAAGCCCCGCACACTCAAACGACTACCTCACTTGTTATTCCCGGCTTATTCCTGGCCTAAACGTCCCAAGCTATTGACACCCGAAAATTTCGCCGAGAAACTACCACTGACCTTGGAAGCTTCGGAACGCGGCATAACCAGGAGGTCATCAGTCGCAGTTTTCGTCCACGGTTTCTGGCCTATCGCGTTAAGCGAAGGTGGGGCCTGCGCGTGCCTTAACATATCTGCCGCCGGTTGCCGACTCTTAGCAGGCTGGTGGCACTCAATCTCGTAAAAAGGATTTCACGATGAAGGAACGATCAATTTGGCGGGCTCTGATGTGGATGGCTTTTGCGCTACAGGCTTGTTCCTGTCTGTTAGCTTCAGGACGTCAAGACAACGCTTCGTTTCCCACAGGCGAGCACGAAGACGGCGGGGGAACAATCACTCAAAGACTGTTCTCCGAAGGTCCGGAAAGCTACCAGGGGATCCCTTACTTTTGGACCGCTCGGTTCTCCCTCCATTTAACCATCCCAACAAGGCCGAAGTCAAGTCACCGACTAGAGTTTCTTTGGGGATCTAAGAACGACCGCCGTGAGGCCAAAGTAGAGGTTAACGGAATTTTAGTGCTCATGTCTGCCGGTGGTTACGACGGTTTCCGATGGCAGGAGGTGACCTTACCACCGTCGGTTGCGGGGAAGCAGTACGAGGTGAAAGTTTCCGCTGGTCCGGGGAATGCGGCATTTTTGGCGGGTGTGCGCCTGAGGGATCTACAACGTGCCGGGGTTTCACCTCCGCCCACTGAGGTAACTGACCCGTTGGCAATCAATGTCAAGGTGCTCCCACCGGGAGACTCCACCGTCTTTGCCACATGGAAAGCGTTCTGGGGGCGTCCCAGCGGGCGGAAAGTTCTTGGCTCATCAGAAGACCAGGCTGGAGAAGAGCTCTTTTACCGGGCGGAACATCATGCCCGTCAGGCCCACGAACAATTTTTCCGCTGTCGGAAATACTTGGAGGGCTGGCTGCGGCACGCCGATCCCCGCACCGGGCTGATCCCCGAAAATCTCCGTCCTCAGGGTGCCACATGGACACCGGAAAATGCAGCAGCGGACAACTATCCTTTCTTGGTCCTCAGCGCCGCGTTGGTAGCACCCGAGTTATTCCAGGGTCCGCTTCGGGCGATGCTTGATACCGAGCGGAAGTTGACTAGCCGTCTGGATCGCCTGCCCGATGCTTGGTCGCTCACGCAGCAAACGTTCCTGCGGAAGGAGCTCGACCTGGAACGACTCCTCTTTGGGGCGTCCGAGTACGTCAAGGACGGCCTGCTGCCACTGACCGAGTGGTTGGGGCCCAGCCCGTGGTCGGAACGCTTGATTGAGATCCTCGATGACATCTGGAAGCATGCCCCGGTGGAGACACCTTTCGGTCCAATCCCCTCCACTAACGTAGAGGTAAACGGTGAGCAGTTGCAAACCCTTTGCCGCATCTACTGGATGACCGGCGAGCCAAAGTACCTGGAATGGGCCATGCGCCTCGGAGACTTTTACCTTCTCGGGGACCGGCATCCCACGCGACATTTCCCACGTCTCCGGCTTCGAGACCACGGGTGCGAAATTGTCTCCGGACTGTCGGAGCTTTACGTGGCAGTACACTTTGCTGCTCCAGATAAGAAGCCACGCTACCGCGAGGCTATTTATGCTATGTTTGATCGGATCTTGGAGGTAGGCCGAGATGAGCGCGGGATGCTTTACAACTGGATTAATCCCATCACCGGCGAACACGATCCCGGGATTTGCGACACGTGGGGGTACATCTATAACGGCATCTATGCTGTGTGGATGATGGACGGACACCAGCCTTACAGGCACGCTGTTCGCCAGGTTCTGTCGCGACTTCCCCGGCTTGTGGACTACCATTGGGGTGTTGCCGATGAATATGCTGATTCGATTGAGGGGGCACTGAATCTTTTCAACCGCGAGCCAGTCCCGGAGGCAGCCGCCTGGATCGACAGTGAAATCCACGACATGTGGCGGCCCCAAGAGGATTCCGGCATCATTGAAGGATGGCACGGCGACGGAAATGTAGCCCGGACCGCCATCATGTACGCCCTATGGAAGACTCAGGGAGTCACCCTGCAACCCTGGCGCGAAGACCTTCTGGTGGGAGCCGTCCAAAAGGACGGAAGACTGTACCTGGTGCTGAGTGCCGGCGAAAATCCCTGGACAGGCCGTGTGTGTTTTGACCGGCCCCGGCATATCGAGCAGATGCGCCTGCCTATCGATTACCCACGGATCAATCAATTCCCAGAATGGTTTGTAGCCCGCGCCGACCGAAAATATATTGTGCGCCAATTGGACCGGGGCTCATCCTCCGTTTACCTGGGCCACACACTTCAAGCGGGCCTGACGGTCACCATCCCCGCCGGTTGTGAAATCCGCTGGATCATCGAGGAAGCCCACTAACGGCAAGGCAAGAGGGTCGGCAGTCGCTCCGTAAAGCTTGGGCGTAACACCCCCTAGACAACCGGTAGCGAAGGCATTCTCGGCGGCAGTGGCGATTAGCCGCTTCGGGGGCGAAATCCTCGCGGGAACTCTCCTTGGGACCAGCGGGCCTCCGCAACGACCCCCGGTGCCTTACTTCTCCACCCAGAACTTATGGATCGTCACCTCATGGTAAGTCTCTCCGGGACGAAGCACGGTGGAAGGATACTCCGGGCGATTAGGGGAATCGGGGAAATGTTGGGTTTCTAGGCAAAAGCCGTAATGCCTCAGGCAAGGCTTGCCCGCCACCTGTAAGGACCCGTCGAGGAAGTTACCGCTATAGAACTGTACCCCCGGTTGGGTAGTGTGGATTTCCATAACCCGCCCGGTGGTAGGCTCACTGACTCGCGCGCAGAGGGACAGTTCCCCCGGCTTACTCTTGTTGAGCACATAGCAGTGGTCGTAACCCCTGCCCGAAACCTGAGCAATTCGGGACCCTATCGTCTGGGGCGTGCGAAAATCCATCGGCGTGCCTTCCACCGGTGCAAGGGGTCCCAACGGAATTAATTCGTCGTCCACCGGCAGATAATGATCGGCATTCAGGTACAGCACATGGCCAAGGACATCCCCCGAGCCAGCGCCAGCAAGGTTCCAGTAAGCGTGGTTGGTGAGGTTCACGTGGGTGGGCCGATCGGTGGTAGCGCGATATTCCATCCACAATTCATCGCCAGCCGTCACTCGATACACGACCTCGACCTGCAGTGTGCCGGGATATCCTTCCTCCCCATGAGGACTAGTCCGCCGTAACTTCACACCCACCCAATTGTCGCCCTGAATTGCCTCGGCATCCCACACGTACTTATCAAACCCCTTTCGTCCCCCGTGGAGATGATTTCGGCCGTTGTTGGCAGCAAGATGATATTCCACTCCGTCCAGCACAAATCGTGCCCGGGCTATACGGTTGGCGTACCGACCTACCAGCGATCCAAAGTAAGGATGTCCCTTGAGATAAGCTTCCAACGTGTCCAAATAAAGCGTGATCGGGGTAAGCTTTCCCTCGCGATCCGGCATCTCTACCGTGATCAAAGTGGCACCGTAGGTCCAGATCCGCGCGCGGATACCGCCAGGGTTCTCCAGCAAGTACTCGTCAACGGTCGGGCCTTCCGGTAACTTTCCAATAGCGCGTTTGTCCAATTTCATCAACTTCTGCTCCTGAAATCCTTGCCCGGCGGCCGGAATCGTCCCAACCGCTAGCACCACACCCGCAAGCAGCCCTACAACCAGCCCCCACTGATCCTGCCTCACGCGGAACCAAGCTTTGGCCGCCAGCTTCGTCTCCCTCATGCCATTTTCTCCCTACGAATCAACCGGTGGAACCATCGGCGAGCTGCTGCCGACCCTACGACCTGTCATGCGGTCCTAGCTTATCTTCGGGCCTTTTAAAATCAAGCCATCCCCAAAACCTAGACCCCGTCAAGGGAGCTGCCGCACCCAGTCCTCCCACGGGCTCGTTAGAGGAGTCTCACGATTCCCCTGTGCCATTGGTAGGCCGTCCTTTCCCAGACGCACTCCGCCTTCGAACGGTTCAGAACTTTGCCCTACCTCACAGCTCGTCCCGGCATTTCAGCCCCCGCAAACTTCCCGCATTCCAGTGCGACACGAGGAATGACCTATGGCACTACGACCTCCCTCTGGCGTCCTCACTGCTTGCAGGCTTAATCCACCCTCCCGCGAGTGGACTCGCGGAGAAATCGCCTCTGCGGTAAAATGAAACTTTCCCGAACTGCCCCGGGCGAAAGTTTGCCGCCAAAAACCGCGTTCTTGGAATGAACGAGAGCGCGCAACTCACGGGCTTTGGGATGTCTAGTAAAAAGATTAGTGAACTAAACAAAGATGAGCCGTGCTTTGGCGTGAGCCGCCGAGCGGCAGGACTACTAGGGGAACCATTTCTTATTACCTGCCTGCGGACCGGCTCGTTTCGGGCAGTTACCCTGTATTGCTGCCCGAAAGGTGACGGCAGAATAGCCCGATTGCTCGCACGGGAATTATCAACCGGCTTGCAGGGTGGAGCTAAGTTGGTATGGACCGGCCGGCAGTTTCTGCGGGCCTATCGAGACGCCCTCCAAACGAAGACTTTGGAGCAATTCCGGGCCCTCATTAGCGGCGCCACCGTCGTGGCAGTGGAGGCCATCGAGGTGCTCGCGAAGAGCCCTGGAGCCCAGGAGCAACTTGTTGGGCTTCTCGATGGGGTCGAGGCGTCCGACGGTGCATGGGGGCTGACGACCTCGTTAGATGTCGCACAGTGGGGTGTTTTCACCCCACGGTTAAGAAGCCGGCTAGCTGCTGCCCTCACTTTGGCGTGGTCTGCTGCATCACCTGGTGGAAGGTTTTCACCTCCCTTAGGGGGGTTTCATGACAATTTTCGTAGTAATTCGGGTTATGAAGGGGTGGTGGAAAGCGGATCGGATCCCCTTCCCCCGTCCGCTGGTCCCACGCCGGAGCTTGAGAGCCAGCATCTAACCCCAACGGCCGAAGGCATCAAGGAGTTGGCCGAGCTTGCCAGGCAGGTTGCGCACATGTGGGGGATCTCAGTGCCAGAACTTAGGGGACCAGCGCGCCATCGTGCGGTGGTAACCGCCCGGCATGTGGCGATGTATCTGGCCCGCTGGCGACTCCGGCTAAGTTTCGAGCAGATCGGACGGTATTTCGGTGGCCGGGACCACAGCACGGTCGCTCATGCCTGTCGCCGTGTGGCGGCCGAGCTGAGCCGCGACCTCGAACTCCGGAGTAGTATCGCCTCAGTGGAGGCCCTGTTAGACGCGGAGCCTACGCTGTTTCCCCCCTTCGGCACAGGAGTCCGGTAATCCTTAGAGGTACCGGGGAAATCCTGTCAAAACCATGACCCAGAGGGTCAGCAGAGGAACCTGGCTGAGCTTAACCTAGGGAATAACCGCCGCGTTTGCAACAGAGCACACCAGGAGCGGGCAGGTTCTGACATAGTGCAAAACAGGTTTTCCGCACGGCCACTGGACGCCGGCGCAAGGTGCGAAAACTCCGGAAAATACCGCTAACACCCACTGTTTGCCAACAGTTTAACACCATACCCGCGGAAAGACATACGTACGCCAATTCGAGGCTGTAGAGAGAAAAATTAACTAACCAAACTCTTTCCACACTCGTTCCTTGTAGGCTGAACCTGGGAAATACGCATCCTAAATACTCCGAGACGGTATACCGTTCCGGACATCCGGATCATGGGATGCGAACTGACTGAGTTCGGTAGTGAGAGCTTGAAGCCGCAAACCGAGGATTGAAGGTAAATCTCGGCAATGAAACTAACGTGCGAACGGGTAAAGCTTCTCGAAGCTTTTTCATTGGCGGGGGCAGTTGTGCCTTCGCGCACGCCTAAACCCATTCTTGAGAACGTCCGCTTGAAGGTAGAAGACTCCAAGGTTTACCTGGAGGCGACAGATCTCGAAATCGGCCTCCGGATCGAAGCAACCGGCGTGGATGTTCAGGCTGGGGGCGAGGTACTTCTGCCGATCCGCCGCTTTGGGCTAATCCTGCGGGAGGTCCCCGACGAAAAGCTGAACATTGAAGCTGCCGGCGATCAATTGGTCGTGCGAGGGGCTAGCTGCGAATTTCAGCTGCCAACCTCCGATCCGTTGGAATATCCCCCCATTACCTCCGGGGATCGGGCGGGCTACTGCATCACCACTGGAAAGATTATCCACAATCTGGTTCGGAGGACAGCATTTGCTATCGATCCGGACAGCCCCCACTATGCTTTGGGCGGAATTTATCTGGAGTTTACCCCCGAGCGAATTTTTGCCGTAGGAACGGATGGTCGGCGTCTTGCAGCCCAGGAGGGAGCGGGAAGGTTGGTCGGCAAGCCGGCAGTGGATTCGGTTGTCGCTTTACCCCAGGCCCTGCGGTTGGTTGATCGGGCAGTGGGAACTTCGGATGAAGAGCTGTACGTTTCTCCCCAGGAGAGCGTCTTAGAGATATGGGCCAATGGATTGCTGGTGGTCTCCCGACTCATTGAGGGGCGATTTCCCCCGTGGCGTGAGGTGTTGCCGCGAACTCCTGCCGAGGTGAGGTTTTCCATCCCAGTCGGTCAACTTTTGGCGGGAGTACGGCAGGCCCAGATTGTTGTGGATCCCAATTCGCCGGGGGTGATCTTCCATCTGCGAAACGGTCGGCTGATTCTTTCAGCTCGGGGCCATACCACAGGGGAGGGGCGAATTGAAATTCCCCTCGATTACGATGGACCCGAGGCTCGAGTGCGTCTGAACCCCAAATATCTAACTGATTTCCTGGGAACAATTGAATCCGAACAGACTCTTCAGGTTGAGCTTCGCGGGCCGAGGAGTGCCGTCGTATTTGCTACAGGCGACGGATACACGTATTTGGTGATGCCGATGGCCATGGAAGGTGCTTAGTGTTTTTTCCTAGGAGAATCTTACCCATAGGATTAAAGTGGGAGCGGTGAAGGATCTTGCAAGCAAATGACAGGTGGAAGATTGGCCGATGTAGTTCGGGCTAAGGTAAGTGGTGGTGCGAAGAGGCAGCGGGGAACCAAAGAGATTAAGTGAAGTCCTTGGCGAGCTTGCGGGGAGTTCCGGCTTTGGTCGGGTGTTGGCCTCCGCCGAGTGGGAAACAGCCTGGCGGCGCGTGGTGGGTTCGGAAATCGCTTCGCAGACGGCGGTGCGCCTCCCGCGGGCGGGGCGACTGGAGGTGGTGGTGACCCACCCCGTACTCCTGCAGGAGCTAAGCTTCCGCAAGGAAGAGCTGCTTGCCGGGCTGCGTCGCGAGCTTCCCCATCAGAAGCTTAGCGACTTACGCTTTCGGTTGGGAGTGGTGGATTAACTCCGTGGATTGTGTTTTTGTTCACTAATGGCTGGCGCGGGCACAGCGTGCTTGATTTGAAGGACTACGATGGCTTCAGGTGCGGAACTTCGTGGCAGAACTTCCGGTAACACTCCTCTGTCGGAATCACCGGCACAAGCGGTGGTTGGCCGGCAACGGGGGTCCGTAGCTGAGGGGGCTAGCTCCCTTCAACCCGGCCCTATTGCGCCGGAGGACACCTACACCGCAGCCGATTTGGAGCATCTCAGCGACCGGGAACATGTTCGGCAGCGGCCCAGTATGTACATTGGGGATACGTCCACCCGCGGACTCCATCACTTGGTCTTCGAGGTGGTGGACAATTCCATTGACGAGGCGATGGCAGGCTACGCTAGCGAGATCGCCGTGCGAATCAATGCCGACGGTTCCGTCACCGTGGAGGACAACGGACGTGGCATTCCCGTGGAGGTTCATCCCGATTTGGGAATCTCCACGCTTGAAGGGGTAATGACTGTTTTGAAATTCGGGGGGAAGTTCAAGAAGGGTGCGTACCAAACCACGGGTGGGCTTCATGGAGTTGGTGTAACGGTTGTCAACTTCCTCTGCGAGTGGTGTGAGGTGGAGGTCTGCCGCGGCGGTTATATCTATCGTCAGGAATATGAGCGGGGGATACCGGTTACGGATGTTCAGTGCATTGGCCGCACCGACCGCCGTGGAACCAAGACCACTTTTAAGCCGGATCCGCTTATTTTCCCCAATACGCAATTTAACTACAGCATCGTGCATCGGCGGCTGCAAGAGTTGGCTTTCCTCAACCGCGGTATCAAAATCTCCATCTATGATGAGCGCACCAATCAGGGTGAAACCTTTTGCTACGACCGTGGGATTGTAGAATTTGTGGAGTACCTGAACGCCGCCAGCGAGCCTTTGCATCGGGAGGTGATCTACATTTCCGGTGAAGTCGAAGGTGTCGCGGTCGAGCTGGCGATGCAATATTCTGCCGAGTACACGGAAAGCATCCACTCCTATGTCAACAACATTTGCACCAGCGAGGGGGGGACACATCTCTCTGGTTTTCGGGCAGCTTTGACCCGAACGCTCAACAACTATGGGCGGAAGGAAGGGTTGTTTAAGTACCTCACGCCTATTGGAGATGACTTTCGCGAGGGTTTGACGGCCGTTCTGTCTTTGCGGGTACCCAACCCCCAATTCGAGGGCCAGACGAAGACCAAGCTGGGCAACAGCGAGGTGGAAGGCATCGTGGCTTCGCTGGTGGGCGATCGGCTGGCCGAGTTCTTGGAGGAAAACCCCAAGACCGCCAAAATCATCATTCAAAAGGCCCTGCTTGCAGCGGAGGCTCGGGAAAGCGCCCGCAAAGCCCGGCAGCTTGTGCGGGAGAGGAAAGGCGCCCTTTCCGGCCACGGGCTTCCGGGAAAACTTCGCGACTGTACCAGTAGAGAGGTCGATCGCTGTGAGCTTTATCTGGTAGAAGGGGACTCTGCCGGCGGAAGTGCGGAGGGCGGGCGAATTCGCGAGTTTCAGGCCATTTTGCCCCTCCGTGGTAAAATCATCAATGCCTACAAATCCCGTGAAGATAAAGTGTTGGCCAATGAGGAAATTCGAAGCATTATCTCCGCCGTAGGCGCCGGCATTGGCGAGGAACTTGATCTTTCCAAACGGCGGTACGGAAAAATCATTATCATGACCGACGCGGATGTGGACGGATCGCATATCCGCACGTTACTTCTCACCTTTTTTTATCGTCAAATGTACGAGCTGGTCCGTGCCGGGCATGTCTATGTAGCCCAACCTCCCCTCTACCGTGTTCGCCGCAAGAAGGAGGTCTTCTATGTGCAGACCGAAGAGGAAATGAAGCGGTTGCTGCTTGAGTCGGGGTTGGAGGGGGCTGTGCTGGAAACAGCCGGAGGCCGGCGCCTGGAGGGCGACGAACTTCGCCGGCTTTGCGTCGTGCTTACGGCCATGGAAGAGGCGCTTGTGACGTTGGAAAAGCGGGGTATAAGCTTGCGGGAGCATGCTGCCAGACGCGATCCTGCCACTGGCCGCCTACCCATTTATCACGTGTACACTGGGCTTGAGGAGCATTGGTTTTTCTCCCGACAGGAGCTGGAGGAGTTTCTTTCTTCTCGTCGGGGGGAGGCGGGAAACGAGGCTACCACCGAAACCCACTCGGCTCCGGGTAGCTCCGGAGAGTCGCTCCGAGTGGTCGAGTTGCATGAGGTCCGCTCCTTAAACACGCAGTTGCCTGAACTTCTCCAACTGGGGTTTTCGATCGATGCCCTCATACCGCAAGAGCGTACGGGCATTACGGAGCCACCTTTCCGCTTGCGCCGCGGCGATTTCGTCGCCGAGCTTGAGGACCTTCGGGGGCTCCTGCCGGCGGTGCGGGCTGCGGGCGAAAAAGGGCTCCAGGTGACACGCTTCAAAGGTTTGGGAGAAATGAACGCCGAGGAGCTCCGGGCCACCACCTTGGATCCTCAAAATCGAACGCTGATTCGCGTGACAATGGAAGATGCATCCGCAGCTGACGATCTCTTTCGAATTCTCATGGGGGAGAAAGTTGAGCCTCGCCGCGAATTTATCGAAAAGCATGCCTTAGAAGTTCGCAATCTGGATGTCTAGATTGTTAGAGTTAAACCTTATAGGCTAACCAACCGGCGGCAAAAGGGGCCGGGCTAGCGGATCCCCACAGTTGCCGATTCCTTGCCCTTTCTTGGCGTGACTCCCCGCGCCGTTAAACTGGGCGCAGAAAAAAAACCCGCCTTGGAGGGGCGGGTCTTTCACTTTCTCTTCCCTCAACCTTTTGGGAACCGCTGTTTCCGTCTCGCCAGGATAATTTGACACTTTGCGGGAGATGTCCAACGTAGTGTCAGAACACATCGAGAATAAAGTGGTGGCCCTGGTGATACCGTCGCGGCTCGGGGTAATAATTGAACCACTTCCGGTTGTAGACTGGTATCCTCATTTCGGGAGGATATCGGAAGTAAAGGTCCTCGGCGCTTCGGAAGTAATCTCGAGCCCAAAAGTTTTGCGGATAGTACACATAGGGGTAGTGGTAAAAGCGGTTCCAATCCTGGGTTGTGTAAGTGCCAGCCCATTGACGCCCAAACGCCTGCTGGGCGAAAGCTTGGTCGCTTATTAGAACGGTTCCGGTCAAAATCACCAAAGCTACTAGAAATCCGATTGTGCGCATCCTTGCGACCCTCTTCTCGGTTTTTAAGCTATTTGCTACTAGCGGCCGAGACTTTCTAAGAAAACCTGTGGACCCCTTGGGATAATCGCCCTTTTCGTTTAAATCGGTCTTGGTAAAGGAAAAACTGTAGGCGAACGTCGTGCGAGAAGGACTCAGGGAATTAGTTAAAGTGTCGAAGACCTTCCACTTCGGCCGCAAAACTCCTTGCGACCAAAGCTGCCGTCCGATTGCGGGCGCAAAAAGTCTGCATAAAATTATGACATCGCGAGCATAAAAACTTGGTAAATTTTGGATTTTCCCGGTGGACACTACGCGGGCTGCCACTTAGATTACCATTTTTGCTGGCATTTTTGCTCCGCGCCCAACTGACTGTAAAAACACCGCGGAGTCGGCGAGGAGGAAGGCACCCGTCCTCAGGAGCCTAGTTGGCAGGGCAAGCTTTGCCGAGGACGAACCGTTTTTGGAGTGAGGACCTGATTGGAGAGGATAGGGAGAAACTTCCATGCGTCGCGCTCATTTCTGGGTTGTAGTGGGTTTCATCTCCGCTGCGGCGTTTTCCCGGCTTATTCCGCATCCGCCGAACCTGACACCCATAGGGGCGATGGCGCTTTTTGGTGGGGCCGCCTTCGGCTGGACCTGGGCTGCATTTGCTCTCCCTTTAGGCGCTATGCTTTTAAGCGATGTGGTGTTGGGGGCTCTGGCCGGGGATTTGTCTGTCACTTTTCACCCGCACATGCCGGTGGTCTATTTGGCGTTCGTAATCAATGTGATCTTGGGGCAGCTGCTCCTTCGGCGGCCGGGAGTGGTCCGCCTGGGCGCCGTAGTTTCTGTCGGCGCTATCCAATTTTTTGTCCTAACCAACTTTGCGGTTTGGGCAATCGGGTCTTGGTATCCGAAGACTTGGGAAGGTCTTGTGGCGTGCTATGTGGCGGCTCTGCCGTTCTTCCAGAATCAATTGCTCGGAGATCTGGCATTTAGTGCCGTGTTGTTCGGGGCGTGGGCGTTAGTGCAGCAAACGATTCCCGCTCTTCGGCCGGCACAGGTGTCGACGAGGGCTGGGGAGTGAGAGTTTGGGCGGCTGCGTCGCACAAGGTAAGCCGAAAAATCCCCCACCCGCAATAACGCGTGGTCCAGAGCGTCCCCTTAAGCCGTTTATATTGCGAAGTTTCAACTTTATTTAGGAGTTGCGGATATGCGAAGGGAGGCGGAAGTGTGGTAATTTGGGGGATTTTCAGGAAAACTGGCGGATTTGCCTTGGCTTTCGGCCCTGGTAGCTTCGGTGTTGGCTGGGTGTGACGCGTTGGCCTAACCCAAGGTTTTGGCGATAGCGGTTTTTCGGCAAGGTGGGCGGATCGGTTGCGATTCTCCCACGAACGTTTCTGCGAGGTTGGTCGTGTTTTGTTTGATGCTGAAATCAAAGATTCATCATGCTCGGGTCACAGCTGCCGAGCTGGAGTATGAAGGCAGTATCACAATTGACCGCCGCCTCATGGATGCTGCCCGGCTATTTCCGGGTGAGCAGGTCCACGTGTTGAATCTTAACACCGGTGACCGTTTCATTACTTATGTGATCGAAGGGCAGATGGATTCCGGAGCCATTGTGCTGAACGGTCCGGCTGCGCGCCTTGGCACAGTTGGGGACCGCTTGATCATCCTTTCGTACTGTCTGATCCCGGAGGAGGCCGTCTGTAATCACCGTCCGATTGTCGTTCGGGTAGACGAGAAGAACCGGCTTGTCGAGCCTCTGGAGGATCTCGGATAAGCTTATCCACAGGTGCGAAATCTCCGAGTTTCGGCCGAAGTTACCAACCCGCAACGGGGCTCCTCACGAGTAGTTTTTAGAAGTCCAAAGGAGCCGGGCTTCTTCTTCGGTTGGAGCTTCCTCTGGCAAGGAGAACCGTTACGCACCTGTCCGTGGTGCTGCGAGGGGGTTTTCAGAATATGACCCGTGTGCTGGTTAAATGATGAGCTTCTTCTTTGTGGAGGCCAGAAAAGCCCGCGGCGATTCGGTAGGTGGCCATTGAACCCGAACGGGTTCGACCTATTTTGCTTGTCCTTCAACGAAGAAAGGTGCGCTTACCCCTAAATTTGGGTGAGTTATTGGCGAAATCCGCGGTATCATAATTTGGATAGTTTACATAATTTGGTGAAAATGGCTGTCAATGGGCCGTCGACAAGTTAAATATGCCAGAATCCAATTGAGGGGGGTGTGTTCCCCGCGGTTGAGTTGGCGGAGCAAACTGGGCGCATTAAGGACTACTCACACAGGGTAAGTTGGAGGCATGTTGGAGCCGATCCTCGTTTTCCGGCACCTGGGCCTTGCGGTTCTCCTGGGCCTGCTCGTAGGCCTTCAGCGGGAACACAGCGAGGTGAATAGGCCTGGGATGCGGACTTTTGCCCTAATCACCGTTTTGGGCACTGTGACAGCGCTGCTGGGGGAGGTCTACGGCGGCTGGGTCGTGGCCGCCGGTTTTCTCGGGGTGGTTGGGGCACTTCTGATACCAGCTATCCTCCTAGCAAACAGAGGGGAGGTAGATCCTGGAATTACC
Organism: uncultured Thermoguttaceae bacterium; assembly: GCA_938084835.1. Taxonomy (GTDB): domain Bacteria; phylum Planctomycetota; class Planctomycetia; order Pirellulales; family Thermoguttaceae; genus DTLM01. The sequence goes on from CALKER010000007.1 coordinate 367,134, forward strand.
ACGGATATTGCCGCCCTAGTGATGTACGGGGTGGGTGCCCTTCTTGTAGTCCTGCCTGAGGCTCCAGCTATTCCGGTGGCCATTGGTGGCGGTGTCGCGGTGCTCCTGCAGCTGAAGCCTGAACTTCACACCTTTGCCCATCGACTTGGGGACCAGGACCTTCGAGCCATTATGCAGTTTGCCCTAATTACCTGCGTGATACTTCCGGTGGTACCCAACCGCGCATTCGACCCATTCGGCGTGCTTAACCCGCGCGAGGCCTGGTTGATGGTGGTGCTTATTGTGGGGATAAGCTTAAGCGGCTACATTCTGTACAAATTTGTAGGCGAGCAAGTGGGGATTTTGGTGGGGAGTATTTTGGGAGGGGCTGTGTCCAGCACTGCCGCTACGGTGGCCTACGCGCGTCAGGTGCGTTCGGGGCTGGTACCCGTTCGCGGGGCGGCCGTGGGGATTGCTATTGCTTCGGCTGTGGTATTTGTGCGGATCTTGGCCGAGGTAGCGGTGGTGGCGCCGGGGATGCTACCCCAACTTGTGCTTCCGTGCGCGCTTTTGCTGCTAGCCACGACCGGCCCGCCACTTACGCTTTTACTACGAAATCGCATGCACCACGGACCCCCCACTGAACCGCGAAATCCATCGGAGTTGGGGTCTGCCCTGTTCTTTGGGGCTACCTATCTTGTGGTGCTCTTTGCCTTGGCTGTGGCCAAGCGATATGTGGCCCCGGAATATCTGTATGCAGTGGCAGTCCTTTCCGGGCTGACGGATATGGACGCTATCACTTTGTCCACGGCTCGGATGTTTTCTACCGAAGGTGTGGAGTCCTGGATCAGGGCTAATGGCTGGCGGCTTATTGTTACCGCCTCGCTCGCCAATCTCTTCTTTAAAACGCTTGTCGCAGGCCTGTTAGGAGGAGTGATCCTGGGACGCTACCTTCTGCTTGTTTTAGGGCCAGCGTTAATCCTTGGATCTTTTTTGGTGATCATTTGGCCCTAGGGAACGGGCGCGCCAAAGGGCTCTTTATCGCCTGCAAACCGGGCATTACCGGCCATGGCCTATCCGCAGCAAGAAACGCCGTCCGGCTCGAATACCCGCGAGGCCGAGGACCAAAACTTAAACTTCCGCACCTCCTCCGTGAAAAGGCCTTTTTGAATCGGTGCCAGACTAGCGCCAAAGTCGGGAGATGACTTTCTAGGGGCTGCTAACCTTCGAGGAGGCGGACAAGCAGGGGGACGAGTTTCCGCAGAGCTCGCCCGCGATGGCTGATTGCGTTTTTGACGACGGGCCCTAGCTCCGCGAAGGTCCGGTGATACTCCGGGATTTCGAAGACTGGGTCGTAGCCGAAGCCACACTGTCCACGAGGTTCTTCCGTAATTCGCCCATGACACACTTCGCAAACTTCGAGGCGAACGCGTCCCTCCGGATCGGCAACTGCCATGTGACAGACAAAGCGGGCATGCCGATTTTCCAGGGGAACACCACGGAGTTTCTCCAGGAGCAGTTTGTAGTTATCTTGGTCCGCTGCATGCATTCCCGCAAAGCGGGCGGAAAGAACCCCGGGCTGGCCTCCCAGGGCTTCCACCTCTAGGCCGCTATCCTCGGCCAAGACCCAATGCTTTAGTGCGCCAGCCAACAGGGATGCCTTCTTCCTTGCATTCTCCGCAAAAGTCCTCCCGTCTTCCTCTACCGGGGGTACTTCGGAAAATTCCGTGAGGGTCTTCCACATAAGCCCCGCTTTTTCTAAAACAAGCGCAATCTCTTGGGATTTTCCGCGATTGGCTGTCCCGATGACAACAACCGGTCTTTCGTTCATAAAGCTTTCCTGGTGATCCGCGCCCTAGAGTTCCCCTAAACTGGGCCCACTGGCTGCCTATCCACACGCAGCCCAAGAACAACGGGTTTTTCCGTGTGCCATAGGTATTGCGGGGGGTTGACCCATGAAGGTCAATCCACCAATCCCATGACCTTGAGGCGCTGGTCATGCGGTGGGAGATATAGCAATTGCCGCGGCCTCACCGGGCCGCCGGGGCGATCGTGGGGAGGTCCAAGTGCTGATCGCGCCAAGGACATTCGGGAGCACTACCTCGGCTTTTGCATCTTAAGCGATTACTTTGCCCGAAACCGAAAATTGCCGGCACAGCAGCAAGCCAAACTGCGTTGATCACGCAGGAGAGATCGCTTGCAACCCGCGAAAGCGCTCAGAGCTCCTTGAGCACAAATCAGGCCTACGTGTTTCCTCACCCAATGGCAAGCTTTTAGGGATTAATAACGGGGAGCTATCTGCGGCATTGTCTGCCTACCACAAGCTGATGCGGATAGCCCCGTCCAAAAGGGCACACTCGGCCTGGGGGTGGAGGACTAATCCGTCGAGTCGGTAGATGCCCCGAGCGGGTTGGGCTTTGTAACCTCCCCAGGCGGCCAATTGTCCCTCCTCTAACCTTTCTAGCCGCACGTGGTGAGTAACCTTGCCTGGGCCGCTTCGGCGAGCAGGATCGTGCACGAAAAGGATCACGCCTTCGGCACTTTGACGGTAGCCGACCAAGGTGACCCAGTGGCCTCCGAATCGCTGGTATTCTTGAGGGGCCGAGCCGCAGCGGTACCACCCCACGTTAAGAATGGCCCACGAATTGCCGAGGATACTTTCGCACAACCAGGGAAGATCGACAGTCCGGCCGGTGGCGAAGCGGCCCCCGTACCGCCACCCGCGCCATTGAATCTGCCGGGCAATGCCGTGCTCTTCTAAAAAGCGGTCGATTCCCTCCATAGCCGCAAGGGGCGATATTCCTTGAGGCGTCATGTTAAGGTACCCTGAGGTGAGGCGCTCGAGCAGGTGGCGTGCTCGTTGAAGCTCATCCTCACCTTCCATCGGCACGAGTTCTTTCCAGCCGGCCGCCTGAAGGCCCAGGAGGATGTTGACGAAAGCCGTCGGACCGCACAGATTGCGGCCAGCATCCGGCAGGTGGGCAAAAAGGGGATCGGTCTGGCAGACATCGGGCGTCAGCGCTACCTTGGGCGTAAATTCCGGAGGGAAATGCGGAGGCAATAGCTCGATCAGCCGGGATGACCGAAGCGCATCTCCCTCGCTGCTCAGCTCGGTTCTTTCTACCTTCATGGGTTGAGGTGTCCCACCGTCGGCTCCGTCGCCGTCACTTGCAGCCATGGGGGAATGAAACTCACAGGCCGAGTGGGTATATTCCGCGCATGGATTGGCCGCCGCTCCACTTTCTTGACTAGCAGACTGGTGGCTTGATGGAGTGTCTCCACCCGTACCCGGAAGGGATTGTGGCGAAACCAGGAGTGTCTCTGCGGAGGAGCGAATGAGTTCCGGAAATGCAAATTCTCCTTCCATCTTGGGTGGAAGTCGGTACACGTTGCCTGCGCGGTCGCAGAAGTAAAGCCGGGATTGGGAAAGCTGCCGGCCGTGACCATCGGCCCAAAGTGCATAGAAGTCCGGATGCACGTTGATCGGTCGTCGGCAGTAGCCGTGATTGAACTCGCTGCCGGACGTCAGTTGACGAATTTTTTTATAGGTAAGGCCTTGATCTTGGCTGTGCCACATGGCCACCTCGCCCCCGGTGTTGAAGGGCTGAGGTCCCGGCTCGGTAGGGGCCACCAAAATCCAGCTGCCGTCCTGCTCCACATATAACGAGCCGTTATCGTAATTATTGTCGGAGACTACAGCCGGCCGAATCACCCAACGGTGACCGTCCCAGCGAGCAGTGTGCCACACTCGAGGCCCATTTTCCGGCCCAGCGCGCCAGCCTCGGCTTGTAATATAGAGGACTATGGGCCGGTCCTCGTCGTCGAACACCATATCCACAAGGTAGACGCGAAGGTCTTCCTCAGCATAGTGGCGCACAAGTGCCGGATTGTACACCTCGGTCAGGGGCAGACACACTGGCGTGCCATCTGCCGCATGCCATGTGGCACCGAAGTCATCACTTTCAACATAATAGAGATTGGTCCGCCAATTGAGACCCAGAGGATGGGGGTGATAATTGAAGGCCGCCCCCAACCGCCCCCCTTTGACCGCACTGACCTGGTAGTGACCCTCCTCGATCGCGGCAAGCATTGTGTGTGCGCCCCACGATCGTCCATCGTTACTGCGAGTGAAAAATAGGAACCGTTTTCCTAACAAATATTGCGTGTAAAAGAAGGCAAATCCCTCACCATCTACCCAGTACACCTGAGGGTAGGAAAAATTAGTGATATCCACAAGATCAAAATCGTCGATCTCATATGGTCGCTTGCTCACGGCAATGTAGGCCCGGCGCGCACGCCCGTGGGCGCTGGAGAAGATCCACACGTGGCCACGGCCATCCACGGAAATCACCGGGTTGTCGTGGGCATCGTCCGTCAATTTGTTAAGAAGTGCCACCGGGCGGGGAACCATTCCTGTTCGATGGTCGAAGTAAGAAACCATATGAATCAGCACATTTTTGTCCGGTTCGGCTCCCCCATAACAAAAGAACGTTTTCTCAACCGCCGGGACGTACACGGCAAACGGGTAATGATGGGCACAGTACGTGCCTAGTCCGCCGCTATATTTGTAGACGTATTCGTCGTCTTGCTTTTGGTTCCAATACCAGATGCCGCGGTAGCCATCCGCTTTCTCGCACAGCCAGATAGCATCGGGGAGCTTCACCTGGTTGCTGGTGACGCCCTCTGCGGAATGATCGTCCCCCGGTGATGGTTCCTGACCAAAAGACACGTAGACTAGGCCCGCAACCGATAAGAAGATTACCCCAAGGAGCAAAAATTTCGACCGTAGCGTCAATGGTATGACCTCGGGCATGGTAGGAATCCCTCGCTGTGGCGCCGATAGGTGTCAAATCGTGCCGGTGACTGTCTGATATTGTGGTTGGAGCTTCCTGCAAGCTTGCAGAGTGCTCGCGCTCCGAGTAACCGGAGAGCTCCCAAGCTACTTTGCAGGGAAACAATTCAGAAAATGTTCACCTTCTTTTAGCGGCGCATAGTCGCTCGGCTTCGTCAGCAAGGATGCCGAGTACGATTTTTACCAGCTTGGGCTCAGCCGCTGCGGCGGTGGCCAAAATTTCCTCTAAGTTAATTGGTTGGAGGGCGTCGGGCAAACACATGTCGGTGACGACAGATAAGCCCAAGACCCGCATCCCGCCGTGAACAGCCACAAGCACCTCCGGAATTGTGGACATACCGACCACATCCGCACCAATTAGGCGCATGAAGCGGTATTCCGCCCGGGTTTCCAAATTTGGGCCTGTTACCCCAAGGTACACACCCTTATGGGCCACGATGTTTTCTTTGCGAGCGATTTCCAAGGCCCGGTCGATAAGCCGACGATCGTATGGCTGGGACATGTCCGGGAAACGGGGGCCAAGGCGGTCATCGTTTGGGCCGATCAGCGGATTACCGTTCATGAGATTAATGTGGTCTTCGATGACAACAATATCGCCCCGCGCAAAATGCGGATTTAATCCGCCGGCAGCGTTAGAGACGATAAGGAGCTCGGCCCCCAAAGCCCGCATCACCCTCACCGGAAAAGTCACCTGTTGATAGGTGTACCCCTCGTAAATGTGAAAACGGCCTTCCATAGCTGCCACCGGTACACCGGCTATCAGCCCGCACACGAGCTGGCCGGCGTGGCTAATGGCCGTTGTCCGCGCAAAATGAGGTATCTCCTCATAGGGAATAATCGCCGGCGATTCGATACGCTGCGCAAGCTTTCCTAGGCCCGTGCCCAGGATGATCGCGGCATGGGGCCGCCGCGACCATCGGCTCCGCACGAAGGAAGCAGCTTCCTGGATTTGATCCCACAGCTCCATCACTCTCTCCCTTACCCGCATGGCTTCTTCTTGTGGATTTTGATTTCCGCTCCATGAGATGGCCTGGGCGGCACGCCGGCAAATTTCTTTTCACCGGCAGAAGGCCGACTCCAGGAAACGACGGTACGAGCAACTGATTCCGCATCGGGAAGATTTGTGGCGGTGTTGGTTTATTCGATTTCTTCTTCCAAGATATCTTCGCTGCTTAGATCGTCGGGAGAAAGTTCCTCAAGGTCATCATCTTCGACTTCTTCGGTGTCAAGATCTTCCTGGGTTTCGCCGCTTTCCTCAGCTTCCTCGTCCTCGTCCTCGAAGCGGTCCTCAAAGCCATCGTCGTCGAATTCGGTATCGAAATCATCGTCGAAATCATCGTCGAAATCATCATCAAAGTCATCATAGCTAGGGAATTCGTCGCGGCCTTTGCCCCGAAAAAGCGGTCTTCCTGGTTCGTCGGCCGCTAGTGTTTCCGTCGCTGCGGCTGGGGCCGGTTGTGGGCTGATGGGCTCATGGCAGAACACTTCCACGACTTGCCGCCGGGGTTCGTCGCTAGGCTCAACTATCATATCGAAAACTCCTTGATCAAGATCGCGCTGGACGCCTGAGCCGGGTTTGACTGCGCCACAGGGCACTTGGGGAACGTTGGGTTTTTTGCCGAGCAAAGGTTCCGAGCCCCCTCCAAAGGTGACCCGCGGGCAGGGCGATTACCCCGCCAGTTTGGCATTCCGCAGGCACCGAGGTGTGCAATTCTCCAGGAAATAGCAGAGCTCCTAGCCCACACTCTGCACGCTGGCGGCCGGTTAGGTGTGATAATCGGCGTTGATGTGAACGTATTCCTCCGTCAGGTCGGAGGTCCAGAAGCGTGCCGACTGGCTGCCTTCTTCCAAAGCGACACGGATAAACACCTCGGGGGAAGTGCGAATCGATTGAGATACCGTGGCGGCATCGAAGGGCACAGGCCGGCCGTGTTGATACAAAAGCCATCCGTTGACGTGAAGTGTTAGCTTGTTGGGATCGAAAGGCACGCCGGCATATCCCACGGCAGAAACGATTCGTCCCCAGTTGGGATCGGCCCCAGCTACTGCTGTTTTCACCAAAGGGCTATTGGCAATGGTGCGCGCGATGCGGAGGGCATCCTCCCGAGTGCGACAGCCGCATACATCGATAGTGATCAAATGGCTAGCGCCTTCGCCGTCGGCGGGAATAGCCCGAGCAAGCGCTTGGCACACTTCTAGTAGTTTTTCCTGAAACAATGCCCTGAGCTCCGGCGTTTCAATCCGTACCGGCACTGCTCCGCTGGCCAGCAGGAGGGCTGTGTCGTTAGTGCTCATGTGTCCATCGACACTCATACAGTTGAAGGAGTGATCCACGGCAGTGCGAAGGAGTTGATCGGCCGTGCGCGGATCCATGGCAGCATCGGTGAGGATGACCGCCAGCATCGTGGCCATGTGAGGGCTGATCATTCCGGCCCCTTTGGCTGCCCCGGCCAACCTCACCCGCCTGCCGCCCAGTTCCAGCTCGGCGGAGGCAACCTTGCGGAAACGATCGGTAGTGAGCATGGCATCGGCCACATCGAGGAAGGCTTGCCCATGGCTGGCTAGCTGACTGGCGGCTAAGCGGATCCCCTCCCGAATTCGTTCCATGGGCAGGAATTCCCCGATGATTCCTGTGGATAAGACCAGGACATCTTCGCCCGAGGCCCCACAAGCTTCTCCGGCAAGGTAAGCCATCTCTTGTGCATCGCGCAGACCTTGTTCTCCTGTACAGGCATTGGCATTGCCGGAATTGATGACCACGGCCCGGATGGCGGGATGAGGGGTGCGGGCCCGATCCCACGCCACCGGTGCTGCATACACAAGGTTCTGCGTGTAAACACCGGCGGCAGTACTGGGGCGATCGCACACTATCAGTGCTAAGTCCCGTTTGCGAGGGTCCCTTTTCAGCCCGCAATACACTCCCGCGAAACGGAACCCGGCAGGGACACTAAAGCTCATAACGGACGATGCTCCTCGGAACTTTCGGCACTAGCTCCCCCTCACAAAAGGCTCAAAGTCTCCGGATAATCGTACATGATGTTAAAGTTCTGCACGGCTGCTCCAGAGGCCCCCTTAATCAGATTGTCCAAGCAGCTAATGGTCACGATACGACCCCGCACGATCCGAGCCGTGATGTCGCAAAAGTTGGTACCCACGGAATCTTTTGTTGCCGGAAGGTGTGGCACCACACGCACGAACGGCTCATTGGCGTAAAAACTCCGGAGTACTTGGAACAGCTCTTCTTCGTTAACCTCCCGGCGAGGCACACTGTAAGTTGTTGTGAGGATTCCGCGGTCCATGGGAATAAGGTGGGGAGAGAAAATGACTTCCACCCGTTCCCCGGCTACCTGGGAGAGGATTTGGTCGATCTCCGGCGTATGGCGGTGTCGGCCGATGTTGTATGCCGACACACTTTCATTGCACTCGGGATAATGAGTTGTAAGCTTCGGTGTGCGGCCGGCACCGGAAACGCCAGTCTTTGCGTCTACGACGATTCCTTGTGGTTCCAGCAGACCCGCTTTAAAGAGTGGCGCAAGAGGCAAAATAGCTGAAGTCGGAAAGCAGCCGGGATTGGCCACCAGCGAGCTTCCACGGATGTCCTCGCGAAACAGTTCGGGCAGTCCGTAGGGAGTCTTACCCAAGCGTGCCGGGTCGGGATGCTTCTGATTGTACCAGGCGGCGTATGTTTCCGGGTCGCGCAGGCGGTAGTCGGCACTTAAATCGACCACCTTGACGCCCGCCTCCAGAAGCTGCGGTACCATGGTAGCGCTAACGCCGTGGGGGAGGCAACAAAAGACGCACTCGGCGCGGGCTGCCAGCTCCGCAGGCGTTAGTGTTTCTAGCCGATGGTCTAGCCGACCTATGAGTGACGGATGAATCGTCGCCACATGAGGTTGACCTTCCAACCGATCTGCAAGGGCGGTTATTTCCACTTCGGGGTGCCGGAGCAAGATTTTGATTAATTCAAGCCCGGTATACCCTGCTGCTCCAAGGACGGCTACTCGTGTCATTGGCAGTCCTCACCTCAGACTTGCCTCATCTATGAAATGCTTTATCCCTAGTACCAGAACTTTCTTCCTGAGTTTCATCCCACTTCGGTTAGAAAGCAGGGGCACAGTGTGCGGGTATTTCCTGTGTCCACCCGGGTAGGAAGATTGAGCGGGCCAGCTCGCGGCGATCGGCGCACCCGGCCCGGCAGTAAACCCGTAAGTCCACTTTTGGGGCATAGGATGTTAATTGTCCTTTTTCTTCCCACACCGGGGAAGTGGAGCAGGAGGAGCTTTGGAGAAACTCCGGGCGGAGAGCCCAGAAGGATGGCACGTTTTCCGTAGGGCGTGCCGGGCAAAGTGAGGGAGGCTGAGGCTCCCGACCTTGTTTGGCCGACGTCGCAAACAGCTCCCACGCGGTACGTTAGGAAGCCGGAAGCTGCTGAGGACGCTCCGGAGGCCCGGGGAGAGGTGTGCGTCAGGCGCTGGAGGACGGACCGCGGCTGAGGCCGCTCTGTGGGCTCGGGGAGAGTGCCGACAATGGACTTGTGACTGGCGGGGATCTGCAGGAGGCTGCCCCGATGCCAAGTTATCGACTCCCCGGATGCAAGGATGGTGACGTGGGGAAGAGCTGCACGCCTGGCATTTTGAGCACGAAATCGGGGCCGAAAGCTCGTGCGGGGGTCCAAAAACCGGATGGAGGGGCGGCGGTAAGCACTTTCTCTACTGCCGCCAAGGATGTATCCACGGTCAAGCGATAGCCGCCAGGAGTGGACAGGGCGCCCTCACACAAGTTGGCACCATCTCGCGAAATTTCGGCGACAATTTCCGCCCTGGCGTCCTCGAGGTCTTTGGGGGTGGGATTGCGGTGAGAGAGATCGATGACTTTCCAGCCCAGATTTCGGAAAAATTTTCGGCCTGGCCCAAGCTGCCGCTCAAGTACGGAGAGCGACGCGCTAGTGTCAGTAGAGGGGGGCTGAGTTCCTCGGTGGCAACGCCGTGTTTCGCCGAGGTATGCATCGATGTGATAGTAATCCAGAGGGTGACATATTCGATACCAAATTCGCACCATCGCGATTAGGAACCTCGGAAGAACAGCGCATGTAATTATGTTTGGAATATTAGTAGTGTAATAGGCGCTTGCGATATCCCCCCAAGGAATCGCCATAGCTTTACGCGCGCCAGAAGGGAAGTTAATTGTGCAAATATACTTTCCGAGGGGAATGCGCCTCAGACGCCCCTCGCTCCGGATGTAACCTCCTTGCAGTGCTCGCTCCCACATACTCTTTGCGGTACCTTTGCTCGGGGAGCGATCGGCGGTTAAAGCAATCCGCAAATGGGTGGCTCCCGGGTGGCTGTCGGAAAGAAGGGCTGACAGACAGTCACTCGGAACTACACCAAATCCTACCGCGGGAATTAGGACTACCCCAGCTTCACTAGCCCGGCGATTCCAACTGGCAAGTAGCTCGATGACGGAAAATTCACCGGTGATATCCAGATAGTGAACCCCGGTGCGAAGGCATGCCTCTGCGAGGGGTGCCGCGGTCGCAGAGTAGGGCCCGGCGCAATTGAGCACTAGCTGACAATCGGTAAGGTTTTGGGATAGTGCGGTCCCGTCATCGAGGCGAAAACAACGCGCCGGGCAGCCCAGTCGGTCCGCGAGGGTCGCCAGGGCCTCGGCACGGCGTGCTGCCAGAATCGGTCGATGTCCGCGACGAACTGCTTCCGCGGCAATGAGCCGGCCGGTAAAGCCGGTGGCGCCGTAGATCATCCACTTCCGCGCAGTCATAGCAGCTCCCCATTGAGGTGAGCTCCCCGGTATGCCTCCGTAAGTCCCACAGCTGATGAACTTCCGGAGGTTGCTCTACCGGACAGACTTCCCGATTCCTTAGTGGCCTGAATGCACGCCCATTGGTCACCCGACCGCGTTTTCCTCGCAGGACGAAAGTTCCGGCTCGATGGAGGAGACCGGCGGCCCTGTCCACCAGTGGTCGCCTTGACGGTACACCACCCGATAGAGCGCATCGCGTTCTATCGGGGAGCGCCCAACTTCTCGCACGAGGCGGCATAGTTCGTTTACCGTTACCGCCTGAGGAGTTTGAGCGCCAGCCGTGTGAAAGATTTGCTCCTGTCGCACAGTGCCGTCAATGTCATCGGCGCCAAACTCGAGGGCTATTTGGGCAATCGGAAGACTCAGCGACACCCAATACGCCTTAATGTGAGGAAAATTATCGAGGATGAGCCGGCTCATTGCTACCATGCGAAGGTCCTCCAGCGGGGAGACTCGTCGAAGGTGAGAAAAGCGGGTTCCCCCCGGGTGAAAGGGAAGGGGCACAAAAGCCTGAAATCCGCCGGTTTCGTCCTGCAGTTGACGCAATCGAATTAGATGTTCCACACGGTGGATCGGCTCTTCGATATGCCCGTAGAGAATGGTCGCATTGGTGGGAAGGCCCAGCCGGTGTGCTGTCCGATGCACCTGAAGCCACGTGTCGGCATCTGCCTTGCTAGGGGCCAGCTGGACCCGTATCACGGGATTGAAAATTTCAGCTCCACCCCCGGGAAGACTAATAAGCCCCACGGAACGCAAGTCGTCTAGAACCCAGGCAATCGGTCGGCTAGTGATTTTTGCGAAGTGGGCGATCTCTACGGCGCTCCAGGCTTTTAACCCCAGGCGGGGGAACGCCTGATGGATAACCCGGAGGATCTCCCGATACCACTGGTATGGTTTGTCCGGCGGTAATCCTCCAACAATGTGGAGCTCCGTGCAGCCGGAAGCATCGGCCTGGGCTGCTTGTTGGAGGATATCATCCAGTCTCAGGGTTCGCGCCTGGGAGTCTGTCGGCCGGCGGAAATAGGCGCAAATGGGGCATTGATAGATGCAAACGTTGCTTGGATTAATGTGAGCGTTAATCGCGTAGAAGGCGGCCTTTCCCCACCGTCGGCTGCGAATGGCATCGGCCCACTGGCCCACAAGATGGAGGTCTACCGCGGGGTTGAAAAGCAAGATGGCCTCTTCGGCCGACAGGCGTTCCCCCCGGCTTACTTTCGTATCGATCCGTTCAAGCTGATTTGCGATCGGCTTCTCGAGGATGGTTACTTCTCCGAATTCTGGGCTTCACCAGTGCTTGACGTCGGCTTGCGATATACCGCCTTGTACACCGGCACAGCTTGCAATCGCATACGACGTTCGAAGTGAGTCAGGTAACCGCTTGGCGGCTTTCCTTCTGGCAGAGGTCCACCCTCCTCGGCCGAAGGAGCCCGAATTTCTGCTGTCGCTCGAAGCTCTTCCAATCCTCCCTGCCGGAACAATTGTCGGGCCTCTTCGAAATAGCCCTCCACATCAGTCCAGAAGTGGACAACTCCTTCCGGTTCGAGCCCCCGCAAGAGGTCCGCGACAAACTCCGGGCGGATGACCCGGCGCTTACGATGTCGTTTTTTCCACCAAGGGTCTGGGAAATAGATGTGTACGGCGCGGAGTATTGCCGGTGGGAAGACCTCGGCAAACACCCGCAGAGCATCGCCTTGAACCACCGCCGCATTGGGAACGCCAAGCTTGGCAAGCCGGGACGCAGTATAGCGAGCGTACTTAGGGGAAATTTCGATCCCCAAGAAGTCGTGATCCGGATTGTCGACCGACGCTTGGCTTAGGAACATCCCTTTGCCGGAGCCCACCTCGACCTCAAGGGGCGCACGTCGATCGAACAAAACCTCGGCCTCCCACGGCCGCGGTAATTCCTCAAACGGCCAGAGATAACCGCTCAGGTCAAGATCCGGATCGATTTTCCGCAACGCGCGTGGAGCCATTGCCACTCACTCGATCTTGCCGAAGGAGACTTCTCCCGCAAGGGATCGATTTTTTAATTCCTGGGGCAATCGACTTTCCCCAGGCCCTTGTGTGAATCTCCTCTGTCGTCCATTTTCTCCCACCCATTCTAAGGGTGGAGCTCTGCCTAATTGGGGGGACTTATTTCGGGACCTTTCGGGGACTGTTGGGGGAACTTTGTTCGGGACCTCCCCAGAATTGTTATTCGTAAACACATGTAACTCTCCACAAGCCCGGCTGAGCGCTGCACTTCGGGCGCTGGGCGGGCAGGGGCCAGGGCTGCATCTAAGTCGTCATAGAGTAAACCATTTTACCGCCTAAGACTCGTTTCATTGTGTGACCAACTCTCAGACATTGTGTGATCGCCGCAAGGAGGCCGTCCGCGCCCCTTGAACCAATCAGAGGAGTTGTAGCAGGTTTGGGCTTCCAAGTTGATGACGTTCATTCCCCCCAGTTGAGGAAGTACCGGGGCTTCTTCTGAAATTGCTTGCTAGGCCCGGCTATGCGATGAGGCTGACCCACCCCCGGCCGGGCGCCACCCCTTTTGGCTAGGTTCAGCTCCTTTGAGTGGTCGCCCATCGCGAAAATTTCGCGGCAGACGGGCTCGTTATAATTTTGGCATGATGGTTGGACGTAATCCCTCAGTAACATCGTTGCACGACAGACCGCTTTTGGTGAGGGAAGTTCATGAGTACACGCCGACGAATCTTATTTCTCTGCACGGGTAATGCGTGCCGAAGCCAAATGGCCGAGGGATGGGCCAGACATCTGCATGCCGACAAGTTTGAGGTTCATTCAGCCGGGGTAGCCCCAGCCGGGGTCGATCCGGTGGCCGTTCAGATCATGGCGGAAGAGGGCGTTGACATCTCCCACCATCGGAGCAAACATGTGGCGGAGTTGGCTGGGATACCCTTTGATTATGTCATTATCCTTTGTGACTTTGCCGCAGATAATTGCCCGGTATTTTTCGGTCAGGGGATCGTCGTGCGGCGGCCCTTTGATGATCCTGTGCGGCTTGCTCGGCAGGCAGAATCACCCGAGGCGGCTTTGGCCATCTATCGGCGCGTTCGCGAAGAAATTAAGCAGTTTGTGGCAAACTTGCCGGAGTTTTTGTTCTCCTGCACCACTGAGGCTGTGGGTGGGAGTGGATCAGTATCCCCACCGAGACGGCCGGAGGGACCGCCAATTGGTTAGTAGCTTCGCCGATGGACTCGAGAAAATACGCGGGTAGGAAGGCCAACGATTCGTAAAAAACCTTCGGCATCAGACTGGTCGTAGTCTCCGCCTGCCTCCATGGTGGCCAAGGCCGCATCGTACAAGCTATTCGGACTGCTGCGGGAGACCACGGTGATATTCCCTTTGTAAAGCCGGAGTCGAACCTCGCCCGTGACCGGCTTTTGCGCCTCGCGAATAAAAGCCATCAGGGCGTCCATTTTGGGATGGAACCAAAAGCCGTAATACACCATCTCGGCCACTTCGGGAGAAAGCTGGTCGCGGAGGTGCATGAGGTCGCGATCCATGGTGATTTGTTCCACAAGGCGGTGAGCGCGATAAAGGAGGGTCATAGCAGGAGCCTCGTATACACCGCGGCTTTTCATTCCCACAAAGCGGTTTTCCACCATGTCCACGCGGCCGATGGCATGCCGGCCACCAATTTCGTTAAGCGCTCGGACTAAGGGATAGGCTGCCATCCGTTGCCCGTTGACGCTTGTGGGAACTCCCTGTTCGAAAGCAATCGAGATTTCTTCTGGTTCCGCGGGGGCTTCTTGCGGGGATACCGTCATGCCGAATTCCACTAGATCCACCCCGCATATGCCAAGATCCTCCAGCTTTCCCGCTTCGTAGCTAATATGGAGGCAATTCTCATCGGAACTATAAGGACGTTCAACAGTTGCCTTCACGGGGATTCCATGAGCGCGACAATAAGCAATCATCTCTTTGCGCCCCGGAAAGGCCGCACGAAAATTTGGGTCCCGCCATGGGGCTAAAACGCGTATAGTGGGCTCGAGGGCCACCGCTGCTAGCTGGAAGCGGCACTGATCATTCCCTTTGCCCGTGGCGCCATGGGCGAAGGCATCGGCTCCGACCTCTCGGCCCACCTGAAGGCACTTTTGGGCGATGAGCGGCCGGGCAATCGATGTTCCCATCAAGTACATATCTTCATAGCGGGCCTGCCACTGGAGCACAGGGAAGGCAAAATCGCGGCATAATTCCTCCTTTGCGTCCACCGCTCGGGCACTGGCCGCTCCAAGCCGGCGGGCCTTCTCCAAAAGTGCTTGCTGATCTTCGCAGGGCTGGCCCAGATCCACGTACACCGCATGGACTTCGTGTCCCTGGTTGACCAGCCAGTGAAGAATTACCGACGTGTCCAACCCGCCAGAATATGCCAAAACACATCGCGCCATGGTACTGCCTTTCCTCGCTTTAAGGCTGTGACGCTCACGCCGCAAATTCGCGGAGGCGGTCTTTTGTCCAATCCAGCCAAGAATCGCTGCCTATCCGGGCTTTCATCCCTCTACGGCGGGGGTCAATTGTTCATTTTTTGCTGTAAAATCCTCCCTCGGTCAAAAAGCATTCTCTCGACTAACTCTCAACAATTGTCCGGTTTTCTCCGGTATGGGCCGGGCGAAATCTTATCCAGCGATAACCTTACGCTACAAAATCGCCGTGGGAATGAAAAGGTCCCTTCCGGCCTGTTCGAGGGCGTTTCGGAAGGTTTCGTGCACGGGCAGGAAGATATCGGATCTCACACCAGCGGGAAAAAGCATCGGTAAGAGAAACGCTTGAGCCAAGCCATTGGAAGGGCAACCCCAGAAAGGCAGCCCCTGGGAAGCCCGGCCAAGTGGGGCCCACCGCTGGCTTAGGTGCTTAAGATTGACTCACCCCACCCGCGTAGGAGGTATACCGTACCGGGAATGCGCCGGGCTTTTCCCATTCGCCTGGCAGCCGACGGTCACGTCGCCTGGCTTGCTGCGGCACAGGACACCGCCGCCGTCAACGGCGGCTGAGGGATTGTCAGATAGTCTCTTCCCTCTTCTCTATCGGTCGTAGTCGCGGGAAGGTTGTCACCAGGAAGTATAAAAGTGGTAAGGCACCGATCACGATGAGAATGAGATCGGGCACAATTCGGAAATTGCCGAGTCTCTGGATGACCGGCAGCTCGTAGAACTCGGCACTTCGAGCCCACCATGTGCCATGCTCGAAGGCAAACCATGCCTGGTAAAGTCCGATGGGTAACAGCCCCGTCAGCGACATCAAGGCCAAGCCGATGTTAAGGCCCCAAAAGCTTACTGCCAGCAAACGGTCATTCCAATGGCTATCGGGCACGAGGCCTCGCCAGGAAAACAGCACCAAGGCAATGGCAAGCATGCCGTACACGCCGAACAAAGCCGTGTGTCCGTGATTACTTGTCAGGTAGGTACCGTGCTCATAGTAGTTGACCAGCGGCAGATTGATCATGAACCCAAAGATGCCGGCCCCGACAAAGTTCCACACGCTGCTTGCCGTGATGAAATAGAGCGGCCACCGATAGGGGAAGCGATGACCGGCATCGCGGATCGACTTGTATTCCATCCACGCTCGCACGACAAGAACCATAAGGGGAACGGGCTCCAGCGAGCTAAACACCCCGCCGATGGCCAGCCAGAAGCTCGGCCCACCATACCAAAAATAATGGTGTGCAGTGCCGGGTATCCCGGAGAGGAATACAAGTATGGCGGTCAGATAAGCCACGCGAAGGGCCGATTTTGCTGTCACCAAACCAAGGTGTACTAGGAACAGGGCGATCACCGCCACGCCGAAAAATTCAAACATGCTTTCTACCCAAATGTGAACCACAAACCACCGCCAATAGTCGGCGATAGTCAGGTGGGTTCCTCGGCCGTAGAACAATCCGAAACCGAAAAAGGCTACCACGAGGATCGCACTTAGGACGTAGAACCACAAGAGGCTTCGCCGGTGGGTTTGTTCCTCGTCCTCCTTGGATGCAGGATTAATCGAGCTGGCGGGGCGATATAGCGCCGGCACCAGGGTCCGGTAAACGATGAGCAGCCAGAAGATGAGGCCCACAAAAAGAAGGATTTGCCATAAGCGGCCAAGCTCAAGGTACTCCCACCCTTGGTGACCCAACCAGAACCACCACTCGCCCCATCCGCCCTTGATGCTGACCCACTGGCCGAGGAGGCTGCCGCCGGCTACTAGAAGCACAGCCACGAAGAGCAAATTCACCAGGAGCGCTTGGTTGCGGGGTTCTCGCCCGGCTACAAGGGGGGCCAGATAAATGGCCGTGCCCACCCATGACACGGCGATCCAGAGGATGGCCAGTTGCAGGTGCCAGGTTTTGGCCACGCTATAGGGGATCAGTGTGACGATAAAGTTGATGTAAAATTGACCGGGGTGAACCGTATAGTGGGCGAGGAGTCCTCCCTGGAGAATCTGAATCATAAAGAGTAGCCCGGCCACTAGGAAGAATTTTGCTGCGGCGCGCTGGCTAGGCGTTAAGGGGAGTTTTGAGAGCCGTTCGGCCGCCTCCACCGCTCGGGCCTCGCCGTAAAAGAACTCGTAACGGTGGATCACGTAAACTACCAAGCCGAAGAGAGCGAAAAGGGCCAGAAGCGAGGCGATCGTCCACACAAAGGCCGCAGGCATGGGGACATTTCCCACGGTACGATCCGGGGGCCAATTGTTAGTGTAGCTGTAATTGACTCCAGGCCGATTTGTGCCCGCGGCCCAGGCAGTCCAGAAAAAGAAATCCGCCAGCGCTTCCCGCTCTTGGGCGGTGGGTACGGTGTTGGGGAGGAAGCCATATCGTGGATTTCCCTTCCCCATTTCCCCCTCCCAAAACTTTCGGTTTTGCTCGAAAGCGTAAGCTTGCGCCTCGGTAAGGCGGAGGATGTCGTGTTCCGGGTCATAACGGTTTTGCCGCATCTCCTGGATCACCAAGCCGTCGATGGCGGCCTGGGTCGATTGACTAAGATCCTCATATCGGCTGCCGGGTTGCTGCTTGTCTCCATGAAAATCGCGAAGCCACTTTCCCACATTGTGGAGGGTCCTTGCGGAAAAATCCGGTCCGCGGAGGGACCCGTGTCCCCAAATGCTGCCATGATCCATCAGCCCATATCGCTGATAAACATCCTGACCGCGGAGAATTTGGGCCCGGGTGGTCAAAAGGCCGTTTGGGCCATGGACCTCGCTGGGGATCGGGGGGACATGATCGACCGCAAAATAGCCACCCCCAAGCAGCAGTGCCATGGCCACGAAAAAGGCGACAATCGCCCCGTTGCGAAGCCGAGCGATATCCATTTGCCTTACTCCGCTGACTAATCGATGACCGTAGGTTTTGTGGACAAACGCACTTCCCATTTTCCAATTATCCGGCAGCGGGCAAGATGCAGCCACTGCCATCGTAGAGTTTCATCTTTGCGCTCGAAATATTAGGTTGGGTTCCAGTATGGCCCGTTGATCTGGATCAAGTTTCGGATCAGTGGACAACCCATCCGGTTTCGAAGCGGAGGACAACGCAGTCGTCTCACGGGAGTCTCCCATGGCTATGAGGATCGACGAGATTTTGGAGCGGTGCCCACTTTTTGCCCAGGTGACCGGACCGTCGTTAAGCCGGCTGGTTCGCATGGGGCGGATCGTGCGCTACCGCAAGGGGCAAATGATCTTCTACGAGGGGGAACCATGCCCCGGGATGTTTATCATAGGGCAAGGTTCGGTACGGATTTTTAAGGTAGGGCCGAGCGGGCGGGAAATTGTTCTCCATTTTGCCGGGCCAGGTCAGACGTTTGCTGAGGTGGCAGCCATGGCCGACTTTGCTCTTCCGGCATGTGCCGAGGCGATGGCACCCACGACCTGTGCGCTTCTTCCAGCTGAGGCCTTTCGTCGCGCCCTTCGCGACGACCATCAGCTATGCTTGGGCTTACTGCAAGGCATGGCGGCCTGGGTTCGCACTTTGGTGGGCTTAATCGAAGATATTGTCCTCCGCGATGCCTTGGGGCGAGTGGCGCGATTTCTGCTCGACTTGCCCGCCGACCCCGAGGATCGGGTGATGCTGCCCGCTATGCGGCGCCATGTGGCCAGCAGGCTCAATCTCACCAGTGAGACCCTTTCGCGATGCATGCGGCGTTTAGAGGAGGCCGGCCTTGTGGCACCAGTCAACGCCCGGTGCATTCGGCTGCTCGATCGAGCCGGGCTTGGCCAACTGGTCCAGCAGATGATTCCTCGTTATTAATCTACCTTCGGCACCACCGTGCCTTGAAGCTTTCCTGCTCGGAAGCGGAAGCCGCGCGCGGGGAATCGATCCCAGGTAAGCTTCGCGGAAACGCCGCATTTTTAGAATGGCTGCCCAGGCGGGAAGATCGGAGCATCACAAGTTCGTCTTCGTCTCCAGATTTGGGAGACAGCTTGCGGAAGCACGGCTTGGTGAGGGAAGCCGCGGCCTTTTCGCAGCATAGCAAAGCAGTCGGCTTCGGGCTCGAATGCCACTTCGTGCTAGGACGATTGTTTGGTTGGCGGGGTTGGGGTGGCAGTACGGGAAATGCGGAGTCCCGGCTTGAACCCATGGGTCGGCCCATGGTTCGAATGGCTCGAGATGCCGCTTGGGAAGAAGTTCTCCTGCCGAATATCGAAGAGCTCACATGGGGAAAGTCGCCAGATATTCTCTCCAATTATGCCCAAGGGGCAAGGCGATCCTTGGTGACCACAACCACACAAGCGGTCCTATAGCTCCCCCCTTAAGCAGGGATTCTCCTGAGGACAAAAATTGGGATTGAGTCACTCGCCGACACCGAAAGACCTAATGGCGGGTAAAAGGAGTAAAAGGGCCGAAAAGGGCGTCAACTGGTGAAACCGCTGCCTGAGGATTAATTGAGCTCGGGATTCGGCGGCATTTGAGAGATGCGGAAAGCCTTGCGGATAATCGAGCGACCCGCTTGGAAGGTCAATCGCCGCCATAAACTACTTTCTTCGCTAAAGACATCCTCAATTGTGGCAGGCAACGTCAGCCACGCTCCTTCCCGCAGCTCTCTTTCCAGCTGGCCTTTTCCCCAACCGGAGTGTCCCATGAAAAGCCGGAATTGCTGCTCCTCTTCTACAAGCTGCTCTAATTTGTCTCGGGCAGCAGAAAAGAATAAACCGGGGATGACCTCAAGCTCTCCCAGATCAGGACGTGTGTGGATCGCGATGAGGGGACCCGAAACCGGTCCACCAAAGTGAAAGGGGTGCGTGGCTTTGCACGGTTTGCCCGTCAAATGCTCCCACAACTCCCTGATCGAGCGATGCGTCGAGCGATTGACAATCACTCCGAAGGCCCCGTCGGGATCGTGGTGGATCATCAGCACCACTGTTCGAATAAAGTTGGGATCGCCCAATTCTGGGGCGGCCACCAGGAAATGGCCCTTCAGTGACTGCATCGGTGCCGCTCCTACCCACCTCACTTCGCGCAATTGATTGCGACTTATCCCCATTTTAATATTACGGAGCGATCAGGCCAAAGTTTCACTTGAGATTGGGACTTGAAACCGGATTCAAAAAAGGCTTACAGCCATGACGATGTCGCCGCAATCAGTTTCGGGGGGAATACTTTGTGGTTGTGTGTTCCGAGCTGCGATTTGGGGGGCGGTTTGGGCGGCACTTTCCTGCTTGGACCCGGCACCCGGCGTGGCCCATGAGCAATGGAAGGCGGGGGTAGCTCGGGTGAAAATCACTCCCGACCCCGGTTTGTGGATGGCCGGTTATGCTTTCCGGGACCGCCCCGCCGAGGGAACATTGCAGGATCTATGGGCCAAGGCATTGGTGCTGGAAGACGCCTCGGGTCGGCGGGCCATCATGCTCAGTGCCGATTTTCTCGGTTTTACCCGGGCACTGGCAGATTATGTGTCCGGGGAAATTCAGCGGCGGTGGAATGTCCCCCGGGCCAGGGTGATGCTCGGCTGTACGCACACTCATTGTGGCCCGGTGATCGAAGGGGCTTTGTATGACATCTACCCTTTCGACGAAGACCAAAAGCAGAAAATAGCCGACTACACGCGCCAGCTTGAAGGAAAGCTCGTGGAGGTGGTCGCAATCGCCATGGAGCGTCTGGAGCCTGTTGAGCTTTGGGCTGGGGAAGGCATGGCCGATTTTGCCGTCAATCGCCGAAATAATCGGGAAGCTGATGTGCCGAAATTGCGGGAAGAAGGAAAACCTCTCGCTGGCCCTAGTGATTTTCGTGTCCCCGTGTTGGCTTCTCGGCGGGCGGATGGTTCGCTGCAGGCAATGGTCTTCCAGTATGCCTGCCATAATACCGTTTTGGGGATCTTCCAATGGCATGGGGATTATGCTGGCTGTGCCCAGGCGGAGCTAGAGGCGATGTATCCCGGAGCCACTGCCATCTTCTGCATAGGTTGCGGGGCCGATCAGAACGCCCTCCCCCGGCGGGAGGTGGAACTTGCCGAAAAGTACGGTCGCCAGCTTGCGCAGGCGGTGGCCAGCGTGATCGCGGGAAAAATGCGGCCGATTGGGCCCCGGCTTGCTGCCAGTTACGAGCTTATCCGACTTGATTATGAGGTCGCCGATCGGTCCTTTTTAGAACAGGCATCCATCCAGGCCAACTATGTGGGCCGGTGGGCCAAACGCCTCCTAGCTGTCTTGGATCGGGGAGAAACTTTCCCGGATTGGTATCCTTACCCGGTTCAGGTGTGGCTTTTGGGTGATGAGCAATGGTGGGTGGCTTTAGGCGGGGAAGTGGTTGTAGACTTTGCCCGCCGTCTTGCCGAGCTTTATGGTCCATCGACGTGGGTAACCGGCTATGCTAACGATGTGATGGCCTACATTCCTTCTCACCGAGTTTGGGCCGAGGGAGGATATGAGTCGGGGGCTTTCCCGGTTTATGGGCTTCCGGCCAAGCTTTGGTGTGAGGACATCGAGGAGCGAATCCTCAAAGCCGTAGCGCGAGGGATGGAAGTTTGCCGCTCCGCTCAAAGCAGATAGTTTTGCAAGGAGTTCCGTCCACAGGGTCGCCAAGGTCGGTTTGCGATTGGTGGGCATCCATCAGGATCCGGGGAACAGTGTTCGGAGCTGGATGAACTTGCCTTCCTGCCCCGGCACATCGCTGGCGTTGGGTTGTCCGGTGTGACAAGCCAATTTGTAAGTCTCTGTGAGCAAGCCCCCCAATGGGTCGGGCGTTGGCTAAAGCCAAAAGATGTGTGGCGCCAAAGGCGAATGTCCGAATCGTCAGGAGAGGCTCTTATGAAGCGACCGTTCTTTTGCCAAGCGAAGCAAGCTTTATCTCGGCGAAGGTGTCTAAAGCTTTTGGCGGCTGCTGGCAGCATCAGCGTGCTGCCCGCTGGCAGCGCGCGAAGTTATGCGGCGAACGAAAAGGTCAACATCGGCATTATTGGTGCGGGAGGTCGGGGGGCGGCCAATTCCGACGCGGTGGCCAAAGAGAACATTGTGGCCCTGTCCGACGTGGACCGTCGTTTTTTGGAAGCTCGGGCAAAACGCTTCCCCCAAGCGCGGACCTACACGGATTTCCGCAAGATGCTTGATGAGGAAAAAACGCTGGATGCCGTTGTGGTGAGCACGCCCGACCACACTCACGCGGTGGCTAGCATTCGGGCCATGCGCCAGGGGCTTCATTGCTTTTGTGAAAAGCCGCTGACCCACAATGTGACCGAGGCGCGACTGATGGCCAAGGTGGCGGCGGAGAAAAAACTAGCTACCCAGATGGGAACCGGCGGTCGCGCCAGCGAAGAATACGCGCGAATCGCCGAAATCATTCGCGCCGGAGCACTCGGGGAGGTCAAAGAGGCCCATTTCTGGACTAATCGTCCCATCTGGCCGCAGGGTTTCGATCGGCCCCCCGGCGAGGATCCCATTCCCGAATGGCTGGATTGGGAGTCGTTTATCGGCCCAGCGCCGATGCGGCCATATAAAGCCCGCTGGCCGGAAGGCCATCCGGTTTATCGCTTGCCGCCCAGTCAACGCCGCGCTGAGGTTTACCATCCCTTTGTATGGCGGGGCTGGTGGGATTTCGGTACGGGAGCCTTGGGCGACATCGCTCCCCACATGTGGTCCGGCATTTGGTGGGCGTTGGACCTTCGAGCTCCCACGCGGGTGGAAGTGGTGGACGCGTCGGGACCTGTTACCGAGATGTTCCCCGCCTGGAGTGTGATTAAGTTCGTCTTCCCCGTGCCGGGGACTGACAAAACCGTGGACGTTTACTGGTACGATGGCGGCAAGCATCCGCCGCAGGATCTGGTGCGGCTTCAGAATGTGCCCGAGGGCGGCTGGATCATTGTGGGCAGCAAGGCGACAATCGGCACGGGCAATCAGTCCGTGCAAGCCTTTCCTGACGTGCCGCGAACTCTCCCCCGCTTTCAGGATATGTACACAAGCTGGTTGGAGGCAATCCGCTCCGGCGATCCCGACATGCCCAGCTGCCCCTTCCACTTTGCCGGCCCGATGACCGAAGCTTATCTCCTCGGCAATATCGCGCTTAAAATGCGGCAACCTATTCAGTGGGATGTGGATGCTTTCCGCATCATCTCCCCGGCTGAGGCGAACGCGTACCTTACACGGGAGTACCGGAAAGGATGGGAATTGTAGTGGCAGCCGGTGCCTTCATGAGGGGACGGCCCCACCGACGCATTGAGAGAGTCCTGGGGTTGAATTGACCGAGCAATCGGCCCGGCAAACTGGGTTTTCCTTGCATCCAGCTGCTGCCTTCCCTGAGATGATCCCATTTGGGTGGTTTACGCGCGACATAAGCTATCGGCCCATGGCATCACGGAGTCACCTGGTGATGACGAAATTATTTTCCTCCTGGTTTGGGATACTAGTTTTAGCTGTCAGCATGTTGGCCCGAGGCGAATGTGCCTTTAGTGGTCAGGGAGCTCAACATGAGGATGCGCCGCCGGCATTCGTGCTGCCCACGGACTGCGAGCCGGATTTTGTTCGCCTAGACAATGGCAGGGATTTAACCGGTTGGTATCCGGCGCGGGCCAACGGCGAAGAACTCTCTGATCTTTCCGGTTGGGAAGTTCGCGATGGCGCGATTTGGGTGGTAGCGGCTCGGGCCAAAGCCCATTTGTTTTCCCGGGTCAACCATAGCCGGAACTGTATCATCCGCCTTCAGTTTCAGGCCACTCCGGGAGCAGACTCGGGTGTATTTATCCACGGCAAGCAGTTTCAGGTGCGGGACTATCCTGGCTCTCTGCCGGACACCTTGCGATACGCCGCGTGGGCCAAGCCGGCCGGCGAGTGGAATGAGCTGGAGTTTGACATCACGGAGGGTGTTGCCGTCGTGCGCTTGAACGGGCAGATCATTGAACCTCGTTGGCCTATTGGCGCTCGAGCCGATTTGGGACTGGGGCTTCAGCGCGAGCTGGGCGATTTTGGTTATCGGTTGATCCGCCTCAAGGAAAAATCGCCTCGGGAAGATGCAGCGACCCGTGCCAAAATCAGCTCTTTGGCTCAAGAGAGCAGCTCGCGTACTCCTAACATCATCGTAATTCTGACCGACGATCAGCGATGGGATACTTTGGGCATTATGGGCAACACGATTATCCACACTCCCAATCTCGACAGGCTGGGAAGCACCGGGGTAGTATTCGACAACTGTTTTGTGACCACATCGATCTGCGCACCAAACCGGGCGTCTATCTTTACGGGGCAGTATGTCTCCCGACATGGGATTTGGGATTTCCAGACGCGCCTAAGTGAAGAGCAACTGCGGGCCAGTTATGTGGGCCAATTAAGAGCGGCCGGGTATTGGCTTGGTTTCATCGGGAAATGGGGGGTGGGTGCTCCGCCGAAAAATTACTTCGATTACGACCGTGCCTGGCCCGGGCAGAACAATTTCCTGCATTGGATCGACGGGATGGTTGTTCACCTTGAGGATATGATGGCGGAGCAAGCCGAGGAATGCCTTCGGCTGGCACCTGTAGATCGCCCCTTCTGCTTGAGTTTTAGCTCTAAAGCCCCACATTGTCAGGACGGAGATCCCAACCGCTGGTTGCAAGATCCCCGCTTTGCCGGGCTATATGAACGGCATCCGAGTCAATTCTTCTACCAGTGGCGTTTCGCCCCTCTTTATCGGGACGTAAATATACCCCCAGCACCGTTGTCGGAGCCTGAGTTTTTTGCTTCGTTGCCAGAGTTCCTTCAGAACTCGGAGAGCCGCGTCCGTTGGCAAATCCGCTTTGCTACTGCCGAAATGTACCAGGAAACGGTCAAGGCCTATTACCGACTGATCACGGGTGTTGATGAAACCGTGGGGCGAATGATGAAGGTCCTTGAGGAGCGAGGTTTGGCGGATAATACCGTAATCATTTTCAGTTCCGACAACGGTTTTTACCTGGGCGAGCGCGGGTTTGCGGGCAAATGGTACCCGCACGAGGTGTCGATTCGGGTGCCGCTTATTATCTATGATCCGCGTTTGCCCCCCTCTCTTCGGGGGCAGCGCCGCAGGGAGCTGGTCCTTTCAATCGATATTGCGCCTACGGTGCTCGAACTCGCCGGGATACCAATTCCCCCCACGATGCAGGGACGAAGCCTGGTGCCCCTCGTTAGGGGCGAGAACCCACCTTGGCGCGAGGAGTTCTATTATGAGCACCTCTTCGAACATCCTCGCATTCCCAAAACCGAGGGCATTCGCACCACGCGGTGGAAGTACTTTCGGTATCTGGTAGATCCCCCTTACGAGGAAATGTACGATCTTGAAAACGATCCCCAGGAAGCGAAAAACTTGGTGGATGATCCCAAATACGAAGAAATCTTGCGCAACTTGCGTGAAAAGACCGACCGATGGCGGCACTTGGTGCGGACTTCGGATCGACCCTTGTGAGTGCGGTGGGTAAGTTACTTGCAGGCCGTTTGTCGCCCGGTTCTTCCTTCACGGGAGCCAGGATTAGTTGCATGTCGTTAAAAAGCCTCTGATGGCCGAGGCCCGGGCTTCTGGCCAAAAAGACTGCCGAAGGGGTCTGGCCCCTGGGTTAACGGGGAAGAAGCGGGGCTGGCTGAGGGGAGATTCCTAATAAGCGTTAGCGGCATCACCCAAGACGACTTAATGACATCAACGGAAGCGTGCCTTTTTAGGCAATATTTGCGAGCTTTGTGGGAGATTGCCTAACAGCCATCCCTCATCGGTGTGGTTGGGGCAAGCACACCGTACGTGTGCACGAGGATGTTGCACGATTGGTCCTCCCAGAGGTATTCTCTGCATTGGAAGGAGATCAACCATGTGCAAGCCGGTGTTGTTGACGGCTCTTTTCCTGGGAACCACCTGCGCTTGCGGATTAGCGGCGCAGGAGGGACCGGTGAGCCAAAATTTTCCGGTAAACGTACTTCTGATAATTGGTGATGATCAAGGTTGGACGGACTTTGGCTTCATGGGGCACCCAGTGATTCGTACACCCCATCTGGACCGCGTGGCCGCCCAAAGCCTAGTGTTTACGCGGGGGTATGTGCCATCGAGCCTGTGTCGACCAAGTTTGGCGAGCATTATTACCGGTCTTTATCCCCATCAACATCGAATTGTTTCCAACGATCCGCCTTTGAAGGACAACCCGGCAGAGCGCCAGGCTCTTCGCGAGGAGCAAATCCGCTACATCGACAAAGCGCCCACCTTGCCGCGCCTCTTAGCCCAGCAGGGTTACCTGAGTTTGCAAACGGGAAAGTGGTGGGAAGGGCATTACAGCCGGGGTGGATTTACGCGTGGGATGACGCATGGGGATCCGGCCCGGCGGGGGCGTCACGGGGATGAAGGCCTCCGCATCGGCCGCGAGGGCCTCGAGCCTATCTACCGATTTATTGAAGAATGCGGGGAACGGCCATTTTTCATTTGGTATGCCCCTTTCCTGCCGCACGAACCTCACAACCCGCCTAAGGAACTCCTCGATAAGTACCGGGATTTGGCGCCTTCGCCGCGTGTGGCCGCCTATTGGGCCATGTGTGAATGGTTCGACCAGACTTGTGGTGAGCTTTTGCAGTATTTGGAGCGCAGGGGCCTGGCTCAGCGAACTCTCGTGGTTTTTGTTGTGGACAATGGGTGGATTCAGAATCCCGATGGGCCGGGTTTTGCGCCGCGATCGAAACGCTCCCCCTATGACATGGGGTTGCGCACGCCCATCATGCTGCGTTTGCCGGGCGTGATCGAACCGTTGCGCGACGACCAGACGCCCGTCTCCAGTGTGGACATCGCTCCGACAATCCTTCGCCTCTGCGGGGTGGAAGTTCCTGCGGAGATGCCGGGCGTTAACCTCCTGGATCGCCAGGCCCTGGCACGCCGGGAGGCCATCTTCGGCGCGATCTTTACGCATGAAGCTGTGGATGTTCATTGCCCGGCCTCTAGCCTTATATATCGTTGGTGTATCGAGCAATGGTGGAAGCTGATCGTTCCACACCCAGCCAATGTCCGCGAAGGAAGTATAGAGCTTTTTCAGCTGGGCGAGGATCCCCACGAGACAAAAAATCTGGCTGAATCTCACCCGGAGATTGTAGCGCGGCTGCAAACCCGGCTGGAAAGCTGGTGGGGTGTACCCGCGGAAGCAGGAGGGAACAAGTAGTCGTTATCCCTCGGCTCCGAAGACCGCTACAGCTAAGCCGGTACGGGTGCGAACCTCCTCCGCGATAAGATCGAGCTCCGTGCGCGCGAGGGCGGTAACTGCCGGATCGGCCGGTTTGCGTGCAATTGTGTATACCTGTACGAGTTTGATATCCCCACCGGCTGCGGTAATTTGCTCCAACCTCCCGCAATAGGCTGCCACCTCTTCCGGAGGCGGTGCTTGGCCGTCAATTCGCATAAAAAGGGACTGGATCACCACTGGCCGCTTCTGCGCCGTTTGCAGTATGTTTCGGACCACGTGCTCCAGCGTGAAGTGGGTGCGGGCCACTCGGGCAAAGTACTCCTCAGTTCCGGCATCTAACTTGGCCCAGATTTCGCCGCCATTTGCGTCGAGAATTTCTAACGCTTCTTGAACGCGAGGACGATCCAGCAGGCTGGCATTGGTGATGAGGACAAGTTTCAGTGTCAAAAGGGAGCGATTGCGGCGGAGCTGAGCCGCCAGACCGACCGCTTCCGCAAACTGGGGGCATGCCGTCGGCTCCCCGTCCCCGCTAAATGCAACATCGTTAACACGGCGTAGCTCGCCCGGAAGGTGGAGAAACGATGGATGGACGAACAGGCCTTCGCTAGTGACGTAGCCCAGCATATCCTGAAGTTCATCGTGGAGCCGCACCAAATCTACCGAGACATGCCCAGGCATGACGGAGCGATCTACCTGACAGTAAATGCACGAAAAGTTGCAGCGTTTGTCCGGATTTAGGTTGATTCCGATTGACACTCCCCGGGCTCGTCGACTCACCACCGGGTAGATATACCGATTTGCCTCGAAGTTCCGAGGATGTTCACGCAGATAGGCCGAAACGTTTTCCAGTTGGTTTATGGGCTTATCGAGCATGGAAGATCACCGCAAGAGAGGACCTCTTCTGGCTGCGACAACAAATGGTAATTCACTTTGTCCGCACACTTTTCATGGCAAATATGTTCTGTGACACCGGCCATGATTCTCGGGAACAGAAACCGCCCCCCACTGGGCTCGGACGTTGTTCCCTAGCCACCCGCCGGCACAGGTTGGATGCAATTGCACATTTTTACCAGCCATAAGCCGGCTGAGCACTGGTCTTTTTAAAAAGGCCGGACGTGAGTAATTGTACAACTTTATCCGGGTTCGACGGCCGGCAGCTAAGGGACCAAGATCTTCCCCATCGAGGCTTTTTCGATAAGCGGTAGCCCCAGTTCTTGTGCTTTGGGGGGGTGGACAGGGGGGGCACAGAACAGAGTTGGCCTGGGGGCCGTTACGCCCGACGGATCACGGTGAACTCATCCATGCAGATCGACGTTAACTCGCCATCGGGCAATTCCAAGAGAATGATATCGCTGAAAACCTTTTCGTCACTGGCCCGGGGAAAGTGCAGCCCATGGCGGGTCCTTTCCGTGCGGACCACAGTGCCCACGGTTTTTACCTTCCGCCGCTGCAATCCCACGGTGACTACCTGCTCAACTTCGATGCGATCGCCTGGCTTGAGTTCTTCAAACCGGGTTTCCAAACTTGCTTCCGAACTTATCATTTTCCCGCTCCTGTAGGTCGACCTAAGCCATCATTTCGCTGTCACGTCGCCTGCGTTTAAATTGTAGGACGTTCAAAGCAAGCGACGAAAGTCGAGTCTTCATCTCAGTCGATGGGCCGCCTTTGCCAGGAAGTAAACCCAGCCAGGCCGGCATCTAAGCAAAGCGAAGAATTTTTGGCGGCGCTCCCGTGGCGACTATTCCATCGCCCACAATATCCCACGAAGTTTTCCCTTCCCGTAGGTTGATAGCTTTTCAGGGCCAGTTTACCGTTCGCTAGGAGATTTGTCGCAGTGGAAGTTATGGGTTTCACAAGGGGCCCGCTTGGATACTTTTCGCGGAGGATCGTGGCGCAGATTTGTCCCTCCAGATCGTTTCGAGCCGGTAGCGTCATTTCTAGAGGCCTCAGGCGAGCTAAGGCGGCTAGCCCAAATTTTTTCCGGATAGCCGATGGAGCCGATCTTCACGCCGCGGGATAGAGACTGTGATCTGGGAGCCGAAGAAAATGTAGGCTTGATCCAGAACACCAGAAACCTGGTACCCAAGCGCTGAGAGAACGAAACTACTCGTGCCAATCGAAATCTTTGAAAGTTACCAGGCTCCTCAGCCGCGCGGAAGCTCATTTTGTCCGCCCCACGTCTCGTCCGGCCGGTGAAATTACATTTATGGGGAGTCTGATATGCATCTTGGGTGGTACGAAATCACCGGCAAGAACCGGAATAAACCTTTGGATTTACCTCGACTTCTGTGGTCGTAACCGCTTAAAAGAATTGCCTTAGGTTGTGCCAGATTGTGGCAACCAGAGTTGCTGACGAATTTCGTCGGGCGCCTCAATTTAGCCAACTCCAGGATTTTTTGTCGTTTCAGTGACGATATTTTGATGTGTGATTTTACATTGACCTAAATTTCACCATCGAAATACCTCAGACTTAAAAATTGGGGCGGATTAGATTGAGGAGCTACGGACACCCATTAACAATCTGGCCAGAGAGCAGCTACCGAATAGGGAAAGAGTCTTCGCACTTCAAACACGGTGGGGTTCGCATTCCGGGCCGCAGGCCTAGCTATTCCCTTTGCCGTCCGAACCCCACTGACGCCGCTGACGTGAACTGGGAATCTTCATTGCTTTACGATACTTAGTAACGGTTCGTCGGGCAACATGAATGCCCTGTTTGGCGAGCTCCGCGACGATCTCCTCATCACTGAGGGGATTGCGCTTGTCCTCTTTGTCGATAATTTCTTTGAGCTTCATGCGAATGGCGTCCCACGCGACCTGGTCGCCGTCATCGGCCACGGTACCCCCGCAGAAGAATCGCCGCAAGGGGTAGATCCCGCTGGGGGTTTGGACCCACTTGCCGTCGACTGCCCGACTAACTGTGCTGACGTCCACACCCACCTTGTCGGCAATCTGCTGCATTTTGAGTGGCTCGATGTGAGCCGGTCCCTTCTCTAGGAACTCCCGCTGGTGATCGATGATTGCCTGGGCAATTTTGGCGAGCGTGTTCCGCCGCTGCCGGATGGAGTCGATCAACCACTGAGCGGAATTGAGTTTGCGCTTTAGATACTCCTTGGCTTCTGCGCTCAGTTTGCCAGCGGCCAACAGTTGCCGGTAAAAGGGACTAATGTATAAGGTGGGTATTCGGCCCTCTTCCACGCGTACTTGGTAGGTGCCATCGTCGGTCTGTTCAACGAAGATATCCGGTCTGACGGGCATCGGTTTGTCCGTGTCGAAGTCGGCCGCCGGCCGAGGGTTTAGTTTGCGCAGCTCAGCCACGGCCGCCTGGATCCGTTCTAAAGGAAGACCCATCCTTTTGGCGATCACCGGCAGGCGATTGTTTTCCAGGTCCTTTAAATGCTCCGAAATAATCGTACGAAGCTCATCGTAGTAGGGAGTGCCCGGCTGAAGCTGGAGCAAAAGGCACTCTTTGAGATCTCGGGCTCCCACACCCGGGGGATCCATTTGCTGCACAACGCGGAGGGCTTCCTCCGCGGCGGCAAGTTCCTCAGCAGAGGCGTCCGGCGGCAACAAATCCCGAAGGGGCATGGGCAGATAGCCGTTGCGATCTAGGTTGTAAATGATTCGCTCGGCCATGGTCCGGACGCGCGGCGACAAGTCAAAATAAGTCAACTGATGCATCAGATAATCTTGAAGAGTTTGTGGATGATCTTCCTGATTGGCCAGGAGGTCATGTTGACGCTCTATTTCTTCCTCAATCCGATTTCGAGAAGGCCGAAATTGCTCGTCGAAGTGCTCGGGATACAGCTCTTCCAGCATGCCCAGGCGCTCGAAATCCTGGGCCAAACCATGTTCTTCGTCGATCACCAACGCCTTTTCGTCTTCGCTGATTGGCAGGGGCCGTTCCACTTCCTCAGGCGGTTCGAGGGGCTCTTCGTCGATTTCTTCCTTAATCTCCAGGACGGGATTTTCCACAAGCTCCTGTTGAACGCGCTCTTCCAGGGCCAAGATCGGCAGTTGAAGGATTTCCATCGATTGAATCATCCGGGGTGCCAAAACTTGCTTCTGCACCTGCCGGAGATGTTGGCCAAGTGACATCCGCATCGCTGCGATCTCCCTAAAACCCCGAACAACACACAGCCCTGGGTTTGTCAGTTTCCGTTTACTGGGTCTTCGCCCGCATCGGCCAACTCACGCATGCCGTGTCTGCCACGGCAGCTCGCGGCGACAAGCTCATCAGTCATATCTCTGATATTATCCCTTTATTGGGGCGAAGGTCGGGTGTCGGAACATCACTACCCGCTGGCTAATTCCCTCCGCAGTAAAGTGCGACTTTTTACAAAGATTGCCGCCCCTTCAGGGCATCCGTGAGCATTTCTCGGTTTGCATGTTCGATCACACTGCCGGTGGTTAAGCCGCGAGCCAGTCGGGTGATGCGACCGGGCCAATCATTGAGCTCCTTCGCGATATATAGCGCCGTGCCGTCGCCTTCCACCGTTGGATTGGTTGCCATGATGATCTCTTCGAACCGCCCTTCACGAACACGACGGATGAGGGCGTCGATCGTCAAATGCTCTGGACCGATCCCCTCCAGAGGGGCAATCCTCCCTAGCAGAACATGGTAGAGACCCCGGTACACACCGGTCTGTTCGATTGCAAAAAGATCTCGGTGTTGCTCGACCACGCAGAGTAGCCGGCAATCCCGCCCCGGATCACTGCAGATGGAGCACAATTCACCCTCTGCTAAATTGTAGCAGATTCGGCAGTACCGGACGTCTTCTTTTACGCGGCGAATTGCCTCGGCTAAGCCGAGGGCTTCCTCCCGAGGAAGACGCAAAATATGGTAGGCAATCCGCTCTGCCGACTTTTGCCCAATGCCCGGGAGTTTCTGCAATTGATCGATTAAATGTCGAATTGTCGGGCTTAATTCCCCACTCATGGCACCTCCGGGCGCAATTTTCGGTTAGGCTCAGGATAAAGGCGCCTCCACGACCTGATTCCGCAAAAGGGTAGGCACGCTACAACTATCCGTCCCAGAACTTTGCCCCGGGTAGACAATCTCCTTCTTCGCCTTATCGATGTCCCCGGGGAGGATGATCCCCTAAAAAGTACGATAATTTCTCCCCTTATAGAGAGGGTTTTAATTCTCTAAAGTTAGTATCGTACCCCCAATTAGTCGGGTGATAGCCGCAAACTTTCCATGCCTTTTGCTGCACCCCACGGGGCGCGGGTCATTTGGGAACTACCGGGCGGTTACTTCGGCCGTCGGTTAATTCGTAGGTGCCGCATTAACCCTTCGCCTCGATCTCGGCCGGCACAACCTCCCCGACGTGAAAGGTGCGGAACCTTTATCGTGCGGATAATCTATCCCTGCGTTGCCTATTCCAATCGAATGGGGCATTGTTTGCCCTCCCCGGTCTACCTTCCTTCCTCCCTCCCAAATCCGTGCCGAAAAAATCACTTAGGTTGGTACGTCTTCTGTAAACATCGTTCGTGCTTTTCCGATTTTCCTGCGGCGATGAGCCGGAGTGAAGGGCGGGCTAGAATAACCCGCGCGAACCTGCCGCGAATTGAGCCTCTCTGAGGCCGAAAGAGGCAATCTCGAGCGGCTTACGGCTTACAGGGTTGGCGGGAGTGGTCTGGGAAGAGCTCGGGAAAAGCTTTGCCGGCAAACCTCGGCAAAACGCGTAGCTTTGAAATTCCGGGATGGACGTAAGTCGAGGGGCTATCTTTTTGGCCAGCACTTCTTCTCGCAGGCAAGAGTGTCCCGGTGTTTGGCATCCAAGAAGGGGCCCGCGGCATCGATCCCAATTTTACAACCGGTTCGTGAAGACGGGAGGGTCGGGCGAAATGTGTTGCGGTCCGCCTCTGAACCAGTTTGGTAGCGGGGGGACTTGTCGCGCTGGCTTGGCACGGCCTGCTGGGGAAAAATGTTGCAAGATCCTGGGGCCTAATTAATCAAGCGTCAATCCGCGGCTTTGTGTGAGCATCGGGAGAAAGTCCAATGGAGGTGCAACTAGATTACGGTCGCCATGGGCTAACGGTGCGTTTGCCGGAGGCCAATGTAGTGAAAGTGCTCTGTTATCGGCCAGCACAGCCGCTTGTCGATCTTCAAGTTGCTGTGCGGGAAAAGCTTTTGTCTCCTGTGGGGACCCCACCGCTGCCCGAGCTTGCCCAGGGCAAAAGCTCCGCTTGTGTGGCCATTTGCGACATCACCCGGCCGGTGCCTAACGAGCTCATTCTTTCGGAGCTTTTACCCCATCTTGAGCGTGCAGGGCTTTCCCGTGATAGGATCGTGGTTTTGGTAGCCACCGGGCTTCATCGGCCCAATCTGGGCCACGAACTTGTGGAGATTGCCGGCGCGAGCATCGTGGGGAAATACCGCATTGAGAACCACCACGGGGAGAATTTGGAAGAACATGTCTTCTTGGGCGAAACGCCCCGGGGTGTTCCGATGTGGATAGATCGTCGATGGGTGGAAGCAGATTTAAAGATTGCCGTGGGCCTAATCGAGCCGCACTTCATGGCCGGTTACTCCGGAGGCCGGAAATTGATCTGCCCCGGCTTGGCGGGCTTGCCTACTATTCGCGAGTGGCATTCTCCGCGATTCTTGGAGCATCCACATGCTCGCAGTGGCATGCTGGACGGAAATCCGGTACACCTGGAAAATACTTGGATTGCCAAGCAGGCCGGCTGCGATTTCACGGTCAATGTGGTGCTTGATGAAAAGCGTCGCCTCGTCGACGTGCAAGCAGGGGAGATGGAAGAAGCTTTCCATGCCGGGGTAGCTGTTGTAGACACCATGGTTCGAGACAGCGTTCCCGAGCCTGTTGACATTGTGATCACAACGGCTGCCGGGTACCCCTTAGATGCCACTTTCTACCAGTCGGTTAAAGGCATGGTGGCGGCCGAGCCGTTGGTCAAGCCCGGAGGTACCATTATCTTGGCCGCCGCGCTTTCCGAAGGCGTTGGGAGCCCGGATTTTACTCGGATTTTCGAGGAAAATCGGTCGCTGGAGGAGTTCTTGGAAAAAATTTCCTCCCCCGATTACTTTCGAATTGATCAGTGGCAGCTGGAGCTGATGGCAAGGGTGGCGCGGAAGGCGCGAATCGTGGTGGTTTCGGACGGCTTACCTGCGGAGTACCTGCGCAGGCTTTTTGTGGAGCCGGCTGCCTCGGTGGAAGAAGCCGTCGTCGATTGTTTGGACCGGTATGGTCCACATGCCACCATTGCGGTGATGCCTAAAGGTCCGTATCTTGTTGCCGAGGTGGCAAGTGCCACTGAAGCTTAGGAAATTTTTCTGGCCCTTCTAGATCCGCTGAACGTGAGGTGTCGACGAAAAACAAAAGTTGTAGTGGTGACTATACAAACCTCGTCCCACTGCGGAAAAATGGCCACGAAGGTTTGGTAGTGGTTACACTCTTTGAGCGCGTTGCGTCCTCCGCTTGCGCCAGCGGCACATGATCAAAATAGAGGAGCCGTTTAGTAGACGCCCCTTTAGCAAGCTACGCGGGCCGAGGTGAGTGTACCAACACCCGACTTACCGCGGATTCGCGGAGCTGTGGTTACGGTCAATCCACAGCCCATGTTTACTCCAGAGTCATTGTGTAAGGAGTGGTGTAGAAGTTTCTACCGAATTGAACCCTGCCGGTGATCGGTCCTCTTGGAACCCGCGTGGTCACGGCCCGGCAAAAGCTACTTCGATACCAATAGTTCTGTTCCTCAGCCCGAGCCGGAAATGGTGCCTCGCGCACAAGTTTGGAGCGAGTCCACTTTTCTGGGTCGGAAAGTGAAGCATTTCGATATCGGCTAAATCCACGGAGAATATCCGTGAGCGCTAGGCCCGATTCGAGCAATAGTCGCTCAAACCGGTACCAGTAGCGGATGGGGCACTCTAGCTCGGTTAGGCCGAAGTAGACCACCCCAGGATGACGAAGCCCCGAAAGACCCCGGGAGAGCCACGCTGAAAAACCTTTGAGGGTTTCCACTGGGTCCATTAAAAACACATCGAACTGCCGCCGTAGCCCTTGGGGGAGAGGTTCCGCAACATTGTAAACAAAAGCTTCTATTGGAAGTTTCAACTGCGTGGCTGTCTGTTGAATGAACGTTATCACCCGGTCGTCGATGTCGGCAACAACAATCCGGCGTGGTAACCGCGTGAGGGCCGCGACCAGGGAGAATAGATCATCATCACCAAGGACGAGTATCTCCCGCTGGAACAGGTCTCCCCGCTCCCAAACAAAAGAAACTCGTCTGACGACATCTTCCGGAATAATGGGTTCCTGGAAATAGTCGGTTGTAGGTTTGGGCGCGTGAGCGCTGAGTTTTCGGAGCTTTTGCTCCAGCGCGCGAAAATCGACCCTAAATGCCCGGGCAATCTCCTGGGGCAGCTTTGCCGTTTGTATCCTATTGTTGTGCCAAAGGAGCCACCCTTTTTGTTGTAACCGCCGGCAAGCAGCATAAATATCGCGGATTGTTCCGTCAACAGTTGATAAAAGCTCCCAGAGCGTGCGCGGGTGGGAGGAAGCGGTACGAAGGATCTGAAATTCCAGGGCGTCTAGCGAGCGATCACCCTCTTGGTAACCTGTTGCGGCTTGAGGTATTGACATAGGAGATCAAAGGCTTTGATGGCGTTTCCTTCTTCGCCGCAGGTAAACACATCGGCGGCGACAAGGCCTTTTTCCGGCCAAGTGTGCAGGCTGAAGTGGGATTCGGCCAAGACCATTACGCCCGTTACGCCCTCCGGCTCGAACTGGTGGAATTTCTCGCCCACTACACGGAAATTGGCTTGCTGGGCGATGTTTTGCATGAGGGAACGGACGGAGTCCACGTGACGGAGAAGCTCGGGCGAGCAACCGTAAAGTTCACCAAGGACGTGGGTTCCCACTGCCATAGCCGGCCTCCCTATTTCAGGTCCGAAGACTTACCCGAAACGGGATAACTTCTTTCGCGACACCAGGCGAAAATCGACCCGGTGCACCAGCTTCCCGCCCCGGAGAACCGCTACTACGGTGTGGACGGTAGCCGGTTTAAGGCTTTAGCCGGCCAGACGGCCGTTTGGGATTGGTTCCACACCGCTACGAGGTGGTTCTTCCGGAGCCCCCCAAACGAACCTGGGAACCAAGTTGAAATTGTTACATCGAGGCAAGGAGAAAAACGCCTCATGCTATTTATCGTATCTGCCCCAGTAAGGTTCGAAAAGACCCCTGGGAAAATTTGCCTACCTTGACGCCCATCGGCTATCCACCAAGTCATTTGTGGGAAAACAGTTTCCACCCGCGCACAGCCGAAAAGCGACATCGCCGTCACGGCGTGTCATCACCGCGGGGAGTTTCCACCCGCTCAGGGCCGGAAGAGTAATGCAAGAGCAACCTACCCACCTGCAGGCGGGCTCATCGTTTTTGACCAAAGTCGGCACTAAACGAACGGGAAAACCCCATTCGCCCCCCGATTATTGGGCCTCTGGGAGTTTTTAAATTAAATTGGCTCATAAGAGGGGTAACTGGGGAAAACTGTAAGGCCAGAGGCTGGGCAATGCTCGAGACTCGGAGTGGGAAATCGGATTCGGCTAAATAGCTTTCGCGATGGATAACTCGGAGAAGTTCCCGCATTTCACGAGGAAAAGCGAATGTAGATAACATCATCGTCCTGCACTACATAATCTTTTGGCTCATGCCGGAGTAAATGTTGAGCGCGGACTTCTCGTTCCCCACCGAGCCGCACCAAGTCACGGACGGTCATGACTTCGGCCCTGATAAAACCTCGAGCCATGTCGGAATGAATCGTGTCGGCTGCCTCAATTGCCGTTCCCCCTTTGCGTAAAAGCCATGCCCGGACTTCTTTGGGACTGACGGTAAAAAACGTCAGCCAGCCGGCAGCGTCGATCATCTGACGGAGGATTTTATCCCGCAGGTCGGGTTCTAAAGCATATGCGGCAGCCATCTCGGCGCGATCTTCGGGGGAAAGTTGGCTCAATTCAAGTTCCAGAGCGGCCGGCGCAGCCACCACGGGGATACCGGGGGGGAGGCCATCTATCCAGGCGGGCGGCACCTCCACAGTTTCGCGGGTGTTGAAAAAGACCATTCGTGGCTTTTCTGTCAGGAGTCGAAAAGCCCTGGTGGCCCGGAGCTGGTCTTCGCTCATTTCCGAATGGCGGAGAGGTCGACCACTCTCCATCGCTGCCAATACCTCCTGGAGCGCTCGGAGCTCGTGCTGGAGGCTGTCATGCTCCTGGCGTGGCAGGGGTTTCTTAAGCGAAGCTTCCACCCGGCTGATTCGGCCGGTCACGACCTCCATATCAGCCAACAGCAGATCCTCCTCGAACGACCGCCAGTCCAAGGCCGGATCGCATCCGTCGAAGGCCGCCACCACAAGCACCAAACAGTCGGCCTCACGAATGACCGCCAGTTTGGCGGCGTTGCCCTGATGGGAGCGAGAAAGCCCGGGGGTATCGACTAACTCCAGGGAGGCGGGCGTAACCTTTTTCGGTTGATAAAGCTCGCGCAGTTGTTCTAGCCGAGGTTCCGGGATGGGCACACTCACCACCTGTCCAAGATGTGCCGAGGGATCGGGCGGACACCCACTCAGCCAGTGAAAGAGCGTGCTTTTGCCCGAGCCCTGGTAACCAACAAGTCCCACCTTCATCGATTCTCTCCCAAAATAGAACTAGCTTGATAGAAATACTGACGTATTTTGATAGATCGGGGAGCCTATCCTCCGTCCTCGTCGCCTTCCGGGAAAAAAGATGATTGAGCTTGCCTTTAACCATTTTTTGGCTTCTATCGCGTTTGGTGCGTGGCTAAGGCATTTTTAGGAGACTCGTTAATCTTAAATCGCGGGGATCTAAGGATCCTGGTGCCGCGAATGAGAGCGTCCCCACTAATCAGCGTCCCCATTGATCTGAATGTACCTATGGATATTGCCGGAAGCTTCCCCCGGAGATCCCGCAAAAGCAAGGTCCCTGACCCTAATCTTGTTGTTCGTGCTGCCAAGCTGCGCCGGAGAACAGGGGAATCACAGGTCCGAGCTAGCTGGAGATTCCGTTGAGCTGGGGTTTTTCTATGGGATATTTTCAAGCGGTTCCTCTAAAACTTCGTAAAAGCCTCGCGTGATTGGTTTTGGTTGACGAGCACACGGCTGCATTTCGCGGGCACTGCCCGCACCGATTAGGCGCGCGACCCGTCAGAAGGGTCTAAGGACCAGACAACGAGGTGAGTGCCCCTGGCCATGCGGTCATTCTGCCTTACGTGGTAAGTCGAAAGCCATAAAATTTCCCGTCGCCCGAGAAGCCATTTCGAAGCACTCGGTCTCCCGATAAAATGTGCAAATTCTCAGCTGAGCCGGGCGAAAGGAGCCGAAGTCGGCACAAGCGGGCCCGATTTGCTTAGGGATGAGGGTTTCCTTACGTGTGGGGAGATTATCTCTTGGTGCGGCGGTCAAAAAGGTCCCTCTTGTGCTGGGTTAGTGGCGGTGTTTGCTTTTCGGTGACTCGCTTCGGTGCGAGGCTGCGTCTTTCGAGGGCGAATCTGCTTTCCGTCTCCGGGGCTGAAGGGACTTGCCTAAACCAGTGCCGCCGGGAGTCACACCGGCTTGGGAAGGCGGCAGGGTCTTTGGGGGAGTGTTCCCAGGGAGCCTTTTAGCGAGGCGGCTTCGAGTGAATAGTGTTGGGAGAGGAATTCAATTCTGGGTAGTGCTATCACGCTTTGGACGAGTGTTTGACGGAAAGGAGCGGCACGTTGTATCGCACTCATACTTGCGGCGAACTTCGACCGACTCACATCGGGCAGCGGGTTTCATTAGCTGGCTGGGTGGATAGTTATCGTGACCACAAGGGGGTGCTTTTTGTGGACCTCCGCGACCGTTATGGGAAGACGCAGGTGGTTTTTTCGCCGGAGAACGGTGAGTCGATCATGGCGGTGGCCAAAATGATTCGGCCGGAAGATGTGGTCGCAGTGACGGGCCTGGTGGTCCGCCGGCCTGAGGGAACGGAAAACCCCAAGCTCCAAACCGGCGATATTGAGGTCCGGGTAGAAGAGGTACGGGTGCTCAACAAGAGCCTTACGCCCCCGTTTCATCCGTCGGCCAAGGATCTCCCGGGGGAGGAAGTGCGCCTGAAATACCGCTACATTGATCTTCGACGGCCGGAGATGCAGCAAACCCTGATCCTCCGGCATCGGATGGTTAAGATCATGCGCGACTACTTCGACGAATTGGGTTTCATTGAAATAGAAACCCCAATTTTGGCCAAAAGCACGCCAGAAGGGGCTCGCGATTATTTGGTGCCAAGTCGCATTCAGCCGGGAAGTTTTTATGCGTTGCCTCAATCGCCGCAATTATTTAAACAAATCCTCATGGTGGCTGGCTTCGATCGCTATGTACAAATTGCGCGGTGTTTCCGGGACGAAGACCTCCGGGCCGATCGCCAACCGGAGTTCACCCAGCTTGACCTGGAAATGTCTTTTGTCCAGGCTGAAGACGTGATGCAGGTGATCGACGGGCTTATCGCCCGATTGGCCAAGGACTTGTTGGGATTGGAGCTCTCCCTGCCTTTGCCCCGCCTTACCTATGACGAGGCCATGGAACGCTTTGGGCACGATGCGCCGGATCTGCGCTTCGGGATGGAGCTTGTGGACATAAGCGAGCTTGCATCGGCCACCGAGAACGAAGTGTTTCGGCAGACGGTGGCCCGGGGCGGAAGGGTTCGAGGTGTAACTGCTCCAGGGGCCGCCGCCGTTTTGACGCGGAAAACCCTGGAAGAACTGAGTGAATACGTAGTCCACGACTTCGGTGTGAAGGGCCTAAGCTGGATAAAAGTGGAATCGGATGGGCAATTGGTAGGGCCCGTAGGCAAGTATTTCGACGGAGACTTCCGAGCCAAGCTTTTGGAGGTTATGCAAGCTGGTGCGGGGGATATTATGTTTTTTGTGGCCGATCGGAAGGAAGCAGCCGGCAAGGCTCTTTACGGGTTACGCCGCCGATTAGGGGCGGAACTAAAGCTTTACGATCCCTCTCGCATGCACTTTTCGTGGGTGGTAGAATTTCCCATGTTTGAATTCGACGAAGCGGAGGGCCGGTGGACGGCCATGCACCATCCGTTTACGTCGCCTCGTCCCCAGGATATCCCTCTTTTGGACACGGATCCCGGTGCCTGTCGCGCTCAGGCATACGACTTGGTTATCAACGGTTATGAAGCCGGGGGCGGCACGATCCGAATTCACGATCAAGCGCTACAACAAAAGGTCTTTCAGATTTTGGGAATCGATCAGGCTGCTGCTCGCGAGCGATTTGGCTTCCTTTTGGAGGCCCTTCAGTACGGAGCGCCGCCACACGGCGGCATCGCGCTCGGGGTCGACCGGTTGGTCATGCTGTTTGCCGGTCGGGACAATATTCGCGATTGCATCGCTTTTCCCAAGACCCAACGGGCGGTAGACTTGATGACAGGGGCTCCCAGTCCGGTGGACCCCAAACAATTGCGCGAGCTGGGCATCCGCTTGTTGTAAGCCACCCGCTTCAACCGACTGTGTGGTTTCGTCGAAGAAGAAAGCCGGGGTGGGGGAAAGTTTGGAGCAGCCAGCCTCTCGTGAAGGGAAAGCACAAAAGGAGATGGGGATGCGGCACGCCTGTCCTCTTCAGGCACGGAGGCGCTTGGTGCTGGGATGTGTGACAATTGGCGGAATCTTGTGGCTGACATTGGGGGGTTGCGGTCCGGCGCCCCAAAAGGCGGCTTCCTCGCCTGAGAAGGTTTCTCCCGGTGGCCCAGCTGAACCGCCGCAGCCAG
This sequence comes from uncultured Thermoguttaceae bacterium, assembly GCA_938084835.1. Taxonomy (GTDB): domain Bacteria; phylum Planctomycetota; class Planctomycetia; order Pirellulales; family Thermoguttaceae; genus DTLM01. Next base: position 408,115 of record CALKER010000007.1, read on the forward strand.
CCCTGCCGTCCAAAGTTGTGCCGGACCTGCCGGGGGGTCAGTCTCCAGCCTCCGTATCTCCTTCGCCTCTGTCAGTTCCGTCGAAACCCACAGTCCCCCAAGTGGTGATGTCCCAGAGTCTTCGCACAAGCTGTGTGCTGTGGGTGGGGGATATTCTGCCGGGCGGAAGGCTCGTGGACCTTTCCGGCCAGCTCCGGACGATTCGGGATGAGCTCGGGGAACGCCTCACGGTGATCGCTTTTTGGTCGGCAGGCTCCACGCGACTTGCGCGTCTTGCCGGCCAAAAACTTTTGCTTGATCTTCAGGAGGACGTGGCTCGGCCGTTCGCCTCCGACGGGGTGCGGGTCTTAGCGATCCACGTGGGCGAAGTTGATCCTGATGTTAAGGAATTGGTAGAAAAGGCCGGGATAGCTTTCCCGGTACTCGTCGATCCCAAGCGCGCTTATTTTGCGCTTGTGGCCAAGGAAAATCTTCCCCGCCTTTATTTGGTCGATGCTCGAGGGAAAGTGCTTTGGCTTGATCTTAATTTCACAGAATTGGCCGGTCAGACGCGCGAAGATCTCCTCCAGGCTATTCAGGCAGCCTTGAGCGTGGAGAGCTTGTGACCCCTCCAAAGTTTTGTTTTTACTCCCCGAGTTCGGCGGGCCCAAGTCCCCACTTCAAATTGCCTGGCGAATTCCTCAGCTCCGATATGGGCATGGGTTGTTCGAGGGTTCTGCCCGTGGGCCAGACGGGGTTTTTTGCGGGGCTTTTCGCGGGTAATTCGGACTGCACTCAAGGCCCTCAGGAGAAGTAGATTTTCCTGAAGAGGAACCCTGACCAACCCGTTCAACAAGGACGAACCAGGTCTCGCAAGGTCGGCGACATTCATATTCGTTAGGCCTCGTTCGTATTCGGTGCTAAGAGGTTAGATGAGGCTATTTGGATGAGAATGCATGTGGATCATAAGATGCTTGGATAAGCGGTCGGGGCAGGATGAGATACATGGATTTTTTACAACGGAATGCATCACTTAGGATGTACTGTCCTAAATTTTCGGGGCAAATTTGTGCAAATCCCAAGACATCGATCCCGCCGGATATATAAGTTTTTCGATCGCAATTCGTAGTTTTTCGAAAGAAAAGGGCTTGTGGTTGTTAAAGCTGCGAATCCGGCAGGGCCCATAACCTTCCTGCCGAGAGCTTGGCGGGAAATAAGGTGAAAAGTTTTTGCCACATTTGTAAAGGTGGTGCGTGCTTTTCGTGGTGTGCAACACTGCTCAGAAGCCAGACGTAATAAGACAATCTGGGTCAGCCGATTAACGACGTCCAACATCCGATAGAGTGAAAACGGAGCCCAAACTGTGTCCCCAAAGTTTTCCTCAGCCGAAGAAGTGCTTAGGTTTGTGCGGGAGCGAGGCATCCGGGCAATCGACTTGCGTTTCATGGATTTTCCCGGGTTGCTCCAGCACTTTACTATCCCTGCTGAAGTGCTCAGCGAAAGCACCTTCACGGATGGCTTAGGCTTCGATGGGTCGAGTATCCGCGGCTGGCAGCGGATCAACGAAAGCGATCTGCTTGTGGTTCCGCAGCCGGAAACGGCAATGGTCGATCCGTTCACGGTCCTTCCGACGCTTGCGATGATTTGCAACATCCAGGATCCGGTCACGCGATTGGATTACAGCCGTGACCCGCGAAACGTCGCCCGAAAGGCCGCCAATTACCTTCAATCCACCGGGATCGGCGATGTTTGCTATGTAGGTGCAGAGGCGGAATTTTTCATTTTCGACGATATTCGCTACGATCAGGCTCCCAACTGTGGTTTTTACTACATCGAAAGCTGCGAAGGTCAGTGGAATCGCGGGCGAGACGAGCAGCCAAACCTCGGACATAAACTCCGCTATGGTGAAGGATATTTCCCCGTTCCCCCCGCCGATCAATTCATGGACATTCGCAACGAGATGATGCAATGTTTGATTGACTGCGGGATCGAAGTGGAAATGCAGCACCATGAGGTCAGCACAGGCGGGCAGGCCGAGATCGATCTCCGCTATGACGAACTCGTACGAATGGCGGACAAGCTGGTCACGTACAAGTACATCGTGAAGAACGTAGCCCGCCGGCACAACAAGGTGGCAGTTTTCATGCCGAAGCCTCTTTGGGGGGATAATGGCTCAGGAATGCACTGCCATTTGTCCATTTGGAAAGAGGGTCAGAATTTATTTGCCGGCAACCGTTATGCGGGCCTGAGTGATGTGGCCCTGTACGCAATTGGGGGGCTATTTCGGCACGCGGCGGCCTTATGTGCGTTCACCAACCCGACAACTAATAGCTATAAGCGTTTGGTGCCGGGTTTCGAGGCCCCGGTCAATCTGGCTTACTCGCGGCGAAATCGCTCCGCCGCCGTGCGAATCCCGATGTACAGTCCAGCACCCAGGAGTAAGCGAATCGAATTCCGTTGCCCCGATCCCAGTGCCAACCCGTACTTGGCTTTTGCCGCCATTCTGATGGCCATGATCGATGGAATCCAAAACAAGATCGATCCCGGGGAGCCGCTGGAAAAAGATATCTACGACCTCGAGCCCGAGGAATTGGAGAAGGTCCCAAAGACCCCGCGCTCTTTAGATGAGGCCTTGGAGGCACTGCGAAAAGATCATGAGTTCCTCCTTCGGGGGGATGTTTTCACTCCGGACGTGATCGACACCTGGATTTGGTACAAAATGACGCGAGAGGTAGAGGAGGTCGAGCAGCGTCCCCATCCCTATGAATTTTGTCTGTACGCAGATATTTAGGGTGGGAGTTCCGGTGCCAACCCGCTGGCGTCGGGGATTACTTCCCGCCTTCTTGGTGGCAAGGTTGGGGGAAAGGGGTTAGGTGTGGCGCGCTCCCCGCTTGCTGCCAGAGGAAACAATCATGGGCCCGACCGAGTGCCGCTTCGTCCCCCCTTTTTGCGTTGTCCGCGGAGAAAGCTTCCTTATCATTGAGTAAGTCGCTTCTTCGTTAGCGGGTAATTTTTTAAGAAGTATCCCACTGATAGGTGGATTTGAGCCATCGAACTGCAGGAGTTGTCCCGAGAGCTTGGACGGCTCAAAGGGAACAATCGCTCAGTCGACGTAACTTTGAAGTTTAGCACCTGAGGTAGAGAAGATGCCAACGCAGATACAAGCTGCTCGCGCGGGCACAATCACCCCCGAAATGGAGGCAGTGGCTCAAGCCGAGCATCTGCCGGCAGAGCTTGTCCGGGAAGAAGTGGCCCGGGGACGGATGGTGATTCCCGCCAACCGCATTCATCTCCAGAAGGGACTTCGGCCTATCGGGATAGGCATTTCGTGTCGGACCAAGATCAATGCCAACTTAGGGAAGTCGGCTCTTCAGAGTTGTGTGGAAAATGAGCTAGAGAAGGTCCGGTTGGCGATTGCTTTGGGCGCCGATACCGTGATGGATCTTTCCACTGGGAAGGACTTGGAATGGCTTCGGGAAAAAATTATCGACTCCGTGCAGGTGCCGGTAGGCACTGTACCTCTCTACGAGGTGGCCGAGAGCTTGGGCGACATTGCTGAGATGACACCGAAGTATTTTCTTGATGTGGTGGAACGCCAGGCGGCCCAGGGCGTGGATTACATGACGGTCCATTGTGCCCTTCTCCGGGCGCATTTACCCCTGGTGGTGGGTCGGACCACGGGAATTGTCAGTCGAGGTGGGGCACTCATCGCGCGGTGGATGAGTGTACACAACGCGGAAAATCCGTTATACACCCACTTCGATGAGATATGCGAAATCTTTCGCAGTTACGACGTTACCTGGAGTTTGGGGGATGGACTGCGGCCTGGCTCGTTGGCCGACGCCTCTGACGAGGCGCAGCTTGCCGAGCTCCGCGTCATGGGAGAGCTCACCCGGCGGGCTCGGGCTATGGGCTGCCAGGTGATGGTGGAAGGGCCTGGACATGTCCCGCTCGACCAAATCGAATTTAATGTGAAGCTCCAGCAGCTTTGGTGCGACGGAGCGCCGTTTTACGTTCTCGGGCCTGTAGTCACGGATGTGGCGGCCGGCTATGATCACATTGCCGGTGCCATCGGGGCTGCTCTGGCCGCGTGGTATGGGGCCTCGCTTCTATGCTACGTTACTCCGCGAGAGCATTTGGGCCTTCCTACTTTGGAGGATGTGCGGGCGGGAGTGGTCGCATTCAAAATTGCTGCCCACGCCGCGGATGTGGCCCGAGGGCGACCCGCGTGTCGGCAGTGGGATGACCTGATGAGTCGGGCGCGGTTTAACTTCGATTGGCAAGAACAATTTCGCCTGGCAATCGATGCGGAGACCGCCCGAAGAATGTGGCAGGAAGTGGCACGCCCAGGAACTACCACCTCCGCACCTTACTGCAGCATGTGCGGCCCGAAGTTCTGCCCCATGCGCTTGTCGCACGAGCTGAAGGAGCTTTCCCATGGGGAGGGCGCGCCTGATGACTTGTCCGATCATGTGCCGGCCGAATGTCCCCTCAGAGAGCCAGCCGTCTGAAAGTTATCCGTCTCCAAGGTTTGTGTTTCCCCAGGCAACGGTGCCCGAAGCCACGGCCCGAGCTAAACCCAGCGCCGGCTGCTCACGGAAGCCCCGGGTCAACCGTGAGAAGTCTCGCCCGCTGCTACCGGCGACACTGATCGGTTTTTTAGATTCACCTGCTACGCTCTACATGCTACTTGGACGGAGTGTTGACGTGGATAGTGGTGGCCTAGGCGGTCTTGCTTGAGGCGGCAGGACCGGAGATTGTTTGGCAGGGTAATAACCGGAGATTGTTCGGCAAGGTGATCAAACCTGAGCTCGACGCGGATTGGCACTACCGGCTATTTGCGGCACGAGATCACGACCTCAGGCAGCGGGGAGGAATAAGGGCCAATTTGAATGAGGTGCTGCAACTGTTCTCCCAGAAGACATGTGAGGCACCCTAAGGACCAAGCGACCGGTCAAATGATGTGCCCCTCTGGGTCTATTGCTGAAGCTCCACGTTCCAGTAAGCTTCGCTAATAAATTTGGACCAGCTCTGGATGCGGATTTCGCGAGACGAGTACAACGGTTGCCATTTTGGCCGGGTAGGTTTCCGCCGCAGTCGCATGCCTGCCTGTTCCGGTGTGCGATTACCTTTTCGCTTGTTGCAATCGAGGCAGGCGACCACGCAGTTTTCCCAACTGGAATGTCCCCCCTGAGAGCGGGGAATGACGTGATCGATCGTCAATTCATCCGGCGGGGCCTGACGGCCACAATATTGACAAACATAGTGATCTCGCTTGAACAGATTTCGACGACTGAAAGTCACCACATTGACCGGCACCCGGTCGTACTCGTTTAGCACGACTACCTCTGGGGCTTTCAGCCGCAGACGCACAGCCTGCACGAACCGGTCGTTTTCTCGGGGCCGAATGCGGGACCAGTCGGCCCACGTGAAGGTTTGAAAGGTCTCCGGATCCACGACCCGGGCCGTTCCGTTGAAGACCATGACAAGGGCTCGGGCGACCGTCGCAATACGGATCGGTTGCCAGTTCCGGTTCAAAACCAAAGTTGGATGCGACAGAACACCGCCAGGCATGAAGCTGGGCCTTCTCCTTGGGGGGCGGGTGTCGGGCCGCCCTCGATGGTTTGATTCGTCGGCCCCGCAAACGACGGCTTGATGCAGCTACTTCGCCAGTTCACCCCTTGCCGTGGGCGGCACCAATGGTGCTGAAAAAGCCTACCTGTCCTTTGACTGGCCGCCAAAGCCTTCGGAGGTGCTCGTAGAACTGAGCGGAAGATTAGCAAACATCACAGATATTTTACTCACCCGGCAAGCGCTTCGCCCAATGTTAATCGCTCAAATTTGTTCGGCGAGATCGTAGGTCCCATCTTATGAACTGAAAGTGATTTTGCTGCAAGCCAAATATGAAGCTCACAAAGTCACAGTTATGGAGCTCTCAAGGTCACAGGGGCGCCGTTGTGAGTGGAGCCTCTCTCGGGGCGAATTCCAATTTAATCCTTTATTCTGGAGCGGACGAGGGTGTAATCTTGCTAGCGAAAGTCCTTGGCCGCCTAAGAGCGGAAGTCCTCATGCAAGCTTATGGCTAAAGTCCGGGCGATTTGATGCTCCGCCTCCCGGCAGGATTTCGGGCCAAAAACCGATAAAATGTTCACTTTCGGCATAGAGGCGGGTTATTCGACAGGACCCGCCGATTCTGCGAAGCTCCAGGTACGGTTGGGAAGAAAAAGGATTGCGGAATCGCCTGCAGAGTCAATGAAACCGAGGCAATTGGGCTCCGAAGCGTAAGTGCCAATTCGGATGATTCCTTGTTGGCAGTCGGTCCGCATCGCTGGCGGCCGAGCCTAGCGTCGTATTTTGTCTGCCATTACTTGCAAAAACACGATTCGTGTAGCTTGCGAGAAGACATCCCCTAGAGAGGAACGCCCATCAAATGACCCGACGACGGATCTTGGTGACAAGTGCTTTACCGTACGCAAACGGACCGATCCATATTGGGCACTTGGTCGAATACATTCAGACCGATATTTGGGTTCGTTTTCAAAAATTGCGAGGACATCACTGCGTTTACTTCTGTGCGGACGATACGCATGGGACGGCCATCATGATGTCTGCACAGAGACACGGGATGAAGGAGGAGGAATTTATCGCCATCATGCGGGAAGCTCATCTCCGGGACTTCTCGCAGTTCCAGATACAGTTTGACAATTATGGAAGCACCCACAGTGAGGAAAATAGACTCCTTTGTTGCGAAATTTGGTCAGCTTTGAGGCGGGCCGGTTTGGTCTACGAAAAGGAGGTCTCCCAGCTTTACGACCCGGTTGTTGGCACATTTCTAGCGGATCGCCAGGTTCGTGGAACCTGCCCTCGGTGTCGAGCCCCAAATCAGTACGGAGACAACTGCGACAAGTGCGGAGCCGCTTACAGTCCGAGTGAGCTGATCGATCCGGTGAGTAGTTTTTCCGGGGTGCGACCGGAGATCCGGGCAGCACGGCATCTATTCGTGCAAATTGAAAAGCTGCACGATTTTCTCGAGGATTGGGTGCAGAATAGCGGAGCGCTGCAGCCCGAGGTGGCTAATTATCTTGTCAATCACTTTCTTCGGGAACCGCTTCGCGACTGGGATGTATCGCGGCCGGCTCCGTATTTTGGTTTCGAAATTCCCGATGCTCCCGGGAATTATTGGTATGTATGGTTTGATGCTCCTATAGGGTACATGGCCAGCACCCTTGAATGGTGCAAAAGGACCGGGGAGGACTTTCAGCGATGGTGGCGAGATCCCCAGACGGAGATTCACCACTTTATTGGCAAGGACATCGTCTATTTCCACGCGCTGTTTTGGCCGGCCATGCTGAAGACCGCGGGATTTTCCCTTCCACGGCAGCTTCACATCCACGGATTTTTGACGGTCAACGGCGAAAAGATGTCTAAGTCCAAAGGGACGTTCGTGGAGGCTGCCACCTACCTTCGTCACCTTGACCCGGCGTATCTGCGTTTCTATTACGGCGCGAAGTTAGGTCCCGGAATTGAGGATATTGATCTCAATTTGGACGAGTTCGTCAGCCGCGTCAACGGGGATTACGTGGGCAATGTGATTAATCTTGTAAGTCGAGTAGCCCGTCTGTGTGAAGGGGAGAATTTGCCTGTAAGCTATCCGCCGGACGGGGGCCTTTTCGCGTATGGCGTAGAGCAAGGGCAGGAGATTGCCGCGGCGTACGAATCCTGCGACTACGCTCGCGCTATGCGAGCCATCCTTCATCTTTGTGATCGAGCTAACCAGTTTTTGGAGCAAGCTGCTCCGTGGAATCTTCGTAAAGATCCGGCGCGACGGGACGAGTTTCTTTCCGTGTGTTCTGTGGGTCTGAATCTGTTCTGGCAAATTGCAGTCTATTTAGCACCGATCCTTCCTGAGATTGCGCGGCGGACGGGCGAGTTGCTGGGTCGTTCCATCACGCGGTGGACCGATGCCAGTACGCCTGTGATAGGGGTTACGGTGGGCCGTTACCAGCACTGGGCCACCCGGGTGCAGCGGGGTCAACTGGAAGCGATGATCGCTGAAAGTCGTCAGCCGGAGGAAGCGGAATCCGGGGGACGGGTTGCGACGGCTGCCTCGGCTGCGAGCGCACGAAAGTCGGCAGAGGGCTCCTATCAGCAGTCTGCCGCGGCAACTAAGGAAGCCCTCTCGGAGCCGATTTTGCCTATGATCACCGTGGAAGAGTTCAGCAAAGTGGACCTTCGCGTGGCCGAGGTGGTCGCGGCCGAGGAGGTGCCCAATGCCGACAAACTTCTGAAGCTAACACTTTCCCTTGGCGGAGAGGTTCGGCGCACCGTGTTTGCCGGTATCCGGGAGGCTTATCGACCGGCAGAGCTCATCGGCCGACAGGTGATCCTTGTAGCCAATTTGGCCCCAAGGAAAATGCGCTTTGGCGTCAGTGAGGGGATGATTTTGGCGGCAGGCCCGGGTGGGAAGGAAATTTTCCTCCTCAGTGTTGACAAAGGGGCGCAGCCCGGCCAACGGGTGAAATAAGGCCGGCCAACCGCGGAGAGAAGCGGCTAAAATCTTGGCGGATCCCGCGTTAGCCTTGCTAGTAAGCGGAGAATCGGCCACGATCACGAACGCAGATATCGGGCTCGGCGGATCGTTACAAGTTTTCCCACACCTGGGCTTGTGCGAGCTGATCTCCTTCACCGGTGACGGGGAATCCGTTGAAAGAAAAGATTGCAATCCCACTTCCGCGGGACTGCTATTCCCTACGGGGCAACTGTCCGACGAGCTGTAACCGAACCTCATTGCCCAAGGGTCATCCCGCGGTCATACTCTACCATTAGGCCTCCCGCTCGTGCCTTCCCGGTTCCGAGCCATGATTGGCTCCTGCTGGAGTTGAGTCCCGCCGATGGAAGTGTTCTCTTTGTGAATGTATAGGGAGTAAAGCGATGACCTCACACATGACGCGACGGCAATTTACTGCACTCAGTGGTTCTGCCGGGGCTGCAGGGTGGATGGCTCCTGCTATGGCTGTCAGGAGTTTGTCGGCCAATGAGCGGATTGTCGTAGGGGTGATGGGCCTGAGCCGCGGGCGATCCCTGGCTATCGCCTTCCATCAACAACCGAATACCGAGGTGAAGTATGTCTGCGATGCCGATCGGCGTCGGGCGAACGCGGTGGCTGAAGAGTTGACCAAGCTGGGCAGCAAGGCTCAACCAATTGTTGATTTTCGCCGCATCCTAGAGGATGATGAGGTGGATGCCCTTGTGGTGGCTTCCCCTGACCATTGGCATGCTCCGGCTTCTATTCTTGCCTGCGCTGCGGGAAAACATGTGTACGTAGAAAAGCCGTGTTCACACAACCCGGCCGAGGGTGAAATGCTGGTGGCTGCTGCCAGAAAGTACAATCGCTGTGTGCAGATGGGCAATCAACGGCGAAGCTGGCCTGCTATTCAGGAGGCTATGGCACGGCTGCAGGAGGGGGTTATTGGCAGAGTGATCGTCTCCCGCACCTGGTATACCGCCCAGCGGGGCCCGATTGGCCGACTTCGGGAAGCTCCTGTGCCCGAGTGGCTCGACTGGGAGCTCTGGCAGGGACCGGCACCGCGAAGGCCCTATCGCGAGGGAATCGTTCACTATAATTGGCATTGGTTTTGGCACTGGGGAACAGGGGAGATTGGAAACAACGGTGTCCACGGGATCGATTTGTCCCGTTGGGGCCTCGGTGTTGATTACCCTGATGTGGTCACCTCCGGAGGGGGAAAGCTTTTCTTCGATGACGATCAGGAAACCTTCGACTCGCAGGTGGTGACCTACCTTTTTGGTCGAAAGATGATTATCTTCGAGTGTCGCAACTGGCACCGCCGGGGTTTTGAGGGAGAAATGTTCGGCGCTGCCTTCTTCGGGGAGGGAGGCTCGCTTGTGATCGCGGGCACAGGTTACCGGATTTATGATCGGCAAGATAAACTTGTGGAAGAAAAATCGGGCCCGGGTGGCGATGCGGTGCACATCGCCAACTTCTTGGGTGCCATGCGTAATAACCAACCGCTGAACTCGGAAATCCTGGAAGGACATAAAAGCACACTGTTGTGCCATTTGGGTTCGATCGCCCAAAGGGTGGGGCGAATCCTCCGATGCCGATCGCAGGACGGCCACATCGTGGACGACCCGGAGGCGGCCGCGTTGTGGCGCCGAGAATATGAACCCGGTTGGGAACCTCATGTGTAAATCCCACCGGTGCTCGCGGGAAAAACCTGGTGCGGGCGCGACCCGTGCTCGATGAAGCCGACCGTAAGGTCATCGGTGACATCCATGGTCTCCGACAAAGACCAGGTTTTGTGTCGGAGACTTTCTTCCACAAACTCCGGCTGCGGGAAAGTTGCCCGCTGTCTTGGCGGAGGGCCTGCCGCCCGACGTGTGTCGCATAAAATCCGACGAGCGGTTCCGGCGCACTCGGTCCCGTGTCAATCATCCACAAGTCTTCCAGGCCAATTTTTGCGCGCAAGGAGCTTCCCCTCCAGATGGCGAAGGGATTCTTCACTCGGACCATGCCGAACCGGGTGTGAGCCCTGGCCTGGGAGCTGACGCCCTGGATGCTATGCCGCATTCTACCGGCCGGGGAAAGAAGTAAGGGCTGCTTTTGCAGGAAGGGCACTGGGTTTGAGATGTCCGAAGAACTTTCGGGGGAAGACAGACTTCGTTTGGAAAAGGCGCTCAGCCACGTTGAGGGTTATTTCGAATTGGGAATGCCCGAGCAAGCGCTGGAAGTCTTGCAGCGAGTAAGACATCTGGTGGACCGCGACCCCGTGGCGAGTTTCATTTACGGGGAGACATTGCGGGTATTGGAACGTTACGAGGAAGCGCTGCCGGCTCTGCGGTGGGCCATAGAACGGCGTCCAGGACTCATCCAAGCTTATCTTTCCCTGGGTTGGTGTGCGAAGAGGAGTGGCCGACTTGGCGAAGCGATCGACGCTCTGTTGAAAGCTGCGGCTCAAGCGCCGCACGATGCGCTTGTTCACTATAACCTGGCTTGTTACCTTAGCCTGGCGGGCCGCCGGGATGAAGCTCTATGGCATTTGCGGGAGGCGATTCGGCTGGACGGCTCCTTCCGCGATATGGCTCGGACGGAGCCGGACTTCGATGCCCTTCGCAGCGATGACGAATTTGAATCCCTTTTGGAAGAATGGTGACTCTCTCGAAGGAACATCGCCCGGCCGGCGCCACAACCCCACAACAGCATGGAGGACGGCCGAGGTTTAGTCTTCCACCCGTAACTTTATTTCGCTGGAATTACCGCGAAGTTCGGGTGCGTACATGGCGGAGGCCCGAGCCGGCAGGGCACTGAATTTCCCTGGGACTTCCGCCCGCATGCGATAGCTGATGCTATGCTTCCCTTGCGTCAGCCACCGCACAAAGAACACCACGCGGTTGTCGCGGAACTCGATGTACGCTCCCAGCGGATTGGGAATATAACCGCTGCGGAGGTCCACCGGCTCGAACCCGGCCGGTTTCATGTCTTCAAACACGAGATACTCGTAGTCGTTCTTGCTATCGATTTCCAGTTCGATCTCCACAAGCTCGCCGGACTTTAGCACGCTGAGATCGGGCAGAAGCTCCCGCTCGTACTTTTCCACACGCTGCCAGACCACTTGACCCCGCGAGCCGGCAGCCGGTCGCTCGGCCTCCACCGGCCGAAGTCGGTAGTATTTTCGCTCTACCTTAATTTCCAGACCAGCCGGCGGGATGTACTCTTCTAGGCTGAACAGCGTCAAATAAGCGTTGAAGTATACCGGACCTTTGCCACGCTTGCGAAGCTCTAATCGATGTTCGCCGGTGCTCAGTGCTTCTCCCTCCAGAACCAAGGCGTTGTCGAAGGTAAACAGATTGGCGGCGGTGATTTCCACCGCTTTGAGTAATTGGCCGTCCAGATAAACTTCTAAGGTCATCTCGGGCTCCGCTTCCCCGCTTGCCCGGAGGAATTCTGCGAAAGCCTCGATGCATAACGCCGTGTCGCGCGTGGAATTCCAGTAGGTAGCATGCCTTCGGTTATTTAGGAGATACTTGACAAACCGTCTGGCCAGTTCCCCTTTGGGCTCGGTGCGCACCAAAAGTTTAAGGAAGTAGGCCTGGGTTTCGATAGCATCTCCGAACCAATACCACCAGATGCTATCGGGAATCCGCAGCCAAGCGGTTTGGTTCTCCTCGTCTTGCACGAGGAATTGCCGCAAGTTGCGGATGATCATATCGCGTTTTTCCAGGTCGCCCACGGTGTGACAGGCCAGTCCTAACATGGCCATGGCGTAAGGCGTCAATCGGAGGCGATCGCGATAGAGGAACTCCCGCATCTGCGGCGAGTCCCGACCGGCATCCACTAGGACCATATACACCAGAGCATCCAGATTGTCCGCTGCTTCTTTCCAGGGCTTCACTTTCGGGTTTTGAAGGGCATGCTGCAGGCGCAGAATTTGGTCATTTTGGTATCGCTCCAGCCACTCGATACCCCGCTCCAGCACCCCTGGCACTAGGGCGACATCGTTCTGCTGGGCGATGAGCAGTCCCCGCACGACAATCGCCGTTAAATGCGGGCTGGAGTGTTCGCCCCAACCGGAGAACCAACCCCAGCCCCCGTCGGACAGCTGCATCTCCGTTAGTCGTTGCACACCCTCTTTGACCATCCGCTCCACTTCTTTTGGATCGAAGACTGGGTTGCGTTGCCACCGCTGCCACTGGCGCGCCCGTTCCGTGGCTGGGCCCAGCTCTTGAGGATTGAGATAGACCTGTTTGTCGCGAATGGCTTTCAGGTCCACACCTAGATCGATGAGAATTTTCTGGACAATCACCGTGGGGAGGAAGCGGTTGAGGGTTTGTTCGGTACACCCGTAGGGATAGTCCACAAGGTAGGGAAGGGCATCCACAAGGGCGCCGGCCAAAGTGGGCGACCAACGCACCTCGAGCCGAGTTTGCTCCGGGCGGCGCTCGGCAGGGACTCGGAAGGTTACCCCACCCATTTCCTCTTCCGGACGAATCACGCCGCAAAAGCTGTCCATCTTCTGCATCCCGTGCACGTAGCAGGGAAAGCTCATTTGCATCGCATCCGATTCTTCGTCACTGAGGGCTTTCATGCGGACGGTGGCCTGACCCTCGGCGACCACCTTGACCCGCCAGTCCACCCGCATTTCGCCGCCGGCTGCCACTGGCACTGTGCGAACAAGGTAGTCTTGCTCGGTTAGTCCCTCCGGAACAACCGGCCGAAGAGTTCCTCCTTCGAGCTCCAAAGCGACCTGGACATCCTTATCGCTTGGTAAATAGTTGTGGACATTGGCCGAGAGCACTACCTCGTCCGTCTCGACGAAGAACCGGGGCGCCTGAAGGCGCACAATGAGATCTTTGCGCGTAAGCACTTCCTGGGTTGCTTCGCCGACGCGGGTGCCAAGGCCCATCGACCAGACGCGAATCTTCCAGGCGGTAAGATTCTCGGGCATACGCAGGCAAACTTCCGCGGTGCCGTCTGGGTTGGTCTCGATGGCTCCTACCCACAGTGCTGTGTCGGCGAAAGCCTGCCGGATCATAGGCGGAACGAGGGTGGGAAGTTCTCCGGCTTCCATGCCTGGAGCTGCTCCCATTTCCTTTTCCGTTGTCCGGTCGCTGGCCATTGGGGCGGCCGGCGCGATGCGTTGTTCCGCAAGGGCCGAGCTATTTAACGCCGCTGCTGGGGCTGCCAGCTGGCGAGCTAAAGCCGCACCGTCGGCTGCAGCCGCACGGCGAAAGGCTCGCCTTGCAACACCTCCCCGGCCAAAAGTGGCTCCAACCTCGTCCGCCACGCCCTCCCCGAACAGGCCGAGATTGGCCATGGCCGGTTCTTGCGGTCCTACCAAGTTAAATTCGATCTTTTCCAGATTGTGTCGCACCACTGGGTGATGCCCCCGCCGCCATTTCCAAAAAAACGCGCGAATCTCCGGCACGTTAGAGCCCCCAGCGATATATTCCAAAGCCTTATCGTAGATCGTCACCACGCAGCTTCCCACCAGGGGTTTCCCATGGTAGTCTGTGACTCGCAGGCGGACTGTGGCGGACTGGCCGGGTCGATAAGCCTCCTGGGAGGGCAGTACCTCCACGTTGAGCACCCGTTTTTCTGGAGGGACGCAGATTTCACGGACTTCCGTGTGCACCCGGCCGTTGCTGATCGTTACCGCTTCCACAAAGAAGTTGGGCATGTCGCGGACTTCCACGGGAATCGGTACCACGCGGGTTTTGCCGGCCAGCCGGAGAACTTGCGGCGGCAGGTACACCCCTTGAGCCGGCCGAAGGAAAAGCAAAACCGTACTGTCGCGCTGGCGAGTATTGATTTGAAGCAACACTTGTTGGCCCGGTTGGTATTCTCGCCGATCGGGAATCAGCTCCAGGTCGTTAAATTCGAACTCTTCGGAGGCCAGCTGTTCTCCCAGGACGGTGAACAAATATCCGCCTTCAACAGTGTGGGCCTGAGAATCGCTTAACGTGACGGAAAGACGATACTGTCCTGCTGGCCCTGCTTTTAATTTAAGCGAATAGCGGCCTTCGTCGTCGGTAGTGACGCCTCGTTCCAGCACAGGCTGTTCTTGAGGTTTGCCGCCGGAGTATCGCACGCGGTAAAGCACCAGTTTCCCCTCGGCGCGGACCGGCTTGCCGTCTACACGTCGCGCCGCGGCGGAAACTTCAAAGACCTCCCCGGTGCGGAGATAACCCCGATCGATCCACACGTACACCTGGAACGGACGTCGGGCCACAAGCACTGTCCCCTCACCCTCAATGGTGCGGCGAGATTCGTCGGTGACTTCCGCTGAAATGCGGAAGGAGTGATCGCGATCGGGGAAAATCGCTTTTGCCAGCGAGGTGTCGATTTCCACATCCACTGTGCCGTCCGGACCGATGGTCACCTCGCGTTCGGCGACAAGCTCGGGCGGGAAGGTTTCGCGAGGCCACCAGAAAGGCACCGGCCGCGGACAGCCCCATTCGACCCAGCCCGGGTACCACGGGTAGTCGGCCGCAAACCACCAATAGCCCGGCCCATATAACCAGTCCCACCTCCCAGGCGGATACCAACCTGCAGTGTGGCTTGAGCGATACACCTTGTATTTGACTTTGGCTTTCGTCACCGGCGCCCCAAAATAGTAGTTGGCCTTAATTTTGGCCTTGACCACTTCCCCCAAGGCCACAGGTTCTTGAGGTGCTTCCACTAGTACTTCGAATTCGGGCTTTTTATATTCCTCCACACGGAAAGAGCCGCCGCCGAGATCGCGTACCATTAACGAATACTGGCCGAGTGTAGCGTCCGCCGGCAGTGTGTGTTGACCCTCGATCCCCCCATAGCGGTCTGCCTTGAGCGGCATTTGTACTATTCGCTCGCCTTTCGGATCGTAGATTTCGACAACGAAATTTCGGCCGGCAAACGGACTGCTGTCCAGCTGATCATATCTGGCTTGAGCCACCCAGCATTTAAAATGCACCGTTTGACCTGGCCGATAAACCGGCCGATCAGTCATCACGAAAGCTTTTTGCGCTTGATAAAATGCCTCTTCCCATTCCGAAAGCCAAACATTTTGAAAGCCCAAAAATGCCAGTCGGCCATCTTTAGTTCGAGCCACCACCAACCATTGGAAGTTGTCGGGGAGGCGACTGCGATCCACGAGTAACTGACCGGTTTCGTCGGAAAATTCGGCAAATTGTCGTGTTTGGAAGTGGCGAAATCTTCCCTGGGCCTCCCATACCTCACGGAAGCCAAAAAATTCCACGTTGGCTTTGGCAATTGGCTCGCCTGTGCGAGCGTCGGCCACAAAGTACCATGCCCGTTGATGAACCGGTTTGTTGACGAGAGCAAGGTCCGCTAGCCACACAATCACATGGCTTGTATTGCCGTCCTTCATCTGAGCCGTGAGTAAATAGGCTCCGGCCTCTTGGAGCGGCGTTGTGATGCTCACACGACGATCGAAGTGATTTGGCAGGGGCTCGAGGGCCACGGTCCACTCGGCGATGACCGGCCCAAGATATTTTTCTTGTTTTTCCTGAATAACCAGCCAACCTATCCTTTCGATGTCCCAAGCCCGGAATTCTCCCTCGGCTTGGCCCCGTTTAAAGAAGCTCTTGACATCGTCAAGAAGCTCAGTGATGCGGATAGGTCGGGCGATAAAACGGACTTCACGACCATTGCGGAAGCGAAAGTCGATCACGGCCCCCTTGCCGGCCGGTTGGCTGAGGACGGGTTCGAATTTGCCCCAGTTGCCCTCGATTTGCTTGAGCCGGTTTTGAGCCTCTTCCACGAAGGAACGGGGGAGCCCTTCAGCGGCCCCCTCGCACAGCTTCCTCCACCAGCTTGCGGCTTTGGGATATTGTCGGCGATTCTCAAAACTGGTGGCTAAATGCCGGATGGCCTGAGCGCGAAGTTCCGGCGGCCCTTGGGTGGCTAACTTTTGATAGATGCGGATGAAGTTGAATTCTTCCGGTAATCGCAGCCGCTTCACACCCGTAGCCAGCCGACAAATCGTTTCGTCCTCCTCCAAAGTGTGAAGGGCGAAGGTCCCCGTTTCGGCCGGTCCGGCTTCCTCAAGCTTTGAAAACCATGGGAAGTGGGCCAAGGTGTGGACATCGAACTGATCCTTTAGGAAGTTGGCAAACTCCAGCTGGGTCTGAGGGAGAAGCTTGGCATCCATTTCGGCGGCCTGCTGCAGGCACCACCGCCATCGCTCACCATCATTTTGGGCTTTTTCCCAACTTTGGGGGACGGAGTAGAAAACCGGGTTTCCCTCCTCATCGACGGGGGCTCCCCCGGGAGATGCTTCCCCGGGCCAAAACCACGCCGGCTCAAAATCTGGCAGTTTTTCCAAATCCGTCAGGTACTGGAGCCGCCAGGCCTGTGCCTGACCACGGTAGCCTTGCAGATAGTGAGCTAAACGAAGGAAGAACATTGCCGCTTCTTCGCGCGACGATTCATCGGCAACGGCCAGGGGAATAGCCCGGTGCATGAGTTGGAGGGCTCGAACGCGATCTCGCTCGAATGAGTTGACATATTCTCCTCTGCCGCGGCGTCCCCCACGGTAAAACTGTCCGGCCACGATAAACCCCGCGTGGGGTGCCTCCCATATCACTTCCGCTGCGGCTTGCAAAAGCCGCCAGTTGGCTACATGAAGCTCCACCGCATCGTCGACAAGCTTGTCAAGTTCCTCAACTCGGTCCAACCGCGTTAGGCATTGCGCAGCCAAGCGTAAATACTCGGGGACCTGTCGGGGGTTGGCATCCGGTTTTTGGACTAGCGCCTCAAAGAGCTGATAAGCTTCTAAAAAATTGCCATCTTTCATTAATTTGATGGCCCGTTTCCCCATTTCTTCTTCCTCCAGGAAGCTTGGCGGCAGCGCTAACGTGCTCGATAGCGCAAAACCGCTGAAGCCTCCTATCAGCAGAGTGAAAAGCCCTGAAAGACAGATTGTCCGACAAAGGGTCATCGCAAATCTCCTGGCCGAACCTCGAATCGAAGATCTTAGCTATTTCCGCGGCCAAACCCTCAGAGAGCCAGCATTTTGGCTCGGAATGTTGTTTGCGCGGTTTTTCCCGGTATATCCCCGTTAGCCCAGCCCCGAGCCGTTCTTGTTGCCGCTATCGTTTCTGAATCCCCTGATTCCTAAGCTCCGTCGGCTGCCGTCTTGACTGACGCTCCTTACGGTATGCCCCTAAAACCGCTCGGCAGAACCTCCCAGGTGCCGGATACGAGGAAACACGTCATTTAGCTTTTACAAGTTAGAACCGGGCTTTTCGCCACGCGGTTCTTCTGTTTCCTTTGGGCTTCTGGCTCATGAGCGCTTGGGGGAATTTGGGTTAACAAAACGTGGCAAACCTCGGTCAACCTTAGGTGGGGGTTATTTTAACCCTGGGCCAATTTCACGACGATGCGGCCTTCCGAGCGGAAGGTTGAGCCTCTGGCCGTTTGGCCGCAATCATTCCGCCAGCAGCCCATACTGAGGATGCTATTTTCTCTAACGCCGATACATCGCTTACGCCCCCGCACCGCCCGCCACCTTATTTGCGGGCCTTGAGGGTAGCAATCCTGGCCTCAAAAGACGGTCGCATGACCCGTCGCCCCTGCAAATTTAGAGCCCTCGATCAGCTTGAAGGTTCCCGAGGAGATTTCACCAATCGGAAAACGATATCGCCCTTCGATGGCAACCGGCTAAAAACCAGGGTGGTGGCAGGCCCCTGCGAGTCTCGATTTTTCGGCACCCGGAGATGATTCGCTTTGGTTGGGAAATCCCTGAGATTTTTTAGGTTATTGCGGGATGTCACGGCCCTCGCGGCCCGATCGCACATTCTCCCAGCTACGCGTCAACCCCGTTGAGGTTTGGATTTAGCAGAAGTCGCCGGTGCTGCTAACCTGACAATCACAATTAGCAAGGTCAAGCTCTCGCTAATTTTAAGGACCAGATTCGGTACCGGCTGCCGAAGTTCGCAGACGAAAGTTGGTTGGCCTCAGTGCTGCGCCACGGTGAAATCTCAGGTCTGAAGCCCGATCTCGCGGCAATACCAGTGGATATCCCGGGGCTTACAAATTTTTTCATGATTTGCGACTTAGCTGGTTTTCGGCCCCAAGCGTTCGGATCCGGCGGGGTGTTGGAACACTCGGGAGCGACTAACAGGCTTCGCGCCCGTTACCGTTGGGTCGTTATTTCGCCAAATGTCTTGCTGTGAAAGTCAAAGGCTCTTTGGACCTTAGCAGAATTTGGGCGGGGAAATAAATCGGCCTTGGCGAAGGCCCACATAGTTTATTACGACCGAGGGGACTCGTGTAACCTTTAGGAAGTACGTGGCTTTTCTTAAATGGCCTGCTGAGCCCACAAGGAGCCTCTGCCAAAGAGTTTTGAGCGAAGCCTCGTACGATTGGCGCTAGCAACGATTTCATTAGGAAAAAGTCGCGGGATGCTTGACAGAAAAGATCTGGGCATTATACTTCCGATTGCAGCGCAATAGGTATATGCCTCAAGGTCTATGATCTAGCGTTCTCTTAGGCGAACTTTCGAGCTGTGTTCCGGCTTCTTTTTTGGGGTTATCGAGAATCGTTGACGCTAAGTTAAAGCTTCAACAGCTTGTGCGGTACCGCTGATCCACGTTTAAGGCTCATGAATTCAGCCTCAAGGTTACGAGTTGGGGATTGATGGTGCGCTTTTCATTACGCGGCGTGGTGATAGCTTTGGGGGTCAGGGGTGATGTCGGGTGTCGAGGGGGAGTTATAAGGGGTCAAGAGGGGAGAAGATAACTTGGGGGCAAAGTGCAGTGGGCAGATGAGACATTTGGGACGTGTGTTGAGTAGGTTCAATAGGTGGTTCTCTTCGGACGGAGGGTGTCTCTATGCGACGCAAAGCCTTCACGTTGGTTGAGTTGCTGGTAGTGATTGCCATCATCGGTATTCTAATTGCGCTGCTGCTCCCCGCGGTGCAGGCGGCTCGCGAGGCGGCACGAAGGAGTCAGTGTGCCAATAACTTGAAGCAGATTGGAATTGCTTTGCACAACTATCACGACGTTTATGGTGTTTTCCCGCCGGCGCTTTTAAATTCTGGGCGAATGAATAATGCCGCAGCTAACAACTGGTATCAGCCGGGAGTGCTTAATACCCCCGGGTGGGCTATGCTGCTGCCTTTCCTGGAACAGCAGCCTTTGTGGAAAAATTTGAATTTCAATGTGTGCTTCAGCATGTCCAATCCGCCGGCAGAGAATACTGGAATGCAGGTCATTGGGACCGATACCATAAACGGCCCCTATATTGCCACGCGATTGGCTGTGTTGGAGTGTCCGTCGGCCCCCACGCTGGGTGAGTTGGTCGTTTACGCTGTTAGCTCAAACAATCATTACAGCACACCGCCCCAGGGGGTGTATCGGATCAATTATTTCTTCTCAACCGGCGTGTCTGAGGACCGAAGTGCCCCGTACGAGCGGTTTAACGCGGACATTCGTCAGGGAGTTTTCGGTAACAACGGTGCCGCCCGAATTGCCTCGATAACTGACGGAACGAGTAATACCTTGGCCATTGGCGAGGGTCTTGGAGGTAGACCATTCAAAACTGACCGTCTCTATGGACCCTATGGTTTAAGTGGTCTTCATACTTGCTGCCACGGTCGGATTATTAGCGCAAGTTCTAGCCCTCCCATCACTTACACTTGGGATCAGGCTAACAATTGGTCGATTAATTGCAAACGTTTTTATGCTACGTGGAATAGCACCTGGTATACAGGCTCCTATGCTTGGAACTTTAACAGTGCCCACCCCGGTGGAGCTCAGTTTTGCTTGGCGGACGGATCCGTTCGTTTCCTTGCGGAAACACTGGACTATGCTGTTCTATGCCGCCTAGCTTATGTCCGCGACGGTGAGCCGGTTTCCGTGCCTTAACGCTTTGGGTGGGCTGATGCGAAAATAATTCGCGGGTGGTGGCTTATCTCCACCGTGGTGGGCGGGTTTTTGGTTTAGGAGCCATGGACCGTAGTGACGGAAATGTACGGAATCCGAAAGGTGAGCGGCCCCGTCACGCGCGCATGGGTCGTAATGCGTGGATGGGAAACGAGGTTGAATCCGGAGTTTTCTGAGCACGTTAAATATTGATCGGGAGGGAGATCATGCGTTGGTGGTCTTTTTTCTGCGTAATGGCGCTCGCAAGCTTTTTCGTAAATGTGGTGGGCGGTTGCGGAGGAGCCGGAGATAGGCCCGTGCCGGTTTCTGGGAAAGTTACCGTCGGGGGCCAGCCGGTTGCTAATGTGGCCATCCATTTTATAGCTGTCGGTAAAAATCATGTGGGCACCGGGAAGACGGGTCCGGACGGCACCTTCACTTTGGAGAATGGAGCCTTGCCCGGCGTGAACCGAGTATATTTTGCTCCGCTTCGGGACCTACCTGAAGGGGTTGAAGAGACGGCTTTAGCTGAGGGTGCGGCGGCCTTGCCGCCGGTCGAGAGCCCTATCCCGCCGGAGTACACCGATCCTTTAAATCCGAAGCTTGAGTTTACGGTGCCGGCTGGGGGAACTAAGGAGGCTAACTTCGATCTGCCTGCCAATTAGGCCGGCCGGCTGCGGCGCGGCCTGATCGGAAAAGGCCTGAATAGGCTCGGAGCGCAGGCCAGGCCTTTTGCGGTACCAGAGGTTTGGCCCAAAAAAAGAAACCATTAGGATTCTCCGAGGGAAGCGTGCCAGGCCGACGAGGTCGTCGGCCTTTTTGTTTGGAGGCGAGCTCTCTACTGGGGAGAGGTTTACAACAGTCATAAAACGCGGATATGGAATCCCCCGTCTATGTCTAACCGCATTCCCGTACTGAAGGAAAAGGCGTCTTGGACAATGGCGGCTACTGCCCGAGCGACATCTTCCGGCTGGCCCCAGCGGCGAATCGGCCAAAGCCCCTCCGCAATGAGCCGGTCGTATTTTTCCTTAACCGGTGCCGTCATGTCGGTGGCAATCACGCCCGGACAAATTTCGAACACTTGGATATTTTCCTCAGCTAATCGCACCGCGAACAGTTTGGTCATCATCGCAAGTGCCGCCTTGGTCATACAATAATCGGCCCGATTGGTAGAGACCGCATACGCCGATACCGAGGAGATGTTGATGATTTTTCCTCCGGAGAGATTGCCGGCGCGAATAAGACGGATCATTTCCCGTGCCACCAGTTGAGTCAGAAAGAAGGGACCTTTTAGATTGGTAGCGAAGACTTGATCCCAGCTTTCTTCTGTGGCCTCGAGGATATCGCGGCGACCCACGGAGGTAATGCCAGCGTTGTTGACGAGGACGTCGACTCGCCCGAAATGTTTCAGGGCCTGCTCCACAAGGCGGTTTCGATCGGAGGAAAGTCCCACATCGGCTTGCACAGTTATGGCCGGGGCTCCGAGTGAGAGGATTTGGGAAGCCACCTCGTGTGCTGCTTCCGGCCGCGTGGCGTAGTTGACCACAACCGCATGACCCAACCGCCCCAACTCTATGGAGACAGCCCGGCCAATACCTCGGGAACCGCCAGTCACAAGTGCCACAGGTCGGTCGATCATGCCCTTACCTCGCGATAGACCAAGTTGGGCGACAACCCCTCCTCGTACCGGTGACTAAAAGTTTGTGAAAATTCTCTTAATCACTTGATAACTTGGGGTGACGTTGAGCCACGGCCCCGATTATAGGAAAATCGTCTTGGCACTTCCAATACGCGTCCCGTAGCGGAAGCCTAGTCAAAGCGGTGGTTGATATGGCTTGGAGTAGGCTGCGGCCAGCACCTTTTGAGGAGTATCCCCACGATGGTGAGGGCGGATCCTCTGCTAAAGCAATCTAGCAAGACTGAGCCGGCGGCGGTGATTATTTCGGCAGTTTTCATTCTTTTGAGCCAGGTAGGGGGCTGCTTCTCCCATGTGCCTCCGCCCCGCGGAGACCACGCGGAGAAAGGGCTCGGGGAGATGGCAGCGTCCCTTAACCGGGGTCAAAGCGCGCCGGAGACCCACTCTTCTTCCCCACCCCTGTTGGTAGGTACGCCTTCTGAGGTCGAGGCGGCCGTTGAGGTGAGAATGCCAGAGGAACTTCAGGCTCAGCTGAAGGAGAAGAATCCGCTCCTGAGGGCGGAGGTGACTACGGAGGTAAGCGGAGGCAAGATCATCGCCGTTGCCATTAACGACGAAAATCTTCGCGATATAAGCCCGCTAGTGGGATTGCCACTTCGGTTTTTAGACTTGGCCGGTTCCGGGGTGGAGGATCTTCACCCGCTGCGGGGAATGCCGCTTGAGGTGCTTTATTTGGAGCGGACGCGCGTAAAGGACCTCCGGCCGCTTGAAGGAATGTCCTTGGTGGAGCTTCGTCTGAACGAAACGGCCGTTGAAGATATTCGTCCGCTAGCCGGCATGCCGCTGCGGCGACTCTATTTGGCTCGGACCCGCGTCCGTGACCTTTCCCCGCTTGCCGGATGCTTCACACTGGATTCGCTTTGGCTGAACGATACGCCGGTGGAGGATATTCGGCCCTTAGCCGGTTGTCCGAATCTAGTAAGCCTCACTTTGGCGGGCACCAGGGTTGGGGATCTTAGCCCGTTAAAGGGCCTACGACTTGAACGTCTCCACATTGCGCGGACGCCGGTGGAGGACCTTCGGCCCCTGGCTTGGCTGCGGTTAACTCGCCTCGTGTTTAGTCCAGGGCGGATCAAGGTGGGTATGGACGTTGTGCGCCATATGCCCACGCTGCGAGAGATTGGGACGGCTTTCGGCGAAGAGGACCGTGGCTTGCCGAGTAACCTAATGCCGCCTCAGATTTTCTGGCAGGAATTCGATGCTGGCCGCATTCCGCCGGAGTAAATCGGCCCGGGTTGAAGCACCGAGCGATGCAGCTCAACCAAGTGGAGGACGGTTGTCGTCTGCATATGTCAACGAAGTCGTGTTCTTCAGTTCGGAAAGGTCTATTTCTTTGGGGAGGTCGGTCTTCGGCGGTTTCACCCGAATGGGGACAACTGACCACAAGCGGGCCAGAACCGTGCCGGTAAACATGCAGACGAATGTATAGAGTGCGGGGGGCATGGCTGCCAACGAGTGGGAGCCGAAAACGTGGAGGGCCAGCACTGTCCCGAGCCCGGCATTCTGCATACCTATCTCCAAGCACAAAGCCCGGCGCATATCCGGGGGCAATCGGAAAAGAAAGGCCACTAAATAGCCTGCAAGGTAGCCTCCCACATTAATCAGCAGCAAGATAGTGGGGATGGTCCACGTCACATCGGCCAATCGGGCGCGGTTGCGGGCCACCACCACGGCAATGATCAGCAGAATGGCGACGTGGGCGACGCCTGGCCCTATCTTCTTGGCTTTTGCTTGCCAGGTGGGCCATATCACCGACAGCCCGTGCCCGACAGCCACGGGAATCACAACAAGGAGGGTTAAATCGCGTGCTGTTTGAAGCACCGGGAACGGCACCCATCGGCGGAGACTCAGCCAAAGGATGGTGGGCACCACTATGGGGGAAAGCAGCGTGGCGAGGGTGGTTAAGCTAATGGAGTAGCTGACATTTCCTCGGGCAAGGAGCGTCAACACGTTGGAGGCCATCGCGCCGGGTACCGCCCCCACAATCAGCACGCCAATCATCAGCTCTGAGTCTGGCGGCAGCCCCGCCGCGCGACCCACCAACAGTGCCAAAAGAGGCATGGTGGTGTACTGCGTAAACGTCCCTAGGAGCACCGTGGGCCAGCGACCGACAAGTTGCTGAAGCTCATCTTGAGGCAAAAGGGAGCCTACGGCCAGCATGGTCACCATAATCAGCAGGTGGACGTAATTTCCGATAGCCAAAAAAGGATCTGGCATATGCGAGAAGAGACCTTCGCCAAATCCGGGAAAAAGTCGGTTTATTTCCCGGTACAAATCGCTCCACCAAAAGGCTAAGAGCGATAGCAACACAAGCCACAGGAGCAGCTCGCGCTCCGGCCGCCACGGTCCCCCAGGGCTTTGCGACGTTTTCATGGTGGTTCCCCCTACGTCGATTGATTGCCGGTTTAGATGATGGTCGCCGGCCGTCTATTTAGCAAGGCGCTGGCTTAAGAAATGGCCCGCAGAGTTCCCTTAGTGTGGCTAGGGCCGAGGGATTTTAAAGCGGGACGAGGCTGACTCGCCGGGCGGCAAGCAGACGGTAGCAGCCGCATCGGGTAGTTTCTGCCTTACCTGTCCGGCATTTGGGTCGGTAAAATGCCGTGCGGCCATCAGGGAACAGGATCGGGGCAAGTGTCGGGCCTCCGCACTTAGCCCGGGGATAGTCAGACTACTTTCGCGCGGTGTGGAACACCACGGCTCCTTTGCGGACCCTCTTTGTGGTGGGCGGCCGGATGCCCCGGAGTTCCCCCACCAGCGTTGGTGGAAAAACAAACCCGGGTTAGGGTTTATGAGTACTTCCCGGTGGAGGGAACTTTGTTTTTCACGTGAGGTTACATGTCAACGCGAAAAAGGAACCTCAGAAGGTTTGCGGTTGTATGAACGCGGAGCGACAGTTCGACGTGATCATTGTGGGCACAGGTGCTGGCGGCGGGACCTTAGCCCGGCGCCTAGCGCCGAGCGGGAAGCGAATTCTTCTTTTGGAAAGAGGCCCTTTCCTCCCTCGGGAAAAGGAGAATTTCGATCACACGGAGGTGTGGATTAAAAATCGCTATATCTCGCATGATATTTGGTATGATGGCAAGGATCGACCCTTCCGCCCGGATATCTACTATTGGGTGGGCGGTGCCACAAAAGTCTACGGAGTAGCCCTCATCCGCCTGCGCCGCGAGGATTTCGGCGTCATTCACCATCATGGAGGGGTATCGCCGGCTTGGCCCATTTCCTACGAAGATTTGGAACCCTACTACACGCAGGCGGAGCAGATGTACCTTGTTCACGGAGAGCGCGGCGCCGACCCTACGGAGCCGCCCGCCTCCGGCCCGTATCTCTTCCCTCCGGTAAGCCATGCACCTCGAGTTGCCGAATTGGAGGAAGAATTGCGGGCACTTCGGCTGCGCCCGTTTCATATGCCTTTAGGGATCATGCTCGATGAGGCCAATCCCCTGGAGAGCCGCTGCATCCGTTGCGATATTTGCTCGAGTTATCCCTGTTTGGTGCAGGCCAAATGCGACGCTGAGATTATTGGCATTCGCCCGGCACTGCAATACCGCAATGTGACACTTCTGACCGAGCACGAAGTGGTGAAGCTGGAGACCAGCGCTTCCGGTCGAGAGGTAACGCGGGTGGTAGCACGGCACCGGGGTCAGATGGAGGAGTTTCAAGGCCATATGGTGGTGTTAGCGGCAGGGGCGGCCAACACGGCCAGAATTCTCCTGGCTTCGGCCAATGACAAACATCCTCAGGGTTTGGCTAACGGCTCGGACCAAGTCGGCCGCAACTATATGTACCACAATATCGCAGTGCTGGTGGCCTTCTCAATCCGACGAAATACCTCCCGATTTCAAAAGACCTTGGGACTAAATGACTTTTACTTCGGCATGCCCGGGTTTGAATATCCGATGGGCAACATTCAGCTCCTCGACAAGACTAATTGGCAGGTGCTTCGCGGCAAGGGGGCCCCCTGGGTTCCTAAAGGGCTGCTGAAATTGGCGGCTGGTCATGCCCTCGAATTTGCTTTGTTCACCGAGGACCTCCCTGATCCGGGCAATCGCGTCACTTTGACTCGTGACGGCCGGATCAAACTTACTTACCGGCCCAACAATTTGGAGCCAATGCGACAACTCCAGCGAAAATTAAAAGCCATTCTTAACGAAATTGCCGCCAAAAAAGGGCTACTTCATTACAATCTCTTTGCGGTCCAGCGCATTCCCTTGAGTGCTGTGGGGCACCAATTGGGCACATGCCGATTCGGAACAGACCCTAAAACCTCCGTCTTGGATCCCACGTGTAAGGCTCACGAGTTGGACAATTTGTACGTGGCTGACACCAGTTTCTTCCCCAGTTCGGGGGCCGTTAACCCATCCTTGACAGCTATGGCCAATGCTCTTCGGGTAGGGGACATTATTCTGCAGAGACTTGGGTAATCGCTGTAGACGCCGGCCTGAAATCTCGGGGGTTTCGAGGGCCCAGCGGGGATCTTACCGCGACGGTTGGAGCGGTCGGCGCAGTCCTTGAAAGTTCGACGGCTGCGGTTACGCACCTTGGCGGATTGACGGAGTACCGCGCGCTTTCCTGAAAGCGGGAATCGTGGCAGTTACCCTCACCGGCGGACTGGTGGCTGGCCCATGTGGGTTGGATACCACACGGATGGGGATCCCAGGTTAACGAGCGAGTCAGAAAGTAGGCCATCTGCGAAATCACCTGGGAAGTGATCGGGATTGATTTTCCCATTGTCGGTTGGGGATGCTCCTGGTGTAGACGCACAGTCCCGGCTGAAATTTCGGCCACAAAGCTCGTGGGGTAGCGCTTCGCTCAGATGGGGGAACACTTCTTCACGTTCATCTTGACAACCTGTCAGCGGGGGGCGGAGGCGGCCCTCAAGCGGGAGATTATGCGCCGTTATCCCACCCTCCACCCAGCTTACAGCCGACCGGGATTTGTCACTTTTAAAGCAGCGGGCGCCCAGGTCACCCCGCATTTCCGTCTGGAGTCGGTGTTCGCCCGCGCGTGGAGTTTCTCGTTGGGAAGGTTGCTCGGGGAAACTGCCGAGCTTCGCGCTGTGGAGGCGTGGGAAAAAACGGCAGCATGGCCAATCCGGTGGGTACATGTCTGGAGTCCGGATTTGCTCCCCCCGGGTGGGTACGACTATGAACCCAAACTCAGCGACGAGGCGTTAGGGGTACAC
The DNA here is from genome assembly GCA_938084835.1 of uncultured Thermoguttaceae bacterium. Lineage (GTDB taxonomy): Bacteria > Planctomycetota > Planctomycetia > Pirellulales > Thermoguttaceae > DTLM01. The sequence continues at coordinate 435,357 of CALKER010000007.1, forward strand.
CGCCTCCTGATGGCCCACTGCCCTCGGCCGGGTCAGCTGGCCTTGGCAGCCAGCAATCCTCAGGCAGAAGCCCGCGCGGGGGACTGGATCCTCGACTGCGTGGTGGTGCGAGAAGACGAATGGTATTTGGGCGTGCATGTAGCAGGCGAGCTTCCCTCGCGCTATCCCGGGGGACTTTTGCCGCTGGAACTACCGGCCGATGCCGTATCGCGGGCTTATTTGAAAATGCAGGAGGCGTTGTTGTGGTCTGGGTTCCCCGTGCGACCGGGAGGGCGCTGGCTGGAAATCGGGTGCGCGCCCGGGGGTTCCGCCCAGGCCCTTCTTGACAAGGGCCAGATGGTCATCGGCGTGGATCCCGCGCAGGTTGACGCTCGAGTCATGGCCCACCCCAATTTCACACATATTCGCAGGCGGATCAGTCGAGTTCCGCGCCGACTTTTCGCCAAAGTCCGATGGTTAAGTGCCGACATGAACGTGGCGCCGAACTACACTCTGGAAGTCGTTGAGTCGATTGTGCTGAACCAATACGTGAGCATCCGCGGAATGATCTTAATGCTCAAGCTGCTTGAGTGGGCCGATGCGGAAAATCTTGACCAATATCTGGAGCGGATTCGGGCCTGGGGATTTAACAAGATTAAAGCCCGGCAATTGCAATATAATCGGCAGGAGATCTGCGTGGCCGCCCTTCAGCAGCCTTTTCGCAGAAAACCTCTTCCCGCACGCTTAAGAAGGTGGCGAAAGCTTCACAGAGGCGGACACCTGTCAACTGAAGGCATGCCAACACCTCCCTCCGAGGGAGGTGCGCAGGGTGGAATCGACCCTTCGCAGGCGCAATAGCGATAGGTTGCTCCACTCTAAGCCTAGGATTAGTATGATGAAAGACGCCGTAAGGTGTGGGGGATATTTCGGACACTCGGGAGTGCCTAGTAGAAGGAAATAATACCCCACTACCGTGGTAATTGAGGCACGGGTCCCGCCGGCATCGCCGGGGCGTTTTTGCCGCGATCCCCGTTATAGACCCTAGGGGTCCGGACGGTGGCCTTGTTTGCCTTACGGGTGGGAACTGCTTTTCAAGGAGCTTGTTCCATGCCGGGTCTGACAGCCTCGGAATTTACCGATGCAGCTTTCGACGTGGGGCTTCTGAGCGAGCGGGATCTCCGGGAAATTTGGGCTCATTTTGGCAGCCACGCCGTGGGATTGGATGCCTTGGTCCAGCATCTTCTCCGCCGCGGTCTTCTCACCAACTATCAGATCGATCTGCTTTTGAAAGGCAAGCGCACGGGCTTCTTCTACGGCGATTACAAAGTGCTCTACATGGTGGGAGCGGGAACTTTTGCCCGGGTGTTTCGCGCCGTGCATCGCTCCAGTGGCCAAGTAGTGGCCATTAAAGTCTTGCGACAACGGTTTAGTGACAGCGAGAAGATGGTCTCCCGTTTCCTCCGCGAAGGGGAAATCGGTATGACCCTCCAACACCCAAATATTGTGCCCGTTTATGAGGTCAATTCCATGGCTGGGACACATTTCTTGGTCATGGAATTTGTCGAAGGAAGCACTCTTCGCGACTTTGTCAAGGCCCGAAAAAAGGTCGATCCTCTTCAGGCCACTAAGTTAATGATCGACATCACTCAAGGGTTGCGTTATGCTTTCGAGCGGGGCGTTTCCCATCGGGATCTCAAGATGACCAATGTGTTGGTCAGTGCCAAAGGTCAGGCCAAGCTTGTGGACTTTGGTTTGGCAGGTATGGAGGAAGATGAAAGCCCCGATCGAACCCTGAACATGCGGGCGCTGGATTATTTGGCGTTGGAAATGGCCGGGGGGGCTCAAAAAGGCGATCTTCGAAGCGACATCTACTTCCTGGGGTGTATCTACTACAACATGCTAATTGGCCGTTGGCCTTTAAGCGAGCCGCGCGATCGCAATCAGCGGTTGGGTAAACGACGATTTATCGAGGTGCTTCCCGTCCAAGATGTGGACAAGTCTATCCCCCGGTGTGTGGCGGTGGTAGTGAACAAGGCCATGCAACTTAATCCCGACCGTCGGTATCAAACCCCTAGCGAAATGTTGTTTGATTTGGGGCTGGCGCATCGGGAGCTTTCCGGCGAAGCAGTAGAAGAACGACAGTTGGCAGCCCGGATTGAGGAGCAAGCAGTTCAGGAAGGGACTACAGCCGAGGCGGCTCCGGCCAAACAGCTGGGTGTTCTTGTGGTCGAGGCCAACATCAAAATGCAGGATATCTTCCGCGAGGGGCTAAAACGGGCGGGCTATCGCGTGCTGATTGTCAGCGATCCCCAGCGGGCCCTCGAGCGGCTGGCTTTCGAACCAGGGGTGGCCCAGTGCGTGATTGTCAATGCTCAGGATATTGGCCAACCAGCTGTGGAGGCATTTAATCGTTTAGGGGAGCATGAAAGTTTGGCGGGTAAGCCAGCCATTTTGCTCGTTGACGAAAGTCAGACTTATTTACTTGACGATGTCAAAACGGGGCCCAATCGGGTTGTGCACACGCTGCCTATCACCTTAGGCAAATTGCGCAGCCTTGTAGCCCAGCTTACGGAAGCGGCGGCAACCAGCTAACAGCTTGACCCCAGGGAGCTTTGTGGGCTGGAAGCATCTGCCCGAGGGCTTCCCAGGGCCCACATGGCTTATCGCGGTGGGGATACGTCCTTGGGAACCCACGGGTGGTCGACTGGAGTTCCGATGTCTACAGTTTTCGTCCTCCAAAGTGAGACCGTCCCCTGGTTTCCGGGGTTTTTACGGCTTGGGTTGTGCCCTGTTTTGTATATGAAGCTATTTTCGGGCTCGGATCGGATATTCAGCGATTCCCTCTTTTTGCGGCAAGCCCGGCGCGGCGTCTTGGCCGACTGCGTATTGAGACTTTCCAAGCCGATGGGCCCCTGCCGACACCAAAAACCAACGGCCCTTGAACAACAGCAGTTCATCGCAACGCTTTGGTCGTGGCCCAATTATGGTGTTCGACAGTGGGTACGGGAGTTGCCTTCTTTTCGGCTCCGGGGGGCGGGATTTTCGTAAAACCGGTACGCTGCAGAATAAGTAGGGGACTGGACTTTCACACCCGAGGGTTTAAAATGTTCGCGTAAGTGTGGGCCGTGGCAGCATGCTGGCATCAATGAGTAGCCATTTGCGCAGCTTAAGCCCTAGTAATGTTTGAAGTGCTGTTCATCACCGACAAAGATTGCCGAAAAATTTGCAAACACGTTTTGTAAGGAAAACTGGGAAATTTTCGACACGAGAGGTTCAGCATGGCACAAGTGTTGGAATTGACGGAGGGAAATTTTCAGCAAGAGGTTTTAAATTCTGCGGAACCGGTGCTGGTGGACTTCTGGGCCCCATGGTGTGGTCCCTGTCGGATGATTGCTCCGGTCATCGAGCAGCTTGCCCGCGATAATCCTAGCGGCGTCAAAATTGGCAAGGTCAACGTTGACGAAAACCAAAGGCTTGCTGCCCATTACGGCATTATGAGCATTCCGACTATTCTTATTTTCAAAGGCGGCCAGGTGGTAGAAAGCTTTATCGGCGTCCAGTCGAAGGAGAGGTTACAGGAGGCACTTAATCGGGCAAGAGTCGCAGAGTAAAGCGTTCCTCATCCCGCGGATTGTGATTCCCGCCAAGCGGTCCGCAAAAAGTGGGAGAGTTGCCCTTCTGGTGGAAAGGCTTTTGCGGTTAGACGAGGTACCTTTCGGAAACGTGCCAGCCTGTTTGTTTATTGGGGCGGAAGTTGTCGCACCGCCGCGAATTTGGCAGACCTCTTCCCAGGAGCAGCCTCCTTTGGTGGAGAAGCCCTCTTGCCGCCTCCTGGAGGGTTGGTCTGGTCCGTGGGATCGCAGGTGATCAATCTTCCTTGAGGTATTGATCCGCAAATTTTCTTAAATTCTTAATCAGAAAGTGCCGAAAAAGGCACAGCACGATAGTGTGCCATCGTTAGCTTTTCCGAGAGTGGATTTTCTCTTCGCAAATTCTACAGACTAGTCAATCTGAGAAAGCTAGGCAGGTTATAATGGCCAACGCGCCCGGGCAAGAAAGACAAACTCCCTTGGGCAGCGATGGGGAAGTGGTCGCCGGTGAGCTTCGGATTGACTCCCCGCACGAACCGAGCTCAGCTGAGGCCCACGTTCGTCCCAAACGTTCGCGGCGCAAGAAGGCCGCCCTCGTGCCGAACGAGCCATCTCCATCTGCTGAAACCTCGGTACCACCGGCCCGATTAAGTCCCGACCCGGCCGATCCGTGCCCAACGGACTTAGCTCCGGACCATGGGGAGATTGAATCCCCTCCATCGGCGGAAGATCTCGAGGCTCTTGCAATTCAAGTGCGCCAGCTCTTACGGCACTTGGCGGCCCGGCATCGGGCGCTTCGTCGTCGGCGAAAGAGACTCCTGACACAGCGTGAAGAGTTGGAGGCCCGCATCCGCTCGGTTCAATTGGCCTTCGACCAGCGTGAGCTTGCCCTGGCCGACCGGCATCGGCAGCTGGATCAGTGGGAAGAGCGGCTTGCACTTCGGGAGCAGGTCATCGCAGAGCGGGAGGAAGCCCTGGCGGTCCAGGAGGCCAAGCTGGCCGAACGTACCCTGGATCTTACCTCCGCCCAAGAGGCCCTGGCCGCCGAAAGAAAGCAGCTTGAAGACCACTTCCGTCAACAGCTGGAGGAACTTCACGATCAATTCCGCCTTCGGGCCAAAGAGCTCGAGGAGCAACAACACCAGTGGCAGTCGCAATACCAAATTCAGGTGGAACGCCTGCGGCAAGCTCAGGAGGCCTTAGCTCACGAGCGGCAGCAGTTCGAGAGATATGTCGCGTTCGAACGGCAGAAGCTAGCCGTAGAGCAGGCCCGCATCGTGGAAATTCACCGACTCTTGCGGGCCCAAGTGGACAAACATTACGAATCGGCTCTAGCCGCACTGGCTCAACGTCGCCAAGAGCTAGAAACACTGGCAGCGGAAGTTAAGCATCGTCAGTCCCAGCTCGTCCATCAGCAGCAGGAGTTAAAGCTTCGAGAGGAGCGATTGGCGGAAAAAGTAGCTCAGCTCGAGGATCTTCGCCTGGCACTTGCCGAGGCCTTGGCCCAGACAGAAAGGCTTCGGGAACAACTGCAGATAAAATACGGAATGTTGACGGCCGAAGCAGAAAGCGAGCGCCTACGGGCTAAACAACAATATGCCGAACAAGTAAATGGCATCCGCGAGTGTCGGGAAAGACTGCTCCGGCTTGAGGAGCAACTTACCCGGCGAGAGGCGCTCCTGGCCGACTTTCAGTCGGAGCTTGAAGCGGCTTACGCCCAGCTTTTCCGAGAAAGGCTTCTTGTGGAGGAATTGTCGCGCCGGTGGCTTCAGCAGGTGGCATCCCAACCTTTGGAGGAAGACACGGTAAAGAAGCTTCAGGAGTTCATCCGCCGGATAGCCGCGGAGATCAGCCGGCCGGAGGAGGTGGAAAACATCGGTCGAAAACTTCAGGAACAATTACTTGGATTAGAAACCCTTCGCGATCGCCTGGCCAGCGAGCTGGCTTCCTTCTCTGAGCGTCGACAAAAATGGGAAGCTTGGAGTCAAGCGCGGGCTAGCCAATTGGCCGAAGCTCAAAACCAACTTCGCCTCCGTCTTTGCGAACTCCAGCGTCGCGAACAAGCGCTCGAAGATCTAGGCTATCAGTGGGAACTGCAGAAGGCCTTTTTCCGGCAGGAGATCCTCAGGCTTCGCCTGGAGATGTTGTCATCCACGGCTCAGGTTTCTGGAGACTACATCAGCTCCCCCCGAAAAGGTGTGACGCTGAACGGATCCACCGGGCAGGAAACCTGAGCCAGACCTTTCCCGAGGGGAGGCCCACTATTTTTCGTGTGGAATTGCGTTACAAAAACGAATTGTTGCCTCACAACTTCGCTTCTCCTCGTATAGCTGGGGAGTAACCGGCGTGGACCTCCCTGGCCTTTCAGATCGTTAGGTTACTTAGCTCCCGGAGGGCAACAACCGGCAGCGGGACTTCTTGAGGATTTTAGTGCTGAAGGGTAATCGAAGTTGTCCTTGATGCGGTCTTTGCCATCGGTTTTATAAAACACACATCGCGTTTTTTCCCGCTCATTTGTCCTTCCCCCGAACCTAGGCCGAGCGCCGAGGCCTCGGTGGATGTCTTGGATCCTCCGCGGTTGCCTATCGCTGGGCTTTCACGGCCTAAAATGGCCCCACAATGTCCAGTCCGGTCGGCCAGCTCTTTGCCGGCAAAACGGTGTGCCGAGTGCAAGGGGCCGGCGCCCTGGGGCCTTTCTCGCAGGTGTTGGCATGGCTTGGGGATGCCTGCCACGCTTTGGAGGCGAGCCACTCTGCCGGGCTTGCGGCTCGGGACATCAAACCGTCGAATTCATTAACGACAAAGGTTGGCTGAAGA
>CALKER010000008.1 GCA_938084835.1 uncultured Thermoguttaceae bacterium
GGCCGAAAAGCTACTATATAGTTCTCCCTGCACACGCAGGGATGTTCCTAACAGACGTGCCCACGCCACGAGCCACTGCCCGTTCTCCCTGCACACGCAGGGATGTTCCTTCGTGTGCGCGCCGCTTAATTTGCCAGCGACAGTTCTCCCTGCACACGCAGGGATGTTCCTTGTCTGGGATCGGGGTCCAGCCGTGGTCAAAGGTTCTCCCTGCACACGCAGGGATGTTCCACAACTGGCGTTTGTGGACGACTACGCCAGCAGGTTCTCCCTGCACACGCAGGGATGTTCCTATATATAGGTGTCACAAAAAGGTTGCGAATGGGTTCTCCCTGCACACGCAGGGATGTTCCGCTCGATTGACAGAACGTTGTCAGAGGCGATGTGTTCTCCCTGCACACGCAGGGATGTTCCGGGTGCGGTATAGCACCAAGCGCCCGTAACGCGGTTCTCCCTGCACACGCAGGGATGTTCCGGTATAGAGCGAGCCGAGTGTGGACGAAGTGCCGTTCTCCCTGCACACGCAGGGATGTTCCTCCCTCGCTCGGCGTGACAGTGACGCTCGACGAGTTCTCCCTGCACACGCAGGGATGTTCCTTTTTTAGAGATCGGTCGGTAGCCGGTCGGTCAGTTCTCCCTGCACACGCAGGGATGTTCCAGGAGAATCGCGATGAGTGGTGTACCAGCTGTTGTTCTCCCTGCACACGCAGGGATGTTCCCGCTCTCTGTTGGTGGTGCGACAGAGATCCTCGAGTTCTCCCTGCACACGCAGGGATGTTCCGCCCAACGCGCGCAGCCGGCGGTCGCTGGTGTTGTTCTCCCTGCACACGTAGGGATGTTCCATAGTCGTCGGGCACAGCACCCAGCCCGAGGAGGTTCTCCCTGCACACGCACCAATGTTCCTGAAGGTTGCTTTTTCGCTCGGCCTTTGCGATTTGATGCCGTAACCCAACGAGCTGTCAGCAGAAAGACAAATTTTGATACCGTTAGTATTCCCTGAGGGGTCGGCTCAGCGATTGGCAGGCGCAGGCCGGAGCGTAGCTTCCACCCTGTGGTTAAGCCGGCCCCCCTTGGAGCGGAAAAGTTCGTCCTGAGCAGCAGATTGTCGCTATGTTTCTTCGTGTGAGCAGATTTACTCTGAAGCGGGATTGGTGAGCCAGCTTTGGCCGCAGATCAACGAGGTTAGTTAATTGTTTCCAACTTTGTTCCCCTGGGGCCGGATGGCGGGATCGCGCAACGGCGTCCGGAAGTCTATTAAGCGCCGCTCGCTGGCTGGGGCCTTGGCGTCAACGATCCGCGCAACTTGTACGCGAATTCGCCACAGGTCCTGCGGTCGGAGAGCCGCAAAATCGATGCGACCGGCATCTTCCGCACCCCCTTGCTGAGAAGGCTGCCAACGTGTGGTCAGGGCAACCTCGCGCCGCAGCGCCTCGCCCACAACCCAGCGCGGTTCGTTGAGTACCTTAACCAACAAAGTGAAATATTCCGTATCCTGCTGGCCGCGTCGGTAAGCCTTAAGGCGGACAGAAGGAACGGGTGTTGATTGCCCGATCGGCTGGCCGGGATAGAAAAGGGCCAATTCGTCGTCCTCTTGCCACGATTGGTTGCGGCCGATGGTTTGCCACGGGATCACTCCGTCACTCCCAAGTGACCACGAATCCCAGCACCAAGCTGTCGGTTGGACATTGCTTTGAGCCACAGAATTGCTCGTGCCGTAATCGAGGACGATATGACCGAATTTCTGTTTTCGGTCAAGAACGAGGCGTCGGTATTTCCGAAAGACCCCGCCGTTGACGACGTTGTAGTCCAGGACATGATCCAGGGCATCCCGTTGCCATTGCGGGCGGGAAATATCGCAGCGAAACACGATTCGGGGCTGGGTCGGCTCGCCCGCAAAAGCTTGGCGGAGACCCTCATGGAACAATTCCCCAAAAAATCGCAGGGCCCAAAAGTCCTGGAAGTGGGCCGGCTCATCAAGAAGCCAGGGAGAGGAACCCCGCGACCAACCCGCCCGCTTGTAATAGTTCTTATTGTTGAAGTAACACTGGAAGATCGTATCGCCCCACCCGCGCTGCAGGATGTGAAGCGCCAATTGTCGAGACGCTTCCACAAAGGAGCGGCGGTAAGCTTCGGTGAAGGCCTCATCGGCCCAATAGCTGCCGTTATAGTGGGGATCGATCGGTGTGGGCCAATTTTCATGAAGCGGCAGGTAAAATACTTCCAAGGGCACGGCGCGCCGGGGAAGATCGGCAAAAGCGCTTCCGTCCAAAAGCGGACCGAAACGCCGGTCGTACTCTCGCCAATCGAAGGAGCTGCCGTCCCACACCGGAGCGCAGCCCGGGGCTATTGTCCCGCGCTGAGAGTATGGTAAACGATTAAGTACCGTCCGATGTTCGTGGGCAAGGCGGTAGTAATCCCGCTCGTTCTCGGGCAAGCCGTAGCAGTTCATTTCCGGAATAAAGCTAAGAAAATCTGGTAGGGTGAAGTTCCATACCGTCAACAAAAGGTCGATCCGGAGAGCCTCGCTGCCCGTGCGCAGGATAAGCTCGCCATGGTGATTTCCCGGGGGAAGGTGATGGGGTATGTAAAGTTCACATAGAAGCGTGCTAAACCGGGCAGGCAAGGGCTCGGGCCGGTTAGCTTGAGCGGCAAAGGGTAAATCGACCGGTCCAGAAAGAGGAACAGCCGGATCGCCAAAGGGGCCGTCTTTGGTGTTAACAAGCCACAGCTGACTCACCCGCGATCGGACTCCCCGGGATTTGTTGTCGAAGATTATGGTGGGACGTAAGGCGCGCACTTCGCCGGCAAGCACAAGCTGAAAGGCCACAAATTCGTTACGTGCCGCCTGAAGGGCAATCACACGCCGGCGGGCATCCCAGAGATGGTTTCGCATCAGATAGGAGGCCTCTTGAGGAGGAACTAGGCTACCGGTAACCGCGTGTACCTTGTCTAGTTCATCAATAACGGCGACGCGGGCTCGTCCGATCACGGGCAGTTGCCGCCAGATCTCGGTCCAAGGGGAAGGGAGGTCGGCCCATTGGTTTTCTTCTGCCCCCTCGACACGTGAGGTTTCTGGGAGTTGGGGTAGGTTTTGGCCAGGCAGCTGGGAGAGCTGAACAGATCGCGAGGGGGAGAGGGTCAGCTTAAGGTGTGCCGGCTGGCTTCGATTTCCGGCCATGTCGACAGCTTGAACGCTTAGTTCGCCGGTGGCTCCTGGGGGGAGGTTGAGGTCACGGATGTGCATTCGCACTTTGGTTCCTGCCGGACCTGCCAGGGGGACAAGGTACTGCGGCAGTGGGGTGCCATTGACAGACGCCACAAAGCCGAGCGTCCGTCCCGGGGGCGGATCGGCAGGAACGACCCATTCCACACAAGCTTCACCCGGAGGCAGGACGTCGTCCACAACAGTCAAATCGGCGGGCGGCGGGGGTGGGATGTTGTCATGGGGTCCCAGCCGCACGAGAAAATATGGGGCGCTTTGGGCAGGTCCCTCGCGCGAAGCGACGAATCGGTTTGGAAAAGGACGCAATTGAAACTTTTCGCCCTCGCGGTGCCATTCGGTGCCTACATCATCAAAGAGCAGAAATCCGTGGCTTAAGCCGGCAACTCGAGCCGCGAGGACGATTGGCGAGACGGGGATTTTTTGCCAGCCGTCGGGGTCGGGATCGGACGCATCGGCCATGGCCCAGCAACTGCCCCCTAGGCCAAGGACTACGGCAGTCAAATCGCTTCCGGGGTAAGCCCAGGGTACATCGGGATATTTTCGCCAGGCAAAACAGCTGCTTCCTTCCTGGGGCTGATAGCTCTGGGCGGTACCCTCTTCCCAAGGCATGGAGATGGAACTTACGCTGACACGGTGGAGTCGCTCCTCACCAGCCAGTCGCACGAAAAGCCAGGCGGCCTCGACGATTCGTCCACGGAGTGGCTGCGGGTCGATGTCAACAAGCGACATTTCCTGATAGGATTTGAGCTTCAGCCGAGGGGCACCTCCAAGGTTACAGTCGGCCTCCTCCCCGACGGAGGACACCCAGGTGTCACGGACGACGGGAAGCCTCAGCTCTTCACCGCGGCTGACAGCCACCGGCGCGGCGATTCCAAACAATAATGATACCACGATAAAAATGGGGAGGCGGAAAGGTCGTACGGAAGCCATAGTTGACAAATCCCTGTAGTCGGAAGCTCAATCGTCCGGCAGCCAAAATTCGTTGGGTCAGCCAAACCTCAAGAGGGCAATCCACAAAGCTATTGTTAGGAAGGGAAAGCCAAAGCACAAGGGGAATGAAGAGATGGTCTGTTGCTGGCCGGGTACGAATCGGCACCCTTTTGGGCCAGGGGGCTTCTCCGTGGCGTGAGGAGAGATGGAAAACCTACAGGTCAGTCGGCAGTAAGCTGGACCAAAGCGGGCTCTGTCTGCAAAAGCGAGAGAATCGGGAAGGGAGGCCGCGGAGCACTTTGGTAGCGTTCGATCCTCCCCAGGATGAGGCGTTTGAGCCAATCGCGGGTGCGAACAAGCGATTCGACGACACCGACCATGCCTAAAACTTGGCACTCGAGGCGAGCCCTCCAAAATTGGTCCACTTGGAAAAGTCCGCGCAGAAAGTTAATAGGATTGTAAAAGCTGGCATAACCAGCGAAGACATTTAACTGCCGAAGCCAAGGCCGATTGCTTGCCGTGGCAATGCAGTGGTTACCATCGTACTGGTAATCTTCCACAGGCTTTCCGCCCACTGAGCGGAGGACTTTCCCCTCTTCGAAGAGTTTTTCGTAGCTCTTACTACCCACGGAGGGAGTAAGCAGGGTGATCTGACAGGTGAGGGCCCCAGCGCGGCGGAGAAAATTCACTTGGTTGATAAGCCCATAGAGGCCTTTCCAGCTCCAAAGGGGTTGACCATCGTGATGGATGAGCATGGCCATGGGAGCGATGCCTGCTTGTCGCAGCGCTTGAAAGACGTTGCGGGTTTTTTCGGGTCCTTGCCCTTTTTTCACTAAGGTGGCCGTCAGATCTTCCACGCCGATCCACAGTGCGCGAAGACCTGCCTCGCGACCCAGCGGAAGGAGGTCCTGATTCTTGTGGATATCGGAGACGGTCGCCTCTGTGGAGAAATAAACAGCATCACGGAAGGGTTTCTCGCCTACCTTGGCTTGAGCCATTGTGCGAAATGTCTCCTCGAGAACCTTGCGATCGTTAAAAAAGTTATCGTCGGCGCCAAAGAAGGTGTGGATATTAGCACGACTGCACGTGTAGACGATTTCATCGACCAGTGATTCAGGGCTTCGCCTGCGAAAGCTAAACTGATTGTAAGCGGGGATGGGGCAATAGTGGCAGCGGAAGTGACACCCGCGCGTATTAAGGATTGTAACAATTTTGGCGTATTTGCCCAATCGGTGGGCGGGTAGTGGGGCCGGGGCCAGTGTGCGGCCTCCGTGGGGAGGCTCAAAGTAATTAAGACTTATTCCCGCGGGGGGAAGTTCGTCAAGATCGTGCACCAATCGCTGGGGACCTGTGGCCACTAGAGCCTCCGGCGGACCGGGCCGATCGTCCACACGGTAGACTAGGCCTGGGATATCCTCCAATAACCCTTTCCGCCGCGCTAACTCGAATGCCTCTCGCAGCGATTGTCCGGGAAGCCGACAAGCTAAGATACGATCGAGAAGTTCGAGCAAGACGAATTCTTCGCCCGTTACCGCTACGTCGACTCCCTGGGAACCATCGGGGCCGAGACCGAAAAAGTCCCAGGGCTCGTAAATCGCCTTCGGTCCACCCCCGAGGATTAGCGGGCGAGACTCGCCGAGGGTCCACGCATCGCAAATTAAATCGACCGCAGCCTTGCTATGGATCTGCATACTAGAGATAAGCAGGAGCTCGGGCACCTTGCCATCAAGCCTCGCCCAGCTTGGTCGAAGCCGCGGATTCCAGCTCTGCAGGACCAGTCTCAGACGGCGAAATCCGGCCGCATGCAAGGCCGCCCCAATGGCCCGAGGTGCTCCAGGGATGAGCGCCTTGTCATAAAGATAAAAGGGGCCAAGACGCGTCCGCGGATCAAACGCATAGATAAACAACACAGGGATATCTGCTACACCCGGATGGCGGGCAATTCGTGCACAGAGCTCTCGAAAAGCCCCTGGCCGAACAAAACGATCATCTTTCGCTCTCTGAGGAAGTTCCACCGAAAACGCTCCTTGTCGCTTCTAACATCAACGTCAGGCGGTTATAGGCTCTGTATCTTGGGGCTTAGCTACCCTCGCACTGCGTTTCTGCTCAGGCCTCGAAGTCCAAGCGGTTAGCATGGGCCAATGTCAAGATTTTATCGTGTTATCCTATGGACAAAATTTGATGTGCGGAAGCTCCGGGCTTAGCCGATTGGTTGGTCTTAGGATCACAAATTCCGGACGGGACGAATTTTTTTACGCCCGGAGATCTTAGTGTCCCCTCAAGGGACAACTCGGGTAGCATCGAAAGTTTTCTGGTTTTGAATTATTCTCTGACTGCACCCCCTTCAACATCTCGTCCAAACCCAAAGAGTATATAGGGGCGGAGGTCGGCAAAATAGGGTATGCCGTGATTTCCTGATGGTGATCCCTGCCCTGAAAAGCTTTGATGGGCTCTCGCATGCAAGAAGCTTTGAGGGCGGTACTAAGACATCGCAGAGTTTGAATCGGCAGTTGTCTTGCCCTGGAAGCACCCAATCGACTGGCCCGGCTTCAACGCCTGGACCAAATCACACAACGCCGCGGGAAAAACACACAGATCCTCCCGAGCCGCTAGTCAGGTGGGGTGCTTCCAAAAACTGCACGTAGCTGCCGAAGAAGCTTCCGCAACGTGGTCTCTATCGAGCGGCCCTTTTTCTTCACAACAACGAACCAGCGCTTTTCAGCCGATTAATGTCAGCCGATCCGGACTTTCTCTGCGGGAAATATAGCCCGCGTTCGGTTTAAGGACAAGCGGCAAAACGTGATTTTGGTCAAGTTGTAAGTCGTGTGCACCTAGAAGGGCTTTGTTGGGTGTCACAATCCTTACATCGAATAAACTTTAAGTAACCCCGAATAAACACCGGGTAATAAAGTGTGAGTAAGAAATCGGTTCGGGCCAAAGCGGTTTCTGTAAGTATTTCTTGTTTCACGATATCCGAAAGGCGAGCTCGTATCAAAATTGAAGGTCATCGTCGACTTTCACGGGGAGCAGGGATGATGTTAACCAGCTTGGGATGAATTTCGGCACGATTATTGCTACCGGCTGGCCGAAAATCCGGACCGTGAGGGAGCTTTAACTTCGGGGAGTAACAACTCCATGTGATTCGGGTTGCAGAATCCGAGGTTTTCTTTCTGATTCCTCCTTATTACTCCCAGCTGGCAGGACTGAATGACTCCCGCTGGCACACTAACCCTGGGCGTAGGGCGAGATTGTGCCAAGTCCCAACGGCGACAAGGTTCCTGGATCAGGGGTCGTTCGGCCGATGCGCTAAAACGCCGGGAATAACCTTGGGAAGGGGGAAGGTGGTGCGGAAAATCGTTATCCTCTTCATAAGGGAGCACTTAATGGATCGCCGTAATGATCCGCACAACGGGTGCGAGGAACTGCTTACGACTTTCCTCTTCGGGAGCAGCAATTAGCCTGTAAACCGGCTAGCTATGAGGGTGATATTCTGACCACCGAAACCGAAACTATTGGAAAGTGTGTGATGACAAGGAACCTCGCGGGCCTGGTTGGGGACATAATCGAGGTCGCAATCGGGATCGGGTGCCTCGTAATTTATCGTTGGCGGCACTACATTGTCGCGGATGGCCAGAAGGCAGAAAATCAGCTCTACGACACCGGCGGCGGCAATGAGGTGCCCCAACATGCTCTTAGTGCTCGAGACCGGGATCTTATAGGCCTGTTCACCAAAGACTTTTTTGATGGCTAGGGTTTCCACACGGTCGTTGACAACTGTGCTTGTGCCATGGGCATTGATGTAGTCGATTTGGTCGATATTGAGGCGGGCATCGGCCAAGGCCATTTTCATACAGCTTATGGCGCCGCGCCCCTCAGGGTGAGTATCGGTAATGCGGAAGGCGTCTGCCGTGGAACCATAACCGGTGATCTCGCCGTAGATCCGCGCGCCGCGGCGTTTGGCGTGTTCCAGCTCTTCGAGGACGACCATGCCGGCTCCTTCCCCGAGGACAAAACCGTCCCGATAACGATCGAAGGGCCGCGAGGCACGCTTCGGATCATCATTTCGGGTACTCAGTGCTGTGAGCAGCACGAAGCCTGTCACACCGAAGGGATGGATCATGGTGTGGGTGCCGCCGGCCAACATGAGATCTGCTTCGCCACGGCGAATGATTTCCACGGCTTCGCCCACCGCCTGACTACTAGCGGCGCACGCCGTCAGGCAATTGACGTTCGGCCCTTGAGCATTGAAGAGGCTGGCCAGGTGGCCTGCTGGCATGTTTGGCTCTTGTTCCAGCTCGGCCAAGGGATTGAGGATCTCAAGTCCCTTTAAGGTAAATCGAACCACATCGAAACGATCTCCGTCTAGGCCGGCGATCATCATCTGCGTGAAGCGGTCGAAATCTTGCTGACCCTCTCCGCTGCCCAAATAAACACCAAAACGTGTGGGATCGATCTGAGAGAGATCGATCCCGGAATCAGCCATCGCTTTTTTGGCCGCTCCGATCGCAAAATGGGTATGTCGACTTTGGAACTTCCAGTGCTCCGGGTCTTCACCCACATCTCGCAGGTCCCAGTTGCGGACTTCGGCAGCGATTCGCGTGGGAAAATTGGTCGCATCAAATAAAGTGATGTAACCAATACCGGACTCGCCGGCCAAAATCTTTTGCCACACCTTTTCTAAGTCCGAACCTAAGGGAGTGACCAAGCCCATTCCGGTGACAACAACGCGTCGCCGCATACAATTGATACCTCTTTAAGTTCCTCGCACAGCAGAGTCATGTGCTTTAGGATGTGTAGACTAACTCGTAAGGTGGGAAAATCTCACCAGCGGCACCGAACTTACCGCGTCCTAATAGCCAACCCACTAATTTCTTCGGTGCAACAAACGAAACCCGTTACGCCGGTGCGGGAGTTCGGCTCATTAGAGCTTTTTGCCCGGGAAGCCAAGAATTACCACCGAACTTATGTTGCTTCCATTAGTTCCACCGGCAACGGGAAAGGTGAACCATCCGGCAGGCGCCCCACCTCGAATAACTTTAAGATGCGGAGTTGTTCGAGAAAATTTCGTCGGTAAAAGAGTGGCATTTGCTGGCCGGGTTCGAAAATGGCAAAAAATATCGATCCTTCTGCAAGGAGTTGCCCGCCCCGTTGGCAACGCACCGTGGCAAGCGCGCCATCTTTGCGAATGAAATCCGCCAGGGCACTGTAAACAAGCACATCCCCGGGCACAGCTTCTCCGAAAAAGGTAATGCGGGGGATTTTCGCCAAGATCACATTAAGGCGAAAATCAAATTGCTGACTAATAAGCAGCCCCGCCGTTTGAGCCAGCCCCTCGATAATAAAGCACTTGGGAAGCAGCGGATAACGGGGAAACTGGTCGTGAAGGTGATCCTCCGCCAAAGATACAGCCTTGATTGCCGTAGCCGATTGGCCGGCTTGAAATTCGACAAAACGGTCAATCCAGCACCAGCGCATCTGCTGCGTCGCACCTCGTTCCAAGCAATACGTTTGGCCCACATGCCCAGGTCAAATCCTGACTTGGGGCTTGTACCATAAGAGTCGAGGATTTGTGGTATAGGCTAGCCAGCCTCGGCTGCACCGGCAGTCTGAGCGGCTACCAGCTTACGTTCTACAAACCGGCAAATATCCCCCACCGTTAGTACATTGAAGAAGTTTTGCACCGTGGGGTTTTTGGCGAATTCATCGAGATTGGTGTATGGCAATCGCCGCCGCAATTCTTCCAGGCCTGCTGCGGTCAATTTCCCGTCTTGAACGTACTTATCATTGGTCAGGATGTCTTCCGGAAACAGCTCGCCCCGAGGGATTTTGATGTCGAAAGTCTTCTCCAGGCGAAAAGCAATGTCCAAAAAGTCGATTGATTCTGCGCCCAGGTCGCCGACGAGGGAGGCCTCCATCCGGACTTCGTCCTCATCCACAGCCAAAGCTTCCATTAGGACCGCTTTCACTTTTTCGAAGATTTCCTCTTGTGTTGGCATTACTGAAAACCTCCTCACGATTTCCTACGTTATTACCGAATGTGGATCCATCCTTCGTCGGGGCAGGCTTGAATGGGCAAACGATCTTCGGAAACGTTAGTAACCACCCAGGCTGAGGCCTCCGTCCACGCGCAGCACCTGACCTGTAATATAACGAGCGTGATCACTGGCCAGAAAAAGAACGACTTCCGAGACATCTTCGGGTGTGCCGATCCGCCGCAAAGGGATAATCTCTCGCAGCTTGTCGCCCACCAAATGGCGCACGGGCTGACTCATGTCGGTGTCGATCATTCCTGGCGCTACCGCGTTGACGCGGATATTGCGTTGCGCTAACTCTTTCGCAAGCGCGCGGGTAAAGGCTTCAATGCCACCTTTGCTGGCGGCATAATTGGTCTGGCCGCGCGAGGCAAACTCCGCCGCCGTGCTGGAAACGTTGACAATCACCCCGCTCCGTTGAAACATCATCTGTTGGCTTACCGCCCGGCAATAAACAAATGTACCGGTGAGGTTCGTCTGCAGGACTTCCTGCCACATATCGTCGGTCATCGAAGCTAAAAGTCCGTCGCGGATGATGCCGGCCGAGTTTATCAATACGTCAATTCTCCCGTATTTCTCGACGATCTGGTCGACGATCTCCCGAGCGCGGGCGGCATCGCGGACGTCTGCCTGGAGAGGGGTCACCGTTCGGCCTTCGGCTGCCAGCAGCTGACGGAGCGCTTCAGCCGCTTGATAATTGTGCTGATAAACAAAAGTAACAATGCCTCCCCGACGTGCGAAATCGAAGACGCAAGCTCGGCCAATTCCCCGGCTTCCCCCTGTGACCAAAATTACCTTGCCATCAAAGTTCATAGAAACCTAAAAAATCTGCCAAACCAGCCCAACCTATGAACACAGGGCTGAGAACTTATTTCTGATCTTTTGCTTTTGCAATTTCAGCCAACGATTTGTGATTCTTCTCCTAAGGCTGAAAAAGGGGATAATTACCCCTCCAACCGAGGCATGGCTACTCCGGGGCAGATCTCGGGGCTGTGCTATATGCCGGCCATACGATTTGCAGCAACTCCCGTTGGCGCGCGATTATGATCTCGTCGAGCTCCTCGCCATCCGCTACGACGCCGGCAAGATTGGAACACTCTAAAGTGAGCCGTCCTTGCACGGCGGTCCGATCTTCAACGGAACCGCTCGCTTTGACTGTCACAACACTGCCGTCCCAGGCTTGAATGGTCACGTCGATTCGCAATGTTTGCCCCGGTTCCACAAACTTGCCGTATTTTACGTTGTTTGCCTCTTTGAGCAAAATGAGGCTGTGCCGAAAATCCTCCGAGACCCGAATCAGCCACGCCGCGGCCTGGGTCATGGCTTCGATCATGAATACACCGGGCATTACCGGTGAGAGGGGAAAGTGTTCGAGCAGGTATTCCTCCCCAAGCGAAAGATTTTTGATTGCCCGGATCCTTAGCCTTGGTATAAGTTCTTCAATTCGGTCGATCAAAATAAATCGCATCGGGCGATGGTCCTGGTTAGGAGGGGGTACCTAACTAGGGGCACCTAACCTCGTTTGAACGATAGTAGATCCTCCCAGGGTTGCTGGTCGAATGAACCCAAATTACCCTAAGTTCCGTTTCCAAATCTGGGTTCTCTAAATGAGACTTTTTACCCTAGAAACGCGCGATATCCAAGTTACCAAAAATCACTACTTTGCTTAACTTAATAAAGATTTCTCACGCTGGGCTTTTACAAGTCCTACTATTCCTCGGTATTTCTCGTAAAAACCCCTGGCACACTTGGAAATTGATACCAAATTGCCAAGGGTTTTTTCCGCACGGAGGTGAATTAAAGCGGCAATCCCACCTCCGCGGAAAATGGTCCCTGCGTTTTTCCCGTCACCTCACATGTGGCCAGTATGGCAGGTGATTTCTTCTCGACAGAAAACTCCTGTTCGAGTTCGAAAAAGTTTCATCATCACACTGCTTGAGATCCGGAATGCACCGGCTCTGCATCCCAGTATGGAACTGGCGAATGGTACCGGCTCCGCGATTCATCAGCAACCGAACTTTTCCCCGCCCCGTCCTTCCTTAAAGTTTTACTCCCCCGCCTTTGGGTTTGCCACAACCGCCAGGCCTGCCAAGCTCCGCTCGTGAGCGGTGCCTGGCAGTGTATCACATCGGTGTAGGCAAATGGGGTTCTCCTCGACAGATGGTGCGACCTCAAGCCGATGACCAGGGGATTTAAGCAGTATCAGTAAACTCGCGCGGCTGGGCCTCCTGGGGCAACCTAAAGTCACGTAGGTGGCAAAAGGTTAAGCTGGGCTCGGGTGTTTATCTGACTTTGTTCCCCGGAAGCCCAATTCATGGGTGCTTAGAGGCTACGCCAACAGTGGTATTCCTTTTAAGGCAGCTCCACTGGATCGAGCGGAAAATTGACTGTCCCCACTGCAAGTCCTGATTCAGCGTGGCAGGCGTAATATGGAAAAGTGTGGCTCAGAAACGTGACCTGTCAAAAGTCGCAGCAGCTTAGGAGCATGGTTCCAGTCGCCGCAGCTTCTCCGGGCTCGGCTTTACACGTATCCCTCGTTATGCGGATCCGTGTTATGCGGAATTCGGCCACTGCAACAACGAGTAGGCGGGACCTTATTTTCTTTTTCCCGCAGGGGAAGACAGGTGGCCGAGTCGCGCTCTCGTTTCAGGGTGACTTAAGACTGCCCTTGACCTCCTTGGCGAGGCGCGTCAAGATGGGCCTAGCTGATAGAGCGCTCAAGGATGGTACGTTCTAGGCGACGAAAACCGGCAGTAGGCTGTGGCGGGCACGGAGGCCGGCAATGCCTTCCTTCTTCGGCTCGAAAATGCCGGTGAGTGTGCGGCGGATACTTCACCCCGTCGAGCTTTTGGGTGCCGACGATGTGGTGATTAGCCGGTGCCAGATCGACGTGGCCGAGGTAAGGCCCGGAGACGTATTCGTAGCCCTTTCGGGACTGGGACACGACCCTCAGGTCGTTGCCTACCAAGCCGCAAGCCGAGGAGCGGCCGCCGTCGTTACCGAGCAATTCCTCCCTGAGCTGGGCGTTCCCCAGGCAATAGTGCGAGATGCGGGAGTTGCCTGCGCGCTGTTGGCTCAGGCGTTGGAGGACTATCCCTCTCGACAAATGCCTGTCATTGCCTTTGTCGGAGGAAAAGGCGCCGTTGTGGCGCAGACTTTGGTCCAGCGAATATTGGAAGATGTCGGCGTTCGCTGTGCCGTGGCCGATCCGCTGGCTTACGGCCGGGAAAGTTTTTCGCGAACCTCGCTTTGGGGGCGTGACCCTCGGCTCCCCAGCAGGTGGTTAAGTTGGGCGCGACAAAGGAACTTTTCCTGTGCGCTGGTGGCCGTTAGGCCCGAGGTTGCCTTCCGCGGGAGTTTGGCAGGAGTTTGTTTTGAGGCGTTAGTTCTCGGAGATCCATGGGGCAGCGGACTGCCTCGCCCCGCAGGCTCCTGCAGCGCAAAGTGGCTAAGCTTGTGCGACCAAATCAAGCCGACCGGCCTGGCTATCCTCTCTCAGGAACATCCCTTCAAAGAGACGATCTTATGCCACCTCGAGGTTCCGTCCTTGACCGTTGGCATGGGCAGCCCAGCCGAAATAAGGGTGAATATTTTGGAGGAGTCGCTCGGCAGTCAGCTTCTTTTGCTTCGGCTCGAAAACGAAGTTCACGTCGTCCGGTTGCATGCGGTCGGTAGGCAGGCAGCCTTGGCCGCGGCGATGGCTTCCGGTGTAGGGAGCGCCTGGGGGGTGCCACTTGTTGATCTCCTGCGGAGTATTGCAGCCGTACGCGACTTTCCAGGATACTTCGAGCCCCTTACATACGCTCGGCCTTGTCCGGTCTTTGTGGACAATGTGACCACTTTGGGAGAGCTTGTGGAAACCCTCGAACAACTCAGGCCGGTGACGAGGGGTCGGCTTTTCTGTACCACCCTTTTTTCTTTCTGGGAGGGAGGAGGAAAAAATCCGCTTGCCGCCGGTAAAGCCACTATGTTGACTTGGCTGAGTCGATTCCTCCGCTATGCGGACTGGATCGGAGTGGTTTCGCCTGGTTCTCACGGAGCTGTTGACGAAGCCGGGTCCCACGCCCAGCTCCTCCGCGCGTTGAGGAATTGCGGCGGCAACCACTCTTCTTTACGGATAGGCTTCTTTTTTGATTTGGATGAGGCCCTCTCTGTGGCTTGCCGGAAAGCCTCTTCCGATGACGTGCTGCTTGTCGCCAAGGTTGGCGATCCGGCAGAGGATTATACGGAGACGGGCGCCAGGAGAAAACCACTGCGCCGGCACGAGGGTGTTTGAGTTCGGAATGTGAAACCGTTTGCTTTTGTTAACCGATTGACCCCCTGAAGCCTCATGGGCATTGAGGTTGAGCAAAAAGGCAGCCGGCTTTAGGTAGGCACGAAGGGGTAAAGGACAACTTAGGCTGTTGTGCCGTATCGAGGGTGAATGTCCCGCGTATGCCTCCGCCAGCGTGAAAGAGCGGCAGTAGCATGCAAGCGGTGGCCAGCCCACGGCTAACGATGACTTGCAAGCGGAACCAATTGTTAAGGCTCCCTTGGTGCAAGGGTCGAGCCAGGACGACCCTGATCTCCTGCCCCTGAGGTTGGGGGTCCGAGGAAGGCCGGGAACGCGGCTTGCTGGGTCGGCCGCTCCGGCGTCGTCCATCCAAGGGAGTCGCGGCCTGAGCCCGGGGCGGTCGCCGGGCCGCCCCGGCCGCTCAGGGATTTACCCTTGTCACAACCCAACTCATCCCCCAGGTAAGCCGGCGACGCTTTTCCTCTCGCACGCGGTAACTTCGCCCAGTAAAACTCCGGAAGGACACCCCCCGCTGGCAAAAAGCCCAGATGAAGGGAAGTCGCTGTTTGGCTCGGGCCTAAACCGCAGAGCGGATCCGCAGCGCATTTTTGTCCGACCCCCATGAGCTCGGCCGGTCTTAAGGAGCGATTGCTTTTGTCGTGGTGATCCACAGAAACGGGTTCCCCGCTTCGTCCACGCGAAGCTCATACTTGAGGCCCGCCTGGAAGAGGCAATGCCGCAACAGCTGGGCATAGGTAGTGCTTCGGGGAGTGAAGCGCACAGCGATCTTTGCCGGCTCCACTCCCCATCGCGCCAGCGCGTTGTAATCCCAGAGAACCGGTAGTTGGGTGCGCTCGGCAACAGCTTCGACCACCCTTGCGGCACTCACCCCTTGGATGTTGACTTCAAGGAACTGATAAAGTTGGGGGACCAGATTGGGAGGGGGCTTCGTGGCTGGCCAGCCGATCGGCCAAATCTCTGTTGCCGAAGTGGACAGCACGATTTCCACGCCCACCTGCGATTCCCCGCCTCCGCGAGGGTCAGTTTTTGTGGGCACGATTGCCAGCCCAATCGGACGAAGAAGATATGCAAGCGCTGTGCCAGTGGATAATTCGCGGACTTCCTCGGCAACTTTTTCCTCTGAATCCACCTTGGCCAGGACTCCCACACGATCGACCACAAGAACCGAGGCTTTTTGAAGAATTTCTTGAAGGACCTCGCGTCGGCTTCGGTCTTTTGTGGTGACCCCGAGCGGTAAAGCCAGCTGCTGACGCAGTGTTAACAGTTCGGCAGTGGTGAGGCCAAAGCGCTCGACCTTTGGTCGGGATTCCTCCGGCCCTAGTCGCGCCAACTCCTGAAACCAAGCGATGGCCTGCGCGGCCTGCGCTTGGCTGAATCTTCGACCACCCGGCAGGATCAAATCGCCGCGCAAATCGATCGTGCCGTAAACGCGGTAAGTCCTGCCGGAAGCTGTGGACAGCTCCTCAATTCTCGGCCGGCTAGTCGATTCTGCCGAGGCCCGAACAGAACTTATACCCCCTCGGGTGAGAATGTTTGCCCACTCATGAAGAAGCTTTACCGACGTGCCAGGGGTACTCCCTAACTCAACCTCCACTTGGGCAGGCAATGTTCCCGAAATGGCGTTAGCCGACGGAGCCACGGCAGAACATGCTGGCCGATTGTCAACGGTGGCAAAGATCAAGCCTAAAAACGCCAGTCCAATAAAGGTTGGGTAAGCCTCACAACTTGCCCTACAGCCGAAGATCATGACGCCCTCCCACGCGCTGGACGCCCTTGAGCTGTGGTTCATGCCGGTTCTCTCCATTTGGGCAGACAGTTGCCTCCTTGATCGCAAGGCCAAGCCCCTTTACTCCGACCGGCCGCACTTAAGCGGAAAGATGCCTCAACCGAAGCCGTATCTTCGAACTTAACGAATTTTGGCGGCTGCCTATCCGTACTTCCGAGACTTCGGGGGTCAGGGTAAGCGCGATCCCAGTGAGGTTCGCGCCAGTCGATTTCCCCGCAAAACCTTGCGCGGAGCCCTCCAGTAAATTATGGAGCATGTAGGCAAATTGCGCAGAATGTGCCCCGCCCCCTGCGAGCCGTTTTGACCGCCATTCCTCGGTCATGGACGCTGGAAGATGGAGTCTTCTCTCTTTGTCAAAGCTTAAAGCAATTTCAGTGCCGCACCAACGCGGTCATCACGTCGTGCCTTTTGCCTGGGTATGTGTGGGAACTGGGAAAAAACGACTTATCGGCCATCACCGGGTCAATTTTCTGAGACTGTGAATTTGGCCCATCTGGGAGAGTTAAGGGCGCGATTCCTCGGACAGTGGGAGAGATCCTGGGGTTCCTGAGCGTTTCTGAATCCCGGGTGTGGCGTAGCATTGTCGCGCCGAAATCTCTCCGTACCTGCCAAGAAACTTCCGCCGGGCGCTTGCGTAGAAAGAAAGTTTTGCCACAATATTAGGTCAACTATTTTTCGATTTATGCCCGACTGTGGCAGCAACTGAAGGCACGGCTTAGGACCGGCGGTTTCCGGCCGGAACACGCAAGCTAACAAGCGCCGGTCGAAATAATGCCAACGCCGAGAAAGACTTTACAGTTCCGAAGGTCCCTTTTCCACGAAAAAGGAGTGAGTTTATGGCACGACCCGTCACAATGTTTACCGGTCAATGGGCAGATCTTTCCTTGGAAGCTTTGGCGCAGAAGTTCAGCGCTTATGGTTTCGACGGGTTAGAGTTGGCTTGCTGGGGGGACCATTTCGAAGTAGACAAAGCGCTGGCCGACAGCGAGTATTGCCCTCGCAAACGGGAACTTTTGCAACGATATAACCTAAATTGTTGGGCGATTAGTAACCATCTGGTCGGTCAGGCGGTGCTGGATCGAATTGACGAGCGACACAAGTCAATCTTACCGCCGTATGTGTGGGGCGACGGTGATCCCGCGGGAGTAAACGAGCGAGCCGCCGAAGAACTGAAAAACACGGCCCGAGCTGCGGCTCGCTTCGGAGTGAAGGTTGTCAACGGCTTCACCGGCTCAAGCATTTGGCATCTCTGGTATTCCTTTCCGCCGGTGCCCCCGGAATGGATCGAGGAGGGATATCGGCTGTTTGCCCAGCGTTTCAAGCCGATCCTGGATGTCTTCGGCGAATGTGGGGTAAAGTTCGCTTTGGAGGTCCATCCTGGGGAGATTGCTTTCGACCTCTACTCGGCAGAACGCGCGTTGGAGGCCATCGACTATCATCCGCAGTTCGGATTCAACTTCGACCCAAGCCATCTTATTTGGCAGGGAGTAGATCCTGCGGAATTCATTAGGCGATTCCGCGACCGGATTTTCCACGTTCATATGAAGGATGCAATAGTGAAACGGGATGGACGTGGAGGCATTTTGGGAAGCCATCTGAATTTCGGCGATCCGCGTCGTGCTTGGGACTTCCGCTCCTTGGGACGCGGAAGCGTCAATTTCGAGGAAATCATTCGGGCCTTGAACGAAATCGGGTATACCGGGCCGCTTTCTGTGGAATGGGAAGACAGCGGTATGGATCGCGATCACGGCGCACGGGAAGCTTGTCAGTTTGTGCGCCGGATGGACTTCGAGCCGAGTCGCCGAGCGTTTGATGCCGCTTTCGATAAGAAAGAGCAGCAAATCGGTTAAGTGGTTACTGCGCTTCCGAAGGTCATTG
The DNA here is from genome assembly GCA_938084835.1 of uncultured Thermoguttaceae bacterium. Lineage (GTDB taxonomy): Bacteria > Planctomycetota > Planctomycetia > Pirellulales > Thermoguttaceae > DTLM01. The sequence continues at coordinate 18,144 of CALKER010000008.1, forward strand.
TGGCACTCAGACCTCGAAGGCGCGACCCACTGCTCGGAAACTTAATCTGTCCCAAAATAAACAATACTTATTCCGAGTTCTAAAGAAAGCTAATTCTTATTTAGTGCTGCTTTTCTTGAGGCAGCGGGTGCCCAGAAGAGCTCCATGCGAGCCCTGTCCACCCCTTATAGTCGGGAATAAAATGCTATAAGAAGAGGGGACAGGAATCTGGGAAGGGAAATTATGGGGTGTGGGGTAATCCTTGTCCCCTGAGTCCGGTAGACCTTCGGGACTAACCCGCGGGCTAACCTGTGAATTCTTTGATGCAAGGGAAAACGGGCGCCGATGCTGGCCAGTTTACCCATCGCAGCCATGGCTTGTTGGGTATCGGTCGGCCGGTACTTGGATTGCGGCGGAAAAAAACCTCCCTCGCCCGTATGTACCTTTCTAAGGGGGTTTAGGATTTTTCCTTACTGCTAGGGCTTAAAAGTTTATCGATTTAACTAGAATGATCAGGTTACCTTTTGAGGATGGGAGCCCTTTGTAATGGCAATTAGAGTTGTCATCGTAGATGATCAAATGCTCATTCGCACCGGCCTGGTGGAGATGCTTTCCGGCTCGGAAGTGGAGATTGTCGGAACCGCTGGGACGGCAAAGCAAGCCCTCCAGATTTGCGAGAAGGTAAAGCCGCAGGTTGTACTTTTGGATGTCCGCCTTCCAGACGAGAATGGTCTAGACTTGTTGGATCGAATTCGTCAGAAGTGGCCGGAAATCAAAGTTGTGATCCTTACTAATTACGATAATCCTACTTATGTTGCCAGGGCGGCTGTTTTAGGTGCCAGCGATTTTTTGCTGAAAGGGGTAAGTCGGGACGAGCTTTTGGCTTCGATTCGTGCGGCGGCCTCAGGGCAGGTTGGGGCGGGTCATAGCCAATTTCGGGAGATGGCGGAGCTCTTGGCAACCCGCGGTGGGGAAGAGGATCACGAGCACGGCCTTACGCATCGCGAGCTTCAAGTGCTGCGACACCTCGCGCTTGGCCTCAGCAACAAGGAAATCGCGCGTTCCCTCGGTATCAGTGTGGAAACTGTAAAAGAGCATGTCCAAAATCTCTTGAGAAAGCTCCAGGTAAGCGAACGCACGCAGGCAGCCGTGTGGGCATTGCGGAAAGGAGTGGTATGAGTTGCCCAAGTTTGCCTTAGAAGGTTTGGAGGAAAACTGGCTCCCAAGCATTTTCGGATGATTGGAGAAATTTGGGCTTGAGGATGTCCTTGCGGGCTGATAAGGGAGTTGCTTCACGTCGAGGTGCCTGCTTTACGGATGGGTGCCGCCTTTGTACGACCAACTGTGCGTTTTACGGTAGTGCCGAGTCCTCACTCGAAGCCGTAGGACTCGGGCGCAACTGATTTTCTTACGGTCGGTGCGGGGAATTTAAACTTACTTTACGCTGAGGATTTTGAGGTGGATGGGGAGTCTTCGGCCAGTTAGGGGTAGGCAAAAGAGTTACATCTTCTCAAAAGATTTTTTCGGAACAGCAAAAAACCAATGCGTAAGGCACGAAAAAGAATTCGGGGACTGAGCTTAGAGGCCCAGTCCCCGATTTTTCTCACCGCGGTAGTGGCTAGAATTTTGTTAGGTTTTTTAACCTGGGGAACAGCCGGCCGGGGGTGTCGCTAAGTGCTCGTGGTTAGAACCCTGCTTCGGAAGGCACTGGGACGCCTTCGGCCCGGCTGACTAGGTAACGCATCACCTGAGGTTGAATGTTTTCCGAGAGGAAGCGGGCACTTCCGTCGGCAAACAGCGCGTTACATCCTCCGGGGTGGAAGGAGAACGGCTCGTCGTTCAGGCCGATGTTATTTCTGTCCCAAGTGCATGGTGGTTTACCGCCATAGGGAGTTTTGTTATTGTTGATCACGCGTCCATCGAAACACTCGTGCGGGGGTCCAGATACACCGCTACCTGCAGCATCTTGATCCGCCCATCGCCAAGTGGCCCGGAAGGGAGGGGTGCCACTGTGCGGGTTACCTTGGTCCGTTACCGCTTGATCTTGGGGATCCAAGGAGCCTCCGAAATCCACCGTGGGATCATGATATCTTGAATAGGAGGCATACTTGAAGCCTGACCCCGGCGCCACGCGGCCTGCGTCCTCGACGATCAAAATGGTGTTCGAGGCGCCGTCCGTGATCGAGGCGATGGAAGTGGCGGGAACCGCAAGGGCGCCATCGACCCGGGTGAAGTCGTTACGCATTCCTGTGTTTGGGTCGATGTCGGTGTAAACGCTGGCAAAGTAGTCAAGACGACCAAAACCCGCCGGCTCCTTAAACTGTAGATGGGGGTTGCTGGGGCAAACAAACGTGTTGATCTCGCGCTTAAAGGCGCTGGTATGGTTTGTTCCCCCTCGCGTGTCGCGGTAGGTCAACTTGAGGTTGATCATTTCAAACACATCCCGCTGCTCGATATACGGCAGGATGTACGTGAACGGGGAGTGGAGTTCCACGTTGTCGAAAATCGTGTACGGCTTTTGGCCTGTAGGGACACGGTACTCTGTTCCCTCGCCGCCTGTGGGGAATCGGCGGAAGGAGTCGTGGAAGTTGTGGAAGCCAATCCCCATCTGCCTCAAGTTGTTAAGGCACTGGGACCGCCGCGCTGCTTCCCGGGCGGCTTGGACCGCCGGAAGAAGAAGCGCAATGAGCACGCCGATGATCGCAATGACCACCAGCAGCTCCACGAGGGTAAAGCCTTTCGACCGCACTGTGCTACTCATGGACAACCTCCTTTGTGGGTAACTCATCACACACACCCTCCACCAAATGAACAACTTGTGGGGACCATCCTTGGCACCTTGGCTCTTCCCCATTCCCTGGAGAAGAGCTTCCGCTCAGCCAGCCGCTGCATACCACCACCACCACCACGGTGGAAATCTCTCAATGCTTCCCAACTCGGTTTTAAAGCGTCCTCGGGTAAGTTGGGATATCCTCCGGTAAGGTAGAGGCGACTATGGGCGCTACGGAAGCTGGTCATATGCCTGGGTTAAGAAACCTGCAAGTTTGGTAGTGAAAACCACTGGCCCTGTGAAAATCTGTGGGTTCATATGGTTGCCGCAACAGCTAAATCGTGAGTCTGGTTGCGACGATGTGTTTACAAAACTCTGTGCCATTTTGGTGGTGCTTGTCCACTTTCGCTAAACGCTGTGTGCGCACAAAATCTTCGCCGTTTTTTAGGGGGTAATTAACCCTTGCCGCCCAGAACATGGGCGTTTGGATAAGTGGGCGGGATTTAGCCATCTACCCGAGGAAGCGTTCCCCGGATCGAGGATCGCAGCCCAAGTTCATTTATGAACGGGTCGTGTGTCAGCGACTTCGGCGCATAAAATCAACACCGTTTTCTTAACTGTAAAGTCAGCCCAGACGGGGGCCCTAAGAAGACGAACCCCCGTTTCAAAGGCACCTTACGAGCCATGTGGGGCACTGGTCCGTTAACACCAGGCCACAACTATACGATCCCCGCTTTTGTGTGCCAGCTTGTTGTGTCGGACCGAAGTCCGCACCGAACGGCGTTTACCAGAGGAGGATTTCAAGCTCGATGTCAACGGACCTCGGTGGTGCTCAGGTAAGATTGGATGGTCCTGCACTTTCTCCACACCCGCGAATATGATACCCGCTCTTATAAGCTTGTCAAGCCCATGGGCGAAAAAATTTTTGGGCTTGCCAGCCTCAGGCGGACGAGCTTTGAAAGTCGTCGCGAATTTGTTTCGTACTACCACACTTTGCATCAACGTGCGGAAGTGTTTCCGGCTCCAGTTGTCAGAGTAATTTTGATGCCTTTGGGTGTCAGCCGATTTTGAGCTTGATCGCAATTAATGCTTACATAACGTTGACGAAAGGCGCCCTGAAAAGCACACGTGATGATGTGTTCAGGTCCCGCTGGGAAACGTGCCGCCAGGATTCTCTCCGGGGGGCGCTGTAAGACTAATAGCCGCGCGTTTACTCTCCCTGAATCCCGTACCACGTTAGGCAGGAGGCTATTGGCGAGTGGACGATTCGCAGAGGATAAGGCTGCCAGTTCTTGACCAACGAATAATCCGGCTTGGTCATTGAATTTGCTTGATTGGCATTAAGCCCGAAGCTATCGTAAGCAAGGCCGATTCTAGCTTCTGCCAAGCGCGAATCCACATAGCGCCATCAGCGGGTAAACTATCGGAAAGTGCCCTTTGCCATTGAGCTCCCCGAGAATGAGCCGGCGAGGAGTGTTCTCATGGATGCACGTGTTTTTTTGACGGTGCTTTGTCTTCATCTGACAGAGGAATGGCAAGTTCGTGCGCGCGTGAGCTCTCCGGATTCCCAGCACTGGTTATCCGTTTTGGAGAGCCAGCGCGCAGTAAAGATCGAAAGCAATCGGTTGGAGGCGGTCATTCCGAAAAAGGAGCCGCGTCACTGGATGACCGGGATTGAAAAGGCCTCGTTTCTGGACAAGGCGACGGGGTTTCGGGAGGCTGGCGACGGTCTGATGGTTGTCGATTGGTTAATGGAGCCGGGAAGCGATGCCGAGTATGCTCACCTGCTTGTAGCGCCAGGGGGTGAAGGTGTTGTTCCGTACCGCTGGTTTGAGAACGAAAGTGATCCGGAGAGACGCTCTTACGCCCTGATGGCCCACGGCAGCAGTCGTCGGAAGCGCATCATCGAGGGGCCTCAGCTGTGCCATCGACTGAAGCCTATACAGCCGGAGATCCTGTGGGGAAAAGACTTCGTGGCTGTGCGGACCACAGCTCAATTTACTTATGCGGCTCCGGGACGCCACGCTGGCAGCCGATGGACCCAAGTGGTACTTTTTCCGCTTGGGGAGCGATTCTTTTTGCTCATGGATGAGGTAGAAACTGTAAACAGTTCTCCGGAAATGTTTTTGCGAACCGATATGCCCGGATGTATTCGGCATAAGCAGGGGGAAACTTTTAGCGAAATCTATTTGAGCTATTTGGGTCAACAGGGGGTAAGGATCCCCTCGCATGAATTTTTGGAACCCTTCCCTCCGGATCAAAAGTTTTATTTTCGTCGGGATGTTCACGGGGTGCCGCCCCACTTTATTCGCGGATACCGTTTACGTGACCCAGTTACAGGCCAGGAGGGGCCGTGGCTTGCCGGAATGACACTTGCGCCCGAAGTTGTTTACGAAGCGTGGTGTAATCAACGCCCAGGTGGGATTGTGGTGATGATCCTGGAGATTCACGGCCGTCCCACAAAGCCAGGTGATCGGTTTGGGGCTGTACATTTGGTGGGATTTTTCGACTCTGTGGAGGAGATGCACGCGGTCTACGAACGCTATCAGGGTCTCACTCGCTTGATTGTAGAGAATGGTTCGTGGAGGTTGGCTCGGTAGCTCTCCGCGCGTGGCGGGTGGCGTACCGTCAATCGCGGAAAGCAAGAAAAACACTCTTAACCGACGCGGCCGGTGGCTTGGAGGGCGGCACGGTCGGCAATCACTAACGGAAAATCCATTAAGGGGAGATTTTCTAGCCGCAGGTGCGTGGAAGTGCTTGTTACAAAAGGAATGGCGTGGATGGTACCCTCCAGCAGGTTAAGGAGGACCGGTTCTGCCAGCACGGGTTCCGATCGCTTTTCCACCAGAACTGTCACATCAATTGGATTCCAAGGCTGTTGAAGATTTGCGGGGTACCAGAAGGCAACTATTAGTCGCCCTTGCCGGGTGAACGCGGCTACGAGTGCCTGGGAAAGAAGCTTGGCGATTGTGTGAAGCTCGACGAGTGCTTCCTCTTTGGGAAGTGTACCCGGGGGCGTTAGTTCTAGGTGAGCCACTTGCTCCGATAAGGGCAGCGTGCGGGAATCAAAAAGGCTGCAAAGACGTTGATAAGCGAAATAGGCAGGTTTCGGGCTGTAATCGTTCCCCCGAAGAAGGCCTTTAAAATTGGTGATACCTCGGTAGCCAACCAGGTCAACGGTATGGAAATAGCTGGTAAGCTCTAGGTCTAAAGAGAGATCGATCAAGATGCGACGGAGGAGCCATTTTGCCTGGCGAAGTTCATCCCAAGCGAGGTCGGCCAGGGCTCCGGCGCTTTCCGGTCCACCTTGAGATGGACATCCGTTCTCGCCTTGCCACAAAGCAAGGTGCGGGCCATGCTCTGCAAGGAGGGTGCGGAAAGTTGCCACTTGGGCGGCATAGCCGGCTTCCGGCACAGGTCGGTAGGGATGATAGGAAATCTTATCCACAAGCGACGCAAGTCCTGCCTCCAAGCACTCGCGAAGGAATCCCGTCGGCATTCCCGCCAAAGCCCCGCCAATGATAACCGCCGAGGGTACTGCCTCGCGAATGACAGGGCCAGTCAAGGCCACAAGCTTTACATAGTCAGCGGGATTAGGCTTGGCCGGCTTCCAGAAGTGCGAGATGTTTGGCTCGTTCCAGATTTCCCAGTGGCGGACTCGCTTGGCGAAGTGACGGGCGATGGCCCTGGTAAAACGAACCCACGCGGCGGAGGCCTCTTCGGAGTAAATTGGCACCCAGCCCACGGCTGTCTCGTCTGCCTGCGGAATATACAGTCGATTGCCGTAGCTGAGGCAAAACCACGGCTGAATACCGATTTTTAGTAAATTGTCCACCACTTCGTCCAGCCAGGTAAAATCGTAGTGTCCAGGCCGCGTCTCGCAGCGGCACCAGCCGGTCTGACATCGCGCCCACTTCACCCCGAGGTTGGCAAGAAAGGGGTATGTCCGCATCGGGTCGAACAGCTGGCGATCTAGGACCTCAAAGCCCACTGAAAGGCGTGAGGCCTCGATCTCCCTCGAAGGCACTGGGGTGATGGCACCTATGATGGGCCAATCCTCGCACCTTAGCTCGGAGCCGGCAGGAGAGTCATCTATCGACTGGCTGCGGAGATTGTGGGCGAGCCCATGGACCAGGCAAGCCAAACCTCCGGCACCGGCAACGAGCCATCGCCGCCGGGAAAAACCGTTCGGAGGGGACGATCCCTGGGGGAGACTCCGGTGGGAGCTGCTCTCTGAGCGTGGGCCAGGGGTGCCTTGCCGCAATTGTTCTTGGAAGCTTTGGGCACGCCGCATCAAGTCGCCCTCTGCGATCCTAGTCAGGTTAAATTAAGTCGTGGTGCAACTGACTGTAAGTTCTGGTTTACGCTGGATGAGCTGAGTGTACGCGGCCGGGGGCTCCGGTGCAACAGTTGCCAGGCATGGCGGAACGACGGCGATACCCTCCGGCGACGTGTTTGCGGGGTGTGGGCTCTTTAGGCGGGCTAGGTGCCCAGGTGTGAGGAGAAGCGCAAACTCCGGTCCTCAGCCAATGCCTGGGGACTTGCTCCAAGTATTGCCGAGGTATTGCCCGGCAGGATGGAGGCTTGGCCCAAAAAATTTGGTGGACTGGGTTCTTGGCTCTGAGGGTCAAACTTTCTTACCGGCCGGCGATACCCGTGGCCTTTTGTGGCGACGGTAATTCATCGAAAACCCGGCGCGGGAGTGGGGCTTGCTTCAAACGCGGGGCCATTGGTCCGCCTGGAAACGCCGGTCATTCAACGCTCACGGACGAAACTCGGGGAGGGGGACCTTTTGCGGCAGCTTTTATCTGCCAAAGGGGTGGTGGGGGGGAATGCGGCCTGGACATTTCGTCCGCAAATGAAAAGGTCGCCCGCCGTGCGGTGTGGAAAAACGGGGCATGAAGAACGCAAGTTTAGGCAGCGGCAGGGGCAGCCGTCCGATACCTTGAAAGAATTTCATCGCAGGCGGCACAAACGGTGGGGATGTCGATGGCCTCCATGAAAGATGTCGGCGCCCGGCGACGAAGCCGGGACGGGCCATCCAAACGCATTTTTTGCACCCAAACGTGCTGTGGGCCATAGGGACCGCATCTTTCGGCGGGCCAGGGCCCGTAAAGACCCACGCATGGGGTTCCCACAGCTGCCGCAAGATGGAGTGGTCCTGTGTCCGCTGAGATGAAAATTCGCGACCGACGGGCCAGCTCCACAAGCTCTTCCAGGGTGGTGGGTGGTGCCAGGTAGGCGGCGGCTGGTGCCTGAGCGACGACCATCTCTGCGAGGCGACGTTCTTCCCGATTGCCCCACACCACAAAACTTGATAATCCCCATCGGTCAGCCAAATGCCGAGCCACAGCAGCAAAGCGATCGGGTGGCCAGCGTTTGGAAGGCCAGCTCGCACCAGGATTGATAATCGCGAAGGCTTCAGCGTTGAGGAGTTCTCCACACCACAGCAAAACCCGTCTCGCGGCTTCGGGAAAAGCACCAAGCCGAAACTCGGGTCGGCTAACCCGAATTCCCAACACTTGGAGAAGTTCTAAATTCCGTTCCACGATATGAGTGGCTCGGGGGTAAACCACGTCGGTAGCCAAAAGTGGGCTGAATTCGCGGGCGTCGCGGGTGGCGAAAGTCACTTGGCGGCGGGCCCCGGCCAGTTTACCCAACAGAGCACTCTTTGCAAGTCCCTGAACGTCGATGGCCCAATCGAACCTCTGGGCTCGCAGCTGACGGTAAAGTGCCAGCACAAGGCCAGGCCGAAACATCCACCGCTTTGGCACAGTGACGACTTCATCCACATCGGGATGGTTGGCGATAAGCCGGGCAGGGCCGGGCTCCGCCGCCCATGTAATCCAGGCGCCAGGATGGGCTACACGCACCGCAGAGGCTACCGGAAGTGCCAGGACCACATCCCCTAGTGCGCTAAGCCGGAGGATGAGGATCCGCGGCTTTCGGGTTTCGGAAGGCTGCGGGACCTTGGGACCGGTCATTTCCGCTTGCTCCTTCGGATGCAGACAAGGGTGTTCAGGGGCACTTGCGGCCCTGACCAAATTTGCGCCGATCCGCCTCCTAGCCGGCGGAGTATAAGGCCGGGTGAGTTTTTCGCGGAAGAGAAAATTACAGCCCTGGTCTCAACGAAAGTTCTGAATTTTGTCGGGTATGAATTTTGTCGCTTGTCGTCTTCGCGGGAAGAAAATAGTGAGCTTCTGCATGGCGGCGCGGCAGCTTGCTTTGAGGCGAAATGGGAAAACTCGGTCATATTGGGCTGCCAATGCGGGCGCATCGGTGCTGAGTCTTTAAAGTGCCGCGCGAGAATAGATGAATTGGGTAGTCGAGGAAAAATGGGAAGTCAAAATAACTCCAATGGCGGTTTTCAAAGGTTTCATGATGATAAGACCGCCTGTTTTTTGGTGCAGTTTGAGGTCGTGGGAGTATCTACGCTCACACGCTAGGCATTTGATAGCGAGGAGGCAACTGGCATCCCCCTCAAAACGAGTATTTGAGACGCATCTCGCGTGGGATCCTCTTCCGAATTCAGCAATGATCAGCGGACTTGCCCGTAACGAATTTAGTACCGATTAGCGGACTTGGGCAAAACGGGCGAAAGAAGACCATTTCGCGGTAGGGGCGTTGCGTGGACTAGCGCCGAAATTCGTCGAAATTCCTATTGACCAGCATCTCGTGTCAGGCTAATGCGGCTTTCCTACCGAGAAGTGGAGCCTAAGGTCAGCCAAGTTTGAGTGTCAAAAGGAATTGGCACAACCTTTGAGTAGGACCTACCTAGAAAAACTCGCCCGCGAATATTCCTATGGTTTTGGATCAATCCTCCCCTCGAGTGGTCGGGGGAGTCAAGCAGTCATTCTGCATGGCCCATTTCGAGGTAGGTATAGCCATTGAGGGCTGCCTCGTAGAAGTTCAGCAGTCGGCCTGCTTGACGGTCGTCGATGGCCCCGTTGCGAATAGCCCGCTCGACGTCAGTCCGAAGCCGGCTATACAAGTCCTGCGAATCAAATTGCACGTAATGGAGCACCTCGTGGACTGTGTCACCCTTAATGACGGCTTCGACCACCACTTCACCATCTTCGTCGAGGGAAATGTGAATGGCGTTGGTATCTCCGAATAAGTTGTGCAAGTCGCCCAGGATTTCTTGATAAGCCCCCACGAGGAAGGCTCCCAAGTAGTAAGGTCGGCCGTCAAATTCGTGGAGAGGCAAAGTGCGTTTTACATTGCGAAGACCGATGAACCGATTAATCCGTCCGTCGGAGTCGCAAGTGATGTCGGCCAGCACTGCATTATGGGTGGGGCGTTCGTCCAAACGATGAATTGGCATAACCGGGAACAGCTGTTTGATGGCCCAACTGTCCGGCATCGACTGAAAGAGGGAAAAATTGCAAAAGTACGTTTCTGCCAGCATGGCGTCCAGCCCCTCTAGCTCCTCGGGGACATAGTCAAGCTCATCGACCAGGTGGGAGATCTTTCGGCAAATGGCCCAGTAAAGACGTTCGGCCAAGCTGCGCTCTTCCAGCGTTAAATGGCCGCTACCGAAAAGAGCGGTGGCGCGATCGAGCGCTTCGGACGCATCGTGATAACTCTCTTGGAGATTGCGGATGGTCAGGCGACGATACGTTTCAAGCAAGTCCCGCACCGGGGCCGAGACATCCTCAGGCAAGGTGGCGGGAATGCAATTTTCCCCTCGATCGGACACTCCGAGGACATTGAACACAAGTACACTGTGATAAGCCACCACCGCCCGACCGCTTTCCGAGAAAATATTGGGGTGCCGAATGCCCGCCTCATCGCACACTTGCTGGATGTGATACACCACGTCGTTGGCGTACTCTTGGAGGGTGTAGTTGGCACTGGATTCAAAGTTCGATTGCGACCCGTCGTAGTCTACGCCCAAGCCGCCCCCGACATCGAGGATCTCAAGTCCTGCTCCATGGCGGACAAGTTCAACATAAAGCTGAGCGGCCTCCGTGAGGGCCTTCTTTATAAAGCGAATGTTGGTGATTTGACTTCCCAAGTGGAAATGAAGGAGCTTTAAACAGTCTTCCATGCCCACTTCCCGGAGTCGCTGTACAGCGCGAAGCAACTCGGTGGTCGTAAGCCCAAATTTGGAGCGATAGCCTCCGGAAGACTGCCATTTGCCGGAGCCCGTGGCAGCTAGCTTAGCCCGGACTCCGATCAAGGGGCGGACTCCAATCTCTGTGGCAAAGCGGATGATCAGATCCAGCTCGGAGAACTTTTCCACTACGACAAAAATTTGCCGGCCAATCTTTCGGGCCAGCATTGCCATTTCGATGAATCGGGCATCTTTGAACCCGTTACACACGATGGGAATCTCATTGCTGGCAAGAGCGATGACGGCCACCAGCTCGGGTTTGCTTCCTGCCTCCAGCCCAAAGCGGTACTGCTTGCCGTAGCGAAGCACCTCCTCCACCACATGGCGTTGTTGATTGACTTTTATGGGATAAATGAGTTGGTAATTGCCCCGGTACTCATGCTCCAAAATGGCTGTGCGGAAAGCGTCGTAGATCTCTTGCACCCGGTGCTGCAAGATATCTCCGAAGCGGATCAGCACAGGCGTTTCAATCCCGCGAATTCGCAAGCGGTCCACCAGCCGCTTCAGGTCAATGGCGCGGTGTGGATCCTTGGCTGGGTGGACCAGCAGATGTCCCTCGGGACTGATGGAGAAATAGCCCTTCCCCCAGTTTGCCACTTCGTACAGTTCGGCAGCATCGGCTACCGTCCAACGCTGCGTTTCCTGTTCGACTTGAAGCATTCCTTGAAGCTCCTCCGTCCAACCCCGAAGCGTCGGGGCGCTACCTGCCTTGCAGCACCAATTCCATTAGCTGAAACCCCGCCTAATGGTTCCCACCAGCATCTAAAGGGAGTCCCGCCTACGATCCGTGATTTTTCGCTGTCAAAATCCGCTGGACCCCTGCCGCACCGCCACAACTCAGCGTCGAAGCCCACCGAACCAAACTTTTGCCACCCTCCAAGTCCCCCACTCCCGGTAAAATCCTTCTCAGGCCGTGAGCTTGCCGGATCGACCCTCTCCCTAGCCTTCGTCGAGGGACATATCTCCCTAGCCTTCGTCGAGGGACATAACCAGAGTCTCGGGCACTTTCGGCGTCCTAGTACCCACCCATCGGTTGTGTTGCCAAGCCGTATCGAGCCCCGATGCGGGGTGAACCAAGTCCCCCGGACAACCGGACCGCTCTTTCAATGCCACTCGAACGCCATAACCTTTTGTGAACTAGCGGATTTAGCCCGGACGAAGTTGGCTGCGCCGGTACTTTTGGCTCATAGCCGCTGGGCCAAGAAGCCCCTAATGAGCCCCTCATTATTAACTAAGTCGTTAAGGCAAAAAGGCAAAGTACTTACGAAAGTCTGACTCAAATCAAAGAACTTACAAAGGTCCGATCCACATCAGGCAAGGGACTTTCTGCCCCGGCTTGATCGGCCTAGGCGCCCCGCCGTCCCCTAACTGCCTTTGAGCCAACCGGAGCACCCGGCCTCGCGGAGTCCGGCCTTCAATCATTACGAACTTTCTGGTCAAAATAGATCATGGATTTTCACGAATCGCCAAAAGCACCGAGTTTCCAAAGCTTCCTTCCCCGCTTGTGGTCGGTTTTCTCTCTCACGCCTCTTTTCCAGGATTGTTCGGAATATCTCGGAAGCAGCATCCAAAGCTTTGGCTTGCCAACCAAGTCGCCACGCACGTGCTTGGGAAGCTTGTCCCGAAAATGAAAAATACCCAGTAGCCCAGCCACCGGGCATTTTCACCAGGTCACTTTCCATGTAAGAATCGTAAAAGCTTCGGCCCGAAATCAAGCTCCGTGCAGGAAGTTTGCGCAATTCCCTTTGTTCCGTAATGCCAAAACCGAGGATCGCCCACGCTCGGTCGTTTGCTGGGAAATACGTTCGCTGTGGCGGGGCCGGCCGGTGTTCGGTCTTATCTTGGAAGGTAGCTCGCAGTGTAGCCAACTCCCGGAAGTCGGCCCCCAGACATTCGAAGCTGGCCGTTTATCCCGGACTCTAAATGGTAAATTGCTTTTCTTCGTAGGGGAAGACCTAACTTGGAAAGTTGCTCGCGCGGCAAAGCCGGGAGCTCGGGCAAGGGGCAAGCCCGCGGGTTTTACCCGCTGATTCCAAGGACGAAAACCACCATCTCGGCAGGTAAATTGGATATGTGGGTCCGAACGCGGGGCCTCCCGACATTTATGGTCCGGGGTGGGATATATGGCTTGTTTTTAAGGTTGTCGCTAAGCAACGCCAAGCTGGCCTCCCCAGGTGGTAAGAGCAAGTGTGAGCCAGGCCAGTATAACCTCTCTTTGCCTGAAAGGGGGTCGGGCATCCGGCCAGCCAGGTGTATTGTCAAATAACCGAGGCTTGTGCTATCTCACGCCTCACCCGCGAAACCGCCCATCTTAAGGCCTAGCCGGGGGACATGCATTTACCCACGGACGGAAAAGCTCTCGGAAAAGTAGGGCCTAAAGATCCTGGCTGGGACCGGGCTCGGGCGGCACTGAAAAGACCGCACCTCCTTCTACGACGATAATCCACTGATTGGCTTGTATCGACTTCAACCGGTCCACCGCCCCGCCAAGCCAACGGATCTCAATTTCCTCAACGACGGCTTGTTCCCCTAAACCGAAATGGAGGCGCAATCCCCAATGGCTCTGGTATCCGCGCCCGGCCACCACCTCCGCGATACTTTGCAACCTTCCGGCTTTTAATTTCACCCGACTTCCGACACCAAAGCGATTGGCTTTACGCCCGATGAGAGAGATTTGGAGCCAGTGGTTAGGAGCCAGCGTTTGGTTGCGGAGTATTGTGGGCGACTCCCGCAAGTTGACGATGGTGACATCGACTCGGCCGTCATTATCGAAGTCCTCAAGCGCAATTCCACGGCTGGCGTGGATCGGTGTCAGACCGTCGCCGCACACCCGACTTACGTCAACAAATCGGCCATCGCCCAAATTCCACAGAAGGGTATTTGGAGCCTTGTACACACCCGTGCGATCGAAGAATTCCACGTTGTCGTCCGTGTGGCCATTGGCGACGAAAATATCGCGAAATCCGTCGTTGTCAAAATCGGCAAAACCTACGCCCCAATTGACCTGCGAAAGCAAGGTGGGACCGATGTTGGCCGATGCCGATACATCCTCTAGTCGGCCGTCGCCTAGGTTCTTGTAGAGCACCGGGACCTCGTCTTGGTAGCAGGTCATGATGAAATCAAGGAAGCCGTCGTTGTCGTAGTCACCGCAATCCACGCCCATTGAGGCATTTTCATCCCCATACCAGTTGTAGGCGGCGCCGTATAACATGCCTAACTCTTCGAATTGCCCCGTCCCATCGTTGACGAAGAGGAAATTGGCGTCCACGTCGTTGCATACAAACACATCCGTATCGCCGTCGCCGTCGTAATCGCAAGCAATGATTCCCATACCGGTGCCTTTATGAGCGGCCACCCCCACAGCTTGGCTCACATCGGTAAAGGTTCCATCGCCATTGTTGCGAAAAACGGTGTCCGAAGTGCCACGAAAGTCGCGAGGGGAGGGGTAGACTTTGTATCCCTTAAAGGTTCGTGTGACATGTTTTTGGTAGCTAAAATCAACGTAGTTCGCCACATATAGATCGAGATCCCCGTCTCCATCGAAATCGGAAAAGGCTGCCCCTGCGCCTAGCATCGAGCCGTTTGCTACTTCCGCGACCGAGGTGACATCAGAGAAGGTTCCGTCGCCATTGTTTCGAAAAAGAACATTCGGGCCGAAGTTGTTGATGTAAAGATCGAGAAATCCGTCGTTGTTGTAATCGCCGGCGCATACGCCTAAAGCAAAACCGGGGTCGCCCACCCCCGCCTCGGCGGTAACCTTTTGAAATCGGAACTCTCCTCTATTGCGGTAAAGCTCGTTGAGTGGGGGTTCCGGATAGAAAGTTCCGGCCAGCGCGGCCCCGTTGAGGAAGTAAATATCTTCCTGGCCGTCCCCATCATAGTCGAATGTCGCCAGGCCCCCGGTCATTGTTTCCATGATGTAGTACCGGCCCCCAGAACCGTCAAAATGCTGGAAATCGATGCCCGTCTGCGCCGTCACATCGTGAAGACGCACGGGACAGTTGTCCACGCTGCCCGGAGAGGTGGAGAGCTCCGTGAGAACGCGCCGTGGTCTCCCGGCCCGCATTCCGTAGCGGCTGACTGGCTCGTCGAGCGTTTTTTCTTCTTCATGAGAGCTTACAGGTGGCAGTAAAGAGGGCGGCTCGGGCCGCCCATAGCATCCCGCTAGCATTCCCGCCAATAGTAACAGTCCCCACCGGAGCACACTGCCGCTCCATTTCATCACATTCATCCCAAAATTTACAAGGATTGTGACCTTAATCGAGAGTAGAACGACACCTGGTGCCTGCGTTTCCATAAATCATACAACTCCCTCTACCCCAGATTCACCCACTAGGGGCAACCACCACCCCGGTTCAAGAAGAAAGGTGATGCAGGAGCCTTCACTTCACGTGGTTGCGGAAAATGATATGGGCTGAGAGGAATTTTGCCGCGTCTTGCGGAGGCACCTCAGCTTAAATTTTGTTACAAAAGTTTCTGGGTAGTCGCGGATCCCGGTGCCGGTGGGCATCCTGACTCCCCTACTAAATGGGGCGAAGTCGCAAGCCTTACACGAGGGGAAAGAGAAGAGATGCCACAACAGTGACCACTAATCCGAAACTACCGATCAGAACAAGCAGGAGCGTCCAGGTTTTGAGGGTTTCGTTTTCCGTAAAACCTCCCATGCGAGCATAGACCCAAAAACCGCTATCGTTCATCCACGATCCACACATAGATCCACAGCCGATGGCCACGGCCAAATAAACGGGGTGGCAACCGAGGGTCTCTGCCGATGATCCCATGGCCGCCATCATCGACGAAGCCGTGATCATGGAAACCGTTCCCGAACCTTGCGCCACCTTCATGACGGAGGCAAGTAAAAATCCCATGACAAGAAGCGACCGTCCCGAAAGCCCACCTGAGGTCCCCATCAATTGTTCCAAGGACTGCTGGACCCCAGTTTCTCGCAAAACTGCTCCAAATGCGCCACCGGCAGCGGTAATAAGGATGATGATGCCGGCGCTCATTAGGGCCCCCTCCGTGACTTGGCCCAACTGGCGGAAGGAAAGATTCCGCCACCGCAACAAGGTGCCCATGGCCACGATCGCCGCCAAGAACAAGCTGAAGTTGGGATTGCCCACAAAGGCGGTCAACTCAGCGACTTTTTCCAGCATTGTGGATTGGCGGCAGTCGGGAAAGGCTGTCTCTAGGAGAATCCAATTATGGAGGGAGCGTTCCCGCGGGGAGAGGGCATCAAGCGCGCGCTCCACCCGCTCCTTCTGCGAAAGCCGCGAAGCCTCTTTACCGAGGGACTGTTCTCCTCGGGTGCGAAGTCTTTGCGCATCCGCCGGAATGGTAAGACCCGCGAAAAGCTCCTCCGTGGCGAATTGACTCTTGGTGACCAGTTGACTGATATGCTCTCGTACTCGTGTCAACACATTTTCCTGAGCCGCCTGCTTCGGATCGGCCAGTAGCGCACGAAGACGTTCGGGAAGCCGCTCCCGCAAAAGTCGCGCAGGCGCGTCGGTAGGCAAGCCGTCAGCAGAAGCCAGCTGACCTGCAAGGGCGCGCCAATTGATTCGGTCGCCTCGCAAGCGGAGAGCCTCAATTTCGTTTCGTGCTCCCATTTGAGCAAAGGTATTGGCGGAGATCAGGATCACCGGCAAAAGAATCGGAGTGAGCGAGAGGACAATCCCTGGCAAGCGGTCGTCCGGAAGTGGTTCGGGTTCCTCTTCCCCCGGATAGGGACGCATGGGGATATCCCATTTTTTGTTCATCAGGGAGCAGATTAGGAGTGCGACAACGGCCATGGGAATTCCTATGATCGCCCCCACCAAGATGAAGAGCCCCAGGTCGACGTTCAACGTGTCGGCCATCACAAGCGGTCCAGGAGTCGGTGGAACAATACTGTGGGTAATTACTGCCCCGGCCGCAATAGCCGTTACAAAAAGCACATAGTCCCGGCGAAGTTGCCGCCACATGGATCGCCCAAGAGGAATCAGCAAGTAGAACACGGTGTCAAAAAATACCGGGATAGAGAGCACATATCCGCTTGCCAGCAGGGCAACGCTCGTCCGTTGTTGACCCAGTAAGCGCTGAAACGAGCGAACTATGCGATCGGCAGCACCGCTGTCCATGAGACACTTGCCGATGATGGCCGCAAAGGCAATGACAATAGCGATGCTGGTCGCCGTTCTGCCGAAACCTTCTGCAACGCGAGCTGCTTTTATCGACCACGGTCCTGGCGACAGCAGGCTCACAAGAAGGGCTGCCGAAATTAATGCCACAAAAGCATTGACCCGAAAGCGGATGATCAAGGTCAACACCGTGGCTATTCCGACGATGAGGATGGCAAAAGGAATCCACATAGGGCTCTTCCTGTCCCCGGTTAGACCTGGCCTTTAATGGTTGTGAAAACTCGCGTATGCAGTGAGGCGCCATAGCCCTGGGCGAAGGTCCCACTTTGCCGAGGCGCCAGGTTGGTTAAGGGAAACACTTCGGCGATTTGAGAATGCTCAAGCAATTTAATAACGGGGGGGAAGCTCTGCAAGTTCAGGGATTTAAAAGTAAGCCGGTGATGCGCCTTGTGGGATTTGAGGCACAGTGCTGGTTCTTGGAGAGCGCGCATGGCCAATCTCTTCCAGGGTTGTCTCTCGAGGGTTTAAACTGTTGTGCTGGAGAATATGACCACGTTGTTTGGAACCCGGCTTGGCTGCATTTGGAGAAACGCCACAGATGGGAAAAGGTCAGGGGCCCGAGCTCATGATTTTACGCACCTATCGCTTCGATCTTCCCTTGAAATATCCGTTTGGAATATCCCGGGGCACGGCCACGGTAAGTCGATCGCTCGTGGTGGAAGTGGCAACGGTTGAGGAAAGCGGCTTTGGTGAGGCCGGAGAGAACGGTTACTACGGCATCAGCATCGCGGGAATGGAAGAGCGGCTGCAACGACTGGCAAGCTGGCTAGCCCATCAGCAGCCGGACGAGCCAGAGAAGTTGTGGCCAGAATGCGCGGCACGCCTGCGAGGGGATACTTTTGCCCTTTGTGCTGTCGATTGTGCGCTTCATGACCTGTGGGGCAAGATTACCGGAAAAGCCGTCTGGCAGCGGTGGAGAGAAACCCTCGACAATCTTCCACCCAGCGATTATACCATCGGCCTGGACCAGCCGGAGGTCATGCTCGCAAAACTGCGGGCGATGCCCGGTTGGCCCATCTACAAAATAAAGTTGGGGACACCTTATGACATCGAAATTGTGCGGCTGCTTCGCCAGGAGACGGACGCTCTCTTTCGTGTGGACGCCAATGAAGCGTGGCAAGCAGAGGAAGCAGCCCGGAAGATCGAGGCATTAGCTTCTCTAGGCGTCGAGTTTGTGGAACAACCCCTCCGCGCCAACGACTGGGAGGGAGCTGCCTGGCTGTTTTCCCGAAGTGTTCTACCCCTTGTGGCCGACGAATCCTGCCGAACTTCGGAGGATCTTCCCCGCTGCCAGGGATGTTTTCACGGTGTCAACATCAAGGTGGTCAAATGTGGGGGGCTCACCCCAGCTCGGCAAATGATCGACGAGGCCCGGAGACTGGGATTTCGCGTAATGGTGGGCTGTATGACGGAGTCTACAATCGGTATTTCCGCGGCGGCACAACTGTTGCCGCTTGTGGATTATGCCGATCTAGATGGGGCAGCACTGCTGGCGGAGGATGTGGCCGATGGGGTAAAAGTTGTAAAGGGGCAGGTGCAATTTCCAAGGCGGCCTGGGTGCGGGATTGTCCCAACTTTTTCCCGGCACGCAGGATAAGCCGCGGTTATCCCTCCTTGCATTACACGGGCTCATCATGCAGAGCTTAAGGGGTAGATGCAGATCTTTCCTTTTTCCTGCTAACTTTCCGGGAATCAATATCGCCAGCGCTGCAAGTTGCCGCAAACTTTCAATCGCTTCCTGGAGTTTGGGGGTGACCATCGGTTCCAAGATTTCGCTTGAAGCATCTTGCCTAAAGCTTCGGTCGGTGGCTCGGACCCGATACGGCGACTGTCAGCACGTTCACTTGTCGGGAGTTATTCGAGAAAGAATAATGCCGCGAGCTTTCCGAGGTTGATTTGTTCGTGCACCCAAGTTTTAAGGAGCCAAATTTATGAAACACTTATGGCGTGGTTTTTTTCGGCACATACTTAACCTTCGGGTGATATGCCTTGCCCTTTCGGCATGCATCTGGTCTCTGGGGGTAGTCACCACGTGGGGAAGCCCTCCGCGGCTTGCACTTAACCCATACGAGGGGGTCGACTGGGCGCAAACTCAGCAAATTAAGGCGGGCCTCCATGCTCACACTACCGAAAGTGACGGAAGTGATCCTCCGGAGCGGATGATCGACGCATACCACCGGCAAGGATTCGGGGCGCTAGCTCTTACGGATCATAATCGCTGCACTTGGCCGTGGGAAAGATGGGGCCGTGATGGATCAACCCTCAACATGTTGGCCATTCCGGGCAACGAACTTTCCCGCCACCACCACGCGGTGAGCCTTTTTGTGCCTTTTGAAACTTCCTCCTCTCGGTTAGAGGTCAGTTTGAAGGAGGTGGCAGATCGTGGTGGGCTTGTAATTTTGGCTCATCCCGGCCGTTACTGGAAGCCCACTCCCGAGGGCGCCGTCCCGCCGGAAATTCTGGCCAACTACCTCAAGCTTTTTGCCGAGCACGATGTCTTGGTGGGGATGGAAGTGATTAACTTCGAGAATCGGTATCCTCACGATCGGCTTTTGTGGGACGGCCTGTTGACGAAAATGATGCCCGGGCGGCCCGTCTGGGGTTTTGCCAATGATGATGCTCACTCGCGCGGTGCGGTGGGGAGAAATTGGGTGATTCTTCTTCTTTCGGAAGTAAGCTTATCGGCTGCAGCGGACGCGTTAAGCAAAGGTCGAACCTATTTCGCAACCTTAACCACACACGATCGCTTAACGAGGGATCCGGCAAAAACACCACGGATCGAGCGAATCTGGCACGACGAAGAGCAGGGGGTGATCCACATCACAGCCACCGTCGGAGGATCGCCTCTTTCGGAAGAAAACTGTAGCTGGATTAGCGATGGTACCGTTGTCCACAAGGGGTCTCAACTACCGTACCGGCGGATAGAAAATTTGGGAAGCTACGTCCGAGCCGAGCTACGAGGCCCCGGGGGGACGACTTTCACGCAACCCTTTGGCTTGGCTCGGTAGGTGGCGTCAGGTATGAGGTTTTGCGGGGTTGCTGCCGCGGAAAGCGAACTCTTTAAGACGACTGTCTTGAATGCGTCCGTGTGATGCGGCGGCCTGCCCCCGGGGAGGGTGCCCATTCGAGACCAAAAATTCTTTAAAAGAGCTAGCCTTGGGCTCCTGCCGGCTTTAGTCTATTATTTCGGAAAAATTTGTTATTTTGTGGCTGGTTGTGGCGGGGATCGCCTCATACGGAAAAGCCGGGCTGCTGAGTTTGGGCTACGGGCGGGAGTTCTCCCCGATTGCCGAAGGGAGTTTTTATGGGAAGGCGATCCCTGCCCGAATTTGGGGCCATTTTGGCCGATCACCGTGAAGGGGAGGGAAGGTGTCGGCCGAACTTGCTTCCGACCGGGTGACACGAAGCCGGCTGTACGCCGGAAAGCCACCAATCGGGCAGGGGATCGCCTCCTGTGCGAGACTCTCCTTTTTGGCTGGTCCGCCTTCTTGGCCGCTCAACTTGCTGGATTTTTGCCGTCAGTCGCCATGGCGAGGTATTTTCGCGGCACTTTTGCTCGTAATTTGGCGGCTTTGTAGATTTCTTATTTTCCGTGCAACGGCTAGGGTTGGGCCCAAAGCCGCGGCCGTCGTGGGATTTTGCTGCAAGAATTGGTTGGTCTTGGACGCTGTCGTGGTAAATGGCGGCCTACGAAAGTTCGCTCATCAACCTGGGAAAACGTGCCATCTTCCGCGATAAATACCGCACCCACTTTTCGGGATGCCATAATTCCACGCAAACGGCCGCACCTACCAACATTACTTCCCCACCCGCTGGAACTCCTAAAAACTCGCGGAACCCCTCGGGAATTAGCAACCGGTTTTTGCCGGCAAGTTCCACAGGTCGATGTCGGCTCGAAAGTAACCGGCCGAGAGTTTGCACCTCTGTTAATCGTCGATCTAAGTCGCCTAATGCCAGCCGTTGTTCTACCAGTCGCATTCGTTCAAGGAACAAGCGACTCCAATCCGCTTTGGCCCAGAGGCTGAGGCAGCCGGCTCGCTCTTTCACCAGAACGCATTCCGCGGAGTCCCGGGTGAGAGGTTCCGCCAATTGGGCCGGGATAGTCAATCGGTAGCGGTCGTCCAGAGTTCGGGAATACTCGCCCGAAATCCAGATTCGGTCATTGGATGCACTCATTACCCATCCGACCTCTCATCCCGGCCGCACCCGCGTTTTTTTTGAAAAAACCTACGGAATCTATCCGTCTGATTCCCCAAATCGGGGAGCGGTGCCTTATGGCAGAAAATTCCTCGCCTTCGGTGAGCCTGAAAGCCAATCGTGCGGGTAACGGTTGGTGTCGCGACTCAACGCCCCGATTTCTCAAAATTTGAATGCCACCCGAAATTGTTCTGGGCAAATTTCCCACACATGATTCCAAGTTGATTCGCCTTTAGGGATGAATTCCCACAGGACAGTTTATACGGAGTTTGAAATGGGACAAGGGGGCTGGGGCGCGGAAAGTTGCGTTAGATCCGGCGGTTGACTCTGATGACTCTAAGGCAATCCTGTGAGTCTAAGGCACTCCGCCGGCGAGAGTTTCCCCGACTTGCGGATGGGCTAAGTGGGATCGCACGTCACCCCACGGGGTTATTTGGCAGCTCATTTGAATTTTTCGTGCTGCCCGTAAGAAGATTTGGCAGAGCATGCCGCTGCGGGAACCCGCATTTCACACGGGAAGGAGAGGAACCCGCGCGGTTTCGCCTTTTGCCTCTTAGAATCGTCGCTTTGGCTTTTAAAAGCTTCTTTTCGGTGCGAGAAAAATGGTGGCGCGGGTTGAACTCCCTCGCAAAGACGCCGTTCGTACGGCTGGCTTCAACCTACTGGGGAGGTAGTGGCTTCGTACACTTCGTGCATATACTTGGTTGGATAATGGGCAAGGATCAGAGGCTGTCCCAAGGACAGTCGGGCCATCCTTGGCACAGTTTTTAGCGTAGTTTTCGGGGCAGCATCGTTCCTTGCCAGAAGCTTGGCGCGGCTAGCCGGGAAGCCAAAGATGGGAAAACCTCGCGGAAGGTTCCGGGCTTGCAAGGTGAGATCCCGACTCCCGGCCTCGGAATGAACTGGGAGGGTTCCATCCCCGTGGAACGCCGTTGTCCGCGGGAGCGGCGTCATCCGGTACCGCAAACGCTGTAACTCGTGGGCTCGAAATTTCGTACGATCGGCTAAGAGCTTTGTTCGAGGCCACTTCCATTCAAGGCCACTTCGAGCGAACCTGAAGCTCCTTTGCCGGCCTTGCAGACCAGCCATGGCGAGGGAAGTTGCGAAGAGCCGAGCTGTCGGCAGGCCGCGATAGTCGGGGAGTGTACTTTGAAGTAAAATCCGCGTTCCTCCGGCAGCAAGATAGGCATAAATGAAACAGCTGCATGGCTTTATGGTAACGAATCATTATTAAGTTTATTGCCACGGAATGCATTTAGGTGGGTCGTGGGCTAATTCAGGGGAGAAAAAACCTTGCTTTTTGGGCCGATTTTCACTCGGGAGATAGTGCTCCTGCCCCGGCGCCCCCGGTTTTACATCCTGCCGGCTGCTTACTGTTTGGGCTTACTCATTCTGATTGCGACGGCATGGCTTATTTTGGCCGGCACTCAGGTGGTCGATACTGTGGGAACTCTCGCTCTTTTTGGGGCTTCGATGTTCTCGATTTTGGCCCCCTTACAACTGGTCGTTACCGTTTTTTTCGGCGCCATATCGGCGGCCAGCTCTGTGGCTCAGGAGAAAGATCGTCACACCTTGGACCTCCTGTTGATGACTCGGTTGACCAACGCTGAGTTGGTCCTCGGAAAATTGCTCTCAAGCCAACTAATGGTGCTCGTCCTGGTGGTAGCGGGCTTTCCCATTTTCGTCATGCTTACGTTGTTTGGCGGGGTAGCTTTCGACCAAATACTTCGTACCGCGTTGGTGACGGTGGCGAGCATTCTTGTTGCAGGAAGCATCGGGACGATAGTTGGCTTTTGGCGCGAAAAGACTTTCCAAGCGGTCGCGGGAACGATCCTCGGTTTGGTGCTCTGGGTGGGTGCCGGAGAGGTTTTAGCTGCGGGGCTCGCGAGGGAGGGGCTTTTTGGGTTGGTTGGAGAAGAATTAGCAGCCCTTGTGAGCCCATGGCATGCGATTTTGAGGGCTTCTCAGCCAATTGTTGCCCCGACCTCCTCCCGAGGGCTTTTGGGGTTAAGAAGCTTTTGGGGATTCCTCGGTACCAGCTTGGTCTTTGTTGCACTTCTCAACATCTTGGCCATTGTTAACGTCCGACGATGGACCAAAGCAAATGAACCTCGCCCCATCCTGCCCGAACCGGAGGGGCCATCCCGGCTGATTTCTGAGGGCACTGGGCCAGGGGAGGGATCTGCGGGTGGGATTAAGAGCCCTAACCCGGAACTTGCGGAAGGGACGGTGGTGTTGACCTCGAGTGACTGCGGCCTCGGGCCACAGAAGAGCACAACGGCCTCGGCAGTTGATCCTTCCGGCGGAATGGCAAATGGAAGGACCTGCAGCGGCAATCGCGGGGATACCGGGGTGGCCGGTCTTTCAGCCGAGTCGCCAATTTCCATCGCGGCTTCTTCGCGCCCAGCTGCTTGGCGGTGGGCAAGACCATTTGCAGCAGAGGGTGAGGGGGAAGACGTTCTCTCCGCTGACCAGCGCCCGTGGTGGCTTGACCTTCTTTTGCCCCCGGGCAAGCGGACTTTCCGCCACGTATGGAGTAATCCCGTTTTGTGGCGGGAGATGTGTACACGCGCCTATGGCCGTCGGATGCTCGTTCTTCGCTTGAGCTATGTGGTAATCTTTTTCGCAATTGCGTGGCTGGTTGTGGGTATGCTCCAGGCGGGAACGCTGTCGGCTTATGGGCTTGGTGGGCTGGCGATGGCAGCTTTGTTCCTCTTAAGTCTTGTGCTGGTCAACGCTCAGGCTGTGAGCTCGCTCATCTCGGAGCGGGACGGCCGCACGCTCGATCTGCTTTTGGTCACGGATATTACTCCCAAGGAGTTTGTTCTTGGGAAAATGTTCGGCACATTTTTCAATATCAAAGAGATGGTTCTCTTACCCCTCGCTTTGTGTGTTTATCTTTGGTGGCGAGGCGCCATCGTGGGTTTGGAACTTTTCTACCTGGTGGCAGGGCTGTGCGTACTTTACGGGTTTGTGGCGATGCTCGGGCTCCATGTGGGCATGAACTACGGGAGTTCTCACCATGCCATTGCCATTAGCTTGGGGACGGTGTTTTTCCTTTTTGTAGGGGTGGCCACGTGTATTTGGATGATGGTGGCTTTCGGGGGGCGATTCGAGGCTCAGCTTCCTTTTTTGGGGTTAATCGTTTTTGGCGGCGCTGCGTTATATTTGGCGTTGGGGGTACGGAATCCCTCTTCGGCCATCGGAGTGGCTTCGTTTGCTTGCCCTTTGATGACCTTTTATGCCATCACTAGCTTCTTCTTGCAGCAGCCACACCTTGTGTTTGTGACAATTG
Organism: uncultured Thermoguttaceae bacterium; assembly: GCA_938084835.1. Classification (GTDB taxonomy): domain Bacteria; phylum Planctomycetota; class Planctomycetia; order Pirellulales; family Thermoguttaceae; genus DTLM01. The sequence goes on from CALKER010000008.1 coordinate 42,677, forward strand.
TCAGTGGCTATGGATTCGCCACGGCAGCCATGCTCATTCCGGCGATCGACGAATTTGATGTCGTCACCGGAAGGACGACTGTGGAAGAGTGACAAGGCAAGAATGGCTTTGGAGGGCAATCGTGGATGAATTGGGGGGCCGAGGACGTCCTAAGCTGGAGGCTTCGAAAAAGGAACAAATCCTATCGCTTTCGCCGCGGGAAACCGTTCGGGCGTAAGAAGCACAATCAAAGCTGGTGACGCGATGAAACAGGGCGAGGAGAGAAAGGCGGGCTTGAATTTGCATGTGGAAGTGATGTTCCACTTCCAAACTGGTGAGCAAGCCAGTGGTCAACATGGGGGCGACCATGGCCATGGAACTTCGCGTTTGTCGTTTCCTTCTGGGAGTGAGCCCATAAGACTCAGATCCACCTGCGCGAGGGCTGCGCTCAAGTGAGAGAATTGGCCGAACTGTTCCCATGGCTTGTAGTAATGGGGGTTCTAGCCTGCGGCTCGTGTTTCTTTTCCCTCAGTGAGGCCGCCCTTTTTGCCTTGGACCAGCGAAGTCGTGAAGAGCTGGCGGAGCGTAATCCTCGTGGGAAAATTGTGGCAAGACTTCTGGGGGAAAGTGAGGGGCTGTTGACGGCCATCCTTTTATGGAACTTATTTCTTAACATCGGTTATTTTACCGTCAGTGCTATCGTTTCTATCTCCCTTAAGCACCGGGGCGAGCCCACATGGGCGGGCGGATTTGCCTTTGCTTCGCTGGTCGGCCTGATTGTGTTTTGCGAGATGTTACCGAAAACTCTCGGCGTATCCCATCCCCGGTTTTGGAGTTTACTTTTGGCCCAACCGTTGGCGAAAGCGGTGCAGGCAGTGGAAGGCTTGTTACCGCCGCTTCAGCGGCTGAGTCAGCTGACGTTACGGGTGGTGTGGCCCACGTTTCGGCCGGAGCCCTATCTGCAAGTGGGCGATGTGGAGCGGGCAGTGGAGTGGTCGATTGTCAACAGGCTCTTGCTCTCTGAAGAGGAAGCGGTGCTGCAAAGCTTAGTAGCTTTATCGGATATTCGCGCCGATGAGTTGATGCGTCCCCGCAGGCAACTTCCGCTGGTAAGACCACCACTGCGGTGGGCCGATCTTTCATCGGACTTACCCCCGGGAGGAGTTGTTTATGTGGCTGACCGCGATACCGATGAGCCGGTCGCGGTCTTGATCCTCAAAAATATCTACGAGCGGTTGGAAGAACCCCTTGATCGCTGGGCCCATCCCCTGCTTCCTGTCCCCTGGTGTCTTTCCGCGGCCGAAGTCTTCCAGCGATTGGTGAGCGAGGGCTTTGTTGCGGCGGGAGTGCTCAATGAGTATGGCGAAACCATCGGTGTTTTAACCCTGGAGGAATTGTTGCGTGCAGCCCTTACCTTGGGGAGTGGTTCTCGCGATCGGCCTTTACAGCGCGAGCCGATTCGCTACCTGGGCGGCCAGCGGTGGCAAGTCACAGGTTCGACCGCTCTGCGCCGGATTGCCAAGCATTTCCGCATCGCTCGACCGTCAAGCCGATGTGTCAGCGTGGGAGGGCTTTTGCAAGAACAGCTAGGCCGATTTCCTCAATTGGGGGACGAGTGCCAAACCGGGTCCCTCCACTTGCGCGTGGTGGATACCTCCCCCGATGGTGATTTGCTCATTGAGCTTGCCTTCCTCACCGACAAGGAGCACGGCAAGCCGTGACAGGAATCGTTTTTCTTTTGTGTCTAGGTTTGATCCTCAGCGCCCTCTTTAGCGGCGCAGAGACGGGGTTTTATCGTATCCCACGCCTGCGGTTGGTGCTCGATGCTCTTCAAGGTGACCGCGTGGCCAAGGGACTTCTGTGGTTTACGCGACATCCCACCTTTTTTGTGGCCACGGTACTTACAGGAAATAATTTGGCCAATTACGTGATCTCGGCGAGTTTGGTAACACTGGTCTATCGTCTGGTGCCACACTTGGCCGATCTGTTGGCCATGACGGCTTCCGTGTTAGCGACGCCACTTATGTTCGTTTATGCTGAGCTTTTGCCGAAGACAGTTTTCCTTCATCGGCCCGATAGAATCCTGCGCGCCGTCTCCCCTGCCTTTTTTGCTTTTGCGATATTCTTCCTGCCGTTGACCTTCCCCTTGTGGCTCCTGGGGCAGGCGCTGGCCCTTCTGCGCGAAGAATCGGCGGGACAATGGGAGACGGTGCTTGCCCGTCGAGAGCTCAAGCGAATCTTGGGCGAAGCTAAGGCAGCTGGCGTGCTGCGCCCGGTTCAATTTCACTTGGCTGAAGCCGTGTTCGAGCTGGGTACGTTGCCACTTGTGCAAATGTGCGAAAAACCGGACACGCTGCCCGTCATCCCTCGAGGCATTTCCCTCGCCGAGGCCTTTAGTATTTCTTCCGCTCGACAAGCTCCCGAACTTTTAGTGTCTTCGCCCGACCAAGATGGTCCGACGGCTTATGTCCGCACCATTGATCTTATCCTTCGTGGACAGGCGGCTTTGGATGACCCTCGGCCGCTTCTGATCTTGCCGGGGACGTATACGGCTCTTGAAGCTTTTGTTCACTTGATGCAGGCGGATGAACCATGGGCGCGTATCGAAGGACCGGGCCGGCAGTTTATCGGGTTGGTCCGAAGGCAAAAATTGATAAACCTTGCCATGGCAGTTCCCAGTGGAAGGGAAGGTGCCCGGACTTGCCTGCAGTTCAACTAACACAGGGAAATCTTGGCCAAGAAACTGGGAAAGGCGCGCCACCGTCATGGCAGTTGAGGAACCAAGGACGAAAAGACCGTAAACTTTCGCGACGGTGGCCAATTGCGTCGGCACATATGGATGCGATAAAAAGAGATCTCTGCGGAGTTAGATGCCAATGGGCAAACTTAAGGAGGATTTGCGACCTATTTTCGAAAAAGGCGGTGTTGACAACTTTTTTCCCCTCGTAGCGGTGGACGTAGGCAATAACCGGGTCAAATGTGGACTTTATACCTGGGAGGAATTTTCTGGTCATCTTCCTTGTACCCGGGAAATCAGCCTATCCGCGCTGCCGGAGGAACTTCCTCGGTTTGAGGAGTGGCTTGGGGAGGGCCGACCTCCCGGAGGGTGGTGGATTGCTACGGTAAATCGACCGGCAAGCACTGAGCTAATCGATTGGCTTCGTACGAATCGGCCGGGCGAGCTAGTCGTTCTTCTTACAACAAGTGATCTTCCCTTTAAGGTGGATGTTCCCCGGCCGGATATGGTGGGGATTGATCGCCTTGTTGATGCCCTGGCGGCCTACCTTTTACACGATCAGGATACGCCGGTCGTGGTTGTTGACATAGGCTCGGCAATCACTGTGGATTTGGTTTCCGGTGAGGGGGTATTTCAAGGAGGTGCTATTTTGCCGGGAATTGGCATGTCAGCTCGCGCGCTATATGAATTTACGGACATGCTTCCTCTTGTGGATATGTCCGATTTAACCTGCCCCCCATCGCCGGTAGGAAAGAACACCGTGGACGCGATGAAATCGGGGCTTTTTTGGGGACCCTTGGGGGCAATCATGGTTCTTGCGCAGCGAATGAGTGGCACCTCCGCGGATGAGTTGTCCATCGTGCTTACCGGGGGAGGGGGCAAGATTTTTGCCCAGCTTTTTACCCAGGCCTTTCCCGGACGACAAGATTCCCAGGACATGTTGGGAAAGAAGTGTCCGGGGAGTATTTTCTGGACCTCTGAAGAGTTTGGCAAACGCATTACGATCCACTATGTTCCCCACTTGACGCTATGGGGAATTGCTCTAGCGGCTGCCTGGGTCATATATACGGGCCAGGTCACTCCCGCCGCAAGCTCTGGAGTGGACAGCTAGCGCGGCGGCAAGGAGACAAGCTCCTTAACCTTCCGGCAAATGGCCTCGGCCATTTGCCGGGTACCGACGGCGGTGGGATCGTCCCGGTGAGGCTTTAGATCATATGTGACTTCTTTCCCTTCGGCGATCACGGCGGCTACAGCTTTCTCGAGTCGATGGGCCGCCTCCGTTTCTCCCAAATACCGAAGCATGAGCACACCGGAGAGCACAAGGGCCGTAGGATTGACTTTGTTAAGCCCCTTATACTTTGGGGCGGAACCGTGCGTTGCTTCAAAAACGGCGCCGGAATCACCGACGTTCATCCCTGGGGCTACTCCTAGGCCACCAACGAGTCCCGCCGCCAAGTCGCTGATAATGTCGCCGTACAAATTGGGGCACACAATGACGTCGTACAATTCCGGCTTTTGAACTAGCTGCATGCACATGTTGTCGACAATACGGTCTTCGAACTCGATGTCGGGATAGCAAGCAGCCACGGTTCGCGCCGCTTCGAGGAACAGCCCGTCGGTATATTTCATGATATTGGCTTTATGAACAGCCGTCACCTTCCGGCGATTGTAGCGCCGGGCATACTCGAAGGCAAAGCGCACAATCCGCTCGCTGGCGGAGAAACTAATAGGCTTAACGGAAATCCCGGTGTGCTCCGGGGGTGTTTTCACCTTGCGCTCAGGGCAGAGACGGTTGATCTCGTCCACAATGGCGGCGGTCTCTGGCTTGCCTCGCTCGAATTCGATTCCCGCGTAAAGATCCTCCGTATTTTCCCGGACAATCACCAAGTCAATTGGTACATTCGTATAGTACGTGCGGACCCCAGGATACATTTTGCAGGGTCGTATGCACGCGTAGAGCCCAAGCTCTTGACGTAGAAAGACGTTGATGCTGCGAAAGCCACTCCCCACCGGCGTTGTGATGGGGGCTTTCAGGGCACACCGAGTCCGCCGGATGCTATCGAGCACCGACTGCGGCAAAGGTGTACCTAGCCGTTCCATCACCTCGGTACCCGCTTCTTGTACGTCCCAGTTGATGGCAACACCGGTAGCGTCGATGCAGCGGCGCGCTGCTTCGGCAAGTTCCGGTCCCACGCCGTCGCCCAAAATCAAAGTCACATCATAAGCCATGACAATTTACCAGCTCCGTTTTCATCGATTTCATGAAGCCAAAGGCCAATTTTTTCTCTGGATTAATTCCCAGGATTGCAAAAACAGTCCCCGGAAAATCTTCCGCGTTGGTCGATTTTGCCGTTGTTCCGCTGCCTTGCGGCGGGCACCATCCTGTTGCAGAGCACTCCGGCAGCGGTAGCAAGGTTCGGGCGGGAACCACCCAGGGGAAGCTCCACAGTGAGCGGTTGATGGCGCAGGCCCAATTTTCGCCGAAACATTCGGCGCAGTGCGAAAGTCAACGTGGTCCCTCCGCTTTCCCGTCCTGCGCCGGGTGATGGATTATGCCCAGGTGAAAAGCTCCCCTACAACGCCCAGAGCTTCGGGGCTGATGTGACGCGAAGGGTTTCCCACCTCACCCGTTGGCCTGGACGAGGCAAAGTCATCCTCTAAGCCCAAGCTGGTTGCCAGGCTGCCCGTGGACAACCCCACTGCTCCACATCATGAGGACCAAAATTCCACCAAGTGGTAGCTCCCGGGGCCGGGGGCATGCGGAACGGGCAGAGGGCCTCCTCGATTGTCAGGCCGCGAACCTCAATTCGACTGATGTCATGTGTGCCGAGCCCGGCAGCAGCAGCCAACTCCAGGTGGTTTTCCCCGGGGAAGGGGAAAGCCCCGTGTGCGGCGGTAGGATTATACCCCATCACGGCAGTGCACACTGCGTCTGTACACACGGCATTTCGACCGACAAATAACAGGTGTGGTTCGATTCGGGCCACGCCGGGATTCCAGAATCCCTCCCCATTCTTGATCGTGAACACTCCGTCCACGATAGACAAATCGGCCGGTCGAATGCCAAAGATGTCTACAGTGACCCGGGGAACTCGCAGCAACGGATCGGTGGGAATTTCGGTGCCAACCTCAGGCGGCACACCTTCCGGGACTTTCCGTTTGGCTAAATGAAGAATGGCCACCCGAGCCCGAAGCGAATCTTCATTGGGGGCATCATCTCCGTAAAGAGCCGTGGGAAGGATCCCAAACATGTTCTTCACAGCCATGGTCACGCCTGCTGTTCCATGATCTTTCAATTTGGCAAGCGAAACCACCACATCGGCCTTCTCGTACCACGGGTTCACATCGAAGGCAGGATAAAGATAACCACCCCAGGGAACATGGAGTCGGCTGTATTTTTTCCAGCTTCCCATGTTTTTGGTGTTTTCCCATACGACTTTATGTCCACCAGCCGACTGAAGCCGTGCCAAGTCCCAGCCGGCTTTTTGGAGGATTTGTTCCATCGGTTCGCGATAGTAAAGGGCTTCAACGATCACGATCCGTCGAGCACCGGCTTGATCGGCCAAGGCACAGAAGGCTTCCACGAACGTGGGATGGATGTGGTAAGTTTCAGAAGCAGGTCGAGCATCGAAGTCCCGGACCGGCCCGGTCATGTTGACTTTGACTAGCACGGTTTTGCCGGCCACCACATCGCGAAGGCCACCTGTTTGGTCGATCGCGGCAGCCAGCTCACGGTAAACCTCTTGGCTGTCATAACTTCGGCAGCGGCGGATGGCCACAGGCATGCTGGGCGCTCGATCCGCCAGGTTGGGGCGATTGAAAGGCGGCGGTGGCTCGCTACCTCGAATAACACCAAAGCCAGCGCCCGTTGCTGCCACAACTCCGCCGGCTGTCATCGCCAATAACTCGCGACGCGACAATCGCCCGGAACTTCCGGTGAGCGGCTCCGCCCTGCCAGGCTGCTCCCTCCGGAGAGTGTGGAGAACTCTGTTAGGGGGTGTGTCGCCATGAATAGCTTGCGGGAAATTCATGCCAAAGGATCCTCTCAAAGTGCTTGCCGGAACCCACGCAGCCCAACACCTACTAATGGGCGAAATATGGTAGCCGTAGTTATGACAAAATCGGGGCTAGACATCCACCGATTTAAAGGACCGTGGCAGAAACCGCCACGACTCCTCGCAATCGACGTAATCTGTCGACGTAATCCACCGTCCTAACCCGTCGCGGGCGATTTCAACGCTTCTCAAGAATCCCCTCTCGGAACTCCTTTTAGTAGCGCCCAGGAGGTAACTAAGTAAGGTGATTCGCCTCCGAGGTGGTGATTTAGACACCTCTCTGGTGGTATTGTAAATTACTTGAGGGATTGACTTTTCGCAACTACTGGAATTTACGCGGGGGTGGCTTTCGCCGCAAGCCCCGGAACTTGACCCTAATGATACGGGACGGATTATGCAGGTTTTGCACTCCATAGCCGGTTCATGACGGGGGCTTAAATTCTGCCTGTAAAAGCGGCTTGGCGAAGCATTTTGGAGGGTGAGACATGATACCCCTTGGGCCAAACGGGGTTAAACACTAAGACTTGGTTTAGTCACGAATTTTTCGCGCCGCTGCCGGATGTGTCTCGCCTCAATGGTTGGCAGAAGATCCCGGGTAAAGGGAAGTGCTATTTAGGCCTCGCTCTTGCGGCAAAGCAAATGCGCGAAATTCCCGCTATGAGCTCAATTATCAGTTGCTTGCAGCCCGACAGCTTTCCACTCTTTTGGCAGTCTCGAAAGGGAGCACCGTCTTACGAGAGGAGGGTGCTCGGGATCAATCGCCTCGCCCACGCGTAGAGGCCTTCCCAGGCTGGATCGGCTGGCCGGCCGGTTTGGCAGTAGAGCTCGGCCAAGGTCAGCCGGAGGACCTGTCCACCCCCAACCGGGTGCCACAACAGATCGAGATGATAGCTTTGAATTTTTCCCAATACGGGGCGCCCGGACGAACTGCGTGGGGGCCGGCCGCGGGCAAGATACTCTCGCAAGGTCACCGCTTGGAGTACGCGGAATCATCCGCCTGTTTGCCAAGAAGGACATTTGTGCGTAGGCTGAAAGCGAGGTCGCTTCTTTGGCGGAAGCTTCTGGGTGCTCTGGCTCGGCTGAAAAGCCGGCATCCGCACCGAAGCCCCGCCGGGTGAGGCTGCCCGTTATGATGCTGAAAGTTTCTCGTGGCCTCAAGGACCAAGAAGCAGCCTGTATCGTTATGCCTGGCCGGATCGTTACCTCATTGCGGGATGATGCCTCCCTTGAGCTGACGGGTTGGGGGCCATTTTAGAAAATTTGGCCGGGGTCGTCGGGCGAGGGAAGTTCGTTTCGCAACCGGGTTGAAAGGCGCTACCTTAACCGATTGGTAAGGTTTTTGGTTTGGAAGTAAACGTGCGGTTGGTTATTTGCTGGTTCGGTGCTCCCAAACTATTTGGCTGAACTGTGGACGGCGGCAGGAATCGGTGGTCTTTTTAAACACCGCGGCGTTGATTTTTGCGGCTGTTTATCTTGCGCGTGATTTTTTGGAACAATGTCATGAGTGGCTCGCTTCAAAAGCGAAAAAATATGTGTGGTTATTGCCGGCGTAGGCCCAGATCGGGGGACAGATGGCCGTGGTTCTTCTCCGCGCAAACAAGCTGGGAACGAGAAAGGCCCACTTCCCGCCCCTTGGGCTTTGAACTCCTCGAGCGGCGTGAACTCCTTTCCCTCGCCGAAAGTTTTGGGGGGCTATGGGAGGCAGGCGGAGCTGCCACATCCCGGCCGGTGGATGCCCGGTGGTTTGCATCAATAGACTTTGCCTCGGTTGCCAGAAATTCTGGTGAGAATTACTTCTCGCCACCCAAAGATTCCCGCGGGGATCTCTCCTTAGTGGCCTTGCTTGCAGATGGAGCGAAGGAGCGTGGAGAGCAATCGATGGGAGGAGGGGTTTCGATTGCGCTATCCGGCGAGCTCACCACCGCAAACGGCGTACCTTCAGTACAGAAGGATGCAAAATTTTTCCGGCAATGGATCGTGACCCTCGCAGAGCACGCCAGTGACCAGCTTACCGCGGTGGCAGAGGCCTGCGAGCTAATCGGCCTTTTTCCTCCCGCAGTTACGCGGGTTAAGGGTTTAGGCCAAAGGGGTGTCCTTTTAGTGGAATGGGAATCCGAAGAAATTGCCGCGGCACATGTGGATGTTCTGGCGTCACATCCGTTAGTAACGATGATTGAGCCGAATGGCACAGTTGCCGTGACGGCAATGCCCAATGATCCCCTTTTCCTCCACCAGTGGGCTTTGCATAACCGGGGAGACGGGCAGAACTTGGCGGATGCGGATATCGACGCGCCAGAAGCTTGGGATATTGTCCACGATTCTTCGGCGGTGGTGGCCGTTGTGGACACCGGCATTGACTACCGACATCCGGATTTGGTTCAAAACATCTGGGTTAATGCCCGGGAAATTCCAGGAAATGGCCGAGACGATGACGGCAATGGTTTTGTCGACGACGTCTACGGATATGATTTCCTGAATGAGGACGGCGATCCATTTGATGACCACGGACACGGCACTCATGTGGCGGGAATTATAGGTGCGGGCGGGAATAACAGTCAGGGTGTCACCGGGGTTGCTTGGCGCGTGAGGCTTATGCCGGTGAAATTCCTCGGCCACGATGGCACGGGAAGCATCGCCAATGCCGTGCGTGCCGTTAACTATGTTACGTTGATGCGGAGTTCCTATGGTGTCAATGTCCGGGCGATAAATGCTAGTTGGGGAACGGAAGCGCGCAGCTCAGCCCTTGAGGCTGCCATTAAGGCTGCGGGGGAAGCAGGGATCATCTTCGTCGCTGCCGCGGGAAACAGCGCCCGCAATAATGATTGGCATCCACACTATCCTTCTAATTATCAGTTGGACAATGTGATTTCAGTAGCAGCAAGTGACGCGCGGGATCAGTTGGCCTCGTTCAGCAATTATGGAGCGTCGACGGTCCATGTGGCAGCGCCCGGCGTAAACATATTAAGTACCTACCCGGGGGAAAGATATGCCTGGATGAGTGGGACGAGCATGGCCGCGCCTTTTGTCTCAGGGACCATTGCTCTGGCTGCGGCCGCGGCCCCTTCTGCCGGGGTTGGCGAAATTCGTCGTGCCTTGCTTGAGGGGGTGGATCGATTGCCCGGGTGGCTTTCGCTTGTAAGTGCCGGGGGAAGACTCAATGCCCGAGGGACTCTTCAGGGATTGGCCTTTCGTGTCTTGCATGTCTGGCCGGCCGAGGGTCAAGCGGTTTCCGAGCCTCCGGCGCTGTTCCGTGTGCAGTTTTCGGCGCCGATTGATCCCAGGTCCGTTAGCCCCCAAGGGTTTTTAGTCAACGGACAGGCTGCCGACGGGTGGCGCCTCACGGCAGTGGCAGAAGTAGAGTTTTATTTTTCCCGTTCCCCGGTGCTGAATGAAGGCCTTCAGCAGATGATGGTGCTTTCCGGCGCAGCCCGGCAAATGGGGACATCGCGGCCTGTGGCCCACTGGGAAGGGACCTTCTACTATGATCGCTTGCCCGGGCGGGTGATGAGCGCGGAACCTCCCCCCGGAGCCATCCTTCCCGAAGCACCTCGAGAATTTGCGGTAACGTGGAACGAAGCGATTGCTCCAAGCTCGGTGGCATCCGACGATCTGCTTTTGTCCGAGGGGAGGGTCGTCGGGGCGGCCTTACGCGGGCCTGAAACGGTCGTCTATCGGCTAGCGGATCTTCCTCCGGATGGCACGGTGGAGTTTGTTCTCCCTGGAGGCTCTCTTCGCGATATTCACGGTAATCCGCAACCGGGATTCGCGGGGGTATGGACCATACGCGATCCTCAGCTCCTTCGCTTTTCCGCAGGTGATGTACCCCAGCCGATTGTGGATTATCGCTGGACGAGAAGCCTGATCACGGTGGCCGAGCCTGTGATTATTGCTGATGTGGATGTCTTCGTCACCATCGAGCACACTTACATAGCAGATTTGGACGTGTATTTGGTTGGGCCTGATGGTACTCGTGTCCTGCTGTGGGCTGATGTAGGTGGGGCGGGGAAAAATTTTACCAGCACAATTTTGGATGACGAAGCTCCGGTACCGATTAATCAAGGCGTAGCTCCTTTCCGGGGTCGGTATCGCCCGATGCAGTCGCTTGCCGTTTTTAAGGGGCAATCGGCTCAGGGGGTGTGGGCGCTCGAGATCTATGATGATAGTTTCCTCGATCAGGGGGCCTTGGTCAGCTGGGGGCTTCTTATTCGCCAAAGCGGCCGGCGTCCGGTGCAAGTTGTATCCGTTCGGCCTGCGGCAGAAGCAGGTGGCGAAATCCTCGAGGCGGTAAGAGAGCTTGAGCTTTTGTTTTCCGAACCGGTGCTGGCCGATGCTGCTGGTTTCAATGATTTTGTCGTGCTTGCAACGCGTGGTCTGGACGGCCTGTGGGACACGGAGGATGACCAAAAGTGGGGCCTGAGCCTTTTCTACGACGGCTCGCTCACTACAGGGCTGAAAGTGGTGCCTCATGCAGGTCGGTTGCCCCCCGGGGAATATCGGTTGCGCTTGATGGCCGAAGGCTTCCGTGGCCAAAGTGGGGCGGCACTTGATGGGGATGGCGACGGAAATCCTGGTGGCGACTTTGTGTTTCCCTTCCGAGTGTTGTCGACGGCCTTCTATGGGGCCATCGATGTAACTATGCCCATCCGTGACCTCCAGCGAACCATTTCGGAGATCTTTGTATCAGATGATTTTGTCCTGAAAGACGTGGATGTCTTTCTCGATATTGAGCATTCTTTCACCGCAGACCTTGACATTTTCCTCCAAGGGCCCGACGGAACGCGGGTAGCGCTTTTAAGCGATGTGGGGGGTTCGGGCGACCATTTCCGCCGAACCATCCTCGATGACGAGGCATCCACTCCTATCACCGAGGGACAGCCGCCGTTTACCGGCCGATACCAGCCGGAAGAGGCTCTTGCTGCCTTTCGCGATAAACAGGCCTGGGGAACTTGGCGGCTTGAAATTTATGACGACAGCCGGCGCGACGAGGGCACGCTTTTAAGCTGGGGATTGTTGCTTGCTGGTCTTGAATGGGAAATGCCTCGGGTTGTCCACGTCAACAAGCGGGTGGACCAGTGGGAACGATTAACCGGCGTGGAATTGGTTTTTAGTCAAGCGATGGATGCCAGTAGCTTCCACCCACGCGAAGACATCTTGGCGTTCAGTGGGCCTTCAGGGCCTGTTCCTGTCTTGGGGCACCAGTGGATAAACGATCATGTGTTGGAAGTGTCTTTCGCGCCGCAAAGTATGCGGGGGGAATATCTCCTGAGGCTCAGCCCATGGATAGCCGACAAGTGGGGTTTTCATTTGGATGGTGACGGTGACGGAATTCCCGGAGAGATCCCAGAGGATGTCTTCTCCCTGCGGATTCCGATGCCCGTCCTTCTCGGGTCAATCAGCGAGGGAAGTTGGCAGGTGAACCTGGGGCCGGACGGTGTAGCGTGGATAGCCTTCGAAAATTTGCGGGCTGGCATCGTGACGATCGTGGCCGAGAGTGAAATGGATACGGTTTTAGAAGCGGAGCTTCTTGGAGGTCCTTTTGGGCCGAAAGTGGCTTCGGCCACCGCTTGGGGGACACTCCGTCTAGATGTAAATGCCTCTCATCCCGGCCAAACGTGGTATCTACGTCTCAGAGCGGCTGGGTCGCAGGCGGCCATCCGGATTGTCAACGCCTTAGAGCAGGTTGATGGGGGCGTGTTAAACGTTTATGGAACGAAGGACGACGATGTCGTGACCATCTGTATCCAAGAGCCCATCCTGGCATTGTGGTGGAACGGCATCGCCTACCAGCTGGCTAGTGAAAGCGTCGCCCGAGTCCATCTTTTTGGTGGTGGCGGCGAAGATGCTCTTTGCATCCGCTGGCTTATGCCGGTGGTTGCATACGTGGATTCATCGGGTGGCACTGCGGCGTCATCCACGTGCGTCGGGGGGATGCAAGCCCGCAATATCCGTGGATTGACCCCGGAGGGATGCCAAGGCCCAATGGGGATAGCATGGAGCGACTGGGAGAAAATCTCCCTTGAGGCAAGTGGGGCCTCGGCCAATGTTTTGGTGTACCCCTTGACTGGCGCATCTGTGTTGGTGACGGCGGGGGCCGCCCTTCTCAACGCTTCGGGATTGTCCGTCGACCTGCGGGGGCTCCGATCGCTCACCCTTGATGGAAACGGTACCGATGCGCGGGTAACTCTTCGCGGTTCCGCCGGGGATGACATCTTTGTGGCTCGCCCTGACCGGGTCACCTGGCGATCGGATACTTTTACCGCCGAAGTCCGGGGGGTGACAACTGTCGACGCATTCGCCGGACGAGGTGGCGCCGATACAGCAAGCCTTTGGGGTTCACCCGGGGACGATGTGCTTACAATTGGCGTCACGACCACTTCCTTTACCGGTCCCGGTTTTTCCTTCCGTATCGCCGGGTTTGGGACCGTTTCCTATTATCCTGGGCCAGGTGGAAAGGACGTAGCCCGGATCTACAACGCTCCTGGGGATCAAATGTTCACTGTCACCCCTGCCTACGTGAGCTTTGCCTCTGAGAGTACCGTCCACCGCGTATTCTCCTTTCCGGCAGTAACCATCTATGGCGGTGCGGATGAGCTGGATAGCGTTCGGCTTTTCGACTCCCCAAGGGACGACTTGTTGTGGTATTCCCCGGGTTATTTCCGTTGGAGTGGGGAGGGGTTTGATGTTCAGGGGACCGGATTTAAGCATCTTCTTGCTTTATCAACGGCAGGGGGAAACGATCGGGCCACACTGATCGGATCTGCCAATAGCGAAATGTTCCGATACCACGGGGGAAGTTTTCGCCTTGTGGGTCCAGGCTATCAGGCGCAAGTGAATAATTTTGCTTATGTGCGGGCTTATGGACGGGGTGGCCGCGATCGGGCTGTGCTTTACGATTCAAGTGGAGATGACACCCTGACGGCCACGCCCGGGTACACAACCTTAGTAGGGCCTGGTTTTGAACTGCGGGTTTACGACGTTCCCGACATTCAAGCGGTAAGTAACGCCGGCGGTAAGGATACGGCCCGGATTTATCCACAGGATGAAACGGTTTCGGTGACACTAACAGCGGAGTATGGGGCTCTTCAGGGACAAACCTTTTCGTCCCGCGCCTGGGGGTTTGCCGTAGTGGTAGCCTATGCACCATCAGACCGGTACAGTAGTGCCAGACTTTATGGCACAGCGGGCGCGGAAAGAGTCCAAGTGGAACCCGGGATGGTAGCCCTTTCGGGGAGTTGGGGGCGGCGCTATGCCGTGGGCTTTTCTGATGTCCTCGTGCAAAAAGTCGGGGGCCGAAGTTCGGTAGCCATGGTCCTTGATAGCACGCCGGCACGGCTGGTGGTTGATGGTCAACAGCTTCAGCTTTCTACCGAGACATCGCGAGTGTCGGTTCGGGGATTTGAGGTTTTGCAGGTCAAAGGGCAAGTGGGCAGCGATCACCGCGCAGCCGTTGCGGGCACACGGGGGGCCGAGCTTTTGGAAGCTTTCCCGCAAGTGGTACGCCTCACCGGATTGGAGCTGGCCTATTTGGTGGAGCTTACCGACTTCGCTCTGGTGGAAGTCTACAGCACAGGGGAAGGGGACCAGCGTTCGATCTCGGAAGGGGTTGACTATGTCCTGACCTTCGGCTCTTGGATCGATCGATAACCTGGGCTAGGGGAGGATTTGGCCCCCCGGAGAAAAAGCCTGGGTGTTTTGCCTATGCCTCTGCCGGACGGGGGCCGGGAGTATTTCCGATGGCAATCCGCACAAATGATCCGGCCGGCTAGGCTCGCTTTGCGTTCGTAACTCATTTAGACTTTCTTGGAAGATGCCTGCCGCCTATTTTCCTTGGAAGACCGAGCGCTTGCTCGACCCAGTAATCATTGTGGGCCGGTAACATGGTGCACGTCCGGAGGGAGCAGATGAGGGTAAATACATTTCAGCTGTGGCTGTTGATGTTGTTGGCGGGTGTTGTTCTCTTCGCTTTCTGGCTTGAGGATGAGAAGAGTCGTTCCGCGTCGGCAGCGGCGCCGAGTCTTTCAAACCTTGGGCCGATTGTCAACCCAGGCTTCGACGAGGATAGCAATCAGGACGGAGTACCCGACGGATGGCAGATAGCTGGCCGAAGTGGGGTGGTACAGTCGCTTCGCCAGGTGGTGGATCCTGAGCGGGGGAAGGTGGCATGTCTAAGTTGTACCCAATTTGAGCCCGGTTATCCTGACAGTCATGCCATGCTGGCGCAAGTGGGCACGGTAGGGCTACAGAGGGGACAATGGTATCGTGTGCGATTGTGGGCCCGTGCGGAACGACTTCTTACTGGCGAAGTGCAAATTGCGATTGCCAACCGTCGTACGTGGCAAGAGACCGGGTTTCGCGAGGCGTTTACACCCTCCCGCCAATGGGAGCTTGTGGAATTTTATTTTCAGGCCACAACGGATCTTGCCCCCGAGGATAGTCGCCTGCAGATTTGGACCACCGGCACAGGCGTGCTTTATGTCGATGACATCTCGCTTGAGCCGGTGGAAAAGTTTCAGCCGGAGCGCTTGCCGCAGGTGTCCTGGATTAATCCAAAGAATGCCATCCCTAACAGCAGCTTTGAGGCTGGCGGCGTGGGGTGGGGATGTTTCGCTCCGCGCCTCGGAGGTTGGGGGGCTCATGTGTTCTTTTTGTACGGCAGGGCCGACACCTCGCGGGCGAGACACGGGAAAACAAGCTGGTACCTCAAGCTCGATTTACGGCAACCGTTGGTGTCTTACTTCGATTATTTCGATCCTCAAGCCGAGGTGGTTGACTGTCTCCTAGTGGGCCATGAGGGGTGGATCCCCGTGACGCCGGGAAAACAATACGTGTTTGCCTGTTGGGTCACCTCGGAGCAACCAGAGACACCGATTGTTCTCATGGTGGTTCAGGCGGATGGCCGCCGAATCGAGAAGCGGTTTGTGGCTCAAACGGAGTGGATCCGCTTCCATCTTGCGTTTACTCCGGAGAAAGAGTTTGTGTGGGTGGGCGTCGGGCCGGACTTGCGCGGAAGCAATCGCTCTCAGGCCGGCGTCTGGGTTGATGCCGTGCAATTTGCCCAATCCGAGGGCCAACGGCTGGCCGAGGTGCCGTATGAACCTCGGGAAGCGGTGGAAACCTTTGTGGAGACCCCAGCTCAAGGAAACATATTCTTGCATCCTGAGGCGGGGTTAGAGGTCACGTGGAAAGCTGTCAACACTTCCGAAGATCCTCAGCAAGTGAAGGGAAAATTATGGATCACCGACTTTCGTGATCGGCCGGTTTGGGAGCAACTCGTGACGGAGGCGATTCCGGCGGGAAACACCGTGGTGAGAACTTGGTCCCACGTTGTTCCTGGGAAAAAGGGTTTCTATCGCATCCATTTTGCCCGGGAAGGGACGGACATCGTTCGCTCGATACGCGCCGCGGTTATCGATCCCGTTGGGGAAGAGCAGGAAACAGCTTTCGGCATGAACCACGCATTTGGCTGGCCAGAGCTTTTGTCGTTGGCCCATCGAGCTGGCCTCCGCTGGTGGCGGGATTGGTCCACGCAATGGCGGTTGGTGCAAAAAGAAGAAGGGCAGCCTTTTGATTTCTCGCTTCCGCGTGTGCAGATCGAGCGTGTCATTAAGGCCGGGGGAAAAGTGGTCATGCTTTTGCCCTTCCCCGGCACGCCATGGGCTGTGGATGCCGATCTGGACCGCATTTGGGCAGAAGTCGGGGGAAAGCGTTACCTTGCTGAGCGGCTGCAAATTGCTCAAAAGCCCCGCGATGTGCGGTTGTTCGGTCAATATGTTCGCGCTGCTGTAGGGTGCTTTTGGCCCGATGTGGAAACAATCGAGGTACTCAACGAGCCGTTGTTTACTACCTACGCCTTACCGGCAACTTACGGCCATCGAATGGAGGACTACCTCGAACTTCTCCGGAAGGCTTACCGATCGGCCAAGGCGGTCTCCCCTGATGTTCGAGTTGTGGGGGGAATTGCCGCACCTCCGGACCACCGTTTTGTTCGGGAATTTCTGGAGAAAGGGGGAGCCGCTTGGTGCGACGTGGTAAATTTACATCTTTATCCACATCGGGGGGACCCGCTGGCCTACGAGGCCGCTTTTCGCGACCATGCGGAGCTTCTCAAACGTGTGGGACCACAACGGCCTGTGTGGGTAACGGAATTCGGATTATATGCGGACGATGATCCGGCGGTACGACCTTTCCGCGTGGGCGATGCCACGATGACTCGCAGTTTGCGCCCCAATGAGCTGCGGGCCAGCATTGATTTGGTCAAGTTTGCAGCCATGATGCGCGCCTACCAAGTGGAAAAGATTTTTTATCATGCTGGCATTGCCGGGGCATGGAATGCTGATTCCGCGGGCAACATTTTCTTTGAATACGGAGGCACGCCCCGCAAGATGTTTGCCGCTCAGGCGGTGCTTGCTCGAATGTTCCCGCCCGATCTGCGCTTCGTGCAGCGATGGTCTCAACCGGGTGGCGTCGCTGGGTTCGAGTTTATCCATCCACCCACCGGCCAACACGTGGTCGTCCTTTGGGCTGTTGAACCACCCGTATCGTTCACAATTTCCCCGGAGTGGGAGGGGCTTGATCTTATGGGAAATCGGATTTCCGATCGGGTACTATCGCTTGACGAAGTGCCGATCTATCTCATCCGCAAACCATGAGTTTCCCGCGCGCGTGGATCACGGGATCCGCTGTGGTACGCGGAAATTTCTCCTGGCGAAATCGTAGTACGCAAGAGGTTGCTCTCTTCCCACTTGATGGCCCCGGATGCGTGTGATCGGGTGATTGCTTTTATCCCCTGGTTGCAGCACGATGAACCCGTGGGTAGGTCCTTAACTGGCATCGGAGCCGGGATTACCTGTCTGTCTTGGAATGAGCGGATTTGGCCTCCGCATGGTAAAGGGAGAGATGGGCAATGGCACCTTTTGCAGTCGACATGTCGTTCCTGTTGCTATTGAAGCACTTGCGGGTTAATTTAAGTAGCTTTAAGTAGCGTGTCCGCGAGTCGGGGGTTTTGCAGGTTAAGAATTTCATCAATGAGAATTTCATTTCATCAATGAGAATTTCATTCCATTAAAGTATTCTGCCGGAGGACGATCCATGCGAAGGGCGAATACACGCTTTTTTTCGCGAATGAATGCGGTTTCGCGCAGGTTTGTCGTCCTGGTATTAGTGTTTTCTTTTCCGTGGGTCTGTACAGCGGAGGAACCACCTAGGGATGAAAGCCGAGCGAAACGGCTTTTCGATGGGGTATCGCTAGCCGGATGGGTCGTCAAGTGTAAGCCTCAGGATCGGGATAAAAGCGCATATTGGAGGGTTGAGGACGGCGCCATAGTGGCCGAAGTGCTTCCTGGCAGCAAGCATGATTATATTTGGCTCGTGACCGAGGAGGAATTCGATGACTTTGAACTGAGGGTGAAGGTGCAGACGTTCTCCACCTCGACAGGCAACAGCGGCATTCAAGTGCGCAGCCGATATGACGACGAGTCCTATTGGATGGACGGACCGCAAGTGGACATCAACCCGCCTGGCCCGTGGCGATGCGGGTTTATTTACGACGAAACTCGGGGAGCCCAAGTGTGGCTATGGCCGGACATAGGTCGCCCCGCTAATGCTCGGCCGGAACATGCCCCGGCAGGGTGGCGGTGGTTCCATGCCGATGACCCTCAGCACCCCGGGGCTTGGAATGAGTTACGGGTCATTTGTCGTGGGCTTCGGATTCAGACTTTTGTAAACGGTATCCCCATAGCCGACTACGATGGGGCAGGCCGGCTCGATGATGAATACCACCAGCGTCGGAGGGTGGGCCAACGTGGTCACATCGCGCTTCAAATCCACCCCGGCGGAACGATGAAGATCCGCTTTAAAGATATCTTGCTTCTGCCTTTGGAAAAATAGGTTGGCTGGCCCTTCGGGCATGACCAGATGACCTAACAAGAATCAGCGAAAGAGCCTAAGGCTATTTGGGTCGGTGCTTCCGCGGTAACTATTTCTCCTGGTGTTTTCGCGCAGTATGGCTAGATGTTCCGTGCGTGAGATAAAAGGGAGATTTTCGGTCAATCGCGTCCTAGAACTGGGGTCCGTCAGCTTTCCCGAAACTTGGGAGCGCGTTAGTCAGACGGCGGCGGGGTCGTGCTAAGGGATTTCTTCGTAAAGGCTCCGGTGGACCGGGCCGAGCTGGCTTGGGGTAAAGCTTCCTCCGGTTCGATCAGTTCGTAAAAAACGTTTCTTCGGCGGGGGATAAATCCAGCATCGGCGATGGCCCCTCTTATCTCCGCCTCCGTGGTGCGGAACCTCACTCCCGTGGCTGCTACCACATTTTCCTCGAGCATCACACTTCCTAAGTCGTTGGCACCGAAGTGAAGGGCCAGCTGCGCCACCCCAAGCCCCTGAGTAACCCAGCTTGCTTGAATGTTAAGGAAATTGTCGAGGAAAAGCCGGCTGATGGCGAGGGTTCGTAAATATTCGGCAGCTCCCACCCGGGGGAGGTTCGCCAGTGCCGTATTTCCAGGCTGAAATGTCCAGGGAATAAAGGCGATAAATCCACCCGTGTCGTCTTGAAGGGCGCGCAATTGGTGCAGATGTTCAACTCTTTCCCGACGAGTTTCCATATGCCCGAACATCATGGTCGCGGAGCTTCGACCGCCAAGCTCGTGCCAAGTTCGCATAACCTCCAACCATTCTTGGCTTGAGATCTTCCGCGGGCTAAGGGACTCCCGCAGGCGATCGACAAGGATTTCGGCCCCCCCACCTGGTAAAGTTCCCAGTCCTGCCTCTCGCAAGCGGAGGAGCACTTCGCGGATGGGCACATTTGCCACGCGGCTTAGATGGGCGATTTCCGGTGGACTGAACCCATGGATGTTGATGAGGGGAAATTCTTGCCGAATTCGCCGGAGTAACTCTTCATACCACTCCAGTGGCAAATCGGGATGAAGACCTCCTTGAAGAAGAATTTGGTCGCCCCCGAGGGCGATGGTCTCCTCAATTTTCCGTCGCAAGGTTTCCCACTCGATCACGTAAGCTTCGGGGCTGTCTTTCTCGCGCCAAAAGGCACAGAAACGGCACTGAGAGATGCAGATATTCGTATAGTTAATGTTTCGGTCGACATGATACGTCCGTACACCTGTAGGATGAAGCTCCTCGGTTCGCACCTTGGCTGCCCACCCCAGAAGAGGAAGCGGGGCATCAAAAAGAGCCTCACTTTCGTCGACACTTAGCCGCCCACCGGCCAAGGCACGCTCGATAATCGCTCGAATTTTGGTGGGATCAGTAGCCATGATTTTCCGACCACCATCAAAGAGGTTACTTCGTCTACGACCATCGACGACATAGGGACGCTGTTTGGCATCTAGCACCCAAGCGGAAAAAGTCCGTCACTGCCGTCACCTGCCTCAACATTTGCCAGTGCCGGTCGGGGGAAGGTGTGGTTCGGGCAGAAGGTGGTGTTTCTCCACCAATAAGCGAAAGAGTTCCAGTCCTTGCCAGCTCTTGTTATCGAGGTAGAACCACAGATGTTTTTCTAGATACTCTCGGCATTCAGCCTCAGAAAGCCCGGTCGTTGCGGCGTAGTGGGAGCAAATTTCGCTGGTACGCGCGACGCCAATATCCCGAGCCCGCCTGAGGGCCTCTTCAAGCGGCCTCCAATCCTCCCGGGGCCGGGCCAGCCAGACAGCAAACACAAAGGGTAAACCGGTCCATAAATACCACTGCTCCCCCAGATCCCACACGAATTCCCAACCGGTGGATGGGGTTTGCATGGCTCGATCGCCGATCACAAGTGCTGCGTCGCAGGGGGTCACCTGCGGGCTTCTTTCGAGCTCGAGGGGGACAATTTGTGGACGAATGCCGAATTTTTCCGCAAGCAGCACTTCCGTCAAAGCGACGCTTGTCCTAGAAGCCACATCGGCCGCGACGGTTTGAACCCGCTCGGGAGGAACCCGTCCAAACAGTTTGACGCTTTCTACTTTCCCTCGACACGCAACGCATGCGTCCGAGATCAACTGCCACTTGGGGTGGCGAAACCATTCTACCACCGGCACAAGACCGACATCGAGCTCACCCGCTGCCAACCCATCCGCCAACTGCGCGGGAACCCCCCGACGAAAAATCGCCCCAGGAAGGTACTGGGGTAAATACTCCACTAAGGGTCGGCTATTTAGATAACAGACCACGCCGATCCTCAGCTGACCGTTATCGTGCTCGGCCTTTTGGGATGAGGATACCTCTTCCGGCATAATCCTGCCTCTTACTTACCGCTTATTTCCCTCTGGGTAAAAAGTGCGTCTGAAGGGCAAATTCCCCGTCGGCCACAATGCAATCCGCGTTTGTGGCCGAGCCGGGCGAGCTCCGTCGTCCTTTCCCACCACTCCCGATCGTCTCAATTTGGGTACGTCGGTGGCCCAAGATTTCGCCGGCGATGTTTCGCTAACAGAAACGCGCCACATTCTTAAAATGGCGTTCTCTCTGCACACGCGAGGATGTTCCCGTTTTCTAGCATGTTCCATTAAGCGGTTCGGAGCCAACGGATTCGGTCCCAGCGTCAGACGAGCGTCAGACGTTAGTTGTTGGGACCCGAGGGAACTTTCCCCAGCCACCTCGGGAGATTGCCGAATTATATGGGCGCCGGCTAACGGCGTTGGGCGGGGACCGAAATCCGGGCGGGCCAGTGCGAGGCTTCTGCGTGACGGGGTAAACATCAGGAAGTACTTCAGGTGATTTTCGCATTTCTAAGCTAAAGTTTCTTGGATCCACTCTTTATTCCCCTAAAAGGCAGGTAACCGACCTTTAGGGGGTCTCATCATAATTCTGTTTCGAACAAGTTGGG
>CALKER010000009.1 GCA_938084835.1 uncultured Thermoguttaceae bacterium
TTGGTCAAGCGCGGAGGGATGCGTCAGGACATAGCGCCTACAATCCTGGACCGTTTCGGCCTGGATTTGAGTAAGCTTGAGCCGCCGCTTGACGGGGAACCGTTGACCAAGCCAGCAACCAAACCTGTGCTGAAAGCCCCAGAAACCCCGCCTGTGCAGCAGCCGGCCCAAGGGCAACAGCGACAACAAGAGCGAGCCGCTGCCAAAAAGCGTCAGGTCACGTCCGTAGCCCCGTAGGAGCCCCGAGCTGGGTGGTGACGATGAGTCCCGTGGCTAAGCTAAAGGTCACACTGAGGGAACAGCTCCCCGGCTGGTGATGACAGGCTGAGCTCTTGCGCGGTGGGGGAGGGACTGCACGGGCAGGAACGCCTGAACACCAAAGGATGGGCGTTCCTGCCTTCAATTATTTCCTCCAAACTGGCTGCCCCAAAGGCGGTGTTTACATGCCGGCTGCACAAGGCATTGGCGTTAAGGGCCGTCAGCCGCCATCTTCAACTCTGCGAAGACTTCGCGGGCAGCGGCCACGGTGGAATCGATATGCTCTGACGTATGCACTACGGACAGAAACGCCGATTCAAACTGGCTACAAGGAAGGTAAACACCCCGCTCGATCATACCCCAGAAAAATTGAGCAAACAGGCGAGTGTTGCAAGAGGAAGCACTCTGCCAGTCGACTACCGCCATGTCGGTAAAGAAGATAGTGAACATCGACGGCACCCACTGAATCTGGCAGGCAATTCCTTCCTCCTGGGCGGCGGAGCTCAATCCTTCTGCCAGCCGACGTGTTTGTTCCCGAAGTAGCGGATACGGGTTGGTGGACTTGAGAATTTTTAGCGTGGTAATTCCGGCGGCAGTCGCCAGAGGGTTGCCGCTGAGCGTACCGGCTTGAAAGACTTTTCCCGCCGGTAAGACGTGATCCATGATCTCCGCGGGCCCCCCGTAAGCTCCTACGGGCAACCCGCCACCAATCACTTTGCCAAAAGTAGTAATGTCAGGGCGAATTCCCACCAGCTCCTGCGCCCCACCGTAGGCCACCCGAAAGCCGGTCATCACTTCGTCGAAGATCAGTAGGGCGCCGTACCGACTCGTAAGCTCGCGCAGGGCATGCAGGAAAGACTCTGTGGCTGGCACACACCCCATGTTGCCGGCAATCGGCTCCACGATTACTGCGGCGATTTCCCGCCCCTTGCGGGCGAAAGCTTCTTCCACTGCGGTCACCTCGTTAAAGGGCAAAACAATGGTATCGGCAGCTGTGCCAGCAGTGATGCCCGGCGAAGTAGGTACCCCTAGAGTAGTGGCAGAACTTCCTGCCGCCACAAGCAGGCTGTCCACATGTCCGTGATAGTTGCCGGCAAATTTGACGATCTTGTCGCGACCGGTGACTGCTCGGGCCAATCGCAGGGCACTCAAAGTGGCCTCGGTACCCGAGTTGACTAATCGCACTTTTTCCACCGAGGGAACAGCCTCGCAGATTAACTCGGCGAGGATAATCTCTGCCTCCGTGGGAGCCCCGTAGCTTGTACCCCGGAGCGCCGCTTCCTGGACCGCCAGAACCACCTCCGGGTGGGAATGCCCTAAAATCATCGGTCCCCAGGAAAGAACATAGTCGATATAGGAATTGCCGTCCACATCGTACAAATAGGGACCTTCACCCCGGGCGATAAACAGCGGATTCCCGCCTACCGCACCAAAGGCTCGCGCGGGACTGTTCACTCCTCCCGGGATGACTCGCTGAGCCCGGGCAAAAAGACTTTGGCTCCGGGAAAACGTTCTGGGCATTGGATTGCGATGGTTGACCGTCGAAACCTCGGGCAAAGCTTCGCTTGCCTTACCTTAACCACTTCGGGAGCAAAAGTACTGCCAGTGCAGATTTGGAAGGTGAAATCAATCTAGGGCGCCACTTCAGCCGGAATTCGCAGCAGCGTAATGCTGCAGGGTGCCAATTCGAGCCGGTCGCCAAATCGCTCCTGTTTCCTTTCAACGACAAAAACCTCCGGTGGCTGTCCTGGCCGATTGCACCCCTTGGGATTATCGCCACTGACTTCGAAAACGGTGATGGGTCCGGCGAGCTTCACGCCGG
This sequence comes from uncultured Thermoguttaceae bacterium, assembly GCA_938084835.1. GTDB lineage: Bacteria > Planctomycetota > Planctomycetia > Pirellulales > Thermoguttaceae > DTLM01. The sequence goes on from CALKER010000009.1 coordinate 2,081, forward strand.
TAAACTCTACAGGAATTTCCTGTCGCTGAAGTGTGGCGTTGACCACGGCAAGAGTTAGTACCTTAGCTACTGGGTCCCAAGCGGCTTGCGCATCAATTGGCCCGCTGAAAGTTGTATGAAATGGAATCGTCCCGAATTGCTTTCGGTAGAGTGCCAGAACGACCCCCGTGGTGTCCATCACGGCAGCAATCTTGCTGGTCTTGATAGCGCCGATGACGTTTACCGTCTGGGCATAACAAGCCATGGCGTACATATCACAGTTACGCGCAAACTCGTGCAGAGCCACCGCCACACCCAGGGCGTCCTTCAAGAAATATTGTGTGCCCAGTTCGCCGTAAAGGTGTGGCCCATACCAATAGTTCCACTCGTCCAAGGCGATACGAATGTCCTTGCCCTGAAGGGAAGCAAAACGCTTGCGATACTGTCGATGAGCTTCAGCAATTCGTGCCACTTGGGAGGACATCTGCCGAACATGTCCTATCAGCGAGGGTCGTTCGCCCACGTAAAAGTGCTCGCTAATAAGATCCATCTGCTCGGCACAATGTTGCATCATGCCCTCACTCCAAGGACCAACGTTTCCCACCGCTATGAGTTTAATCCGCGGATCCATCTTCCGCATGGCTTCGGCAAAAGCATTGTGCTTTTTGATGTACTCCTCCAAAGGCATATGACCAAGCTGCCAGGAGCCGTACATCTCATTCCCGATTCCCCACCAAATGACATTGTAAGGCTCAGGATGCCCGTTTTTAGCCCGAAGGCCTCCCATTGGAGTGTCCACACTTCCATTACAATATTCAAGCTTTTCCAAAGCCATTTGAACATCGCCCAAACCACTGTTGACAACGACAAGCGGTTCCGTTCCCAGCACCCGGCAGAAGGTCATAAACTCATCGATACCAAAATCGTGGTGCTCTAGGCCCTGCCAGGCAGGGTTTTTCATAGGGGGTCGCCGGTCGGGATCGCCGATGGCTTTTCGCCAATCATAGCCACTCACGAAGTTGCCACCCGGCCACCGGTAAATGGGCGCATCAAGTTCTCGCAACAGATGGAGTGTATCGGCTCGCATGCCGTGGACGTTATCTTCCGGCATGAGGGACAATGTGCCCACATGGCACCGACCGCGGACGACCGATACTTCAAGCACCGCCCCCTCTGTAGTGGCACCTGCCCGAAAACTCAGCGGATACTTACGGTAAGAACTGTCGATGTCAGAAATAACCACTGTGCTTCGATCAGCCGGATTAGGCCCCCAGCTGAGGGTCACCTGAACTTCCGCCGGCTGGGAGACAGCCCTCAACCAAATGCGACCTTGATACAACTTGCCTTCGACTACGCCTAGACCCTCCTGGCGAATCCCGCTGCCCGCCCCAACCAGGGGTGTGTGAGCCCCCACAAACGGCTCCTGGGTATCCATAGATACCTTGCCCTCGCCTGCCTGCTTCCAGGGCGACTCCTGATGGCCCACCGGATAGAAGAATTTGCGGTCCTCGATCATTTCGGCCCAAATCCCCCCGTAAATGCACCGGCCGAGGTGCTCAATAAATTGCCCGTAAATGTAAACGGGGATCGGCTCCAGCCGGCGAGTCGCATCGACATGAATTTTGCCCGGCTTCACGGGGAGTCGCTCGAGCAAAACAAGCTCCAGATCATCAAAGTAAGCCTTACCTGTGGCCAAACCCCATCCCCCAAAAAGGCAATTGATCCACACCGAGTCCTGATCGTCGGTTTCGAATTGCAGCTCCACGCGTGTCCAATCGGTGGTACCCACCACAGCTTGGGTGGCCAACGGCTGCATGTCATGGAGGTTAAGGAGCACGCCCCGACCGTTTTTCCGCTCGACGCCTTCCGCCTTAATCCAGCCACTTAACCGATAGCGGGCGTAAGGCTCCACGGGCACCTGAATATACCACGCAGCATCGGCGCCATCCGCCGACGAAATGGCCACACAACGACGACCGGTTCGGCCCCCCTCAACATACTCGAAATTCGCTTTGCCACCCCATGTGTACGTTCGCCAACCTCGCGGCCCTTTGGCTGTTCCCTCTTCAAACGAGGAATTCGGGATAAGGTTTTGGCCAAGCGCCTGGCCAGCGAAAGGAGGAGCGATGGAACACACCGCGGCCACAATAACAACAATTACCTTAATGACAAACAGGGAAGAATCTTTAGCGGCGATCTTACTCCGTTTGCCAAGCCGGTTGATCACTGAGCCAGGTCGCATCAGATGTCTCCTCATGGAAGCTAACCACCTACTCCGGTGTTAACTCACACTGGGCGGTATCCCTTGAACAAACCACAAGCAAGATGTCGCTATTTTAATTAATTTACCCGGCCGACCGTTCAACGCTGAAGGATCGCTTTTGACATGGACTCTGCCGTAGCCTAAACGCAGGACGACGAAATCAACGGATTTTGGATCCTCACCGGGCTTAATGCTTAAAATGCCGACGGCCTGTGAAGATCATCGGCAAGCGATACCGATTACAAGCTTCGATAACTTCTCGATCCCGAACCGAACCACCCGGTTGGATGATGGCTCCAATACCCACGGTGGCCGCAATTTCGATTGAGTCGGGGAAGGGGAAGAACGCATCCGACGCAAGGACCGCGCCTTTGACCCGATCACCTGCTTTTTTGATGGCGATTTCTACAGAGTCCACCCTGCTCATTTGGCCGGCGCCGACCCCAAGGAGCATCCGGTTCTTTGTGACGACAATTGCATTGGATTTTACATGGCGAACCACGGCCCATGCAAACCGAAGCTCCTCCCATTGCTCAGGCGAAGGCTGGGTTTCGGTGACCACCTGCCACTCCCCCTCAGGGTCCGGCCAAATGTCCCCCTCTTGAACCAAAAGGCCACCTTCTAAAAACCGGTAGGCCCAGTGAGCGCGGGGACCTTCCAGCGGTCCCACCTTCATGAGCCGTACATTGGCACGCCACTTTGGCTTAGTGGTTAAAATCTCTAGTGCCTCAGTAGTGAAATCCGGCGCGATAATGGCCTCGATAAAAAGGTTGGGGGCTGTAAGAACCTCCGCTGTTGCTGGATCCACCAGGCGGTTCAATCCTAGCACAGATCCAAAGGCACTGACGGGATCGCCAGCAAGCGCCTTTTGCAAGGCTTCCGCCAATGTGTGGGCCACTGCCACACCGCAGGGGTTATTGTGTTTTATAACGGAGGCAGCCGGCTCGGTAAAACCCCGCACAACTTCGAGGGCACTTTCCAGATCAAGAAAATTGTTGAACGAAAGCTCCTTTCCGTGAAGCTGAACAGCTCGCACGACTGAGGCCGAAGGAGCCAAAGGTTCCACATACAAAGCAGCCTTTTGGTGAGGATTCTCCCCATATCTTAAGTGAGCCTGGCGGCGATAACCCAGGGCAAGTTCCCCGGGTAATTCCTCCCCATAGCCTTGCCGACCGATATAGGAAGCAATCACCGTATCGTAATAAGCAGTATGGGCGAATGCAGCGGCAGCCAACCGCCGGCGGAGATCGGCACTAGTTCGACCGGTTTGCCGAATCTCCCCTAGGATAAGCGGATACTGATCCGGCCGAGTCGCTACCGTGACATAAACATGGTTTTTTGCCGCAGCGCGTATGAGGCTTGGGCCACCGATATCGATATTCTCGATGGCTTCTTCCCATGAGCAACCTTTCCGGCTGACCGTGGCTTCGAATGGGTAAAGATTCACCACCACCAGTTCGATCGGCCAAATGTCGTGCTCGGCGATCACCTGGAGATCTTCCGGGAGATCTCGGCGGCACAGAATCCCCCCGAATACCTTAGGGTGAAGCGTCTTAACCCGGCCCCCCATCACCTCCGGAAATCCCGTATAGGCTGAAATATCCACAACTGAGAGGCCATGGGATTCCAGATGTCTGCGGGTGCCGCCTGTACTTAAAATCTGCACGCCCAAGCCCGCAAGCTCGCGGGCAAACTCAGCCACACCTGTCTTGTCACTCACGCTGATCAGGGCCCGCTCGATCTTGGGAGATTCCATGACTGGTTTCCTCACACCCTAAAAAGCCTTCTTTGGTGACCTTCTTCGCCATCGGGAGGAACTATTCTCATTAACCCCAACGCGATGGCTTCATCCGCCCAAAGCTCGACAACCACTTGGCTCGCTATCGGTCCGTGGGAAGCTCGTTCTGCCGACCCGGAAGTTCCCACCCTCCCCAAAAGAGGAGTCTTCACATCCCGGGCAAACGCCTCGATTTGGTGCTTGCGCTGCTGCTTCGGATTAAGCTTGAATTCAGCAATCTTCTCATCCGATTGTTCCAAGGCCTGATTTTACCTCTTGAAACCGGAATCGCGATTCCCCCGTCAATTCACCGCGCTGGGGCGAGTAGTCGGGCGCCTTTTCAACAGGAGCTCTTCCAATTCCTCTACAAGGATCTCGAATTGCCGCAGTGCTGCTTCAATGGGTGTTGGGGTCTCCATGTCGACGCCGGCATCCCGCACGAGGTCTAAGGGATCTTTGGATGAGCCAGCTGCCAAGAATTCAAGGTACCGTCGCCGGGCTGGCTCACCCTCCGAAAGCACCTTGTCGGCAAGTGCCATGGCCGCCGACATACCAGTTGCATACTTGTACACGTAAAAGGCATGATAAAAGTGCGGAATCCGGAAGCACTCCAGCGAGAGAACGTCATCGATTAAGACTTCCGGGGCAAGATAGTCCTCCAGAAGTTGACGGTACACTGAGCGAAAAACATCAACAGACAGCGCATCACCGCTTTCTGCAATTTCGTGAATTTTCTTCTCGAATTCGGCGAACATGGTTTGGCGGAATATCGTGCCGCGGATCTCTTCGAGCTGGCGGTCAATAAGAAACGCCCGCTGAAGCTTTGTGCGCGCCCTTGCCAGCATATGGCGGAAGAGGAGCTGTTCATTAAACGTACTGGCAATTTCGGCGGTAAAAATCACCGGTCGAAAGTAGTGGAAGGGTTGCTTTCGCGCAGCAAGAAGGCTGTGCATGGAATGGCCGGCTTCGTGGGCAAGCGTGAAGACATGGTCAATATTGTCAGACCGATAATTCATCAAAATATACGGCCAGCCGTCATAACTGCCGGCACTAAAAGCTCCACTTTGTTTACCACGGTTCTCGTATTTATCGCACCATCCTCCTCTCAAACCTTCCTCCAACAGCTGGCAGTACTCGGCGCCCAGCGGCTGCATGGCCTCGAGCATAACCCTAACTGCTTCATCCCAGGAATGTTCAAAGCGCACAGGTGCTACCAAAGGGACATAGGTGTCGTAGATGCGAAGCTCCCGCAGCCGAAGATGCTTCCGCCGCAGGGCGAAATATCGCTGCAAAGCCGGCAGGAAGCGACGCACAGTGGCGATCAAATTTTCGTAAACCGTCGTGGGGATCCGCTCCGGGAAGAGCGCCGCTTCCAGGCAACTGGAAAAATTCCGAACCCGGGCGTAATACACATCGGAGTAAACTGCCCCCGCAAGTGTTGCTGCAAGGGTGTGTCGATGGGCATCATAGGCTGCGTAAAATTGGCGGAAAGCTTCCTGCCGAATTTTCCGCGAAGGCGAATGAAGAAGCGAGTGAAAAGTGCTATGGCTTAGTTCCACCAGCCGGCCGCGGTCATCTCGCACCACTCCGAACTTCAAATCAGCGCAATCCAATTGGGTAAATACGTCGTGAGGGATTTGGGCCATTTGAGTCTGCATAGCCAACAAGCGTTCTTCGGCCGGCGATAAGGTATGCGGCTTCATCCGCAGGAGACGATCCAAAAATACGCGATAGGGGGCCAACTCTCGCGCCTCGTTGTAAGCCCGCAGGAGCTCCTCCGGCAAAGCCTGGATTTCAGGCTGGATAAAACTGGCCGCCTCCTCGGCCCGAGTAAGCCATTGCATGAAGCGACCGTGCATCTGCACCGCCGCGCTGTTGGTCGTATCCTCACTAAGCCGCAAATGCGCATAGGTTCCAAGCCTCTCCGCCAAACGTTCCATCTGAAAGTGGAACTTCAAGCAGGCAGCCAATTTAGCGGGTCCCTCTCCTAATTGGCCGCGGAATTGTCGGTACCGCGAGATTTTTTTGGCCCACTCCGTCAGGGCCCTCTCCCAGGCAACATCGTCGGGAAAGAGGCTCGAAAGATCCCATTTGTCCTTTTGTGGTACCTGATCGCGGGTGGGAAGCTGCTTTACACGAGGCTTAGCCATCGATAAAAACCCTTCCTCAGAAAATGCGTTCCTTTCCAAGTTCACCGCAAGTCAAATTTCAGGGCATCTCCTGCGGAACTGGCGACCCCAGCTTGCTCCTGGTGCCCTGTTTGCTTGTTGGATTTTAAAACTTTCTGCTCCCTTCCGATTATGGTCGGGGGATGACCAACATCAGTTTGCAAGGAGATTCACTACCTTATCGTAATCTTCGTAATTTTTATCATGGGAGGTTCGCGCAAAGCCGCCCCAAGATATGACTCGTCTCCCGTTCACCGTTTCAGTCGGTGTAACTTTCGCTTCCTGTAATGCAGACTAAAAAGCTATCAGCTCCCCCACCACAACAGCCCTTACCCAAGGTAGGGATACACCAAGTCGTAACCGATCCAAAAAAGAGCTGCATCCACAATTACATGGCTCAACCACGGCGACAGCAACGAGCCGGTGCGCCAAAACAAAAAGCTCCAATAAAGCCCGGCTAAGAACACGCCTCCGCTACACACGACTTGAGCAATCGACAGCCACCCAAGATAGACTCCCAAAATCAGCACGTGATGGGCAGTGAAGGCCCCGGCCGCCAGAAGGCCTCCCCTGAGAAGCCCCAAGCGCCGCAACATGCCACCAAAAATAAACCATCGCCAATAGATCTCTTCAAGCCCAGCGTGAAGAATGGAATATGCATAAGCGACGGCTGCATACTGCCAAGCTTCGATAATCCCGCTTCGAGCCAAAAAACTCGCAATCCGACGCCCCACCTCCTCCGGGGTCGTACTCTGCATTTTCCAGGCAAGGTATGCACCAACAATCACTCCGAAAGCAAGAATGCCAAAAGCAATGCCCTCTACAAGCCCCCAAAGCCGCGCCCGAGCGGTTCGGAGGTCCCCAGAAGCCGCATAATCCGATCTTTGACCGGCGGCAAGCAGCTCCTCGGGGCGGGGCAAAACGGCAGAGCGCCGTGGGAGGGTCAGCCACCACAGAAGCGGCAAACTAAACTGCAACAACTTGCTCCCTGCCACCGCCACTTGTTGCCACGCCGGGGAGAAGCCCTGAGTGAGAAGAAAATAGAAAACGGCTAGTAACGTTGGGAGCACACTTCCCACGACAAGAAGCCAAAACTCCTCCGGAGGATACTTGGCCGGCTGAACCCTGCCTTTCCTAGGAGCCTCCCCGGACGAGTGTCGGTTCATGCGTTAACCTTTCACAGCGCAAGTTTGGTTTGAGCTTATCCACTTCTTGCGAGCTTGGAGGCGCTCTTCCGCAAAAAACGCAGTTATCCAAATCTTCCCCCACAGCCAAAGTGGGTCCTAAGTCAACTAGGGCGAAGAATTTAGCCACATAGCCCAATCCCGAACCGGCTAGTGGAATCTCTCCGCACCGCGTCGTTCAAGCCTAACGGAGCAAATCCCGTAACCAACCTTCTTAGGATTTGATCTAGGCAGATGCGTCTCCCAACGTTTGCCTGCGTTGCCAGGAGCGGTAATCATTACCCCAAACTTGTCACCCCCCGATGATGCCGCAAGCCGGATTGGTACCTTCGCCCACCCGTCGAAGCTCCCTCTGCTAAGGGGAGTGACACTCCGGTAGGGGTAAGGGGACTCAGCGCCAGCACGTTTTTACACTACAATCTGTAAGTTGCCAAGGGACGGGGCCATGCGGGTTGCCAACGGGCAACTAGGAAAAGGGATCGAGCTTACAGGGAGTAGGCCGTGTCAAGTGGCCAATGGTCAAGTAGTGATACTCTCCCTGCAACGGGACTGAGGGACCAAGTGATGTTTTCCGGCATTGTAGAAGCCATGGGCGAGGTGGTAGAGGTGCGGCCGGAACCGCCCGGTTGCCGTCTGGTCATTCGCCATAAAGAAATCGCTCGCGAAGTAAAAGTCGCCGACAGCATCGCCGTCAACGGATGTTGTTTAACAGTCGTCGAGGTGGGCGGGGATACCTTCGCCTTTCAAGCCGGTCCGGAGACTCTTTCCCGCACCAATTTGGGCAGACTCCACCCCGGAAGTTTCGTCAACCTAGAAAGGGCTTTACGCGTAGGCGATCGCATGGGTGGACATTTTGTCACGGGCCATATCGATGGCACAGCCGCGCTGATGGAACGTCGGGATATGGGCGAGTGGTCCGACTGCTGGTTCCGCATCTCACCCACCTTGGCCAAGCAAATGGCGCCTAAAGGTTCCGTGGCGGTGGATGGGGTGAGCCTGACCATCGTGGAGAGCCTTCCCGACCGATTCAGTGTGGCACTCATTCCTTATACACTTGCGGTCACTACCCTCGGGCGAATTCGCGTGGGAGATCTTGTCAACATTGAGACGGATCTTTTAGCCAAGTATGTGCAACGATTATTGGAATCGCGGGATTGGCCTAGCTGAGGACAGTTGCGCGGTGTGTTGCTTCGTTTTCCCGGTGTTGACAGTTCGGTAAGAAACAATCGTGATTAAGGAAAAACAGGCGGAATCGCGTCCAGAGGATCCGGGAAGAAGCATGATGTGGCGCGTCGGAACCACAATTTTTACTCAGGAGTAAACGGCGTTGGCAGAGGAAGCACCCCGATCACAGACTCTCACCTTTTTGATGCAGCGGTTCGCCGAGGCAGGTATCCGCCCCAAGACCCAGCATGGGCAAAATTTCCTCATCGATCTTAATCTACAAAGGCTGCTAGTTCGCACGGCGAATCTTCAGCCGCACGATGTGGTCCTGGAGGTAGGCACCGGAACAGGATCACTGACGGCAATGATCGCCCCCTCGGTGGCAGCAGTCATCACAGTAGAAACGGATCCGCAACTTTTTCAATTGGCTAGCGAAGAGTTGTACCAACTCCCTAATGTGTTTATGATTCAGGCGGATGCCCTAGCCTCAAAGAATCGCCTCAATCCGGAGGTACTTGCCGCTGTGGAGCAGAAGCTGGCTGAGGCTCCCGGCCGGGTGTTTAAGTTGGTGGCCAATCTTCCGTTCAACGTGGCGACTCCAATCATCACGAACCTTCTGACCCTTTCTCGGCCACCGCAGACAATGACTGTGACCATTCAAAAAGAGGTTGCCGATCGCCTGGTCGCAAGGCCAGCCACAAAGGATTATGGCTCGCTTAGTGTGTGGGTGCAGTGTCAGTGTGATGTAGAAGTGGTTCGTGTGCTGCCGCCGCAGGTTTTCTGGCCTCGCCCCAAAGTTCATTCGGCTATTGTCCACATCACGCTCAGAGAAGATCGTCGCTCGCAAATCCCTGACCTGTCGAGCTTTCACGCATTTGTCCGCGCGATTTTTATTCATCGTCGAAAATTCCTGCGAGCAGAGTTGCTCAATGCCCTGGGAAAGGACACCCCCAAGGAAAAAGTAGACGAAATCCTCCGTACCTTGGGGCTGACCGGACAAGAACGCGCGGAGCAACTCACCGTAGAGCAGTTGCTCGCCCTATGTGAGGCGGCACGAAAGCTGGGGCTTTTCCCTGCTTCATCCTGGGAGGAAGAGATGGAAGAAAGTTGAAAAGCTTTATGTCAGTGGAGATTTCCGCGCAAATCAGAGGAAGTGCCAACAGCAGATGCTCAGAAAAGAGGTCGTGGTGCACAACAAAAATTGTGCTTCGGTTAGCGGGGAGGATGAGCACGCTCATTTGCAAGCCGCATGTCCTCTTGCCTGGCGTGCAGGTTTGGGAAAAACCGCGTGATTTGCGATCCGCTGCGGCTTACTATGTGTGCTCCCTTTTTGGACAGGAAATAACTCCGAACACGGCCCTCAGTACTGTGGGAGCGGGCCATGTTCCGGCAGTCTTCAAAATGAGAGTGCGACTTTACGCGATTACCGCCCTGATTCCGTAGCTCCCCGCATGTCCATAAAAGAGGCGATCCACAGTGCTTCCCAAGCTTGCTACCGGCAGCCTTTTGACGGTGAGGCTTTTGGGGTAAACGGCAGCCGTGACTAGGAAACTGACTCGGAAAGGGGAGAAACTACCTGTCCATGACGAGTGCGGTTCCGACCTTAAATATCATCGGCTGTGGAAAGGCCGCAAGGGTCGTGGTGCGGCGGTGGGTTGATAATCGCCTTGTTAAGGTACTGGGCGTTGCAAATCGCACTGTAGACTCTGCCCGTCAAGCCGTGGAATTTCTTGGAGAAGGTGTACCCGTTGCAGAGTGGATCAGCCTCTCGCCGGCCGAGTTGCTACTCATTGGTGTCGGCGACCAGGAGTTGCCCGCTGTGGCCGGACTTCTAGCAGATTTCCCGCATTTATTGGAAGGCTCCGTTGTTTTCCACCTCAGCGGTTGCCGCGAGAGTACCATCCTCGCACCTCTTCGTGCTTTGGGAGCCAAGGTTGCCAGTCTTCATCCGATCATGACCTTCGCCGATCCTGCTCGGGCGGTTGACCAGCTGGCCGGCTGCACGTACACACTGGAAGGCGACCAGGAGGCATGCGAACTTCTTCGCACTCTTACAGAAAAAGCCGGGGGTCAACCACGAGTGATTCCTCCGGACAAAAAACCGCTTTACCATGCCGCCCTTGTTTTCGCTTGTAATTACCTGTGCGTGCTTCTGGAGAAGGCCTTTACAATCCTCGAAGTCACGGGCTTTTCGCGAGACGAAGCCGTCGTGGCGCTTCGGCCGATTGTCACCACGGCGCTTGAAAACTCCCTTCGGCTAGGACCGACGGCGGCGTTAACCGGCCCCGTCGCCCGGGGTGACGTGGATGTTGTGAAAAAGGAAATCGAGACCCTTGCCCAGGCCAACGAGGATTGGGCCTTACTTTATCGGACTTTGGCAAGAGAGGCCTTAAAGATGGTTCCCCGGCAGGAACTGACCCCAGAGAGCAAATGGCACCTATTGGCAGATTTGCTCGAGGAGTTTCCTCGTGACGGCTAGGCATGCGCATCTTAGCCGCTTTTGTGATTCGTATTTCCGCCACTGCAGCAGGCTAAAATCCCTGGCCTACCACCGGCTGACACACCACGGCCCACAGGCGTCCGGCGCACTCGGCGATGACCACAACGATGCGTTTGGTACCTTTGGTGCGAAGCAGCGTCGTCAGCCTTGCCTCGTCAACAAGCCGGGATCGTTTCTTGACTATCACCTCTCCCACCTGATGCGTTTTTGCCCAACGGCGGAGCTTACGCTGGTCGTACGGTAGAACCTCTTCCACGCGATAAGCCAATAAAAGCCGGGTGTTCGGAACATGCTCCCCGGTAAGATATCCCCCATGCGTGGACAAAGCATGAAGCTTAAACTGATGACACATTTGACCCACAAGCTGCGAAGCTAACACACTGGGAACGGGATCGAAAATGTAGCTTTCTATCTTTGCCGTTATCGGAACAGGAACTTCCGGACGTCCCACCAGTTGCTCGGCCCGAATATTCAAAGGATCACCCTCCGATTCAATTACCGTGGCGATATGAGCTCTAGCAGCCGTAGCAAGTGGTCCGATCCAGAGCACTTGTTGCCGGCAACGACCGCGAAACGAAATCCATTCCCGCGTAGTCGCTTCCGCGCACAAGTCTGCGCAGGAAGCGGCCGGGGCTAATTTCAATGCGGCAGCGGTATTGGAGGCCACCAGCTTCTTGACAACCTCAGGAGAAGGTGAGGACCAATGCAGTTGTGCCGTGCGACGTCCGCCTACACGGCGGTCCGGATCGATATGCCAAGCCACGTAGCGATCGAGTTTTTCACTCCAATTGCAAACATCGTCGACAAAGATCTTAGCTTGGCTGCCTACTCCCAAGCTGGCGGCCACATTCTCTAGGTTGGCACGGGCGAAAAGTGCTGCTACAGGGTCTTTCTCGACCCCATGGACTTCACCGCAGCAGGCCAAGCATAGGAGGTCACCACCAAGACCGCAACAGAGATCCGCAAAGAACCCGCCGGGCGGAAACCGTCGCGCCTTGTAGCCGCCTATCCAGGCATCGGTTGCCTGCTCCAGGCCCTTGCGGGTAAAAAGCATCACGTGTGCCCAGGGGAATTTTTCCGAAGCGCGCTGGCGCAGAATGACTTGCTCGACAACTAGGGCGGCCCGCCTGGCGGACAGATCCTTTCTTAACACGCGGAGAAGCTGGGCCAGCGATCTTTTGTCCTCTGCTGCCTTACGGATCCACGCCTGGCCTTCTGGTGTCGTCAACCACAGAAAGTCGGAATATTCAGCCTCCATCACTTTTGGGGAAAAACCGAACTTTGTTTTTCTTCCAGGATCCCCAAGAGCGTAATAAGGTTACAAGATTTAGACCAACAGCAAGCCAAAGATCCGCCCTGGGAGCCTCCGATTTGTCCTCTTAAGAATTTGCCGACGGGAACTCTTCGACACCCACTACAGAACACGGCCGAGCGTGCGAAGTCTTGTTGACAATCGCTCCTAGTCCCACCAGTTTGCCTGCCATCCCCCAAAAGGACTATAAGGCCGAAGAATGGCCTAACTCTGTGAGGAACAGCGTTTTACGGGCTTTGATCTTCCCACCAACTGTCCCCATGTTCGCTCACTGGCCAGTGATATTTTCCAAAAATATGACAAAGGATTTGCCGCCGAGGGCATTTTGGGGATGAGCAACCCAGGGTTTGCCCAGGATATCAAGGCGGCCATTTCCCGTGACGTCTCCTGCCACACATTCGTGGCCCCCGAGATTGGCATCCAAAATGACGTATTCGCGCCACTTGGTACCTGTGCCGTCGAGGTTTTTCCAAATGTACCATCGCGGAGGCTGAGCCCCGCGGATCCACTCCATCTCTGCGGAGAAGATGTCGAGGGCTCCGTCCCCGGTGAAATCAGCCACCACCAGAGTGTGGAATGCGCCGCGCCGAGGCGCACCCGGTGCCGGTACGAAGACATCGTGCCGCTGCCACCTTGTGCCCTTACCATCCAAATTTTCCATCCACCACACCTTGCCACCCGGCATTTCGGCATCTGTGAAAACTACATCCATGTTGCCGTCAGCGTTCACGTCTGCCACCGCGGCCTTGGTGGCATGGAGGGCAAAAGCTCTCTGGAAGTCGGCAGGCAAAGGCGAGGTGGGGCCAAGGGGGTGTTCCCGCCAGGTTTTCCCGCCGTCGATATTTTCAAACCACACGGTGCTGCGGACAACGTCCGGCCGGCCATCGCCATTGATATCCCCGACGCCCAGCCCAGCATGCACCGCAGGACCGATGGTGTAAAAATTCCAGGGTTCTTCGGGATTCCCGGAAATTCGATACCAGCGAAGATCTACCCGGTCGGACATGCAAAGAACCTCGCTTTTGCCGTCGCCATCAATGTCGGCGACTGCCATATCGTGTACATAGCGCAAGGCCGAGTCGAAAACGATGCGGCGGAAAGGCTTATTCAAGGAACCGCTATTTAAATACCATGCACCGCCGGTCACCAGATCGAAAAGACCGTCACCATTGACGTCCAGCACGGTCAGCCCAACTTCCGAGGGAGAATCTTCCGCCACGCGGTAGCGGTGCCATTTGTCCGGCGCTTCGTACTGGTAGACGTAAATGGGTCCGAAGGCAACCCCCATGATAAACTCGGGTCGGCCGTCGCCCGTTAAATCAGCAAGCGCTGTTTGACCAAAACCACGGCCTTCGATGCCCACGTCGATAACATGCGACCGAAATCGCGGAACCTCTTCTCCAGCCTCGGCTACCACAGATATGGCGAGTTGGACGGCTCCGAGGACAAGGATCGCTCCCAAAGCCTGCCAATTGTCGGGGTGGGTTTGTGCTCTCGCAAGCATAGATCAGCTCCTCGTTTTTGTCGGGGGACTCAGCACGACGTGCGGTAGGTCACATTCTCTTCGCAACGGGCTACCACGGGAATTTTTCCTAGTGAAAACAATCGCGGCTCGTTAGCGCTACGGAGTAATCCCCAGGCAGACCACCTCCCCTTGCAAGGTTCCAACGATCACTGCGGAGGGAAGCACCGTAGGAGGAGCAGCAATTCCCGCACCCACGTCATAAACAAAGCGGAGATTCCCAGAACGACGTTCCACGATGTAAAGCCGGCCATCATCTGCCCCGAAGATAACGCTATCCTCTGTGATGACAGGTGATGAGTCGACTTTTTGGCGCAACGCAAATGTCCAGCGCATAGCGCCGGTGGTCGGATTAAGGGCGCGGATTTTACGATCCCGGCCCGCAAAAACCAAAAGGTCCTCTGCCACTGCCGCCGACGTGCGGATTCCCGCGGACCGAGGACTTTCCGAATACGTCCACAGTACCTCGGCAGAAGCGATGTCAATCGCCAGGAAAACTCCCTCTTCCGTTCCCACGAAGGCCTTGCCCCGCGCTACTGCGGCAGTATTTCCTGTGGGTCCTTCGAGGTTAACGCGGCTCAATCCCTCTCCCGTGTGAAGATCAACAATGTGAAGGTGGCGGTCGCACCCTGCAGCCAGCACCCGACCATCGGTCAGGGAAGGAAAGGACCGCAATTGGTCATCGGTTGTATACCTCCACCGAATTTGACCGGAGAATGCGTCAACACAATAAAGAGTTCCGTCCTGTGAGCCGAACAAGACCATATCATTCCAGATATTAGCCGGCGAGTCGATGGGACCTTCGGTAGTTACCTTCCACAGCACGGTGCCGGTCTCGGAATCTAAGCAGAAGAATTCTCCCTTGCCGTCGCCGATGTACACGCGGCCAACACCTATCGAGGGTGCAGCGGTGAATCCCCCGTCGGAATGCCACCGCCAGGCAATCACCCCAGTATCCAGCCGGAGAGCCGCCACATCGCCATGCGTTAAGGCTACGAAGCAGAGCGCACCACTTGCGGTTACGGCGTTTTCCACGCGGCCTTCACCCACCTGACGGCGCCATCGCTCCTGAAGCTTGCCGATCTTCACCCCGGGGGCATAGCCGCGGGCTGAGTTGTCCCCTCGAAAAAAGGGCCAGCTCGCACTTGTGCCCTCACGAAGGGCCGATTGGCTTTTAAAGGAAGGGGCACCAGCTTCGGAACCAGGAGAACTTGCCTCCAGACCAGGAGGAAGCCTATCGTAGGAAGCTGAAGTTTTCTCCAGGACGGAGTCCCGCCGGGTAACATCGGCCGACACAGTGGATCCTGCAGACACGGCGGATGCTGTCGACGGGACTCCTCGTCCCTCCGACGGTTTAATCTCCAGATCCCTCTCTCTACTACAGCCTGCCAGCAACAATGAAAGCAAAAAACACCGGAAAATCCACGATATTCGCGATCCAGCACATACGGCCGAAGCTTTACCTTTCATGGGCTAAAACGGATCATCACCCGTGTCTTCCCGCATTTTTCCCACAAAGGATTGCACTGCCACGTGGAGGGCTCGAATCGAGCGCTCAAAAACCGCCTTGAATCCCTCGATGGGAGAGACAAACATCTCAATGGTTGCCCAGACGTTATTGCGAACCGGAAACACCTTCGCAACCTTCGTCATGGCCGTGGCATACAAAGCAGCTCTTTCAACACGCTCGCGCTCTTCTTCACTCTCGATGCTCCAAAAATTCGGAAACACGACACGGAAAAACTCGTCGTCGTTTTCGTCGATCAAAATCAAATACACCCTTCCCCCTTCGCGAAAGACGACGTCGCCATCGTCATCAATCTCGGGACGGTAGCCCTCGTTGCGGAGAAATTCACAATACATTTCCGCTCGCTCAAGTTTACTCATAACCAAACTCCAATCTGATCAAGACGTTGGTCGCCCTGAAAAACGGGATTTACATCTTGCGATCGAGGGACCACCCATCCCAGAGGTTAACTCCGCGCACGCTAAGCTTACGGGAACCCTCAATCGGATTATTATCACATGCAAGGGTTAAAGGGTTAAGTCGGAGCCCTTTTGCTCGGCCGGTTGGGCACCGCACACAACACCAAGACCTTACCTGACGGCGGCACAGCTTGTGCTTGATCATCGCTCCGTTTGCCCTCATTTGGAGAACCACTCTCAACAGGCCGAAGCAAATTAGCAAACCCAATTGTTGCCGAGCAAAACTTTGCCCCGCTTCTCAGCGGCCGGAGCCGATCCGCCGCACCATATTTTGGCCTCCAAGTTGTGGGAGACCAGTGACGTGGGGAACAGCCCGTGTTTATGTGAGGTGATGTAGTCTCCCTTTAAGAGTCGCTTCTGACACCGAGCTGGCCCATTTCCTGTTCATTCTCTGGCCCATTTCCTCCTAATTCTATTGCGGCAAAAATTGTGTAACCAGAGTGCTAGCGGTTTTTGGCGATATCTTGAAACAAGCAGGTGTTGGTTGAGTTTGGCAGTGGGTTCGGGCAATTGGTTTGAGGACATTCCCGGATAGTTTCTAAAACCGCCGTTTGAAGCTGTCGGCAAGCGAGACTTAAATCCACTTAACGTGCACGGGATCGGACGGAACTCTTCCCGGCCGCCTCACCTCGGCCCTTTGCCCTCTGCCGCATTTGCGTCGTCCAAGCGCTGAAAGCTAAAGACTATTTTCCTCGGGTGATGCCACAATTTCGGTCCCCCATTAGGCTGCCGCTGCCGGCCCTTTTAACGCCGCTCGGCGCGTGAGCTCAGGGTAACATGCCCCGAATTTTTGGCCGTCCTTGGAGACTGAGAGCTGCCGGTTGGGCCTATCTGCCGGGGACTATTACCAAAATGAGCTAGGCAACTTCGGCAAGATCGAGCACTTTGCCATACCTGGCAACCACCTGCCGCCGAAGTAAAGCCCATTGGGGACTGGCAAGTCCCGGGTCTGCCTGCACCAGCCGCTGGGCATCGGCACGGGCTTCTTCTAACACCGCGGAATCCCGGACGAGATCCGCCACCAGCAACGGGGGCAACCCGTGCTGGCGGGTGCCGAAGATTTCCCCCGGTCCTCGCAATTGAAAGTCAATTTCTGCAAGCTGAAAGCCATCGGTAGTGCGGGCGAAGGCCTCCAAACGTTTTCGTGCCTGTTCTGTAAGGTCCGCTCCTAGGAAAAGACAGCAGAAGCCGGGATGCTGCCCTCGGCTAATCCTTCCGCGAAGCTGATGTAATTGCGCCAAGCCGAATCGTTCCGGGTTTTCGATTGCCATCAATGTGGCGTTCGGCACATCAATACCAACCTCGATTACCGAGGTGCACACGATAACTTGAATCTCACCACTGCGGAAAGCGTCCATCACAGCCTGTTTTTGTTCGGGGGGGAGTCGGCCATGCATCAACCCTAATCGAAAAGCCTCCAATTCCCCGTTGGCCAAGGATTCATAAGCCTGTTCCAAGCTTACGAGATCCAGTTCGTCGCTTTCCTCGATCACAGGGGTGACCACATATCCCTGGCGACCCTCGCGAAGTTTTTGGCGGAAGAATTCCCACCACTCCGCTCGGTTTTTTTCTTCGGCCAAAAAGGTGTATACGCGCCGCCGGCCTGGCGGGGCATCACGGATTGTGGAAACATCCAGATCGCCGAATAGAGTCAACGTCAATGTCCGTGGAATGGGCGTTGCGCTCATGACCAAATAATGCGGATCTGCGCCCGAGGCCTTCAACGCAGCCCGCTGCCGGACACCAAATTTGTGCTGCTCGTCGATAATCACTAGTCCGAGTTTGCGAAACTGGACATCATCCTGAATCAAGGCTTGGGTTCCGATCACCAAGTCGGCCTCCCCGGCAGCAATCTGGGCAAGCACCGCGGAACGTTCCCGGGGGGAGAGCGTGCCCGTAAGCAACACCCGTCGTACCCGGCTATGGGCAAGCAACCGCTCAAATGTCTTCATGTGTTGCCGCGCCAACACCTCGGTGGGCGTCATCAAAGCCGTCTGATAGCCGTGCGCCACCGCTACCAACATCGCGTAAGCAGCCACTACCGTCTTCCCACTTCCCACATCACCATGAAGAAGCCGGAGCATTGGCACGGGCTTGGCCAGATCGGCACAAATCTCGGCTATCGCCTGATTTTGACCAGGCGTAAAGTCGAAGGGGAACAGCCGGCGGATTCGTTTATCCAGTTCCACCGTCACATGAAACTCAGGGGCCTTGCGAAAGGTTTGTTGCTGCGCCCGCCGAATGGCCATTGCTAGCTGAAGGACGAAAAGCTCTTGGTACACAAAGCGGCGCCGCGCCCGCTCCAATGCGGTTTGGTCAGGCGGAAAGTGGATCTGTGGCAACGCTTCATGGATGGACACCAAACCGTGCTCCCGCCGGTAATCATCGGGAAATGCCTCCTCGACTGCTGATAGTCCCACCTCCAGTGCCGCGCGAACAATGCGGCGTAATTCCCATTGTTCCAAGCCTTGCGTCAGGCTGTAGACGGGCAGAAGCCCGCGCGGCGGTTGCTCCTCTTCCCCCAAACGCTGTACCATGGGGTGAAACATTTCCCAAATCAAGGTTGTCCGCCGAGGTTTGCCGGCAAACACCACCCGCTGACCCACCTGAAATTGGTCCCGCAAATACGGCTGGTTGAACCATATCCCCCGAAGGAATCCTTTTTTCCCCTGTAGTCCTACCGAGAGCACGGTTCGCCCGCCAGGCAACGACTTTAAATCGATGCCAATAATCACTCCCTCGACAGATTGAATCTTACCTTCTTGCAAATCGCAGATTTCCCGGTAATCGGTTAAATCTAAATAATCGCGCGGGAAATAAAAGAGCACATCTTTAATGGTAGTGATTCCGAGGCGCGCAAGAAGTTCCGCTCTTTGGGGGCCAACCCCCTTCAGGTACTGAATGGGCTTAAGCAAAACGCGGCTGTTCCGTTCTTCGGCTCGTTCCATGCCCTCCAATATAGCCTACAAATTCGGTCCTCCAAAAGTTGGCCACTTTGGCTCGACTGCGCTTGATCCAATTCCCAGAAAGAGCTATGACAGAGCAATTCGGCCCCTAGATTCTTTTAAGCCCTGATGACAACTTAAAGTCTCACTTCGGAGAGTGCGGCCTTCTGGCCATGAAGAAAGATAGTGACATCTGTATATCAAAGTGCGTAACTCTTAAGACACGACTGCTGACAGCCCGTCGCACTCCGGTGGCCGGCGCGCGGTCCAAAGGGAAAGCTTCCCCAATTTGGTTCCCCTGCTGGACCACAAGGCGGCACATCGACCGCATGTGGCGGAAAATTCGGTGAGGGATGGCAGAATTTCATCCTCCGCCATACCCAGGTGATGCACCATCAGGCAATCGTGACACCAAAGCCGTGACTTTTCTGCGCGCTACCGCGAGCGATCTCAACAGCTTTCACGGATTTCCAGCCATCCCCTTTCCTCGGCGATGTCCCGAAGCCACAGGCCACCCGATAACGAGGTTTTGTTCCTGGATTGCTGAGCTGTGCGGCAATATTCCGATCGGACATTCAAAGGTTGTAAAACTGAAAGATGAATTTCGAGGTTGTAAAACCGAAAGGTGGATTTCGAAGGGATCTGAACCCCAGAGTGACCAACAGCATCTCGGCCCCAAATCGGTTAACATCCCAGGAAAGCACCAATGCCCGATGACGAATGTGGGGGCTAAACCCCCACCAAGTTAGCAGTTAGGTGTGTCTTGCGAATCGAGGGAATTCCTTCCCTTATGGGCACCACCTTCCTTGAGCCACCGCTGGGCGGCGATTAAAAAGCTCCGGGCTTAGATATCCGGTCCCATAGCGTCCACATTTTCTCTCCGGGCAAGGGTTCGCCCACCGGTAGGGCCTACTAAGTGTCGAGGCGACCTCAAATTGTCAGCTGCCTCCGAGATTGGTGAGAGGAAGACACTCTCATGCCGCTGCGCGGCACCCCCGCGGGCCCCGGAGGTATCGGCATGATAGATCCTGGCACGTAGAAAATTGTAGCGTCATACTCCCCTTCCCAGACTCTTTTCAATCGAGGCAGTTTTTCTCTAACTTCAACTAGCAGGACCTTAAGGCAATGCTCAAATTGTCGATAAGAAACGGATACATCGTCGATCGCAAGGTTCAACTCAAAGCTAACCTCACCGTCCCGCGGATCGTAGCAAAACTTCCCTAAAATGATCGAGTAGTTGATGTATCCTATGGCTTTGAGAAGTTCAAGTAGCCGGGACTCAGACCCCGCAGTCTGCGGAGCATGGAAGAGACGCGGGGCCTTCAGCAAAAGGCATCCCTTCTCCACGATGGGATCAATTACCACCTCTATGGAAAATCCCTCATCCTCGAAGGAAAACCCGGTCACAATGAGCCCTTCCTGCTCCTGAGACTCGCTTAGGCTTATGAATCGGTAACCCATTTGTCGCATGTACGAGGCGAGCAGTTCCAACAAGCCTTGCTGGCTTGGAGCAGGCGGAGCCTCCCCAACGTCCGGTTGAGCTTCCTCGACACGCTCGACCCGCGCTACGTGAACCCAACCGCTTCCCGCGGCTGTTTCCACGTAAATCCATGCGCCGTTCACGCGGGTTGCCACCACCTCGGTTCCAGTAGGGACAGTAGCCACCAATCGCTGCCCAATCTTCAGTGGAGCTGCTGAGGTTACTCTGACTCGGTCTCCAGGAGCGATGGTCTGTGCCCATCCCGCCACGTCTGAAACTGTTAAGAGGATCACGAAGCATGCCGCCGTCCATACCTTTGCCCGAAACATGGCCTGGCCCTCCCTTCACGTTTGTTCCAAAGTTACGCGTGGCTCTTCTGAACCCTCCTAGCCCAAGACTCCATGCAAGGCAGTGCTCGGTGCTTACTGTTTATGGCAGCCTTTACTTGGGAATATCCGTAGCACGACCACAATCTACTGCCACTTGAATTGCCAGCTCAAGGCACAGGTCGCCAGACAGGCATGAAGTGTGGCTCAACGGCTAATGGCTAAATTTTGGCCAAACGTTTTATTTCCCGATGCCCGAATTGTTCATGCCTCGGCGCGTGTCTCATCGTGAGGATAGAAACTTCTGTGTCCTTGCCGCATGCTGGTGAAGGAGTGGTCGGTGGCTTAACAGACCATCTTTGGTGGTCATATTCTCCTGGGTGGTTATATTCTCTCGCACTCGTTGGGTAGAAGTATCTTCGCGGGCATGAGAAGTCCCCGCTCCGTCGTTGGGCGGCCCCCACCTAAATTGGACAAAATGGTGAATGAAATCGATCATTTCGGGGAACATACTTGCACCTGGGTGATACACCGCCAACGAGGCCAATCATGTTCCGGCTTTGATTGTCATTTGCTCGGCGTGTGATCCGGGAAGCACGGCTGTGCGTCTTTCAAAACCTGCCACCGAGTAGACTTGCTGGAGATCACCTGCAACGACTGGTGCTGATATGCCTAGGAGGGCCGGAGGGCAAAACCCTGCCCATCGCCCAGCTCTTCTCAGGGAGTAATTGCCACTCCGACCCCCGGCAGTTGCGGCCTCCTTTCCGAGTTTCCATACCTTCCGGTTGCCTGCCCTCCATTCTTTAAGACGTTGAAATCCCACGTGGTTTGCAAAAAAAGAAAAGGCTCGAACGATCCGGAGAAGGGAACAGGAAAATTTCTTCCGAGAAGCTCGGCCGTAACAAGCTGAGGCAGTCTATGTTGAAAAACACGCTTAGAAGCAAGGAACAGCATAGAAAGTGGTGAGGAGTTTAAAAGAAGACGTGCGCGAATCGATCGCGGTCGGGTCACCACCTCTGGTGCGAAAAACCGAGAAATTCCACTCCCATGGTTCTGCTGCTCTTGACTGCCCGCGTTATCGGCCGGATTTCCCTAAAAGGTAGAGTGACGTCTTGCCGATCTTGCCATCCGAAAAATCTGCGAACGACCAGTGGACGTAAAAATGGGCAGACAGATTTCTTGCGAAGACCCCGGACCGGCTCCCGCCGTTTCAAGCGTTGCTCATGGAATGAAGTGAGCACTCGCGCCTTTTGGATGTGGCGGATCCCCTGCCTTCACGGCAAAGAGGCAGAACGTTAACCAATTTTGGTCTGGGTGCGGCATATCCCTTTGATCTTCACCTGCCTAATAAAGTTACAATTTTTGCCCGAATTGCCGGGATAACTCCCGCAACCTAGCATCCAACATTTTACGTAATGGCTAACCAATCAAGCCCCGCTTTCTTCACCGCATAACCTGCTTCGCGAAGGTAGCGACCGTAAACAACGATCCAATGGAAACCGCGGATCTCCTCGATCAGCCGTTGCCAATCTCCTTCGATAGAAAGGTCCAGTTGCGTTCGACAAATTGGGAAAAACGGTGTGTCGATAATCTGTGCCTGAAATCCGAGCCAACGTCGACCGGCAAAGTCAGCATCGACTACCGTGACCGATTGTCCTTTGCGCATTTCCACCTTCGTGGCAGCCCCGAAGTCCGATTCGTAGTGCGTTAGAATCCGCACGGGCTCAAGGTCCTTACCGTTCATTCGCCGCGGGGCTGTACAGTGCGAAACTGTGACCACCCCTTGGTGAGGCCAAGAAGGATTGCAGAAGAAAGCAGGCGTGCCCGCAATATAACGCATGAGAACACCCGCCGGAATGGCCACAAAGTCGGATTCGCAAAAGGCAAGCAGGCCGGCATCATTGAGAAGTGTCAGCGGTAAACAGGCCGTTGTCTCCGAGACACTCATGATGGTGGTCATGCAATTGTGCACGGTAATGGCATCCGTGCCAGCTTCGGCAAGAAGCTTAAGGAAAACTTCGTTAAGCAAGAAAGCCCGCTCCACAGATTCTAAAGGAATTTCCACGCTCACACCCCGCTGGGCAACGTAATCTCGGGCCTTCCGTTGACACGAGGACAGAAGCTGCGGATGAGCAAGAGCTGCTGCGATCCGCTTGCCTAAATCCTCGTAGGAAACAACGACATAGTCGAACTTCCAATTTTGGGCGGCAATTTGCGGAGCCAAGTTTCCTTCAGCCCCCCAGCCGGAGGGTTGCCCAATACACAGGAATTTTTTCCCCAATGTGTTCTTTAGGCCAAAAAGGGCGCGCAATCGCCACAAGAGCTCCTGGTAATCATCGACGACCACGTCATGGATATCCATTGCCGGCTCTGCGAAAAAGTCGCGCCGTTTGCGGAGATAGTGGACATGTGCACCGATATACATATAGTACAAAGGACCAGAGCGATGCCGCACAAACATGATATTCCAGCGGTCCGGCCGTGCTAACGCCTCCAAGACCGGCACGTTCCGTCGGGCGGCGAAGATAATCATGGCGTCGAAGTCCGTTTTGGCTATTTGTGCCGCTTCCTCCACATTTTCCACTCGCACAAGGGGTTGCATCTCAATGGGGAACTCGGCTCTTCGGACAAATGCCTCCAGCTCCTGGCGAATTTTCGCTTCCTCGGCCTGCATCTCGGCCAGGTCGTTGATAGCCCCCGTCACCCGCCAGCTTGTTTGGGGTTTCCGCTCATAAATGTGACAATTGAACACTGGTTGCACGCGAAGGGGCTTTATGATCGGCGTTACCGTCACGCCAGGGGCGGCCGGCTCGGAGCTGGCTTTTTGGGCCATATTTGACATCAAAACACTTGTCGCGGCCGAAGCAGTCAGGAACACCCGGCGATCAAAGGTCGGCTCCTTTCCCCGATCAAGCGCTCCCCCGCACCCACAGCAACTAACCTCCGACCATGGCCTACAGGGCGAGTGTCGTTGCATGATGATGACCTCCTTAGAGTTCCACTTGCACTTTTCACAGTGGTAGCTAGCGAATGGTCGCCGGAAAAATGTTTTCCAGTTTGCCTGGCATCCTTTTTGTAGTCTGGGCCACTAACGCATCACTCCCTCGGGGCTGTTTTGGGCAAAGGCGCAGAATTGCCTCATCGCGTGGATCGCCTGCTCGAAAGCTCCTTTCCGCACAAGTTGGTCGAGCTTATCAAGCAGCTCCTTATGCTCTGGCCGAAAGGGTACTGCCGCGTTAGGTGGCAGCGGCTTGGGAACAAGCTGTCGGGCGATTGTCACCAGCAACGCTTCCAAGCCTTCGCCCCAGGTGGCGCTAGTGACGAGCCCGGGCGGCCGCCCCCGGAGGCGGATTCCCCTTTCGCAGATCGGCACAAGGTCCGCCTTGTTGTGCACGAAAAGTATTTTCCTGTTGGCTTCCTCGAACTTTCCCCCGAGAGCAGGTGTCACAAGTGATTCCGGTCCCAGCCATGGTTGGGTGAGGTCGGTTATCCACAAAATGAGATCGGCTTCGGCTAGAGCCTTTCGAGCCCGCTCCATTGCCACTTGATCAAGTAACGCCGGGGCATCGTGAAAGCCGGCACTATCAGCCAGAACCACCGGCCAGCCGTCGACCGCCGTGGTTTTCTTAATCACGTCCCGGGTAGTGCCGGGCTGATCGTGGACGATCACGCGTTGATAACCCACCAGGGCATTGAAAAGGGAACTTTTTCCCGCATTGGCCGGTCCTGCTAGAAGGACAAACCAGGGCTCCAATAGGTGCCGGCCCACTTGCCAACGCTCACGCAACAGTTGCAAACGGGCCCGTGAACTGTCGATGTCGCCGGCCTCCAGCCCATTTGCAATTGCCTCCAATTCGCGCGGCAAACCACTCTCCACCTGCTCAAGTAAAACTTTTGCAACCCGCAAAGTTGGCGCCCGGGCTAAAGCATCCCAACATTGGGCCTCCCAGAAGGTCGAACAAGTGTGCACAAGCCACGTGGACCAGTCTACGATCTGAGCCCCATGTTCCCTCAGCGCCCGAACTATCCGCTCCACCGCCGCAGGACCACCGTGGCAGTGAATGTGAAGGATATGCGGAGCAACCCGAGCAACAACAACTTGCTCCGGCGGTTGATCCTTCCATCGGAAAAAACAGGTACGGAGCTCTCCTTCTTGAAGCAGCACCACCGGTTTACCATTACGGGCAAACAGCACTTGGGCAGCAATGCAATCAATGGCGGTCCCGGCAAGACCAACAGTCGCTACGGCCGCCCGTCCGGAGGCTGTCAGGCAAGCCGCTACCGTCTTGTCCACCTGTGGGATTTGAGGGCTCGTCATTGCGGTTTCGGAACCGAAAGAATCCAGTCGCTCCTCCCCTTGCTTGTTGACTACGCAAAAGCAAAGCACGCGAAGCAGTAAGTGCCTTATGAAACCCTTCCATTAATTCCAAATGGCTGGCCGCATTGCCCCCTGGGGACATAGTATCGCGCCCACCCCATTAGAACTTCCTTCAGCAAAAAGATCGAGTCCTACACAACTGCCAGGGGGTGAGCGTCGCGGCCAATTCCGCTTATTCGGCTGCCCGAAGGATCTCCGGTACTTTTTCTTCACGTCCAATGGCCATAATGTGAACCCCCCGACAGAGGTGGCCATCGCGAAGTGCGTGGATTAATTCCCCTGCAATGCGAATCCCTTCCGCCACTCGTTTGTCCTTGGGGGTGGACGCAAGCCGATCGAGTAGTGACTCCGGCACGTATACCCCCGGAATATTCTCGTTGAGAAACTGCCCCATCCGAGGCGAAACAAGAAGGACGATTCCTACCAAAATGGGAATGCCGTCGGGCTGAGCGGCATCAAGAAAGCGTTTCAATTGGTCCACATCGAAGATTGCCTGAGTTTGGAAAAACTTCGCCCCCGCAACTATTTTCTTGCGGAATTTCAGCAATTGTGGGGCAAGGGGTTCCGCTCCCGGCGTAACCACGGCTCCCGGAAAAAAGTCTGTGGCGCCCTCCAAGGGATGACCGACGCAATCCCGCCCCTGGTTCAACCACCCCACAACTTGCAACAATTGAACACTGTCCAAATCAAAGACAGGCTTGGCCTGAGGGTGGTCCCCGATCCGCACATGATCACCAGTAAGGCATAACACATTGCGGATGCCCAAGACCCACGCCGCGAGAAGGTCGGATTGGAGAGCCAGGCGATTGCGGTCGCGACAGGTAACCTGAAGGATGGCTTCTGCCCCGGCCTCTTGAACAACTCGGCAGGCGGCAAGGGAACTGAGTTTCATCACGGCACTTTGATTGTCCGTCACGTTTATGGCGTCCACCCAGGAACGGAGTTTACTCACGTTGTCCTGCAGCTTAGCGATCTCGGTCCCCTTTGGCGGCCCAATCTCTGCGGTGACTACGAATTGTTTCGTCTGCAGAACCTGGCGGAACGAAGTGGCCATCAAGTTCCTCCCCTGCACGCCAGCTGATTAGCTCCTGGCAAGTTTCTCCTCGAATTGCCGAGGCAGGGCATGACGCGCCGGCTGCGAGACTACGTTCCAATCATCTGGTGGCAAAATCCGCTCCAAAAGATCCATGCGCTCAAGCTTCGTAAGTCGTTCGTAAATCAGTGTCCACGCGCAGGGTGTCTCTCTGTCTACCTCGCATTTCCCAAAATGTGTGCCGCCGCATGGGCCATTAAGCAACCCCTTGGCGCAGCGAGTCTTCGGACAAATTCCCCCCGTTAAATGGAGGATACACTGACCGCAGGCGCGACATCGCTGGCTCCATATGCCGGGGCTTTCGCTCACCCCGAGGAAGAGTGTGTCCAGCCCTGGGAAGACGGGAATAGCAGAAAATTGCTCGGCAAGCAATTGAACGCCTGCACCACAAGCAAGGGAGACAATCCCCTGATAAGAACCTGCTAAAGAGGTAAGCGGTTCCAAAAACTCCGGATCACATTGGCGCGGCAGCGTAATTTCGTCAAATCGTTGCTGGCGGCCGACCAAGCGGGCCCGCATCCGAAGCTGGCGAGCCAAGATCTCCACCTCCTTCTCTCCGCCAGCTTGACAGACTGCCACACAGGTCCCACAGCCAACAATGAGCACCCGGCTTAGATCCTGCAGCATCGCTTCGATTTCCGACAGCGGTTTGCGCCGGGCAACAATCATCCCTAAGGCTCCTTCACAACATGGGGTTGTCAACAACCATTTCTTTCCGGAGGCAACGGGCGACATTTGCCGCACCAAGTGGCCCTAGCGGCCACGGCTTTGGCCTCTTGGTTACATTGCCCGGGAACCTCTACAGCAGGCAAACGGCCTCGGGTACCGAGAGAAACATTATCGAAACTCACACACTCGGGCTTCGTCCAATCGCTTTTACGCTATGTCTTTGCCCGTCCAACAGCCCCGATCTTTTTGGCTCCAAGCTACCGCACAATGAGCTTGCAAAATGGCTCGGAAACCACCGGCTCCATGGAATTCTCACTTCTGCTTTTCGACGCAGTTGCGAGTTAGATGTCACGCCTTCAGCCTTAAGATTCATTCCCCACATCCACGGGCGGCGTAATGTTTAATGTTGCGACTCCTCGCGATCCGGCTTAAGTTGACCGAATTGCTGCGGCGGAAGCGCAGGCCGTGGCGTTCCCGGCAACGCCAGCTTTTCGCCGAAGGACTTTCCCACCGAAGCTCGCAACGGGCTAGCCCCCAATTGTTGGGCGCGGAGAGTCATCTCCTGGGCACACTGGGCAAAAAGCCTTGCTGCAGAAGCTGGGACATGAAAGAATTCAAGACGCTCGGGGTCCAGGCCTACTTCGGCCAGCAGCTGTCGACATCGGGTTACTTCTTCTTTTCCCCGGATATTTCCCTCGCGAAAGTGGCAATCACCAATTTGGCAGCCAGCCACAAAGACCGTGTCTGCCCCCTCCTCGAAGGCTTGGAGCAAAAGCGACACATCGATTCGTCCCGTACACGGAATTTGTATCACCCGCACCGCAGTTGGGTAGGTAATCCGCATAGCTCCCGCAAGATCGGCAGCTGTGTACGCGCAATAAGTACATGCAAAGGCAACAACGATGGGGTCCCAGGGTGCCTCGCGGCGACCGAGCTCGTTAGCATGGCCACTGGCAGACTGCATCTTGCGGAGACGATCTTCTTCCGCATTTTCTTGTTCTTTAGCCGCTGGATCGTTTACGAAATCTGACATTCCCAAAACCTTTCCCGGCCAAAAGGCTCGTAGGAATTGAGGGGCGTCTGTTGACCACAAGTAGACCGCCTCACAACATACCCCTGGGACAAACAAAGGGATGAAGATCTCGGCCGGCCAGGGTCTACGCCGTATCAAGTATTTTAGCGACTCAGCTCCACCGTAAGGGCTGGGCAGAGGTCATCGGTCGCCAAAACTTCCAGTTTTGCCCCCATTTGTTCATCCCCAAAATGTTCTAAGTTTACCGCATTTCGCGGGCAGGAGGCGGCACATACACCGCAACCTTGGCAGCTTAAAGGATCGACTTCGGCAACCCCATCCGGTCCAATGCGGGGGACGCCGAAGGGGCACACTCGCACGCAGGTTAAACAACCGGCACATCGCAAACCCTCTACCTGAGCCACAGGTTGTGACCGAATCAAACTACCTTGAGATAAAAGCACACCTGCGCGAGCCGCAGCCCCAAGTGCCTGTGCGATAGTTTCCTGAATCAGTTTCGGTCCATGGGCAAGACCTGCTACGAAGATTCCTTCGCTTGCGAAATCCACAGGTCGCAGCTTCGGATGGGCTTCGAGGAAAAATCCATCCTCGCCCAAAGGGACCTTCAGCAATTGAGCAGTGGCCACATTGTCCGGTCCGGGGGTCACCCCCGTGGAAAGCACCACAAGGTCTGCATCCACCGTTAAGTCCTGGTTTAAATTCACCTCGCGAAAGCTCACCTGAAAGGGACCATCCCCTTGAAGATCGACCGCCGAACCCTCCTCCTTGCGGAGGAAAACTACTCCTCGCTGCCGGGCTTCCGCATAAAGAAGTTCGTATTGTCCATAAGTTCTAATGTCCTGATGCACCACAAAGACCTCAAGCGAGGGATCGAGCTTCTTTAGCAAAATCGCATTTTTCACAGCCTGGATGCAGCATACCCGCGAACAATACGGTCGCTCGCTTGTGCGGGATCCCACACACTGAATCATGACGACCCGTTTGAGCTGGCCAAGCCTTGCCCCCTCCGCAAGCCTCTGCTCAAGCTGGTGCTGCGTGAGCACTCGGGGGTGCGGGTAAGGGAATCTTTCCGGAATGGAGGCCGCCCCGCCCGTAGCGACGATTATAGCCCCGACAGTGAGGGGCTTCCGCTGGCCCCTGTGGGATACCACCACATGAAATTGGCCGACGTGACCAGTCACATGTTCGACTGAGGCGTCAGTCCACACCTCGATAAGTGGGCAATCACGGACGCGAGCAATAAGATCGGCCACCAACGACTGAGCCGGAGCCCCGTCGGGCAGAAAGCGAAGGCATCGTGCCAGCCCGCCCAGATGCTCCGCCTTTTCCACCAGAAAAACGCGAAATTTTTGGCTTGCCAGACTTAGAGAAGCCGTCAAACCAGCCACTCCGCCGCCTAACACAAGGGCCGCCGGTTCGACGCGAATTTTTCGTTGAGTCACGGGCCGAAGCCGGGCTGCCCGCGCCACGGCCATCCGCACAAGTGCCTTCGCCTTCGCCGTCGCTGCTTTCGGGTCGCCATAGTGAACCCACGAACACTGGTCACGGATGTTGGCCATTTCGAAAAGATACGGGTTGAGTCCCACTTCCCGAAGCGTTTGGCGGAAGAGGATTTCGTGAGTGCGTGGCGTACAGCTTGCCACCACGACTCGGTTAAGCCCATGCTCGCGGACAAGCTGTTTCATTCGCGCCTGGGTATCCATGGAACAGGTATAAAGATTCTCCTCCGCATAGACTACATGAGGGAGGTGTGATGCATAGGTGACAAGTTCGTCCACATGAATCACTCGGGCGATATTCGCCCCACAGCGGCAGATAAATACCCCGATTCGCGGGGGAAATTCTTCGCCAGGCGGCTTTGGAGGCTCCGCGGCCGGCTCCTGCGGCGGGGCCCGCCGACCGCCCACCACACTCATCACCGCACCCGCTGCGGCCGAACCCCAAGTCACAGCTTCCGGAATATCCATCGGAGCCACAAAAGCCCCTGCCACGAACACTCCCGGACGGCTAGTTGTCGTTGGATAGGGCCGTCGGACGACAGGCAATCCCACACTGTTAACCTCAAGGCCTAACTTTTGGATAAGCTGCAGACCTGCAGGCGAGGGGCGCATTCCCGTTGCTAGCACCACCAACTCGAACTCTTCCCGTGCGGGACGACCGTCTGGCCCGAGTACATGAAGGATAAGATTGCCCGATTGCGGGTCCTCCTTAACGGCGGCGACAAGTCCCCGGTGTAGAGTAATCCTGCCGGTGTTCTTAGCTCGCTGTACAAAGGCTTCAAATCCCTTCCCGAACGCCCGGAGGTCATTGTAGAAGATCACCGCTTGCATCTCGGGATGGTGTTCGGTGGCCACCAGGGCCTGCTTGACGGCGAACATGCAGCAAACGCTGCTGCAGTAGGGCACGCCGCAGCTTGCATCCCGCGATCCCACACAGAGGATCCATGCAACGCGGCGAGGAGTCTTCTGGTTGCTTGGTCGCCGCACGTGTCCTCCAGTTGGGCCGGAGGCACTCAATAGCCGTTCCATCTGCATTGCGGTGATAACATTGGCTAATCGCCCTAAGCCCAACTCTCCCCGAACTTCCTCTGTTATCGGTTCCACGCCAGGAGCCAGAATGACCGCGGCGACCTCCGCGACCACTTCCTGCGGGAGCATCTCATGCTTGATGGCCGTTGCCGTACACGCCTGCACACATAACAGGCACTCGCTACACCCGCCGCACGCCAGGCACCGACTGGCCTCACCCTGGGCTAGCTCCGGTGAAGGCGGTCTGTCAACCTCATCAAACTCACCTGTGCCCCGAAGCGGGCGATGCTCCAGCAAGATACGGGGTTGAAAACTCACCGGCCGATCCGGTCGATGCACCGGAAAGTTCGCGGCGAACTCCTCCGGCTTGCGGAGCTCCAACCCCCGAAGGAAACGGTCAATGCTCAAAGCCGCCTGATGTCCCTGCGCAACCGCTTCCACAACCGAGCGGGGGCCCGTCAATACGTCCCCCCCGGCAAAAACATAGGGGATATTCGTTTGAAGCGTTTCCGGATCGGCATGGATCCGCCCGTTTTTATACAACTCAGCCTCCTGAAAACACGTCTCATCTGCACGCTGGCCGATGGCAATGACTGCCCAATCAGCTTTTGCCTCGTAAAGGTCATCTGCGAAAACTGGGGCGAAGAAGCCAATGTGATCATAAACCCGGGTGCATCGGCGAAAGAGAATGCCACGCAACTGACCGGAATTTACCAGATATTTGACCGGCCCCCAGCCGCAACTAATTTTCACGCCCTCCGCCTCCGCATCAGCGATTTCCCACGAGTAAGCGGGCATTTGTTCGCGAGGTTCAAGGCAAACGATCTCAACTTCGGTAGCTCCAAGCCGGCGGGCCGTGCGGGCCACATCTATCGCCACGTTCCCGCCACCTATCACCACGACGCGACCGCCGATCGGTGGTGCAAAACCCCCTCGCACCATTCTCAGGAACTGGACACCCCAAAACACTTGGGGAGGTTTAGGGATAGGGCCAAAATCTTCGGGGACAGCAATCTCGGCCACCGGAAGATCGAGGCTTACCGGCTTGGGGCAGCCGGTGGCCAGAAAGATCGCTTGAAAACCCTGTTCACGAAGGTCCGCGACGGTTCCGTCTCGACCGAGCCGCCAACCCAAACACACGCGAAAACCGGCCGCAAGAATATCCTGCAGGTCCTGCTCCAAGGCCTCTTCAGGTAAACGAAACTCAGGCACTGCCTGGCGGAGCATCCCGCCCAAATGCTGCGACTCTTCGAAAAGGGTCACAGGATAACCTTGCAGAGCCAAATCCTGGGCTGCGGTCAAACCCGCTGGTCCCCCACCGATGATGGCAACTTTCGGTTTCGTGGGATCAATGACCCCTCTGCTGGGTGGCGCCGGATCCTCTCCGTGCTGGCGCTTGAGGTACACCCACTCGGCGACAGCTCGCTTAATCGCGCGGATGGCCAGAGGTTCATCAACTTCGCCTCGATAACATGCGCTTTCACACGGATGATGGCAGATTCGGCCACAAACCGAGACGAAAGGATTGCGTTGACGAATAAGACGATAGGCCTCCGCCCATTTGCCAGCAGCGACAAGCGCCACGTAGCCCTGGACGTTCACACCTGCCGGGCAAGCCTGTCGGCACGGCGGCACGCCATTTTTCTTGATGCTCACGGCACTAGGAACAGCCTGAGGATATGGCTTTCCGATTGCTTTTTGCAAACCGAGACCCGCTTCGAATGGGTTCGGCATATTCACGGGGCATACCGCCACACAATCCCCACAAGAATTGCAGCGGCCGGTGTCGACAAACCGCGGTCTACGGAGAACACGGAGGCGGAATTGGCCCGGCTGACCCTCAAGATCAACCACCTCTGTATTGGTCCACAGGGTGATGTTTGGGTGGCGCTCGACCTGTACCAACCGGGGCGAGATGGTACACATCGAACAGTCATTTGTGGGGAAGGTCTTATCCAGCTGAACCATTCGGCCACCAATTGCTGGTGACCGCTCAATTAACAAGACATGAAAGCCGGCATCGGCAAGATCGAGGGCTGCTTGCATTCCGGCAATACCGCCGCCTAGCACCGCAACCGCGGTGCGGCCGCCGCCGATCTGGCTGGAATTTTCTGAGAGGCTGGCCAACTTCCCTTACCTCCGCCCTCAGGTGGGCTCTGGATCAAAAGTACCGGCTTCCGGCATGCTTCGGGCTGGCCTCAAGGACGGGCCTGCTACCAGTTGTAGTTCCAGCGAGTCAACAAGTGGCCTTGGGTCGACGCAATGCCTCCGCCACCAGCTTGCTACCTCATGCAGCCCTAACGCGAGTCCCACCAATTCTGTGACGTAAAACACAGGTAGTGGCCTCAGGTGTGTGTTTTCCGCAAGTACCTCTGGCTGACGACCGTCGAGGTTGACAAAGCACATGGGACAGGCGGTCACCATGCAATTGGCGCCTGCTTTGTGGGCCTCGATTAAAAGATCAGCCACCAATCGGCGGACCACAGCCGGGCGGGTAACTCCAAGACTTCCGCCGCAACAATCCACTTTGGACGTCCACTTCCGGACCGTGATGCCAAGAAGTATGAGGATCTGGTCCATTGAGGTGGGATTTTCTGCCGCCACGGCGCCCGGCGGGGCATCGCTCCGTGGGACAAGGCACCCATAATACGTCACCGCCCGAAGGCCCGACAATTGTCGATGAACCGACTGTTTAACTCGCTCATAAACGCTGGGGAGTACTAAAAAGTCGTTGACATGAAATAAACGAACAGTGGGGCGCTTGCCACGCGGAACATCGGCCGAGGAGGCCCCGTCTTCACCGGTCTTTCGCATTTGTGGCACGCCGGAAGCTCTTTTCAAAACTACAGGTCCGGGAAGTTCTTCCCCCACCTCTTGGCGGGGGGCACGGAACGAACAACCCGGCGAACGTCCACCCGCAAGATTTGTTTTGCCTTCGGTCTTTTCCCGCTCGGCCTGACGAAGGTTGTGATAACAGGCTGCACACGGAATCACCAGGTCTTTGCCCTCTTTGCCGGCCAAATCGAGGTTCCTGCTGGCAAGGGTCAAAGCAAGCGTAGTATCCACGGCATGGGCGGAGGAGCCCCCGCAACAGTTCCAGCCGGCAAGCTCCTTGAGGCCAATGCCTAAGGCCTGGCATACAGCACGGAAACTTGCGTCATACTCGCGGGAAAGTCCCTCGAGGGAGCAGCCGGGATAATACGCAAAATCGAGCAAAGACATCGTATTTTTCGCCCAAAGCTAAGGTTACTTGCGGGCGCATTGAAGCATTGAAGCTTATTTGTCGTGCTCAGAAACCCCCAGGGTTACGCAAAAAACCCCTTCGTCCCAGCGTTGTGTGCCGCGGGAAACTTCCATCCTCCAACCAGCCGTGGGGAAGCTCCTATCGTCGGCGAAAAATCTGCCCGCGAATTTTCCGCCAAGTACCCACGCGGGACGGCAACCACCGCAGCTTCTGCCGCCGCATAATCCGAAGGGCAAGCGGCAGATCTTCCCACACCTTAGCTGTCAACATCTTGTAGCGAACGAGGAGGCCCAATTCATAAACCCTGCCCCGCTGCCAGATTTCACCCACAAACAGTTGATGAAATCTGCGGATGTCCTTCACGGTGGAACGCCCGACTGAAGCTGGCTGGCACTGCCGCAGAAGGTCGATCACTCGACCGATATCGATTCCGTTAGGGCACCGGCTTCGGCATGTTCCGCACCCAAGGCAGAGCCAGAGGGTCTCGGTGCGAAAAAGCTCTTCCGTCTTCCCCACCCGAACCAACTGGACCACTTGCTGTGGGAGGATGTCCATTACCCCGCCGACCGGGCAACCCGCAGAACACTTACCGCACTGGTAACAGCCCGCTACCTCGGGCTGCAACATCGCAGCAAGTTCCGCTTCCGCGGGAAGCTCGTCAAGGTGAGCTGAGGCCACGTTGGAGTTCCTTGAAAAATCTCGCCGAATGGTTCGAGCTACGTACAAGCATCTACGGCTTTATGGTCCTTTTCGGATGCTGCCGGCAAGCTAGCGGAAATCCATATGGGCGGCTCGCCATATCATCCAGTTGCTTTAGGCGGATTAACGCACACAAATACGACCTAGGAGTCCGTGCCTATGTACGCCCTTAATGTCGTAATCAGCTCTGCCTTCGCTGTCCAAGCTGGGAGTTTGCCCGGTTTTGAAGACCCGTGACGCGCAGAACTTAGAAGCCCTCTAGGCGAAGAAAATATCGAGCATGTAAGGCGCAAGCGGATCACCCCCACCAACCCGGCTGACCCCGGCTTCAACCGCCTCTTCGCCTCAGCACGGCGAGAGGATATCTAGGTACGCCCGGAACCCTGTAACCCCGGCCGGATCATTCACTTGGCAAATATCCAAATATCACATTCATCTAAGGTTTGACCACTATCACATTTATCCGAGTTAAAACCAACACATTCATCCGAGTTAAAGCTAAGCGCAGCACAGGCAGAGGAAATGAGCTTACAGCTCATTTCGGCGCCGGCTAACACGCACCACATCCAACGAAATCACAAGCCAAAAACTCAATTAATTTGATAGAACACTGTACCTACCTCTTAAAGTCCTTCTTTTGCCTCTTGGTGCGCCCGTGCCATCCAGAAAATTTACAGCTGTACTTGACAATTTATCATAAGAATTTTGCGCATTCAAGACAAGAAAAAGGCAAGCAACATCCACAACGATACTACTAAAAACCACCCGCTGTAGGTACTTTTTTAACCAGACTCAGGTGACATATGCGAGAAGGCACGAGTCACCTTCGTGCGAGTAAAGGCCCATCTCCCTAAGCGGAAAAAACCGGGAAAGCGACCAACGCGCTACCTTCGCAAAACCGGGGGTAATTTCATTCATCGCACAATAGGCCAGGCCGAGGATTTCCCAGACTGCCCTTGAAAACGCACCCCCGCAGTTTGCGGGCAATAAGGTTTAGAACAATCCTTGCAAACATGAAAAAAAAGTGGCTCTCGTTGCAAACATGAAAGAAAGTGGCAGTGCCCATTTTTCTGGGCGACTTTTCGTGCCCAAACCTCTAGCCGATGATCCCGCGATCTACCCCCTCAAATGGGGTTATAAATTTTTATTTTGTGACGCTGCCGCCAAGCGGTGGAACCTGCCAATCTTCTCATTATTTCTAAAGGCGGGGATTACTTTATTTATTGCAGCCAGGTGTCCACAGCCCAAGGGATAACTTAGCCGCTTTTACGGTATTGGCCAGAAGCATGGTGATTGTCATCGGTCCCACTCCACCTGGCACAGGAGTGATTTTGCCGGCAATCTGACGAGCCGATTCGAAGTCCACGTCTCCCACCAATTTGGCTTTTCCCGATTCGGTTGTTCCCACGCGATTGACCCCGACGTCGACCACGGTGGCGCCTGGCTTGATCATTGAACCTGTGACCGCCCGGGGATGCCCGGCAGCCACAATCAAGATGTCTGCCCGCTGCGTGTGGGCAGCCAGGTCCCGGGTCTTCGTATGGCAGATGGTGACCGTGGCGTTGCCGTCCGAACGTTTTTGTACCAGCATCAGGGCAATGGGTTTCCCCACAATATTACTTCGACCAACGACCACCACGTCTGCACCGTCGATCCGCGTACCCGATCGCAGAAGGAGCTCCCGGATTCCTGCCGGCGTGCAGGGAGGGAAAATCTCTTCTCCAATAAGCAGTCGGCCCATGTTGACTGGGTGAAAACCATCTACATCTTTGTTGGGGTCGATGGCCTCAAGCACCCGTTTTTCGCTAATATGAGGAGGAAGCGGCAGTTGCACCAAAATACCGTGCACCTCGCCACTTTGATTCAGCTCCGCAATCAGGCCAAGAAGATGTTCCTCGGATGTCTCCGCCGGCAAATGGCGGTGGAACGACCGCATGCCCAACTCTTCGCATGCGCGATTTTTCGCCGTGACATAAGAGACCGATGCCGGATTGTCTCCCACAAGGACCGTGCACAAGCCGGGAACTATTCCGTAATGGGTTTTTAGCTGATCGATCTCCTCACGGAGATTTCGGCGAATCTCCTCTGCAATTTCATTTCCGTTTATGATCTCGGCAGCCATGGAGGATGCTGCTCCTATCACTAAAGCTCATAAATCCGCGTAACTAAAGCTCGTAAGCTCGATGGGCAAAGAGCTTGGACCGCCGGCCCTAACCAACCTGGAACGCGTCAACGGACCACCGGTTTAATAGCCAACCTAGTGTTTGACTATGATTTTGTTTGCCCATGCTTCTGGGAGGAAAACACTGCCTCAAGATCAGTAGCAAACATCTGTGGCCGTTTGACTGGGCAGAAATTCGTCACTTTCCGAACTTTTTGCCCGCGAGGGATTTCTCATTTCCAAACATTTCCAAGCGACTTCCGTCATCTTTGAAGTGGAAGGCGGTCGCAGTATTTCGATCCCAATTGAAGCTTGGGCTGCGGAACACTTGACCGCTCAAAATAGACCCCGGACAGCTCCGGTATCCGGATCGACGTCGATGCGGCGGAAAGCGGGGTCCGACCCGGTCCCCGGCATTAGGGAAATAGTGCCGGCTACCGGGCAGACAAAGCGCGCCCCGCCGAAAATTAAAAAGTCCTCGATCGGCAAGACCCACCCTTTCGGCGCGCCTTTCAGGTTTGGATCATGGCTTAGGCTGTATTGGGTTTTAACCATCACGGTTGCGAACGAGCGATAGCGAGGATCTTCCTCGATCTCCCGCAGCTTCTCTTCTGCCTGGGGGGCGTAGAATACGCCGTCTGCCCCGTACACCCGGGTGGCGATCAGGTGGATACGCTCTCGTAGTGTGGTATTGTCTTCGTAGAGGAAGCGAAAGTGAACGGGTTCCTCACAAGCGTCGAGTACTGCATCCGCAAGTTCTAAAGCTCCCTCTCCACCTTTCAGCCAATGCTCAGAGACGGCACAACGGGCGCCGGCGGCTTCCGCGGCCCGCCGCACAAGCTCCAGCTCGCGCTCGGTGTCGGTTTGGTACCGGTTGACGCACACCACCGGTCTGACGCCCGATTGTTTCACGACTTCGATGTGATGCAGGAGATTCTCCAGCCCGGCCTCCAGCCAGGCAAGGTTTTCCTCGCCATACTCCTTGGGGATCGGCCTCCCCGGAAGGCATGGGGGAGCCCCAGCACGGATGCCGTGGTGTTTCAGTCCCCGAACTGTACATGTGATCACAGACACTTGTGGCGTCTTTCCCATGAGCCGACATTTCACGTTCCAAAACTTTTCAAAGCCGATGTCCGCTCCGAAGCCAGATTCCGTGATATGGTAATCCGCCAGCTTCAGACAAAGTAGGTCAGCCACCACCGAAGACTGACCAATGGCAATGTTGGCAAACGGTCCTGTGTGGACAAAACAAGGTTGACCTTCCAAAGTCTGCAGCATGTTCGGAAAGATCGCGTACCGTAGCCAAGCGGTCATGGCCCCGGCAACTTCTAGGTCTTCCGTGGTGACAGGGTTCCCTCGTTTATCAAAGGCCACGATGATCTGACCGATTCGCTCCCGCAAATCGCGGAAGTCACGGCATATCGCCAGGATGGCCATCACCTCGGAGGCTACGGCAATATGAAATTTACTTTGCATTAGGTAGCCATCATTCTTGCCTCCTAAGCCGATGACCACGTTGCGCAGGGCCTGTGCGCAAAAATCAATCACCCAAGGTAACTGGACACTCGTAGGATCGATGTCCAGCCGGCGAAGGCCTTGCTTTTGCAGAAAGGCATCCGTATAGTTCCGCTCGTGTTGCAACCGAGCGGTTAGCGCTACCATAGCCAGATTATGTGCGTTCATTACGGCGTTGATATCTCCCGTCAAACCCAGAGAGAAATCGGCTAAAGGAATTATCTGGGAGCGTCCTCCACCAGCTGCCGAGCCTTTGATGTTCATCGTGGGACCACCTGATGGTTGGCGAATACAGGCGACGGCTCGTTTGCCCCTCTTGCCCAGCCCCTGCAAAAGTCCAATGACTGTTGTGGACTTACCCTCACCAAGCGGTGTCGGCGTAATTCCGGTGACCTCGATCAGCTTGCCATCGGGACGATCCGCCAGTCGCGACAGCACTCGTTGATAGTGTACTTTGGCGATGTAGTGCCCAAACGGCATAAACTCATCTGGCTGGAGGCCTAGCTCCTCAGCAAGTTGGTAACAAGTCTTCATGCTCTTTTCAGCAGCCGCGGCGATCTGCCAATCTGGCCAGCAACGAGGGTCCATCATCACTTAGGAGCTCCTTGATCGCGAACGTTCGGGCTGTACCTTGACGTCTGGTTGCATGGCAAAAAGTCTCGGCAGATATCTACACAGAGGCAACACATTAACATTTTCCCACGTTTAAGTGTACCCCGGAGGAAGAGCTTTCGGGGTGGGAAGTAATTGCCAGCATGGCGATGCGCCGACGACGGTCCGTCCCGCTTGGGAAAGTCGTGACGCTCCCACTGCTGGCCGCAGTGTGGTAAGCGGCAACCAACCGCTTTCTTCGAGCTCCGAATCACTAGGGGAACAAAGAAAAATCGTTCGGAAGGCCTCGCTGCGCTCGGCGAGGGGCCAAATACTCCCTCCCCACAAATTTGCCGACGTAATTATTGGTTGCTAACTCAAGGCGGCCTCCATAGTCGCAACTGCGCGAAGCTTAACTAAGGAAGGCATGTACACATAATTACTTCCCTATCCTTTTCGGGAACCGAAGTAAGCTTCTGCCGAGACGGATAACAATCTGCCGAGACGGATAACAATCGGTAAAGGCCGTTACAAGTTCCATCGCCTCCTTCGACTATCTTGGACGTAAAATTTCTTGGAACACCGGCAAACTGGACTTGCAATTTCCGTCGAACTTGCTGCTGGGGTGGCCAGCACACCCCGACTCCGCAAGACATCGAGATGACACGACCCCTGGCCAATGCCAAGCTAAATTTAACAAACTTTGGCGGATGTGCAGTTGCCGCAAATTCACCCCCCGGCTCATTCACTCCAAGGCGTTTCTTCGGAACCTTGCTTTGTGGTTGAAGGCTTGTGCGCGCTTCGTGCCCTCTTAGGTTTTTTCGAAGCTTGGGAGAACTTCCCGATACGGCTCGTTCACCGGAGTTTCCTACTGGTAACCTAAATCTTCAAGTTGACGTTCGTCCAGTCCGTGGTAATGTGCCAGCTCATGAAGAAGAGTAATGCGAATTTGCTCGCGAAGAGTCTTCGGTGTAATGCGCCCATGAATCTCGCGGGTGGCGGCAAGAATCCCCTCACGATAAAGGGTTACATAAGGGGGTAGCAGTTGAGGGTCAGAGCGTGATTGCTCGGTGATAGGAACACCTGTAAACAGCCCACAGAGTTCGTCCCGCCGGGTGACGCCCATTTGCCGCATAATCTTTCGCGACGGATAGTCCTCGACGTAAACTGGCACTTGGTCAAGCAGTGCCCTCAAAGACTCGGGAAGGTCCCGAAGCACTTCTTCCACAAGCCGATCAAAACGTTTACGCCAGGGACGACTCAGGGTCAAGGCCTGCCAATGCCCGAAATCCTGAACAAAAAGCGCTCGCAAACTTGGTCTTTTCCGGGGGCCAGCGCCCCGGAATTCCCTTTCCCACTGTTGCCGGCCGGGACTGACCGGTGGAAAAAACCCTGCTCCGTAACCTTTGGGTGCCGTCTCTTTTGCCAGCAACCATCTCCGTCACAGGGAAGCCTGGGTTATTCGCCGTACAACACAGGACTCTGCCCAGGGCTTTAATCCTCGGTGATATCCGGCGTTCTAATGTCCACTTGAGAGTGCAAGTGCTCCGTCGATCCAGGTGTACTAAGGACTTTCCATAAGGACCACACTAACAGGGCGGTGACAAACCCCACAGAAATAAACATGATGATCCATCCACCTAAGGTCATGGCACCACCTCCTGCTGCAGTTGCTTCAACCGCTCCCATCGCCGAACCGATTGGGTGACCAAGATAGCAAACAACATGATAACCAAGATGAGGAATCCCACCGCTGCCTGGGCCACAGGCTCGGTGGCAATCTTCAACAGAATACGGGGTTGAGCCCAGAATTCTTGGTAGCACCATGCGCCAAAGACGACCAGCAGATAAAGGGGCGAGATGTACTTGATGACAAACTTGAAGAATTGGGGAATGTGAATTTCCGCACCCCGCCGCAATTCTTCAAAGCCGCGATCGACCCCAAGCACCCAACCAAAAAGGATTACCTGAAAGGTGGCCAGCAGGTAAAGCGCGACATTACCAACCCAAAAGTCAAACATCTCCATGACGATCAAATTCTTGGAGAAGTACACGACGAAAAAGCTTCCCACTGCGGTCACAAAGCTGAGGATGGCCACAGAGGCCTTCCGGCCCAGTCCAAGTCCTTCCTCCAATAAAGCAATCGCCGGCTGAAGCATGGAAAGCGAACTTGTGACGGCGGCCAAAAACAGCAAGAAGAAAAATAAAAACCCGAACAACCACCCGAAGATCATGTGGTTAAACACATTGGGCAAGGTGACGAACCCAAGTTCGAACGTTCCTTTAGGATTTTCGATTACCTCCGGTCCCAAGAACACAAAGGCGGCAGGAATGGTAATCAGTCCCCCGAGAGCGACTTCGCAAAATTCATTTCCAGCAGCACTAGTCACACTAGAAAGGGCAATATCATCATCGCGTTTTAGATAACTAGCATAGGTGACGATAATCCCAAAACCCACAGAGAGTGAAAAAAAGATCTGGCCGGCCGCTTCGAGCCACATTTGAGGATTTGCCAGTGCTTCCCAAAAAGACTGACTCTTTGTGGACGGATTCCACATGAAACCCAGACCATTCAGGACATTTTGATCCGGTTTCGATGGGTCGGGTGTCCCCAGCGTCAACACGCGAATAAGCACGATCACAGCACAGACAATCAACGTAGGCATGGCCCACTTACAGAACCACTCGATACCTTTTTGCAGGCCGCGGTAAATGAGGTAAAAGTTTATAAGAAAACACACCACTAGGAAAAACGCTGCAGACCCGAGACCGAAATGAACAACACTCGAAAAAGCCCCACCATTTTCTTGCAAGCCGGCAAACTCCGCGAAGAACTTGTCGTATTCAGCTGGGTCCAAACCCAAATTCATCCCACCAGTTAGATAGCGGAAGGCGTAAGCGAGGCACCACGCTTCCACGTACACATAATACATATAGATGACAACGGGAATGACCATGGCGAGAACACCGGCAGCTGTTGAGATTCGGCTCGGCCAGATCGCCCGATAAATTCCTGCCGCCGAGTTGAAACCTTTCGTTCCCCCGTATCGACCCATGGCCCATTCGACCCAAGCAATGGGGAGGCCAAGCAGGAGTAGGGCGATCATATACGGGATCATAAATGCCCCACCATCGTATTTGGCCGCCAAGCCGGGAAATCGCAAGAAGTTGCCAAGCCCCACGGCACTTCCCATAACGGCCACGATCACCCCCAGCCGGGTTCCCCAACTTTCTCGAGGTCGTATCGTCGGTTGAACCGCCACAGAGCCTGATGCCATAGCTTTCGGGACTCCTCCCAGCTAGTCGAAACACTTGGAGTCAGCACACCCCTCGTTTTCGTCTCCAAAGACCGGTCCTCTGAGGCTTAAGGCACGAAACCAGCTGCAAAATGTGCCGCAGCTCGCGCGCGGACCGGATCTCCATTGAAGTTTTGGATGCCTCACCGGCGGGACTTACCTTCGAATGGTATACCTCGTCACGTCCTGCCAGTCTCTGGCCCCTGGAATTTTCCGTTTGCCAAGATAATTTGAGTCCTTTGAGTCCTCAGTTCCGCATCTTCCTTTTTTGAACAATGTGCGAGTTCCGCCGCAAACGCCCGAAATCGGCCTTGACCCAATGCAGGAACCTCACCAATACCACTCCTTTGGCCGGGGAAAAAGGTAGGCCCGGCCAAGCTCCTTGAGGTTGAGACCCATCCTGAAACGGCGACACAGAGTGAATTCTGCCCTAAATGCGATCGGCGCTACCCCGGTTGCCCTAGCGCCATTAGCCCGTTTAATCTCGAGACGTCACGCCCGCCCCAATAGTCCACCGTTGCCCTTTAGGCAGCCGGCCTGTGGAGCAAAAGGATCCTTTCTCCCGCACAGTGCGCCGGTAAAATTTAAGTCGGGCGTTGAGCCTCGCTTCACGAATTGGCCCGCGGTTCATCACAGCGATGCAATGAAACAATAAGGATCCCCCCGGCTCAGCAATTCGGCGGTGACACGGGTTTAAGGAGGAACTCTGGAGGAAGAATTATTGGCTTCCTGTTGGTCAGTGTCGAACCCGATTTCGAATTTAAACTCGATCAGGAATTCTACCTCCACCCCAGGAGGTGGGGACGTCGCTTGTCGGTCAGAGATTTGTGCGCCCGGCCGGCGAGTGCCGGAAATGGGTAAGTTAGTCACTTGGCGGAGGTTCACTGCAAGTTGGTCCTTCAGGGTATGGTAGATTGTGCTTGGTTGAACCCGGCAAAGGTAGTGCAGCCCTAAATTCGATAGTTCAGCTCCAGTTTCGAGTAAGGGCCTAATTCACCCTCCCGCGAGGGAGGCGGAATTTTTTATTTTTTATTGCACCGGCACAATTTGCTTCCCCTCGGAGCGCAGTCGGTCCCTCCCCCAAAGGTTTAACCTCC
Organism: uncultured Thermoguttaceae bacterium; assembly: GCA_938084835.1. GTDB lineage: Bacteria > Planctomycetota > Planctomycetia > Pirellulales > Thermoguttaceae > DTLM01. Next base: position 44,991 of record CALKER010000009.1, read on the forward strand.
TACGCTTAGCGGCTGCCACACGATTAAAGTGTACATTGTTGAGAATCTTTATAAACAAGGTATATCTGTGAAAACGCCTTGCGATAAAATTCTTTTATAACATATGGGATGTTTTCCCTTTTGCTAAACTTAGCTAGGCTTGAATTGTGAATGTTGTCTGGTTTAATGCCCTCACATGGAGGGGCAACTTTATCATAAGAGCGTATTTTTTTTAACTATGACTGAGTACCCCGCTCACCCAATTGGAGGAGGCCTTCCTGAAACGGGCCCGCTAGGCGATGCCATGCGCGCCTATGGCTCAGGCCCGGGTCAGATCATCCTGAGCACTTTAGAAGATGTCATCAACTGGGCACGGCAGGGCAGCCTATGGCCTCTAACGTTTGGCCTGGCCTGTTGTGCGATCGAAATGATGGCAGCCGGAGCCAGCCGATTTGATTTGGATCGCTTTGGTGCTGGGGCGTTTCGCGCCACACCCCGGCAGGCGGACCTCATGATCGTTGCCGGCACGGTCACATGCAAGATGGCCTCTCGCGTGCGGCGCTTGTATGAGCAGATGGCCGAGCCCAAATATGTGATCGCCATGGGGGCCTGCACAGTTGGCGGCGGTCCTTATTCGATGTGGGGATATCACGTGGTGAAGGGTGTCGATCTTGTCATTCCTGTCGATGTGTACGTCCCCGGTTGTCCTCCCCGACCCGAGGCCTTGATCGAAGGGCTAATGCGGCTTCAGGAGAAAATTCGGGGTGACCGTCCCCTGTCCCGCGGGAGACAACCAAGCGGTTTCGGCAACAATCCCTCCGCATCCAGGCCGGCGGCACACGACCAAGGACCTTTCCCGCATCATCTCGGGTATGCGGCGGCGCATCAAGGCCGCGTTGTTTTTCATCACGCACAACTGGCTCCAAAAAAGACAGGCGGAACGGCGTGAACGCCCGTGAATTTCCCCAGCTCGCATGCCGACGCTTCATAGCCTGAGCCAGCTGGCCTAACTCTAACTAAAGCCGCCGTCGGCACCCGGCGCCATCTTCTCAGAAGCGATTTGGACTTAGTGCTAAAGCTGTCCAAGCCAGCACACCGAGGCGATGGGCCTGCTGTGACCCTATCCAAAAAGTATGGCTGACGACTTGGAGCCAACCTCGCTCCGTCCTCTGCCCGGCCGGGAGAAAGATGTCACTGAAGCAACTGTCTCCAGTTCGTGGGCAAAAAGCGTTTTCCCGATTCGGTGGCCCAATCGCCTGGTACGCCAAATCTCTTCCGGTTGTGCGACTTGGAACCAGGCGGCCAATGCCAGGTGCTAGCCAGAAGAGATTTGCTATGAGCGCAACTAGGATCACCCAGCGTTTCCTCATCCTCGCTGTCGCGTGTCCTGATAGTCGGGGTTCAACCTTGTGACTTTCATCCAGCTTGGAGCTGAGCCAATTGCTGGGCGAAAACGTCGAATGTATGCCGATCAAAAAGCACAAATCGGACCAGCGGGGGAGCCTGCCGCTCGCGCAGAAATTCGATGACAGTGCGTAGGGCAATCTGGGCGGCTTCGACCAGCGGGTAAGAATACGCACCCGTACTTAGAGCCGGAAAAGCCACTGACTGACAGTCGTGTTGTACGGCCAAATCAAGGGCCTTCTGATAAGCCGAGGCCAAAAGCTTGGCCTCTCCTGCATTACCGCCTTGCCAGACGGGCCCCACGGCGTGGATGACATATTTGGCTGAAAGGTTCCCGGCGCCGGAGATCACAGCTGAACCCGTGGGACAACCTTCAGGATACTTTGCTTTTGTCTCCGCCATAATCGACGGGCCACCGCGCCGATGAATGGCTCCGTCCACACCGCCGCCTCCCGCAAGTCGGGAGTTGGCAGCGTTGACTATCGCATCCACCACCTGGTCAGTTATATCGCCCTGACATAACTCCAGCCGACAAGCTCCGACGGTAAGTTCGGTCAATCTATTTTCGTTGGCTACCATGGAAGCTCTCCAGAGTCCCAACACTCTCCGCGAAAGACGTGAAAATTCGCCTGACCAAAACGATCTGCCAAAAACAAGTGGTAAGGCTCACGAAAAGATTTCCGGCCATTCCGAGTTTACCCGCCAATTGCCAACGGCATATTTTTAGTCATAAGCATTTTAATCGGGGCAGGAGCTGTTGGATTTGCCGGAAACAATCTGGATAATAATTGTGCGATTAGTCGAGTTTTTTGCAATCCAAAGACATCGTGATTTCTCTGCGTTGCAAGGCGATCATCTTGGGGGTAAATTAGGTCCGGCAAAATGTCCTAAAAAGTTGGTCCCAGTTCAAAGGACAGTTTTAACGGGGTTGTTGTGGTCTTCTTGAAAGATGGAAACATGCCTTTAGACTCCCAAGCTAGGCGATAGGGCGCGCTTAAAGTGCTTCATAGCGTCAGATTTTTGGCGTCCACGACCGGACGCATACTATACGCCCTGAAAAACCGAGCTTCTAGCGGGCCTGCGAGTCATTTCAAGACCGCCGTTTGCTGTAGACAGCTTTTGAGACGGGCCGCTTAATCCGGACAGATTCATACGTGGAGAAAGGTTGCCCCGCGTGAGGTTCCCCTTAGGAGACAACTGGGCACGGCTAACCGCAGCGGCTAACCCCAGATGAAAGGTCTCCCTGAACGAGGTTTTTGCGTCACCGATTGCTGCACCAAGCCCAAACAGACCGAAAGGTCCCCCTGAGCGAGGGTTTTGCCCTAGTGTTCTGTGAGTACCTCGGAAATTACCCCAGGTGTGTGTGAGTGCCTCGAGTTGTCTGTGAGCACCTCGGAAATCTTAAAGCTAAGATGATACCTCTGGGGGAATTTCGCTGTTTAAATAGTGGAAATGCTATCCCGCGGCTAGGTCCAATTGCCAACACGCCTATTCACAAGCAGCGCAAACGAGCTCCCTTTGGAATAAAGGGGCGAAAGTAATTCGAAAAGTGATCGACGCACTATTGGCACTATTTATTTTGAGAAAACCCGATTATTTTGAGAAAAGCCAAGTGAATTAGTTTTCCCATTTTGAACGGGGAAACCCGATTCCCCCACACGCTAGCCGGAACCTTCCCAATGTGTATCCCACCATGTGCTTGATCACAGTTGTGGCATAATGACCTGCCGGGCGGGATGCACCTTGTTTGTATTAATGAATGTCGGGTCCGCCAGGGAGAGGTCAGCCAAGGAAATCGTTTTAGTGGTGGAATTTTTCTACTGCAGAGTCATTTTTTGAAAGGGAGGATCAGAGGATGGTGTTTGCTTCACGCCGAGAGTTTTTGTTGCAGGCCGGAGCAGCCGCGGCAGCAGGTGGCAGCGGAGCTTTGGGCGCCCAGATGGCTGGCTCGGCACCGGCCATGGCCATTGCTCGCTGGGCTGGGCCTCAAGAGTTGCCGGCTGAAGAAATCGACAAGGTTGCCGAACAGCTCACACTAAAGGCCCTGGAGGCTGTTGGCGGAATCAGCCGGTTTGTCCGTCGCGGTGATGTGGTCTGGGTTAAGCCGAACATCGCCTGGATTCAACCTCCGGAAATGGCTGCCAACACGAATCCGGCAGTGGTAGCTACAATTGTCCGACTTTGTTTCGAGGCCGGCGCGAAGGTGGTTAAGGTAGGCGATAACCCCGTCGACGTTGTTGACCAAGCTTATGAGCGCAGCGGTATTGCAGCAGCTGCACGAAAAGTGGGTGCCCAAGTGGTGATCATGGATCGCGCTCGGTTCCGCCGGGTAGATATCAAGGGCGAACGGCTCCAATCCATTCCCATTTACCCGGAGGTTTTGGATGCAGATGTTGTGATTAATGTTCCCATCGCCAAGCATCATGGTTTGGCTACGATAACGGTGGCGATGAAGAACTTTATGGGTGTGGTAGAAGAGCGTCGAACTTTCCATCAAGCCATTGGCGAAACTTTAACTGATCTCAATCGTTTCCTCCAGCCAAAGATCTCCGTGGTGGATGCCGTGCGAGTGCTTGTGGCTCGAGGACCACGAGGTGGCCGACTGGAAGATGTTCGCATGCCTCTGGCGGTCGCTGCTGGAACTGACGTCGTAGCCCTTGACGCTTGGGCCGCGGAGGTCCTCGGACGAAAACCAGAGGAAATTAGCTCCGTCGTTTGTGGACATAAAGCGGGGCTGGGCACAATGAACTATCAGTCGCTGAATCCTGTGGAGATTGCCGTCTCATGAGGCTGCCTCGCTGGTCTGGTGCCCGGACTCGCCGGTTGGTCCAACTGACATTTTTGCTGCTCTTTCTCCTAGCCTTTTTGGCTACCCGTCCAATACCGGGTCGGGAACCCCCGGGCTGGGCCAAGATATTTTTTTGGTTTGACCCCCTCCTGCTTATTACTACTGTTTTGGCAGCCCACAGTGTTGTCGCCTGGGGCCTGCTGGCCTTGATCACCATCGGCGTGACAGTGGTTTTGGGGCGCGTGTTTTGCGGCTGGCTTTGTCCCTTAGGGACCGTGCACGATATTGCCGGTCGAATAATCCGCGGCAGGAAGGATCGACCCGGCGTCAACCAGTACTCGCCCTGGCAAAAGACTAAATATTATGTGCTTGTGGGAATGCTGGCGGCAGCTGTGTTTGGGGGTCATTGGATTACAATTTTTGACCCTCTCGTTCTTTTTTACCGAAGTTTGACCACGGCCTTGTTCCCGGTTGTTCAATGGGCAGTGGAAGAGGGCTCAGCCAGCATTTACCACGCGGACCCGAAAGTAGGACCGCTGCGAGTGACCACTTTGACGGAGCCAGCCTATCGGGCTTTCCGCGATCATCTTCGGGTGGTGGAAAAGCAGGGATTCCTTGCCACAGCGGGGATCCTCGGGTTCTTTGTGGCCATCGTGGCTCTCAACGCATACCGACGGCGTTGGTGGTGTCGGTACCTTTGTCCCCTCGGGGCTTTGTTGGGACTGTGTGCCTGGCGACCGTTTTTAAGGCGTACGGTTGACCCGGAGACATGCTCGCAGTGCGAGCTTTGCGGAATGGCCTGTCACGGTGGTGCTGTTTCCAACAAGGCCCAAACTTGGCGACCCTCCGAATGTTATGGATGTCTTAACTGCACGGAAGATTGTCGGCGGGGATCGTTGGGTTTCCGCTGGGTGTGGCCGTGGCGGCCTGATAAGAGGATAGTAGGGGTCAATCTGAGCCGGCGAGGAATCCTTGCCTCCGCCATTGGGGGCGTGACGCTTCTTGGCTTCTTCCGAGCCACCCCGCAAGGTCGGGCGAAAGTGTACAACCCCAACTTAATCCGACCGCCGGGGGCGCGGCCCGAGCCAGAGTTCTTAGCTCGCTGTACGGCGTGCGGCCTGTGTATGAAGGTGTGTCCCACAGGTGGCCTCCAACCGTGTGGACTTGAGGCCGGATGGGAGGGACTTTGGACGCCTCGCTTAGTTCCAAAGATCGGCTACTGCTCCTACGATTGTAACCGCTGCGGACTGGTGTGCCCCACGGAAGCCATTCGGCCCATGAAACTGGAAGAAAAACGCAAAGTGCGTATGGGCTTGGCTTTCTTCGACATCACCCGGTGCATTCCATACGCGTATGGTCGCGACTGCATGGTATGTGAAGAGCATTGCCCCATCCCCGAAAAGGCGATCTACTTTTTGGAAGTGGAGGTCGTCACTCGGGACGGGGAGGTCAGGCGGATTAAACAGCCTAAGGTCGATCCGACGAAATGCATCGGCTGTGGCGTCTGCGAGAATGTCTGCGTCTTTCGCGACAGGTCCGCTATCCGGGTAACTAGTGCCAACGAAGACCGTCATCCCGCTAACTTAGCCGTTCCTCCCTGGGAAGACCTCCCTTATTAAGTTTAGCAATACAATAGCATTTCATCGGGAAACAAACTATGAATTGAGCCCCCTGTCGCGATGTCGTACCGAACCCCTGGGAAAATCGAATGAACTCCTTTTCGGAGTCGGGCAGCGCGAACTCAACCTTCTATTTTAGGTTGTTACGCTCAACCAGTGTCGCCCAGGTGCCACTCTCGGGGGTGTTTTTCCATTCCAGTGTGAAAGTTCTAGCAGAGAAGGCCTGGGCGACGCTATGGGGCTTCGGACGGAGCGTTGGCAACAGTTGCTAGGCAAACCGTGCGCTTAGTTCGTCTTGTGAGCGCTTACCCGCTCTGATGTCGCAGGGCTGTTTCCACATCGAAGATCTGCGCCCCATCGGCGGGCTGGGAAATATACAGCTTAGGCTCAAGACCCGTGCGGGATTGGTATTCTGCCGTTACTTTGGGCACGAAATCGTGCACAGAATTGTTATCGACCAAGGCGATAGCGCAACCGGCAAATCCCGCACCAGTCATTCTAGCTCCGAGACAGCCCGCCTGAGCGAGAGCTATTTCGACCATGGTGTCCAGGGCGGGGCCGGAAACCTCAAAGTCGTTGCGCAGACTATGGTGACTTTCCACTAGCAATCGCCCGAGCCGATCCAGAGCTCGTTGTTCCATCGCCTCAACTGCCTGGAGGGTGCGGTGGTTTTCGCTCACCACATGTCGGGCCCGCCGTCGGAAAGGCTCGGGAAGCACTGATTCGCAACTAGGCCAATTTTCCCAGTTCAAATCTCGCAGAGCGCGCAAGCTTAGCAATCGTGCTGCCTGTTCGCACTGGGCCCGCCGCATGTTGTATTCGGAATCGGCCAGTCCCCGACGAGTCCCCGTGTCCATGATCACAATCGCCGCTTCGGCGGGAAAGGGCACTAGGCGCCATTCCAAGGAGCGACAATCGATCAGCACGGCGTGGTTTTTCTTGCCCGCAAGCGATACAAGTTGATCCATGATGCCGCAGCCCACACCCACCCATTGATTTTCCGCGCGTTGACACGCGGTGGCTACCGGCACGATCTTTATTGGCCAATTGCCCCTTGCGGCAAAGGCACAGGCTACGGCCACTTCCACAGCGGCCGAAGAGGATAGCCCCGCGCCCACCGGTACATCCCCCTGCACCACTCCCTCCCAACCGTGAAGCGGCCAGCCAGTATGATGAAGGCTCCAGGCCACCCCAGCAAAATAGGCCCCCCAAGTGGGACCAGTCCGCCCTGAGGGTCGCAGAGGGTGTCCTGAAGCCGGCTGGGCCGATGCCACCTCGTCAAGCTCAAAATCGATCATCCCCCCGAAATCGAGGGATTCAACTACCACTCGCCGGTCCTCGCGAGGAGCCAACGCAATCCACACAGCCCGCTCGATGGCCAGCGGCATCACAAATCCTTCGTTGTAGTCAGTGTGCTCGCCGATAAGATTAACCCGGCCTGGGGCACGAACGACCCATTGAGGGGCCCGGCCGAATCGCAGTTCGAATCGCTCTACAAGCTTTGCTATGTCTGTCATTCCTCAATCCCCGCCAAGTGAAACGGGATGTCACTCCTTTCAATGAATTCTGTCCACCTTGCTTCCGACCGACCGCGGTAAACAGGCTCGCGAGGCACGGAATCCCACGTCGTTCTCTCTTCCTCGACAGGTTCGCATCCACAGGGCCAGTTTTCCCCTTACGAGGCTCGCAAAAATCTCGGGCCAAAGGTTCGAAGTCCTCAGAAAAGCGAACCCCTAACCGGGAGCCATCGAGCGCAAGAACCAATTCAATGTACCCAGGCCAAATGCATTTGAGAAGTCCGCCATGCCTTCAACCGTGCCGGGACAAACTATCTTGCCCCCTAATTGATACGTAGGCCATGTCTGCTACGCAGGCAATCTCCGGTAAAGTTGTGCTTAGCAGACACGGGGTATCTCGTAATTGCCACTGGGGGACGATCTTTTCGCACCACGCATCGCCGAGTTTGCTCAAATTCGGGTTCACCTGAACTGTATATCACGATAGGTGAAATTCGCACCGAAAACGTCGACTTCGGTCCGGTACCCAGTTGACACCCCCGCACGTCACGAGAATATTTCGCATAATTGGCGGAATTGGCTTGCCCCGGAAAACTGCAGGGAATCACTTGGCTGGGCACCGGGATTGCACCAAAGAATGAGCCATGACTCGGGAAGTGTGGTGCATTCGGACAAATTTGTGTTTTCTGGCACAAAGCCTTTGCCTTTTGCCGGCTCCTGCCCTGAATTACCATCAAGTCCTGTAGAGGGGCAGCAAGTGGTTCCACGGGTTGAGGCGCCTTGGCATCAGAAGAGCGACACACGCGCGAATACGTAGTCGGTGCATTTCCCCTAAGATTTGTCTCAATTTGTCAACTAATGACACCATCGACGAGCATCACAGTTGACGAAAATCCGCACGTTGGTCCACCTCCCTTGGGTGGGGTGGTTCCCCTGGTTGAGGTGTCGAATCTTGTCAAGCACTATTCCGACGTGGGCCGGGGCGTTATTCGGGCCCTCAACGGGATCTCGTTCCAGGTTCGGGCTGGCGAGATCTTTGGACTCCTTGGCCCCAATGGGGCCGGAAAGACGACCACTCTGAGGGTCCTTGCGACGGTGCTGGAACCTACGGCGGGCTCCGCCCGCATCTGCGGATACAACGTGGCTACTCAACCGGCGGAGGTCCGACAACGCATCGGTTTCGTATCCGCAAGCACCGCGATTTACGATCGCATGACCGGACGGGAGCTGGTCACCTTCTTTGGTCGGCTTCACGGGATGCCAGTGGAGGCCATTCGCCGCCGGGCAGAAAAACTCTTCGATTGGCTGGGACTTCAAGAGGCGGACCGGCTTGGTGCGAAAATGTCTTCCGGCATGAGACAAAAAGTATCCATCGCGCGGGCGCTTATTCACGATCCTCCCGTCTTGATTTTCGATGAGCCTACCGTAGGACTCGACGTTTTGGCAGCCCGTGCCGTGCTCGATATAGTCGCGGCGTTGCGAAAGGAAGGCAAATGTATCATTTTTTCCACACATATCATGCGGGAGGCAGAAAAACTCTGCGACCGCATTGCCATCCTTCATGAGGGAACAATCTTGACGGAGGGAACGCTCGAGGACCTTCGCCGCGCCGCGGGAACCAATGACCTGGAGGAAGTCTTCTTCCACATGATCGCGCCCAACCGCGTGCTCCCCCCCAGCGGGCTTACCAGTGATCATCCCTCCTGATGAAGTTGAACCTTTCGATAAATTGCCTTTTTGGTACTGTTTTTAGCCTAAATTTGGAAAGGGGCGTATCGCTTTTTCTTCACAGAAATTCTGTGGGAACGACTGCGAAGCCATCGGGCTTTCTATCGTTCCCGGGGACGCCAACGTTTTGAGCTTGACACTTTGCGGTGATCAAGCTTGCTTATTTCAGGCGTGAACGCTTCGTGTTTTCTACGATCGCTGAAGAACTCTCCGCGCGTAATCAGTGTCGGGGCGCGGCGGACTGCGTTATCACAAGGCTAAAGCGTAAAGTTAACTTTGATCCGAAGTCTCGCAAGAAGTACTCGGCTTTTCTTCACGTTGAAGGGTTGCTATGACAATGCCTCCGCGGACAGGAAGCCGAATTATTGAACGGCTCGTGGATAAAACAGCACAACTTTACAGCCTGCCCAACGCTGTGGTCACTCTTCTCCAAAAGATGGAAGATCCCAGTTGTGATCTGGAAGAGCTTCGCAGCATCTTGGCGACGGACCCAGCGCTTGCGGTGAAGGTTTTGCGCATTGTCAACAGTGCGTTTTTCGGGCTTCCCACGCGTGTGGCTGACCTCGGACAGGCCCTGGCCCTTTTGGGGCGAAGCAAATTACGCCTCATCGTCTTAGGTTTTACCCTGCCGGAGCACCTGTTCGCTGGGGTGGAAAAGCGACTCCTCAGCCGCTTTTGGCGGCGCAGCGCCCGAAAATCTGTGGCGGCCCGCGAAGTGGCAACCCTTGTCGCCCCCCGGATAACTGAGGAAGCCTTCCTGGTTGCCTTAGTGGAAGACATCGGACTCCTTTGCCTTATGCGTGAGCTTGGCCCACCTTTTTGCCGCCTAGTGCAAGTCGTGTGGGAAGTCCGGGCAAATCTGTTGACGATGGAGAGCGAAGTACTTGGCTTTAATCACCGCGAGCTATCCGCTGCCCTTTTGACCCGTTGGTGTTTCCCACAAAGGATTGTACAACTAATCCGCCTGCGCGCGGGCATGTGGGCCAACGAACCAGACGTAACGATAAATACAAATGATCCCTCCGGAATGTGCCCGGCGATTCTAGCCTTGGCGGAGTCTCTATCAGAGGAAACTTTTTCGGACCTGGCTCCCTCCCCCCACGGGGCCGAGGACAGCCAACAACGCGACGAGTTGTCCTCCAAAAGTCAACCAACAAGCATCATCCGAGGTCTAGCATCCTTTTGTCAGCTACGACCTGAACAGATCGAAGAAATTCGCTCCAAGCTGGAAGTTAAAATGCGCGACTTGGCGGAGCTCCTTAATGTTGAGCTTCTGCCGCTGGAACAGCTTACAGCCGTCGTGCAGCGGTCTCGGGAACTCTTGGCTGAAGCGGCTGCCCAAGCTGCCGAAAGTTTACTACAACTAGAAGCTGGTTGGACGCACTTTCGACCAAAGGGCCAACCCCAAACGAAGAAACCTGTTACAGCAAGTAGCATATTCCCTAGAGAATCGACTGCTTCAATCTCCGGCTTCGAGAGCAAAGGAATGGTGCGCGAGAGAGACAATGGAGAAGGTGCCCGGCCGGCACACGCCAAAGAAGGGCCCAGTCCAATGTCGGGCCCTAACTCCCCTCCGCACCGGTCACGCGCGCTCTATGACCCGGGGTTACTTGCCTTTGTCAAGGCCGGCATTGCCACCTGCAGAGCTCGCCACTCTCCCATTTCGCTCCTTCTTTTCGAGCTCGGGGCAATGGAGGAACTTCTGCCGATCCTCGGTATCGCCGATATCGAAAAGTTGCGAGACAACTTAGAGTTTCTCCCTGCGGCTGTGCATATTCCTGCGGAATGGGTCCGACCATACGACGAGTGGGGCCTTGCTATTTTGCTTCCGGAACACGATCGTTGGGCAGCCAAAGAAGTGGCAAATCAGCTTGACCGATGGTGGAGGAAAAACTGTGTGATAAACGTCTCTGGGTTACCCCTACGCACGACAGCTGCCATCGGCGTTGCGACGGCAGCCATTCCCTCAAGAACCCTCCAGCCGGAAGAGCTTCTCGAACGGGCCGAGCGCTGCCTTTTCGGTTCTCGGGAGTGTGGCGGGTTGGTCAAAAGCATTGATCTCTGAGCGGAAGCCTGTGACGTTTTCCAACGCCAAACACTCGGTCTGAAAGCGCCAGGAGTGCCTCTTTAATGTTTGTTGCCAGCCTGCTAAACTATTAGTTATTTAAGCCCTCCGGCCTTACTAGTGAAGCTTCGTGCGGTTCATTTTCGCAAACAAGGGTGAATTTCTCAAGAAAATGCGCAAGGAGACAGGGAGTCCACAGTTTATGGTGCCCAAGACCCTACTTCCCCTGATTGGGACCCTCGCGATCGCGGCGGTCCTCGGGACAAAGGATGCGGCCCGATGCGAACCACCCAGACCGAGGTTGGGGATAAATCTTGCCGGTCCTGCTGACTGGAACACGGAGCTCCCCTTTGTTGATGTGTTTCGTATGTCTCGACCGTGGATCAGCCAGCAAGAAGGAAAAAGGTGGGGGCAGGGTCCACCGCTTCATTTAGACGATTACGGTTGGGTAAAAAGTCTAGAACCAAATGGCTGGGCTGAGACGCTTATGTGTACGATTGAAAATGGCCGCTATCCGTCTGGTCGATATGTGGTTCTTTATCGCGGAGAGGGCACACTCGCCTTTGCTGGATCGGCGCGTATTGTGGACGAACGCCCCGGGCGGATTGTCATCGACGTTGATTCCTCTCGCGGTCCTATTTTCCTTCAGCTCCGCAAGACCAATCCTGCCGACTACATCCGTGATATTCGCGTGATTATGCCGGGCTTCGAATCCACTTATGAGCAAAATCCTTTTCATCCGGTTTTTTTGAAACGGTGGCAGGGAATCAGTTGCTTTCGTTTCATGGACTGGATGGAGACCAATGGCTCCCAAATCCGCACTTGGGCGGAAAGACCTACCCTCCAGCATGCCACATTTGCTTTGCGGGGAGTAGCTCTAGAGTGGATGATCGAATTGTGCAATCGACAGAAAGCGGATGCCTGGTTCTGCATGCCGCATCAGGCTGATGACGACTTTGTCCGCCAATTTGCCCGGATGGTTTGTGAAAAGCTCGATCCGGAGCTGAAAGTATACATCGAATATTCCAACGAGGTATGGAATGCGATCTTTGCTCAACATCGCTTCGCTGCGGAAGAGGGTCAACAGCGAGGTTTCGGCGAAAGGCCCTGGGAGGCAGCCTGGCGCTACACCGCCTACCGCTCTATGCAGATTTTCCGCATTTGGGAAGAAGAATTTGGTGGCCGCGACCGTCTCGTGCGGGTGCTGCCCTCGCAGGCGGCTAATCCTTATGTCTCCGAGCAAATCCTCAAATTTCGCGATGCTTATCACCACGCTGACGCGCTGGCTATCGCGCCCTACATCTCTATGAATATCCCTCCGGATGGTGACAAACTTCGAGCCGAGGACGTCGCTGGGTGGACCCTGGATCAATTACTCGACTACGTGGAAAGTCGTTCCCTTCCCGAGGCTATCCGCTGGATGAAGCAACAAAAAGAAGTGGCCGATCGCTACGGGCTGAAACTCATTGCGTATGAGGCGGGTCAACATCTCGTAGGGGTCGGAGGAGCGGAAAATAACGAAAAGCTCACACAGCTTCTTCTGGCGGCTAACCGGCACCCACGAATGGGCGAAATTTATCGCAAGTACTACGATGCCTGGGAAGCCATCGGGGGTGACCTGTTATGTCATTTCAGCTCCGTTTCCCGATGGAGCAAATGGGGAAGTTGGGGACTCCTTGAATATTTCGACGAGGACGAGTCGGCCTCTCCCAAGTTCCTGGCCACCCTCCGCTGGGCTCACAGGCTTGGCCAGCGGGTTGTGTTGCCAATCAAGCATTAAATAGCGATCCAGAGAACGCCACGGCCCGGGAAAATTCACGGTTCCCTCGGAAAAGTGTGCTCCATCCCGAGCGTCCAAAGGGGTGCGATCGGAGATCCCGGCCAAAGCGCTGACAATGCCCCATCGATGCGTTCGGTGTGGCGGAAAACACACTCAAACGGGCCAAGCCCGTCGCAATCTTCCCTGTCATTGCAGGGTAAACTTCTGCGTACTAGTGCAAATTCCCTAAATTGTATTACTTACCCTTATTTTGCCGTTGAAAAGTGAGGACATGAGGAAGATGCTCCCACTCTGTGCGCGAAATACTGTAGACGCGAACAAAAAGGTGATAATAGGTGGTGTCTTTTTCGTAACGTAATCCGTTTTTTTCCGCCACGCGTATCGAGGCCTTGTTTTCTGGATCAATAAGGGAAATAACGCGGCTTACTCCCAGACGGACAAAAGCATAGTCCCGGGCTAGAGCAGCAGCCTCGGTTCCCAGCCCTTGGCCCCAATACAGGGGGCTTAAGCGATAAGCAACTTCGATTTCTGGGGATCCGTCTATCAACTGGTCCAAAAGGCCGCTATAGCCAATGAGGTTTGCGTCCGAACGGTGAATCGCTGCCCAAAGCCAGTAGCCCCTCTCCCGATACTTTAGCAGGCAGCGCTCCAAGAACCCTCGAACTCCCTCCTCAGTTAAGGGCCCGGTCACCGAGAAGCGCATGACAAGCGGGTCTGTCAGAATGGGGACAAGCGTGGGGAGATCGTCCCAGGTAAATTCCCGCAGAATAATCCGGGGGGATTCCGCCACCACTTTGACCGTCACGATTGTTCTCCGTTGGCTGCCGAATTATGATAATTGTCACGTGGCATGCGATGGGGGCTCAGGTGGTTGGTATTTTCCTCGCGTTGTCATCGATCCGGCAAGTGTTGGCGCTGCCGAAAAAACGCCGCAAAAACAGGTTCCCGATTACAAGCGGTCTGGCCTGAGTTTTGCACGAACGTTGTCCACAAATTTCTACGATAAGGGGGTGGGGGGAGGCTCCGCTTTAAGCCAGCCAAACCGAATCCTTCCGCTATTGGCGAAGTCGAGGCGGTTTTGTGTGGGATTTCCGCCATTTTTATGTCGGCGTCTCCACGCAAATTATCCCTTACGACAAAGCGTATACTAGAGAGGGAAAATCGGTCTTTCAGGGAGAATTTGTGCGTCTGTTCGACCAAAGGAGAATTCGGCGATGACTAGGCTGCTGAGGAATGACACCATTGCCTTGGCCATGACGGTTCTGATTCCTTGGTATGCGGTCTGTGCTGGCCCCCGGGAGATCACAAATCCGGAGGAAGCCAAAGCCGATCCGGACTTCGCCATCCAGGGTGAGTACATAGGACCTGGTATCCTGCCGGGGGGCAAGACAGAACAAGTGGGAGCCCAGGTGGTGGCCCTAGGCCAGGGCCGATTTGATGTTTATCTTCTGGATGGCGGCCTTCCTGGACATGGATGGACGCGAGAGAACCTCCGCTTAAAGACCTTTGCCGAGCGCGATGCCACCGGGACCGTTGTGATTCGCCATGAGGCCTGGACAGGCCAATTTGCCGACGGGAAGCTCCAACTCAAGCACCAAGAGGGCAGCTCACTCGAGTTGACCAAAATCGAACGAAAAAGCCCCACGCTGGGAGCCAAACCACCCGAGAAAGCCGTGATCCTTTTCGATGGTACAAATCTGGATTGGTTTCCGGGAGGCCAGTTGGGGCCAGATAACAGTCTTGTTGCTGGCGTGCTTTCTAAGCCGGCTTTTAACAGCTGCACGATTCACCTCGAGTTTCGCTTAACATGGATGCCCGAGGCTCGTGGTCAAGCCCGGGCCAATAGCGGCGTTTATGTGCACAACTGTTATGAAATTCAGGTGCTGGACTCGTTCGGGCTGGAAGGCCGAGATAATGAGTGCGGGGGAATTTATTCCCTTAAGGCCCCAGATGTGAACATGTGCTTTCCGCCGATGACTTGGCAAACTTATGATATTGACTTCACCGCCCCGAAGTATGACGAAGCAGGTAATAAGATTGCCAATGCCCGCATTACCGTTCGACATAATGGGGTGGTAATCCATGACGATTACGAGCTACCCCGCGCCACACCGGGAGGTCAACCGGAAGGGCCAGGTCCTCGGGGTATTCAACTCCAAGGGCACGGGTGCCACGTTCAATATCGCAATATTTGGGTCGTGCCTAAAGACTAAAGAGGGACTTGGGAGCCACCCCAGAGTCCGGTGGGCCGTCGGTGCCCCCGGATGCCCTCAGGAGAGATGGGCGAGTACAAACGTCGCGGGGGCGAAATCGCCTAGGGCCCCACATTTAACGCGTTCCTTACCAACATACAACGCAGGAAAACATTTTTCTGCGCCAAATGGGGCGACCTGCCAATAGGAGGAGGCTTAAGCTAAGCGAACTTTTAAGGAAGCATCGAAATAATGCCGAATGTACGCCGAATGTACTAAGTTCGCCGCCGGATTTTTGGGGGGAATGCCCTTGCAACTTTCCTTTGGTTTGGACTGTTGGCAAGCGATTCGGCTGAGGCTATTTACCTCTGGTTCACAGGAGAGTTTTCAATAAAGGCAATGCTCATTGGGATGTTTGGCGCCACTGTAGCCTGCGCGGAAATGCTTTGTAGAGCTTTGTAGATCTTTGACCAAGCCGCTTGACAACCTGCCGTGACTATCCCCTAGGAACGTCAAATTTCAAGCACCTTAGAGGAGTTTGATAGGCGGAAAGTTCTCAGGAAATGCAAAGGCAAGATTTTCAGAAGGTTATAAGCCCTCTTAATCGGAGACAGCTTGAGGCGCTAATTAATCGCGGTGGTACCAATTGGCGAAGAAAATCCAGCAAGGGTAAGATAGCGTCTTGTAATTGAACCCCTTGGCCGCCGGACCAAGGTATAATTTACCTGAAAGGTCGTGAACCACTGGCTGAAATTTGCATGAAGTCCTAGGGTTGTCTGCCGGTCCTCGCAATTGCGGTGCGAAAGAATTGGTGTTCTGACGAGGGATGGCCGAAATTAGAATGAGCAAACTCCGGTCCGTAGAGCCAGGGACAACCGGGTTGCCAACAGTTTGTGCCTGTCCCGTAATGGAAACAAGGCGGCCCGGGAGAAGACAAAAAGCAGAAGACCCAAAATTGCGTCTCCAGCCTCCCGCGTGATATCCGACGGAGGTGCCAATTATTCCGCGTGAGCCGGAACCGCCAAAGGCTAGTGCAGTAGCACGCCTGGTTCCCGCTCGTCTCGCAGCGACGCATCCAGTCGCAATATCCCGGGAGGTTTGGAAATTAGGCCATCGGGGCCCGAACGGGTCCCGGTGGCTTTTCTTTTGTAATTTTCTTGGACGGGGATGAATTTGATTCTTCGCACATTCGCATGCAACTGACGGATGTCAAAACACCGTGCCCTGCTGAAAGCCCTCGAGAGGCTCGCTAGTGCAGTGGCTTTGCCAAGATGACTTGGTCCAGACAAGGGTACCCCTTTGGAAGAAGTGCCCAGCACAATGCGCCCTAGGGCGCATTCGACGAAAACCGCTAGAAGATTTCAAGGCGGGGGCCAATTTATTGCCCTGCTAAAGCCAGAAGTCTACGCATTCCAAAGTGCCAAAAACTTCACGGGCTCTGGCTCGATAATTGCCTACTCACCCGGATAGGAGGGCGAGGGAGAGGATGGTGCCTTAACCATTTGGCCGGCGGAGGAAAAGCGGTTTGCAGCCAAACTTTTTCAGACCGGCCAATGCGAGACGATGGGTCCCTAAAGTGATACACAGGCTTGCCTCAGCTGCCACTCAAGAGGGTCCACCTATTTTGGTCGCAACGCCACTTCATCAACGCGGAATCTGAGACCATCCAAGATTTCCCGATCAGCCTGTCCAAACCGCTCGTAGAGCGACTGCTCCAACGTAAAGCTGATGACAAGCGGCTCGGCTTGAGGTCCGCGGACCCAATAAAAAATCCAAATCACCGGGACACCATTTACCATTCCCTGAGCTTCGACCCGATAGATCGGAGTCCCTGCCAAAGAGCGTAACTCGCTAGCTTGAATGAAGCGATGAAATTGTGCCCCGAACGAATCGCGGATATCGGCTTGAAACCGGGCAAGGCTCATCTCCCCCTTTGGAGGCTGTCCCCGGGCTATCTTGCACTGAGCTAAAAAGGTGCCCCTGTCCACCAGCCGCAGGACCGCCCAATCGTCCGTAATCGCCGTGAAATGCCAACGCCTTCCGTAGTGCAGCCGCCAAAGCCCGTCTGGGGCCTGCTGTTCCAAAAGGAGAAGTTCCGGCGCGGGCTCGAAAATCCCACTCACAAGCTGAGGGTCCTCCACCTGCGGGCATTGTTGGTCCGGTTTTACGCTGATTGCGACTTTGGTTACTAAGTCAACACCTGGCGCAATCGGACCGGATTCCCGCTTTTCGTGATAGGCCAGCCCAAGCCAGATAACCCGGCCTTTTGAGATGGAAAATTGATAGCGCCCTTTCAAAGTGATCTCGCTGTGCACGGCCTCGGCAGCCCCTTCCAATCGGCCGGAAAACTCAACGCGGACGATGTCGCCAACAACTTCCAGCATAGTCGCCTCGACACCCCCCAACGTGACTCCCTCCAGACCCACCAGCACCCCAGCCACATCCGCCGGAATCGTCCATTTACTTCCTTCGCCAACAGGTTGGGGGGGTAGGAGACCAGCCAAACCCAGCGTCGCCAGAGTTGGCTGAAGGAGATCTAATTCGCCCCTTGTGAGTGGCCCTGACAAGCTCCAAAGAAGGGTGTCCGTTCCGCCGGTCCGGGCCAAGATTAATCGCCGATCTGGCCGGAGGGTCACGGTCACCTGCTGGCTGCCTACCCGACCTGTTGTTTCAGCTAGCTCGAACCACCGAATTCCCCCACGGACAATCTCTGTCGCATTCTCGGAAAGGTAACCAATAACCGGCCGCTCCCAGAACTTAAATCTCCCCTCGGCCTGGGTTGGGGCGGACTCCACCTTGTTTCCACGGCGTACCAGGATTTTGCCTTCGGCTTCCACCGTCAGCTCCACCTGGTCAGGTGACCCTCCGGGCTCGGCTGGCCTAAGCTGAATTTGTTCCGCGCTCCCCAGGCCGGGACCGGGGTTAAATATTAGGGCGGCGAAAGCCAATGCGCACATTACAGCCGGTTTTCTATGAAAATTTTGGGGAGAGTGGGAAGCTTCATGAGACAAGTACACGGACAATTCCCTCCTGGATCTAATAACTCAATGGGCTTTACAATGCTTTCTATTTTTGCAAACAACATTACAATTTCGGTTTGGGCATTAGTCTTCGTTAGTTCGAAGTTTCCTCGAACTCGGCTATGGAGGGAAATCTTGTGCCCTGAACCTCTGAGTCGTCGATAGGCTCGATCAGTGAATCCGCACCTGCGGTTGCCGATCAAAAATTGCGGGAATTCTTTTTCCAAAGCTCATTGGTATGCTTGTCCTTAAGAAAGAGTCTTTAGCCCTTCAACTTGGGAATCAGCCCCAACCTTGGATAGTTGGTGAATCATTTAGAGTCAATTGGCGTGCTGGTTAAGTGACGGGTCGTAGAGCCTCCGCCGCCGCGGGAGCTTATCGCTACCATTTACCGGGCGGAAAGGGCAGTTTTTGACCGGGCTAAGGCGATCCGCTGCCGCGAGGCCGCAGTTCCTAAGGCTTGGACCTTCAGCAGGAGAGGGCCGAAACAGTTTCAAGGTTTGACATGGCTATATATGGGGTGTAAAGACCACCCGAGGATATGACACCGCCGAGCAAGACCCCCCACTTAACCGGTTGGCCGGCCGGGTCTCAGGGGGAAATCGCAACGAATTACAAATACGCTGCCGTGTTCCTAACTGTCATGACGTGGCTACTAGACGGTGCACAATCCCCCAAATTTAGGAAATGGCCGCTTTAATTCGTGCGTTAGAAGCTAAGCGTTAGAAGCTGATAGCGCGGGTGTGCTCCCAACAGCGAAAACTCGCTTCACGGATATGAAGAAGGACCGTCGCCGGACCTGCCAGTGTGTAATGTTCTGCCCAACTGCAATTAGGCTCGACAGGGCGTTAGAGTCCAGGTCCACAGAAATGAAAAGAAAGATTATGGGGTTCACCGCTGTGTGAATCGTAACTTCTTGCCCAGGTCTTTTCAGCCCAATCAGAATAAAAGTCGCAGAATCCAGTTCGGTGAAACTTTCGTGAATTCAGGAAATAGAACACACGAAGTAAGGAAATTTGGCAAAACGCAGGGATTTTTCGGGCTGGCAAGTGGAAAAGCCAACTGTTACAGCTTGGCGGCCATGTCACAATGGGAAACGGAATGACTTTTGCTTATCATTTGCAAATTCAGCCCGCACTGCGTGGTGCCGCAAGACTAAAGTCAGAAGCTGAAAGCTGCAAACGGTTGTGCCACACCTTGCTTTCAGGACGGCAGAGTGTGTGGGCTCGCGGAGTACGGGGGATCAATCAGGCATGAATAAGGTATTATCGGTCAATCTTGAGGTGAATATTTCGACCAATCGCCCGATTCAAACGTAGATATTTGCGAACTTAGTTGCAGAGTGGCACCGAACACGAAAGTTTTTGAAAGAAGATATTGTCAAAAATCGCCGTTGAGGTTAAAGTAGGAAGACAATCCTGGGTCTTTACACCGAAAAGGGGCCGGGTCAGTCAATAAATGGCTGGTGTGGGGAGGAGGGGTCAGCCGGGTTGCCGGGGACCACGGGAGGCGGACGTCTAACATGAACAGCGGTTACCTCTGCCCGGCTTTGCGGGAGCTCAGGGATCAGCAAGTCCGCTTCGCGCCTCGGGAAAAAAGGCTAGAGCAAGCCGCGCGGGCGGAAAAGCTTCTCGAAGAGCTCCGTGAAGATCGGGAATACACTTATGAGTATCTTTGCTACCGGATTACCCGGTTCCGCCCCGATCGTTACCCCGGCTTGAAGCTCAGCGGCGCCCTTGCCTGCCATGATGTGGCCCTCCTTGTGGAAGACCTTTGGGAGTCGGCTCGCCTCGCAGCCGAGGAAATCGGCGAACCACTTTACACCCTTCCCGAGCTGGCTAAAGCTCTCAACGTGTGCCAAAAAACCATCACGCGATGGCGGCGATGGGGATTGATCGGTCGGCGGGTGATTGTTCGGGGACGTCCACGAGTTGTCTTCACTAGAAGTTCCGTTCGGCGTTTTTTGGAACGACACGCACGCCTTGTGGAAAGAGGGGCGCAGTTCAGTCAACTGACCGTGGAGGAACGGCGAATGATCATTGATCGAGCGCGGGAACTTGTCGCCACCGGAGCTTGTCCCTCGGAGGTGGCGCGACAAATTGCCAAGGAAAGCGGCCGAAGCCCCGAGACGATTCGTTATACCATTAAACAGTTTGACGAAGCCCACCCGGAGTTTGCCATCTTCCCCGACAAACTTCAACCCCTAACCGAGGAGGACAAGCGCCGCATTTATCAACAGTTCCGTCATGGGGTGTCGGCAGCAGCGCTGGCGAAGGAATTTGGCCGGGCTAAGAGCACCATCTATCGCGTCGTCGCCGAGATGCGCGCCAAGCGCATCATGGAACTGCCGCTGGACTACATCTACAGCCCCGAGTTTGAGCAGATCAAATCGGAGCAGCAAGAGCGCGAGGTCCTCGGTCCTCCGCCGCCTTCCCCGCACCCACAGCGTCCGCCTCGTGTTCCGCCCGGCTTGCCACCTTATTTGGCGAGTCTCTACGAGGTCCCCCTGTTGACGCGCGAACAGGAGGTTCACTTATTCCGGAAGATGAACTATCTGAAATTCAAGGCTTCCAAACTGCGTGAGAAACTCGACCCAGCTCATCCGCGTACCGAGCTGATGGACCAAATCGAGAAGCTGTACGAACAAGCGGTGGCCACGAAAAATGAAATTGTTTCGGCCAACTTGCGGCTTGTGGTGTCGATTGCCAAACGCCACGTCGGGCCTGGAAGCAATTTCTTCGAACTTGTTAGCGACGGTAACATGTCGCTGATCCGTGCTGTGGAGAAGTTCGATTACACCCGGGGCAACAAGTTCAGCACCTATGCAAGCTGGGCCATTATGAAAAATTTTGCGCGGACTATCCCCGACGAACAGCGCCATCGCGAGCGCTTCCGCACCAGTCAAAGTGAAATGTTCAATATGACTGAGGACGTCCGGTCGGACCAGTATGAGCGCGAAACCGCCCAATTTCTCCGAGAACAGCAAATCGAGCGCATTCTGTCCAGACTCGATCCGCGCGAACAGCAGATCATCGCAAGTCGCTTTGGGCTGGGTGATCGCCGTGAACCGTTGACATTAAAACAGGTGGGAGCGGAATTAGGGGTCACCAAAGAGCGGGTCCGCCAGATTGAGGCTCGGGCCCTTAGCAAGCTTCGCAAGGCCGCTGAGGAAGAGCAGATTGAGTTCCCGGACTAGGCTCCAGCCAGTACCCGGAAGCCCCAAGACGGGCCGTCCTCCCACCTTTCAATGCGTGCTTCAGGAATTTGTTCAACGTTGAGCCCCTGTTAAGGCCCTGCTTCGTCGGCAGGGCTTTTTCTTTTTAAGCACTTGTTCTTCCAAAAAACAAAAAACTTTGGAGTGTTGTTATCAGGTCGCACGTCGGTCAAGAATTACCCGAGCGATTCGGTCCCGCCCCGCACAGCGCAACAGAATCGAAGCGGACCGACTCAATCCAGTAAAGGGTCAATTTCGGGAACCATTTCTGGTGCGGAAAAGTGCAGGGTCTTTGCCCCCAATATGGAACCGTGCTACGAGGAAGGAGCCCCGCTATTTCGGGATAAATCAGGTTGGTCCGGGGGGTAACTTTCCTGACCCTGAGATCTAACGCGGATAACAACTCGTTTATTCGGGGGTAGAGCTCCGCGAGCAAACCCCAGTAAATTGATCGCCCGCATCAAGTCACCCGCCTCTCGGTAACACATGCTAGACGCTAAGTATGCCGGGCGATCGAAAGGCGGGGGAATGAATTGCGCCGCGTATTCGAAAGATACCGCAGCCTCCGCAAATCGCGATTGAAGTCGCAGGGCCTCACCCCGAAGCAAAGCGGCACCAGGATTGAACGGACCCACATCGCCCAGCTCGTCCAAAATCTGGACGGTTTTCTCGGGTAAACCGAGCTCTAAATAACCGGCAGCTTCGTTTAGCCGACGGGCGACTCGAATCCAGTGCAGCTGCTGTTCTGGAGACAGACGTTCCCCACCCTGCGGGGAGGCTCCCGCCGCCGGTGCGGACTGGAATTCCGGATTTTCCGAGTGCTCACGACCTGTTGCCATTTTTAGCTTGGATCTGTCGAATTGGCGCTAAACTCCGCCGAACAAGCGGTTCAGTGAATGGCTTTCAACCATCGACCCGGCAATAGTTCACAATCGGCAGCCGACGTTGAGGGCAGCAAATTTTGTGCCTAATTGATTCTTATGGAAGTTTTGCGCAAGTATTTTCCAAATCGACACTTACATCAAGGCCCCCAAAAGTACTGATAAGAACTGCCAATTTGGCACCAAAAAAGATTTGGAAACACCGAGGCCAGCACGACGTTCACACATGTTTTCCCGAACTAACTTTCCAAACCAAGCGTTTACGATAGGAACCAAGCCTAGCCCAGCAAGGTTAGCTCGATAAACTTTCGTAGTGAACGGCCGGAATCCAACCAGACCCAGCTGGCCGCTCTAAAGCCGGCCTCAGATGGCGCTGTGAACACCCCTCTGTTGTTGGCATATCAACACCCTCCTTATAGGTAAAGCCGGTAGCCATCGAAAACGGCGCGCATCGCATTCCGATTGGTATTTCGTGCCCAAACTTTTCTTTAGTTCCCAGATTGGCCAATCCAACCTCGCCGCGCTGGGAATAACCGCCTAACCACTCCTCTTAAACGACAGTGGTTTCCTACCTTGGCGACCGAGGAAGGTGACGGATTTTAAAACTTCCGGCTTGATGCCCTGCCTGAAGATTTTTTCACCTAGGCCTCCGCGGGCTCGAAAGGTTAAAATCCCGCCCGCACTACACAGCGCGAAAAATAACTCATCGGATCCACCCAAATGTTGATCTTGTAGCTTGCTTTAGTGATCTATGGGCGGACAAGGAGGTCCGAACAGAACTTGGGGTATCGCTACTTGGGTTGCGAGCTCTCGCCGGGTCGGGTTGCTTTTCCTTTTGTTTTTTGCGAGCTGGGCATCGTTTAATGGCCAAGCCTGGGCTACCCAACCTGGCTCGCTCCGCAGGATGGTTTTTCGCATCACCTGGTGGGGGAAAACGCCGGGAAACTGGTGCGGAGTCATTTTGCTAAGTCAGGGGAAGATTTCGGATTTCCTCCCTCTCTCGCTTGAGCCCGACGCCTCCACCAGTGCGTGGATTCCCCCTGGGCTTTCGGCCGATGTGCACTCCATGCAGCCCCCCGAAGGTTTGTCCTCGCCGAGCTCCTGCCTACTTTTTCGACCGGAAAGTCCTCGGCGTGTCGATGGAGTGGAAATATCGGTGGAATCCCCTTTAGAAAGTCTTCTGGGTATAGGATTCCGTACGACTGGGCCGACTCCCCATTACATCTGGCTTACAAACACACTTTCTAACATGGTCGAGCAGCCTCAAGAGCATGTTGTGGAAGCCCTTGGGTTGGTAGTCCGGATTCAGCGGCGGGCCGATGATCGGCTCCGCGTCAGGGTGGATCGAGATTCCCTGGTTTTTCGTCCCGGAGAAAGCTTTCGCTTTGAGCTTCAGCCCGACTTGTCTTTCAAGCAAAGGGAAGGAACGGTTCGGCTTGACCTTCGCCTTAGCAACACCCAGACCGGGCGAGACGAATGGCATCAACAGTTAGAGTTAGCTCCAGCCACCGAGTCGCTTCCGATCTCGCTTAGATTACCGACAGAGGAAGGAGTCTACGACTTATCGATCACAGCCGAGGCAGCCCCCAAGTTGCCTTTGCCTCATTTTCGGGGGCTTCCGTCGTTGACCACTCGTCCCCCGCTTCCGGCCCTTCCTGAACCTCTGTGGTCGAAGGCACCCTTGGCGCAGCGAAAAATTCAGCTAGTCGTGGTAAGCGATCAGGAGGCCGCCGAGTCGTCCGGCGCAAGCTCATGGCGCCAAGTGGCATACTGGGATCCGGGGGCAACGCGATGGCGGGAGCGTTTCGGCCCTTTGCCCCAGCCTCAGCGACTTCTACCCATAACCCGCAGTGTGATCGCCTCCAAGGGTGTGCGGGTGGTTCGTCAGGGAGAACAGGTATGGTCGGAGCTTGCCCCCTCGGTTCCCCAGGAGCCAAGCTACTTCACCGTTAGTCTTCCTGTGGACAAGCCCGGCGCAACGCACCTTTTGGAGTTGGAATTGCCCCCGGGGTTTCCGCAGCTTTTAGCTGTGGGAGTGCTCGAGGCTACCGGCAGCGATGGGGCCCTTTGGCCGTCCGCCTTTTCGGCTGTGGTCGTTCCCCAGCAGGTCTGGGCCTTTGCCGAGGCTCCCACAAGCAGGCGGCACCACCTTTTCTTTTGGCCACGAAGTAAAGAGCCGGTGCTTCTGTTGATGAACCTCTCGCCGAATGGTCCGGCACGTTGGGGGCGAATTTCTGTGCACAGTACTTCGGGCAAATTGGCACCGCTTGCGCCAAAAAGGACCGTTTCAAGCCAGCGGATGCTGACGGCCTACGCGGCGCGACCTTTTGCCCCAGAGATGTTCGGCGGCGGGCAAAAGACATTAGCCGGCAGTCTCGACGCCGCCGACGACTGGCCATCATTTTATGACGCGGCCGTCCGTCTCATCGACTATGTTCGCTACGTAGGCTACAACTCCGTCAGCTTTCCCGTCTATGCAGAGGGGAGTAGCCTTTACCCTAGTAGCGTTTTGCGGCCGAACTGTCGCTATGACACTGGCCTTTTTAACGACACGGGCCAAGATCCCGTGCGGAAAGATGTCGTGGAGCTTGTTGCCCGATTGTGCGATCGCACCGGGCTGGGATTCATTCCGGCTCTGGAATTTGCAGCGCCACTGCCGCGGCTTGAGGAGCTTTTGCGGACATCCCCCCAAGCCAGTTCGGGTGTAGTTTTGGAGGGCACATCTCTAAGTTTGACAAGGGGAACCGCAAAGCTCCCCCGTTACAACCCTATTCATCCCCAGGTCCAAGCCGCCATTGAGGAGGCGGTCGAGGAGCTTTTGAATCGCTACTCAGCTCATGCGTGTTTTATCGGAGTTGCCTTACAGTTGACACCAGAGACTTTTACCCACTTTCCGGGATTGGCTTGGCCGTTAGATGACCTCACCCTGCAGCAATTTCGGGAAGAAAGCGGTGTGGCCATCGATCTCTCAGAGACCGATCCCACGCAACGAGCGGTGATCATCGCCCACCAATTTCGTCAACAATGGCTTGTGTGGCGCGCCCGAAAACTCACGAAGTTTTACATCCAGCTGGGAAAAAAGATCGCCGCGCACAAACCCCAGGCTACGCTTTTTCTAGTAGGCCCAGAGATTTTCGACGTCCCTGAGCTGCGAGATTGGCTTCGCCCCCGTTTGCCGCAGCACCTGACGGCAGCCGATGCCTACCTCCTTGTTGGCCTGGACATTTCGGCTCTTGCCGAGCAGGACAATGTTGTGATCCTTCGGCCATACACCTCCTTTATTTTTCCCGAAGAAGGCGGAGAGATCAGATCCTGCGACTTAAACTTTTTACCTTATTACGATCGTCTATTTAGTGCCTGTCGGAAGAAAGGAACGGTGATCTTTCGCCGTCCTGTCGCATTCCGGCTACCCGCGGTGGAGGAGCTGTCGCAACGGTTTGCCACTTCTGTACAACTAGCCACTTGGCACATCGCGGGCGACGAAAGCTGTCGACCCCTTGCCCAGAGTCTGGCCAGTGTGGATCCGGAGGTCATCTTCGATGGTACCTGGCACTTCTCTTTAGGGCATGGCGACACTTTTCGACAATGGCTTGCGGGACTCAAGCATTTGCCGCCGGCGGCAACCCGCGGGGAAACCGGCCGGTCAGACGACACCTTTAGCCCTGTGGTAATTCGTCTTCACAGATCGGACAGGGCCACCTATCTTTCTGTGGTCAATCCCACGGACGTCCCCGTCGAGGTAAAATTTCGCCTTGGACCAGGAGCTCAGCTCCCTGCTCGTGTTCTGCCGGAAGGTCTTGCGTATTCCCTGCTGCCCGGCTCACCTGGCCCCCTTGTGGTCTTGGGACTAAAACCTTTTGGCTGCGGCATACTTGAGTTTTCCTCGGCTGGTGTGGAGCTCCAGGGCGCAGAGTTGGCCTGGCCCACAGGAATGCGCGAGCAACTTGCAGCGGAAATACACCGGCTTTCCACGGCACTAGCGGTCCTGCGGAACCCGCCATTATGGCCTGCGCTGCAGAACCCAGGATTCGAAATGTCCGCCGAGGCAAACACAGTCCCACCCGGTTGGCTTCTTGTCGGCCCGCCAGAGGCCACGCTCCAACCGGACGAAATCATAAAACGAAGCGGAAACTATAGCTTACGACTTCGGTCTCCCAAACCAGGCGCCACACTTGTTAGTCACCCCTTTGACCCGCCACCCACTGGCAGGCTGACCGTGCGTCTTCACTGGCGGCCGGCACAATATGGCCCACGTATCCGCCTCTCCGTGGAAGGAAAAACCCTTTGGAACGAGGTGCTGGTGCTTGGCGAGACGGTGACCATGCCGCCAGGTGCAGAGACGCGAGCGTCTCAGCAGGCGGATTTCCATTTTGTGGACCTTGAACTCTCCGACATCCCCGTGGGCGACCTCCAAGCTATCCGACTACGTGTTGATTTACTGGATCCGGGCGAAGTGTGGTTCGACGATGTTCTTCTTACTCAACTTGCCTTTAACCGGGTGGAGCTGGTAGAGCTTATGAAGCTCGTCGCCCCGGCCGAGGCGCAGATCGCTCAGGGGAGGTATGCCGAAGCCCTGCGACTCCTTGAGTCTCCTTGGGCCCGATTTTTGAAGCGGCACGTTCCCCTAGGTGTGCCCTCGGAAGCGGAACCCCCCTTGGCAGTCGTGGCGGACAGTCCCAACCCGCCGGCCCCACCTCCTGAAAGCACGTCGGCAAATCCACTTAGCCGTTTGTGGGAGTGGATTCCCCGGCGACTTCGCTTATTTTGATTCAGCCTGGCCAGGAAAAAGATCTCTCTGCCCCTAAGTAAAGAGGTTCAACCGTTCACTACGCGAGGCGAGTCCTTTGCATTCCGGAGGCCACTGTTTTTTCCGTCAGAGAAGAGAAATGACGAAAGCTCGCCAGGTTGTACGCAGGCGGTGTGTCACCTTCCCGGCTTATTTTTTTCCATAATCCGCGGAGCGAGAAGCTCGCCTATCTGCTCCGAAAGGCCCAGTCTAGACCCCGCTGAGAATCACAACTGGCCGCGACCACCCGAGTTAAGAGGCGGACTTCCCTGCGGGAAAAACCCTCCCTTGAAAAAACAGATCCAACAGCATGATAGGGAAAAGAGTCAGGGGCCTTCTTGGAATTCACTTGCGGAGTGTGCGCCCTAACCCTCGCGCCGGAACACCCGCAATTGCAGCCGGAGACGAGATACCAAAGCATCCCGTTCGGCAAACTCCTTATCGGAGAGAATTTTTCGGGAGATCAGTTCGTCAATCGTAGCCTGCAACGATTCGGCGTCGATTTCCTCGGGCCTCAAAACTTTACGCACCACCACGCGCACACGATTTTGCAGGACCTCCGCAAATCCATCCTCAACATAGAACCGGTGCGTTTTGGTAGAGGTGCGAATGCGCAGCTCACCGCAAGCAACCTGCGCTACCATTTCTTTCCGATGTGCCGCGATCCCCAATTCCCCGTCTTTTAGCGGGATAACCACCAATTCGGCTGGTCCCGAAAAAATTTCCCGTTCTGGCGTTATGACTAAGCACTGGGTCAAGTTCTCGGCCATGAAACTGAAAACTTACTTATTTTCTTCCTCAAAGTGGCTCGGACCTTTGCTCACCGAAGAATCCCTCGCCCCAGAAACTAAGCAGAAATCTATCGCCCATCCCAAACTGCCTTTCCTCATGCAGGCAATGTTTCGTTTGAAGGCATGCTCAAAAGACAATCTACCCCGACAACGAACGATTTGGGACCACTCCGGGCTCACATCTCCTTAGGCGCGACCCTCAAGTTTTAATCGTTCTGCTTGTTCGGCGGCCTGTTCGATGGTGCCCACGTACATGAATGCCTGCTCCGGCAAATGATCCCATTTCCCTTCTAGGATTTCTTCGAAACTTCGGATCGTGTCTTCCAGCGGCGTGAACTCGCCCGGTTTTCCGGTGAAAGCCTCGGCGACAAGGAACGGTTGCGACAAAAAGCGTTCGATTCGTCGCGCGCGGTGTACGATTAGTTTATCTTCTTCGCTTAATTCGTCTACGCCTAGGATGGCGATGATATCCTGCAACTCGCGATACCGCTGGAGAATCATCTGGACTTGCCGGGCTACACGATAATGGCGCTCCCCCACATACTGGGGATCGAGTACCCGGCTGGAGGAAGCCAAGGGATCGACAGCGGGATAAATTCCCTTCTCAGCGATGGATCGCTCCAAATAAATGAATGCGTCCAGCTGCGCGAAAGCGGCGGCCGGAGCAGGGTCGGTCGGGTCGTCGGCCGGTACATAAACTGCCTGCACCGATGTAATGGCCCCTCGCGAGGTGGAGGTTATGCGCTCCTGTAATTCCCCCATTTCCGTCGCCAGTGTAGGCTGATACCCCACTGCCGATGGCATTCTCCCTAAAAGAGCAGACACCTCACTACCGGCTTGGGAAAAGCGGAAGATGTTATCGATGAACAAAAGCACATCTGCTCCTGTCGTGTCCCTGAAGTATTCCGCCATCGTCAGCGCAGACAGAGCCACCCGCAGCCGTGCTCCGGGCGGCTCGTTCATTTGGCCGAACACCATACAGGTTTGCTCGATAACCTTCCGGCCGGTCGATCCGATGGTCGTGCGCTGCATCTCTAGCCAAAGGTCGTTGCCTTCTCGGGTTCGTTCTCCCACTCCTGCGAATACAGAATAACCTCCGTGCTTCGTGGCAATTCGGGCAATAAGTTCAGTGAGAATGACCGTTTTTCCCAAGCCTGCTCCGCCAAAAAGCCCTGCCTTACCGCCGCGAACGAAGGGAGTCAGTAAGTCGATTACCTTAATGCCCGTTTCGAAAATTTCGGTTTGAGTACTTACTTCGGTGACGGGAGGTGCCGGCCTGTGAATCGGCCACCAGTCTTCTGCTTCTACAGGTCCTCGGCCGTCGATAGGTTCCCCGAGAAGGTTGAATACGCGACCCAAAATTTCCTTACCTACGGGGACTTTTACTGGACCTCCGGTGTCAATACATCGCATTCCTCGCACAAGTCCGTCGGTGCTCCCCAAAGCGATACACCGCACGCGGCCCCCACCCAGGTGCTGTTGCACCTCCCCGGTAAGTCGGATCTTCCGCCCTTTAATTTCCTCCTCGATCCGCACCGCGTTGTAGATAGCTGGAAGTCGATCCTCGCCAAAGGCAACATCAAAAGTGGCACCAATGACCTGGACCACCCGGCCCACATTAAGGCCGGCTTTTTCCGCACGTTCTTGCGTCGCGATCGTCATCGCGTTGACAACTCCATAGGACCTGAGCTAGATGATGTATGATAAATTTTCTGGGCTCAGATACAAATAAATTATTCCTTTCACTCCCCTTCTGTTTATGACCTACTCTCACCAGCATCCTGCGCGATACGTACTGACTCATCGGCGCAAAGCTTCAGCAGCGGACATCAATTCGATGAGTTCCGAGGTGATTTGCGTCTGGCGTGCTCGATTGTACAACAGGGCAAGGCGGGAAAGCATGCGCTCCGCATTCTCTGTAGCTGCCCGCATGGCGGTCATACGGGCGATTTGCTCCGAGGCAGCCGCATCGAACACCGCCCACCGCAGTCGCGCGCGAAAGACCTCCCCTATTAAACCGGTGGTTACCTCCGCGGACGACGGTAGCAAATCGAATTCATAAAATGGTGGCAAATCCCACATATGCCTCGAGAGGCTGCGGACGGTTGCCTCCGCCGGTGGGAGTAGTCGCTCCACCACCGGATGCTGTCGCGCAAGCGATTGAAGTTGCATGTAGGCAACATCGAGGGACAACAGTCGGCCGTGGCAGTACTCCATCCAATAGCGCTCTGCCAGAAGGTCTACATCTTCCCCACGAAACTTCTCACTAAGATGGGTGTATACTTCTCCCGGCTCAAGCCCGGCAAAGCGAAGGATACTTACCCCCCGTTTGCCGCTCACCTCCAATCGAGCATTTTCCGCTCCGCGAGCGGCAAGATGTTGATGCCAATAATGAACCGCCACCTTAACTACTGCCGTATTAAAACCTCCGCACAACCCGCGGTTAGAAGTTAGCACCAGCAAGCACCGAGTTGCCCCCGCATCGGCAGGTAACCGCCAAACGGGGCTCTTTTCGGCCACTCCCGCCAGTCGGAGATGCTCCAACATCGATTCCAAATGGGCAGCGTACACAGCAGCCGCCAGGGCACGGTCAGCTGCACGCCGAAATCGTGCGGTCGCTATGAGTGCCATGGTATGGCTGATTTTCCAAATATTGCGCACAGCACGGCGTCGCTTGGCCAGAGCACGCGTCTTGAGCATGAGTGGATCAACCCCTCAACAGTCCCGGCAATGCGTGGGAGCTAGGCCCCATATCAGTAGGAACTACGCACGAACCAAGGCACCAGGTGATGTCTTCCGTTTCTCTGTATAAAGCTGATCAAACTCTGCAAGTGCCTGCTTAAGCTCCGCCTCGATTGCCTCGTCCAAATCCCGAGTTTCCGTGATGCGCTCCCAAATATGTTTCTTTTTTTCGTGGATGAATCGGAGAAACTCTTCTTCCCAAGCCGTGACTTCCTGGACCGGAACACGGTCGAGCCACCCGTGCGTTCCTGCATAAATCACGAGCACCTGATCGGTGACATGCATCGGTTGAAAAAGGCCTTGCTTGAGCAACTCGGTCATGCGATAACCGCGTTCCAGGCGAGCTTGGGTAGCAGGATCCAACTCCGTTTTTAGCTGGGTAAAGGCTTCCAGCTCGCGAAAGGCTGCCAAGTCAAGCCGCAAACCGCCTGCCACCTTTTTCATGGCGGGAATCTGCGCCTTCCCACCCACGCGACTTACAGAGATCCCCACATTCATAGCCGGCCTCTGGCCAGCAAAGAATAGGTCGGTTTGCAAGTAAATTTGTCCATCGGTTATGGAAATCAAATTAGTGGGGATATAAGCAGAGACTTCTCCCTCAAGTGTCTCCACTATTGGAAGAGCTGTGAGCGAGCCTCCGCCGAGCTCATCGGACAGTTTTGCTGCCCTTTCCAACAAGCGACTGTGGCAATAGAAGATATCCCCTGGGTAAGCCTCTCGGCCAGGAGGCCGCCGTAAAAGCAGCGACAGCTGTCGGTACGCCTGCGCGTGGCGAAGGAGATCATCGTAAACAATAAGGGCGTGTTCACCTTTGTACATGAAATATTCGGCCATGGCGCATCCGGCATAGGGAGCAATATATTGCAAAGGCGCCGGATCACTCGCGCAGGCCACCACCACGGTGGTATATTCCATCGCACCGTAACGACGCAAGACATCCACAACCTGGGCCACCGTGGATTCCTTTTGGCCCACGGCCACATAAAAGCATCTTACCCCCGTCCCCTTTTGGTTGAGAATTGTATCGATGCAAATCGAGGTTTTACCGGTTTTTCGATCACCGATAATCAACTCCCTTTGCCCTCGGCCGATGGGCGTCATGGAATCAATAGCCTTAATCCCGGTCTGCAATGGCTCGTTGACAGGTTGACGCTCGGCCACGCCCGGGGCGGGGGACTCTACCAAGCGTCGCTTCCCGGTCTCGATCGGTCCCAAAGCATCCAAAGGGTTTCCTAAGGGGTCGATCACCCGACCAAGAAGCTCCTCCCCAACCGGCACACTTAGTAGCTCGCCAGTAGCTTGTACTTCTTCCCCTTCGCGGATGCGGAGCCAATCACCCAGGATGATCACTCCCACGGAGTTTTCTTCCAAATTAAACGCAAGTCCCATGGCCCCGCTAGCAAAGCGGACCATTTCCCCGGACATCACCTCAGATAAGCCGTAGACACGCGCAATCCCGTCGCCGACTTCGAGCACCCGCCCGACCTCAGCTACAACAATCCGCGATTGGAATTGCTCAATTTCCTGCTGGATGACGGAAGCGATCTCGTCGATGTTGAACCTCATGGGCTGCCCTGTCAAAAATTTGCCGCACCAGATTTTGCAGCTGCGTGGCTACCGAAGCGTCGTACACTTTATCCCCAATGCGAATAATGATCCCCCCAATAATCTGAGGATCCACCCTCCACGTGAGGATCGGGTCTTTGCCAATCTTCTTTCGTAGTGTTTCGCGAACTTTTTCCTCTTCCTCAGCCGTGAGGGGCCCTGCGATTGTGACTTCAACTGCCACACGTCCCTCCCATTCAGCGACAAGTCGCGTGAACTGTCGATATACCTCCCGCAGGAGCGAAACCCGATTTCGGCGGACCACAACTTTCAAAAAGTTGAGGAAAACCGGGTGGGCCTGGCTTCCCAAAGTCCGGTCGAGCACGGCCACTTTCTCTTCGAATGAGATGAAAGCTGACTCAAGGAGGCGTTCGAATTGAGGGAATTGCCGGAAGACTTCTTCCAAAAGCGAGTCGAACTGCTCTGCTACCTGGTAGACTGCGCCCTGTTTCTCTGCAGCACCCTTTAGCGCTTGAGCATAACAGCGAGCGATGGGCTCCGCTTCCACTTGTGCCCAAAATGCCGCAGCAAATTGAGCATGACTGGAGGCGTAATCACTGACCATTACAAGCCCCGATGACTGCGGCTTTCCAGGCTTTCAAAAGTAGTCCCAAAGGGTTTCACAACCGTCCAACACGATTCCATCCTGGATGTGCACTCGCCGTTCGTTGATTTAACGGAACAATCAAGGTTTGAACGACGATTGTCGGCATGATCGATCCAGCACTCCGCTTCTGCCCGCGCCCTGCCCGAAGTGAAACCCGGTGTTTTTCTAGGAGCATTATCGGTTCGACGGTTACTGCTACGACGATTTCCCCGTCGGACATTGCTCCATGGCCCAATTGTTTTTCAATTGGGGGATTTTAGATCTCGCTCGCCGAATTGAAGATCCGATTCGGCTAAAGATGCCCCGACGTGGGCCAACTGGCTTAAGGCATCCTCTAAAAGTCTGCGGTGAGAGGCCGGGTCAAGATGCGAGCGCATCAGCCGAGCAGCGATTTCCGCCGCCAAAACCGCGGCACGTTCTACCAGTTGCCGAAGAGCTTCATCGGCAGCCTGTTCCAGATCAGCTAATCGCCGCTTGTGCTCCGTCTCTGCCTCCGCACGAGCCTGGGCGAGGATCTCGCCCGCCCGTTGCTGGGCCTCTTCGATGGCTCGCTGAAGAATTCGCTCTGCTTCTTCTCCCGCGGTAGCCAGACGTCGTTCATGTTCACGAAGCAAAACTTCCGCTCTCTCAAGGCGGCGTTTGGCTTCTGCAAATTGCTCCTCCAGGTGGCGCTCTCGACGATCCAGCGCCCGAGCAATTGGCGACCAAGCAAGAGGCCCAAGGATGGCAAGAAGTACCAAAAATACAACTGCCGTCCAAAGAGCTAAGTCTGTGCGAAACTCAAGCGGATTCAATGCGGGGCCCTCATCATGACCGCCGGCCTCCTCGCTTTTGGGAGGGCCTCCTTTCATCGCAACAAGCCCCCTTGCGCCGGGGACTTCGCTCCCGCCGCCCCTTTCTCCTCCTCGGTGGCCGTCATCTCCCCAAGCGGTGGAAACCTGATGGACAAAAAAAGGGCTGCCAGCTACCAGAGGCCTCAAGCCGGCCGCAGGCTCATGAGCCGGCGAGTACCCGTCAGCTACCGACACCATGGTGCTTAGGGCAAAAAAGTAAAAGGCAATTAACCACACCTCATACATGATCAAGACTTGAAAAGCTCATGCTGCCGCTTAGCGAGCGGGATCATCGGGGCCAGTCTTCACTTTGATTTTTTCCTCGACAGCAACTACTACGATCCCGTCGGCCAACGCAATCAATCACAACAATCCATTTTACGCCATATTATTTACGCCATATTAAAAGTAAGGCCCTTTGCCGAAGGCGGGGGTGACTTATTCCCAACGTCCGTAATCGTTAACGTCTGGCCTGCGCTCCCTGCCGAGCTACAGCCGGAACAGAGCAATTAGCAGCACAATCAGTGCAAAAAACGTCACACCTTCAATTAAGGCAGCCGACACAATCATGGCGGTTTGAATATTGCCGGCCGCCTCCGGTTGTCTTGCCATGCATTCCACCGCTGAGGACCCAATCCGCGAAATGCCTAAAGAGGCCCCTGCAATCACAAACCCTCCCCCTAGGGCTGCCGCAATCGGCAACCAAAACCGTCCTCCCGTAGCCGTTTCTGAGGCCGGCGGCGGAGCTTCTGCAGTTTGAGCAAAAGTTAAGCTAGGAATTCCACATGTCAGCATAGCCAGTGACAATCCAAATAGCCCAATCCAGGGATAGTTCCTCAAGGGTTGCACCGTATCAAGCTCCTCATTTTGTCTCGTTATTTTGTCTTGTTGTGGGGCAGCTAACGGGGGATTCCCCGGCCTGATACTCCGTTTCCACTTAGACACGTTTAGACCGGAAGCCGCGTCAAACCGACGCTCTCCCAGACTTTAACCAAGCCTTTCTGCCGCCGCGAGTCGGCAACGTAACATTGATTTTCGCTCGGTTTAAGGCAAAGCCATGTCATGGCATCCAGGGATTGGGTGGTCGGGAGAGGGCTTAAAAAAACTCAGTATGCTTTGCTTTTGGCAGGGCGTCAACTGCCTCCCTGGCACACCGAAGCGAAAAATCCATTAAAGCTGCGAAGCGATCTCGGCAACAACGGCCATGAACAAATTGGAAAATTAAACTATGGCCTTAGAAGTCCCGCCCCACTTAGATCACTCCACGGACTGCGATAAATAATGAGCTTCTTTAAGAGAATATGACCTTCTTTAAAAGAGAATACTGATCCCCAAAAAAGGCAGGACGCTAACAGGACGTGGCCGCAAGAAATTGCCGCACTACTGTAAAAATCTCGTCAAAATCGATTGTAATTTTGCCTAATTTCGTTCACTGGCTGACAGAATTTGTGCCAATTGTGCGCGAACTTTAGCGAGATAGTGCCTAATTTGCTCGGCAAGCTTGGTTTAGTGTGTATGAATCGCCATCCCGATGAAGATACTGGAAAGGGTGGCAAACACGTAAGCCTGAATAAAAGCCACGAGTAATTCCAGCACCGAGACTGCCACCGCCCCAAGAACGCTAAAAACCGTTACCCCTCCCCAAACCACAAGGTGTGCGGGAGCGCTTGCTCCGATAAACCCAATAATCACTGCCAGCACAAAGTGACCAGCGAACACATTAGCCAAGAGCCGTACAGCAAGCACGGCATGGCGAATTAACAAACCCCAAATTTCTAAAGCCAACATGAGTGGGAAAAGGAAGATTTTGATAGCGCCAGGTATATCCATACGCGGAACTAAGGCCAGCCAGAACCCACCGAATCCATGAACTTTAAACCCGGCGACCAACACCGTTGCCAAGGTGAGAGCAGCCAACGCGCCCGTCGCCGCCAACGCACCCGTGGGCGAACCGGCCCAGGGCACCAGGCCCAACAGGTTGCAGATCAGTACGAAAAAAAACATGTTCCAAATGAATGGCAAAAAGCGGTCCGCCTGTTTCCCGCCAATTGCCGGCCGAGCAATCTCATCCCGAATAAAAAGTAGAAGAATTTCTAGTGCGTTGCATAATCTCCCACGAGGCGGGCCGATTTGCCTCATCCGAATGGCCAGCGGCACAAACAACAAGATCATGATGAGTCCCGCAACCACCTCCAAAACCATAAATCTCGTAAGTTGGAACGAAACCCCGAGAAACTCCACCCGAGGCAGGGGTATGAGCCCCGGATGCGTTCCTTCCCCCCGCCACGCCTCAGGGAGTAAGTACCACACCACTTGGGGCACATGAAACGAAACATCATCTTGGACGTGGCTTGCAAGTTCGGAGATCTTTAGCATTGGTTGCCCGTCTCTTCCACTCGATTACCCGACCGAATTCGCTAGTGCATTCAAAGCTGAATTAAACATCAAGAATGCCCAGCCACTGGGCCTTTCCGAACTGTTCGCCAAGCTGCGAGCCATGTCAAACAAACATATATGACCCCCGACCAAATTGCGACAAGTTCAGCCCCCAATCCCCCTCGAACCGCAAGGAGGATAAAAATCGCGATTAGCAGGACGAGCATCCGAACGGCTGCACCCGCCAACCATATTGTCCATGGAGCTAGGCCCCGAAACATGGCTGTGGGAAAGTGACCGGCTAAGTAAGCGCCGGACGTTAATCCCAATCCCCAAAGTGGAGATCCTCTTCGAAGCCAAAGGTCGGTCATTGTGATGAGGTATGCCAAGCAAAGAGCGACAATCACAAGTCCGCCAAGGCCAATCCAAAAATGAATTGAGCTAAATAGTCGTAGGATAGCCGCCAAAGTAACCCCTCCTTAACGCCGCAATCAACCCCCCCTTAAGCTGTTAATCAGCAAGCCGCCTCCGAAACGAAGCGCGTCGGAAGTATCGGCCCGCCCTCCGCGCAAATTTTCGTTGCGGAAATTCCCAGAGACAATAGTCGTCGCACGGGGTGCGGTAGAAGCATCATGGAGAGCTCTTGGTAAGGTCGAACGTGTAACAACCCTCGGCACTACCCGTCCACGGGTCCGGGATGGCCGGTCTCATCAGTATTTCCCTAAAAACAATTTGGTCAGTATCCCCCGAGAGAAATCTCGTAGGATCTTTCCCTGGGAAATATCGTTGGCTGGCCCCCGAATAGCTGGCGACGATGGTGACTGAAAAAAGGAGGAACACAAATCCCCAAAAAGCGTGTTTAGTATAGTGATTGAGTTAGTAATGTTTTTGTGATGGTTATGTGGGGACCCCCTTGCGACTTAAACACGGTACAGTTTGGAGCTCACTCGAGGTTGGAATCCGAATTGGAAAGCTGCAGGGTCGGCCCCCGCGTATTCGGTGGGAGTGGGAGGCCTCTGGAGAATCGCTCTGGCCGGAGATTAATGCCGGTCACGTCGGAAATAATCTTGCCTAAACGGGAGTGGCTCCTAAACCCGAGGCATACCCTCATGCGGCTTGGGCAGAAGCCAAGTCAGCATAGATAAGCTCTGTCATTTGAATCCGCTGACCGTTCATTCCATAGAAAAGTAACACGCCGTCCTCATGGTCCCACACAGCCGTGAAACGCAACCGCCGTGGACCTTCGAGGACAAAGTAGGTACCCGTTGGCCTCCCCCGGCGATAAATGGCGAATTCACGTAGGACGAAAAAACGCTGATCCAAATCAAATAAACTGCAAAATGTCTCGGTGATGTAAGCGCGGACGTCTTCTATGCTGCTGACCACCTGAGTGGAGTCCGCCATGTCGATCTTGCCTTAATTGCTTAGTCCGTGATGGCTGACATTTGTTCGCAGG
This sequence comes from uncultured Thermoguttaceae bacterium, assembly GCA_938084835.1. Classification (GTDB taxonomy): domain Bacteria; phylum Planctomycetota; class Planctomycetia; order Pirellulales; family Thermoguttaceae; genus DTLM01. The sequence goes on from CALKER010000009.1 coordinate 82,374, forward strand.
CGATGACCTAGTTCGAATCATCGGCAGATAATCAAGCCGTTTTCACGAAAAAATGCCCGTCAAGGCGGACTCTTATCTCTTTTTAGCTTCGTGGGAAAGATTCTGCGACGTATTGCAAGGTGATGGGCGAAGACAGGATCACGGCGGAAGCGGGCTCCCCAATCGCTTCCGCTCGGCTAAGAGTTGTACCCGAGTGGCAAAATTCGCAATTTCCGCAACTGGGGCGAGCTACATAATCTAGAGAAATGAGAACAAACTATAAAACACCATCACGGTTGTTGAAGAACGCATTTCGGACCAATGGTCTACGAATATCCTCGAGGTGTGCAGTTGGCAGGGGCATCCCTGGAGCGACTACCTGCACGCAGGTTATCTCTGCGCTACTTGGTTGCCTCACCAGAAACCGCGGCCCTTGCACCAGAATCTTTCCCCGTTGCACAAAGGGGACCTAATCCGGCGGGTAGCCCCATCCTTCACAACACCGAGCCGAGTTTGTTGGATTAACAACGAAGACTTTCGCGTTTCATAAACCGGCAGTGGTTCCCTACTTTAGCTCCTCGCGTGCGAATCGCTCATATGCCTGGGCCACCCCCGCCGTTTCGGTGTCTCCCGGGTGAATCCACACCCGGTAAGCCAACCGGATTGTCTCTCCCTCCTTTAGTTCGAAGCTTCCGTCACCACTGCCCGTAAAATCGCGAACGCCGAAAGGATTAGCTGCGAAAAGCCCGTAGGTCCGAACATGCCAGAACGTGGGAAAACGGAAGCTGCTGGGATGATTCATCACAGCGATCCCAACGATTTCACCATCGATAGGACCGTAGTAGTCCACCCACAGGGCTTTCTTTCCCCAAGCCTCTTGGTTCACTTGCCCTTCACTGTTGATGATTTTTCCACCTAAATTCGCGTCCACTTTGATTGTCTCCGCCACCCGTAGGGCGAAAATTCCCTCCTTGGTATCCCCGAAACGTACCGGGCCATACCGCGCCGTAATCGTGATCACAAAATCAATCCACCGTGCTTTACCCTCCGTGCCAAAACGAAGAAACCGGCGGTCCTCACAGATAGGATTTCCCTTGGGATCCAGCCAGTCATTTCGTGTCACGATCTTCCCCACGGTGCCACTTTCTAAAAGCTCGAATTGACGATGGCGAATTTCCTCGCGGTGCCAATAGCTTAGCCCATTAACGTCACCATGTCCGAACCACAACGAGCGATGGTGTGGATGGTCCTCGCGCTCACCGGGTGCTTTGGCCATGGGATAATTTCTTGTTACAGGTTTTCCGGTGGGACCGATAATCGGCCAAAGAATTGGCGTCCCGTTGAAATTGCGCCAATATTCGGTGAAGAACTGGCCGTTGATCATAACAACGGCCCCCCGCTCGGACTCCTTTACCTCCACCTGAGCGTAAGCAAAATCAGCAAAGATCATCAAGCCTGCCATCACAATAAAACTACTCGCATAAACAAAAACGCGAGGTGGGCCAAAGTCCCGCAATGTCATGCCAATCATCCTCCGTTTCCGTCTTTCAGCTGTAACGCCCCTCCCAGCTGAACTTGTCAAGAAGTCTACCTTTCTTTGATCCACGGGTCAGTAACAAAAAAGGATTTGCTGCTAGCCAAGTTCGAACCATTAACCCCTGGGCGCCAAGCAATGAAGTTGGCCACCGAGGGAGATGACCTGCCTCCCCTAAAAACATTCTCCCAGTTTAATCAGCTGCCGTTTGAAATGCCACTCTAACACGAGTACCAAGGGCTCTTCCAAAAAAATCAGTTCCTAAACCGGGTCCGTGTTCGGGGCTAAACTTTTAGTTTAACCGGCTAGGGGGCTAAAGGACGCGGTGGTGTTCGGCTTCGGGAACAAAGCCAAACTGCGATCCGTCGCCACTGAAAACACTGTGCCAAATACAGTCATCTACGGTAAACGCTTCTTTACCTGAAGCGGCGGACCGGATCAGGCCAAACCCCCAAGCCGGCCGCGCAGTGGGGGGCCCCTCAATAACCGAAGGCACCGTGCGTAAGAGCCTGCTGCCCGTAATCCCCGTTGATGGGGTCGAGGGCCAACCGGCTTCGCAGGGCTCCTGAAGGAGCCTTTGATCCAGGCCCAAGCTGAGCCAACGACTTGGTTTTTGACTTAGCTTCCCGTACAATGTGACCGATTTCAACGGGAAACTCTCCGATTTCAACGGAGGGAAACAAGTTTATCATTGTTCCGAGCCTCTTGAACGAGCTTACTCATGACCCTTGAGAAGCCCCAAAAGGAGCGCCTCCGTGAAGTTTCGCTTTTTTCCAGCTCTGCAGCGTGAAGTATCGGAGATCGGCCTCGGGACGTGGCAATTGGGCGGTACCGAGTGGGGCGATGTTCCCGAAAAGCAGGCGCTGGATACCCTGGCTGCTGCTGCCGATGCGGGCGTAAACTTTCTCGACACAGCCGACATCTATGGCCTAGGGCGAAGCGAAACCTTGATCGGACAGTTCTTGCGCAGCCGACCAGATCGCGACCGCTTCGTGATAGCCACCAAGTTCGGAAGACATCCTCAGCCCGGTTGGCCAGAGAACTTCACCCCCCAATGGGTGCAGCGTCACACGGAGGATTCGTTACGTCGGCTTGGTGTGGACGTAATCGATCTAACGCAAGCCCATTGCCTGCCGATCGATGCCCTGCGCGCTTCGGGCACTTTCGACACGCTGCGGCAGTTGAAAGAACAGGGGAAAATCAGAGCCTTTGGGGCCAGTGTGGAAAGTATGGATGAAGCTCTCCTCTGCTTAGAAGAAGAGGGAATTGCCTCGCTTCAGATCATCTTTAACATTTTCCGCCAAAAGCCGATCGACGCACTTTTCGAAGTGGCTCAAGCCAAAGCCGTGGCTCTTATCATTCGCCTGCCGCTAGCCAGTGGGCTTCTTGCCGGTACGCTCACCCGCGAGACAGTCTTCCCCCCAAATGACCACCGATCCTTCAATCGCGATGGACAAAAGTTCAATGTGGGTGAAACTTTTGCGGGACTGCCCTTTGAAAAAGGATTGGAACTTGCGGAAAAAATCCGCGGGTGGGTGCCCCAGGGGATGACCATGGCACAAATGGCTCTGCGCTGGTGCTTGGACTTCCAAGCAGTAACCACCGTTATCCCAGGGGCCAAACGTCCGGAACAGGCCCGCGCGAATGCCATCGCAAGCGAGCTACCTCCGCTCTCGCCACTGCTGCATAATCGCTTGGGAAGGTTCTACGAATCTTCTGTGGCGGCATTTATCCGCGGGAAATATTAAGCGCGAAACGCTCGTACACAAAAATGGGGTTTTCCGCAAAGGAAAAGTAAAGCCCCGCCAAGCCAAGTAACCTACGGCGAAGAAACCCCAGCACCCCCGGTTTCCTCGCGGATGGATTGAAGGGCGATTTCTAACTCAGGACGCACCTCGGGATTAGTTTCAATACGGCACAAATGTTCAAGCGTGCTGAGGACAAATTGGCTTGGATAACAAGAAAGGGCCCACACGGCAGCCTGTCGAACCGCCGGTTCCGCATGAGATCCTGCCGCCGCAAGCACTTGAAGGAGGGAGGTAACATCCGGGACAATGTTCTTCGTCTGTGGGCGCGGCCTGCCACGGGAAGTCACGTGGCGAAGCAGGAGGTCGGTTGTGTCCGGTGCTTCTTCCCTGGGCATTTCCTCCGGATAAAGTGACCACAGATTCCCATCGGGTTGCCACCCGCCAGCGGCTTGGCAAAGTGTTTCGGAGGTAGAACCTCGGCGCAGATGTCGCAGGAAATTCCCAAGGACCAGTGCCGCATTGCGGCGAAGCCCACTGGGTCGGGCACGCCACAAAGGAAGATGGCGGAACCGGCGTCGTAAATCCTCGTCACTGCTTGTTAACACCTCGCAGGCATTAACACAGGAAAGCTCTTCTTCCGCTGCCCAGGAAGTTAGTGGGGCGGAAGACCCTTGTAAAAGCTTTCGGTTCCAGGGACAAATTTGTTGACAAATGTCGCAACCAAAGAACCATGCTCCAAATAGTTGCCGTAGGTGATGGGGGGGAAGTTCCTTCGCTTCGATTGTCCAGTACGCAATACATCGTCGCGCATCAAGCACCCGAGGAGCCACTATCGCCCCCGTGGGACAGGCCACCATGCAGGCCCGGCATTTACCACACAGATCTTTGCGGAACGGTGGATCGGCCGGCAACTCGGCCGTGGTCAGGATAGCCCCCAACAACGTGTAGCTTCCCAGGGTGGGATGTATGAGCATGGTATTTTTGCCAATCCACCCGAGGCCTGCCAGAACGGCAAATGACCGCTCCAAAAGCGGCGCTGTGTCAACAACAACCTTTGCCTGGGCTGCCGGGAAAGCTTTGAGAACCTCTCGGACAAGCTCAGCAAGTCTTTCCCTTATCACTTCGTGATAGTCGCGCCGCCGCGCGTAACTGGCCACCAGCGCGGACCAAGGCAGGCTTTCCCTCGCTAAAGAGGGCCGGTAGGAGACCGCCGCCACGATTACCGTACGGCATCCCGGGAGAATTGCTTCTGGATGTCTGTACACTTCAAGCCGACGAGCCACATAGGTCATGCCGGCAGCGTAACCGGCGTGAACCCATTCACAAAGCTGACGCCATCGGGGGACCTCCCGAGCCGGAGCCATTCCCACAAGATCGAACCCAAGCTGTCGACCCCGCTGTTTGATACGTTGCACGAGTTCCCCCACAATAAGTCACCTCCTTGCTTGACGCCGCTTACCACTAAGTGAATGGGGATGTTCTAGCTGTTTCGGCGGGTCTTTCCGGGAGTCCAGGCCGTTGTCAGCAAAGTAACTTTGTGCCAATGACCGGACGGGCAGAGCCAACCGATTCGGAGCAAGTCCCGGCCTCCTCACACGCAAGTCACATAACTCAATCTGTGGGGTTTTAATTCCGGAACTAACCCATCTCCGCCCTCGAACTAGCACGTTGCCTTGATTGCAAATGCGAATGTACATTCTCAAGCAACCGGGGCAACTCCGAGGGATGAAAGACCTCTTTGGCAAATTGTCACCAAGAACATGTTAATTAGCATCATTTTAGTATGACAAGGAAGTGAGCCACAGTTTACTTCCCGTTGAAAAATACGAATGATTCCTGCCCAGTGCGGAGAGCAGACTCTCCGTGCATTCTGAAGGCAGCCGGACATTTGGAGGTTTTTCGCCGTGGACAAAAAACATCACTATTTTCAGAATGATTGTGCTATATCACCAAAGTTTTCTCGGGTGGTTAAGACGCCGATAAGACATTTTTGTGACAGAACCATTAGTTATTCTGTCGCTCTTCTTTTCTATTTAGCGGTTACGAGCTGCCAGTTAGGGACTTTGAGAGGTCGAGAGCTTCCAAAGTGTTACCCCAATTCCGAAAATCAATTGTTGAAGACCACGCATCGTTTGCGGAATTGTGTGTTAGGCTACGGACGCGCGATTGCCGCCGCGGGCACTATCCGATAGTATTCTCATTCAGAACTAACGTCTCGACACTCCCTTTTTCGCCGATTTCTCGGTGGTTTGGCCTCGCAAGACGGGCAGGCAATGAAGGTAAATGTCAATAAGAAAAGTTATGATTTAAACGGAGGTCAAATTCGATGAAAGAGGGGATCCATCCGGCTTACTTTGAGACGAAGGTCACCTGCGGGTGTGGGAACACGTTTATTACGGGCAGCACGAAACCCGAAATAAAAGTGGACATTTGCAATGTTTGCCACCCTTTCTTTACCGGGAAGGTAAAGTATGTGGACACCGCGGGTCGTATCGAACGGTTTATGAGCAAATTTGGATCGGGGGAAATTGCAAGTCTAAAACGGAAAAAGAAATGAAACCCAGGGCACGTGGCGCGCGTTCAGAAGAGGCTTGTCGTGCCCTTTCGCTTTTGGTGGTGACAGGTGACGGATTAGGTATGGCTGGATCCTTTTAATTATGGCTGGATCGTTACGCGACGAATTGGAAACCAAACTTACTCGATTTGAGGAACTGGAAAGGCTGATGCACGATCCGGAAGTGTTGGCCGATCCAGCGCGATTAGCATCTCTTCTTCGTGAGCACGGCACGCTGTCCAAGGTTGCCCTTCGATACCGGAGACTAAAAGAGCTGAATGCCCAGATTCAGGAAGCGGAGGCCCTCGCGCGAGGCGACGATCCGGAGCTAAGAGAGTTGGCGGAGTTGGAACTTCCGACCCTGCGAGCGGAGCGCGATGCTTGTTGGGAAGACCTCTTAGAGATGACCACAGGGGGACAAGATGCGCAGCGGAATCGCTGCGTACTGGAGATCCGCGCGGGCACCGGCGGCGAAGAGGCTGCCTTGTTCGCACGCGACCTCTTCAACATGTATCGGCGCTATGCGGAAAGCCGCGGTTGGAAATGGGAGCTGATGGATGCCCATCCCTCCGATCTAGGCGGGTTCAAAGAGGTGATCGTAGGGATTGAAGGGGAAGGGGTGTTTCGGCGGCTGCAGTACGAAAGTGGTGTCCACCGGGTCCAGCGGGTACCGGAGACCGAAGCTCATGGCCGGATCCATACTTCGGCGGCGACCGTGGCCGTGCTCCCTGAACCAGAAGATATCGAAATCGAGTTAAGACCCGAGGATTATCGTGAGGACGTTTTCCATGCGGGCGGACCGGGAGGCCAACATGTCAACAAGACTGCCTCCGCCATCCGCCTTACTCATTTGGCCACCGGAATTGTGGTCACCATTCAGGATGAAAGAAGTCAACATAAAAACCGCGCCAAGGCCTTGCGCGTGCTGAAAGCGCGCCTCTATGAACTTCGGCGCCGCGAGGAAGAGCAAAAACGGGCGCAAGAGCGACGCAGCAAAATCGGCACCGGCGATCGTAGTGAACGGATCCGCACCTATAATTTTCCTGAAAATCGAGTTACCGACCACCGCATTGGCCTCACCCTCTACCAGTTAGACCAAATCCTGGAGGGAAAGCTCGATCCTCTTATCGAGGCCTTGCTCGATTTCGAAAAACAAGCCCATCGCGAGGCGATGGGTATTGGCGGAAGGCGGTAACGCCTGCCCGGATGGATCGGCCCATGCAGGAACTGCTCGAGGCGAAGCTGGTGAGAACTTTTCTCGATATCCTGGCACGTTGTGAACAGGCTTGCAAGCCAACGTTTTCCCGGAGGGATTGCCGGTGGAGGAGAGGTGGACGATCGGCCGACTGGTACAGTGGACGACTGAATACCTCCGGCAACGTGGTTCGTCCACCCCTCGCCTGGATGCGGAAATCCTTTTAGCACACGCCCTTGGGTGCCAGCGGATCGATCTTTATACACAGTATGATAATGAAACCAATGAAGCCGTCCGATCGCGATTTCGCGAGCTGGTACGCCGCCGAGCTGCCGGAGAGCCGGTGGCTTACCTTGTAGGTGGCCGCGAATTCTTTTCCCTCTGGTTTGAAGTCAACCGCGAGGTGCTTATTCCGCGTCCAGAAACCGAATTCGTAGTCACAGCAATCCTCGACGCCGGCAAATCATTCGCGGGCGACGAATTAATTACCGTCTGCGATGTGGGAACGGGAAGCGGCATCATCGCCGTTTGTGTGGCAAAGTTTCTTCCCCAGGCACAGGTGACGGCCATCGATATTTCGGAGGAAGCTCTCGAGGTTGCCCGACGCAATGCCAAACGTCATGACGTGGCCGAGCGGATCAAATTTGTTCGCAGTAACCTCCTGGAGGCCCTCCCTTCGGAGGAGCGATTCCATGTCATCGCCTCTAATCCGCCTTATGTACGCGAAGAGGAGTTTTCGCAGCTTCCGCCCGATGTTCGCGACTTTGAGCCTCGCACGGCCTTGGTTGCCGGCAAAGAAGGAACCGAGGTCATCGAAGCGCTGGTGGGGCAGGTGGTGGACCGGCTTCTCCCCGGAGGTTGGCTCATCATGGAGATTGCCCCGCACCTGGCCCAGCGGGTGGAGAAGCTCCTTGCAGGCCAGCTTCGGCTTGAGTTGGTGGAGGTCCGGAGGGATCTGGCCCGGCTTCCGCGAGTGGTCGTGGCCCGGCTCCGGTCGTGAGAGATCGGTGCCATTGGCAGAAGGGATCGTAATTCCATAGAATTAATTTCCCAACAATTAGTTTCCTATCCGGGTAGATTGTGCGCCCAAAATGAACCGACCGAGAGGCTTCATAAATCACTAGGCGGAGGGGCTTTGCGGGATAAAATTAACTCAGATGGCGAAAATTGACGCACAAAGCCCGGATATCCATGCGAGAAGTTGCGGTTAGGAGTTTCTCCGGCTAACGAGTATATTGCGTTGCCAGCTAAGATATGTAAACCAGCTTATGTAAAAATTTGGGGCGATTAGCTCAGCTGGTTAGAGCGCCACCCTTACAAGGTGGAAGTCGGCCGTTCGAGTCGGCCATCGCCCACTTTTACACATTCTTTGTCTGCCTCCTAATTTAACAGAGATCCGTCTGCCTTACCTCGCAGACATCCGTTTGCATTCCCGTATGTCGCCACCTTGGGAAAGGCAGTAGGCCTTCCAAGTCCGCACGCCAAAACCTTTTGTGGTTACCCTTGTTAGCAACAACTCCAGGGTTAGGTCCCAACCCGTAAGTCCGGTTGGACGAGTGTTCTAGCATTTACAAAAAGTCGCTTGGGCTCACAATCTTCGCGGCTTTTCTTTCTTTCTTTGCCGAATTCAGCATCCGCACTTATAAACTCGCAATGCGGACCGGCCCTATTGCTGGCATTTCGCAGGTGCAACAGGCAAAATTGGCCCATGCAGGTGCGCACTGATCTGCGGGTTGCAAGCTCATCCCCTAGAATGTAAGCGCCAACCCGGGGGGTAGCCGAACCCACGGATGCAAAGAAAAGGCCCTCCATAAGCACCTAAAAAGGAAGAAAGTTAAGTGAAAACCAGAGTAAACACACATGCCTAAAAAGGCACTTGCCGCGAATAGGTCCTCAACCCAAACAACCTCAGTGGGCGATGCAGGACTTGAACCTGCGACCCCCAGCTTGTCGAGCTGGTGCTCTAGCCACCTGAGCTAATCGCCCAACTCCGCGGGCCATACCCCTCACTTCGCAGGGGGCAAAATACTACTATCCGGAGTAGTTCCCGTGAATCCCTCTGACAGTCGTGATGATCCGACGCAAACTACTAATGGAATGTGTTCAAATCACAGTCAGCACTTCGCGCCGAGCTCTTCTCCGTGGCCCAAACCTCATACATTTTGAACTTAGATCGTGCCCGCGGCAAGTGGCGGAAGCGTCGGCTCAGCAGCTTGTTTTACTTCCGAAGGATAAGCGATCCGGCAGCGCAGCAAGTCAAGGCCATAGCGAGTTTTCCGAATTAACCGGTCTTTATGTGGCGCTTTCTACCACCGGTCGGACGGGCGTTCTCTTTACTCTATCATGCTTACCAACGAACTCGAGAATGGCGCAGGGGCCATTGTCTCCGAGTCGCGATTTTGCCAACTTCAAAATCCGGGTGTAACCACCCGGGCGATCTTTGAAACGTGGTGCCAGTTTGTCGAAGATAATCTTTACGGCCCGCTTGTTGTGCAATAGCTGCAGGACATGTCGGCGCGCAGCCACCACCGGGGCCATCGTTCTATTCCACTCATACCATGCTTCACTTTCTCGCCATTGCCGCCAAGAGGGACTATGTTTTGGCGCCGTCGGCTCCATGGCTTTGGCTTTCTCAAGCTGAGGCAGAACGCGCTTTGCTATAGTGATACATCGCTCCACCAGCGGTCGAACTTCCTTTGCCTTGGCCACCGTGGTGACGATTCGGCCGGGAACCTTAGGCTTCGCTGGGTCATCTTGCCAATAGTCGTCTTCCGTCAAAATGAGGGACACCGCCAGACTGCGGAGGAGCGCCCTTTGATGTTTTGGATTCCGGCCTAGTTTTCTTCCTCGTTTGCGATGTCGCATCGCCTAAACCCTTCGTGTAGATGCTCTCAGCCCGCCCTTTTTGTAAGGTTCGATTGCTTCCTCAATCAGCCCCGCTTGGGGAAACCATCCTCAACTAGTAGTTGCTTCGATTAGTAGTTGCTTCGATACAAACGAATCTCGAAAACGCTCATGCTGCCCGTGATTGCTCTTCTCTGTGTTTACTCAGTTAGTTGAGGTGGGCTGCGCCGAGACAATACTCATTCCCAAAGAAAGCCCCAAGTGGGCTAACTTTTCCTTTACTTCGACCAAGGTCGTTTCGCCGAAGTTTTGGATTTGCCGGAGCTCAGCCTCGGTGCGAGCGATCAAGTCACGTACCGAGCGGATATTCTCGCCCTCCAAGCAACTAAGAGCACGCGGCGATAAGTGAAGCTCGCTAAGCGGCAAATTCAATTTGGCCTCTAATCCAGGTGGCAAATTACTTGTGAAGCGAGTGGGTGGCTCCGCGTGTACCCGCGGACCAAGCTCCATATATTGCACAAAGGGGTTGAGGTGTTTTCGCAAAATCTTAGCAGCTTCGACCAGTGCTAGCTCCGGCGTAATGGAGCCATTAGTCCAAATTTCCAATATAAGTTTGTCGTAATTACTTCGCTGCCCCACCCGCGTCTCTTCCACTTCATATCGAACGCGCACCACCGGACTGAAGAGGGCGTCTACGGGTATAACGCCGATTTCCTGGACTTCCGCCATACGCTCGGACGCCGGCAAATAACCGCGACCGTTTTCCACGGTCATCTCCATTTGGAAGCTCACGTCGTCCGTTAGCGTAGCGATGATATGATCCTTGTTGATCACTTCCACCATTTCGTCCGTTTGGATATCAGCGCCGGTGACAACTCCTCGGGTGTTTTTTTCGATCCGAATCACCCGCGGTTCCGAACTGTAGTTGCGAACCACAAGAGACTTAACGTTGAGGATAATGTCGGTGACATCTTCGACGACACCCGGCAAGGAAGTAAACTCGTGCAACGCCCCGTTGATTTTCACCTGGGTCACCGCGCTACCTTCTAAGCTGGACAAAAGAACACGACGAAGGCTGTTGCCGATAGTGATCCCAAAACCGCGCTCGAAGGGTTGTACGATGAATTTTCCGTAGGTAGGGGACAACGTTTCTCGTTCGCAAACAATTTGGCTGGGCAGCTCCAAGCCACGCCATTTGATTCGCATCGTAATTTTCTCCCGCTACTGGACCTCGTGCCACGAGTCCCCGAGTACCATTTTTCCCCAAGCTACTTGGAACAATACTCGATGATACGCTGAGGCTCAACCTTGATCGCCACATCATCCAAAGTGGGCAAGCGGAGTACATGACCTTCCGGCGGAGTGCCATCGATTCGGCTAAGGTAATCCGGCACAGGAGCGGTGTTGATTTCCATGGCCGCCTTGACCACTTCCAAGGTTCGGGGCCGATTCTTCACGGATATAACGTCGCCCACATCGACTTGGTAACTCGGGATATCCACGCGGCGCCCATTCACCACAATATGGCCGTGCCGGACCAATTGTCGGGCGTGCCGCCGCGACAGGGCAAATCCCAAACGATAAACCACATTGTCCAGGCGACGTTCCAAAAGCGACATTAACACCTCGCCAGTGTTACCTTTAGAACGCTCCGCCCGCTGGAAATACCGCCGGAACTGGCGTTCCAAGATGCCGTAAAAATGTTTTACCTTCTGTTTTTCCCGCAGCCGCAGCCCGTATTCCGTCAATTTTCCTCGCCGAAAGCCGTGCATTCCCGGCACCGATTGCCGCCGTTCCAAAGCACACTTATTTGTGCCGCAACGGGTGCCTTTCAGCATCAATTTCATGCCTTCCCGTCGGCAAAGTCGACAAGTCGGACCAGTATATCTCCCCATGGGAATTGACTCTTTAACTTCCGCAGATTTTGTTTACGAACCCTACTTTGGCCACAATCTCAGGAGATGGTGATGTATTGTCCAAATGTTCGACTTTGAACACCCTCTCAAAAATGCCTTAGAAATACCCTCCCAATTTATGCGAGTGGTTCCACACACTTCAGAGCGAACGTTTCGTTTACACGCGACGACGTTTCTTCGGTCGGCAACCGTTGTGCGGCAACGGGGTAACGTCCTCAATGGACTTAATCATGAGTCCAGCGGTTTGCAGCGCCGTAATAGCGCTTTCGCGTCCGCTTCCGGGACCTTTGACCTTTACATCGACTTCCTTGACCCCCATTTTCACCGCTTTTTGCCCCGCTTGTTGGCCCGCCAGCTGACCGGCATAAGGCGTGCTTTTCCGACTTCCTTTAAATCCGCAGGTGCCGGCGCTTGCGAAACAAAGGACATCTCCTTTTTGGTCGGTAATTGTGACAATCGTATTATTGAAAGTCGCCTTGATATGAGCGATTGCAGAAGTGACATTTCGGCGAACTTTGCGGCGTTTTCCGCTGAATTTAGCCACTGGATTTGTCCCCCGCTTCTTTGTCGGCAGGATATGGGATTTACTTACTTTAACCCGAGAGGGTAGCAAACAGCCTATCGGCTTCGCTACCTCGCCCAAACATCGCTCAATCTTTGTACCGTTTGCCTGTGCAAGCCTTGAGTGTGTCGGCCCAAAGCGGCAGCCTCAGACTGCCTCCCTGGCCACGCGTTGAAGCCCAGGCATTACCGCAGGTCCTTGACACCCTTCTTCCCGGCCACGGTCTTTTTCGGACCTTTCCGAGTCCGAGCATTGGTCCTCGTACGCTGGCCACGCACGGGGAGGTTCTTCCTATGCCTGATCCCGCGATAACAGTTGATGTCCTTAAGCCTCTGGATATCCTGAGCAACCTGACGACGGAGTGCACCTTCCACCACATAATCTTTGTCAAGGAGAGCTGCGAGACGCCCGAGTTCGTCCTCCCGTAGATCCTTGGCCTTAACCCTGGGATCGATTCCCGCCTTGTGGCATAATTCGCGCGCCACAGCCGGACCAACCCCGTAGAGATAGGTGAGTGCCACTACCGTGTGCTTATCTCCCGGAATATCAACACCTAATAATCGCGGCATAGCAGACTTTCCGTGCTAACTATTCAACTCTTTGCAATACATCATCGGGCGGGTGAACTTAGTACGATTTTTTCCGAAATCAGGTTTCCCCACGCGAACTTCGGCTATGCACCAACACTTTGGCCGAACAAATCGAACGTATTATGTCGAAACCCAATGATCCCGAAGCCTACCGCGCTGAACCCGGATCCAGTGAACAGCCCCAATTTTCCGACGTTTTGCCATTCCCACTGGTCTCAAAGATGTCAATTCGCTGAACCCCTCGTCACGCAACGTCCTCACGGGGGCCGCCACGATCAGATCCTTACCAGTGGGCCTGCAAAGCCCACCAACTCCTCCAGTTCGGAGGCACCTCCAATTCTATACCAGTCAACGATTTCTCGAACACAACCACTCAAGCAGCGACATTCACAGTGGGCTCATCTTTCCCAAAAACGTAACTGCCATTGCGCATAGAAATGAGTTCCGCCCTCAAAGCCCAATTGGCACCCTCAGGCCCCGGATTCCAAAACCTAACCTTGTCGCTGCTTGTGCTTAGGATTCGAGCAAATCACGTAAATTCTGCCTTTTCTGCGAACGACTTTGCAATTCGCACATATTCGTTTTACGCTTGCGCGGACCTTCATGATAGCCAATCCTCATACGCTCTGTTCCGATGAAGCCCTCAAAAGGGCCTCCGAATGGTCCCCGGCCAGTTGTTAAGGATTGTACGCTGTGGTTCGTGCTCGTGACCAATGCTGCCGGCCGCGAATCTGGGCTACCACCCTCGTTAGCGAGCAAAACGGACGGAGCTACCGTTTGCCGCACCTTCAAATTAACGATCCCGAAATAAAGGAGCCACAAAAAACCGGCAGTGACCCGCAGCAACCTTCCCGCGGCTAAGTCACCTCCGCCACAGACATTTCCTTACATCCTAGAGATCATCACATTGGCAACCGATTTTATAAACAACTGCCAATTTTCGAGGCTAATAGATGCAAATTCCCACCCAAAGTGCATACTCAAGGAAGCCTTTCCCCGAAGATCGCCCGACCGATGAAGTGGTCAATTGGTCGGCGGACAGCTAAAGCCCCGACCGCACACCTACTCCAGAATCGTCATGACTCCACGTTGCCGCACGTCGCCCTGCAACCAGAGCGATTGACTGGAACCCGTGATCAAGCTGCGAGTGATTTCGGACCAATTACCCAGCGGAAAGCCACTTTTCGGGACTACCGAGCGAAACTTGTCCACACCGAACGAAGCTCGCTGAATTCCACGAGTGTGGCGAACCCTGCCGTTTCTCAAGCAGCCGTGCTAAAACCAAAGTAATCGAAAACTAAAGTAATCGAACTGTTATGTCCGCGCTTCCGGGTTAGTAGATCTCGGCAAGGGATCCGTCCTGCTTTTGTCGCGCGAGGTCGCTGTCACCGCGCTTGAATCCGCTCCCTGCGGACAAAAATCTAGCTCGCCATTTGGGCCGGCTGTCAATACTAACGGACCTTCCTGGGTGATTGCGATTGTATGTTCGAAATGGGCGCTGGGAAGTCCATCCGCGGTTACTTGGGTCCAATGATCGGGCATCAGCCGAACACCCCTGGATCCCATGTTCACCATCGGTTCCACAGCGATGACCAACCCTGGCCGAATGCGGAAGTCGCCGCGGCGTCGGAAGCTTTCGCTCACGAAATTCGGAACTTGGGGCTCTTCGTGCATTTGCCGGCCAATACCGTGCCCAACAAACGCTTCGACCACCGCAAACCCGTGGTCGCGGACATAAGCTTCCATCTCTGCGGCAACTTCACTCCAAAACGACTTTTCCCCCAGCAGACGGATGGCTAATAGCAAAGCTCCGCGTGTGACGGTCACCAACTCGCGAACCCGGTCAGGCACCGGTTCGAGGATGAACGTCGCGGCAGCATCCCCGCACCAACCTCCCGCCCGGCATCCTGTATCGATGCTTACAATATCGCCTTCGCGGAGTATTCGCGCGCTGGGGATCCCGTGCACTACCTCTTCATTGACCGATATACAGGTCACTGCCGGATAAGGGACCTTACCCGGTACCCCTTTAAAAAGGGGCTGGACGTTATTGGCGGAAAAAAACTCTTCCACCGCGCGGTCAATCTCTTTAGTGGTAACGCCGGGTTTAACCATGTTTCGGGCCAAGGCCAGAGCTTGCCACACGATCAGCCCGGCCCTTCGCATGGCAGCGATTTCCTTTGGTGTCCGAAGCGTTACCACACCTTACAACACTCCACTGCCTCAATCCACGCAAGACTTCGTACGATGCCAGGTCTTGTTAGGTGTTTGCTTTAACTTCTCCGCTGGTGACAACCAGCCTGAGCCTCGGATGCTCACAGTCGGCTTTCCTGAGCCGGGTAAGCATCCAGCAGGGAGACAATTCGCTCAAAAACCTCATCCACGGTGCCAACGCCGTCAACCGAACGGAGCAATCCCGTTCGGCCATAGTAATCCAGCAGCGGTTGCGTCTGGTTGCGATAAGCCACCAATCGCTGACGAATCACTTCCGGCGAGTCATCGGATCGTCCCCGGCCAGCCAGCCGCCGGAAAAGCTCCTCTTCCGGCACCCGCAGCTCGAGCACGACATCAAGGGGTGTCCCCCGGGCTGCCAACATCCGGTCCAAAGCTTCCGCTTGGGCGATAGTCCGCGGGAAACCATCCAGGAGAAATCCACGGGCACAATCTGGCTGATTCAAACGCTCCTCAACAATGGCCAGGATAATCTCGTCCGGAACGAGTTCTCCCCGGGACATGTAGGCATCTGCCTTTCGGCCGATTTCGGTTTGTGCATCCCGCGCGGCACGGAGCATATCGCCCGTCGACAAATGCACGAGGCTATAACGCTCGATCAAGCGGGCCGCTTGTGTTCCTTTTCCGGCGCCTGGCGGACCAATAAAAACAAGCCGCATCGGCAACACTCCTCTAGGCCTTCCACACGGCTTCTAACGCTCGAGGAGGCCTTTGTAATTATGCATTACCAAGTAGCTATCGATTCGCTGCACCAAATCGAAGGCAACACTCACAGCAATCAACAGGCTGGTGCCACCGTAGAAGCTTGCGATCACCCAATCAACACGCATCCAGGTCGCAATGATCGTGGGAATGACGGCGATTATCGCCAGGAAGCCCGCACCGACGAAAGTAATCCGAATCATGACTTTTTCTAAAAATTCTGCGGTTCGGCGCCCGGGACGGTAGCCGGGGATGAACGTGCCGTAATTCTGCAAGTTCTCCGCCATGTCTTTAGGATTGAAGACAATAGCTGTCCAAAAGTAACAGAAGAAATAGATCAGGAGGATATAGAACACGTTATAGACGTAAGATTCACCGCGGCGGAAGGCAAGATCCAGCTGGAGGGCCCAGCTTGCCCCAGTCTGATGCGCCAGCCACTGGAAGATCACCGAGGGGAATAGCAATAAACTACTTGCGAAAACGATCGGCATCACCCCGCCCTGGTTGATTTTCAATGGCAGGTATTGACGCGCACCGCCGTAGACCCGACGGCCCCGGACGTGCTTAGCACTCTGAGTGGGAATGCGCCGCTGCGCCCGCTCCATGTACACCACGCCGGCCACTACCCCCACAAATAACGCAATGAGCACCAGCAACTTATCCACGCCGATATTTCCACCGGCACTGCCCAGCTCAAGCCCCTGCGTGACCACCGGCTGGAGCAGAGACCACAGCGCGCTTGGTAGCCGAGCTAAAATGCCGGCCATGATGAGCAGGCTGATACCGTTGCCGATGCCATATTCGTCGATTTGCTCCCCCAACCACATGAGGAATGCCGTGCCCGCGGTCATAGTCATCACAGCAGTCAGCTGCCAGGCGAGCGAGAGCTGTCCTGTTTCGGGGTTAATGAACTGTTCTCGGATGAATTCGCTCCGCACAAGGACGGCCAAATAAAACCAGCTTTGAAAGATACACAGTCCAATCGTCGCATAACGTGTGTACTCGTTAAGCTTGCGCCGGCCGGCTTCCCCTTCTTCTTTTCGCAAGCGTTCCAGTGAGGGGATCACCGTAGAAAGAAGTTGGAAGATGATCGAGGCCGATATGTATGGCATAATGCCCAGCCCAAAAATGGTGGCCTCCTGAAGGTTGCTTGCGCTAAAAATAGCAACCTGCTCTAGGAGGGCTCCCACGCCCCCTTGCTGCGTCTGAAATGCCCGGCGCATCGCTTCTGCGTCGACTACCGGGAGGGGGATTTGCCATCCCACCCGGTAGATGGCCAACAACAGGAGCGTCAGCATGATTTTGCGACGCAACTCGGGGATAGTAAAAATGACCCGCAACTTTTCCAACATCGCCGGTTACCCCCGTCCCAAGGATCTTGCCGGAAACCCCGGCCCGGCCTCGGCACACCTGGTTTGAGGCGGATGTGCCCTCCTCCCTGAAATTGCCGAAAACAAAATCATAAAAACGGATACGGACTCCGTAATGGGGAAAAATATCCCAACGCAGCCCACATTAGTGCCTTTTTCCGAGTCCTCGCAAGCGGGAAACGGGCTGCGAACCATAGCCCCAAAGCCTTCCAACTTTATTCTTTAGGACTTTCCGGCACCAACGGTCTTTCGGGAGGTTGCGCCCTTTTTCGACTTATTTTTTGGAACCGGCTTCTTTCCAGGGAGAACGATCACTTCGCCGCCTGCTTTGGTTATTTTCTCTTTGGCTGCGCCACTGAACCGATGAGCCGCTACTTTCAGGGGCTTTGTCAGCTCGCCGTCGCCTAGAACCTTCAGGATTTCGTAATTTTCCTTTACGATCCCGCGTTCGCGCAGCACCTGAGGATTGACTTCTTCGCCCGCCGCGAAATAGCGTTCCAAAACCCCAACGTTTACGTAGGCCACTTCCGGTGCGAAGCGGTTGTGGAATCCTCGCTTTGGTATCCGCCGAATCAGCGGCATCTGGCCCCCCTCAAATCCGATGCGCAAGGACCATCCGCTGCGAGAGGCCTGGCCTTTATGGCCCCGGCCCGCAGTCCTCCCATGGCCGGAGCCCACTCCCCGTCCTACCCGCTTTGGTTTTCGGTAACGCGTTATTCCCCGATGCACATCGTTGAGGTTCATGAGAGCGAAACTCCTCGCAATCGCTCAATTTCGCTTTTGCTTCGGCATTGTTGCAAAGCCAGGATAGTAGCTTTGACAAGGTTCAGGGGGTTATGGGAGCGGAAGCTTTTTGTAAGGATATCGGTGATACCTGCCGCCTCGCATACCGCACGGACGGCCGCGCCGGCAATGATTCCTGTCCCTGGCCGAGCCGGAATCAACACAAGTTTTGAGGATTCATATTCCCCCCAAACCTCATGCGGGATCGTCCCACCCTCAAGCTGGATGGTCACCATGTTGCGCTGGGCAGCTTTAATTGCTTTTTCTACCGCCGGCGGAACTTCATTGGCCTTGCCGTAACCCCAGCCTACCCGTCCCTGCCGATCCCCCACTACTACGAGGGCAGTAAAGCTGAAGCGACGGCCTCCCTTGATCACCGCAGCGCACCGGCGAATTTGGATGACTTTCTCCACAAGTTGGCCGGGAAGCGTTTGGTCGGTCGACATTGTTCCACCTAGCCTAGGTTAAAGTCCGTTAAAACCCTTTTGACACCAGGGCTGAAAACCTAAGGTTTCCTTCGCCGTTCGATTGTTGGTGAGTTTCCCAAAGCGGTCCGATTTGCTCTCGTTGCCGATTTACCGTTATTTCCACCCAAATTAGCTCGAAATTTGGGCTGCTTCAAAACACAGGCGCCTTTCCGCTTGGATCTTCTAACCCTTTCTCCGACAGGTTTTTTTGCCGGCCAGGGCCAAACCATCTTCCAAATCGCATTGCGCCATTTCGATTGCCACTTTCGCCTACTCGAAAGTCCACGTAGCGGGTGCCGATCAATCACCGGCCAAGTGCTTGGGGACAAACGACCACGAAGCGAAACCCATCCAACCAATCGCCACCAAACTTTTAACTGGCACGGACCGAGCGGCCTCCTGCGACACCTTTCAAATAGTCCTAAGGGCCCAAGCTTTATTTTTTGCCGCCGGACTTTTTCTTTTGCCCGGAAGGCGGAGCGGCACCAGCTTTGGCCGCCTTGTCGGTTTTTGCCTTCTTTTCAGCGGCAACCTTTTCGGGTTTTTCTTTTGGTTCCGGCTTAGCTCCGATATCCAAACCGGCATCCCGCGCGGCATCAGCCAGCGCTGCCACTCTGCCGTGATATTTATAACGTCCGCGATCGAAAACGACCTTGGCAACACCGGCGGCCAAGGCTCGCTCGGCAATCGCCCGGCCCACGAGCTTTGCGGCCTCGATATCACCGCCATGCTTACGATCGCCGAGGATCTCCTTCTCCACGGTACTGGCAGAAGCCAAAGTTCGCCCCGTGGTATCGTCGATCACTTGAGCATAAATGTGTTTGTGACTTCGGAATACACTCAGACGCGGGCGCGTTGACACCCGTTTTAATTTGTTCCGGACGCGATAACAGCGTCGCTGACGCTGACGATTTAGTTCTTTCTGCTTATTCACTGTTACTGTCCACCCAGTTGCTGGTGACATCTTCGGAAACCGTTTCCGGTGAGACGGCTGTGACCCAATCAGACCACGGAATACGGTTTCCGTCTCCCAAGGCAACTATTAACCACCGGCAAAACCGCTTGTTTCGCGCGCCCCCACCAATCTCGGGCTCGAAGCGGCCGATTTAAACTTCCTCCCAAGCCGACTCGCCCACGAAGTCGCTCGGGCCTTCCCGAGCTATTTAAACGCCAGCTGGTGTAAAAATATAAAGGCGATTGCCAAACCAGCTAAGGTTTACAGCCAAACGATTACTTCTTCCCGGTTCCCTTCCGCTCTTTGATGCGGACCACTTCCCCCACGTAGCGCAAACCTTTTCCTAAATACGGATCGGCTTTGCGAACCGCTCGCACCTCGGCGGCGAACTCACCTACACGTTGCTTATCAATTCCCCAGATGCGAATGTGCTGCTGATCTGGGCAGGTAACTTTTAAATCGGGCGGGATAGGAATATGAACCTCGTGTGCAAAACCCACGCGGAGATGGAGCTCATTGCCAACTATAGCAGCGATATAGCCGATGCCGTTAATTTCCAGCTGCTTTTCATATCCCTGGGTGACGCCGGTGACCATGTTCTGAATTAAGGCACGTGTCAAGCCATGGTATGCCTTTGTCCACCTGGTCTGCATCGCCGGCTTGACACTAATAATTCGCGATCGAGGATCAAATTCCACTGCCACTTCTGGCCGATGTCGGTAATGAAGCTTCCCCAGTGGTCCCTGTATCTCCACTGTCCGGTCCACAATTGACACCTGCACATTTTCAGGGACGACAATAGGCTTTTTTCCGATTCGTGACATGCTGGTTCAACCTCACACACTAACCACCGACCAACCCCTGTTAGAGCCCCTCGACGGTGCTGAGGGCCGGAGTAGGGACCCCTTGTGGACGACAAATAATGCCCGGCGCTTTGTTCTACGCCGCACCTATTCCTCAGCCTATCCGTGGCTTTTGCAGCCCACAGGTAAGCAGAGGGTTCTCGCCAACCCTGTGAGCGCCCCCGGTCGTACAACTGCCCCCGGACATTCACTCTAGAAACCCAATCTCCCCGCATCTGTTAGCAAAGCTCTCGGGGAAGCTTTGAACACCTTTGGTCAAAACGAACGCCACTACCTGAAAACCACCGTTAGCGGGGAAGGTCAGAACTTGGGTGGTCACCACACTTTGCAAATAATTTCGCCGCCTATTTTTCTCTGACGTGCTTCACGGTCACTCATCACCCCTTGGCTTGTGCTAAGCACATAAATTCCCAGGCCATTGAGAACGGGCCGAAGCTTCTGATAGCCACAATAAATTCGCCGACCGGGGGAGCTCACCCGTTCAATGTGCCGAATCACCCGCTCGCCATTGGGACCGTATTTCAAGTAGATCCGCAAGTTTTTTCCTGGGCCCGCGTCAATTTCTTCCCAATCCCAAATGTAGCCCTCACGTTTGAGGACCTCGGCCACACCCCGCTTGAACTTTGAGCTGGGCAGGTCGACGTAGGGGTGCTCCACGCGGACCGCGTTGCGGATTCGGGTCAGCATGTCGGCGATAGGGTCGGTCATCATATCCGCTCAGGTCCTCTACCAACTCGCCTTTCGTACACCAGGAATCAATCCCCAATCAGCCAGTTTCCGCAGACAGATGCGGCAGATGCCAAACTTGCGATAAAAACCTCGTGGTCTGCCGCATAGCCGACAACGGTTCCGCCGCCGGACGGCGAACTTCGGCTCACGCATCGCTTTGACTATTTTGGCTTTACTTGCCATGGATTTGGTTCCTACCGTTATTCTGCTCGCTTAGGCAGAGCGGAAAGGCATCCCCAGAAGCTGCAGCAGCAAGCGCGCTTCCTCGTCGCTTTCGCTCGTAGTCACAATGGTGATATTCATCCCTTGAGGGCGGGAATAGCGGTCCGGGTTCAGTTCCGGGAAAACAAACTGCTCTGACAGCCCTAGGTTGTAGTTCCCATGGCCGTCGAATGCCCGAGGATTCAAGCCGCGAAAGTCGCGAACGCGGGGCAAGGCCAAGGAAATAAGCCGGTCGAGGAATTCATACATTCGTCGCCGCCGTAACGTGACCATGCAACCGATGGCCATGCCCCGCCGCACGCGAAAGGCTGCCACCGATTTTCGTGCCCGAGTCACCACCGGTTTTTGCCCAGTGATTAGGCTGAGGGCATCCACGGCCTCCTCAAGATATTTCTTATCCTGAAGGGCTTTGCCCACGCCCATGTTCACAACAATCTTTTCTAGCCGCGGCAGGGACAGGGGATTCGTGCGCCCAAGCCGCTTGGCGAGTTCTGGGACGATCTCGCGTTGATAACGTTCCATTAACCGAGGGATCATGACGCACGGGCCTCAGATTGAGCATACCGCTTTCGGGGTGGAGCGATTCGGCCAATCTCCGCCCCACACTTCTTGCACACCCGAACCTTACTGCCATCTTCCAAGTAACGGGCTCCGGCGCGAGTCGCTCGCCCACAGGCAGAACAAACCAACAACACGTTGGACCAATGGATGGGCATTTCCACTTCAATCCGCCCACCCTGAGGGTGTTTGCGACTCCGCCGCAAGTGCTTGATTACCTTGTTTATGCCTTCGACGACCAACTTGTGGTTCTTTCGGTCCACACGGAGAACGCGACCTCGCTTACCGCGGTCTTCCCCTGTGATGACCTCTACAAGGTCGTCCCGGCGAATGAGCATCACCATAGCAGTCGCCTCCTGGAGGCACAACGAACGTGCTGGACCCCAGCCCTCTTTATACGACTTCACTTGCCAAGCTTACTATCTTCATAAAGTTGCGTTCGCGGAGTTCCCGAGCCACCGCGCCAAAAATACGCGTGCCTTTTGGATTTCGCTCCTGATCAATGATGACGGCAGCGTTGCTATCAAATCGGACATAGCTCCCGTCGCTCCGCCGCGTTGGTTGTTTCGTGCGGACTACGACCGCCCGAACCACTGCGCCTTTTTTAAAATCGCTGCCAGGAATCACACTCTTCACACTGCAGACGATGATATCTCCCACGCGGGCGTAACGCCGCCGCGAGCCACCCAATACTTTGATACACATCAATTCTCGGACGCCTGTGTTATCGGCGACTTGGAGCCGAGTTTGCGTTTGGATCATGACTCAACTACCCCAACGCTATACCGTTCCGCGGTGGTGCTCGACCTCTGTAAGCTTTCTCTTCGCCTCCGACAGGACCTCAGCGGCGGCTTAAAGCGGAACTTACCGCTGCGGCTGCCCGGTGACACTTCCGGTGCCATTGTCCGCCGTTGGGCAACCTGACGCTTAAATCTTCGTTGTTCCAAGGAATGGGCCTTCTATGGGATTTCCCCCACCTAACATCTTGCCCTGCTGTTGATGCCATCCTCAATGCGGTTGGCCTTGACCTGCCAAAGCACGCCTAACCAGTAGGTACGTCTCCAAAGATTGCGAGGCCTCTGGCTTCTTATTTCATTTGTCCTGCGCTTCCTTCCGCCCGCCTCATGTGCCGCACTGAACCAGGGTGATTTGCCACTAGCCGGTCGGCGTAGTCTGAGTGTCGAGCGGGGGAGAGCTTGGCTGAGATTGTGAGGCATTTGCCTGGGCAAGCACTTCCACATCGGCCGTTTGAGTCTGAAGCGCCTCACGTGCCGCGATATCCAGCCGGCTCACCACCCGCACCAGGCGCCATCTTTTGAGCCGCGATAACGGCCGCGACTCTACAATCTCCACGGTATCGCCGATCCGGGACTCATTGTTTTCGTCGTGCACGTAACAAATCGTGCGCTTCCGGATATATTTCCCAGAGCGGGGATGCTTCGCCAGTCGAGGTACCTCCACCCGACGGGTCTTGTCCATCCGGTCACGCGTTACGATGCCAATTAATCTTTTTCTTGGCATGCCGATCCTCCGGTGTGCCCAGTGCGCTTGGAAACTCTTGGCCCACACGAGCCAAGCCAGGCCCCGGGGCCTCAATTAGGCCCCACCCGCTGCGGCCAGTTTTTCCTGCTGTCGTTTTCGCTGGTTTTGGATCGTGAGAATTCTTGCAATCAAGCGGCGGTGTTTCCGAATCTCGCTTGGGGCATCGAGCCGTTCCGTCTGCGCTTGCACCCGCAGGCGAAATAGCGATTCCCGAGTTTCTTTTAACACCTGCGCTAGTTGCTCATCGCTCATTTGGCGAAGTTCACTTGGCTTCATCGTCCGCCACTCTCCCTAGATCAACCCCGGCCGGCAGCTACTTTGACTTTCCACAAGGATCTTATGTGTGTAGCGGGAATGCAATCTTGAGGTGACGCTACATGGACTGCCGACGAATGAACCGCACCTTTACCGGCAATTTGTGAGCCAGCCGGGCAAAGCATAGCTTGGCTGCTTCTTCGGTGACGCCACCGATCTCGAACAACACGGTACCGGGTTTGACCACCGCGGCCCAAAAGTCCGGCTCGCCTTTTCCTTTCCCCATCCGGGTCTCCAACGGCTTTGCGGTGATCGGCTTGTGGGGAAAGATACGGATGTACAGGCGACCTTCATTGCGGAGATATTGCTGGGCGGCAATTCGGCCGGCCTCAATCGTTTGGGCGCTGATCCAGCCTCCCTGGACTGCTTGGAGGCCAAAGTCCCCAAACGCGACGCGATTCCCCTGGGTCGCCTTACCTCTTATACGCCCTCTTTGGGCCTTTCGATACTTTACCCGCCTGGGCATCATCGCCATGGTCTTGATCCTCTCCGAACATGCCAAGGTTAATCCACACTTTGACGCCAATCCGGCCTTGAGGGATTAGTGCCTCGGCAAAACCATAATCGATATTGGCCATCAGTGTCGACAAAGGCATGGTGCCGGCAATTTCTTTTTCCGAGCGGCACATTTCCGCTCCGCCCAACCGGCCGGAGACCTGGATCTTGATCCCCTTGGCCCCCGCCTTCATAGTTTCTTCGATGGCGCGCTTCATTGTCCGCCGGAAACTGGCCCGGCGGGAAAGCTGCTCGGCAATATCCTCGGCCACCAATTGGGCAACCAATTCCGGTTGGCGGACCTCGATCACGTCCAAGCGAATCCGGCGGCCCGTCAGTTCCTCAAGTTCCCGCTGAAGTTCTTCTTTCTTTTCCCCCTTTCGGCCGATGAGAATTCCCGGCCGCGCCGAGTGCACAAACACGCGCACTTCATCCCGCGTCCGCTCAATTTCGATCTTGGCCACCATGGGGTACATGGGGCGGCCTTCGGCATCTTTCCGGTTCTTGATGAAATCCCGAATCTTTTGGTCTTCCACCAAAAGATCTGAAAACTCCGACTTTCGCGAGGCGTACCACCGGCTGGCCCAGGGCAGCACCACACCCACGCGAAATCCGATGGGATTTACCTTCTGACCCATAAGGGGATCCGCTCCTTTATTCCAACGCCACGGTGATGTGCGACATCCGCCTCAAATAGATGGAGGCCGCCCCCCGCGCCCGCGGGCGAAGCCGCTTCAGCGACGGCCCTTGATCCACACGTACCTCCACCAGCCGAAGCCGCCCAGCATTGCGCACATCTTGGTCTTCCGCATTAGCCATCGCACTGCGAATTACCTTTTCCAAGAATCGCGCGCCACGCTGGGGTTGGAATCGCAGGATAGTCAACGCCTCCTGCGCCGTCTTGCCGCGAACCATATCCGCCAAAAGGCGAACTTTACGGGGGCTGATCCGTGCGAATCGATGCTTAGCCACATACATAGCTGGTCTGACCGTCCCTTTGTGCGAAATTCTCGAACACTGACAGCCAGTCGTCTGCGCTGTGTTTGTTCGTCACAGCTTCAGTGTCACCTGACTGTTTACCAAAGCCCACCACCATCTAAAAGCAAGCCAGGCCAATGCGGGGCTCACTTCGGTTCGGCAAATGCAGCCGCTATTTTCGTTTAGCTTCCTTTTTGGCAGCACCACCGTGCCCGCGGAAGGTCCGGGTGGGAGCAAACTCCCCCAGTCGGTGGCCTACCATCTCCTCCGTGACAAACACCTTCACATGGGTCTTACCATTGTGGACCAAGAAGGTGTGCCCAACGAACTCCGGAATGATCGTGCATGCCCGAGCCCACGTTTTGATGGGCCGGCGCTCGTTGGAGTCGTTCAGCAGCTGCACTTTCCGGTAAAGCTTGGCGTCGACATAAGGGCCTTTTTTCAGCGACCGTCCCATTGGCTGCCACTTTCTCAATGCTGAATCTTCGCTTCACCGTACCGCCGGGAGACCCTTCGCCGGAGAATAAACCGGTTGGACGGTTTGCGTGGCTTACGCGTCTTTCCCCCTTTAGCTGATTTGCCGGTGGGACTACAGGGGTGACGCCCACCCTTGGTACGACCCTCCCCACCACCATGGGGGTGGTCAATGGGGTTCATCGCCGTACCACGAACATGCGGCCGCCATCCAAGCCAGCGATTGCGTCCAGCTTTTCCCAAACGGATGGCGTCATGATCTAAATTACCAACAACTCCGATGGTGGCCCGACAGCAGGCTGGCACTCGCCGGATTTCTCCGCTGGGAAGCTGAATCTGAGCCCATCCTGAATCTCGGGCCATAAGCACAGCGCGAGCCCCTGCTGCCCGGCACAGGGCCGCACCTTTTCCTGGCTGGACTTCGATGGCATGGATTTCCAATCCCAGTGGAATTTCGGATAACGGCAGGCAGTTTCCCACTCTTGGTGGAGCCCCGGGGCCACTCATCACCTCATCGCCCACCTTTAACCCATCTGGTGCCAGGATGAAGCGCTTTTCCCCGTCCACATAATGAAGTAACGCAATCCGCGCACTCCGGTTTGGGTCGTACTGGATCGAAGCTACCCGCGCGGGAACACCGTCTTTTCGCCGCCAGAAATCGATAATGCGATATTTCCGTTTATGGCCACCACCACGATGTCGCGCCGTGATTTTTCCCTGATTGTTCCGGCCGCCGCCCCGCACCAACGGACGAAGAAGACACTTTGGAGGCTCGGCTCCCGGCGTTAACTCCGTAAAATCGCTGACCGTGGCGTGGCGACGCCCTGGGGATGTCGGCTTATAAACACGTATACCCATTGCAGGAAATCTCCCCGGTTAAAAATCCCACCCGCCGGCTATGGACGCGCGTAAAGGAATCCAAACCGTCGGTGCAAAAATCGCTTCGCCCTCTTTCCCCCAATTGCGCAAAAACAACTCTCTAGAAGAAATCGATCCGGTAGTCCGGGTGAAGGGTTACGATGGCCTTTTTCCACGACTTAGTGTAACCCCGTTTGAAACGGAATCGCCGCGGTTTGCCCCGCCGGTTTTGGGTGTTAACCCGTAATACCTTCACGTTAAAAAGCTCCTCCACCGCCTCACGGATCATCCGTTTGTTAGCCAACGGATGAACCTCAAACGTGTATTGATTGAGCCGCTCCGCCTTATGCAGACTCTTTTCCGTCACCAGCGGGCGGATAATTACCTGGTACGACGTAAGTTGCAGGTTGGTTTGGGTAATATCCCGTGCCATAGCGGTGCGTAAACCTTAATGCCTTAAGGTCACAGGTAATTTGGGCAAGTTTCACTGAAAGCTCCCGGCACGCGGGGTCGCGATCAATCCAGGTTCACCGGCGGAAGTATGACTTATTTCGGCTACCTCCATCAAGCCAGTCGGCAACACTTTGCGCCGGAAAGCGCATCGGAATATTCCGGCTCAATTACTGGCATGAGGCTCTGCCAAGATCTTGGCCGAAACCCGGCCGCCCCGCTTTGCCTCCTGCTCGGCCTTCACCTTCGCGCGTACGGCATCGAGGGCTGCAGGCGTCATTAAAAGCCGTCTTGGCCGGAGAATCTCCAGTGCATTCAGATCCTGAACCGGCAATACCTCGGCAAGGGGGAGGTTGCGGGTGCTCTTGTAAACGTTTACGTCATAACCGTCAACGACCACAAGGGTGCGAACACCATCTAGCTTTAACGCTCTTAAGACGGCAGCCATCTCGCGCGTTTTGGGCTGATCGAACGTTAACTCGCTAATCAAGGTCACTTCGCCATCGCGAAAGCGAGCGGCCAAAGCCATTCGCGTTGCCAAACGCAGCGCTTGTTTAGGAAGCCGATAATACCAATCTCGCGGCCGAAGGGCGTGGGCATGACCTCCGCCCACCCGGGTCGGAGACCGCCTCGAACCTGCACGCGCTCGACCTGTACCCTTCTGGCGATAAAGCTTTCGTGTCGACCCAGCTACTTCTCCCCGGCTCTTGGTTTTAACCGTGCCTAAACGTTTGTTCGCCTGATACATCACCACCGCATCATGAAGAAGCTGCTTCGAAATTCGGGGAGCCAGCTCCTTGAGGTCAAACTCGTAGGTGCCGACTTGCTGACCGGAGCGATCGTAAACAGGTAAGACTAACATCTTCATATTCCGTGCTTTTCTTCCGTCTCCGAAATTGTTCGCTAGAGGAACGCCAAACTTTTTCTAGCCCACACCGAGGGAAACGGCTTTGACCTTTCGTAGATGTGGATAGAGGGATTTGTAAACAGCTGCGGACCGCCCGGGTTATGGGTAGCTTGTTGGCGCCCACAATTACCTAAACGCGAGCCCGTTCACGAACCGCTAGCAGCGGTGCCTACTGCCGCATCAACCTCCTTGCCGTCTTCAGGGCGAACCGTTGGTAAAAGCGGTTTTAACGCTTTTGCTGGCAGCTTATTGGTGGAGCGAATCACCAGAAAACCGCCATTGGGACCCGGCACAGCACCCTTGACCAAAAGAAGGTTGTTTTCGACATCGATCTGCACAACACGCAAATTGCGAATTGTCGAGCGGGCGGCACCGTAATGACCAGCCATTCGCTTTCCTTTAAAAACATGGTGCGGGTCCGAGTTCATACCGATCGATCCCGGGTGGCGATGCACCTTTTTCACACCGTGGCTGGCCCGCTGGCCCCGAAAATTGTGACGCTTCATTACGCCGGCAAACCCGCGACCTTTACTTATTCCGGTGACGTCTACAGCACCGACATTCTCGAAGACGGAAACATCGATTACCTCGCCCACCTGGTAACCGACTGTGGAAGTGCGAATTTCCCGGATGAAGCGCTTGGGCTCGCAGTTGGCTTTCGGCGGAAGAGTGACACCGGCAGCGATGAGAGCTTTTTGCCGCTTGCTATCGAGGTGAGCCACGTGGCCTCGTTCGGCTCGGGTGGCAAGTCGGCGGGGCTTATCGAGGAATCCAAGCTGAATCGCTTCGTAGCCGTCGCGTTCCAAGGTTTTAATTTGGAGAACGTGACATGGGCCAGCTTGGATCACCGTGACCGGGATGACCTTTCCTGAATGGTCATACACCTGCGTCATCCCGACCTTTCGGCCAAGGATTCCAACAGTTGTCATCATCAGGGTACCTCAACCTCGCCTTGCCTGTGGGACCACCGGTCATGGGCCGGCGTTACCCACCCGGCCTCCTCTCATGCCGCAGCCCACTCCGTACTGCCGAATCCAACAATACTGCGAATGTTAATTAAAATAATTAAAATAGTCCCACTAAAAATTTTGCGAACTGATCCGAATTCCAATTCTCTCCGCTCGACGGCCCTAATGGTTACTCGGACCGCCCGCCGTAACACTTGCCCGCTTAATATCCTAAACGACAACCAGATCCGAATAAGACGTTATTGTCCACCTTTTTTCCTACTTTGGCTAGCCCGTAGTGGCCTTAATTTTCACCTCTACCCCAGCTGGCAAGTTCAGTTTGTTTAGCTGCTCAATCGTCTTCGCCGTTGCTTCACAGATGTCAATCAACCGTTTATGTGTGCGAATCTCAAATTGTTGCCTAGCTTTCTTATCAATAAACGGACTGGAAAGGACCGTATAGCGCTCAATTCTCGTAGGAAGCGGAATGGGTCCGAAAACCTTTGCGCCCGTCCTTTTGGCAGTCTCGACTATTTCCCGTGCGTATTCGTCGAGCACTGCGTGATCATAAGCCTCCATCCGGATCCGGATAATTTCACTCGTTTTACCTGCCACAAACTGCCTCTCCGTATTCCTTTGTTCACGGGTTCCAGCTTAGATTCGCGATAAACTTTGTCAAAGAACTAACGAACTCTCTACCCCTAACTCACTCAGCTAGGGCATTTAAAAAACTTATCGGTACTATCGGCCAACGTCAACCGGGTCTTGCTCGTTCCGAGCAGTTTTTTGAGCTTTTCTGCACAACACTTCGTCCCAACGCCCCACCAACCAGGCCTTGGCGCCTAACTTTTCCCCTAGACGACCTATTAAAAACGACTCGGGTCGCACTCGCCTAGCCCCATTCGCTAAGAAATTACCATAAATCCTGACCCTATACTCGACGATGAATCGTGACAGCTTTTACAAACAATGTCGCGAAAGCATCTCCGAGGTGCTATTCATCGGTCGGGCATTAGACCAGCCGGCATCGTTGAAGATTTCCCCCCACAAATGCTGGTCTTTCCCCCCGGAACGAGCTCATTCCTTTCCTCTCCATGACCCCAAACCACCACAAGCTGGATTCAATTTTCGAGCCCCCTCGAACATTGATCCGACCGATGACTCCGCCGTCCGAAAGCTCCGCAAAGTATCCCAACTTGGCTTGCGGGCGTGCCACCCGAGTGCATGCGGGGACACATTTGAGGCAGGTGGTATTAAAACGCAGGCTTGCCCTACCTTGTCCAAGTCGGCATCCTAGGGATGTGCTACAGCATGAGAGTCGCACGGCGTGCGGGCTTTTGACGCTATTGCCGACAACGGTCCGAAGCACTGTTTGGCTCTTCCGTAAGGCGAGCGAAGCCCGAATTTTAATATTCCGCATCAAGCGGTGGAAGGCCCTTGTCGATCTTTGCCTCCGGCTTCCTCCCGGCCTGCCGGAACCAAGTGCCTCGCCGAAAAGTGACAGCACCCGGCCTTTTCAGTCCCAACGTTGAATCTCGCTTTACTATTTCCCCGGCAAACCTCCGCAGAGCAGTTTTTCCTCGGAGAAACGAGGATGTTTTTTCGTGAGAGAGAAGAAACATTTTTCCTTGGTAGAAACGACCCCTTACAAATCATGAGTGAGCCATAAGCACGCCAAATCTCACGACGGTTCACCGGAGGATACCCGAATGGCCGAGCCGAGACCGAAAATGAAGCGCTATCTTTCACGGTAACGTCGCTCATGAAAGACGAAGCAATTTCCCCTCGGGTCCCAGGCCGGTGTCCCGACACGATAAAACGTTTACCACGTGCCGCGCCAACAATACCTAGACAAGTACCGGTCTGCCACCTCTATTTTCTTGCAGACCTAGCTTTCTCCGAAGACCATCGAATGCCAAACCGTTTCATGGGGGTGAGGAGTACGGGCTTATTCGCTTTTTGCCTGGGGATCCTCGTCCTCGTGACAACCTCGTTCGCGAAGTAAAGCCTTGGCCTCTTCCTCTAGCTGGGCAATTTTTCCCACCCGACGAGCGTGGCGACCACCTTCGAAAGGCGTACTGAGCCAAATCTCAACCATCCGGTCAACCAACTGTTCGCCGAGGATGTCGGCCGACAAACACAGCACATTGGCATCGTTATGGCGACGTGACATTTCTGCTGTAAGATCATCGTGACAGGGAGCAGCGCGGACCCCGGGGATTTTATTAGCGGCAATACACATTCCCAGACCGGTTCCACAGATGAGAATAGCCCGATCCACTTCGTTTCGCTGAATCATCCGGCCAACCCGTTCGGCAATGTCAGGGTAATCCACCGGATCGGGGGAGAATGTCCCGACGTCGATTACTTCGTGACCCAGGCGGCGAAGTGCCGACAGCACTTTTTGACGCAGGGGAAAACCACGATGATCGTTTCCAAAAGCCACCCGCATCTTTTCTATCCTAGGACTTGAAACTTATTAGCTGAATCGAACGCCGTCGCTATCGGCGAGAATACTCCAGTCAGCCTTATTTTATCCGAAATCTCGTTAAATTTTTTGGCCCGCGCCTAGAACTCGACATCGTAAAGACAGACCGGGCAATCCTCCCACCCCGCACGATCTATGATCTGAGCGATAACCAACGCAAACTTGCCAAAGGGAAGTTTCGGTAAGCCCTTGGGCAAAAGCGTGAAAAAACATCTAAGAGATAGTGACGCGCTGTTTTCAACGGAAACCAAATAATCTACCAATTTTCGCAGCTGCGCGAGGGCTTTTTTCTCACGGAATTGTGCAGGCCCAGCTCACAAGTTGAAATTCTTGAGCCGTTGGCGAACTGCCATTTCGATCTCTTCCGCGCAGGCCTGATATTCGTCGGGCGAACCACCAATTGGATCGAAGATATCCTTGCCTTCCGGATGCAACAGGAACACCCGGGGAGCTGCGGAGGGCCAACGCCGAAGAATTTCCTCGCGATGGGAGTGGGTCATTACGTAGATGGCATCGGCACAGCGGACAAGAGACTCGGACAACGGTTGACTCTGGTGATGTTGTAAGTCGATTCCCATTCGAGCTACTGCTTGAAGAGCTTCAGGGCTTGCGGTAAGACCGCTGGCAGCAGCTACTCCGGCAGAGCTCACAATGATCCCATGCTCCTCCAAGGCGTCGGGGGTACAACCGAGACGTTCGGCAAGGAGCTTACGAGCAAATGCCTCCGCCATCGGGCTGCGGCATGTATTACCGGTGCAAACAAAGAGAAGCATGGGTGCTGATAACCGCTGCAAATTCTGCTCGGACAATACCCCAGGGCGAACGACCTCGTAACTATTCGTCGTAATGCGAACGACCGAAGACGGCTGGCCATATCGAGTTGCCCCAGCGTTGACAACGAGATCGACCTTGTCGCCAATCTGCTTGATGGCTTCCTCGGCTGTGCGCGGGGGAGGACTACCCGAGAGATTCGCACTTGTGAGCACGATCGGGTTCGCAAGCTGCCGAAGCACGTCTAAAACGAAGTCATGCGCAGGGATGCGAAATCCAACCGTTCCCTCCAATTCCACCCACTGCCGGACGAGGGGGGGAAGTGAATGGAAAAGAGACTTCGGGTCGGTCACGCGAAAGATCAAAGTGATTGGACCGGGCAGACACCTGCGGGCCAAACGTTCCCCAACAGGGGGCCAACTCGGCACGAAGCGGGCCAAGTGCTCCACGCTGCCCACGGCCAGGGCAAAGGGTTTTCCCTCCGGACGGCCCTTTACTTCCACCAACCGCAGCATAGCCCGCTCGTCGCTGGCGGTGGCTGCAACTCCGTAGACTGTTTCTGTGGGCAGAATGACGAGTTTCCCCGCCGCCAAAGCTTCCACTACCTCGTTAACGGCAGGGGAAGGATCGGGAAGTCGTTGCAGGTCAATTGTGGCAGACATGCGTCGGAATTCCGCTCAAGCCGCTCCTTGGTTCGAAATAGCGCCTTACAGATTGGGTTATAGGTTTGACGACCAATCACCTAGACACCTGCGGTGAACTCAGCACAACTCGACAAACTTCCGCCGCTCACTTCGCTTCGCTGAGGGCTGCATTAGGCCAGGCCTAACCAGCAGCTAGGCCCTTGGCTATGTCCCTCGGGCTTGAAAGCGACTTGCTCTTCCAGGGAAGCAACTACCCCTCCCCAATTCTGCGAACAAGTTGCCATATTCAGGTCAGTTTATTCCCCGCTTACTATCACTTTAGAAATGCGACAGCGCTGCCGATCATCCGCGTTAACCACGCGGGTTTGGCGCTTCAGGTCGGGGGTCCGACCTTTTGCCTTGGCTCTCGGCAAAAGCACTTGCAAGCTTGCGAAACATTTTAGCCGATTGACCCGACATAAGCCGCATGGCATCCCATGGCTTCCATAAGCACTGCTCCTCTCACTTCAGGCTTTTTACTTTACATCGTTGGTGAGCTTTTTCCTAATATGAAAGCCGCGGACAAGAACCTTTCACAACCAAAAACTGCGTGCTTTGGATATCAGCCGCTCCATGAAGACACCCAATGAACGCCTGCAACACTCGTAAATGGATAGGTTAGTGGCTTGCCCTAGCCCACTGCACTTCCTCCGATTTGCGGGGGAGTGTTGGTCCGGCCTGCGTTGTCTGCAAGACTTATCAACGAGAGCCCCCGCTCGGGAAGCTCCTATAAGTCTAACGAGGGGCAGATTCCGGCGGTTGAATCTCATCACTTGATCCGTCGGTTTTGGACTCGCCACCCTTTTTTATTTGCGGCAAATCGTCGAGATTCTCCAAGCCAAAAACTTCCTCGAAAAGCGGAGTGGTAGAAAAGTGGATGGGTCGGGAACGTCCGGGTGGTGACGCTGCCTGAAGCAACCCCTTTTGCACAAGTTGCAGGAGTAAATGTGCAGACGGTCGGCCGCGGAGCCGGCTGACTTCCTCGGTCGTAATCGGCTGGCGGTAAGCGACGATCGCAAGGACTTCCAAAGCTGCCTGGGAGAGCCTTCCCTCGCGCACCCGGCGGCGCAAGCGATTCACTACCGGACGATAATCCTCCAAGAGCCGGAGCACAAACCCACCGGTTTGAGAAAACACTCGATACGGTCGACCTTCCCGCTCATACCGCTCGTTCAGCTTTTTCACGAGCGTGAACACCTCCCCCGGCCCGGCCAACCCCAATACCTGTGCCAATCTTTCCGGCGCGAGAGCCGGTGAAGCGGGGTCTCCCACAAAAAGCAAACCTTCCAAAACGGTCAGAAGGGGAAGTTCCTTCGCCGGCTCGGTCATTTCTGATAAAGCTAGCTCGTGCGGCAACGCACCGGAAAGCTGGGAAAAGCTCTCGGCGGCTGACTCAGGCGAAGCTACACCCTGCCGGCGCAGAGCATCCCGATAAGCCTGCGCCAAGTCAACTGGTGAGGAGCCGTTTTCGGTGGGATGTTCTGCCTGAGTGCCGGCCAACTTATACCTACCCCCACACTTGGCGGGAACCCTGCGCCGGTCAGTCCATAGCCGGTCACGTGACGGCTTGGGCCTAATTCGGCCTGAGGCTTCGTTCAGCGGCCAACCGTGTGTGGCCTAAGCCAACCCTTCCCGGCCACCATTACTTCCAACGTTTAGCCACCTCTGATTTCATAAAATGCAACGCATCGCGAGCCAGCTGCTTTTCCGAGTCATACATTCGGCGCCAAATCTTTGTGGCAGGCACCAGCTTTTCAAGTGCCAACCCAAAGGCTTCGCACACTAAAAAACCATCATAGCCGATTTCATGCAAGGTATCGAACGTCTCGGCCCAACGGATGTTCCCCTGCCCAGGCGTGCTGCGGTCATTTTCCGAAATGTGCACGTGGATGAGAAAGTCACGCAGAGTTCTGATGGCTTCAGGTGTATTCTTTTCTTCAATGTGGGAATGGAAGGTATCGTACATCGCCCGGCAGAAGGGGTGATTGACCTCCCTACAAAATCGAGCAAGATCGGCAGCACAGTTCAAGAAATAGCATTCGAACCGGTTCAGATATTCAAGCGCGAGCTTGACATTGTATTTTTCGGCGTGCTCCGCCACTACTTGAAAGGCCTCTACTCCCCACTTCCATTCGTCCTCGGTGGGACCTCGTCCGGTGAACACACCGATGGCGGAGTGAAAAGGCCCGGCCATGATTTGGCATCCCGCTGCGGCGCAACACTCGATATTACGCTTGTTGGCCTCGATTCCGCGGCGGCGCACCGCCGGGTCGGAACTAATGGGATTTTCGTCCGGTCCACGAACGGCTGTGCCGGTGCGGGCTAGGCCCAGCTCATCCATCCGCTTGCCCCACTTAACATAGTTGTCGATATTTTCCAGATCGAAAACCGGTATTTCCACGGCGTCAAAACCAATCTCGCGCAGCTCTTCCAGGACAGGCAAGATCGCATCAGTGAGCGTATCGGTCCACAGGAGTAGATTGAGGCCAAATCGCATGGTTCGTTCTCCGCTTATCGCCGATTGGAAGGTCCATGAAAGAGGTTAGATTCTCCAACACCTCTTCGTGGAGTTGTGGGCAGCTGGCTCCCACTGGTGGGGACTGACCCTAAATCCGCCCAGTTCACGAAGGAAGCTAACATATCCGAGGGGATCCTCTCTTCCGCATTAAAACTCCCGCTTTGAGTTTTTCTTGACAAATCGGAGGATCGTGGGCTGAAAGAACATGTGCTAAAAGCCGTTCCCGTTGCCGGTGAATAAGCCCGCGTGCCGCCGGAAGGACACCGCTTAGCCGATCGCATATCGGTGAAAAGCCTACGCGGCGGAGGATTTGATTGACACGGTTGACACAAGAACGATCGTCCAGATAATCCCATACCACCTGGGCTGCCAAAAAACGCCGGATCATCGGAGTCAATCGAGCGGCGGGCCGGCCCACGATGGTCTCGACAATACCCTGAAGTTCCTCCACCGGTATTGATGCCAACACGCCGTAATAACGACTGACTATCCCATAGTTCCCACGAGCAATCGCCGCATCCAAAAGAAGTTCGGTCAGTAAATGGCCTAAAAAAGCCGGAAGTAAGCTACCCGGCGGTTCCTGCAACACTTCGTGAACCTGGTCGGCAAGTTTGGCAGAAGCCCAGGCAAAAACCGGGCTCGAATGAAAGATAACATCATCCCGAAGATGCTGGATCATTCCGCGCGCTACTTCGGCGACGGGATCGCCACCATGGCACCACCGGCGGAGAAGGCTCAT
This sequence comes from uncultured Thermoguttaceae bacterium, assembly GCA_938084835.1. Classification (GTDB taxonomy): domain Bacteria; phylum Planctomycetota; class Planctomycetia; order Pirellulales; family Thermoguttaceae; genus DTLM01. The sequence goes on from CALKER010000009.1 coordinate 118,342, forward strand.
CCGAATGCGGAGAGTCCTGTCGGCTAATACTATCCAATCAGGGAGAGCCGTACCCGCCAAAAAGTAGGGGCGGTCAAGCCAACGATACCCGTGCGCAAGAAAATTCATCGCAACCCTTCTTTCACTCGGTCTTCCCGCGAAAAGACACGGGAAACACCGCTCCAATTTTTGGCCCCTAAGCACCCTTGTGAGCGAAATATGGCCATGGTGGCGACAAACCTGCTCCTGCCCGCCGGGTCCCCGCAGATCACCTTGACCGGGAGCTCCTCGGCCCCCCTTGTTGGTTCCTCGGCCAGGCTTACGTTTCCCCTTGCGGGCCTTGAGCCCAATTTTCCACCCATGTCAACCGCAGATGGCGCGAGACTCCCCCCTTCCCATAATGCGGGGCGAGCTATTGTTGCCGATTGACCGCGGTTTTGCCAACTCCAATTGCGCACGGGGGCTTACTGCGGTGGGATATCGATCCACCTGCCTTCCCGGGCGCTTTGCAGCACCGCATCGCAAACTTGCTGCGTTCGCAAAGCGGCACGCATATCCGGCTGGAATTTCGGTCCGCCTTCCAAACTGGCAAGGAAGTCGGCAAACATGTTGATGAACGTATGCTCGTAGCCGATAGTGCAGCCCGGTACCCACCAATGCTTCATGTAAGGATGTTCGCTGGCAGTGACATGAATCCGCTGCCAGCCGGTGAGGTGGTCCTCGATCTTCCGCCCCGTTTCCGGGTCGGCATAACGGAAGAACTGGAGAATGTGGGGATCTTCCAGATCGAAGAAGATTGCCCCAAGTTCGCCGTTGACTTCGAAAGTGTTATAGTTCTTGCGGCCGCGAGCATACCGGGTGCTTTCAAAGGTGCCGATGGAACCATTGGCAAAAATGGCCAAGAACATACAGGCATCGTCAATTTCTACTCTTTCGGTCTTGCCGGTTTCCGCGTGAACGCGTTCCTTAATAAAGGTTTCGGTATGGGCCACTACGCGGACGATGGGTCCGTTGAGCCACTCAGCGGTGTCGATGGAGTGGGACAGCAGGTCCCCGGTGACACCGCTACCGGCTACCCGCGCATCAAGCCGCCATAAAGCCAGACCACCTTGCGGCACCTTGGCGGAGATTGTGTAATCCTGATTATAAGTAGCTCGGTAGTGGAACACCCGTCCTACCCGCCCTTCCTCAATCACTTGCTTGGCCAAGGAAATAGCCGGCACCCGCCGATAATTAAAGCACACCATATTGGGTACCCCGGCTTTTTCTACCGCAGCGACCATCTCCTCGGCTTCCTTGGCATTCAGCGCTAGAGGCTTTTCGCAGACGACGATTTTTCCGGCCTCGGCTGCGGCGATAACACAGTCATGATGCATATGGTTGGGGACACAAACATCGACCAGGTCGATATCATCCCGCTCCACAACTTTGCGCCAATCGGTCTCGATAGACTCGTAGCCCCACATCTTGGCGAATTTTTCCAGCTGCGCCCGATCCTGCTCGCGACCGTAGACAGCTTTCAGCACCGGTTTATGTTCCCTTTCATAAAAGTGGGACACCTGCAACCAAGCGTTTGAGTGAGCCCGTCCCATGAATCCACAACCGAGCATACCGATCCGCAGTTCTTTTGCCATCGTTTGGTCTCCTTGCCTTATGGTATCCGAGGTGACTGCGTTACGCGTTGAAGCCGCCCTCTGCCTGAGTTCACCACAGACCTCTGGACCGAAAAATATTTCGGCTCCGAAAGATTTTCCGTCAACTTAAACCCTCTCCCCTCCCGCTTGCAAAGCTGCTGGAGTTCGGAGCTTCCCCAGCCCATCACGTCCTTAACCGTAGAATGCTTGTAACTTTGGAGCTATGAAGATTACAAAATGCTTTTCGTGGATCTACTCCGGTCTGCCAACCTGCTAGTGCAGTGCCTGGCGCTCCTTCGCCGCCGGCACCATGGGGCGATTCGGTGAGGCGTAGATCATGGCGAGCCTCCCTCTTACTTGGCGCTTACGGCGTAATCATGATGGACATAAGTAAAGGACACTGGGGGACTTTTCTATCCGGTGTCTTGAGGATCAGCGCTTCCTACTGGTGCCATCCGTGTCGGTCGCGGACCTCAATCATCACGCGCAAAATATCCCTCCAAGTCTTCGGATCGAGCATAACGGCATTAGGAAACATGCAGCCATCCCAGCAAATGTGCCGCATGCGCTTAGTAACTTCACCCGCAGAATCCCGGAGCCAAAAACCGGCATGGTAAGGGATGTCCAGCTTACCATTGGGATCGGTGGCCAGGCAGTGCCGACCCGTCTTATCATGAGTTCCCGAGCCGTGCACCGTGGCGTCATTCTGGGCCACGTGGAAGTCGATAGTCCAGGGTCGCAAGGCGTCGGTTAACTGACGATAAGCGGCGTCGAACACATCCCGCTGGGACCAATCAAAGTCTTCCGGCAAAATGCGGTCTTCGGGGGCATTGTACCCCAAAAGGTATAAGAGCGTGTGAGCCATGTCCGCCTGAAAGCCTAACGTTTGAGGCCGATCAACCATTTCGAGAAGCTGAATAGCTTTCTTCCAGCTGTGTAGGCCGCCCCAACAAATTTCGCCCTCGGCAGCCAGTTTTTCCCCGTGATCCTCGGCAATAAGGCAAGCTTCGCGGAAAGTGGCAGCAATTTTCTTCTGGTTCCCCTCGGGATCGGCCAGCCACCCTTCCACGTTACAGGCTGTATCAATTCGTACACACCCATAAGGGCGAACCCCCAGCTCGCGTAAGCGCATAGCCACGCGGCAGCCTTTGCGGACTTGTTCGAGGAAGCGCCTTCGCTCTTCCTCAGTTCCCATGGCAGATCCTCCGCCTGTGGGAGGCCAGATTGGTGCCACTACCGTACCGATTACGAGGTTACGCTTCAGGGCTTTTTCGGCCAAACGCTTGATTTCGTCATCACTTTGCACGGTGGCGTCGATATCGATGTGGGGAAGATAAAGGAATAGATCAAACCCGTCGAACTTAATCCCATCCACCTCTGCGGCCGCGGTGAGGTCGAGCATCGTATCGAGGTCGATGGGCGGCTCACCCCCGTCACCTTTGCCGACCACGCCTGGCCAAGCCGCATTGTGCAACTTAGGGAAGTTATTTCGGTGAACAGTGCTCATTGCCTCACTCCCTTTGGTTTTTCAAGGACGGGCGAAGACCCACCTTACCGACTTGACACGGCAGAAGCTTGCCGCCTCAACTACTTAAGGAGCACCCTCGGAAGGGGTTGATTTCTAAAGCCGCCGCGCTGCGTCAAAGAGGCGGTTCCCGAACTAACGGTACCAGCGATTCGGTAGCGGGACTTTGACTCCAAACAGACCAATTTTTTGAACTCCATCCCGCCTTGGGCCAGTCCGATTTAAAGCTGGGGCACTAACCTCGTTACAGGCGCAGGTTTGCTCTCCCAGCTGAATGCCAGCTGGGACGAAAAAACGGGGCTACTCGCGCCCGAGGACCGGCCTAATCGAGTGTAGTGGCGTTAGGCCAGGTTGACAGCCTGTAGACGAATGAGGTACTACTGGACTTTGTTTGAGATTCGCCGGCCTCACGGGCGCCATCGGCCTCCCAAGCGTTTATGGTCGCCAATCTCGGGCATGGCGGGATGGACATCTGGCCCGAAATAGCGGAGGCTGACCAACGGCTCGTTGCCTGTGTTTTCAATTTCCACCCCTTGGGCAGCCGCCTCGGCAGTAATAAACACTTCATCCCACGGTTCTTCGCCGAAACGAATCATCACCGGGGTTTGCAGTGGCAAACCGTTGATCTTGCCACAACCTTGGACAGTAATCCATCCACTTGCCCCCGGGTCGCGAAGCGTCAGTTTGACCCCCGGCATCACGGTTAGCTCTTTGGCGCTGACCACTTGCTGACCGTCCATCCGGCCGTAGCACACCCATCTGTCAATCCACCCATCGCCGGAAGTGGATTCATCAATTATCGGTTCCACATACGAATGCAGCTTGAAGTACGGATCGACGTTCTTCTCCCAATCGAGTTGATCAACAATCCAGGCTAAGTCATTTCGTTTATCGGGAGGAACATCCTTCACGCACAGCTCCCAGGGCACGGGGCGACCTTCTACGAGGGACTGGAACATGCCGAAAACGTCGCTGCCCCACTGCGGCTCGTAAGTGCACATGGAACCCGGCGCGTGGAGCACGCCTGCCGGCACCATCCACCCCGTTCCGGGTTTAAGACGATAGGCCTTAGAGTAGTCGAGGATTCCGTTGTCGCCTTTATTCCAGTTTTCCAAGCAACGAATAATGTCCGCTTTTTCTGTGCCTGGCTCCAAGGCGAAAAATGTGTAGTCAAAATGATTTTCCGCTGCATTTAACTGGGGCGGGAAGTAGTAACATTCCGGCTTTCCCTCTTGCCCCGTGAGCCGAGCATGTTCATGTTTTTGATGCATGTGAAGCGGGATGGGGCCCATGTTGTCGAAGAATTTCGCGTAAACAGGCCACCGTTGGTACTTGTTCCAGATTGCCTCGCCGATAATTCGCCCTTTACCTTCCTCCACTACATCGCGGAAAAGGAATCTTTGGCCTTCGAATACACACCAGCTTAGTCCCTCATCCCAGCTTCGGCCTTCGTTGGCGGCTTCAGTAGTGCTGGCAAACCACCGCTCGTCGATCCCGCCCCGATGCATTCCTAGAGCGTACCAGTCGGTGGGAGCCAGCTTGATGCGCTTGCCGGGTTGAAGGAAGCTTCGCGGCACCCACGTAGGCGTCAGCCGCAATACCCCGCGGCCCGCGTTCATGGCCAGGTCCAAAATCTTGCCGACATTATCCTTGCTGATGGTTGGTGACGCCATGTTTCCCGTCTCCTCTCTTCCTAAAGGTTGACCCGTACTGTGGCACAAACCAAAGATTCCTCTCGCAACCAACAAGCTCATCCCACCGATTTTGACCTTCAGGATATCGAAGAAGCAACGCATTGCAACGGGGGTCTCGGGTAAAACAGTTTCGGCTCGGACAAAAACGATCTCGTCGGACCGAACGACTTCTCCACATGGGCCTGCCCGGCACACCACCTGGCGCGCCGAGAAGCCCTGGGAGTCTTCCGACTTACCGCAAGGCTGAGAAGAAGCGCACTCCACGAGAGCTAGAGAAATGAGGAAACCCTTATACGCTGCAGGAAGAAGTGACGGGCTAAGCCCCGCATGTTACGAGCGATACGTTTCCGGCCACTTTAGCTCAAAAGACATTCTTAATGAGTCATCACCGCCAGGGCCATACCACCGCACCCCTTTTGCTGGCGGGCACCGGTTGAATTCTCAGCCCAAGGCTTTGCTTCGCCCTATCGCCCAGGGTTTCGTTTCATAGTCAGAGGGTCCGACAGCTGGGCTAATTTGCTGCCTTATTTTCCTGATTTGGCGGTGAGGCCTCGGGCGAGGCCGGTCCTGCCGGGGGAGCTGAGGTCGACATTTCCCCACCCACAATTGGTCCTCCATTTCCTGAGCCCGTTTGGGCTACCACCCGCCGACGCAGTTGGCCGCAGGCAGCTTCGATCTGAAGCCCCTTGCGGAAGCGAACCCGCGCATTCAGCCCGGCCTCGCGCAGCTTGTCCACAAAACGGTGAACCCGCGCCGGCGAAGGAGTTTGATAAGGCAGCTCCGGTACCGGATTATAGGCAATCACATTGACAAGTGCCGTGCGGTTCTTGAGCAATTCTGCCAAGGCGGCGGCATGTTCGAGCCGGTCGTTCACACCGGCAAGGAGGACGTATTCGAAGGTGACGCGGCGACCAGTCTTCGCGAAATAACGGTCGGCCGCGTTTAAAATCGCCTTTAGGCCAATCTTTTGATTGGACGGCACAATTTGCGTCCGAAGCTCGTCATTGGGCGCATGAAGGGAAATGGCCAAATGGTACGGCTTTCTGCTTTCTGCTAAGCGGTCAATCGCTGGCGGGATCCCCACCGTTGAAATCGTCACCCTTCGGCCGCTGATGCCCAATCCGTTGTTGCTCGTTGCCGCCTCCAGAGCCTGAAGGACGTTTTTCAAGTTCGTCAAAGGTTCGCCCATCCCCATGACCACAATGTGGGTAAGCCGCTCCCGTTGAGGGAGAAGACGAGTAAGGTGAAGAAGCTGCTCCACGATTTCATAAGCTGAGAGGTTGCGCCGGAAACCACCCAGGCCACTTGCGCAAAATTTACAACCCATGGCGCAACCCACTTGCGTGCTCACACAGGCAGTGCGATGGCCCCGGTCGTCCCGCAAAAGAACGCATTCTACTGTCTCTCCGTCCATCAGCCGGACGAGCAGCTTCTCAGTGCCATCATCGGCCTTTACATGTTCCACTACCCGCGTTGTCCACAGCCGAAAAGCCCGCGCAAGCTCCCTCCGCAACGCTTTGGGAATATCACTCATTTGCTCGAAATTTTCCACCGGCTGTTGGTACAGCCAGTGAAGAAGTTGTCGCAGCCGGAAACGAGGCTCCCCCTTGCTGTGAAGCCACTGATCCAACTCTTCAGAGCTGAGAGTCAGGATTGGACGGCGATAATGCTTTTCGCTTGAGCCTTCTGCCGGTGCTTCGCGTGAGGATCTCGCATCACTAGCTACCGCCGGCCCACTTTCTGAGACTGCCACTTGTTCCACGGTTAAGGCTTCCACCTGGGAAGATTTTTCTCCAAAACCGGTCTCGATAGACATGGACTTTCCCCTCCAGCCAGTCCCGAACGAAGCGATTCCCCCAACACTCCCCTACTTCGCACTATTCTAACTTCTGACCTTCCTCAGTGCGACAGGTTAGCATGCTTTCTTGGAAGACTCGGAGAAAAAAGTTCGGGTATCGCCCCTGCTTTGCTGCGTCTTCCACGCTTTCCTTTCGAAAGGATTCCTTTCCGAAGTGGTAGTTCGCCTTTAGCCAAATTTGTCCGCATATTTTCATCGCGGGTTGTCCGCACATTCTTATCCCGGGGCAATAGCGCTCCGAGTGCTTGGGGGTCCCAAATTTCGCCAGGTTACCCCAGCTTTACCCACCAAAGGTGCGACAACTCCTTTTTTTTATAAGAAGCGGGAACGACACGGGATGCAAGTGCCGAAATTGGGAGGAGGCGGCTTTTTCACCGCACCAGCGCAAGAATTTAAGGAATCACGGAGAATTTTAGATGCTACCCCAAATTCCCGGAGATTGTGTGAAGGGCGTGAACATCTCCCCCCGCAATATGCCTTCCGATTTTACGGTTTCCCCCAGACCGGTGCGGTTCCGTGGCTTGCCCCCACAAGAAACGTCTTGCCCCAAAAGGAGGTGCCAAACCCCAAATCCTCTACTCCCAAATAACCCATGAAGTGCCTCTTTGGGGACACCCTCTCGATCCGGAAAACCAGATTTTCTCCCCCTAAGGCCGCTCCGCGGGGAAATTCGTTCCGGGCTCGCGGAACCAGGCAACCATTTTTCGAAAGGCCTCCGCTTAACGCACTAGCGCCTGTGTGAGGATTGGCCTCAGTAATTAGGCTTAGGGCACGTCGTGGCATCGGAAGGTCAGTTGCGAGTGTCCCCCAGGCCCACCCCCCCCAAGCCCATGGGGAGACCCTGCTAGTTCCGCCACCCACACGCGTCGTTAGCGCACACGCCCTGTGCCTAACGGAAGACCCATTCGGCGAGGGCCAGAGCTCACACCAGCAGGAGCCTACTTGCCCTAGTGGGATAGCCAACCGCCAACGAAATTTCGGGGACGACTACCGGAGGCGAACAAACGGCAATCGGCCAAAGACCACAAGAGGGCTCGTGGTACGGCGGGGTTCGTCAGTGTGGCGAATCGGAGGGCAGAGCCAGAAGGAACCGGGACCGCAACTTTATCAGCTGGATGAGCGAAAACATCCCGTAACTTGTCCCCGCCTATTTGAGCAGTTCCTAAATTCTTCAGGGCTTACCCAGGCACAAACACTTTCGACTTGCCGAGGTGCTCCTCAATCAGCCTTCGAAGAAATCCGCTGCGCAAAGCCCCCGCAAACTCGCTGAGATCGGAAAAGATTGCGTGACTGAGGAACCGTATGACCCAGTTCCGCCGCATGGGACTTACCGTCAGAACCACCGCGCCATGGCGATAGGCTTCCCACATTTCGATTGCCGTTCCCATCGAGGCCTCCGGGACGTAGGCCACCAACACATCAATATGTCGGCATAAGAAGTTATGCCCCCAAAACACCTGTTGGCCAGTCGGCCTATCGTACTCCAAAGAGCGGGGGTGACCTGCCAAAGGATCGAACACACACGCTTCGGGAAAATGCTCTTCCAGTAGCTGACGGATCTCCGCGCGATAGTTCTGGTCGTGAAGCGCCTTATCCACAAAGGAGCCCTGCATAATCCCTGCAATAAAAAATCGCCAGGATCTTCGTCGCTCTCCCTGCATGAGCCAAGTCCTTTCCAAGCCGGAATTTTGCCGGCATTCGACACTTAACCCCTTTAGCCACGACACATTCGGGGCTCCTACGGCCAACAAGATGGATGACTTACCCGCTGTGGGCCACTGCTTAGCGTTAAAGCGCAGCGCCTAGCCATAAAGCGCAAAGCATATCGCACACGGGAAAAAGCCTGAAAAGTTATGAAGGACCTCGGCATTTTTCCCCGTGAGACTTCCTCGAAGCTTTAGCCAATGTAAGGAGTGGAAGGAAAAAACCGAATTTTCTGCTATAAAGTGAGAACCAACCTGGACCACGATCGGTTCTAAAGAACTTTCTTCGACGAAACTAGCAAGACCTCGCGCGATCATTCCCTCAAAATTTGGAACGACAGGAACACCTGCCTCGCCCCTGATAGGACTTGTGGGAAGAAAATATCGAACTTTCGAGCGTCTTCAACAGCCAATCGCGAAAAAACTTCCGGCAACCGAGCAACCCTATCCCTCCAAAAGGGGTGACCTCACCTACCTCAATTTCCTTTCCCTGGTGCCGCAATGGAGGCAGCCTGAGAAGGAGCAATCCCTCCATCCGCTCCTAATCCGGAAGCAACAATAAGTTGACAGCTACCTGTGGGAAGCTCCACTCGAAGGCGGAATCGACTGGTCAGCCGGAGACGATTCGGTCGTTTCGCCTGTGGGCGGGCCGCCTGCAGCCTCCGACGGCCCTCGAGCGGGTTCCAACGGGGTCACCTCCGGCGGAGATACAGAAACTTCGGGCATCGTCTCACCCACTGGATGAGGGGCCTGTGTCTCTGCCACCGAAGCTTGAACCTCGCTGGTTGGAGGGGAAGCCACTAATTCGTTAGCCGGCTGGGACTGAACGTCTTTAGCCTCTTTCCGCTTTTCGGCAGATTCCTTCTGCTTTTCAGCTTCAAGGCGACTTTTGAGCCGGAAAAATTCCGCAAGCTCAGCAAAACTACTCATGGGCCGCTTGCCGGAGAGCACCTCCTCGGGAAGCTCGATGGGCGGCGGCTGGCTCCGTTTTCGTCTGGAGTGCAAGCCTCGGGAACTGGCCGGCTCAGCCAGCGGGGAAGAGCTAGGTCCCGGCCCGGTGGTTGCCTTGGCAGGTGGCCTGTCCGCAGGCATCGAAGCCCGAGCCCCTTCCCGAGGAGCATTAACATCCCCCCCTTCGGGCGCGATCTGCTTTGCAGCGGGGGGGTGCGGCCGGCGCGATCCCGAAACTTCCTTGCCCTTCGGCTTGCGAGCTCTTCCAGGGGCTTGAACCTCCGCTTCGCTGGGCCCTCGCGGCCGGCGCTCCCGCGGCGTGCCCGGTGGGATCATCGTTAGTGATACTCGACGCCGCTTCAGATCTACCTCCCGCACCCACACGTGCACCATGTCGCCTATCTCGGCTACCTCATGAGGATCCCGAACATACTTTGTAGACATTTCGCTGATATGGACTAAGCCGGTGATGGGCAATCCAAAGTCCACAAAAACCCCGAAATCAACAACATTGCTTACCGTTCCTTGAAGCGCCATTCCCGGCTTTAGGTCCTGAAGTCGCAAAATTCCTTGACGGAAAATGGGGCCCGGGAAGTCCTCGCGGGGGTCTCTCCCTGGCCGGGCCAACTGTGCCAAAATGTCGCGCAATGTTAACTCGCCGACTCCTAACTGACGACAGAGCTCCTTAGGATTGACCGTCTCGATGGCCGCCCGGAGCTTTTGCACCTGCTCGCGCGAGCGGAGGTCCTGCACGGTGAAGCCTAATACCTGTAGAACTTTCTCCGCCACGGGATAACTTTCGGGGTGGATCCACGTGGCATCCAAGGGATTGTCCCCATCGGGGATTTTGAGAAAGCCGGCTGCCTGAACAAATGTTGCCTCTCCAATCCCCGGAACATCCCGAAGTTGCAGTCGGTTCCGAAACGGCCCGTTTTGGCGACGGTACTCATAGATTCGCCTCGCCGTCAATTGGTTGAGGCCGGAAACGTACCGCAATAACGCCACACTGGCCATATTGACGTCGACACCTACGTAATTGACGCACGATTCCACTACTTCCGCCAGTGAGGCCCGGAGGTGTGCAGCTTGGATATCGTGCTGATACAAACCAACGCCCAAATGGCTGGGTTCGATCTTCACTAGCTCGCTAAGCGGGTCCTGAAGCCGCCGTCCGATGGAAATGGCACTCCGCAGAGCAGGACTGTAGTCGGGCAGCTCCTCCCGAGCTAAAGGGCTTGTGGAATAGAGGCTGGCACCCGCCTCGTTGACAATGCAATAGTGAATATTCCTGTCTTTCAGCTCACTACTTAACAGATTCGCCACAAAAGGTTCCGTGCGCCGTGAGCCGGTGCCGTTGCCGACGGCTATCAAATCGATTCGGTACCGTTCGATAAGTTGGCAGAGAAGTTGTTTACCCTTTTCCAACTCCTCCGGTGCCCCAATCACAAAGAATTGTCCATAACCGAGCACATTCCCGAATTCATCCAAGGCGACCGCGGTACAGCCGTTTCTTAAGCCCGGATCAATAGCCAAAACCCGCCGATTGCGGACCGGGGGCTGGAGAAGAAGCGTCCGCAGATTTCGAGCAAAAACCCGCAGGGCGTGCTCTTCAGCCTTGTCGGTTAGTTCCCGACGAATTTCTCGCTCAAGCGCCGGCATTACCAGCCGGACCAACGCGTCGCGCAGGCACCCTTTCAGAAAATCGGCATGCGGATGCTCCGCCCGGATGCAAAGCCTTTCTGCCTCCGCAATTAAAGGTTCCAGGTCGTATTCCAATTTGACCCGCAATACTCCAAGTCTTTCCCCGCGGTTCAAGGCCAAAATCTGATGCGGGGCGACGCCATCAACTTTCTGCCGAAACTTGAAATAGTCGGCAAAGGCAGCCCGCCGCTGAAGCCAACGCTCTGCAGCCCGAGAAAGTTTTGCGGGAGCGGTTGGAGCGTCGGACTCGGTTCCTGAAGCATCCGGTTGTTCTGCAGCCTTCTTCCGCTTTTTTCGCTTCTTCTTGCGTTTTGGCTTCGGAGCTTCGGAAACACTGTCTCCGGCTGACTCGCGCTCAAGAGGTGCCTCTCCGACGGCAGACCCAGACACTACCTCCCTTCCCACGGTTTCGTCCGACTGTGCTCTGTTCCGGATTTCGCCCGTCTCAGGAAGCACGGATTGAGGAACAGCTTCCCCACCCGCGATGCATAAGTCGGGGGCCGTTTCGGCCACCGTTTCCGGAGCTTGCTTGTCAGCTTCTTGCTGAGAAGAAGGGTTTGTAGTCGATACCGCAGGCACCTCAGCCGGTGGTGCCACAGAGGTACTCATTCCCGTTGCAGACGCAGGTGGTTCACCCCCCGATCGGGCATCCACCCCCTGCGATTGGATTTGGGGATTGGGCTCACCGGCTTCCGAAACCGCAAAAGAGGCATGAAAGGACCCGCCGTGCTCCCCAGTGACCACTCCCGACTGCCCCGAAGCGTTAGCCTCGCCGCCCCCATTTTGAGGGAAATCGCTTCCGTTCGCAGAAGCAGGGTAACTTCCGGACGCGGATCGCTCTTCGAGCAAATCCTCTTTAAGGAGTTCCCGTTGTAAATCCTCGCCCCCAGGCCCCGTGGAAAATGGTACTGATCCCGCCTCTTCAGGCCGGTTAATGGGAACCGCCTCCGGTGACACAATCGGATGCGCCACTTCTTTGGGAAAATCTCCCCCTGAAGCCGAGGCCGATCCGCTACCGTTCCCCTCCCCAACCGCAGGAGGAAAATTATCCGAAGGAGCCGACGCGTTTTCATCAGAAAGGTGTCCGCCGTTTCCGTTACCCCCGGAATCTTCACAACCGCCGTTCTCCCCCTCCTCGTCCGGATGCCGGTTCGGCTCCCCGGAAAAGCAGCTTGATGAGTTTTCCGCCGGAGAGTCTTTGCTGCTAGCCGCGCCTTCGGTCGAAGGAAGCACGCCAACTTCCGCAATTGCGTGAGAAGCCTGGTCGCCGGCTTCCTTCTGGTATAGCGTTCCTTCGGAATGTCCCCCCGCTGCCGGTTCCACGCGTGCGACACGCTCGCACCAGGATTCCTCAAGACTTCGGGGGACGGGAGTCTGGGATGCCATTTCCGGCGCTGCCGGCTTGGTCTCAGTCGTCTCGGCAAGCGGAGAGGCTATCCCGTGACCAAGCGTCCCAGGTGGCGTAATGTCTAAATGATCTGGGGGATTTATCTCCATCTCTAAATGGGATTCTTTGGCAACCCCTCCCTCAATTCCCTGGACTTCCGAAGCTGCCAATTCCGTAGGCAATTCGGTGGTTTCCACCCTCTCCGTCGCGTGAGAGCCTGCCGGCTCAGGGGATACAGCTTCCCCGCCAGCAAGCAATGACCCGACCTGCTCAGAGGGCTTGGGGACGCAAGGGGCGGCGGCTTCGGGAACTTTCTCGAAGAGTTTCAAACTTTTAGGGGGCTCAGCAGGGGAGGCCACCAGAAAAGCAACCTCCCGCAGCATTTGCCGCAGTTTTTCACGCAAATCCGCTCGTTCGCTAAAGCACTCGGCGATGATATGGCCTGCTCCGGCGAGCGCATCGGCCACGTGGTGAACCTTCTTATCCGGATCCACAAAGTCGGCAGCACGTTTGTCCAAATCGTGGCACGCCGGGTCCGCCTGAAGAATTTCGTCCGCCAACTTCTGTAGACCCCGGGAGCGCGCCAGGGTGGCCAGGGTCTGTTTCTTCGGTTTGTATGGAAGGTAGACATCCTCCAAGCGGGAGGGCGATTTAGCCTCCAAAATTGCCTTTTCAAGTTCGGGTGTAAGGCGGCCTTGATTTTCAATCGATCGCAGAATCGTTTGCTTCCGCTCGGCGAGGAGTCGGAGGGAGATAAGTCGCGACTGAATTCGCCGGATTTGCTCCTCGTCGAGGCCCCCCGTCACATCCCGGCGATACCGCGTGATGAACGGGATCGTGTTGCCAGCTTCCAGTAACTCGATGACCGCCTGGACCTGCCAGACAGCCAAATGAAGTTCTTGAGCAATATCACGAATATCGATCGTAACCTGCCTCGCCATAGACACCTTTCGCTTTAAACAAAACTGCCGATGGCAAACGGCGCACAATCTTCCGCGCGTGACCCGAACTTATCGGGGGAGCAGGCGCTAGGGCGGTAACGCGGAGCAGTCCCCGGCTGCTTAACGAAAGAACTTGGAAATTCCCGCGGATTGACGTTTGCCGAGCGAGCTTCTGCCGTAGTGACGGCCAAATCTATTCACTCTATTGGACTCTCGGCGTGTCGTCAAGGACGAAGATACCCGGAATAACTCAAAGGGCGCCAAAAATCTCCCGCCAACCTGCCATCACAGCAAAAGCATTCCTGGCCGAAGGACAACCCACTTAAGTTCTCCGCGGACTCAGGTTCTCCGCGGAGGCCACACAGGCCACAAAAGCGGCGGTTCAAATTGGGAGGTCTTTCCACCCGGCTTCAACGCAGCAGGCATGGAGCTCAGGGTTTATTGGCCGAAAGCTTGGTGTGGTACAAAATTTCCCATCTTCGAGTCGCTACCGGGGAATTCTTTCTCGAAACGCTTTTGTCATAAAACACTTCGGATTCGCGAAAGCTCCTAGCCCTAAAACGGAAGTCACGCGGTCCGGGGTGGATGTGCGCACAAGCTCTGGGCGACCACCAAACCGCAGATTCGACCGGCTTAAGCCGAGAGGCGAAACTTCCTCCTTCTTGCCACCAGCTCAAGGTACCACCCGTGCCTGCATAAGCCCTTCAAGTCTGGGCCAAGACGCCAAGGCGTCGCCCCTTTGTGCTAAGGTTGCGACAGGAAACGCACGGAGATTTCCAGCGGTTCTTCACTGCCCTGGATGCGAATCCCAATCTTAGTGATGCCGGTATTTTGTCTTTGAGGGGGCGGCGGATTACACGGGAGCAATTCAAATGTCGCTCCGCTCGGCGAAGCGATCTCCATCCACAACCGCACGTGGTTCAACAACAGTTCGGCCCGGTTCCCATGAAGCGAAACCTTTGCCGGCGTATGCATTTGCCACACAATTTCCGCACCTTGACCTCCTTCCAGCCGATCCGTGATGGATACCGTCCATTCGCCAGGGCTTCCCTCCTCAAGAACCACCCGGCGAACAACCTTCCCCACTTGCTGTTGGTAGGCAGCAGAAAGGTCAACCTCAGCTTCCATGCGCTTGCGGCCAGCGCTAAAGTGCGTTATGGGAGCCACCGCCCGTGGTTCCTGATTGCTACGGTTGATCCACAAAGTATTTTGGCCTTCAGTGTTCAAACGATAGTAAGTCCACCGCTGACGGCCAAAATATCCGGGGAGATTGTAATCATCTGGACCGAGGTCTGTGGCAAAACGCTGGCCCTGAAAATCCAGGACAAAGCTTCCCAGCTCCAAATGGCTGTGGTTGACGGCATTGTCTCCGCCTTTAAGGCCCACATAGAAGCCCACAGATCTATCCCAGCTGGATCGCATCATGACCACATCGGCATGACGAAAGTGACGGGCCAATGGTTCCTCCTCCAGGCCGGAGCCCCGTGGATCAAACCACCACAGATGGAGGGGAGAGCGACCCCGGATTACCTCGCGCTCGTGCCAGGCATACTGAGGCTTGTTGAAGCGTCGTGCCAGCCAAAACATGGCAGGACTTTCACCGGGCCGCTCACCCCCATCGGCAAAATTGAAAGCCAGCCCGGAAGTTCCAATCACGTGGATGCGAAAGGTACCAGCCTCTGAGAAGCCCGGCAAATCGCTCAAGCCGAAATCGGTTCCCAAGGCCGTTTGCAAAGCTGCCAGCATGTACACCGTGTAACTTGTGGCATAATTCCAATAACCTGGGCCCTCCGCCCACGCGCCGTCGGGGGCATACTGCTGCATGGCAATTGGCAGCGATTTGCAAGCATGATGAACAATCCAACCGGCAAGCTCGGGCTCATCCTCAGCAATGGCCAGTGCGCCGATCGTCATGCCGCCATTACATACCTGGTTCCAATTGTACTGCGATTTCGTCCACCACCCGCCGCTTCTGTAAATTTTCTCCCCCGGGCGCAAGCCTTTGTCAACGATGGCTTGCCGAATTTTCTGCCGTTCTTCCTCCGAGAGCACGTCATAAAGCCAGTCGTAACCGATGGCCAACGCATGAGTCATTTCTGCCGTATCTAAGAAATGAGAGGGATTCCAGTCCTTGAAAGCAGCAGCTGTCAACATCTCTTCGATTGCGCGACGTGCCATCGCCTGCTCTCTTTCCAGTCGGTAGACGGTTGCCAAAGTGTACACACGGCTCAGGCACCGCCGGCTTTCGGAGAGCAACCGTGGACCAATTAACCGATATTCCACCGGCTTCTGACGAAGGATCTCCTGTGCACTAAGCCGAATCTGTTTGTAGATCTCGGCCGCCACCTTATTTTGACGCATGACCTCGCGAACTTCCCTCTCCTGACCCGCCGGAGCAATAATCCGGGGATGACCCGGTCGTAAACTCCGAAGGATCTCTTGAGGTTCTGCCACCGTAATCTGATGTAGAGCGACGATGAGTAAACAGCTGGATAGCCAAATGTGCATGAACAAACCTCCTGTACGTTTTTGGGGATGAACAAATATCCCTCATCTAGCTCCCCGCTTCATGCCTGTCTGCGACATTTTGCCCGCCGGAGCTATGTGGCTCGGGTGGACAGGTCGCACCTTGCGGGAAGCCACACCAAAACTGACCGAGGCTTGCCCAAATTTCTTCTCGGCCGGATCAGGACGCCTCGGCAAGCCTCGGGGGAAACCGACACATTTATAACCGGGCGGAACAAGGCATCCGACCTTTACCCGTCAAATTCAAAACGGCTTCCGGTTGGAAATGCTTGACCACGCCCCAAAAGCTTTTATGCCAGACCTTCGGTGCTAAGAGGGCTCCGCATCGTGCGGTGGAATATTTCACTCAAAAGAATTGGCTCCGGCGTCACGTGTTAGGTAGGAGCTGTAGGGTAGGGACAAAATCGGCGGGACTACCTCAGCCCCAGCAGCTACTGGCCGCGCGCCATCCGGGCCCGATAGGCCCGGAAATATTCTGCCCACTCTGGCGGGGGTTCAGGAATCGCCAACTGTTTTACCGGAGAGATTGGACCCTGTAAATGCCCGGGACGAAAACCCCGCGACCCGGGGCGGAGTCCCAACGCTTGAAGGGCTCGCCGATAATCCTCGTGGGCCAGGCGGTTCCCGGTCCGGCCAGCTTCTTCTCGCAGTCGCACCCACTGCTGGTAAAAGTCTAACAGTTCCTCCTCGGTCCATCCCAAAGAGTGAAGAAGTCCTGCCTCAATCTGGCCTTTCTGCACACTATCGCGAAGATACTCCAATACCAATCCGGTCACCTTTTCGGCGTATGCCAAATTCACCTCATCTGGCTGATAGACTGGCTGGAGCGAACTCCCAGGGCTGGGAGGTGAAGCCGGTGGCGCCCCAGTTCCGCCCCGAACCGGGTTGGTCCCCCCTGATTGGAATTGCAGTGATTGTTGATTCCGTTCCATGCTGGGAAGTCCAGCTGTCCCGGTTCCCGCGGCAATTGCCTGGCCACCAACCGCTCCCGACTCCGCAGAATGCTGCAAGCCACCACCGGAAGCATGCTTGGCAGCCCCTCGGTTATCCCCGGAAACTGCAATTTGACCTTGTTGGCCTGGCGATAACTCGGTTCCCCCGGGGAGTGGCATGGGAGTACCTCCTCCATCCTGTGGGGATGTTGTACCTTCTGACCCCGCACCCGGCTGTGGTGACCTTTGGCCCCCTCCGGGTCCTCCACCTCCGGAGCGATCCCCTTCTAGTTGCCCCTGCGTTCGCGATGGGGCCGTGCTCGTGCTCGGGGAGAGAGCTTCCGGAGAAGGCTGGGAATCTTCCCTACCTCGCAGGTCGTTGCCAGACATTTTCGGAGAATGAGGCCCAGCTGGAGCTGGGGGAATAGCCCGGGAATCGCCCCGGCCTGGGTCAGCCCCAGGAGACGACAGTCCAACTACCGCTCCTTGCGGTTGTCCGCCGAGGACCTGCGGCTCGTTTGACAAATGCCCCGCGAGGGAGCCAGCGGCCGAGTCCCGTGGGGTCACGTCCTCGGAATCTGAAAGGGGCGGATCTTTCTCAGGACCATCGCCGCGGTGCTCGCTTGCTCCTCTGGCAGCTGGCACTTGCCCGGTCGCATCCGCCTGAAACGAAATAACTTCCTCCCGGGCCAAAAGTTCTTGAGAACCATCTACCGACCGGGTTAGCCGTTCCCCAGGTGTTGGGGCAGAGGTCTCGTTTTTTCCAGTCCGGGCTGTCTGGCTTCCGTCTCCGGAAGCTTGTGACTTTCCAATAATCCCGGAATCTCGCTCCGATGAAAACTCCGCTGATATACCACCGCCAGCTGGTGCAGGCTCCCCACGATCTGACACCTGGGAAGGGATATCCGAGCTTACTCCGGAAGGCTGCGGGGCAGAGGCAGCCCGACCGAAGTCCCTCTGCCGACCCGATTGACCTTCTGTCCCAGTACCCACCCCTCCCGGCTCTTTGGGAAAGAGATTTGGCGACATCGCACCAGCCCCCTCACCGACGGGTCGCTTTACCGCGGAAGAGTGACTTTCCGCCCCCGTTGCCCTGCCCAATTCCGACTGAGGCGAGACGCCTTCAGCCGACCCGCTCCCCGCAGCAGAATTATGGGTTGCTCCCTGGTTTGCCCTTGGCGTCGGCGAGGTCCCCATCTCGGAGGTATTGCCCCCCGCTTGATCGGTCCGATTCCCATGATGAGCAAAAAACTCTCCCCCGGCTACAGACCCATCCCGGGGCTGCCACGAAGAGCCTAATCCTTCCGCATTTTCCCGCCCCGAAAGCGACTGATCCCCTAAATTACCACCGACCTCGTTGTTTGGATTGACCCCAAGTCGCTGATTCTGTTCCAGATATTCAAGGATCCGTTCAAACACTTCTCCGGGGTCGGCCAGATTGACCCGAGGACGGTTGGGTAAACTCGCCACTCTCCCGTCGACATTATTCCCCCCAGAGGGCAAACTTTGCGACGGGGAATTTTCACCCTCGCGCGGTATCGCGCCAGCTGTTTGGGTCGTTTGCCTTGCGTCGGATGCGCCCACTCGCTCCTCCGCCGATGATTGATCGCGAGTCCTGCCGGCCAGCTCTGACACCACTTCTTCCGCCCTAGAGGCCGCACCATCATGAGATCTGCTGAGGCGCGAATTCCCGCGCGAGGCGATTTGCTCCTCAGCCGGCAAGCCCGCGGGGGCGTCGGCATACTCCGGCCCAGGTTCCATAGATTTTGGATCCGACCCGGCTGTGGCACCATTCTCCAATCCAGAGGGCGATTCACCGGCAGAAGCCACATGCCTTTCGGCACTTATACCTAAAGGCGTTCCTCGGTCTTGATGCACAATGTTCGGCCCAACCTCCTCAGGCAAGGATGACTCCTGGGACAAAGATTGACTCCCTTCTCCCGGACGCTGCTGCGCCATTAGACCTTGAGAGACGAGCGGCCGAAGCTCAAGAATTTCACGTGGGGCACCTTCCCCTTGGTCGCGGCTCCCGCGTGCCTCGGTTGGTTGTGCCAAATTTCCGTGATTTTCCGACTCGGAAAGAAGCCCAGAATTGTCCCTGTCCGAGGAATGACCGGAAGTTTGACCGTCCGGAGACCGAGCGGCTAATTCGGGCACGTGGGAGTCGATGCCTTGGGGAATGGACGCCGGAGGGGATCCGCTCCCTACCGAAATGCAGATTTTCGCCGTTTCCGCCCGATTCGGCTCTGGTTCTCTTGTATCCCAAGCCACCGCCCACACCCGCAGTTCCTCGCCGGAGAAATGACCCAACTGCCTTGGCTCAAAAGCCAGGCGTTGTTCCCAGCGATGGACCACCTTTTCAGGAGAACCGGCTAATGGAAGATGAAGCTTTTTCTGCTCCCCAAGTGTGGGCGAAGCCACCCAAAGCTCCACCTTCGCAAGGCCAAAGTCAGGGTCGTGAGCCCGAAGCATAAACTGAAGCCGATCCTCCAGCCCAAGCTGGATCCTCTCCCCAGCCAAATCTGCGAAGTTGACCTCCGGCGGCCGATCGGGTAACACATCGATGTGCCGACTCAATTCGTCCCGAAATTTCCGTCCCGATTGAGTCACCCCCTGAAACCAGTAACGGAGTATCGAGGAGCGAAGAACTCCGGGCCCTATCTGCGGCAATCTCAGGGAGGCTCCCCAGGCCCCTGCCTCATTGAGCTGGAGCTTCACAATTCCTTTTGAAGCCCGTCCAGTCCCTCCGATCTCCTCCCATAATAGAACTCCCTCTTTGAGGGGTTCCGAGCCGGTGACGACAATCCGCACCGTGGACCCTTCAATTGCCTGGAAATCACTGACAGCCTCTAAAATTCGCGAAGGAAGGCCAGTATAACCGGGGGGCTCGATGATCACTCGGTTGATAATGATTGTCACTGGAGGCAAGATGCGTAGGGAAAATACTCGAGTTCGCGCATCACCTGCCTCAAGCCAGTAGTCCAAATTCTCCCTTAACCCCCCTTCCTCGGGGGGAAAAAATGCCTGATACTGAAGGGAAGGTGCCACCTTTTGTAACCGGATCGGCGGTCCCCATCTGGGCGCCTCTGCCGCTCGGGTGAAAAGGAAAACTTCCTCGTTTTCTCTAAGCCCATCCACGTGGGTGGATATCACGACCCTAGAGCCATACTCCACTTCGACATCTCCCGGCTGGACCTCTCGAAAAGTGACCCTTGTCGCCGGGGGGATATCCGCAAGCGGACGCGCAAGCCGTTGAACCGTTATCGCCGAATTCTTCGGTGACAGAACGTAGTACAGCACCGATGTCGTAAAAACCCCCAAAAGGATGTATGCCCACCTTATTGCCGCCGAGTAATCCACTTTTACGTGGGGAGGGACCCGAGCAAGCTGAGCAGCGGCCGTGAATCCGAGCGAAACGAGGACTTTCCGCCTTAAATCTTCCTCGACGCTTGAAGCTTCCGAAACCGCGAAACGGTTCCCCTCCGCCCTTTGGGATGAGGAGGGTCCCACATGGTCTGCCCTGTGCTTCGCCTCCAAGCACCTCGCTAAACTACTCCCGGCCTCCCGACGCAAAAAAACAAAGTTAAGCAGCGTGCTCCGCAACCACGGCACCCCCTGCTCAATCATGAAAGCAGCAAAGGCCGGACTAACTTTCCACACTACAACCGGCAGAACCCTCCAGAAGAGTCCCCCGATGAAAACCGTTGCAAGCAGAAAAAACGTAGCCACCCGTGCCCAGATAGGTAACCCTCCTGGGACAATCCACTGGTCCGCGACTACAGCCAAAAGCAGAACAGTGAGAAGAAAAGTAGCGACGGCGCACAACTCGGCGACAGCGTCCGCCCATTTGACACGCCGCGCTGCCCGAGCGAGCTCCCGATCGATTAGCCGCTCCGCTTCCAAAAAAGCTGAGGTAGAGCTAGTCTGACCGTCGCTCACCGCGCAGGTGCCCTCCGCAGATTGTGTGGCGGCTCTGCTAGATCGATTCATGGTTTTTGCAGTGAAAAAAGTGAGCCTTCGCTTGCATCATCCTGTGCCCGTCTCTTGACCTCCCACGGAATGGCTCCTCCGCATTTTCCGAAACCTCGGCACGGGCCCAATTACAACACCAAAATACTCACGTGGCACGCATTCATACTTTGGTGGCACGCAATTTCGATGGAAAAAGACCTCAGAGTTTTCCCCTTTTTAAAGTCCGGTACAGCTCAAACGAGCGCTTATATCGTTGCATATGAGGGTCGTTAAATCGTTGCAAATAAGGCCCGAGGTCTCGCCAGGCTTCCAACTAAGGCATGGGGGCGTCGCGGCACTCTCCCAGAAGCATTTCACGTACTTTTTAAATCATAATCCGACCCGAGCCAGGCGCGATCGAGAGTTTCGGACCATCCAAAACCACTCCGACTACTGAGGGTCCCATTAACAACGAGTGACCGGCGTATGAACATTCGGTCGCCGGTTCGGGCGCAACCCGCAGCTATCCCGCATCGTTCCGCGTAAAGTCCTCCTACTCGATTGTAGACTCCCAAATCCCCCCAGAACAAATGTTTGTTGCAGGATTTTCCGGGGAAAAAGACTTTGGTCCGGAGCAAGCCCCAGCTACTTCGAAGATGATGGAGCAGCTCAGGGATCACCGAGACTCTTCCTCTACGCCGCCCGTATGCTGCCACGCAAAATCGCTAGGCCTACTTACTTGGGAGGTGTTGGTTTTCTGGCGGGCAGACCAATCATCCACCCGACTGCCGGTTGCAAACACTCCCTCCGGAAGTGTCATCTCCCCCAGCGATAACTGGGGCCGATACCCCAACTTTAAGCCATTTTTCAACAGGGCAAGTCGTTAATTCTGGAACTCAGTCCCAAATGCAGTACAAAACGATCGGCGCCTAGGGCAGATGCGGGAGAGCCTCCCGCGCTACGGAGACTTTTCCCCAAATGAACGTGTCCTCCCCTGAGACGGACGAAGGAGGCATTAACGACGGGTTGTCAACCGGCAGAAAGCGGTTGAAGGTGAACGTCTAACAGCTGGGCAACATCTTCGGGTAGAAATCGCGGACCTCCCCTGGCCTGTACACATCCTTTGCCCCAGTCTGCTTGCTTGCTCGAGCCCCCACCCCAACGGCGATTATTGACGGGAACGCTGAGGCTTTGCGAGAATTCGGCGGGTCTCCTTCGGCGGGCGAACTACCAGTCGCGGGGCTGGGATTCGTTAAGCTGCTTGTTACCGCTTAGACAAGGAGGTATGCTGGAAGTAGAGGCCGACTTTGAATGATCTGCGGGAAGTGACTTCCACATCATTTTGCGAATAATTAAATTGAAAACGCGGGAAGATCCGCCGGTTTGATGTCGGATAGTCTTTTTGGTTGCCATCATTGTCGGTTGTCTACTCGTGAGGAGGGTTCAATTGACTCACCTATGGTTTCTCAAGTCTGGCACGATAAAGAATCGACGGCATCGCTCTATGGGCTTTTAGCGTTGCGGCACCGCTCTTTAGGACCGATCACGCTGTTTGTGGTCTTAGTGTTGGGCGGCTTATTGAGTGTCGGCGCATGGGTGGGAGTGGTGCGACATTATGAGAGGTTACTCCGAGCTCAATTTGAAGCCGACGCTCGGCTGCGCCTACGGGCCATTGAGGAACGGGTTGATACAAACATTCAGGCTGCGCAAAGCTTGGCCGGACTGTTCCATGCCTCTGTGGAGGTTGAGCGCGACGAGTTTCATGCGTTCGCTTCGCCTTTGATGTCAGTGGGAAAGGAGCGGCAGGCGGTTTGCTGGGTCGCTCGCATAGGAGAGGGTGCGCGAAAAACTCATGAGGAAAAGTATCAGCGGGAATTTCAGACCCTCTACGAAATTATGGAGTGGACGCCTGCCGGAGAGCTGTCCCGGGCCCAAAACCGCAAGGAACATTTCCCCATCGTTTACGTCGAGCCGCCGGGAGTACCACAGCTACCCATCGGCCTGGATCTGGCGAGTGTTCCCGGCGCGATCTCAAAACTCCTCCCCGCCGCCGAAAGCGGCGAACCAAGCGCCGTTCGACTATGCAACTTGGTGCCCGAAAAAAAATGGGATCGTCGGTGGGATAGTTGGGTACTAATCTTTTGGCCCATTTATGATCGATCTCTACCCTCCGGCCTTCCCGCAGAACGCAGAAAAAGCCTCAAGGGTTTTGCGGGCCTGGCTGTTGACGTCAGCCAACTGCTTTCCCAAGCCCTTCTCGGTCTTCCCCCAGCAGAGGTGGATATCTCCGCCTATGATCACCCCCCTGAATGTGGACGACCTCTCTTAGCCTGGGAAGCGTCCGCCAATCGAAGCCGTCCCTTTGTTCCGCGTCCCATCCCCGGGGAGCTCCTGGAAACAGGGCTCCATCGAGCCGAGCGATTAGCCTTGCCCGGAATTGCGTGGACGATTGTTTGCACGCCCACCGATACATACACGCTTAGGGGGGTTTTCTTACCTCCGTGGCTCGTCTTGGCTGGGGGATTGTCTCTCAGCATGCTAGCCGCCGCATACGTGAGCTCGCTCGTCAATCGGACCGCACGTGTGGAGCAACTAGTGGCAGAGCGTGCTGCTGATCTCTGTCGGGCAAAAGAGTCGTTGGAAGCCGAAATCGAGCGCCGCAAGCTTGTGGAGCAAGATTTGCGGGATTCCCAGGCCCTCTACTCTTCCTTGGTCGAAAATCTGCCGGTTCAGGTCTTGCGTAAAGACCTCGAAGGCCGGTTTACCTTTGCAAACCAGTCTTTTTGCCGTTTGGTCGGAATGAGCCTTGAGGAGCTGAAGGGTAAGACCGACTATGATCTTTACCCCCCGGATTTGGCAGAGAAATATCGCGCCGATGACCGTTGGGTAGTAGAGCATGGACAACTTTTCGAATGTGAGGAGGAAAACATCCAAGAGGGTCAACGGCGGTACGTCCACGTGATGAAGTCTCCTGTTCGGGATGCGGCCGGAAAAATCGTGGGCACGCAAGTGGTTTTTTGGGATGTGACCGCGCAGCGTCAGGCGCAGGCGGCACTTGAGCACGAGCGATATCTGCTCCACGCCCTAATGGACCACCTTCCCCATGCTATTTACTTTAAGGATCGGGAAGGACGCTATCTGCGAATTAACCGAGCGTTGGCTCGTAGCTTCGGGTTGGCTGATCCTGCAGAGGCACTGGGGAAAACCGACTTCGACTTTTTTGGTCCGGAATATGCCCAGGAGGCGCGTCGCGACGAAATTCGCGTTATGGACACGGGGCAGCCGATTGTGGACAAAGAGGAGCGGGTGGTATGGCTTGACGGTCGCGCCCGATGGATGAGTACTACAAAACTTCCCCTCTTCGATGAGCATGGGGCCACTGTCGGGACTTTTGGCATCTCCCGGGACGTGACCGAGCGGAAAAAGGCGGCCGAGGCTCTTCGCGCTGCTAAAGAGGCTGCTGAATCCGCAAGCCAAGCCAAAAGCACTTTCTTGGCCAACATGAGCCATGAAATTCGAAACCCACTCAACGCTATCGTGAACATGGCTCGGTTGCTCCTGGACAGTCCCGTGACTAAAGAGCAACGCGATTATCTATTAGCCATTAAGGAATCCGGGGAAACACTGGAAGCGCTGATTAACGACATCTTGGATTTCTCCAAGATCGAAGCAGGTCGGCTCACCTTGGAACAGGAACCGTTCGACCTCCATGAGACGGTTCAAGATACAATGCGATGGTTGGCCATCCGGGCCCATCAAAAGGGGTTGGAAATTGCTTGCAATCTTCGGCCGGGGGTCCCTGTGGGAGTCATCGGGGATAACACCCGCTTGCGACAGATTCTGGTCAATTTGGTAAGCAACGCCATTAAATTCACGGAGCAAGGTGAAGTAGAGCTGACCGTCGACACGGAATCCTTTGTCAACGGAGACGTCGTGCTCCACTTCAAAGTCCGCGACACGGGGATTGGCATTCCTGAAGACAAGGTAAACAAAATCTTCGAGGCCTTTGAACAAGCCGAGACTAGTCGCCGGCGGCGCTATGGGGGAACAGGACTTGGGTTGGCCATCAGTCGACGTTTAGTCGAGGCCATGGGAGGGCAGATCTGGGTGGAAAGTATTCCCGGCGTGGGCAGCACTTTTCATTTCACCGTCCGTCTCGGCGTAGTGCCCACCTCCCCCGAACAACCCCAGCTCGTAGCGCCACCGCTTCTCCACGGCCTCCGCGTCCTGGTCGTGGACGACAATCACACTAACCGACGCATCCTCGGCGAAATCTTGGAGGGATGGCACCTCGTCCCCATTTTGGCCGAAAGTGTTGACCAGGCGTTGGAAATCCTCACGGAAGCCGAAAACGCCGGGAATCCCATCCCTCTGGTAATCACCGATGTACAAATGCCGGGACGCGACGGTTTTGATCTTGTGCGAACCATCAAGGAAGACAAACGCTTAGGCAGCACAGTGATCATGATGCTTTCTTCGGGGGATCGGCCGGACGACTTACGCCGGGTGGAAAATTTCGGGGTAGCTGCTTATCTCCTAAAGCCGATTAAACACTCGGAATTATTGGACGCCATCACCTTGGCCCTCGGGCTGCAGACGGCAAAGGACCTCCGTGAGCCAACCGACATCTTCCGTCGCACACCGCGGCGGCCATTGCGAATCCTCCTCGTCGAAGACAGTATCATCAATCAAAAATTGGCCGTCGGCATGCTGCAAAAGTGGGGGCACGAGGTGGTGGTGGCCGCCAACGGACGCGAAGCACT
Source organism: uncultured Thermoguttaceae bacterium (assembly GCA_938084835.1). GTDB lineage: Bacteria > Planctomycetota > Planctomycetia > Pirellulales > Thermoguttaceae > DTLM01. The sequence continues at coordinate 143,887 of CALKER010000009.1, forward strand.
CAAGCTCTATCAAACGCAGCCCTTCGATCTGATTTTGATGGACGTCCAAATGCCAGAAATGGATGGTTTCGAAACCACCGAGGCCATCCGTGCTTTAGAGCGGCGCACGGGCCGACATGTCCCCATCCTCGCCATGACCGCGCACGCCCTGAAAGGGGATCGCGAGCGGTGCTTGCGGGCGGGTATGGATGACTACGTGGGCAAGCCCATCCGGCCGGAAGTCCTCTTCGAAAAAATCGAGGCGCTAACGGCGGAGGAGCCACCGGCTGGAGTTAAAAAATCAGAGAGATCGCCCCTTGAAAGCCAAAGGCCTCCCGGCGAAGAAAGCGACTCCGGACTGAGTCCCGCCAACTTGGGGCAACCCGCTAAAGTTGTTCCTTCCCCCGATTTTACCGACGCGCAGACAGCCCAATCCCACAGCCATGAGGATAAATTAGCACCATCACGGCCAGAGACCCCTGAGCTTGTGACGAAAACCCTGTTCGAGGATGCGCGACCAATCTCCGGGCCCTCGGCCGCCCCAGAAAAGGCCTACTTGCCGGAGGACGTCCCCTCACCACATCGAGAAGAAGCCAAGCAAGCGACCACCATGTCACCTTTTTCGCCGGGAGGTACAGCCGTGGAGCTCCCCTCACCTCCACACGAACAGTCGGATAATTCCCTGTGGCCGGATTTCAGTCTGCAAGAAGCGTTACGATCGGTTCGCGGCGATTATGAGCTGCTTCGCGTGGTATGCGAATCGGTTGTAGAGGATACCCCTCGATTGCTGAGCGAGATCGGCAAGGCTCTATCCGAAAGAAATGCCAAGAATCTTCGGCTTTACGCCCATACCCTGAAGGGGTCAATTCGATATTTTGGCCCGACGGCCCTCTTTCATCATTGCTTTGAGCTAGAGAAAATGGGCAGGGATGGTCTTTTTGAGGGCGCTGACGACTTGTTTGAGCTGATCCGGCAGGACACGGAACGATTGCGAGAATTCTTACAGTCGTACCTCAAGTCCCAGTTTCGGCCGGAAGGATAAGAGGTCTTCGCACGCCCCGCAGGGACGTGTGATCACGATCGGTGCCACGGGCAGAACCCAAGAGCTCCTCGCGCGCCGGCAGGAATCCGCGGATTCCGCGGCCCCAGCGGGATGCCCGGGGAAGCGCAAAGATATACCCGTAATTCCAAAAGGCAGATGAAAACTTGCCCGCACGACATACGGGGCGATGTACGCAGGAAAGTCCTTCAAAGTGATTTACCTACGGTTGCGACCCGATTGACACTGCCCATGCGAGGAACATTCTTTCGGCGGCTTGAAGTGTCCGACAATCTGGGGGGCTAGGTCTAGGCAGAAAGGATAACAATTACCGCTTGAGGAAACTGGCTTTTTGAGCTGCAGCAAAAGAACTTTTCACGAGGGAAAGGTGGGGGGACAATGCCAACTGTGCTGATCGTCGACGATTCGCCTGTAGAACGGCGATTGCTGTGTGACTTCTTACGTTCGCACTCCCACTGGCGGGTTTACGACGCTGCCAACGGGGAAGAGGCCCTAGCGCGAGTGGCGGAGACCACCCCGGATTTGGTGGTGACCGATCTCAACATGCCGGTGATGGACGGGCTGGAGCTTGTCACCGCGATGCGCACCCATCATCCGGACATCCCCGTCATCCTGATCACGGCTTACGGGAGCGAAGCTCTGGCAGTAGAAGCCTTGGAACGGGGTGCCGCCGGGTACGTTCCAAAGTCCAAACTGACCGAAAAGCTCCTGCAAACCATGGATAAAGTGGTGGCCCTTGCGCGGGCCGATCAGTCCTACACAAGACTCATTCAGTGCTTGGAGCTTACGGAGTTCCGCTTCCAACTGGAAAACGACCTGGGCCTTGTTGACCCCCTTGTGGATCTCGTTCAACAAATGGTTGAAGGACTGGAATTCAGCGACTTCACAGGTCGCCTTAGGATCGGCATCGCGGTGCGCGAGGCACTTGTCAATGCCATCCTGCACGGCAATCTGGAGCTCTCTCCGGATGAAGTCCAACGGATCGAAGCAACACCCGACGTGGAAAAGCAAATGGAGATGCTCGAGCCTCGCCGGCACGAGCCTCCCTACAAAGACCGAAGGGTGTTCTTTCAGGCGGTCCTAACGCGGGAGGAATTGCGGTTTGTGATTCGCGACGAAGGTCCCGGGTTTGATCCGGAAGCCATTCCGGCACCCACCGATCTGGGGGCCCTCGACGGCGACCGAGGACGGGGGCTCGCATTGATTAGAACGTTTATGGATGAAGTGATTTTCAACGATAAGGGAAACGAGGTCACGTTGATCAAGCGTCGCGAACAACTATCCTCCTCGCCCTCGGTCAGACAACAATAATTTGCAAAGCACCACAAGGTGTGAAACACGTGCTGCTAACTCACGTCAGGGACCCGTAGTTCGTCACAAGGCCGGATATGGTAAGCCCTGTTCCGGAACCGGCTTTCCGAACAGATGTCACAAGTGCCGGGCAGACTCCTAAGGGGGACAGGTGCCCTCTGCGGAGCGGACAAATTTCCTGGTAGCATTCGTGAGCACGTCGGAGCGTATAAACTTGCTTACCGGTAAAAATTTAAAGATTTAATCGGCAGGTGGTTTTGGTGCAGCTCCGTCTCAAGCTGGCATTGAGAGCATCCGATAGCGGGGGTTTGTCTCGGTCGGCGCCAAATTTTCACACCATGCCGGTATCTTTTGGCAAGTCATTAGAAATTGGTTTACCCGGTGAGGAGTAGACTTTATGCCCCGGGTTTTAGTAGTAGATGATTCGGCGGTGGATCGGCACCTTGTGGGCCAGTATCTTCAGGCCGATGAGGACCTACTTGTGGATTTTGCTGTTCACGGCGTCGACGCACTGCATAAGATGGCCCAGAACGTACCCGACTTGGTGGTCACCGATCTCATCATGCCAGAAATGGACGGCCTGGAGTTGGTGGGGGAAATTCGGGACCGTTATCCTTCGGTGCCGGTCATTTTAATAAGCTCGCGGGGAAGCGAGGAAATCGTAGTTCAGGCCCTTCAGCGAGGGGCCGCCAGCTACGTGCCAAAGAGATCGCTCGCGCGGCGAATGTTGGCCACGGTTCGCAATGTTTTAGCGGTCTCCAGCAGTCAGCAGCGGCAAGTCCGGTTGATGGAATGCATGACGTGTAACGAATGCACGTTCGAGCTCGAGAACAACTCAGCTCTGATCGCCCCGCTTATTAATTATTTGCAACAAATTATGGAAACATTGGGATTGGGCGATGAGGGAGAAAGAACGCGCGTGGGCGTAGCTCTGGAAGAAGCCTTGGCCAATGCCCTTTACCATGGCAATCTTCAGGTGGGCTCGGAGCTTCGCGGTGAAGACGACGAAGCATACTACCGCCTCATCCAGGAGCGAATGCGAACGCCCCCTTATTGTACCCGGCGGATTCACGTCCATGCGAGGCTGGCACGTGATGGGGCCAAATTCGTTATTCGTGACGAAGGTCCAGGATTTGATCCAAACTCATTACCCGACCCAACAGATCCGGCGAATCTGGAAAAGGCTAGTGGTCGCGGTCTTCTTCTCATGAAAACATTCATGGATGAGGTGATCTATAACGAGACCGGTAACCAAGTGACCCTCATCAAGTACGCCAACCGGAAGGAGCCGTCCGGATCTTCTTCGCGGGAAGAAGACCAATCGGCCTCCATTTGCGGAACCCAAACAGCTGGCGAGAGTTCGGCCAATCACGAGGCTTAGCTCCTTAAGGAGGCGCCCGCCGAGTAACCTTCATGAACTTTGAGGATCATCGGTGGGCATTGAGCGGATGTGGGACCACTCCCTTCGGCCAGCGGTCTCCCCGCACCATGGTTCGCTTGGGGAAAATCCTACTTACGGGCCAACAGTTTTGCCTGAATTAAAGGCTAGACCCGCCGCCGGTTCGGACCCTGTGTTAGCCCGCGTGGCCTCTGACCAAATTATGCCCGCAGCACAATTAAGAGCAGCTCCCCCGCAAAGCACGGAGTCAGCCTCTGGAAAAAATGTGGATGAACAAAAGGCCTAGGGACGCTCGCCCAGTGGTTTAATGGGGGCAAATTGGGTGGCCCAATGACGGGTGAGTTCCAAGTACTTGTGACCGTGTTCGAGCGAGGGTTCGATTTCGCTTCCCTCGTGCCATTCGTTGAAAGAAGTAATCAAGATCCAGTCCGGCCGAGCGGCGATGGCCTCTTCCCACTGAATGCTGTAGCTCTCCCCGGCAAACCGATCCACCACCAGGCCCGGCGAGCGAATCTTGGTATCATCGTACCCGGGGATTACGGTTAAAGCTACCAGCTTCCCGGCGTCGCGCGCTAATTTCACCCATTTGGGATAACTGTCTCGGCACCAAGTTCGAATTTCCTCAGGTGATTTGTCTCGTAACCGACCTGCAGTATTATACGTATGGAGGCCGTGGAATACCTGGGCCGCCTCGGCGGAAAATCGGTCTCCCTGAAAGAACGCTCCGCCCGGATATTCTTTCTCCACAAACGCAATAACCTCTTGCCAGCCTTTTACACCTATTTCGCCGATAGCTCTTCCGTAAACGAACACGACGGGTTTTCCCCCTGTACGAAGCCACCGCGGATGGTCCCCGTACTTCCGTAACAAACGTACGATATCCGCTGCTGCAGAGGCTGGCGTCTGAGGCTTTGGGACAGTTTCGTAATAAATCGTGATTTTGATAAGGGGACACACCGTGTCCAAAATTCGCTGTAAGGCTTGGTCAGAGAAATTGCCATGCCCCCACCAGCTTACGATCCACCCATGGATATTCGCTTCCACAGACCATCGCGAATGTTGCCGGATAGTGTTTGGATCATGGGAATCATAAGCACCAAGAAGTGGGTAATTGGTACTTGATCCAATTTTCTTGGCGACCGGGTCCACGTCGCGCCAGTGAGCCCACCGGCCACTACCTCCTGTCTTTTCCGGATTTCCATACCATGGGTAGTAAAAAGTGAGGACCAACGGAGCGGTCGCTTTGTCGCACGGTTGTTCCGCCCGCGAGGTGACGGCCATGATTCCCGCGTTTGCGCCTAAAACCAGAAAAGCCATCCCCAGAAGGAGCCAATAGGGCACGCGTCTCATAATTGCTTTCCTTTCATCAACCAGGTTCGTGGAAAGAGCTACTTAGTGGCGGGCTATTCATCGGTTCTGCCGCTGTTTCATGGTGCCTTCTGCCCGCTCTTGTCAGGTCGATTTTTCACCAGAATAACGCGAAAACCTGCTGCGGGAAATTTCTCCATCGCATTCATCCCTTTCTGTCGCATCCAGCGTCTGCGGCACGGTGAGCACATAGGAAATATCTTGCCGACTCTTCCCACAGGTTCTACTACGAGCCAAACCGGAGGGCTCATTCTCTGTACCTTTTAGCTTACAGTTGCCAACTGTACCTTGCAGGACTTCCGGCTGGCATGGCAAACCTAGGTGAGGGAAGATCGGTTTACTTACGTCCGAATTTTTCGAGCCGAATTTCTACTTACTCGAATTTGCTAACTAAAACGGAGCTCCGTCTTCCTCTTCCTCATCGCTCACGGGGACATCGAACTCTTCATAATGGGGTCGGAGGTTCTCAAATCGTGTGAACTTCTGCAGCCAAGCCAATTTGACGTCGCCCGTGGGACCGTTTCGCTGCTTTGCGACAATTATCTCGGCAATGCCGGCAACGCCCTTTTCTTCCGCCTCTTCGCGAGAGTGGCAATAGTATTCTTCCCGGTGGACGAACATAACCACATCGGCATCCTGCTCAATAGCTCCGGATTCACGAAGATGGCTTAGCCGCGGTCGATGTCCCTCTCGCCCTTGTTCTACCTGACGGTTCAGTTGAGCCAAGCAGAGGACAGGTATTTTCAGCTCGCGGGCCATGGCTTTCAGCCGCCGCGTTAACCTGGCCACCTGTTCTTGACGTGGATCTTGGGGATTATCCGGTTCAATAAGCTGAAGGTAATCGATAATGACAAGTCCCAAGCCCGTCTTTCGTTTCAGTCGGCGTGCGCAGGCAGCAATCTCAGAGACAGTGCGGCTAGGGGTATCATCGATAAACAGTGGGGCCTGCCCCAACGCATTGGAGGCCTTGACCAGCTTTTCCCGCTCTGCACTGGAAATAAATCCGGAGCGAAATTTCTTGCCATCGATTTTTCCCAACGAGCAGAGCATCCGCTGGGCCAGTTCGCGCCGAGCCATCTCCAGGCTGACGAACAAACACGGCACCTGAAGCTCAAGGGTGACATGCTCGGCGATGTTAGTGGCCAAGGCGGTTTTTCCCATACTAGGACGGGCCGCCAGAATGATGAGCTCCGATTCGTGAAGGCCACCGGTCAAATCGTCCAAATCCCGAAAGCCGGTGGCCAGCCCACCCGGCGTGCCCTCTGCAAGCCGACGATCAATCTGCGCAAACGCCTCGACCAAAACATCGTGGATGGGAAATACTTGATCATTACTCCGACGATCGCGAATGGCAAAGACTTGCTCCTCTGCCCGCGAGAGCAATCGCTCAGGTTCTTCAATTTCATCATAGGCATCCCGCATGATCGTGGCCGTGGCATGGATGAGCTGTCGCAATGTGGATTTATCTCGCACAATGCGAGCGTAGTAGGTAGCATGGCTTGGCACGGCCACTGCTTCCACGATTTTGCCCAGATACACCGCCCCTCCCACCGCCTCGTAATCGCCCGCCTTTTTCAGGCGATCCACTAGTACCGTGGCATCAATGACCTGCCCGGCTTCGTGAAGCGCCACCATGTGCCGGAAAAGCTTTTGATGCGACTCAAGGTAAAAGTCCTCCGGCTTGAGAATCAAGAGAACGTCGTCACACATTCGCGAATCTAAAAGTAGGCTGGCAAGTACAGCTCGTTCTGCCTCTAGGTTTTGCGGTGGCAGTCGCTCCATTAACTGCATTTCTTCTGCTGGTGTGTCCGCGGAAGCCATCTTCCCCTGTCTTTGCTTTTTCTGTGCATTGGCTGCCATGCCTACTCCCTCCTAATTTCGCAAAATTCCTGTGAAAATTTGTGATAGGTGGAAATTTGTTCTGCCCAGAGCTTACGCCTGGCCTGACACCAGAAAATACCTCCGGCTCCCTCAAGCCCATCGGCATACGCGGAGGCTGTCACCTCTTAAGCCCCTTTAGCTCCACTAAGATATCGGGGGAGCCACCACGGGAGCGGCCGGAGATGCCACACCTAACCCGGGCCCGGCTCCCAAGGCTTACGCGATGACAAATTAAAGCCGCTTAAAGATTAAATCCCCAGCCTACCCGCCTCTCGGCGAGCCTAGCGAAAAATTGGCTATGTCGGCACGCGCACCTGGAAAAGCTCTTTAGTACCGCTTAACGATTCCCGAACTTCCTCCCTGATCCTATTTCATGCTATCACGCCCTGAGAACCTTGCCCATAGCATCTGCCAAAAAACCGATGGTTGTACTTATATTCGCCGGAAAAACCGAAACGGGTATTTCTTCGGCGTCTCGTCCTTCCATTTTACAAGGAACCTTGATCGAAACCGGAAATCGATCAGAATACCTCTTAGCTAGCCACTCGAGCGGCCGAGCCAGTGGGAGCAAAAGGGCAAGTGGGGATCCCCATGTACCGCGGAAGACCTTCGCTGAGGCAGAAAGCTAGCCAAATTGCCTGGGTTCGCCTCACAAAATACATCGAGTTACATCGGGGAAAAGTTGTGCGGAACCTCCTCCACGCGACTTTAGGCTTGCCTCAGAAATTGTCACTCAAGTCCTGATGGGCCATACCTTAGAATTTTCTCGAAGGGTTGAACAGATGAGCCGACAGATTCATGAAAACAGACTTGCCGTTTGCAGGCCAATACGAAGCATCGCCTTGGTAATACTCTTTTTCCCGGGAGTTATTGCCGCGGCGTCTGGTCAACACGAAAACAACACAAACGACAATTCTGTTTACTTGTTTAGCTACTTTACCGGGGTGGGCAAAAGTGGTCTTCACTTAGCGTGGAGCAACGACGGCCTCCACTGGGAGGCCCTAGCAGGTGGGAAGCCGCTTCTTTCCGGCAATGTAGGACGCCGGCTCATGCGGGATCCTTATGTCGTTCGCGGCCCGGATGGCATCTTTTATCTCCTGTGGACAACCCACGGGTTGGACCGCGGGTTTGGTCTGGCCAGCTCCCCCGACTTAATTAATTGGTCCGACCAGCGCTATATTCCCATGATGGAAAATGTCCCTGGAGCAAAAAATTGCTGGGCTCCAGAAATGGTATGGGATCCTCATACCGACCAGTGGGTTATTTTTTGGTCCTCCACAATCGAAGGCCAATTTTCAGAAACCCTTTCGGCAGGTGACAACGGCTGGAATCACCGCATTTACCGTTCCTTGACGCGTGACTTTCAGTCTTTTACCGCACCGGAATTGTTTTATAATCCGGGGTTCAATTGCATCGATGCTACAATTGTTTTCGACCGAACCCGTTTCGTGATGATTCTTAAGAATGAGACACGCCATCCGCCCGCCAAGAATCTTTGCGTTGCTTTCGCCGAAAGGCTTTTAGGACCGTGGTCACAGCCTTTTGCTCCATTTTCCCCCGCGGGTGTTTGGGTGGAAGGTCCGTCGGTGCTTCGCGTTGGAGATTGGTGGTACGTTTATTTTGATAAGTACACCCTAAATCAATACGGGGCTATGCGGACCAAAGATTTTCGGACTTTTGAGGATGTCTCTGATCAGCTCGTTTATCCCACGGGAATGCGGCATGGGACGGCTTTCGCTGTACCGGCAGAAATCTTTAGGAAATTGAAAGAACATTGCGATCGGCTTTCCCAAGAAAATCCACCGCAAAGAGCTAATCCGTAGTCCTTCACCAGGCTTCATGAACCTAGGTGTCGTCCAATGCCAATCAAGCAGCCGGGCATTATCGCTTGTGGCATGCTCACCCTCGCCGGCCAGGTTTGGCCCGGCACGCCAATAAGCGCGCAGAGTGTAGAACCCCCAAAGAAATGTTCCATCTTCTAATTAAACTCAGCCGCAGGAGTGTCTAACGATGGAAACCATGCGAAAGCTTCAGACGGAACAAGCAAATACTGCCCCGCACGCAATTCCACGTCGTCGCTGGATTGCGGGGATGGTGGGATCAACGGCGTTGGCTGCCGGCGCATGCCAGTCGGGAGTGCCCTCGCCCGTTCAGAAGCGGTATCGGGTGGCTATCATCGGTCACACTGGCCGCGGTGATTATGGTCACGGACTGGATGTGGCGTGGCTACATATCCCCCAGGCGGAAATCGTCGCTGTGGCCGACCCTAACCCCCAGGGATTGGCCGAGGCCGTCAAACGCTTGGGGGCGCCCCGCGGATTCAGCGACTATCGGACAATGCTGGAGGAAGTCAAGCCGGATTTCGTGAGCATTTGCCCTCGGTGGGTAGAGGATCATTGTCAGATGGTGCTGGCGGCGGTCGAAAGCGGAGTCAAAGGAATTTTTTTGGAAAAGCCAATGTGCCGAAATTTGGTGGAGGCTGATGCCATTGTGGCAGCCTGCGAAAAAAATAACGTCAAATTGGTGCAGGCCTTTCAAACGCGCTACAGCCCAAAACTCCGGTGGATCGATGAGCTGATCGCCGGCGGCCAGTTAGGGGAAATTTTAGAAATTCGGGCGCGGGGAAAAGAAGATCGACGCGGCGGTGCTGAAGATCTCTTCGTCCTAGGTGTGCACATGTTCAACTTGATGCAGTATTTCGGGGGTGAACCGGTGTGGTGTTTTGGTATGGTGGAAGTCAACGGCCGCCCGATTTCCCGGGAGGACGTCCGCGAAGGGAATGAGGGCCTTGGGCCCCTGGCCGGCGATACGGTTCATGCCATCTACAGGCTGAAGAAAGGCCCGGTTGGCTATTTCGATTCGCGAAAAGACGCGCAGGGGCGTCCCACACGGTTCGGCATCCAGCTTTACTGTTCGAAAGGAATTGTGCAACTTTTCAACACAGGCCAACTCCCGGACGTGTTTTTCCTCCCGGACTCTTCCTGGTCACCGGGCCGGTCCAAGAAAAATTGGATCCCCATCTCCTCCGCAGGCGTGGAAAAACCAGAAACAATCGACGATCCAGCCCTCCATGGCGGCAACGTTCTCGCCATCCAAGACCTTATCGCTGCTGTGGAGGAAAATCGGCAGCCCAAGGCCAATATGTACGAAGCACGCTGGTCGATTGAAATGGTCATGGCCGTCTTCGAATCTCAGCGACTGGGCCGACCTGTAAGCTTCCCCTTGGAAACAAGGGACAATCCCTTAAGCTTACTCTGAGGGTCTGCGAGCACGCCGCTACCAAAGCACGTGGCACACCACATAAGTGAACCGCAAAAACGCCAAGCCCGTGAACTGCCGGTATTTCCCTGGCCAGCCGGGGAGATTGGCCAGGGCACAAACGGTTGCAATGGTACTGGTAGAGTTCTTTTGTCTTCGAGGATCCCAGCTCACGTACTGGCACCATGGTATAGCCTGAGTCACAAAGGGGTAATATAAACTGGCGAAAATAACCCGGAAAGCCAAAGAGAATCACGGATAAAGCGCTCTTCACCGGATTTTCATGGTCCACTGCCCATTTCTGTACTTTGTGGTGAGAAGCTCCTGGGCGCGGGCTATGTCGGCAGAGCGGGCTTCAGCAGATGTCGGTCGTAAACGTAATAGGGCACCCACTTCCTCGACAAAGTCGGAAATGAGCCGCTCCACCTGGATACATCGGGACAACAAATCGGCGAGACCGGGAAATTCCGGGGCAAAGGGCGAGCGGCCAAGAAGAATACTTCCGTGTTGGAGGATGCCAGTTTTAATCCGCTTTTGAGCGCTGCCGGCGATCTTATGTGGCCCTACAACCACATCTCCGCAACTTCGGCGAGCAAAGCACATAAAAGGAGGGGGTAGTGAGCGCCCCAGATCTAGCCCCAAATTGTCCGCGTTGGAGAGGTGTGCTTCCCCTCTTGCCGGCTGCGATGGCGGTGCTCGGGCTGGGCGAGACGACCCTCCGTCCTCACCTTGGGTAGAGCCTTGGCAAAGAGTTTCGTTCCACAAAATCTCGGCAGAGACATTCCATGCTTTCAGGGCGCTTACAAGTGCTTGATGCACAGCGGAGTAAAGTGCCACCGGTCGGCTCGCCAAATGATGCTCAGTAGGGAGGACGAGGGCGTAAGTGAGTTCCCGATCGTGCAGGATGGCCCCACCGCCTGAGGGCCGCCGCACAACGGGGCAAGACAAACTTGCTTGATGGTGATGACGATCTTCATACCGCTGGAAATACCCCAGCGACAAAGTAGGCATGGCCCACCGATACAGGCGAAGCGTAGGTCCACTCAAGGGGGCATGTTCCAGCAGAGCCTCGTCAAACGCCATATTCCAAGCCCCACCATAGGGCGGGTCTAATAACACCCGAAGGATGTCCATGCAGCTTATTCCCTCCACACGAGAATTGGCTCTCGTGCCGCTCGGACCTCGTCGGGCCGGCTGACTGGCATATGATGAGGAGCCTCGTGCAAAAGCTCGGCTGGCTCACGCAAAATCGCTTCAATCGCGGCAGAAAAAGCATCCAAGGTTTCTTTGTTTTCGGTTTCCGTAGGCTCGATCATTAAGGCCTCCCGAACTACTAGAGGAAAGTACACCGTGGGCGCATGAAAGCCGTAGTCTAGCAACCTTTTGGCGATGTCCATGGCGGAGATGCTCCGCTCGGCTTTCACTTTCGCAGCCGAAGCCACAAACTCGTGCATGCATCGCTGACCGTAAGGCACCGGCAGCAGCTTTCCCACCTTGTGAAGGAGGTAGTTCGCGTTAAGCACCGCAAGCTCAGCTACCTGCTTGAGTCCGGCCGCGCCCACTGTCCGGAGATAACAGTAGGCCCGGATAAGCACCCCAACGTTCCCCAGAAAACTACGGACACGGCCTATGGATAGTGGCCGATCGTAATCCAAACGGTAGCGACCATCCTCGTACACTACCACTGGAACCGGTAAAAACGGGGCAAGCTTGGCAGTTACAGCTACAGGTCCTGCCCCTGGCCCACCACTGCCGTGCGGTGTGCTAAATGTTTTGTGGGTGTTAAAATGCATCATGTCGATGCCGAATTTCCCCGGCTGAGCGATACCGCAGATGGCATTCATATTAGCTCCGTCAAGGTAAACAAGCCCGCCGGCCTGATGGACCATTTGGCACAGGCGAACGATTTCTTTCTCGAAAAGTCCCAGGGTATTTGGATTAGTGATCATAAGTACAGCAGTACTCGGGCCGAGGTGCTCCGCGAGGATTTCTGGGTCGGCGATCCCTGCCGGAGAGCTTCGGATCTGAACAACTTCGAACCCGGCCATTTTGGCGCTGGCAGGATTGGTTCCGTGGGCCACATCGGGAACGAGCACATGCCGTCGGGCTTCACCTCGGCTCCGGAAGTATGCCGCGGCCATCAACAAAGCCGTTAGCTCACCCTGAGCACCAGCCGCCGGATGAAGGCTGACGGCATCCAAACCGGCAATCTCACTAAGCATCTGCTGCAAGGAATAAAGCAGGGCAAGAAGCCCCTGGATACTCTCCTCAGGCTGATACGGATGCAGGTGGGTGAATTCGACCAGCTGTGCCCAGCGCTCGTGCCGTTTGGGATTGTACTTCATCGTACACGAGCCAAGAGGGTAAAAATGACTGTCGACACACATATTGCGGGCGGCGAGGATGCTCAAGTGGCGGACTAAATCTGGCTCGGCTACTTCCGGCAAAGATGGCACTTCGTGCCGGAGATATTCCTCAGGAATCAGCTCCGCAATCTCGTTGCAAGGAACGTCGCATGCCGGCCAGCGTACCGATTGACATCCCGGCTTGTGAAGCTCGAAAATTGTTTTCGATCCGTATCTTTCGTGCATGAACTTCTTTCCTCCACGCGAGTCTACGCTCCGGCCGAGCTACCGCCTCGACCGACCTGGGAAAGACTAATGCCTGCCGCGGAGATGGTGCCCATTCCACTATCCCGTGCCACTAAGAGGCTCATCACCCAAGCCGTGGGGCAAACCTAACGCTTGCTACAAATTTTGACCAATGTATCAATTTCATGCTGCGTGCGTTTTTCCGTCAGTGCCACTAGAAAACAATCGGAAAGCTCCGGGTACCAACGGCCGAGTGGAGGACCCACAAAAACATTTTCTGCTGCCAGAGAGCGGAGGAGATGGTCCACATTTCCTGACGGGTCGCGGAGCACAAATTCATGAAAAAACGGGGCAGAAAAGGGCGATTGAAAGCCGGCTTCTTCCGTCAGCCGCCCCTTTGCATAGTGCGCTTTGTGCACACACAACATTGCCACCTGACGCAGGCCCACCCCACCCACCGCCGCCAAATAAATGGTTGCCCTTAGCGCCATCAAGCCCTGATTTGTGCAGATATTGCTGGTTGCCCTTTCTCGCCGAATATGCTGCTCGCGCGTCTGAAGCGTCAACACCCAACAACGTTGCCCCCGGCGGTCTACGGTCTGCCCTACCAGCCGCCCTGGAATTCTCCTAACAAACTGTTCGCGACAAGTCATAATCCCCAAAAATGGGCCGCCAAATCCCATAGGGATGCCGAGACACTGGCCTTCGGCCACGGCAATATCCGCTCCATAGGCAGCCGGTGGCTGCAAAAGTCCCAAGCTGATAGGATAAAACACAACAACAAAGAGGGCACCTACTTGGTGGGCATACTTGCTAAGTTCATGTACAGGTTCAAGGCACCCAAAGAAGTTTGGATGCTGAACGACGAGACATGCGGTCTTATCGCTGAGCTTTGACGCCACCTCTGCCAACTGGCATACGCCCCGCCGATAGTCTAAGATTACTATGTCAACATCTAGGTTGCGGAGATAGGTGCTCATGACCTCCCGATACTCCGGATGAAGCGTCCCGGCCAACACCACGTGGCGGCGGTTGGTGATCTCCACACTCATTAAAATTGCTTCTGCTGCGGCGCTTGCGCCGTCGTACATGCTGGCATTGGACACATCCATTCCCGTAAGCCGGCTTATGAGGGTTTGATATTCGAACATCGCCTGAAGAGTCCCTTGGCTTGCTTCCGGCTGATAAGGCGTGTAAGCGGTGACGAATTCCGGCCGACTCGCTAGCGCATCGACCACCGCCGGGATGAAATGATCGTAGCACCCACCGCCCAAAAAATAGATGGCGTTTGCAGCGCAGCGATTCTGCGCCCCAAGCGCGCGGAGATGCTGATCCAACTCCAACTCACCTAGCGGCTCCGGTAAGGCCAGCTGGCCGCTCACGCGGCACTCCGCGGGAATTTCGGCAAAAAGTTCTTCGATACTGCTCAGCCCAATGGCGGCTAGCATCTCCCGAATGTGCTCTTCCGAGGCGTTGATGTAAGCCATCTGCTGTAAATCCTTCGCGACAGAATCGGCTCAATCCGTGTGGTTACTCGTATTCGACAAGGCACGTGGAGATATTGTGTTGGTTTTCCCCCCAGCACTACAACGAGCCCATGTTCCCCGAGCTTGGCCCAGGCTGTCTTTCGGTAACGCCCCTGCCAACCGTGAGGATGATCAACGCCGAATTTGGCTTAATAGGACTCGGCCGCACACTGTTTTTGGTACCCCTCATAATCCAGAAGACCATCCGGTAACTTGTTCTCGCTCAGCTTGATTTTTACAAGCCAACCCTCACCGTATGGGTCCTGACTAAGCAGATTTAATTGATCCACAACGGCCTGATTTACCTCGACAACCTCGCCATCCACAGGGCTGTAAATGTCGCTGACAGCTTTGATCGACTCCACCACACCCATTGGCTTTGCCGCCTGAACCTGCTGCCCGACCTTAGGAAGCTCAAGAAACACCAGGTCCGTGAGTGCTGCGACCGCATGTTGGGTCAAACCGACTGTGGCGACCCAACCGCCATCCGCCTCATTTACGTGAACCCACTCATGAGTGGGGGTGAACTTTAATTCCTCGGGATTCATGTCTGTAGACCTCCAACTACTTGGGAGTACTTGAGCTTCGACTTGGTTTACCGCTAAAACCTTCCTGCACGTGGCCTAAGGAATCCCCCCATCTTTAACTGGTGTTAGCAGCCCGCGGTAAGGCAGATTCTTCGGCAAGATTTCGGCAGAAATTGCCTAGGCTATGTGCGGGTGCGCCCCCCGATAAAATGGCCGGGGAACTACCTCTGCTGGCTCGCGGTGACCGCGGACTTCTATTTCCAAGAGAGTTCCTACTGCAGCAAACGGCCTCTCCACATAACCCATAGCTATGGGGCGTTCCAAAGTTGGCGACCATGTGCCGCTGGTGATAGTCCCCACGACCTTATTGCCATAGACAATGACGTGCCCGTTGCGAGCGATGCGTCGTCCGCAGGATGCCAGGCAGACCAATTTTCGAGAAGATCCTGCCGCCATTACCTCACGAATCCTTTGCGCCCCCGGAAAGTCGCGAGCCTCCAAATCACAGGCGAATTCAAGTCCAGCTTCGATTGGGTTCACCTCCGCGCTTAGCTCTTGTCCATATAGCGGCAAGGCGGCCTCTAGGCGAAGGGTATCTCGGGCTCCCAAACCCACCGGTTTGATTCCAAAACCCTCACCGCTCTCCATGATAGCTTCCCATACGGCTAGGGCTATGCCATGCGGGACTATGATTTCAAAACCGTCCTCACCGGTGTAGCCCGTTCGAGAAATGATGGCCCGACAACCGTTCCTCGCCGGATGTCGCAAAGGAACGACCGCCCCCCGGAACCTCCGAAGCTTCTGAATCTCAAAATCGACAAGTGAGCGAAGCACCTCACCCGAGCGCGGTCCTTGAAGCGCAAACATCGCCCAAATTGTTGTGAGATCCGATACAACAATCTCGCCGTCGTCAGGCAGTCGGAGCCTCACCCATTCTAGGATCTTTTGCCGATTGGCCGCATTCACCACCACAAGGAAGACAGGATCCCCCAATTCGCCCGGAAAACACCCCACCACCACATCGTCGAGTATTCCTCCCTGATCGTTTGTAACCAAAGAGTACCTGAGTTGTCCTAACTGAAGATCGTCAACCCGGCGAGTTAGCGTCCTATCGAGGAATGCCCTCGCTCCGGGGCCTTCAAACCGCAGACGACCCATGTGCGACACGTCTGTCAGTCCGCATGCCTGGCGAGTCGCCTTATGTTCCTCGATGATGGAACTATATTCAAGCGGCATGCTCCAGCCTGCGAAGTTTACCAATCGGCCTCCGTGAGCCAGGTGCCAATTGTAAAGCGGGGTGCGCAAAAGCTTTGACATCCGCGATTCTCGACTAATTCCGTGGAGATCATCCTGGGATAGGGCGGCAACGCACCCAAGACATAGGTCCGCTCGACTTTCGCACGTCGCCGCTCCAAATGAGTAAGTTTCCGTCCGCGAAATAAATCGGACAGATTTCAGATTATATCGCTATATCGCCGTCAATGTCGCGGGCTATTCGCAAGGCTTCTGACCAAACGGGGAATACGGCGTGAATAAGCGGGAGCCAGAATTTGCGGTGGCAAGCAGGGCCATGAGGTATCGTACGAGCTACTGTACAAGTGGCGTCGGCTTTTATAGGTCTGTTGATCGGCATGGCCGGAGGGATGGCTATCGGCGATGGGTAAGTTACTCTTTCCGGCACGTGGGTTTTCCGGGTGGTTGTTTTTCCAAAGAAGCTCGGATTAGAGCTTGCGAAAAAAAGCGCTTTTCAACAGATTACGGCTTACTGGCACTTGACCATTGACAGCGGTCCGATTGACGGTTACGGTAAAAATAGGGCAAGTTTTGGACTAATGAAGTCTACATGCTTTGTCATAAAGCTTTCTTGTGCACCCCAAGGATTGCCTTCTAGTCCTTGTTATGGGGAGGGTCGCGGCCGACAGGAGTCACACTCATGGCAGTCAAACGGAAGCGTGAGTTCGCCGATATCATGCTGCAGCAGGGCATCGTCAGCCGCGAGCAGCTCGCTGAAGCAGAACAGCTGGCAAAGACGGCGGGCATCTCTTTGCAGGAAGCCTTGATCCGCTTAGGGTATGCCACCGGCGAGGAAATCTGCCGTGTTTTGGCTGAAGAGCACGGTCTTGAATACGTTGACCTCCGGGATATGGTTATACCCCCTCATGTAGTGGAACTCGTCCCTGAATCGGTGGCTCGGGAAAACGTGGTCATGCCCGTAGCTGAGGAAGACGGTGAGTTGAAGGTGGCTGTTTGTGACCCGAATGATTACGAAACATTCGATAAGCTTCGGTTCATCTTAAATCGTGCCATTCAGCCGGTACTCGCCCCCCGGGAGGCGATCCTGGAGGCAATCAACCGTTACTACGGTCAGACGTATGTGGAAAGCGCCGACTCGATGCTTCAGGAGTTCACCGACACGGCGGTGGACTTCACGGAGACAGACGAGGGTTTCCGAGGGGTAGAGGAAATTATCGATGAGGCCGCCGCTCCGATCGTCCGGCTGGTGCATTTAATGATTAGTGAAGCAGTGCAGATGCGGGCCTCCGATATTCACATCGAGCCATTTGAGGATCGGGTCCGAATTCGCTATCGAATTGACGGCCGGCTTATGGAGCGCGACGCTCTGCCCCGTCGGCTTTTAGGGGCAGTTCTATCACGCATTAAGATTCTCGCTAAACTGGACATCGCCGAAAGGCGTCGGCCTCAGGACGGCCGGATTAAAGTTACGGTAGGCGATAAAGATTTGGACCTTCGTGTCAGTGTCATACCGACCAATCACGGTCAGTCGGTAGTGATGCGGATTTTAGACAAAGAGAATATTCGAATTGGCCTGAGGCAGTTAGGTTTTTCAGAGGAAGATTATCAGAAATTTACTCAGCTTATCCGCCGTCCGAATGGGATCATCCTCGTCACGGGGCCGACAGGGTCCGGTAAGACTACCTCGCTCTACGCGGCCCTCAATGAATTAAACACCCCCGATCGTAAGATCATCACCGCAGAAGATCCTGTGGAGTACTATCTGCCGGGGGTAAATCAGGTGGAGATTAAACACGAAATCGGGCTGGATTTTGCCCGGGTGATTCGTGCCATGCTCCGCCAGGCACCCAATGTGATCTTGGTAGGCGAGATGCGAGACCTCGAGACGGCACAAATGGGCATTCAGGCATCGCTAACTGGACACTTGGTTTTCAGTACACTTCATACGAACGATGCGCCCAGTGCTATTACACGTTTGATCGATATGGGTGTCCCCTCATATCTCGTGTCAAGCAGCATTATTGCGATTATGGCCCAGCGCCTCGTCCGCTTAGTTTGTGACAAATGCAAGGCGCCCTATTCCCCACCGGAAAGCATGATCAGGGCCGCGGGTATTTCTCCAGAGGTCGCAAGTAAGACGACCTTCTATAAAGGTCGTGGGTGCGAAATGTGCAACCGAACTGGCTACAAAGGGCGCACCGGGATCTTCGAGCTGATGATCATGTCGCCGCGATTGAGGGAACTTGCCTTTAATGAGGCCCCCACCTCTGAGATCCGTCGGGTGGCAGCAGAGGAGGGAATGAAGACGTTATTCCAAGACGGGCTCCAAAAAGTACTAAAAGGAATGACTACCCTCGAAGAGCTATTCAGGGTGGCAAAACTGGAGGAAGCCTACGTTTAATATTGATAATAATTAATAGTGATAATAATGGGTTCAAATGCCTTCTCCGAAAAAGAGGGGAGGGCAGTTTCCGGAAAGGACTGGAGGACAACTAGCCAAAAGCGCCATGAATTTCTGGGAGAAACTTCTCCGGAAGCTAACGCAGCTCTTGGATTTAAGTAAGTATAAGCTGTCGCAACATTGTCGGTTCTCGGCGCAAGTGTGACCGGTCCGATTTGATAGATGCAGCCGACGGGAGCGGTGAGGAGAGGACATAAATGGCCACATTACAGATCGACAAACTTCTTCAAACGGTTGTCAATCGCGGAGCAAGCGACCTCCACATCGCGGTGGGGCAGCCTCCGGTGATTCGTTTGCACGGTCGCCTGGTTCGTTTGGACACAAAGGTCCTAGAACCGGAAGACACCGTCGCTCTGATGAAAAGTATTACGCCCGAGCGATGCCAGCAAGAGCTTCAGGAACGTGGAGGGTCGGACTTTGGGTTCGCATTCGGGAACCAAGGTCGTTTCCGGGTCTCGGTATTCAAGCAAAAGGGCTATGTGGGAATGGTGTTACGACTCATTCCCGCAAAAATGTGGAATCTTGATGAACTTGGGGCACCCCCGGTATTAAAAGAGCTTATAATGCGCCCGCGAGGCCTCATTCTTGTTACAGGTCCTACGGGTTCGGGAAAGACCACCACTTTGGCGGCCTGCATTGATTACATCAACGAGAACATTGATCACCATATTATTACAATCGAGGACCCAATCGAGTTTTACCACACCCACAAGAAGTCCACGGTGAACCAGCGGGAAGTGGGAGTCGACGTACCCAGCTTCGAGGAGGCGATTTGGCGGGCCCTGCGGCAGGACCCGGACGTTATTCTGGTGGGTGAGATGCGAAACTTGGAAACCATTCAAGCAGCTATTACAGCGGCCGAGACGGGGCACATCGTGTTCGCCACGCTGCACACCACAGGAGCGCAGGGCACGGTCAACCGTATCATCGACGTCTTCCCGCCCTCGCAGCAGGCCCAAATTCGGACGCAACTTTCGACCTCTATTATCGGAATTGTGTCTCAAACGTTGCTTCCGAAAATTGGCGGTGGGCGTGTTGCCGCTTACGAAATGCTCGTGGTCACTCCTGCTGTTGCCAATCTGATCCGCGAAAACAAGGTTTACCGAATCAACTCTGCCATCCAAACGGGGCACAAGCTCGGAATGCAATTGTTGGATGACCACATGTTTGAGCTTTGGCGGAAAGGCTTGGTCGATAAGAAAGACGTCCTCATGAAGGCCCAGTCCCCCGACGAACTGGCGGCACGAATCGCTCGGGCGGAACGAGGTATCTTAGAAGACGAAGAGGAAGCACGCGAGCGGTTGGCTCGAGAGGCCGCTCGGGAGGACTAGCGATTCGCAAATGTGATTCCTCCTTGGCGCCGAATTTGCACCGAAGCATCGGGCGGGCCAGAAGGTAGGCTCAAAAAGAAAACGGGAGTGAGCAGAGCCAACGGAAAGGTTACGAGGAAGTCCGGCCACCACCGCGGGCTAGGGTTGGGCAACACCCCGTAAGCTCGAATTTCAACATTTTCGGATAAAGCTGCGCGCGACGAAAAGCGAGAGTTTAAGCCATGGCACTTCGCCGAATAGGCCAAATCCTCGTCGATCTCGGTTTCCTCACTGAAGAGCAAGTGGATCTCGTCCTTGAAGAACAGCAACATCGGCCCGGAGAACTCTTTGGGCGCATTGCGGTCGAGCTCGGTTTTTGCACCCAGGAACAAGTAGCGCATGCCTTGGCCGAGCAAATGGGCCTTCCATTAGTTCGCCTCCGGGACATGACAATCCCCCCAGAGGTGTTAAGTCAAGTCACGGAGCCTATGGCTCAGCTTTACCGCATTATCCCTGTTGCTTTCAAAGACAACACCTTGACGGTGGCCATGTGCGAGCCGCAGAAGCTCTCTGTGATCGATGAATTGCGGAGCTTTCTCGGCTATGAAATTCGCCCAGTTGTCGCCACCGAAAAAGACGTTCAGGAGGCACTAGATCGTTACTATTCCAGCGGCACGGAGAGCGTGGAGTCTATTATCGAACAGTTGGAAAAGGATCCGGAGCTCCAGCGGGCTGCAGCGGAGCTGGACGAAGAGGGGCCGATCGACATCACCAGTGCTGAGGCTTTGGCCGAAAGTGCTCCAGTTCGCAAACTCCTCAATATGATCCTTCTTTTGGCGATCAAGGACCACTCTAGTGACGTTCACTTCGAGCCATTTGAAAACGATTTCAAGATCCGGCTTCGTGGTGACGGGATCCTTTATGAGATGGTGCCGCCGCCCCGGCATCTGGCGATGGCACTGGTGACCCGGATCAAGGTGTTGGCCAATCTGGATATTGCCGAACGGCGTTTGCCCCAAGACGGTCGGATTCGGCTCTCTGTTGGTGGTCACCCGGTCGACCTTCGGGTCAGTGTACTACCCACCATGTTCGGTGAGAGTGTTGTGTTACGGATTTTGGACCGTTCGGTGGTCATGTTGGACCTGGATGCCTTGGGCATGGAGCCGGACATCCTCGCCGAATTTCGCCGCATCATTAATTTACCGCACGGGATTGTGTTGGTGACCGGGCCCACCGGCTGTGGAAAGACCACAACGTTGTACGCAGCACTTAATGAGCTTAACTGTATCGAAGACAAAATTATCACCACCGAAGACCCGGTGGAGTACGATATCGATGGAATTGTGCAAATTCCGATCGACCCTACGATCGGGAACACGTTTGCGCATTGTCTGCGGTCTATTTTGCGGCAGGATCCCGACAAAATTTTGGTTGGTGAAATCCGAGACTTGGAGACGGCCGAGATTGCCGTCCAGGCGTCCTTGACTGGCCATATGGTCTTTAGCACGCTGCACACAAACGATGCTCCAAGCACCGTTACGCGGCTTCGGGACATGGGCATTCCCGCCTTTTTGATCACCGCCACTTTGGAAGCGGTGTTGGCCCAGCGGTTGGTGCGGAAGATCTGCTCGCAGTGCCGCGAAACGTTCGTTCCCTCAAGTGAGACACTAATGGAGCTCGGCCTTCGCCCGGAACACGTAGTAGGAAAAAAGTTCTATCGCGGGCGAGGTTGTGTCAACTGCAATAGCACTGGTTTTCGCGGACGGACGGGCATCTTCGAGTTAATGGTGATCAACGACGAAATTCGCGATGTGATCAACCGGGGGGCAGGTTCAGAACAAATCCGGGAAGTGGCCTTGGAACAGGGAATGCGTCCCTTGCGGGAGGCCGGGCTTCGAAAGATTTTCGACGGCACGACCACCTGTGAAGAGGTCATTCGGGAGACGGTGCTCGAGATCGGCTGATGGAGTTTTGAGCCCATTCTTAAACCTGGAACAAAGTAAAAAATCTCTTCACCGGGTAGGTTCGGGCATAATATATCGATGAAGTCGGCAGTGGCCGTTAGTAGTTGATGAAAACACTCGGCCGTCATCGGTGAAGGAGTCTGCCATGCCCACGTACCAGTTTGAAGCGATGGACGCCACCGGCAAGGAAATCCGGGACGTCATCGTGGCTGAAAGCGAAGAAGAAGCTCAGGCTACCATCCGCCAGATGGGCTACTTCGTGACTAAAATCACGGAGAAAAAGGCGCCCAGAAAGGCGGAGAAAAAGACTGGGAAAAAAAGAAAAACCTTCGCCATTGGCCGAGTTAGCGCAAAGCAGCTCACCACGTTCACCCGCCAGTTCTCGATTCTTCAGGATGCTGGCCTGCCGGTGCTAAGAAGCCTGCGCATCTTGGAAAACCAATGTCCCCCTGGACCCCTGAAAAATGCTCTCATCGACGTTTGCGAGGAAATTGAAAGCGGGGCAAGTCTCTCCGAGGCGATGGCTAAGTGCCCCAAGACCTTTGATCGCCTTTATGTGAACATGATTAAGGCTGGTGAGGCCGGCGGGGCGCTGGAAGTGATCCTCCAGCGACTTGCTGATTTTAAAGAAAAAGCTCAAGCCCTTAAACGCAAGATTAAGGGGGCATTAACTTATCCCATCGCGGTAGTTGTCTTCGCCATCGCGATCCTAACTTTCATCATGATCCGAATTGTACCGGAGTTTAAGAAGATTTTCGATGAATTCGGGATCGAGCTGCCGTTCCTCACGCAGTTACTCATTACTATCTCGTATTCGGTGTTGAATTATTGGTTCCTGCTTCCCGGAATTCCTTTAGCGGTGTGGCTGTTTGTCAAGCTGATGTGCCGCTTCGAGTTTGGCCGGTACGGTCTGCACCTTTTCTTGCTAAAGATGCCCATTTTCGGCCAACTTGTTGAAAAGAATGTCGTGGCGCGGACGACTCGAACTTTGGGCACTTTGGTCGCAAGCGGTGTTCCGATTTTGGAAGCTTTGCAAATTACGAAGGAAACTTCCAATAACGCTGTCTTCGAGCACATTTATGGCAAGGTTTATGAAGCCATTCGGGAAGGCGAAACTATTGCCCAGCCGCTGAAAGAACATGCTCGGCCTAAGCTGAATTTGATGGCCGCCTTTTGGTGGGCATTTTTTATCGCTGGACCGATTGGTTTGCTACTTTATCTGTTGAAGTGGAATCAGCCCATCCTGGAGGACATGGTCATCAATATGATCGATGTCGGTGAGGAGACCGGCGAGCTTGATACGATGCTTTACAAGGTCGCTGACACTTACGATGAGGATGTGGCCGTTCTGACCGAGGCTCTCACCGACCTTATCGAGCCGTTGATGATCATCGTCCTTGGATGCATGGTGGGATTTATCGTCATCGCTTTGTTCCTGCCATTGATTGCAATTATTAGTGAGCTGAGCGGCTAATCCCTCCCGTCTTGGGCAGATGGGAATTTCCGTCGGGCCAGTCTGAGAAGTTCGGGGAAACATGGTTGGCTACAGGGCCAGGAGACGCTCGTAATGTGCGCGCAAAGTTTTCGTCGGTGCCAGTTGTTAGGCTTTACGCTTGTGGAGATGCTGGTGGTAATCATTGTCATCAGCATCTTAGCCGGACTGCTTACCGGGGCGGTGATCATGGCCCGAACCGCAGCCCGCGTCAGCATGGTGCGCACGGAGATCGGTCAGCTGGAAATGGCACTGCAAATGTATCGAAACCAATACGGGGAATATCCCCCAGACTTTGCGTTGATCAACGATACCAGTGTTGGTTCCCAAGCCCGTCAGCGCGTGCTTAACCACATTCGTAAACGTTGGCCCCGATTTCAACCTCGCGATCCTGCAAGCGGAAATCCGGTGCCGTTTACTTGGGACACGGTGCGAGTTCACGTCTTAGCAGGCACACGTGTAGACTTGGGGCAGCTTGATCCAGCTGGTGCTTTGGTGTTTTGGTTGGGCGGCACACCAGAGGATCCTTCCGAGTGGAAACCACAGGGTTTCCATGCCGATCCGCTTAACCCATTTCAGCCGGGACTCCCGCGTGAAAAACCCCTGTACGAATTTCGGCCCGAGCGGATACGGTTTGAGCTTGACGCCGAAACCGGAGCGATCACCTCGCTAGCTTATCTGCCCGATGTGGGAAATAGACAGACCGGACCCTTTGTTTATTTTCGCGCCAATCGAGTCGTTGGCCCTGTAGCCAGTAGGTACGAGTACGGTTACCTAGACGGACAGGTCATTGAACCCCTACGGTACCCGCAGAGTTCCCCACACCCGGACTTCGGTTGGGCTGTTCCTTATCTTGAACCATGGGCGGGAATGCCCGATCCAACCTCAAGCAACGACGTTGATTTCGCCAGTGTGTCGCTCAAGCGTGCCTGGCGTAATCCGGAATCGTTCCAGATTATCGCACCTGGACTTGACGGAAGTTTCGGAATCGGATTGGACGTACCGGCAGGTGCAGGAACTCCATCCCTATTCCGTATTTCGCGACTTGGCGCCCGATTCTCGCAAGAGGACTACGACAACATTGCCAACTTCTGCCAGCGGACCTTGGAGGATGAAATCGAATGATCCCGGCTGGATGCATCAACAGGAACGAATCTGGCACGCCGGAGGGCGGAAGCGCGGCTGACTGGTGCGACCCCGAGCGCCAGGTTCCCCAAAAATTTAGGCCTGTCTTCAGGCTGACAAGTAAGGATGTGTTTGCTTCCAGGGGATGGGGCCGAGGCTCTGGCTTTACTCTGACCGAACTTTTGGTTGCCGTGGCCATTATCGGCATGTTGGCCGGTATGGCCTTGGGGGTTTATTCTGCGGTTCGGGAACAAGCGCGTGTGGCAAGGACCCGAGCTACCGTGGCGAAAATTCATCGTCTTTTGATGGAGCGATATGAATCCTTTTTGACGCGACGTGTTCCCGTAAGTGCTGTAGGGTTGCCACCGCGCGTGGCGGCACTGGAACGGCTTTTAGCCATTCGGGAACTCATGCGAGTGGAAATGCCCCAAAGCTTTCGGGACATGATCGCTGCTGCTCCGGTCCATTCGCCGCTACAGGAAGCCTACCGCCGGCGGTATTCGCAAATGAGGCCCTCTCCGGAAAATCAGTCAGCCGAATGTTTGTTTCTCATCCTCACCACGGGTCCCGATTCGGCTCGCGACCAGTTTGCCGACTACGAGATCGGGGACACCGACGGGGACGGTTGGCCCGAATTTATCGACGGTTGGGGACGACCAATACGCTTTTTGCGCTGGGCGCCGTGTCTCATCGATTCCGATATCCAGCCACGAGTGGTCGATGCCACCGGCACTTTTAATGTTGATTTGGCCATCGAAGCAGTCAAACACAACTATGACCCTTTCGATCCTTGGAAAGTGGATTATTCTTTAGCAAGGGAGGGTGAGCCGAATTACCCTCCACGCTCGTGGTACCTTATACCCATTGTTTATTCGGCCGGTGCCGATGGGGAATACGGCATTCGCGATATTGAATATGTTTACGCAAGCGAGGGATCTCAAGCGGTGGAGCTAAATTGGACAGGGCCGTCAAATCCCTTTTACTTCCAGCAGGGCACGTCCCGTCAGCTCAATCGTCTGGGAGCACCGGTCGGGTCAGGCTGGGTGGACAATATCCACAACCATCGCCTTGGACAAGGACAATAAATAAAAACTTTTTGAGCTAGCCGTCATGCGCAAGCCACATGTAATTTTTGTCATCCCCGAACGAGTCAAAAGCCCGCGCCGAACGTGTCGCCAGTCTTCAAAAGCCAGAAGGGCGATGACGCTTGTGGAACTTCTCGTGGTGGTGGGAATCATCCTTCTCCTTTTGACGTTGGTAGTCCCTCGCGTGCAGCCACGAATCGAGGAAAACCGTCTCCGGGAGGCGGCTCGCGCTGTCAACGTCTTTTTGGCGGCGGCCCGAGTCCGGGCGATTGAATCGGGTCGACCCGTGGGTGTAGCCTTTGAGCGGCTGAGCGAACAGCCCAATGCCTGCCGGGTCGTCTCCCAAATTCAATTTCCACCCCCTTATGCCGGGGAGATGCTCGATGCCCGTGTTCGCGTCGCCCTGCGCGATCCGCAGTCGGGAATCGTTCTGGCAAAAGTGCGGCAAGGAGATATCGCCGACAGACTGATTCGTCCTGGCGATCGCATTCGTTTCGGACATATTGGACATGGTGGCCCCTGGTTCGTACTAGCTCCTATTGATCCAGACCCTCTGCAAGGCAATCCCGACAGCAATGGGGATGGATTCATCGACTTTGACGATGGGTCGATTCAGTGGGAGTTAGACAGCAATGGACAAAGGTGGTCTGTTAATCGCTTTCTAGTGGGTGTCATTCCTGAGGAGAGTATGCCGACTCCGGCGCTTCCATGGCCATACGCACCGCGCTTCGGGGTCCCCGTACCATTTGTCATCGAACGAATGCCGAATTTAGACCCGGGCGGGACAGGGTTCGGTAGCGCGCTACTGAGATCTCCTGTGCCTCCACTCCAGCTTCCGGAGCAAGTGGTGATCGATTTGGGCGGGTCGGGCATCGGCCCCAACGGACGCGATTTTGCTGTTGAAAGCGCGGCCCCCCCGCTCCTTGTGATCTTCTCGCCTTCCGGAACCGTGGACGAAGTTTACTGTGGCGGGTCTAGTCTGCTTAATCCCTTCCGTCGGGTGCGACCAGTGGCCACGTTGTTTTTCCTTATCGGCTCATGGGAGCGAATGCCTAGCGACCCACTTGCGACTAGCTCGCTCGCTGAGGATGGCCTTCTCAATTGGCAGCATGCAGGAAATCTTTGGGTAGCTTTATCGCCCCAGAATGGATCGGCGACCGTTGCGCCAGTATATGCAGGGGGAATACTTGGCCCCGGAGGGAGGGCGATGCCACCAGATTTGTCCACCTCACGCCGTCTTGCACAAGAAAGTCAAGTCGCCCTTGGAGGTCGATGATCGTGATGAATAGGCGACGCCAAGTTTTCGTCCACATGCCTGACTTCTCTGGGCTGCCTTTTGGCCCAAACGGTTTGACGCTCTTGGAAGTGCTCATTGCTTTGTTCGTGCTCATCGTCGCCGTTTTGGGCTTAATCTCCGTGATTCCCCTCGCAGCTCGAGGAGTAGAGGAGGCGGTAAAAGCGGATCGCACTCAGGTGTGCGGGCTCACGGGAATGTACACGCTGGCCTCGCGAGAGATCCTTTCCCAGGCGGACGGAATGAAGCACCGGATTTGCTCACCTTATGCGTGGGCAGATGTCCTTTTACGGCCGATGGTACCAACGACGAACACCCCGCTAGATGCCAGGCAGGGTTATGCGATAGACCCCTGGTTAATCGCTCAGACGGCGGAATACTACCTCAACGGCAACAATCAGGTCATTGACCCCGGATTCCAATATCTCGATCGCTTTCCCTATCGCCCGCCAGTCACTAGTCCTGGAGACGACTGGTACTGGCCAGAATTGACTTTAAAAAGGGTGACGCTACTTGCCCCAA
Organism: uncultured Thermoguttaceae bacterium; assembly: GCA_938084835.1. Taxonomy (GTDB): domain Bacteria; phylum Planctomycetota; class Planctomycetia; order Pirellulales; family Thermoguttaceae; genus DTLM01. Next base: position 171,294 of record CALKER010000009.1, read on the forward strand.
TGTCTTTGCATCAAGGGGTAGTCGCGCAAAAAGGCATGTGGCTGCGAGTATTTCGGGCCGAAGATGACCTCGCGACGGGAGATCCCCTGGATGGCTCTGACCGCCCAACCCTGATTTTTAACTTCGGCGGAGGCACTCGGCCGCTGAGAGCTGGAGCCCATGGCCACTATAGTTGGTTGGCCACAGTTAGCAGCGAAGATCCCCCGGATCCGCAGCGGGGCAATCTCCTCCCCTTACAAGGTCCTCGGCGGTATCGCCTCGCGGTGGTGGTTTTCCACAAGCGTTCATTGTTGACGCCTGTTCAGTACGACGGAATAGGTCCTTCCGGACAGCCGACCACTGAAGAACCGGCGCCCGAAACTCCCCCTGAACGCACGGTGGTGGCCACAGTTTTAGGGTCCGTAACTGGCACTGTCACCCTCAAATTGGTCGTTCCCCCGGCCCGAAGCGGCTACCTCGAAAACATTCCCGCGGGAACTTGGGTCATGCTCACCGGCTGGAACCCAATTTGGGACCGGGCCGTGCACGAATGGTATAAGGTCATTAGCGTCGGTGAAGTTTACACCGAGGGTGTAAACGTCGTTCGAGAGATAACCGCGATAGGACGCGAGTGGCCAATAGATCCCACCACCGGCTGGTGTCTGCGGGATAGGGCAAGCGCGGAGTATCGGGACTTTAATGGCGATGGTCAGTTCCCAGACGTTCAGGTGTGCCTATTTGATGGGGTAGTGGGAGTCTACTGGACCACCATGGAAGTCTTTTAGATCGTGGGCAGTTGAGTGGGCCAATTGCCGGCTTCGACAATTTTGGTAGAGGGCAGAAGTCACCATCAGGCTTCACAGCAGAACGGGTGGCCTCTGAAGGCGGTGGAGAGCGGTGAATCCTCCCACTTTGCGGGCAAAGCGACACTTTGTGGGAAAGCATAGAGGTGTTTGGGCTTAGTCTTTGCGGGCCGGCTCAGTTCGGCAGAGGGAGAAACCCAATGGACCGCAAAATTACGGCAGGACATCGGCACGGCGTGGTGCTCCTTGTGATCTTGGGGGTGGTAGCGCTTTTTGGGATGGCGGCTGTAAGCTTCCTTTTGATCGCTGGCCATCATCGGCGTGCCGCTTTAGTCCAGGCGCGGATCAGCGAATTCGATAACCCGCCAGCGCAACGCTATAAGTTGCTCGAAGAGGCCATGTATCAAGTGATCCGCGGAACGGAGAATCCCTTTTCCGTACTCCGGCATCATAGTCTTCTCGAGGATCTTTACGGTCACCCACCAGATCAACTGGTTATGGCTTATGATCCTCGCGTGAACGTTCTAGTAGGTTCGTTGGCGGGAATGGGTAGCGGCGATGGGCAGCTTTTGGCTTTTACCGCCCTAAGCTCGTTCGATATCCTAAATTCTTCTTTTAAGTCTGCCGAAATGCCATATAGGTTCGTTGGGCGACTTATCACTGCCGAGGATGGTCCGATAGCAAGCAAAACAACTCGGATTATTGATTACGATCCGGACACCAATAGTTTCATAGCTTTACCTTTCGAAAATGTGCCCAACGGCTTGTTAGTGCAATGGTTTGGCGAACCGTTCGTCACAAGCCCAGGCAATCCTATTCCCCGGGTTGTGCGTCTCATTGTCAACGGGGTACCCTTTGCAGGTACGGGCGTGGGACTGAACCGCGAAAATTATCCTCGTTGTGATCGTTCACACCCGGATTTAGACGACCCGGCTTTAGGCTACGTGGGGCCTCTGCCTGCGGCGCTTTTGCCTAATCCGCGGCATTGGCTAAGCCCTGACGATCCCGCGGCCCCCGGCGGGGCTAATGAAGATTACGATGCTGTCGACTATCAAAACATGTTGCTTGCCCTTCAATTGTCTGAGCCAACAGACCAGCCATACGGCTCGGTCCCCATCCCATCTCTTCACCGCCCAGAACTAATCAACTTTTGGGCCTATCGTTTAGTTCAAGAGATGATCGCTCGGGGACTTTCGCCCGAGGAGGCTTGGCGGGCTATGCTACGTCCCGATATATACGCTTCTGCCGACCAACAACGGACAATCCTGCGGGTGATGGCGCGGGCAAGCCTTCGGCCTTTGCCTTTTCTTCACCCGGTATTTGCCAGTGGAAATCCGGATTGGGCGGCTTGGTTGAGTCAATCCGCAAATTTGCAAGACCGGAGTCAACAACAACTCGAGAATCTGTGGCACCAAAGTCCCTTCCTATACGGTCCCTGGGATGTGGATAACGACGGCGATGGCTTGTGCGACAGCGTCTGGGTCGATCTGGGGATACCTGTGCGCCTATTACCCGATGGTCGCTTATATAAGCCGCTTTTTGCCATACATTGCATCGATTTGGACGGCCGGCTAAATGTCAACGCCCATGGCTCGTTAGCTCAGACTACCCAGGAATATTATCGTCCTCCGCATACCAAAGAGGCACCTGGCGCTGGGCGGCTATTTCCTATGGCTCCCACGCAACAAGATCCAAACGTTACGGATTCGTTGGCAGCAGATGCTCAAGCCTACTACCTGTATGGAGGCCGAGGCAGCGGCTTTGGTCCTGCAGAGATTAATCTTCTTCCGCTGTTTGACGGCAATCGGTTGGCTTATCTGGAGCTTTTGGCCGGTAAGATCACCCCGCCGGTCGAAGGCCGTTACGGTGAGTGGCACATTCGCTTTCAAGGTCAAATCCCGCAACCGGGGCAAACCAGCTTCGAAGATCTCCTTAGTGCCAACAAATTCGTCCACTTTCCCCAAGATTATTTAAATTTTTCCGTACCCCATATTTTTGGTACCCCGCTGGATTACCGGGGGTATCTTGTGTGGGCCATCGACATTGTGGGGCAGCCACTATTCACAGCTTGGCAGGGCGCTTGGGGGAATTGGCGGCTGGATCACCCATACCAATTGAATCTGAGCCTAAAAGCCTCCCGAGGCGGCACTTTCACGGGCTTAGTAGACAGCCCCTTTTCACCTGCGGAGCTCGAGAGGGTCTTGCGGCCGTTTGATCGTGATTTTGCTAACCTGCCCGGCAGGCTCACGATTCTTTTGGGATCAGAATTCATCCGTAAACGTCATTTAGTGACGACCGATAGTTGGGACCTGCCCGTCCCCTCTTTACTTCGCTTTCCCGCTCCCCCCAACGTCAATCCTGAAGGATTTCTTAAATCTAATCACCCGGTGGAAATCGTGGCAGCTCGACTGCGGATGAATAAATGCCCAGAAGATCAGATTCCCGCTCAGCTGCGTTACATGTTAGGACCGGAGCTTGTGGCGGGCCTGCGCCTTAACCTTTCACGAGTCTTCGGGAACGGACAAGACGATGACGGCAATGGTGTTGTAGATGACTACTCCAACGAAGGAGCTGGGGAAACCATAACTTACCTCACGCCTCAGGGCCCGGTGGCAGTCCCCCTCGATCTTGATAACAACGGAACACAAGATGCCTCCGAAGATCCGCGGGTTGCGCTTGCCCGCGCGCTTTATGTGTTGGCCATGGCTCTGACGGATGAAAATGTCGAGCCTTCATATTGGGAATGGCTAGGCGGACCAGGCACTGATAGGGCACGATTTTGGGCACAGTGGGCGGTCAATGTTGTGGACTTTTTTGACCGCGACTCGATCATGACGCGATTTGAGTATGATCCCAACCCCTTCGATAAGGATGGTTGGAACCCTCCCGAAAATCCGCCAGGCCAGTATGTCGTTTGGGGTTGCGAACGTCCGGAACTTTTAATCACTGAGACACTTGCATTCCATGATCGTCGCACTCAGGATTTAGCGGCGTTCGGCTACGCGTACCCCAGGGAAGGCCAACCAAAAGAAGAGGATCAAGGAGACACGATTCCCGATCTCGATCAGTTGTATCGGCCACAAGGATCACTCTTTGTGGAGATCTATAATCCCTGGGTTAACCATAGCGGCAGTTCTCAAATGGAACCGACGCCCGGCGAATTTTATCCCGCTGGTGGCGTGGGCGTGGACCTCAAGAGGACTGCGCCCGATGGTAACCCCGTGTGGCGCTTGGCCGTCACCAAGCCTACTTTTGCCTCTGGCGGAGCAGCTCTTGAGGAGACTCGGGAACTGGCCGATCCGGATGACGATTGGAACAATCCGCAATTTTTGGAAAGGGTTGTCTACTTTACGAACCATGCGGGCCCCCCTGAGGAAACGAAAAAGGCAAAGATAACTTTTTTCACTTCCCGGCCTGAGGCTGCTGTTGTTCCCCCAGGTGGATATGCTGTCATCGGACCAGGCGGGCCTCCCGATCACTTTGTAACTTATATTGGATTTGACCAAAGTGGCCAACAAGACCGAAGAAACGTTCGGCACATTGTGTGTGATCCGTCGTCGCAGGTCTTTGCCGTCGTTAACAATAACGACGAGATCCCAGGAGGGATTCGCGGGCCGATACCCGTAATAATTGACAAAGCTATCAATGGTCCGAATAGTCCCGCGCGCGATCAGCGGCTAAGCGTAAGCGAGCCGACATATGGCTATGAACAATTGGAGTCCAAAAATAACGTGACATACAATGCGAGCACGGGGCAATATGACCAGCCTATTGACGAGCCACTCGACGCCCAGGCGGATCCGGATCTGTGGAATCGAGTTCTTGGGCGAAATACAACCGAAACTGGTTTCTGCATAGTGCACCTGCAGCGTTTGGCTGATCCCACCCGCCCGTGGGATCCTGTTTTGAATCCTTATCGAACAGTTGATTCTTTACCAGTGGATCTCACATCTTTTAACGGATTGAGCAATGACGAGGACTTCGGGGCGAAAGGTTCGGAATTGCAGGGTAGGCCGCTCGAAGACGGGGATATTATGTTCCACACACGTCAACGGGGCGAGGCCAACTACCGGCCCGATCCAACCGATTCCTCAGTGCTTACTGACTTTAATATTTGGAAGCAAGAGCCCGTGTGGAAGGCCGTGAAAGACGACAACGAGAGAATTGGGGAGAATCACGTATTCAAACGCAAACTTTTTCATTCGCTCGGTTACCTCAACCGGATGAGAAAGCGTGACCAGGAATTTTTCCCCATTTTCGGGGAGCCTTGGGATCCGAGTGATCCGAGCAGTCCCGTATTTGGACGAGAAGTTTATCGAGGGCAACCGCGTCAGCCCGTGCCGTGGTTAACATGGTGGAATCGGCCGCCCGCAAGCCCCCTGGAGCTTCTCCTTGTGCCGGTCGTGCGGTCAAGCAAGTTGTTGGCTCGCCGGGAAGTTGCCAGCGACGACCCATCTCGCAACTCGCAGGCCTATTACGCCTACTATCGCATTGTAGACCGTGACATTTCCGCAGACGAGGGAAATGATAGCCAACGATTGAATCCCTATGAACCATATAAGGGCACAAGTCGTGCCTGGTGGGCGATACCGTATCCACATTTGGGCAATTTCTTCGAAAGTTCTCGTCAGCCTTCTCAGATTTTATGGGGTAGAAATCCTTCTCCTCCTGCCCCGGAGCTTCACCGCATCCTGGAGTATGTGCGGGTTGCGTCCCCCTTTGTGGGAACCGAAATTCAAGGAAACCCACTGGCATTATCGGGTGATCCCGTAGGCGGACCTTCCCACCGATATCATCCACCTTACCACTTCATCTCCGAATACCGCGAGCCAGGAAAAATTAACATCAACACCGTTTTCGCCGAAAAAGTCTGGCAGGGTTTGTGGAACTCCCCAGCTTTATTGCGCCCTGAAGAAGAGCGGCGCCAGCTTGGTGGAGGAGTTGACATCGCAAGTGGGTTTGATCCCTATTATGATGATACAAGGGTCCAAGTTACAACGTTTTGGGATTCTTGGTGGCAGAGCCGAAGAGGATTCCCCGGTCAGGGTTATCTCTGGACGTTCGATCCGATATTCCCCACAGTTTTTGCTAATCCGCTTCGGTCTCCCTCGGGAGCGTGGCTCGTTCCCCTCCCGGTTTTAACGGCGGCCATCCCCCGCGAAGTGAACTCCACGTTGCTCAGGGAACATCCGCAGCAGCTTTTTGAGGACTTAAAAATGCTCTTTGCCGGCCCCCCACCAGTCCCAACCCAATTCAGATTCAGAAGGCCGCTTTTTGAAACAAAAGCATTAAAGCCAACAGAAGATGCATCAAACCCACTTGACCCAAATTCGCCACTTGTTCCCTGGTGCGATACCGATCGGAATCCGTTCTTCCGGTATCGACATTTGATGCGGCTGGCAAACTTGGTAACTCGCCGGAGCAACGTCTACGCGGTGTGGATAACCGTGGGATTCTTCGAGGTGGCTCGGGCAGAACAGGGCAACATACCGGCTTGGCTTCAGGCTCTTATCGGGCAACATCCTAGCTTACTAGATGAACTCTATCCGGATGGATGGATTTTGGGGCCGGAGCTGGGAAGTGACCGGGGAGAGGTAAGGCGGCACCGAATGTTTTTCATCTTTGACCGGTCGATCCCAGTTGGCTTTGTGCGCGGCCAAAACTACAACGTCGACAAAGCCATTCTGGTGAGGCGTTATATCGATCTTGACTGACGAGGGATTTGCGCGCTGCGCGGGCCGAGTCGCACCCCTCGTGGCGGAAACGCGGTTGGCCTCACTCCGCTTTTTCGCCAAAGCGAGGTAGCATGCGGCGACTCGTGACCGTAAGGACTGTAATCCAGACGGTCCCCACCGAACTAAATAGGCCTGCCACTCCTAAGGCAAGGCTCGGGGCAGACAAGTGAAAGAGGTACCCCACATAGAGGCTGGCCGCAAGTTGGCCCACGGCCGTGGTAAAACCCACCAGCCCGAAGCCCAAGTTGCGCCACTGAAGCGGCACAAGTTCGGCCACGACTGCCTTCTCCATGGCCTCTTCAATACCCAGCTCTATTCCGGAAAGAATCATGGCCACCGCAAGTAACCACAGGTTGGAAGAAAACAAAGCCGCCAGAAAGGTAGCCACCGTTAGAAGTCCGTATCCAAAGGCAAGCACTCCCAACCGGGATGTCCTGTCGGCTATGACTCCGGCCGGATACGGGGCCAAGCTACTCACCGCGTTGAGGATGAGATACAAAATTACAGGCAGGCTAAGGGTACCCGGAGTGGCTTCACCACGGGCCCCCAAGGCCTGAATTACGAGAACCACCAAAAACAGCCGCGAATAACTTCCCAGGGAAAAGACCCCCACCGCAAGCAGGTAACTGATGAAGGCTCCCGTTGGGCGATATCTTTCCCCGGAAGTGCTGAGTGATTCTCCCCCTGGGTCAATCGGATCCTCGAGGGGCTGACTGGCTTTTTCCTGAACCCCCAGCCAAACAAGGGCGGCTGCCATTAATCCGGGAACAGCGCCAAAGAGAATTACTGAGGGATAGGCCCATCCCATCCACAACAAGAATAGAGCTAGAAGCGGGCCAGCGACTGCCCCAAGCATGTCACCTGTGCGTTCCAAGCCGAAAGCTCGCCCATAATAAGCCTTGGGCACTGCCTGCGACAAAAGATAATCCCTAAGAGGACCGCGAAAGCCGCGGGCAAACCAGGCTATCGCACGGAAAGATGTCAGAAAAATCGGCCGAACCGTAAAAGCCAGGGCGACTGTAGCGAGGGTGGTGACGATGTACCCTGCCGCAGCAAAATACTTTTTTCGACGCGTAAGTTGGCCCATCAGGCCACCGGCCAATCGGCCAACATTAAGAGTGAAGTTCGCCACCCCCTCCATCCATCCCAAAACATGAGGACCTAAGCCCACAGAGGCAAAATAAAGGGGCAGAACTGCCGTGGCCGTTTCGTGGCTTACGTCCGACAGGAAAGTGGCCACACAGATAGCAATCACCGTCAAATTGATCCACGACTGGCGAAGTTGTTTACGCCTCATCTTCTCATCCTAAGAAACACAGGAATGAAACCGGACAAGCCGGTAGCCGTAGTTCGAGCAAAAACGTCGGTTACCCCCTCAATTTATCAACGAAGCACGGTAATAGGAAAGGAGATGCAGACGAGCTTAAAAGCTTGCGCCGCGTGGCCAACGTCGGGAATACGGGGTGGATGACTTTGCGAAGAGCTGATTCATCACATCAACAATAGCCCGGCCGTAAGCCGAGGCCGCAGCCACCACCTCATTCTGGGCGGAGGCCTCCTGTGCCTGCTTATACAGATGATTGAAGGACTGCCAGTCCACCGACCACTGCTCCTTCTGACCTCGCGCAGCAAGAGCTTCGGCCACATCTGCCAAATAACCCACAAACGATTGATCAACATTCGCACTATAGCTGCGAAAAGGCCCACTGTGGAGGACCCCCTGGGGTTGTCGCGACGCCGAGCGACGTCGGATAAGCCATTCCCATCCCACCCACCCTGCTGTCACCCCAGCGGCTAGGCCCAAGCAGGAGAACATCCCCAACCAATGTTTCCACAATATTCCTGCCAGGGCCGCGGCTCCAAGGAGCAGGAAAATTAGTAAAGCCGCGATGGCGCGGAGCAGAATTCCCCCTCTTTCGCCCGGGCCTTTGCGGGAATCACGGCCGGCTGGGCCGACGCTGTCAACGCGAACCACGATCACCGAAATGTTGTCCGGCCCTCCATGAAAGTTGGCCAAATGAACGAGAAGTTGCGCGGCCTCCTTGGGCGGGAAAAGTCTTGCTACTTTTCCAATGTTTTCGTCGGCCACAGGACCGGAAAGTCCGTCGGTACAGAGCACGTACACATCGCCGGCCCGCAGATCGTCCCACTCCTGCAAATCAACTTTCACCTCCGGATGAGGGCCCAGGGAGCGGGTGATCACATTTTTTGGCAGGCACTCAAGCTCGTGCTCCTCAAATGCTGCAGGCTGAGCGGCCCTCAGCTCCCACACTAAGCTATGATCGAATGTCAACTGCTCGAATCTGCCATCGCGTAGACGGTAGACGCGACTATCCCCCACGTTGGCCACGATGATCTTCCGGGGCAAAAGGACCAAGGCACACACGGTGGTACCCATCCCCCGGAATTCCTCGTCTGATTGCCCTTTCCCATGAATTTGGCGGTTCGCCTCTTGAATTGCTTCTTCTAAGGCTTCAAGCGGGGAAAGCTGCGCCAGCTTACGATAAGTTTGAACCACCAAGTCGGTGGCCATTTTACTGGCCAATTCTCCTGCAGCGTGCGCCCCCATACCGTCGGCAACGACGAATAAATGGCCCTGCTTCGACCATTGGGCATCTGTAGTGGCCGGGGCCGCGCAAACGCTGTCCTGATTGTTCGAGCGGCGCATCCCCACGTGGGTAATCGCCTCAAAAGTAACACCGAGGTGGGAGCCAGCCGATTGCGACTGCATGGGGATTTCAAATGTTTATTACAATCCTCGCGCCTTGCCCGGATACGCCCGAGACAGCTAATGGGGAACAAGCCAAGCCGGCTCGGGGCCCATAAACTTCCCTTCCGCCAGTGGGCAGTCGCCTGAAGTCCTTTTCCACAAGCGTACCCTAAAATCGTGCCTCAGTTTATTCAAAAATCGCCGTCTCCTCCAGCCCACAAAGTTGAAGAAAGAATCCTCAAGGCCATCGTCCCAGTTTAAAAATCTTGCGCGGCGAAGCAGCCAGTCAAGAGACCCACTTGAGCCTCGATTCTCAGGCCGAAATTCTCGAAACCTCACTTAATTCTCCCGTCGCAAAGCTGAATGAAAAGCTCCGGCAAGACGGGCCTATTGATGAGGTTAAAGGACAAAAAACTCTGGGTGTCGCGTATGTTGAGGCGGGTTAGGGAAAAGACTCAGCGGCAGAGCTTGTCCAAAGTCTTGCCTAACCGTGAAGCCTTCATGAAGAACTACCAAATTTGGAAGGAGCGATCGTATACCGACGAGGCAGCTTCGAACGACGGTACATTTAACAACGACAGTGCTTCAATAAATTAACTTTGTTGATCACCTAAATCAACTTCCGAAACGACGACTCGTCAAAAATGGCGATCCCGCGTCAACTTTTTTCGCCTCTGCAGGAAAATAACGACGAATAGCCCCAGGAGCCCACTCAAACGGGGGGAAACTCCAGCACAATTTCCTCAAACTGGGGATTCGAGAACAGGCTGTGGTAGGCATGTTACGCGTTCGCTTCACTCGCGGGGAAAATTAACATACCCACTTAAAGAGGCGCGTATCGCTTACGGACCGCGGGCGGGACATTGGTGATTTAACTTACGCCCTTGAAGGGTCGAGAGTAGAAAACAAAGCACTAAAAATTAGATGGTGAAGCCCGCTCGCCGGGGCGCTTCGGCGTGCTTCGACGAAATCAATTTGTTTTGGTCATCCTGGGACAATCCTTGGATAAGACTCCTTGAAGACTTACCCTACGGCTGAAATATCGTAGAACGACCCCTCGAGGACTACTCGGGGCTTGCTTTTTGGGACGTGCCAGTGGCGAACCCATGAGCCGCCCGTGCCGCGGGCCAAATGCCATTGGACTACTGTTTTGAAAAAATAAGCCCTCATTTCTTTGAAACGCGATGCGCCGAAAGAGCTACCGCCCCAGGGATTGAAAGTTAGGATCAAATCGGGTGGCCAGGACAGTTTGTGCCCGCTCGATGTGCATTGTGGGACAGGCAGGCTAGTAACCGCCAAACCGTAAGTAGATACCGTTAGGAAGATGAGCTGGGAACGCCTCCTACCACCAGGTGATCGGCCGTTGAGGACTGGAAATTTCCCGCCACTGGAGATGAAAAAACATGGCCGGGGATCTCCGCCCTCCCGTTTCGAACCTGCCACGCCTCTCCCGTTAGATTATTTCGCCGTAAGCAGCGGAGTAACCGTTTTGGGGCTTCCTTAACACTTGCCCGAAAGCAAACCGGCGAAAGTGTTACCGGCCGGCCTCCTTCAGTGCGGACTCTAGCGGGAGACCCCTGCCCCGCGTAGAAACGGGTGGGAGATCCCCGGCACTCACTGCCCCTTCGCCACCTGCGGATATGCCCCTACCCGTTTTGGGCCGCCCCTTTGGTGTTGCCGGAACCTTGCCGCTCCGGCAGCTCACTACTCTATTTTTCCTTTGCCGAGGTAGACTGCCCAGCACGGAAAAGAGGAAATTTGAGCCAGGTGGGACATAACTTGGGCAACCAATCGGTGATTAGGGATAGAACACGCGTCATTTTTGCCCTTTCACAAGAAAACCCTCGGAATCACCTAGGCCCATCGCAAAGCACCGGCAGGAGGTTCGTAAGGCCACCCATTAACCAGTTCGCCTGCACTTGGAACTTGTCTTAGCAAAAGATCGGGCCAACCTGCAGGTTTTAGAGCTAAGCATTGTGCAACGGTTAAACGTCATGGTTGCTGAGCCGGTTTGCTTAACTTAGGAAGCTAAGGCGCAGCTGCCACCAGGGGTTATTACCCCGGCTCATTTGCCTCGGGAAGCGGAATCACTCGGTATAGCGCGAAAAATCCTCGTGATTTAGAGGGAGCCTGCAGCACTCTCCGGAAGCGCAAGACTTGAGCCAACCTCTATCCACTTACCGATCCACCGGCTACCCAGGGGGCAACAGCTGTGGGGTTCCGTCGCCGGAAATGTCCTGGGAGCAAGGTGAGCCAATTGCCACCCTGCATGCCCGCCAAGTTCCGCCCGGTCCGCTAAAGCAGGGACAAAGCTCCACCCCTCAGGGCTTTGGCCGCAGAGGACAGACCAGAACGCAAGACCGGAACGAATAGCCCCAACCCGCTTGAGCTCCTAGTTACCACTGGTCCCCTCCTCCGGGATGGACATGCCATCACATGACCGGGTACCGGTCCCTGGCTCCTGGGAGTGGTACGTTCGCGATAGGTAGTACACATGCCGCCGATATGTAAACAGCCTCTGACCGGTTTCCGCATCCCATACAATGACCGTGCCGTCCGATGAGGCGGTGACGATCCGCCGTCCGTCAGGACTGAAGGCCGCAGAGCGCACCTGATCGCTATGCCCCTCGAGCGTAAGAAACTTTCGGCCACTTGCCGCATCCCACACAATGGCCGTATGATCCGATGACGCGCTGACGATCTTCTGACCATCAGGACTGAAGGCTGCGGAGTAAACAAAACCGGTGTGCCCCTTGAGTGTTAGTAGTGGCCGGCCACTTTCTGCATCCCACACCATGGCCGTCTTATCGTCCGAGGCGGTAACAATCCGCAGGCCGTCGGGGCTATAGGCTGCAGACATCACCGGAGCGGTATGGCCCCGGAGGGTCAAAAGCCCCTTGGCACTTGTGGCATCCCACACCATGGCCGTGGTGTCCGCGGAAGCGGTAACGAGCCTTCGCCCGTCAGGACTGAAGGCCGCAGTCAGGATCGGCGCGGAATGCGCCCGAAGGGTAAGGAGCGATGTACCAGTTTCCGTGTCCCACACCATGACCGTCCCGTCAAGCGCGGCGGTGACAATCCACAAGCCGTTTGGACTGTAGGTCGCAGAAAGGACGTGACTGGCATGGCCCTGGAGTGTCAGCAGCTTCTGCCCATTTACCGAGTCCCACACCATGGCTGTGCTATCCTCTGACGCGCTGACGATCGTACGCCCGTGGGGACTGTAGTTCGCACAGTAGACATCGCCGCTATGCCCCCGGAGCGTGATCACCGGCTCACCCTTTTGCACATCCCATACGAGGACTGTCCCACCGTCCGCGGCAGAGACAATCCACAGGCCGTTAGGACTGTAGGCCGCAAAGTTGATGCGCACCTTACGCACTGGCTGAAGCGGCGGGAGAGCGCTTCTTACAACCGCTAAATCAAAATCGGGGAAATTCCCTCGCATCATGGGGTTTTGAGTACGATCCAGTGTTGCTACATATTTTTCCGTAGATTTCGTGGCATACCTCGCCCACTCTGCAAGCGTAACAGTGCCACTTTCATTCAAATCTGCCTCGCCTTGCAAACCCTCAAGCAAATAGTGCATAAAAACCCCATGCGCAAACTTCGACTCCTCCACCACCCCCTGCCCTGGCGAAGAGCTAACTAAAAGGAGGATCCCCTCGGGTAACACGTCTGGCACACTAAAGGAAACGCCTCGGATTTCGCCCTCCAAATGCCTAGGCACAATTTCTTTGGGTACCGCCGCTTCATCCTGCGAAGCATCCACCACGAAGAGTTTCCACTTTGCTCGACTATCCTGCATAAGCCGGTAGACGACTTCCACCGCAATCAAGTGCGAGGGATCCATCTCTGCATCCGCCGGACAGAGGTAGCTCGTGCCCTCCAAACGCACTCCGCGGCCAGAAAATACAACGAGGACTAGGTCGTTCGGCCCCGCCGCCTCCAATGTCAACCGTACTTGACGTTCGATATTGGCCTTGGTCGGATAGAGGCCAATCGGCGACTCCTCGTGCAACACCAAAACCCGCTCAGGGGTAAAACCACCATGGATCAGTGCCTCGCCCAAGGCCTGCACATCCGCACTACAGTAGGTACGGTCGGACTTAATGTGGTGATATTTGTCCACACCTATCAGAACTGCCCACCGCGCTGGATCCGGGATAACCGGTTGGTGTTCAGCATTCCACCTCGAGCGCGAACAAGCACCGGGTAACGTTAACCCCATAACAAGCCCGATGAGGCAACCAGCCCTCGATGAGACTGAGCGCATTTCCCACCCTCCGATCACCACACTTTTCCACCCGGCCCAATTTCGGATTTTGGGCCACTTGCCCAAAAAAGCGTCGCATGGTGTGGCATGGGGTGCATTCAAGAAGCTACCCGGGCAGGCCCAACCCGTCAAGAAGCCGCAGCTTCTGCCTCAAAATGCGCCGGGCGTGTAAACTCGGAACTATTAATGGAGGGTGACGGAAAAAGAACCACCCAGCCTACCGCCGAAGCCCAACGCAAACCGCGAGCAGGATCGTGACGTAGCGCGGTATAAAACTTGCACGTGAAGTAAGCCCGCGCGCCTAGAGCGGGAAGGCAGCGAAAACTTCCCCGAAATGACGGCGGAGGCCATCGCAGGTCTTTCTAAGGACGAGGACCTACCCCGTCATAACGCAAGTGGGGCAAGCTTGTTCATCTAAGTAGTGTGGGAAAAGCAGCTAATCCTTTGCTCCCCCGAATTCTTTTGTATCCGCAAGACAAGTCTTAAGGCCGCTGCGTAGCACTCGACCTCAAAAATATGAAACTGATTAGCAAAATTTCACTTTAAGCCCACTTGTGAAAAATCCCATTGTGAAAAAGACCCATATCAGAAGTAACCGTCGTCAAGGGGGTAAGTCGCCCGAAAACCCGGTAGCCCTCTCCGCCATTGCGGCCAACAAAGAAAAGGGACTGCAGTGTCAGGATAATGACACCGCGTATCGTTGCACATTTGTACTTGGGGTTCTTAATCCAGCTTAATCAACCCAATGGGTACGCCGCACGTAATTCATCCCACATAGGTCGCGCCACTACCTAGAAAGGTCTTGCCGCATTTCACATTATTCATAACCTGCAAAACTGTTGAAAACCCGCCCTAAAGCAAACTAACTCCAAACAAGGGCTATTCGCATTCATCCCAGGAAAAGCAACCACTTGGGCTTTACCACTTTGTGGGAACGCTATCGCAACTTTTTTTCCCGCGGAGGGAGAGTGCGTAAGACTTCCACCAGCCGTTCGAAGATTTGCTCGGGCTCAGCCATGCGACCGGCACCCACCATGCCGCAACTAAGGTAGCCGGACTCTGGCTCGATGATGTGGATTCCATCTTGGCGGAGTTGTTGGAGATTGCGCTGGACAACCGGCTTCTGCCACATGGCAACGTTCATCGCGGGAGCCACAAAGATAGGGCCGGAAAAAGCAAGCACAAGAGTGGACAAAAGGTCATCGGCAAGTCCCAAAGCCGCTTTCGCGAGGAAATTAGCCGTCGCCGGTGCTACGCACAGAATGTCCGCCTCTTGAGCTAATTCGATATGCGGATGGGTGAGCGTATCCCACATACCTAGGGCGACCGGTCGGCGGCTTAAAGCCTCGAAGGTCTTCGGCGACACCAAATGAGTGGCGGCCTCCGTCATCACCACAGTTACGCCCGCAGAAGCTTGCACCAACCTGCTGACCAGTGTGGCCGCTTTGTAGGCCGCAATTCCGCCGGTAACCCCAATAACCACCTCCCGGCCTTGTAAACTCGGGCTCTTTTCCATATTTCGATCACCTTTCAACACCCAAAAGCAACACGCATTTTCTCCATCGTTGATGTCCAACAGGCCGAGGCGGAAACGCCCCATTCCGGCCCCCCTCAGACCGCTTCAACCCACCCAAGCATCTCAGAAACCGGGAAAACCCATCTCGGGTGGCCCGATTTTGGCTCCGTCTGAGTCGGCAATTTGTACATTCAACTCGGTATCCAGATAGATTTTGTCCTGCAGGATTTCCTGCAGGATGATTTTCATCCGATCGTTGGTGTCCAGCTGGACGAGGGGCTCGGCCCCCTGCATCAGGGCAATCAAACGTTTTTGAATGAGGGTGGTCAAGCGAAATGGCCCACCGACTTTCCGGAAGATTTCCTCATCACACAATTCTTCGTACATGGCCTTCTACAACTCCCTACCTCGCACGTCAAGGTTCACACCAGCTTTAGGCTTATACGCTGTCAGCCGTGGAACTCCATCAATCGAGACACGCTCCCTTATGATGCCGCCTTGAAAATGGCCAGCATCCAAAGCAAGTTCTGCTTTTTGCCTCTCACTCTACAAGTAAAGTGTTTGCCCCGAGCGAGGAACTTCCTCGCCAGCATCACGGGGAATTTTTACTGGACTCACCCGCCCCGGCCTTAAGCTTCGGCTCCCCGCAAGTATTGCTCCACGATTCGCGATTCCAGCAAACCTTGCGGGGAAAACGTGGATCACTTCCGACGGAGATATTTTGCTCCTCCAGGCCAGCCTTTGAACCACTCGATACCCCATTTCACTTATTGGCAAGGGCTACAAGTCGCAGTTATTTTATCGCCAAAGGCAAGATGCCTGTTTCCTAACGAAAAACGAAACCACCGCTGTGGCCGCATCGGGCTTTCATGAGCCAAAAGCCGGCCTGGCGCAGCTGCGAGCTCAGCCCCCACCGGCAAGGGGAGAAAAACCACGCCCACTGACCGCACGGACGCCCGAGATTTCCGCGGAGCCCCTGGAAGCCGTCACAGGTGTCGCTGGGTCGCATGGCCGTAGTTCCGTTACCAACGGTTCAGCCGTCGCTCCCATCCCAGCGGTTTCTTACCACGACCCGCAAGACGGTGCGGTTGTCGGGTGGGTGCCTTAGAAAAACCGAACCCCGTTGAAAAATCGTGGAGCTAAATACAAACCTGCGCCCTACTGCAACCCTGCTTCCTAATTAATTACTTAAGCCTGCCTCTGCTTTAAGAATCTCACGAATTTGATTAACGACATCATCCAGATTATCATTCACGACTTGGTACCGATAATGGTTAGCGAACTTTAATTCTTGGGTGGCTCGGGCCAGCCGTTCGTTGGCTGAAAATGCATCCTCGGTACCTCTTTGGGTCAATCGGTGTTTCAGTTCTTCCAGGCTCGGGGGGAGGAGGAAGATACTCACGGCTTCAGGGTAAATTGCCATCACCTGGCTTGCACCCTGGACATCGATCTCCAATAACACCCATCGACCGGCCCGGAGATGGCGCTCCACCTCCTCGCGCAATGTTCCGTACCAATGCCCGCCAAAGATTTGGAAACACTCAAGGAAGTCTCCGGCGACTTTTCTGCGGGCAAATTCTTCGGGGGTGAGGAAGTAGTAGTCCACGCCGTCCCGTTCCTCCGGTCGCGGCGGCCGGGTTGTAACAGAGACACTTCGAACAAGCGGTACGGGCGCGCGTTCAAGTAGGAGGCGCCGGACCGTACTTTTCCCCACGCCCGAGGGCCCAGACAGAATTACAATTTTTCCCCGACCCGCAAATTCGACCATTTTCCCGAACAAATCCAGCGCGGGGGTTTTGCGGCGATAACGCCCCGGGGGGCGAAGGCACCTCAACCTAAGAACGTCTCGGTAGATGGGTCAACTCGTGCGCTAAACCTGTCCCCGAACTTCGAACCCACTATTTTTCCGGAAGAAACAACCAACCTTGCTCCAAACGTTTTTAGCATCAAAGGCAGGCGAGGTTACTCCAAATTTTGAACGATTTCCCGAAGCCGCTCCACAACGGTTTTGATCTCCACGACCCAATGACTAATTTGTCCGTCGGCTGCTTTCGCCCCAATAGTACTTGCCTCGCGATGCATTTCCTGAGCCAGAAAATCCAGCTGCCGACCCGAACATTCCTCGGCTTCTAACAGGTTCAAAAACTGGTGGAAATGTCCCCGGAGGCGGACCACTTCCTCGCCAATGTCAACCCGATCGGCAAAGCTGGCCACTTCGCGAAGGATATCCACCTCACCCGCCACCACATTGACCGATGTCAACAGTTGACGAAGCCGTTCCTCAAATCTCTCTCGATAGGCCGCCACCGTAAGGGGTGCCTGCCTTTCGATGCGGCCAAGCAATTCAAGACCCTTGGCGCACATTTCCCGCAAAATACTGAGGGTAGCAGCCCCTTCCGCACGACGCGATTTTTCCACTTGATCAAGAGCCGCTCCTAAGGCCTTTTCCACCATGGGCCATACAAGCTCCGTCTCGGTTTCCTCGGATCCTTGAGCTTCTACAACCCCGGGCAGGCCCAAAATGGCTTGCAACGTTAAAGATTCCGGAAAGCCCCACCGGACGCGAAGAACGGCAAGCTGGTTCATGTAGGCTTCAAAAACTTGCTCATTGATTCGCCACCGCGGGCGGTCAAATGTCCGCTGCAGCCGAATGTAAACATGCACCGTGCCGCGCCGCAAGCGTTGACGAATTATTTGCTCCACCTGCGGAGCGAAATTAGTAAATCCTTCCGGGAGGCTGGGAATGACCTTTAAAAAACGATTGTTGAGCGTGCGAATTTCCACAGTCGCTGCAAAGGGACCACATTCCACCTTAGCCTCACCGAACCCGGTCATGCTCACAATCACTGCTCTTTACCCCTCTGCACGGCCTGCGGCCCGACGGAGAGCTCGGGCTTCGCCAAGGAGGAAGGCTTTTATCCACGGCTGCCCAATCGGGGCCAGGAAATCCACAAGCTCTCGGGAAACAACGATGACGACAAACCTACGAAGTATTCCCTCACAATACCGCGGCAACAAACCGAAAGCAGCACAAAAATATCGCGCACCGTTATGGCCCCGGCGAAGGGGACTCACCTGCTGCCCCCGGTTGTGGCCAAGGGGTAGCTTGGGTCCCTTCCGTCCCGGCCGGAGCCGACTGGGCCGGTAATCCGGCGGGCAATTCAATCCGAGGACGACTGACACTCAGCAACCGCACGCTGACAAGGCACAACAGGATCCAGATTGAGGCCAACACGATGGTAATACGGGTAAAGATATCCCCGGCCTTGGTGCCAAAGGGATTTTGAGTAGCCAACCCTCCCGCAAGCCCGGCCAAACCACCGCCACGTCCCCGCTGCAAAAGAATGACCACAATCAACAGCACCGCAAGGAAAAAAAGCATTATCATAAGCAGAGTTTCAAAAATTCCACCCATCGTGTGGACTCCTACCTAAGCGAACCCGCACCAGGTTTTTCTCGCAGGAGGGTGAATCCTAAGGCAGACTCCGCAGCAACTGCAAACCTTGCCCCCAGCCTGAACTCATCCAGGAACTTGCAGCCACCGCGATACTGGCCGGCAATTGCTTCGCTTTCGTGGCTCTCGGCAGAAAGTGTTGCCCGAACCAACCTCCGCTGGAATATCCAAAGCTCAAGGTCCGGCTCGGAGTATCCGCTCGAGGGACCAGCGGCGGCCGCACGGTATCACGATTTCTGCGGATGGCCATCTTTCGGCGAATTGTGGACAAATCTACAGCATTTTTTCAGTTTGTTCGTTAAGTTCCAGATGATTACTTTTGCTCGTTATTGGCCGACGTGCCGCCCCTGGGCCGCTATGCCGAGGAATTGATCAGCTTTCAGACTGGCTCCTCCCACCAGGACTCCATCGATATCCGGCTGGGCGAGAAGGGGCCCGGCATTTTCCGCGTTGACACTTCCGCCATAAAGGATCCGCACAGATTCAGCCACCTGGCCGTTGTAACGCAAGCGGATGATATCCCGCAGCTGCGCGTGCACCTCCTGAGCCTGCTCTGTTGTGGCTACTTTGCCCGTACCGATCGCCCACACCGGCTCGTAAGCGATGACAACCTTTACCATTTGCTCCGCGGAGAGGCCGGACAGTGAACCATCAAATTGTCGCCGAATGACCTCCGCCGTCTCTCCCGCCTCCCGCTCCGACAGAAGCTCGCCTACACACACAATTGGCACAAGCCCTACTTGTAGCGCTGCATGCACTTTCCGGTTTACTTCCTCACTGGTTTCGCGAAGGACGTGGCGCCTCTCGGAATGGCCTAAGATCACATAACGGCATCCCAGATCGACAAGCATCGTGGGACTAATTTCGCCGGTAAATGCCCCCGAGGCACGATAAAACATGTTCTGCGCCCCCAAGGCGACGGGTGTGCCCTTAACAACTTGCCCCACGGCCTCTAGATACACGCTGGGCGGACAAACCGCCAGATCGACATGATCCACTTGGCTGGCACCGCGGACAATGGCCTCGGCCAGCGCCACTGCCCCGGCGCGATTAAGGTTCATCTTCCAGTTACCTGCAACCAGTTGCCTTCGCGACACTCGTGGTTCTCCCTGGATCTCTTAAAAGTTCCTCACCGAGGTACTCCCCCCGCCGAGCTGAGGACACCCTGGATCAAGCCTGTTAGCTTCCCCGGCCGGCACGCAGAGGTAGTGGTAGCTCGACTATTCCTTCTCTTCCTCTTCCTCCAGCTTTGCCTTGCGGATGATTTCTTCCTGGATGTGCGGAGGCACGATTTCGTAACGGACAAACTCCATCGTATACGAGCCTTGCCCACCGGTAATACTGGAAAGCACCCGCGCGTAGCTCATCACCTCGGCCAAGGGAGCCTCGGCAATCACCGTCTGCATGCCCGGACCGGCGGAATTCAGCCCGATCGGTCGGCCCCGTCGGCTTGAAATGTCGCTGTTGATGTCGCCCACTTTTTCCGTGGGAACCGTCACCTCCAACCGCACAATGGGCTCCAAAATCGCGGGTCTGGCCTGCTGGAACACATTGCGAAATGCCATTGACGCCGCAATCTTAAACGCCTGTTCCGAGCTATCCACAGGGTGATGCTTTCCGTAAAAGACCTCCACACAGACGTCTTGAACCGGATAGCCGGCGATCACGCCTTTTTCGATCCGCTCCCGAAAACCTTTTTCGACCGCTGGCATAAAGTTGCTGGGAATCACACCTCCCACGATAGAGTCCACCCAAAGGAAATTACTCTCCGGATCGTAGTGCCACTCTTTCATTTCGGGAAAGCGCTCTTTAGTGGCATACTCTTCCGGCTTGATATCCCGCGGCAAAGGCCACATGCGAATATGGACTTCCCCAAACTGGCCACGACCTCCCGTTTGTTTCTTGTGCCGATAACTCCCCTCAGCTTTGGCCTGGATGGTTTCCCGATAGGGAATTTTGGGTTCCTTGGTGACGATCTCCAGCTTATCCCGCCGTTTTAATCGTTCGAGAATAATCTGGAGGTGCAGCTCACTCATGCCGGTGATCACGGTCTCCTTTGTCTGCGGATCGCGATCAAGCCGAAAGGTGGGGTCCTCCTGGCAAACTTTGGCCAAGGAGGAGCTGAGCTTGGCCTCGTCACCGCGACTCTTCGGACTAGCAGCAAGGCCTACCATAGGCGTCGGGAAGACCAGCGGCGGCAAGGTGTACTCGCCGAAGGTACTTCCGGTCTCCAGTTCCTCCAATTTGGTCACTGCAACGATTTGTCCGGCCATGGCCGAGTCAACCGGCTCCATTTCATTGGCCTGAACTCGGTAAAGCTGGGCCAGCTTGACGGCCTTTCGTTGACCCACCACCGAAACACTTTCCCCGCTGCGAAGAGATCCATTGTAGATGCGTATATAGCTGATCTTTTGGACAAACGGGTCGATCCTTGTTTTAAACACGCGGGCGACCAGGGGACCGGCCGGATCAGCCGGCAGCTCCTCCTCGTTGCCCTCAGTCGCGATTGCCTTCCGCGGCAACTGTTTGGGGGACGGTACCGCCATAGCCAAAGCATCCAAAAGCTCTTTGAGGCCAATTCCCATTTTGGCCGATACGCACAAGATGGGAATCAAGGTCCCCCTGGCCACGGCCGTGCTAAGTAACCGCGACATTTCTTCCGGGGTGGGAGGTTGGCCCTCCAAATACCGCTCCATCACGGCATCATCAGCCTCCACGATCGATTCCACCAGCGATTCGTGAATTTCCCGAGGGTCAATCACTGCGCCGGTGGTTTCAGTCGGAGGTTCCAGTGTGCTCACCACCCCTCGCAACTCGGCCCCCAAACCTACTGGGACATTAAGCAACACACACTCATTGCCGAAAAACTCCCGAATCCGTGCAATCAATTGGGGAAAATTGATGTTTTCCTGGTCGAGTTTGGTGATGATGACCAATCGGCCCACCCCTGCCTTCTGGGCCTCTTGAAATACGCGGCGCGTGTTAACTTCAATTCCCGCCTGCGCATTGATCACAATGGCCGCGGCCTCCACCGCGCTTAGAGCGCTAATTGTCTGGCCGATGAAATCCGGATACCCCGGAGTATCTAGCAACTGAAAGTATTTGCCGTCGTGGAGAAAATGGGTAATTTTGGCCTCGATCGTGTACTTATGCGCCTTTTCCTCTTCGTCGAAGTCGCAGACACTGGTCCCATCGTCCACACTTGCCGGCCGCGTTACCTCTCCCGTCAGATGCAGAATTTTGTCCACAAGCGTAGTCTTGCCCGAGGACCCGTGACCACAAAGAGCTAGAGTGCGAATATTCTCAACCGACAGCGATTGCATGACCAAATTCCCTTTTTTCCTCCAAATATCCTCCAAAAATGGCCACACAGCATCACCGACGAGTAAGGCCCACAGGATTGGGCTCCGTATCCTGCCTAGCCATTTACCCGCCCGTTGATGCACCTAGCCAGCCACTCATGATGTTCACCACTTCTTATGCTACGCCACCGCCACCACCCACTGGGGTAACCGCCGCCAACTCTGTACGGTACGCAAGGCCAAAGCTCCTCGCGCTAAGCGACACAAACGCTGGCAGCTTCGCAATTCCTAGGCCTGATGCCGGCATGGCATCACTTCGCTGCGCAACCCTGCGACAACCCGCGGAAAAAGGCCCCGCATACGAAGTCCCCTGCCCCCCGCTACCCGCAAGCGGAATCGCAGCTCCCTACATGGCTGCTTTGCAGAGGTTAATCACCGGGCGGAATTTTCGTAGCAGCCCAGGGTACCCGAGCTAAATCTCGGGAGTTGGTTCCCGCTCATTTCAGCCAGATTGCTCCGGCTGCTCCCCCGCCGCTTGCAAGGCATCGCGCAAGTTGATTGTTCCCTCATAAAGCGCCCGACCAATCACACAGCCCCGCACACCGGCCCTGGCCAGCGCCCTAACGTGTTCCACAGTGGCAATACCCCCCGCGGCAATCACGGGGAAGGGAAGACCTTGCTGCAGTGCGACAACGGCCGGAATATTCGGACCGCTGAGCATTCCGTCACTTGCGATGTCGGTATACAGGACGGCCGCAAGGGGTTCCCCAACAAACTGGTGAGCCGCCTCCCAAGCCTGGAGACAAGTGGTCTCCTGCCATCCCGCGATGGCCACCCAACCGTCTCGCGCATCGACCGCTAAAACCAATCTGTGGGGAAATCGCCGGCACATCCGTCGAAACCACTCTGGGTCTTTTAAGGCGGCAGTCCCCACGATGGCTCGGTCGACACCCAAGGCGAGAACCTCCTCCAAGGCCTCCGCCGTGCGAAGTCCCCCTCCCAACTGACACGGTACGGGTACCACTTGACGAATTGCGCGCACTACCTCCAAACTGGCCGGCCTGCCCAACCTGGCTCCATCCAAATCAACCAAATGAAGTCGAGTGGCCCCTTCGCCTACCCAATGCTTAGCGATCGCAACCGGATCCTCGCCAAAGACAGTTACGTCGCGATAATTTCCCTGCCTCAAGCGGACACATGAACCCCCTAAAAGGTCTATTGCCGGCCAGACTTCCATTCTCGCAACGATTCCCAAATGGTGAAATACCAACTCTGTTGGCGCCTCGGCATGGTTCGGAGACAACCTAAGGAGCTTGAATGATCCGAATCAGAGTAGTATTACGAAAACTTTTGCCAAAGGCAACCTTACCCAAGTTCGGCCCAATTAACCCAACGAATGCTTTGTTCGACCTATGGTCATTAAATTCGCAACTTTGATGAAGTATCAAAGGAGATGATACCGTCATCCGGACGTATAAACGCAGAGGACCAAAATGATTAGTGAAAAAAAGGACTAGGAAACGGACGCTCGGCACAAAGCCCCTTTGTGCTTCTGCCCAGAACATGATTCCCCATTACCAGGTGTTGCTTGCTGAAAGATGTCGTCGGGTGGACCAATCTCCCACATGCTGAGGCCATTGGGTAAGCTAGTCGCTCGGCGTTCGGCACATCTGACGACAAACAAGGGCAGACTGCCGGGACACTAAGTAGAGCGCCGGGACATTAAGGGGAGATTTAGTTAACCCTCAGAGACAAATTCTTCCGACGTTTGCCGAGCGATATTACTGGGATTCCCTAGTTTAGCTGTTTTGTCAGCAGGCCTTTGCAAAAAAATCTGCGGCATGAACATTCTCACTAGTGAAGAAACTACCACAGGAGTGATTTTCCAATGAGCCAAGGCATTTATGCCCTCCGCCGGGACAAAGTTGCTCACGCTGTTCAAAAGGAACGAGCGGATGGAATTCTGGTTACCCGTCTGGCCAACGTGCGATATCTCACCGGTTTCACTGGGGAGGACACGTTTCTCCTGCTCGGGAAGAAGAGGTTCGTTCTTGTCAGCGATGACCGGTACCTGCTTCAGATCCAGCGTGAATGTACTGACGAAGGGACAGAGTTGTTTTCCCGCCCGGTAGGTATGTCACTTTCCGAAGCTTTGGCACATGTGCTTCAGCGTCTGGGGTGGAAAACGGTGCTTTTTGAGGCCGACTGCATGAGCGTGGAACTCCATAGCCGGCTTTCGGCCGCCGTATCCGGTGTTACGCTGGTACCCTCCAGTAGGTTGGTGGAAAGATTTCGGCAAATCAAGGATGAGACGGAAATTGGGCATATTCGTGCTGCCATTCGGGTGGCGGAGCAGGCCATGGAAATCATCCGGTCCTTGTGGACCACTCGGCAGACGGAAAAGGAGATTCAAAGTGAGCTGGAATACTTTATGCGGCGGCTTGGTGCCGATGGCGTCGCCTTTACGCCCATTGTGGCGGCGGGTCCTCAGGCGGCACTCCCTCATGCCCGCAGCTCCTCCCAAACCGTTGATGAAGCGCCCTGCCTGCTTGTCGATTGGGGCGCCAAATATGAGGGATATTGTTGCGACCTCACCCGCGTGTTCTTGCGGAGGAAAGTCCCCGGCAAGCTGCGACGGATGTACGAGGTTGTATTAGAGGCGCAGCACACCGCGATTAGTCTGATTCGTCCGGGAGTATCCGCTCGCGAAGTAGACGAAGCCGCTCGAGGGGTCATTGCCAAGGCTCGGCTGGGAAAGTATTTCAACCACGGGCTAGGTCACGGCTTGGGGCTTGAAGTGCACGAAAACCCTCGACTAACTCGAAATAGCGAAGACATTTTGCAGCCCGGCATGGTTGTCACCGTTGAACCCGGCGTTTACATCCCCGATTTCGCCGGGGTGCGGATTGAAGACGACGTGTTGGTGACTCCCGAGGGGCACGAAATTTTGACCCACTTTCCTAAAGACATTGATCAGATGGTGATCTGGGAGTAAGGTAACGGGGACTGGCCGGTTTCATATGTGTGGTCGGGGGTTCGCAGGTGGATCTGTCGAGCCGCACCAGGAATTCGATCCAGAAAAATATGCCACGCTACATTCCCGAGAAAGCTAGCGGGCTCAACCAGTCCCGACAACATCCATTAAAGCACGGATTTACTTAAGGCACGGATTTAATAAGCCCATGCCTGAAACGGATCTTGGTGGATCGGGGACAGCCCATAAGGGGGGCAGAAATTCGTTGCCCCGAAAGAGTACCAACGACTGATCGGGGAGAACGCACAAAGGTTTGGTCCCCCAAATGTTCCAAACGATTTAACATCCAAAATGGTTTGACATCCTTCGTAGCGAATTGGGGGGCATCGTCGCGTGGAAATGGGTGAGAACCACTTCCGTCGCACCAGACCTACAAACTTCGTAAGCTTAGGCCGTGGCGGGCCGCGGCAAATCTCCCTAAAAAGCTTCGAAAACGTTGCCTGTTAATTCCGCGTCGCAAGAAATGGGCTCCGAGGGCGTCCACCTTGCCGATGAAAGACTCCCGGTAAGTAATCGTAAGGCGTGGTAATCGAAAGCTTTGAGGGCGGACTAATTGACAGAGAATTTAGACCGTAACAAGGAACCCAGCGACATGGAAGAAAGTCGCTCTTCAAGCGACGCTTTTGATTTGGAACGCCTTCAGCAACTGATGGAGCTGATGGACCGCCATGGGATCACGGCGCTGGACATCCAGGATGGGCAGACCCGAATTAGGATCCGACGAACTGGCCCACCGGTGCCGGCGAGCACACCTGTCACACCGATGCCTGCCGCTGCGTCGCCTACTCCGGTTGACGCACCCGCCGAAAAGCTGCCATCGGCTGACGAAGAGTACTTCACCTACATTCAAAGTCCGATGGTGGGCACTTTCTACGGAGCTCCCGATCCGGATGCAGACCCCTTCGTGCGCGTAGGGGATATCGTGACGCCGGAGACGACCGTGTGCCTCATCGAGGCGATGAAGGTATTCAACCCCATACCGGCCGGAGTGAGCGGGAAAATCGTAGCGGTGCTTGTAGAAAATGGCGAAGCTGTTGACTTTGGCCGCCCGCTCTTCAAGGTAGATCGCCGCGAGCAGGGATAAGTGCGTTGGCCTGCAGAAAAGTCTAAGACAGGTCCTGGTTTTTTGAGCTCTCCCGAACGTTTAAGAAAGAGGCACCATTTTGGGCACTTGCCGCGTCCGACGGGTGGCACCCTCAAGGTGGAAGAACGTTTCGGTGGTGAGGTATCCGCGCGGAAGCGACTCTGTTCACCCGCTTTATCTGCGGAAAGCAGCTTAAACCGCGCAAGGGAACCACCGCTTCCGCGCCGCAAAGGAGATGATCAACAAGAAGCGGTCGAAACTGACGTCACAAAAGACCTCTTGAGGAAAAAATGTTCAAACGGATTTTGATAGCCAACCGGGGGGAGATAGCGCTACGGATAATCCGTGCCTGCCGGGAAATGGGCATCGAGACGGTTGCCGTCTTTAGCGAGGCTGACCGCGGCGCCCGCTATCTCGAGCTGGCCGACGAAGCTTACTGCATTGGCCCGGCCCGACCCGGGGAAAGTTATTTGCGGATCGACCGCATCATTAGTGCGGCCGAGATCGGAAATGCTCAGGCCATTCATCCAGGATACGGTTTCCTGGCGGAAAACGCCCATTTCGCCGAGGTGTGCCGGAGCTGCCATATTGAGTTTATTGGCCCTTCGCACGAGGCGATGGCAGTGCTGGGGGATAAAAACGCGGCGCGAAAACTCGCTCGCGAAGCGGGAGTGCCGGTAGTCCCTGGGAGCGAAGACCTCCTCAAAAGCGAACATGAAGCGGTGCTTCTGGCCCGCAAACTCGGTTATCCTGTCCTCATTAAGGCTGCAGCTGGGGGTGGGGGTCGGGGGATGCGCCTGGCTCGCACTGAGGACGCCCTGCGCCACGCCTTCCAACAGGCACAGGCAGAGGCGGAGGCCGCCTTTGGCAGTGGGGCCATCTACTTGGAAAAATACATCGAACATCCCCGCCACGTCGAAGTTCAGATCCTTGGCGACAAGCACGGCCAGGTGGTCCATCTATGGGAGCGCGATTGCACGGTCCAGCGTCGACACCAAAAGCTCATTGAGGAAAGTCCCTCCCCCCGTCTCAATTTGGATACCCGCCGGCAGATCTGCGAAGCGGCCGTTCGCCTCTGTCAGGCCGCCAGGTACGATAGCGCCGGGACCGTGGAATTCATCGTGGACCGTGATGGGAATTTTTACTTCATCGAAGTCAACACTCGGATCCAGGTGGAGCACCCGGTGACAGAGATGGTCACAGGAATCGACTTAATTAAAGCACAAATCCGCATTGCCGCCGGCGAACCGCTTTCCTTCACTCAAGAACAAATTTCGCACCGCGGCGTGGCCATCGAGTGCCGCATCAACGCCGAGGATCCCGAAAAAAACTTTCGTCCCAGTGTCGGGACCATTACGGAGATTTTCCCGCCCGGCGGGTTCGGAGTACGTTTTGACTCTCACGTTTATCCCGGCTATACTATCCCGCCTTACTACGATTCCTTAATCGGTAAGCTCATTGTGCATCAACCGACCCGGGACGAAGCCATCGAGTGTATGAAACGGGCACTCCGCGAACTGCGGATTAAGGGAGTAGCGACAACCATACCCCGACATTTGGAAATCCTGGATCATCCTGTTTTTCGGGAAGCTCGGCACGATACATCATTTGTGGAGCGGACATGGCCAAGCCCCGCCTACCCATAAACGGCTGAGGGTTGATCGTGTTAACAGCGGCTAGTTGGAAGGTCCCGTGGCCGCGGGGAAGGCGAAAATCAGTGAGGCTACTAGCTCATGCAGCGCTAATTATAAGCCGACTCTGAATCCACTTTGCCCAAATCTTGTCGAATTCTAGGGGGATAGAACCCGAAAGCGCGCTAACCTTGTTGCTTCAGGAGATTCTGAAAATGAACCGGGGACTGACTCGGTTGTGGCTGTGGCTCTTAGTAGGGTTTCATGTGGGCAGCCTAGTGCCTCAAGCGTACACTCAAAGTATTCCCCAATCCCAAACGTTCCTACCTTCGGATCTTGCTATTTATCAGTGCGCAGCTAACACGCGACATGTTTGGGAAAAGCTTTCCGAAAGCCGGGCTTATTCCCGCGCTAAAGAGCTCAAATTGGTGGAACTGCTACAAGAACTATGGTCCCGGGAGATGGAGAAAATCTCGGGCAGTGAGGCATCCGAGCTCTTTCAGGCTCAGTGGGATAATCCTTTCCTACGTGATGTGGCAGCTGTGCTTACCGATATGCTTAGTCATGAGCTTTTTATTGCAGGAGACGAAGCTTGCACCCGTCTGACCCAAATTTACCGGCGGTGGGACATGATGAAAACCCTCTGGACTTGGTTCTCGGAGACTTTTGCCGGCCAAAATTCGTCGTCACCAGAAGAAGCTCAGGCCTTGGCAGAAGAAGGACTTCTGTTGCTTACGCGGGAGTTTTTCGCCCAGGAGCAAAATCGGCTGGTGGTTCCTCGGCTCCTCCTTGGTTGGCGGGTGTCCGACCTTAACCGTGCTAGGGCTGTCTTAGAGATGTCCCGCGCACTGCTGACTGCGATCCTTCTCACTGTGCCGGAACTTTCCCAAGGAATGAGGACCGAGGAAATCGAGGGCCATAACTTCCTCGTGGTCACTGTGCCCGGCGAGATTATCCCTTGGGAAGGAATTTTCTCGTTCCTGAGTGAGGCGGACCATGAAGAAGTGAGGCCGCTTGAGGACGAAATCGACTTCTCGGAAGAGTCTGCGGATAATTTGGTAGTCTCCGAGCTGGTTCAAATTCTTGTCGATCAAGCTCGTACGCTTAAGGTGGAACTTGCTTTGGGAATCCGCGAGGACTGGATCCTTCTTGGGCTTGGGCCCGATTTAAAGTTCCTGCACATCCCGCCGGAAGACAACCGGCTTGCCAACCGGGAAGAATTTCGGGAACTTTATCGTCGAGTCACCGGGGAGATCGTGTACACAGGCTACTTAAGCGCCTCGTTCGTTAAAGGCGGGAACTCTTCATCCGAGGACTTCCGGGCGGTACTTGATGTGCTTGACCGAGTAATTCATCAACAGCCTGCTATTTTCGGCGCATTTGAGCAATGGCTGCAAAATCTAACGGCTAGGGTAGGAAGAATTGAACCGACGTTCGGTGCTTTCGCCCAGGCGGCGTTTATAACGCCTCGGGGTATGGAGGAGGTAGCCCTGTGGTGGCAAAAGGCCGCTATCCAAATGAATACGGCTTTACCAGGTCTTCGGCTGGTAGGACCGGATCCGATTACCGTGCTAGCTTTTTCCGTTTTGCCGGAAGAAAGCTTAGAGGCTGTCTACGAGTCTTGTCGCCCCATAATGGAGATCGGCTGGAGTGGTTTCGAGCAAGCCTTATCCCTTTCCGAATGGTTTGAAGATCCGCGTCGACAAAATTTTCGGAATCACTTGTGGATGATTGGCCGCGATGCCGATCGCTTAGTCCGCGAATATATCATTCCGGCTGTCGGTAATGTCAGCTTCACTGCGGTCCTTGAGGCACGCAGCACCATTGAGCATCTCCCAGAAGGGATGCAGGCGCCGGAAAAACCACTTCCCTTCCCGGAAGTGGCTGTGATCATTTCTATCGCCGATAAAAATCGGCTCATAGAAGGCTTCAAGCAACTTGGTACCCTTGTGGATAGACTCCGCGAACTGATCGAAGATGAATTCACGAACGAAGAGCTATCCTTTGAAGAATTCGAACCTCTGACAGCATTGTGGGAAATTATTCATAGCTTCGAATGTAAAAGCGAACCCTGGGGTACTATTTGTCAGCTAGCGGGGGAACCAGCAGAAACAATTTCCCCGTTGGAACCGGTAATGATTCTCACAGATAAGATGGCCATCCTTGGTTCCTCCCGCGAGCAAGCGCTGCGAATCGTGGAGGGATCGCCGCTTCGTCCGATCGGGCTCATTCAAGACCTCGAGAAACCGCGATTGGCAGCTGCGGTTTTAAGTGCTCCTAAGCTTTGGGAGGCACTCAAGCCGTGGCTCGAACATGTCTGTCGCGCCTCACGTCCGCACGACTTTCCGGGGGGCGAAGAGACGGAGCTAGTACTTGCGGCGCTTTACGAAGACTTGCCGACGATCGAGGCCATTTCACGCTGTATCCGAAGCATAACTGTGGACACGCTCCAAGAGTTGGAGCAGCTATGCGTGCGGCATATCCTGGTGGAGATGTCCGACTTACCAGAATAAGATCGCCTTGGCTGAGTTGTTACCCATGGAGACCAGGATAACCCGATGGCTAACCTTCCTCTCAGTCTTTCCTGGATCTCCCAAGAACTAGTCGCGCTCGAGGAGGCCGGGCTTAAGCGATTTCGTCGCGTGCGACCCACCCGGCAAGGACCGATTGTGGTCCTTGACGGGGTCGAGGTTATTAATTTTGGCTCCAATGATTACCGCGGCCTTTCGCAACACCCTGCGGTCATCCGGGCCGCGTGCCAGGCAGCGCGTCGGTTCGGCTGGGGAAGTGCCGCCAGCCCGGTAGTTTGCGGCTACAGCCGGTGGCACCACCAATTGGAGGAAGCCTTGGCACAGTTTCATAGAGCCGAAGCCGCCGTGGTATTCGGCTCGGGCTATGCTGCCAACGTCGGCGTGGTGACATCGTTAGTGGGTCCTGGTGATATTGTTTTCATGGACCGAGCCAACCACGCCTCGCTATGGGATGGCTGCCGCCTATCGCAAGCAGCTATTCGCCTCTTTGATCACCGAGAACTGACCACACTTCGCCGTCAGCTTGAAAAGCGGAGGCACTACCGTCGTGCCCTTATTGTGACCGATAGCGTCTTTAGTATCGACGGCGATGTGGCACCGCTGGAAGAACTCGTGGCGCTAGCCCAGCACTATGAGGCCATGCTTTTGGCCGACGAAGCGCATGCAATCGGTGTGTTCGGCCCGCGGGGAGAGGGACTTGTCGCCGAGCTAGGGCTCGAAGAATTTATTCCAGTCCGCGTAGGGACCTTAAGCAAGGCCCTGGGAAGTATTGGCGGCTATGTGGTGGGTCCCCGTGCCGTCATTGACTGGCTCATCTCGAAAGCCCGTTCTTACATTTTTTCGACGGCACTTCCCCCGGCTGCCGTAGCCGCCGCCACCCGAGCCCTCCAGCTACTCAGCAAAGCTCCCCACGAGGGCCTACTCCTGCGGCAACGTGCTGCCAGACTGCGTCAACAGTTAGAGGAACTTGGGTGGTGTGTGGGGCCGAGTCAAAGTCAGATTCTTTCCCTCGTGGTAGGTGAGCCCGAAAAGGCTTTGCAGCTCAGTGCGGGACTTTTCACAAGGGGCCTTTATTGCCCGGCAATGCGTCCCCCCACCGTCCCTCAGGAACGATCGTGCATCCGCCTTAGCCTTGGTGTGCTTCACACCGAGGAGATGATCACCAAGCTAGTTCGAGCCCTCAGCGACCTTCGGCAGGATTTTTAACCTGAATTGCGCTTTGTGCCGCGCCTAAAAAAGAGTTCTCAATCCCGTTGAATTTTCATCCGGCGGCAAGGGATTCTTTTACGTGCGGAGGCCCAAATCATTCGAATCTTAGGCAAACTCAGGCAAATCAGGAGGAAATTCACCCTGTTGAACTATTGGTCGTGCTGGGGTTGATCTTGCTGTGGTCCGCATCGCCGGTGATCAGAAGCCAAAGCTTCGCTAACTGCGAGCGGTTCTCTCATTTGGTGTTGGAAATATCTTTACACCATGGCTGCCACCAATAGGGCAAGCCCAGCAAGATAGGCAACGAACATTGCCGCAAGGATGTTTGCGGTCCCTGGCGATGACTCTCGGAATTCTCGCCAAATGAATACACCCCAGGCGGCTGCCACCATGGTGGCCCCTTGTCCTAAACCGTAGGAAATTGCGGGTCCGGCAACACCCATGGCGATGATACTGAAGGTCATCCCCACCGCCCACACCATGCCTCCCACAATGCCCCACAAATGATCACGGAAACTTCCCTGGAGATAATCGATGGGGGGAGGCGGATCCGCCGTGGCCCAGCTGACAAATTTCGATACGTTGAACAAAATCTGGCTTGCGAGAACGCCTACCGCAAAGCAAACCATGGCCGTATACGGGCTCAGCTTTCCAGGGGGCATGTTCAAAAATTCGGCCGGTTCCGGTTTGGGCATGGCCGCAGCTACAAACCGATAAAAAAACGACATTAGGAGTCCACACAACACAGCAATCACTAACCCCCGTGCGACCCCGCGGCGAGTTTGGCCCGGGATGCGTCCGTAGGCAATTGCATCCAAAATGATAGCCGCAGTGATGAGTGCTACACCGCTAAATAAAAGCACTATCTGGCCTTTCGGTTCTGCCACGTAGTTGACTACCACACCCAACACTAGCGCCGTTCCGATCCCCACCGGGAATGCGACCGCCATGCCGGCCACGGCTATTCCCGCCACTAGCAAGATATTGGCTAGATTGAAGATCGCTCCCCCCGCCAGTGCCGAGCCAATGTTTGCCCAGCTTGCTTGTTGCCAGTCCTCAAGAAAAGGGCGGCCACCTGAGCCAAAACTTCCCAAAGTAAACGCAAAGATTAGCGCCATGAGCAATACCCCGAAGACATAATCCCAGTAGAAGAGTTCGAATCGCCATTGTCGCCCGGTAAGCTTTTGAGCATTAGCCCACGACCCCCAGCATAACATCGTGACAATACAGAAAAGCACCGCCAAGGTTTTACTTTCCAAAACAAACATGAGCTTCTCCCTCCTTTTTAGGGCGGTTGGTCTCTGGGCCTTTCAACACGTGTTCTTCACCTAGGAAGCACGTGTCCCAATTCCCTTCCCGCACTCCTTTGGAAAAAACCCTGCCTGTTGGCCCGCATAAGCCACCCGGAACTTCCAAGCTAACTGCGGGGACTGAGGCATTGCTTGCCGCCATGTACTAATTCCACCTGGGACTGGTGTAAAGGGTCATCCGCACTTCAAGGCGTCAATTTACTTCGTTGGGGGCCGATGGTCAACATCGAGGGCAGGACATGGCGTGCCCGTGGGAGTTGGTCTCTTGTCGGCTCCGAAGGCCAAACGACCGATCAAGCAATTGCCCACCCGAGAGAGACCTCGCAAAGAACTTCCGGGCTTCGCACCGCTTATTTCCTCACCAAAGTCGGCTGTCGCACCTCGCGGTTGGTAGCGCTCAGGCCAACAAAAGTTGCTGCAAGAAAAGACTGCATTAGATGCTCCAAATGACAAAAAGGCAGATCGCCGGGGACGCCATCCCGCACGCGACAGTGTCACGGGTATGGTGCTCGCTGGTAGCGAAAGCTCCAGATAAAATAAAAGGAAGCTCCCGTTAAAATCAAATGTAGTGCAGCTTAGTTGCCAGGCAGCGGAGTTGAACGGGAAATAGCCGTATGCACCGAGTCACTCCGGCAGAATTCACACCTAGTTACATCGAGCTGTGGAAGTCTGGAGAGCTTTCGCGGCGAGCCGAGATTCTTCGCGACGCTTTGACCTCCTGCACCTTATGTCCACGTGGGTGTGGTGCGGACCGAACTCAATCTGTGGCCAAGGGTTTTTGCCGCACCGGTCGGCAAGCCATCGTGAGCAGCTATTTTCCACACCATGGCGAAGAGCGGTGTTTGCGGGGTTGGGCCGGCTCGGGCACAATCTTCTTCTCCCAATGTAATCTTCGCTGCATATTTTGCCAAAATTATGAAATCAGTCATTTGGGCGAAGGCCGCCCTGTGTCGGCCAAGGAATTGGCAGAGATGATGCTCACTCTGCAGCGACGCGGGTGTCACAACATCAATTTCGTGACTCCTTCGCATGTTGTTGCCCAAATCGTGGAAGCCCTCGAAATCGCCATACCATGCGGCTTACACCTTCCCCTTGTTTACAATACGGGAGGTTATGATTCAGTGCCAACCCTGCAGCTTCTGGAGGGGATTATCGACATCTACATGCCCGATATCAAATTTGACGATCCGGAGGTGGCACGCTCGTTGGCTCATGCGCCTGATTATCCTCAGGTGGTCCGCGAAGCGATTCGCGAGATGCATCGCCAGGTGGGAGATCTGGTAATCAACGATCAAGGTCTTGCCCAACGAGGACTTTTGGTTCGGCACTTGGTCATGCCCAACGGGTTGGCCGGTACCCGCTCTCTCATGCGGTTTTTGGCCCAAGAGATTTCTCGCGATACTTTTGTCAACATCATGCCGCAATATCGGCCGGAAGGAAAGGCGTACACACATCCTCAGCTCGGCCGACCGATTACTTGGCAAGAGTATCGCGACGCGGTAGCCATGGCTCGCCAAGAAGGATTGTGGCGATTCGATAAAGAGTAACTCGGTCAGCCACGGGGTTCTCTAGACTGAGGCAACCTTCGGGTTTGTGAGCCGGACCTGAGCACGATTTCCTGGATCCCGGGTAAAATCTGGCTGCAAACTCCTCACTCTCGAAAAATGCGGTCGTGATGACCCAATTTCCACGCCCTTACCCACCGCAAAAGTTATTACGGTAACAAGGGACGCGCCCAGTTTGTGAATGACTTTGGCCGAATATTGTGCCTACCAACGCCGGCTATGACCTTTTGTCTTCGGGCGGAAAGTTCACCGCGGATGGCCTCAGGTCAGGCGCTTGATTCCTTGGGTTGATCTTCTAGATCAGGCGAAATGCTCGGCACTGCGACCGGCTTAAGGTTCCCAGTACGTGGGCACATAGGTGGCATATCGGCGCCGACGGTAATAGTAGGCACGCCGGCGACTCCGCGGCCCCACAACCCGAAGCACGTAAAGCGTCAGCCCACTGATACTGAGAATGGCTAGGACCTCGTACAGCAAGCCACTTACAAGGTTAAAGGGCTCGGGGACCTCATCGGCCTGTGGCCCCAGGGATTCTCCCGAGCTAAAAGCACTTTTCGGAAAGGTCGGTGCGACACTGGAAGAGGAGGGTGGGTAGCCAGCGGATTCTGCGCTTTGGCTCAAGTCGCCGGCTGACTCGTCACCCGAGCCAGAACTCAACCCTTCGCGAGCCCAAACCGATTCCGATAAGGATTTTGAAGATTGGCCTCCTGACCAATCCGGCCCTCCACCCGATGGACCTGAGCTAGGTCCGGGGCGAAAGTAATTGCCGCCCGACTCCCCCTCAGAGCCTTGTCCGCCCTGGGGAACGCCGGCGCCCAGCGAGCTATTTCCTCCCCAAAAGCCTGAGGAAGACATCGCCTGACCGGATCGGCTCGCGGAGGAGGAGAAAGTCATCGGTCTTTCCTCGTCTCCCTTGAACTCCCATGTTCTGCCACCGTAATTTCGCCCAGAGTTACCCGATGCCCCCGCAAAGTCTGAGTCGCCCCACGACCCATAGCCCTCCTCGTCATAATCGGTATTAAATCCCTCATCGCCGGCTCCAGAAGGGAACGACCGAGCCAAGTTGGACGAACCACCACCCTGAGGTAGAGCCGAGCTTCCATGCGTCGTCGTTCCGCTTCTACGATCTCTTCCGGAAAAGATCCCCGAGGAGGCCACTTCTCCTGGTGGGCGCCCGGCTGCGGTCCCATTGACTTGAGGGCTTCCACGGAATGTGCCAGGCTCATGAACTCCCAGGGTTAAGGACTCCCGGTTTGAGTGGGAGTTCCCGGCCGACACACTGCCGGAGGAAAGTGCCCCCGTAGTTCCGGGCGAAGAAAAGTCGGTGACACCTGCACTAGGACGTTTTGCCCCGTCCCCTCCGGCACTGCTTAAGTGGCCGGTCTCCCACGGGGATCTCCGGCTACCGAGTTCTACCGAACCGGTTGATGCACCGGCTGCCCCCGAAAGCCGGGAAACTCCCTCCGAATGGCCGTAGGTGGTGCTTGCCGAGGTATCCCCTGTCCAAGGTGAAATGGAATCAACCGATCCGGAATACTGATCCGGTTCAGACGCATTTTTCAGACTTGCGGCTGAACCTCGCGCGTAACGATCGGCCCCGGGCGATGTGTTATGCGGTGGCCGACTCGTGAAGCGGGACCCTTCTGAGGTACCCAAACCCACATTCGAACCTGCAAAACTTGAGTACTCCGCGGCATACGGGTCACTCTCAGCGGAAACAAAAGGGGTGGACCGAGGTGAGGCCGACGCGGAAGCAGGAACAGAAACGCTCCCGGCGTGCCCCGTGGGTAAGCCACTTGTTGACCCTGTGGCTCGGGGGTGTGAAGCCACCTGAGCGGCCGGCAACTGTTCCGCCATACTGCCCCGCCATGCCGGCGAATTTGGGCTGGGAGCTAATCCCTTATTGGAGGGCGGGATGTACTCCTCCGTGTCCAGAATCGAGCTTACCGGGTTTGCCGCCAGTGGATCGTAGAGGGCGGCGCTCTCGATCGAGGAATTTCCCCCGGTGAGAGTGGTCTGCGACCGACCGGCATCCGTCGCTTCGGCACTTCGGACAAAAGCTGCCGGTGAGACCGCCTCTCTCGCTGGGCAGGCTCCTTCGCCGGACAGTCGCCTTGCAGAAGCTAAGGAATCTCCCTCGGAGCGGGCCATGAGGGCCGCCAATTGGGCATGGGCAGTTGTCAACCGTGGCTGCGCTGCTGCTAGGAAATGCCGCACCCGTCCCGAATGACTGCCGATGGTCCGGCCGCCGGTAGTCCCGAAAAGGACACCCGCCAATTCTCCGCGAGTATTAAGAATGGGTCCACCGGAATCTCCCTGGCGAGCCCCCACGCTAACCTCCAACATTTCCGCCGGGTGACTGAAACCGGGAGCCACATATTGGACACAGCGGCCGGAAGCAGCCCGATAGTTTCCCCGACCATAACCGGCAATGATCAATCGCTCTCCTGGGGTAGGAATTCGGTCGGCTATCCCAATGGGAGGAATTCCTACCGAGGGAGTCATGAGCAAGGCGAGATCCCACACGGGATCGGCAGCTACCACAACGGCAGGCACTTTCTGCCCACTAGGAAACGCTACTTCCACCTGGCCCCGTGCATCGCGGATTACGTGCCAATTGGTCAGAACAAGGGCGTAAGAACCAGTATCGGCCACCAGAGTGCCAGAACCCATGGAAAAAACGTTGCCTTCGGCCGCGATAATCCGGGCAATAGCGGGGTGCGGCTTAACCGATACTGTTGTGGACGAAAAAGCCTCAATCGCCCATAGAGGGAAGCCAACCGCCTGCCTGAGATTAGTACCACCGCCAAGGACAAGCCACAAGACAGTCCCAAATAAAAGGATCCAGGACACCAGTCGGCACCTCATCCGAGCGGTTCGATATGCCAGGCCTGAGAACCACCTTCGGTATGTTTTAAGCGCGGGCCGGTCATCCTTTTTCCCGACCGAAGGAAAGTTTCTCACCTCTTGCCCAAGGATGTGCCCGTTCGAGCCGGCGGGGGCATAGATGACATAGGGGGGCATCCGGGTAAAGAGATTTTGCGGCACGAGTGGTGGCTCCCGTCTCCCAAGGGTGTCAACACCAAACCCCTCACGTCGATTTGGATATGGGGGTTTGGAAACGCCGACGCGATTCATTTCGTACAATGAGCTCAAATAGGCGCTGACGAAGTCGGGCCCATTCCAAAACGCGGGCAACATTTTCCGCACGCGCTGAGCAGCTGTCCGCTTGCAGGACAGGCGTGGGATTCATCGTTAGATGGTCGGGGGGAATAGTGACGGCCATGGCGGGGTCGGTCCTTTTAACGTTAGCTCTCGGTCGCCGAGTTGCCCCGGGCCCGTGCGAGGCCCGACAGTGCCTTTCCACCCAACGGGATCGCACACGTGTGCAAGTTCCCGGCGACAGACTGCCTACTGCCTGCCGCGCCGCTAGGACCGTCCGTGATCCGCCGACGCTACCGCCCTGTGCGAAGATAAGGAGTCCCTTCCGTCCTCAGGCACCCACAATGGGCTAGCCCCGGCTGCCATTCGACCCTTTGGGTGTCAATGGCTCACACCGGTAGCCGAAACTGTGAGAAATCATCGGGACCACCCGGTCGGAAGCAAAATACCCTTGGCAAGAAACATCCCCGATGATCTCGATTGCTTCGCACGCGTCCTTTGTGTTGCGATTCGGCAGGGAAAGAAGAGACGATCCAAGGAATTTGCTTGCCGGCGATCTCCTTATGGAATTGGCACAGACTCCGAAGGCCGAATCTTTTCCCTGACCCATTTAACTAATCCTTCCAAATTCCGATCATGCCGCATGTAACGATTAGTAGGGCCCCAATGCTGGCCGGAACCCCTCAGAAAGCCTTACCTCGGCCGCCGAAGAGATTTGCGTTTCTACGATCACCCCACTCTCAATAAAGAAGGAGAAATTGGAA
Source organism: uncultured Thermoguttaceae bacterium (assembly GCA_938084835.1). Classification (GTDB taxonomy): domain Bacteria; phylum Planctomycetota; class Planctomycetia; order Pirellulales; family Thermoguttaceae; genus DTLM01. The sequence continues at coordinate 209,359 of CALKER010000009.1, forward strand.
CAGTTTGCTTCACAGGAGATTTACGCATCGTTAGGAGACATCTCTGCCTTTTCTTCGCGAGGTATCCCGGGCGTTGGGATTCATTGAGGGTTACATATTTACAATGGTAGTATTCTCACAACACCTCCGGCAGGCTCCTCCCGGAAGCCCCCACCTACGGAAAGAGGAAGAGCTTCTCGGCTGGATGAGTTCCTCCCGCCTGGGATCGTCCCCGAAGAGAACAGCACGTCGCACGCGCGATTTCGTAAACTCGTACTTTGCTAAAACAAGGACATGTCTTTTTGTTCTGCACTTTTGTTCATACAAGCCACCCATGGTTCTTCTTATAGGCCGTAGGGATAAGTTTCTAGGTCGATCACCCCGCTTTCGCGGACAAGGCGAAGCGCCTTTACATACTCCAATAGCACGCGAAGGCAATATCGCAGCCGGGCGCGAACGGCAGCGTCTTCCTCATCGGCCGGGGTTTCACCATGAAGCATCCTTCCTACGTTGCGGATGATCATATGATCGGGGATATAGCAAATCCGCGTGTTCTTGTAGCTACTCATCCGCAGTTCTGCCACAGGATAAGCGCCCCCGAGGGAAGCGGAGACAGTGATGATAAGAGCCGGCTTGTGGGCCAGCAGATCCTTACTGCATAAGAGAAAGAAATTCTTAAGCCCCGAAGGCACCATTCCTGACCATTCCGGGGAGACAATAACAAAACCTTCGGCACGCCGAAGTTCCGCAGCAACAGGCTGCCACACTTGCTGCCAGTTGGGGGCATTTTCCCAGACACCTTCATCCCAAAGCGGTAAAGGATTATTCGCGAGGGGCAGGAGGTACAGGTCGTCAACACCCAGACTCTTTAGCTGGTTGACAACGTATCGGGCAACCCGTAAAGACTCGGCCTCTTCGCGATGACTCCCGGCAATAACTGCAAGACCCATCCGCATTTCCTCCGTGCGCAGGTTTTTATGGTTAAAGCCTAGATCACCTTTCGGGCTACCGGGGAAGCTCCCAATTCCGCAAAAACTTCCAACTAATATTCACGTGGCGGCTCCGGAGTGTCCGAATCAGTCCTCTTCGATCGGAAATTCTCTAAGCGGCAGGAAACGTTCACAAGTCCTTCAGCGAAAACCGGAACCTGCTGCCAATTCCAACACGACCGTGGCCACCCAACTGGAGCTTAACCACACTCGACTTCAATGATCGAGGCAATTGTACCGGAGGAAAAAAGGCGGGGGTCGAAAAGCCGGGGAGAATTTCGCCGTCAACACTACCCCAGCCACAATGAAAAGATTACTGCGGGCAGCACCTGTCGTCCACTCGCTCATCAAAGGCAGAAGTTAACGAAATTTGCTAACTAACTCGTCAATAGGGGTGGGGTCAAGGTAGACACTTAGCAGCTCCTCTGTTTTAGCAAACATGAGGTCGATCCGCTTCTGTGCCACGGGATCCTTAGCAACGAGGCGTTTCCGTTGGAGCAACAAGTACCGCCGTAGGTCGTCCCGACTGCGAAGCGAGCGAAGCTCCTCGAGCAATTGTTGGGCCTGCTGTTTTTGACCGAGCTTCACTAGCCGATGAATTCGAGCCATTAATATATGCCGGCGCACTACAATTTCCAACAACTCTTCCTGTATGCCGAGAAGAATTCCCTCTGCTTCCATACGTTCATCGTCGCTTGGAAGCTCGGCCACCACTTGGGGGACCGATCCCGGTAAAAGAGGCAACCGGGCTAAAGGGACTTGACCGTTCTTGACCCACAGGATTTGGAGTCCACCTGACTGGCAAGACACGGGAAGTATCCCAAAAGCATCTGTTCGCCCAAGGAACCTCAGTTCGCCACCTCCGGAAGACTGAGTAAAAACTGAGTAAGCAGCCAATGGTCTTCCCGGCTGTTGACGATCGCGGAGCACCACCTGGGTCTCCGGCAAGTAGGCTTTTGTGGCAACGAATAGTTGCTCGGTTCGCCCCCGGCGACGAGCGCTCAGCGGGCTTCGCAGCCCCGTGACCAATCGGCCAACGAGAATTCCTTCCTGGATGTCTGCCAGCTCTACATAGGAGAAAGGAGCTTCGACAATGCGGGTAGCACGGCCGGTGCGGTCGTTATAGCGGATAACGATGCGAAAGGCTTGCCCCGGACGAAAAAGCTGCAAACTCTGATCCTGAGGGGCAAGGGCGCTGGCACGTCCTCGCAGTTGCACTTGATGATTTTCTGTGTCGAGCAGATGCAAGCGGGCAAGCGGGCAAAAAGCCTCCCACACGGCTTCCAGGGCGGCGTTGGATACCAGATGCCACCCGGCCACTTCCCGCAGAATTCTCGGCCCCCAGCTTTGACTTCGAAGGTCGATTTCCTGAGCGGCCAAACGGATCCACGGCCGGTTGGCAGCATCGATAATCAACAAAATAGCTTTGTCGGGATGTTCGATTGCAGTCCACTCAGCCGGCCATAATTCCCGTGGCCAAAGTTCTCCTGCCAGAAGCCGAGCGGCCACTCGCTGATCGATCGTTCGAAATTGCCATTGCCAAATAGCGCCCACGGTGCGGGCTAAGTGCTCGCCCAAACTGTTTGCCAGTCGGCTTGCCAGGGTTTCTGCCATCCCGCCGGAGTCACGGACGCCAATGCAAACCTCCACCTGATAAGGTAATAGTTCCCACACCGATTGAGACCAAGCGCGACGTTGAGGGGCGCCGGCATCTGCGGCCACAATTACCGCCACGAAAAACAACCAGCACCAACCGGTCCGAGCTATCATCCCACGGCCTTTAAGTTTTTGAGAGGGCACGAATACTTCCGCTTTCCAGTGCCAACACTTCCCCCGAAAGGGCAGCCTCATTGTTTCGAGCCGGTCGCTCCCTGGAGGAAGCGCCAATTCTCCACGTTTTGATAAAGGGTAATCGGCCGAGTGCCTATCCCCTGCACGCTGTGTTTCCGGGCGAAATAATCGGGTAACTGCCACAATGGCAAAATTGCGCTTTGCAGATCGACCAGGCGATGGATTCGCCGAAGTTGGGCGGCCACTTCACTCCAATCACGTAGTTCCCGCAGCCGAACCAGCGACTGGGCAAGGTGTGCTGTGACAAACCCGGTAAGACCCTCGGATCCAAAAATTCGTTCTACATCGACGAGGGGTTCCCACACGGCAAGCTCAGCGTAAATCAGGTCCACCTCTGGCAGAAAACTGTTAACCTCCGTCCATTCGAGCGGAGTCAGTCTAACGCGCAGGCCCACCCGACGCCAATCCTCACGCAGTGCCTCACAGGCCGTTTGGGCTATCGGCCCAGGCTTGTAAGCCAGGACAATCTCAGGAAGTCCGCCGGGACGCTGCTCCTCAGGCAGTTCGCTTCGCCACTCTGCGAACGCTACCTGCACTAGAGCGATGGCCAACCGGGGATCATATGCCTTTACCGGCACACCCGAGTCGTACGCGTAGTCCAACGGTACCCCGGGACCCGCCGTGGCCAAGAAAGGACCAGTGACGAGCGAAGCCGTCTCGCTTTTGGCTTTCCCCATGAGTTGGGCAAGGATCTTCTGCCGATCAATCCCGTAGAGTAGTCCTCGGCGGAAAGCGGAACGTCGCATCAAGGGCTTCTGCATATTAGGGAGGAGGCAGTGGACAAGTGGCAAACCGTAAGGCTCCACAGTTATTCCCGGCAGACCGGTTAAACGCTCCAGCATCCAGGGGGGGACGCGGTCCACCACATCCACTTCCCCCCGACGGAGGGCCTCGATTGCCGCACCGGCCGAAGGAAAGGACATCTCCACAATTTCGTGAACCTCTTCAGAGCGACCGGCGAAGGAGCTGGGCACCGGTCGAAAAATGGTCTGATTCTCATCGATTTCCGTCAGTCGGTACGGACCCACCCATATTTGGTAGGCCCAGGAGGGAAGGGAGCGGTCTGCACTATCGGTAGATCCACTCTGCCCGTTACCCATAGCGGTCGTTTGACCGGCGGCAGTGGCAGAAGAGTGGTCTTCGGCCCCCAGGAGCACCAGCGGAGAAAGCGCCAACGGGATCGTCATCACTGCTTCGGGGCGAAGGTGTAAACGGCCCAACTGCAACTCCACCGTATACAAGTCGGGGCAGGATATTTGCCGGATGAACTCCTTTGGCTCCGGGTAGGCCCTGAACGCTTGACCTTGACCACCGGGGAAAAGAAGGGGCACCAGGCGAGGTGCGGTCAACTCTTCGGATTGGGAGGACGGATCGGCAATGCCCGGCCGAAGGCGAATAGTGAGCCGCAATGTGGGCCGATCCCACTCGTGTTCCCCTACGGAACAGATGTACCTGCCTCCTTCCAAACTGGGGCCAGCAAATTCAAACAAACTCCGTGCTACCAGCCGCATCACCCGGCGCGAAGCCCAATCGACCAACGGCTGCCACCGCCCTTGAGGGAGAGCTTCCGTTACGCCTACCACCACGCGAGTGTATTTCCGCTGCAGCTCCTCTTGAAAAACAATGGCCTCCTTTAATTCCGGCCATATTCCCAAGGATCTTCTGACCAGGCGGTGGGCAAGGGATAAATGGCCTAGCTCGGCTTGTCGACGGGCTTCCTCTAGCTGCGTAGAAGCTCGGCGGACGAGCTCCTCGCGGCCCTTCTGCACCGCGGGATGGCCGGCAAAGAGCTTCTCTATCCCCCTGAGAAGCGTGTACGCCCCCGCATAGTTTTCCTCCCTGAGGTAAGCGTCCAACTTGGCCCAAACACTTCCTCCGACAGCCTCGGCCAAACCGGGATAATCACGACGCACCTGGGCCAATTGAAGGAAGATCATCAGGGCGCGATCGTGTTGTTCTCTTGCCTGACACCAGCTTGCTTCGGAAAACAAAAAGTGATGATACGCCTCGGTCAAGCCGGGCAGGGTCGGATCATTTTCGAGCAGATACATGAAGTAATCGTACGCTTGCTCGAATTTGTTCTCGTCCACCAATTGCCGAGCCCGCGCCAAAACGAGGTCATGGAAAAGCTCAATCTTCGCCACAGCTGCCCAAGGGACCTCGTAAAGCACGTCCGGTTGGTCCACCAGACGGAACTGGAGATTGCCCGTGCGAGGCAACGGATCTGGTACACGCCGGTTGGGAAACGGAAGGGGAAGGACCTTAAGCGTTTGGCCTCCGTGTTCGGCGGCAAGGGTTATCAAATCGTACGCTTCCTGCTCATAGAGAGGTAACTGTTCCTGACATAACCCAGCCCCTTTACAAGCGAAAAGGGAAGCGATAGTCATCACAGCGACCGCAAGACTGCGTGGCTTTTTAAGCATAAAGCCATCGCCACCGGCGCCCCGGTGCCACATGCCTCTCAAGAGTATTCTCCACCGAGTCAACATCTTCTGTTTATTGTTTGCACCCTAAGGGTTATGCATTATTAGTGGGGGAAATCTTTTGGCCCTGACGGCGGCATTTGACGATTCCGGATGCGGTCCCCCGAACATTCCGTCGGCCTTGCCGAAAGGAGACGTTATCCTCAGGGACCCCGCACTTGGGAGCGACGCTGTCTTGCAGGCCCTTCTTCCAGTTACCAGGTATTACTCCTGGTCAACAAGGTAAAGGCATCCGTCTTTTCCGCCTACAACCCACCGCCGATCCAGAAGCACCGGCCCGGTTGCTAACGGGGCTTCCAATTGCTGCGTCCATTGGACTTGTCCGGAACTCAGATCAACCTCCATAAGCCATCCATCCGCGGTGGCCAAAGTCACCGTGTTATTGATCAGGAAAGGTTTGCCCACTGGCACGCCATGATTTAATGCGCCTTGCCACAGCGTTTTTCCGCTGTTATCCAAACAGAAAAGCTGCGCCGAATTGGCCACCAGAAGGTATTCGCTAACCCCGTAAGGTCCCCAGGTTGCTACCTCCCCGAGCTCAAGGTGAATCTGAGGCTTAAGCTCCGGCAACGAAAAACCCACAAGGTTGCCTTCCCGGTCACACACACTCACCCAGGAACCGCAAGGTGTGAGCTGCGTGGCCAAGGGCGCTGTCCAGCGTGCTTCGGCCTCCAAACGGAAATAGGGCTTCGGCTCGCTGTGTAGCCTGAGCCGCATCAACCGACCTGAAGTCTCCCCGACGACCACCTCCTCTTGGCCTAGGATTACCGGATTCGTCCACCGTAGAACACCTTCTGCCGGGTAGGGAAAAGCAAATGGCTCGGCCAATAGTTTCCCGCCTCGGGGGAGGAGCCACAAAAGCTGTCCGGCCTGCGTGCCAAGGATTAGTCCTGGGCCAAAAGCTGCGGGCACCCCACCCAGGGGCGACTGAAGCAACAACCAGCGAAAACGCGGTACCGGTTCCGCAGGATCGTAAATGGGGAATCGCTGTGCCCCTTGGGCAAGAACCAGCACCACCTCCCCTCCCGGGAGGGCCAACGCCGTCTGCAGCGGCTCCCGCAACTCAGCCAGTCTCAAAGTGACGTACGGTTCATCAACAATCGCAAGCTGGGGAAGCTCCGCCAGTGGCAGACGGAAGAGCGATCCACTTTGGGTCACACAGATCAATGTGCTTCCGTCGGGGGAAACGATAGGCTCGCTTACCAACGGGACGCCCAGCCGGGTTTCCCACAAAAGCTCGCCATGGTCAACATGAAAAGCACTGACCACTAGGTCCGGCAACCCCCAAACTTTGCGAATATGGCAAAGGATGCCATCCACCGTTGCCAACGGTTGCACCGATACACTGGCTTCGTTGCGGATGGCCCTCGGTTGCAGCGATGCCTTCAACGGCAGCACGTCGTAACAGCTCAGTTGATAGTCAGCAATCCACACCTGAGCTAACTGAAACAATCCAAACCGCGCGAAGATCAATTTGCGGCCTGGGCTTAATTCGCGTTCTGCTGGCCCCAGATTGCCCTGCGCCACTTCCCGGAAAGGCCGCTCCGCCTCCCCAACACTGAGCTCGTACACCCACGCCGGTCCTTCCTGGCTGGCCAAAAACACCCTGGTGCCCGAGACAAGGGGCGGGAGCGCCAGCCGACCCGGCAGGCGTAGCGTCTGCACCGGCACCAGCGGACCCTCCTCCCCATCCTCAATGCGGAAAACTTCCACATCCGACTGTTTGATGCCCGAGTGAATACCCACTAAAAGGTAGTTTCCCAGAATTACCGGGGGCAGAAGAATCGCCCCAGCCTCATGACCCAGATAATAACTCTGAACACATGTTCCCTCCGGCAAACGAATCACATAAAGCGTAGAGTGTTCCGCCGGCTGAAAAAGAAGCCCTAACTTTTCCTCCACCGCCGGCGTTACTCGAAGTTTCTGCGGAAAACAAATCTCCCTACGCGCTTTCCCGTCCTCACTGTGCAGTTCCAAAAGTTTGCCCCCAGGAAGAGGTAGCCAAATTCGTCCCCGACCGACGAGCGGCTGGGCCACCGGTGCGTCCTCCAACTTCACCCGCCACCGAAGGGCACCGCTTTGCGCATCCAGGCGTAAAAGCTCGCGGCGCAGGGCATCAACCAACACGAAGTCGGTTTGACTTCCGCTTTGGATCGGTAACGGCACCGCAGGAAGTTGGTCAGCCGTCAGATGTTCTCCCACAACACGCCGCCATAACACCTTTCCGCTGCCGGCCTCTATACCGAAAGCCACGCCCTGGTCCATCGCACAAAGGACCTGACCTGGAGCAGCTGCCCCATCCTTTGGTTGTCCCCGACAGGCCAAGAGGATGTGCTCAGCCACCGCAGGCCAATCGCTTTCTGCTACCTCCGTCTCCACAAGGCGAACCGTGACAAGTTGCCGCTCCACCTCAGCGATTTGCCGGCTTACGTCCTCCACGCTTGGATCCCGGGCCAATTGAGGATACTCTCGAACCAGTTGCCGGCGAAGCTCGTGAGCCTTGCTCACGTCTTGGTTGTCGAGCGCTTGACTGATTTGGTCCAGGGTCTCCCGGAGACGTCCCCCTGCTGCTAGCCGATGCCGCGTAATGGCCAAGGTGGCCTCGATCTCTGCAAGAAGTGGTCCGGGACGATCCGCGGGGGCTATGTATCGGCTCACAAGGGCCAAGGCTTCCTCGGCGCGGGTTATCAGTTCCGCATCCAGCTGCGTTAAGGCCCGTCGGGCAAGCTCGTAAGCAATCCGTGGCAAAAGGGCAATCAATTCCCCCCGTGCCTCATCGCGGAAGGTTTCCTCCCCGCTAATTTCCGCAAGCACCTCCTGGGCCACCCGCAAGGTCCCTACCCAGTCACTACTACCCTCCACCGCCTGACGCAAGCGACAAAGCCCGCGATGCACCCGGGCAATCCCCACCCGCGGGTGCCGAGGAAATTTCTCTAAAAACTCCGTGAATCTTGCCACCGCCTGCGTGTACGAGCCCGCCTTGTAATCTTCCTCAGCCAAGGCAAAAAGTTGGTCGGCCCCCTGGCGCCGCACCGCAAAGAGTAAGGCTACGTTCAGAATTACTAAAAGGATCAGTGCCCCCCCACCTATCAGAAATAGAGGCGATTCCCAGACATTTCTACGTTTTCGCGGGAGAACCGTTGCTGGCGCTTCCGCCAGAGGCACTGCGAATTCCTCTCCCAAAGGGGCGACCGCCGAGTCGATCTCCGACCAAAGCTCATCGTCACTCCGTGGACGAACTTGAGGTTCAGGCCCTTTGCGCGGAGCTGAAGCTGTTGGGGGACGTTTGGCAACAGGCGTCTCCACATCTAGAGGAGCCAAACCTAACACTTCCCCACCCTCCCGCGAAACCTCCTTGGGCGGAGCCGCGGGGGCGGAGGCAGACGAAGGCTCCTCGACTTGTTCTGCTTTCCGCGCAAGTTCCTCTAACAGCCGATCTGCCAAAATACTCGTGAGATAATCCAACTCGATGAGACGGTCGGCCAACCAGCGAGCCGAGAGGGGTTTTTTCGCCCGTGCGATCTCCTGGTCCCAACGTTGGAGAACGTCGGTAGGCAAAAGATCCCGCTGCCGTAAAAATTCCAAAAATTCCCGAGCGGTAGGTTGACGGCCAGAAGTCATCGGTCGCTCAAATAAGTGTAGATCACTTTACCCAAAGGATGATACCCATTTTTACGCCGCACGCATCTTGTGATGCCCCACCCAACATGACAACCACAGTCGGCTTCGAAACTTGGCCCTACTTGCGATATTTTCGGAGGAAAGCGGTCCAGAGCTCCTCTTACGCCGGCACCTACCGGCGCCGATAGCCGCATCAAAGGGCATCCTCCTCGATGCACGCCAGCCGGATGTTCTCCATTCCGATTGCATTACCGGCATCAAGCACCATGACTACCGTCTCATGGCGCGCTTCCGGATCCGCAATTACTAGTAGGCTATTGGGTCCTCGTGTTCCCGGCGTGGCTTGACGGGCTTCGCGCAATTTCGCCAAAACCTCCGGCTGACTTGGAGCTTCCAGGTCATTGACCCACACGGTGTTGTCCCGACTGATTCGCACGATGATGTAATCGCTATCGGTTTCCAACTCTTCAATGGTGCGTGTCTCGGCGGCTTCCTCCTGGCGATCGGGATTGGGCATCTCCAACGACTTTTGCAAGCTATAAGCGGCTGTCACCATGAAGAAAATCAGAAGGAGGAAGGTCACATCAACCATAGGAGTCATGTCCATTTCGGCCTCAAGCCGAGGAGCCCGGCGTAGTTCTACGCTGGGCGTAGTTTCCGGCGGCGGAGGGGGTGGAGGTCCACCGGGTGGGCGTCGCGCTTTTGGCCGCACTTGAGCTACTGGGGGAAAGTCTCGGGGGGCTTGGGGTATCATCCCCGCAACCGTGGAGTCGCTTGCCCCTGAAGGTTCGCCAATCGATGTGGTCGGCTCGCTCGGGGGTCCCCCGGGGGTAGTCGGCATAGGCACCCGATCCACCACCCCGCAACTGGGGCAACGATATGTCCGCCCGGCGTAACGTGCCGTGACGCTTAACGTTCGTCCGCAAGCTGGGCAGGAAAACCGAATTCGGTCCGTCACCAGAGATCGACCTTCCCTTCAATGAGCTGGGCGCTTGAGCCCCGCCTCAGCGAACTTCCATTACTGCAATATGTAAACGCATGCCGGGTACTTGGCTTGCCGCCAGCGCCACGCGGACCACTTCCCCTTCTTTGACGGTCCGCTCCGCTTTAATCAACACCAACGATTTTCCCCGCCGAGCCCCTTCCTCAACCGCCTCAATGATCGCCGCTTCCTGAGCGTCGATACTATCCGGCAAGGGGGCACCTTTTTTCCCATCACCCAGGTAGACGGCCGGAAGCTTGGCGCCAGGGCGGTCGGCGATCGTAATCACAACCGCATCGGCCGGGCCGACTGCCGTCCCGTAACGTGCCGGGGGTAATTCCACGGCCCCTTCCAACGCCGCCGTAGTGCACACAAGAAAGAAAATTAGTAGCAGAAACGTCATGTCAATAAGTGGTGTAATGTCCATCTCCGGAGTTTCCCTGACTGGACGTCGGAATGATACCGGCCCATCCTCCTCCGGAAAAACTCCGGCATCGATTCTTGCAGCAAGATCCTCGTTCATGACGGAATGAAGGCGCACGAAAGATCCAAAAACGCACCAAATATCCCACTGCTCACCACCGAAGAAATCCGGCAAGTCTTCCTACACATGACCAACCGAAATTCACAAGCGCACTCCACGTGATGAGGCGCCAGTTTTGATCCTGTCACTCCTGGTTTTCCTTATTGGCGATGCTGACTGGGGTCCACTCAAGGCCGACACGGCACGCGGCCAACCGACGAAGCAGTCCAAAGCTGCGCGTGTTCCTGCGACCGCTGTCACAGTCGGACGGCCGCTTCCCGCGGAGCCTGCCGGATCATCTCCAAAAAACGACTTAGACCGTAGCTGACCAAATCTTCCAATTTGCGGATTCGTACATTAATGGTGGCCGTCGCCAAAACCAACGGAATGGCAATAGCCAAGCCAATGGCCGTGGTGATAAGCGCAAGACTGATATCATTAGCCAGCAGGTTGGGTTCCACATTTCGTTGAACCGCAAGCTTGCTGAAGGCCCCCATCATTCCGACCACTGTGCCAAAAAGGCCGAGCATGGGTGCCGCTTTGATCACGGTGGCCACCCAACTAAGGCGGTATTCGAGGTCGGCCAGTACATCGCGCTGGAACCTGTCGATCAGCAAGGCTCGCACGCGTGAATAGCCTAAATGGAGATTATCGATTCCCATGAGCACCAACTGCGGTAACGCCCGCGGACTGGCTTCGCACAATGCCCGAACCCCATCCCAATTCCCGTGAGCCACCAATTCTTCCAACTGATCGAGGAAGGCTTCCTGCTCACTCTCGCTACGAAAGCGTACCCGCGCAACGCGTCGCCACACCATCACCACACAAAATGCCCCCCAAAGGGCCACGAGGGCAAGGGCACAGTAATCCACAATGCCAGCAACATATGTGATCGCTGTGATGTCCATCGGCCACCTAATCCCCTAGAAAACGCCTTTCAACGAAAGCCTAATCACGCTCCCACATTACCCGCAACCATGCTTAGGTCGGAAGAAGCCAGGCACTTGTTCCTCTACCACCAAGCCCCGCCCCCTCCAGAGAATTACCGCAGGACTTGGTCCACAACCATGAAGCGGAATCCGCCCCCCTGCGGCACAACAGCAAAGTAAGTGGTGCGAACGCGGTCGTACCGCGGTCCCGCTCGTGCTCTTTCCATCTCGGCCAGCTGAGCCTCCACTTCCGGAGGCAAGAACTTCAAAATCAGTCGATCGCCTGGATCAACCCCTGCCCGGCGGAGGAGTTCGCGGTCGGCCTCAATCAGGGATCCCCGCCGCCAGGTGAGGTAGTAGCGTTTTTCCTGATCCGCAGGACCAACGCGGGTATCAGGTTTGGGCTTACTGAGGTTATAGACATAAAGCACCCGATTATCAGGGAGCAACACGCCAAGCTCGATTTTAAAAAAGTCCAGAGCCCGGGCATAAGATTCTAAAGTATTACCCTCGGGGAAGCGGACCTCCCAGTGACGCCGCCGGCCGCCGCCTGTGCCCACACCTACCCCGGTGGCATCTCCGGGACCGGTCGACCCACCACGACCAGCCACTTCACTTTCGCTACGCAGGGGGTCTTCCAACTCCGCCAACCGCTCGGCTATAGCCTCGGCCACCGTGGCAAGTGTTTTCTCCAGTAAAGGCTCTTCGATGTCGCTGGTGAACCCAAGTTCCTCTGCCGGCGGCTGATCGATTTCCATTCCCCCTGCTAGCCCTCCTTCACCTGTTCCCAATTCCTGCATCATCACCGGCACTGCCACCTGGGTGGCAAAGATGCGGCCACTAATCCACAAGATCAGCAGAATCACTGCGCACATGCCTACTAAAACTAGCAGGCTGACAATCCAGCTAGTCACCCGCTCGTAGGCGGATACCTGTAGGCCATAGCCCACGGGCACCCGGCCCGAGGCCTTCAATTTAGGACGCGTGCGCGGGTGCATGACGCAAATCTCTCACCTCCGGTTGACGATCAGGCCAACATCTCCCAGGACCAGTCACGGAGCCTTTAGTTGAGATCTTTTCTCAAGTCAAACCCCGCTAGTACCGCCTTTTTGCCCCCGACTAATCCTCGATTTCGGCCTCGGGGCGAACGGTTCGGTACCACCTTTTCCATGCCTCAATCGCTTCAAGTTGTTGCTGCCGGGAAAATCCCTCAGGTGGGCCGAAGTCTTTATCCAGTCGCCCAATTCGCTTCAGCGCGCGGCGGGCCTCATGCACCACATCGGGGTCGGGATCCTCTAAGGCCCGAATCAAGCTCGGCACCATGGCCAAATCTCCGCTTCGGCCCAGAGCCCGCACGGCCATGAGCCGGGCCTCCTTAGAAGCAGACGTTGCCAGACTTTGAAACTTCTGGCTATATTTTGTCGCCAAATGTGTTGCCTCGTCGGGGGGAAGCGCTAACAGGGCTTCGAACCATTCATCGGCTTCCTCGAGCCCCTCCTCATCCGCGGTAGCCAGAAGTTTTTCCAGATTGGCAAGTTCTGGCTTGGCCACCACCTGACCACCAACTACGGCTACGTCCCCAGTGTTTTTGGGGAGACCGCGACCTCCGATGAGTGTCCCCTCTCCAAAGTTTCGCACTTTTTCCACGCTCTTTTTCATCGAGCGCACCAAGAAAAGGATGCCGAAAGCGGTATCCGGTACCTGTCCACACTCGTGCTCCCAGGAGCCCTCCGGAGACTGAGTTCGCCGGAGGAATTCCACACCTTGGTCGTACCATGGTGGGGCGTCAGAGGTAGGACCTTCCAAATATTCGCGGAAGGTCCACATCCGTTCCAGGGCATAGAGGTAGTAGTACCGAAATCGTGGCGGGTCAATCATGTAATTGGCTCTTTGCCATGCTTTAGCGCGGGCGATGGCCATCTGAAGAATTTTCCCATCCATTCGCACCTGAGTATCCGTCTCCCGCCCTTCCTGACGTGCCGGCCGAACAATCTCGGGCAAATCGGAATCGCGGATCTGCCTGTCCCTCCCCCGCAGTCCGGCCAAGTCGGCAATCGCATATAGGCTCGCTAACGCAGCCGCCGACAGACTGTGCCGAACATCATTCTGGGGGACTAGATCCCACCCCGGTGCTACAATACCCTGATATCCCCACCCGCCGGAAGGATCCTGGGTCCTCACAAACCAGAGCCCCACGCGGGTGACCATCGCTCCAGGCACTGGAATTCCCGCCCGCGAAGCCTCCCATAACGCCAATACGGCAAATTGGCTCATGGAAGTATCACCGCTTGCCTCAAACTTATGTCCGACGGGATATCCCCAACCGCCGTGTCCCTTTTGTAACTGCTGAAGCCCGGCCACCAGATGCTGAATTTCGCGACGATACCGCGAAGGATCTAACTCGCAAAGAAAGATAGTGGCCGCGCTCAGGCTATAAACCATCTCCGAACGATACAACTCCTGACTTGAAGTTGGGATGTGGCGAACAACGCGCTCAGCCGCCTGTTGAACCATGGGGTGGGAAGGATCACGCCCCGCTTTCAAAAGTGCCAATCCCGCTAATGCTTCTGCTCCAAAGCGGGCATCATCCAATCCCTTCCGCTCGATAAAGCCCACGGCCCGATCCACCATGGCCCGGACCTCAGGACTTTCGGGCGTATAGCGCTGGGCTTGGCATCTGTCGACAAGACCCACCAGATAGGGTGCCAACAGCATCCACAACAAATATCTCAGGATTGGCCGACAGAATTGCAACCAAAGCTCCCCTTTTTTTTCGTTGACGCCGGTGGCTGGCATCGCTTCACTCCTGAAGCCGTCGTGCGATAGAGATACTGCCTCCACACACCGACTTGCATGCCCAGAGATATTCCTTCGATCTGATACATGCCACTGATCAGCAATCACACTTAGTCGCCGGCTTTCCTCTGGCAAGATGGGACCAACCCTCGAGAACCCTTAGCTTCTGCCTAGTTGCGGGGTTGATGCCTGGCACTACCCCCGAAATAAGCTGTTGAATTTAGCAATCCACCGAACAAAGCCATTGATCAAGCGACCAAGAGTCCGCTGAATTTCGGCCCAAACATAATAGAACAAACGACTTCGCGTGAGCACTCGCTTTATTCTTCTGCCGGCCTCCTAGGCAAATCATGTTCACCACCGCGGGTTCTGCTTCCAGCAGGCGCTGACGATGCTACTGGCGCCATCGGCCAAATTCAACGGGAAGAAGCTTCTTTGGACCGTTGCCGACCCTCATCCCGGGAGAAATTGACCTGCATTTCCTGCGAGGCCATTCCACCCACCAAGAAGGACGATTCAAGAAGGATGATTTTTGTATCTCATGGTTGAACTATCCTCCAGGCAGCGAAGCCGAAAGCGGAGGCTGAGCAGTTGCCCGAACATCATCCCTGGCAACCTCCTCCGCAAGATCCCGCGTCACTGCCGAGGAGTGCCGCTCGGGCAAATTGGCCTCGATTACCTCTCTTAATTCATTGGTATCGAGGACTTCCTTTTCGATCAACCGTTCCGCCAAGGCCTTCAGCGCCTCCTGATGAACCTCGAGGATGTGGCGAGCCTTTTCCAAGGCTTCGTTGATTATACGTCGGATTTCCATATCGATTTCCCGCGCCGTTTGCTCGCTGAACGGCCTTTCCTCGGGAAGTTCCATCGGTCGCCCGGAAAGGACACTAGGACGACTCTCGCGAAAAGCCAACCGGCCGAGACGACTCATGCCAAAGTCCATCACCATGGCACGAGCAATTTCGGTGGCCCGCTGGATATCGTTATGCGCTCCCGTGGACAGGTCGCGAAAAATCATCTCTTCGGCGACACTGCCGGCCAGGGCGACTTGAATCCGTGCTTCCAGCTCGCTTTGGGTCATCAAATAACGATCTCCCTCCGGGCGTTGGAGTGTATAGCCTAGCGCGGCCAAGCCCCGTGGGATGATCGACACTTTTTGAACCGGATCGGTATTGGGAAGGCAATAAGCTACCAGGGCGTGCCCACTTTCGTGATAGGCCACGCGACGTTTCTCTTCCGGGCTGATAATCCGCTGTTTTTTCTCCAACCCTGCCGTAACCCGCTCCACCCCCTCAAGAAATTCTTCCATGGTGACGGCACTCTTGCCCTTTCGGGCGGCCAAAAGCGCCGCCTCGTTGACCAAATTCGCAAGATCCGCCCCCACAAAGCCCGGAGTCATGGCCGCCACTTGCGCGAGGTCAACCGAAGGGTCGAGCTTCACATTGCGCACATGAACTCTCAGAATCGCTTCCCGTCCTCGCAAATCCGGGCGATCCACCAGCACATGTCTATCGAAACGTCCTGGTCGAAGTAACGCCGGGTCCAAAATCTCCGGGCGGTTGGTGGCTCCCAAGACAATCACCCCGCTAGTGCTGCTAAAGCCGTCCATTTCCACCAAGAGGGCGTTGAGAGTCTGTTCGCGCTCGTCGTGACTTGTGAGGACACTCATGCCCCGGGTCTTTCCCAAAGCATCCAGTTCGTCGATGAAAACGATACACGGGCTGTTAGCCTGCGCCTGTTGAAACATATCCCGGACCCGTGCCGCGCCTACTCCTACGAACATTTCCACAAAATCGGAGCCGGAAATACTGAAAAACGGCACGCCGGCCTCGCCCGCGATTGCCTTGGCCAAAAGCGTTTTTCCCGTTCCCGGCGGGCCCACCAACAACACTCCCCGGGGGATCCGACCGCCAAGGGCGCGAAATTTCTCCGGATTTTTCAAAAACTCGACGATCTCCTTTACTTCTTCCACAGCTTCGTCGATGCCTGCCACATCGGCGAAGGTCACCCCCACCTGTTCCCGCATAAACAGCTTCCCACGACTTCGCCCAAAAGCGATGGCCCCCCCCGGACCGCCAAAACGCCTAAGTAAGTAAACAAATACCACCATCAACACGATTAACGGCAAGATAAACGACACGAAGTACTGCCACACCCCCGGAGGATCCTCCGCCCGAACATTGGTGAATCCGTGTTCTTTCAAAAGAGAAAACAAATAGTTGTTGTCGTTTTCCAAACCAAGGCGAGCCGTGCGAAAAGGCACTCGCTTCTGCGGCGTTTCCTTCTTGGGGGAGACCACTTGCCTGGTGACACGCCCAGTGATTTGGTAGCTGCCGATTACTAAATCGGAAAGTTCCGAGTACCGCACGGTCCGCAACTGCCCCGCAAATTTTTCTTTCACCTCCACATAAGCAGCCGGGTTCCGCTCCGGCGCCCCTTGCTCGATAAGCGCAACCAGCTCGGAGTAGGGGATTTCCACCCGAGTGACTTGGCCAGAAAAGCTAAACACAAGGAGAATGGCGGCGGCTATGGCCAGTCCCACCCACAAGGTTTTGCCCGCCCCTTGCGGTCGCCGAGCTGACGAATCCGTCCCCGAGGTCTTGTCTTTTGGGGACGGAGCCTCCTCGCCCGAGCCCTTCGCTGGCTCCGAGGAATCCCGGCTATCGGCCGACATCTTGCTCTCGCCAAATGGCCGCTTCCACCGAAAAATCTGCTTCACCCAGGCTCCTCCGCGAAATTTGTGAAAGTGGCTCGTCAATTGGCCCAAAGTTTCGCTAGCTTCTATTCGACTTCCCCTCACTTCGAACAGCCCACACCACGAAAGCCCAATGGCGGCAATGTGCCCTCGTGGTTGCGCCCGCCGCTGAGTCCATAGCCGATGAGTCCATATCTGACCCCATCTTCATCATTATTGCCCCCCAGCCTATCGACAAAAAGCTTCGCGGCGGAGTCTTGTCCCCTCCGGTGCCCAAAATTGAACCGAAAGAATCAAAAAAATTACGCTGGAACCTTAAAATCAAGAAATCCCTCCCGTGAGAGAAACTTTTCCGAACGTCACTCCCTCTTTGTAAATCGATGTGGACCCTTCCCAGGCTATCGCCCCCCGAGATTGCTATCGGGACAAATAGCACAATTCCCAAACCACTAAAGGCCTCTGCGAGCAATCGGCGCCCGCAAATTTGCCGAACGAAAAGCTCAAAAACCTTACTGGGTCAGATGGCGCAAGTGAGACACTGCTGAGGAAGCTGCTATAACGACCTAGGACACTGCTATGACAACTAAGTGACCCCACCGGATCGCGACCGAATTTCATCCGCCATGCGGTGATTATTGAGCCGCACGCCCACGTTAACCATCAAGTGGCATGCCCACGTTCACCTCCAAATCTCACCGCCAGATTGGAAATCGCGATGCGTGTCCCACAACGGGGCCCTTACCCCAACGGGATG
Source organism: uncultured Thermoguttaceae bacterium (assembly GCA_938084835.1). Taxonomy (GTDB): domain Bacteria; phylum Planctomycetota; class Planctomycetia; order Pirellulales; family Thermoguttaceae; genus DTLM01. The sequence continues at coordinate 226,961 of CALKER010000009.1, forward strand.
TTCTGATGTCCTGTCCTATTGTGGCACAAAATCTCGAGTAATTCGATAAGTTATTGGAACTTTTTTGTAAGTTCTTGGAGCTGTGTCACTCAACGGCCTCTTCTCGTGAGGCACTTCGACTTTGCCAACCCACTTTGCGGCCAACGGATGAACACACCAGGCGGGATAGAAGCAACAACGAAATTCGCCAAATACATACAGCAAAATTCGCCGAAAACATCTTGATACATCTTGTTTCGGGTGAGAGGAATTTCTCAGCGTCGCGCCGACGATAAACCGCTTGATCTTTAAGTTAATCCCAGTGACCTTAAATACCGACAACTTTTGACTGAGAATTTCGCACCGACAAAGCCGCACCTGGTTTCACCGCAGATTTGTCCAGAATCATCAATAACGGACCCATCCCGAATTGAAAGCGGCTTCCACCGCCGGTTAGACTAAGGCAGTGGGGTTTCAACATCGCACAACAGGGGTAAAGAGCACATTGTGGCCGTTATAAGATCTTGAAGGAAATCCTCTCCCTAGCGCCGGACAAATTTCTAGGGCCTTTCAACGTCACGGTCGGGCCCGTCGGGTAAGAGAAAACCGCTGAAGCCTAAATCTGATCCGTGGGAGTGGAAACGGAACTCTGTTCCTTGCTCGACACCGATGGGGCCAACTCCTTACGCCCTCAAGGCCAGAAAGGGCGATTGCCTACCTCCCGACCCCTGCTTTAGACACTCGACCACGGGGAGGCAACGTTAAGAGCTTCCGGCGCACTATGGTCCCACTTAGAAAAGTGTTCGCCTAACTGCCGAGACCTCACAGGTCAGCCGAAGGACTGCACCCCGAATTTGTGTCCGGAACCCGAATAATGGACAATAACAACCAAATCTAGCGATCGCTCAAAATTATTAGGACCCCGTTGACAAAACGACTTGCTGCGGCAAAACATCACAATAGCGATAGGAAAGCTATTTTTCGGATTCAAGGACGGTGAAGAGGGCCAGAGCCATCTCCACAAAACAATGGGAGCCACCTCTGGGATATATGTTGTATTGTCGCCAGTTTCGGAACACGTATCCGCCGGCCATCGCCCACCTTTGGAACATGTCGTGGGAGAGCTCGGCGGACGCGGTTCGGCTGACACCTCTACTTCTTGAGCGGCACGTTTTAGGAAAGATTAACTTTGATCCTGCCGGTCTTATCGTCGCTTTTCGAGGGGAGACCCCGGTCGGTTTTGTCCATGTAGGTTTTGCGCCCACACAAGCCAAAGACGCAATTGACTATTCCCTCGCGGTGTTATGCGCCCTTGTAGTCCCAGGCGAAGATCAACGGGAAGAAATAGTGCGGACTCTCCTTGATGCAGGCGAAGCATACGCCTACGGTAGAGGAGCCGAGTCCCTTTTTTGTGGGGGAAGTCCTTCCTTAGAACCCTTTTGGTTGGGCCTGGCCTGTGGCCCGCGTCTGCCCGGGGTTCCGGAAAATGATCTCGAGCTCACTCGCATCCTTCAGTCGCGAGGTTTCCAGCCGGTTGAAACGCGGGTTGTCTACTCCGGCACCTTGGGCCGGTTAATTTCTCCCGTGAATCCGGAAATCTTCCGTTGCCTTCGGCAATACCAGGTCGTTTTTGGTGGGGAACCTCAACTTTCGGACTGGTGGGAACTCGTGACGCTCGATCCGTTCGAAATGAGCTGTTTCCAGCTCCTGAACAGGTCAGATGGAAGTCTGGCGGCATGGGTACGAATCCTGCACCGCATCGGCCCGGCGGGTCCGGATTCCCCCCATCCCTTGGCTGTTTGGGACCTCCACCCTGTCTCAGTCGACTTACCGCCTAGCGTCTTAGGTTTCTTTCTCTCACAGACAGCCAGGGAATTAAGCCGAATCAATGCGAAAAGCTTAGAACTTCAGTTCCGATGGTCGATTGGATCTCCTCCGGCCCCCGAGGCCGAATTGCTTCCTCCCCTCTTGAACATGAACCTCTGCAGTCGCGGGACGGTTTTCCGGAAAGAGCTCCGTTAGTTGCCGAAAGCGAGCAAATCTTCTCTCCCCCCTCTGATCGACCTCCCCATACCCGCCGACATCGAGGTAAACTGGTAGATCCGAGCATTTTCGAATGAGTTTTTGAGTTTTCCGATTGAGCAAATCCGGCATGCGGATTCGTTCCACGAGTCTGCTCCCGCAGTTTACGGCAACAATTTTTGAGCGAGAAAGCCCTCTAAGCTCGTTGGGAGCTCGAACGAACTGGTTATTTAGCCCCAGACTTTCGAGTGTTCTGGGGCCCGCCGTTCTGCGATCGAGTCGTTGCGGGCGCGTGGGACTTGCTTCTATGGGTGCTGGGGCCGTCTTGACCACTGGTAGAGCAGGCATCCTAGTTTCGGCTTGGTTCTTATGAGTACTGGGGCCGTCCGGGACCTGGCTACCCCCATTTATGAAAGGAATTCCGGCACGAAGATCCGCTACGAAAAGGTTACGCGGAAACGATTGATCCGTCTTTGGAAGGGGCATCTCTCTGCCAAGTCAGCTCGGTTGGGGGTCCTACCACATGGTTTATTTCGGTCATTCAGAGTGAGAATACACTCACGGGCGTTAATCCTTTTAGGCTCCAAAACGGGGGTTATGTCATCCGAGGGTTAAGTGGGCTCAACCCGCCGATTTGGGTCTGGACTCAATCGCGAAAATTTTTTGCGACAAATAGGAATCCTTATTATTTACTTCGCTAATGGCACGATTGGTCACTTCGCTAATAACAGGGTACTACTGACGTCAATTTGCGCGATACCTGGACGAGTTTAAGCAATTGGGGTTATTAAAAATGGTAAAATCCGGCGCCATCTAGCGTGCCATTTGGATCATCCCCGGGATGGGGATCCCATGATTCGTTCAAATTTGCACAGTTTGCTTTGACCTCAGCGGAACAGTTCTCCCTGGCTAGAAAAGCCTGGGAGTATTTGAACTTCAGCGAAGAGCATCGCTCCATGACCATAGTTCGTTTAGAGCCAGCAGGAATCGAACTTACGGCACCGACGGGCGCGTGCCTCCGGGATCTGCTCATGCAACATCGCGAGCTGGAAGGCGAGGCAATATGGGGGGCAAAGATCGGCAATCAACTCGTGGATCTTTTGACCCCATTGCCTGAAGGATCGATGATCGAGCTCCGGCTTGTTCGGCGTGGCGACTCGGAGTCGCTCGAACTTCTGCGACACTCGTGCGCTCACATTATGGCCCGGGCGGTTATGCGGCTTTTCCCCGGGGTGCAACTAGCATTTGGACCAACCGTGGAGAACGGTTTTTATTACGACTTTCTGCCCCCCCGACCAATCTCCGAGGAGGACTTCCCCGCCATCGAGGCGGAAATGGCGAAAATAATCGCGGCTGACGAACCTTTCGAGCGGTTGGAGCTCCCCCGGGAGGAAGGCCTGGCCCTGTGCCGCGATTTGGGTCAACATTTTAAAGTCGAACACATTGAAGACGGCCTTAGGGACGAAGGCGTTTTGTCCTTTTATCGTCAGGGGGAATTTATCGACCTTTGCGGTGGTCCTCATATCCCCAGTGCCGGGGAAATTCCAGCTTTTAAATTGTTGTCCGTGGCAGGGGCCTATTGGAAAGGAGATGCTTCCCGGGAGCAATTGCAGCGGCTGTACGGTACTGCTTGGTTTTCCCGCGAGGAGCTCGAGCAGTACCTCCATCAGCTCGAAGAAGCCAAGAAGCGGGATCACCGCGTGCTGGGCAGACGATTGGAACTGTTCCTGATCGAGCCGACGGTGGGCCCCGGGCTTGTGCTGTGGTTGCCTAAAGGAGCCGTCATTCGCCGGGAATTGGAGAACTTTATCTATCAGGAGCTCCTCCGCCGGGGCTATCAGCCTGTCTATACACCCCATATCGGGCGGGTTAACCTGTATGAGACTTCGGGCCACTTCCCCTATTATGCCGACAGCCAATTCCCTCCGATGCAGCTGGCGGATGGGGAAAGGTATCTCCTGAAGCCCATGAACTGCCCCCATCATGTGATGATCTACAAAAGTAAGCCGCGAAGCTACCGCGAGCTTCCATTGCGGTTAGCCGAACTTGGCACGGTCTACCGCTTCGAACAATCAGGCGAGCTGAGCGGGATGACGCGGGTCCGCGGCTTCACACAGGATGATGCTCACATCTTTTGTACGGAAGAGCAAGTGGCGGAAGAGTTCCGCGCCTGCGTGGAAATGACACAGTTCGTGCTGGGCACCCTTGGGCTGACCGACTACCGCGTGCGACTGGGTTTTCGGGATCCGCTCAGCCATAAATACGTGGGAAGCGACGAAACTTGGGCCAAAGCCGAAAAAGCCCTCCAGGCGGTCTGCGAACAAATGGGACTACCGAACTTATCGGTAGAAAGGGGGGAGGCCGCTTTCTACGGCCCAAAGGCCGACTTTTTGGTCACCGACTGTATTGGCCGACAGTGGCAGTTGGGCACGGTCCAGCTTGACTACAACCTCCCAAGCTCGCAAAGGTTCAATCTGTCTTATATCGGACCGGACAATGCCCCTCATCAGCCGGTAATGATTCACCGGGCTCCATTCGGCTCATTGGAACGATTTGTAGGGATTTTGATCGAACATTTTGCTGGCGCTTTTCCCCTGTGGCTTGCGCCCGAACAGGTGCGGGTCATGAGCGTCAGTCAGCAGACGGAAAGCTATGCGCGCGAAATTGCCGCGCATTTGGCCTCGGCAGGGCTCCGAGTCCAAGGCGATTACCGAGCGGAGAAAATTTCGTCGAAAATTCGGGATGCCCAGTTAGAGCAAGTGCCCTATATGGCAGTGATAGGACGCAGGGAAGAACAGGATCGGACCGTAGCGGTGCGACACCGGCGTCGGGGAGACCTGGGGCCTATGAGCTTGGACAATTTCGTCGCCCTCCTGAAGCACGAAATCAGCACAAAGGCCCTCGAGTAAACTGCCCGCAGACCTGTGGGCTTTGGCCAACACAAGCTGCGGTAGTTTGTCCCACTGGTTTTCGCCGCACGATGAGGAAACAGGGCAGACTGGGAGGAACCGCCAACGATTTGGTTCCCAAGAACATAAACCGGCGTTACAGCGTGAGAGTGTTTCCCTGCTCATGATCGTAACGATCGATGGTCCAGCGGGTGCCGGCAAAAGCACGGTGGCCAAGCTTCTTGCAGCCCGATTGGGCTTCGACTACCTCGATACCGGAGCTATGTACAGAGCTGTAGCTCTGGCGGCCTTGCGGGCTGGCATCGATTTGAATGACCCAAAACAGTTGCCGGATCTCGCCCGAAAATTAGACATCCGCTTTCAAGAAGGGCGGCTCTTTCTCGATGGGGAGGATGTTACCGAGCTCCTGCGCAGGCCGGAGGTGACGCGGACAAGTCGTTTTGTCGCCGACAATGACGATGTGCGGGCACACTTAATCACCCTCCAACGGCAATACGCCATGGGGCGAAACGTGGTCACCGAAGGGCGGGATCAGGGTTCGCTGGTCTTTCCACAAGCGGAGGTGAAGTTTTACCTGACGGCCACAGCGGAAGAACGAGCCCGACGACGACTGCGGGAATATCAAGCCACCGGCCAACCCGCCCCCTCTTACGAGCAGGTGTTAGAGGAACTCCTTTCCCGCGATTGTCGCGATGCTTCCCGGCCATGGGGTCGGCTGGTCAAGCCGCCTGGGGCCATCGAAATTCCCACCGACGGGCTCGACATCCCCACCGTGGTGGACCGCCTTGAAGCAATTGTCCGCGACGTTATGACGACCACACAGAGGAGGACCACACAGCAGAGTTCGCCACAGCCAGAAGACCCCAGATGATTTATCCTGGGGTAACTTGCCAAAAAAGAAACTTTCCCTAGGCCTGGGTTGCAAGGTCCGGGATGATTTCTCCCTTCTTCGCTTACGCCAGGAGATAACGGCTTGTGGCCGAATGGCAAAATCGGCCAAAATCGGCGTAGACTCATTCGACGGAATAAGTGGCCGAGAAAGAGCCCTGGCTCGCCTTTCGGTTAAAGCTCCCCTTTTTCCCTCTGGCTTTGATTGGTCAGTCGAGAGTTAGCACGACAATTAAAGAACTCTAAGGCAATCACTCGGGTATGGCCAAGATCAAGTCCCACCACCTCAATCGAAGTGGTAGCTCCTCCCCCGCTTCCCAAGAGTCCGATCGACCGATCCTTCCGGCAGGACCGAACTACTGGGAAGCTCCTGACTGGTGGTACGAGCTTTTCCGACCCATCGTGCGTGTCGTGTGGTCGCTAGTCTATTGGGTGAATTACAGCGGAAAAGAAAACATCCCCTCTCGCGGACCGGTTCTTGTGGTGTGCAACCATCAGAGCCACTTTGATCCTCCTGTGGTAGGGGCGGGGGTGCCACGGCGCATGTGGTACTTTGGCCGCCGATCGCTTTTCCACATCCGGCCGGTGAGGTGGTTCTTTAGTTCCCTCGGAGGGATCCCAGTGGATGTAGAAGGCTCGCCCCTTGCGGGGGTGAGGATCTCGCTGCGGCAGTTGCAAGCGGGCCGAGTCCTACTGATTTTCCCCGAAGGAACGCGAACATGGGATGGAAATGTAGGGGCCTTTCGGCCGGGATTCGCCATGTTGGCCAGGCGTACGCGCGCGGCAATCCTTCCCGTAGCCATCGAGGGGGCTTTTCATGCCTGGCCGCGGTGGCGATCGCTTCCGCGAAGAGGTATCATCCATGTGCTTTTTCTCCCACCACTTTGGCCTGACGAGTACGCCACAGTTGATGACGAGGCGCTTGTCGCAGAGGTCCGTCGGCGCATTTGTGAAGGGGTCGAACAGCTTCGGTGTCGGCCTATTCTTCGCGAGTGGCAACGCTGGGTCCACCAACTCGGTTGGGACCTGCCCCCCAAAAAATTCGTTCACACGCACCACGACTAGCCCTGCGGGTTTTTTCGGGCTTTCGTCTTCCTTGCGACAACCGGAAGACTTTGGCGTTCGAAAAAAGCGTTCCCGGGTACGGCTTGATCTTGCGTTGGCGGACCACCGACACTTGAAGTGTTACACTTCGTCCCAAGACACTCACAAATCCCACCCTGGGGACAAAGCCATCCCTGGCACTTGCAAGATAAAAATTCCGCGTCCATATTGTTCTCCTGAGCTTCCCTAATCCACAGCCCGTTTGATCAGGGAAGGAACACTCCGGCCGAGAAAACAAGGGAAAACGGCGATGAAGGGTAGTCACTCATTTTCATCTGATCTTTTGAACACTATGCGCACTAAGGGTGGTCAAGTAGTGATTTTTTTGGTGGTGGGCTTTTTATGCTCTTGGGGGATGGGCACTCCTCCCCGTGCTGCTTTGGCGCGCGAGACACCCACACCGCAAAGCAGCACCAAACCGTGGGAACAGCTTTATACGGGTATCGAGCAGACGGGAGACCACGTAATCGCGTTATGGCAATTTTTGCCGGGAAAAGAAACGCGGGATAACTCCGGTCACGGTCACGACCTCACCCTTCGAGGAAATTCGCGGTTTGTCGGCGAGGGCAAATTCGGCCAATGCTTAGAAAGTTTCGCCGTGGACCGACAGGAGGATCGGCCTGTTGGCGCCGTTGTAAAAAATTCCCCGAGCTTGACCCCGGAGGGAGCCTTTACCTTGGAGATGTGGATCCGTCCTAAGCCCGAAATCGAAAAAGTCAGCCAGGCATTTCTGTTAGACAAGAAGTATTATCACTACGATAGCCCCCTTCCCCAAGCTAATTGCGATTACGGGTGGTACCTTCGCCGCGAGGGTCCAAAACTTTTCCGCATGCAGGTGGGCTTAGGGTTTGGAAGTGATTCCGTCACGTTGATGTCGGAGCCGATTCGGCTTGAGCCAGGACAGTGGTACCATGTGGCTTTTTGTTACGACGGGAAGGGCACGGCGAGATTTTTTATCAACGGTCAGCTTGTCGGGAGAAGTACACTTCCGGGGCGGGGACCGGTGGCTCCTGGACCACACAACCTGGTCATTGGCGATCGCGTGGGGAGCCTCCATGTGGGATTCCCCGGCTATATCGATCAGGTGCGAATCGTTCGCGGAGTGGCGAGCTTTTTGCCACCTGTTTCGCTGGAAATCGCCCCGGCCAGCCGCCGTGTGTGGCTGCGAATGGAACCTGAAGCTACCCTTCGCCTCCTTGTCGCTAATGACTCCGGCAAAAGCCTCAGGGACGGACGACTTGTTCTCGACTTCGCGGGCCGGGAATCGCGTCATTCCCTGGGCGAGCTTCCACCGGGGGAGGCAGTTACTTTGGAGATCCCCGTGGACACCCGGCTTCGGCCCGGACAGTATGTCGCCAAAGTGGAGTTCCATGCATCTGACGAAGAAAGAAGGGAAACACCGCCCGGGCCAGGAGTGCAGCTGACCCGTGAATTTCCCCTAACCATTGTGCCACGCCCACTGCCCCATCGGATGCCGGTGATCCTCTGGGGTTCCGGTCCTACGGAGGTGGTTCGAGATTTTGGCTTCACCCATCAGATGATTGGGCTGGCGGACTTTTCCCGCATATGGAATGCCGGCGCGATCACGATCTCGGTGCCGGAGCATCGCTTGGGGGAGCTCATCGCCCAACTCGATCAGTGCTTGGCGCACGGCCTGTTGGCTGCCTGTAACATATCCCCGGGAGGGTGGTTACGTGGCCAAGAGAAGCTGCGGGAGCGATTCCTCCGCGTGGATCGACAAGGGAAAGCGCATGCAGCAGCCGATATCTGCGGACTACTTCCGGAGGTTGAAAGCTTCTGCTATAACGTGGGTGCCTCCCTGGGCGAAACTTTCGGAGGCCATCCCGCCTTAGATGCCGTGTTAATCCACACCGAAGTTCGCGACGCTACAAATCTGTGCTTTTGCGATCTCTGTCGGAAAAGCTATCGCCAGGTCACTGGCGAGGATATTCCGGAGGAAATTACCTCCAAGTGGGGCCTTCGCTATTCAAGTATCCCAGATTTTCCGCCGGATCGTGTTATCCCGGATGAGTATCCCGTCCTTAAGTTTTATCGTTGGTTCTGGACGGAGGGTGACGGCTGGAACCGACTCCACTCGGCTGTCCACCGTGGTTTGAAGGAAAGATCGCATCCCGGCTTATGGACATGGTTTGACCCATCTGTACGTGCGCCCAGTATATGGGGCAGCGGTGGCTCGGTGGATGTTCTTTCCCACTGGACCTACACCTATCCGGATCCCATAAAAATCGGCCTGGCCACTGACGAGCTGATGGCTATGGCGGAAGGAACGGGCCGACAAATCATGAAAATGACCCAGATCATTTGGTATCGCTCGCAAACAGCCCCCGTTTTACCCGAAGATCCAGCCCAGCGAGCGGAGTGGGAGAAACGCATTCCCGATGCTCGGTTTATCACGATCGCACCCGACCACTTACGGGAGGCCCTGTGGTTAAAGCTTTCCCGGCCGATTCGAGGCATTATGTACCATGGGTGGGGCTCCTTGGTGGAGGCCGGCCCCGGCGCGTATCAGTATACTCATCCCCAAACCAAAGAAGTTTTGCGACAATTAATTCGCGAAGTTGTCCGACCCCTAGGACCCATGCTACTCCATCTGGAAGATCCCCCGACCGATGTGGCACTATTGGAAAGCTTTACCTCGCAGATGCTCGCAGGGCGGGGCACGTACGGATGGGGGCAAAGTTGGGAGGCCGACGTTCATCTCATCCTCCAGTGGGCGCGTTTACAACCGAAAGTTATTTACGAGGAAACGGTCCTCCGCGATGGATTGGATCAGTACAAAGTTCTTGTGCTACCTTCTTGTGACGTGTTACCCCGAAGTATCGTAACACGGATCCACATGTTCCAAAAAGCCGGCGGCATTGTAATTGGCGACCAAAACCTTTGCCCGGCGATCCAAGCCGACTACCGTCTTGAAAACTATAAGCGTGTCCAAAAAGCCGACGAAGACAAGTCGCGATTGCAAAAGGAAGCGGAGAAACTCCGTCAGTGGTTAGCAGGCCGATACCGCTGGCCAGCGGATTCGTCCGATCCCGACCTGATTGTCCGGCGTCGTGTGGCCGGTGAGGCGCAGTATTTGTTTGCGATTAACGATCGACGAACTTTCGGGAGCTATGTGGGCCATCATCGCCGGGTGATGGAACAAGGACTTCCTTTGGAAGCCGATGTTGAAGTGGGCAGTCTTCCCGCTGCTGTGTACGACCTGCTCATTCACAAAGAGATTCCCACCCAGCAAACGGATAGAAAAACTTTGTGGAAAGTGGCGCTGGGCCCAGGAGAAGGCCGGGTCTTCCTCCTGGCGCCTCGCCGCATTGCAAATGTGGCGCTTACTCTACCCCAGAAATTGACGAGGGACCAAACTTTAAAGGGCACGGTTCAGATACTGGGTGAGGACCAAAAGCCGCTGGCCGCCGTCATCCCTGTACGCGTAGAATTGATCGACCCCACCGGAACCCCAGCGGAAATTGCAGGCTATTATGCCGCCAAAAACGGTATCCTCGAGTTTGCTTATCCATTTGCCCCGAACGACCTCTCCGGCACGTGGCTATGCCGTGTCACGGAGCTTGCCTCCGAAAAGACCGCTCAGATTTCCTTCGTATTATCACCTTAGAACCTTCTTTAAGGCCAATTCAGCTCTGCAGCAAACTGCCGCCCTTCAACCCTGCGCCCATGGCTTGCGCTTGACTCATAATTGACTCATAAGTTTACTGCATCCACTCAGTTTACCGTATCCGCGAAAGCCCGCACGTTAGCAGAGCCAGGCCTCTCCAAATAACACAATTCTCAGGTGTCTAAAAAGTTATAAGCAAGCTCAATAAGCAAGCTCAAATAGAGGCTGGCCCGTGCGAGCAAACCATTCCTGCTTTTCTTTGCCGCTTAGGTTCGGAGGGCTGGCTTGGGCCGATCGCCGGCTCCGTGATTTACTTCTTCAAAAGTTAGGGGCGGTACATGCCGAGTGGAGTGTGTCTGCTGATAAAGTCGCAGACAAACCTCCACGATACCTTCGGCCGTGAGGCCGAGCTCGGTTAAAAGCTCGTGCCGTTCGCCATGTTCCACATAACGATCAGGAATTCCCAGCCGAGTAAGCCGCCGCGTATCTACCTGTGCCTCGTTGGCGGCTTCTAGGAGAGCCGAGCCAAAGCCTCCCTGCAAGCAACCTTCCTCGACGGTGACCACGAAAGGATGCGTCGCAAAGAGATCTACCAGGCTTGGATCAAGCGGCTTGGCAAAGCGTGCGTTGACAAGGGTCAGATGGATTCCTCGCTCCTCCAACCGGTGACAGGCGCGATCCGCCGCAGGTAACAAAGCTCCGTAGACAACAACGGCCCCATGGCTACCCCGGCGGACGATCTCGGCTTTGCCCAATTCAAAAGGTGCGGGTTGGCGGGAAAGGCTTTCCGCAGGCGCCTTAGGATAGCGAATGGCGACCGGCCGACCGACACGCACCGCCCACGAGATGGCAAGGGGCAGTTCTGCGGCATCTCCAGGAGCCACTAGTACCAAATTGGGCAGATGCCGGAGAAAAGCAATATCGAATACCCCATGGTGGGTTGGGCCATCGGGGCCAACCACACCGGCACGGTCCATGCAAAAAATAACCGGTAAGGGCTGAAGCGACACCTCATGAAATATCTGATCATAACTGCGCTGCAGGAAGGTGCTATAGATGTCCACAATAGGTACCATCCCGGCGCGAGCTAGCCCTGCGGCAAAGGCGACCGCATGAGACTCGCAAATACCCACATCGAAGAATCGCTGCGGAAAGTGATCCCGCACCGGCTCCAGCATGTTCCCCTCGCACATAGCAGCCGTGATCACCACCACTCGCGGATTTTCCGCCATCACTGCAAAGATGGCATCGCGAGCCACCTGGGTATACGAAGGTTGATGCGATGTCTTGAGTACTACCTCCGCACCATTGCGACGGCTGAACGGCGCGGGCGCGTGAAAAGTGACAGGGTCCTCTTCCGCAGGTTTGAAGCCGTAGCCTTTTTTGGTCACCACATGGAGGAGCACCGGGCGATCGCATTCCTTCGCCAGTCGAAGATACCTTTCCAACTGACGCACATCGTGCCCGTCAACCGGACCAAGGTAGTGAAAACCAAGCTCCTCGAACAGCATCCCCCCCAAAAGCCCCGCTTTCAGGGCATTGCGGGCCTGTTCGAGAAAGCGCTCCACCGGGTCGCCGATAATCGGCACATGACTGAGGAAACGCTGAATTTCACTCTTTAATCCCCGGTAAAAGTGGGTCATCCGCAGCCGGTCCAAATACTCCGCCAAGCCGCCCACGCGGGGACCGATCGACATTTTGTTGTCGTTCAAAACGACAATGAAACGGCCCTTTTTCAACCCGGCCGCGTGATTAACAGCTTCAAAAACCACCCCGCAGCCAAAGGCTCCATCTCCCACAACCGCAACGCTAAACCGGGGACAATCCGGACCTTCCAAAAGCCCATCTCCTACACCCAACCCCAACGCCGCCGAAACGCTGGTACCAGAATGCCCCGTCATGAACAGGTCGTAAGCACTTTCCGCCGGATTCGGGTAGCCCATCAGGCCCCCCTTGGTGCGGATGGTATGAAACTGCGGATAGCGCCCGGTGACAAGCTTATGAGGATACGACTGATGCCCCGTGTCCCAGATCAAACGGTCATGCCGGAAATCGAACACGCGGTGGAGAGCCAAAGTGAGTTCCACTACCCCAAGATTGGATGCAAAATGAGCGCTGCGATGATCCAACAGCCGGCAGAGCGCTTCCCGAATTTCTGCAGCAAGCTGTCTGAGCTCTCGGTACGAGAATTTCTTGAGATCCTCCGGCGAGTTCACTTGTCGCAGTAGTTCATCCATTGCCGCAGCGCTCCGAGATGACGCATGGCAGTGCTGGCCTCAGTCGAGGTAAACCCCATCTGAATTATTTCTGCCTTTGCAAGACAAAATAAGCGAGCGAAAGCAGATCGCCGGCACCAGCCCCTAAAATGCTCACTGCCTCACACGCCTCTTCAATAAGTTGGGTGGCCTCTTGCCGACTGGCCGCTACTCCAAACACAGCGGGGTAAGTCAATTTGCCCTGATCATGGTCCTTCCGCAATTTTTTTCCCACTTTTTGAGGATCACCGGCTGCGTCGAGTAGGTCGTCAACAATTTGAAATGCAAGTCCGAGCTTGCGCCCGTAGGTCTCAAGAGCCGCAAGAAAGGCCGCCGAGGCCTCGGCCACCAAGCCTCCAAGTCGAGCCGAGGCCCACATCATCGAGGCCGTCTTCCGGCGGTGGATCGCCCGAACAAGCTCGGCCGTGGAGCCCCCATCTGCGGAGTCCTCCTGCACCTGATGCTGATTGAAGGACGACTGACCGGAGACGTGGGGCGGCCACTGGCAGCTCTCTCCAGCCGACTGCCTGCGAAGCGATCCGGTGGCCGTTAAATCATCAGCCTGGCCACCCACTAGTTCCTCCGGGCCGGCAGCTCGAGCAAGGGTCGCACAACACCGGGCAGCTAGCTCGGGGGGAGAAATTTCGGTGGCCAAGACCTCGAAAGCGCGCGCAAGTAGCGCATCCCCGGCCAGGATGGCCAAACCTTCGCCAAAAACTCGGTGGCACGTCGGCCGCCCACGCCGAAAATCGTCGTTGTCCATGGCCGGCAGATCGTCGTGAATCAGGGAATATGTATGCACCATTTCCACGGCGCAGGCCGCCGGCAGTGCCAGCCGGATTTTTCCCCCGCAGGCTCGGGCGGCCGAAAGCACCAGAATCGGTCGGAACCGCTTCCCCGCGCCAAGCGTGGCATACCGGATGGCCTCGGCCAATTTCGGCGGGCAACCGCTCCCAAAACAGAGGAAGTGGTCCAGTGCCAACTCGATTAAGTCGGAAAATTCTGCCGCTATTTCCTCAAAGCTTCGCACTCGCGCGATAACCCCTCCCCGACGGTGGGTCCACTTCAAAAGACCACCTAAGGCCTAATAAACCGTAACATTCTTGCACCACTATTTCTGATTTCCGTCTGCTAACGCGTCTCCGCCCAAAACGCGGGAGCGCCAATAATGCGCCAATAAGAGTAGACGTTACGGGCGCCTAAGTTCTAAATGTTTATTTAGTTGCCAAATGATTATCTGATTGCCACCAAGGATAATCAACACAAAGATTTGCAACGAAAAAGCAATCGCTCTAGAGTCCGCTTACGCCCGTGGCCTCCGTCCTACGTCTGGAAAGGGCCTCCAATTGAGCCCCTCCAGAGGTGTAAATCCTGCGGCGGTCAACTAGGACCGCCTCCCGCTAGTAGTAACGCGGACAGAAAGCTCAGGGTGAATTGTACGAGGAGTTGCAACCAAACTGCTTAAATTGCTCCGGAAGCTACGGCAGAACTCCAAAAGCCCCGCACCAGTTAAACCCCGGTCCGGGAAAGTCGGAAGCAACCAAGCATACCAAACCTGCTGGGGATCAAACCCCTTGAAATTACAGGTCTTGCTCGGTCTCCGCGCCAGCGAGGTACTCGAACCATTACTTCTTTAGTCTTCCAATTTTGATTCCAGATAAACTGGCAAAAGTAAGTAAATTGGGAGCTCTTTAAAAATTTTCGGGATGGGCGGTTGTGCACCATTGTAGTCCTCTCCGCCTTTTAAGACCACGTTCTGGTTGAAGTTGCATCTGCCCGAAAAGAAGGAGGCAGAAACCATTTGGATCGAGGAGAGCAGCAAACTCCTCGATACCACGCCGGGTCCCCTCACGAGAGCGTCTTCCAACAAGGGTCTTAGGCCGGCTGGCAACTCCCTTGACAGGTAAACGGGGTTGACTTGGCAGGCAGATTGGCCGAAATTGTCAGCCTGCTAAAGTAAGCACGAAGCCAACTAATCCGCAGGAAGCTCCTTGTTGGCCCGGCTCGGCTTGGCGTCACGGTTCGACGAGGGCCCGACACTAAATTCCAAGTGCCAAAATTTGTTAATTCTAAGTGCCAAAATTTTCTCGGTTGCTGCTCCGCTGTTTCGTTGGTTGGCACTCCTCTGTCTGGGGTATCAATATCCACCGCTTACCCATAGTCGGCGAAGAGCTCGCCTTCAGCCACTCCTCAGACAGTCAATCGCCGATGATCCCGGCGCGCCAGATGCAGTTCTCATCGTGACAAATTTGCGGAAACACTTGTCGCCTGCAGGTAGAAATATCTCCCCCTCCTAGGTGTCAGAAGAGCGATCACCGCAACTGTTCACAGCCAAGTTAACGGATACCCCCATCCCAGGTGTCGCAAGAGGTTGCAACGCGACCTTGGCTCCACTGCCGGTCCATTCGGTCGATTGCCACAAGTGGACCATGAAGACCAAGTACGCGCGGGGCAGACAGAACCCACCTGCAAATCGGAAAGCACCCATCCACAAAGTCGGCATGGGTAACCTAGACACATCGATGCAACAGGCCCACAAGTCGATAGCAAAGATCGACCGAACCGGAGATTACAAATACCCAGGCCGACATGCCGGATCGACGGAATCAAGACATCACGAGACAAACCGGGCAATCCCCTTTCCCGAACTGACAAGCGGGATTTCTGAGATGCCCAGTCACCGCTTTTTGTCCAAGCGGGCGAGAGTTAGGACCGTGTTTTCGATAATGCGCGGTGATCTTAGAAATTAGAAAGTCGCTGGCACATCATCGGCACCCGGCAGAGAACTTTGCGGCGATGAGGGTTGGGTGTCAGGCCGCTTATAGAATCGCTCGAGATTAATCCCGCCGCGAACTTCCTCTTCCAAAAGCTTCAGCCGGACTTCTAATCGTTGCAATTTCCGGTTAAGTAGCATGATCGTTTTTTGAGGCGATTCCTCCCGGCGCGGGCGAGGAACCGACGGGTAGCCAAGATGTCGCGACAGCGCCGCAAATAAGTAGAGCGGATCTTTCTTCCGATTAGCTGCGGCAATTTTCCCTTCTTTTTCGCCGAACAAAATGGGCTTGCCAGGATCGCCAAATAACTGGCGATAGTATTCGCTCCGCAGAAAGATAAGATCAGCGATGTCTAGTAATCCGACTTGGTGACGCACCGTGAGGATCCATTCCCGCCAGTGGTCATCAAAAATTGGATCGCCGGCCATTGCCGTCAGACCCCGATCGTAACCGAGGCGATTCCGGCATAAAGTTTCAAATTGGTAAAGGAAGATACCCTGAGGACTTGCTCCCTGCACGCGATATTCCGCCTCTTTTTGTAGGACTTCCAAAGCGATGCGGAAGTCGAATCGGCCGTCGTCCTTTTCCGCCTCGTGGATGACAAAAGTTTGGAAGGGCGTAAAATAGTGGCTCAACCGGGCCATTGCCGTAGCAAAGCCCCCCGTAAGCCGCAGCTCCGCCGCCAAGAAATCCAGAGCTAAAGGCAATCGCGTGGTGGAGAGAATCTCCTGCTTTATCGCCTTAATGAGCTCCTGGGTGGAAAGATTTTCCTCTAAACGCTCGCGGAGGGTGCGGAAAAAGTACGCCTGCTCGATGTACTCTTCGCGATCCAGCAGCCGAGCCGGTCCCCCGATTTGCTTTTCGATATACGTCCACACTTGCGACATGCTCATGGGCGATTGTACCGGTACCCGGCTGAAATGAATGTGGCTTAGCTAGCTTAATGACGGCAAAGGACTGTGTCTTGTGTTGAGTTCCCAAAAGCCACGGAAACTCACGGGAATCCTCCCACAATCTCAAGGTAGCCCCGCAGTGGGGTTAAGGGAAGTCCCAAGCAAAAATATCGCACAATTCAGTTCGCTACGTCCGCAGCCCCCTTGGCAACTGTTCCCAACGGAGCTTCAGCCATCTTTGCCACTAATTATCCTCACGGCACCACGGTTCAAAGGTTGAGCGGAACACGGCTATGAAGGGACTTTTCGCGTGCGTCCCTTTTTAAATGACCCACAAAAAGCGTGCAAAGTGTGCAGCTAGCTGCTTAGCAGCTTTTCATTTAAGCTTAAGCTATTTCCACTGGCAGACGATCACTCCATCCCATCCGGGCGGCGCTTGACGGTTGTGCTGGACGATAAAGGCGATTAAGAAATCAGCCCCCATGTCTTCCGGGGGCAATTGGCGGAGGAGAGGATAGGCCACCGCCCATCGCCCCTCAATAAAAGCATCAAGTGCTCGTTCGTAAATACGAATATGCTCATCGCTAAGAATTGGATCCTCGGAGGCGGGAGGACGGAGTTCGGCGATTTCCACAGACGACTTAATACCGTACGGCCGTACACGTGCCAAACGTCGCACGCGAGCCACCGTCGTGGGTACCTCCTTACGAATGGCCTGGGCAGAAGTTTCATCCACGAGGATGGGCACTCGAAATAATTTTGTCAGCCCTTCCAAACGGCTGGCCAAATTCACTACTGGTCCGAAGACCGTGATTTTTACCTGATCCTCCGTACCGATTTTACCGGCCACCGCTCGTCCGGAGGCAATACCGATGCCGACCTGGAACCTGCCTAACTCCGGGTGCTCCGACGCGATCATGCCCTCGAATTCACGCTGTATTGCAAGTGCCGCTCGACATACAGAACCCATCCAAGGTCGCTCCACCAACGGCCAGCCCCAAAAGCCCATGGCCGCATCGCCGTGAAAATCCCCGATAACACCCCCTTCCCGGAGGATCGCCCGCGACATCACTCCCAAGGCCTTTCCTACCCGTTGGAGAAGGCCCATCAAATTTTCCGCTTGTCTTTCCGCTTCCCGGGAAAACCCTCGCAGGTCGCAAAAAAGCACAGTCACAAAGGTCTCTCGCGGCGCAAGAACTTCCTCCCAATTGCTGCCTTCCAAGCGTTCGAGCAGACTCTGAGGCAAAAACTGGCGAAGCTGACTTTGTCGCCGTTCCAATTCCGCAAGGTTCCGCAGCGCACCCACGATGGCTGCCACGATTCCGGCAAATTTCATGTCGGACTTAAGTGTTTGGATGAGCTCGGGAATGGCGACGGCTTCCACTTGCTTGGGCCAGCTTCCGGCAACATAGAGGGCCAATCCCGAAAATGCCGCCGTCTTCACCGGCGTGCAGAAAGCCCAGTCAACTCCCTCCTGCATCGTAAACTCTGGCCGGGGGGCCAAGGACGAATCTCCGCTCAACTGTTTCCCAGAGGGAGTCAGTCCAGTCCGCCCATCCTGGTTGCCGATCCCGACTACTCTGGCTGGTCCCACGGGCTCAACTGGGCGACGCCACACGTGGAGCACAGTTTGGCCTTGTGCCATGGCCTCGCGGACCAAGCGCCGGCTTGGCTCAAAGTCGGAAAATCGGGCATGCCTTTCATCCCAATAGATGGTCTCGACGGAAATTGCCCCCGATACTCCCGGACCGGGACCTGCCAGGTCCCCTGGTTGTTTGGAGGCCGAACAAACCCCGGAGACAGATACACCGAAGACACCCGCCTTCTCCGCGCCCCCATCCGGCACAAGCCTTACAACAGCAGCAAGCTCGGCCAGCGCGATGCCGCTAAGTAACATACTTACAAGCGAAGTAGACAGCTGAGTCATATCCGCTGCGCGGGCAATAACCTCCGGAAGACGACTGAGCACTTCCAGCCGGCGATCCGAGCTGTGAAAAGAAACTGCCTCCAGATGCTCCGGGCGGAAAACTTCCCGATGCATAAGCTCCGCCCCCAACACGTGGACCAGAGGGATGTCTTCCAAAAAGGTAAAGGTCGTGGCCCCGATGACGAACCGATCGTTTGGGCGCAGTACCGCCTCCTGCACTTCCGCGCCGCGATAGTACACGGGATTGCGTGCCTCCGGGAGAACTCGAAGGAAAAGCAGCCCCGGCCGATAGAGCAAACTCACATGCCGGCGAGAAACTTGCGGATCCCAAGGTACCGCCCACGCGGTGGACACCGCCCGACCAACAACGACCTCTTCCCCTACCGGCAGTGTTCGCCGCCACCGCTCGTGCGGTTTCTCCCCTTGCGCCACAAGATCCGCCATTAACCTCTCCTTTAGGCCATCCTACTCCTCCACGGGGTGACTTGTTCCGACGCACCAAGAAAATCTAACTTTGATTCCCCCAACCGAGGTATTGAATCAAGAAGGGATTTTGCGTTGGGCCCAACAACTCCGCCCGACGAAACCAGAATCGCGACCGATTATGACCCCACCCACGCACGTCCTGCGAATCACGGTCGAAAATATTGGTTTCTGTCTTCCCTTACCATCTGTCAGCCAAAAAGTATGGGACCAAAAGACGTGTGAGCCTGCCGTTGCGGCAAGCAACGCGTCTTGAGCCAGGAGTCGATCTCCCACAAAAGCCTGTATCACCACCCCCTATCGGGTGGGTAAATTGAACTGTCGAATTGAACCCTGCCGACTCACCTTTTGCGTACGACACCTCGCCACAATGCGCTACGCATTCCACAGCGGGGTTTTCATCCGCCCAAAAATGGGGTTTCCACGCTTGATGCGGGACTGCCTTGGCTAAAGATTTATCACTCGGGACTGTTGATGACTCCTCGCAGCAGATGTGGGGGCTGTATCGTCAAATTTCTTTACGAATTTTCGCCCACCATCTTCAGGTCGAGCAGGAATCGTAGCCACTTCGAGAATTAAGATCAGGCCTTAATTTCTCGGCCAGTTTGCAATATCGGCCTTCCATTTGCCACAGTGATCGGACCACGCCTGTCGGCTATTCGCGACGGATCCCCAACAAACCCCAGCGCAACTCCCGCACATCCGGGAAAAGCTTTGGTACGGCAAATTGATCTGCCTAGGCAAAAGATTCCGCACAAACGCATCTGGGGCTTATCCGAACTATTCACAGCCCCACCACCCCTCCGAGATGGGCCTGTCCCCCAATTTAGCTCATGTGTCCCTAGAGGAATTGCCCTCGATGAAGCCATCCGATCTGGCCGCCTTCATTAAAGGTATCCGCGTCCGGTGTCTTGGAGTACCACTTCGCGCGCGGAAACTGCGTATTGCTCAACCAGAACTTACTGTGCCAGGCAGGAGTACCACTTCGCGCGTGGAAACTGCCCTACCACCTCGCGCGAGAAAATCGCAGTGTGGCCTTCGGAGCGAATCATTGACTCAGGCATGTGCCGGTGCCTGCGACCGCGGTGGAACATCTGTAAGAAACCTCCTGCGCGAGACTCCTATGCGAATTTCGCCCCGTGAAAGTTTCGCGAGTGACATTTGGCCGACACACATTGCGCCGATCTTCAAGCAGGTGGCCCCCTAAAGTTAGCAACAAGTCATGATGTGAAAACGGAACCTTTCTTGCGCGGAAGCAACATTTTCTGCTTCATGGGTCGTTAACGGCAAGGGACAGCTTCAACCAGGTCCCCTTCCCGGCCTTTTTGGCTGGGCGGTGGCTCTCCCAGGTGGCGATGGCTCTTCAATTTGATGGGCTCCGAGTACCTTTCGATCCACGCTGGACTATTTGGGTACCCCTCCGTGAGAACAACCGACTTCAACCTCAAAGCGCGGCACGCCCCCGTTGCTGAGGTTCCCCCAGTCATTCGACAGCAATCCCTATCTAGCCATATGACGCGTAGAAGTTTGCCTTGACGCTTTCTTGCTCATCGATAGACCGGCGGACCTTTGCGAAGAACTCACACAACCTGTGCGGAGCTGTCGGTCCTGTCCAGGAATTCTCCCGAAGCTGCGAGCTAGTGCACCTTCCAAACGCAAGCACGTTGAGGAGGGAGAACCTATCGGCTAAAGTGTAATTGAGGGTGATGGGACCGATAGGTTTCTGCGGCGGCCTTGGAAAGACAAATTGGCTCGGGGGGTTCGTTCTCCCCGATCTGGGTACTAAACGGATTAAAGGCACAGATAATCAGGCTTACAAAAAGCAGCCCTGACATTCCCAGGGCTAGGCGTCTTAAAACGGAATTATTTTCGCATCTCAGCTTGACTCGTTCGGGCTGTCGGGAACGTGCCGGAGCTGGAAGAGATCTGTCAACGATTGCCCGCTTAAAGTGGGAGTGGATTGATGGACGGGCTTAGCAAGCGATGGGTCGGTTGGTTGTGCCTTTTGTTGTTGTTGGGTGTTGAAAGTCTGCTCTTTCCTCGGCAAAGTGCGGGGGCCGAAGAAGCCGAACGATTCGTCCGCGGACTGAAGGAGCGGGGGTACTACGACCTTGCCATCGAGTACCTTCAGGACATGCGTACCAATCCCCTGTGCCCGTCGAATTTCCGGGAGGTGTTGGACTATGAGCTGGCAACGACATATATCGAATGGATCACAAGCGGGGGACCTCGGACGGAGGAGGTGCTAGAACAAGCCCGGAGCGCTTTCGAGCGGTTTTTGAGGGAGTATCCCGCCCGGCCCGAGGTGGGTCAAGCAGCCTTCCAACTGGCTAATGTACTTGTGGAACTAGGAAAACTGAAACGCCAGCAGGCAGAACAGCCGGGCCTTGCCCCGCCACAGCGCGATCGCCTCCTCGAGGAAGCTCGCCATCACCTTAAACAGGCCGAAGAAAGGTTTGCAGCTGCCGAACGCCGCGCTTATGAACGAGCCCGCACTCTCGAAGAAGAAGCTAAGAAAGATCCCCGACGGGAAGCAGATCGCGATGAAGCCCGGCGCCAGCTTCTTCTTGCCAGAATCCATTTAGCGGGCGTTGTTTACGAACTTGGGCGAACTTATCCTTCAAATAGTGCAGACTATAAACAACGCCTTCAAGACGCGCTCAAGCGATATGAGGAACTCTTCGAGAAGTATAAGGCATTTACGGCTGGTGCCTATGCGGGCATACAGGTGGGGCGAATTCGCCGTGAACTCGGTGATTTGCCGGGCTCCGTGTCCATCTTAAAAACGGTCATAGCCTTGCTAAGTGGCGCTGAGGGCGATGATCGACTGGTGGCCAATGAAGCCCGGGCAGAGCTCATGGAAACGTATATCGCTCAAAAGAATTTCAAAGAGGCGGTGGCGGTGGCCGAAGAGTGGAATAAGGAGGCCCGTCAAGGCGAGCAAAGTACACGGGAAGGGCTAATGATCGCCTTTGCCGCCGGCCGGGCTGCCCTGGAACTTGCCCGGCAGGCCAAACCTAACTCCCCTGAGCAACGGCAAAACGTCACCAGCGCACGACGCTATCTGGGGCAGGTAGCACGCTTCCCGGGATCCCTTCGTCGGGAAGCGCAAGCCTTGTTGAACGATCCCCTCTTTGGTCAGCCAGCACTATCGGACCGACAGTTACCCGCCACCTACGAGGAAGCCCGGGAAAAAGGCGATGAGGCCTGGGCTCGCCTCGTAGTGGGACTGGGGCGCTTGCAGCAGGCTAGCAACCCTCAGGAACGAAGCAAAATCGAAGAGGAGCTCCTCTCCGCTACTCAAGAAGCTCTCGACCTTTATGAGCTTAGCTTGCGACTCCAGCCTGAAGAGCTTTCGGCGCAGGAACTGACCTTGATCCGTTTTCGCATGTGTTACCTCTTCTGGCTGAAGCAGGACTACTACCGAGCTGCCGTGCTGGGGGAATTTCTTGCGCGGACGAATCCGCAAAGTCCTCTTGCCAGGCAAGCAGCGGAAATAGCCGCCAAGGCCTACAGGGTGTTGTACATTCAGGCAACCGTGCCAAAAGAGGAAAGAACCTTTGAGACTCAAAAATTGCGGGAGCTTGTGGCGTGGATGTCCGAAACTTGGCCCACGGAATCAGAGACAACCGAAGCTCGCATGATGCTGTTGGACACCGCCGTTGATAACCGGCAGTTGGAGGAAGCCCGCCAGGTATTAAGTCAAATTCCCGAGAATTCTCCCCGACGGGCGGAGGGAGAAATTCGCTTGGGCCAAGCCATATGGAGCTCGTATGCTCAAGCGGTGGATTTGGCCGCAGAAGTCCCGCCAGATAAGACCAGTCTGGAAGCCCTTGTGGAAGAGGCGCAAAAGTGGCTGGCCCAGGGATTGGAGCGGAAAAAAGCCCAGCTCGCCCAGGGAGGAAGCGTTGACTTCATCATGGTAACTGCCGCGAGGGAATTGGCGCGGGTATATTTGGAGTTAGGTCGGCCGCAGGAAGCCGTCCAATTGTTGGAAGATAGTAGCTTTGGGCCGCTCACCCTAATTCGCAAAAATGATCCATTGGTCCAACGAGGCAATTTCGTTACGGATACGTTGACGTTGGCTCTCCGAGTGTATGTGGCCGTTCAAGACCTGGAGAGAGCCGAGGAAATCATGGCCGAGCTCGAAAGGGCCGTAGCAGCTGCCGGCGACCGCGACGCTGCCCAAAGGCTGACCCAGGTCTACATCTCTCTTGCCCGGCAGCTTCAAGGAAGCCTCCGTCGACTTCGTCAGGAGGGGCGGGACCAGGAGGCGGAAACGCTTACCAAAGGTTTCGAGCTGTTCCTCACGAAACTCAGAGGTCGGGATGCCGGCAACACCTTTACAACACTCAACTGGGTAGCCGAGACCTTCTACAACTTGGGGCTGAGTTTGGAGGGCGGATCCGAAAGCGAGCAAACTCGGGCACGAGAATACTACAAGTCGGCGGCCAGTGTGTACTTGGACATTTTAAAAAAGATTCGGGCCGATTCCACAGGTCAATTTGCTCCCCCGGGTGCGGAACTCAGCGTGCAATTACGGTTGGCCGCCGCTTTGCGGGGAATGGGCCAATACGAGCAGGCCATTAACTTATTGGTCAAGCTCCTTCAGGCCAACGAAAATCGCGTCAATGTTCAGGTAGAATTGGCTAAAACCTACCAAGCTTGGGGGGATGCGACGGATAAAGCCGAGTACTACCACATGGCTATCACCGGCGGCCACAAGCACGAAAACCGTAATGTTTTTTGGGGCTGGCAAGGAATCGCCCGCCGGGTCGCACCTTTTGCTCAGTACAAAAATATTTTCCACGAGGCTTGGTACAACATCATGTTGTGCCGCATGAAGCAGGCCCTCTTGCTGTCGGAACGCGACCCACGCCGGGCCGAGCTCCTTCGACAGGCAGAGACCGACGCCTTCCGGATTTATCAACTCTATCCAGATATGGGTGGGGAAGAAATGCGGGCCAAATACGATGCGCTTTTGCGCCGCGTGCAGAAGCTCCGTGGCATTGCTAACCCCTCCGGAATCGATGCGGTAGTTAAACCTTCGACCAGGGCAGTCTCACGGGCCGGTACTTGAGCTGGCTTTTCGGGGATTGCCCGCGATTCGACTTCGGGCTGACTTTCCCGGAAATTGTAACAGGATGCCACTGTGGCAACACAGGCAAAATAGCTAAGTGGGCACGACAAGAATAAGAAGGGGGTTAGAAGACCAATCCGCGACAGAAAGTGGGAGCTTCTGCTTAAGCAAAGAAATTGGCCAGGTGTACCCAAGCCGAAATTTTATCCAACACCTTCGGATCTCGGGTTTTCAGAGGAGCAAACCATGGGCAATAGGACACAAATTTGGCAAATAAAATGCGGTTGGGAATTATGCGTTCTTGTGTGTGTTGCGGCCGTCTGCTGGAGGGCCAGCTGGCCACAAGCAAAAGCAGATACCGTCCGCTATGGCGGGGTTACCGTAAGCGGAAAAATCATCCAGTCCGACGCCGAGCGGGTGGTGATCGATCGCGGCCAAAATCGGCAAGAAACCATCCACCCGTTCCGGATCGAATTAGTGTTTTTCGACGAAGAGCCCAGCACTCTTCGCACCGCCAAGTTGGCTGCTGTGGCAGGAAGATTCGAGGAAGCTTTAGCCGGATTGGAGCGAATTCAGCTGCCCGATAATGTGGATGCCAAGGTAAAACAAGAGATGGATTACCTGCAAGCCCTTTGCCGCTGGCGGCTGGCAGAGGCATCCGCCAATCCTCAGGTAATGAAGGAAGCGGCCGATCTCTTGGAACAATTCATCAAACAAAATCCGCAACATTACCGCTTGTGGCAGGCTGCCGAAGGGCTTGCCCAGCTCCTGCTTAGTTTAGGTCGACAGGATGAAGCTCAGCAATACTTTGCTCTCCTGCAGAAAGCCCCTTGGCCGGAAGTTCAGCTTCGGGCGCAGCTTGCGTCGGCAAGGGCCGCACTAGCCGCGAAAAATTTCACCGAGGCGGAAAAGCTCTTCGATGCACTCGTCGCTCAAAGCGGAAACGAAGAGCGTCTGCGGCAAATGGCCATTGTGGGAAAGGCCCGGGTACTGGCGGAAACTGGGCGGTCCGATGAGGCAATTCGCTTGATTCAAGAAACCCTTCAAGCCATCAGGCCGGAAGATATCCCGCTTCGGGGCCAAGCTTACAATGCCCTCGGGCTTGCTTATCGCAGGGCCGGAAAAAATAAGGAGGCTATACTCGCGTATCTCCACGTGGATTTGCTTTACTCCAATGTGCCGGCTGAGCACGTGGAGTGTCTCGAAAATCTCGTCGAACTTTTTGCCCAGGTCGGTCAAAGAGAACGGGCCGAAGCCGCTGCCGCCGTGCTTCGCGAGCGCTATGGTCGCACTCCGGGTGGATCGTGAACACCTGGCATACCTACCAGGGCTGCATCCCGCAGAAGGGCCGAAATAGTTTCGGATTCCGTTGCGGGCTCGGCTTAGAAGCTGCATATCCTCCCAGAAGAGTTCAAATCCTGGCAGACGAGTTATATTCGGAACCGGCACCAACTGCCACCGTTTTTTAACCAGGTTGACGACACACGCGGATGCTATCCCGATACGCAGGGTCGGCGGGTTCCGGCCGGATTCTGTCCAATAATCTGCAATAGTGTGTCGAGGTGTGAAAACAGAAGTTCAAAAATCCGGCAGCGTGCCTACGCACGTTGAGGGGCTGATATTTCTATTTGAAAATTCGAAGTTTCCAGGAATTCCCGTGGCAGTGATGGCTCCGCTTGCTCCCACACGGGGAGCCCGCGTCCGCCTCGTCAGCCCGATACGGAACCAACCGTCTTTAAGTGGCAGCCATTCCAGCCAGGCAATTAGCGGAAAAATGGCGGCTTTCCGAGCCTTTCACCTTTTCGGTGAAAATTGGCATGCCTTTTCTGGGTGGTAGGATGAAGCTTTCGTGGGTGGGAATTACCCGTATGCACCGGAACTGTGGCATTTTTCCCGCCGTTAGTAAACGCGCGTCCGGATCGGTAATTTGCACCGAAAATATTCCATAACTCTTGGATTCCTAGATAGTTGCGTCGCCAAATACCCCGACAACTTTAGGCGAGGCGAACTTCCCCATGATTGCCTCGTGGGATTGCCTTCGGCGGAAAATTGTGGGGAGAAGTGAGTTTTTTTGTTAGCTTCGTGGTATCGTTTCCTGAAAGTTCTCGGCAAGTTCGGTAGCTGCCCCGCACGGGCTTACGGAGGGGGTAAGCCACGGCGGGGTTTAACTAGAGGGATTGCAGGAGTGGTTCGAATTGCAGTAATCGGCGGAGGAATCTCGGGCCTTTCGGCGGCTCATCGGTTGGTGGAACTTTCCCCCACGACAGAGGTACACGTGTTTGAGGCAACAAGTAGGCTTGGTGGGGTATTGGGTACGGTTCACGAAGACGGATACCAGGTGGAATGGAGTGCCGACAACTTCATCACGATGTATCCGTGGGGGATTTCTCTCTGCCGACGTTTAGGACTGGAGGGGGAGCTCTCTCCCACCTGCCCGGAACACCGCCGTACTTTCGTCGTGCGGAGGGGCCGCCTCTACCACCTGCCGGACGGATTCCTGATGATGGCTCCGACCCGTCTGTGGCCCATGGCTGCTACGCCTCTTCTCAGCTTGTGGGGAAAAATGCGGGCAGCATGTGAGTATTTTGTTCCACCTCGTCGGGTTACAAGCGACGAAAGCGTAGCGAACTTTGTGCGACGAAGATTCGGGACAGAAGTTTTTGAACGTTTGGTCGAACCGTTGGTCAGCGGTGTCTATGCCGCGGATATGGAGCGGCTCAGCGTACTAGCCACGCTTCCCCGGTTTCGGGAAATGGAGCAAACCTATGGAAGTCTCCTCCGCGCTATGCGAAAGGAGCGATCTCGCCAACAAGCCCATGCCCGGGAAAGTGGTGCTCGTTACAGCATGTTTGTTACTCTCCGGGGAGGTATCAGTCAATTGATCCAGCGGCTGGCAGAGCGCCTGGCAGCCGATCGGGTGCACTTTGACCACCGGGTTGTCAAACTTGGGCTCGGGCCGTCCCGCTGGGAGGTGGTCACCCAATTGGGGAAAAGCGGAGAAACTAAACGGGAAATGTTCGACGCGGTGGTGGTAGCTGCCCCGGCACATCAGGCTGCCCGGCTCCTCGAGCCGCTGGATGGCGAGCTGGCTACTTTGCTCGCCAGCGTGCGCTATGAAGGTACAGCGATCCTTGCATTGGCATATGACCGCCAATCAGTGGGTCATCCTCTCAATGGTATGGGATGTGTGGTTCCAGCCGTCGAACGAAGCCCAATCCTCGCCGTAAGTTTCAGCAGCCAAAAATATCTTCATCGGGCACCGACTGGGAAAGTTCTCCTTCGCGTCTTTGTTGGCGGCGCGCGCAATCCCCAGCTAGCATCGCGGCCGCAAGAGGAGATCGAGCAGTTGGTTCTGCCAGAGCTTGCCCAACTCCTCCGGATTCGGGGCCAGCCCGAAAGGAAGTGGTTTTTCCCTTGGCCTACCAGCATGCCACAGTATGAGGTGGGACACCTGGGTCGCGTGGAGCGGATCCGCGCCCTTTTGAACAAATTCGGCGGGTTAGCTCTCGCGGGAAATGCTTACCAGGGTGTGGGCATTCCTCACTGTATTCATTCGGGCGAAGAGGCCGCCGAAAAAGTTCTCGCCTACCTTCAGCTGATTAACCCGCAGAAACTTTCTGACCAAGCCCCGCGTCAAGCCCCGGAAGTCACATCTGATGTGAGCCCGTGATCGCGACTTTTCCCGCGCAAATAACTTGCCTTTTTCGATAAAAAAAGCGAGATCTCCCGAGACGATCCCGCCGAAATCGCAGTCGGCCACTTCTTGAGTCTCTATCGACGGAATGGTCCTCCGGCTTCGAACTATAAATGACTGGTCGGGCTCAATTTCCGGCCGATAATTAAGCCGGGGCTCAATCGAGGTCGCTCCCGCGTGACTTCTCTCTCGTTAAGCGAAAAGAGATTCGCCCCCACCCCACAATCGTCGTTCACTCCAGTGCGGCAAGAGCGGACAAGTGACTGTGCGCAAGGCCACGCACCTGCTCGTGCGATTGGTAAGGCACATACACCAGTCGCATGACCATTTGATAGCGCTGCCCCACCTGGTACGGTTCGATAAAGTACTGAAAGTCCCAAGCAGGATTGCCCTGCCCTCCCCCGGAAGGTGATTGAGCAAACCAGACATGATCTTTCGGGCGAAAGACAAATAGCAGGGCCATGCCCTTGGTTATTCCGAAGTACCATGGCTCCGCATACCGGTACGACGAGCGGTTGAACACAAGCGTTAGGGGGAAGGTCTCATCAAAGGTAAAAACACGGAGGTCGTGCACACCCGGGTGGGTGGAGGCCACTCCATGCCGCGGAGAGAAGGCCTTAATCCACCGAAGCTCGCCCGGCCTTGACTCCTCAATGCCCCAAAAATGGATGATCGTTGACTCCGGGCGGTCGATATAGCTTGCCCAGAAAAGGCCGATGTAACCCCGGCGGAAACTCCGCCCCCAGGGAATACATTCGACCGTCATCTGAAGAGCTCCATCTTCTAACACCTCGTAACGAAGAGCGCTTTCCAACTTCCAGGTTGGCGTGGGCGGCTGATATAACTCGACGGTATACCGATCGATCACACGTAACTCCATCGGCGCCATGCGCGGTTCAAATAGGATCTTTCGCTCCTGTGTCGTACCATCGTGAATATGCTCGAAATTCAACCCGGCATAAGCGGGAACGAAGCAATTCTCCGGCCGCAGCCTGTGCTTCAGCGATCCCAACCCATGGTAGCCCGCCCGATGGCCGGGAAGCACCGAGTCGTCAATGCCATTGTTGTCTACGACGACGGCCTCGATGTCACCTCGAGTGAGAACCACATATTGTTGCTCCGCAATAGTGTAGGCAACATCCTTTCGAGAAAGAGTGGTTCGCGCCGGAGGCTCTTGAGCAGAGACTCTCACCATACAGAATACCACCTCCAGGATAAAGGCCGTCGCGTTGATAGCTACGGGAAATTTCTGCATGGATCTGCGCCCATCGTACCAAGCAAATAATTTGTGCGGCGTCTACTCGCTCCAGGCTTGTCAATCAAATCCGGGAGCCACTGAACGCGATTTTCATAGGCTTACCCTCCATGTGCCAGGCCTGTCCTTTCGTCGTCAACAGCAAGCGGCCGGCGAGAAGGACTCCCAGCTTCCTTAGCCAGACAAAGAGCTGCTATGCTAAACCGGCTTGACGCCTGATTTCCAGCACGATCGCCGTCCAATCCCAATCAGCGCGGCCCTGAGCCAGCGAAGCCAAATATCGATCGCGCAGCACCGCCAAAAAGGGCATCGGTGTCGCCGAGGCATTTGCCAGCTGCGTCAACAGTTGGAGATCCTTCAAGCCCAATTGCAGGCGAAACAAAGGTGGGCGAAATTCGCCACTAAGAATATGTTCCCCATAGCGACGGTAGATGAAGCAATCGAAAAGGAACTCGGCAATTGTGTCGAAAAAGAGCTTTGGCGACAGCCCGTTTTTCTCCACGAGTGTGAAAGCTTCGCCGAGAGATTCTACGACCGTAGCAATCAGGAAATTGGACGCCAACTTGGCGATGTGGGAAGCCTCGGGTGAATCACCCAGTTCCAAAACTTGACGACTGATGGCGGCCAGCACCGGCTTGACCCGCTCACGGGCCTGCGGCGGTCCCGAAAGGTAGTAGGTCTGCCTGCGGGCAGCCACGGCATCCGGCCGGCCCATCACCGGAGCTCCCACATAAATTCCACCCAACTTTTGGTGCCGCTCGGCCAACATACAAGCCGTTTGCGGTAGGATCGTACTCATCGACACGTGAATCCCTTCCGCACCAAGCCGGCGAAAGATCGTCTCGTCGGCAAAAATCTCGCACAGTGCCACATCGTCGGCTACGCAACTTATGAGCAACCCCCCGGGGAGTGCTGCCTCCGCCGGAGAGGCAGCCTCCACAGCCCCTTTCTCAAGCAAAGGCAAAATTTTCTCCCGGGTGCGGTTATACACGCGGACACGCCACCCGAGGGCAAGCCAATTTTCCACCATGGCTCGCCCCATTTGCCCAATGCCGATAAACCCAAGTTCTCTACAGTCGTTCATCGATGCATCCTCCGCACGTCTTGCGAATGTCCTCTCCTAGGATCGCTACCCCTAATCTATGGGAGGTAACGGCAATTCCGCACAGAGCCATTAGGTCCGAGCAGATATCTCACCTGTCTCCCAGCAGAAAGCTCCGCAGTTTGGACAACAACGAAGCTACACGAGGCCGTGCCGCAAATCCGCAAAGGCCGGCAGCAAGGGCGGAAAGCCGGCGTCGTCTGTGTTGTGCGACCGATCCAAAGATCCGCCCGACGAATATCGCCCACTTTCCTGGGAATTGTTAGCACCGCTGGCAAAGTGGGGGAAATTTCCGACTGCCTTTGCGATACTGCGGAGTGATTTTTATATTTACCGTTTGTTGTCGCACAGTAACATACCTTGAGGGCATAGCACGAGAAGCTTCGGGCAAAATCCTAGGAAATCCAAACACTCGCACTCTAGGGAGTGGCCAGACTTTACTTCCGCGGAGGTCTTTATGAACAAGGGGAAAAAGCCTTCCGATGTCAACGAGCTGACCTTCGAACAGGCCCTCGCCGAAATTGAAGCGATCACTCGGGCTTTGGAGTCCGGTAATCTTACTCTGGAGGAAAGCTTAAAAATGTATGAACGTGGCATAGGACTGCTTCGGCGCTGTTACGAACTACTGCAGGACGCCGAAACCCGCGTAGAAATGCTGATGGGTGTTGACGAGAAAGGAAATCCCATCACCACCCTCTTCCCGACTGGCAAGGAACCCGATGGAGGAGGCGGCATGAGTCTCCAAAATGAATGAGGCAACCGGCGGCGATTTCTCTCCCCGCGGCTTTCTCCACGATTGCCATTTTTGCCTGACGACTTGGCTTTTCCCCGCACCCAGCTATACCACAAAGGTGGCCTTATTTTGTCGGGCTCACAACCCTTTGTTTTGTCCGGCTCACAACCCTTTCCACGCAAATTCCCAATTTTCACTAGCTTCTCTAAGCTTGACTGAATAACGCGCTGCTCAGACCGGTAAAAACTCGTACGCAAATGGTTGTGCTTTTCCCCCCTTGGGATGAGTTGTTTATCACCTGGCTTTTAGACAACGTTCTTTGTAACTTTCGATAACATCTTTGTAACTTTCGCTAGGCCCGAGCGCCGGTCTCGTTTATCGGAAAAGAGGCCCCAAGACGAAGCTTGCCATCAAAAGCCGAGCGACCCCGGTCCAGTAGCAGGGCCATTAACGCTCTCTTGCCATTAATTTTGTTTGACACGGACAAAGTAACCCAAGGGTGTAGCCGTCACCCCAAAAAGCGGGGTCAAGTTTCACATCTAGAATGCCTCTTCCAATCACCGTAACTTGTCGACGAGAACCCCCGAGAAATGACCAGTTTTGCACTGAAGAATGCTTCTCTGGCCTCGCTGTTTCGGCTTTCTAAACCTTCTAGTTACCTTCGACATGTAGTTGCCTTCGACATGTGCCCCAACGATCAGGGTCTTCAGTCGTTCGGCTTGCGGTGGGCAAGCAAATGGTTCCCGCAATCGCCCCAGTCTCCAGCCCCCTTACCAAACGTATCCCCCCGACCATAAATCTGCCGATAATTTTTTGGTTCAAACCTCCCGCCAAGGGGGCAAACACAGCCGGTTTTTTCGCCACGTACGCTGCCGGGAGTTGGCAAGATTTGTTGGATCCGGAACACCCACCGTATGCGTCGATGCGCCTTGCATTCCGGTACCCCAGACCCACCATCTGGTGGCATGATGGCGTCAGATGGAAGTAGTTTGACACAGCCTGAGGCGGTCGGAAGACAGAGGGCCTCACGTCCGCGGAAAATTCGAGTTTTTTTGTCCGTTTTCGCTCGTCGCGAGGGGTTAAGTTTATGGGAACTTGGGTGAAAGGCGCTATCGGCCAGGTTACCCGCTTCCAGGGGGCATTGCATGAGCGAAACGACGCCCGAAAAACGCGCTAACGCTACTCAAAATCCTTCTGCGGGAGATTTAGTCCATCGGGCGGAAAGATTCGCCACCCTCTTGGGTCCAGTGCAGAGGAAATTGTTCCTGTACATCCTTTCTCTAGCGGGCAACCCTGCTGATGCCGAGGACATTCTTCAAGAAACCAACCTGGTATTGTGGCGAAAGTTCGAGGAGTTTCGCGACGGGTCTGACTTCACCGCTTGGGCCATTAAAGTGGCCTTCTTCGAAGTCCTGAAACATCGGGAGCGTTACAGTCGCCAGGGGCATCTTTTCACCGAGGCTACATTGGAGCTTTTGTCTTCGGATGCAGCCCAGGTGGTGCAAGAGGCAGACCACCGGCGGGAGGCACTGATTTATTGTTTGAGCAAGCTTCGGCCGGCAATTCGGAAGATGATAGAGCTTCGTTATCAAGTGCAAGCGGATATCCGCGAGGTAGCAGAGGCGATGGGACGATCAATCGAGGCCACCCGGCGGGCCCTCCACCGGGCCCGGGTCGAGCTACTGAAGTGCATCCAAAAAAGACTAGAACAATTGCAAAAATAGGAAAATATCAGGCTTTGACTTCGCAAGTCTTCATGTGCTGGGTTGCTTTGGTCCTTTGAGCTCCGTAAAAACCTCGCCAACCGGTGGATGCTTGCCCACCCGAACGGGCATAGCAGTTAAGCACCGGATAGAGCAAGAAATGGGTGAATCGCTTTGCGAGATGACATTAATCAGGGCATTTTGAGGCCCCGCGTCGGTACGTAAGTGAAATACCGGATTTTAAGGCAGTGTTGGCGTCGGCAACGGATCTCGCGCCGGTACACGACTGGAATGCTGTGCGAGCTCGGGAGTAGGGAACCACGGGATTGAAGGCAGTTACTACCCAATTTCAACGAGGTGAGTTCCCCATCGTGAGCGAGAATTTCCCGATTTACTCAACGTAACTGAGCATCCCTTTGAGATGGTTTACGTCGCAGGCAACACCGATGAACGGGCAGCACGTTGATCCGGAGAAAATTTGGAAGCTTGCAGCTTTGGTCGCCGACGGCGGCTGGACGGAGGCTGACCGTGCCGAGTTAGAAAACCTCCTGCGGACCTCCGGGGAGGCCAGGCGACTTTACGCCGAATACATTCTGCTTCATGGGGAACTTTATTGGCACGCTGGTCTGAGCTCGCGAAGTAAGCCCCTTTTTTCACCAGTCGCCCAGGATTTCCAGGATTTCCGCCCAGAAAAATTTGATGCCGCCCGCGCCATCCCAATTGGTGTCCCAGATGGCACTGAAAGCCCGTTTGAATTCGTTAGCGCAGAGGTGCCTAGACCCGGAGTTCGGATTCGCCAACCGCGACGCATCCTCGCCCTCACTGC
This sequence comes from uncultured Thermoguttaceae bacterium, assembly GCA_938084835.1. Lineage (GTDB taxonomy): Bacteria > Planctomycetota > Planctomycetia > Pirellulales > Thermoguttaceae > DTLM01. The sequence continues at coordinate 260,216 of CALKER010000009.1, forward strand.
GGGAGTGATCCTGACACTGGGCATTTGTCTTTTAGCCATCAACCTGTGGCGGTTCCCTGTGTCCCAGTCACAGAGTCCGATTGCTCTGGTCGAGATCTTCGAAACCGCGTCGGTTAGGCCGTCCGAAATACCAGATCGATCTACAGAGGGGAGTCATATAAACCTAATGGAGGGTTCATATTTTAATCTTGAGGACGGCGTCGCCCAAATCACATTAGCCTCCGGGGCCTTAGCGATTTTGGAAGGGCCTGGAGGACTTCACGTGCTTGGGAAAGATGGATACCGCCTTGATAAAGGGATTCTGTCGCTTGTGTCAGGGGAGCGTGGGCGTAAGCCCGTGCGGATAGTTACCCCTTTCGGCGAAGTTCGGGAAGTGGGGACAAGGTTCGCCATCCGGGCGGGATCCGAGGGCGGAGAAATCCACGTGTTTGAGGGGCAGGTGGAAATTCGCCTACGAGCGGGCTTTCAAAGGGAAGCTTTGGCCGGTGGAAATGCCGAGAGCTCGTGGCCTCCCGCGAGGTATCGGCTGCCCATTGTGCGGGAGGTTTCCAAGTTCTTCCAAGGTGGGCGGCAAGTTCTTGTGCTCCATGCCGGGGAAGCCCTTCATGTCATGTCGAGGCAGGATGGCGGTAGTTTCCGCATGATTCGGGCCCAGCCCGCCAAATTTGTCCACCCGCTCGCGGGCCGGGGTGGAGTGGCGAGATGGCGGCATGCGGTGCTCTCGGAGCCCACCGTGCGACATTTGTGGAGCTTCGAAGGATGGACACCAGGCGAAAAGCTTCGCGACCGCAAAGGCAAACTCCACCTTCAGGAGGTCGTCATGTTCGAAGGGGCCGGCGGTGAGTCCGTAGGGTACGTAGAACAAGGGGCGGACCTCTCCTCGCGGGCGGTAAGATTTCATCGCGCTGGCCAGCGAGGGAATTGGCAGGGAGTTGCTCTCCAAACCTATGACACGTTCCACCCGCCCGAAGCTTTTAGTGTGGAGCTTGTAGTGCGTTTCGACCGGCCGGACCGGGTTACTGCCGAGGATCTCTGTGTCCTTCTGGGGACCCGTCAGGGACCCGATCGATGCGGATTTCTTGCCGCAGCCGACGGTTGGGGGCAAGTGGGAATCATTCTCGATGCCAATCACCCTTGGTTGGAAACACCGGTCCGGCTCACTCCGGGACAGTGGTATTTCCTAGCGCTCACCTTTCGCCGCGAGTGGCGGGACCATGGGGTGGGCACGGTTGTGGACTGGTATATGGCACCGATTGGCGGACCGGCTCAACCGTTGACGCAAATTGTCTCCGGAGGATGGATCGCTGGATGGATTCCTCCGGGACAGCTAGGAATCGGAAAAGGCTTTGAAAAAAACGGTGCCCATGCCTACCCGTGGCCCGGAGCCGTTGATGAAATTGCCATTTTCGACGCGCCGCTTGACGAAGAGACAATTACCCGACATTTTCAAGTGCTCCAGCGGAACTGAGCGCCCCCTGAAGACTAAAGCCGAAAACATCCCTGGCTGTGTCCATCAACGGTCGACTTCGCTTTGTGTCGAGCCATCACGAAACGGCAAGAGCTTCCCCCGCAGCCTCGCTTGGCTAAGTAGGCAGATGGGAAAGAAATTCATCGTTTGGGCTCCGAAACACAACAAAGGTGAGGACATCGGAGCACTGGGATACCGGAGGGGAATTTTCTCCGGTGTAAAAATGCGGTCGCCACTTTTTGGACGTGGAGACAGGTCCGGATGTAGAATGATGTAGGGTGCTTTCGGAATTTTTTATAGGAGCGTAACCCATGTGCCACGGAAATCGTCAAACAACTAACCAACAGGGAGCCAACCGACAGCTTGACCGGCTGGCCGGGCTTTCGCGCCGGCGTTTTCTCGAAAAGCTGGGCATCACTTATGCGGTAGGAGCAGGGGGTTTAAGCTTACCGGCAATCGCCTTGGGGCAAGAAGAGGCTTCCGGACCGATTGACTGCGGTCCGCCCCCTCAAGCGGAAAAACACCATCGAACCGGTGGGGAAGCTTTTCCACCACTCCCCTTGCCGGTGACGCCGTTGAGACGGTCGGAGCGCAAACGGCCGCCCAGTCCGCCAGCCCTCGTGGGCAAAATGGCGCTGGGGCCTGTTCGCTGGGTTACCCGGGACGGTGTCCGCACCATGTACCGGGACTGGATGACCGACCCGGCAGACGTGGCCACCCTCCTTGCGTGGACAAACGAAAAGCTTGGAATCCATTATCGAGCCGTCGATTCCGATTTTGCTCACTTTTCTTACGATCCGCGGGAACTACCCGCGCTGCTTTTTGCAGGGCATAACAACTTTCAGCTGAGTCCTGCAATACGGGAGCAGTTAGCGCGTTACGTAATGGATGGGGGAACAATCATAGGGGATGCATGCTGCGGCTGGAAGGATTTTGCCGACAGCTTCCGGCAGGAAATGGAACAAATCTTCCCCGGCCGACCTTTGCGGCGTCTTTCTCCGGAAGAACCGATCTATTCCACGTATTACAAATTGGGAATGATCGAATACAAACGTGGCGACGGCTCGACATACACGGCGGAGCCAATGCTGGAGGGAATCAACTTCGGCTGTCGGCTGGGGGTGATATTTTCTCCAGCGGACTTAACGTGCGGTTGGGATGGGCACGAACATCCGCGGGGGCTTCGGGTGGTGATCGACCAGGCCCGGCAGATCGGTGCCAATTTGATCACCTACATTTTAGGGAGCTTCCAGCTGGGCCGGTTCCTCAGCACCACAAAAGTTTACTTCGAGGCGGACAGACCTACGCGGGACGATTTCGTCTTCGCCCAAGTCATCCACGTGGGCGATTGGGACCCAGATCCGTCCGCCGTGCACAACTTGCTGAAGTTCGCACGGGATACTTCGACGCTTAATGTGAGGTTCAAGCGTATCAACACAAGTCTCAAAGATCCGCAGGTGGCCACTTATCCGCTCCTGTACATGACGGGCCATTATGAATTCGTGTTGGACGACCAGGAGCGAACGCTCCTTCGGCGCTACCTGCAGGCGGGAGGAATGCTTTTTGCCGACGCTTGCTGTGGCCGGCTCGCCTTCGACGGCGCCTTCCGGCGCGAGATGGAGCAAGTGCTCCCCGCTGCCAAGCTCGAGCGGATCCCGCCCGATCATCCCATCTACCACACGCATTTCGATATTGATCGCGTGCAGTACACGCCACGCGTGCGGGAAGACTTCGGCCCGCTCGACACTCCGGAGTTGGAAGGGATCTCGATCGACGGCCGACTTGCTGTCGTTTACAGCCGATTTGACCTCGGCAACGGTTGGGAGCAATTCCCGCATCCTTATAGCTACGGACTTCAGGAGGAGGATGCCCTTAAGATCGGCACTAACGTCCTTGTTTACGCAGTCATTCACTAAGCATTTGCTGCCTCTGGGAACAAGCTTGGTGAAGCAAGGCCCTTGCATCGGCGGTCTGAAATCTCCCAGCTTGATCGGGGTTGGGAAATCCTTGGGTTAGGCGCAGCATGTCCCTAGTGAGCGCACCGTGGGCTTTCCCACTTAACAAAAAGGGGCACCAACGCCCGTCATCCACCGGTGGCAACCGGAGATACCGGAGACCCAAGCGCCGGGCCTACCTCAGGGCTGGCCAATTTGGGCCGTGGCGGTGCGGGCACATGCCGGCAGGCGGGTGGGCTTCGTTTTAGCTGGAAGATGCTCCGCGTCCAGATACCCTTTGATTTCGGCTAAAGGCCGTCGGCTGCGGTTCTTTCCACCGGAGCCGACGGCCTTTTGGCAAGCGCCATTTCCTTGTTCGGGTGCGGCAAAAATTTGGAAATCCGGTAAGCGGCCTACTTGCCCGAGAGAGTTTGAGTAGTTCACAGATCCCTTAGGGGTTTGCCCAAGCTTCCCCATCACCTGCCTAGCCACCCTCCGATGCTTGGCTATTCTTCCGGTCATGCGCATCGCCTGACATCGCTCACAGTGCATCCCATAAAAGTTCCGAGGAAAGGATCTTCTGGCTGGAGGATCAATGTACTGCTAAGATTAGGACGCTGTTACGGTCTTTCAGGGACTGCGTGGATAAGGCCATCGGGTCAATGGGCTGTGAAGAGTGGCCGGCTATTACGACCAGTACGGTTTCTCGCCCACTAGTGCGAAAGGATGGGTTCGAAGTTGCTGAGGCTTTTACTCGGCTAAGTGGCATAGATTGGTCTCCGGAGTGCCAAAGTTTTGCGGCGGTCGAAGGAACGGAGCCTAAAGAATGGTTCTGCGAGCACGAAGAGTCTTCGTGGCTTTTTTGTTCACACTAATAATCTTTCCTAGTTGGGAAGGGCCAAGCAAAGGTCGAGTACTTGGGGCGGAATTCTTCTGCGATCCCGTCCGCGGGTCTTCCGCAGGCGATGGCTCTTCCACCCGCCCCTGGGGCATGCTAGAGGAGGTGATTGCCAAAGGACTTATTGAAATTGGCGATCGGGAAGGGCGGGTACTCAACCCTCAGGCCCCGGTCAAACCCGGAGATACGATTTACCTTCTGTCCGGATGGCATGGGGTGTTGCGAATTGCCCGCGGATACAATCCCCAGCCAATCGTCCTTGCCGCAGCGCCGGGTCATACCCCGCAAGTGGGATGGGTGGAAATTGCCGACGGCGCCCGATGGGTGATCCGTGGACTGATGATCTCCCCGTCGCTTGCCCCACAACCTTTGGCGCAAGTGCCAAAAAACCTCGTTGTCTTGGGCGAAAGGGGTGGGCCGGACTGTTCCGATCTGGTAATAGAAGATTGCTTTATTTTCACCGAGCTCGATAGCTCCCACTGGACAGCTGCTGACTGGATCACTAAGGCCTACAGTGGGATTTGGCTCGGCAGGCATGGTCGGGCTCATGTGGCACGGAACAATTTCGTGCTTAACATCCGCTTTGGCATCCAGCTTTGTGCTCCGGATTGTCTCTGCGAAGGAAATGTGGTGGCGAATTTTTCCGCCGACGGAATTCGCGCCACCCGCGACGGCCAAATCATCCGGCATAATGTCATCAAAAACATTTTTGTTGGATCTCGGGACGGAGATGATAATCACGACGATGGCATCCAAGTATTCCTTTTCAATCAGGGCCGGGGCACCGTACGCAACATTACCATCGAGGGCAATATAATCGTCGCTCGAGAGAAACCGGATTTACCTTTTCCGAACAGCCTTCAGGGAATCGGCTGTTTTGATGGACCTCTTGTCGGGTTTAGCGTTCGCAACAATATCGTGTGGGTCAACCATTATCACGGTATTTCCCTCTATGATGCGCAGGAATGTCTAGTGGAGAACAACGTGTGCTTTGTGTTGGGTCGGTCGCGGGCTCAACCTTGGGTGATGCTCGGTCAGAAACAGAACCAAGCACGGGCTAATATCGTGCGGAACAATTGGGCCCATAGCTTCAATTTCCGTGCTGATCCAGGGGTTCAAGCGACGAACAACCAGATTGTTGACGAGGCAATCTTTCGCAAACGACTAGGTGACCTACTTGCAGAGACTGAAAACCGCTTTGGAAAGATTCATCCGGTAGCCAAGCGGCCCCGTTTAGAGCTGCCAGACTAAACGTGCGGCCCCTAAGAATTGGTTGATTTACTTTAGCCGGGAATCATGACTGAGAGGCTTACGCCGGCAGCAAACTGTTCGGACTAAGCCAAGGGGTGGTCGGCGATGGATATTCAATCTCCGAGGGCACGATCCCGTGCCAAAAGGCCAGGAGCCTAAGCAGGCTGTTACCGCCCGACCAGCCTCCAGCGGTTTTAACTATGTCCTTGGGATTAAACAAGTCGTAAGTCTCCGCGCAAAAGGCGATCCTCATCCCGGACTTATCAGCTCCGTTGGCATTTATACCAGCTCCCCACGAGTGTAAGGTGCTACAATTGTGGGAAAACCCTGAAATGATTGAGAACTGTTTTTACACGGCCTAAAACGATGTGCGGGATAACCGGCGGTGTGTGGACAACTCCGGAGTATGAAATCAGCCCCGCCCTGTTGCAGAGCATGATAAGAACTCTTCGTCACCGCGGGCCCGATGACGAGGGATTTTACTTTTGGCCCTCGGGAGGCGATGGAAATCGGTCGGGGATTTGGGCGGCCCTGGGCCACCGGCGGCTCGCTATTATCGACATTGCCGGCGGTAAACAGCCGATGGCCAACGAAGATCGCACGGTTTGGGTGGTGTTCAACGGAGAGATATATAACTTTCGGGAGCTACGGTCTCGGCTGGAGGCGAAGGGCCATCGCTTTGCAAGCCGAAGCGACACGGAGGTCTTAGTGCATCTGTACGAGGATGTCGGCCCGGAAATGCTCCCTCAGCTTAACGGCATGTTTGCTTTCGCCATTTGGGATGGCGCCGCCGAACGGCTTTTCCTCGCCCGCGACCGTTGCGGGGAAAAACCACTTTTTTACATGCTTCGACCCGGTGCGATCTTTTTTGCCAGCGAGCTTAAAGCCCTCCTTCAGCTCCCCTTTTTCCGAAAAGAGATCAATCTTCAAGCCGTTGACCTTTACCTGACATATCAGTACGTTCCCCATCCACATACAATCTATCAAGGTGTCCACAAATTACCACCGGGTCACTATTTGTTATGGGAGAAAGGCCGCGCGCAAATTGGCCGCTACTGGAACCCGGACTTCCAAACGGAGATCCCCTACAACCCTCAAGAAGCAAAAGCCGCCATTCGGGATCTGTTAAGCGATGCGGTTCGGCTGAGGCTGGAAAGTGATGTCCCTCTTGGAGCCTTCCTCTCCGGTGGGATCGACTCGACCATCGTGGTGGGACTGATGCGGCGTCATAGTCCCGAACCAGTTCATACGTTCTCCATCGGTTTTCCGGTAGCGGCATACGACGAAACTGATTACGCCCAGGAAGCTTCCCGGTTTTTGGAGACGGTCCATCATCAATATCGGGTGGAGCCAGACGCCCTTGGCATTCTCCCGCACCTGGTGTGGCATTATGACGAGCCATTCGCCGACAGTTCTGCCATTCCCACATGGTATTTGGCGGAGAAAACTCGGCAGCATGTCACTGTGGCCTTGACCGGCGATGGAGGGGACGAGCTATTCTGCGGATATCCTCGATATCAGGCGGTGCGAGTCGCGGAGTGGATCGATCGGCTACCAGTCCCCTTGAAGCGATTTATTGGGGAAGAGCTACCCCGTATTCTCCCCCATTCTGCCCGATTCAAATCGCCATGGCGACGGCTACACCGGTTCCTAGAGCAAGTAAAATTACCCCCTCTCGAGAGGTATCTCGAGTGGATCGGTATTTTTCCAACGACGTTGAAGAGAGATTTGTACACGCCCGAGGTGGCCGGGAAACTCGCCGAGTCTGTAGATTCTCCTGCATCCTGGTTTTTGGAGGAATCGGGAAAGGCAGCTGCACGCAGGGACCGTGTTAGCTACATAATGTTGATAGACTTACTCACATACTTGCCCTGCGATCTGATGACCAAAGTGGATATTGCCTCCATGGCTCATGGGCTGGAATGCCGCCAACCTTTCCTTGATCATCGAGTTATCGACTTTGCTGCAAAGCTCCCTCTGGAAGCCAAACTCAAGGCGACAAAGGGCAAGAGGATCCTCCGGGAGGCATTTTGGGATGTGCTGCCACCCAAGATCCTCCGGCGGGGGAAAATGGGGTTCGGGGTACCTCTTGACTTTTGGTTCAGGGGGCCACTCCGGCCCCTTCTGGATCGGGTCCTTTTTTCGGCTAGAGCCACTGCCCGAGGGCTATTCCGGCCGGAGGCCGTCCGTCGGTTGATCGACGAACATGCCGCAGGACTGCGAGACCATGCGGCCCGGCTGTGGGCCCTTTTGTTCCTTGAGTTATGGTTTCAAAGGTGGATCGATGGTCAGCCGGCGGAGCTCCCTCAGTTTTCGCCATGACGTTTGGGAAGGTGCCGCGCGCAAACACCCGCGACATCGCAGAAAAATCCGCAATCACAGACAAAAAAGAAAAGCGTAATCACACCCAAACCGGTGCAGGAAAAATCGGAAGAAGAGTTTGGGACAGGAAAATAGGGAACAAATATTAGGCATGATAGGAAATTAGAAATGTTCCACTCCCAAAGTATGCTCCGCTGACTTACCCTTTTACGGCGGGCGCAAGCCCGCCAAGCCCAATTCTATCTGGCAGAACATGCGCAGTTCTGCTCTTACATAGACACGCCTTTCTAAAGACACTTAGAACTCAAGGGGGATCTACCTCGATAAAATATTGGCAGTCCCAAGCGGGCCGACCAAGAGGTCACGTTTACCTTTCGATTTTTACTGGACCCTCGGGTTCATAGAAGGGCAGGTATTGAGTGGCAAGGGTTAGCAAAGGGTTAACATGCAGTTACGATACAAAGCCCGTTGTCGCGGTTGAGTAAAACAATTCACACAACTTCAAGACAGCTTTTGACACGGGTTCCCTCGGGGCCAACCGAAAAAGGGAGTTTTACCGATGAATCGAACCAAAGGTTGGTGGATTGCGGCAGGGTTGCTCATGGGTTTAGCCCTTGTGGCCTTCCTAATGTGGTGGCTTCCGGTGGTTATTGCCGATTTGACCTTGGCCGCCGAGCGAGGACAGGTGCAAGCGCTGCGGGAGGCGTTAGCTGCGGGTCAAGGCGGTCCTGTGGGTTTTCAAGCGGTGGCGCGGGCCATTAGGCCTTCTGTGGTAAGCATTAGCTCTCTGGCAAAAATCCCAGTACAAGGCCCTCGCTCGCGACGCCCACCAATGCCGAACATACCCGACGAGTTCCGCTGGTTCTTCGGTCCAGATTTGGACCGATTCTTTCAGTTTCCTGACCCGGAAGAGTTCACAAGACGTGGTCTGGGAAGTGGGGTCATTGTCAGTGCCGACGGTTACATTTTGACCAATCATCATGTAGTGGCTCAGGCGACAGAGATTGAAGTGACATTGTCCGACGGACGGCGATTTTCGGGGAAAATCGTAGGAAGCGACGAGCGAACTGATCTTGCCCTGGTGAAGATCGACGCCACTGGTCTTATCCCGGCGGTGTTAGGTAACTCCGAGGCGGTAGAGGTGGGCGAATGGGTCCTGGCGGTCGGAAGCCCGTTCGGTCTAGAACAGACGGTGACTGCAGGCATCATCAGCGCCAAGGGTCGCTCCGACGTTGGAATTGCCGATTACGAAGACTTCATTCAGACCGATGCTGCCATTAATCCGGGCAACAGTGGGGGACCGCTAGTAAACATGCGCGCCGAAGTGATCGGCATCAATACGGCCATTGCGACTCGCGGGGCCGCCGGGTTCCAAGGCGTCGGTTTCGCGATCCCAAGCAACATGGCCAAGGCAGTCATGGAGGCCATTCTCCGGCACGGCCGGGTGGAGCGCGGATACATCGGTGTCACACTCCAGCCGCTCACCGAGGAGTTGTCGCGGTCTTTCGGTTACGAGGGGACTAAAGGTGCCTTGGTGGCCGATGTCGTCCCAGACGGACCGGCAAGTAAAGCAGGGGTTCAGCCGGGCGACATTATCGTCGAATTTGACGGCAAGTCGGTGGAAGGCGTCACCCAGCTTCGCAATATGGTGGCTATGACACGCCCGGGAACGAAAGTCAATATCGTGGTGTTTCGCGAGGGGCGTCGCGTAGAACTTCGAGGAGTCGAGATCGGCCAATTCCCCGAGGACACGCCCATCCGGGGTGTTCCCCGACGCGAGCAAGTGCCTAACCTCGGCCTCAGTGTGCAGACGTTGACTCCGCAAGTTGCCGCCACATTGGGGCTCCCCGAGAATGAAAAAGGTGTCGTAGTAACAGAGGTCGAACCCGGAAGTTTGGCCGCCATGGCGGGCATTCGGCCGGGTGATGTCATTCAGGTTGTGGGGAACCGTCAGGTGACCACGGCTCAGGAATTTCGCGATGCCTTGCGAGAGGCTGGTCAGCAGGGCATCCGGCTCCAAATTCGCCGTGGCGATACTCGATTGTTTGTCTTCCTCCGCGGGGCCGGCGAACGCTAAGCCACACGGACTCCCTCACCGGGATAGTCTCAAGCTCCTACCGGGACAGGTCACGCTTACCCTGTGAGCTATCATTCCCCTTTAACAAAGGCCCAGATTTTCAGAATCGCATCCCTCGCCCTGGGGAGGGCAAATTTCCCAACCCGGATAGGATCAGCAAGTGCGGGGATACTTCTTTAGGGAGGCCGGGAAAATCCCGGCGTGAGCTTCAAGGCTGCCGGGGTCTAACTTCTGCGATTGAGGAGCTGCTTAAGTTCCGGCCAACTCCGAGTGTTAGCCACATCGGCTTTTGACAATCCGCCGCGACGCGCCTGAAGCACTCCAAAGCGAAGAGCCTCCAGCCCGTCGATGCTGTGCGCATCGGTGGCAATGACGACAAGGACTCCGTGCTTTTTAGCGGCAGCACAGGCCACATCGTCTAAATCCAGCCTTTGAGGATGGGCATTGAGCTCAAGCATTTTTCCTAGCTCAGCCGCCTTACGAATAACGGCATCGAGGTCAATTTGATAAGGTTTGCGTTTGCCGATAAGACGCCCTGTGGGATGGGCGAAGCATGAAACATAGGGGTTTTCCAGCGCTTCGAGCACCCGCCGCGTGATCTTCTCACGCGATTGATTTTGTCCGTAGTGGATACTCGCCACGACCCAATCGGCCTCGGCTAACACCTCGTCGGGCAGATCAAGGCCTCCTTCTTCCAGGATATCCACTTCCACCCCTTTCAGGATCCTAAAGCCTTTTAGGCGGCGGTTGATCTGGTCGATTTCTTGCCACTGCTGACGCAATCGATCCGCATCGAGCCCACCCACCATACTCACGCGCTTGGAATGATCGGTGATAGCAATATAGCTGAGGCCGCGAGCCTTGGCAGCCCGCGCCATTTCTTCAATCGAAGCCGTTCCGTCAGTCCAGGTGCTGTGGACATGAAGATCGCCGCGGATATCGGAGAGCTCGACTAAGGTGGGGAGAATTCCCGAGTCGGCCCAAGCAAATTCCTCCCGCGCTTCCCGCAGTTCCGGGGGGATCCACGGCAAGCCGAGGGCAGCGTAAACTTCTTCTTCCGTACGCCCAGCTATACGCTTCTCTCCCGCAAATACACCGTATTCGTTGACCTTAAGACCTCGCTCCTTAGCCCGGCCCCGAAGAACGATATTATGCTCCTTAGAACCGGTAAAATACTGCAGGGCAGCACCAAAAGACTCTTCGGGCACATTCCGCAAATCCACTTGTAAACCGATCTGTAAACGAACCGACATTTTGGTATCACCCCGTGCCAAAACTTTCTCCACACCGGAAAAGCGGCCGAAGTGATCCATCACCCGGGTCGCGTCATCGGCGACCACTAACAAGTCAAGATCCCCCACTGTCTCCTTCCCACGGCGATAGCTGCCAGCAAACTGCATGCTACGGATACCTTTGCAGGCCTCCATGTGCTGAAGGATGCTCTGAGCAATCTGATCGGCCACTGCCCAATACATTCGCTGGGTGGCCTGGGTGGCCAGATCAAGCCCCTCCAGAATGGCAGCCTCGGTCTTTTCCCCAAAACCCTTCAGTTGACGAACGCGATGTTCAAGACACGCTTGACGCAATTCTTCAAGATCAGTAACACCCAACTCGCGATAGAGGGTAGCCGCTCGCTTCGGCCCAAGGCCGGGAACCTTTAACAGGTCGAGCACACCCTCCGGCACCTGCGAGCGAAGCTCTTCCAAAAGCGGCAAGCTACCTGATCGTGCCAAAGTGGCGATTTTCTCGGCAAGGTCCTTACCAATTCCGGGAAGGCCGAGGAGATTGCCCTGGTCTTTTTCCACCAGGTCAGCCACCGACTCGGTCATCTCGCCCACGGTTCGGGCAGCATTCCGATAAGCGCGAACTCGAAAAGGGTTGGCACCTTGAAAATCCAGGATGTCGGCGATCTCCTCTAAGGCAGCAGCAATCTCGGCATTAGTCAACGCGGCCATCGACGGTAATATCCTGTGCCAAAATACCCTCGCCAAAAACGGATTTCATCTGCGGGTTGGCCTTACCAGGAAAACTCTCTCCTGGCCAGCGGCCCCAACGCTACCTTGGGCAAATCTGTGCGTCTTCCTCGGCCACTTGGCAAAACCGACTAAGTTCCTCTAGATGTGCAGCTCCACGATATCCTTATCCTGAAGGACATAATCACCTTTGACCTGAGTGCCCGGGTGGACGGCCGAACCCCAAACCCGGCCAAATTTTAGCTTCTTGACGTAGTCATTGTGGATCAAGGCCGCCAGATCCAGCAAAGTACTGCCCCGCCGCAATGTAAACGGCCGATCCAAATCCGGTTCCTTTTGTGCCGGATGCTTCGTATACACACGAACGATGTCCAACGCCTCAAAGATACCTTTCTGGAGGGCATCAATTCCTTGCCGCGTTTTCGCGGAGATAACATATTCAGCAAAATCGACCGGGACCAGCTCGTGCAAGAGCTCTAGTCGTGCACTGGCTTCCGGCAAATCAATCTTATTTGGCACTAAAAACGTCTGTGTGTACCAAAGCCCTAAATCGTTTTCATCCAAAGAAGACCTTCGGGCCAGCCGGGTTTTCGTCTGATTCAGCCGATCGATCACCGCCTGGCACTGCTCAATTCCGTCATCTTCCCCAAGATCGACCATAAGCAGAACCAAATCGGCCGAACGTATAAGCCCGTACATGTACGGTTCACAGAAGTCCGCCGTTATCGGCGGCGTGTCAATCAATTGAATCATCACGTCCTCGTAGGGCATCATCCCTGGCATCGGTACCTTGGTGGTAAAGGGATAGTCGCCAATTTCGGGGGTTGCGCGGGTAAGAGTCGCCAAAAGCTGACTTTTGCCCGCGTTGGGTCCGCCGATAATTACCACCGTTCCCGCCCCTTGCCGCGGAATGCGGAAACTGCGGGTTTTCTTCCCACTCTTTTTCTCTGCTTCTAGTTCCCGCTTCGTCTTGGCAATCTTGGCCTTGATAGCTGCTTGCAGATGGTCCGTACCTTTATGCTTTGGTATCTCGGCCAGCATCCACTGCAAGCAGCGGAGCTCCTCCTCCAGCGTGGTGGCTCGCCGGTACGCTTCTTCCGCCTTAAGGTACTGAGGGGTAAGATTAGCAGGCATGTGGGAACTCTCTCCTATCCCTGACCTTAGGCAGATGGATGCCACAATTGTGTTTTAGTCCAACAACGTCCCTGCTGCATACAGAACATGCCCCGAAGGCTCATTGTGTTCAAAATCCGCCAGTCGGCCTTGGGCTAATCCAACTCTTCCCGTAAATCCAGTCATCCGACCTCAGGACACCTGCTGACTACCTGGCTTGACTGAGAAATCACCGGCGGAAATTGCAATGGCCAATTTTCCCCATACACCGGCCTTCTTACCAACTCCCTTCTCGCATGCGATCCCTTGAGGCAGAAATTACTCCATCAGCCCACGAGAGCACTCTTTTCCAGCAAAACCTTACCCTTATCAATTTTTTGGAGGCCACTGCCGGTTTTGGAAGAACCTTCCCAAGGCCGGGCCTTCACGCGAAGGCCCACCGTCCCACTTGCATCCGGGAAGGTATTGGCCGATTCATCAGGGCGCGCCGGTCAGTGTCGCCCCCTCCCTTGCACGCGGGAGGGTACCCAAACGGAAGGATCCTCCCAACGCTTACAAGGGTCACCCGCCGTACGAGGGTCTGCCGATCGCACATCTACTATCCTCCCAACGCTTACAAGGGTCACCCCGCCTGATCGGCATAATTTACCCCTCCAAAAAGAGAAGTACCGCGGTTTGTCGGGACTTTTTCCGTTTTACGTCTCGTGGCGGGCAAGAGAATGCCACGGCCTTCCGACTTCGGTTTCTACCGGGATTTTTGGCACCTCCTGCCGGGACAGCTCGCACCCGAGCAGCTCCGGCCTATTGAATCTGTACTCCTTTATATTCCCCTGCTGCCTACCGTTCGACAGAGGGGTACATTCACTATCCGCATAACCCAAATCATATAAGCTCGACGTCATCACGCCCCAGATTCTATTCTTCGAGCGCGCCTGCCCGCACTGACCGAGGAAAACCGGTCCTCGCTCAGCCCGAAAAATTCGTGCACTGGTTTCCGCGGCCTCCTCACTTCTTGTGAAGGTTGGGCACAAGCCTAACGCCTTTCCACTCTCCTGCCAAACGGGGAGGGTGCCAAACATATTTCACCGGAATCTTGCCCTATCGTAATTTGCATGGCGAAACCTTTGGCGGAACGGCTGGTTTCCATGCGCATTAGACCCTACTCCACGAGCGAGCAACCCTAATGGCCGAGTGGAATCCACTCCCGCTGCCATTTGCGCAAAAATCTTTTGGGCCAGCATGACCTGAGGTTGTGAGCGAATGAGAATTGCGTTCATTATTTTGCCCACATCTAATAAGCTTCCCAGAATCACCATCCTTTTGTATTTGACCTACCTGCCTCGATAACCTAAGTTAGGGGAGAATAGTAAGCCCAAAACACCGGCAGCTCGGGATCTGAACTCTGTCCCCATGGAGGTCTTCCCCATGTTGGTGCTGACACGGCGAAAAAATGAAAGCATAATTATCAACGATAACATCAAGATAGTTGTCATTTCCGTGTATAACGACCGTGTCCGGCTCGGGATTGAGGCCCCGCCCGAGATCCCGATTCACCGTCGGGAGGTGTTCGAGCTTATTAAGAGAAAATTGACCGAGGAACCACAAGCCGCAATTCGCTCACCAAATTCGACGGAGAACTTTAGCGTGGCGGCCGGCTCCTCCGAAAATCCGGGCAATGAAGGGGCAAAGCAACCAGCCCAATGCGATGGGATTAACCAATCGGACGAGAAGGAACCTCCCGAGATCTCGCTACCACATATTACTACTTCCGTGTAGATCCGCAACCCTCCTAATGCACGACTTTTGGGTCAAAATTCATCGGGAGAGGGTGAGTTCAAAGTCAGCTCTGACGGGACCTCTCTTCACTCGGTACATAATCACCCCCCAAATACTACCAGCGAAAAAATTTTATAAAGGGCTCTGGTAACAAAGAAACGGCGCCGTCAGAGCCTTATGTCGCAGCACCTCGGCGATGACGAACACAAGCGCCCAGCCACCTCGCCCCAAATACGAGGGGGCATTTTAACCAAGCCCATACTTACTGGAAGACGTGTGCGAGCCTACATGACTCGAAGCCTGTCCGTGCCGGATCGAACCCAAATGGACCGCCCCAACATCGGTTTGGCGACGTCCGCTTCTCCGTTTTGTCGCTTGTCGGTGAAGAAAGGACGGACCTTTTCCAGGAATTTGCCTTGCAGAAGTGGGACGCCGCTGGCCCCTCAAACCTAAGCGGGTCCACTTTAGCCGTGAGCGACTTGCCGGGTCATCCAAAATCGCTATACTTGTTCAGACTTTTGCCGTGGTTCGGCGGATTGTGAAAACCGGAATAGGAATTATCGGTAAGAGTCGCAGCCGTTGGTGGTTAAGCGAAGCACATTCCATCACGGTCAGATCTTCCTTAATCACGGAAGTTTGCCAAAAATACGGGTGGATCTTTCCGAAACATTATGGGAGTGGCGGCCAAGTAAAAAAGGATTTAATGGTACCGATCTTTGGTAATTCAAACCCCCAACTTCGGGCATCCGAGCTGGGAGTAGACTGGATTCCGCTGTCTTACGGCGGCTTTATTGCAAAGTAGGGCAGCCATACAGCGGCTTAGTTCCAAAGTAGGTTGGCCCCGTCGTCTAGCCAGGTTAGGACACGGGCCTTTCAAGCCCGTAACACGGGTTCAAATCCCGTCGGGGTCACTTCATATGTGCTACCTCCTCCAAATATGGCGGTCTGCGGTCGGTTGCATTCGCTTAACCGGTGAACAGGCGTAATCATCTTCGGTTTGTCAAAAGTGGTTCACCGTACTCGATAGTTGGAGCGAATTTGATTCATCAGACGTCCGCAAAACGCTGGTAGCCAACTCATCAAACGTGCATACAATGCTCGTCATACAGCAAAGCTGCCCAACCCAGTTTTCACTTTTCAAAAGACGCGAATACACAGATCCAGTTACACGTAATTCACAACCCAATTAGGTACCCACTAATACGGGAGGCTCACTTATTGGCAAAGCTTCGTTCGTGATGCTTTCTGTATTTCGCAAAGCTTTGTGATTCCGCCCACTCGTTCTCAGCGGCGTGTGGGAAGGTGCATCCGACCGTTGTCCTCCCCAGACTCGTAAATAACCTAATACTATCCATAGGTTCATATAGCGCTCATGTGTTCACTTCACACCTTACACTCAGGATTAACCCTCGCAAGTTGATTGGCCTGGGCAGTAGTAAGCAGGAAGGATGTCCGCTGCAGTTTAGTCCGCACGTCATCGGATGGGATGGGAAAGCGCGGCTTCTGCAGGTTGGCCCCGGTTAGAAAGCAGGGGGAACTTCGTTCGTGGTGGTTGCTTTCGGTGTTTACGAAAATAAAGCAGCCCGCTGGAGAGTCAACTTTTTCCACGATCAGGTCGCCTTGGGTGACACCGGCCAATGTATCACTGTGGCTGGGAAATGACGAAGGGATCACCGTAGGTGGGAAGTGACGAATTTATCGCCTTAGGTGAGAAGGACGGATATGGCGCCTT
>CALKER010000010.1 GCA_938084835.1 uncultured Thermoguttaceae bacterium
GCGGACCGGCCGGCCCTTCCCCCTGCGGTTCGCCCGCTACACGGGGGAGACCCCGGAGGAGGAGCGGGAGGCGATCCGCAAGAACCCGCCCCATCTTTTGCTCACCAACTACGTGATGGTGGAGCTGATGTTGGTCCGGCCGGAGGATCGACCCCTCATTCGGCCGCAGGTTAAGGCCCCGCTCTTTCTGGTCTTCGACGAACTCCACACCTACCGCGGACGGCAGGGTGCGGACGTAGCCATGCTGGTCCGCCGGCTAAAGGCCCGGTTGGAGCGGGAGCGGGTGATCCACATTGGCACCAGCGCGACCCTGGTGGCTCACCGCGAGGCCACCGCGGAGGAGCGACGGCAAGTGGTGGCGGAGTTCGCCAGCCGCTTCTTCGGCGCCCCTATCGGGCCTGACCAGGTGGTGGAGGAGAGGTTGGAGCCGGCCACCGTCGGCGGACCGCCCACCCCAGAGGAGCTGCGTCAGGCCTTGGAGTTGGCCATCCCCGACGAACTTGAGGGCCTGCGAGGCCACCCCTTGGCCCGCTGGCTGGAGCGCGTGCTGGGAATCGAACAGGAAACCGACGGAGGCTTCCGTCGCCGCCCCCCAAGGCCGCTGTCGGAAGTGGCGCGGGAGCTTGCCGAGCAAGCCGGCCAGCCGCTCAGCCGGTGCGAGGAGGCGTTGCGGGCGCTGCTGATGAAAGCGGCGGCCCTCAACCGGCAGCTTCCCGAGCCGTTCTTCGCCTTCAAGCTCCATCAGTTTATCTCGCAGGGGCGGGCCGTGTACGCTACCCTGGAGCCGCCGCAGAACCGGGAGTTCTCGGCCGAGGGTCAGCAGGTGGCCGAGCGCCCCTTCTACCCGCTGTGCTTCTGCCGTATTTGCGGGCAGGAGTACTTCCAGGTGCTGCGGGACAACGATCGGTTCCTGCCCCACCCCCTGGGCAGCGATGTTTTGGAAGAAGAGTACGAGCCGGGCTATCTGACCTTCGTGGACGATTGGGATGAGGAGCGGATCCCGGATGACTGGCGGAATGGAAAAGGCCGAGTGACCGCTACCTGGCGGGACCGGGTGCCGCGGCCGGTGTGGGTGCGCCCGGACGGTTCGTTCCTCCCGGAGGGAGCGGTCGATGGGACCCATCAGGCATGGTGGCAGGCCAAACGCTTTTGGTTATGCCTGCGATGTGGAGAGTACTACACGCAAAAGGAGAAGGACTTCATCAAGCTGTCGCACCTATCGAGCGAGGGGCGATCCTCGGCAACCACCGTCCTTGCCACTGCGGTGCTGCGCCATGCTGCGCAGACGAAGGCGGCCCGCGACAAACTACTCACCTTCACGGACAGCCGGCAGGACGCCTCGCTACAAGCCGGCCACTTCAACGACTTCGTATACATGGCCGTATTGCGGTCGGGCCTATATGCGGCCTTGCAGGCGCGGGGCTACCTGCGGTTTCACGAGGTCGCACATGAGACCGTAAGGCACATGGGGCTGGAGCTAAGGGACATCGCCCAGTCGCCCCGCTTGGATCCCAATTCCGGCGCCGCGCGGGGGGTGTGGGATACCTTTCGGGAACTTACGGAGTACCGTCTCTATACGGACCTGCGTCGCGGGTGGTGGGTGCTGCAGCCCAACCTGGAGGACGTAGGGCTTCTCCGCATCGAGTACGAGGGCCTGGAAGAGGCGTGCGCCCGCGATGAGCTGTGGAGGGAAGTACCGGGCCTGCAGTCGGCTGCGCCTCAGCGGCGCGCAGCAGTGGTCCGGGCTGTGCTAGACCACTTCCGGAAGCGGTTGGCCATCGAGGCGCGAGCCCTCGATCGTGATTTCCACCAGCAACTCCTGCAAAAAGTGCAGCAGACGCTGAACGAGTTCTGGGGGATCGACCCGGCCACCGAGTTCCTCCGCGAGGCCACGTGGTTCGTGCGGCAGATCGGCCCCGGGGAACTGCCGGGGCAGGGGACCTTCTACCGCTTAAGCTCCCGCTCGCCGCTTGGCCGCTACCTGCGCGACGAACTCAAGTTGACCGATCTGGAAAGTTTTCTTGGCCGTTTTCTCCCACTTTTGGTAGAGCAGGGGTTCCTCAAGCAGGCCGAGCCGGTCAACGGGTTTGAGCGCTACCGCCTGGACGCCGCGCGCCTCCGGTGGTGTGTTGGGGACGGCACGCCCCCGCTTCCAGACCCGGTCTACTCCCGGGGGAGCCGGACACGGAACGTGACTCTTCCCATCAACACGTTCTTCCAGCGGTTCTACCAGACGGCGGCCCGCGAGCTGGGGGCCCTCGAGGCGCGGGAACACACGGCGCAGGTGGTAGCCGCCGGCGAACGGGAGCGCCGGGAGCGGCGTTTCCGCTGGCTCCCGCAGGACCAGCAGGACCCCCATGTAGGCCGGCGCCTGCCCTACCTGATCTGTTCACCCACCATGGAGCTTGGGATCGACATCGCAGACCTGGACGTAGTTCACATGCGGAATGTGCCGCCCACACCGGCCAACTACGCCCAACGGAGCGGCCGGGCAGGACGGCAGGGCCAGCCGGGTCTGATCTTCACCTACTGCGCAGCAGGCAGCAGCCACGACCAATACTTCTTCCGGCACCCCGTGGAGATGGTCTCCGGCGTGGTGCGTGCCCCGCGCTTGGACCTGACCAACGAAGCCTTGGTGCGCACCCACGTGCAGGCGGAGTGGCTTGCCCAGGTGGGCTTGGCCCTTCGCCAGTCGGTGGAGGCCGTGGTGGATACCGGGCGTCTGCCGGACCTGCCCCTTCGCGAGAGTGCTGCCCAGGAGATCCAGTTGGCCCCGCAGGCCTTGGGGCAGCTGCGGGAGCGGTTGGAACGCGTCCTCCAGCCAGATAGCACCCTGCTTCAACAGGCAGGGTGGTTTGATGCGCGCTGGCTGGATCGGGTCCTGGAGGAAGCCCCCCGAAGGTTCGACGAGGCCTTCGACCGGTGGCGCGAGCTGTTCCGGAGCGCAACGGCGCAGCTAAACCGGGCCCACGAAGAACTGAACGTCGCCCGTAGATCCGTGGCCCAGGAGGAGGCCCGCCGTCTCCAGGACGAGGCGCTCCGCCAGCGGAACCTGCTCCTGCAGGTGGAGGTGGCTAGGGAGGAAAGCGACTTCTACCCCTACCGCTATCTGGCTACAGAAGGCTTCCTACCCGGCTATAACTTTCCGGCCCTGCCGGTCCGGGCGTGGGTCCCCCGCGGCGATGGCGAGTTTATCTCACGACCGCGCGCGTTGGCTATCCAGGAGTTCGCCCCGTATAACATTGTTTATCACGAGGGGGCCAAGTGGCGTGTGTCCAAGTTCAGCATCACTCCCGGCGGCCTCGAATCGCGCCGTCGGCAGCGACGGCTGTGTCACCAGTGCGGTGCCTTCGCCGACCCAAGCCTGGAGCGATGTCCGGGCTGTGAGACGCTCTTCGACGGCACGAACAGTAAGATCGCCACGCTGCTGGAACTCCCAAACGTGGTTCTGGCCCGGCATGAGCGCATCACCTGTAACGACGAAGAGCGGATCCGCCGCGGCTATGAGATCCAGGTGACCTACCAGTTTGCGCAAGTGGAATCTGGCCTCCGCGTGGTCGAAGCCGACGTAGAGGTGGGCGAGCAAACGGTGTTCCGGCTCACCTATGGCCCGTCAGCCACACTGCTCTATATCAATTGGGGTTGGCGAGGGCGGCCGCAAGGGTTCGTGGTGGATCTGACCTCCGGAGAACTGTTTACAGATAGCCAGCTGGAGGATGCGTCACGCAAGAACCGAAACGGTAGAAAGTCCTCGGAGGCATCGCAAAACCGGCAACGGTTGGCCCTCTGCGTGCAGGACACGCAAAACATTCTTCTGGTTCGGCCCGCGCGACTGGGCCTATGGGCCGATCCCCTTGCGGAGGTCAGTCTCCAATATGCCCTGAAGCGGGGGATCGAGCAGCACTTTCAGCTGGAGGAGCGCGAACTGGGAGTGGAGCGGGTGGGCGGGGGGGAGAATCGCGCCCTTTTGTTCTACGAGGCGGCCGAGGGCGGGCTCGGCGTGCTGCGCCGGCTGGTGGAGGAGCCCGACGCCCTGGCCGCCGTGGCGCGGGAGGCGCTGTGGATCTGCCACTTCGGCGAAGACGGAAGCAACCTTAAGACCGAATGCGAGCAAGCCTGCTATGAATGCCTCCTGAGCTACACCAACCAACTCGAGTCCCACCTGCTCAACCGCTGGCGCGTTCGGGACGTGCTGCGGGAGCTGCTCGGATGCCGTGTGAAACGGCGGATCCAACACAGAAGCCACCAGGAGCATCTGGAAATACTCCGGAGCCGCACCCAGTCGGAGTTCGAGCGGACTTTTCTCGACTTCCTGGCCAACCACGGCTATCACCTGCCCGACGAGGCCCAGAAATCCTTCCTGGAGCCCCGCTGCATCGCGGATTTCTTCTATGCTCCCAACGTGGTGGTGTTCTGCGATGGCCCACCCCATGATCATCCCGACCGGCAGCGGATCGACGAGCGTGTGCGGCGCGAGCTCATGTCGCTCGGCTACCGCGTGATCGTCATTCGGTGGGACGAGGACCTCAGGGTTCAAGTCGATCGCTATCCGGAGGTGTTTGGAAGGAAAAGCTGAAAGCGGAGGCCTAGCTGAGATCTTGGGCTTTTGGGCCGAGATGCTCTCTCCCGAGGGGGTTTCCCGCACTGTGGCCTCTCTTACGTCCCGATGCCCAGGCCCGAGAAATCCCCGTATGGGTAGACCTGCTCCACAGGGACGGCGAAGGGCTCCTTAACGAGCACGTTGGGTACGGCGTGCAAAGACGCCTCAACCCTCTCCCAGCCGGCCCCCGAGCCTTGTTCGGTTAGGGCAGCCTAAGGCCCTTGCGGGGAATGGTGAAGAGTTTCCGGAAGACTCCCCGGCCAGGGATCGAACCTGGGACCTGGCGGTTAACAGCCGCCCGCTCTACCAGCTGAGCTACCGGGGAATGTCACGTCGGGATCGGAAGATCGCATTGTGATCTACGTTTTTACCGTCTACCCTAATCTCAATCAACCATTTTGCACTCTCTTCTGGCACATTTTCAAGGCCCAAACTGATTTCGCCCAAACCTTGAGGTTTGTGCTTTTGCGACTGGGGTCACACCGTTTCGAGGATTAAAAATTCCCGTGCGACAAATTCATTACCTCACTATTTTATCTGCGGAGATTATGGGACCAGCTTTAGCACAATCCTGTAAGCTTTTCACCACCAATCGGTTACGGGCTTGAAGAACTAAGTAAATTTGCGAATGAACTAATAAAACGTCGCCCTTTCCCACATCTTTGCCCCGGTTTTTGACTTTTCCCTGGTGTTTGAACGCTAGAGGCATCAGCTAACGCGAAAATGTGGAGCTACTTTGTGAGGATTGTACTAAGGCCGGACACCTTGGGGGTTTGCCGACGTGAGCCATGCCTCTCGCATGGCCTCATGCAAGTGCTTAATCGCTGGTAAATCCGCCTTTGAAATGAGTGGTCTTCGGACATGCTTGGGCAAGTCAACTGCATCTCCTCCCGATCGACCTTCTGTGCCTGTGCGGATTGGACTGGAATTGCGTGGTCCACGATGATTAGAATCCAGCGTGCGAATTGGTCGCTGCTCGATGGGAGAGCGTTAGCCGACCGAAGGTTTCTCGTAGCGGGTTCAATCGGCCCCCCGCAGGACACCAAAGGTTTACTTGGGCTATTACTCCAAAGACCCTTTCTCTATTGCGAAAGTTTGGACAAAGAGCTCTCGAAGACGGCTACCCCTTATTGGGTTTAAATGTTAACGTGCTTCTTTCGGCTTTCGGTGGCAGAAGCTTCTCTATTGAGCGTACCTCTCGCTTGGCTTCTGAGTACTTGATAGAAAAAAGTGATTCTCTAGCGAGGTCGAAGGGCTGATCCGCGCTTATCTGCGTTCGGGACGAAAGGACTGAGCAAGAAGGAAGCTGGAGAGATGACCACACGGAGGCTCCTACCTATTCTGTTGCTTTTTGTGGGGGGCACCTTCTGGGGGTGGGGGGCCCTTTATGGCATGCCAATCGATCGTCTTTTTACGCTGCAAAAGGTGGAGGCTGATCCTAACAAGACCTACGAGCTCACCCCCCAGAATGGACCGTGGATGATCATGGCCTGTAGCTTTTCTGGACCACAGGCTATGGAGGATGCCCGGGCTTTGGTGCTTGAGCTTCGCAGCCGGTATAAGCTGCCGGCCTACGTGTATCGCAAAAGCTTCGAGTTTGGGGACGAAGATCTTCCGCGACGAATCGACCGGTATGGCCGGCCAATGAAGATCCGCTATCAAAAAGGGGATCATGTCGAAGAAGTGGCAGTGCTAGTGGGGGACTTCCCCTCTGTAGATGATCCTCAGGCTTTGAGCACCTTGCAGAAAATCAAATTTTGCCGGCCGAAAAGCTTGGAGGTAAATCCCGAAAGGCCGACGTCCCGCAATCTAGCCTCATGGCGCTTGTTTTGGAGCTTTGTCGACTCCGATAAGCAACAAAAGGGACCGATGCGTTACGCGTTCCTCACTACAAATCCTCTACTTCCTAAGGAGTACTTCGCGCCCCCAGGACTGGACGATCTGTTGATTAAGGCTAATGAAGGGGTCAAGTATAGTCTTCTCGACTGTCCGGGGAAGTACACAGTTCAGGTAGCGACTTTTACAGGCAAAGTGGTGGTCAAACCGCGAGAGATTGAAGAGCTTACGAAAAAACCGTTTGATCCTGACAAAAGTGAACTCGTGGCGGCCGCACAAATGGCAGAACGGCTAGCAGAAGCCCTGCGGTTAAAAGGTTACGAGGCCTACGTTTTTCACGATCGATATGCGAGTGTCGTGACTGTAGGGAGTTTCGAATGGGTCACGCGCCGCCTTCCGGATGGAAATGCGGAGTTCAACCCCGAGGTGCGGAAAATAATTGAAACCTTCCAGGGCAGGCCGATTACCGACGGACCCATGGCAGGAGCGGTTGCTCCCCAAACGATTGTCGGAATTCCCCTTGACGTCTCTCCCATCCCCGTAACGGTGCCCAAAAGACCAGTGCAGACTGTTATGAACCGGGCCCGCGCACGGTGAAATTTCCCTCCGGCTGATTACCTCCGTGGCAGTAATACCGCCCCGAAGACTCGCGGGCCTACACCGAAGAATCTAGCAGCCGGTTTTCGATCTTCTTAGCACACTTGGCCACCTTGGGCCTCGAGGAACAGCTCGCCACGTAAGGGGGCGCGACATCGCCCAAGCCTAACCGAAACGCTTCGGCTAAACATAGGTTACAGTCACTTTCTACGGCACCTGAACGTTAGCCCCGTCGGCCCGGTGGCCTAGCTGATTCAGCACGGTGCGATCGATCACATACGGAATGATCCGGACAGATCCGTCGGCCAAGCAAAAGTTTACTCCGGCTGGGTGAGCCGATCCAAAATCAAATCCCACATCAGGACCCGTGTCGGTGTCTGGTCCAAAGCCATATTGAGTACCGGTGGACCGCATAATATCGGGATCCCACCCGTCCGACCAGCCTCGGTCGTCATGCCAATCACCGGAAAAGTAATTTCGGATTCGCAAGCGTTTTTCGCCGATCATGAGTGTATTGCTTGTGCCATCGCGGATATCGGCAAATGTGGTGGGCGAAGTCGATCCTGCGGGATTTCCAAGCTTTTGCGCTTCGTCGATATATCGCCAATTGGTTCGGACGATTACTCCCCACCATTGTCGATTTTCTGGGACATTCCAAATTTCCCCTTGCCAGAAATCATCAGGCGTTACCCCGGCATAGTCATTAAGAACGCGGTCACTCTGCCTCCGCACAGCAGCCCGCGAGGGACAAAAGTAAGAGGAAATGACTTGTCTTTCAAGCTCCGATTGGGTTTGCAGCTTGTAGATAGCTCCTTGCTCTACGAACGGCAAAATTTGAAATAACCACCCGAGCCCTTGCTTTTCCGGGCCCCAATGTCGGCCATTATCGCTATGATATTCCAATACAGGCCAGGGTTTCGTACCCCCTGTAGGGAAGACTTTCATCACGTCGGCAAAATTGTGAATGGCTAACCCAATCTGCTTGAGGTTGTTTGTACATTGACTTCTTCGCGCAGCCTCCCGAGCTGCCTGCACCGCGGGTAAAAGCAGAGCAATTAAGATGCCAATAATCGCTATGACTACAAGCAACTCTACAAGGGTGAAAGCTCTAAGGTGTGCACGGTAACGGCCTGTTGATTGAACTCGGGTCATAAGGGATGTCCTCCGCTTCTAAAACTAAGCCTTTCGCATAGCAACCGTTCCATCGAAAAAACCGCACCGTCCATCCCAAACGGCGCACCATGCTATAATGAGCCACAAATAAAGTTTGCATCCAGGATGATAGCGCTGTTTTTTCCTCCCGAGTTATACCCTTGGAGGAGCTCTCGCAATGTGAGGAGCTCTCGCAAAGACTATCCGCTCCGCTTATGCCTGGCCTAAATGTTTTGACATATCGCACGCAAAGCGGAACGAGGACTCCCTCGATTGCCCACCTAATTTCCCGGCACAAGTTCGCGAAATTTCGCTTCATCGACCTCTTCCACAGTACCCAACGAGTTAGTTACAAACCGCCTTCCGCGGACGCCTACCTGTTCGTAAGCGATCACTGGCTGACCTGCCAGCCCTGGTGGCCCTTTTGGCGGGCCATAAAGCACTACATAAGGTTGCTTGTCCCGCGGCGATATAAATAGGCTGTCCACATCCGGCACATTAAACTGTTTAAGCATGCCCAGCCCCTTTTCTTGGATGAACTTTTTGAACTCTGCTTCGCTTTCCGGCGGGCGCCCCTGATGTTGACCCATGAACTGCCCATACAATAAGCCTAATGGCTTCAAATTGGATTCCTGCAATGGAGCGCTTGCTTTGCCACCTGGAGAGCAACCCGCTAAGGCGAAGGCCAGCAAAGCACTAAACAGTATAGTTCCCGAAATCCATTTTGGAAAATCGAAAGATTTCCCCCCCATCGGTAAACTCCCAATTTTGCGAAGTCAACAGAATTTGCCCGAAGTATTGACCTCAATTTGGGCGAATCCTAATACTTTCGGGCCACCAAAAAGATGTTGGGACCAACTCCTTGCATGTTCATGCGAACCGATGACACCAAAGTCAACATATCAAAGTTCCACAAGGTTGTCAATAAGTTGCAAGAATGATTTTGCTGAAGAAATACAATACAAAGGGGGTGTTAGCTAACACCCTTTTTCCGGCGGTGGCGGGTATAGGGGCCTACACCGATCGGGCACTCGTTAAGAATACCATGCTCGGGATTCGGTGGATCGGCGATCTTCCGCGTGCTAGTCGCAACAAGCATATGAAAAGAGAGCGCACTGATTTTCCTCGATGGGCTTTTAACAAATTTTGACCCGTGGGTCACTCCGACGTTTTGTGCGAACCCTGGCCGGCACAAAGACGGGGTTTCTGCGGAAGTTCCAACTCCCCTCAGGCCGGGCTGCGACTCTTATGTCCCTTAACGAAAAGCGGTGGATTTCTTACTCCCAACGCACCTGCGCTAAGAACCTTTCGGCCGCTGCGCTGCACAGACCTCCCGAAGCTTGGAATGAGTACATGAGTACGGAGTGTGAATTTCACAAGTCGGTATTTGCCAGGTCATCTTGGCAAAAATAATAGGACGAAACCAAACGTTTCGTTAGGTTTGAGCCAGTTGGTGAATCGGTGTCATGGTGCTAGCCGGTGAAGACTATCTCGGTTCGGGTGAAGATTCCTGAGTGAGTTCCCGTCTATCCATCAGCCTCTAGAGCCCCGGAATACGGACGGACGTGATGGGTCGGACCGGCTTACCAGTAGCTCGAGGACAAACGCATCTAAGGTGCAATGTGTCGTTTTCTTAGGAATGGCCTGCCTACAATTGCGGAGTTAGGACTTTCCCGTCTGTCACTCCTAATTTCAGATGCCAGGAGAATTTACTAATCGTAAATGGTGATCTTCCCTTCGGGATTCCTCAAACGGTAAAGTGTTTCGCCCGCATGATCGACTACAAGGATTCCCTCGCGTTCGCGGCCCCGCAAACTGTCCACATCGATGGTAGTTGGATCCAGGTACTTTAGGGAGACTTTTTCCACACGTTCCTTTGGGATGCCGGTGGCCAAGGTTACGGTTATTCGTGGTTTCTCTATGCCATTTTCGAAGGTTCCAATGCCGCGGACATGGGTGGAGTGAGCCAGCACACCTCCGGGGATATGTTTGAATTTCTCCCATTGTTTAAGGAAGTAGTCTCTTACATGGTAACCGATTTGATCCAGGTACGTACCATGAGTAAACGAGATTTCCTTTACATGCGGAGCGTAAATGATTAGTTCGCCCCCGTCGGCGACGACAGGTTCGAGCTTGTACATGACTTTGCCGGCTACCCAAAGATCATCATACATCTGCGGTGCGATACCAAGAACCAACCGGTACGGTTCATCCTTATAAACAATGTGCAATTTTTCCGATAGATCGGCCGCATGGGACCACGCCTCGTACGGATCGCCGATGAAGCACCCCGCCAGTTGATCGTTATGGACAACCAGATTAACGTTGACCACTGGGGTTTTGATTAACTTTGCCGCTTCGTTGATTAGGGCCCTTACAGGCGTATGTTTTGTGCCAATGATTTTGATACAGGTGATGACGGCACTGAACCAATGAAAGAAATTGATAAATTCCCAGTCACTTATGCCTGGAAAGATGTATTTGAGGCCCCCGGAAAAGCCCACCACCTCGTGAGGGAAGGTAGGCCCAAGGATCATCACAAGGTCATAATCGAAGATCATTCGATTGACACCAATGGGCACGGTTTGATCCATCCGACCCCCAGTGACTTCCCGGATTTTTGACGCCGGTATTTCCCCGATCATCGCGAACGTGCCCGGCTCTGACCACATGTGGTTAAAGATCCCTACTTGGCGGAAAAGCGAGTCGCGCTCCCCGTTTGATATCCCAAGCATGTGGTGGATCTCTTCTTTGGGCATAGGTTGATGGGTGCCTAGGGCGATAAGAAAATCCAAGCCTCGCACACGATAAAGCAAGAGGTCCACAACCGCCCGGAAAAGCGTAGGCAGCGGACAGCTTCGAGTTTTATCCGGGATCAAAACCAAGACCCGCCTTCCGGCCAAATCCAGTTGATCGAATGCGTCCTTGAGAACTCCATAAACCTCTGCCTCGTCAAGGAAGCGATCCGTAAATCCTTTGCCTGCAAACAACATGAGTCGCACCTTTTACTAAATGTGGCTTGTATGGGGTGAAGTTGGGTCCTAACTCCAATAGGGAAGATCCAGACAGATCAATCGTAAGGCCACTTGCAAAGCGCTGCCGTCGGTGTCGTAAGCCGGAAGGACCTCCTGGGTACTGTTTGCCCAAATCAAGCACGTTCCGGCTAAGCAAATTATCCCATAAAGTTGCCGTCCAGGCGATCCCTTCGCGCGTGGCTAAGTCACTCTCTGGATCATACTCAGAGTCACACTCGGAAAGCGATCCCTTCACCCGTGGGTAAGTCGGCGCGAGGCACATAATTCGCTAAGCTTGGGGGCCGACGCTCTTCTCACGCCGCGCTCTGGCACTAATTGACGCTATTTGGCCGTTTGCCAACGGTTCAGGCGCAAATCAGAGAGACCAGTTCCTCAAGCACCGTATTTTCGGGGAATGTTTTCTTGCCACCAAAAATTTTTGGAGAAAGGTTCCCGAAAACAAAGCCTGCCTTAGCGTCTGTTCTGCGGCGAATTTCACAGTGCTGCTAATGCCAACTTCACAAATATTCTCAGCACTTCGATGCCGCCATTATCGCCTGCAGCCAGGGGGCTCGGCAATCGTGGGATACGGAGGCATTGATCGAAGCTGGGATTCAAACCGCGGCCTACGAAGGGTGCGCTAAGCAAACTGGTTGGCGCCGGTCTACTACTTCTGGCTTTGATTTAGTAACAACTTGGGACCAAGGGCGCCGTAACCAAATGAAGGAAGACCATTATGCATTCACAGGGGCAAAACAGAGGCTAAAACTCCCGCACAAAGGAGAGAGGGCTGATCTAAGGGATTCAAGTCCGAGCCTAAGCCTGGCTCAGGAGAAGATGCGTAAGATAAGTTGGGCGCATCGAAGAGGAGGTGCTTACGAATTGCAGTTAGCTTCGCGGTTAGGTCATATGGCGCGTTCCTGAAGTTGTTGAATGCTACCGGCACCGAGGGAAAGTCCGGTTTTTTACATCTAAACAGCAGGCTGGCTTTTCCAAGTTGCCGCTGGTGGTGATGGGCCTTAAAACTTGAAAACCAAGCTGCTACAGAGTCGACTCAACCAACCGTCCAGTCCTCCCGTTGCTGTGCCGGAGCGGCCCATATGGAAGTCAACAACGGAAGTGTAGGTCTTGCTGGGCTTGCCTCCAAGATTGTAGCACAACAGACGGTCGGACGGCGTAGAGGATTAGCCGCCCGGCGTGGTTTCAGTGCCGGTGCCGTTGAGCGCACTTTGTTAGCAACCCCTTCGCCTCTCGTGCTCCCGAGCCGGCTCATCAAAAATCCCCGCCATCTGTCAACCTAAGTGCGTCGTAAACGCGCCTGTGTCAACTGAGGCTTTAGTCAACACCACTGTGGGGCAGACACTCGGGCTTTCGCCGGCTTGAAGAGCAAGACCATGGACCCTGGAACTTTCTTCCCGCGACGTCCGAGGGGTAAATTTGCAAGGGAGTGATTGTGCGAAACTCCGGGGACCGGAATCAGGCCACATGAATTTCGAACCATCGACAAAATCGGGGGTATTCTGCACTCGGTTTAAGCGAGCGACACCAAATGCCCCAATTGGCGAGTAGCTCGGGAGACCCTTTGTAGCTTCCAGGTCGACGGGGCTTGCCCAAGATTGCTCCGATCGCACAGAGCAGTCCACGAGGGGGGACTTTTGCGGCGATTTTTTCCCGGATTTCCTCGAACCGGGGGCTTTCCCGGCCGGAAGCCACCGGCCTCGCGATCTCCTTGCCGATTGGAGTCGCGCGCGTTTTTGGGAAGCAGGCGTTTCGGGTGCGGTGGCTATTCGAAAGTTGCCTCGTGGGAAAAGGCTATAAACTTGTGGATTTTGACTTGTGGATCTGGCATCCTTAACTCCCGTCCTTGGGGAATCGGCTCCCGAACCGATGCCCGGCCAAGAGAGCAGGGCGTCGCGCTCGAGGGTTCCCGCGCCACGCTGGGCCGAGTCTTTGCCGGGTGGATACCTCGGCATGACGACATGCGTGATAGAAATTCGATCTTGGCGCTCCGGTAAACGGTATATAATGCATGATGTTCCTGCGGTTTTCAGCGTAAGTGTGAGGATGCCTAAGTTACCTTTGCTCCTTGGCATGGTTCCGAGAATGATGATGGCACGGCTCCCGGAAAGCAACGCGGCCGGCAGTCTCTGATTCATCAAGCGAGGAATCTTAAGCAGAAAAAAGGTCGAAAAACATTGACAAAATTGTGCGAAAACTTCCGGGCCTCATGTGGCTACGGCTGTTGTTGCCATATCTAAGAGTTAAAGGGCAACTCCGCAGGGGAACTTTGGAATTGCAACACATTCAGTTTTGGAAAGTTCGATCGGCAACATGAAAAATAGGAGAAGTTCTAAGTACTTGGGCGAGCTAACTTTTCGGGACAAAACGGAGATTTCGAAATTGGCTGAAGAGTTTTTCGATTTTGGTTGGGACGAGGATCCGAAAAGTGGTGACGGGCTTAGATCGGTGAGTGACCTCCATGTGTCCCCACTTGAGTGGGATTTGGCGTACCGAGAAGGAACGCCTTATTGGGAGACCGGTCGACCTGCGCGAGAGCTTGTTCGGCTGGTAGAGGAAGAAAAAATACCTCGTGGCTCAGCTCTCGATATTGGCTGTGGCACCGGGGCCAACGCGGTCTTTCTTGCCGAAAAAGGTTTTGACGTGACCGCGGTCGACATCTCGCCCACCGCGATTGAGCGAGCCCGAACAAGGGCGGCTTTGGCCGGGGTTAATATCCACTTTGTGGTTGACGACGTATTTCAATTCATCCGGTCGGCTCCTACTCCTTTCGATTTTCTACTTGATGCGGGATTCTACCACTATGTTCGAGGGCAAGCTTTAAGCACCTACCTCGATTTTTTGTGGCGAGCCAGCCGGCCGGGGTCATACCTGCTGGTTTTGGCCGGTCATGCGGCGGAAACGGCAGAGGGAGCACCTCCAGGGGTGACTGAAGATGACCTCCGATTTGAGTTGGGACGACTTTTCGAATTCCTCGAAATGCGGTTGGTAAGGTTCGAGGGACCCTTTTGCCCCGAAGGGTATTTAGGTTGGTCCTGCTTGCTTCATCGGCCGTTGGTGCGGGGATTCCAACGCTGATTGACCACGTTCCCGGCAAGGTGCAACGTTCTCTGGTGTACAGGCAAAGATCTTAAGGGGGTTGATTGGCTGTAAAGAATATCCCTGGAGACGGCAAGGAGTTGGTCCAACGATTTCGCTAGACTTGTAAGTCGGTGAACAATGAAGTTCGGGAGCGGCCCGCAGATTGGACCTTGATGGGTTTGCGCTCTGAGCAGGTCCGAAAACTTATCGGCTAATGCAGAACAAGGCCGGCATCGCTTCTGGCTGAGGGCGCAGTTCCTCCGAATCGGGGGCTGCAACCGTGGTCGTCCCGCGCCAAGGTTTCTTAGCTCAAGTCCACTCCACGCGCACAAAAAGGAGCCGCAGTATATTTTTGCTGATTTAACCATCAAAAATGCTGGGCGAGCTCCGGCCAAGAGGTGATGTCCTAGCAGTTCCGATCGGATATGGGCAAGCTGTACGAGCTCAGTGAACCCCTCTCCCCGCTAATTGTTTTCACGAGCGTCTCCTATCCCCCGATCGATGCTTAAGCCGGGAAAGTCCCCCCTGTCAAGTTTTAAGCAGTGTTCCTTAAGACCTGGCCCTAAGACGGGGCAGATTCGAACTTGCCCGAACAGGGTTTCCCGCCAACATCGGCAAATTCTGCCGCCGTAACGGGCGGAAGTTTCTTTCGAGCATAATTCGTCTGTTTTTTCTCGAGGAGACCCTTCGTAAATAGTGGAGCCATAAGTCTTTTTCCGAATTAGTGTTACGTCTGTTTTTTTAAATTCCTGTCTTCTGCTCTTCGTTAAGGAATGGGCTTTGCTTACCCAACGAAGCCGCCGAGCCCAGGGTCGTGCCCGTCGCCCGAGTATAGCAGTGTATGGGAGGTGACCCGGCTTCATGCCAGCAAGGATTCACCGCAAGTGGCGGCTAGGCTTCCGAGGTGCTTTGAAGGATGAAGTTCAGAAAAAAACATCGGTCATCCGCCCATGTTCTACGGCATTTACCTCTCTGCGGAAGGGGCGCACGCCCAGTCCAAACGCTTTGAAGTAGTAGCGCACAACCTTGCCAACGTAGATACGCCAGGATTTCGCCACCAGCTTGCCGTCTTCGAGGCTCGGCCCTCGGAGGAGGTCCTGCGAGGGAACGATTTCTCAAGAGGCGGAAGTACCCACAACCTTTCTGGCGGGATCCGCGTGGTAGAGACACCTGCTTCACCGGCTCCGGGCAAGTTGCGGTATACGGGTGTGCCGACAGATTTGGCAATCGCCGGGGAGGGATTCTTTGCAGTGGAGCGTGAGGGCGAAATTCTTCTGACTCGTGCCGGCACCTTCGCTCTCTCTCCCACTGGGGCGCTTGTGGCGCAGGTTGGAGGCCGTTGGTGTCCGGTTCTCTCTCAGGCGGGTCAGCCAATTGTCATCGATCCGACGCTTGGTCCGTGGCAAATCACAGATGATGGGACTGTCCGGCAGGGGGCTCTCGCCCAGCCGCTTGCCCTCCTTCGACCTCTCCGATGGGAGGATGTCACCCCGGTTGGGGAAAACCTTTATCGGGTCGGCGGCCCTTTGGAGCCAGTTCCCGAGGGCGAACGAAAAGTCCGCGCCGGGTATCTGGAAGAGTCTTCGGTCGTTCCTACGCGGGAGATGCTGTCGCTAATTGAGACCTCGCGGGCTATTGAGGCCAATTTGAATATGCTGCATTTACAGGAAAGTACCTTGGGGGCACTTGTCTCCCGCCTGCTCCGCGCAGGGTAAGGACTTTAGGTCGTCTTGGCCGCACAAGCGCCTTGTCGAAAACAAACTGGGGAAATGCTTTGTTCACGACCCAGCCGGAGCAGGTTTCACGAACCGAGCCTATGCCTCGCCACATTGGTAGTCGTCGTGGGAATACCAAAAGGTGCGTCGTCTGGCTCGTCACGGTTTCCTCCCACTTATTCAGCTGCAAAACGGTGCAAATTAGAGTGGGGTTAAGGAGAGCTTCTTAGGGTGAAGGAGGAACGTTTATGAGCGTTCAAGCGCTCTATTCCGCAGCCACCGGCATGCGGGCTATGGAGACGAAGTTGGACGTGATCGCTAACAATCTGGCGAACATAAAAACAACTGCTTTCAAACGCGGCCGGGTTAATTGCGAAGATCTTTTCTACCGCCAGGAAAAACTTCCGGGTGCGGAAGACTCCGCCGGCGGGCTGACTCCCACGGGGATCTCCATAGGATTGGGCACGCGAGTGGCTTCCGTCCAAACGGAATTTCGTCAAGGCGCTTTTGAGGAAACGGGCCGGCAGCTTGATGTGGCCATCGAAGGCCCCGGTTTTTTCCGCGTTACCGACCCAACGGGGCAAATTTTGTACACGCGGGCCGGGACTTTTTCGATTAACGCCAACGGTCAATTGGTAGTTGGCTCGGCCAGTACTGGGCGGGTTCTTGAACCGCCCATTACCATACCGGAGGACACTTTGGCCATCTCCATCACGCCGGAGGGACGGGTTTTTGTTCAGCAGCCCGGATCCACGGGCTTGACAGAAGTAGGGGCGATAGAGCTGGCTAACTTCATCAACCCGGAGGGCTTGCTCAAGCTGGGCGAAAATCTCTATGCGGAGACAGATGCCTCTGGCCCGGCCATCACTGGGATACCAGGTCAGGATGGCCTGGGACTCTTGCGTCAGGGAATGCTCGAAGCCTCAAACGTGGAACCAGTTCGCGAGCTTATCGAATTAATTACCACACAACGTGCGTTTGAGCTTAATAGTCAGGCGATTAAAGCCGGTGATGAGCTGATGCAGCTTGTGGCCAATCTGCGGCGCCTGTAAACGGTTTTTGGTTCCACGAGGGTAGTGTCTTAACACTTGAGGAATCGAAGGTGAACGACGATCTGGGAAAATGGCCACGATGAACAAGTTTTCAACGAGGCAGGCTGTTTGTCTTTTTCTCTCCCGTTTATGCATCACAACGCGGGGGTTTTCTCCGATGGGAACTTTCCGAAGTTTTTGCCTTTGGATTTTCGTCGGCGCCTTGGGGGCACTCGCTGGCCTTGCAGATGGTGCTGTGTCCACAGAAGCGGAGGACCTTCATCAAAGGAGTAGTGGGAGGGTAACGCAGATAGTGTTCCGTGCCAAAGTAGTTCCCTCCGGACCGGTTGTGGAGTTTGGCGACATTGCGGAGCTGCGGGGCTTTAGCCCGGAGGCAGCCACGCGACTTGGCGGCCAAGAGCTATTTCCTGCTCCACGAAATGCCGAAGGGATGCTCATCTCGCGTCAAGAAGTACTCGAGCAGCTCATGAGGCGGGGTTGGAATATACAGGAATTTTCCGTGGGCGGGGCGTGGCAGGTGCGTATTCATGGGCAGTCCGAGGTGGCAAAAGGAGAGGATGGCGTGGGGGGAAGCCCCGCGGCCGTGCTCGGCCTCGGTATCGGGGGGAACCGGCATCATCTTACCCCTGGCAACACCTCAAGCATTTCCCGGGGCGGGATGCAAGAGGGGACGATGGGGGCCCCGAAATCCCAGGGCGATTCTTTGGCCCCCAGCAAGCGCCGAACTCGTCCGCTGGTTGAAAAGGGGCAGCTTGTTAATGTGGTGGTCTACGGATCGTCGGTGTCAATCCACACAATGGGGCGGGCTCGACAGGACGGGGAGCTGGGAGATTGGGTGTTAGTAGAGGCCTTTGGATCTCGCGCCACGTATCGGGCACGCGTGAGCGGGCCGCAAACAGTCACGGTATTAGTCGGAGGCGAGGAGACGAATCGGTCACCTGTGGAGCAAGAAAATTTGAACTAGCGGACCACGGGCTTTTGGGATCAGCGGAGTTATGCGCGCCACAGCGGATACCGGCAAGGGAATGTTCCGGAGGTAGTAATGCGTTTAGCTGCAAAAATCGTGGCGTGGCCGAAGCTTACTTTGGCACTGTTGACCGTCGAAGGGGTGTGGGCGATGGGCGAGACCGTCGCGCTGGCACAATCGGTAGGTCTCGGGGCCGTGCCGGGGCCTTCCGTGACCGGGGGGATGCCCCTCGGGGTATCGCAAGGTGCGTTTGCTGATAATACTGCCCCAGTGATTGGGGGACCGGTCGGTTCGTTACCAGAAAGGCACCCGTATGAAGGTTTTCTCGCCCCGCCGAGTGTTTACCGGGTGCCACCTGATGTTCCTTCGGCCGCGGGGACTCTTCCTCGCGCAGAAGTTATCACAGCCGAACGGCGCCTTGCCGGGGGCATGCCAAACTGGCAGGAAGCAACTCGGGCCATGACGCTATCGGAAGTTTCGTGGACCTATCGCGCCCCGACACCCCCCCGCGTGCTGAAACTCCATGATATTGTGGTAGTAGTTGTGGACGAAAAAACTCAGGTGATAAGCGAGGGAGAGCTTGATCGGCGCAAGACCGCCAACGCCGCATGGACTCTCAAGGATTGGGTTCTGCTTAAAGGTCTTAGCCTGATTCCTGATCCTCAGTCAAGGGGTGATCCTAAAATCTCCGGAACGGTCGAGCAACGGTTTCGTGCGGAAGGAGACTTCCAAAGCCGCGGAGCGATGAAATTTCGCATCGCGTGCGAGGTTGTCGACATCCGACCAAACGGAACGCTTGTTGTCGAAGGGCGACGCTGGCTAAGGAATAATGACGAAATTTGGGAAATCTCTTTGTTAGGGGTGGTTCGGCCAGAGGATGTGCTCCCAAATAACACAATCTTAAGCGAGCATGTGGCAAACCTTCGCGTCTATAAGCGAGAAATTGGGCATGTCCGCGACGGTTTTCGTCGCGGGTGGTTGACAAGGATCTTTGATGAATATCAACCCTTCTGAAATGTCGCCGTAAATGGTAATTAAACACATCGAATCACCAATTTTTATGCGGAGGACAAACCGCAGCTTCGTTGACCAAGTAGCAGTGATTTATGACTTGTTGACCACTTGATTCGACAAAGCTTTTGGAGAGCACCTTTGGAGGGCCATTTCCGAGGAGCTGATCGCTCATGAGGGAGCCAAGAATGCCCAAGGCTATCTTTGCCAAGCTGCGGGGTTTAATCGACTGGCAGGCAGTAGGGCCGGCACTGGCAGCCGTTGTTATGTGCTTGATTCCCTTCGGGGAGTTGTGGGGTGCGATCAAGCTTCGCCAGATTTGTCGCGTAGCAGGCCAGGACGATGTCATGTTGCAGGGCTTGGGCATTGTGACGGGGTTAAGAGGAACCGGCGATGGCGCAACTGCCCTCCCTACCATTCGGGCCCTGGCAGCCGCCATGGAGCTTTTGGGCAATCCAGTGGGCTCGAATGTGGCCGCCGAGCTTCGAGATGCCAAAAATGTGGCGTTAGTAATGGTCACCGCACGTGTGCCGGCTGCTGGGGTTCGACGTGGAGACCGTGTGCATTGCTACGTAAGCGCCATTTCCGCTAAAAGCCTCGCGGGCGGACGACTGCTAATGACGCCGCTGACCGGCCCGATTCCGTCCCGAAATCCTCCAGTTTACGCGATTGCGGAAGGTTCCATCACCCTGGACAGCGTTGACAACCCGACAAGTGGTCGAATCTTTGAAGGATGTCGTTTTATTTACGACTTTGCCATGCCGTTTACCTGGGATGGGCGGGTGGTTCTTCTCTTGAACCCGCAATATGCCGGCTTTCATGTGGCGCACGAGGTGGCAAGCGCCATCAATGCTGAGCTCGCCGTACAAAATGCCAACCAACCCGTGGCCCGAGCTTTGGATCAAGTGGCCATCGAAGTAAGAATTCCCCGGCCTTATCGCGACGATGTTGTCAACTTTATCGCTCAGGTGCTCGAGGTGGAGATTTTGGAGCCTCAGATTGGGCCAACTGTGGTGATCCACGAGCGCTCGGGCACAATCGTTCTGGGCGGTGAGGTGGAAATCGGCCCGGTTGTGGTCACGCATAAAAACATGGTGATCGAGGCTGGGCCGAACGCCGGTACGGTGGCCAACTTTGCTCCGGTTGATCCACGGCAACCGCAGAATCCCCGTTTGAAAGGGCTGGTGGAAGCTTTAAACGCCATTCGTGTTCCTCCAGAAGATGTGGTGGATATCATCAAAGCAATCGATCGACAAGGGAAGCTTTACGGCCGGCTTATTGTGGAATAGGGAGCATGATAAGCAGCATGCGTTCCTCGAATCTGAGATCCTTTCACTATTTAGGAGGGGAAATTTGCCGTTGATGACTTCGCGTTATCGGCCCCTTGTTCGGCATACGGGGCCATTAAGCGGGGAGAATAGGCAATCAGACTCATCTTTGCCTGGTTGAGGAGCTCATAGCCATGGTAATCAAACCGATCGGCTGGGAATTCGGCCGGTGGGTGTCGACAACCACTGCTAACGCTATTCCCGTGGGTTCTGAGGCGGGAACTCAATTGCAAGGGCTTTTGCCAAAGGAGGAGGGCAGCGACTTCGGTCCAAACCTGCGGGAGGTTTTCCGCGATTTTGTGGGGCAAACTTTGTTTGCCGAAATGCTCCGCGCCATGCGGAAGACCTTAGGCAAGCCGGCATACTTCCACGGAGGAAGGGCAGAGGAGATTTTTCAAGCCGAACTGGATCGACACCTCGTGGAGAAAGCGGCACAAAAGTCCGGCGAACACTTCGCCGACCAAATGTTTGAGCTTTTCACACTTCGCATGCGATAAACCAACGGTTAATCCTGGCAGACCACGGAAAGGCCTGCCCATAGTATCCCGGACGGAATGATGATCAGAAGTTAGACCCTGGATCAGTAGATTCACGACGAAAACTTTTCGGGATAAAGGCCTCCCAGAGTGTTGACGACGAATCTGTAGCAGTGCGAGGGTTTTGCGATCTCTATTGGGCTAGGTGCGCTTGTTCAAGGAAAAAGCGTTCAACGAAGGCTGTATACGACTAAATTTTGGCAAATTATAGTCTCCCGTTCGGTTTGCAAAC
Source organism: uncultured Thermoguttaceae bacterium (assembly GCA_938084835.1). Lineage (GTDB taxonomy): Bacteria > Planctomycetota > Planctomycetia > Pirellulales > Thermoguttaceae > DTLM01. Next base: position 21,140 of record CALKER010000010.1, read on the forward strand.
TTATCACTCGGCGACCGCTCTGCTTAGGCGATGGTATCACCGTTAGGTGACAGCAAGCCATCTATACGAGCGAGGACACTTCGTTTGCACGTTCGAGGCAGGAAGGTGCAGTAATCCAGCCACAGGTAGGGCGCGGAATGGATCGGTTCGATCACAACGTTGAAGGCTATGAAACTTCTTGCGATGTACAGGAAGTTATGTGGGAATTTCATATTGCCAATTTTCTTTCCCAATTAACGGCAGTTCAAACCGAATGTCTTGACCTGTTAAGGAAAAAGCAGGCAGCCCTTGCAGCCAGGGATCTTTCCGCTTTGACGAGCCTGCAGAATGCCGCGGGCGCACTTATTCAGAGGTTGGAGAGTTGCCTCCAGCAACGGGGCGACCTTTTGGCAGAGGCCAATAAGCGTGGTTATTCCGCCCGGTCGTTGCGCGAGCTGGTCGAGGAGTTGCCGAAAGAAGCCCTCCCTCAAGATCGGAAGAGGGCCTTGGAGGAATGCCTCCGGGCGGCATCGTGGGAATGGCGGCTCCTCCAACATCAAGCGCTAGCAAATTGGCTCCTTCTCCAGCGTAGTATCCTTCACCTTAGTCAATTGCTTGAGATTATCGCGACTGGTGGTCAGGGACTGCCGACATACACTATGGGAAGCAAGACGGCACATCATCATGGAACCCATTCTGGTGGCAATCTGGTAGACCAGAGGGCCTAGTGAAGCTGGCTGGAATGGCGAACCTAGTAACCCTGTGAGATTGTGCGAAATGTGGGGCGACCAGGAGACGGTCGGTCGATCCCTCGCTTGTGCGGATCATTTTGAAGGAAAGACACTCAGTCTATGTCGCTTTACGGGTCCATCCGCCTGGCTGCCAATAGTCTGCGGGCCAACCAGATCGCCCTGCAGGTCATTGGACAGAACATCGCCAACGCGATGACCCCCGGTTATGTGCGGGAGGAATTACTGCTTGCGCCGGCCCCTACTCAGCGGTACGGGGGACTTCTTCTTGGTTTGGGAGTGCAGGTCAAGGGGGTTATTCAGCGGATTGACCATTTTTTGGAACACCGCCTTCGCTCCGCTGTCAGCGATCGCGCTAAAAGCGAAGTGGAGGAATATACGCTCGTTCAGCTTGAGGGTCTAATTAATGAGTTGGGAGATACTGATCTTAGCACAGCCTTGACAAATTTTTTCGCCAGTATCAGCGAAATTCTTAACCAGCCGGAAAGCCTTTCAGTACGCAATCTCGCCGTGCTTCAGGGTCAGACGCTCTGTCTTCAAATTCGTCGGCTGGCCGCCCGCATCCAAGAGCTCCGCGACCATTTGAATGAGCGAGTACAGTCATTGGCTAACGATATCAATCGACTGACAGAGCAGGTTCGGACCCTAAATATTCGCATCGCGGAGATGGAAGGGGGGGATGCTTCCTCAAGCGATGCTGTCGGTCTTCGTGACCAGCGGTTGGCAGCTCTTGAAGAACTGGCGCAAATAATCGATATTCGTGTGGACGAACAGCCAAGTGGAGGGGTGAATATCTACTCCGGGGGGCTATTCCTGGTGAGTGAGGGGGTACAACGTCCGGTGGAAGTGCGTTTTCAATCAAGCGGGGGCACCGCGCTGGCCTTTATTCATCTGAAGGAAACTGACTCGCCCCTAGAGCTTACTGGCGGCCAGCTGAGCGGACTTCTTCGCGCGCGGGACGAAATCCTCGGGGGGGTCCTCGACCACCTCAACCAATTTGCCCAAGTTATTATTTATGAGTTCAATCGGGTCTATTCGCAGGGGCAGGGACTCCAGGGCTATAACTCGATTTCGTCCACGCAGAGTGTTCGGGACGTCAACGCCCCCCTCTACAGAGCTGGGCTTCCGTATTCGGTGCGAAACGGAAGCTTTCAGGTTATTGTGCATAATAGCACGACCGGTCAGAGTCGGACCACCGTCGTACCGGTGAAACTGCTGGGTCAATCGGCCGATACCACCCTCCAAAGTCTCGCGGCGGTACTGGATGCCATCGATGGATTGTCAGCCAGCGTGAGCCTTGATGGTCGACTGGAACTTCGTTCGGATTCTCCAGATCTCACTTTCGCTTTCAGTGACGACACAAGTGGGGTTCTTGCGGCCTTGGGCCTGAATACTTTTTTTCGGGGCACGTCTTCCCTTGACATCGACGTAAACCCGGTGGTACAGAGGGCTCCGGCTACGTTCGCTTCGAGCATGGGAGGGATAGGTCGCGATACTGCTCTGGCGGCCAAATTAGCTGCTTTCCTTGAAACGCCATTGGAAGGGCAGCAGGGAGCCAGCCTTGCCGTGCTGTACGATCGGTTAGTCAACCAGGTTGCGGAGAATTCCTCTGTGGCTCGCGCGATGGCAGAAAGTGCCCGCGTATTCGAGCAGACGGTTCGCAGTCAGAAGTTGGCGATAAGCGGTGTGAACCTGGACGAGGAGGCGGTAAAACTAATCGCCTTTCAACGGGCTTTCCATGCAGGCGCCCGCTACATAGCTGCGTTGACTGAGCTTTTGGAGCTACTAGTTAAGATTTAAGGACGGAGCCACCGAGTTTATGGCCAACGTCGTGGGAGTGCCCACAACGCGAGTCAGCGAGGCATTTGTTCGCGAGCGGTTACTTCAACAAATCCACTATAACCAGCGTCGGCTTTTTGAAACCCAAACGCAGCTAAGTACCGGATATGCCTTTCAATTTCCTGGCGAGGCACCCATTGCAGCTTCGCGGGTAATTCGTCTCCAACGGCTCATCGAATTAAAGCAACAAGCGCAGAGTAATCTGGCCACCACACAAACCTACCTGGGCTCAACCGATGTGGCGCTAAGCCGGGTGGCCGATCTTATGATTGAGGCCCGCTCCATCGCCCTTAGTGTTACCGGCACACTGGTGACCAAAGAACAGCGGCGAGCTGCTGCTATTCAGATCGACGAAATTCTCCGACAACTGGTGGATGCCGGCAACCAAAACTTCCGGGGTCGGTATCTTTTCGCCGGGGCGGATCCGCAGGTCCGACCATTTGTGGAAACCCCCGAGGGATATGTGGAATACCGGGGTAACCTCAGCCACCTAAGTAGTTTTGTCGATGTCGATCTTCTCGCCACAAGCAATGTTCATGGACACGAGGTATTCGGAGCGGTATCGGAGGAAGTTCAAGGCCGGGTGGATCTAAATCCCGTGCTCACCTGGGACACGCGGTTGGCCGATCTTCACGGCGGCCGCGGTATTCGGCCCGGAAGTATCGTCATCTCCGACGGTACCCCGCAAGGCACTGTGATTGTAGATCTCTCCCAGGCCGAGACAATTGGCGATGTTGCCCAGATCATTCGGCGGAATGCTCCACCTGGCCGAATTTTAAATGTAGGGCTTTCCTCCCATGGGCTTCTGCTGCAACTCGAGCCAAGCACTGGAGGCAATTTGATTATCACCGAGGTTGGTGAGGGAACAACCGCGCGAGACCTGGGGATCTACCGCCCGTCGGGAGTAGGGACGAGTGTGCTTGTCGGGGGTGATTTGGATCCAGCATTGAGGTCATACACATCTGTTCGAGATATTTTGGGAGCCCGTGCCCGCGCTCATCTTTGGCTTCCCGGTGAAGACAACGACATTGTGCTAGAGGCAGCTACCTGTGGGGAACAATGGAACGGATTTGCTGTGCGGTTCGTCTCCGACCCATTCGTCTCAGCCGGCCAGGAGAAGGTAAATTTTGACCTGAACCAAAAAATCATCGAAATCCGTATCGCTCCGTACCAAACGCAAGCACGGCATGTGGTGGCCGCCATCAACGGTGCCTACGAAGCTGGCCTTCTGCCCTTTCGTGCTTGGCTCGATCCCTTGGACGACCGCCGGGGGGGACTCGGGTTGGTACCTGCCACTCCTACCGGAAGTTGGGCTGGGATTACCGCTTGGGGAAGCGGCATCCAATGGGACCAGCTTTCCGGGATTCAGGTCCGCAATGGGCCATCCAGCTATACACTGGATTTCTCGGAGGCTCAAAGTGTTGAGGACATTTTAAATGTCCTTAACCGGGAGGAGTATGGACTGTTTGCGGAAATTGCCCCTGATGCAAAGACGCTAGTAGTACGAACTCGCCGCAGTGGCGTGGATTTTGCCGTCGGGGAAAACGGTGGACTGACGGCCACACAGTTGGGTATTCGAAGTTTTGGGTTGGACACCCCGCTTGAGGCGTTGAATTTTGGACGCGGGGTAACCGATTACAATGGCCGAGGAAATTACGCCGCTGCCACCCTTCGCGCTGAAGGCTCGGACAACGATGTAACGATTCGGGCTCGGGCTGCCGGCGCCGAGTGGAACGACTTTGTGGTACGGTTCGTCCCAGTAAGCGGAGGCCCAGGTAGCGAGTCGGTAACCTTCGATTTGGCCGCAAAATTAATCGAAGTCCAAATCGTCCCGGGAATAACTCAGGCGCGGGATATAGTTCGCCTGTTTGATACCTCCCCGGAAATCCGGGATTACTTCGTCGCTGAGCTAGCCGGAGGAGATCAGGCAGCAGAGGGGAAGGGCCTGGTTCAGGTGGGCGAAGCCATTACTTCCGGTGGCTTTACTCCAGGAGCAGAGTTTCGAATTATCCGCGCGGACGGGATGATGTTTGAGGTCGATATCACTGGGTGTCGGACTATCGGGGATGTTTTGGACCGCATTAACAATCACCAGCTCAACATCGGCCCGTCGCCCGTGGTTGCTCGGCTGGCGCAGTATGGTAACGGCATCGAACTTGTGGACCAGTCCGGCCCGGGAACATTGCGCGTGGTGGCCAGTCCCGGTCAGACCGCGGCGATCGAGTTAGGGCTTATTCCTCCTGGTGCTAACGAAGCGACGGCAACTCTTCGCGATGGGCAACAGGTATTAACCGGCCGAGAGATTGCCCCCCGTGAGGTGGAAGGACTTTTCACGGCACTTCTCCGCTTAAAAACGGCTTTACTGAAGGATGACCTGCCGGGAGTTGAGCGGGCGGTGGAGCTACTTGATCGGTACGCACTAACGCTCAACTATGTCCGCGCCGAACTTGGGGCTCGGCAGCAATCGTTGGAAGTACTGAAGGACCGCTTAGAAACCGAAATGATTGACCTGCGAGCCGTTTTGGCGGCAGAGTATGAGATTGACCTGGCTCAGGTGGTTTCCGACTTGGTGGGGCGCCAGGTAGCACTTGAGGCGGCATTGAGAGCCACTGCCGAAATTTTTCGCCTCACCTTGCTTAACTTCTTGTAAACGCCGAGAGAGGTTAGGCGAAACGTTTTGGACACTACAGAGAGCGAATTTTACCTGGGTTCTCTTTGAGCGACTGTGTGAGAGGCTTGCCGCACATCGCAGACGAGCTCTCTTGGAGTAGGTTTGCCGGGGACGGCTCTCTTAGTGCTTAATCTGCGGCTATCCGACTGGTGGTACGATCGTTCAAAAGCTGGTCACGTAAGCTGATTCGTCGCTGACCCGCGTTTGAGCCGCCGACCAAAGGAACCCGCCACCTACTCCCCCAAGAGTTTCATCGGAGCAGTACTTCTCGCCAACTGGCGCTGGTCGCCTTTACTTCCACAAATGTACCAAAGCCGTTTTGGTGGCTGAGCCTAACGATTCTGCTCTGCCAAACGCTTTGACTTTGGCCGATCACTCCTCGAACTAAAAACCCGTGAAATACTGGCCCACGGGTGGCAAGATCTCCGGGCGAAGGCTCAATCTGCTCTGTAGTCAGGCCCATGGCCCAAAGGAAATCCCCCGGAATGCGTGTTGCGGGCTGCAAACCGCATCAGCTACGCGGCACTCCCTTAAAGTATTGGCTCCGGAGAAAATTGGGACCGCAGAGGAAAAGGAGGCGGCTCAGTACGGGGGAGCAATTGCCGGTGAGACTTCTGCACAACCGAAACTTTGTAAACGCCGGGAAACGCCTGAGCCATAAGCGGCGAAGAATTCTTCTCGCACTTCCGCACCCGTGGATGTTGTCAATCAATGCCAAGGGCAGGGTCCCGAGGCTGCGGTGAAAACACCTGGCGCTAACTCGTTCAGCCCATCTGAACGGGAGTAAACCCCCTTTTAGAGGGGACAATCACTATCAGTGATTTATGGCGGTCAAAGTTCGCCTTTGGCTTAGTAAGGGTCGATTCGCTGCCATCAACGGCGAGAAAGTCACTAGATTCACCAAGATCTCTAGGATATCTTTAAAGAGAGTCAACTTTCAAACCAGATGGGATGTAATCTGGAGTAGCGTTAACGTGGTCATTTCGTTTATTGAGCTTTTGCGATGTCGATTATGGACTTGACCGGCAAAGATCGTTGTGAAGGCACCCCGTGGGGCGCGCAGTTCAGTTCCATACTTGTAACGAGTGGGCAAGCCGGCTATGGAAATTGTCGAGTGATACGCGGTGGTCCTGATTACGGTGTCCTGATTAATAGAAGGAGTCTATGTTATGAAGAAGCACGCTTCAGGTCCGTTTGGCCGGCAGAGGGCATTTACCCTGGTCGAGCTCCTGGTAGTAATTGCGATAATTGGTATTTTGATTGCGCTGTTATTGCCCGCTGTGCAAGCAGCCCGAGAGGCTGCGCGGCGAACCCAGTGTGTCAACAATCTCAAACAGCTGGGTTTGGCGATGCATAATTACCATGATGTTTATAACATATTTCCAAAGAACGCCTACGGAGGCAGCGCATTTGGGTGGAACGGTTGGGAGTGCCTCAGCGCCAACGTGATGCTTCTCCCTTACATTGAGCAGGGACCGCTGTACAATCAGTTCCGTGAGGCACCGGCGGGAGGATGGGGGCGGTATCACGGGTTGATGAAAAATAATAGGTTGGCGGCCTTCATCTGTCCCACAACAGGCCCGCATCCCAACCCGAACTACAACTATTGGGCCGGGCCGGGGAGTCATTACGCGTGGTGCTCCGGAAGTTCCGTGCACACGGCTTGGAATAACGCCGCCAATCAGAACGGCATGTTCAATGTCGTGAGAGAGCGGCGGATGTCGGATGTGCGGGATGGCCTTTCCAACACAATCATGGCCTCTGAATTTCTCTCCGGTGACGGAAACGATGCCAGGGCAACTTATCCCACGGACGTCTTTTACGCTGGGGATGGGGTGTTTAATGCGGTGGCAGATAAATTCTGGCCGACGCAAGCGGAGTTGGATGCCATCGGTCAGGCGGCGCTCAATTCACCTCAGGGACACTTGAGCAATAATGGGGGCCTTTGGGGATGGTATGCCCATGCTCAGACCTTGTTTAACACCGCCGCTCCTCCCAACTGGCGCTGGCCGACCGCCGGTGGCAATTGCTGCCCGGGGGGCGCCCACGACTGGGGCTGGGGAGTAATTCCTGCCAGGAGCTTTCATCCGGGTGGGGTGAATGCCGCGTTTGGAGACGGTTCGGTAAGATTCATTAGTAATACTGTGGACCTGTTGACATACCAGCGACTTGGCGCCGTAGACGATGGGCAGCCGGTGGCCAACTTTTAGGCCTAACGAAGTCGTTGCCTCCCGCGCCTTCTTTCAGAGCGCCTAGGAGTCTCACTAATAGAGGGCGGTTGTGCAGCAACTGGTAAAGCCCCGGCGACTATTATTCGCTAGGGGCAGGAATGAAACTTCAGTCTTCAAGATGTCGGGGAGAGGGACAATGTGGCGATGGTTTGCGGTGATATGTCTGCTGTTTACGGTTGCATTGAGTATTGTTGGTTGTGGGGGCGGGAATGTTCCGCAAAGAAAGACGGTGGAAGTTCCCATGCCCTCGGGTTTGGAAAGGGCGAAAATGCTTCTTCAGAATTATGCTGAGGGGCAGCCACTGGGGAGCGAAGTTTCGACCTTCCCACAGATACTGGAGGAAGTAAGAAAAAGCGCGCCGGATAAAGCAGCCATCTTGGAAAAAGGATTTACTGACCTGCAAAGCCAGCCAGCAAAGAGTCAACAAATTGCTCGGGATTTGTTAAGACAGCTTTAGTGATTGGCGGCTAATTCCGGGTCAATTTGATTCACGCTTTTACCGAACTTTGTTTGGGCCCCGAAGGGCATTCGCTTAGAGCTCTGATATCCAAAGGTCAACCCGCTTGGTAGAGTGTGGTCGTTTTTTCGATCATAGAAATAACGTGACTGGAAAAGGCCCAGGATGTATCGTTAAGTGGGAGGTCGGGTTTTTACAAACCAGTCTTCCGCACGTGCTTCCGCCCATCACTTGCGGTTTTAGCGCTTGCAGATAGTAGTGGGCTCGCAAAAAGTTTTTTTATGATTTTACTGCGTTGACGAATTGACCCAGGTTCGCTCTGCGCGCTTGACACAAGGTGCCTTGAAGGAGGCCCCGGATTTCTCAGTTGCGGGGCAAAAGCGGATCTGACGCGCCCGGGGCACTTTGCGACGTAAAGCTCATCGACTTCCATCACCAACAGGTGAGGGGGATGCTGAAGGTCTCTTGCATTCGCATGCACATCGTATCGCTCCCCAAGTATAAGGAGATTATTAGGGCGACCTTTCAACAAAAACCTTGATCTCGAAACCAGAGGAATTTGTGAGGAGTAAATGATTGACGATCATTCTGTGTGCCGATTCCTGGCCGATCATCGGAGTTGCTGCAATCCTCTGCCTTAGTCCAGCCTCCACAAATGAAGCACTAGGGGCTGAGCTGGTACCAATTTGCGAGGGCTTGGAGGTGTCGGTGCTTGGTTCGGCTTATAAGCCTGGTCCAAGGACGATCGTTGCTCAGCAAGTTTGGGACCGGGGAGGCAACACAAGTGTTCGTTTCACATCCAGGGAGCATCTTGTTTGGAAGGCAGAAGGCTATTTTCAGCGGAACAGGGATTTGGGGCAGGTCTTTATGGCACCAAAGGAGTTTGTCCTTTCGGCTCTTGTGCTACGCACGGGTCCAGCTGACGGAGCTGTGCTTCAAAACGCTCCAGGAGCTGAGGTGTTCGTTCAATTCTTCGAAGTCGAGGGAGAGCCGCAAATTGATGACAACGGTACCGGACCGGGGGCTAGAGCTGCTCACGGTTTTTCAACGAATCATCGCTGCGACGACTTCCTGGTCGGTGTGACTTATAAGCCCCTCATCGTTGTGAAGGGGGCCTACTTTCCTAATCTACCGCCAACTCGGGATGAGCACGGGCGGCCGACGGGTAATCGAGCAGGGGCTTTGGTGTACCTTCGCTTCAGTTTGGCTGAGGCCGTTCGGCCTCGCTTTCAGGCTGCAAGACGATATGCTTTTTTGGTGGGCTTTGTAGTACCAGCCAGAGAGCGGGGGTTTACGCTGGCCAATCGCAATGCCGCCAGTGCTCCCGATCCGCCGGCTATAGGTGATCCTCATGATGCCTACCCTTTGGGCTGGGCAATTCGGCGAGAAGGAAACGGTGTTTTTCCCCCATTGGCGATCCCCGCAAACAAGCCACCTTCTGACGAAAACGTTCTTGAGACACTTCTCGACCAGGCAGTGTTTCCACCCGGGATGGCTCGCTACTTTTTGGAGCCAGGCACGAATGGTTATCCCGATGTGGATACCTATCGCGATTTAGAATTTTATCTGGAAGAGTAGGCAAAAGCTCCTTGCATTCGGTGGTCTTTAACCCCGTGGGATTCCAGACGGCGGAGATAGCTTGGCTTCGTCAACACGCAAGGTTTTTGATTATGTGGCTTAGGGATGATGGCCTTCGGTTTCAAGGGAAACGACGCTCCTGTGGCGAAGTTTGGCCGACAGAGGCGACATTCCGGCTGGAGGTGGTCGTCGGCTTGTGCTTCGAGGAACCTAAATTGATCTGTGGCAAAAGGTCCTGTCGCCTTTGCCACTTGCTCCCATAGTCTTTCTGCCTACGGTTCACCGTTTCTGCGACGGAAAAATTTTCCCCTTTCAGATTGGTGCCCGTGGTGTCTGTCCATCAAGGGGCCAGCCAAATCCAAACGGATTATTCGAACATGCCAGTGCTCGGCTTCGGGGTTTTTGTTGCGGCCCCGCAAAAGGCTTGGTATCAATGGAGTGTCCCCCATAATGGATTGTTGCCGATTTCGATCTCCTAGTTTTAGCGTCGAACAAATTTCCGAGGGTTCCACGTGCCTGGACGTGTTGGATAACGAATGTCCAGTTCCCTCATCGTCTTTCTAATTATTTCCCGCGTGCTTTCCGCGAAAGTCGGCATCGCGAAGCCAGACATTGGGGTGATCGTCCGCAAGGTGGTCCCGCGCTACGGGACTACGTGGCGCTTCCGCGAATTGAGGAACTACACCCTAAGCCATGGCTTGAACGTAGGTCGGTCATGATAGGCCTGCGCGACCTGGGTGATGACACTCCGAACGGAAAGCTATGGGGGAGGATGCCTAGCCAAAGCCCGACCGATGATTCCCTCTGAGCGTTGGGGGTGCTAGCCGAACCCCACTTTGGTCGCCGTTTTCACGACCTCCTGCTTGGTGACGGCCTTTCGCTATTCGCCTAGATTATTTCTCAATTGGGGTAGGTTTTTGGCTTAGGCATCGATAGCTTTCAGAATGAGTACCTTTCTTTCCACACCGGGCGAGGAAGAGGTGTGTTCTTTGGTGGCAAAGGAGTATGCCTGCGTAGGAGAGTGGAGCATAAAGTGAAAATTGGTTAGGATCGGAGCCGCCGATGGGTCTGGAGACGATCGTGCGGAACCGTTCGCCGGTGCGCGCCCCGAGCGTTGGCTCGTCCTCGGCGGGTGATCCAATAAAGGCTAGGCTCGGCATCCTAACAGGGAAGCATCCGATTACTCTAGGCGTTTGCGGGATTGGCTCCCCTGACCCTGAATCCTGGCAAAAGTAAGACCTTACTCGTGCTGAGAGTGGAAGGGGGATGGGGCGGGCTTCCCAAGAGGTATCAAATTTCGGCTGCCTGTGGGCCCGAGTTTTTGAGCATTTGCCGACGTGAGCGGAAGCCTTAAGATTACTTCATGACCCAACAAACAACTTTCCACCTGGAGTGGGTCTCTAGGAAGACCACCGAGGCTGGAGAATTTGTCCTTTTAGTAAAGGGGACACTTTCATGGCAGAGGAGCCAGGATGCAACACATCAGTCGCGGTTGCAGGCCAAGACTTGGAGCGTTCGGTAACGCCCCCCCAGGATCTTCGCGGGATTGTCATCGCACGGGCCGGAGGGGCGGAGAACAAACCTTGGATGCCCCGAATTTGGTCGGGCATAGTCCTTTCCGCTTGGCTGCGGCTTTTGGCGAGGAATCGTTTCCGCATCGCGGCAATTCGGTTACCGATGGCACTTGTTATTACGGTCCTGGCTGCCGTGATTAATTCCCCAATGGGTCTGCTGCAAAACTTGTTGCTGGGCCGCCGCATCCGGCGGACTAAGATAGAGGCGGACCCGATTTTTGTGATTGGTCATTGGCGGACGGGAACGACATTTCTGCATGAACTCTTGGTGGCTGACCCCCGCCATGCTTCTCCTACGTCATACCAGTGTTTTGCCCCAGCCCATTTTTTGGTCACTCGTCATTGGTTGGGGAAGATTGCCGAATGGCTTGCTCCCCGGCATCGTCCCCAAGATGACATGCCGTTTCACATGGACAGCCCGCAAGAAGACGAATTTGCATTGTGCAATTTGGGGGTTCCATCGCCTTACTTGACGATTGCATTTCCGAATCATCCGCCGCAGTATCAAGAGTATCTCGACTTTGAGGGGGTGCCGCCGCGCCAGCGCAAGCGTTGGCAACAGAGGCTGTACTACTTCTTGCAAGCGGTCACATACACGGCCGGCAAGCGGCTTGTACTAAAATCGCCGGCACACTTAGGGCGGATTCGCGTATTGCTGGAACTGTTTCCCAACGCGAAATTCATTCACATTTATCGCGAACCACTAGCTGTTTTTGCCTCCACGATGAACTTATGGCGGCGGTTCTATCGTGATCAGGGGCTTCAACGCCCCACATACCATGGGCTGGAGGAGCACGTGTTGGAAACTTTCAATCGACTGTATCGCGCTTTTGATCGAGACCGACATCTTCTTGGTGCGAGTCAGTTTGCGGAGGTGTCTTACGAGGCGTTGGTGGCCCAGCCAATCGAGGAACTTCGCCGGATTTATGCCCAGCTTGATCTAGGGGATTTTGAGCTCACGCGACCGGCAGTGGAGAAGCTTCTCGAAGGCAGGAAAAATTATAGACCAAATCGGTTCGACCTCACTCCCGAGGTTCGCGTCAAAGTGTTTCAGGCTTGGAAGTGGTTTGCCGAGCGATATGGTTATCCCGTCTCCTAGCCGGATTCTTTGAAGGATCAATCCTTGTTAAGGCCTCGTTGTACCTCTAGGTGTAAGCGTAACGTTTCGGGAATGAGTGGAGGAGCTCGAAAAAAGCTAAAGCCTCTCGGGGATCACCTTGAAGGCCCGGCTGCAATGCATGCCACCCACCCTTACCGTTGGGTGCTGCAGTTGAACCGGCTTTTCCCGCAGTAGTGGTCCGCGGACCCGCGGCCAAACGTCGTTTTGCTATGTAGGAAGTTAACGCGCCGCAAGTGCCCACCAAAAGGTAGTGCTGCTAAAGCTAATTAGGCGGCTGTCCGCGGAATGGTTTTGCCTTTCAATTGATACACATATGCGAGGACCTCAGCGACGGCAGCGTATTTGTCCTTAGGAATTGGCCGATTGATGTCCACCTCGCGATGAAGTGCTTGGGCTAGCTCTCTGCGTTCCACAATGGGAATACCGTGCTTTTGTGCTAAGAATCGGATGCGTTGTGCCAACAAACCAGCTCCTTTGGCAACGACAACCGGGGCAATCATTGTTTCGGGATCGTACTTGAGGGCCACGGCATATTCGGTCGGGTTGGTAATCACCACATCTGCCTTGGGCACGGCTGTGGAGAGCCGATGGAGCACAAGCTGCCGTTGGATAGCACGACGCCGTGCGAGAATTTGCGGATCTCCTTCGAAGTGTTTAAGTTCTTCGCGGACTTCCTGGGCTGTCATGCGAAGGTCAAGCTCATAACGCCATCGCTGTAGCCCGTAGTCTGCCACACCAAGGACTAAGATCGTCACACTCACAAGGACAAAAAGCCGATAGAGAAACTCAGCGCTGTAGACGACTCCCTCCTGGGGTTCTAAGGCAGTGAGGTGGAGGATGCGGTCGGCCTCCGTCCAAATTACCAAAATGCTGGTTAAGAGGACGATCGCAACCTTTGCAACCCCCACACTAAGGCGAATGACCCCGGCCCATGAGAATATGCGGCGGAACCCCTGGATGGGGTCGATGCGGGAAACATCGAAGGCCACTCGTTTTGGAACAAACAAAATGCCCATTTGTGCAAGATCGCTCCCGATTCCGGCAATCACGGATAGGGCAAGAAAGGGGAAAAGCGCACGAGCAACCTCTCCCAGCAGCTGCCGGATAAATGCCACAGAACTCGATGGATCGCCCGGATCGAGAAGCGGATTCCTCAAAAAAAGCCTTGTGCCATCCAGAAGCCATTGGGCAACTGCCGTGCCGAATAACCCGAACCCAAGAATGCTCCCCGCCAGCATTGCTGCGGAGGTAAGCTCGTGGCTTCGAGCCACATGGCCTTCTTCTCGCGCCTTTTGCCGGCGATAAGGCGTGGCTTCTTGAGATTTTTCGCCGTATTGCTCGGGCATAGGTTCCGTTTAGAGTTGTTTGGTGTGGACGCCTGAGAGAAGCTCGGCTAAGGTTGCCCTAAAAGTAAATCAACCAGCGATCTCTCCCGCCACCATTCCAATTGCTCTGTGAAGGTCCAGATCATGCCGCCCAGCGCAAGACTAAGACCAATAAGGGCGAGCAGTCCGTTTAGCCCTAAGCCCACGGCCAGGATGTTCAGCTGGGGAAGCGTCCGACCCACAAAACCGAGGACAAGCGTGCCCGTTATCAGCAAGAGGAGCACAGGCGCTCCCAGCTGCAAACCGCTGGCAAGGCTGTGCGAAACCACAAAAATTAGTGCTGGCCAAAAATGTGAGACATTGACTGTCTCCGTCAGCGGAAGGAAAACAAAGCTGGCCAGGATAGCGTCCACAAGCCAGCGGTAAGCTCCTGAGACAAAAAAGATGGCGGCGGCTATCCACCCGGTCAATTGGGCTACGGGCGACGCTTCCGAATCGTTAAGCGGGTCGAAGATGTCAGCAAGCATCAGACCCGCCGTCCGCGCGATAATCTCCCCACTTAGGTAAAGAGCCCCTAAAACTACCGCTGCGCTCAGCCCGAGGGCCATACCCACCAACCATTGGCTGCCCAAAAGCACCGCGATCTCCGGGAGACTCTCACCTTGAGGAAGAGGTACATGCCACTGCGAGGGAAAAATCACCAGTGCTATCGCTACAGTCAATAGAGCTCGCAATCTTATAGGAATGTGAAGAGCCGAGAAAAAAGGTGCGCTTGTCACCAGTCCGCTAATTCGCGAAAGAACGAGGGCAAAAAGCCACAACTTTTCCGCAGGCAGGAGCGGAACTCCCCAAAGCGCCGGGATCTCATGAGCGACCAGCCCGTGATCCATAACTTGAAGAGATACCCCAGTGTTACTGTGTCAAAGGTCGAGTTCGTGGACACGGCTTAAAGTGAGAGTTTCCCACACCAAGCGAACCGCCGATCCATTGACCGGGTGATCCCTTCGTAAGGGAGGTTAAAACCCACCCCGCAAGTGGAAAATTTTCTCCCAGTATTCGAGGAGGATCGCTAAAAGCCAGGGCAGGGCTATCGCGAAGGTGAGCCCTACGGCTAAGAGCTTAGGGACGAAGGCAATAACTTGGTCCTGGATTTGAGTCAATGCCTGGAGAAAACTGACCACAAGTCCGACGATCATCCCGGCTGCTAAAATCGGCGCGCCAAGAAGAAAAGCAACCCACAAGGCTTCTCGTGCCAGGTCGATGACGTCAGATACCTCCATATTTTACTATTCCTTAAGACAAGGGATTTGTATCTGTGCATGTGGTTGATCCTGACCGCGCCCGCCATGTTTAAGAATTTTGAATACGTTTGGCCTTGCGGCGCTTCGCCTATCCAAACTTTAACGCTATCGCTGGAGCGCGGGGCAAATCGCGTTGGGGTCCCCACTGGTTCTTCCGCGCTGCAGCACCTTTCCGCCTGCGCGCTATGATTTCGGACTCATACCACGGCAGCGAAACTCTCTAGAAGCATGCCAATTACCAAATGCCATCCATCCACGAGAACGAAAACCGCCAGCTTGATTGGCAGCGACACCAGTGCCGGAGGAACCATCAGCATCCCCATAGACACAAGTATGGTGGCTGTCACCATGTCGATAATCAGAAATGGCAGAAATATCTGGAACCCTATGAGGAAAGCCGTCTTCAACTCACTGAGCATGAAGGCGGGCACCAAGGCTTGTAAAGGAACCTCGTCGTAAGTGGTAGGCTCAATCGTGGGCGCTGTGTATCGAAGGAAAAGCCACACGTCCTCACTGTTGCCGGTCCGATCGATTTGAAGACTCATAAATCGCCGGATCGGGATCACACCTTTCTCCCACGCTTCGGCAAACGTTAGTTGCTGCTCCCAGAAGGGCTTGACTGCCGATTGATAGGTCTCTTGCCACACCGGGCTCATGATTGCCAACGTAACAAAGAATGCAAGTGCTGTGATCACTTGTGACGGAGGAAGTTGTTGTGTTCCTATGGCTTGACGCAAAATAGCAAGGACCACAAGGATACGAAGGAAACTTGTGGTCATCAACATTATGGCTGGAACGAAGGTTAACGCGGTCAACAAAAGAAGGATTTGGAGGGACGCGGTAAAACCTGGCACTCCGAACGATGAAGGGGGCTCCTCGGTTAAAAGCGGGGGTGTGGCAAGACTTCGCGGTTGCATGAACGATTCTTGGGCGCAGATTGTATTCGTCCCTCCCAGAACCATAAGGAGCGATAAGAGGACACCAGTTTGGAGGAACCTAACTCCCCGTTCGGTTGTCAACATTGTGGCTCTCGTAGCGCACGCGTGTTTGAGGGCACTCTTGCGAAATTGCACCTCGTTTAGGACTTTTTCTTCTATCAGTGCTTTGGGCTGCGATTTGCTAACGCTCCTTGCAGCGAGTGCTCCGGGGGTTTATCGGAACCATTCTTGCTTTTTTCTCTTCACGCTCTTCCAGCGGAGTAATGAGTTAATCGCCGGGTTACGATGCGTCCTGGCCTCGCGTTAAATGGTCCAAAAGCTGGCGAAAACTTTCTGTGATAGCGTGGGGGCTATTTCGACGACATACAGTAAGAAGCTCGGTTACCTCCTGAGGATCGGTTATCTCGGAAAGGGTGTTGACACCTTCAGGAGTAATGGCGATAAGGACGAGTCGGTTTCCACAGCGCAAGAGCTGGAGCGACAGTCGCGGTCCGAGTGGGGCTCGGCCCAAGACTTCGAAAATCTCGGGCGAAAGTGAGGTCACTGGCCGTCTCCCACGAGAACCAGTGATCCAACCAATGGTCACAAGCAAAACAACCGCTCCGGCAATAATAAAAACCGCTGAAGGCCAGGAGGTTGCCCACCTCCTCCCTTCCGTGGACGAACCAGAGTGCCAGGAAACAGGCTGATTGCCCCCCGCACGCGAGCTCCGATGGGCCTGAGGAAGCGGCAGCGGAACAGAGTTAACTGGCCGTTTTTCATCGGAAGAAATAGCCGGAGTTGTGGGCTCTGAGGTCACATGGTTTGCATTTTTCGCGGGGGAGTCTTGTGCGCGGGTCGGAGAGTGCTCGGCACCAGCTTGCAGGTCGCGTTGAGACCGCTCCTTCGGAGGCGTGGGTGCCACAGACCAGTCGGTATCAAACGGGCTGGTTGCTGCAAATTCTTGACCCATCCTACTTTCCTCTCGGCCTCCTCCGGGATACCCCCTCGAGCCTTCTTCTTTAGTAAGCTCCCGCGGCATGAGTGGTTTAGATCCCTGGGCGAAAGAAGTAGGCTGACCGCCCCCGCCTAACATTGGTGGTTCATACACCGCCGGTAGGACCAATCCGGGTCCCTTTTCGGGGGCTTTAAGTCCTTCCTGAAAATGTGTGGACTCAACGTTGTTGCTCAAGGAGATGTTTCCGGTCCCCTTAGTGGACAGTTCGGTGTTTACTGAATCGGAGGCTCCTGCCGCACTACCAACCGCTGGCCTGCCCCAACCGTGCCCTGAGGTTCCATCGGGGAGCGGCGCGCTGGCCACAAGCCAACTATCCCCGGAAGCTGCTTGAGAAAGTGCGAGCTCTTGCGAAGGTGATTGACGAAGGCTCGCTGCATCTTCCCGTGGTTGCTCGTGACTAGCCGAAAATTGAGCTAGACCAAAAGCCTGCTTTTCGGCAAAACAGCTAGTATCGCCCAGGTGGGTGCAAGCAAAGCACATAAGAAAAGCCGCCAACACCACCGTGTACATGATCAGTCCTTCAAAGTGTACCCAAGGGAAAGGGATCTGCTCTTCATAAGGGGAGACGGTCCAACCTCCCCGTTGACCTCAATGAGGTCACTGTAATGGCTTCTCGGGCAATGCCGGATGAATTTTTCTTTGTGCCCAAGTCCCAAATTACCTTTTTCACCGTCTCCGCAGTGCGCTGTGCGCGTGTTTCCCCGTGCGGTTGGGCGTCACTATTCCGGTAACTTTCTTATCGAGCCAAAAACGCCGATGGAGGGCCCCAAAATGAACGCTTCTCCACCTGCCTTGCAGAAATACGACATCTCAAAAAACAGTTCGTGTTCTTGTGTGGCCAGGTCCTTTTAGCCCGGCGGAAGTTTTCGTGCGTCGTGTGTTTTGCTACTTCATGGCGCCCGGACGCGTGTGGCGATGAGGCTTTTCTGTGATGTCGGGTCACTTCGGGACCACGAGTTCGGCCACCCGCACGCAGAAGTTATCATTGAGCACGAGAACTTCACCTCGAGCAATCAGCCGGCCGTTTACGTATATATCCACAGGGTCGCCGGCAAGTTTGTCGAGGGTGACTACGGATCCTTTTCGCAGCTTCAGCACATCTTCCAAATAAAGGCGTGCCTGGCCTAGCTCAATTCGGACTTCCAGCTCCACTTCTCCAACCAGGTCGAGTGTCGCTGCCTCGGTTGTTGCGGAGCTTAGCCCGAACTGTTCGAATTGAAACGGTCTTAGTTCGGGAATCTGCGGTAGTTGAGCGGGATCTTCTACGGACCGGAGCGCTTGTTCGGCTTGTTCTAGCAGATACTCTAAATCCTGCGGGGTAATTGCATCTTGAGGCGAAGTTCGTTCTGAGGCTTCCACGTGGGGCGAGCTACGAGTTTGTTTGGGCTGAGCTAAGCCCGCTTGCTCAAGCAGACGGTCGATCTCCGCTTGGCGTAAAGGGCGGTCGGGATCGGAAATTTCGTTGAGCGAGATCTTCGTTCCTGCGGATGTGGTACCGGAGCTCGGACTTGATTGGTTGACGGGATCCCCTGCGGCGGGCGTCGAAGAGTCATCGAATGTTTGGGGCGTCGCCCCAGACGTTTCGCCCGTGGCCGAACTCCCCACCCCTCGAAAAAGCTCGTCCAGATCTTCCTGGCGAAGCAGCCCTTCACCTTCACTCATGTGATCTCCCCTCCATGGGGCTACCGTGCAACACGAATGGCGGCCGCAGAACTAGCAAAACTTCCGGCGAGCTCAACTTCGTTCACGGTGAGATTGTTTTGATCTGCAGTTCCGACGAATGAACCACGTTCGACTGAGGGCGTCGATCACCATGAAAGGTTTACTTGGAACACCCTTAAAACGCAGGAGGGTGCTCCTAAACTAGTAAGCCAAACGAATGAGGGACTTCCAACACCTATGACAATTGCAAGGTATTTTGCGTAAGCAGCGGCATCTTTAAACATTGAATGGCTTTTACCGATCACCCTCTTTTAATCGCCTCGCGCACGGATACTCTAAAAGCCGGAAAACAAAAAACCTAATTTGCAGTCTTACACTGTTAACTGTTAAGCTTTCCGACTTGGGTCGTGTCGTGGAGTTGGTATCCCGGCTAACTCGTTCGGGCCCCAGAAAACGATCCCGGAAAAGCATTAGCAAAACCTGTGGCTCCCAAAAATACTTAATTTATTGTTCTACTAAAGAAAAGTTGCTGACGATTAGTGCGTGGAAAATGGGCCTCCCAAACAACCGATTACTTTTCTCCATTATTTGCCGTTTTATCAAAGCTAAAGCCGGATCCGCAAGATCTGATGGTTGAGCGGCCCGAACTGTGGTGATGACAACCTCCCGAAACCTGTTCGTAAGTGTGGGCCATACCTTACTGAAGTGATCAACTTGCGCAGGCTCTATGAGCCCAAAAAGGTGGAAATCGACCCGAAGAGTGGTGTTTGTGGAAAGCCGCAGAGTAGTGATCGTATATTCGCCTAAATCGACTTCCACCCCATTGGGCGCGGCAACCTCTACTATGGTATTTGCCGTTCCGTCCACAGGATGTGGCGAGACCACAAATTCGGTGGGTTTTTCACCTTTAGTTGTCGTCGCCTCAGAAGATCCGGCCCATGTGGTCTGAGCCCGACTTAGTAAGAACCAAACGGTCGCGCATTCCATACCGACCACTGCTGTCAGGAATCCCACAATTCCAAGGGAGCGCATCATAAGCTTGTCGGAGATAATCCTTGCGATTTGAGCCGGCGGTTTTTCTCAAGTACCGTTGACGCCCGCTGTTGCGGTTTTTATCCCGCCCAACGTGGTATGCCGTCTACCCCGTATGTGCTAAATAGGTGCTTACTCACTAAAAAATTTAGCTTAATTTTTTAGCTTATTTTTCACTATAGCGAATGACTACATCGCTATCGCAGAACTTCTGTGAATTGGTAGAACAGGCGTCAAGCCGATTTGCTCGGTTTTTGCTGTAACAATTGACGGCGTGCGACCATGAAACTGCGGGGGAGACTACATCCTTCGCAATGGGGGAAGACTAGTCGATTACTCGGGAGTGAAAGCCCATCAGGTAGAAGTTAAGGGGCCGACCCGATACCTTAACGAACCAAATCCGCCGTTATTACTGGTCAAAAAGGCCCGACATAGGGAAATCGAGCCATTCTTTGTGGCGGTTGACCTCTTTCTATGAAAACACGAACCTGGCCACAGCCACTAGGGGGACGAAACAAGTGGGGATCGGGAGCAACCGAAGAATTCGGTGTTTTTTATTCGTCCGGCTTACCCGGATCGTCCTTCCAACCGAGGGCTTCGTGGCAGTGTATCTCCCCGCGGCGAGTGCTTTAAGGGTTAACCGCCCGCTATCATCCGCCAGTCGGACTGGCCGGTGCGTTTCCGGTTGAGGGCTGGCTAAGCGGCACCGGGACTTCCGCGAGAATTTCTTCCAAGATCATTCCGGCGGTTCTCTTCCGGATGCGGCTTTCCGGGCGGAGGATGAGTCGATGATTCAATACCGCTCCTGCTACCCGTTTGACATCATCGGGCAGGACAAAATGCCGGCCGGTAATTGCTGCCAGAGCTTGCGATGCCCGAAATAATGCGATTGTTCCTCGGGGACTTGCTCCCAAACTAAGCTCATCCCACTGTCTGGTTTTGTGCACGATATCGATGATGTAGCGGCGTACCTTTTCATCCACATAAATAGTTCGGACTGCCTGTTGCGCTGCGAGAAGCTCACCGGGGGTGACCACTGGGCGAATCTCCTCGATGGGGTGCGACCGTTCCTGCAGCTCCAGCATCCGGAGTTCTTCCTCCAGCGAGGGATACCCTAGACTAAATCGCATGAAAAATCGATCCAATTGGGCTTCGGGGAGGGGGAATGTTCCCTCATGATCAATAGGATTTTGGGTGGCAATCACGAGGAACGGTTTTGCTAGGGGGTAAGATACCCCGTCCACGGTAACCCGGCCTTCGGCCATAGCTTCCAGTAGCGCAGATTGTGTTCGTGGCGTAGCCCGATTGATTTCGTCCACCAACAAGACCTGGGTGAAAACCGGTCCGGGGCGAAATTCAAATTCAACCGTCTTTTGGTTAAAAACCGATACCCCAGTAATATCGGTGGGAAGAAGATCAGGTGTACACTGAATTCGTTTGAAGCTGCAGCCCACGCTCTGAGCAAGGGCCCGGGCCAGCATGGTCTTGGCCACACCGGGTACGTCTTCTAGTAGGATATGGCCCTCGCAAAACCACGAGACCAGCGAGAGCACTATTTGCCGACGCTTCCCAACAATCACCCTTTCCACATTACTGACAATTCGGCGGGCAATTCCGGAAACATCTACACCGATTGTGTCTGCTGGCGAACTCGTGGCCATGCGGCAGTAGCTTTATTCGTTGGTCGGAGCGACATGTGTGTCCTGAAAGCAGGCATCGCGGCGATCATCGCAGCACGCACTCGGTGGATATTTTCGCTTCCCGGAGCGGACTGGCAGGCGATGAATGTAATTCGCCGGCGGAATTAAGTTTTCGTTTTTGGCTCTAAGGCAGAGGGGGATTTTCTTGGCCCCCTGCGCCCCTCCCACGCGCGAAGCGCTTTTCCAACACGCCTGGCAAGCTTGTGGTGATTATTTGGGAATTGGTGGCTCCCTACCCTGGTCGACTCCAAAAAGTGTTTTGAGGCGGTTTAACTCGGCCATTAACTGGGACTTCACTTCCGCATATTGTGGATCTTCATAGACGCTGCGAAGCTCGTCCGGATCTTTTTCCAGATCGAATAGCTCCCACTCATCAATGAGGTAATAGTGGATCAGTTTGTAACGCGCTGTCCTCACGCCTTCGTGGCGCTGGACGTCATGCACTGCGGGATACTCATAATAGCGATAATAAATCGATTGTCGCCAATCATGAGGTCGTTCTCCGCGCAGGAGCGGAAGGAGGCTTCGGCCCTGCATATCGCTGGGAATTTCCACCCCCGCGATGTCAAGGAAGG
The DNA here is from genome assembly GCA_938084835.1 of uncultured Thermoguttaceae bacterium. Taxonomy (GTDB): domain Bacteria; phylum Planctomycetota; class Planctomycetia; order Pirellulales; family Thermoguttaceae; genus DTLM01. The sequence continues at coordinate 42,868 of CALKER010000010.1, forward strand.
TAGGAGCAAAGTCGAGATTCTGCACCAGATCCCAGTTGACACTTCCCGGTTTAACAACACCCGGCCAACGTACAATGAGGGGCATTCGTAATGACTCTTCGTACATCCATCGTTTGTCATACCATCCATGATCTCCGAGGAAAAAGCCCTGGTCGGAGCTATAGATAACCACCGTGTTTTGGACAAGCCCGGATTTGTCCAAGTATTCGAGGACTCGCCCTAAGTTTTGATCAATGCCTGCGACGCAGCGTAAGTAATCCTTGATGTAACGCTGGTACTTCCACCGCACCAGGTCCTCTCCTTGGAGAGCTGCCCTACGAAATGCTTCATTTTCCTCGCGATAAGCTTCTTCGATCATTTCCCGCTGAACATCGGTTAGGTTCTTAGGCAATGTGAACTTGAGATCCAAATCGCTGAAATGGTTGGCAATAGTCATGGTGGTCTTTGTCGCCGCAGTGGTGCGGCCTTTGTAATCGTCGAAGAGGGTGGTAGGTTCGGGAATCATTTCCTCGCGGTAGAGTTGAAGCTGGTGCGGACCAGGCAACCATTCGCGATGCGGGGCCTTGTGCTGGTATGCCAGGAAGAATGGCTTTGACCTGTCCCGCGTATTCTCTAGCCAGTCCAGCACCAAATCCGTGATGACGTCAGTGGTGTAACCCTCCACGGTTACAATCCCTTCCGGTGTGCGAAAGCGAGGATTGTAATAAGGTCCCTGACCGATAAGGACCCGCCAGTAATCGAACATCACCGGGTCGGACTGTAAATGCCATTTGCCGATTACTGCGGTTTGATATCCCGCCTTTCTCAGAAGGTGCACAAAAGTTTGCTGCTCGGGATCGAACCTGTCCCCGTTAGTTAACACCCCGTTGAGATGGGAGTGTTTTCCTGTGAGAACTACCGCACGGCTGGGAGCACAGATGGAATTAGTCACAAAGCAATTGCGAAAAAGCATGCCCTCGCGCGCCAAACGATCAATGTTGGGGGTCTGATTTATCCGGGAACCGTAGGCTCCGATCGCATGCGTGGCGTGGTCATCTGCAAAAACAAAGATGATGTTCGGACGATTGGCTGCCACTTGTTCTTTGGCTTGCAAAAGGTCGCACTGTATGACCAAAATGCTGAGAAGAGCTAGCCATAGGAATCCCCGCATCGGTACTTTCTCCTTCGTCGAGAGGTTGTCGTTCGCTAACTAAGCTGCAAGAGTTTTCCCTCACGCAGACTTTTTAACGGCCTCCTTCGAAACGGCCAAAGGCTCTTCGGGAAGTTACGAATTCCGATTCCGGGCAAGGAACGACTTTCCTCGGGACTGTCAGTGTTTCATTCTAACCCCGGCCTAAAACTGAAGAAAGTGGTGGGGCCTGCCGGCCCGGTTGGGCCTATCCGGCAGTGTCCGGGCTCGTCGGGGCTAGGAAAATTCTAACAACGTCCACTTCGGGATGCGATTTACGAGCTGACACGCTAGAAGCTCTTCAAAGCCCCCGACTCAAGGTGTGCCTCCCCCGGGGCCCGCCTACCCTGGCTTGTTCTGCAATAAGCCCATCCGTGCGATTTAAGATGTTGGTGCCCATATTGTCACTTAAAGTCCTCAGCCGGTGAAGTAAACGTAAGCTGCCACGATGGCCGCAATGACCACAAGCGAAGCGAAAACGTCGCTCCACCCCCAGCTGGCCCGGCTGGCACGACGCTGTTCTTCGGTCACCGTGGCAAAGGTCAGCCCCCTTATTCGCTCGGAAGAAGGCGGCGGCGTGAGATAACTTACCACCACCATCACCCCAAGGGATACGAGGAACACCAACAGGCTGTAGTATTGGAAATAGATGTTGTTTATCACCCACAAAAGGCTGCCCGGTGTATAGCCTTGTTCAAATCCCGGAAGTTTTAAACTAACCGGAGTATCCACGGCCAAACGCAGAACCCCCAAAGCGAAACCTACGACTAGGGCCGCGAGACACCCTGTGCCGTTGAGGCGTTTCATGAAAACCCCGAAGAAAAACACGACGAAAATGGGGGGCGCCAAATAAGCCTGCACTGACTGAAGATAATCATACAGCCCGCGGGCATTTTGGATAACAGGGATCCATGCAAGGCCGATGAGAACCATGGCAGTAGTGGCAATTCGGCCCATCCACACAAGTTGTCGCTGGCTGGCTTGCGGGCGAAACTTTTGATAGATATCCATAGTGAATAACGTTGAACTTGCGTTAAAAACGCCGGCCAACGAGCTCATTAAGGCAGCGAGAAGTCCGGCCACGACTACGCCACGCACCCCCACCGGTAAAACGTGTGCCACCAGCAAGGGGAAGGCCGCTTGACATCGATCGGCGATTGCTTGGCCTTGTGCGTCAACAAGATGCGATAGGGCTGGCACCTTCCCGGAGACGGCCAAGCCGTAGCAAATCATGCCGGGAATAATGAAGATAAACACCGGGAGAAGTTTTAAATAAGAGGCAAAAATCGCTCCGCGGCGAGCTTCGCGCTCATTGGGAGCGCCCAAGGCCCGCTGGACTATATATTGATCTGTACACCAATACCACAGGCCGATGATCGGCGCGCAAAACAGCATGCCTAACCATGGGTAATTGGTGTTGAAGTACCAGGCGATACGGGTTGGCTCCTTTACAGGAGCCCATGTTCCCTCCATACCCGGAGGCACCAGCGGTTTCCAAAGGTTAAACATATCGGATGGTACGATACGCCGAAATTCACCCCAACCACCAATTTCAATCAACCCAAAGATGGTCACGAGCGTGGACCCGAGCACGAGGATCAGTGTCTGGACGGCCTCCGTGTAAGCGACAGCCCGAAGCCCACCCAAAACGGTATAAAGCCCAGTTAGTAAAATGACCACCACCGATCCCACCCAGAAACTATCAAGCTCGACGCCAGCCACATTTGCCCGCACCTCGGGCAGGAGGGTACTGAAAACCACTCCGCCTGCGAAAATTCCCACGGCAATCTTTGTGAGGATGTAAGCGAAGAGTGAAATGATCGACAGCACCCATCGGGCTGTAGCGTTGTATCGCTTTTCCAAGAATTCTGGCATTGTAAACACTTTGGAGCGTGCATAAAACGGGATCATTACCCACGCTAACACTAAAAGGCACCAAGCGTGGAGCTCGTAATGAGCCATGGCCACTCCATCGGTACATCCGGATCCCGCAAGCCCGACCAAATGTTCTGAGCCAATGTTCGATGAAAAGATCGAGGCACCCACTATGAACCAGCCCAAGTTCCGGCCAGCAAGAAAGTAGTCGTCCGCAGTTTCCTTCCCCATAAGGATGACCCACCAGGCAATTCCCAAAAGAAGAAGAAAGTATCCAAGGATTATCAGCCAGTCGATGGTACCGAGCGTGCTCATTGATCCCTCCTGAAGACGTCCTTTTGGATGTGAACATTTGTTACGATAAAAATGCTCCCACTAAGGCCGCCGCGGACGGACTGAAAAGGCCCGTGACACAACCCTGGGCGCCGATAGAGACAGCAAACAACTTTCCTCGTTGCTTTTGGCTACCGTGTGCTCAGCTACCCCTGATTCCGACAGAATAGCTACGATATTAATTGACGTACAGGACTTGTTGAAGATCTGCGCTAGGGTACTTTCGCCGTGGGACGCTGTAGAAAAAGACCCGGCTTTGGGGGTCGGCCTCTTATTACTGAGGTTTAAGCAGAAGCACGGTTGATCTGAAAAGGGTTAAGGCCTTTGGCCCGCCGAGATCGGAGGGTATATTTCCGTTAAAACATGCGTTCTACCATGGCGAGGGAATTCGCGGGGGGAAATGTCTGCGCTGATGCCCCGGCTTTGCGCCTTAAGACTGGAAGCACTTTCAGATGGCTCCGTATGACTGGGGGACTTGAACGCGATGCACACTCGCCAGTTTAGTGTGAGCTTGCCGGAAGGTTCCTTTCGATGAAGCTTTCACTGGAGCTACTTTGTCAGACGTACGATCGGCTAACTCTCCATGGTTCAGCGACCCTCCATGAGGGTTCAATAGGGGGTTTGTGAGTGGCGGACGTTCTTTCCCCGTTTAGGTTGGGGGTCACCTCCTACGCCGAAAATCGTACAACTGGCATCTGTAACAAAAGCGGCTAATTTTGGGGGACCAAAGGCTTTCCAGCCAGACAATTAGCATTGGCTCCACCTCCACTTTAGCGGACACAGTATACTTTTTGGCCTATTGGTTCATGACTTTCTTGGCCTAATGGTTCACGATAATCAGTATTTGCTCTCAGTCACTGAAGTTAGCGTGATATTTTGGCGAAAGGATGGGCCGGTCCGAGCCTTGGCTGAGGTGAGTCTTTCGCTCAGGCAGGGTGAGTTTGTGGGTTTAGAGGGTCCAATCGGTGCGGGCAAATCGCTTCTCTTGAGTGTCGCTGCGGGAGAGCGAGCCCCAAGCGCCGGCACCGTCCTGTTCGATAGGACGGATTTGTACCGAGTCTCTCGGTGGGCCCGCTCGAATCTGCGCCGGACACGGATCGGGTATCTGCCAGAGCTTCCGGTCTTTCGTCAGAGGTCCTCCATTTTGGAGAGCGTTCTTGACGGTGTGCCGGCACGGTTGGTTGTGGTCGCTCGTGAGCGGGCCGAAAGGCTGCTAGAGGAATTTGGTTTAAGTCGGAAGTCTACTTGGAGGGCGTCGGAATTAAGTGCGGGCGAATCTCAGGTTTTGGGACTCGTTCGGGCGTTGGCTCCAAAGCCGGACCTTCTCGTGGCCGATTGCCCAACGCGATTACTTGATGATCGTTACGCCGACAAAGTTGCCGAAATCATCAAAGACTTTCACCTTCGTGGCGGTACCGTTCTGATTGCTTCGGCCGATCCACGGCTCCAGAGGTTAGCCGACCGAGTGCTACGTTTGGAAGGAGGAGGTTTGGTCCGATAACACCCCTCCCACAGAGGGCTTTTTACCTCAGGGATAGAATGGGATCGGATTCAGGACGCAGGCGAAATATCACCTGAATTACGATGAAGACTATTATGATTGATAAGATTTAGATATTGTCGCGTGCACCTGACGGAAATTTGGAAGGTGCGGGTTCACGACCTATAGCCCGCTGGGGGTCTCGCTAGCACTTGGGTAGCACATGCCCCCACGAGTTGCAAAGCCAGACCTTTTTCCCGCTGCAAAAAAGCGCGATTACGAGCATCGGAAGCCCGATGATCAAATTGAAGGGGAAGGGGATAATCCAGGCGCACAAGATTGCTATACCCAAGAGCAACATCTCGAGAGCACAGCCTGCGCACTTAGCATTAGACGTCCGCATCATGTGGCCGCCGCACAAGCGACATCCCACAGTTGCAAGCTTCGCCTTGGTCAGGTCCTTTTCGTTGGCTTTTGAATAATTAGGGCGGTTGGGTTTGCAGCTCGACTCGCAGAATGGTCGCATTGAAAATGTTTCTTCCGTTTGTTGATTTTTGTGCCACCAGCCGCCTAGCACGGGGGAGGTGGTGGGAAGCAAGCTTGGAGGGGCATTTGGAATCTCGAAAGGCCAACCGTGGTAGCTTTGTTTGGAAGTCTTTGAGGCATAGTGGCTCTGCCGATATCCTTGGTGATCGGGTTGTGATAGGCGAAGATTTAGAGCGTGGTAGGCGAAGATTCACAGCTTTGGATTTTAAGTACGGTGGGTGTCGGCCCATCCGGTCTTACCCCTCGCTCCCTTCGGCTTGTGGCCGCGGGTATTCGAAAAGCCGATTTTGGGTCTGTTTTTCTTGGGGCTGAGGGGAGGCTTGACTTCTTCGTTTTGGGAATTCTTTTCCGAAGAGTCCAAAATTGCGGGAAATTTCATTTTTGTCTTTTTTAGTCCGATTATTGACTTTGGCGCCTCCGATGTGCCCGCATTTGCTAGGCTGAAAACCGGAGCCGGAGGACTGTAGCATTTCGGGAAGATCACTAAAATTGGAAATATAGAGATAATTCTGGTAATTACCGGATAGGCACGAACCGGAATTCAACTGGCTTAGGCCTGGAGCTAAAGGTCAGGCTTGCTGTCTAAATAGTAAGAAATCGCGGCTTAGTAGAGGTTGCAATCCGACTAGTTAATACCCGTCTATGGTAATATCTGGCCGTCATTCGTCGTTTCGTTGCGCCGCTTGAAATTGGGGCCGGTTGCGGCGATTATGGAAGGAGAGATGTCTCCGCCGCGCCATGTGATTTGGTTTGGTGAAGAGTGAAAGGCGGGGGATCCTCGTCCGATCCGACAGCTGAAAGCCATGTTAGCGCCCTCCTTCGAAATCTTGTTGGGGCGGAATCGGTCGGGGATTTTGCGGAAATCCTCGCCAAGAGGGTGAGACGAAGGCGGGGACGCCGCAGTTAGCGTTAAAGAGCGCAAAGTTGTAAAAAGGCGTTATGGATGGTGTGGCCGGAGGAGTGGCTTTCACTCGTCGCGATTTGTTCGGATGTAGGACGCGAGGCGGGTTGCGAGGTTTCGTTCGAAAGTTTCGATTTGACTTAAGCCATAGTGGCTTCCTTGAAAAGAGGCGAAGTGACATAAGCAAACCCGAAATTGTCACTGAAGGTGTGTGACTTTAGTGAGCCGATGCGTCGCTTCCCCCCCAGAGAGTCCAAAGCCATCGGCTAAGCGTAGCAGTCGTATTTTGCGGAGGTGTAGTAATGGCGGAAAAAAAGAGCAATTCCGGATCCGCAACCGTTCAGGAAGTGGAGGTGCAGAAGAGGAAGCGGATTCTTTTGGTCGATGATGACCCTGATATTGTCGAGGCTATTCGTGCGGCACTTGAAGCCAACGGCTATGAGATTCTTGTTGCCCGCGACGGAAATCAGGGTCTCGTTCTGGCGGAGACGGAAAATCCGGATCTCGTCATTTTGGATATGATGATGCCAAAGCGAAGTGGTTTCCTTGTTTTGGAGCGGCTGAGGCGCACGCGACGGGTGCCCTTGCGAATCATTATGATCACGGCTAATGAGGGTAGCCGGCATAAAGCGTACGCGGAAATGCTTGGAGTCGACGATTACATTCGTAAACCGTTCGCAATGGACCGGCTCATTGAAAGCGTCAATCGCCTCCTTGGCAGAAAGGTCGACCAGGAGTAGGGTAAAGCTCCATCCGCGTGTTTGCGCGGGACGGGTTTGCAGCGGTCTGTTTTAAGCCTGGTTGCCAAAATTAGTTCCGTTTGTCTGAGGACCGAGATCCAATTCGTCTCGGCTTAAGAGCCGCATTCCCTGGGATTGTTTCCGGCCTTTGAAAACCGCTTGTAGGAGCTGCTTTAACAGGTTTGAGGGCCACCCTTGCACATTGGGCGGCGGTCGGCTGTAAGTTGAGCGGGCAGTTTGAATTCGGCGCCATTTTGGCAACGGCCAACGGGAACAAATTTTCGTGAGGGAGCCAACGCGAGCCTTCCTATAGCGCCATCTTTCTGGTCGTCCCGTCCTCCCTTAGTAGGGGCTGCGCATTTGTAAGAAAAGGCTTTTATAGACCCTAAGTGGATGTGCGCAGGACCACGGAAGACTGCCCCGGCTGTTCTGCGTCGGTATCAAGTGACTTGCTGCTACATTTTTTTCTGAGTTGGGACCCCTCCCGAGCCAGTGGGGAAGCATGGTTGGTCGCAAAGGGCGGCGTAAGGCTGTAGAAGCGCCTCTCATGCCGGTGGGGAAGCGTGACTTCATTTCGAAGTTTATGCGGGGTATGAGCCAGCCCTTCTAATTTTTGGTGGGCGTAACTAACTCCCGAGGCAAAAATAGGACAAGTCGTTTTAAGGCAAGTATCATGGTTTTGCGGGAGGATGACGATGAAACGGCACCTTGCGATGACATTGGCGGTTTTCTTATCCGGTTGTAGCCAAGCCGTCTCGCAGTCGTCGCTCGAGGAAATTCCTCGGGAGGCAATTCAATCTTCGGAGAGTTCGTCCCCTTTGCCAGAGGTTCTATCGCCCCAGGAAATTGCACAGGGATGGATTGCTCTTTTCGATGGCGAGACACTTTTCGGGTGGCAGAGTGTGGGCCCAGTGGAATGGCGTGTTCGAGATGGAGCCATTGAGGCTGACCCCGCCACTGAGGGGTTTTTGTTCACCACAAGTTGTTTTGCGGACTTCGTTCTTCGTTTGGAATTTCGCGCGTCTGAAGAGACCAATAGCGGTGTGTTTATTCGCAGTCCCTTGCGAATCACAGATGTGGCGACAGATTGCTACGAAATTAACATTGCGGAGCCAGCGGTCAGCGAATTTCCCACGGGCAGTTTGGTCGGCCGGGCAAGAGGGACAATACTGCCTTATAGAGAAGGATGGCGGGAGCTTGAGGTCCATGCGGAGGCAGCTCGGATAAAAGTCTCTGTGGATGGAAAGGAGGTGCTTCAGTATGAAGATCCACAACCTGTCCGAAAAGGTTTCATCGGTCTTCAAGCCAGGGAGGGGGCCATTGCTTTTCGTCGCATCAAGCTTCGGCCTCTCGGCGTACGACCGCTGTTTAATGGTAAGGACCTGACCGGATGGCGAGGGCATCCGCAATCCGCCAGTAAAGTGACGGTGACCCCAGAGGGTTTTCTGCGTTTACGGGGCGGGCGAGGTCAGCTGGAGAGCACCCAGGTTTTCTCTGACTTCATCTTACAACTTGATATTTTCGTCAACGGTTCTGGGCTTAATTCCGGGGTTTTCTTCCGCTCAATCCCTGGCGAACTGATGAATGGCTACGAGAGTCAAATCCACAACGGATATCGAGACGGAGATCGAAACCGTCCCATCGACGGTGGGACTGGGGCCATTTTTCGGCGGCAGAACGCTCGAAAGGTAGTCGCCGATGACTTTCAGTGGTTTACTAAGACCATCTTGGCTGATGGTCCTCATATCGCTGTATGGGTCAACGGATACCAGGTGACTGATTGGACAGATACCCGGCCACCGCATCCTAATCCGCGACAAGGCCTGCGCTTAGAGGCCGGCTCTATTATTTTCCAGGGTCATGATCCAACTACGGATGTGCTTTTCCGGAATATTCGCATTGTGGAGCTCCCGCACCTGGAGAGGTAGTAAGACGAGGCCGTCAGCTCACACTCCGTGGCGCGAGGGGGTTCCATGATCCACAGTGTTAACGCAGTTTGACACACCCATTTTTTGTTCTTTGGGCTCGCCAGTGCTTATTTGGGAGACAAATCTGGGAACAACCTTAACAAATTGTGAAAGACAATCAACCGAGGGCTAGGCTTAGGGTTACCTTCAACTGCTCTGTTTCGAATTGTGACCGCTAACTTCGGGCTGAACGGTGGAAATTGCATGGACAAGATGAGCTTTTGGGGAGGCGCCGCCGGGCCGATCCTTCAACTCTTGCCAAGGTTTCAGTTCGCTCATATGTCATAGCACCCATGGCTCAGGAACCACGGGCCAGAAATACGCAATCTGCAATTTTGATCGGGCGCCTTCGAGCCATGTACCGTAAAAACTCGCGGTAAAGATGTGTTTGAATATGATGCCGGCTCCGTCAGATTGTAAGCTTAAGACGCTTCGCACACGCGGTGGCCGAGGCTAAATAACTTGGAAGACTAGTTCGGCTCAATTGACGGAGCTCGGACGCATTTGTGCCAAAAGATTTGCGGTCCTTGCCGATAAAAGATGAGGCCGTACAGAATGCCGGCCTTCTTCCCAGAGGTCTAGCCCGAGAACCGCACCGGCAGGCGAGCTACTCTCTTTTCTAATTTTTGCGAAAAGCGATCTTAGCAATCTTGATTACATGTCAACGGACCAATGATTCCCTGGTGACGCCTTATTAAGCGCCCCAGGTCCCAATCGAAATGAAGCAACAGGAAATTTCTAACGCTTCGAGAACTGCGTGCCACGGCGCGCCCCGTGGAGCCCGTACTTTTTACGTTCCTTCTTGCGGGCATCTCTGGTGAGCAGTCCTGCTCCGCGGAGAACATGGTAGAGCGAGGGATCGTAAAGCTTTAGCGCGCGAGCCACGCCCAAAGTACAGGCCTCGGCCTGACCAGACAACCCGCCACCATCCACGCGGATGATGACATCGAAAAGATTTCGTCGACCAACCAGATCCAGGGCTTTAGTAACTGCCAATTGATGGTAGAGCGAAGGAAAATAATCCTGGAGCGGCCTTCCGTTAATTATGATGGTGCCGGAACCGGGCCTCATGCGGACTCGGGCGACAGCTGTCTTACGTCGGCCGGTGGCTACGTATTCCCCCTGCGGCATGGGAATCTGAACCTGATCCGGTGCAGGCTCCAGTGCCTGCGCTTCAGCCGCCTGAGCTGCGCTACCCTCAAGCGTTGATTCCGACTTTTCCGCGATAGCAAGATCCTCAGTCATAAGCCTAACCCAGATTCACCTTGCTTCGTGTTCCCCAGCAATTTCAACATGGCGACCCCTGCGTTCTTGGGAATACGCTGGGCCGCCCCCTAGCGCATATATGAAAATGATTTTCCGGCGTTGTCGTAAGTCACTTCTAGGAAGTTTTCCGTTTTTGGTTTAGCCACCTGTCCTCCCGCCACCAGCTTTGAAGCTGGTTGGAAGCCGCTGGCAACGTTAACTGGGACCCCCCGATATGGGGTGAACAACTCCCTTAAGCAAAAGCAGATTGATATCAAGAGGCTGAGGCTTTTGTGCCTGATGTTTCAGCACAGGGTCGATTCGAGATTTACTCGTGTAAATCTTCAATCGCGACATCATGCGGCGAGCGAGCTTGTTTTTCGGAAGCATACGCCGCACTGCCTCGTGAAGAATAAGTTCCGGCCTACGCTCCAACCGCCGCCGAGCCGTTTCTACTTTCTGACCGGGGTACCCCGTGTACCAACGATATTCTTTTTGATCCCACTTTTTGCCCGTGAAAACCACCTTATCGGCGTTTTTAACGATAACGTAGTCGCCGCATAGCACGTGAGGGGTGTAGTACGGCCGATGCTTTCCCATGAGGATTCGGGCAACGCGGGCAGCTAGACGGCCGACCACACATCCCTCAGCATCCACTACCCACCATTGGGGCTGAATTTCACTAGGCTTGGCCACAAACGTCTTTCTTAACATGGCAACAAATTTCCGAAACTTTTGTTGAATACCGTTTGAGTCGGTCCGCTTGGTCAATGCTCGCACGTTTCACTACTTGTGGTTGACGGGTTGAGCTTTCCTCTCGCGTTCTTTTTTATGAGTGGTTCGGCAGTTGAGTGTTCTGTGAAAGGCGCGGGGGCGATTTCGTCAAGTCAAAACCACTCTTTGCTATGATTTGTTGTCCGGCGGAGATCCGGCCCCAAGATCTTTTCGCTCGCGCCCGAACTACCTCTTGCCCGGGATTTCATACCCCCCACGAATACCGACTGATCCGTAACCAGTTAGCCGGAACTAGGTTCTTAGCTGAGAAATGCGTGAGCGATTCGAGGCTGCGCTCCCGAAACTTCTCGGAGCGGGACATTAAGCCGGATTTAACTGTCAATTAGTTAGCCCAATAGTCCCCAGAATTTGAAGATCATAACGCACGGGGCGTCAGGGGGCAAGGTCCGGAAGATATAGATCCTAATCCCTTTTTGAGCTGCTTTCAGCCGTAAACCGACCCCGAAAGTTGTCATGCCGAAAAATCTTATCTTAGGAACTTCCCAATCATTTGTGGAGTGGTGGCTCAAAGCCTCATCGGCATGTCTTAGGATTGAACTGCGAGCTTACCAGGCCAAGTGTCGCCGCCAGAGGCTCTCCACAAAGCCTTAAGAATCTCGATGAACCTATCTTCTCGGCTCTGGAACTGCCCCGAATCGGTGTGTTATACCTCGGCGAGTTGATTCGTCCGCGGATATGCCAATTCTTGATAAACGAGCAGGTGGACACCGTAGCCCAACGGCCTAATAGTGTATGGCAGTTTTAGGCTTGCTCCCTCGGGGATTTTCAGCCTCTCGGAGTTCGCGCCGGGTTCCGACCTCCCGTCCCCCCTAAAAGGGACCCACTCTGGAAAGGGGTTAAAGTCTTTTGCAGGAGTTGCCGATCGGTCATGAAGCAGTCACAAACCGGACGAAAGGAAAACCGGCCCATTTCCAAAAAACCGCGAAGCAAATAGTTTTCTTGTCGTTTTACTGATCATTTTAGCGTTTTGCTTTTTATGGGATTGTCCGGCGCTTTCGATGGCTGAGTCTTCTTCCGCGGCTGAATGACCTCGGCCTCTCGGTACGTTCCGCTTGGCCGCTAAGCGTTTTTTGGCTCTTTTTGTGACTGGCATTTATCGACCTAACTCCTTTTGGGGCAGACTTCTCGCTTGAAGGAGAATTCCAAGTGCGCGTCATTGCATCCGATCAGCTGCTTCGGGACACGTGGCGCTTTAGGAGACGTGTTTTGCTCAGCATATGCGGTGCGCCGTTAAGCTCGACTAACGAAGTGCATCGGGGAGTGGTGCGCTCTGGCCGACTGGAGCAGAAGCCGCGTGCGGGAAGTACTGCTTGGCACCTTACTCAATCTAAGTTGGTTATGGTGATTTTGGTCGTCTGGGGTGGGGTTCTTCCAGGATGTAACCGCGCTCATTACCGGCAGCGCGCAGATCTCGATGTTTATGCCGCCGTAGAGGAGTATTCCCAGGACCCGCGGTGGGGGCTAAAGGACTTTACGATTGAGCCATCACCTGCCTCCCGTTTTTATGATCCGCATCCGGCTGACATGCCTCCGATGCCGCCTGATGATCCGGCGTCCCACCGGATTATGCACTTGGTCCACGGCAAACGCGGCGCGCCGTACGAAGCGCGCTACGGATGCACTCGCGACGTGGAAAATCCAGATTACCTCGATTTTTTGCCCTGGGGAGAGGACGGGGTCATTCGCCTGGACAGACGGACCGCGATCCAGTTGGCGCTGTTGCATTCTCCGCAGTATCAGCAAGAACTTGAAGATATCTACCTCTCGGCGCTCCAGGTAAGTCTCGAGCGATTTAGTTTTCAGGTGCAATTTTTCGGCGGTAACGACAGTTTTTTTACCCGCCGGGGACCCTTAGGCGGTCCTGGAGGCGATTCAAGCACGCTTCAGACGTCCTCCACCATAAGCGCGCGGCGATTCATGGCCACTGGAACACAATGGTTAGTGGAGGTGGCCAACTCTGTAACGTGGCAGTTTTCAGGTCGTGATGGCTATGTTGCCGTCACGCCGATCAATCTCACGCTGGTGCAACCGCTTTTGCGCGGTGCCGGACGGGCTGTCATTCTGGAAAAACTTACCCAAGCTGAGCGAGGTTTGCTTGCAAACATCCGCCAGTTTGAACGTTTTCGCCAGGGATTCTATCTCAGCGTAGTAGCGGGTCTTAGTCCCGGTCCGGGGCCGTCGCCTGGCGGAATCGCCTTGGGTGCGGCTTCACCTGGGGCAACCGCTTCCGTAGGTGGTTATTTGTCGCTCGTGGAGCAAGAGGTGCAGATTCGCAACCAGCGGGCCAATGTTGCTTCCCTTCGCGACAGCTTGGAAAGGATCGACGCTTTTTACGCAGCAGGGCGAATTAGTCGTCGACAAGTAGACGAAATCCGTCAGAACCTTTATGCTTCCCAACTTCAGCTTTTGGGCCGACAGAATACTTATTCCAATCAGCTTGACAGTTTCAAGATTCTTTTCGGCTTGCCCCCCCACCTGCCAGTGCGGATTGAGGATCCGCTTCTCGAACCTTTTGAGCTTCTTGATCCGAAATTGACGGACGATCAAGAGGAAGTCGCGCGTCTTTTGAACCCTGTGCGGGAGATTTGGTCGGGAATTCGCGACGCTTTGGGAGCAGGCCGAACGCTTGGCGAAGCCCAGCTGCGATTGAAGGAAGCCGCGGAGGCTCACTCGGGCGGCAATTACCGCGTAGCCATTCAATCGCTTGTTCAATTTGGGGAAGCGCTTTTGCGCTCTGCCTATGCTTTGCGCGAAAAGACCCTAATCATCACGACTCAGAGCTACCTGAAAAGTGCGGAAGCTGGCTTGGTTGCCCCTGTGGAAGAGCTTGCCCAAGCTGTGGACAAACTAATTTCAGAGGCGAGTAATCTTGCCACTCAAGCTGAGGGAAAGCTTCGTTTAGCTACCGAGACTATGCTTCCTTATGCGGCCGGTGTGGTGAAGAAGTTGGAGCCACTGTTGCCGAAGTTTGCCGACCAATTGGCGGTGCATTTAATGAAGGTGGACCGTGATCTCCAGCGTCTGGTCGATGCTATTCCCAGCCGGCAGGAATGGCTTGAGCGATTATCCGCCCGCCGAGAATTCCAGGCTGGCGACGTGGATCCACGAATTGTGGATCAATCGGCTTTTCGCCGCCGCGTGGTCGAGCTCCATGCGGAATATTTGGGGAATGACGCGGTGGAGGTGCTCAAGCTGGCTCAGGCTCTCCTTGTCGATGAAGCGGAGCAGCAGTGGTTTTCCAACTTGCGAGAAATGAGAGGGCTACGCCAGGAGTTGGAAAGCCTAGCCGCCTCTCTCCGCAAAAAAGCAGCAGAGTTGCCCGGTCGAGTTAAGGCTGCGGAGACAGACCTCAAATTATGGAACGACATCTTTCAACAGCTCGAAGCCGAGCTTAACTTACTTGCTTCCGGTCTAATGAGCCTGTCGCTCCTCCAAGCGCGTGTGCGGTTGGATATTCCTGTACTGACCCCGATTGACCTTGATCCGGAGCAAGCTTTCCATATCGCCCGGCAGAATCGGCTGGACTGGATGAACATGCGGGCCGCCCTTGTTGACCAGTGGCGGCAGGTGGAAATTGCGGCTAACCGCCTCAAAAGCGATCTCAGCCTTGTCTTTGAAGGAAATGTTACCGCAACAAGTGATACTCTTGGTTCTGTACACAACACCATGGGCACCACCCGCGTTGGGGTGCAATTTGATGCACCCCTCACCCGGCGAGCTGAGCGAAACCAATATCGGCAGTCCCTTATTCAATATCAGCGTGCCCGTCGGGAGTACTACCTCTTTGAGGATCGAGTGCGCCAGATTCTCCGCGAGAACCTGCGGGCCATTGAACTGGCTCAGGTCCAGTTCGAGCTGCAGCGGGCGGGCGTATTGACGGCCATCGGCCGAGTCGAACAACAGCGACTGGAGCTCATGCGACCCCCCCGTCCCGGCCAAGAAGAGTTTACCTTGGGGGCTACAACGGCTCGTGACCTCGTGACTGCACTGGATGCGCTCCTGCGCGCTCAAAACGAGTTTTTGGACGGCTGGGTCCGATATGAAATCCAGCGAATGGTCCTCGACTATAACCTCGGTACCATGCAGCTTGATGAGGACGGGATGTGGATTGATCCCGGTCCTATCCGCGGAGGCTCGTTCGTGGCGGGAAGGGGATCTGCGCCCCACGAAGGCTTTTCACAACCTGACAATTTGCCACCAGAGATTGAAACTCCTCCTGAGCTCCTTCTCCCGCCAGAATTGGAGTGGGTTCTTCCCGAGGATTTTTCGCCGCCCCTAAGGCCGGAAGGGCAATCCTCCAACACACCGGACGCTAAAATTTCGGCGTTGCCCCTGGGGGACGCACCGGAATTCTACCCAACTCAGGGGGTCGGTCCATAGGCCAAAAGATGATTGCAAGCCGCGTAAGCTTCTCGCAATGGCTTGGGGCACCGGGTCCTGCCGAAGGTTGCTTGGTGAGCTTTACTTCCAGGTGAGAATGGGGTTTGGCGTCTGGTTCCATAGTCGCCTCCTTGTACTAAAAGTGCTTGAAAATCGCGCCGGGCGGCCGAAGTGTACCGCGGGCGGGAACACTTTTTGGCGGGCGACCGGTTTAGGATTGCTGACCTTCGGGCCGACATGAAAGCCTTGGGCGAGTTTCCAATGGGGTGAGCCGCTGGCAAAGCACCAGCTCCTTGGCCATCTTCTACTGCCTTATGGACCACCCCAAAAAGTAATACAAGCGGCATCTTGATTCGAAGATTGCTTTTCCGAACCTCAAGAAGTTGCCTTGTTGCTCGGCTTCGCCGTTCCGTTTAGATGCGGCAGCCGGCAGTTCCTGGTTGCGCCCGCCGCCGCTTGGTGGCCAAGGGTCTTCACGCCTTGGAAAGGTACTCTCTGGCTCTTCCTGCCAAATTCGGCTTGATTGCGTGGGGAAAGAGCCGCTGCGTTGATGGAAAAATGTGTTTGCGAACGGAGGCTTTCAAATCCCCTGGTATTGTCTAGAACATCCCTTTCCCGAAAGATGTGGGCTATTCTCGCTGGGGACAATTCGGCACCTCTCTGCGATTGGAGTCTCCACTAGGTCGGCGTCCGACCCGGCAGCGGGAGGCGGATCTGCTAAGTGTTCACCTTGGAAAGCGGCTGATTTACCTCGGAAGCAGCTGGGAGGAAGCCTGCAACTACGCTTTTTGTCTTGGATAAATCTTTCGGGTTGAGTGTTGCCGCGGTACTATAAAGTTTGCGGTATTAAAACCGCGGCCGATAAGTTTTTCGATAGGGGTTTCCGGCAGCTTTCTTGGTAACGGGAAGCTTTTACGCGGAAAGGTTTTAGGTGGTTTTCTGTGGATCGTCCGCTGAGTCGAGGGACAGGTCAATGAGCGTCCGGATAGAAGTCCAATCTCTTTGGCGGAAAACCCCCGGTGTCACTGGGAACAACGACGAGTTACAGAGAGTGTGCCAGTGGAGAGGTTGGCTTGAGATGGGTCAGCGGTCAACTTTCGCGATGGCCTTGGCTTTAGTGGTTGTAACGTGGGCGTTTGGCGATCCTGCCCAGCAGGATGACCCGCCGTGGAGCCCATCTGAATCTGCAGAGCTTTCCCTTGATCCAGCAGAGCTTGGCTTTGAGGAAATCGTCTTTGTGAAAAGGCGGGTGTATTCATCGCGGCATTACTACACGGATATCGATGAATGCACCAAACCTGATCGATTTGACGCACGTAATGGGATCTTTATTTTCAATCTTCGTACTAAAACGGAGCGTCCCGTAATTACGGCCACACAACTTCCAGGCGGGCGAGGTTTTATCGGCAAGATCAGCCTGTCACCGGACGCGACAAAGGTGGTGTTTGACTTTCGCCAGCATCCCGGGGCCGGATACCGCATTTGGGAGGTGGGGTTAGATGGAACTGGACTGCGGCAGCTGACATTTTCGCCCCCAGACGAAATGGAGAAGATCGCCCGATGGGGCCGACCGTATCACATTGATGACATTCACCCGGCTTATCTTCCGGATGGGTCAATTATATTTGCCTCCAATCGGTGTGAACACACGATCCTGTGTGGGGGCTCGGCGCATTTGTCGGCACTGAATCTCTATCGGCTCATGCCGGATGGAGAAATCGAGCGCCTTACCTTCAGCCCAGTTAGCGAGTTTTGCCCGGTGCCTTTGTTGGATGGACGCCTGCTATATCATCGGTGGGAGTATGTGGACAAGGGCGCACGCGTGGCCAAGACATTATGGTCGATGAATCATGACGGGACGTTTCCTCAAGAGCTTTATGGCTTGGCGGACGATACCACGACCATCTACATGTATCCTCAGCCGCTCCCAGGTCGGACGGATCGATTTGTGTGCGTGGGCACGTGCCACTACCCGCAGGGGGGATGTCTTGGCCCGATTCTTCTTGTGGATGTAAGTCGGGGCCAGCGTCAGCCGGGCTTGCTGCCCAACGAACCGGGTTACCGAGAGCGCGACAGCCGGTTTCCCGTGGTGAATATCACTCCGCATGTTTGTATTGAGCGGCGCATCGAACCAGGGTGGTTATTCCGGACTCGCTCTGGGCGTTATGTGCATGACCCCGAGGGCAAGCGGGGGCATCTGTACACGCATCCTTTCCCTGTAACCGACCAGTTATTTCTGGTAGTGTACAAGGAGGATCCCTACGCGCATTACCAGAACGTGGCTAACGCATACAGTATTTACCTTCTTGATGTTCAGGGGAGGCACCGACGGGTTCATCGTGACCCCGCTCTTTCCTGCTGGCATCCGACGCCGATAAAGCCGCGTCCTGCCGGCCCACCCCGTACGGCGCCGCGCGATTTGTCCGCAGCGGCACGCGGTGAAGCAGTGGTCATTGTCACCAATGTCACCGACGGCATGGAGGGCGTCCAACCGGGTGAGGTGAAATGGCTTCGGGTCAACGAAGTAGTGCCCCGCTATTGGTCTACTGGGCGCCGCTGGGACCCTTCCATTAGTAGCTCCCAGTGGAAAGCGGCGCTGTGGCCACGCGTCCAGTGGGGGGTTGTACCGGTAGAGCCCGATGGCTCGGCCCACTTTTATGTCCCGGCAGGCCGGGCCCTCTTTCTTCAGGCCTTGGATGCAGAATTCCGGGAAATTCAGCGGGAACGCACTTACGTCAATTACGCGCCAGGCGAGATTCGCTCGTGCCATGGATGCCATGGTCAAAGGAACCGAACTCCTGCTGCAACCCTCGACAAACTGCCCCTAGCTCTCCGCCGCCCGCCTAGCAAGCTTCTCCCTCAGCCTTGCGATTTAATAGAAAACGGGGGAGATGGCAACCCCGGGCAGGTCATCCACTATCCCACCGACATCCAACCCATGTGGGATGCTAAGTGTGTTTCTTGCCATGGTGGGGATAGTCCGGCCGGAGGCCTACGGCTTACGGGGGAACCCACGGCCATGTACAACCGCTCGTACGAAGAGATTGCCAAGCGGGAATTAGCCGGGCCTCTTATCGCAGAATTCACATCGTTCCTCAAAGGGGACCAAGGCAACTACAACGGGGCTTATCTTCCGCCCCGCAGCCTGGGATGTGCACAGAGCGAACTGGTGCGAATACTAACGGATCCAGCCCATCCTAAGAACGCAGACACGGATCACACAAAGTTGTTGACGTCCATGGAATTAATGCGACTTTACCGATGGGTGGACTCGAACTACCAGTTTTACGGCGGCTACTTCGGGCGTCACCACAGCCGATGGGTGGATCCCGATCCCAACAATCCGCTTTACGATCCGCGGGACTTTCGCCGTCGACCAACATTTGAAGAGGCGATTAGCTTCCTTGCGCCTCCGTGGCACCGGTAGCTCGAGGATATTCCCCCCGGGTAGCTTCAGCTAAGCGGCCGAACTGGCGTAACTTGTGAAAAGCACCGCCCTAGGTTAGCCCGTCGAAAGACGTGCGAATTCAGAATCGCGGCGAGCAGGACTACGGAATCCTGAGCCGTCAGAATGTGTTGTCGGACCGGCACGACTTAGTTTAGGATTAGCTCTTCCTACCTGGCCATATTCGCTCGAAGCGGGTTGACGCGCCCAGTTTGGCCTGCCTCTGATCCCGAAGCATTAAAGTCGGACAACGAAGCCTCCTTAGCTACTAGGCGGAGATGTTCACACCGGGGGGACGCGCTCGCCAGAATTTTGACGCATTTGCGTTCGAAGGTGGAACGGAGGCCAACTCGCCAGCGCTTCTCGTGGCAAAAAGCAAAAATCGCGCAAAAAAATCGGGCTAACGTACCCGGCAATTCTCGATCTACCCTTTAGCCGGGTCCCGCCCAGAGAGGATCACCGATGAACTGCAACATGAGCCACCGCAGTCACGCGCCTTTAAGACTTTTTGGAAGTCTTAACGAACACGGCACTTAGCACCTGCGTAACCTTTGTACTTCCGCATTTCGGGCATTTCACCTTTTTCTTACCGTGTTCTTCAAAGCTCATCTTTTCCGTAAAACTTTTCTTGCACTGAGAACACTCGAATTCGTACGTGGGCATGGCATTCTCCTTAAAATTCCCGTGGACCTTAACCGCCACCCAAAATGGTTTGCTCTATTGCCAACCCAACAAGAATCCGAGCTACACTCACCCTCCAAATTATTCTACGCAAGCAGGTTTTCACCGCAAGCACCGCATGGGGCCATAGCCTGGGTGAAGACCCCTTTTCGGGATAAGCACGTCTTCTTAACGGTTTCCAGGTCGCTTCGGTTCACCCGGATATGGCCTTGCCGGCGATAATCACACGAGTGTTGGGGAGCACCCATCGTCAGCCGATTGGTTTCATCCAGCGTCAAACTTTTTAGTCGAACATCCCATCCCGTTAGCTTTAATTGGTTGTCCGGAAACGGGAGGGTCGCGCAAGCGGAATCGTTGCCGGGTCGCGGAATTGGGCCGGCCCAAGGCCGTGGCTCGTCCCAGTGGGGGTTGAAATTCCGCCTTGATGAGGAAGCGGGCTCCACATTCTCCCAGACCTATCGGCAGTTGGGTGGAGGGCGGAGCTCTGGAGAGTCGACGCGCAAGCCATCCCGCTAAAGGGTTGGTCCTTGTCCCCAGATAAACTATAGTTTAGGCCTCCCGCAGTGGAGGTGATCAAGGGCTCTTACGATCGCTTACGTGATCTGACCCAGTCGAATTTTCAAATTAGGGGAACTTAGCAAACTGCTCTTACCCACACGTGGCGGGCGAAGAGACCTCGTTCGGCGGTCGGCCGAGCGCTCTCATCGGTTAGAATGGTATGTCGAAACTTCATGCCAGAGCGACGGGACTTGGGTAAGATTACAACAATCAATCCTTGCCAGGCGAAATTTCCAGCTTTTTGAAGAGAATCGACATGAACGTTCTGCCTCCGAAAGATCCCGGAAAGACCGGTTCTGCTGCCGAGGATGAGCCGACCGTATGTCCCTGCTCATCGGTCTCACAAGAAGAGAAATTGGCTCAACTGGCCGATATTCTGCAGCATTATCGGAATGTTCCTGGAGCGTTAATTCCCGTCCTTCAGTTGGCCCAGACCATTTTCGGTTATCTCCCGGAGAATGCTCTTCGGTTGATCGCGCGGAGTCTCAATAAATCCCTCAGTGAAGTGGCGGGTGTTGTCACCTTTTATTCGTTTTTCAGTACGGCGCCGCGGGGGAAGCACTTGATCCGGGTGTGTTTGGGAACTGCCTGCTACGTCCGCGGTGGCATGCAAATCCTAGGGGCCCTCAGACGGGAGTTAGGAATCGACATTGGCGAAACCACAGCCGATCAGGTGTTTTCTCTTGATGCTGCGCGATGTTTTGGGGCCTGTGGTTTGGGGCCAGTGATGATGATTGACGACGATGTTTATCAACGCGTGAAGGTCTCCCGACTAGCTCACATTCTTGATCGGTATCGGGAGGCGGAAACGGTTCAGGAGACGAAACTCTCGGATTAATTACCCGGTGGTGCCATCGCGGCCCCCGGTCCATTTCCTGCCGTAAAGTGATCCCTCATTTTGGGTAAGGAGAATATCTATCTGGGAAAACTGTAGGGCTTTCTCGTTAAAAAGCCGGACAAGTTTTGACTGAGATAAGGGGCTAAGCGTTTATGTTATTTGGATCAATGTGGCGTAAACAGATTGTCGGTTTGTGTTAATTATGAGTGTGCCTGCCCAGGAGTATCCGGTATCCTCGCGAGTGGTTTGTGTCATGCATGTCTTTTTCGATGCGACTTTTGCCGGGTCATGGAAACTTGTTGAGTTAGGCCGGGAACAATGGTAGCCAGTCGGGGCGGCTCCCTAATGGGATGCTACCAAGTCGCAGCCGGGACGATGGATTGTGGGGGAGTTCGGCGAAGCAGCGGCTGGGCAAACGCTTCGGTTAAGGTTTTTCGAGGGTAATTATGGCCGTTACAACAGCAGCGCGTCCACGGATTAATAGCATCGAACAGTTGGAAGCCTTTCGTGACCACCTTCGCCGCCTGCGGGAACATCGACGGGAACAAGGGGTCGGAGAGCTTCGCATTTGTACTGGCGCGGGCTGTATTGCCTCTGGGTCGCTGGGGACGCGGGGAGCCATTGAGCACCACCTCAAAGACCGAGGATTGACGGAGCGCTGGGAGATAATCAGCACTGGATGCTTAGGGCCGTGTTATGGAGGACCTGTTGTCATCGTGGCGGATGTGCTGTACGAGCGGGTACGCCCTGAGGATGCCTATGTAATCGTGACTGAGCATTTGGCTCAGGGGAGAATTGTGGAGCGTTTGACGCACCGTCGGCCTGATGGTCGGCACGTAGCGCGGCTGGGGGAACTCGATTTCTTCAAACGGCAGGTAAAGATTATCCTTCGGAATTGTGGTCACCTCGACCCAACGCGAATCGAGGATTACGTCGAGCGCGAGGGGTATCAGGCGCTGGCAGCGGTTCTTTGTCGTAACGACCCGCAGTGGGTCATTGAGACGTTGAAGGAGTCCGGCTTACGGGGGCGTGGGGGAGCCGGCTTTCCCACGTGGCGCAAATGGGCCCTAACCCGCCAGCAGCCAGGGGAAATAAAGTTTGTGGTGTGCAACGCGGACGAAGGCGACCCCGGAGCCTTCATGGACCGCAGCCTGTTGGAGGGCGATCCGCATAGCGTGATCGAAGGGATGGCCATTGCGGCAGCCACTGTGGGCGCGAAGAAAGGTTTTGTTTACGTCCGGGCGGAATATCCTTTGGCAGTCGAACGCCTGAAGATTGCCTTGGCTCAGGCCAAAGAACTGGGATTATTGGGCCAGGATATCTTGGGCTTAGGATTTGATTTTGATATCGAGATTCGGATGGGTTCGGGGGCGTTTGTTTGCGGTGAAGAGACCGCGCTTTTGACTTCGATTGAAGGCAACCGAGGCGAGCCCCGTCCCCGGCCGCCTTTTCCCGCGGAAAAAGGCCTTTGGGGGTGTCCTACTCTCATCAACAATGTGGAAACTTTTGCCAATGTCCCCATTATTGTGTTAAAGGGCGGCCAGTGGTATGCACAGTGGGGAACACCCCAGAGTCCGGGGACGAAAGTGTTTGCCCTTGCCGGTAGCATCAAGCACTCCGGTTTGGTCGAGGTGCCAATTGGCATACCCCTGGGAGATTTGATTTACGACATCGGTGGCGGAACGGCCTCGGGAAAGCCTTTCAAAGCAGCGCAGATCGGTGGGCCATCAGGCAGTTGTGTGCCCCGTCAATACCTGAATACCCCGTTGGACTATGAATCGCTTGCCGAATTAGGAGCCATCATGGGCTCAGGCGGTCTTGTTGTCATGGACGATGATAGCTGCATGGTCGACGTTGCGCGGTATTTCCTGGAGTTCACTCAAGAAGAGTCCTGTGGCAAATGCACTCCCTGCCGCGTGGGTACGAAACGCATGTTGGAAATTATGGATCGGATTTGCCAGGGGCAGGGTCAGGAAGAAGATCTGGAAAAGCTGATCGAATTGGGGGAGATGATCAAGGAGACGTCGCTGTGCGGTTTGGGACAAACGGCACCGAACCCAGTACTTTCGACAATTCGGCATTTTGGCCAGGAATACATTGAACACATTCGCGACCGGCATTGTCGTGCAGGGACGTGCGCTGCGTTGGTGGCAGCCCCGTGCGATAGCGCCTGTCCCGCTCATGTGGATATTCCCAGCTTTATCGCCTTGGTGGCTGAAAAGCGCTATGCGGAAGCAATCCGCCTCCATCGCGAGCGAAATCCTTTTGCCGCGGTTTGCTCCCGGGTGTGTTTCCACACGTGCGAGGAGAAATGCCGGCGGGCCGCTGTGGATGCTCCGGTGGCAATTCGTGCCATAAAACGTTTCCTTGTCGATCAAGAGGTTACCTTGCAAGTGCCGGAGATCCGTGAGAATCCTAAAAATGCCAAGCGGAAAATTGCCATCATCGGCGCGGGACCTGCCGGGCTGACATGCGCCTATTTCTTAGCACGATTGGGATATAGACCGGAGGTCTTCGAGGCCGAGCTTCGCCCCGGGGGGATGCTAGTCCAAGCCATTCCCCCCTATCGCTTGCCGCGGGAGGTAGTGGCCCGCGAGGTACGAATGATCGAGCAAATGGGGGCAGAAATTATTACAGGAATGGCTCTGGGCCGAGATTTTACACTCACCGGACTGCGATCCAGAGGTTACGAGGCAGTTTTTCTGGCCGTGGGTGCCCCCCGGGGAGCCCGGCTCAATGTTCCCGGCGAAGAGGCTCTTGGCGTCCACGATGCTCTCGATTTCTTGCGGACGTATAACCTACGCGGTTCGGTCCCGGTGGGGAAGCGGGTGGTTGTGGTTGGCGGTGGAAATTCCGCTATCGATGCGGCGCGGACAGCCATTCGGCTTGGGGCTGACAGTGTGGTGATTGTTTATCGCCGAAACCGCGAGGCTATGCCTGCTTATGAAGAAGAAATCGCGGAGGCAGAAGCAGAAGGCGTTCGGCTCCAGCTTCTGACTGCCCCCACCGAAATTCTCACAGAGGGGGGCCGGGTAGTTGGGCTAAAATGTGTGCCCGTCCAGCTGGGAGAGTTTGACTACTCGGGACGCCGTCGACCCCGGGAAGTTGGGGAAGCCTTTTGCATCCCTGCCGATCAAGTACTGGTAGCCGTGGGTCAGACCTTGGATCTGGACCAAATTTGTCCCGATGTGGACCTGCGGCGTAATGCCCGGGGGTTCATCGATGCGGACCCTGTAACCGGGCAAACATCGCAACGGTGGATTTTTGCCGGTGGGGATGCAGTTTCTGGGCCAGCTTCGGTCGTGGAGGCTATTGCCGCCGGTGAGCGGGCAGCCGTGGGAATCGATCAGTTTCTCACTGGCGAAAGTCATGCTTTTTGGCGGGAAGCCCGCCCGGTGGAGACATCCTTCGTGCCGGATGAGGATCCCGAGGGAAGCCCGCGGGAGCCCTTGCGGCTGTTGCCCGTCGAGCGTCGCCGTCATAACTTCGAAGAAGTAGAGTTGCCCTGGCCGGAGCCGGTTGCTATTCGTCAGGCCAAGCGGTGCCTCCGTTGCGACTATGGGAAACGCGATTTTGGGCTGGGAGAGGCTGTTGCCGCTCCCACCGCAGCCAAGGCTTCGGACAAGACCCCTCTGCCCGCGAGGGCCAGGTAACCGGTTCGGGCCGTGCACTCCCTTTTATTCCGGGTTGCCCAGGCAAAAACCTCGTGAACAAGTAACAATTTGCTTAAGGGAGGCCCCACAATGGCGGAGGAAGAAATCGGCCGCGTCACTCATTACTTCGGCAAGATCGGAGTAGCGGCGGTAGAGATCACCCGCGGCTTCTTAGCTGTAGGGGATACGATTCACATTCAGGGCCACACTTCCGATTTTGTTCAAAAAGTTGAATCGATGCAGATCGACAACAAACCTGTGGACCGGGTGACCGCAGGACAGTCGGTGGGTATCAAAGTGGTGGAGCATGCGCGGCCTCACGACAAGGTATTCAAGGTGTTGCCGGACTAAGACCGGGGGCAAAAGACAGTCCGTAATCCGTAAAAAGATTTAGGGAGAGCTTTCAGACAAAGTTGACTCGAGCTTATCGACGGCTTTTTTCTTGGCCTACCGCCTCGGTGGCCGGATTTACGGAGCCGGCTGCCTCAGGGGTTGGTAAGGCCATTTCAGTAAGGGAGCCATCCTCCTCGGCAACTTGGCCTTTGTGCCTGCCGGCAATTTTCTCCAGGCCGCGGCCCCCCTAAGATCCTCCTATGTGTAGAAGTCTCACCCCGCGGCCTCATGAATTTCGCGCCCTATTCGCATGGATAGGCGGTGGTCACTTATTCTCAGCTTGATCTTTTGATGATCGGGACAGGGAAGCTCCGCGTGCTGTCGACGCCGATGCACGAGCCCTGTCAACCTGGCCCTGGTGAGGCAGCATCAGGTCAAGATCTCCGAAAAACTAGCGGTAATTCGAAGCCGTTGGCACCTTCGATGGTGCAGGCTACAGCCAGATGGGGCTTCCCGGCTTCGCTCAGTTACGGAAAAAGACGGGCTTCATTGGCAGTTAGTGAGCCGGCAGGATCTGGTGTGAGATATTAACCGACAAATTCGCTTGAAATTTTTTGGTGCACCTCTTGCTAAATCGAAGGCGCCGATCAAAATGGTTCATCTTGGTAGAAATGCCCCGCGCTTAAAAAAAGCGTGGATCCGCCCGCCGAGTGTGTGCAGCAAGAAAAGCAGACGGGCTAAGGCCCGAATTACCTTTTCGCTCCGAAGCAAACAGCAGAGCTGCGGTGACCGCTTGGAAAGTTCCTACAGCTTGGTGAGGCCGAAAAATGTCACCCTTAAGAGTCAGCCGTAGAGGCGTCCTCAGAACTGTTGCTTTGGCCGGGTGCCACTTGTTTGGCGGGATTCCCCGAGGATTGGCATGGTGCAAGACTGGGGACAAAACGGCAGGAAGTGGCAGTGAGCAAATGGCTCTAGGGCTAGTAACGTACCTTTGGGCCAAAGACTGGGATCTTCCAACACTGTTGACAAATTGTCGGACGGCGGGCATTAGCGGGGTCGAGCTTCGCACCGAGCACGCCCATGGAGTGGAACCTGAAATTGGCCCAGAGCGGCGTCGGGAAGTTCGGTCCATGTTCCAAGATAGTGGCATAGTGCTGGTTGGGCTCGGCAGTAACGAACGCTTCGACCATCCCGATCCTGCTGCTTTGAAGAAGGCCATTGAGCGAACCAAAGCGTTCGTGAAGCTTTCTCATGATTGCGGGGGAAGCGGTGTGAAGGTTAAGCCCGACCGGTTCTATCCCCAGGTCCCCCGCGAAAAGACAATCGAGCAAATCGGCAGATCACTCAATGAGGTTGGGGCCTTTGCTGCCGATTACGGTCAGCAAATTCGCTTGGAAGTTCACGGACAGTGCGCCCCGCTCCCGATTATCAGACAGATCCTGGATATCGCCGTCCATCCGAATGTAGGGGTTTGTTGGAACTCCAATGCGGAAGATCTGCAGGGTGAGGGGCTTGAGTTTAATTTCCGGTTAATTCAGGATCGTCTTGGAGCGACAGTGCACGTCCGCGAGTTAAACTTAGGCGATTACCCTTACCAACGTCTGGTGGAACTGCTGCTTGAGGCGAAATTTTGTGGATGGGTCCTTTTGGAGTGCCGGACCGATCCGCCAGACAAAGTCTCGGCATTGATTGAGCAGCGACAGGTGTGGGAGCGACTTTTAGAAGGCGCCCGGGCTAAGCTGCGCGGAGTGTGAGCCCTCCCATGAAAAAATAAGGGGGGTGTAAGCGGAGAAGGCCTTAGCAACCGGAAGCTTTGTGTCCTTAGTTGTCTACTTCAACGTTGGCAGTCTTGGAATCGCGGAGAGACACCATGGTAAAAAAGTTGCGATCTGTTGGTGCTGGCTTAGCCTCTGTGTTCATCGGTTTTGCGGGAGTGGTATCTATCGCAGAAGAGCCCGTTTTATGTCCGGAAGAAAGAGCTGAGCGATTCACCCTCTTATTCGATGGCAAGACCCTTAATGGATGGGAGGGCGATCTGAAAGGGTACGTCATCGAGGGTGGGATGCTAGTCTGCACGGAGAAAGGGCGATTCATTCACACTGATCGGGATTACGGTGACTTTATCCTCCGCCTCCAGTATCGCCTTCCACCGGGAGGGAATAACGGCATCATCATCCGAGCTCCCCTTGAGGGCAACCCGAGTTTCAGCGGTATGGAAATTCAGCTCCTGGACGATTACGCGGCGAAATGGGCTAATCTGAAGCCGGAACAGTACAACGGCTCAATATATGGGGCCGTTGCGGCCAAGCGGGGACATCTGAAGCCAGCGGGTGAATGGAATGACATCGAAATTTTTGCGAAGGGCCACCATATTCGTGTCACTTTAAACGGAGCTGTGATTGTGGATGCGGACGTGAGTCAGCTTGGGGAAAAGTCGATCCACGGGCAACAGTTGACCGGCCTCAAACGTCTCACGGGTCGAATTGGCTTCGCGGGGCATGGGGATCGAGTCGAGTTTCGAAATATTCGCATCAAAGAGCTCTAAAACGAAGGGACTTTGGGGAAATCCCGCGGGACATATTTTGGAAAATTAAGTCCCGAGCCAGAGGGGAATGTGGCCCACGAGAGGATTTTGTTTACTTTGCTGAGGTAGAGTCTTGCGTAGGAGTTGCCGTTTTGGTCGACCGCCCGACGGGGCGGAACCGGGAAAAACTTTTTGGCGACTCGCGTTTTACCGGACGCATTCCGGCAGGCCCAGGTAGAAAAGCCAGCTACGGCTTTTGCCGGGTCGGTCCCAAAGCGTGCAAGAGACAAAGCCCGGGCGTGAGGTATACGACTACGTTTCTCGATTTAATTAGCTTACTCCAGGGGACGGCATTGATTTCTCTGTCGAGACAAGGGCTTTTGGAGAGCCATTGGCGCAGAATTCGTCCGGGGAGGGTGCAATCGACAGCGCTTTGGCATCGGTCCCCAGGCCTTGACGCTGATTGTCCCATTGCCGTGGTCGAAAGTACGTTTTTTTGGCAAAATTCGCGGCAGCTCGTGGGGTCGACTCACAGAGAGAGCCGGAGGTGTGGTGTCTCTTCGAGCATCTTATCCGCCAATTGTCGGTATGGCTAAGCTCGAAAAGAGCACCAATTCTTGATGAATTCTACAGGTCCTCGAGCCCGCGTTTCCATGGCTTGCTCTGCAACGAGCCCGGCTTCTCGATTTTTGGCTGCAGGAAGTTTCATAGTTATTAAGATCGAACGGGCAGCGTTCCGGGAAAAGTTATTAATTGCACAAAAAATGTTGTTTTTTTCGCATTTGTTTAGGCCAATGTCTTAGGCTTCCTGACGGTATTTCGGCACAGCCGTCGCACCGGATTGAGCCACACGGTAAAAATTGGGTATTTTTTGCGTCCTCCGGTGCTTGTACCTTTGATCGCGTGCGCAGGGCCCGGCCCCCGGCGAGACGCACGAGGTGAGAAACTCGAAAGAATTTCGACGAAGGGTTGAGACTTTCTGGGCGTGACGCGAGCTGTCCACGGTCCAGGACAATCAATGGGCGGTTTTTCCAACCCCGTCTGTAAACCCAAGCGACGATTGGGTTATCTGGAGGGTCGAATCAAGTAACCACGAGTTGCCCCCAAAATTGCGGGCGGGCACCAATTTAGAGAAAACCATTAAAGCATTTCTTGCGGAGTAAACTTAGGACATGGTGAAACGGTTTGTCTCTCAACTTCATGATCAGGAATCGGTCAGTGAGATCTTTCGAGCCTCTCACAAACAACTTCGCCCGAATCGCAACGGCCAGCTGTATCTGTACTGTCGTTTGAGCGACAAGACGGGAAGTATTGATGCTTTATTATGGAATGTCACGGAGGATGTGTATCAATCGTTCGAAGACGGGGATTATGTCCGGGCGGAGGGCTTGGCCCAGCTTTACCACGGGCAGATGCAAATTATTTTGAAACGTTTGACGAAAGTTCCTGAAGATAGCGTTAATCTCACCGATTTCTTCCCTCTGACGCGGGATCAAATCGCTCGGCTTCGGGTGCGTTTGCGGGAAATTCTCCGCGAGGTGACCGATCCCTACTTGGCCACGTTGGTGGAGTGTTTCCTCATCGACGAGGAATTTATGAATGCGTTGTGCGAGTTTCCGGCCGGGGTTCGCGCCCATCATGCCTATCCCGGGGGACTGCTGGAGCACGTTGTCACCATGCTCGAACTGGGACTTCAGGCCGCACGTTGTTATCCGGCCGTTGACAAGTCACTGCTCCTAACCGGGATTTTGATCCACGATATTGGCAAACTTCGGGAATTTTCGGCCGAACCATCGGCAGAGTACACCGACCGCGGCCAATTAGTGGGCCATGTGATTCTCGGAATCGAGCTATTGCACGAAAAAATTCGTCGAGCGGAGGTCCTTTCCGGAGAGAAATTTCCCGAGGAACAGCTCGCCCGATTGGAGCACATTATCGCCAGTCACCATGGCGAATATGAGTTTGGAAGTCCCCGCCTTCCCATGACGCTGGAAGCCCTGATCGTGCATCATCTAGATCTCTTAGATTCCAAGTTTTCGACTTTCTCGCAAGCAATGGGAGATACGCCCCAGGTGGAATCTCCCTGGTCGCGGTACCATCCTAATTTAGGGCGAAAACTTTATCGCGGTTCTGCAACGGCAAAACAGGTTCCGATCCGCGATTAGTGGCTCTTCAGGCCACCGATTTTTTTCTCCGCCCTATAAAGGTGCGGTTAGGTGATGTAAGCGTTGAACGGCGGGAGATGATATTGCATAAACGAGCTGTGGCGCCAAAAAAGGGGCCAGCAGAATTAACCCGTAGGCCGTATGGCATCAGTGGGATTGAGGAATATTCCCGGACTTTGGGCCCAATCGGCGGCGGGGGAAAAGTCGCGAGTCGTTCTCCAGTAGCGGATCGCTCTGCACTATGGAGTCGCCAAGGACGACAAAAGCGAAGGTTCGCCAGCATTCCCCACCCTAATACTCGATCTACCGTTCTCTTCGGGGGTATGCGGGGAAAGGTACCATTCGCCCGGCTGATCGAGCTCACAAAGCGTTCTCTCCGGGGGGAGGCGGGGAAAGGGCTCACTCCAGGGAATCTCACGAACTCTTTTGTGTGTTTCGTCGTAAAATAGCTAAGGTTTGGTTTTGGGGCTCGCGCGGATATTTCGTTTCTTGGCATTCTTGGGCTGGTTACAAGCGGGAAAGCTAAAAGTGGGCGTCAGAAAGCCGCGATGTCGCTAGCGTGCATCAATGCTTTAACTTGATGGATTCTCCTAACGAGCCCTCCAAACGTTTTCACAGTTAGTTGGCGAACCTGTCAGGCCTCACCTGTTTTCAATTAGCCGGATTTGTTGATCATGTGCTCTGAGGAGATTCCTCTTTTCCCTGATCCCACCGAATATCTTGAAGAGGGTGAGGGTCAGTTTGTTGAGGAGAAAACGGTGGCCCAAGATCCCCTTGCGCAGCGTGTATTGGAACTGGTTGGTCAACCTGGATACCAACCGGTTAAGCCCAAAGTCATTGCCCGCAAACTTCAATTAGAGAAAGACGATCTACCCCGGTTGCGGAGGATCATCAAGCTGTTAGCTCGGCAGGGGCTTTTGGCCTATGGTCGGGGGCACCTAGTTCGGCCGGCGCGGCAGGGGACGCGACAGGCACGGCGAATTGTGGGGGTATTTCGGAAGACGGAGGCCGGTTTTGGTTTCGTGCGACCAAGGGGGGAATACGCGCAGGCTTTAGGCGGAGATGTATACATTGCCGCGGCGCATACCGCCGATGCTGTGACCGGTGATGTGGTCCTCGTGGAATTGAGAGAGGGTGGAGCAAGGGGTGGTGCTGGCTTCCGGGGACAGATTGTCCGGGTTCTGGAGCGCCAGCGACAGCAATTTGTGGGTACTTATTTTGAGGCCGGGCCATGGGGCTACGTAGAAGTTGACGGCGGGCTTTTCCCCACGCCCATTTTTGTGGGCGACCCTGGAGCAAAGGGAGCAAAGCCGGACGACAAGGTTGTCATCGAGCTGATCCGGTATCCCACCCCATATGCCGAGGGTGAGGGTGTGATCGTTGAGGTGTTAGGCGAGCGAGGCAAGCCTGGACTGGACACGCTAATGATCATGCGGGAGTTCGGCCTCCCGGAAAGGTTTCCCGAAGAGGTTTTGGAGGTAGCCCGCGAGCAGGCTCAGAAATTTCGTGAAGAGGTACCTCCCGACCGTTTGGATCTTACTGGTCTTCTTGCGGTAACAATTGATCCTCCAGACGCTCGAGACTTCGACGACGCAGTCTCTCTTGAACGATTGGAAGATGGAAGGTGGCGGCTTGGAGTACACATTGCCGATGTGGCGTACTTTGTTCCCGCGAAGTCGGCATTGGACCGCGAGGCTTTCGAGCGAGCTACAAGCGTTTATCTCCCCGATCGCGTCATCCCGATGTTACCGGAGACCATATCCAACGGAGTGGCCAGCCTTCAGCCCGGGAAGATCCGCTTCACGAAGACCGTTTTCATGGAATTTACACCGGAGGGAGTCCCTACCCACCGCGAGTTTCATCGATCGGTTATTCGCAGCGCCAAGCGACTTACTTATGAAGAAGTGGACGAATTTCTTGCGGCCCCTTCCAAGTTCGTGGGAGTTTGGGCGCCGGAAATTTGCCGGATGCTCCTTGAAATGCACCAGCTAATGCGAATCCTCCGCGCCCGGCGGCGCCGACGAGGAGCTTTGGAACTCATTCTCCCTGAAGTAAAATTGGTGTTGGGTGATGACGGGCAAGTTACTGGGGCGAAGATTGTCGAGCATACCGAAAGCCATCAAATCATTGAGGAGTTCATGCTGGCAGCCAACGAAGCTGTGGCGGAATTCCTCCAGGAAAAAGGGCTGCAGTTCCTTCGCCGAGTGCACAAAGATCCCTTGTTGCGGAAACTTCGCGATCTGACCGACTTTGTCACCGGTTTAGGGATTGAGACAGAGAGTCTTGAAAGTCGCTTTGCCATCCAACGACTTTTAGAGGCGGTAGCGGGTCGACCCGAACAGCATGCCGTCCATTATGCAGTGCTGCGCTCGCTGCAACGCGCCATCTACAGCCCCAGACCCGAGGGTCACTATGCGCTGGCTACGGAGACCTATTGTCATTTCACTGCACCTATCAGACGGTATCCGGACCTTACAATCCATCGTCTTTTGGATGCGCTGCTCGATAACCGCAAACCGGCCACCGATTTCGATCGGCTCGTACTTTTAGGAGAGCATTGTTCCCGGCGAGAAGAGCGGGCGGAAATGGCAGAGCGGGAATTGGTAAAGCTGAAGCTCCTGGGATATCTGCAAAACCATATCGGGTTAGAGATGGAGGGTGTGGTAACCGGGGTGGAGCGATATGGAATTTTCGTCCAGGGGGTAGATTTACCTGCAGAAGGGTTGGTCCACATTAGCACCCTGGACGACGACTTCTACCGTTTTGACCGGAAGACTCACTCCTTGGTAGGTTACCGGGAAGGGAATGCGTATCGCCTGGGGGATCGGGTGCGGGTGAAGGTGGCCCGGGTGGATCTTGACCGACGGCAACTTGATTTCCGGATAGTTGGCCACCGCGGAGGGCGAAGTGAAGGGCGTCCTCTGCGGCAATTCAGACGCCGCCATTTAAGGTAGTTTTGAGCAGTCGGAGTACTTGGCCCACGGGCTAGCGTGTGGCCGTAAAAGCGTCAAACCTTCTAAGGATTCTCTTGTCACGTTTCGCCACAACCATGGGTTAAGGTTGCACCCATTCCTGATCGGACGTGAAGATCGGCCTATTCCCCACTGTGTTTTGGTCAAGGGCGTCCAACTGAGACTTTGCTGCCCCCTTGTTGCGAAGCTCTGCAACGGGCTCACCTCGCGATCTGGGAGAAGTGACTTGTGAGGATTGTCTGATGAGAGAGACGTCGTAAAATATTTGCACAGTTATGTCAGACACAATTGTGCTTTGTCCCTGCTCGCGATGGAAAGAGGAACTTCCCAACTGCACGCGCGCGAGAACACCATGGCCCCATTTCAATCGCTGGTTCGGGTGTCAGTTTTGCACTAACGGTCATTCCCGGCGGGAATAAACACAAACTGCTACTGGAAAGCTTCATCCTTCATGAACCGAATGGGCTGAGACAACAACACCCTGAGGCATTTTCGATAATGTTTCAACGAGGACGGGAATCGGCTAACAACAGGAGGGACTGACGATGGTTCGTACGCAAAGCACAATGTTGGAGCTCGGAACCAAAGCGCCGGAGTTTCGCCTGCCGGATCCGTTTGGCCGATACTGGTCGCTTGATGATTTCAGTGGCAAATCGGCTCTGTTGGTGATCTTCTTGTGCAACCACTGTCCATACGTGAAGCACGTTGCATCGGAGCTGGCGCGGCTTACGTCGGAATACATCGAAAAAGGGGTTGCGGTTGTGGCGATTAATTCCAACGACTGGCAACAATATCCTGAAGATGCGCCGGAAAAGATGATCGAGGAAATTCGCGCACGCGGGTACAAGTTTCCCTATCTGATTGACGAGACCCAGGAGGTAGCCAAATCCTTCCGTGCCGCTTGCACCCCGGACTTTTACGTCTTTAATAGTCGGCGAGAGCTGGTTTATCGTGGTCAAATGGACGACAGCCGGCCGGGGAATAGCCTCCCCATAACTGGCAAGGATCTTCGCGCAGCACTGGACGCGGTCCTTGCCGGCAAGCCAGTGACCATTGAGCAGAAGCCAAGTTTGGGGTGCAATATTAAGTGGCGGCCGGGCAATGAGCCGTCCTACTTTCAGCCGTAGGACGTTGTACCCATTTTGTTACGGCGGCCTGTTTTCTAAGAGCGGGGATTATCCCGGCAACATAGGACCTGTCTCCCAGGCGGCACGTTCAAGGCCTTCAAGGAAATAATCCACTAGCCGGGCCGTATCCATCTTCCGCGCCACCGCGATATTTTTTTGCCAGTCGGGAACGCGGCGACGGTCAAATACGGTGGCCCCTCGGCAGAGTTCTCCCCCGGTTTCTACATCTCCGGCCATATCCTCGTATTCGAAAAGCTCCGGGTGGATAGCGGCCATGAGGGTCACGCAGTCGTGAATATGGATGCCCTCCAATCCCAGTCGTTGACGGTAGCTCAAGAAGGCTGGCGGCAGGATGGCCCGGAGGAACCAGCCTAAACGTGTCGTCTCTGGAGGTAGATTGTTGAGATGGTCGAAAGACAACATGACGCGATTGGTTACATCAAGGGGAATTAGGACTTTTGTGGATGCAGAGCGAAATACCTCGCGGGCGGCTTTGGGGTCGCAGTACATATTGAATTCCGCCGCAGGGGTGACGTTCCCCGCTGCCGACACCGTGCCTCCGGAAATTAAAACTTTTCCGACCAGGGTCGGAAGTTCCGGATCGCGTCGAAAAGCTCGGGCGATGTTGGTTAAGGGGCCTAACGCGAGTATTGTGACCTCTCCCGGCGCGGCACGTACCTCTTCGCAAATGACTTTTTCCGCGGGGTGAGGATTTCGCAGCTCAGCCACGCGTAGCTGCGCTGCTTCCAAGCAATCAATGCTTAGCCCATAACGTCCCTCGACGGGTAAGCCGTCATCGGGCATCGACGCTACCCCCACGCGGGGCCATCGCGGAGGATCGAAAAAGCCGAGAATCCCGCTGACATTGCGACTTGCCACCGCAGGTGGCACATTGCCACCGACGGACGTGACAGCCACGACCTCTAAGGCCGGATGATAAAGAGCAAAAACCATTGCAATGGCATCGTCAACGCCGGGATCGACATCGAGAATTAGTTTCCGAGGCATCGGCTCGTGCCTTTCCTAATCGCCAGCGGGTCTGGTGGACCTCCCCAAATCCATTTGGCCTGGATGTGAGCTTTTCCACTTTTGGGGTACAGGCCAGCAGCTGGAGCGCGTTGGAGGCAACCCACCTGCTAAGCTCCTCGCGCAAAAGGCTGGTTCTGCCACCCCAGTTCCCTTAGGATTTCCTCGGGATTTTACATCCCTGTCGTTAGTCGCTTCTAAGAAGATTTTGCCTGGTGCAAGTTTGGCGGAGTCCTCCCAAGATATTACCTCGCCTCAGCGAGGGACGACAGGCCTTATTCCGCCGATATTCCTTTTTTGGCGGGTGGTAACATTTTCTTTTATTTCGGGCAGAACTTTATTCGTTGATTCCGGTCATTGGGGCAACTTGATCGTCCACGCGTTAATAGTATTCTTACGCAGGGTGTAGTGGTTGACAAATTCCCGGCCGTCCACAGTGCGTAGGCGCACCTGGTAATCTCCAAGGAACCCACGGAAGTGAACCGTACCGGAAGAGTCCGTTTTCGTTTGGTACCTTGTCCACCACTTGTCTTTGATGAGCTTCCGCAGAGTCTCGTAAGCGGGCTTGGGCGTCATGTCGGCCCGAAACAATCCTGCGGGGGCGCCCTGCCAGCTCATCAGGTCGCTGAAGTCCCACCAAGTGATGGCCTCCACAGCTGGGTGAGAAAAAAGTACGGTGTAAAATCGCTCAACCTCTGCTGCTTGTATTCGCTCGCCCTCGGGGGTAGTCACCCACGGCCGCCCCGTGGAGCGTGGCCTCGGACCGGAGAGAATAGTCGTCTCTGTGAAATGGAGCGGGACACCAAATCGACTAAAACGCTCGCACACTTCCCAAATTCTCTGGGTTGACCAGACACCGTCATGCATGTGACTCTGAATTCCGATCACATCGTATAAGGGTTGACCTTGATCGTCCACCAGCTGCTCAATGAGCTTTTCGTAGGCCGGATCAATACGGTAGTCGTTGATGATAAGCACCGCTTCGGAACTGGCCTGCCGAGCTTTGCGGAAGCATGCTTTGACAAATTCAATCTGTCCGACCTGCTGCCATGTGGCAGTCAACCGTGGGGCTCGCCGCACGCACTCCTCGCGGTCGAAGTGGGTTGCCTCGTTAACAACGTCCCAGCGGTCAATCAATCCACGGAAGCGCCGCACACAATCGTCGATTCGTGCCAGCTGCAAACCCAGAACTTCTTGCAAGTCTTTCGGCAACCAGCGAGGCTCGCTGTAATTCCACGCCAAGGGGTGACCTTTCGTCACAATGCCGTGTTCCTGGCACCAACGGGCAACACGCTCGGTGTAGTCGTGATTCGGCTTTTCTTGGGAAGCTTCATAGGACCACCAATAAAAGGGAATGGTGGCATAGTTCAGAATTGCTGCGAATCCGTCCAGGTACTTCTGCTGCAGCTCGGGATCCTGAATTCGGCCCCATAAGAAGATGTTGCATCCGAAGAGAAATTGATGACGCTTTTGCTCGATCTCCACCACCGCGTCTGCGACCGGTTGCCCGCTTGGATCGATGACCACAATGCGTGCTTCCGCGGTTCGGTATTTTTCGATCCGCAAGGGAGCCTCTCGCAAGATTTCCTCCGCCGACATCGGTGGCAATTGACCGGCGGGGAGTGGTGCTGCGCAGAGGGCCAACACGACGAAAGACACAACCTTATTGGTCCGGTTGAGAAATGTGGGCGCAGAAATTAGCCGGAATCCCGGGCGTAGGAAATTAATTGCCATCGATGTTCTCCTTACATCCGACACTTAAACGGAAAGACTTGTTAAATCCCAAAAGCCAATCTGCCCCTTATGGCATGTTTCACCCGCGTCTCCACCGGCTGTGCAGCAAAAAAGTGGTGCCTTAAGAGTTTGAGGGAACGCAGCCCCGCCGAACCGAGCGGTAGCAACACCAACACCCAGCTTGCTCCGGAAGAAACACGTTGAAATCCTTGCATCACGGCTTGTCCTCGCCTGCCCGGACCTTCCTCCACGAGTGCCCTAAGCTTTGGGAAAGGGCGGCGTGATTTTTCATTGATATCGATTGAAACGCCCCGCCGCAAGACAAGGTGGACCGTTATCGCAGGGAGCGTTAGAATGGGGGTGGAGGGCCGGATCCTTTGCCGGGGAAGTGGCACATCAACCTACGCTCTTTTGTTAAATGGGAGGTCGATCTGTCTAAACTGGGTCGCACTCCCAGAAGAACAGCTGGCCGGCTTGGCACAGAGGACGGAGGCGGCACAATGGCGAAGCTGGGTCCACGAGTAAAAGATGAGGTTTTAAAACAAAAGGTGGAGCTTAATCTGACTAAAAGGGGAATTCGTCCACCTTGTCGCGTAAGCGTTTCGGTAAGCAAAGGGGTGGTCACGCTATCCGGGACTTTGCAGTTCGAGCTTCAACGAAAGACAGCCCTTAAAGCTGCCCAGGAAGTTCCTGGGGTGCAACGGGTAATCGACCAGCTGCAAGTGCCCAAGCAGACAGCTGCATGGCATGATTTTGAAAAATACAAGGATAAGTCCAAACGCCCTTAGGCGAAAAATCAGGTTGGGCGCAGGCTTACCCGCAAGGCTGGCGGTATGCGCAATGCTAAGCTTGGGGGACGGAAAATTTTCTTCGATTTTGTGGCACTTATCTTGAAGAAAAGTTGCCTGGGCCAGCAAGATGCGGTGCCGAGGCTTATTTTGTTTGGTGTGTTGGTTGGCAAGGGATTGTACCGATGCGGGTGTGGTTATCGACGCAGTTGGAACGGCCTTTCGAATTGGTGAGTCCGTTTCCGCCGGCCGGCGATCAGCCCAAGGCTATTGCCGAGCTGACTCGGGGTATTCTCGAGGGCCGAAAGTACCAGGTGCTTTTGGGCGTGACCGGATCCGGCAAGACCTTCACCATGGCCAATGTGATCGACAATGTTCAACGGCCAACGCTCGTTATGTCGCATAACAAAACGTTGGCCGCCCAGCTTTACTCAGAATTTAAGCAGTTCTTTCCCCATAACGCTGTTCATTACTTCGTAAGCTATTACGACTACTATCAGCCCGAAGCCTACATCCCGCAGCGGGACATCTACATTGAAAAGGATGCCTCGATTAACGAGGAAATCGACCGACTTCGTTTGGCGGCGACCAGTGCTTTGATGTCGCGCCGAGATGTGATAATTGTGGCCAGTGTGTCCTGCATTTACGGCTTGGGTTCCCCAGAAGATTACGTGGCGATGAGTGTAGCGCTACGTCGCGGTCAGCGAATGGACCGGGATCGGATGCTGGCCAAGCTGGTGGATATTCAGTACGAGCGGACTGACATAGAGTGGCGGCCGGGGCTATTTCGGGTTCGCGGTGATTGCGTGGAAGTGTATCCTTCTTACGAGCAGGTAGCATATCGCGTGGAATTCTGGGGTGACGAGATCGAACAGCTTTCGGAGATTCATCCGTTGACGGGGCAACTGGTCCGCCGTCTTGATGAGTTATGGATTTACCCTGCAAAACATTTTGTCCTGCCTCAGGAGCGAATGGCCAGAGCCCTGCGGGACATTGAAGACGAACTTCAGGCCCGTGTCGCCGAGCTGAAAAATCAGGGAAAACTCCTCGAAGCTCAGCGACTCTTGGCGCGGACGCGTTATGACTTGGAGATGTTGCAGGAAGTGGGCTATTGTAAGGGCATTGAAAACTATAGCCGCCACCTTTCGGGTAGGCCTCCTGGTAGCCCTCCTGATACCTTGTTTAGCTTTTTTCCCGACGATTTTCTCCTATTTGTCGATGAGTCTCACGTCACCGTGCCGCAAATTCGCGGGATGTTCCACGGCGACCACAGCCGTAAGCTCACCTTGGTTGAGCACGGGTTCCGTTTGCCCAGCGCTTTGGACAACCGTCCGCTGACTTTTGAGGAGTGGGAGGCTCGGATCAATCAAGTGATTTTCGTCTCCGCCACGCCTGGACCGTACGAACTGGAAAAAGCGGAAGGCCGGGTGGTCGAACAGGTAATTCGACCCACTGGGCTGTTGGACCCCATTATCGAGGTAGCTCCCGCTCAGAAGCAGATTCCCCATTTGATCGAGCAAATTCGGCAGCGAATTGCTATGGGAGAACGAGTTTTGGTGACAACTCTCACCAAACGGCTTGCAGAAGATCTTTCAGATTACCTCACGCAGCAGCAGATCCGATGCAAATGGTTGCATAGCGAGCTTGACGCCTTCGAGCGGGTGGAGATCCTTCGCGATTTGCGGGCCGGCCGGTTCGACGTTCTCGTCGGGGTCAATCTCCTGCGGGAGGGGCTTGATCTACCTGAGGTTTCTTTGGTAGCAATTCTCGACGCCGATAAAGAAGGCTTTTTGCGGAGCGAGACCTCGCTTATCCAAACGATTGGCCGGGCAGCCCGGAACGTTAATGCCACGGTTATCCTCTATGCCGATAAAGTTACTGACTCTATGCAGCGGGCCATCGAGGAAACACGGCGCCGCCGGCGAATGCAAGAGGAGTACAACCGCAAGCACGGCATTACGCCAGAAACTATTCGTAAGGCTATACAGGCCGGTATCGAGGCAGAGGCCGAGGCTCGCCGCATCGCATACGCCGTCGCAGGGGTTACGGACGAGGCTCGGATCGTCACCGAGGAATATCTGGAAGAGCTGGAAAAAGAAATGTTAGCAGCGGCAGAAGCCCTCGAATTCGAACGGGCTGCTGTCCTCCGCGATCGGATCGAGCAACTCCGAGGTCAGATCGGCAAGCCCCTTGTCGAGGCTACCGTACTTCCCTTCAAACGTGGCCGCCGTGGTGGGAGGCGATCCCAGTCCGGCGGTTCTTCGAGCAAACGCCGCCGATAGCGCCTAGCACCCCTCAGAGCTTTGCAGGAAGGCATCGCCGGGAATTTGGGACCCAAGTGAGTGCCCCGGACATAAGTTCGAGGTGGCGGGGGTAGGTTTCGCGGGTTAGTAAGGTTGGCTGTTCCTAAGCAAAAAATTAATCGCAGGGGGACTCACTTCTTTCCCGATAGGGGCCTCGGTGGGTCTCGGCGAACGGAAAAGTCGGTAAATTCTCAGTTGGCTTCTCCCGGCCGGCATTCTCGTTAATTGGGAAACGCTCTTGTCGAAACAGCCGTAACTAAGAATAATGTCCTCAGCGTTTACGAAGCGTCGAAGCGATTGCAAAGAAGTTAGGCCGCTAGTTTAACCCCCGTATGAGCTTATCTTGAGGTCATGATTTCCCTAACGAGTCGGGAGCATTTTGCTCGCTCGCGGAGCTTTTTGTTTTTTGAGGAGGGTCCCACCCTTCGTCCGTACGGACTCCGTTTTTGGCTGGCATATGTGGCTAATTTTCTGGTGTGCGTCGCCACCAATACCCTGGTGCGCTATGCAGACTTTGTCCGCGAGATTGGGGGCAGCTCTTGGGAGCTTGGCTGGATTGTGGGGCTGGGTACGCTGGGAAGTCTCGGAGTGCGATTTTTCCTGGGTAGGGCTGCCGACCGGCACGGCGCTGAGAAGGTCTGGATTGCCTCTTTAATTCTCTTCGCCCTGGCCTGCTTCGCCCATTTGGGGGTCAACAACCCTCACGGATTCGGGATTTACTTTTGGCGACTAGTCTTTAGTGCGGCACTGGCCGGAATCATGGGAGCCTCCACGACCTTCATTTCTCGGGGAGCGGGCCCCCAGCGAATGGCAGAATTGATCGGCATGTTGGGGACTTCCGGTTTCCTTGGAGTAATCGTGGGAACCCAAATGGGGGATTTTATCGCCGTCAATATTCATAACGTGCGATTAATCTTCGTCGTTGGTGGTGCTTTGACCCTAGTTGCGGGGTGTTTTGCCTGGGCGGCATCGGTGGGTATTGAACAGGCCCCGATTCGCACCCGGGCTTCCGCCTCGCGCGTGCTGCGAAGGTTTTCCCACCACTCTTTCATCATCCTCGGGGTGGTAATGGGTATGGGGCTAGGCTTGCCCCCGGTGTTCTTACCGGCAATGGCGCATAGCTGGGGTGTCGAACGGATAGGACTTTTTTTCGCCGTTTATGCCCCTGTGGCTGTGATAACTCGAGTTGTTACCCGTGGTATTTTTACAAGGTACGACCTGCGGCTATTGGCCGCCGGCAGCATGATGGCCATCGTCCTCGGGCATTTGCTTCTGATCGTTGTCCAGAGTGAATGGGGCCTGGTAATTCCAGCGGTGGTCTTCGGAGTGGGGCATGCAATTTTATACCCCTCAGTCGTATCCCTCGGCGCTACTCGTTTCCCAGAGCGGTGTCGGGGCCTGGGGACAAATCTTATGATGGCAGCTTCGGACTTGGGAGTAGTCTCGGGCGGTCCGCTGGCCGCGGTATTGCTTGCGACTGCTGCGCGCTTTGGGTTGCCTCAGTACCCCACTATGGTAGGGTCTATGAGTATAGTGCTGACCTTGGGCACAATTGTTTTTCTTGCGACAGCTCCTCGCCCACGTTCGCGGCGGTCCGGTCTCGTTATCAAACGGGGCACTCCTGCCTGGGCCCAAGAGGCTGCCACTAGCTTGCCTGCGGCGCAAGTCTTCAGTGCATTTGGTTCCGATAAAATTCCCACCCGAATTCCTCGATCGGAGGGACCGAAATCGGTTGTACCGGAAAAGGCTTTGACGGTTTAAAGGCAAAAGTAAGCCAAATTTGTAATATGGATCGGACCTGTGCACCTGTTTGGGTAGAGGCGATAAATATCGGGCCGACTGGGTAACTTCCGGCAATGTTTTGCTTTTCCCTTGTTCCATCGCTCGGAATCCCGCGGACTGCCAGTCTCGTCACCGGTTCCCGCGCAGACGGCTCGGAACTTCCCAGAGACACGGCCTCAAACGAGGTTGGGCTTTTAATTTATAAAAGTCTTCATATACCGTCCTGGCCACCGTCTGAAGGCTTTTTCGTCGGAACGGCTTTCAAGCATTGAGATGGCAAACCTCGCACCAACCAGGCCCCGCTAGAGGTCTAAGCGGGATCATCCTTTTGCGGAAACCGTGCATGCAAGCGGATCGTGGCAGCAAGTTACTGAAAGACGAAGCGGTGGGAGTGGATAAGGACGTTCCCGAGCTTTCCAAAGGGTTCGACCAATTTAACGCGACACTAGGTTTCTTTGAAATCGATCTCGAGACCTTAGTGGGTCCTCAGCTGAGCCTAAAGCCGGGGGCATCCGTCCTCGCAAGTTGCGTGAAGTAACCGATAGATCGGCGGAGCCCCTCTGCTAGACTAATTAGCGGTCGATAATTCAGGATTTTTTCCGCGAGGGTTATGTCCGCCATGCTGTGACGGATATCTCCGGGCCGAGGCGGATCGAACTGCGGTGTAATCTTTCGTCCCAAAAGTTCTTCTAAAACTCGGAGCAATTCCAGCAGGCTGATTGCTTTTCCTGTCGCGATGTTTAGGACCTGACCATCGGCCGCGGAGGACTCCATGGCCAGAAGGTTTGCTCGAACTACATCTTCCACGTAGGTGAAATCTCGGGACTGTTCCCCATCCCCGTAGATCACCGGCTGCCGCCCGGAAAGTATCGCTGTTATGAACCGAGGAATAACTGCGGCGTAAGGGCTTTCGGGATCTTGTCGCGGCCCAAAAACGTTGAAGTACCTGAGTGCCACCGTGGGAAGTCCGTAGGTGACATAAAACGCCTGGCAATAGATTTCCCCGGCCAGCTTAGCAGCCCCGTAAGGTGACATGGGTTTTGGAAGATCTGTCTCGCGTTTGGCTGCGGTGGGTTGATCTCCGTACACTGCCGAGGAACTTGCATATATAACCCGCTTCACGCGGGCACGTCGTGCGGCCTCTAGCACAGTGATCGTGCCGGTCGCGCACGCAGTGTGGCTTTCAAACGGCGCCTCCACGCTTCTGGGTACGGATGCCAACGCGGCCAAGTGAAACACATACTCAACGCCGTGCATTAGATCCTCGATTAAGGACTCATCGCACACATCCCCCGCTAAAAATTCCACGGCCCCTAAGACCGCCTCCAAGTTAGTGAGTCGACCGGTGCTCAGATTGTCAATTACGCGGACATGATGTCCCCGCTCCACAAGGGCTTCGACCAAATGGGACCCAATAAAGCCGGCTCCGCCAGTAACAAGACAAACGGCCATGATGCACGCCCCTGAAATTTGAGAATCTAAGTCTCCAGCTGCCAACGCAGCTCCACACCGTCCCGGCCCAAAAACGGGAGCATCCGAACGGTGGAAAACTTTGCCTCAGGCAGTCCAAACTGCGAAACCGATGTTCCTTTTTTGCCCCGCAGTCCCAAAATTTACCGCTCCTAGGTGCAGCGCTTAACCAGGGAAAACTCTGAATTTCCGTAAAGCGTTAAAGGTAAGCCCCTGAGGGGTGGGCTTATCCAGACAAGTTCCTCCAACCGGTCCAGAACCCCCTCCTTTGGCAAGGAATGCCCCCCTCCAAAGGACTAAATTACCCCCAAAGCCCCTAGATAGAAGGATGCAAGACGAAAGATAAAGAAAATTAGGATTCCTGCGATCAAGGCCCAAATCACCCAGCCGGCTACGACGGACAGTTGCTTCCACGCATGAGCGGCCTGTTCGTAGAGTTGTGCTGCCAG
Organism: uncultured Thermoguttaceae bacterium; assembly: GCA_938084835.1. GTDB lineage: Bacteria > Planctomycetota > Planctomycetia > Pirellulales > Thermoguttaceae > DTLM01. The sequence continues at coordinate 86,146 of CALKER010000010.1, forward strand.
GTGATCCAAAGCTTCCGGAAGTTGGCCGGAGATTTCCCCGTTTTCAACGGTCTCTAGAAAGAAATCCGGAAACGCCCGCGACTTGCGGAGGGACTCGGCAAGCGAATTACCATCACGGAGGGACTCAAGAACCGTGGGCAGACTTTCGAGATAATGGCCGTGATTGGTACTCCGAAAGGCCAGGCGGACGGCCTGGAGGACGTCCATTCCGGAGTCAAGGGTGCGAGAAAGAGCCCACGCCACGTGGCCCAAAAGGAGTGTTTCTGTTGCCCCCCCGACAAAAGGGATTCGCAGCAGGAACTTTTGAAGGGGCCAGATCCATTGGACCCCCGCCCGAAACGCTCGTACACCGAGGTAGATGCACCCCGCAAAAACCAGGAGGATCAAGACATACTGCACGAAGCCCCACCTCCCCAAGAGTCCGAAACCGAGGGGGTCGGCCTCAATACCGCGTGAGGCCGCCAACTCCCCGAACACCAAAATGAACAAACCAACAATTGCCAAGCCGATCACAAGCTCCGTAAGCGGAAAGAAAATGGCTGAGACAAACGCGCGTGTTCGGCTCTTGGCTTCGCGATAGTGGGCAGCTAATGCCGAAAGCGTTTCCGGGAGTCGGCCGGTTAGCTCGCCCACGCCAACCAGTTCTACAAAAATTGGGGGGAAGAAATCACCGCATCGGCGAAGAGCCTCGTAAAGGGTATCGCCCTGGGAAATGCGATCCGAGATAGCACGAATATGATTGCGCATAACGGAGCGGTAATGACTAGCAGTTTCACGCTTCAGAGCCTGATAAAGGTCAATTCCGGCCTGAAGATTAAGCCCTAACCGAAAGGCGAATCGCTCAAGCTCAGTTTTTGATGCGTGAGGTTGGAAAATGTCGCGGAGAACTTGTCCCACCATCGTGACAAACGACAAATCGTTGGCTTCTCCCCGAGGAAAAGAGGAACAGGGCACACGGGCTAACGTGATTCGGCTCCCTCGGGGGAAAATTATCCTAAGCTGTGCTTTCCGCTAAGTTGCAAGATGCCATACAGACATCTGTGACAGCTCGTAGCTGGAAGAGCCTAGTATCATTCGGTTAAAGGAATTTAAACAACACCGCCGTCTGATCATCGCGGGCGGGTTCCCCTCGACAGAATTCTTTCACCCGCCGAAAGATCTCGTCCAAAATCGCTTGCGAGGGAAGGTGGTGGCACTCCCGCAGGATGTCGTATATGCGGTGTTTTCCGAAAGCCTCCCCTTCCGGATTGGTGGCCTCCCAGATCCCGTCAGTAGTAAGCAGCATCAAATCGTTTTTGTTGAACTGGACTTTTGGCCCAAGGCGAAATCGCTCGCCCGGCAGAATGCCCAAGGCCAATCCAGTGCTTTGGAGCTCTTCGAAGACGCCCCGGTCGGGGCGGTAAATAATCGGCGGATCGTGCCCTGCGTTGACGTACTCCATAGTCCGTTCGTTTGTATCAATGAGGGCATAGAACATGGTGATGAAGCGGTCGTCCTCAGTCGTCCGTTCCAATAGGTTGTTGAGCAGGTACATCATATGCTCCGGGTCCTCGGTGTATTGCTCCAAGGTGTTCAGCATTGCTTTTGCCGAGGACATGACAATGGCCGGCCCTACCCCGTGAGCGGATACATCGCCGATCGATACTCCCAGTTTTCCGCTTCGTGGCCGGCTGAAATCAAAGAGGTCTCCGCCGATATCAGCGCAAAATTCAATTCGGGCTGCAATATCCATACCTTCGATCTTGGGAGGACGATCCGGGAGCATTGTCAGCTGGACGCCCCGGGCAATTCGCATCTCCTGTTGAACGCGCTCGTTTTGCAGCCGTTCCTCTTCCAAACGTTTCCTAGTGGTTATGTCACGAATAATTGCGATGAGTGCGGCCTCTTGACCTCTGGCATCCCGTGTTTTTGTGACGGAAACTTCCAGGTAAATTTCCTCTTCATTAGGAAACCGCAGCTTCACTTCTTTGTCCCGAATGTGTCCTTGGGTGCGAAGCTGTTCCTTAACGGCAGGAATATCCTCGGGGGGGAACAGAAGCGAAAACATATCCTCTCCCAAGGCCTCGAGGCTGGGTAAGCGGAAGATCCGTTCCGCTCCCTCGTTAAACATCATGATCACGCCGTCCAAGTCGGCGGTGATAATGGCGTCACCCGAAATGGCCAGTACCGTGTCAAGATAGACGCGGAGGTAATTTATGTTTTCCCGGGTCTGCTCCTTATCGGATATATCAGTAATTACACCTATATAGTGATTCGCCTGACTTGCGGTAGCAAACAACAGTCGAGCGGGGAAAGTGGCTCCCGTAGCGCGGACAAGCTCGGCAGTCGTCTCGGCCCTACCCCGATCCTGAAGTTCGCGAAGAAACCTTTCCCCCTCCTCGGATCGCTGAAAAAGTTGAGAAAGATTCATCCGTCCCGCTACGCTTTCGGAGGTATAACCGAAAAGTCGTTCGCTGCTTGAAGGCCACCCCCGAATGACGCCCTCCGCATCGATGTAGGCAACACAGCTGTAGACTTCCTGCAATAGCCCTCCAATCACTTCCAGCATGCGGTGGACAACCCGCTGGTCGTGAGTTTCCTCGGCGACTTCCGGTGGCATACTTAGGCACCCTCGAGCTTAGGAAGATGACCTACAAATGAATCCACTGAAAAAGCCAAAATGCTACAAAATAATACCAACCAGCTAACATTTTACAATCTTGGCCCAGCAAATAAACAGGTTGTTCTTCCAAGGAATTCATGATTTTAGCTTGGAGTCGAGTTCGAAGGGACTCGACTAGCCTTTCCCCCTGTCACATCCGATCAGTTTCAGTATTCAGTTTATAGTCTTCGAAGTGGTAGGTCATTCCGGGCGCTTTTTCTTTGCTTCTCCCTTTGTAAAGTAACACAGGCCTTACTCGTAATTTGCAAAAGGTTGAGTTCAGATACTCAATTCGGGCAGGAGATCGGTAGGCTCGGGCGGTTCAGGCGTCTCCTCGCCCAGCTGTCATGCGGAATCCGGGTCAACCCGGGGTGATACTACAGAGCCCATGGGATGTTTGATGAAGCCTCTCTTCGAGCTAATTGGGCAAATAAGCATCCAGGGTCATGTTGCGGTATTAACCGTTATCGCACCGCCGGCGATGCCTGGCTGACACCGACGAGATCTGGCCGCCAGTCGAAGATTCGTTGGCAACACCTTATAGACCAGGGTTGCCTCCTGTGTGTTAAGCCCAATCCATTGACTTTGGCGGTTCGACTACACGGTTTCCGGAAATCCTTGTCAGCCGGCGGTCGTTCCGGGGAGAAAGCATCGTTTAGCCAAATCGGCCCGTAATATAAGCTTCTGTGGTCCGGAGCTTTGGTCGGCTGAAAAGCTCAACCGTTGGCCCAAATTCGAGGAGTCGGCCGAGATAAAGAAGGGCTGTGAAATCGCTTACCCGCGAGGCCTGCTGCATATTGTGAGTCACAATCACCAACGTATATTGACCGGCTAGGCTGTCGAACAGGTCTTCAATCTTTGCCGTAGCCACCGGATCAAGAGCCGAACAGGGTTCGTCGAGTAGCAGTACTTCTGGATCTCCGGCGATGGCCCGAGCGATACACAGCCGCTGTTGTTGCCCCCCCGAGAGTTCTAGGGCACTGGTATGCAGACGATCTTTTACCTCCTCCCACAAGGCAGCCGCCCGAAGAGCCCGTTCGCACGCTTGTTCCAAAATGGTTCGGTTTCGAATGCCGTCAATTCTCAGGGGATAGACCACGTTTTCGAAGACACTCATTGGAAATGGGTTCGGTTTTTGAAAGACCATCCCCATGCGTTTTCGAAGCTCAATCACGTCGTGAGAGGCTGAAAAGATTGATTCACCATGCACGCGGATATCACCTTCGTAGCGGACCCCGTCTAAAAGGTCATTCATTCGATTTATCGATCGGATTAAGCTCGACTTCCCGCAGCCGCTAGGCCCGATAATCGCCGTGATCTTACCACGAGGAATGGCCATGGAAATATCGTGGAGCACCTTTTTTTTTCCATACCACAAGCCGAAGTGGTCCAGCTCGATAATAGCGGGCTCCTTGGCAAGCCCTGGGTGTACCACCGGAGCTTGCTTGAGATCTTCCTCGAAAAGGTCTAACTGTAGTTGCTCCCACGATTGGGAGTTATTGGCAGGTGGATTTTCTACTTTATTGATAGTGTGGTTGTGAACAGAGCTCATGGCAGAATTCAACCGGGGTGAGTCTCTCCGCTTGTTACCAGAAAAACTTTAGACGACGGGTGGGGCTTTTCGACCGGAGGTATCATCTGTCCAAGTCGGAAATCCTTAACTCGACTAGCCGCGGTGTATCGACACCACTCCGCACTCGTTCGAGCCCAAACTCGGTAAGGCTAAATACCCACCTTACTAAAGGCGTAAGCCACATAGACGGCCTGGTTACCTCATGCCGTGAATCAACCTCGTGCTAAAGTTCCTCTCATTCCCCCACTTGGCTGGGAAATCGAATCCATCAAAAGTCATACTTCTGGGGAGGCGGCTAAATACGGTCGTCCAGGGGGTCTTAGCACGTCGCTCAAGCCAGTAAATTTTTCCCGGCGATAGCTTGCCCAAATGGCTTTGCACAACGGCAGTCGCTTCCTTTTGTTTTAGCAAGCTGTAGGGGTATTAAAAGAGCCCCCTGAGCGGAAAACGAGTTTCAGCTGGGTTTTTAGTTAAAACCGAGCGCCGAGAAAGCGGCGGCGAAGTCGCGCCCGGATGAAAATCGCTGCCAGGTTTAGTGTGAAGATGATCAGCACAAGCAGCAAAGCAGTCGCAAAAACCATTGGACGTGCCGCTTCCGCATTTTGGCTCTGGAAACCCAGATCGTAAATGTGGAACCCGAGATGCATAAAGCTTCTCTCCGGGTGGAAGAAGGGGAACTGATCGTCGATGGGTAATTCCGGAGCCAATTTGACAACACCAACAAGCATAAGTGGCGCCACTTCGCCGGCGCCGCGCGCCATGGCTAAGATCATTCCTGTCAAAACGCCGGGCATGGCTCGCGGCAAGACCACACGACGGATGGTTTGCCATTTAGTTGCCCCGCACGCGTAAGAACCTTCGCGCATCGAATTAGGAACGGCCGCCAAAGCTTCCTCGGTTGCCACAATTACAACCGGCAAAGTAAGCAAAGCTAAAGTTAAAGAGGCCCAAAGAATTCCTCCTGAGCCATAAGTAGGCGCCGGCAGTCGGGCGGAGAAGAACAGTTGATCAATGGTAGCTCCCACCGTGTAACAAAAAAACCCTAGGCCAAACACACCGAATACAATGCTGGGCACCCCCGCCAGATTGTTGACGGCAATGCGCACCGCGCTCACCGCCCAGCCTGATTTAGCATATTCGCGTAGGTACAAAGCGGCGACTACTCCGAAGGGAACAACCCCGATCGACATTAGCAGCGTCATCAACACGGTTCCGAAGATTGCCGGGAACACACCGCCTTCGCTGTTGGCCTCCCGGGGTTCGTCAGTAAGAAACTCCCACACCCGCGCCCGATAAATGGCGAGCTTTTGCCACCAAAAAAGCCGATTCGGCTGGTAAGCCCGTACAATGTCGCCCAAGAGCAGCGTGGTCTCCCTTCCGTCAGCCGTGCTTACACGTAAGGCCCATTGCGTAAGACGGTTACGCACAAGCTCAATCTGCTGGCGGAGCTCGGCTGCTTCGCTCTCTAATGCTGCCTGCAGTTTTTCCCATTCGGCCCTTCCCCGAGCTGCTTCCGGAGACTCTTCGCCGTAATCAAGTTCGACCTTGCGGAGCTGAAGGCGGGCTTTTTCCATTCGGTGGTTAATCCGGCCCATATCGCGCCACTCGAGCTTGCGCAGCTTTTTCCACAAAGCGAGGGCCTGCGGATGAACACGTGTCAACTCTTCCCAGACACGTTCTGAGCCTGAGGCAACGACTTGTTCCGCGGTCACAAAATCCTGTAAGAAGCCAAAGAATCTGCCCCAAGCGCGGCGCTCGAAAACGGTAATTGAAGCGGGATAACTCTCCCCGTCTGAGGCGATTTCAAAGTCACTCACCCAGCGGAAGTGTTCTCCAGTCAACTCGTAATTGCCAATGCGCACTAATCGTCGTCGAATGCTGCCGTGGTCACCAAGCAGCCGCTGGGCCTTTTGGCGGATCTCGTCGGGGAGTGTCTCGAGCAGTGAAGGCTGCGGGACATATCGCTCGACGCGAACCACCTCGCCGCAGACAATGGTGCCGTCGAAAAGTTGGATTTGGACGACATTTCTGGGCCAAAAGGCGGCGAGGCCTTCCCAAGCAATATAACCAAGTAGAAGGATAATCATTCCCATTGCGACAACAAGGGCCCCCCCGGTAAGCCAAAGCCCGGGTTCGTTATAAGCAGCAGCGAGCCAAGCCGCAGTGCGAAATTGTTCGCGGCCGCCCGTGATGAAGCTGCCGGGTGGCATTCGCTCAGAGGAAGCTTCTGGACCTGAGAATGTTTCCTGTTGCGGAGGGTAACTCATCATGGCGATGCCCAGATCGCAACGCCGCAGCTATTTTCTACTTTCTTTTTCCATACCCAACGTCACAACCGCGCGGTTTGTTGTCGAAATCTTATTCGCACCAACTCGGCTATGGTATTGATCACCGAGGTGAGAGCGAAAAGACACAAGGCTGCAAAGAACAACATCCGATAGTGGGTGCTTCCTTGAACTGCCTCAGGCAGTTCTACTGCGATGTTTGCTGAGAGGGTACGAAAGCCGTTAAACGGATTCCATTCCAAGATGGGCGTGTTTCCTGCTGCCATAAGTACGATCATGGTTTCCCCGGCTGCGCGGCCCAGACCCACCATGGCTGCCGAGAACAAGCCACTCATTGCTGCCGGCACTACGACACGGACGACGGTTTGCCAGGGAGTGGCACCGGCTCCTAAAGATGCAGCTCGCAATTCCTGCGGCACCGCCGAAAGGGCATCCTCCGATAAGGTAAAAATAATGGGGATAATGGCAAACCCCATTATAATCCCTACTACCAGAGCGTTTCGTTGAACGTAGGAGCCGAGAAGGTTTCCGCGCGGATCGCCCATTAGCAGCTCCGATAACAAAGCCACATAATATGTTAGGGTGCAAATGAGGACGATTCCCACCAGGAGCTGGCAAAGCCGATAGAGTCCTGCCAATTGCCGCGACCGGACTGGCAACATTTCATTTATAATAGGCGAAATCCATCGAGAATTGACCCACCCCAGCGTACATGCCACTGCGGGCAGCCATAAGACAACCCAACCCCCCCACCCTGCGCCAAAGTCCCCACCAAGCCATCGCTTGATGTCTCCCGAGAACAGCGTTTGTTCGACAATCGGTCCAAGCTTCCTTGCCAGAAAGCTTGCAAAGATGATGGCCACCATCAACCCAAGAAGGCGCAAAGGACCATTTGTCCGGATGCGGTGAGGCACCATCTCCCAAATGTGTCCACAAAAGAGGAGTGCTGCTGGCAAGGTCGCAAAGAAACAAAGGACCGATACCACGTGCTTTTCTACCAAGGGAGCTACCACAAATGCCGCGACAAACCCGAGGACTACGCTCGGCAGGCTGGCCATCATTTCTATCACAGGTTTGATCCGACTGCGAACATTCGGATGAACGAATTCAGAGGTATAAATGGCGGCAAGGAAGGCGAGAGGGAGACCGAAAAGGAGCGAATAGAACGTTGCCTTCACAGTTCCGAAGACCAAGGGCACCATGCCGTATTTAGGCTCGAAATCATCGGTGCCACCGGTCGACTGCCACACGTGCGCAGGTCGGGGATATCCCTCATACCAGACCCGGCTCCACATGCTCCGCCAACTAACCTCTGGATGGGGAATCCGGAGGGCCAAAAGTTCTGCCCCTTTGTCCGTTGCTACAATTAAGTAATCGTCGCGTGGGGAAAAGGCAAGAGTAAGGAAGTTAGGTCCGGTCGAAATCTTTGCTTGTGCTAGCAGGCGCTCGGATGTTCCGTAGAAGAAGTGCACCTTGTGGCTTGCGTCCGCGGCGGCAAACAGGCGGGAGCGGCGGGCTGTTGCCAACCCAATCACAGCCGGGCCGGCCCGACCATATTCATGTCCCCTGACAAGACGCCTACTGTCTGATTCATGACGCGTTGCATCCGGGACGAGGAACCATCCGGAGATCCGACCGGAGGTATGCCCAAGCAAAAGTGTGTTTCTTCCCAAGAGGAAGCATGCCTGAGTGGGTGGCCCGAGCTCCTCGCTGCCCAGTGTTCCTTGCTCCACTAAACGGGGTTGACGAGGATCGGAAAGATCGACGCGGAGAAACGCACCATCCTTCCAGACCATGAGTGCGGCGTCACCTTGGCCGAAAAGGAGAAGCCACAAGGGCAGTCCTCGCTCCGCTACGATGTCCCGCACGTCCAGCCGTCCGCTACTCGTCCGAGCCGTGATTTTCCCGGTAAGCAAATTTTTCTGCTTGGTTACTTGGCTTGAATACAGGGAGCCGTCACGCGTTAGAGCTACCAAGAAGTCAAAGTTACTTCGTGTTACCCCATCAATGAGAACAAACGTTTGGCCCTCTAGGGGTACCTCGCTCTCTTGGTTTACTCTTCCCTGAATTAGCTGATAACTCCGTCGTGTTATGTGCCGGATTACGCCTCCACCAAATGGTGCCGACTCACCAACGGGCATAGCGCGTAAATGGGGTGGGAGTTGATCTGGGTCGACGAAGGTGGAGTCAAAAGCCCATGTGCCCGTACAAATCGTGCCCTGAGCCGTCGATGCAAACCATCGTTGATACAACGGATCGAAATGCCAACCAACCACTTCCCGGTCAGGAGGGATAAGCCGGTGTTCGCCCAATACCTCTCCCCGTGGCAAAGCCACGGTTCGGGCCCAACCCTTACCTACGACTGCAAGAATACTCACGGACTCGTCACACATCAGGTTAATAGGTTCGGCCAAGCCCAGGGAGACTGTTTCCTCTAACACCACTCGGACAGGAAGTAGTTCTTTGGGGCCCTCTTTTAGCGAAAAAGCAGCCGCTGACAAAGGACCGTCACTTGCTTCGGCCTGGCTGCTTGATGGGGAGAGATCTTCAAGGTCAAGGGTTAGCTGCGAAGGTGCTTTGGCCGTCGGCGGGTTAAACAACGCGGGCGAGGCTACGAGACTTACACTAGTCACTGAACCCGGCAGAAAGAGGGGTATGATCACTATCAATAGGTAGAAAAATACGCCAAAGACGGTGGCGATCACACCGATACCACCGAGAGTGATCAAAACTCGAGCTAGCTTATCTGCAATCTTCGCTACCAAAGGTACGCGCCGACGTTCCATTGCAGGTCGGGTCGGGGAAAAGACCTCTGTGGATGACGCGCACACGGTTAGCTACTCGCAAGAATATGGATCCCAGTTAGCGGTTATTGTTGACGAATGCCCATATTAAAAACGAAGGCACACATTGAAATCAAAAGGACGGCATGCCTGAGCGGGTTGACGAAAATCTCACATTGTTCCCGCCTTAACGGGCAGAATCCCTATACCCCGAGAGTTTGAAATACCTTGTCCGCTCCAGGGATGGCAAGGTAAAAACACAACGCTTTTAAGGAAGGGGCCATTGTCCGCCGAGGAAGCAAGCCTCTGTACCCTAGGCTCGCGGCTTTAGCTTTATGTCCACCACCCCAATCGGCATAAGGGCTTGAAGATAGCTTTCTCGGGTGGTACCCGCGGCGGACAGCAGGGGCATCGCTACCCATCCTGACAGTTCGGGAGCAATCTCGCCATTAGAACATTACTTGCATCTGGTTCAGCAACCCGGAGCTCTCCTTCCGTTTTTGGTTGATAATAAACTTGGAAATGGGAGCCCGATCGCTCACTGCGATTTTCGCGAATCACGTTCCCGGAGTAGTAGGGCTGCAATCGCACTTTATTTCGAACCGAGGCCTAGACTCTCCAGAACGTCCTTCGCCAATTCCCAGGTAATCGGAAAGTAACCGTCTTTTATCACCTCGAGCTGACCCTCCTTACTAAAGATAAACCGGATAAATTCTCGCCGAAGGGGGTCCAGCTGCGTTCCGGGCCGATGGTTAATATACACGTATAGAATTCGTGTGAGCGGGTAGTCGCCGGTGTAAGCGTGTTCGATCGAACAATCCACGAAGGGTTCACCCTGGCTAGCAGCCAAAGGGACGGGGCGGACGTCGGCGGTTTGATACCCTAGTCCGCTGTAACCAATGGCAAACCGGTCCGAACCAACCCCTTGGACAACCGAGGAGCTCCCTGGTTGTTCTTTTACTTCGTCTTTAAAGTCGCCACCAAGAAGGACATGTTCCTTAAAGAACCCGTAAGTGCCGGAAGCGGAGTTACGGCCATAAATGCTAATCGGCCGCCGTGCCCATTCCCCTGTTAGACCCAAGTCTCCCCAAAAACGGATGTCCCGCGGGAAACCCGCACGGCGGGTTTTAGAAAAAATAGCATCCAGCTGCTGGAGCGTCAGTCCCTCGATGGGATTGTCGCGGTGAACGTAAACGGCCAGCAGATCAATTGCCGTGGGCAAGGCGGTGGGTTTGTAACCGAATCGCTTCTCGAAGGCATCGATTTCGCTGGATTTCATCTCGCGGCTCATAGGCCCAAATTGGGCCGTCCCGGAGATCAGCGCGGGCGGAGCCGTGGAAGAACCTTTCCCCTCGATCTCTATCTGGACCCCTGGATAGTACCGACGAAAACTTTCCGCCCATAGCGTCATCAAATTGTTCATAGTGTCGGAGCCTACGCTTTTCAATTTGCCGGAAATTCCCGACACGGGGCGATACGATGGGAAATTTGGATCCACCGTCACTTGGCCACGGAGTTCCTCCATAAATGTCCCAAAGCTCAGCACAACGAAAGCAGCTAATCCCACGAGTGTAGGAAACCGTCCGATTACCATGAGTCTCCTCCCGTTAAGGCGTGACACACTTACACAACCTCACCGTTATACTTTGTCCGTAGATCGTTCTTCTCAGCCTTCGGAAACAACTTTCACGGGAACCCGCATTTACAATGTCACCGCGAAACCGGAAAAGTTTTAACTCCCCCTTTTGCACCCCGAGACGCTGACGATCTTTGAAAAAGAGAAGCTAGTAATCCTTTTACGCGGGAATTATAAACTGGCCGCAATTAAAAAGCAAATTGCCCCTGTCGGCAAACAGTCCCCCAAATATCGGGTCGAACCCATGTCCTATCGGTGGGATACCCAATGTGGTGCCGATGGCTCACAGAGTCTCCGTGGCTTAGCACACTTTGTGATCCTCGTTCCATAGTGTGTCGTGGCTTTGCGAATTTTGCGGGTATTTCAACACTCTGCCGTGCGCGATCTTGCCCTCCACACAATTTCCCGAACGCCCGTTTGCAGGCTGTACCGGCAGTTAACCCAAGGAGGCTAGCCCTTCCACTTGCCTAATTTAAAAGATTGAGCAGAAAACTCTTCTTCAAAATGCATTAGGAAGCGTCCGTCCTGAGCATGACGTAATCATCTCGTCATGAAGAGCATTGAAAAGCATTAAAAGAAGAGCATTAAAATGTGTCCTCCTTGGTAATGTGTCCTCCTCGGCTGTCGGGGAAATTTGGCTAACAGTGTCCGCACAACAATCGCGTAAGTAGCTTTGAAACGGGGCTCGCGCAGGGCAGGAAAGACTCTCTGAGGCCATTCTTAGCAGGGAAACCGCAAGCCATTTGGCAGGCAATGTAGCGCATGCTGGTGGCAAGCAAATGATTCGGCTTTCTTGGTTCTTGCGAGTTCGCCGGTGGTTTGGTCGGTAGATGGGGGTTTAGAGCTTAAAGCGCAATTTTTGCGGAGGGGCAGAAGTAACCGCTGCAAGGGGGCCAATCGCTCAAGAACCAAATTTGAGCCGGCATGTTGGGCAGAACCGTCGCTGTCCTGCCCGGCACCCTGCATGAATGTCGGCGGTTTGCTCTCCAACTTTCGGCGTTTAAAATCCGATGCTATTTCCCGATGCAAAATTGGCTAAAAATCTGATCGAGAATGTCCTCCGTGTACACAGCGCCGGTGACACTGCCGATGGCGTCGAGAGCCAGGCGAATCTCCGCAGCAACCAGCTCCTCACCTGCCTCGTGAAGTGCTAACTCGATCGCCCGCCCCAGCGCGGATGATGCCTGCCGAAGTGAAGTCGCACAACGGATTGCAGTTGTGGGGACAATCTCCCCCGTCGCAGCATGGTGGCGAAGTAGCTGTGCCACAACCTGTTTAAGCTCTGTGATACCCTCGCCCGTAAGACTACTCGTAATTACGACGGGGGTCATTTGAGCGTGAAGCTCTAGCGATGGTTTGAGCTCCGGGTGCCATGGAAGATCCGCCTTCGTGATGGCCACTATCCGATAGGCTCGCGGTGTGGCCAGTCGCCCCAAGACAGACGTCGCAAGCGGCCGAGAACAATCGACACAAAGTATTTCCATCTCGGCTTGGGTGATTTGCCCCCTTGCCAGATCCTCCGCGAGGCGGTCGGGTGCGCAACTCAGATCCGGCTGGGCTTTTGTGGACAGATTAGCTTCTTCCTTTCTGTTACTGAGAATTTCCGTAGAAACTTGGTGCAACCCAGGGAAGCTTTCTCTCAGCTCTTCGGGGCGGGATGTCCACGACTCTGTGAGTTCCGTGGTGTCCCTAAGACCCGCACAGTCAACAAGTGTGACTTCTATGCCGTCCACATCCCAACGGGCAGTAAGGAAATCGCGAGTGGTTCCTGGTTGATCGAAGACGAGGGCTTCCTCCCTTCCAAGCAGGGCATTAAATAGGCTGCTTTTGCCGGCATTTGGTGGACCGGTGAGAACGACCCGCCAGCAGGTCTCTAAAGTACGTCGGGCCTCGAGTTGGCTAAGCGTGAGCTCCAGCTTACAGCGGACTTCTCGAAGCCGGCTAATTAATTCCCCCCGAGTAAGCGGCTGGACATCCTCTTCTTCAGGAAAGTCAAGGTTGGCTTCAAGGAGGGAAAGAAGCTCAAGAAGCTCGCTACGACGTGCCTGCATGAGGCCGCGAAGTCCGCCGGCCAGTTGACGCAGTGCCACATCTAGCGAGCGATCGTCGGTGGCATTAACCACGGCAAGCACTGCCTCCGCTTGTGGCAGGTCTATTCTGCCGGCCAAAAAGGCCCGAAGGGTGAACTCCCCTGGCCGGGCTAGGCGACAACCGGCCCCAACAAGTTCCTCCACCATGGCCTCCAGGAGCGGTTGTGATCCTATCGTGTGGAGCTCCACCGTTTGCTGCCCCGTGTAGCTGCGGCCTTCCGGCCAGAAGTAAACAAGCACAGGAACTGCCGCGCCAATCGAGGCCAAGCGAAACTTAGCCCGGCAAAGGGAACGCGGGCGGGGAAATCCTTTATCGCTCGAGGAGTCGAAGACAAGAGGAAGACTCGCAATCGACCACGCATCTGGCCCGCTCAGGCGAATCATGCCACAGGCTCCTGGCCCAGGAGCTGTGGCCACGGCAACAATGGTGTCCTCGCTATGGTACGGCGTCATATGCCGCAATGAACGAATTGGCAGCGCAAAACTCTACAAACAATTTCACTATTTGTTGGTACACAGTACAAACAAGTGAATTGTGGTGAACTTGATCCGACGATAAGAAGTGCGGCCAAGCATTTTGCCTGCGCCCGTGCCGATTGAGAAACCAGAGGCAAAATCGTTTCGTGCCATTTTCGGGAGAATCCACCGCAATGCCATAACCGGTTTGTCGACAGGTGTTGGCTTGGTACGGAACTTCGCTAAAAGTGGCCGCTTTCACCCTTCCAAACGCCGGCCTTTTTCCGCGACCTAAGTCCTCCGCACGTGCGGCAGAGGCATGGTTGCCCTCAAAAACGGGTCTTGATGTTCACCTCCACCATCGCCGGCCTTTGAGAATTTTCCCCGCGCTCAGCAAACCGGTATGCGTGGGCGAGCGATAGCTGTAGGCTAATTCTTGCCCGTGCCGCTCCTCAAGTTATGCCTTGGGGCCTTTCCGAGTCTTTTTTGAAACCATTCTTCGGAGCTGGCGGGAGCCCAACGGCCCTGCCGACTTTTTCCGGCCGGACTCCTCGTTCAGGAGTTCCAGCCTGTTGCGGAGTCGCTCCAACCAACCCTCGCTCTTTCGCCGTGGCTCCTTTGGAGGAGGTGAGGCTGTGGCTTCCTCTTTCGGAGGCATCAGCTTTGGCAAGAATCGTCGTTCCGCTAATCCCCAAATACTAGAAGCGATGAAATACAAGCAAAGTCCACTTGCCACCTTGTAGAACAAAACGCCCATAAAAATCAGCACGAAGGTCATCACTTTTTGCTGCATGGCGGCCTGTTCGTCAGCAGGTGGCGGGGTAAGCATCTTCTGCTGCCACAGAAAGAGAGCAATTGTCAACACGGGAAGAATGTTGAAATATGGTCCAAGGGCGAACAGTCCATAGCCTTCATTAAACCATTCCCAGCCGATTGCCGCCCAGAAGCGGCTCCAATCGATGAGCATGTCGGGAGCCGACAGGTCGGAGCACCACCGAATGGCATCGGAAATGAGCGGTGCCGCCCGAAGTTCCACATCCACCATCAAAGCGCGGTAAAGTCCAATAAATATTGGAAGTTGGAGCAAAAGAATCAAACAACCGCCTAAAGGATTGTAGTTGTATTTGCGGAAAAGCTCCTGCTGCGCCTGAAGTCGTTGCTGAGGGTCATTTTTGTATTTTTCATAGATACGGCGGAGCTCTGGTTGGATCTGCTGCATTTTTTGCGCCGCCAAGGCCTGTTTCCAACTTAAGGGGAACATTGCCAGACGAACCAAGACAGTCAACACAATAATCGCCAACCCGTAGTTAAACACGACATAATCGTGAAGGAAGTGCAGGATCCACAGCATCGGGATGGCGACCCACCAAAACCAGCCGTATACCACCAAATGGCGTAGCCCGTAGTGTGTGAGGAGCGAAGGCTGTTTAGGGCCAGCGAAAATCCAATATTCGTGAACAAGCTCACCGCCTTCGGCAGGAACAGTAAACTCGACAGTGGAAAGCCGGCAGGAGGTGTTGGTCAAATTCTTCTTTTCGCGCACGGGTACACCAATCGGCACAGGTTGCACAGCGTGGTACCATTCTGGAATTGGCTGATGGCGCCGGGGCAGCAAGATGACGGAGAAATACTGGGCGTCGACCCCAACATATCTTAGTCTCTGCCCATGCTCCTCTCGCCATAGAGGCAGCTTCCCATCTGCGATCTGCAAACAACTAATTAGATCCCAACGTCCGCCGTGCCAGGCCACAGCCACATCCCGCAAGCCGTAGGCTCCCCACCCGGGGCCAACCTTTGCTGCGTACCAATGTCCTTCGGTGGGTAAACCGTTTGGGCCGTCCAGCTGGTAGGCCACTTGCCGAGGACGAGCGGCAAGGTTCCGAATGAGAATTCGCAATTTTAGGTGGTAAGCCGGGTAGGATCGCACCCTCTGCTGATTTGCCGGCACCTCGGCAAGCTCATAGGTTTTTTCGACTTCTATGGCGTGAGGGCCCAATTTCTTGCGGAATGTCACAAATGTAGTAGAGGCTTCCACAACTTCCCACGTGCCGTTGCGAAGGTTGACGCCGTGCAACTCGAGCTCGCCCGCCAGGGCGGCATCGATTCGCTCAAGCAAGGTATCCACGACCCGGGACGCCGCAGTGGTGCTTCGAAATTGATAGCGCACTACTTCCTCCTGTTTGTCACCTAAAACCTGGGCCAGTTCTGTTTCCAGAGAGCTTACTTGTGCGCCCAACTCTGCGAGCTCTGGCCCTTGTTGGGCAGTTTCCGCCAGTTGCTTGCGGATGCGCCGCGCTCGCTCGAGCAGCGCCGTCAGTCGGCGTCGGATATCCTCGAGGTTTTGGTCGTCGAGAGAGGCAAGCGTCAACAAAAACGAAGTTGGCGTGTCCAGTTCGGGCCTAATGACTTCGACTGGTTGCCGCCCCAACCGGAGGGTTACTTCCTCAGTTTTTTCGCCGCGCTTGATTTCTAAGCGAACGCGTTGGCCCGGGCGCGTCCGCTGGAGATACTGATTTAGTTGCCTCCACGTGCGAACCGGCAATCCCTCGAAACTAACGATTTGATCGGCCGGTTGAAGGCCGGCTCCCGCTGCAGGTGTGCCCAACCCCACCACGGCAATGGTGCATTCTTCGGCCTCTGAGGCTCGATGTGGCGCAAGGTGCCCTAAATACCCATGCCGCACTTCCGTAGCGCGATAGCGAGGATCGTTGAGCTCCACACGAACAACTGCAGCACCCTGGTTAGACAACGTCACCAGCATTCGGTACCGGCTGCCGGGATCTAGCGACCCTAGAGTAACATATTGCAGTGGTGGCTCGGTCCCCCATTCGGCTGTAGTCCTGTCAACACCATTTTGGTCCGTTCTCGCAGCGGGTGTGGTTTCCTCCCCCGGACGAACCTCGCCCTCTTCCAAACGTGTCGGTTCGCGGGAAGAAACCTGAGATGAGTCTGCGGGGGTTGGGGTGGCTCCCTCCGCGGGTGGCCCCAAAGTGCGGGTTTCTTCCGGAGTCGAAGATTCGAACCTTTCCGCCGGTCTGTACCGCGGGCTGTGAAGGTAGGCGTTTATCGCCAAAATGAGCATTGATAGGGTCACGAAAAGCACATACCGAACAAATATTTCCGAGTTTGAAGAGTGTGGGTCCCGGACTGGCATTGCTTTCCTCAAATGCGAAAGGTTAAAAGGTTTACCTTCTCATGGAGTTTTCCGAGGTTATTGCGGGCGGCTTATCCTAAGGCTCCGGCTGCTTAAATTCCAAGAACCTTCCGACAGCTACCCCCCTTAGAAGGTGCGTTCAATACACCATTTCTTAATCCATTTGGCCATCCCGAGGCCGTCAGGATGATCCTGCAATCAAAAATCGTATCAAGATTCTGACTTTGGGGATATCCTTAATACTTATCTCACTATCCGCACAAGCTTTATAATGATGCTTTAAGCAAGGTTCATTTTACTTGGTGATGCTCACACTTATATTGTTGGGGGCGGACGCCCGCGCGATTTCGATTACCACAAAAGTGGCTAAACGGCAAGGTACATAAATTTCTCTGGCCACTGCTAATTTTGTTCACGAAGTAAGTCATCCCATTGAGGACCTGGGGCGGTGAGCGAAGGAATTAAAACGAAATCTCCCTCAACAATGGATACCACTATTAGGGTGGATGAAATAAATCTATCTGAGGGCACATTGGGACCTCGGACTTTGGGATCCCGGAGGGAGGGCTCTCTTGGCCCGACAGGCTATAGGGACACCTTTTCGCGGGGAGCCTTCGGTAAACTTGCCCGAGGTGCCTGGAGGGAGAAACCTTGGCATGCCCGGCTTGTGGGAAGTTTTCTGTCAAGTCTTGCTAAGTTTGTAACCGGGGTGCATGTTCGGTGGGTCGACTGCCAGCCAGATACATGTCAGCGGATTTATTTCGCCAATCACACCAGCCACCTGGACCCTGTCATCCTTTGGGCGGTGTTGCCCCCGGCATGTAGGGCCCTGACCAGGCCGGTGGCTGCTAAAGATTATTGGACGGCCGGGGCCATCCGGCGCTACTTGGCAGTGCAAGTATTTAACGCGATACTTATTGATCGGATGGAAGTTCGTGTGCGTCGGAACCCTGTTGATGTCATGCTGCAGGAGTTAGGGGACCGTCACTCTTTGATAGTTTTCCCGGAGGGCGGCCGCACCCCTGGCCCGGACGTCGCACCATTTAAAAGCGGACTTTATTATCTTTGCCGGCGCCGGCCGGAGCTGGAACTGGTTCCCGTGTACATCGCCAACATGAATCGAGTTTTACCTCGGGGTGAGATCCTTCCGGTTCCCCTGTTGGCTACTGTAACGTTTGGGCCGCCAATGTGGCTTGAGGCGGGAGAGCCAAAATCGGCTTTTTTAGAGCGGGCCCGCCGGGCGATCGATCGGCTTCGGGAGTTTTAGGGGGCTTGGGTTGGAGCGCGGCCGGTGGCAAAGGTGGCCAGGCGTTCGGCATGAGATAAGGGACCTGTGTGGGCCTAATTCCGCGACAGGCGGTTTCGGATTTTTCGAGTCGAATCGCTGATGCGTGAGGTTGACTTCACAAGTAAGAGGGAGCACCCGAGCCCCGGCGTACCTGCATAACGTAACGTATGGTAACTAAACAAACTTTCTTGTGGAAACATTTAATCGACAAGAGATAAACCGAAGCACCATCACATCGGGCAAACCATTGTGAGGTTGTTCCTGCAGTCTCCGGAGTAAGCTCCATGGATTTTGGATTACTCGTTCTCATGGGGCTCGTCATTGTGGCTTTAGCAGTAGCCACCGGGGTCTGCACAGTGTTGCGCTTAGTTGGAGGGTCGAGTGTCGATCCCGGTCTCCTGGAGCGGTTTGTTGCTCGACTTCGTGCGTGGTGGTTGCTTTTCGCGGCGTTGGCCGGCGCTTTGATCCTGGGCAAAGCAGCGACCATAGTGTTATTTGGGCTCTTATCTTTTTGGGCCTTGCGGGAATTTATCACGGTGACACCCACGCGTCTGAGTGACCATCAAGCCCTATTGTGGGTGTTCGCTGTGTTCCTTCCGCTTCAGTATATCTTGGTAGGCTTTGGTGTTTACGACTTGTACCTAACGCTTATTCCTATCTATGCGTTTCTTTTAGTGCCGGCGCGGGTGGCCCTTTCGGGAGATGCGACACGGTTTTTAGAGCGGACGGCAAAGATTCAGGCGGGACTTTTGATCTGTGTGTACTGCCTTAGTTTTGCCCCGGCACTCTTGTCATTGGATTGGCATCAGCCGAAAGAAGTGGCCAAGCCGGGCGTTCTGAAACCATCAATCGAGGGATTGGTGTTCTTGGATGACCAGCTTGTCGCTTCTTCTGGAATTGGCAACGGAGCGGCAACCGATGTGGGGAACGAGATTGCGGAATTAATGGCAGCAGCCTCCGGAAATAGGCCGCTCCCAATGGGATCGGCAGTTGCCTCCGGTGTTTCGGTAGTATGGGAGCCGGCACCTAACTGGGAAAAGGTCCGGCTTTTATTTTTCCTTATCATTCTTGTGCAGTTGAGCGATGTTCTGCACTATGCATTTTCAAAGCTCTTCCGTGGGCACCTAGTGGCTCCGTCGATTCATCCATCCCGCAGTTGGGAGGGCTTTGCTGCCGGCACGGCGTGCGTGGTGGCACTAGGGACGGCACTGTGGTTTGCCACACCGTTCACGTATTGGTGGCAGGCGGCGCTGGGAGCTTTGGTCATCGCGTGCATGTCGTTTGCCGGTGCGATGACGATGTCGGCGGTCAAGCGGGATCGAGCTGTGCGCGATTACGGGGTGCTGATAGAAGGACACGGTGGGGTATTGGACCGACTTGATTCGCTCTGCTTTGCAGCGCCGGTATTTTTCCACCTAAGTCGCTATTTCTTGGGTGCCGCTTAAGTCGCGACTGCCCTTTCCGGTGACGTTGGGTTTGACGGATGTTGGCTTGTCTCCAACAAGCGGCTTACTGTAGAGCCCGAGTGTTCTCATCAACAGAAGTCGCGGGAGAGGCTGGGAAGCCCCCGAAGATGCTCGGATAGATCAACAAGTTTGGTTGCCTTCACATGGATGACTTCCCCCTGTTTCTGCAGCCTACCCTGGACAAAAAGCAACGTAGCGGACAGTGAGGCTTTTCGCCATTTTTGCCACACGTCTGGCCGGATAATGAGGTTGACCTGCCCGGTTTCATCCTCCAGCGTCATAAACGTGATCCCCTTGGCAGTGGCCGGCCTCTGCCGGACCAGTACTATTCCGGCAACCTTGACGGGTGCGCCATGGGGTATTTCGGCAAGACGCTTTGCCGGGACGACTCCTTGGGCAGTCAGCTGTGGGCGTAGGAACCGCATCGGGTGATCCCGGAGCGACAAGCCGAGCATTTGATAGTCAGCTACCACCTCTTCCGCAGGATGCATCTGGGGAATGTAACCGATTGTGGATAAAACATCGCCTGGTGGACATGATACTAGTTCCTGCTTTCTTTCCTCTTTATGTCCACATGGCACAGAGAGATAGGACTTCGGCAATGAATCTGCCGCCGATTCCGACTTGCGAGGTCCCTCGGTGGCAAGCGAGGTTGAGGGCAAGGCCTCAAAAAGGGGGAGAGGAACTGCAGGGCCAAGGGTGTGCCAAAGGCTTTCCCGCCGCGAAAGTCCCAGGGATTCAAATGCTCCTGCCTGCGCCAGAAGTTGAAGTGCCCGAGAACTCAGACCGGTTCGCTTGTGCAAATCCTCTACGGAGGAAAAAGGCCTCTCGCGGCGAGCTTGCACTAGCGTCTCCGCGACTGCTTCGGACATTCCTCGTACAAGGTGAAAACCAAGACGGATGGCGAACGGTCGATGACCACCCTCAGGCTCGCACTCAGTCGGCAGTGTTGCCTCTGGGTGAGCATGGGTAAACGGTTGCCGCCAGGGAGATGGAGATGGCGGAGCAAGTCGGAGGGGATGCTCCCCCATCTCATGCCGGAGCAAGACCGTCTGGCTCTCTTGGGCCGCCCTCGCCGGCATGGAGTCACCAAAGGGGGGAATGACTTCAGGCACAGCACCTATGACCTGGGTCTTTCCCCCTCCAGGGAGGAGAGAAGGGGAAGATTTCACCGGCTCGAGGGTAGTTTCCCAATAGCTTGCGTTGACGTCTACGGGACGCACGAGCACTCCATGGGCCTGCGCATCCCGGATGAGCTGCGCCGGTGCGTAAAATCCCATAGGTTGGCTATTAAGAAGTGCCGCTGTGTACACTTCGGGATAATGACATTTGATCCATGCCGATACATAAACCAGTAAAGCAAAACTTGCCGCGTGGGACTCCGGGAAGCCATACTCGCCGAATCCACGAATTTGACGAAATACAGCTTGAGCATACTCCGGCGAAAACCCCCGGGTGAGCATTCCCTGGAGGAATCGTTCCCGCATTTGGTCAATAAGTCCCGGGCGCCGCCAGGCACCCATGGCTCGGCGAAGTTGGTCTGCCTCCTCTGGGGTGAATCCGGCCGCCACGATAGCTAGCCGCATCGCCTGTTCTTGGAAAAGGGGGACTCCTAGGGTTTTCTCTAGTACTTGGCGGATGGAATCATCCGGATAGACCACCGGCTCCTCACCGTTGCGTCGCCGCAGATAAGGATGGACCATGTCTCCCTGAATAGGACCGGGGCGCACGATGGCCACCTCGATCACAAGATCGTAAAAACAGCGGGGCTTCATCCGAGGGAGCATCGCCATTTGAGCCCGGCTTTCGATTTGAAAGACACCCATCGTATCAGCCTGCTGGATCATGGTGTAAACGGCAGGGTCCTCCTCCGGGATGGAGCTGAGGGTGAGCTTGCGACCATAATGCTTTTCCAGTAAATCAAACGAGCGGCGGATGGCAGTGAGGATCCCTAGGGCCAGACAGTCCACTTTCAGTATCCGTAGTTCGTCCAAATCGTCCTTGTTCCATTGGATAACGGTTCGTCCCCCCATAGTGGCGTTTTCTATTGGGACGAGCTCACACAGAGGTCCGCGCGTGATCACCATTCCCCCGGTGTGTTGCGAAAGATGCCGCGGAAACCCCACAAGCTGAGTGGCAAGACGGACTAACTGGCCCCCCACGAGAGTGTCCGGATCTACACCGGCCTCTCGACATCGTTCGGCCAGTTCCGGTTCTTCCTCGAAATGTTCGATGAGCTTAGCAACTCGGTCTACCCGATCGAGGGACAACCCTAGGGCCTTGCCCACTTCCCGAACAGCTAAGCGGGGCCGATATGTGATCACTTCCGCAGTCATACCGGCCCTGTCCCTGCCATATTTGCTATAAATATACTGAAGAATTTCTTCACGGCGGTGGTGCTCAAAGTCCACATCGATATCAGGCGCTTCGTTTCGCTGGCGGCTCACGAAGCGCTCAAACAGAAGCTCAATTCGCTCAGGATCTACCGAGGTAATTCCCAGGACATAGCACACCGCCGAGTTAGCTGCCGAGCCCCGACCTTGGCAAAGGATCCCCCGGCTTCGCGCAAAACGCACAAGGTCCCATACCGTCAGAAAGTAAGCCTCGTAACGAAGTTCCTCGATGAGCTGAAGTTCGTGTTCAAGCAGGTGGCGAATCTTATCAGGAATTCCGTGTGGCCAACGCCGTACCGCTCCCTCCCATGTCAGCTTCCGGAGGTACTCTATTGGAGACATTCCCGCCGGAGCCAACTCTTCCGGGTATTCGTACCGGAGCTCTGCCAGCGAAAAGGAGCATCGGTCAGCGACTTCTACGGTTCGGGCAATTAGCTCGGGAGTCCCAGAAAATCGCTCTGCGATTTCCTCGAGGGGATGGAGGTATCGCTGGGCGTGAGGCTCAAGATGGGACTTAATCTCGGTGACGGTGGCTCCTAGCCGAATGGCCGTGAGGATATCCTGAAGAGCCCGTCGCTCTGGAGTATGGTAGCGGACGTCCCCCGCAGCGACCAGTGGGACCCGCACATGCCTGCCGATTTCCAAAAGTCGCCGAAGATAGCCCGTATCATCAGGACCAAAAGGTAGTTCCACGAGAAGATAAGTCCGATCAGGGAAGGCACTCTTATAAGCAGGAAGCCACTGCTGGGCAAATCGCTCGAGAAAGTTCCGATCTAAGAAGTCAGTGGGGATAGGCGATTTGGGGCCGCTTCCGGCTTCTTCGGGAGTGGTGGCCGGCGGTTGGGGAAGAACGCAGGCAATGAGCCCTTCGCTGTGTTCAGCCACGTCTTCCCACCGGAGAAGGCACTGGCCCTTTGGTACCCGAAGTCGTCCGGTAGTAATCAGTCGGCACACGTGGCCATAGCCCCTCCGATCCATAGCCAGAAGCACCGCAGGAGGAGCATCCACAGGGGTAATCTCTGCACCCACCAAGAGCTTAATCCCGAGGTCCTTCGCGGTGGTGTATGCCCGCACGATGCCAGCTAGGCTGTTTCGGTCGGTAAGAGCTATGGCCGCATATCCCAGTTGGTGAGCTTGCCGGATTAGCTCATCCGGATGGGAAGCAGCAAGGAGGAAAGAGAAATTACTTCGCACATGCAGTTCAGCATAGGCAACCATGGCGGACACCCTTTAGTGGGGCAGCTTTTTGCCGTCTTTGCCCTCCTAGGGCTCGAGGGTATTTCTTAGTGCGTCGAATTCCATGAGGGGCACGGAAAACTTCCGAGTTTGTTAACATCTCCTCTTCTGGCGGGGTAGGTTACCTTTCTGTTCCACAGGAAGTTGTCCCTCCAGGTGAAAAGGGGCATCGATGTGGCTCCCTCAGGTCGCCGGGTTGTTGAGTACACAATGAGGAAACATGGTTGGGCATCTGGCAGCACCTCTGATTCTGGGATTTGTGACAGACTAATCGTTTCCGAAATACTATGTTATTCTTGTTTGTAAACAATATGGTGATTTTGGGCTTGGTATTTCCGTTTTTCGTGGCAAGTCCACGAGCTTTCGCAGACCGACCAAGGGTGTAGGCCTAATCAAAGATCCCGTGAAGAAACCATTGGCCAGTATCAAGTTCTCGAAACAACCAGAAACGGTGGCCTGTGGTAGTTTCGGACCGAAAGTAATCCCGCCGGATGATTTCCCCCCGCCACCAGCCGGTTTCTATTCGTTCCGGTCCCCAGCTCCGGGTCAGTTGGTAAGGTTTTCCTTTGAGCACAAATTGGATCGGTGCTCCCCAGGGACTGATGGCGATCGTGGCGATAGGTATCGGTTCCTTTAGGAGAGTGGTGGGACGGGGAAGCCGGCGGGGACGAAAGAATTCCGAATCTTCCGAAGTGTATCCCCTCGCTGACATATTTGGTTCTTTATGGGGGTATCGTGCCTGGGGGAATCGCTTCGGCAAAGGCAGAGAAGGCCCAAAGCCTGAAAGCGGCGGTCCGGGGATCCAGCTTCGGTCGGGATTCACTTCCCCCGTGAGAACGGGAGAGCACACAGCCTGCGGACCAAGTCGCGCCCGGAGACGGTCGAGTAATTCTCCCACAGGTCGCGGAGAGTATTCGGAGCCCGGCGTATCTCCGAAAACGAGACAGTGCTGAAACCCCTCCACAGGTCCAAATTGAAGTACTTCCAATGTCACCCCCCGGATAGTTCCATGCCAGCGCATGGTTTCCAACCGAAGCTCGATGACGCTGAGGATATGCTTTTTGCACAGAACAGGGCGGGAGAAGAGGAACTCCAGCACACTTTCCCGAGGCTTTGTATCCCGGGGACATTCTCGGGCCAAACGGCAACTGAGGGCAATGACCCCCTGGTTACGTGCTTCAAGCTCACCGAGAAGAGGCTCGAGTAGGTCTTCGATTGCCTGAAGCACAGAGGGGTAGTCTCCCAGAGGAAATTCCGGGAGGAATGTCCTGCGGAGGTGGTGTGGCGGAGGAAGAAAGGGAAGCACCTCCGGTACCTGACCTGTGGCTTCCTGCCAGCGGCGCCATATTCCGGGACCTAGACGGTATCGGAGCTCTTCCGGGGGGATTTTAAGCAACTGTTCCACCGTATGGATCCCCAGGCGGGAAAGAAGCTCCAGGGTAGGGGAATCCAAGCGAAGGGCACCGACCGGTAAAGGGCACAAAGCCTCTGTGGTCTTACCGGGAGGGACTATTTCCAGAGCATCATCTTCCGCACCAGGCCTGGAGGGAAAAAGACTTTTCCCGTAGAAGGCTACGGCCCACGCACCGGTGGGGGTATCTGCCACGGCAAGGCGAAACCGAAGCCCCAGTTGGTGAAGAGCGCGAGCCACCTTTCGACAAAGGGCTTCCTCGCTCCCGAAGTACCGGGTTGTGCCTGTCACGTCCAGAAATAAGGCAGCATGAACCTCTTCAGGACCAACGGCTACATGAGGCGAAAATTGTTGGCAGAAATATCCCAAGGCTTGGAGGTATTGGCGGTCTGTGTGTGGATCTCGCGCTTGCCACTGAACCAGCTGCGGGCCTGCCAGGGCAAGAGCTTCTGCCAAGGGCATCCCTGGGCAGATGCCGAGTTCTTCGGCGCGGGGGCAGGAAACCACCACCCGGGCTACTCCCCCCCGGTGATCCCAGACCACCACCGGCGCCGGTGGCTCGTTGGGAGGAAGATGCCGAGGGCCCCCGGGGTGGATATGACCTTCAGGCCCTAGCAAACCTTCCACCCGTAACCGCTGCACGGGCCAGCGGGGAAACACTATCCCAAGAACCCGTCCACTCATTCCAGCTCAGCTCCACTTTTGGCTTGTCCGGTAAGAGGTGGCCGCGCGACCGATGAAGCTCAATTCGCCACTGCCACTGGTCTTCTGAACCCTGGGAAGATAGGGGAGAGACAATCAATTGGAGATCTGACCACGAAGGTCCTTTTCCTGAAAGATAGCTACGAAAGAAAAAGCCGATTGCACCGCTTTGCTCTGCTGCCAGCTGGAAACGACGAGCCACAGCTGGTGAATACGGGGGCACATCGGCCCATACCACTATCCCTTTGCCTGTACGCAAGATCTGATCGATTGTCCAGATAGTGTCTTTAGTACTTTGCGGATAAAGGACCACGATAGCTTGGGGAGGAATTCCGGTCTCTATGGCTGCGGGGGGATAAAACCGCCGATGGGGATCGACGACAAAGAGGATGGCTCCTTTGGTAATTGCAGGTCTCACCGTGGCCAGAGCTATCTTCTTGGCTCCGGCGCCCTCTCCTAAAGCTACCCATTCCACGATGGTGCCCCATCGCCATCCATGGTGGGGGAGTAGGGTGTCCAGCAAAGGGCACCCGGTGGAGATGGCTGGCTCGCCCTGGGCTGGTCGCCACTGCGATTGGCAGCGAAGGATGGCCTCTCGGAGTTGAGCCACAAGCTCCTGGTTCTTCTGCCTTAAAGTGGACGAATTTTCACTATCATGATAACCACAGGTATTTTCCGCGGCCTTCGAAAAGCGGAGCCCATTAGCCCAGGGCCGGAGTCCCAGAGGAGTTTCCACAGAATCTTGATGATGAAAACTCGGCAGAAACCTCATTGTAGCAAACCTCCGCTGAAAATGTACATTAGTATATCTACCATGTCAATGCCTAAAGATGAATATTTTTTCACTATTTTTGCTTACTCTCCCAAAGGTGTACATTAGTACCATACAGTGAAAATAACCGTCCGTGGGTCGGTGAAGACCAAGTCGGTGTTACCTCCTCTCGCAAATCCCGAATTTCCTCACGCTTCTTTTTTGCCGGCCCGCCCTCTTACCGTCTGCCTCCTGTGGTCCCGGTTGCCGAGCGGGTATAATCCTTCCCACTTCCTGGCGAACAAAAGCCGGGGCTTTTATCGAGAGTGGAGCCCTGAGGCGTCAGCGATTTTTCCACGGGCTCCCGTAAGAGTATTGACTTCCGAATACCTTCCCGGAGGCTGCACAGGTTCCTGCTTGCCATAGGATCGGATCCGTGCGAAATCCCATAATTACAGATCTTGAGCTATTTTTGGTGGAAAGCCCGGCGAGCGAGGTGGGACCCCCGCTGCGGACTGTACTTTTTCGCTTGGTAAGCGACGTAGAAGCCGAGGGATGGGGAGAGGCACAACTCGCATGGCGGGCGACAGAGCTCACAGTGCGGCGAGAGATGTTGCTCAATGTTCTTGCTGGCCGCAGTGTCTTCGACCTGGAAGAGTTGAGTGAAATCCCCTCGCTTCGCCCTGCGGCAGTCCGGTGTGGAATTGAGCTAGCTTGTTGGGACTTGGTGGGTCGATTTCTCGGGCAGCCGGTCTGCCGGCTCCTTGGAGGGGAATATCGGCACTATGTTCCGCTTGCCGTGCGACTCCCGCGGGATCCTTCCTACTTGGCCCAGACGGCATTAGAGCTGCTCCACCAGGGATTTGACACTCAGATCCTTTCCAGTTCTGGGCAAGTGGAACGCGACGCTGATTCGGTACGGCTTCTCAACGAGTTGAGTCGCGGCCGAATTCGCCTGCGGTTAGACGGTGCCGGCTTGTTCTCCTGGGAAAGCTGCCGACAAATAAGCGAGCTCCTGGAGGACCAGGGGCTGGAGTGTTTTATCGATCCTTTACGCGATTTCGACCTTGCGCAGATGGCCTCCTTGGGAAGGCAGACGGAACTGCCGCTGGCGGCATGGCGGTCGGTGAATAATCCCAAGGATGTGATGGCCATTGTTCGCGCCGGAGCCGCCCGTATGGTGGTCATTGAGCTGCAACGGGTAGGTGGGATTCTTCCCGCCCGTTATTGTGCCGCGGTGGCCCGCTCTGGGGGCTTGGAGGTAGCTCTAGCCAGTGGGCCATCACTGGGCATTGCTGCTGCCGCGTTGCTCCACTTGGCGGCTGCAAGCCCAGTTTTCGCCGGATGCAATGAATGTGGCTATTTTTCCATTCGCGATGATGTCCTGGCCCGACCCCTCGAGCGGGTCCAAGGGTTGGGGCGCATTCCATTGGAGCCAGGTTTCGGGATTACTGTCGACCGAAACAAATTGGAGGCGATTCAGGTATCTTTTTAAAAGAGCCCAGTTTTAAAAACGTAAGCTTGGGGCACGGGGGTCGGCTACAAAAGGCTGCGCCTGAGGAGGCGCGATTAACGGCTGTTCCCTCGGTCAGGGAAACTGATCGGCTTTCGGTATTTGGTGGGTTAGTGCCAAAGTCCTCCAATTGACCCGGTGATTATCACGTGTGCCTGAAATTGCGTGTAGGATGGAGAAAATGTTTCCCGAATCTGCGTTAGAGAACGCAATCGAGCGCTGCGCCACAACCTGCCAGCGGTTAGCTACTCTTATCGGCGAGCGGGTCCTCGGGCAATCGGCGCTCATCGAGCAAGTGCTCACCGCATGCTTGGCTCAGGGCCATATTCTGGTCGAGGGGGCATCTGGTGTGGGGAGAGGTCTGATCGTGGCGACACTGGCTAAAGCGATTCAAGGGAGCTTTCGCCAAATTTTCCTCACTCCTGACTTGGTGGCCGTTGATTTGGTCGGTCGGGAGGTTTTTGTGGAGGAGCTGGACACCGGGCAACGTCGGCCGCAGCTTGAGCCGGGACCTATCTTTGCCAATTTTGTCGTCGTGAGGGACATCCATTTCACCATGCCCCGGATTCAATCGCTACTGATGGAAGCCTTGGAAACCGGCAGAGTGACGGTGGGCGGGAAACCTCGCGAGCTGCCAAGGCCATTTTTTGTGCTCGCCACCCAAAATCCCGCTATGGAACAGGAGGTTCACCCGCTTTCGTATGAACATTTGGATAGATTCCTATTCTTTGTTAAGGCTGACTATCCTTCGGCCATTGACGAATGGCGCATTGCTCAAGCGGTATCCGGAAAGCTGCCGGATCCGGAGCCTATTCTTACGGTGGGGGAGTGGCAACATTTTGGCAAGCTTGTGGACCAGATCAGGTTTCCGGAAGACCTTTTAGGTTATGCATGGGCGTTGGTCCGAGCGTCGCGGCCTCGCGCTGCGGACTCGCCGGATTTCGTCGACCGTTGGGTGGCAGCCGGCGCTAGTACCCGCGGGCTAGTGGCCTTCGTGCGGGCGGCCAAAGCGCGGGCTCTGCTCTGCGGAAGAGGATCGGTGGCACTGGAAGACGTCCATGCTGTAGTTAAACCCACCCTTCGTCACCGAATTGCTCCCAACGAAGCAGCTCAAGCGCAGGCCCTTAGCTCCGATGCTTTGATCGACATGATCATGGAAGCTGTACCGCCCGGTCGCCTCTACCCACCACCCGATTTAAAAACTAGTTAGGAACAGGCAACATAAAGTCAAAAACTCTAAGGCGGCAAGAGGTTTTCAAAAGCTACCGAAAATACAAGAAGGAGCTGTATGGGAGTCTCGTAGAGGTGACACCCGCCAGCAACGGGATGTTTCCGGTTGACCACTCATCTTGCTACAAAGGTTTTTTTCTGTATTAGCGGCCGGTGCAAGCCCACACAGCAAACCATCTGTGGGCCGAGAGGGTCCTTTAGCGTAGAAGCCGACTGACGGCCAGCGTAAACACCATAAGGACAAGGGGTAATACCACGAAAAGGAGAACGGCGAAAACTGGCGCTTGCTGGGACGAGGTTTGCCGGATTGTGGATACTTCGAAGTTTCTGTGGGGCGAAGGCAGAGCCACAGGAGTAGCTGTTGGCCGGATCTCCCGCTGCTTTACCCCGATCTCGCTTTGGGCAGGGACTGGAGCTGGCTCGCCGCTGGACGACCACGTTGTTACCTCTTGGGAGGACGTTGCTGTTAACACTGACCCGCTGTGAACCTTTTGGGGAGCAACTGGCGGGGGTGCTACCTCTGACGGAGTTGAAGTCCTCCTTCGATGTTGCTCGTAAATGACCACGGCATACTCACCCGGTAGCACGCTGGGATCAACCCACGGTCCCAGGCGAAGGAGGACTTCGTGGGCAGAGGCCAATCGGTCTTGTGGATCTTTGGCCATCATCTCCTGAATAATGTCGATAAATTCCCGGGATAGACGGGGGTTCAACTCCTGAGGATCCCGCGGTTGTTTTTCTAGATGGGCTCGCAATTTTTCTTCGGTTGTCCCCTCCGGGTAGGGTACCCGGCCTGTCACTGCGTAATATAGGGTGCATCCCAGGGAATAGATATCCCACGCAGGTTTGGGATCCCAGGGAGCCTGAATATGATCGGGCGCAAGGTAGTCTACA
This sequence comes from uncultured Thermoguttaceae bacterium, assembly GCA_938084835.1. Lineage (GTDB taxonomy): Bacteria > Planctomycetota > Planctomycetia > Pirellulales > Thermoguttaceae > DTLM01. Next base: position 115,648 of record CALKER010000010.1, read on the forward strand.
GTGCCGGCGATTTTCACCTGACGAGTTTGCAACAATTCCTCCCCAAAAAGGGAGCTGGCAAACCCCAGGTCGGAAAGTTTGGCCCAGCCTTCAGGTGTGACAAGTACGTTACCCGGTTTAACGTCCCTGTGCACCAGACCACGTCGATGCGCATAGTCGAGGGCCAGAGCTATTTGCGCGATGATAGTAGCTGCCTGATTTTCACCTAAGGGTCCGCTAGCTTGCACAAAGCGGCGGAGGTCGAGACCGGGGACATATTCCAGTACCAGGTAGTAAACACCGCCATCCCAACCTGCATCAAGCGCCCTAACCAAATTTGGATGGTCCAGCGCCGCCAGTGTGCGGATTTCCCGAAGAAATCGCTCGATGCGTTCTGGCGTGGCTCGATCTCGCGGCAAAACCTTAAGAGCCACTTCGCGCCCCAGGAGTTCATGTACACCTTTAAACACCTGTCCGCCGCCACCACGGCCCAAGCCGTCGACAACTCGGTAGGCACCCAAAGTGAATTTTGTGCGCCCTTCAAGAAGTTGTTTTACTTGCCATGGATTGAGCCACCCACGGGCAACGGCCTCTTCCCCAAGTAATTCGCCTCGAACCCGGGGATCTTCAGGCAGCTCCCCGCCGGAACGGGCGCGCACAGCCTCGGCCAACTCGCTCAATTGCTCGGCACTAAGGAGACCGGAGAGCGTCGCACATTGCTCAAAATTTAGCCGCGGTTGCTCCGACACGTGCGCACCCCCAGATCTTAACACCCCCGGCAAATGCGTGCTTTAGCGAATATGATGCAGAAGGATTAGCCTTCCTGATATTTGTGTTTCCTCAAATAAATTCGGTAATAAATTTGGTTCTTTTCCAATGAAGGTGTGGTGGAGAGCATGTGGCGGGTGTTCCGCTGGCAAGGCCACCCAACAAAAATTGTGGTTTTCCAAGAGACCTGTCGAGCTTGCCCCCTAGGCCAATTCTAATTTTCTGGTCGGGAAACGGATTTGTGCTCACAGGAAGTCCGCGACTGGAATTGCCTCCCCGGAGGGCGGGGCTACATGCTTTCGTTTATTTCTTGGCCTTTTTTGCAATCCCAGTGCCGGCGGGCCGAAATCTCAAAGTTTGAGCCTAGGATATCTCGGCCTCGTTCGCGGGGGCACTCTCACGGGTCGGTAGCCGAATAACCTGGCTCGCAAATGCCCTCCAAGTTTGACACCCCCATGTAATCGTTGCCTTAATGGCAGGGGGCTTCTCCGAGGTGAATCTCAACGATCTTGAAGGCCCCCCTGGCGGGTGAAAAAATTTTCCGACCTAGACGAAACCAAAGCGGAAAGCGATGTAAGTGCCGATCGTAGTAAGGTGAGTCCCCAAACCCTATCCAACGAACGACCCGTACCCCTCCGATACGCTTTTGCCAACGATCGACCCGGCCTAGACTCCAAATCAAATCGCTTGTTCGCACAGGATGGCGCCACCGCGAGTACCATAAAAACCAGGGAGACTGCGCATCGAAGATAAGACGACTTCCGGCAAACTCGCTTGCCAGTCGACACAAGAGTGCCATCAGCGTGTTATCATCGAAAAAGTAGAATACTCCCTCCGCAAGGAAAAGGATCGGACTACAGCAGTCTTTCTTTACTGTGATCATCCACTCTGGCTCAAGAATCGAACAGCCTAGAAGCCTGCGGCGAGGATGCTCGGGGAAAAAGTGTCTCCTTATTGCCGCTACCTCTGGAAGATCGATATCCCACCACAACACCTCCCCGTTATCCAACCGTTCGAAGCGGGTATCCAACCCGGCCCCGATTTCCACCACCGGCCCTTTGGGGTGATTTTTCAGCCATTCGTTCGCTAGGCGGTCAAAGATTGCCGCCCGGGAGCAATAGCCCACCGGACTAACGCCCCGCTTGACAAACCGCCGGAAATCGTAATCAAGTTGCGAGACGATTGACTGCGCTTTTGGATCCCGCAGAATAGCATCGGGACGATCTGTTTCGACTGCTCGCGCCCAAAGGGGCATAAGGAGAGTTTCGCTCGCCCCGCGAAGCGATTCAACCGATAATTTTCCTGTCAAGGGAACCTGATCCATGGAAACCACGACCCTCACCAGGTCGTATCCTTTAATCAAACTCTTTGGCCACTAAACTCTTCTTTAACTATGCCTGCCAAGTTATTGATTGATTTTTAGGCTTCAAAGTTGTGTTTTAGGCAAAAAGGCCGACCTGGAGGTCGAAGGGGTCGATGGAAGAACCCGCGACCAACTCACCGGCAGCAAATGATGCGCCGGTTGTTCCAGGTGATTAGTGCCCACGGAGATTGGCAAATTGGTGTGGCTTGGCTCCGGTACGCCAATCTTTCAAGCTGAATCAATCGCCCCCGATCATAAAGCCAGGTCAAATTCACTCAAGCCGGCCAAACTATGCGGGACCTGTTCCACAGGCCAACCTCGAAAACTAATAGGACCCCCGGTCCGACACATTTCCGTTGCCGACTATCTGAAAAACCATTCGGTCAATCTCTTGGAAATCGAATCATCTAGGTGATCAAGGAAATTTAATCATGGTGATCACGGAGACCGAATCATGCAAGCGTCCATGGTGGCCGCATTTCCCGCCGAAACATCGCGCGGGCCTTTTCGCTTCCCTCCACTAGCTGTTCGGTCTTCGGATCCCAAACTAGCCGTTCCCCTGTTCGGACAGCGATGTCGCATAAGTGACTGAGAATATCGCTGCGAACAGCATCTGCCAGGGGTGCTACCGCCGCTCTAGGATCACCCTTTTTGATTGCCTCAATGAAGTTGGCATGGTGCGAGCTGCTCCTCATAAGATGGCAGTCGCCGAGATCCTCCGGAGAGGGAAGCCGCAACCACCCGGGGTCGCTTGCTTGAGTGCGCGCGGTATCCCGGGCCACCTGGATCCAGCCGTTTTCTCCGATGAATTTGGTTCTTTCATTGCCTGGACGAAAGATCAATTCCACTTGTCCTAATTGAATTCGCATGTCCCAGTTAATGACCGTGTCGTAAAGTCCATCGGAGGGTATGTCCCCTGTGCCCTCCACGACAATCAACCCACTCAGATCGGCGTCACATCCCCAGACCATAATATCGAGGGGATGTGAACCCCAGCCAGCCAGATACCCGATCGAGTAATCATAAATCCAGTACGTCCCTGGCGGATTGCACCGGTCGGGTGTATAAGGCTTAACGGGAGCGGGTCCCAACCACCACTGATAGTCGAACCCCTCGGGGATTGGGGCCTCTTGCGTGGACCCGCCTCGGCCGCCGTTGGGGCAGTCCACCTCGATTCGATGGATCTTTCCAAGGACTCCCCGGCGAACAAGCTCGCATCCCCAATGGCAGTGGGCCATGCTCCGCTGCTGAGTCCCATATTGGAACACTCGGCCTGTCTCGGCGAAGACTTTTCGGCAGAAAAGGTCCTGCTCGATGGAGAGGCCCAGGGGTTTCTCTACGTAAGCATGCTTCCCTGCGCGGGCGGCAGCTACTGCTATAGGTACGTGCCAATGATCCGGGGTGGCAACCACCACCGCGTCAACCTCCTCAAGCGCTAAGGCCTCCCGAAAGTCCACAAACGCTTTTGCCCCACAGATTTGAGCTATCGATTCGCGTCGGTCGCGGTAACAATCGACCACCGCGATGATTTGGGTGTCGGGATGCTGGTAAAAACCTCTGAACAAACCTCGGCCACGACCTCCCACACCGATCATGGCTACGCCCACACGTTGGTTGGGTGGGGATTTTTCCTCCCGCCCAAGAGCCCTACCGGGAATAAACCACGGCAGCGCCCAGCTTGCTACGCTTCCTAAACAGAATCTACGTCGCGGCATTAAGTTCCTCGACTTCGGCATTTCGCACCTCCTCCCAGGGCTTAACTACATTGAGCCTCCGCGCCTCGTTAGGGCGAAATTGACACACTTTTCGGGAGTAACTACGCCTGCACTCGGGCTAAGCTTGGTTTTCCAACTGGAAGCTACAACTCATTGAGCCTTCTTCCTCTGTATCCTTGGTGCTCCTTTCCACTTCACTTCAAGTAGGCCTATGGTGAGATCAATTTTAACTCGTGGCGTCTTTCGGCGGAACCTGTGACGCTTGTGACCCCGACGCGGCCGGACTCCGCGGTAAACAAGCCGCTAGCGATCACCAGACCATTTGGAGAGCCGGAGAGCCTACCCGTTGTGTTCGGAGAAAATTTTCAGGCTACCTGACTTATCTAGTGATATAGTGACTATCTGATCAGTTATGACTGCTCGGCGAAAGTTAGGGACTTTTGCGATGGTCCTCCTGGAGCAGAGAAAATATCTAGACATTAAAAAAGGGTGCTGGTCTTACCGGGGACCTAACAGATCGCAGTCTAAATGAACTCCCACTTCTCTTCCGTGCACGACCTACATGAGAAGAAAAGGTAACCGGAAAGAAATTTTGCCTCGGGCCGAGTGTCCACGGCGAACCGACAAGTCGGCAAGTATTTGATAATTCTTTTTGCTTTGCCGACTCCGGGAGGGTATTGCTTTATATCAGTGTGAGCTTACAAAGGTTTCGCTGAGGCACGCGGGAGATTGCGCGGGTACCGCTCCACTTGCTAGTCGTGGTTCCGGGAAACACAATACGTATTGGCGCGATCGAAAGGTAGTTGGATCAAACGGTTCGGGCAGAGGATGGCGTCTAGCCTGTGATGAGAAAATGCGGTTTTTCCTGAGTGCGGACTTGCCAGCTAAAGGCAAGCGTCTAAGGTTGTCAGATCGGGCATCACCTGTTGGAAAACTAAAAGAGAACAAAACCCCACAGTTAAACTATGCTGCCGAGGTGACTTCTTAAGGCGGGGATTGCATTTCGGTGCCAATTCCCCCCGCCAAATGTTGCCAGGGCCATCTTCGCCTAAGGGAGATGCTTTTTATAAGCTAGTGGTCGAGAACGCCAAAGCCAGGCAGTTTTGTAGTTAGTCAGCCGCGGAGTGCCGGATTTCATGTGACGAAAGGTGCAAGCCGATGAAACATTCGCAAACTGTTTCTTCCCGCAAGCCGCTTAGGGGTGTGGAGCGACCCCGTCGCGAGTTTTTGAAGAATCTCGCATCCGCTGGTTGTGGAGCAACTGTAGGGGCTTATGCCTTGAGTGTGGCACGGTCGGCTCATGCGGCAGGGCATGCCGAAATTAAAATCGGAATGATCGGTTGCGGAGGACGCTGCACCGGTGCCGCGGCTCAAGCCTTAAGTACGGGCCCCGATGTTAAATTAGTGGCAATGACCGACATTTTCGAGAATCGTGCCCGCGCCTCCTTGGCCAATCTTAAAAAGCAGTTTCCCGAGCAGGTGCTCGTGGACGAAGATCATCTCTTTATCGGATTCGATGGGTTCACCAAGGTGATTCAGTGTGCCGACGCTGTGCTCATTGCGTGTGCCTCCAAGTTCCATCCGATGTATATGGAGGCAGCTATTGAGGCCGGTCGGCATGTCTTCGTTGAAAAGCCGCACGGAATTGACCCGGTGGGTGCCCGCCGCACTCAGCGAGCTTGTGACCTGGCAAAGGAGAAGGGACTCTCAGTGATCTCCGGGCTTCAAAGTCGATACGACTTTTGTTTTCAAGAGACAATCAAGCGGATCCACGATGGAGCCATCGGCGATGTAGTGGCGATCCAAACCATGTTCCTCCGCGGGCCATATCAGTTGGTAGGGCGCGATCCAAAACTCACGGAGACGCAGTACCAATTCAGCAATTGGTATCATTTCTGTTGGTTGTCCGGGGACGACGTTGTGCAATCTCTTGTCCATAATGTTGACCGGGTGGCCTGGGTTCTGCAGGAGCAACGGCCCATTTGGTGCTTCGGTCTGGGAGGCCGATCAGCATCGTTCGGGGAGGTTTTCGGCGATATGTATGATCACCACACGGTGGTGTACGAGTATCCCAATGGTGTGCACGTCTACGCCCTCTGCCGCACGCAGGCAAATACTTACGGAAATTACAACGATCTCATTTTCGGCACTAAAGGCCGATGTAACCTTTTTGCTGGCAGGATTGAGGGAGAGGTGAATTGGCGTTACACCGCTCGACGCAACGACGCCCACCGGGAAGTGCAGCAGGTGTTTATGGACTCTATTCGTAAAGGAGAACCGGTCAATAGTGGCCACTATATGGCCTCAAGCACTATGGTGGCAGTCCTCGGCCAGCTTGCTTGCTACTGCGGAAAAGAGCTTACGTACGAACAGGTCAGTAAGTCTGAATTTCAGTTCGGTCCTCCGCCTGAAGAAAGCAACTTCGACACACCCCCGCCGGTGCTTCCGGATGCAACCGGAAATTACCCCCTTCCCAAGCCAGGGATTACTGAGTTCAAGATTTAAAAACGACTGGCGATGGAACCATGAAGGAAAGTTTGCAAGATGGGCGAAGGGTCGGCTCGCCCAAGCCACTTAGAGATACCATGGTCTAAGGACAACGACCGTGTCGCTCGGGACAAATCCTCTCCGAGCCCCGGTAGGACCGCGGGTGAGGGTCGCGGTATTATTCGCGTGCGGGCCAGCTGTTAGCGAAAAACCAGATGCGCAATTTCCCCGTGCAGACACATCAGCCGTAAATTTTTCCAGTGGTCTGGGTCGTGGATGGACCAGAGCGAGCCTGCGCTACATTTGCTATTAGCCGAGGCGCCTGCGGGCTTGATGTTCTTCCCGTAGGGCAGCAATATATTTGCGGCCGGATAGATTACCGCGTTTTTAAGCAGTGGCGGCAGGTGTCTCGAGCGCGGCTTGAGCTTGGGCGAAAATCTGGTCAAATGCGGCAGGATCGTGAACTGCAAGTTCGGAAAGCGTTCGACGATCGAGGGCAATTCCCGCCTTACGTAAACCGTTGATGAATTGACTGTACCGAAGTCCGCGGGCACGGACCGCCGCGCTAATCCTTAAAATCCACAACTGCCGGAATTGACGTTTTCGCGTCCGCCGATCCCGATAGGCGAAAACGCCGGCACGGATCAGTGTTTCCTTGGCTACTTTAAGGAGACGTCGACGACCGCCGACAAATCCCTCAACGCGTTTGAAAAGGCGTTTCTTCCGACGCCGCCGCGCCGGGCCTGGAGTTGTCCTTACCATCGAGCTTCAACCTCCCATAACACACAGGGCATGACCTGCGCCTTGTTCTCCGATGTTTGCAACACCAAACTTGGTCGCCATCGCGTTCGGCCTATTAATAACTCCACTGAGAAAGCGCCTTGCGGATCGCCTTAGCAGCCACAGGGTCTAAAGGGGCGGTGCCCCGAAGTTGGCGACGCCGTTTTTTCGACTTTCTCGTGGCCAGGTGGCTTGTGCCCGACTGCCTATGCAAGACTTTTCCGGTGGCGGTCAAGCGAAATCGCTTTTTGATTGCCTTATTCGTTTTTTGCTTGGGCATCTCTCAAGTGACTCCCACGTCGATTCTTGCAGTTATTCATACTCTTGGACAATATCGCAGCTCAGCAAAAGATGTGCTTTTGGATGCCAATTACCAGTCCCCCCATAAGTAGTGAAATATTATCAAACTAAGCTTCTAAAACTAATGTTCGTCTTCGATTCCCGCTTAACAGCCCTCTTTCCCTCCGGGCGCCGCGCACATTTACCGAGCCCATCTACCGAATCCCCCCTCGTCGGAAATACCACCGCCTGAAAACAATCATCGGACCCTTACTGACTTTTAGCTTGTTTGTTCGCCTAAGCTGTTAGTTCGACCGCTAAAAGCTGAGCGAACCATTCCGGCTCGGGTCAAAAGAGTATATGGTCACAAAAAAAATAAATACTCCAGTTTCCAAGCGACACGCCCAAGTGTTCCTTCTCCCGCTCCGGGTTGTAACTCCAAAATCCAGTAGAATCCAAAGATTTTCGCGGATTTTGGACAGAAATTCCAGTACCGGATACCCCTACAGTGGTCTATTTGATGTGCCATTAGAAGGGGGTATTAGAAAATCGCAGGTTCGCATTATACGAGCTTTTTAATCCGTTTGGAAGCCCATGGATGTGTTCGCCCGTGCTATTCTCTCACCTGATGCCTCGGAATTTTCGAAGATTGAGACCAGAAACGTCGGCGATATTACCGAGGATTACACTTGCCAAAACTGACCGAGAAGCTCGGTGTGAAGGATGTCCCGCACCTCGCCCCCGGTGAGGTTCGCAAAGAAACTTCCTCAAGTGGGAAGCTGGTGACCCACAGAAAAACGAGTTGAATGGCCCTCTTCGCTGGATGGCGCCCTAAATGAGATCCGAATCTGATGCAGACCTAAACAAGCTATGTTGTTTCATTAGGTCCCTTTTCCGGTAAATCACCCTCCTCCCCGGTCCAATCGGGAGAGACTTGTTCGCCAGCAATCCGATACTTTTCTCCCAGCCATCTACCAAGATCGATTTGGCGACATCGATCACTGCAGAAGGGTAGCGCGGAACTCTGCTCGGGATCGAAATATCTTCGGCAAATTGGACACTGCCGCTCCGTCCCCATGGAACTACCGCGCCATGTGTGTACCCGGCCGGTTCATGCGATGTCACCAATGTGTGCTGGATTTCGCTTGTGTCTTAGCGGGCTCCGGGAATTGGTACGAAGGCAAGCCCCCGACCGAATGAGGAGCCTAGTGAGCAACCCGGGTCAGCCGGGATACCCAGGCAAGGTCCGACTATGCCTCGGCTTTTGCCTTCGACTTGCGCTCTTTCTTGCCAGTTGAGGCAGTATCGCCATTCCCCCCAGCTGTCGTTCCCGATTTTTCGGCGGCTGCCGCCCTCTTATACGACTCGCTTCGATAATCCGTTTGGTAAAAGCCAGATCCTTTAAACAGAATGGCTGCCCCCGGACCGATGAGGCGGCGGACCTTGCGCCGCCCGCACTGGGGACAAATCCTAATGGGCTCGGCTGTTATAGATTGAAAGGCCTCGAACTGATGCTCGCAAGCGTCGCAGAGATATTCGTACGTCGGCATGGTTAGCTCTCCCGAAAGTACCAGTTCAAAGCCTGCTTAAGTTTCGTCACGTTGACTTCCATCTGGAAGATGTTAACACGCTTTTTCCGATGTCAATAAACCCCCTGGGACCCACGCGAGTCCGGCGGAGTGACCTGACGGACACGGCCTGAGTTTCCGACCCAGGGCCTACGGGCCTCAATTATTGGTAGGCGCCGGCGCACTTCCCCGGGAGACGATTACTTGGGCCGGACGCACCACTCGGTCGTGGAGGCGATAACCGGCTCGCAAAACCCGGATCACAGTATTCGGAGGACAACTGTCACTGGGCTCTTGGCCGACGGCCTCGTGCACATTCGGATCGAAAACTTTCCCTTCGGCGTCTATGCGGTAGCAGTGGTGGCGTGCCAACACCTGTTCTAGGTGTTCGGCCACCATCCGGAACCCTTCTTTCAAGGACGTCGAACCGGCTTCGCCTGTGGCTGCCTCAATGGCTCGGTAAATATCGTCGAGCACGGGCAACAGGTCGCGCAGCAGGTCCAATTCGGCGTAACGCCGTTCTTCTTCTAATTGACGGGCGACCCGCTTTCGCAAATTATCGAGCTCAGCGTAAGCCCGCAAAAGCCGATCCCTTGTGTCCGCAAGTTCCGCCCGCATGAGTTCAAGCTCCTGCGTGAGCTCCTCGAGATTCATCTCCGTTGGCCCGGGTGAACCGGCCGACTCACCCTCTGGGGTTACCATCGCATCCTGCTGATTTGTGCCTTCGTATGAGCCGGCATTCGGCCGGTATGTCTCACCTTGCTTACTTTGGTCAAAATTTGACCCGTGGCCTCCCTGTTGAAACACCAGCCCCTCTTCCTCCGGACGTGAGGGTGAGTTTCCGGGAGGCAAAGCCGCTTCCGACCGCGACTCCCACGATGCAGCTGCTTTGTGATAGCGATTATCGGTCATCATATTACCCCGGAATTTTGCCGATCTATTCGTGACTTGGGTGTACCTCTCCCAGCCAACTCGCAAGCAACGCCTGGATACTAAAAAGCGCCCGCACGGGGCAAGATGCTGCAGCTCACTCCAAGGAGCGCGTTAGGTCGAACGCACAAGCTCAAGTGTTATTCCAGGATAAACTCTGGGAACCGTCCTACCATGCCGAACCCAGCAACCGGAACCAATGGTGAGGGCTAACGAGGCGCCAGGTCGCTCGGCAAGTGGCGCCACGGGCCCCGATCTCGATCACGAACCCTAGCCAAGCTCACCCACCAAGGTAGTCGCGCAGTTTCTGGAAAAAACTCTTTCGTTGTGGCGATACTTGGGCATTCTCCAACTCCGCCAATTGCCGAAGTAGCCGTTCATGTTCGGGTGAGATATTTCGTGGCACGTCGATATAAACCCGGACTACAATATCGCCCCGATTCTTTCCTCCCAGACTGGGTAATCCCCGGCCCCGGAGGATAAACTCCTGACCATACTGAGTGCCGGGGGGGATTGTGATGGACTCCTTGCCCTCTAAAGTGGGGACTTCGATTGTGGCTCCGAGGACGGCTTGGGAGTACGAAATAGGCACTTCGCACACAAGGTTTAGGCCTTCCTGGCGAAACAGAGGATGCTCTTTGACCCGCACAACACAGAAACAATCACCGGATGGCCCGCCATCCGGGCTGGGTTCCCCTTCGCCGCGAAGCCGCAGGCGAGTCCCGTCAGTGGCTCCGGGGGGAATCCTCACCTCCCGGACCACATCTTTAAGCTCAAAGCCACTTCCCCGGCATCGGTTACAGGGGTTGCGCACGATCCAGCCGTTACCTCGGCAAGTGGGGCAGGTGGTCTCAATCCGCACAAAACCACCGATCTGGACCACTCGGCCGCGGCCACCGCAGTAAGGGCAAGTATCCGGCCGGGCCCCCCCGGCCACACCACTTCCGCCGCACGAATTGCACCGCTCATGTCGGCGGAACCGTACCGGTTTTGTGGCTCCTTGCACTGCCTCTGTGAGATCGATTTCCACCTCACAGACTATGTCCTGTCCACGGCGGGCACGGCGGGTGCGGGATGACGGAAAGCCGAAAAAGTCCGCAAAAAAACTGTCCCCGAAAATCTCCGCAAACGCATCGAAGATTTCGCTTACGTCGTGAAATTCCCGCACTCCGCCGGGCGTTCCTTCCAGTCCGGCATGACCGTAACGGTCGTAGATCGCTCGTTTTTCCGGATCGCTGAGTACCTCAAAGGCCTCAGCGGCCTCTTTGAATTTCGCAACAGCCTCCTGATCGCCAGGATTACGATCCGGATGGTACTTCATCGCAAGCTGACGATAAGCCCGCGCAATCTCCTCTTTGGTGGCGGAACGGTCCACGCCGAGGATTTCATAATAATCCCTCTTTTTGTCAGCCATCGTTGCCATTGCCTTCCCCAACTGCGGTAAGATGGCACCTTTTTAGGGATTATAGTGCGGGCTTATCGAGCTGTGTCGAATGCTTTTTACCGGCGGGCATTTCCCGCGGAGTGGCCCTTCCAGCAAGTGGCGGTTTTTTTGGCCGAGCTTTCCGCAGGCCCGAGGCTTCGGGTACCGTCCCGGGCAATTTCGTCGGCACATAAATACGGTGTTTGCGGGTTAGATGTCCCGCTACAGCCAGCCTTCTCCGTCGAGGGCCTAAGCCGGCCAAACACCCAAACTTCCCTCTACCGGGTCAAAATACGAAACCACCCAAAAATTGCTTCCACCCGCAATGTCTTACGTAAAAGAGGCCACCTGTTAAGAACAAGTGGCCTCTTTCTGGCCGTCGGAGTCAGCGACGGGCGTAAACCGCACTCCAAGTTTCTTTGTGATTGCCGATAGGTTGCCGTCCCACCTTGACTAAACCACTGCACCCTCTGCCAGCCGCTTCTTGTCCTCGTCCTTAAGATCGGTGACAAGAGTTTCGGTCGTCAACATTAAGCCGGCAATACTTGCAGCATTTTCAAGGGCGATTCGCACGACCTTGAGGGGATCGATGATCCCGGCTTTAAACATGTCCACAATTTTACCGGTGTTGGCATCGAACCCATAATTGGTGGGTTTCTGAGCAACTTCCTCGGCAATCACGGCACCGTCGAAACCGCTATTTTCCGCAATTTGCTCGAGGGGATAAGACAGCACTTTGTAGATGATGTCCACACCGAGTTTTTCATCCCCGCGAGCGTTTTGACGTGCTTTTTCCACGGCTTCGCGACACCGCAGGAGGGCCACTCCACCACCGGGGACAATTCCCTCTTCGGCGGCCGCCCGCGTCGCGTGTAAGGCATCCTCCACGCGAGCCTTGGTTTGTTTCATTTCGGCCTCAGTAGCTCCACCGACGTGAACAACGGCCACGCCACCGGCCAACTTGGCCAAACGCTCCTGAAATTTTTCGCGATCGTAGTCGCTGTCCGTTTCTTCGATCTGCCGCCGCAGCTGCTCGATTCGGGCTTTAATTTCCGACGGTTTACCCAACCCTTCCACGATGGTGGTGGAGTCTTTATCGACGATTACTTTTTTCGCCCGGCCGAGGTGTTCCAGCGTCACGTTTTCCAATTTAATACCCAGATCTTCGCTGATCATTGTGCCGCCGGTGAGAATCGCGATGTCAGTGAGCATGGCCTTGCGGCGATCACCAAAGCCCGGGGCCTTAACCGCACAACAATTCAGCACCCCCCGGAGCTTGTTGACAACAAGCATAGTAAGGGCTTCGCCTTCCACATCCTCGGCAATTATGAGCAACGGTTTTCCCGACTGAGCCACCCGTTCCAAGATCGGAATTAGATCGCGGATGTTGCTAATTTTCTTTTCGTGAATCAGGATGTAACAATCCTCGAGCACGCAGTCCATATGCTCGATACGGTTAATGAAGTAGGGGGATAAGTACCCCTTGTCGAACTGCATGCCCTCGACGATCTCGTAGGTTGTCTCAGCGGTCTTTCCTTCCTCGACCGTGATGACCCCATCGCTGCCAACCTTCTCCATCGCCTCCGCGAGGAGTTCGCCGATTTTGCGGTCGTTGTTGGCACTAATTGCGCCAACGTTTGCAATTTCCTCCTTACTCGTGACCTTTTTCGCGATGGTGTATAAATGGTCCACGGCGGCGCGGACGCCACGGTCGATACCGCGGCGCAAAGCGGTAGGGTTAGCGCCGGCCGTCAGATGACGTAAACCTTCGCGATAAATAGCTCGAGCAAGAATGGTAGCCGTTGTCGTGCCGTCGCCGGCCACGTCGGACGTCTTGGACGCCACTTCGTTTACAAGTTTGGCGCCCATATTTTCGAAGCGATCCTCAAGTTCAATCTCTTTAGCCACGGTGACGCCGTCTTTGGTAATCGTCGGACCACCGTAGCTTTTATCCAGAATGACATTCCGACCGGTAGGACCCAAAGTCACGGCGACGGCTCGAGCCAACTTATCTACGCCGTCATAGAGCTTTTTACGTGCTTGGTCCTCAAAGAGTAGTTGCTTAGCCACGGCTTCGGTCCCTCTTCAAAATGAATCCTTCAGTTTCCTGTTGAAGCGGCCTGTAAGATCTTTGGGAGGTCTTTAAGGCCGCTGAGACTTTCACAAATGCTTTCTCACGCAAAACTCTTTACTACAGCAGGTGCCGCTCCAGCCTTAAGTCCCTTAGACTCGAAGGCAAGCGGCGACTGGACGCCCACTCGGTACACTTTTGTTAGCTCCGGGTCCGCAACACCAGGGACAGTTTCCGGGGACAATCAGCCCCCAGGTTCTGTGAGGCTCACTCCTTGACCACTTTCGCAAGGATATCACTTTCGCGAAGAATCTTAATTTCTCGCCCGTCTATTTCGATGTCAGTGCCAGCGTATTTGCCGAAGATTACCTCGTCGCCGACAGCTACGGACAAGCTGCTCCGCTGGCCATTTTCTAAAAGCTTGCCCGGTCCAACGGCCAGCACTGTCCCGCGCTGCGGTTTTTCTTTGGCGGTGTCTGGAAGGACGATCCCGCCAGGAGTCCGTTCTTCGGCTTCCATCGGTTCCACAACAACTCGGTCATCCAACGGCTTGAGATTAATCGTCTTGGCCATGGTCCTCACCCTTTTTTGTTTGCCTCTCCGTTACGACATTTAGTTGTCCGGATACTTTGGGAGTTCCGATGGATTTTGTAAGGGCCCGCTTGGCCCGAAAGGATCGACCACCGGCTTCCTGTGCATCCCGCTTTTTTCGCGTACAAACTTTTCTTGTGTTTGCACAGGTCTTCTGCACAAGCGCCAATCTCGGGTGTCTTTCAAAATTGGCGGCCCCGGGTGTCGACCCTGTTTTGAAATTTGAAGTTTGCTTCCAGCTCCGCGCCCCCTACGCCGGCGCCTCTGATTCAGTTTTTAAGATTCGCTTCCCAGATGCCGGTTGCGGCGAAGTCGCCGAGGTTTACTCTTCAAAGTCCTCAAAGTCCTCGGGCCCGCGCTTTGGTTTTTCTTTCTTTTTCTTAGGAATTTCAGTCACTAAGCAAGAGGTGGTCAGCAAGAGGGAGGCGGCACTTGTAGCATTCTCGAGGGCCACACGAACCACCTTGGCCGGGTCAATGATACCAGCCTCTAACATGTCGCAGTAGACGCCTTTTTCGGCATCGAAGCCCTCGTTTTTGTTCTTTGACTGCTTAATTTTGTTAACAGCCACACCCCCATCGTATCCGGCATTTTCCACGATCCAATAAAGTGGCATTTCTAAGGCTTTTTGAACGACCTTGACCCCAAGCTTTTCGTCGCCATCAAGTTCGAGCTTTTCCAAAGCCTTAGCCGCCCGAATCAACGCAACACCTCCGCCCGGCACAATTCCCTCGGCCAACGCAGCCTGCGTGGCGGCCTTAGCGTCTTCCATGAGCGTCTTTCGCTCTTTCATTTCGGTTTCAGTTGCGGCGCCTACCATAATTTGGGCGACGCCGCCGGCCAGCTTCGCCAGCCGTTCCTGCAACTTCTCGCGATCATAATCACTTGTTGTTTTTTCGATTTCCTGACGAATCTGTTCGGCTCGCCCTTCAATGGCCTCCTTCTTACCGCCCCCACCGATGATCGTCGTGTCATCGGCGGTGACGATGACTTTCTTGGCGGTGCCCAGATCGGAAAGCTTCACCGATTCCAGCGAGATGCCCAGGTCTTTGAAAATAGGTTGACCCCCAGTGAGGATCGCAATGTCCCCGAGCATTGCCTTGCGGCGCTCGCCGTATCCTGGAGCTTTCACAGCACAGCAGCTGAGAATCCCACGGAGTTTATTCACCACTAAAGTGGCAAGCGCTTCGCCTTCTACGTCCTCGGCTATGACCAAAAGCGGTTTACCGGATCTGCTAACGGCTTCTAGGAGGGGAATTAGAGGTTTGGCACTTGAGAGTTTTTCTTCGTGGACGAGAATATAGCAATTCTCCAGCTCGCAGCTCTGCTCCTCTTGATTGGTCACGAAATGGGGCGACAAGTATCCCCGATCAAACTGCATTCCCTCGACGAATTCGACGTACGTCTCGGCTTGACGCCCTTCTTCGACAGTGATCACCCCGTCTTTACCGACTTTCATGAAGGCATCTGCTAAGACGGAGCCAATTTCCGGATCGTTGTTGCCGGCGATGGTGGCAACCTGCATGATTTCCTTTTTGTTTTTCTCATCGATCTTTTTCGCCATGCGACGGATTTCCTCGACGACAGCTGCCGTCGCCTTATGCATGCCCCGCGCCAATGCCATTGGATCGGCGCCGGCGGCAATCATTCGAAGGCCTTCCCGGAACATAGCCTCGGCTAAGACGGTAGCCGTCGTGGTCCCATCGCCAGCTACATCGTTGGTCTTCGAGGCAGCTTCCTTTACCAATTTTGCCCCAAGGTCCTCATATGGGTCTTGGAGGCTAATATCTTCCGCCACCGTCACACCATCTTTTGTAATTTTTGGCGAACCCCACCCTTTGTCCAAAACCGCATTACGCCCACGGGGACCTAGCGTAGTCCGTACTGCCCGAGCCAACTTTCCAACGCCCTCCAACAGGGCTAGACGGGCAGCCTCTTCGTAAAGCATCTGCTTTGCCACTTTCCTAGTCCTCCTCTACTTGTCAATCCGGTTAGCGAGATAGGGCCGAACAGTTCATTGCTTTCAGCATGCTCGGGAGGAACGCATGCGACACATGTGCGAACGGGCGTCTGACCGCTTACATTCAAAGAAACAAAAACGTCCGGACGGCTATACCGGGTAGCTCATCTTTTTCTTGCAGCTGGTGATACCTCATACGTGGCACCCGGAAGGTTGTTCCCAAATAAACGCTGGATGGAGCCTTGCGGCCAACCAAAATTGGCAGGTTTTTTTGAGAGCAATCTAAACTGCAAGGAGTATGCCTAATGTTCTGGCTTATGCAGTAAGTCTATTTAAAATCGAGACTTGAGACGCATATCGTTGAGTCGGCACCTTACAGTGACGGAGGAAATTTGGTCCGACTGCCACTTTGGCAGTGTGCGGCCTCGGCCAATCGCAAGAAAGCGCCCTAAGGGTGTGGAAGGATCTGAATTCGGTCCGAACATCGGGGCATTTCCCTAAGCTTGCAACTCTTCAGAGGCAGAAATCCTACGCGGACGTTTAAGTTGGACCGTTAAGTCTCTTCTTGAGATGAATCCCCCATTTTGGGGTGTGTAGATGCAATGCGAAGTCGCAGATACGCGGGAGTTGGCTTGTGTCTTAATGCCAAATGGCTCGCAAGAGGACGCAAGGTGTTACCTCGGGCTATTCCAGAGGCCTGATAATGCGCTAGAATCTCAAAAATGAGCGATTTTGTAACTGTTTGCCGGTTGTCGGACCAGGAGCGAGTTTTTGGGTATCAAACAACAAACGACCTTTTAACGAATTGAGTAATCGTTTCATCATGAGAAGCGAGCAGATCGACGCGAGGCCCGAATGGCTTGAGGAAATTCTTCGGCGTCGCCCGGTAATTTCACCCTCTCTTTTGGCGTGCGACTTCACGCGGTTAGGCGAGGAAATTCGCGCGCTTGAGGAAGCGGGAGCGCGGGTCCTTCACATCGACGTCATGGACGGGCATTTCGTGCCCAACTTGAGTATGGGAGTGCCAATCGTAGAGGCAATTCGCCGGCTGACAAATTTGATTTTGGATGTGCACTTAATGGTGGACAATCCGGAGTTATTTTTAGAGCCTTTCCGGAAGGCTGGGGCCGATGCCCTAACCGTGCACATAGAAGTGGCGCCTGATCCTCGCCCGTTGCTGGAGAGCATCCGGCGTCTGGGAGCTGCCGCAGGATTGAGCCTCAACCCTCCCACGCCGATTGAGTCGGTTTTACCCTTTCTTTCCTTTTGTGACTTAATCCTCGTTATGAGCGTCATGCCAGGTTTCGGCGGCCAGGCTTTTCAACCATCGGCCCTCGAAAAGCTGCGCTTACTCCGCGAGAATCGCCCCCCGGGGGTAGTTTTGTCAATCGACGGGGGGATCAAGGCAGCCAACGTAAGCCTCTGTACCGCAGCGGGAGCAGATCTTCTCGTCATTGGAACAGGCTTTTTTACAGACGAAGCCGGAACTTACGGCGAGCGACTGCACCGCCTGCACCGCCGCGCCTTGGAGCTGGCACCGGCCAGGGGTGCGTGATTTGTGTAACACCCTCTGGACTTAAAGCCAGCCTTTTAGACCAAAACCATTCCCTAGGGAGAACCAGTAGGGGGAAGACCGATAATCTGAAACTTTTGGGGGCCTTCTCGAACTTCAGACGACAAAACTTCCACTTGATTTAATTTGCAAACATGTCATCCTGAGTATTAAGCATGCTAATGATATTAGCGCGGTTGAAACCGTAAAGCCTAAGCAGAGTGACCATCTTGTATATTTTCATGGTGTTATCGTTCCAAAAAATAAGACGAGCTTATAGTGCGGCTTCTCTCAATTAGCCGTGCGGCTGGTGGTCATAATAAAGCGGATTGCAAGTAAAGACGCGAATAAAGACAAAGACTGTTAGCAGTGTTCTTCGGGGAAAGTGTCGATGTCGGGAATGGCGGAGACTTTCGGAAAACCTGCTAGGGGCTTGACCCGTGCGAGCTTCAGCTTGATATCGCTGGGCTGTCCAAAGAATTTAGTTGATTCTGAGCAAATCGGCGCGCGGCTTACGGCTGTAGGCTTGCGATTTACGCCAAAACCGGAGGGTGCAGACCTTGTCGTCATTAACACGTGTGGGTTCCTCGAGGCATCTCGGAAGGAGTCGCTGCAAACCATTCAGGAGGTTGTTGAGCTAAAGCGACAGGGTTGTGTAAGGGCCGTCATAGTCACCGGATGTCTTACTCAGTATGAGGGTGAAAGACTATTAGAGCTTTGTCCCGGTGTGGACCAGGTGATCGGGTTATGGGGCGAGGCGTCTATCGGTGAATGGGCAGTGAAGTTGCTGACCGGTGGCTGTGGCGTTCGGGAACGGGCGTTTGTCCCCCAGGAACCAACGGGCGACGTAAGCTGCTGGGGTTCGGACGAGCCCTTTCCGCCACGGCTTCGGTTGACTGCCTCACACGTAGCATTTTTGAAAATCGCGGAGGGGTGCGATCGGTTTTGCACCTTCTGTGTGATTCCAAAGATTCGGGGACGTTACCGCAGTCGTCCGATGTCTTCTCTATTGGCTGAAGCAAGGGCGTTGGCGTCCGCAGGAGTTCGAGAACTGATCCTGGTGGCCCAGGACACGAGTTATTACGGGACCGATTTAGAAGGTCGGCCGCTGTTGGCACGGCTGCTTCACGAGCTGGACGCGATCGAAGAACTAGAGTGGATCCGCGTCCTCTACCTTTACCCTACCCATGTTACCGACGAACTGATTGAGGTTATAGCTTCTGGAAAGCGAATCTTGCCGTACTTGGATATTCCGCTTCAACACATCGACGATCGAATCCTTCGGCGGATGAATCGCCAGGTCACGCGGCAGGAAATTGAGTCAATTATTCAGCGAGTGCGTCAGGGGATACCGGGACTGGTTCTTCGCACCACGATGATCACGGGCTTTCCCGGCGAAACCGAGGAAGATTTTGAAGAACTTTGCGAATTTGTCCGCGTCCAACGGTTCGAACACTTGGGGGTTTTCGCTTATTCTCCGGAACCGGCGGCACCCTCGGGAAAGCTTGATGGCCAAGTCCCGGAAGAGGAAGCAAAGCGTCGGGCGGAGAGGCTCCTTGCCCTTCAACAGGAAATTGCTTTTTCGCGGCTGGAGGAACAGCTCGGCTCGAGGGTCGAGGTGCTGGTCGATCTTCCCATACCCGGGGAAAAATCGGCATTTGTGGGTCGGACTTACGCTCAGGCTCCCGATGTAGACGGGGTGGTGTACGTCACGGGTCGATCTCTTCGTCCGGGACGGATTGTCCCTTGCGAAATAGTAGCGCGACACGGTTACGACCTTGTGGGCGTGGCTGTGGGCAAAGCCCGCTAAGCGCTGCTTCCATTTTGCGGGGCGACTTAGCGCGGGCAAAGGCTGACAGCGGTAAATCGGTAACCGACAATGTTTTGCCTAAGCTAGTCCTCCAACCAGGCGATTGATAGCGTTTCGCTCTTTCGCGATTTTGGATGTGCCCGGGGAGAAAAATTTATGTTTAGTCGGACGGGCGATCCCTCATGGGCCCGAGTAGGAATTGCCAATCTGGTTACGGTCGGGCGGCTGGTTCTCGCTGCGGTCCTCTTCGTCTTGCTTTCATTGCCTTTGGAGCTCCGGTATTTAGCGGGATTTGTAGTGTTTGTCTTAGCAAGCGGAAGTGATTGGGTTGACGGGTTCCTTGCGCGACAGTTCGGACAGACATCGGTGCTAGGACGGGTGCTCGATCCTTTTGTAGACAAAGTTCTGATTTGCGGTACCCTGATCTTTCTGTCGGCTGAACCGGTATTTCGGCATCGGCCGGAGCTATTTCAGCCCTGGATGGTGGTCGTCGTTTTGTCTCGGGAACTACTGGTAACAGCCCTTCGGGGATTGGCGGAGGAACGGGGTTACGATTTTTCCGCTCAGCCGGCCGGCAAGCTAAAAATGGTCGTCCAAAGTGTAGCCTGCGGGGCTGCACTGTTTTATTTGGCATGGCCGATGTCTTTGGCTTCGCCGAATGGAAAAGCCGCCTCGCCATGGCTTGAGTTCCTGCTGATTGCGTCTGTGTGGCTCATGTTGTTTATCACGATTTATTCAGGGGTGGGATATGTCATTAAAATAGCCCGGCTGTGGCGAAATTTAGGGGGGGAAGCAGAAGTTTAATTCCGCCGATCAGAATTTCATGTGGGGTGTCGGGGTCGCATGACAATGTCACCACGGCCGAAAAAAAATATGGCCCTCGGTGCGAGAAAACGCATCTTCCCCTAATTCCCTGTAATAGGCGTAGCGAACGAAGGAATTGAGATTCTTCCCTGGGCATCAAAACACTCATGGGTGAGCAACTTGCCAACGCAGTGACGATCCTGCTTGTGGCAGCCAGCGCGGGAACGTGGATAATCCTCCTGTTCGTTTGGGCGTCCTCCGGCCGGCTTCTAAAGTTTGAACCGCGACTTCGTCCACGGTGGAAGTTGAGTGAAGCACTTTTGGTGTTTTTGGTTTTCCACTGGCCTTTCCTGATGGGGGTCGCTTTGGAGCTGAGAGAAGGATGGGGAGTTTCTCAAACGGTGGTGCCCAATGATGGGCACTGGTCTGAGGATGCCGTCGGCAGCGATGCCCCAAATGGGGAAGAGTTGGGACTCCATCCTGTCCTTGTGTTGATCCAATCTGACCCCAGGCCCTCCACATTTGTGGCGTGTCTTCTGATGGTCGCCGTTGTTGCCCCTTTGGCGGAAGAGTTTGTCTTTCGGTTGGTCCTGTTGGGCTATTTTTTACAACAGGAAAAACGGTGGCGACTGCGTTGGCCTGCCGTGCGGAGTTTTCCCCGCGCGGGTTTTCCCGTGGCCCTGATTTCGGCGTGGTTTGCAGGTTTGCATGCTCGACGAACAGAGCAGCTCCCCAATCCCGAGGCTATTTGGTCTGGACTTTTGTTCACTAGTTTTATCGGGCTTCTCGCGGTGGCAACGGTGATAAAGCTTGCGGGCGCAAAGAGCGGGCCATTTTTCGCCAACTTGGGGTTCTCCCGTTCCAGATTTCTCACTGATGTCCGATTGGGTGCTATTGGGTTCCTAGCCCTCACACCACCGTTGTCACTCCTCCAGGCCGGACTTATGCCGGTCTTTGCCAAGTGGGGAGTGGTTCCCGATCCGATCCCAATCTTTGCTTTAAGCGTGGCGCTGGGAGTACTCTTTGCTTCCACGGGTCGGATTACCTCATGCTTAATCCTTCATATGTTGCACAATCTGGCTAGCTTTCTGCTGCTTGTTCTCTCTTTAATGTGAGGGGGAGGTTGACCGAGAAAAGAGTGGGCCGTGAGCCCATAGCCCTCCTGGAGTGTGATGATCAGGGGAGCTCGTCTGAGAAACAAGAACCCTCTCCAGATGCCAGGAGCTGGTGGTTTGTCCCACCTGAGCTTTGTTCCGAGTTCCCTTGGCTTAAACCAAGAAAGTGTCCCTCACAAATTTAAGCTCTTGCTGTTAGGAGCAGAATTCTCCGATTGGCCTAGGTCGTTTTACAGAGCTCGGTGGAGGAATCACTCACATGGGGCGTCTTTTGATCTTAAGGACCGTTTGGGCGGGAGCCTACGCCTTACGGGGTGACTGATTCGTAGCAAATCTCCGGAGAACTCTTTTGGTCTTTTTGAGAAAAGCACCAAGGGGCGATTCGGGCGCGTCCTCCGGCGGTGCGTTCCCGGGAGTCACAGGAATATGAGCTTTCACGCATCACCTCATTCGGAGTGCCGCGTAGGCCAAGGGCCTGCAATCCGGGGAGCCAGCCCATGCAGGTAGGTCTCTGCACCTTCACGGAAGGACCGACGATCCACGCCGAAATGCCCCAGGGAAAGAAAGGGCTCAGCGGCGCGCAAGCACAACATGTTGTGCAAGCTTAAGCGTTGTTGGCAAAATATGCCTTTCTCTTGCGAAAGTTTCCGGCAGTGGTACACTTTCCCGCATCTTGCTTCCGACCGGTGGGAAAAAAGCCCGGAAGGCAATGGAATCAGCAGAGACGACTTAATGGAGGAGGGAGGGCCAAACCCACGTATCCCATAAGGCTAAGTCACTCAACTTAGCCGGATCATCGCACCAAGCTCACTGGGCACCTCTTCTTGGGATGCGCGGTTGAGCATTTCCAAGTTCCTTCTGTGTAGTGAAACCTGCGATTAGCCTTTGGACCGTTGTGTGTACTTATGTACACTACACAGCTTAACGGGAACTGCCCTCTCTCCGAATTCGGAAGATTTCCGTGGCCTTGCCGGGTAAGTTCAGGGTAACTGTTTTACGGTCCCAGGAGGTCGGACATGCGGTACAAGCCGGTTGTTGGTATGAATGCGGAGTTTGTCGCAGGTCCCCGCGAAAGATCAAGCTATTGTGCCGTGTGGGCGGGGTACTTCGACTGTGTGTTCCAGGCAGGAGGAATTCCCGTAATCTTCCCGCCAATTCCGGAGCTTGGCGCCGTTCATCAAATGCTCGACCGCGTGGATGCCGTAGTACTTGTTGGCGGAGGTGATCTTGACCCGGTACGTGATGGTTACCATCGGCATCCGTCGATGCGTCTCCTCCATCCACGGCGGGAAGACTTCGACCGAATGCTTGCCCAGGCGATTGCCTCCCGCCGCATTCCCGTCTTCGGAATCGGTGCGGGCATGCAGCTGTTGAACGTTTCCCAGGGGGGCAACCTCATTTATCATATCCCGGAGGAACATCCCGATGCCCTCCCACATTGGGATCCTTCCGATGCCTATCATCGCCATGGTCTGCGGGTGGTGCCCGATTCCCTTTTAGGCCGGGTTTACGGGGAAAGTGAAATTCGGGTCAACTCAATGCATCACATGGCGGTCGATGAGATCGCGCCTGGCTTCCGCGCCACAGCCTACTCTCCTGACGGCCTGGTTGAGGCGATTGAAAGTACTCGCGAAGACTGGTTTGCCATCGGTACCCAGTTCCATCCCGAATCGGATAGTGCCTCGGCCTTAGATTTCCGAATTTTCGAGGAATTTGTTGAGGGGGTCAAAAGACGTTCGGCGTCCGTCCGATTGGCCGCTTAGTCTCCCGATGAGGCGCCCCGATCTAGAAAATGGCCGTTTGCGGTGTCCTTTGGGTACGCGGAAAGATTAAACCCACTTACCATGGACAAGATGGCTACCAGGTAGACGGGGCGCCATACCGCTAAAGGTTTAAATAGCTGAACGTTAATGTCCAAGAGCACCTGGGGGCGTACTCGTGCCGGCTACGCAAGTGACAACCTCCTACGAGGTCAGACTTGCGGCACCGGGGAGAGGCGAAAGCCAGCTGCCGCAGGACGAGGAATTCATTCCCCACGAATCCAATCCACGGCGAATTCGGCAGGCACAACTCCGCCGCCGGGATCTAAACGTAAGGCGGTGATCGTTTTTCCGCGCCATAGTGGGTGATTGCCCACGTCAAGAGCATACTCCGCAAAATCCCCTCCGGGTGCCACAGCAAAGCGGATCGACTTGGCTTCGTCGAAATCTGGTGAGTCGACAGAGGTCCAAAAAACCTGGGCCACTGGTCCCGCAGTGGTCTGCATTCTTAACCGGAGAGTCCGGTAGCGGTCCGGAGGGATTCGCAGCATTAGGCGGACGATATATGGGTCAACACCGCTGACCTTTCCCCTGAGCAGTCCGTCCACGACTGTGATTTCACCAACGTGGTGGGCAGGAACCCAGCCCTCCAACGAGTCTTTAAACTCGAAAGCGATCTCCTCAGATAGTTTGGGAACCCTTTGGCGCCGTGTATAAACAGCTGGTAACACCTCCAGCACCACAGGACGATCTGTGGGGATTCGTATTACTAAGTAGGCGTAAGCCGGTTCATACCGCCAGGCAAAAGTATCTCCGTACTCGGCAAGGGGATCTTCAGGTGCGGGCTGCCCATCAATGAGCACGTCCGTAGGGCGGTCGAGGTTGGTGATGAGGATGCAGCCTTGTTCCCGCGGGCGAAAACTCGCCCGGAATGACAGCCGGTCCCCACGCCAGTCTAGCTCGGAGATAGTGGCAAGGCTTGTGATGCGGAGTTCTTCGGGGGGGCGGCCAACGGCCACGGTCCGCGGATCGACATCCCGGCCCATGAGCCGTAGCACAACATCGAGAATTTGCCGTGGAGCAAACACCCAACTGACTTTCTCGCCGGTGATGGGGCTGATTGCGTCCGGCCACAAAGCAACATTCTCGCCAGCTGGCTCTTGCTGGTAGAGAGCCGAGCGAACAATCCGCTCTGCAATATCTCGCCATGGGAGCGATGCGTCATACTCAGCGAGTTTCAGAAGCGAGTCCGCATATCGCAGGCCGTTCCACTGCACAGCTCGTCCAAACCACGCGCCTTGGAACCAGGTAGCTCCGAACACCGGGATGCTAGCTCCCTGAAGGAACGGCTTTTCTGGATCATCCCAAAGGTAAATAAACGGCAAGCCACGTCTGGCCCAGCTGACCGCTGCTGAAAGCCATCGCTCTTCCCCACTGAGCTTGTAAGCTTCGAGGAAAGCATCCACGGCGTCGGCTGCTGCCAGCACATCGGGCGTGTGAACCGGTATCTCCCACACTTGGGCAGCGCGCGGCACACGGAATTTCTCCATCAGGTCAAGCGTGGGAAGCATTGCATGATAAACATCCCAATCTCCCACAATCCTTCCATACCGAAGCACCCGGTAAGCGCGAGCGGCACAAGTCCCGACTTCCACAGCACCATGAGGTCCTAGGCGCCGGTAATCCAATCCCTCGAAAGGACCTGTACCGCGCTGGTCTGCATTGAAGCTCCAGGCCCCTTTTTGGTCCCGGGTTGCAAGTAGCAGGGTCGGCTGCACAGGTCCCGCTAAGTTGAGGTCGAATCGCCCGGGAAACCGCAAGGAGTCCCACCGAGGAGGGAGCTTCAGATAGGATGCGACAAGTTCGGCACGCGCCCGGCACAAGTTCTGAAGGGTTGGGTCGTCTAGGATCCACTCGGGCAGCAGTAGGTCCGCAGCAAAATCCGGCGGCCGATCCAACCGGGACAGAATTCCTCCGCCTTTACTCGTCCACCACTTTTGTTCGCGTTCGTCCCATAAGGAGTGTAAATAGCCCTGCATGCTGAAGGCCACTTCGGCCTCATAGCTTCCGCGTGGAATGGGCCGCATCGGCGGTAAACCCACAAGCTTCAGGTATGTTTCGATGGGAAGAAGAGGATCGCTACGAGAACCGTCGGCAATAATCCACCCACTCAGTCGCAGCGTTTGTCCTTCCTGCCATCGGTAAGGTTTCTCCGCGACGCGGTGATTCTCAGGGACAAATTCGGGAACAGAAGGCACCATCAAACCCACAAGATGAGCACGGTGGTTGGCAAAGCGATCGGGTGAGGCAAACACACAAGCCGGCCGGTCTCTGTACCCGTCCCATTTTTGGTGGACATCCCAAAGGTAGCCTAGGCTGCCGTAGCTGCCGCAAAAGCTCACCGCGGGAACAGTGATTTTCTGAGGATGGGGTACATAGCGGATCCGGTCCGGATGATCCTCCGCAATGTCCAGGGAATCACTTGACAACTCATCGTCAACAAGCCACTCCAGCCCTGGGAAAATGGCTTCCCAACGGTCGACCACATAAAGCATTGGGGCATCAAATGCGACCAAATCGACGGGCTTTGTAGATGTTGCCTCCACCGCCCAGCCGATAAGAGTCTCTTCTGCGGGCACCTGAAAACGAATCAGGAATTTGACGCGACTTTCGGGATCGATCTCCACTTCGTCAACAAACACGAGGGAAGCGTATCCGGGGAAGAGCTCGGCGCGGGGTTCACCTCTCGCTGTTAGGACGATTTCCTTCAGGGGTTGGTCTTTTAGCTCAGAGGCACCCTTAAGCAATAATCGCCCTAACGATGGAATCCACGCGGCCCGATGCCACGGGCCATTGTGTGTCTTCACCTCAAGATACCCGGCCCCAAAACCGTTTGGTTCACGAACAAACACAACACGGAGATAAGCGTTTCCCAGTAACGCACAAGGCTCCGTTACCAGCGTATGAAGCTTGTCGCTCGGGGGAGGAACGCCGACAGAGGGCAAAACACGAACAGAACTTTCCAACCGTCCGGGTTCCAAAAGTCCGGGGGCCTGCACGTCTACGGAAACAGGGATGGAACCTGCCCCACCTGGCGCCTCGAACTCGCAGCTGCCGACCAACTTTCGCGAGGGAGGAAGCTCACTTAAGTGGAGCACCTGCTGCCTTTGGCCTGCCGAAAAGCGAAGAATAATGGGGTGAACGATGACGTTACCGGAATTTTCCAATTCACATTCCAAAGTGATCTTTTCGCCGGTGAAACACACAGGTTCGCGCGGGCCAAAGCTACGAATCTTCAGTTGCTGCCGAATCTCGGCGACTCGCTCGATGGCCGAACCATCCGTTGAGGCACGAATGCGGACCCGGCCTGGCTTGTGACGTGCTCCCAAAATTTTCCATCGGACCGGCTGAGGCTCCTTAACTTGCAGGTGGGTCAGTTTATGCCTCGGAGGGTCCACTTGGAGCCACGGAGATGTTTCCGCAGTGATTTCGCACCAATCAGCAGTTTGATCCCCAACATTGTTGACTACAACCCGAAGGATACCGACCCGGCCCGGCTGGTCCGGATCTTCCTCCAATAGGGCTTCTCCGAGTGTGATTATTGGGCCGACGCTCTCCAGATACGAGAAGTTGTCCACCAGAATTTCCCCCGCGGCGCCCACGATTCGGACAGCGAAGTGCACGTATTTCACATTGGGATAATTTGTATAGTCGTAGGCGAGCCGGGCGACATGCCACCTACCGTCACCAATGTGTTCTGTGGGTACCACATAGGTTGCCCGCGGAGCTCCCGTTTTCTCGACAAGCTGCTCGTTGACGGGAATGACTAAGATGCGAAGCTCGGCGCCGTCCGCAGCAATAGCTTTATAAGCGAACTGTATTCCGCCCTTCAACCGGTCGATGAGCCCCGGCCTAGGATCCCCAGGCCGATGCGCCCGATTGAGACCAGTTTCCGCGGTATGAGTGTCCCGCGTTCGGACCAGCCGGAGGCTCACTCGCCCGTCGAATGCATCCGAACTAACAGTGACCGACTGCCCTACCGGTGCCCAGTCAACGGGAAACCCATTTGGCCCTAAAATCTCAAAAGAGCCGTTAGTACACTGGTTCTGGGCTAGGAGCTCCGCTCCAGAAAAACTTATTCCAAGCCCGCACAGGAAGGCAGCAAGGACAGCCAGCCTGTATCGAAACTTTCCTGCTCTCCGTCCCTCCATTGGTGGGAGGAGACTCGCGGTATCCCGTCGAAATTCTTTGAGTGTGTTTTGTGACGCGTTCATCTTGCGATTATCCGAAGATCTTTGTGCTTTGGGATCAAAACGTGAACAAAAACCAGGACCATGTCGCCGTGGCAAATGTCACTGCCACGGGGGTATCAGTCACATCGGTCACGGTATAAGGGAGGACGAATCTTAAGGATTAGTTTATCCCCCGCGGCGCCAAAAGCAAATTAAGTTAGCTGCTATGAACGTCCCCATCGCGATGGGAGGTTAGTCCCCCACGGCTACCAGCTCACTTCAGGGAGACAGACTAGATTGAATAAAACGGCGAAGTGATCACGTGACAGCAAGAGTGCCGTCGCTCGACCTGAGGTGCTTGAAGGCCCGGCGGACTTTTATGTGCTCTAGATTCAACCGGCGGCTGCGATCGGTGTGCAAGTTCGGGGACTTTTCCGCCGGCGTAAAGCCCAGGCGGTCAAACCAAGGCCCAGAAGTGCCATCCACGAGGAAGGTTCCGGCACGACGTTCACGAGAACAGTACCCCGATCGGTGTACCAGGCCGCTACTCCTTCTTCGGGCTTTACCCGTCGGAGGCTCACGTTCATAAAGTCCCGCAGACTAAATTCGAATTGGGAAAGGGAAACGCGTTGGGATGGTTCGTCAAAAAGTGGCTCAAACCAGTTAATATCTACACCAGGCCCGGTCGCCAGCGGGCTTAGGCCGAAGAATTCGTAGGCGTGTCCGGTCCCGGGATTCGGGTCTTGCATGAAGTAAAAGTCTTGCGGATCAACAATGCCGAAAGCAGCGATGAACCGAGAATTATTGTTCAATTCGTTTATCGCATTGTCTAGCAACGTTTTATTGGCAGCAGTGTCGTCGGCCAAACTCTTCAAGTAGTTGGTACTGTTATAGGGTATTTGCAGCTCGACAATGGCAGCCATGGCAGAATCCGGCACATTATGCGTGTTAAGAAGCTTTGCTACGCTATAGCCGGTCAGGGTCGTATACACGTAGTCATAGCCGGAGAGTGTGAAGGGTCCAAAAGGTCCCTGAAAAGTCCTGGTGGCTGCGCTAGCCCGCGTGACAGAAAACACAAGCCATGCCGAGCGATCCACATTAACGGTCTCACCATTGATTGTTAAAGTGTCAAATGCTGATATTCCGTACATCACGTTGCCAATCACTCCCGGCTCTCCCTGGTTGGCGAGCTCCAAACGCCAGCTACGATCCTGAAGCGCGTCATTCGTATTATTTGGCGGGCTAAGAAGGTGGCTAATCACGTTCGCCCGTGCCTTTTCCGCTGCAAGGTAGCACGTGATCGCTGTCGAAAAGAGCACGACAGCACGAAGGGCCATTTTAATTCTCATGGGTGCTCCCCCTTCACATGATGTCGCTGGCACACAAATCCGTAAATTTTTTGTGAGCATAAACTATTGATCGTTAACATGACCGGCCAATATGGAGAGCTACGTATCAATACCCCCAAGTGGGCCGGTAAAAATAGAAAGAGCCTTCTCCCTTTGGGAGGCCTGCTCCATTGTCGTGTGCGGAAATGTTCATTCGACACTGAAGCAAACCCTCTTCCAAGTGATTGCCTTCGTTGATGTTCGCCCTCTTCTTTCCAAAGCTAATTACCTTCGAGCATTGATCAACGCCTCGCCCTGGCCTAGGACGTGCGAGGAGGGCTCCTGAGTAAAAACCTGGCCGAAATAATCCGCAGAGCCGGTATCGACGGAACTTAGCCAAGCATGCGCAGCAGCGCGGAGTGCTGCGGCTGACGCGATTTGTTCCACTGAGTTGGAACTCCCAAAAACTATTCGGGGTCGTAGGGGACCACCCTCCAGGGATGGGTTTTGAGGCTTTCAGAGAAGCTAGGTCTTCGAAAGGCCATCCCCCCTTACAGAGGGGTAACCTTCGTCTTGCTTTTTAAGCCAAAGTGTTATATTTTCCCGGGTTAAAAGGAGCTCGGAGTTCGTGAGCGACATTTAGGTGGGTATTGAGCCCGCCCAGGAAAGCCTCCCCGTATGTTTCGGAGGGACTACATAGCACTCCCCCAACGGGTGCCGAGGGAGGAAGCTTCCCCCTATCTTCGGAGGATCGCGGAGGAACTGCCTACCCTGGGTGACATAAATAAGGTCATGTTAACTTACTGAAAGCTGCAATTGTACGAAAGAAAGTTTGGGAGGTCGTTTTTGAATACTTGCAGGGAGATGCCTTTACCTGCTGAAAGTTTCCGGTGGTTGCAAAAACGAGGTTATCTGTTGCTAAAGCTAGGTTATCTGCATGGCCTTAGCGAGCCGGTTAGGATATTCGCTTCGCGATTTCCGATTTGAAGTGTTGTGTTGCAGCCACATTTCACGGCGTGATAGGTTTGGCAAGAACGGGTTTGCGGGAAATACAGCGGGAAATACAGAGGAGACGGGCATGAAGCGGCAAGGTGCTGGAGAACACGCGGGAAAGGGAGAACCCGCGGGAAAGTTGGTAGGGACATGGCCGCCCGTGGCGATCGTTTTAGGAAGCGATAGTGACTGGCCCAAAGTGGAGCCAGCCGCTTATGCCCTGGAAGAGTTTGGGGTCCGATACAGCGTGTCGGTGATGAGTGCCCACCGTAGCCCCGAGCTTGTACGAGACTTTGCTTCCAGAGCAGCAGAGCGGGGCGTACAGGTTATTTTGGCGGCTGCCGGGGGAGCCGCCCATTTGGCCGGCGTGATTGCCGCGCACACGATCGTACCGGTCATCGGAATTCCGGTACCCACCGAGTTAATCGGAGGTTTGGACTCGCTTTTGTCCATGGTGCAGATGCCCGGTGATGTGCCGGTGGCAACGGTTGGGTTGGGTACCGGCGGCGCTCGAAACGCCGGACTATTAGCTGTGCAAATCCTCGCACTTAAAGACCCTGACTTGCAGGCACGCCTGTTACGGTTTAAAGAGGAGCTTGTAGAAAAAGTCAAATCTAAGGATGCCGCGCTCCAGGCCCGGTTGGGAGAGCGTGTTAAATGAACATTTCGAACGCTCCGGTCTCTTTCCCCCCACTTGAAGCTCTACCGGTGGAGGCTCTGTCATGGGTAGGTGGCGTTGATGGCTTTCTTCGCCTTTTGGACCAGACGCGACTTCCCGACCTCGAGGATTGGATTAACTGCTTCACTGTGGAAACGCTTTGGGAGGCAATTCGAAGCCTTCGAATCCGGGGGGCCCCGGCCATCGGCATAGCCGCCGCTTACGGAGTGTGCCTGCAGCTTCGGGGAAAAGAGGGGAGCACAGCGAAGCTTGTATCGGAAGTCCATCAGGCAGCAACCTATCTGGCAACAGCTCGACCTACTGCGGTGAACCTATTCTGGGCCCTCGATCGGATGCGCCACTGTGCTGCTGGTTGCAGCTTGCTTTCCCCGGAGCAATTCCGGGTCCGATTGCTGGAGGAGGCCTTGACGATCCATCGCGAGGACCGGGCGATGTGTGAAGCCATTGGCCGATGGGGGGCTTCGCTGCTTCCGGAAGAGGCCACGATTATTACCCATTGCAACACGGGAGCTCTGGCCACCGGGGGAATCGGGACGGCCCTTGGGGTGGTTTACACGGCTGCGGCTCAAGGGAGGAAAGTCCACGTGTACGTCGACGAAACCCGGCCGCTTTTGCAGGGTGCTCGCCTTACCGTTTGGGAACTGACCCGCTGGGGAATTCCCTGCACCTTGATTTGCGACGGTATGGTGGCGACCCTGATGGCTCGGGGGAAAATCGACGCCGTTCTCGTCGGTGCCGATCGAATTGCGGCCAATGGGGACTCGGCGAACAAGATCGGCACCTATGCCTTGGCGGTCCTCGCTCGGTACCATCAGGTGCCATTCTATGTGGCGGCGCCGTCGAGTTCTTTTGATTTGACACTTGCCTCGGGCAATCAAATTCCCATAGAAGAACGCAGCGCGGACGAAATTCGCTCTTTCCGTGGGGTGAATCTGGCTCCACCGCACGTCCCGGTGTGGAATCCAGCCTTCGATGTGACCCCAGCGTCGCTGATCACAGCAATCATATGCGAAAAAGGTATTATTCGGCCGGTTTCTCGGGAGAATATCGCACTTGTGCTTGGCCAGTGAGCCGGTGCGGTTCGCATAGTCGATAGTCGTTAGCGCAACGTGGGCGATGCTTAGAGAAGTGCCCTCGTGGACAGTGCCGCTAGCCAACGAGTGTCGTAAACCACGTGTCTCGCTGTTGACAGCCGAAGGGGTGAATGCGATTTACAGTTACCTCGGGGTCGTCCCCGGAAAGTCGGCTCGAGGTTGCCTCGGGGCTGTCCGAATTATTCCCTACGCGCTGTCGCTTCTCCTTCTCCCATCTTCGTCGCGAATTCGCGCTTACCACTATCGACCGGGTTTCCGCGAAAGCCTTTATCAGAAAGGGCATGCATGAGAGAAAATTTCATAATTGGATGAGAGCTTAAGAGCGTGATAGGCCTCGCTCTTCCCCAATTCCGCGGCGGACGCTCAAACTAAAATTCGGGAGAAAGAAGATGCTGGAATTCTTGGAGGTACTGGGGCACCGGCTTCGGGAGCAGGTGGAATTCTTAGTTACGGTGGACACCCTTAAACGTGTCGAGCGACGAACCTCGATCGTGGGCGGACATCGCCGCGAAAACTCTGCAGAACACTCCTGGCATGCGGCACTTGCGGCGATGATACTGGCTGAGTACGCGCAAGTGGGTAAGCAACTGGACCTTGCGAAAGTATTGCGTCTGCTACTTATCCACGATCTTGTGGAAATTGAGGCTGGCGACACTTTTGTGTACGACGAAGAGCTAAACGGACTGAAACGACAAGCCGAGGAATTGGCGGCCGCGAATCTCTTCGGCCGTTTACCTCCAGATCAGGCCGAAGAATTTCACCGCTTGTGGGAAGAGTTCGAAGCCCGCGCAACCCCGGAGGCCAAGTTCGCGGCGGCAGTTGACCGAATTTTGCCGATTTTGCTTAATTTCGTCAACGAAGGGCACTTGTGGCGCGAAAATCGAATTTATGCAGCCCAAGTCCGGCGCCGCAATGATCATATCCATCTCGGTGGAGAAATTTTAGGTCAACTTGCTTCTGCTCTCATCGACGAGGCGGTGCGGCGAGGATTCCTCCCGGTTGGCGCGGAAAAACCAACGTGAGGCAGTCGATTGGAATGGAGGGGACGACGCTGAGCCTTCGGAATGCTGAGCCCATGCGTGGTTTCCCCGAAGTGGGGACGAACGCTGGGGGGCAAGCCCGGCGTTCGGAACTTGTGTTTGCGGTGATCATCGTTGACTCAAAATTCGAGGCTCCTTTTTAAAGGTTAGCTTTGTCGCAAAAAGTAGAGGAACAAAAACCGCGGAATGATTTGGCCTGTGTTTGGGTCGAAGGGTGGCGGGAGGATCCACCGCGGTGGGAAAATGGAAAAACCTGTTCGGGATTTACCTTTAAAGCAATAAAGTCTTTAAGCAATAAAGTCTTTTTGGTCGGGCATCGCACAAGCCTGTTAAGACGGGTCAAATTGCACAGCGTGGAGGTTCCATTCTTTAACTGGTGCGAGGATCCTGCGTGAGGAAATCGTTGAGCCCAGGCGCAAAAGGTTAGCCATCCGGTTCAGAGTGCAGCCCTCGGCAACCTTAACGAGAAATATTTGGAGTCTGGATAATTGGGCGAAATCAGAGAATATGGGAGCTTTGAATAGGGAGGTGAAGGGCAAGCAGAAGGATCATGCCAAATTGCAAGCCTTGTGCCCGCAGCAGTTGAGCCTGCATTTGACGTTCGCGGAGGTGCGTCGAAAATGTTTTCGAAACCGGAACTCACCCAATAGAATTTGGACAAGATGGTAACCCTGAAATAGTGGAAGTTTTGGAGAACATCACCGGAAATCAGTCGCCGTTACGCTAGGGTGAAATGGGATTGCCCCGCGGCGATTTGCAGCTCTGACGTTGTCACAAGCGCGTGCGCAGTAGCAGCTACGTATGCGGATTTTTACCCACCGATTTATTTATTTATTTTGTGATTTTTTTGGCCGGAGGTTGGGGCGGCAGGGGCACCTGAGGCTAGTTCAGTAAGGAGCCCTCGTATGGTTGCGGAACTTTTCTCGGGTCTTGTCAGCGTCTGGCTGATTAGCAGCCAAATGGCGGTGAGGGCAGAGATACTCCCACCTAGTGGGCTGCCCGGGGTCCCGGGCGGAGTCCTCACCAATGGTTCGGGGATGTCCCACGAGTGGGGCCAAAACGGGGGAATGCTTCATTCTGCTATTGGTGCCCCGGCTTCGCGAGGAAACGTGGACCTTCGTCTGGGAACAACGGCTTTGGCAGCTTCCCACGGCCGGGTGGTTCAAGAATCAACTTGTGGGAGTGGGTGCTCTTGCGAGGACAAAGAGACATTGGCCTCTTACGGGTCGACGTCTTATAGGAAGCAAGTAGAAGAGGCTCTGCGTCGATGGGTGTCAGTGTCCCCGGAAGAATCGGTGCGTGCGGCTGAGAATCTTCTCGCATTGTATGCCCAAATTGCCCAGGACGCGAGTGTGCCGCCCAGGGAAAAGAGGGCCCTTTTACGCCGGCTTGAGATTCGACTGGGTCGCTTAAAGGATCAACTGCGCCAGAAGCTGCGACCATCTTCGGGGCGGGATTCGGATCACAACCCCAGTTGGGAGGGACAAGTCGAAACTTCTGAGGACAAAGGCCTGAAGGACTCTCGCTTGAGTGCGTCCCCAGTGGACGGCGAAGGATACGGGGGTATGGCCGCTTCCTTTGGGGGACCAGTTGGTCCTCCGGATTACGCTGCGGCTCTCATTGAGCTTATCGAGCAGGTGGTAAAACCGCAAAGTTGGGCGGTAAACGGGGGCATGGGTCAAATTTTTTATTGGCGCCCGGGTCACGCCCTTGTGATTCGGCAGACAGACGAAGTCCACCGTGAGGTTGCCCAGTTGCTTGACCTTCTCCGGCGGGTAAAATAATACTAGGGAGGGCAATTCCGCCGAAACCCTCCCGCCTGAACGATGTTCCGGGGTGGCCAGCGGTTCACATGGCAGCGTCAGGGTTTGGACGAGAGGTTCCGTGTTACCCCGGGATCTTAGGTGCGTAGACTCTTAGCAAGGTGCTTTCTCCGCGCCGTGTGAAGCTTTTCTAGGGAGCTATCGGCACCGTCGGCCAATGGTTAGCAGGAATTTAGGAGAGGTCCTGGACTCTCTGGGCGACGGCGAAAATTTCAAAGGCGATTGCTCCGGGAGCTTGTCCATCGTGTTAAAGTCGCGGGAGGTGACGTTGGTTATCTTTTAGCTGTGTCTTTTCGTGATTTGCGGTTTGGTCGGCGGTCGATCTTGAGAAAACCGATCCCCTGCCGGCTGCCGGGTGAAGGTTTAACTTCAGGGAAATCGGTGGGCCAATGGCTCAGGTACTCGCAGAGCTTGCAAGCGCAAGCAGCGTCAGCCAAAAATTCCGTCCGCACAGGCAACCTGTTGGGGCGGTGCGATGGGAGAAACCCTCAGTGAAGGGGGAGCCAGGCAAATATTCCTGGCTATGGGGCGTGGTGGCTCTGTTTGGAGTCTTGACGTGGTATTCTACAGGAAGCCTGTATCTGGCGGTTCTAGCCTCTGGGCTTTGCCTGCTTTGTTGTCGTCGCGTCTTTCACAAAGAGCTCTTTCAAGTTGATGAAACCGGTATTCACTGGTGGTTCGGCAGGCGGGGATATCGCTTTATCGATCGCCGCCAGATCGCCGGATGGCAGTTGGACTCCGCGGCGCTTTACGTCCGCATTTGGTCGCCAACGGGATCCCCAGATAGGCACCGGATTGTTGTCCTCCCGTTGCCGAATGATCACCACCTTGCAAACCGGCTGAGAGAGGCATTCTCCTTATAAACGAAACTCTCCCGTCAGGTACTTGAGCTTGTCGTTCGACCGGCCAGATTACTGGCCGGTGTGTCCTGCATCAGATTTCCGGTTTTAGAAGTCAGTCTCATGTGCGCAGACCGCTTGGCTCTCAGGTTGTGTACACAAATGGATTTTATTTGGGCAGGGGGAGTGGGTTCTATTTGGGCAGAGTAAGGCTTCGCCGCGCCCCAGGGAGTTGATTCCCCCGATATTTCCAGCCGTTCTTTCCGCCGCACGTTGAACCGGCTCGGCACGGATGGCAGAGGTTCTGGAAAGCGCAATGGCGTCCCCCTTGCCTTCGAGGCCACCGGCACGGCTTAGCGAAAGGGATGGCCTCTTGCGTGCATGCCAGTTTCTGCCGCGTCCTTTTCCAACCGAAAGCTACGAGGGTCATAAAATTGTTTTAAGCGTCAATGGACTGAGGCTCCTGGACGCTTCAAACGGCAGTGCTACCTAGCGACTTAATCTCAGTTTGAGCAGGGTGAAGTCCGCGCGTACTGTCAGAAAAGGTGTTGGTTTTTTGATCGATGTGATCCCTGGGAGTGGAGTCCGTGCGGATCGTAAGAAAACGGTGCTTGACCAGCGCCACTTGCTGCAGCGGGAAGAAGCCCGCGGAGGCCCCCAAGAAACTAGGTGAGATTACCGCCATCGCGCGAAGGCCGGCCCAACAGGAAACTTTGCTTTTCCCCTCGCTAGCTGGGCGACGGGCAAATTGTCTAGTAGGCAAAAATTTTTCACGATGGTGGAACCGGGCTCAACGGGCGGCAAAGTTCTAAGAACGCAAATCTTTTGTGCGTAGCTCACTTGCCGTCGGAAAGTTTTTCGCGGGATCATGAAGGGTCCGTTGGTGAGAAAGTTGACAAACATATTGGGGTAAAACGAATTGTCGCCAAATTGTTGCGGCAGATTCGGCAGTTGTTGTGCGAATCTTTTTTGCGAGAGAGTTTTTCGGACGAAAGATCATGACACTGCCAGAGGACCTAGCAGTTACTTCGCCGGAAGGTGAAAATCCGACACTGGGCGGCTATGCAGCGTGTGTGCAGAAGGCCAAAAGTTTACCTCACCGGCCTGGGGTTTATTTGATGAAAGATTCTGCAGGCCGGGTGATTTATGTGGGGAAGGCGAAAGACCTCCGCGCGCGGGTAAGCAGCTATTTTGTTAAGGGAGCCACGGAAGATCCCCGTCTTGGTCCCCTGCTGAGGGAAATCTATGACCTTGATTACATCGAGGCCGAAAGCGAGGTCGACGCTCTCCTCATGGAGGCCAGACTCATCAAGGATATTCAACCGCGATTCAACCGAGAACTAAGGGATGACAAAACGTTTCCCTATCTGCAGATTTACATTCGCGAAGACTTTCCGCGGGTGGAATACACGCGTGAGCCGCGGCGTCGGGGAACGAAGCTCTACGGCCCATTTCCTAATGCGGGTAGCCTCCGCGGGGCTGTGCAAGTGCTTCAGAAGATATTTAAGTTTCGAACATGTTCGCTCGACATCAAGGCCGATGATCCACGGTGGCGGTGGTTCCGTCCATGTCTGCTTCATTCCATTGGCCAGTGTTTGGCGCCGTGCAATATGCGCGTGACAAAGGAGGAATATCGGAAGGCAATCCACCAACTCATACGGTTTCTGGATGGGGATAAGGAGTCGCTTTTGGAAGAGATGCAAAAGGAGATGGCAGCAGCGGCCGCGGCGCGCCGCTACGAAGAGGCCGCTCGACTGCGCGACCAAATTCACCTTCTAAAGACACTTGACGAACGGGGTGAGTTGGAAACTCACGTGCAACCGGAGGTGTTTCCTGTGGATCCCCGAAAGGGTTTGGTTGGTCTTCGTAAAGTGCTCAAGCTCAAAAGCCTCCCGCGGACCATCGAAGGAGTAGACGTGGCTCATTTGGCCGGTGTGGACACCGTGGCGAGCCTCGTACAATTTATTGACGGTATGCCCTTTAAGCCCGGCTATCGTCGATACCGAATCAAGACTGTTCAAGGTGTGGATGACTATGCGGCGATCCGCGAAGTGGTTTACCGCCGCTTCCGGCGACTCTCGGAGGAGGCGGAGGAAGTATTTCCTGATCTGCTTTTGATCGATGGCGGCAAAGGACAACTAAACGCTGCTCAAGAGGCCTTCCGCGTGTTAAATGTGGCTCCTCCTACCCTGGTAGCCCTCGCTAAACAGGAAGAGGAGCTCTATCTTCCCGGAAGAGAAGAACCGCTTCGGCTCGGCCGGGATTCCTTTGCTTTGCGGTTGCTACAGTATGTCCGCGATGAGGCCCATCGATTCGCTCAGCATTACCATCATCTGTTACGTCGTAAGCACACCCTAGGCGAAGATTAAGCTAGCTATTAGTCCTCGAGGGTACGGCTGCAATAAGGCAAGGGCCTTTCGCATCGGCTTGTCTGCATGGTCTGCGTGGGTGAAACGCGCTCCCTGAGCCACGGGTGACTGTTCGTTCGTTTGTGAGTGAGAAACCACCAAGTCAAGTCGGTATACAACTGCGGAGGTCTTTCTATCCCTGAGTGAACCGGCTTTCTTCCCGGAAATAATGGATCAACGCAGAAGCAATGCGAGAGCGAAGTTTGCCAATCGGTGGTCTTACGGGACTTGGCGGCGAATTGGCGATGGCTAAGTGAAAGCCTGAAACTTGTAACGGGGACGGCAAGCATGTAGCATGGTAAGTTTCTCACTAGAAAGTTCCACGCCGTTAGGACACGAGCGCTCTGGAGGCTAAGATGACTTTGCCCGCCTGGCCTTGGTGACCTGACGAACACGCGGGTTGGGCGGAAAGAGCTTTGGATCGCTCCCCTTTTTTGGCATGACTTGCACAGGGAGGCGTTTTTCGGGCCGGCGTTACCGAAGCTCTTCTGTCTCACCTCGCCAGAAGGTAATTCACCAAACCGTTCGAGCACGAAGGGTGCAGCCACGGCGGCTGTAGAACGTTCAGTTGCGAAACGTTTTCGTTGATGTAGCTAAGTGGTGAAAAAAACGCGACCCAACCGGACTTGGTTTTGTGGGTGTGACATACGCTGTAGATGCGTCGCCAGTGCCAGTTTCAGATTGTAGCAGCTGGCAAGATGTGGCATGAAGGGAAATCATTAGGTTAGCAAGTTGTCAAGGAGACCTACGCATGAGACATTTTGGAAAACATCGAGCCGGTATGCTTGTTATGGCGGTATCTGCAGTTTTGGCCGCCGGGAGTGGGAAAACCGGCTTGGCTCAGAGTCTTGATCTTGTCAACAAGCCCTATCTACTTGATACCGGAGTTGTGTCGCGATCAATTTCCTTTGAAAATCCGACTGGGGCACCGGGTGAAGGAGGCAAAGCCGCAAGTCACCTGGGTCCGGGACGAAAGGGAGCTCCGGCAAAAACGATCCAGCCGGGTGAGGAAGTCCAGCTCTGTGACATTGAGGGGTCAGGGACGATCCGTCATATCTGGATGACTACAGCTCGCGATCCGCTTACCCAAAGGGCGTGTATCATTCGCGCGTGGTGGGATGGCCAGGAACATCCGAGTATTGAATGCCCTATTGGCGATTTCTTCGGTTTTGCCCATGGAAAGATTGTCCCCTACCACTCCGCCGTGCATTCGGTGGGGTCGACAGGAGGTC
Source organism: uncultured Thermoguttaceae bacterium (assembly GCA_938084835.1). Lineage (GTDB taxonomy): Bacteria > Planctomycetota > Planctomycetia > Pirellulales > Thermoguttaceae > DTLM01. The sequence goes on from CALKER010000010.1 coordinate 154,271, forward strand.
GGAACATTTGGATACCTATGCCTTTTACAAAGCGTGCCCGATTTACTTTCCGGAACGATGGACCAAAGCCGGTTCCGCTCTACTATCAGATAACCTATACCTTGGGGGATGACCATCCGGCCGATGTCGGTCGTCTTCATGTCTTGTTCCGACGAGAAAACCCCACCACTTTGAAAGTGGACTTCGAGCTTTTGCCCCAGCGAAACCAGAAGGGCCGATTTCTAGGTACAGTGATCGGTGTGCGTAACCTTCATCCAGAGCAATGGTGGGGTGAAGGAGAAGTGAAAGTGTACATGGATGGCGATACTGATTGGCCCACCATCTGTGGTACAGGAAGCGAAGATTATGTGGGGCTAGCCTGGGGAATTCAACAGACGCCGTTTTTCTACAATGGTTGCTCGCTTGCCCAAAAAAACTTCGTCTCTATGTATCGGTGGCACATTGTTGATCCCATCATGTGGAAGCAGTATGCGCGAATCACCATTCAACAAATTGCCTGGAACAAGGGATTGGTCGAAACTCAAGACGATTGGTCTTGTGCCAGCTTTTGGTATGAACCGATTCCCAGCGAACCTTTGCCGCCTTTGCCAAGTGTCACAGAGCGCTGCGAAGATATTTGGGAGGAGTAGGAGTTTAAGGAAGAGTTCTGTCTTGCCGGAAGCGGCACCGGTCTTCTGGATCATGTGCGTGTGCCGCCTTAAGGCATGGATGGAGGCCTCTCGCCGGCATTGACTCGAGCCCTTTTGAAGGGCCATCTAAAGGCGCGGATGGAGGGTTCCGTGAGGACTTCGCCGGGAGCTTCCGAGGGTTAACGAGGTGGCTTTATCCGGCGGCGGGTGAGGTCCTGGTCTCGACGGGCTAAGTAGAGGCCCGTGATACTTCGTTTTTTGAGCCGCTTTGTTTAGCAGCTTAGCATTCATGGCGTTTGATGCAGGAAGGGAGCGATAGCTGCTCGGCTCGCGCCGGTAATCCGCGGAACGATGACCACCCTTACAAATATGCCAATCCCCAGGTGCAAAAATTTAAGGCTCAGCTTCTAAGTCATAGTAGTGGGGTGCCGAGGCCAACCTGGGAGTTTAAACTTTAGCGAGGTGACACTAAGTTCTTTCAAATGGCAGCGGTCTGCTGCGAGGGAAGCAGCGGAATATATACTTGGTTATCATGAGTTTTATCTTGGCTATCATGAGTTTTATCCGGAACGAATCGTGTTTTCGCAACGAATTCTGTCGCACCTGGGGGACGGAACCAATCCAAAAAGGGCATGGTGGGATTGGTCAGTCGCTCGATGCCCCATTATCTGGAATCACAGTCGGAAGGGATGAACAAAACTCAGCTCTTGCAATTCGATTTGGATTGAAGCCAATGTGCAGTGTGACTTATGGTTGGCGGGGGGTGGAGCCTTCCGGCGATAATGCATTCAAGGTCGGAAGCATCAACCATATGGGTCCAACCCGCCTGCTATTCAGTGCGCTGATAGGCGCCTGGGGAATCTTTGCTAATTGCATGGTGCTTTCGGAGGAAGTGAGTGGGGGGGACGACTCCCGAGTGGCCAGTCAATCCCCCGCCTTCAAGGACCATGGTGCTGCTAGCCAGTGGAGCCGTTTTCGTGGTCCGAACGGCACAGGTGTACACGAAGGAGTGGAGGTACCTTGCCCTTGGAATAGCGAGCTGTTTCGTTGGCGGGTGAAGCTTCCGGCGCGCGGGCACTCTTCCCCCGTCGTGAGTCAGGGAATGGTATTTGTGACATCAGCCTTAGAGGACGATGCGACGCAGATTCTTCAGGCCCGACGGTGTGAGGACGGCGCCCTTGTGTGGGAAAAGCGGTACACCTCGCAGCGCCACCGCCTCCACGCGTTTAATTCCTATGCTTCTTCCACACCTGCTGTGGATGACAAACGCATTTACTGGGCGTGGGCTCAGCCTGATGAGCTCATCTTGGTAGCGTTGGAGCTTCCCACGGGCCGTGAATTGTGGCGGCAGAGTCTTGGCCCATTTAAGGCCGAGCATGGCTTCGGGGCCTCCCCGGTAGTGGCGGGGGATTTAGTTATCATGGTCAACGAGCAGGATGGGGAGAGTTGTATTTGGGCGTTAGACGTCAATGACGGTCATATTCGCTGGCGGACGCCGAGGCGCTCCGTAAAGACCGCCTACAGCACGCCGATGGTTCTTGCCGGTCTTTACTCAGGCGCCGTGCTGATTCTGACCAGCTGGGCACATGGGATAAGCTGTGTGGAGCTGGAAACTGGACAGCCGTTGTGGGAATTACCGCTGTTTCGCTATCGTGTGGTTGCTTCGCCGGTGGAAGTCAAGGGGATGATCGTTGGTTGTTGCGGTGAGGGTGGGGTTGGGCGAAAGCTTTTGGTGATCCGGCCGCCAAGGAATGGTAGTGGTTCGCCAGAGATTATTTTCGAGCTTACGAGTGATATCCCGTATGTACCGACTCCGGTAACTGCTGGCGATCTTGTTTTCTTTTGGTCCGATCGGGGAGTAGTTACATGCTTAGACACTTCTTCGAGAACCATTTTGTGGAAAGAACGATTGGGGGGACAATACTTCGCTTCTCCTATCCGCATGGGAAGTCAAATTCTTAACATTTCCCGCACGGGTACAGTAGTGATCATTCGCGCAGCAAACAAGTACGAGCTGATTTCGCAATTCACCTTGCCCGAGGGCACCCACGCCACTCCGGCGGTGAGCGACGATACGCTTTACGTGCGGACATTTACATCTTTATTGGCCGTCCCTACGGTGAGAATAGATAAAAAGATTGAGCCGTAAAGTGTTGAAGCACCATTCTCGGGTTGTTGGGCTGCTTATCCCGTACGTCCTTAACACTCGGGGCTCAAGTTGAAGCCCTCAGGTAGCAAAGTCATTTTCCTGCCTTCCACTCGTTGAAGCTTTCGGCTGGGAGGGCGGCCTGGAGCAGAGACTGCTCCGATTATCAAAACCAGGCCAAATGCTCAGTTCTTTGTTAGTACTTTGGACCCGTAGAGATATTCCGGAACTACTTTAGGATCTTTGCCATGTGTTGGAGGCAGATGCCGATGAGTTAATTTGTTGTGCGAGTTGGGAACCCCATAGCTTGACGATTACTTTGGAAATCTCAATTCGGCAAAGCACCCGTTTAGTCAACGAATTGCCAGTCGCCGATCAATTCAAGCTCAAAATCAAATAATTCCGGATGATCAAGTTCGGCGGTGTCGCTCCCGCCGAAGAAGCGCACGGCAGTGATGGCCGCCAAGTCGTCGAACGTAAACACGTGGTCAAGTGCATGGAAAATTAGCTGCCTGGGACTGCTCGCGGAGGCAGTAACTCGGTCATTCCCGGGAGAGTCGAGGATAAGGACCTGATCGAAGTCGCCATTTGACGCGTTGCCGCGGACAATGGCATCTTGAAAGCCTTCGGCAGAAATGAGTACTCCGTTTACGCCAAGGCTTGGAGCCCAGTAAGTGATGGTACCTGTGGCAGCGTGCACGCTTATTCGTTCGTCAACACCCGCTCGCCCGTCGAATATCACTTGATTGTGTACTCCGTTGACCGAGCCACTGGCGACTACTCGGATCGACGACAACCCGGCGAGGTAGTAGTTAACACCAGGATGCCCGCCGATACTGAATCGGAAAGCTGAGTCCACATATATTTCCCGCCACCAAAGGGGTCCCCATTCCGCGGTGGTGCCGTCGGAGCCGCCGTGGAGTACAGCCCTCTGTGGGGTTGCGTCACCGTCGGCCACCATAATAACTTCCCGAAATCCAAAGGCCCGGCCTCGGAAGGACGGGCTCTGCACGGAGGCATACTCGGGGGTACCCGCGAAGCAGAGTGGTTCCGAACCGTCGGAGATGTACAAGGCGACGTCCGTGCCACCGTGGCGACTCTCGGCCGTTATTTGATTGAAGTGATGGAGCCCAATTTGAACCTGGCCCACAGGATCCCCCGGTAAAGTTTGTTCCGTGGGGAGTAGAGCATCAAGCAGCACCGTGACTGCCCCCTCTTCACATATAGTGTACAAAAAGTCATGACCGGCGCTATCCACAAGTGTTGCTTTCGCGTGGGGTAAGATAGTTGTAGTGGCAAGAAGCTCGTCGGTTGGTCCTGCGAAGATTCGCTCAAATCCATTAATGTCATAGCGGAAAAGGGAGGTTGACAACCAGGCTGCTACCTCGGCGGCCGAGGCCCAAAACTGGGTGGGTAGGTCGGCGTCGGCAATTGCAAGCCGGGCCTCGTCCAAGCCGGATTTCCCGTTAACCGCCACTCGCGCAAATCCATAAAGCTCAGCGGAGCGATCCGGTGTGCCATCCCATATGATGCGTGCCAGTTCGCCTTGTGCTTCAAAGCGATCATTTCCAGGGGAACCCTCGAGGTTAACACGATCCCCCACTCCGCCCGAGCCTCCGTAAGCACGCACCTGCTCCGCGCCGTTGACTTTAATCAGCATACCGCTCGGGGTTGTAACCGTTGCGGACAGAGGATCGATGAAAAAGCGGTCTTCAATCCCGTCCGAATCGAATAGGTTGAGGATATCGCCCTCCCCCCCAACGTCCACCACAACGCGGTGGAATGTTCGCACGGCGCAACGGTAACTGTAGCCTTCAGGGGTCAATCCGTTCAGAGCCACCAGGTGACGGGTTGCGGCAGGATTGGTCGCACCTGCCTCTGTCACGGTGAATCCACGATAGTCGAGGAGAAAGGCAGAATCGTTGTTCCCGCCACCGGCAACCACGAGAATGTCCTCTGCCCCCCAGATTCGATGGTCGAATGATCCGTTACGCCAGCGGATACCCCCCGGGCCGAATTCGAAAATTTCGGCACTGGCTGCGGGGGCTCCTCCCATCCTCAGAGTATCCCGTCCCAGACCGAGGTCTACTTCAAACTTGCCGTCCCAATTATCCACTTGCACCGTTAGCGGCCCATAGTCTGGCCACAGCTCCGCCACTAGGCGCCCGGGTGTGAGGTTAGCCCGGTCGTTGGAAGAACTGCCGCTAATAGTCACAAGATCGCCGGCCGTGCGCACAACGATGCTTGTCAGACCCTCCGGAGGAATCCCGCGGTATTGAAGCTGATTTATTTGAACAGTGAGGATGGGTTCCACGGCGATTCTGATTTGATCGCGCTGCGCCGAGCCAAAGATGGTTGCCTGTTTGGTGGTGCTGTCGTAAAGGGCAAGATTTCCGATGGCTAAATGGGATAGAGAGCGAAGACCGCCCACCCATGCATAAAACACTTGGCCGGGACCGTGAGCCCAGGTATCGATCTGGCCAGTGCCGACAACGTAGCCAAGAGGGTTCCCATCAGCGTCCGTGAGGATCAGTACAGCCTCGGGAGTGACGGTGTCTAAATTGACGCTGACCACCCCTCCGCGGATGCTTTCAAAGCGGTAATACAATTGTCCGGTGGCCGGATGTCGGTTGGTAAAGCCCCTATACTCCACCCGTCCTAGAGAAGTTGCCTGGAGCACAGAACCGCGGCAAAGCCCAATGTCCACATGGTCCGCTAGAATTCCCCCTTCTAACTCTATTGGTCGGGAGACACCCAGAAGCGGAATAATGTCGCTGTCTGCGACAGAATTAGAGCCTGCCAGATAGTACGTGAACGAATATCCTGGTACCGGCGCCGCTTTCAAATAGTATGTTCCGGCCGGAAGGTTGTTGAAGCTGTAGTGCCCCGAGCTGCTTGTGAGCTGTTCGGCGATTAACCGGTCATCCGCCGTGCCAATTTTTCCGTCCCACCCAGCGGAGAAAAGCTGCACAGAAACCCCACCGATTGCTCCTTCCGAGGGATCCCGGACACCGTTGCGATTGTTATCGACCCACGCTATTCCGGCGATAGCGTTGTTAGCAGGCGAAAGCACCGGCAGATAAATAAATTGGCTGTAATCGATGGCCACGGAGGGGCCGGCAGGATTGTAACTTTCTCCCAAACCAGCAGACTGAAGGGCCTCGAAGACCGTCACCGGCGGAAGATTGAGTTGATAAAGCTGATTCAGGGCATGGACTACAAGCCCTGCACCAAAAGCGCTAATCACGCTGCCCGGGCAAATTCCATTGGCCGTGAATGTCCACTGGGGGCCATCGCCCTGGCCGTGGATGAGTTCTACTCCCCCAACCCAGACCGTCGCCGCTGGGGCCGCAGCCGAGCCAAAAATCGCCTTGAGAAGACCGTTGTAGTCGATCACTGGGACACCCACTTCTGAGGCCAGAAGCTGCAGTCGTCGATTAAACTCGTCAACAGCTTGGCTGACCCGGGCACGACCTTCCCCCTGCCAATATTGGGCTTGGATTCCCGGGGCGAAGCCGGGGTCGACCAGCGTGGACAAAACCACAGGAACACCCGTGCCAGTCAGCCGAAGCAGGGCCTCGCGCAGCCATGAAAGTCGTTGGTTGTCAAACTGGGTAATCTGAGAGGGCGTCCAAGCGTTGTTATAGATGGCCGCATAGGCTTGGTTCAAATAGTCGGCCGATCCAAGCATGACGACTACGTGAGTTAGCAGACCGGCTTGAGCCTGGGCCACGATTCCGTCCAGCTGACCGTTTCGCAAAACATCTTGCGAGGTGGCCCACCAGTTGGCCCAGTTGTATTCATACCCAGACCAACGAATATCAGGGTAGAACTGGGAATAGTGACCTCCGTCGACCCGGCCGGATTCAACTAGCAAATCGTACCAGCCTTTTCCGTTGATAAGCATGTGCTCTGCATATTCTTGGCTGAGCATGTCGCCAAGAACACCCAGGCGCGTGGTGGGCCAATTTCCTCCCGGGGTTACTCGCAGACGAAAGCTCAGAGGGTTTTCGAATTCCTCAAACTTGACATAGTATGTGTAGTCGGCTCCCGGCGCGTCAGCACGAACCCGGGTGTACACTAATTCCAATGTTTGTGAGCCCACATTGTCTGGCCATCCGGTTGCGGCCACGGGGATAAGGGGACCACCGTTAATCTGCTGGTAAAGGGTAATTCGCGCATTAGGATTATCGGAAAGACCTTGAGTTATCCAGATCCTGACCGTACCACTAGCTCCCGCGTCGAAGCGAAACCATCGCTGGAAAAGGTATGGGCGAACAGCATTTCGCCCCGCCGTTGTAGTAACGGTTCCTAAGTCATCAGGCTTTCGGGATCCGAAAAATGCTCCGTAAGCTTGCACAGTGGTTGAAGACTCACCAACCCTTGGCCCATTATCCCCAAGAATGAAGATTTCCGATCCCAACGGTATAGTGCCCAAATGTTCACTGATAAACCTCTGCAGGTCGATACGATAATAGTCACCATCCTGTGCAATGCCGATCAAAGATTGCCCATCACCCGGCAAAAGGGCGTCAAAATCCTCCCATTGACCGGTCAGTTGACGGACAGCAACTTGTGGTTGGGCGGAATGCCACTCCTTCACCACCAGAATCTTTCCGCCTTTAAGAGCCAGATAGAGCGCGCCATCGGGAGCGAAAGCGATATCGCCTGCCGATTCCACTCCCAGCTGCGTTAAATCAACAATGGGGCGGGCTTTGGCGTAATGTTGATTAATTACAAAAAGGTAGTGTCCCCGCACACTACGCTCGCCTGCCACGCCGGCAAATCCTGCCCCAAAAAGGAGCCGAGTACCGTCGGGCAGTTCCGGGCTCCACTCGAGAGCGTTCAGCCGAACGTCGAGGTGTCGCGGCTGATTGGCACCCGGATACGCCGGGTTATCCATGTACACGCTGCCAATGGGGACTACACGAATTGGGAGCGGGAACGTGTCTTCTTCCGCCAGCGCGATGCTACTTAGATCCCAGCTCCGAAGTGTACTCGGCAGACCGAGAGGATTGGAAGGATGATCGGATGCATCGATAAACTGCTTGTCCCAATAACCGGGATATGCGTAGCCTGGATAGCAACTGATATCCCGCGGCGCCAAAGCCTGTTCGCCCGAGGAAGTGACCAGTTGGGCTACGGGAAATGCGAGGATTTCTCTTGAAAAGTCACGCTGCTCGATAAGGTACAGTCGCGAGTCGCTTCCCACGACCCCGCTGAGGTAATGCCCCGGCATAGTAGAAAGAAGTTCGCGGGATTCCAACGCTTCAAAACGAAGGCTTCGCCCACCTTTCCGCTTTGACTGCTCGCCGAAAGAGGATGGTGGCCTCCGTTGACGTGTTTGCCACCGTTGGGCCAGGTTGTCTCTCCGTGGCGCGGCACTTTTCATCGTTTCCCCTCCTAACTTACACGGGCAAGTTCCAGCGGAGTATTGGCTAGTTGTACGGCGAAACGAGAATCGGGTTCGTCAGCCGCGTATCCAAGCGGGAGACCTAATCGCAAAGCGGTACCCACAAGCGAGCTCTGGACCGAGCTCCCGGAAAGTACTTTAAGTTCTTCTGATCCCAAATCTGGGGTGGTCACCAGCCCTGCCGGATGCGGTTTCGAACCCTAAATCTCCCGACGAAAATACGTCCGTGAAGAAAAAAACGGGGCCGGAGAATCGCCATTTGCAAGCAACTATGCACTGTAGCAGTGCTCAGAGGTCACCCCGACGAGGAACAAAGAAGTCCCAGAGAGTGGGCCGGATCTTGCGGCCGAGAATAATTTCGACATTACAGATCGCACAATTGAAAGAATTTTTAACCATCCGAGAGACGACGAGTCAACGGCAAATCGGTAGAAGAACACTCGCCCCGTTGAGCGGACCTTAGTTACCATGCCTGTGGGCGGTGAGGGTGCTAATTGCTTTGACTGAGGAAAGCCAAACCGAAAAAACGTTTATGTCCTTAGGAAGATTTGGCAATGGAAATTACTTTCCGCTTCGCAGGTCAATAAGCATTGCGAAACGCAAGCTCCTTCTGGTTGGCTCCCGGGATTTCTCCAGCTGTTAGCTCGGCTGCCGAGTCGGAGGAGGGTTCGCACACACAGCCAGAAATTAGAGCCCTCTGCAAACGAGGAATTTTGCCGGGGTTCGATACGGCCTAAAAACCGCCTGCGATAGCTAGTACCGGTGAAAACTTAAAGCTGAGGATAAGCCCCTGCCAGCAAGAGGGAGGAGCCACTGGCAATTATTCCTTTGTCGCTATCTAGGAAAATTTTGGGCTCGGTGTCGCTCGATTTGCCCTAAGGAATCGCTGATCCACGCCGCTACCGATTCCATCGTGGGAAGCCCTCCAAGAATCCCACCGATAAGTCCTGCGGCAAGCAACAACAGAACGAAGTGCGGCGTTAATAGGTAACCGACACAAGTTAGGCAGGCCAACCCCTCGTAAATTGCCCCTCGGGCAAGACGGGTAACAAAAAACACGGCGTATAACCGGCCGATGTCCCCAAATTGGTCCATAAGGAGCGAAAGATCATCCTTAAACTGAGAGCCACTGGGGAACCGGGTAAAACTCCATCGTTTCTGACTAATGAGGATAAGATTTCGGCGGATGAAATGTTGTTCCCAGAGGTGGGCAGCGACCACCCCGACAATCGCGACTGGAACCACTGCCCACGGAATCCACGCAACCTGGACCGTACCTGGCTGTGAGATGAACGCGCGAATCACGATTACAATGCCGAGGAGAGTAGTGGAACCGGCCGCCATGCCCAAAGTAATAATTTGAAGCACGCGGAGGTGTTGGTGGATTGGGGGCCGCCATTGATCTGCCGGTGGGAACTCGCTTTGAACGGTGTTGGGGGGCATAGACCGAAAGTCCTGTCCTCACGTGGCTCTGCCTTTGTCACGTTCTTTTCCGGCGGTTGGGGTAAATATAAGAGCGAGCCAGGTTCTGGGTCGGCCAAACTCTAATCGACGGTCAACTTTACTCCCGAAGTCACCTCGCAGCAAGCGGCAGGAATTTTGCCTGCTGTGATTTCCAGAAGCCCCGTCGCTCAATGTGCCTTATGACCGGGAAGCCGGCTGTCGGTGAGCTCCTTGCGGCAAAATTTGTTTTGCCGGGTGTGCTCAAGAAGTTAGAAAGAAGTAGGGAAGCGATCTCCCCTGCGCTACAAAAACTAAGCACGGAACCTGCGAGTTCGGTGTTATCCCGCGATTTATCGCAGGGGCTACTCAAAGTGCCTCAGAGCCTTCGATTAAGCCCATTTTTTTCTAGGCGACGGCGACACCCCCACGCACCCGTCAGGGCAAAGCTATTCGCATGGGCACGGCTTGGTCGAAGTTTCTAGACTCATAATCTTCGCCTCGCCGGCGCTTGGCCCGGCCACCCTGGAGGCACTCACAGTTTTACAGCGGCTTCGGAGGGATGATTCCGAGGGCGACTCCCGAGTGGCCCGCAAGCTCATAGGCTTGGGCAAGCAACCGGTTATGGTTTAAGATGGGATATTCGCGCCGGGATTCGGCTGGTGCGGATTGGAAGGCGACGGTCGGAGTGGAACCTCTGTTTCATTCTTTAGTTTGAGGTCGCCATGAGTTTTGACTCGGAGAATGAGCCTCTCGACGTAGACCTTCATGTAGAAATCGGCACCCTACGATTAAGAAACCCGATTATGGTGGCCTCGGGGACATTCGGGTTAGGCTGGGAGCTCCGACATGTGCTTCCCGTCAATCAACTGGGCGCGATTGTCCCGAAGACTGTGACTCGAGAGCCGCGACGTGGAAATCCACCCCCGCGTATCGTGGAAACCCCCGGGGGACTGCTTAACTCAATCGGGCTAGACAATGATGGTATCGATGCTTTTATTAGTAAACATTTACCCGTTTTGGCGGAACTAGGGTGCCCGGTAATTATCAGCATTGCGGGCAAGTCAATTAAGGAATTCGGAGAATTAGCGGAGGTCATTGAAGCTGCTCGCGCAGCTAACGCCCTCGAACTAAATATTTCTTGTCCGAATGTCGCCGGCGGGATTGACTTCGCAACTGAGGCAGGATTGTGCGAGCGAGTCGTGACTGAAGTTAAAAAGAGGACGCGGCTTCCGCTGCTTGCCAAGTTGACTGTCAATGTTACCGATATTGTGAGCATCGCTCGTGCAGCTTGGAATGCCGGTGCAGACGGCGTGGTGGTGGCAAATACGCTTCTGGGAATGTCAGTTGATTGGCGCAAAAGAATTCCTCGTTTGGGGGGAATTATGGGTGGGCTTAGTGGGCCTGCGGTCAAGCCGATAGTCCTTCGGGCAGTATACCAGGTTGCCCGGTCCATGACGGTGCCCATCGTTGCAAGTGGGGGAATTTCCAATCTCGATGACTGCATGGAGTTTCTGGTCGTGGGAGCCACGGCCGTTCAACTAGGCACCGTGAATTTTTATAATCCTTGGGCAATTAGTGATATTTTGGAGGGTCTGCCAAGAGCAATTAGGGAGTTGGGTGCTAGGTCGGTTCGGGAGGTGGTGGGGTCTCTTCGGAGGTTAGGTGCGGAGAAGAATAGCTTTGCGGTGCTAAAAGAAAATGAGCGAGCACTCTAGGCCGTGGAAAACCATGGGATGTTTGGGCGGGACTACCACCTTGCCAGTTATAACGTTGGGTCGCCTGGGCCCTTCTGGTTTTCCGGGGCTATCGGTGTTTCAGCTAGGGCGGGTTTAAAGCCGGCCGTGAATGTTTACAACATAAAAACCAATGTGGGGATAACATCAAGCGTAGATGGGGATCACTTAAATGCCGGAAAATTGTGGCGGCACCCCTAAATGCATGGATCGGGACTTCGGCGATCGTGGTCAGCCCACCGCTCCTGGGGTGAACCGGCTTTAAGCACGTTTGAATGACTTCGAGCGGAATCCGTTGTGCATCGTAAGGTCGGAAATTGATGCCCTGACTTGGGGTATTTGTAAATCAGTAATCTGGAGGACGACTTGCATCCATGCGAGTGCTTTCCGGAATTCAACCCACGGGTCGCTTTCACTGGGGGAATTATTTCGGTGCGATCCGGCAATACGTTCAACTACAATTTCAGGCCGAGGAGGCGTTTTACTTCATCGCCAATCTCCATGCATTGACGACCATCCGGGACAAGGAACTCCTGCGGCAATACACCATCGAAGCAGCAATTGATCTGCTCGCCTTGGGGATCGATCCGAATCGAGCGACGCTTTTTGTTCAGTCGGACGTGCCCCAGGTGTGCGAACTTTGCTGGTTACTGATGACAGTCACACCGGTCGGCCTGCTTGAGCGCTGCCACGCTTATAAGGACAAGAAAGCCAAAGGACTGCCGGCCGATGCTGGGCTTTTCACCTATCCGGTGCTTCAGGCGGCAGACATTCTCGCCTATGATTCGGACACGGTACCGGTTGGGGAGGATCAGGTACAGCACATTGAGGTGTGCCGGGATATTGCCGGTAGTTTTAATAGCCGTTTTGGGCCGGTCTTTGTCTTGCCGGAAGCCCGCGTCATGGAGGATGCGGCCCGCGTGCCGGGAATCGACGGCGAGAAAATGTCAAAAAGTTATAACAACACGATCGACATTTTCGACCCGCCCGAGGTAGTCCGCAAAAAAGTGATGCGGATTAAGACCGACTGTCGGCCTCCGGAAGAGCCTAAAGATCCGGAAACGGATAACTTGTTCCAGCTTTATGCCTTATTTGCCTCCGACTCGGCGCGCGAGGCAATGGCTAATAAGTACCGACAAGGTGGATTCGGGTACGCAGAGGTCAAGACGGCTTTGGCCGATGTGGCTGCCGATTATTTCGCCGAGGCACGTGAACGACGGCGGGAGCTTGAGGCCAAGCCCCAAGTGGTCCGGGAAATCCTCGGCGACGGCGCGGCAAAGGCCAGACGCAAGGCCGCAGAAGTGCTGCGGCGGGCCCAAGAGGCCTGCGGAATTCTCTACTAACACAGGTACCGAATAAGAGCTTTCCCGAAGCGGAAAGTGAACCCGGGACCCCTGTTGAGAGACAGGTTCTAAAAAAGCGCCGCGTTTAAACCGGATCTGATAATGCTGAGCTTGGTGGGGAGCTGCGTTGCCGAACCCTTTATCGGGGCAAGGAGGGATTTCCCCCCGTTTTGCAAACTGTTCTTCCGTCATAATAACTTGACCGTGATGAGCGAACTAGTGAAACCCGTCAACTAGAGGCATTGCCTGGTTGCTTTCCATGGAAACTAATGGACGTTTTCGGGATCGGGACTGAGATTACAGAATGTGTTCGGATAGCCCGGCTTATTGACAAGCACGGTGAGCAGTTCCTTCATCGTACGTTTACACTTGAGGAAATTCGTTGGTGTCAACTACAGGGCCAGTGGATCCAACAATACACAGCCCGTTGGGCGGCGAAGCAGGCAGTGGTCAAGGCTCTTGGACTGGCGGGGATGCGTGGGATCAGTTGGCCGGACATTGAAATCCTTTCCGACGGTTCTGGCCAGTATCGTGTAAGGCTTCTCGGCGGGATCAAGGAGGCGGCCGAGACTGTGGGGGTGGGGAAGGTCTTGGTAACCATTTCCCACTGTCGCACGCATGCTACCGCCTTTGCGATCGCCATAAAGGGAGAGTGACTTCGTTGGTTGAAGGGGCTGCGCCCGGCGTGGCTGGAAAAGATCGCGGCTCAAGCAAACTAGTCCCCAATCCGGCAGAGCGGCGACGCTTTCGCCATCGTATCCTCGTTCAACGGGACAAGTCTGAGCCAGATTTTTCAACAGGGTAACATCCCCAAAAGGGGGGAGAAATAATCTCCTAGTTGTAAAAAATCCGCCGATTAAAGAATTACTGGATTCTCAGCTTTTCAGCCGAAATTTTTCCTTTTGTGGGATGCTCCCGACTCCCCGGCTTCAGGGGGCCAGCCTTGCCACACGGTTGTCCCAATGGGGCTTGGTAGTCCGTTGAGAAAGCTAACTATCTGCCTAAAACAGGTAGGGAATTTGTACAGTTGTTTGAAGCACCGAGATGACGGGCGTACTCTTGGAGGTAAAACTTCGGAAGTTCGATCAGTGCAGAAGGCTGGGACCCGTGCCGTTTACTCGATGAGGCTCAGCCAGGCTCGGGGAGAGCTTCTGACCGATTTGTCGGTCTTTCCGAGAGGAAGAAAAGGCACCCTCAGCACATTTAGTTTTAAGGCCGGGCTGGCTTCAAACTGTTTTTTTGTTCACTATGCTATCTGGAGATCCAGATCGTAGTCTGAATCAAATGTTCAGGCAGCTGACCTTTCCCGATTGGCCCAAGGGCTTCGCATAAGAAAGGGACGAAGTTTTAGGAGCGTGCGGGAAGTAGCACCCTGATTTTGCAGCACCACCTGACGAGCACGTTCCCCCATCGCCTGAGCCACGTCAGGGAGTTGTAAACACCACTGGACGAATGCGGTCAATTCCTGTTGGTTACGGACCACTCGAGCGGCGTCGGCAGCAAGGAGGAGTTCCACAACATCCTTAAAGTTCTGCGTAAATGGGCCAAAGGATAGGGCGGCTCCGTAAGCCGCAGGCTCGATCATGTTTTGGCCTCCGCGATTTCCCAGACTTCCGCCCACATAAGCAATGTCCGCAAGGCCCCACCATGCTTTAAGTTCGCCCACTGTGTCCACAAGAAGTACGCGAGCCTGTGGATCCGCACCGCGGCCATCCAGTTCTGTGCGGCGCTGCCATGTTGTTCCGGCCACGTCCAACAAACGGGCTACCTCCCCAAAGCGATGTGGATGGCGGGGGACCAAAATGAGCCGAAGTTGAGGATATCGTCCCCGTAAGGCCCGAAAGGTGTTGAGGGCCAGGGCTTCTTCGGGGGCTTGCGTGCTGCCGGCCAGAAAGACCACGTCGCCCGGCTGAATCCCTGCAAGCCGACGAAAATGGTTACTCTCTGGATTGTCTCGCCGTGTCTGCACACCGTCGAATTTCATAGATCCTGTGACCACCACGCGATCACGGGCCACTCCGAGGGTTATGAATCGTTCGGCATAGTTTGGCGACTGTGCGCACACGCAGTCGATCATGCGAAACACAGGATGCATGAAACGGTGCACGAGCAAGTAGCGACGAAAGCTGCGAGCGCTCAACCTCCCATTAATGACCGCGACACTGGCCCCTGAGCGCTTGGCTGCAGAGATTAAGTTAGGCCAGATCTCAAGCTCGGTTAGCACAATCAGGGTCGGACGAATTCGCCGTATAGCACGTCGCGTTGCCCATGTGAAATCCAGCGGGCAGTAGAAAACACGGAGATCTGGGAATTTCGTTCGCGCAACGGCCATTCCCGTGGCGGTGGTAGTGGAGATTACGCAATCAAAGTGCGGATACTCGCGTACAAGTTGGTCTACGAGAGGCGCAAGAAGATTCACCTCGCCCACGCTCACAGCGTGCATCCAAATACACGGCTGCGCTTCCGTTCGACAGGGGATCAGGCCAAGGAATTTTTCCTTCCAACCCTCGCGATATTTTCCCTTGCATATCATTTGATAAAGCAGGTAGGGTGAGACGACCGTCAAGGTCGCCCCGTATGCAAGGTTGAAAAGCCAGCCGGCCACGCCTGCGACCCTCCTGGTCCTGGCAATCTTTTGATCAGAACCCAAGTTAGTTCTGGCCTTGTGTTCCCGTGTGAGCTAACGCATCTGTCGGCTTGGACCCTCGCCCGAACGGAGGTTGCTCGGGACTTCCATTAACTTTCCTCGTAGCGCGTTACTATTCTGGATCGCGAAGAGTTTATATCGAAAGAGATCGATGGGAAAAGACCGATATCGCTCAGCCGCCACCCAGCTAGATGGGCACCCCCGCCTTGGCCTAGGTATGGCTGACTCATTGGAAAGCACGCGAATCGTCCGGGGCCATCATTTCGCAGAATACTCTATAGTCAATGCCTTCGTCGATAAACTGCTGCCGCCCGCTTGCAAAAGTGGCATTCACCCCACCAGGATGCTCGCTCGATGGCCGCGTCAAATACAAATAATTGCCCTCGGGGGTCACATTTGGATCGCCTCGGTCCCGGCACTGATTAATCCACCAGCACCCGCTGCCGGCGAGCCCTTCCAAGCTCCACAAGGTGCCTACATCATTTCGGCTTAATGGCGTCACTTGACCCTGCCCAGCAAGTATCGGAGACCAGAATGTCGCGTTGAGATTCTCCGTTAACATCAGAGTTGCGTCGGCACCATCAACCAAGTTCTCCGTTTGAACGCTGAGGGTAGATTTCAGTTGATCGTGAGTCAAGTCGAAGAAAAGGCCGGCGGCTTTCAACAGTTTCGCTTTACTGAGATCTTTAAGCACTTGATCTTCAGTTAAATCAGCCCGACCGCAATTAACTACAAAACTCAACCCGTTTGGACTTAAATTGGTGTCGCTCGGGCATTGAAGGACAGGAAGACCGGTCGAGCCGGTCTGCGCTACTTTTTGGGCGAGACTTACATTGGGATCCCTCCATAATCTCCAAAGTTCTTGCTCGCCCAGGTACGGGAAGAGCATCACAGTCCACGGCAAATTGCTTACACCCCCAAACTTGTTGCGGTAGCCGGGCAATTGCCCTCGAGCATTCTCGAACTGATGCATAGCCAGGGCAATCTGCTTCTGATTATTGAGGCAGGTGGCCCGTCGGGCCGATTCACGCCCCCGAACCACCGCCGGCAACAAAAGGCCGGCTAACATGGCCACTATCACTACAACGACCAGAAGCTCGACCAGCGTAAAGGCCTTTCGTTGTTCGAACATAATTCCCCCCACGTTGTTTGAGATAGAATTCCGCTGAAGATACATTCCCTTCCCGTGGCTCATTGTAAAGATTCCCCGCAAAAAGGGAAGCAAATTTTAGGCCTTTCCGGCCAATATCGGCATCATTCCCATTAAAGGTATCCCCACGTTTTGGTTAATCGGATGTACTCTCTGGTTGGGTTTTAGTTAGAAGCCGGTCAGTCGCCAAGCGTTTTTCCTCCTTCGCGCCTAGGTTTCTACAGATGAGGTTCGGGTCAAAGGTACTACGCCGATAAATCTAGCGCGGAGTAGGGCCAAAATTTGCGAAATGCGGGTTCACAGGGCACGGAAATTCGCTGAGGGGTGTTTCCGGCATGCAAGTTGCAACCCCTAGAGGTAGGACTTTCTGCCTGAGTTTGGTAGGTTTAGTTTGGTACAAGAGGGGCAGGGTACAGAGCTTCACAGTCCCGGTTTAACTTTCGAAGGCACTAGCTTCGAGAGAGTTTAAAGGGGCTAGGAACTACCAACATGTGTTGCAATTTGAAACAGTTTGGTGCAATTTTTCGGGGCGCTGTTTGGCCCGAAACTAAGAGCACCAAGAAAAGCCTAGCAGTTGGTAGCTCGCATCCTCGGTGGAATTCTTAACGCCTCAGACAAAGCGCGCATTAAACAGAGGCACTTCAACAAGTCAGCTGCAAAGGGTGGCATTTCAAGGAGTCAGCTGCAAGTATTTTGGTGAGCCCCCGGGGACCCTGTGAAGACGTGATCGTTAAAGGGATGTGATAAAAGTTTGTGATTGGAGCCAATCTGTCAGGCAGGGATTCAACTAGGTTGTTTGACAGTTTTTAGTGTAGTTGATAAATTTACAAGGGGCTGTCGTGGCCAGTGTCTGCCGGCGAAACGTCGAATTTCCGAGGGTTGGGATTGCGCACTTGCATTTGGGGAGGAGATGATCTCATGAAAAGAGGCCGCCACGCCGCGTTCACGCTTGTCGAGCTTCTGGTCGTAATAAGCATCATAGGGATGCTTGTTGCCTTACTTCTGCCGGCCGTTCAAACCTCTCGGGAGGCGGGCCGCCGGACTGTTTGTCTTAATAACCAAAAGCAAATTTCTTTAGCGTTGCTCCAATACGAAGGTCGAAGAGGGCGCTTTCCGGGGTGGCGAAATCAAATGATTGGGACAGATATGTCGACCGGGGAGCCTTTTTATAGGGTGGTGGGGGTCATTCCGGAGATTTTTGCAGAGCTCGATCAAAGTGCTCTAGCTAGTCAGTGGCGCGAGAGTGCCCAGCCGCAAATCGTCCTGCTTCCTTTTGCTCTTTGCCCCAGCGATACCACAGTGCGTCGTGAAGCAACCACGGGGGATTCCAGTTATGTTTTCAACTGTGGCGTCCCAGACGAACTAATTAGTGATCCGGAGATGGGAAACCGACAAATAAACCGTAATGGTCCGTGGGCTGGGGTCTTCCATAACCTGTTCCCGGATCCCAATCAAGAGTCGATACATCCAGAGTTGCTGCAGCATACGGTTTCTTTGGATTACATAACGTCCAAAGATGGTTCGTCGTATACTTTGCTGTTAGGCGAGCGACTGGATCCCTCAAATCGCCCCCCACAACCCGGTTCTGCCTTCCAAGGCTGGAGTTATACACCGGGCACGTCGGATGATAAGTATTACGTTGGCTTCGTGTGGTTTTGGAACTCTCAGACTCTTTCGCGGAATCAAATAACTCCTACGACGCCCGCCGGTATTAATGCTGATCGAGATCTTTTCCTGTCTCCACGGTATGGGCCTCGGTTGAGCTCGAATCATCCTGGGGGAGTGGTTGTATCGTTTTGTGATGGCCGACAAATCTTCCTTCGGGAAGGGATTGATTATGGGGTGTACAGTCACATGATGACGCCCTGGAGCAAGCGAGCTGGGCGAGTAATTTCAGATGTTAATAGTTCGTTGGGGCCATTCCTTGCGAGTCAGCTATTCGATCCTGCGGCGTTGTAAAAATTGGTTTGTGGATTAAGCTATCTCCGTACTAGGTCTGGATTAGGCGATCCTGAAAGCAGCCGGCATAGGTGAACCTTGGAGAGTACCCCGGCAAAAATGCCTTTATCGGCTAATGACTCGGCAAGGTATCGGTAGGGGCCTCGAAAATATCGTTTTAGTCCCGGGTAGATTTGGCCTGCTCGGTGTTCCCCACTGAGCAGGCCTAATTTGTAAAAAATACAGCCGGCAAACATTTGGCTCTTTTCGACAGACTTTTGGTACGCACAAGGACGGCAACTTTCCAGAATCGCTAGGTTAGCAAAATCCGGTTCCTTCGCCTGGCTTGCGGCCGGTTAAACCGGATTCCCAGAGGCGCCATCAGAAGTATAGGATAAAGTTTTTATCGAATTTTGACGAGACAGCGAAAAGAAGAAGAGTTCAGCAACTAGCGAAGAAAGTGAGGAAGGGAAAATCGCACCGCCACACACCAGTTCGTTTTCCAAAGACAAAGTTTACGAGGTCCCCGCCTGATTTAGGAAAGAAGCAATTCGATTGAGGCCCGCTTGCAGTTTAGCCGGCCGTTCAAGCTTCACGCAGTATTCCATTCGGTAGGCGTCCTCGGGCGAATCATCGTAAAAATTGTGTAAGATAGAAACAGCTCGAAAGCCATTTGCTCGGAAAAAAAGCTGAGCAGCCAAATTGGTCTCGCGGACCTCTAAGACAATACGTTCCCGGTGCTCGGGCGTTAACTTACTAATCAATTTGGCCACCATCTGAGTCCCTACCCCTCTTCGGCGATGAGTCGGGGAAACGGCCAAATTAAGCAGATGTATCTTGTCTTTACACAGTTCGTAAATCATGTACCCTACTGCGGTATGGTTGTACTGCGCCACCATACCCACGCAGTTCCGCCGTTTAAGGCACTCGAGAAACTCCGCTTCTGACCAAGGAAATTCGAAACTTTGCTCCTCGATTGCTAGAACTTCCGGCAAATCACGGCGGATTAACCACCGGATATGAACGTCAAGCCGCTCGCGGATCGTTTGTGGCTCCACTGGCACAAGCCTCCCATGCAGCTAGCGCTATCATCCATAGCCTCGCATCGAACTTAATCACAAACGCGCCTTAGATCTACTGTTCAGCCAGTAATCCTTTGGCGTTGGGTTATGGGCTTACTTAATACCAAAAAAACGCCACACCTCCAATACCAGATTTGAAAATCCCGAGGTGGGTCTCAAGTAGCCCGCTTCGCCAAATGACCAGATGGGAAGTGGCGGCTTTTAGCTACGTATCCGAAGTTTGCTTCTCGCCACTTCTGCCACCCCAATCCGCAAAACAAAGGCAAATAATCCAGGCCAGATAAACCGTGTGTGCCCGCCCTACGATTTGCTTCCAAGGTGTGCTGTCCAGTGAAAGAGCCTCTCGTTTCAATTAATATTGACAAACACGATTTAATCGCTTCTCACGTTGGGGCTTTCGGTGAGCAACAAGCGGCTCGTTCGTGAGCGTTGTCGACGACGTGCCAACCACCGGAAGGGTACGGGCATAACAAGCTACTCCCGAACAGAGGCAAATGATCCAGCGCTTATGGCCAGGAAGGAAACGATTGTGCAAACAAAAGAAGCTTGATTGGGAGCCGTGGACCTCATGTTACGCAAGCAAACCCCTCACCAAAGCAGTGGCTGCCAACGTGCCGGCTTTCGTGGCTATGGCAATCCTAAAGCCCAACAAAGAACCCGGTCGCGCAATCGGTCCGGAAGGAAACGGAAAATGAGAAATGTAGCTTTGACCTGCCATCCCACGGGATAGCGTGTTTTAGGTCGTCTGGCGCTCAGGGCCCGCAGAATTGTGTGAACCACGGTTTTGACGTCCCTACCGCTGGTAGCCATCCAATCGGTGGCGCGGCGCATGGCGTCGAAGTCTTCTTCGTAGATACTCCGCACCTCCCGAGGTAAGCTCGCCAGCTTCTCCCCCCATGCCTCGAGCTTTTCCTCGGCGAACTGCCTCGATCGCTCCCAAATGGCCGTTTGTGTATTACCAGGTTCCACGACGATCACGTGGATGCCGAATCGTCGGAGCTCGACTCGGAGTACATCGCTTAATGCTTCCAGGGCAAACTTTGAGCAGGTGTACGGCCCAAAATAGGGCGGGGAGACACGTCCACTAATCGAGCTAATGTTGACAACTCGACCTCGAGCCTTCCGCAACATAGGCAGAAAGTGGCGGATGAGGTTGACGTGGCCAAAAAAGTTCACTTCAAATTGTTGCCGCCAAGTTTCAGGTTCAAGAAACTCCACCGGGCCGGTAAGCGCAACACCGGCGTTGTTGACAAGACCCCAAAGACCAACGTCTCCGACTTTGGTTTCCACAATCCGAGCTGCCTCCGAAATCGTATCCGGCTTGGTGAGGTCGATCCGAAGCACTTCCAAACGGGGGGAGGCAAGCTCCCGCAGGCGGGCCTCCGCCTCTGCCGTGCGGACGCTAGCCAGCACCCGAAATCCGGAGCGGTCGAGTTCAAGAGCTGTCGCTTGGCCTATGCCCGAAGAGGCTCCGGTTACCAATACAGCCTTGTCCTGTGATTGAGCTACCAGTGGCATATCATTCCCCCAAAAGGTTGGCATAGTCCAGTGTGGATCCGTTTGCCTTTTTGAATTGCCAGCTTTTTCACTTGATCAGCTCGCAGCCATTTTCCCGGCGCTTCACAAAACTTTTACCAAGACCAATTGACTTTTTAGCCTAGTTGCATATAAGTATTATTTGCAAATCCGTTGCAAGTGCTACATCGTCCCTTCAAGGCCTAATTCAGAGGGCTTTGAGTCATCGGATGTAGGTGTGTAAGGAGTTCGCAAACCAGTTGTAAAGGAGGTCAAAGGTCATGGCAGTTTTGGTTGGAAAACCGGCTCCAAATTTTACTGCAACAGCGGTAATGCCCGACGGGTCTTTCGGCGAGGTATCACTAAGCCACTATCGCGGTAAGTATGTACTTCTTTTCTTCTGGCCGCTTGATTTCACGTTCGTATGTCCCACGGAAATCATCGCGTTTTCGGACGCGGCCCCTCAGTTCGAAGCCCTTAATGTGCAGATACTGGGCTGTTCGATTGATAGCCACTTTACACATCTAGCGTGGCGGAAGGTTCCTCGTAGACAAGGCGGATTAGGAGAAATTCGATACCCGTTGATCGCTGATTTACGGAAGGAGATCTCAGAGGCTTACGACGTGTTGCACCCAATGGGGGTGGCTCTTCGGGGGCTCTTCCTAATCGACAAGGAGGGAATTGTCCGGCACCAGGTGGTCAATGACTTGCCGCTTGGGCGAAGCGTTGATGAGGCTTTGCGCATGGTGAAGGCTCTTCAGTTCTACGAAAAGTATGGGGAAGTATGTCCGGCCAATTGGCGAGAAGGCGATCCAACGATTAAACCCGATCCCGAAGCTTGTAAAGAGTTCTTCGAGAAAGTTTATCATTAATCTCAGCATCGCAGGGGATCCGTGTCCAGAGTTTCTTTGGCACAGAAGACCCAGTTGCGGGGCCGGTTTGGCTTACTTAGCAAAGGCTCGCCGGCCCCAAATGACGCGCGGTCAGGATTGGAGGGGACTGGCCGGAGGATCCGAGCCTCACCGTGGGTCATTTCAGGAAAAATTACTTGGAGATCCGGTTACGCAACCGCCGGGGACATGGCGGTAAGACTAAGACGTGCTAGGCCGCAGCTCGCGGGGGAAATTTCACTCGGTACTCTGCGTCTGCAGAGTCTCATCTACATTGGAAGCCGGGGTGTCCAGGGTAGGAAACAAATCGGAAACTAGCGTGGAAGGTTTTCGTTCTTGGCACCGAAGATGGTGCCCCAAGAAAGCTGTAAAGTGAGAAAAATGTCCGTGGCTTTCACTGTTGAGGCCGTTCTTCGAGCGTACGATCTTTCCCCCAGTTCGAAGTTGCTTGTGAGGCTGTTCTAAACTTTTTCTAGTCTCCCTGATCCCCTAAGGCAGCTGGCTCCCGGCTTGAGTTTCGTCTGCCCTGGGTCTCGTACGGGGGCCCGATGCCCCTTTCTGATTTCGAACGCTTGGCCAGTATTGGCCACAGTTATGTTTGCCGAGGGCCACGAGCGGGCCTGTGATTTTTTGCCAAGAGATAGCCACTGGAAGGCAAAGAGCGCGGGCATGTTAGAGATTGGGCTAATGGTCGGCCCTCACAGGAATCGAAGGAGCAAAGCGCGTTCGCGTGATTAAAGTACGGAATATTCCTTCCTTTCCCGGAAAAAGCTGCTAAACAGAAGCGTAGGCCCCAATTAAAACGAAGGTTCGTGGGCTAACATGCCGGCCTTATGTTTTTCCCCTTGTGGTTAGCGGCGACCCACAAGCTCATCAATTTAAATCAATCCGGTTTTGTCTTTAATACCAGGCTGCGCGTCGGATTGAGGAGCTCGCATTATTGGTGAATTCCGTCCCGGCTGAGCAAGCTTCTTTGGATCCGTGGGCCTCCAGTTGCTTCGAAGACTCCATCTCGTTTTGATTGCGTTGGCGCGTTGGTTCGGCATCATCGTGTTAAACATGTACCGCGGCCTGAGCTACTTCCATCCGCGCAGTTACTGGGTGGTAACAAGGCGCTTGCGGTCTTCAAGGAGTAGGCACTCGGACAGGCAGTTGGCCCACTTGGTCAACGTGATTAAGGCCTGCTGAGCATTTGCCGCAGGTGGCCAGGCAATTGTTGAAGCTTGATGGTTATCTTGCGTTTGCCTTTAAAGAGATCCTCTAACTTGATTCACGAAAGCTTCTGGCGGCAAAATTCCGATCTTGTACGCAAATCATTCGTCGAAAACCTCCTCCTTTAGTTTCCGTGCTTCCATGCCGCGAGGTGCCTACCCGAAAGGGAAACACCGTCCGTTTCGCAACGGCAGTGATGGCTATTTTGTTTTTTCGAGCGGTCTGGAACGGCTAATCGTTGGGCGACCTTCGTAAAGCGGTTTGGTGAATTGTGCTCGGCAAGAGCCGCGGTTAATCTAAATGCACAAGCGGTTAATCTAAATGCACAAGTTTAACCGGGAGACTATCTTCATTGCAGCGCCTTCGAAAAAGAAAGGGCGGCCTATTATGGGTAATGCGTGGCTTAAATGAAATTGCAGCAAGCGCTAGTTGCGGACTATTGCGGCTCGGTTTTGTCGGCATTTGGCGTTGAGGTCCCTACCGGGCCGCCGTCGGGCCTGATCGATCGAGGTGTTCAACCCGAGGGATGTGGGTACACAGCCCGAGGACCAATGCCCGGGGTTTTTCTTCAACCCAAGATTTAGTCACCGGAGATGCATGGTTGCCACACAACATCCTTCCGGCGCGAACTCTTGCTACGCTCCCAAGCTGCTGGAACATCGTAGGGGAAAAAGAGTTATCGAGACCAATACTTGCCCGCGGCTTGGATCATTCGTACCGATAGTAAACGCGAGAGGTCATTTTAATTTTTGAGACCCGTTTTGCAGCCGCTTGTATAGGGTGTCGGCAGAACCTCCCCGGGCACGACAAAGCTGCCTCAACTAGCGCGCCAATTCGCACAGGTAGTGCTGCCTTGACGCCTTTTGCGAAAGTCTCCCAATCGAAGAGAACGGTGTGTCAACGAGACCAAAAGGTCACGAAATCGTGGGTCCCGAGGTGAGGAGATCACAATGTTCGCAAGGGGAATGTTAGCGACTTTGATCGTGATTTCCGCAACAACAATTTTTCCAATCACTCCGGTGTTTGCGATTGGCGACGCGGAGGAAAAGCACGGGGGTATTGTGCTTGAAAACAAATTTGCCAGGTGGGTGATAAACGACCGTGGTCAGACGATCGAGTTTGTAGATAAAGCCACCGGTGAGAACTATATCGCCTCACCCTGGCCAGTAGCGATCCTCAGGGTAGGCGATCGTGATTACACCCCCGCGTCCTTGGAGGTAACGGGCAATCGAGGAAAAATAGAATTTGCAAATGCTAATGCGAGGGCAGTTTTAGAATTTCAGGCGGCGCAGAGTTATTTTGTTGTTCGACTTATGAGCTACGAGGGGCCTCCGCCGCAGTGGCTTAGCATTATTTCCTTGCGGCTTCGGCTCAGTGCTCACCGGAACTGGACCTCCGGAGTGGTTTCAGACGGACGTTTTGCGTGCTGTGTCCGCGTCCCAGACTATCGGCTAGGCTGGTCGTTGGGAGGAGGAAGTGAAGCAGCTATCTCGGTGGTTGCTTACCCCCACCGGTGGTGGGAAGGGGCGTGGGCAGCTGTGGTTGCGGCGCCTAACCCGGCCATTCGGGGTGCTTTGAAAGCGCTTGTAGCAAGCGAACCAATGATTTATTCCCCAGTGGGGGGCCCCTTCGCTTGGGAGAGCGGAGCTACTCGTGGTTCCTACGTTTTCGCGAGTGTCACCCAGTCCAATGTGGATCAGTGGATCGAGCTGTGCAAACGTGCTGGGATTGATTTGATCCACCTGATTGGGTGGGATGCGTCTCAGGGACATTACGAACCGCAAAAAAATGCCTTCCCCGACGGGTTAGACGGCCTGAAACACACGGTGGAGAAGATTCATGCCGCCGGATTGAGAGTAGGGCTTCATTACCTTTTCGGTATTTCGCCAAATGATCCCTACATCACCCCTAAGCCGGATCCCCGGCTCAAAGTAAACGTGCGATTTGAGCTAGCCTCCTCTGTTGACGAAGCTGCCGATTTTATTCCCACTACGACAACCCCGCGGGATCTTCCTACGGTGTGGGCGTATATGAGCCGCGGCAACGTAGTGAGGATTGGGGACGAGCTAATTCAGTATCAAGCACTTTCCGAGGAACCACCTGGGTTTGCCAAGTGCCGGCGTGGGGCTTTCGGAACAACGCCCAGATCGCATGATGCTGGCTCACCCGTCGAACACCTTTACGTGATCTACGGCCTGTTTTATCCAGACGAACAAAGTGATTTGATCGAGGAGATTGCAGACAGGATCGCAGCGGTAGTAAACGCCTGCAAGATTGATCTTGTTTACATGGATGGGGCCGAGGGAATGCCCGGCGGCTGGTACGGCATCGGGCGGATGAGGGCGGAAGTATTCCGTCGCTTTGACCACCCGGTCTTGGTCGAGGCCAGCGAGTGGGGATACCACTCGTGGGCGTTTCATTCCCGAACGGGTGCTTGGGATCATCCCAATTGGGGGTTAAAGAGATTCGTCGACATCCACGTGGCTTCCAACCGAGCTTACCAAGAGCTTTCCCTCCTTCCTACTCAGCTTGGTTGGTGGGCAATTCTCAGCGATAGCCGAGACCACTATGCCGAACTTCCCGACGAGCTTGAGTACCTTTGCGTGAAATCGCTTGCTTGGGATATGCCGCTGTCATTCCAAGGAATCACCGTGGGCAAACCCGCCAATCTACGGGAGGATGAGTATCTGGAGATGTTGGGCCGGTATGAGCGTTTACGGCTTGCCCGAGCTGTGCCCGAGAACATTCTAAGGCAGCTCCAAGAGGAAGGGCGAGAATTCCGCTTAAAGTATCTCTCCCAGCGTGATTGGCATTTCGTGCCGTGCCAGTGGCTATGGCGGCGCGTGGAACTTACTGAGGGTGTTTGGGGCGAGTGGGAGGCTGTCAACCATTGGGCTGAGCAGCCACTCAAATTCCGCATTCGCGTGTTGGAGGTAGCGGATACATTGTCCCGGGAGCAGGTTCTGCTTACGGACTTTTCGGACCAGTCTATTTCTCCAGAGGCCGCTCCGGGAGTGGAGGTAAGGTTCACCTCAAGCGCCACTGAGGATGGGCCTGTTCCGCAAATGGGTGAACTGACGGTTCGCAACGACAGCAGACCGCCACGGGCAAGCTGGGCTCGCCTCCCCCTTCGTTTCGCGGACGCAAAGAACCTGTCAAAGCTTGGGGCCTTAGGGGTATGGGTTCGCGGTGACGGGAAAGGCGAAGTTCTTAATTTCCAGCTTCGTAATCCGGAGTTTTACTGGCCCACATGTGCCGAACATTATGTGCTTGTGGATTACGAAGGATGGAAGTTTCACGAGCTCCATTTCAAAGAGCGCGATGCGCATCGACACGGGGAGTACGAATGGCCTTATAGCGATTATTATGCGATTTATCGCAATCCTCTCATCCGGTATCACGTCGACGGTCTCACACTTTATGTGAACAACGTTCCTCCGGGCGAGACGATTCGATGTTTCATCGGTCCCGTCGTAGCTTTTCCTACGCAGAAGATTCGGATCACTGAGCTAACACTTCGGGTAAGCGGGCGCTCCATGGAAATTCCGGTTACCATGGAATCGGGTCACTACCTCGAATGTTTGACGCAGGGGGAAGTGGTTCACTTCGATGCTCAGGGACAACTTTTGGGTAAGCTGCAATTTCACGAGCAGCTACCGGTTCTTGCGCCCGGGGCCAACCGCATTGAAGTTCGCAGCAAACTTCGCTCGGACAGCTCCTCAGAACGCCGCGGCGGAAAGATTCGCTTGGAAATGTGGATTTTAACTGAGGGCGATCCGCTAACACCGTAGATCGCCAAGGAGACGGCACGGTTCCCGAAAAACCTCAATCGAACAGGATGATAAAGCTGTGAGTGTGACCATAAAGTAAGCTCCAAACTTTATTGTTGATGAATGAGATTAACTAGCTTGAGAGTGGTCGCCGAATCCGTTTGCAGCAGTAAGTTGCTCTTCAATTAAGTTCTCCTTAGTTGACAGAGCGTCAGAAAGGCCGTACTGGCCTATGTCGGCTGTGGGGCAAGAAAATGCGAGAACCTGTACAACCAAGTCGCAACAAACTAGGCCGGAGGCGTCGCGAATTGATGAAGCAAGAATTTTGCTTATTGGTGGGTGACCTTAAGAGACTTCTTTTGGATCATCACCCCAAGTCGGTGGTAATGCCAGTGAGGGTCTATAATCGTCTGCTTTTTTGGACATGTCTGTCTACGGAGAGCACAAGGACTTGGGTTGAAACGGGCTTGGGAAAATGGAAAGCTTAAGCCCCACGGGACGCCTGAGAGTTTCGACGATTTGCTCCGGAAAATAGCAATCTTCGTGCAGCGTACCAGGTTGTTTTGAACCTTCGAGAGACGGTCAAACATGAAAGCGTCCACGTCTGATGAATCTTATCGCGTTGGGCTACCATACGAAAAGTGCGACCTCCAGGAGCACGGGGATATCTTGGTCCGCGCGGCAAGCTGGCCTTTCTCGCTCCCTGCTCTTGTTGCGGCTTTAATGACAATACTCCTTCTGAACGGACGGTGGGCAATCGCGGAAGACAACTGGCCGGCAAAGCTTTATTGCGACGGTGGTGGGTTATGGCGTGCTAGGCTTCGCATTGTGGTCCACAATTTCCGACCAACCCCGCTAAGGGGGTTTCCAGTGGTTGTTCCGCTGGGGAAAGGATCAGGCTTACCTCTTGCAGGCAAGCACCGTGTGGATGAAATCCGGGTCTGCGATGAAAAAGGCTCGGAACTTCTCTTTGCGGTGCGGGATGGCCATGGTCAAGTTATGCCGGGCGGTCCTATCCCTGAGGATGCCGCACTTGTTATACCCGTGGAGTGTAGCGGGTTGGGGCGAGCTGCGCTTTTTGTTTACTACGATAATCCTCAGGCCTGGCCCGTACCGGACTTTCTCGAGCGTTATCCGGGTGTTGTCAACGGCGACTTAGAAGTCGGGGTTTTAGGATCACCGATCGGCTGGCGTCATGATGAACCCACCCCTACACATCGAACTTTTTGGACGGACGAAACGGCACATTCGGGACATTGGTCCCTAAAAACTGTTGTGGCTCGCGGGGCGAAGCCTACGTGGATTGCCACCCGACAACAGGGAATAGCCATTCGAGGAGGAGTCCGGTACCGGCTCCGCGCGTGGGTGCGGGCCGAGGACGTGGACGGTTTTGCCGGCTGGTATATCCACTTGGGCAATGAGAGCAATCCAATGATTCAGGGGCCCGTTTTTTCGGCCGGGGGTGGTACGTACGACTGGAAGGCGGTGGAAGCGGAATTTATCCCACCGCCGGAGGTGAACGTGGCCAGTATCGGCACCGTCGTGTGGGGGACCGGAACCGCCTGGTACGACTCAGTCAGCTTGGAATGCCTCGACCCTGAAGGGCTGGCTCTTCAATTGGGCTGTGAAGAGCGGATTGAGCTTCGCATTCTTGGCAAATCGGAAGATGGCCGGCTGCTGCCTCCGTGCGGGGGAAAAACTAAGGGTGGGCACCAGGCGCTCACTTGGAAGGGGCGCGCTACCCTTCGGGTCGTCAACACGAGCCGACACGAGTTCGCCCCGTGCTTGGTGACGGTCGAGGCGAATTACCTTCGGGCAGCGTTTGGCCGGAACTTTTCCGCAGAGAACATCCTGGTAACCACCCCAGAGGAAGTGGTTCCCTCATACCTCGGAAGCTCTTTGCTTTTTGTAGGTCATGTGCCTCCACAGAGTATCTGCCATTACTACGTTTACGTGGGCGACGCAACCCTCCCGGTTCAGCAGGTATGTGGTTGGGCGGAGCTAGTATCCAAAGCGCTGAATTTGGTGGAAAATCCTAGTTTCGAGCGGAACCTCCAATACCCGCAAGGGTGGAGCACGTCCGGCATTGATGGGGCGGCAGCCACCGTTCGCATAATCTGTGACCAAGATGCCCCAACGGGGCTAGGGAGATGCTTTGCGGAACTATCGATCCCACCGGGCGTCCCGGCTGAGTGGCGCGGACTTCGTCAGCGGGTGCCGGTAGAAGGCGGAAAGCCTTACTTCGTGGGAGGGTGGGTTCGGCCGCAAGACGTACTGGGGAATGTGCGCATCCACATCCATCGCCGGAAGTCCGACGGAACTTTGGCCGGGGAAGATGCGATTACTTCCGTGGGGCCTACGCTTTCCGGCACGCAGGGGTGGACACTCCTATCCGGAATAATTTCCACATCGAATGACACCGCCTTTCTCGAAATTCACCTGACAACCAACTGTCCCGGTACAGTCCATTATGATGGCCTACTTGTAGCCCCTGTGTTGGTGGGGGAGGTAAGCGAGGTCCAACGGGCCCCTCGCCCAAGCGCACCTGGGATCACATTGTGGCAGGTCCCGGCGGTGATGAAAGTATTCCCCCACTCTTTGCCGCCATCTGAGGATGAAAAATCCATACCCGCAGCAATATTTGTGGCACGCAATGAATGGGAGGCCCTTCAGCTGGCCATCCGGAGCGAAGATGAAGCGGGAAACATAGAAATCGAGGTCGATCCCCCCACCAGCTCTAGTGGAGATCGGCTTACCGACTTCAAAGTCTATCGCTGCGGCTTTGTCCCCGTCGATTACCCCAGCAGTTACTATCGAGCCACCGAACGAGCGTGGGAACGGAAGATTCCCCGCAGTCCACCGAGCTGTGATGGTTGGGTGGGGTGGTGGCCGGACCCCCTCGTGCCCTCCCGCTCCCTCTCAGTGCAACGACAGCAAACCGAGTCCTTGTGGCTAATATTTCGGGTCCCCGCCGAGGCAAAGGCGGGAACCTATCGGGGCGTGGTTCGGCTGGTACGAACGTCAGAGCAAGGAGAAGTAAAACAGGTAGTAGCGGCAAAGGAATTTGTGGTTCGGGTCTGGGATTTTGCCCTCCCGCAGCGCATTGATTTTATCGCGATCTATGACGTACGCTTCGGGCCCGGCGGACGTTGGTGGCGACACCCACCGCAGGAGATGTACACAAAGTTAGTCGAATTTTTGGCAGCCCGTAGATTATGTCCGGACATGATTCACCCCGCACCACGGTTGCGTTGGGTTAATGGCCGAGTGGAAGCAGATTTTACAGACTTTGATCGCGCCGCGATCTGGTATTTTGAGCGACTCGGACTGCCGGTGGCCTATATGCCGCACGATTTTTACTTGTTCGGCTGGGGCCTTCCACCAAAGACGATTGCTGGTGTCAGACCATTTCCCGGGGAATTTCCGTACGCTGGGGTGGATCGTTCGGCTCTATCGCCCGAGTACAAACAGATTTATCAGGCGTTATTGAAGACTTTTTGGGAGCATATACGCGGGCGTGGTTGGCATCGGAAGTTCGTGCTCTACCTAGCCGACGAGCCGTTCGCAGATCAGCAAGAAATCCGGCAACAATTCCTGGCGCTATGTCGAATGATCCACGAGGTCTATCCGGAAATTCCGATCTATTCAAGTACGTGGCGAATCGTGGATGAATGGCTTGACGACCTTGACGTTTGGGGGATTGGGCACTATGGCATCGTGACGCCAGAAAAGATGTTTGAGCTTCGCCAAAGAGGTCGCCGCATTTGGTTTACAACCGATGGGCAAATGTGTTTGGACACCCCCTATTGTGCGGTGGAGCGACTGCTCCCGTATTATTGTTTTAGGTACGGAGCAGAGGGGTATGAATTCTGGGGAGTTTCTTGGTTCACCCATGATCCTCGCCGTTTTGGTTGGCATGCATTTATTCCCCAAACGGATCGCCCCGGGCATTCTTATTTCGTGCGTTATCCCAACGGAGATGGCTACTTGGTATACCCGGGATTTGAGGAAGATGGCCCGGAGATCCTAAGCACAGTTCGCTTAGAGCAGGCCCGCGAGGGCGTGGAGGATTACTACTATCTTAAGCAGGCAGCAGCACTTGTCGTGAACGGGAATTTGGCTCAAAAGGCCCCCTCGCTGCGAGAAAAACTTCGCACGGCTCTGGATGCGGTTTTGGAGCTTGTTTTTATTCCCAACGCCGGGGGCCGGTATTCAACTAAAATTCTACCCGATCCACATCTTTTAGAAGAAAGACGACGCACGTTAGGTGATGCGTTAGAGGAGGCGCTTTGTCGCCTAGCCGAGTAAACAGATCGCTGGCCTGCATCAAGGTATGAGTCACCAGACGTAAATTTTAGACACACTAACGGCCAAAGGATCGCAAAGGAGATGGAAATGATCATTACGAAGAAACCTCAGAAGGTTAGGCTCTTTTTCAGCGGTGCTGTGTCCGTCTTTCTACTGCATCTCATCTTCGTGCCCGAGCTGACACTAGCTTCTGGAAACAAGGCCTCGCAGGGGTTTTCTCTCCGGTGGGTTGAAACTCTTCGGGGGCTTCCCCCCAATACGCTCTACGTGAGTAACCGATTGCCGCTGCAACCAAGTTCCGCGACTAAGATGCCAATCGGCACAGTCAGAGCGCAGGGATGGCTTTTGCGGCAGCTTGAGCTGGAGGCTGAGGGATTTACGGGTCGCCTGGGGGAATTGAGCCCGTTCCTTCGCAAGGATGACAATGCGTGGCTCAGCCCCACGGGGGAAGGTCATAGTCATTGGGAGGAAGTGCCTTACTGGTTAAAAGGTTTGATAGACTTGGGTTACGTGTTGGAAGATAAGCGGATTATTGCCGAGGCGCATCAATGGGTCGAGGCGGTCCTGGCTAGTCAACGGGAGGATGGATGGTTTGGCCCGCGGGCGAACCTCACATGGCTTCGCTTCAAGGGAAAGCGTGTCCCCGATATGTGGCCCAACATGATCATGCTCAATGTCTTACAATCCTATTACGAGTATACGAACGACCACCGTGTCATCGAACTAATGCGGAAATACTTTCGCTGGCAACTCACCGTACCGGACGAGGAATTCCTCGTGCCTTTTTGGCAACAACAGCGAGCTGGTGATAACTTGGCCACCGTGTACTGGCTATATAATCGCACCGGCGATCCGTGGCTCCTCGACCTGGCCACTAAAATTTTCCGCAATATGGCTCCGTGGCATGAAGGTGTGGCAAACTGGCACGGCGTAAACATCTGTCAGTGCTTTCGCGCTCCCGCGATATATTGGATGCAATCTCATAATCCTGATCATCTGGAAGTGGTGGAACGTAATTACCGTACGGTGATGGATCTCTATGGCCAAGTCCCTGGGGGGATGTTTGCCGCGGACGAGAATTGCCGGCCCGGTCACGATGATCCCCGTCAGGCTGCCGAAAGCTGCTCGATGGTGGAGATGATGCTTTCCCACGAGATGTTACTGACCATCACGGGCGAAAGCCGCTGGGGCGACCGGTGCGAGGACGTAGCGTTTAATTCTTTCCCGGCGTGTATGACCGCGGATCTCAAGGCTTTGCGTTACCTCACGGCGCCAAATCTAGCCCTTTCCGACAGCGCTAGTAAAGCACCGGGGTTACAAAATTCTGGCCCTATGTTGCGGATGGATCCGTGGATGCACCGTTGTTGTCAACACAATATAGGGCATGGCTGGCCCAAATTTGTTCAGCATTTATGGCTTGCGGGTCCTAATAATGGCCTGATTGCGGCGCTCTATGCTCCCTGTAAGGTGCAAGCCAAAGTGGGCGACGGCCAGGAGGTGGAGATCGCTGAAGAAACCCGCTATCCCTTTGCAGAAGACGTGCTACTGCGCATGAGAATTTCCCGGCCAACGGCTTTTCCGCTCTACCTTCGCATCCCTGGCTGGTGTTCGCGAATGGAGCTTTCGGTCAACGACAGCCAGCCTCAAGTTGTTGAAGGGCCAGGTGGGTTTTTGGAACTACAGCGTAAGTGGCAGGATGGCGATACGATTCGGATCCGTTTCGATATGCCCCTTCGCGTTGTGCGCTGGGTGAAAAATAAAAACAGTGCCTCGGTCTATCTTGGGCCGCTGGCCTTTTCACTCAAAATTGGGGAGAAATATGTGCGTGTCGGCGGCAGCGATCGGTGGCCGGCCTGGGAAATTCATCCCACCACATCCTGGAACTACGGTCTGATTTTAGACCAAACCGATCCCACCCGAGGCATCGAGGTATTGCGGCAGGATTGGCCAATTGATAATCAGCCGTTTACTATCGATGCTGCACCTGTTGCGCTCCGAATACCGGCCAAGCGAATCCCCGAGTGGGATTTCGACGAATTCGGTCTGGTAGCTCCGTTGCAGTCGAGTCCTGTCCTTAGCGATGAGCCGGAGGAGATCGTCACTCTGGTGCCGATGGGTTGTGCCCGCCTTCGGATTTCCAGTTTTCCAGTCATCGGAACAGGACCGGAGGCCCGGCGGTGGCAAAAACAGCGCCCCAGCCCGTGGACGGCCTCCCATTGCTGGCATAATGACACGGTTCGCGCGATCGACGACGGCATCCTTCCGCAACATTCCGGCGATTTAAGCATTCCTCGATTTACCTGGTGGGATCATCGGGGCACAGAGGAATGGGTGGCATGCCAATTTGATGAGCCTCGCCAGATACAAGAAGTTGCTGTTTACTGGTTCGACGACACCGGCGTGGGACAGTGTCGTGTTCCCGCCCGGTGGCGTTTGGAATGGTGGGACGGTCTTCAATGGCAACCAGTTAGAGCAAAAAATGCTTATGGCGTGGAGCGTGACCGATTCAACCGCGTCCTCTTCGAGCCGGTGACAACGACCCGAATCCGCCTGCTCGTTCAGCTGCGCGAGGGATTTTCCGCCGGGATTTTGGAGTGCCAAATCAAGTAGGTTCCATCGCGAGAATTTGACAACGCCCGATTTTGACCTAAGTTTTTATCGGAGGGACAAAAGAATACTAGGTCCAGGAGGGTGAGGCCTCAAGGCCAACGTGAGCCCAGGACCTGGGGAAACCTCATCGGGAGGCAAACTTTACAATACTCATCGGTGGCCTTTGTTATTTCTCCTCGGTTGGGAACCGAGAAAAAAACGAGGTTGAGGCCAAAGGTTTCTACTCGTGCCGACTTTTCATCGCTCTCTTGACAGATGAGCCAGTGGCACGTGGCTTTAAGGCTGCAACGTAGGCGGAAAACCGTGTCGGATGGCAATCTAGAATTGCGACTGAAGCTTTCATCGCAGCCATCTGACTGGTGTGGTAAAGGTTCGCTGGAACTAACCCGTGGGCTCCTTTCACCGCGGGGCAAACCCTTAGTGAGATGGGAGGTGCTGAAATGAAGTGGCTCGACGCTGTCCGCAAGTTCGTCGCCGCCGAAGACGGCCCAACGGCCGTCGAGTATGCCGTGATGCTGGCCTTGATCGTCATCGTCTGTTTAGCGGCGATCAGCTCGCTAGGCACGGCTACGCGAGACACGTTCCAAAACGTCACCAACGCTATAAGCAGTACTGGAAACTAACCCGGTCTTTAACGGGAAGCCAAAACCTAAGCCCGCTGGCACGGAGGCTTGCGTGCTCGTCGGTTGGTCCCCTCCCCGGCTTGACTCGGAGGCCCTTGGGAGCACTCGCTCGCAGGGGCCTTTTTCGTTACGAGCTGGCAGACCCGTACAGGTGTGGGAGGCTCAGCTTTTTGGCCCACGAATCAAACCGACTCCACTCGTTCGCATTTCGCCAACTGTTTACGGAATGCAACATCTCCGTGCACTCGGGTGAACCGCAGGCTCGCGCTAAGGGGATGCCAGGACGATCAACACATCTTTGCGCCCGCGGTTGAACCTTTGTAAGGGCATCGGGAACAGCCAGCTGAGGCTTTAACCTTGCGCGATTTCATTTCTGGGCCCATCCGGCCCCGAAATTATGACCTAAACTACCAAAGGAAAGGAGCCTGTTCAGGAGGGACGCACTGACTGGTTACACGGAGAATTCCGGAGACGAGCCGCCCGCTTGGAAAAAACTTCGTCCACTGCTGGGAGTTAGCAGATGGCACGACGACTTGAGAAACACCCGGGTACTAGCGGGCGGAAATATCAACGCAAAAGTCTCGTCAGGAGAATCATCCGGGGAGCAAGAGGTAGACGGATTCCGCTCGCACAGCACAGGGTTAGGTGCGGCCTCAAGTTAGGTTGGTAAACCGATGGTTATCTTTTGCCACCCTGAGTGTTGGGGCATTTTGGCAAGCACGCTTCTTGCCCAAACGACGCTGCTTGCGGTCCTTGCCTTTTGCTTTGCACAAAGCGGTTGAAGCCTGTGGGCTAAGTGCCCCAGTGGAGTAAGGGCCTAAGTCCCGGTGATTTTTGACGGCAAGTTTAGGTCTTCGGGCAGGTGCCAAGCTTAGCGCTTTTTCGGCATATATGCCGTCGAGACGTTTATTTACCCCGAAGAAATCAGAAGGCCCTGAGCGGCAGGGCTTAGTAATTACCTGGAAACACTAACGTGGAATGATCATCATGCTTGCGGTCGATTTGACAACTGCCATGGTTGACGCCAAAATAGCCTCCGCTTGTGGGGCTTGGGTGGTGGCCTTGTTTCTCATCGTTGGGGCCTTAATCGACGGAATAGCTCTGCGGGTGCCGAATTGGCTTACCTTCTCTATGATTTTCCTCGGTTGGGTCACAAGCGGCGCGCTTTTGGGGTGGACGGGATTTTGGGCTAGCCTGTCCGGCACGTTGGTAGGGCTGGGCTTACTGCTTCCCCTCTATGCCATTGGTGGCATGGGGGCCGGCGATGTCAAGCTACTGGCTGGTGTGGGCGCCTGGCTCGGAGCTGCACACACATTGGCTGCCTTTGTGGTCTCGGCGATTGTGGGAGCAATCCTCGCCCTGGTGCTGGCCCTCTGGCACCGTCAGATTGGACAGTTTGCGACCAATCTTCGCCTCATTGCCACCGAAATTGTTGTGGTCCGTAACCCGGGGGAACTTGCGGAACTTGCCGCCGCGCGTAAACGGCGCGCTCTTCTTCTGCCTTATGGAATCCCAATTGCTCTTGGATGCATCGGGTATCTGATCTATCAGGGGATGCTGCCATGAGCGCACAGCTACTCCATTTTCTATACCAGGGTTTTTCTGCTATAGCTTGCGGAAAAAAGCCGGCAAAGGACGGAGAATCCGCGGACTGGCTCTTTCGGCCAGTCGCAGAGGGATTGTGCCATCACATTGGCAGGGCGTGGCCTCAACAAACCTTTAGCTTACGGTTTTCTCGGCCCAGGCTTCATACGCACCGCGGGCTTCCCCGCCTTGGTGCCGCCGTTGTAGAGTTTGCCATTGTGGCCCCGCTCTTTTTCCTTCTTCTCCTGGGGATCATTGAATTCGGCCGAATGGTTATGGTTCAACAGGTACTGACGAACGCCTCGCGCGAAGGTGCAAGAGTGGCCGTAGTGGACGGCTCGACCGCGCAGGAAGTCATGGAGCGAGCACGGGCCATCTTGGCTCCGGCTGGTATCCGCTCGGCAGAGATTCGGGTCGAACCGAATCCCCCTTCCACGGCCCTGCCCGGAGCCCCCGTCACCGTCACAGTTCGGGTACCCTTCCGCGAGGTGAGCTGGCTACCAACACCTTTGTTTTTGCGAAATATTACGCTTCAAGCTACGACTGTAATGCGGCGGGAAAGTGTTTGAGCCCAACTGTCCATGGCTCAGAGCTGCAACCGGCAAGGTTGGCTCGCCTTTGGGTTACCAAATTGGTTGAAACAAAAGTTGCCGATGACCGTCTGAATCTTTTTGTTGACCGTGACCGTCTTGGTCTTCTAGTTTTCGACACCAAATCGAGGAGTTCCCTGCGATGCGAAATCGCTCGCTTATTCTTCTGGGTATCGCTGTGACTTGTGGACTAGTCGCCTCTGTAGGGGTGACACGAACGCTTACACAGCGGGCCTCGATGGCTTCCTCCGGTGCGGTGGAGGTGGCTTCGATTGTCGTGGCCGCAAAAGATATTCCCATGGGCGACGTCATCACGGCAGAGATGCTCCGCACCGAACCCTGGCCTGCGGAGAAAATTCCTTCCGGGGCCCATCGTGACCCGCAGAATGTTTTAGGGCGTCGTCCGAAGACTCGCATTTACGCGGGAACCCCTATCCTTGAGAAGCAGCTTTTGGGCAAAGGCGAATCGGCAGTCGACCCCACAGAGCACATCCCACCAGGGTACCGTGTGGTCTCGGTACAAGTGGACGAGGTGATCGGAGCGGGCCGACTGATCCGGCCGGGGGATCGTGTGGATTTACTCGTCTTTATCCAGCGGAACCTCCAGCGGGGAATTCCCGAGACAATCACCCGCACCGTGCTCCAGGATGTCAAGGTCTTTGCGGTCGGGGACCAATTTGACCTTCAGGAGGCCGAAGGCAAACGTTCGATCACGGCCCGAAGTGTTTCTCTCCTTGTAACCCCTCGGCAGGCGGAGATTTTGATGTTGGCAACCCAGCTTGGGACCATTCGTCTATCGCTGCGCAGTCACGTGGACGATAAGGTGGTTGAGCTTACCGGTTCGAGTCCAAGGGATTTAGGGGCGGGCCCCTCGGAGCCGCCCCAGCTTGAACTTCCACCACCCACGCTTTTTCCCCCACTTCCGCAACCGCTAGTGGCCGCGGACAAAGATCAACACTGCCAAGATTGCGAGCCAGCCGACAGGTGGGAGGTTCGCCTCATTGAGGGGAGTCAAGTTCGCCATCTAAAATTGGTTTCTCAACGCGGGCGAAATGGCTCGCCAACGACCGACGGTGATACCCCGTCGCTACCCGTTCAACTTGCGTGGCGGCTGGAGGAGGAAGCTCCTTCTTCTCCCGCACCAAACGACGGCCTTCATCTCGAGCGTCAGGCGGCCGACCAACGCGCCGTAGCTTCCACCGCCGTAATGCCGCAAGAGCTTCTCCCCACGGCTGCCGACGATGGTCCTCCACCGACCGATTTTGCTGCCCCGTGAAGTTAATGCGACCCGAGGGAGGTAATCGCGGAAAAAATCTTTTCTCCACCACTAGCACATGGGTGGGTTAAGACGTCCGGCTGCCACGTCAAACAATTCCGGGCTAGGGCGGCAACCCTAGCAGGAAGTCCCATCTTAACGGTCGAATCGCAAGTCTTCGTCTGCTGTTGCGAAAAGTGCGTCGTCCCTTTCCCCCCTCTCTTACCCGGTGGGAGTAAGGTAGAAGGAGGTTCCCACCCGCAACCTCTCGCTAATCGCGTCGTGCCTCACGACCGAGCCGGCTTACTGCCCCATAGGCCCGGCCCTCGTTTTCCCTTCAAAGTCTGCCTTCCTTTGACCCTTAAAAGGGTCTTGCCAAATCTTCCTAAATTGTCTGTTGCGAATTACCGTGGAAAAAGGTCCATTGCCTAAGCATGCCCCCACCCAAGCCATTCCTCCCTCTGCGACCTTCGCACCCTGATTCCTGAATCTCGCCACGCATCACGAGTAGGGCGTTCGCCCCGCCCGCCTAAATAGACAGGTGGGAGTTATTGCGTCACCTTGTTTCTCCGGGTATAAGATACGAACCGGTGAATTTCAGTGACTCCTTTTCCGGTGTTTGGGGGTTCTGAATTGGGGGTTCGAGGGGAGTTTTTTGCTATGGCCAAAGATTTGACTCCGCGGCAAAGGCAAGTAGTGCGTCTGCTGAGCTTAGGGTGTAGCGTCCGCGAAGTGGCAAAGATTCTCAAGCTTTCGCCGAGTACGGTGGATAACCACAAAAGCGCTGCCATGGCGCGGCTTGGGATCGACAAAGTTGCCCTTCTCACCAGGTGGGCCATCAAGTTGGGAATTTCCCCATTAAATGATCGGCTCACTCCACGAGAAAAGAAGCTAGCCGGCAGAAAAGACGACGGCTGGAACTAATTTCCGTCGGCGCCAATCGTCGGGCCATTCCTCCGGGTGCGTGTTCCTCGCAGGGCACCAAGGTGGTTTCTGCGCCATTGGTGCTATTCGCTGGAAGCGCCACTCGACCAAGTGCTTACCACTCAAATTGCATGTGTCTTGGGACGGAACTTCTTTAGCGGGAGGGGTTCGAATGGCAAAGGCTTCGACTCGTCATTTTTCCATTGGGCTAGACTTCGGTACCAATAGTATTCGGGCATTATTGGTCGATTGTGCGACCGGCGAGGAGATCGCCTCTGCTGTGTGCGATTATCGCCGGGGTGATCACGGGGTTGTTACCGATCCAAAAGATCCGAATCTCGCAAGGCAGCACCCGGCGGACTATTTGGAAGGGCTCGTCCAGGCAGTTCGAGCAGTCGTCCGTCAAGCGAAGAGGAAACGGGGATTCGACCCGAGCGCCGTCGTCGGCATTGGGGTGGATACTACCGGGTCGACACCCTTGCCGGTCGATGAAGCTGGAATGCCCCTAGCCCTGCGGAAGGAATGGGCCGCAGAACCAGCCGCCATGGCTTGGCTGTGGAAAGACCACACGGCTTATCAAGAGGCCGCCGAAATCACCGATTTGGCCCGAGCACGCGGAGAGCCCTACCTCCATAAGTGTGGTGGAACCTACAGCTCCGAGTGGTTCTGGTCGAAAATCCTGTGTTGTGCCCGCAGGCATCCTAAGGTCTTCAGGGCGGCTTACGCCTGGGTGGAATTGTCGGATTTTATCCCCGCTTATCTCACGGGCAATTTGGATCCTGCAAGTGTCCGCCGAAACATTTGCGCTGCTGGTCATAAGGCCATGTATAACGACGGTTGGGGGGGTCTTCCCAGCCGTGAGTTTCTCGAACTGCTTCACCCCGGGCTTGTCGCGGTACGAGAGCGCTACCAACATCCCGCCTTAACGGCAGACATGTCTGCGGGCCAACTTCGCGCGGACTTGGCCAAGCAAATGGGTCTTCCGGGGGGAATCCCCGTTGCGGTGGGGTTACTCGATGCCCATGCTGGGGCCGTGGGTTCGGGAATTCGCCCGGGACGCATGGTAAAAATCGTCGGGACCAGCACTTGCGACATGATGGTGGTCCCCCAAAGTGAACCGCTGCCGGATATTCCCGGGTTGTGTGGCATCGTACCCGGATCGATCGTTCCAGGAATGTTTGGCCTGGAGGCTGGGCAGTCGGCCGTGGGCGATATCTTTCAGTGGTTTGCCCGGCATTTGACACCCGCAAAATTCACAGAAAAAGGGGATCCCTTAGCAAACCTCACCCGCGAGGCAGAGCAACTTCGGCCGGGAGAGAGTGGCCTTGTAGCTCTCGACTGGAACAATGGGAATCGTACAGTGCTCGTCGACCCACTTTTGACCGGCCTCCTGGTGGGTCAAACCCTCCACACCTCTGCGGCTGAGATTTATCGGGCCTTGGTGGAAGCCACGGCTTTTGGCGGGTTAATGATCATCCAAAGATTTGAGCAATTTGGGATGAAAGTGCAGGAAATTGTCGCCTGCGGTGGAATAGCTGAGAAAAATCCATTTGTGATGCAAGTCTACGCGGACATTTTCGATAGGCCGATTCGTATGGCCCGCTCAAGCCAGACCTGTGCTCTGGGCGCTGCCATTTTCGGGGCTGTCGTCGGCGGTGTCTATAAGACAACGGAGCAGGCTCAACGCCGGATATGCGGGGCGCCTCGCCAAGTTTATCGGCCAAACCGGCGACATCGCGAGGTCTATTCCCAGCTCTTTGAGCTGTACCGCTCGCTTCATGATGCCTTCGGTACGAAGGATTTTGCCGGTTCTCTCTACCCGGTGATGAAGCGTCTCATTGAAATCCGTAATCGGGTGCGACAGGGCTAGGCGCAGTCTTGCCTGCCGTAAGGTGCTAACAGGGGGAATCGTTTGCCTTTGAGTGGTTATTTCGAATACCACTTTAGTTGCTATCTCGAGTGCCAATTTAGTGGGGGGTAAGAGGCGCCAGATAACCCCAGCGGCGGTTATGGAGCCAAGGGCCAAATCCCACCCAATTCGCCCAGTTGTGCCAGAAAACACTAAAAAATTTTCGGAAATCCCTCAAAATATTCGTCCGACCGAGGCTCCCCCTTTTGTGGTTAAAAGATCCCCACTTAGTGATTTGGGCTGACCTCCCGATCAGTCCGGGAACCGTTATCTGCGGACGGGATCGTACAAGAAAATTCGAGCAGAAAGTTAACTAAATCAACCAGAGAGTCAAGCAATTTCTACCGGGTCAGTTTCGGGAAAAATCTTTCCGTGGTTCTTGACACGGGGAGGAAAGCTGGCAAAAATCAGCTGATGTTCATGGCAAATAAGTCCTGCGCCCGATCGGTGCATCTGGGAAGTTTTAGCTGTGCGGGTTGCTTCATTGGGTTGGATTTTTAGGAAAATCCTTCCCAGGTTCTTGACTCCGGGAGTACGGGTGGTTATCTTAAAATTGATGTTATCGTTTCTAGCGTGAAGAGTGCCATTTCAGGTGGTTTCGCTGCGGGGATTTAAGTGAAAACGTCTCGCTTTTGGATAATTCCAGCCTTTGCGGTTATGATCTGCGTGGCAGCAGGTCGGGTGCAGGCTGGTTTTATTACGTTGGAAGAGCTGACTCGCGCGGAACTACTCCGGTGGAATCGTGTCGATACCCACGGTTGGGAGGCAAACTTCGGCAAGCTGGCGGGTGCCTCATCCAAGTCAACCCCTGAGCCTGACGACCAAGAGGATGGCACGCCGAAGGTAGTTTGGCTGGGCCGACCAATTGACTTTCCGTCGAGCTGTGGAACCGCAGGTTCTTCTCTGACGCGAAGTATCGGCCATGGCTGGCTCATTGGGATGGCCGGTGGCTATGAAGTTCTTGTCCTACCGTCGATGAGGTTTGTCCCAATTTGGGAGAAGGTTGGCTCTCTCCCTCCCCATTTGTTTGAGCTTATCCGCCCATCGTGAAACGCCTCTTGGGGATTTTGTGCGCTGGTGTGATGCTGCTTTCTTCTTGGAAAAGCGAAATTCAAGAGTTGGCAAATATTCAAATCCCTAGGAGGCAAACGAGATGAAAAAAGCTACTTGGTTCCTTCTAAGTTTGGGTTTAGTGCTCGCTGTAAGCCTACCGGCAAATGCTACGTATGTCGG
>CALKER010000011.1 GCA_938084835.1 uncultured Thermoguttaceae bacterium
GGGAAATTCGCCTATCGGGTGCGCTCCGAGGGGGGCCGTGAGAAGCCCGTCTTCCAAGATCCCTCTTTCACAGCCGATCAGGTCGAGTTCTCCGAAGAGTTCGAGCTGCTGCCCTCCGAGACGTTGTCTTCGCCGCCGGCCTCCGTTTCGGAGCCATCTGCGGGAGGTGCCGAAATCAGCCCGGTTCCTGCCCCTGATACAAAGATACCAGCGGGGGCTACGCCGCAAGGCCAATCTGTTCCGCCCCCCCCGCCGGTTCGTCACCTCTCATGGGAGGGGACTCTGCCATACCAGCAATGGATGAACTTTTACATGAAGATTCTCACCCACTTTGCCACCGACCCGAGCTTGAAGATCTTCCTCCGCTTTGAGGTGAAGCCGGAAG
Organism: uncultured Thermoguttaceae bacterium; assembly: GCA_938084835.1. GTDB lineage: Bacteria > Planctomycetota > Planctomycetia > Pirellulales > Thermoguttaceae > DTLM01. Next base: position 386 of record CALKER010000011.1, read on the forward strand.
GCGGCATTTCGAAAGAGAAAGTAGCTGAAATCCGATTAGCGCTTGACGAGCTAGGTTTGACGTCTGAAGGCCTCGTGGCCGTTGAAAAAGAGTCCTAGCTTCGGTTTCGGGGCCTTGATTTCAAACTTGCAGAAGAGGATCCGTCGGGCCGGACTAAAACCCGAGCCCCGGGTTTGGCATCATTTGCGGCCGACTTGCGAATCGCCCTTAGCCCAAGCCTTCCCCTTGCCGACGGTGACCAAGTGCACAGTCTGTTATCCACCCGGCGACGTCCTAAGCCTTCCCCTGCCGGCGGTGATGAAGTAGTTGGGAAACGCCCCGTCGATGGCCCTTCGGCATTCCGCAGCGCCAACGGATACGCCCCTTGCCCAAGCCACCGGACAGGAGCCAAACCTCGATGCATATATCCACCTGAACACTACCGAAGGGCGCAGAAACCGGGGGCAGAAAGCGGGGCACAAGTGGGCAAAAAGTGGTGCAGAAAACTCCCGCCGCGGCTGGCAACAAAGGGAAAAATCCCCCACGCATCCCGTGCACGTGCCAGGTTGTGCTACGGAAAGCTCGACGTAAGTCATTGCTCCAAATCAACTTAGTGGAGGATAGGGGATTCGAACCCCTGACCTTCTGGATGCCATCCAGACGCTCTCCCAGCTGAGCTAATCCCCCAAAACCAAAGACCGATGCAGCCTCCTTCCCGTTGACTTAGGTTCGGGCCGCTCAAATCGCTCCATGTTTTATAGCATGGTACCCCTATGCGGGCAAGCCCGGCTCCAGCGCACGGAGTACAAGCGGCAAACACCATCCGAGTTTAAATCGGCCTGCGGAGTATCCCGAGCTGCTATCCCCGGCCAGTCACCCAAAAATCTCCTAAACTGCCGGTTTCACAAAATCCGCAACAAACCTACGTGATGTTCATGCCGGATGTAAGTTTAAGCCACCTAATCGCCTCCTTGCTTATACGTAATACATGATCCGCCAAGTATTTATAGGTTTGGGATCTGCATGCCTCTTGTAGAGGTATTGCCTCCTCAGTCCCACGTTAACATTTTTTCGGGCGTCAGGCGCTTTTTCAATATCCTGTGGGTGCCTCCCGACCGGTGAAGAGAGTCTTTCCGATCCTCCAAAAGCCAGCTAAAAATCCAAGTTTCTCGAAAGGGTTCGTACTGCATACCTCATGGTAATTGGAAGCCAAGGGAGCAGCCCCGTCCGGCACCGCGCCTAATCATTTCACACAGTGGCGGCGAACTATCCCGGCCCCTGGCACCGCTGCCAATCTCCATGCCACGTCGTTGTATGACGTAAGGTAAAAGGTAAAGTACTCCGCTTAAAGTGACCGCCGAGCCGAGGGACTCGGTTCTGTCGAAGATGCTTCGCGGATGCCTCCGGCCAATCTCGGTACCAAGCTGATATCACGCCGGCCGGATATGAGCCCATCCGATTGATTAAGACTCCAGCCGACGATAATATTCTTTGCTTGCCGGCCGAAGTGTCGGTGGGAACGTAAAGTCGGTGATAGTGCTGAGTCACAGGAACGGGAGTTTACCCCCTGTTTGTTTGTCGTAATTTCGTGGGTTTTTCCTTTGGGGGGTGTCGTGATGCTTTAGAGTTAATGACGGGGGTTAAAAAAGGGCGTTTCTTCTGGCCCCACGGTGAATTCCCCTCAGTCAGCGGATCATCAACCGCACGATTAGGGGGGATTTTTAGAGCGGAGAGTAGCAGGAAAAACGACAGCACTCGCTGGTACTGTCGCTCACAAAACCTAGGCGACGGCGGTAAGCATGGTATTGCTCGAACATTTAAAGCCGGGGCAAAGAGGCAGAATATGTCGGGTGACGGGTCATGCCCGGGTACTTCGCCGACTGGCGGAGTATGGCGTGCAGCCTGGAGCGGAGGTAGAAATGATTCGCCCGGGGTGCGTCTCGATCATTCGCATGAACGGCGGCCGTCTCTGTTTGCGGGGATCCAATCACATCGCAATATTCGTGGTACCAGATCCGCTGGGCGAAGAGGTTTCATGCTCGAGGGAAGGGGCTGAGCCGGGGGGTGACGAGCAAGTTTCGCCAGGGCCTAGTCGGCCGGGCCAGGCAAAGTTTCCGCGAGGGCCGGTGAGCCCGCCAGCAGATGGATGCCCGAGGTCAACAGGGTGGCCCTTTCGCTGGCGATTTCGTTGGGGGCGAAGACAGTAACTTCGCCTGTGGCCCGTCACCAGAGAGGTTCTTCTCCGAGTTGGGGGCACAAATCCCGCGGCGATAGACTTATCAGCAGTTGGCGAGAAAAATTTCGCATGTTGCCCCGGGGAAAATTATCCGCGTGGAGAAACCCCGGGGGAACTTACCGCGTGGCGATCATTGCCGGAACAGAGAATCATCCTCCCCCGAAGCCACTTGGTAGGATCGGGCAGGAATTTTTCATGTGCGGAGTTGGTGCATGACCGAGGAGCAGCTATCGGCTTCGACTTCAAGTAGCCGACGTCTTCTTCGCGTAGCGCTGGTGGGCAACCCAAATACTGGGAAAACAACCCTTTTTAATGCGCTGGTGGGCCTGCGTCAGCGGGTGGGCAATTTCCCCGGAGTAACGGTCGAAAAGAAGTCGGGGCAGTTTTCGCAAGGGCCGTGGACCGTCGAGGTGGTGGATTTACCCGGGCTGGTGAGTTTGGCGGTGACCTCGGCTGACGAGTTGATCACCTTTGAAGTTCTCTGCGGGCTGCGAGCCGATACACCGCCACCGGATGTGGTGGTGCTTGTGGTCGATGCAAGCCATCTAGAGCGGCAGCTTTACCTGGTGGGGCAAGTTTTGGAGCTGGGCTTACCCGCCATCTTAGTTGTTAACATGATGGACGTAGCCCAAAAGGAGGGGAAACAGCTTCGCCTGGATGAACTTGGACGTCGGCTTGGTATCCCGGTGATTGCTGCGGTGGCCCATCGGCGGCAAGGCGTGGCGGAGCTTCGCGAAATGCTCAAAAGCCTCGCCAAAGGAGAGAAGCTGCCGCCCGGAATCGACCGCAGTGTCCTGCCGCCGGTGATTGACAACGAGGTGGCCAGGCTTGAAAGCACTTTAGGCGAGCTGATTTTCGAAGTTTTTCGTCCGGGCTCAGCGGCAGCGAAAAAACGGCAGAGGGTAAGCCCGCGGGACACCCAGCACATTCCCCTGGGAAGTGGGGAGGTTGCGGGCGCGACTTTCGGTCCGGGGGATGCTTTCAAGCACAAGGAGGTGGCTGCGGCGCTGGGCGAGGTTTCGGCAGGAGGGTGGTTGGATAATTCGGTCCGCCAAAATTTTGCCCGATTTCTGCTGAGGCGATGTCTTCTTGATCCGCCGGGTGGTTTGATCACGGAAGTTCTTCTGCCGGAGCTGGATCGCCAGGTTACAGCCGAAGTATTCGCGGCTCGGGCGCGACTGTCGGCGGCGGGGATCGATCTGGCAACGGTAGAACCCGATTTTCGCTTTGCTTGGGTTCGCGAGCTTATCCGTGATGTGGTGGCTCAAGCGCCTGTGCCAACGGTCTCCTGGTCAGAGCGCATTGACCAAGTTCTGACTCATCCGTGGTGGGGAGTCCTGTTTCTTCTTGTGGCGATGCTGGTGACCTTCCAGGCTGTTTACATACTTTCCAATCCACTTGTGGATTTACTGCAGGTGGGCCTGGGGTGGTGCAGTGGGCAGCTGTCGCACGCGTTACCGCCGGGAATTTTCCGCGAATTTGTTATCGGAGGCCTACTCAGCGGGGTAGGAACTGTGTTGTCATTTGTGCCGCCAATTGCTGTGCTTTTCTTCTTCATTGGGGTATTAGAGGATTGCGGATATCTCACGCGTTCTGCCTTTGTGATGGATCGTTGGCTTGCGCCGGTTGGGTTAAGCGGCAAGTGCTTTATCCCACTGCTGACGTGTTTTTCGTGTGCTGTGCCGGGGGTCATGGCCACCCGCGTGATCGACGACCCTGGGGATCGGCTGAGGGCCATTCTTGTGGCCCCGTTGATGACCTGCTCCGCCCGGCTGCCGGTCTTTACGCTGATGAGCGCTTTGCTTGTGCCGGCGGACGCGGCCCTCTTGGGCGGTTGGATCAAATTGCAGGGAATCGCCTTGGCCAGTATGTACCTGTTGGGGATTGCAGCGGCCGGCTTGTCCGCCTGGGCCTTTAGCCGAACGATCATCCCCGGAGGAGGAGGGCTTTTCATCCTGGAACTGCCCCATTATAAGTGGCCGGATATCTCCACAGTGCTTTTCCGGGTGCTGGAGAGGCTTAAGCTATTCCTAAAGTTGGCAGGGACCATCATTCTTGGTGTTTCGGTGATTATGTGGATTTTAACCAATTTTCCAAGAAATGAACATTTGATCACTAATGATGCGGAGGTGCAGCGGCTGACCCAGCTGGTGGAAAGGGTGGCGTCGGACAGCCCGGAATGGGAAGACTTGGTCCAAGAACTGGAACTTGCCCGGCTTGCGGCAATCCAGCGCCATAGTTTGCTAGGGCGGTTGGGACGGGCCATTGAGCCGATCTTTTGGCCGGCCGGCTGGGACTGGCGACTCGGTTGCGCCGTGCTAGCCTCTTTTCCCGCCCGCGAAGTAGTGGTGGCCAACCTTGGGGTTCTTTTTCAACTGGCCGATGTTGGTACCGACATCCCGGAGGGTTATCTTCATCGAATCCGCGATAAGTTACTGCAGGTACGATGGGAAGGATCGGACCGCCGACTTTTCAGTTGGCCTGCTGCCCTTTCGGTGATGGTGTTTTTCTCCCTATGTGTCCAATGTGCGTCCACGCTTGTAATCATTGGCCGGGAAACCTATTCGTGGCGATGGCCTGTGTTTGTGTTTGTTTACCTCACACTTCTTGCTTACCTCGGTGCCGTAGTGACTTATCAGGTTGCCTCGGCTTTAGACACATGGTGGCACTATGCGAAAATATGAGTAGAGAACCCCGCCCCGCACGTGGAGAAATAAGCAGGGGTAACTGTGGGGAAAAATCCGCACAAGTCTACTCACAGCAAATTAGGAAGCGCCGACTGCATTGAAAAGTCCCTCCTCGGGCGAAAAGCCGCCTCATTTCCGGGCCCCAATCCCGTCTTGTTGCCGACCGAGAAAGTGGCGGTCACAAAAACCCACCGCTCCAGCAGAGAAGCCTTTTTGCCATCAGCTGCTCTATGGATGAAGATGGCACCGGCCGACAGGCCTAGGTTCTTGATGCCACAGTTTAGGTGGCCAGTGCAGGTGGCAGCCGAATCGTCCAAAGGCGCGTCGCTTCAGCTCGCGCACTACTCCAAGACTTACCTGGGTCACGATCGCGAGTAACCGTGGCCTGCCTTAATCGGTAATAAGGGCACGTCGCTCGCGGATCTTTCGCCGGGCATCGTCAATTACATTAAAGGCTCGCTCGAAGTCGCGTAGTCCACGGATGACCAAAATAGGATCTGAAGGATCGGAGGACCATATTTTCACTCGTCCCACGCCCCCGCAGAGGTAACGCTCCACGAGACTTTGCAGTTTGGCCATGTCGCGGATGACCCGCAACTCCAAGGCATCTTCCGTCCGCACAAAGATTCCATGCCGCTTAAACAATCGGTGCGGCGTTAAACGCCACACAATGCTTTTGCGATAAATCGCCACGCATATAGCCCAAATCCAGAAAAGCACCGGCACGATAAGGAAAATCGACCAATACTCCCGGGGTGGCAATTGCACGGCTTGCTCACGAAATTGAAGGAGCCCAGCGACAATCACAAACACGATCGTCCACAGCAGGGCGGAGTACCATCGCACCCGCTTATTAAAGACAAGGATCCACAAGATCAGGGGCACTACTAAAGCCGCCGGCCAAATAACCCACGGATTGCGCAAGGCATTAGGCAGCGGGTATTGCGTATCGGCGTAGAAAACGCCAATCACGACCATGACCAAAGTCAACAAGATCGTGCCGAACCACACGAGATTCATATCATAAAGTGAGTACCGGCCTTGCCAAATCACCTCGGGATATTCGTCACTTATGGGCTCAGCCAAGCGTTCTGCCGCTTGGCTCTGGGCTGCAACACTGTTTGGGGCACCTCCGCAAACCGGACAAATAGTCACATCTGGGCTAATTTCCATCCCGCAGATACTGCATTTCATGGTAACACCCCCGACTGTGAGTGAGCCCTGGCACCTCGAAGCTTAACTAGCCTCACGACCGAACCATGACGATTTTTCACGAAAGCTACTTTCTCCGTATTATGTGCAATATTCCCAGTCGCCCTATTTTGTCCCTGTTTCCCATATTGTTATTTTCGAAAGTCTTTTGGTTTCTCAGGTGATGCCGGCTTCTGAGTGGGCCGGCGTGGAGCGCTCCTCCGGGCACCCCGAGGATTTCTCCATAGCCCTTCCTTTAAACGACATTAAGCCCATGCTGATGCTTCGATACGCATCCGGGGGTTCGCACTGCCCGGGGAGCTGATAGCCGGGCATCAACGGTACCCCGGTGAAGCGAGCCGATAGACTCGTATCCCAATTTATTCCCTTGATGTGGTGCGTTGCAGTTAGGTGGTGCGTTACACTCAGGCTCACACTTAGCGGCAGAAGACCGGCCCTGGTCTTCCGAGGGCAGCCGGTGCTCCCATGCCGTTGGGCAAGGGACGTTCCGATGGCGAGGTGCAATCCTCGCGCCGCGCGAATTGATCCATATCGGAAATCCGGCTTCGTTGTGTTTCAACTTGTGCGGTATGACTGAGCTTGGATTCGGCCCATTTCGCCGCCCATGCGGGTGTAATCTTTTTTTCGCGCGGGCGCCTTCCTTTGGAAGTGCCCACGCCAGGTCTCTGAATCAATCGCCGGCGCGGAGGCCCGGCCCGGGCGAGTCATCCACAAGTCCACTGGTTCTGACAAATCTTCTCGGCCAAAAAGCCACTAACAATCTGCTCCTATTCTAAACAAAAAACGGGTGGTTGCTAGTGTGAAAGTAAGATTCGCGGGAATTCGCACCCAATTTGGGTGTGAAAGGTAAAATAGGTGGATATTTGCGTTCTAGATAGCCACGTCCTGAAGGGCTAACTAATGGCCAGTTGGTCCGCCTCAATTAGCGGTCAAGCCTAGCTCAGGTGCAGTTCGAACCAGGCCGCCCCGAACAGGAGTCTCTGTGGTTTGTGGAACCGTCGGCAACCCTCTATCGAATGCCAAATCGGATGCGTTACTTTTGTCTCCCCGTGGGGAATCCTCGGCATGGGCAACGGCCAGCTTCATTGGTGTGGGCAAGGCGCCCTGGTTTAATGAACCTGGTTAGCGAATTCCCCTCCGCGGCAAAATTTTGCTATTTGGGCCGATTGGCCCCGAGCAACACGCTTGGATGCTAATCATGGAGAATGGAGGAGTAAAAGGCGTCCCGGCCAATACCCGCGATTAGGGCGAGAAAGCAAAAGCCGGGGATCCCAAATTGACACTCAGCCGCAACGATAAAGTGGGAAGAGTCCCAAAGTCAGCCTTATTCGTCGAAGCCCACGTGTTCGCAAAGCGTTTCGGCAACAATTTCGGACCACGCCAAAGGGGGTTTATTTAATGAAATGCCCGTTTTGCCATGTAGTCAATGACCGCGTGCTGGACTCCCGCACGTGTGAAAACGGATATGCCATTCGTCGCCGGCGGCAATGCAAAAACTGTGGCCGGCGATTCACAACTTTCGAGCGCTCCGAACCGGTTCAATTAAAGGTGATCAAGCGGGACGGGTCTCGCGAACCCTTTGACCGTACGAAGCTGAAACGCAGCCTGGAAATTGCCTGCGGCAAACGTCCCGTCAGCGACGCGAAGTTGGAACAGATTGTTTCCGAAATCGAAAATCAAATTTTTGCAACCTTCGACACCGAGGTGGAAAGCCGATACATTGGCGAGCTGGCGATGGAACATCTCCGCCGGCTAGACCAAGTCGCGTACGTGCGCTTCGCGAGTGTTTACCGCTCCTTCCAAGAGGTAAACGATTTCATCGAGGAAATCCGGCAGATTTTGGCCGATGGCTCCCCACGAACCAAGCGGACACAGCACCACAGAAAGAATTGACCAGCAAAGAAAAGCACCTTGATCTTCTGCGAATCGGGGAAAAGGGCACCAAACGCTAGAAAGAGGTTTCCGAACCCCTTGAAAGTTATCGCAATCGAAGGAAAGCCGCCTGATTTGTTGGGTCAATAAATGGGCGCGAAGCGGCGCCGAAGTTTAGAGCGCTGGCAAACTTTTCGAATTTGCCTGGCCGACAAGCCGAATAGACCTAGTTTCGCCAGCTCCACAAAGTGCCAAGCAGGGTGTCGTTCGATTTGTCAGGGCACAAGTCCGGGGCGCTGGCTGGGGACAAGTTCAACGATTCCGCGATAGCACGTATTCTGCCAAGGCTTTGAGACCCAAAAGCGCGGCATTTTCCGGAAGCCCGGTCAACTCGCGGATAGCCTCCTCCACGTATTGGCGAGCCCTCTGACGGGAATAGTCCAGGGCATCCGATTGGGCAATTTCCATTCTCAAGCCATGGAGATCATCCGGGCTGGCGTGACGCAGTCGCTGCCTAAGGTCCTCCCGGACTCCGGCGGGGGCCATCTGGAGTAAACGAATTACCGGAAGCGTGGCTTTTCGCTTCAAGAGGTCAGTTCCCAAAGACTTGCCTGCGACTTGTTCGTCTCCGGCGATGTCCAAGACATCATCGATAATTTGGAAGGCGATGCCCACTTTTCGGCCGAACCGCGACAGCGCCTGCCGGACCGGCTCCTCCGCCCGGGCGAGATAGGCCCCCAATTCGGCGGAACAGGCGTAAAGTTCTGCGGTCTTCGCCTCGATAATCTGCAGATATTCTTCCTCCGTCAGGTCGAAGTTCCCTCGCTCGCAGATTTGACGGAGTTCTCCCTCGCACAGCTTTCTTCCGGCGCGGCTTACCAGGGAGCTAATTTCCTGATCCCGCAGTTGGGCCGCCATCTCGATGGCAATCGTGAACAAATAGTCGCCAAGGAGAATGCTTGTCTCTGTGTCCCAACGAAAATTCACCGTCTGAAGGTGTCGCCGGTGCTGGGCACCATCGAGGACATCGTCATGGACCAATGTAGCCGTGTGGATTAATTCCACCACGGCGCCCATGAAGAAATGTTCTTGCCGCAGCTGGCCGCACACCTGCCCAGCAAGAAGCACCACCGCAGGCCGAAGACGTTTTCCGCCCAGTTGGATGCCGTGCTCCAGCAAACGGCGAAAATGGGGCTTACCATCCAGCAAATGAAGGCGCAGTAAGTCCTCCACTTGGGCCAATCCGGCACGAATCGGTCCATAGATTTTGGCGAGAACGTCTGCATCGTTTATTGCTGTAACCCAGGGCAAGCTCATCCGTATGGTGATCTTTCAAAATTGGGAAATGTGCTCACGACAAAGTTTGTGACAGTTACTAAGCGACGTAAACATCTGAGGCGTAAATTCCGGGGAAGTAACGTTAACGTTGCTCCTGTCGCTGAAAGTGACCGGAGAGACCTCCCACCTTCCATTCTAGAGTGATCTCGCAAATAGTCATCTCTCGATCGATTCCTTTGCACATGTCGTAGACACACAAGGCGGCCACGGCAGCACCGGTAAGGGCCTCCATTTCCACCCCAGTCTTTGCCGTGGAGGAGACTTCCACCCCGATGACCAGCGAATTCTCCTTGGGCATGGCGAAATCCACCTCCACTGCCTCCACAGGGATGGGGTGACACAGTGGCACGATTTCCCAGGTTCGCTTAACCGCCATGATGGCTGCTAGCCGGGCGGCCGCAAGTACGTCGCCTTTTGGCACCGCACCCTGACGGATTTGCCCGAGTGTCTCCGGTAACATGCGTACCGTGGCGCTGGCACGGGCCATCCTTCGCGTGGCCGGCTTTTGCGACACGTCTATCATTTTTACCAGCCCGGGGTGACTTCCCTCCGAGTTCGACGAACTCGTCCCGCTGTGATAATCTGCACTTTCCATCAATGCCAACCTCTGCCGGAAGCCGACAAACCGTAATCCCTAATAGCAACTTGACAAAGCTCGCCCTTTCCGGTGACCCCACAAATCGACCTTTCCTCTTAGCATCCCCTCTGGGATGGGACTACAATACTATCCTCAGGAGCGAGGAGCCGCGATGCAAGCCTAAAGGGCCAACTCGCCGGCAGTTGGATTTTCCCGCCTATCCATACCCTTGTTCGGAAGGAATCGATTCACAACAACAAATGCCCAGTCACGAAACTCTCTCTTCCGCCCGCTACCACATTTTAACCGAACACGGCCCATGGCATACCAACCCCTCTTAATGGGGGGGCGGCTTTGGGTGAAGCGTTTTCGGGACTCATGAGCGTTCTTGGGACTCATAATCATCATTAGAGGAGGGGGAGCCTGGATGAGGACCTCGTCGAGTTTGTACGAGAACTTGAGGGGGCCGGACTTGCCGACCTCCATGGTTCACGTGCTCACCCGACCGATGCCGGCTGAGGTCCGGGAACATTCCCCGACATCATGCAAAGTCCTCCTCCTAGATTCACAGAAACTTTTCCCGCGTCGCCGGTACATCCGGACCAATCGCAGGTAAAAATTCTGAAAGGGGGATCAATATGCCTCTGGATAGGCATTCCAAGGGAAGAGGGGAATGAGCCTTTTAAAGTGTGGCGGGAAATTTCGGAAGTTTGGCTAGAAACTCGGAACGTGCCAGCTTCCGTTGATTTAAATGGCAATCGCGCCGAGATGTCTAGGTTTTGCCTGTCCCTCGCATTACTTGACTTTGGGCCCATAGAACCGTGGAAAGTACGAATCTCAAGAGCACTCCCCCTGCATTGCTAGATTGTGGGCCATATGGCGCGTTGTTAACCCGTGGCTCGGTGGCTCTCCCCCGCAGTGCTAGATTTTGGACTGCTGGGTGCCCGTGACCGAACCCCTCGAAGGGTTCAACCTCCGCTTTGGGAGCCTTTGAACCCGCGAATTTGACGACTTCGCATGTACGGACTTACCTTCAGCAATGAATGGATTTTTCCTCGAGTATTCTTACCGGATTTTTTTCGCTCAATTATTAATTAAGGAAATGTGAGCGACTATAAAAGAAGGGAAAGGTGGTCGCTTGCGGGAAGGCGCCTCCTTTGGTGTCTCATACTCGCACAGGGAACTTTAAACCAGAATTACTCGGGTCAGGATCGGTCCCGGTCGCGGCTCGCTGGTGGTTGGGGTGTCAACTCGGATGAACGCTTGCTGAAAAAGCCGTCGTTTACACCAGCCCCGTTGGGCACCCGGGATTTTTTAGAAATGCTGGGCCCTCGCTTCCGTAAACGGAGCTTGGTCCTCAGGTACGCGTATCATTGTTCGTAGAAAGGGCATCCAAAAGGCTAAGCCTTTACCAGGATCGATAGCAGCTGAGAGCCGGAAGTGGGGCGCTGGCAATCCATGGAGAACCTGTTTCATCAATGCCCAATGCGTGACCATCAGCAAGCCCGATGGGCGAGCCCCTTCTGACACGGGGAGAACGTCGTGGCAGCTGTTCTCCTGTTGAACATGCCTTTTGCGAATCTTCGCTGGCCGAACCTCGGACCCAGTTTGCTTAAAGCCGGCCTGCTACGACGGGGCATCCGATGTTCGATTGCGTACTTTAATTTCGACTTTGCAGAGCAGATCGGCGTGGAGCGGTACCAATGGGTCGCTGACAACTTTGCATTCGTCTTAGGCGGTGAGTGGGTGTTTGCCCAGCACTATTTTGGGGATCGCATACCCCCTCCGGAAGACTACTTGGCCGCCTTGCGGCAGCGGCGGCCGCACGAATTCGGCCAAGAAGAGGCCTCCGAACTGCTGGCCGTCGCCAGAGAAGTGCCAAGCTTTATCCGGAAGTGTTTCCAGGCTTTTGACTGGTCTCAAATTCGAATTGTGGGTTTTGCTGCCTCGTTTCAACAGACGATGGCCTCCCTATGCCTTGCGCGGATGATCAAAGGACACCATCCGCAGACAATTACGGTTTTTGGAGGAGCAGCATGCGAGGCGGAAATGGGGTATGCCCTGTGGCAGTGCTTTCCGGAAATCGACTATGTTTTTGTGGGAGAGGCGGATTACTCTTTCCCAGCTTTGGTTCAAGGCATCCTCGAGGGCAGCCTCGCTGAATTACCGCCCGGTGTGGTCGGCTGGCCAGACGCGTATCGAGCTGTTCCCGACGAAAGGCAAGAGCGACCACGGCAGGAGCGAAGGGAGCTTGGGACGCTTGGTGATGTCCCAGGATCGGCGGAGATCCTCGACCTCGATGACCTTCCTTATCCGGATTTCGACGACTATCTCCAGCGCCTGCAGCAGAGTCCGGTGCGACACGAGTTGGAGCCGTTTCTGTTTTTCGAAGGTTCGCGCGGTTGTTGGTGGGGAGAAAAACACCACTGCAAGTTTTGTGGACTTAACGGAAGTCGGCTTACTTTTCGCAGTAAGTCGCCTCACCGCATCATTGCGGAACTGCAGCATCTGACCTCGCGCTATGGCATAAGAAACGTCTGCGCAGCCGACAATATCTTTGACTTCCGCTATTTCGACAGGTTACTTCCGGCTCTGCAGGACTCCGGGCTTCAGCTTCGCTTTGTGTACGAATTTAAGTGCAATTTGCGGCGGCACCAAGTCGAAGCGCTGGTCCGCGCGGGGCTGGGAGCCGCCCAATTGGGAATCGAGACCTTTTGCACGCGAATCCTTCGGCTGGCAAATAAGGGGGCGACAGGGCTACAAAATCTGCAGACGCTCAAGTGGTTTTCCGAACATCCGATAGAGGTCGAGTGGAACTTGCTGTACGGTTTTCCTGGGGAGGCTCCGGAGGACTACGCCTGGCTCGCGAAGCTGATACCGCAGCTGGTGCACCTTGCAGCTCCGCTTGCCATTGGGCGCGTGCGTTTGGATCGTTTTTCGCCGTACTTCCAAGATCCCGAGGCTCACTCATTGGTCAACGCCCGACCCTTATGGGCATTCCGATTTGTCTTTCCTTTTTCGGAAGAGATCCTGAGGCAGCTTGCGTACCATTTCGAGTTCGACTTTGCCGACGGACGTGACCCAGAAAAATACGCCCGGACTACCATCGAAGCTGCCCGCAAATGGCAGGAGCTAAGGGGACAAGTAACCTTTCGGGCCTTCGACCGGGAGGATGGCGTACTGATTCTCACCGATACGCGTCCTTGTGCCAGCCAATTCCAACATCGTCTCACCGGCTGGCCACGCCAACTTTACCTTTGGTGTGACCAGGGACAAACGCTCGCGAATATCTTGCGATATATGGATGAACACTTCCCCTCTGTGGATGCCTCTTCCGTTCAAGCCACTTTGGCCCGGTGGATCGAGGAATCCCTCGTGGCTTATCTTGACGATCGATACCTCAGTCTTGCTCTTCGCAGCCATGGCTAAAAGCCGAGCCTGAGCCTTGTGGAATATGCTATGCCACCGATTTAGATAGGATTTGATATTCTGCACATGGTGGGTCCGGCCAAAAAGAGCCCATCCCGCGTGTGCCGAAAAAGGTTTTCGCCTGGAGGAGGGACGATTTCACTCGCGGATGGGGGAAGTTAATTACGCTCCCAGTGGATCGGTCCGGTGCGGAATCTCGTGTGGGGGACTTATCTTGTGCTGGGTTCTCTTCTTCGTTGGGTTTTCCCTCGGTCCGCAACTAGCCATTCGTTCGGACAACGTGTCGATCCCACTGGCCGGGGGATTCTTGAGGATTCCTTGCGCCCGTGTGTGGCTCCTGCGAAATCGCAAGACTCCACGGCGTTGTCAATAAAAAGTTATAGGAAATTTGGGAAAACGCGGAAAATTATGCTGCCAGGCGATAACGCATTTTGCCGCCGTCATTTCTTCCTTGGCTTGGGCATCCGTTTTCGCCCTGGCGCCTTCCGACCTCTAAGGAGTTCCGAAAAATCCCTTTCACCTGCACTGGATGGATTGAAATTCCTATTGCCGGGCTTTATACCAATTAGCAGTATCGCCAGAGGGTGGCAGGGGGCGCCCAATGTGCTGAAGTATTGCTTCGCAGTGTCAAGGGGGCGTTACTTCGGGAAATGGTTGCCTCGACAAGCGGTTTATCCGAAATGGACGTGATCGCGGGCTTCAAGCCTAACTTGTCCAATCGGGGAACAGGTGCAGATTTGGAAGGACAGAAACCATGATGAATCACCAGCTTCCCACCTACCTTGCCAATGCGCGACCAAATCCGTTGGAAAATCGGGCTCCGTGGTACCTCAACACGGCCCAGTCCTACGCGGGGATTTTCCTGTGGATCGCCTTCTTCGACCAGTTGGCCGGCACCGCGGCAGGGGAGGGCGCGTTAAAAATGCTCGGCCTCGGTGGTTCCTTGGTGGCACTGATTGTCGCCGGGTTTGTCGCTTACCTGTTCTTCTACTATGTCCCGGGCCTATTAGGCATGCAGACGGGGCTACCTCTTTACATTGTGGGGACAAGTACGTTTGGCACCATCGGTGGCTATTTCCTTCCAGGGATTTTCATGGGGCTGCTACAAATCGGGTGGTTTAGTGTGGGAACTTACTACGCAGCGATTTTGATTTTGGAAGGGATTGGCCTACCCCAACATGCCGTCTCGCTGTATGGGCAAGGAGGGCAATTCAGCGCGATCTTTGTCCTCGTCGCTGTGATCTGGGGAATTTTGTTTGGCTTAGTGGGAGCTTACGGTATTCGATACGTGGCGCGCGTAGCCACGTTCTTTCCCATTGTTCCCATCGTAATGCTTTTACTTTCGGCTCGCTTGGCGGCGCCGTACACAGGCCAGTTCGAGGTTCGCATTTCTGACCCTGTGCCGGGTTTCCTCCTGGTTATTCAGCTTGTCATTGGCTTTTTTGCTACTGCCGGAGCGGCAGGCGTGGATTTCTGCATGAACAATCGCAACCGGGAGGACGTCAAATGGGGCGGTATTTTAGGGATTTGGGTGCCGATTGTCTTCGCCGGGGGATTGGCGATGATCACGGTGGCCGGCGCCTTGGGAAAGAATCCCGACTTGGAGAATCTCACCTACACTGCTGCTTTGCCTGTGCTGGAACCGCGCTTGGCCCAGGTAATGAAAATCTTATTTGCCATTGGGTCGGTGGCGCCTGCCTGTTTTTGCTCGTTCATCATCGGCAATAGTCTTTCGACCATGCTCGGGAGCGAGAAGACCCGGGTGCCTCTGACGCTTGCAGGCGCGGGCATCGGAATTGTTCTGGCGGCGCTTGGTGTGGCGGGGAACCTGGCGGCATTCTTCGGCCTGATTGGGGCATCGTTCGGGCCCGTGGTGGGAGCGATGATTGCCGATTATCTCCTCAGTGGCTGTCGGTGGGCGGGGCCTCGGCAGGGGATCAACTGGGCTGGCTATGCCGCCTGGATTGTGGGCTTTGTTGTGGGCATCCAGAATCATCCCTGGGTGAGCGGGCTTCCCAACTGGGATATGACCGCCGTCTACTCGCTTGTTGTTGGTTTCGTGGTGTACGCCGCCCTGGCAAAGCTCGGCTTCCAGCCGCCGGTGGTCGAGGCCCCACATCTCCAGCTGAGCCAAGCTCAGGACCAAGGATAAGCATCCTCAGTTGACTCCGGTGACGTTTAATTTTTGAGTCAGGCTGTAAGACTGTTCGAGGTCTGCCATGCGGAGCCCCCGACCTGTCTGCCCCGGGGGTCGTGGCCCATGCCAAAACACTTGGAATGGCACTTTCAGGGAAGTGCGCAAGACCTCTTTCGGCCCGAAAACTAAAGAAAGGTTGGCCAGCGGGGAAGGCGGTACGCCCGCAGTGCGAAGCCGGCCGGTGCTAACTTATGGATTCGGTATGGCGGTGTAGGGTAGGATGGTGGCCAGTGAAGACCAGCGATTGATTCGGGTTTGTTGCTTGGCAATTGTGTTTTGCGAAGACCGGTTGGCCACGGGTCGCCAGTCCGCACCTGCTCTGTAAAAAAAGAGCTCTGTGTTTGCTGGCAAAGTTGGGAAACCGCTTTTTTGAAATTTCACAGTGTGCGGTGCAAAAACCTGAATCGCTCACCCACCAGAAAGAGTCCGTGGGAGATGTCGGTCATGAACCTTTGTCAAGGTACTGTCATTTGTGCGGCAGTCGCCTTGCTGGCCGCATGGGCTTATGCGGAGCCGTGGAAACCGGCAGAAAACCCGCTTTTCACCGAGTGGGGTAAGAAACTTGATGCTGAACAAGTTTGGACTGAATACCCTCGTCCCACCATGGTACGGGGGCAGTGGAAAAATTTGAACGGGCTGTGGGACTATGCCATTCGCCCACGGAAGGAGGCCCGGCCTGACAGTTGGGACGGTAAAATCCTCGTGCCTTTTTGTGTCGAGTCAGCTCTTAGTGGCGTCAAACGCCCAGTCACCCCGGATGAGCGTCTCTGGTACCGACGTACGTTTGACTACCCGCAGCTTCCTTTGGGAAAGCGACTTCTGCTCCACTTCGATGCTGTTGACTGGCAAACCACTGTGTGGATAAACGGTCATACCGTGGGTCAACACTCGGGGGGCTACAATCGTTTTAGCTTTGACGTCACCGATTTTGTTCGTCCCGGCGAAAACGAGTTGGTAGTCGCGGTGTGGGATCCCACGGACACAGGATGGCAGCCACGTGGGAAACAGGTGCTGAAACCACACGGGATTTGGTACACGGCAGTGACGGGCATATGGCAGACGGTGTGGCTGGAGGAAGTCCCCGCCGAATTCATCGAACGGGTGCGAATCACGCCAGATATCGACCGAGGAGGCGTTACTGTGTGGGTGGAATCGCCCGGCGGATGCGCGGTGCGACTGGAAGCCTTTCTCCAAGGTCACAAAGTAGCGGAAGCCCGGGGGGCTGCCAAGCAAAATGTGTTGCTTCTTATTTCCGATCCAAAGCTATGGTGGCCCGATGACCCTGTGCTTTATGACTTGAAAGTCACGCTCTTTAGGGGGGATCAACCTCTTGACGAGGTATGGAGCTACTTTGGCTTGCGCAAAATTGGGGTGGCCAAAGATCAGCAGGGTATCAACCGCATAATGTTTAACAACAAGCCCCTTTTCCACTATGGGCCGCTGGATCAGGGTTGGTGGCCGGATGGCCTTTACACGGCACCGTCGGACGATGCCCTTCGCTTCGATATCGTGATGACCAAAAAGTATGGCATGAACGCCGTCAGAAAACACGTCAAATACGAGCCCGAGCGTTGGTACTACTGGTGCGATAAGCTTGGCCTTTTGGTCTGGCAAGACATGCCATCGGGGAATTTCGATCAGGCACCGGAAGGCCGCACCAATTTCCGCCGCGAACTCCGGGCCATGATTGACCGGCTTTACAATCATCCCTGCATCGTGATGTGGATCCCCTTCAATGAAGGTTGGGGGCAGCACGATACGTGTGAGATCGCCGACTGGGTGAAATCCTACGATCCGTCGCGGCTTGTCAACGAGGCCAGCGGTTGGCACGACCACGGCTGTGGGGAAATCTCCGATATGCACCGCTACCCTGGCCCGGGGATGCGCCCCTTGGAAGAACGCCGCGCATGCGTGCTGGGGGAATTTGGCGGACTTGGTCTCCCCATCGCCGGCCATTTGTGGCGGGAAGAGGGTGCCTGGGGCTATCGCACCTATCAGGACCAGGATTCGCTCACTGCCGCGTACGTCGACCTCCTGCGGCGGCTTCGCTTGCTCATTGGTCAGGGGTTGTGCGGGGCAATTTACACGCAAACAACCGATGTGGAAATTGAAGTCAACGGCCTGCTAACCTACGATCGGGCTGTTGCCAAAATCCATATCGATCCGGCCTTTGAGGCGGCGCAAAAGCTGTATTTGCCCCCGCCGCGCGTGACGCTGCTTGTTCCCGCTTCGGAAACCCAGCCGCATGTTTGGCGATATTCCGTGACCGAGCCACCTGCAAGCTGGATGATGCCGGAATTCGACGATAGCACATGGCAGCAAGGTCCTGCCGGCTTCGGACGACCCAAAACACCAGGTGCCGTGGTTCGTACAGAATGGACTACAAGCGACATCTGGCTGCGACGTTCCTTCGAGCTAAACGAGCTGCCCCAGCGGGGAGAGCTGACGCTTATTGTCCATCATGATGAAGATGCCGAGGTCTATCTGAACGGTCGACAGATCGCCGAGTTAAAAGGGTTTTTAACCGGTTACACCCTGCTGCCTTTGCCCACCGACACTCTTTCCCGCTTGCTTCGTCGGGGTATCAACATACTTGCGGTGCATTGCCGCCAGACCACCGGTGGGCAATATATCGACGTGGGATTGGCTATTGTCGAGGATTAGACTGGACTAGCCCCGTCGCTTCCTTTCCCTGGCCGCCTGTGGGTATGATCTGTGCACTTATGGGAGAGGGTTCTTAGCTCATTCCGGGCAGGCCAATCACTGGGGAAAGCACACTCCGGCCTCCCAAAGCATCCCCCAGTTCGGGCTTTCACCTAATTGGCAAATTGATTCCCACTTGGGGCTTCCAGTTAATTGGGAAAGATCTGTCATTCGGGGAAAACGCATCTGGGTGGGGACGCTCTTTGCCGGGGGTTCTGACTTTCCCGCCTTTACGAGCTTGGCTCAGAGAAAGGCCCATTGTTGACCGCTTGCATGCCCGGTTTTTTCGGAAAACGCCTCAATTTCGTAAAATCCTGCACCTGTGGGGATCAGCTCGCGGTGGTGGTCGCCAAAAAGAAACTTGACGCCTCTTATCGCCGATCTACGTTTTCTTGAAGACACACCGCTTTGACCACTGGGGATAAAAAGATACGTTCCACTGAAAACCGGATGCCCCGAACCTTCGCGCGAATCTTTCCCAGCGGCCAAAAGCCCAACAAGCGGAGCTCCGCCGATGAACCCCAGTTCTCGCGCCCTGTTCACCCACTCTCCTACGCAAAAGGACCGCTTCGATTTGGCAACCCGGCCTCACATCTCCTTAGGTGACGAGCCCAAAATCTGCTACTCCCTCTGCCAGGGAGAGGAACCACCGGAAGATGAGCTTGCCACTTGGATCACATCGCAACTAACTGAGGTCCTTGACCTCATCCGCAGCTACGCGGAGCTTGTTTACGAACGCCACGCTGGCTACCTCGAGCCGGAGGGCTGTCGCCACCTGCGACTGATCATTCGCAGTTGTGATCGGGCAGAGATCTTGGCAGAACTACTCCGCGAATATTGCCAGGCCAGTCAACCGGTGGAAGCAGATCGCAGGGTGAAACTTTCCGACCTCCTCGACGCTCTGCGCAAGGATTTTTGTTGCAAACCGGGTGAAGGACTGAGGTTACACGTCCAGCCGGATATGCCCGAATTGTCCGGCGATCCCGAGCTCTTCCAGCGGTTGTTCATTTTGCTAGTGGACCTCATAAGCACCTCCCAAGGGGGAAAGAGCTCTCACATTGAAGTCCGTGCGGAAAACGCTACCACCATCTTTATCCATGTTGTGGACACAGGTGACGGGAGTCACCCCCAACAGGAAACAAGTGCTCACCGATTGTCGGCTCGAAAAGGGGCGCCGACACTCCCAGCGATAAAATTAGCCATCGCTCGGCGAATGATGCGGAGTTTGGGAGGCCAACTTCGCGTGGTTCTTGATGGGCTTGGCAGACTGGGTTTCCAGTTGCAGTTTGAATCGGCTCCTCAGAGCCCTACCGGCCAATCGCCGTTGCCACCACCACATTGGGCCTCTGCTGACAACACTGTTAACGAAAATGAACCGGCCCTCGTCGACCCTTCAGCCATCAATGGTACGGCTGAGGGTTCCGACTAACGCGAAAAGGCGCAATCCCCGTGAAAAATGCGACCTTTGAGAGAAATTGATCGGTGCCTCACCACGAGGAACTGTCATGCTAATGGGATTAAAAAGCGAAACACCCTTACTGGTGTGTTGAGCTTTGCATTTGCGGTGGGTGAGCCAATCGCAAATCCGAAAAACAAACCAAGGAAGCGGCACAAGAAAGCTCAGGAGCTTAGCTAACAAGCCTGAAAAGCACGGAACGTTCAAACCCCGGCTGGGGAAATTTTCCATCGCGGGTGGAAATTAAAACGAATTTGTCCATCTTAGCGATCCTCTGCTCTGGAGTTTTTCGTTTTTCGTTGGACACTTTTCTCTCGAAACTCTTCTGCGTGACCTAATTTTTCTTAGAAAGCTGACACAGCTGGGGTGAAGACGATCATTCCGGCATGTGGCTCGGCTCTTCCGATGCCATTGCCGGCAGCTGGCCAAGTGTCGGGTTTCTCACTTGGAATCTTTGCCGAGGAAAAGCTTTGCAACGGATGGTCGCAACCTGCGGGCGTTCGGGTTGGCATTGTCGAGAACGCGTCTACCTAGCAGCCTCGCGAAATGGTGCAAAGACAGCAATGGGTTGGGTGCAACGAGATTCTCGCGAAAGTCGTAGTAGGGGTGTTCCGGCTCCATCCAGCAGCTTTGCTCGGCTGACAGACGAGGAGCTTGAAACTCACCTCAATATTAACCGCTATGGCGATTTTACCCTACCGGGAGCCATCCGCCCTTCCTATGACCTTGAGGTCATCCCCATAGAAGGCTACCGACGGGACTATTTCCGCGACGACAAAGGGACGATCATTCCCGTGCTTATGGCAGCTGTTTCCCAGGAACGGCTGTTTGACGTCTTTCTCGATTTACTCGATCCGCTTGATCCCGTGGTGGATGTTGTCCTGGAAACAAGTCACGAGCGTTCCCCGGGGAGTCACCAAGACCTTTACCGCGAACAGATCGATCTTCCCGTGCTCAAAAGTATTCTCCTGGAATTTGAAGATCTCCTCGTCAACGATGGCTGTACCGGAGTGGCAGTGCTTAATCCCCGCATGCCGGCCGAAGTTCAGTTTGACGAACACAAGCTGCTTGTCGTCTATGCCTACAACCTTCGGCCATTCGAAAAGATCCTTATGTCCTATGAAATCCCCGCCAACCCCCGGCTACGTTTTATCACTGAGGCCGAGCACGTTCACACTTCGAGCGAAGTATACCAGGACCTCTTCGACCAACTTCGCATGCGATTGGGTTTAGACCGACCGGCATGAAATCCTTGGCAGTGGCGAGAGCCTTCTCGGCAGCAGAAAAGTTGGCCCCTACTTTCCCAACCGTGATCCCTCAGACGCGACTTACCCATCGCGCGATTTTCTAAGTCAAGCTGCTCTTCGGGCCTAAAGACTCGGGGAGTTGTTTACGGCGGAGAATGTTTTGGCCAAGCCAAGGCTCCCAAAAGGTTCGCCGAAGGTGCAAAGGCTCAGGCGATGGCTTATCTTTGGTGGCTTGCGTGCTAAGGCCCCTTCGCGTCAGCGGAGAAGCATTCTCAAGAAATCCACGGCCGCGTAAGATAAGTCCACAAAAAATCAGGAAGATCAATCCTCGGCGTGGAGCGTATCCACTGGCGATGACCCGGCGCACGCGATCCGGTGTAAACTTTCCGCTGAAAACCCATGACTAGGGAACCTTTCTCGAGGAACGTTTGGTGCGGAGCCATGTGCCAGATTTTCTTGACTTGGTCACCGGTCGGGTTTAAAATATGCGTGCAACTAGCGTATTGTGACAAACAAGGTAAGCTTTTTCTAAACATATTGGAGAGTACGGACATACGTGGTGCCGTTCATGCGCGATTTGGTCCGAAATCATGTGGGGGCTTGCTCACGCGTACTTCGTGTGCATTTATTGGCACTGACCGGAAATTGCGAGTTTTCGCTCCACGTGTGGGGAAAATCTCATCGGCTATTTGGCCGACTTAGTCCTTCTTGGCCGGAGGTATGACTCATGCAACATTTCGAACTGGGGAATCAGCAGTCCGATAAGCGGTCGCCCTTAAGTCGCCGGGAAGTCCTGGCTTATGCCAGTGTTTTTGGTACTTCGTTCTTGGCCTCCCAGGGGTTGTACGGGGAGGCAGCGCAGGCGCAGTCTCAGGCCCAGCCAACCCGCCAGCCGCCCAAGCGCTACGACATGCGAAAATCGATCAACCTGTGGGCCCTCCCTTATCCTGCAAAGATGACACTTCGCGAGTGTTTCCAGTTGTGCAAAGAGGCCGGCTTTGACGCCGTTGAAGTCAACTATGCTTTGGAGGGCGATTTGACGCCGGAAACCTCCGATGCCCAAGTGGCCGCTATCGGTGAAATGGCCCGAAAGATTGGTCTTGAGATCAGCGGTGTGTGCTCTTTCCTCTTTTGGCCTTATTCGCTTACCCACGAAGACCCCGCTCGGCGCACGCGAGGGCTGGAGCTTGCCATCGACATGATCCGTGTGGCTCGCCTCCTTGGCACACCGAATTTGTTGGTGATTGCCGGCTCCACCTATGTCCCGTGGATAAAAGACGATCCGCCCGTGCCACACGATGTGTGCGAAAAACGTGCGCGGGAAGCAATCGCCAAGCTCCTCCCGGTGGCCGAAAAGGCCGGCGTCTATCTTAATGTGGAAAACATCTTCGTGAACGGATTTCTCCACAGTCCACAGGAGATGGTCGCTTTCGTCGACAGCTTCGGCTCTCCCTTCGTGAAAGTTCATTTCGACACAGGCAACATCGCCCAATGGCATTTTCCGGAACACTGGATTCCCATCCTGGCTAGCCGAATTCAAAATGTGCACCTGAAGGAGTACTCAAAGCGAACCAACGAGTTCAATCTCAATGCCTTCCGCCCCTTGCTCGACGGAACCACGAACTGGCCGGCGGTGCTGGATGCCTTTGAAGCCGTTGGGTATCGCGGATATCTCACTTTCGAATACTTTAACCCTTATCCCTATTGGCCGGAGGCCCTAGTGTATCATACCTCCGATGCCTTAGATCGGATGCTCGGCCGAAAGATATAATCGTACCGGTGGTCTGAAAGTGCCTAATTATCGCCCGGATCTCCGCAGCGGGCCTCCAAAAGCAAGGTTAGGAGGGTGAAGGGTCAAACGCATTCGGTGTTACCCAAGCCAGCTTTGGCCTGATTCTCGCATTGTAGCAAGTTTTCACTAATTGGGCTTCATAAGCGAGTTCGGGTACCAATCACGGTGTTATGCCGGCAACATCTTCGAGGAAGCTAAAGTGATGGGTGAAAAAAGTTCCTACCTTGCAATCTGTATTTTTGGCGCTGCCATCTTTTGCTTTGCCGCGACGGTACCGGCAGCAACAAGCGATGGCGAATTTGAACTGCGGCCAGTTCGTGAATCATCAAGCGGATTGTCATTTCAGTATGAGTATCGGCTGATTGCGCAGGAGGAACATTACCGCGTCTACAGCATCCGATTTCCATCGCCAGTGATGACAGATGTCTCCTCGAACAACGTGGTTCCGGGAGAGCTTTTTATCCCTTTGGGAGCTGATGCGAGAACTCCGGTGCCCGCAGTCATATGCCTTCACATCCTCAGTGGCAATCGTGATCTTATGGAGTTAGTGTGTACGGCGCTGGCATCTCGAGGAATTGCCGCCTTTATGTTTCGTCTCCCCTTCTACGGAGAGCGTGGTGGTCCCGAGGGGCCGCGGCTGCTACTGAGGCAACCGGTGCTCTTTATGCAGGCGGTCGAGCAAGGCTGGGGCGATGCCCGTCGTGCCGTTGACCTCCTTAGCTCACTGCCGGAGATTCATCCCGAGCGAATCTCGGTTTTGGGGATTAGTTTGGGAGGAATCACCGCCTTCGGCATTGCAGCCCATGAACCGCGAATTTGGCGCGTGCTCGCCATTTTGGCAGGTGGAAATCTCCCCGAAATCCTTGAGCATGCCCGGGAGACTCAGACGATTCGCCAAGCTTTGGACCAAATGTCGGAAAAGGACAGAGAGGATTTCCTCCGTTTGGTCCGAAGTTCCGATCCCCTGGTCCATGCAGCCAAGCTCCGCGACAAGGCAGCCGCAGGCCGTGTTCATCTTATTAACGCCACCGAAGACGAGGTCATTCCTCGCAAATGCACGGAGGAGCTTATTGCCGCATTAGGACCCGGAGTGACCGTCTCATGGATTGAGGGCGTGGGACATTATTCGGCAATTTCCAAGCTCCCGCAGATTGTGGAGGAGACTGTTGCCTTCTTTGCGCAAGATCTGGAAACGAAACCTCAAGCAAGCATCTCAAGGCAGGCTGCGGAAAGGCCCGCCCAGTTCATATTGGCGGAATTCCTTCAGGGGCTTTCGAAGCTCCTCAGCGGCGAAGCAACCGGGAAGAAACGTTATCGTGTGGCGCTGGCTGGCTGGGTAAAAAAGCGGCAAGCTTCTGAAGAGGTCATCCGCTTCTCGATAGATTTTGCCCGAGCCGAAGCCGGCCGTTTTCGCTTGTCGGGAGAAATTCCTCAAGTTGGTCAGGTTGCTTTCGGTCAGGACCAATATCCATGGATTTTTTCCACTACAGGGATGTTGTTTGTAGGGAGCCTTCTCAGGGAAGGAGAGATTATCCCCGACAGTGGCCGGTCCTCACTCGAGCCGGAAAAAGCATCGCTTGCCGCAAGTGTTGATAAAAGGGCCTTACCAGCCGAGGGTGAAGCTTCAAAAGTGCTGGCCTGTCCCCAGGACCCTCTTCGGTTTGCCAAGCGGGAGTACTTAGATCAACTTGGGATGGTTTCGGGGATTCTTGCTGCCGCGGCCTTGGCTCCCCGGCTTTTGGCCAACCAAGAGGTGACTGTTGATTCGCTTGACGGACCAAGTGGTCCGGCGCTTGTTGTTAAAGCGCGTAAATTTGGCCCGGCCGAAGTTCAACTCCGTTTTCAGCCTGATGGTAAAACACCGCGGAAAATCGGCTTTCAGATATCCGAGTGGGAAGGCGATTTGGATATTGGCTTGTGGCAGATCGAAGAACCCGTCCCGGATAGCCATTTCGCCCCGCCGGATGTACCCCACAAAACCGAGGTACCGTGCTACGAGATGCACCGCGTCTTTGGGGCCGTCTTCAATTTCTTAGGGTCGTCGTTAACGGGGAACTAGTTCATGCGACCGTTGTTAACGGCAAACTAGGTGGAACGCCAGGCTTTGGCTCTTGACCATCTGCCGTGCTCTTTGCGTGTTGGATCATGGCATTCTGTTGTTGCTGACGAATCCGGTAGGATTCATGACGAGTTTACGAAACGGCAGTTTCTCTACATGAACCTTTTGAGTCGTTTGTGAGCCCACACAAAAGGCATACGTTATTGCGTTAATGAACGAGCTACGGCTTTCCCAATCGTGTGATTTAGATATTTGTCGGCAATGGTCAGGGAGAACGCTGGGAGCCTTTACTCACTTCGTCAACAAAGCCGGCGAAAAAAGCTGACACAAGTTAGCCAGAATACATAGCCACAATATCGTACGTGCAAGTTCGCGGTGCGACGCCTTTCAATGACCAGGGGCATCTTTCTTGGAATCTTTCGCAAGAATCTGTGGGTAACAGACTATGAGGTTGGAAGAGAAAATGTTTGCTCGCAACCCTTCTGAAGTGTGTGTTACCGGGCGAGGAATTATGAGTATAGCCGGGGCGTTGGGGTTTTGTGTGCTGGCCTTTGGGGCGATTGCCTGGGCTGGTGATCGGCCTTTGGTTGTCAGTGAACACCCTCCGATCCAATTGGTAGCCTGGGCTCCCAACGGAAACGGCCTTCTTGCGCGGACGCAGGGCAAACGTGTGCTCATTGTCAAAGGGACTCCCGAGGAAATGGGCGAAGCCCACGGGACGCTTCTGGCCGAAGAAGTCAACAAGCTGGCGGAGCGGGTCCTTTACTTGGTAGGAGGGCTCGAATCCATTCGCTCGGGCATTTGGTTTATGCAGACGATGGCGGAAATAGATCGGCGGACTTCCCCGTTTATCCCCTCCCATTTTCTGCGCGAGTGCGAGGCGATGAGCAAGGCCGCCGGAATGAGCCCGCTTGAAGGTAAGTACGCCAATCTGTTTCCTGAACGTTTCCATTGCAGCGGGGTGGCCGTGCGGGGTAAGGCCTCGCGCGACGGTCGTGTCCTCCATGCCAGGGTGCTCGACTACATGACCGATATCCACTTGCAGGATGCGGCGGTACTGATGGTGTTCATCCCCCAGGGGCGAAACATCTGGCTTAGCGTAAGCTATGCAGGCTTTATCGGGACAGTCACGGCCATGAATGAGAAAGGCTTGGCCATCGGAGAGATGGGTGGCGGGGGAGTCGGGGACTGGGACGGCATGCCCATGAGTTTCCTCTTGCGAGAGATTATGGAAAGTTGTGGCACGGTGGAAGAGGCTCTGGACTACTTCCGCACTACGCCACGCACGTGCGAGTACTTTTATGTGCTCAGTGATCGTAGCGGCAATTTGGCAGCCGTTCACGCCACAAGTAAAGCTTTGACCATCCTTCGGCCCGGAGAACAACATCCGTTGCTGCCACCCGTGCCTGAGGATACGGTGTTTATCTCCGGGGGGGAACATGCGCAGCATTTAAGCCGACGTGTGCACGAGCACTTCGGCACCATTGATGTCCCCACCATGATAGAGATCATCAAACGACCGGTCGCTTTTGACTCCAATCTTCACGACGCTATTTTTGCTCCCGAAACCTTAGAAGTGTGGTTTGCCGACGCAACCCGCACGGCGCCGGCTTGCGATCAACCCTATGCGTATGTGCGACTCCCTGTGCTGGTGGATTTCTTCGAGAAGTCCCGACCCAGCAGAGCTGAGTCGCCAACACCGTAAGCGTGCGGCTTGGGCCTCTGTGGGTCGGTAAAGCTGGTCGAATCGCTTATGGTGCGCTTCACCACTTCCGGCCACTAATACGCAGATATGGATCGATCCTTCCGCCGGTCGCGATTCCGAGATTTGGTGCCTCTTTTTGTTGCCTTTTATGTTTCCTCTCAAAAGCGCGGCAGAAGGGTGTCACGGGTTTTACGCCGATTTAGTTTTTGTTCAACCACTCTGGCGGCGGGCCATCCCCTCTGACGTGTCCACAGCATGCCGTCACGGGCTTTATAAACGCGGCAAGAATCTTGGCCGAAGTCCACCAACAAGTTTCCGAAGCGTCGCGGCCGGCCGTGCCCATGGTCAAAGGAGCCGGCTTAAGTGGACAACGTCATGAATCGCGGCGATCGGACTGCTGCCAAACCGCTGGTAATTTCGCTCCCGTGCCAATCCGGACGCCCTTCTCCGGTGAAGTTCCGTAAGTCCGCCACGAACTTTCAGGTAGCTTCTCAAAAGAATGTAAAGTGCCGTGAGCTATGGAGGAATTTCAAGACGCGACTTGCTTTTTAAAGGAAGAGGAATTCTCGCCGTAAGGGATGAGACTTATAATAGGAGGCTCTGTCAATCGGATGTTGTTGCCAGCCTCGCAACCCTAACCGGTGTTTCGGATTGGGTTTCGGTTGCGGCATGGTATCGGAGGCTGATATCCTGCCAAGCCGGTTCGTGAAAGCAGCTTATGCTTTTCGCCCAGGACTTGCAAAAACAGCTACCAATAGTGCTAGCAGGGTTAGTGGTTCTCGCTAAAGGGTTGCCATAGCCCGCCGTAGGACGGTTGGTTTTCATAAGGGCAGAAATCCCGGTCCATTGTTGGCAAGGTTGTTGATCCACTTTGTCAAACAAACACTCGCAATTAGGAACTCTGCTCGCAAGGAGGTCGCATGGAAGGTAAAGAGCAGCTCTCGGACTCGGGGGTGGAGTTGAATCGGAGCCCCTGCTGGCCCCACGGGGGTTCGCCTATTCACCCCCAGCCCGCAAATGGGGAGGTTCACGATTGTCAAGCAACTCAAAATGCCGCTCAGAGCTCGACCCTTGACGGCGAAAAAGGAGTGGAGTGGGCTGATGCGGCCGATTTGGCACGTGCCCGAGCGAAAGCCGGCCACCAGGACGGTACGAAAGGCCTACCTTCAGAAGGCTGGTGTCTTCTACACTGGTTACGGTGGAGAAGCAAACCTCACGTTCTGACCGTTTTCGGTCTCCTCCGTCCACCCTCCAGACCTTTGGATGAACAATTTCGGTCCTGGGCAGGTTCTCCGGAAGGGAAGCTCGTCGCTGGACTTGCCACGGTGATCCTGATCATCTCGGTTGTGATTCTAGTTCGTTGGCTCGTCTGGCGCGGGGATGGGGAACCCTCAAGCCCTTCCTCTTTGTCGGGACATGGAGCCACCTTGCGTCACGACGCTTCTATCTCGCTTCCCCAGATGTGGGAAAATTCACAAACCCTCGATCAGGGAGCTTACTCATCCGCAGGGGGAAGCACTCAAGGTGCCTCCGCGTCGTTGGAGTGGGCGCGCAAGCCTCACTTGAGTCCGATTGGGCAAAATGAACCATTCACGTGGGAAAACGTATCTCAGCACTCTGGGGGATATGGGGATTCTGGAAAAGAAAGTAAGCTTGCGAGCTTATCCCACGGACTATTGGGGTTTTCCGACGGCGTCCCCCTATCGCCCGAAGAACCGTCTTCAGACGTATCTGCAGCCCAGGGAACATATTCGGACGTTTTAACTGCACGAGGCAGCATCGCTCTTTCCGCAAACTCCGGTAGTGCGTCCAGTTGGCCAGTGTCTAGTCTTCCCGGCCGGGCTCACCAAACGGCGGACGCGGCTGAGGGGGGCGAGACACACCCGGCGCCTAATAATCAGGAGGGCGAACTCCCTCGGCAGCAACTGAGGGATTCTATCTGGCTTGGAACTATGGAAAGGATGGGAAATTCGGAGACCATCGGCTTTCAACTTCCCGGCAGGGAGAGTGCGGAACCGTTCCGTGCGCCTTTCCCATCTTCAGTTCTGCCGGCAGGGACAACCCAAGAGGTTTCCAACGATCACCATTTTGATCTTATAGATGGTATTTCCGTGACCTTGTCCCGTGGCTTCCACAACGCGAATTCATGGCAGGAATTGTCGGGCCGAAATGGACCCGACAAACCCAGCTCCCTTGGGGGGACTCCAATAGCTTTTGCTGAGCCGACTCCCATCGCCAGAGGGGCTCAGGCTCCCGAAGAAGGCAGCCGATTGGCGCCATCCGGGAAGCAGACCGAGGTTCCTTTAAGGGCAGGGGATAGCACTCAAGCGGTGGGTGCGGCACCCAGCATTGGGGGGACAAGTAGGACGACTCTCTCCCCGATATACATAACTCAGCCCGGCGATTCCGCCTTTTCTGTGGCGCGCCGACTATGGGGAAACCCTGCACGGTGGAATGCCATCGTTAACGCCAATCCCGGTGTCTTTCCCACCCCGGAGAGCCTTGAGAGGATTCCCCCGGGGACTCCGCTAAGAATCCCTGAGTTTTGATTCGCCCTCGTTCGTCGCCTGCGCGTCTCCCCGGTGCGAGCCATTCCTGGCATCAAGATCCGATCCACCCGTTTAGATGCAGCTCTTGTTGCCCCGGCTAAGATTGGGGGCTCCAAGCAAAGCTCAAGGGACTGGGAAAAGAGGAACGGTCAGCGTGTCCATCGGTTGGCGACATGCAATTGAAAAGCAAGGAGTAAAAGACTTACGAAACTCCACACGCCTACACAGTGCAGTTTTTGGTTTTCTCCCCTCTACCGGAGAGTTTCCGCGGACGTGCGACGGTGGACGCTCCCGGAGCCATGCATGTGCCGTTAGGACAAACCTTGAACATTCGGGCCGAATTGTGGACGAAATACTCTTGCGATGTGCCGGATATCCCTTACGTCGAAGGTGAGACGTGGGGCTCGTCCCGGCGTCCGTAAAAGTTTGTTGACACCGAAAATTTGTGCTATGTGATTTGCGAAGTGCTATGCGCGAAGGGCTCGTTGAAGCTTGGCCGGTGGGCGAACCGGGTTATTTTTGGAAACTTGCGGAGCAAGTGCTTGCGGGTTATCGCCTTACCCCGGCGGAGGCTTCCGCGATATTGTCGGTCGAGGATTGTCTCCTTCCGGAACTTGTGGCAGCCGCCCATCGCATTCGTTTACGGTTTTTTGGTAGCACGGTTCAGCTTAATGTACTGATCAACGCTCGCAGCGGACTGTGCTCCGAGGATTGCGCCTATTGTTCGCAGTCGCGGGAATCGCAGGCGCCCATTGCCAAGTATGATCTTGTTGATGAATCCACGCTTTTGGCCGGGGCGGAGTTAGCTGCCCAGCGGAAGGCTACCACTTACTGCATCGTGCTTTCCGGACGCAGTCCCCGCAGGCACGATCTCCTGAAATTGGCCCAGGTTGTGCCCAAAATCCTCTCCTGCTGGCCGCTGCGGATCTGTGTTTCAGTAGGCATCATGGGGGAAGAGGAAGCCCGCATTTTGAAAGATGCCGGGGTTAGCCGCATTAATCACAATCTCAATACAAGCAGACGGTTTTATTCGCAGATATGCTCGACTCATAGCTACGACGAGCGGCTTGCCACGTTGCGGGCGGTTCGTCGGGTCGGGCTCGAACTCTGTTCTGGGGGAATTGTCGGTATGGGGGAATCCCCCGCGGATGTGGTAGACTTCGCGTTGACTTTGGCCCAATTCCAACCGGAGGCCGTTCCCATTAACTTCTTGATCCCCATTGCTGGTACACCTTTGGGCGGAAGGCCGCTTCTGTCGGCGCGGTATTGCCTAAAGGTGCTGGCGCTTCTCCGTTTTGCCATCCCGCGCTGCGAGCTACGAATCGCTGCAGGCCGGGAGCTTCATCTCCGATCCCTTCAGCCAGTGGGCTTATGGATCGCCAATTCTATCTTCGTTGGCGACTACCTTACTACCAAAGGACAACCGCCGGAGGAGGATTTCCGCATGATCGAGGACTTGGGGCTTGTTCCGCAGGTAGAGGCCGTGGCCCATCCGGGTCACTTTGAAGGGCCTATTTCTGGCTCTACCCCCACGGAACCGAGCGGTTAGCTGAGGTGATTTGCGTCAACTTTTCGGACCGAGCACGCTGTAGCAGGACTCGCGATTGCGGCACTCTGGATACACGATACCGGGAATGTTCACGGATCCGTGCACAACAGGCGAGGAAATCGGCGGCGCGTCAACAAATTCTGCGGGGATAATCTATGAGGGCCTTTGTCAACCCATGCCGAGGTGATCTTAGCCACCGACTTTCGCGGGCAAGCGCGATTTCTAGGGAAACGGTCAGACTTTATGCCCTACACTGCCCACAGGTCACAGTGGGTGCGGTAATTCTTTTGATTAAGATTGTAGCATAAGCTCCGCGGGGCAATTGGAATGCCACCACTAGTTTCCGCCGATTTTTGTACATTTCATCCGTGTGGATCCCCCAACCGACATCTTTCGGAATGACCACGATGGGCCGCGCGCCGGCGGAAAAAAAAGTATCGCGGGGATAACGCAACTTCAGGCTTTGGAGCTTAAGTCCCCATTGGCCGAGGACCTCCTCGGTGAGCTGTCGGATGCGCTCTGGCATCTGACGTACGCGTGCCGAGGGTAGGGGCAGTGACTGTTGACGAAGTTTCTCTGCAACCGTCGCAGGAATATTTCGGTAGCACTTCACCTTTTCGCGGCCGATGGGAATTTCTATCAACCATTGAGGGGCTAAGTCTTGCTCCAAATATCGGGAGAGAACGCGATTCCACACGGCGCTTTGAAATGCGGAAAGAAAAAGACGCCGGAGAATCGGGTCAATTCGCACCATGGCCCGCCGAAATTGGGCAGGATGTCTGGCAAGAAATTGTAACACCCGGCGGGTCTGCTTGGAGCGGACGTGTTTCAAACATTCCTCCCAGTTGCCCCAGTGTTTACGCAAAACTGCTTTTTCCTGACGCCGGCGGGGACGGTCGAAAGGCTGAGGAGCGGCAATGGCCAATTTTAAGGCTTGTTCGTATTCTTTTTTCACCCATGCGGCAGCGATGAATTCCCCGGATGTGGTGACCGATCCAAATCGCTGTTCGTCAAAGTAGTTGGGATAGCCTTCCTGAGCTACAAGACGAAGCTCCTCTGCTGACTTTTCCGCTCTTTGTTTCGTGAGATGGCGAATCGTGATCTTAAAACGGTTGCCAGAGATATCCTCGGAAGTATACGGGCGATCGGTCTGCCCAAGATAGGTCAACGTCAGGTTCTTGATCCGTAAATTTTCCGCGGGCCCACCCTCAATTGTCAGATACTGCTTTGTCAGCGCATGCCGATCTTTCAACCCTCCATGGGAGATCCTCTCCGGAGGAAGACCCCAGTGCCGCGCGATAAGGCGAAGAGCCTCCGGCGTTCCTAACGACTCTTTCCTTAGCTCGTAAAGCGCATACTCTCCCCCGCCGGGGGTGCGTGTTGTGATCTCTTCCACCCGAAAATCACTGGGCTGGCACTTGATCTTCATTGGAGTCAATTTGTCGACGCAGGATCTTTGCTCGTTGACACGTTCATTAGCCTCAGGGCAATAACTCCCCGGTTTGGTGAGACCTAAAAACAGAGCCTTGAAGTGCGAGCGATGTGTTTTTGACTACTCCTCGTTTCGATCAAACGAAGAGTTGTTTGCCGAGGACTACTTCCGCTTACTTGAACGACAGACAGCTTTTGCCGCGATGCTCCGTTGCGGGGGTGGCGGCGTGCGAACCACTCGGCCGGGTGGAGCAAGAACCACCTCGGCAAACTCCCGGACCTGCTGCGGTGTCTCAAAAATTCTCTCGTAAACCCAATCATCCTCGTATTCGCAGCGCCTAGTGCTATATGCGCGGCAGATCCGCGGACGCTCGGGATAAATTCCACAGCGACCGTCCTCAAGCAGCCGGCTGCAGGGTGTCTCAAAAAGTATGAACCATCGCCCTTTTTCCTGGAAAACGCACACCTTCTCGTGGAGAACAAACCACACCAGATGGTCGAGCTGACGCCGGGTAACTGGCTCCTCAATTTCAACGGCCAGATATCGGCAGCATTTGGCGGAACAATACTGGCACAAATTCGCATCTGGCGGAAGGTCCTCGCGACGAGGCTTCCGACCGTAAGCCACCGGTCCCCAAGCCTTGCCAAGAAGTAGGGGATCCGTCTCCGCCGAGCATCCGCCGGTGTCGACGCCATGTTTGGCTGCCCCCAAGCCGGGACCTCGTTGACTGGAGTGGAACTTGCTCTTGGCCAGCCGTTTGGCCAAAAACCGCTGGCCTCTTTCGTCGGTCAAAACCCCCGCGGCACCAGCCGCTTCATTCCGCGATAACTGTTTTTGTCGCTGGCCGTTATTGTGCGCAGAGCTTCTCATGTGTGGTCATCCCGTTGCCACATCCGTGCAAGGGGTCGCAATCCTCCTAAAATGCCTCGGCATGCAGAGGAACATTCCAATGCGATCCAAGTATCCGCCACGAAAGATTACGGCTTTCCCACTAGTTTACCCGCTTCCCAGCTCACTTGGCACCGGCGCGGCCGAAGGCTCTCAACTCCGCTCGTTGCCCCTTGAGTAGGCTCGTGACCCAAAAACGCCACCGCTTAAAGAGCCTTTCGAGGAATAGTAGACATGCTTGATAGGTCCGGGAAAGCCCCTGGGTACTACGGTTAGAGCCAGGAGACGGAGGCATTCCACGCCTAGCCTGGCATGGCCTTAGCGCGGGCGCTAGCCGCAGAGCAACTCTCAGGCCACGCCTGACCGGTGGCCTTTCAAGCTACTTGGCTTCGCGCCAATTGGGGCTTTTAGTAAGGCTTGGGGAAACCGGCGCCGAGGGGGCGTGCGGAATTTTTGGTCTTCGGAGTGGGAACCCACCCAAATCGGTCCTAAATGTTGGACCGATCGGTAGGCTCGAGCGTTCACACCAGCTTCTTTCCATTTAGCCCATCAAAGTCTCGGCCTTTTGCATGCGGAGACCTCGGCACTAAAAAGGGTGCCGCAAGCGGCCCTGCGAGAGTCTTAAGCCCCGCTTGGCGCACACCACAGTAGAGGTGGGTCCTCTTAAGTTGCCATGGATTGGCAGGTGGCAGTGTGGGGAGCTGAGAAAATCCAAATAGCCTCGCCAAATCTTCAAAAATCAGCGAGGAATGCAAACTTAGGGCACAGGCCCGGACTTACTCCGTTTGACCGAAGATCCAAGAACCCCTGGCCGAGCACACGAGAAAACATCTTGGGGACAGGCCACACTTTGTCATTCGCCGCGGGGGTGCCCACGAATTTCCGCTCATCTAACGCCTGGTTAAACGCCTAGTTAGTAGCTGGTGAGCTTGGACCTCTTCCAGGCGGTGGGCCGTACGCATCGGTGGCCTGCGCAGAGGGGCTTCCCTTATTGACACTTCCCATCCAGGGTACAAAAACTGCCACTTCCGGCGGTGCCTAAAGGTAAAGTTGCGGATGTGGTGGCCACTTGGGCTGATCCGAGTCTTTGTGTC
The DNA here is from genome assembly GCA_938084835.1 of uncultured Thermoguttaceae bacterium. Taxonomy (GTDB): domain Bacteria; phylum Planctomycetota; class Planctomycetia; order Pirellulales; family Thermoguttaceae; genus DTLM01. Next base: position 34,387 of record CALKER010000011.1, read on the forward strand.
AAAGAACTGGAGGATCCGGAATTATTACTTCCGGAAGTCGGCGGGACATACGGCCGGACGCTGCCGGGCAAAAACGGCGAACTGGTAGTCGGAGCTGCCTGGCCAGCCGAGGAGCTTGTGCCGGAGGAGTTTTGGTTAGGGAGGTTGGAGGAATTCGGCGGCTGGTAGCCCGTCACCCCGGGCTGGTAACCTGTGTTACCCGGCTGGTAATCGGTGCGTCCCGGCATATTGGGGGTTGGACCGCCGGGGTTCCATGCTTGTCCACCTGCTGCAGCAAAATTATCCCTCCCGGCAGCAGAGCCCTGGGCCCCAATATAACCGGTCGGCTGGACGGCTGTGGTAGATGTCTGCCCACCAAGTGTACCGCCCGTCCCTGAAAAGCCACCGGACCCTAGCGTCGCATTCTGGAGTGAAGGCATTCCCCCAGACGGTGGCAGCACTCCGGTCGTACTGGAATACCCGGTCGAACCTCTGTCCATAGGTGCCGGGATGATTGTAGGTTGCGTGTAACCCCAAGGATTTTGGGGCCCTGTGCCCGGCACGGCACCTGAGTTCTGCATTCCTGAAGCTGGCGCGCTAGGGTTATAAGGGTTGCCGCTTAAGTTGTACCGAGAACTATTGACATCGTATCGTGCACCGGTACCGGGAGGCGTGGCCGAACCCTGCCAAGGACTTGAATAGTCGACCGCCGACTCCCTTTGTGCAGGGGCATAAGATCCAGTGCTGCCTGGCGGTTGCGCCCAAACGGGTTGCGGGTTATTATTTCCCACCGGTTGGCCATAACCAGGAGCAGGTAAGTAGGGATTTTGATGGGGCGAAGCCCATCCCGTGGTGTACCCAGCGGCTCCCCCACTAAATGGTGGACTGGTTGTACCAGTGCCGGACCGGTCTGCGACCCGGGCAGCAGGAGCCGTCCCTGTCTGCGTGCCGTAGTATCCAACTTGGGGACCGGGCACATAATTGGGCGATGATGCACCGGGGGATGTACCCGGCGGAGCTGACCATCCCGGGGCTGGGTTATTTTGCGCTGGATACGCCCCAGTCTGCCCCGTATAAGGATACGCTGACGAAGGCGGTGAGGCGTACCCCGAGTTCGGCGGAGTACTGCCGGCCCCTACCGCAGCATAGCCCGGTTGACTTTGATACCTCGGCGGGCCAGCAATTTCCGAGGGCTTGCTCACGGCAGATGGCGGCGAGTCCTTCTTCCACCAAGTTAGCGGACTAAATTTCGGAAAGGACCATCCGGAAAACTCGCGTTGGCTTGAGCAACCGGTGGACACCACGAAAATCACGAGAAGAGCAGATAAGGTTGGCAAAAATCTTTTAGCCATGGGGTCAGCATCCTTTACTCAAAAAATCGCACCCTCCTTGGTCTGCTGGCCGGGGTATGTGACCGCTAAAATTGGACGCTCGTCTCGATCAATTTACGGGGGCTCGAGACGATTTCCTTTTTTGACTGAGATTCTCAAGCCCGATGCGAGATCGACAGCAGTCCCCAGCTAATGCGCGAACATCTGAACAGTAGAAAAGCTTTCCCCGGAAGTTTCCCACGCCCTCGATTTGTCGCCACTGGGGCTAGCGATCCAGGAAACTAATCCTGGCTTCGGCCGAGTATCCTCCGGATTTCGGTTCAGTAGATCCGCCGGCCCCCACCTCGGCCCGATTCACCGACTGATTCTCCGAATCCGGTCCTAATGCGTCAGGACCTTTACAAGAATCTCGGCTTTACCGAAGGAATCGATTAGTAAAAAAATGCGAGACCCGTCCGGGCGTCCTAAACGGGCTGGAGTTTACGAGAGGACCAAACTTGCCGTCAAGATGTCCCTTTCCTCGAGCGGGTCAAGAAGACCCCCAACCGAACTACAGGTGGGGCGCAAGACCGGCAGTTATACCATATTTGGCAACTTAGTGATCTTTTCTGAGGCGGGCGAGTGTTGTTCTCTCTAAGTTAAGGATGGTTTGAAATAGCATGGGAGCCAGTCGATCTCTTCTCTCAGGGGCTGCGGTAGGGTTGGGGTATGGTCTAGAGATTTGACCCGCAATTTGCCATCGAATTGGCGTTGCGCAAGAAATCGTTCGGTATCTAAGAAATCCGGTTGGGTTGTCAAAAATCGGAGTCCTTAGGGACAGAGGGTTAGGTCGCTTCTAGTCGGCCCAGTTTTTGGAAAGAAGCAACCTATCTACTTCGGAGAGACTCAGGGAATCTTCAAGCACAAAAATACCTCCGAAGGTGGTCAAACTGGGCAAAAAACGAGAAGTGGTGCGATGCTGATCCAATCGGCAGGGACTTCTCTGCCTCTTTCCCCAGCGCCGACTCGACTGGTTAGGAAGCTTCTTTGCTGCTTGTTCGTCCAGAATCGAATTGCCCCCTCTACACAGTTGCTGAAGGTCAGGGCAGGGGTGAAACTACGCGAATGCGGATCACGGCTTATAGCACTGGGAACGCGCGAAAACGCCCCGGGTGAAACTACGCGAACGCGGATAGCGGGACTTTGAGTGAGATGTCCCCGAACCCTAGGCCGATGAAACAACGCCAATGCGAATAACCGGACAGCGAAGAGCAAGTCAAACTTGTTGCCCGGAGACTTGGAGCGACGTTTGGCCGATGCGTCTCGCCTTTTGAATTCGCGCGACCCAAGTTCCCACCCAATCGTTAGCTCAAGACTTGTGTTGAGCTTGGCCTTCCGCTAAAATAGTCGACGTTAATGGTCAAATTTCTGACCGCTCAAGCCGTCAATCGTATCCAGCTCGCCCAAGAAAGGAGTGACTACCATGAGGCCTCCAACGATCCGGACCTTACCACCCGCGTGCCATTGCTGTATGAGTCGGCGCCGGTTTCTCGCCTCATGCGGAAGCGCGTGTGCCGCCGGAACTTTGACCGGCGCGACAGTCAACGTAGCGCAGGGCTCATTGTTGCAGGAGAGACGCCTAAAAATCCGGGTGGTCTATTCGCTCCATGGGCCCGTGCAAGATAGGCCCGATTGGCCTAATATTGGCTTCGATTTTCGGCCGGTAATGGAAAAGATTGAGAACGCTCTTCGGACCAGTTATCCGGATATGGAATTTCTGCCGGCTATGGCCGATGGTCCCGAGGCGGCCAAGAAGCTCGTCGAGGCGGACGCCTCTGAGGGGATCGATGGGTACATCGTGTGGCAGATGAACTGTTGGAACCGTGTCATTCAGACGCTAGTGGAGACGGGGAAGCCGTGCCTCTATGTGGACTTCCTGTTTGCCGGCAGCGGCGGCTTCTTGGTATATACAGCCGGGTTTTTGCGTCAAGGCCGCCAAAACGTGGGGGCAATTTGTTCCTCCCAGATGGAAGACTTTCTGGCAGCGGTGGGGTGCTTCCGCAAGCTCCGTGAGGGTGCCTCGGCGGCAGAAGTCGCTGCGGCGATGAACAAAGTGCGGGTGGAAAGGACCCGGCCGCCCGGCGATTTGACGTGCCAGGAAGACCCATGTCCCCTCCTTTCGCCCGAAGAAACGCTGCGGCGGGTTCGAGAATCGAAGATCTTGGCAGTCGGCGGTGGCTGGCCGAGAATCATCGAGGCGTTGGACAAAGAGTTAGGCTTGCCTGTGGTCCACATCCCATTCGAAGAGTTGAACCAGGCTTATCATCAGGCCGAGACGGATCAAGCCCGCGAAATTGCTACCGCTTGGCAGAAAGCTGCTTCGCGGATCGAGGATGTTTCTTTCGAGACCCTTGTGGACTCGGCCAGAATGTACTTGGCAGAACAGGCGCTTTTGAAGCGTCATGGCGCCAATGCCATTAGCATTAATTGCCTCGGCGGCTTTTACGGGGGCCACATGCAAGCTTATCCATGTCTAGGATTTCACGAGTTAAACAACAGCGGCCTCATCGGTGGGTGCGAGTGCGATATTCGTAGCGCGGCAACGATGGTGGTGTTTACTATAATGACTCAGGGAAGACCTGGATTTATTTCCGATCCAGTGCTCGATATAGCCCGGCGGGAAATCATTTACGCTCATTGCGTGGCCGCGAGTCGTGTGTTTGGACCGACGGGGCCGGCAAATCCCTTTGAAATCCTCACCCATTCGGAAGATCGCAAGGGAGCTTCTGTGCGCTCCTTGATGCCTGAGGGCTATATGACCACCACTTTGGAGATTGCCCCCGAGCGCAAAGAAATTCTCCTCCATTTTGCCAAGACCACGGGTAATTCGCTCGAGGATCGGGCCTGCCGCACGAAGCTGTGCGCCGAACCCGTTGGGGACATAGAAAAGCTACTTACCGAGTGGGATCGGTGGGGTTGGCATCGGGTGACATTTTACGGCGACCTGAAAGAGGGTGTTTACGCCTTGGCGGATCGCTTGGGCTGGAAGGTTACAGTGGAGGCGTAAAGCTGGCGTAAGGCTTTCTCCCCGCAAATCGCGGGTTCCTGCGCCAGCGGATATTGTCAAAAGGCCTCTAGGACACCGGCGCTAACTGTTGTGGTTTAGCAGCCGAGTTTCGCCGCATTTGTAAACACGTGGGTGAGGGCCCGTATCGGGCCCTCTTTTATTTTCCCAGAATTGCACAAGTCGGCCCGAGATAATCTCCCAGTCATCCGCAGTTATCATGGGTAGCAAGTTTGCGGGAATCACGGCAGAAAATCGGCTCGCCTTGTCTGCGAGTTTGACCTTGCGAGGTTGGCTTGCCCGCGAAGGCCCGAAATATGACAACGAACCATCCGAGCTCTGGAGGGTTGCGTGACTTTCCCTCTGGGCTGTTTGAGCTTCCCAAACAAGCGCGATCCGACCCCGACGCACTCATGTGGATCTTCGGTCGTTAGTACAAAAAAGATGTTTAGACTATTTCGGGCCTTACGGCGGGAAACAACGGGCAGCTTCGCCAATCCGCATATCCCGCACTTACCCAACCGAGCGCAGTTTGCCGAGGGGTTGCTCGCGACTAAGGCCGAATGCCAAGTCTCGTGAAGCTAACTTTCTTTCGCTCTCTTTTGGAAAAACTCGCCCTGAAAGCAGCATCGCTACGCTCTTCTGAGACAGCGTTGAATCGCCCCTCGAACCGCTTCGGTCGGTAGACGATCGGTCATCACGAAATTAAACTGTTGCTAGTGTGGGTGGGCATGATCCCCAAAAAGGAAACTGCCAATTTTATCGGCAGTGGGGTGAATCCCCCTTGGTAGCGGCTCGAGCATTCTCACTCGGTTGCGATAAACAAGTAAAAAGTTGCGTGTCCTCACGCTTGCTACCAAGGTAACTTGGTCGGGTTTCGCCCAACTCTGGGGTTTATTAGACGCATGCCGGTCCGCCGCTGTGAATTGAGCAAGAATTGTACCCCGAAGTATCACTGGTACCTCAAGAATGCAACTAAGGTGAGGCATTTCATGATGACACACAGTCGTAGAGAGCTCTTGCATTTTGCCGGTTTATGCTTTATCGGTCAGGCAGCTTCGGCGCTCACAACGGCAGGGGCACAAGTGGGGCGAAAGATCCCCGTTGGGCTCCAGCTTTACTCCGTCCGGACAGATGCCGCTAGAGATCTGGCACAAGTCCTTGCTTTCGTGCGGCAGGCTGGCTACGAAGGCGTGGAGTTTGCCGGTTACTACGGACACCCGGCAGAAGCCATTCGAAAGATGTTGGACAACGAGGGGCTGGCGTGTTGCGGTTCGCATGTGGCTTGGGAGCTTCTCCAGCCCGATAAATTGGCGGAAACCATCGAGTTCAACCAGGCAATCGGGAACAAATACCTGATCTGCCCTTACCTACCTAGTTCGTTGCTTGTGCCCAAGGAAAAGGCTATCGAGACAGCTAAGCGGTTCAACGAATTGGCCGACAAGGTAGCGGATAAAGGCTTACTTGTAGGCTATCACGCCCATGCCCACGACTTCACTAAAGTCAACGACGAAACGGCTTGGGAGGTCTTCTTCGGCCACACCAAGCCCGAGGTGGTCATGCAGCTGGATACGGGCAACTGTCTTGGCGGAGGTGGGGATCCGTACCGTATGATCGAGAAATTTCCCGGCAGATCGAAAACTATTCATCTTAAGGAATTCGGCGGCCCGGCGGGAGCCATCTTGGGAGAAGGCGAGGTAGATTGGGCTCGAATTTTCCGCCTCTGCGAGTCGGTAGGCGGCACGGAATGGTACATCGTGGAGCAGGAAACCCACCGCCATCCGCCGCTGGAAACGGTCCGCCTATGCCGTGAAAACCTCCGCAAATTGGGGCGGTAGTCCGTTTCGGCGAGCCTTCCTAATCCTTGCTCAGCCCTGCGGGTGTCAGGCCCGGGCGGTCAATCCGTCTGGCTGAGACAGTTCGGAGAACTGTGGATGTTGGAACGGATCTTTCATCTGCGGGAACATGGAACCACCGTCCGCACAGAGATGGTGGCCGGCATCACCACTTTTTTGACCATGGCTTACATCATTGTGGTGCAACCGGCGGTGTTGACGGGGGAGCTGTTTGTGTCCACTTTGGGAGAGGAGGTCCGCACCGGAATGGATTTCGGAGCGGTCACCGCTGCTACCTGCTACGCCACAGCCATCGCTACCTTGCTCCTTGGGATTTTGGCGAATTATCCGTTGGCCCAAGCGCCGGGGATGGGTGAGAATTTCTTTTTTGTGCTTACCGTGGTGCCGGCGGCTGCCGGCCTTAGTGCTGTGGCCGCGGGACATACCTCGGCCTGGCAGGTGGCCTTGGGTACCGTCTTTGTCGCCGGTGTCCTTTTCCTGGTTATCTCTGTTCTTGGGTTGCAGGTCTTCCTCCTGCGGGCGATCTCCCCAACACTCCGCAATGGCATCGCGGTGGGAATTGGGATCTTCATCGCCTTTATCGGACTCCAAAACGCGGGAGTAATCGTGAAGAGTCCCGGGACGGGCGTTGCATTAACAAGCACGGTGGCCTCGCCGGATCTTCTTATATTTGCGATCGGGCTTATTGTCACTGCAGCACTGTTTTCGAGGGGTGTGCGGGGTGCCATAATCGTCGGTATTGCGGTGGCCACGGCGGTAGCTGTGGGACTGCGATATCTGGTATCCTTTTTGCCGCAGGTGGCAACCTGGCCAGCGGTAGCCGAATCGCGACTCCTACTCCCAGCAGAACAAGGCGGTTTTGCCGTAGCCAGTCAAATTTTGTCCCTTCCGCCCTCCTTAGCCCCTACCCTGTTTCGAATGGATGTGATTCATGCTTTGAGCTTGCAAATGGTGCCCTATATCATCATTTTTCTATTCATGGATGTGTTCGACACACTGGGAACCTTGGTAGGGGTAGCCGAGCAGGCCGGGTTTGTGCGGAACAACGAGATTCCTCGGGCAAAGCAGGTCCTTGTGGCTGATGCTTGCGGAACAGTGCTGGGTGCTGTGGCTGGCACAAGCACCGTGACAAGTTATATCGAAAGCACGGCTGGGGTGGAACAAGGCGGGCGGACAGGACTTTCGGCCGTGGTCGTTGCCCTGTTGTTCTTGGCGGCACTTTTCTTTTATCCGCTGGTCTGCATGATCGGGTCCTATCCACCCCTCACCGCTCCCGCGCTTATCGTGGTGGGCGCCATGATGATGCGCAATGTCACCAAATTCGACTGGAGCAATTTTGCAGAAATTTTGCCTGCCTTTGTGGTGATGTTGGGTATCCCCCTGTGTTATTCCATTGCCGACGGACTCGCCCTCGGATTTGTGAGCTACCCGCTTGTCAAATTCTCTGCCGGACAAGGGAGGGATGTACATTGGCTGATGTATGTTTTAGCCGTGGTGCTGTTGGTGTATCTTGTGGGATTTCGTGGATGAGCGCCGGCCGACTCAGGCCGATGAGTCGGGTCCTTCACATCGCAGGCTTGCTCACACTTGTAATGGCTTGTCTCACTTGCCGGGGGAAGTTCCATTCTGCGGCTTCATCTGCTTCGGAGAGTAATTCCCCTCACGCCAGCACGAACACGCCACGATTTGACGGGCAGCGAGCTTACCAATATCTCCTGGAGCTATGCGCGCTGGGACCTCGTCCCAGCGGCTCCCCAGGAATGGAAGCACAACAAAGGCTGTTGACAAAACATTTCACCGATCTCGGAGCGCGTGTTCACCTCCAGCGGTTTCGCACGGGACATCCCGTGGATCACTCCTCTGTCCCCATGGCTAATATCATCGTGGAATGGTTTCCTGAGAGAAAAGATCGCGTGCTATTATGCGCCCACTACGATACCCTGCCATATCCCATGCTAGATCCGGAAAATCCGCGCGGGGTGTTTATCGGCGCCAATGATGGAGCAAGTGGTGTGGCCGTGCTGATGGAGCTAGGACACCACGTGGCGAAGATACCAGTTCGCCTAGGGGTGGATTTCGGTTTTTTTGATGCGGAGGAGTTTATCTTTCGCGAGTCGGACCCTTACTTCCTTGGTTCCGAATTCTTTGCGCGAAGTTACCGGGACAAACAACTGCCCTTTGAGGCACGGTATCGCTGGGCTGTTCTTTTGGACATGGTGGGCGACCGTGATTTGCAGATTTATCAGGAACGGAATAGTCTGTCCTGGCCGGAAAGCCGGCCGCTTGTATATCAGTTGTGGAACATTGCGCGTCGGCTGAATGTCAAGGAGTTCATCCCTCGGCCAAAGTATGACATTCGCGATGATCACATCATGCTGCGGAATATCGGGGGAATTCCCAGCTGTGTTATCATCGATTTTGACTATCCGTATTGGCATACGCAGCAAGATCTTCCAGATAAGTGTGCGCCAGAAAGCCTCGCAAAAGTCGGGCTTGTGCTCATCGAGTGGTTGAAAGAGGTTAAATGATGCTTTCGGCTGGCGGCAGTTAACGTTTAACGCTCCCTAGGGAGGCTTCGGCCCTGTAAGGGCGCCCCATCCCGGAAGACGCAATCTTTGCTGCAATGTGCCGAAGCCTTTTGATGCTTACCTCACGTAGTAGGCGCGCCCACTCACGGGGAGGATAAAGATCGCGAAGCCAGCCGACCGGTCGCCATGCTTTTTAACCGCTTGTTTCTTTTTTAAGAGTGAACGGGGATTTCGCGCCGCTTGGGTTTCCAAGAAGCAATGCCCCTGGTTGGGGTACAGGTTCGCTTTTGGGAGCTAGATGCAGGGGGGCTCCGCCGAGGTGAAGTTTGGCGTAGAGCTTGCCCTTCGCGTGAATCATGGATTCAATAAAGAAGCTCACGGTTCGTAAATGGATTTTGCTGGCGAGTAAGCACGGCTATAACGACAATTCACAAATGAGTCGCCGGTGTCTGCAAGGAGCCGTTCGGTGGCTTCCCAATTCACTGTGGTTTTAGGGTTGTTGGTGCTCGGCTTTGCTGCCGTCCTCCTTTATCATCATTGGCGGGATTGGAGCGAGCTGCGAGCTCGTCAGTTCCCTGCGGACGAGAGTGGTCAACAAGAGGGCCGATATCGTCGCCGCCGGCTACGCCGCCGACTCCAAACAACATTGATGGTCGGCATTGTCGGCGCGTGCATGATTGCGGCGGTTATACTTCGCCGGTTGGGAGCCAGCCCTGTATGGATTGTAGGGATTTGGTCAGCAATACTTATCCTTCTTGTGTGGATCCTTCTACTTGCGGTGGCCGATATCACGGAAACTCAGCGACACTTCGGCAGGATGCGCCGGAACGTGATTCTCGAGCAGACGCTGTTTCTTGCGCGATTGCGGCGGACTTCTCGTAGCTCACCAGGCTCATCCGTAAGTCAGAGGGAAGGAGATTCGGGCAACGGAAAGCCGGCCCCCTCGCGTTAAAGTCCGGCGGTTTTTTCCTGGTGATGGCTCTCGTCCCCAACACCCCATATTTGCCAAAAGCCGCCAGAAGATTATTATGGGTTTATGGCCGGGCACTTCCCCTTACAGCCACGGCGCGTAAGGCTAACAATTCCACCTTTGATGTTTAAGCCAACGCCGATGTGGAAAAATAGAGGAGAGCGCAACGGACGGAACTTCTCGGACAAAAGCCATATGCCGGTGTTTGCTTGGGCATGTCGCACAATATGATATGAGACGTCTTCGGCGGAGTATCCCCGCTTATGGACCCTTTAGCAGTTGCCTTAGCATTTGGGCCGGTGGCTGTGTATTGTGCCATCATCGGGTTGATCAACATTCGGCGTTTTCCGCTGGTAATGGCAGGATGGAAAGACACGGCACTATTGCTATCGGCCTTTTCCGGGTTTGCCATCATTGGACCGGCAAATCTGTTCTTCCCTTTGCCCGCGTATTTGAGATTCGGTGTGTGGGTGTGGGTGCTGCTTATTGTCTTGTATGGGTTGATAATTGTTTCGGTGATCTTGTGGATGCGACCACGAATCGTGGTGTACAACGTGCCGTATACAGAGCTCCGTCCTGTGCTGTCTGAAGTGGCCTTGGCCTTGGACTTGGATGCTCGCTGGGCGGGCGACTGTCTTTGGCTCCCAACGCGCGGGATTCAACTGTTGGTGGAATACTTTCCCCTCTTTCGCAATGCCCGCCTGATAGCGGTCGGGCGTCGCCAAGAGTTTCAGGCGTGGGCAGATCTGGAAGAAGAGCTCCGCCGACGACTCCATGCAATTGACGTGGGTCCTCATTGGGCTGGAGGAGCATTTCTGGCGATCGGGATCTTTCTGGCTTTGATGGCCGTGTTGTCGCTTGCCGCGCAGCCGGAGCAAGTCGCCGAAGCCTTCGATCGTCTAATCTTGCGCTAGAAGTCCGCCCATCTCTCAAGTTCGGATTTGGTTTTAGGCGCGATTTTTCGATAGGCGTGATCATTGGGCGCTTACGCTTCGTCACACAGCACCCGGCGTAGAAATTCTTTTGCCTGAGCGTAAATGCCTGGAGCATGGCTCTCCCGAGGACCGGCTACATTAAGCCGCCGGATACCATGCGTGAGGATCCATTGGCGAACCTGCGCAACAGGTGCCGGATGAGAAAGATCTATCAGCAAATGAGGTTTCTGCTGTGCCTCAGCCACTTGTTTAGTAAATGCAGTGCCGCCGAAAATTTCACCTCGCGCGAGGATGAGCGTGCCGTCGGAATCCCGGACATTCCACTCGGTGCGGACTTCCGGGCGTAAGCTGGGCGTTTCCTTCAGGCGATAATGCTGCGGAATCGTACCATCTTCCGCCCACCGACCGGCGGGACACCATCCCTGATGGGGGAGGCCTAATTCGATCGCCAGGTCAAGGGCTGCCCGGTCCACCCCCGTTTGTCCTCCGGAGATGAGAATCAGATCGCGAAATTCCCGGAGTACCACTCTCGTTCCTCCTGGGCGCAAAAAACTTTACCGCTGGCCCGCGCCGACTCTCTGGCAACAACATTTGGGAGCGGGGATCCACCTCATGTTCTTTCGTTTACGAGGTCAGCCGTCGTTTCTCCATTATGAGCCACTGCTTTCCTCCGACAAGCGAAGGGCCGAGAAAGGTACCTCTGCAAAAACCCTTGGTCGGGCTTCCCACCACTTGTGCAACGATTAGGTGGAACGATTACTGTTTTAGGAGCAGGAAGCGTTCGATCTTGGCAGAGTTCGCACAGTTGCGACGGTAAAGAGGGTAAGGTCCCTGCGCCGGCATGTTTTGGCAAGCAAAGCGAAAAAAGCCGATGTCTCTCTCCTTTGTAAACCACGCGAAAGGAATTGATGGAATTTGCGCCCTGAATTTTAGTCCACAGAGGGAGTCCAAAAGCCGGTTAACTCCAAGGCGTAGTCAAACGGGTTTTGGGCCAGCTCTAAGCGGGCCCCAAATCGGCCCACGGCAACTACACGGGTTGGTCTCTCCAGCCAACAACTCGAGCGTGGCCCGATGATTCCCACGACATTAGCAGCGGCCACAAGCCTATCTTTTGCAGAAGAGTCGTACACGATGCTCGTTATGCCTGCTTTTGGTGCGGCTTGGATGCGAACCTGGCTGATGCCGGAAAACTGCCAATCACCTTGCGGACCAACAAGGCGCACCCACTCGGGGGAGAGCACAACGTGGCTGACCCACGACGGAGCGCGAACAAGCGCCTGATCGGCACCACCTTGTTGGGCGTAGATGCGCAGTACATCAAAACCCTTGGCCACCACAACCCCTCGCACAGTGACCAATTCCACCCAATTATCGCCCAGGCGGAAAAGGTCATCACTGGGCGAGTCAAAAATGCGGATGATATCGCCGGAGCCAGCCGTGGCTGTCACGATGACCTGGGCGAAACCTTGTACCCGCGTATACGCGCCGGGGGTCGTAAGGGTCACATATCCACTAGTGATAACCGCTGAGTCGGTCCCCGGTGAGTCATACAGTTTGGCAACGTCTGCACCGTAGGAAGATCGGGCTATGACCCAGCGAAATCCCTCAGCCCGTTGGAAATATCCGGGACCTCGCATGGCGGCATATCGTGGCGTGGATGTAAACGAGTCCTCACCCGGGCCATCTTGGAAATAGATGGCATCAGTGCCACCAACCGACGAGGTGGTTAAGATAGTGGCAAATCCCCGCACAGCGACCATCACCCGCTGGCCGTAAAGGGTGGCTTCCCTTGGGCGGAGGAAGATCCGGTCGTTGCCTGGGGTGTCGCCAAGTTGGGCTATAGTGCTCGGTCCAGCCCCCGCCCACACATCGATTCGTTCGAATCCCTTGAGGTTGATCGCCACTTCTGCGGTAACAAACTGGGCCCCCACGTGTGTAAACACAAAACGATCGGATGGGCTATTTCCGTAGATCCGGGCTGAGTCGGTCGGTCCCCCGGCAACAAGCGAGATGCTGGCCACGTGCTTTGCGGCGACCCAAAGCCCGGTGTGCCCGATCAGGGCCTCGCCATTGCGAAAAACGAAGGACGTAGCTCCCAAAGCGGAAGTCCAATAAAGTTGGTCCCGCCCTCCTTTTCCTACGATTTCAATCGATGTGGCAGCGCGCCTTGGCAACGTGTACTCCACTCCATTGATGGCAACATGCAGGTCTTGTCCCACCGCGATTTGAACGACATCATCTTTGGGAGAACCAAAGACCTGAACTTTTCCGTCAGAAAAGCTTAGAAGGTTGACCGCGCGGAGGGAAACGACTTGGCCCTGTCCTGTTAAGCGCATCAAGTACTCGCGCTGCGCAATGACTTCGGTATCTAAGCGGCAAGTGCCGAAGGGGGAATACGCGCGTGCCAGCCGCTGTCCGGAGGCATCGAAAAGATCGATCTGAATCGGCAAATTTTCAAGGGCCGAGGTGGCCTCCGCGGTGAAACTCCCCGAATGTGCCGCGCGGAAGCGCCACCAGGTTCCGCTGCCCGGCGCAGCAATTTGTTGCTCTTCGAGCCAGTGAAGAATGCCAAGGTTTTCGCCCCTTTCACCCTGGCCGATTGGTGCCAGGAGAAAGTTATATGAAGAGTCGGCCAGGTGTGGCTGTGGCAGGATGGGATAAGCTTCGCCAATCGGCGCCACGACAAACCACCCGACAGGTGGCTCCACGCACAAAGCACCGGTGCTGGCGGCAACCTGCGGGAGGAAAAACACCCCATCACCATCTGTGAAGGTCGTCGGTTCGGCGTACCCCAAGGAAAGATTCCATCCATGAAGGATGCCGGAATCGCGAGTGGATACATCAACAATCTCCAAAACCCACACTCCTTGAGCTGGCTCACCCTCAAAGGCACGAAGTGCTTGGGCCGGGTGAATGTCGCCGCTAATGTGTCGCTGCTGGGGGGAAATGGTCCGCAGGGCATCGTCGCGAAAGGTAACATCGCGGAGTACGCCAGCTCCTAACGGGGGCCGGGAAAGAAGCTTTACACGCGTGCCAGAGGGACTAATCAACGAGATCTCTAAGTCGTGGAGAAACTGATGCTCAAGCGAAAGGGACACAAAAATCTGTGTTATTTGTCCTGGGGCATCCACTTCGACTGTGGCCCGGAGGGTACCCAGGTCGGGAATTGGCGTTGGTTGTCCCGACCAACGGTAAAGCGACGAGCCTTCGTTGAATGTGCGGTCATTGTTTGTGTCAACAAACACCCGCACGCCGGCGATACCCCCCGCGGTTGAGTCAACGGAGGCAGTCCCAGGGATGTCGGCCAGGACCCTTCCAGAGATGTGACCGGGTGTGCCAGAGGGGTCACGGGGCCCTATCTGAAGTGGTAACTCAGGATCGCCGAGAAGAATCGTAGTAAAGTGAATCCATCGATAGACGCCCGTATCCCCCACGCGGAAAAGATTGTCAAGCTTGGAATCATGATGGGCCAGACCAAGGTGAACAAACTTTTCGTTAAACAAGGCATCGAAAAACTCGTAGGCGTAAAAATGGTTCCCCCCAGGGGTGGGTCCCGGAACATACCAGCCGAATCGCGTGTTCATCACCGCGGCAACAGCACTTGCGGGAGCCACCACGTGGGCTTCTCCGATGGCAAGATCGTACAAGTCGAAAGCGCCTGAATAGCACCCCTGGGAGTAGAAAACATAAGGCATGGAGTTAGTTAACGATTGCACATTGGCCACGGTCAATCGGGCATTCCAGTGGGCACTTGCATGGCCCAAATGATGCACCAGATGGGGAGACTGGTTGAGAAGCCCGCGCAGTTCTTCGCCGCTCCAGCGGCCGTCGCGGTCGTAACGCTCAATGGCAGTCCAATCCCCCGGGAGGGTTTCGCGACGAATCGCTTCTCCGGAGATGCTTCCATCGGTCCGAGAATCAAGCTCTTCCCCCAGCCACAGCACGGTGGTTCGCTGAGGATGGGCGTAGGACTCGTAGCGAATGACTTTATCAACGAAATATACGGCTTCCGTCCAGGAACTTACAGGCGCACGGCCGACGAAGACCTCGGGCACGAGATCGATATCCCTTCTCCCGATGCCGTCAACAGGTTCTCCCCAGATGCCATTGCGATTTCCGTCCCATGGGCCATCTAGGCAGGCGTAGTAGAGATCTGTGGCAAGTGATGTGTCCACGATCGAACTAACACGGGCATAAACCCCGCGAGTAGGAATGATCTCCACATCGCCCCCCAGAAGAATCCAGCTTGTCCCCCAGTGGAGGTAAGCCTCGCTAATGAACTGCCGAATGCGGTCGGCCAAATCGCCGGATTCTGTGCCGGTATATCGGCTACCAATAAGCTCGATAGTGACGATGGTGGCAGAAAGGCCCCGGCTCTTTTTGTGGTCCACCAATCGCTCGAAAACCGCCTGTAGCTGCTCAGAGGTGATTACTACATATTCGAAATGGCCCGCCCACGGAAGCCTGGGGGATTGCGCGGGGACGGTAGCTGTTACGTACGTGGTAATCGCAGCTGGGTTGTCCACATAAGATGCTATTAGACTGATGTCCTCGGGCAATAAGCGTAGCGTGTGAGGGAGGAGGTCCCGATTTTGACCGTCATTCTGTGATATGGCACCAGCAGTGGATGAAATCTGCGGGATTGTTGACGAACTGGCAGTAATCTGGAGGGTCATTTCCTCATGGTAAATCAGCGTTGCCCAGGTATCATCCCAGTGAACCGGAAACACCTGAATGGTGGCGAAGGTAAAACCGCGAAACGTATGAAGCTGATACCGCACAGGAGTCAGAGACGTGAGGACGTCCGTGGGTAAACCGGTCCAACTCGCAGCTCCCTCGGTGGTTTGCGAGCCGACCACGGCCATTGGGGTCAGCACAGCCGTGGGCAGAACCGATAAAGGCTGGGCTTGCGAGGAAAAATGCACGGTGATTGTCAGGGAGTCACTGCGTGCCGGCAGGAGGAGCGTCGACACCCGTACAGGAACGACGGGTTCGCCAGGCTGGAGCCATAGTGACTCGCTTGCGAGTGTCACAAACCCACCTTGTGGGGCTAAGTGGAAGGAGGGTAACCCCTGGAAGCGAAAGCTAAGCCGCGATACAAGGGCGTCGCCCTCAGTGCGGAAGTCGTCAACGGCGTCGGCGCCTCGCGGTCGCGACTGAACCTGCCAGCCGTCAGCCACCAGCGCGGAGGGCCAAGAATAATCTGCATGTGCGGGAAGCCTCTCAGCCGGCCAAAAATGTTGCCCCCCTTCCGCCAAAAGGCCGAAAAGGCCGTAACCCCCCGGACCAACCGAAAGGAAAAGGCGATCTTCGAGTTGTTCAACAAAGCGGGTGTGTTTCCGGCCCTTGAGCCGCCCATCCTGTTGCCGCCTGGTTCGAAGGGTCAACAGTCGCTTTTGCTTATTCCGAGGAGATTCCGCACGTTCTGTGGTTTTTGCACATGGCGGAAAAACAAGTGCCTGAAATCCTGTCACTATTCCGCTGCAACGGTTTTGACTCCTGCTTCCCAGCCATTTCTGCAGAATTCTGCCGTGGCCACGGCCCTTGACTAGCGCCGTGGGCGCCGACAAGTGAGAGCGATCCATGGCTCACCTCGCCCAGCCCATTTGACAAGTAAAAGGTCGACAAAAGTGAACCCCATTGGCCCATCATGGAGGAAGATCGAGCGTCACAGCCGGCAACGCCCCTGGCATGGACAGCCGTCTTTCCTCGCAAGAGAAGTAAACGCGAAAATCAAAACCATAAGGGTTTTTCCATGACTAGGAGAGGATCAACCGATCCTACCGTAATATAGGTCGCAAAACGGCGGCAAAGGAAGGCACTCGGCGCATAAACAGCCGGCGAAAAATGTGGCGAAAAGAAAAATGCGGAAAAAGAGTTCGATTTATGTTTAGGGATGGGACGATCGGTTCCTCGATGTGTCGGAATGTCCTCCCTCAAAAACGCCGTTGTCAAAAAGCAACAGCTGTTTCCTGGGCTCAACAAAAAGCCCACCGCTTCCGTTGCGGTGGGCCAATCGGCGCTTTTGCCAGCAACTCATGCAGGAGGCGGCTTACTTGTCGGCTCGTCCAAGGCCCGGTTGATTTCAGCCCGCGGGCATGCTGGCCACAAAGTCAACTGCTCGGCTTTGATGACAAAACGGGCAAAACACTTGGGTGTTTTAATCCCTCCAGGAGCCGAAAGTTTCCAATGCGAAATCGAGTGCTCCGATGATTTCCTTAGTGTCTACACCGGGATCACTTCCGTAGGCTTCCACCCTGTCGAAGTTGATAGCCCATAACTCGTAGTCAACAAGGCTATTGCTGACTTTAGCCCAATTGCCCTGGGCCTGGAGATGATCACCGGCCCAAGCCAGGGCCATATCGTACAGCTGGGCCAGATCGTACCCGGAAGTGGCATTGCCCACGACCTTACTGAAGCCCACAGCCTGGTTATCGTAGCCGGCTCCGTACATTCTCCCTTCGAAGGGCTTGGCCACGAAACGATCGTCGCCCAGCGAATCGTAAAAGATGGCGTGATCATTACCTCCGCGGGAGTAAGCGGTCACATAGCGGAAGCCCTCTACCTGGACCTGGTAGTTAATGCCCACCATTAAGGCGTAGGTGGGATAAGCGAGGAACGACTCCGCCTGGGCCGGATCGTCATACAAGCGACCGCGATCGTTGCCGCCGCGAGCAATTGCCTGAACATTCCGGAAACCGAAAACCCGGTGGTTAAACGTATCGCCGTAGTAAACGGCATATGTAGGAGTGGCCTCGAAACGATCGAACCGAGCCGGATTATCGTACAAAATGGCCGTGTCACTACCGCCTCTCGACTCAGCGGTTACATAGCGGAATCCCTGCAACTGGATGCGGTATCCGCTGCCGGCCAATTCTACATTACCCGGCTGAGCTACAAACACATCGACCCCTATCGGATTGTCATAGAGGGTCGCTCCGTCATTCCCGGTTGTGGCGTAGGCCACCACATCGGCAAAGTCGCGGGCAAAGACGTAGAAGCCAGCACCGGAGATCCGGGCATAAGTCGGATCGGCTACCACCCAGTCGCGGGTGGCCGGATTGTCATAGAGGATGGCTTTGTCGCCGGATCCGTTTCCGTAGGCATAGGCCCAACGGAAGTTATCCGCCTGGATGAAGTAGCTTCCGCCATCCAACTGGACGGAAGTAGGCGTACCCACAAATGTTTCGGCCACGGCAGCGGAGCCGTAAAGCCGTACCACGTCGGCCCCTTCACCCGGATTACCGCGGATGTGGACCCGCGGGAAATTATTGACGCGATTGACCACGGCTCCGGTGGTCATTTGCACATAGCTTGAGGTTCCCACTACCGTGTCCTTAACGCCGGGCGTTGCCGACAGGACCGCTTGGTCGTTGCCACCGCGGCCATTGACCGTTACGTTTTCCGCCTGGGTGACTACAACCAAGAAGTTTGCCCCTGTGAGCATCGCGAAGCCGGATCGCAATTCGACGGTCTCGGCACCGCTTGTTCCGTTGAGAATCGCCACGTCTTGCCCAGCGCCAGCGGCGAAGACGAAGGCATCTACCTCCGAAGCCGGGAATCTGTACTCCACACCGTTGTACACAACCCGGTGTTGACCGCCGGGACTGGCGGTAGGTGTAAATTCGAACCTCTCTGGCGCCGCCGTGCCGTAGAAGTACACCGTGCGCCCTTGCCGCGCGAGTCCCGTAGGAGCTGAGGCCACAATCTGTACTTGATAATCTTCCACCTCACCATTGAGGGCCGACCCGAAGTAAAGGAGCCCGCCTGTGGTGCTGAAGCGGAATCGTGCAAATGTATTTCCTAATTCAGCCCAGCTGGGGACTGTGAAACTTAGCATGTTCACGCCGGGCCAGAGAGGTTGGCTGGTGAAAATCTGCTCACCGGCATCTACGACGCTGAGCGGGTCGGTAGGATTACCCCAGCGGCCATTTCGGTTAAAGTCGACCCAAGCGTCTAAATAGCCGGCCACCGAGGCCCGTACGGCCACCTGGGCTACCTGACCCGGTATCAGCGGTGTGAGGAAGACCACACCGTCTTCGTCGGGCAGGTTGGTTTGGTCATCCCCCAAGGCATCAGCGGAGGCCAAGCCATCGCGCTCGCCGTCCACCTGCCAACCCAGATAGACAGTCGGATCAATCGCATGCCGCGCACCATCGTCGGCCAACAACGTACGGTAGGAAGCCGGGGCATCACCAAAATCCCACCCAAGCCCACGGTCATCATCATTGAGGATCCACACCCGCACCTCGGAGGGATTAAGCACCACCGAGCCAGTTCCCAAAGCAGGCACTTCCGCGGCGGAAATGCGGACCCAGAAGTATTCATCCGACTCTACCCGATCGTCGCCAACGATGGTCACGCCAACCGGTGTCACAATCCGTGGTGACTCATACTGGGCAACGCAAATCTCGTAATCCACACCGTCCCAGTTCCGCCACGTGACGTAGTCCCCCGAAATTAGGGGATACCAATCGGTCGCCGGATGTCGCGAGATATTTTGGGCCACACCCGCGGTCGACAAGTCGTATACAAACACCTCGAAGTTGCTACCAATTCGGGCATGCCACACCACCCGATGACCATCGATCTTCGGGAACTGGTTGTCATATGGGTTGGCAGAAATGTTGGTTGGGGGCAGGCCGAGCTCCAGCTCCTCCAAATTCATGTAGTAGATTTGCCACGTGGTGCCCACCCTAGTTTGCCATACCACGTGATTACCCGACAAAGCGGGAGACACATCGGCCACAGTGTTATTGGTGAGCTGGCGGGAGACTCCGGTGGCAAGATTGTGAACCCAAATTTCGTAATCATTTCCGTCAAACTGTTCCCATACCACCCACTGACCATGAATCCGCGGGGCGCGATCAGCAGTGGTGTTATTGGTCAGTCGACGGGTGCCGGCGATCGCATCCCAGATGTAGATTTCCTCGTCGAACCCATCCCAACCGGACCATACCACATGCGGGCCAAAGGTCTGCGGTGCGAAGTCGCCGAAGGGATTACCCGAGATATTTCGCGGCGGCTGGGTGACTCCCCACGTGCTGTTCACCCACGCCTTGTAATTGAAGACAAAGACTTCGCTGTTGGAAGCTGTGACCTGACCCACCCACACCACGTAGGTGTCATCAATTTGCGGCGAGGATTCGTTGAAGGTGTTGTTCGTAAGCTGAATGGCAGGAGAAATAAACCCACGTCCACGCTCGTACACACGGAGGAATACTTCTGTATCCGTTTGTCCGGGCGTTTGGTCTTGACCGATCCACACCAAATAAGCCCGGTCTCCATCTTCGTACACGGTGGGGAATCGGTCATCCACGGAGTTATTCGTAACCCGATGGACCGAATCGGTCTTGAGGTCGTACAGCCAAATTTCCCAATCGCCGCCTTCAGCCGGCGGGTCGAGAACTTGATAAACCAGGATGTGTCCAGACAGGCCGTAGTCGTAGTCCCCGCGGTCGTTACTGGTAAGGACCCGCACCGGCCATCTGCTCTGAGGTGGCAGGTCCGCCGTCAACTGCAAGGCCTGCGCTATGGGAAGATAGTCGTTGTCCACGGCAGTGGCAGTGCCGTCGGCGGTTAAAAGCACAAGGTCGATGGGCGCGCCGAAGGATCGCTCCCACACCAAATTCAGTTCTACCTCGGTGAATTGACCGTTTTGGCCTTCCAGGACGCGGACATCGTTCCATGAGAGGATTGGGCGGAGGAAATTGCCGAAATCGATACGGCTTATCACCGCCCCAGCATCGAGGTTCACCGTGTACGAGCCATCGGGATTGACGCGGGCCGGTCCACCCGGCAAGAAGCTCGTCAGTCGATCCACGGTTAAGGTGCGACCACGGAGGATTACCTCAGTGTCCGCCGCTACTGCCCAGATGTTCAGACCGAGAGCGGCGGCCTGGGTTTGCACGGCTGTGGCAATAGCGGCAGCAACTTCTGCCGGTGTGCGACCTGCTACCGGGATCAGCACATGGCCCCGGCCCGGGTAAGAGGAAGCACCGTCCCAATCGAACTCGAAGGTCACCTGGCCCCGGCCATCTCCGACCGAGAAAATCGAACCTTCGGGGATGGTGCTACCGGCAAGTGCGGTGAAGCGAACCGTCCACGGATAATCCTGGGGGAAGAGGATGACGGGATCACCAGTGATGACAACCTCATCCCCTTCTGCTCCGGCCTGGAGAATCAACCCCCGGGTGCCGCGAGCCGTGTTCACCGCTGTGGTGATCGCTTCGGCCACTTGGTCCGCTGTGGTCAGGCCGGCTATATTCACCGGGATCACCCCCGGATCGCTCAGCAACCCATTACGATCGAATTCAAAGGTGTGAACTCGCCGGCCGTCAAAGATCCTCAATTGGTCGCCGTCCCGCAGCTCGCTGGGCGGAACCGCCACGACCCGAAGATCACCCGAAGCCAGATAACCCACGGCACCCCACCGCGGGTTGGTTTGTATCCACTCTTGCCACTCTGGTGATGTCAGATCCTCTCGGATGACATAGGTGCCGGGGGGCAAGGGGCCAAAGCGGAATCGGCCGGATTCGTCCTCCAAGGTGCCGCGCAAATCGCGCTGCGCCACCACCGTCCATTCACCGGGATCCCGCACGCCATTGTTATTAGCGTCAATGTACACCACGCCTCCCGGAATTCCGTATTCCGGTCCGTGTGGTCGGCCAGTGTTGGGGTCGATTCTTACGCCGAGGACCTGCTGAGCCACAAGCTCATCCAATCCGGTTTGGCTGGTTGGTCGGAAAATGCGGGCATACGTGAAGTTATTGCCGGCGTTGAACCCGATCTCCGCTCCCGGGTCCCCGTAGCCGCCGGTCCGCACCCAAGTGCCGGTCTCGGGATCGAAATAATCCCCGGTCGTCCACTGCAGGTTCCAGTAGACGAATCCCACCACATCGCCAAGGGGGTCATCTTCGATGTAAACGCCGAAGGTATTTCGCCGTGATAGAAGTGGCAAGTTGAGCGGATCGTATCGATTGTAAAAGCCCACATCAACCCACGTCACCTGCACAAACGGATTGCCTGTGAGCGGGTTGGTGCCGCGGGAAAGTTCCACACGCCCACCACCCAGTCGCAAGTCAACATCGGCCCAGAAGGGCGCAATCATCGGAATGCTTTCTGGGAATCCTGCCAAATCGAAGGCGCTTACCGGCGAGCCAAACGAGATCGCTCCGTTTTCACTCACGTAAAACTGCGTGTAGATGGCTCCGTAATAAGCGAACTCGAATCCCAGGTCGATCGGTCCAACTGTGGCGTTAAACCCGCCGGTTAGGATGGGGGTGCCGGAGCCTGGAGCTGTGGGCTGGATAATGGGCTGGAAGACATTCGGCCACCATTGCCAGATTCCGTCGGCGTTGGCATCGTTGAACTTGGTACCCTGGATCACACCCTGAAGGCTTTCCACAAACAGGGCGTGGTCCTCAACTTCGCCGTCTGGGGCGCGGCCTACCGGGGCCAGTACCGCCTGGCGATCACTCGAATACCGCAACCGTAGGAAGGTGACACCTTCGGCCGCCGAGGCGGGTACATGCACATCGAAAACAAACGGCGCCGAATCGTCCGCGATGTAAACACCTTGGACGACATGCTCGCGGACATACTGGCCGGTGAGCGGATCGAGGTAATCGCTGAAGACGCCGTCACCATTAAAGTCAATCCACGCACTGAGGTATCCGGTCCCAGTGACGGCCACTTCGAATCGCCCAATCTCTCCGCGGTAGAGAATGCCCGGACGGAACTGGCCGGCCACCAGGGTGCCGTAGCTTAAAAGCCCATCTTCATCCTGTTCTCCGGTGAAGTCATCTCCCACAGCCGCCTGATCCACCAGAGCGTCCGGCTCGGCATCGCCCGGCGCGTAACCTAAATACACACCTGTGGGGACCAGCAAATGTCGCGGGCCGTCATCCGCCTTCAACGTGCCGTAACTAGCCGGAGCATCACCAAAATCGAGGATGGGTGCCCGGACTTCAACCCGGTGGTCCTCCACCTCTCCATTCGGATCCGGCCCGGCAGGATCTGGATTCCCTCCGTAGGGGAGCAAGTAACGAACATTGCTGCTAAAGCGCAGCCGCAGGAAAGTCTCGCCCAAAGGCATATCCTCGGGCAACGGGGCAAGCTCAGTTAATTCGTGGAGCCAATACAGCCCGGGTGAAGCAATCCACACGCCGCTGGCCAATTGTTCACCTGGATCCTCCCAATCGCCGTCTTGATTGATGTCGATCCAGGCATTGAGGTAGCCCGGGGTTGCGGCAAAAAGTTGGATTAGCGGCTTAAAGCCGGGGCTAACAAACCACAGCCGCATACCGTTTTCGTCATCGAGCCAATGTTCGTCGTCCCCTAAAGCCTGATCGTGCGGTAGCCCGTCGATGTACCAGTCAACGCCGACGAGTTGGCCTGTCTCAGCATCCGGGAAGGCCAGATACGGATTGTTCTTAGGCCACACCACGTGGTAGGCACCGCCGGCATCACGAGTGACCGGATACCTGGCCGGGGCATCGCCGTAGTCTCGGTAGTAGTCAACAATCGTGACCTCGTAGTCTTCCACTTCGCCGTCGGTAGCAAGGCCCAGGTAGTTGGGCGATCCGCCCACAGGTAACTGAGAACCTGTCAGACGGAAGCGGGCCCAGGTCTTACCCAATTCGGCAGCCCGTGGTACGTTAAAGACCAGATAGCCGGTCTCAAAGTCGAAATCATTCCAGCCGGCCTTCACGGGCACATTAGTGAAGACGTATTCGGAGCCTTCCGGCCACACATCGTCCCAGTCGCCATCTCGGTTAAAGTCGATCCAGGCATTGAGATAGCCAACAGTGCCGTCGGGCTGCACGGGCCAGTCAGCGGGAACACTGACGTAGACCCGAACACCGTGCCGCTCCAATGGCTCGGTGGGGTCGCGCTCAACGCGGATTTCGCCCCAATACTGGAAGAACACGCCATCATCGAAGGTATCGACGCCGCGCGCGTTAAGCTCTTCGTCCACAGCCCAACCGAGGGCGAAGCCTGGTACCACAATGTGACGCGCTCCATCGTTTTCCCGGCGTGTGGGATAACGATCGCTCGGGGCATCGCCATAGTCCCGCGGCTCGACCAGAAGGAGCACCTGATGATCTTCCACCTCTCCATTAGGCGGCGGGCCGTTAGGATCAGGGTTGCCACCGTACGGTGTCAAGTACTGCACATTGCTGCTAAAGCGTAGCCGCATGTAACTTGTTCCGGGAGAAAGATCTTCCCGAAGAACAAGGACTTCCGGCCGCAAATGAAGCTGATGTTCGCCGGGCTCAAGCCACAGTCCCTGCACTATGTGCTCGCCGGCATCGTCCCAGTCTCCGTCGCGGTTGAGATCAATCCACATATTGAGCCACCCGCCGGTGACAGCGTTGACGCTCATGATCGGTCGCGCCCCGGCCGTTAACGCCTCGATCCGCACGCCGTTTTCGTCATCGGTGCCGGGTAGATCAGGCCAACCACCTAGATCGTCCCCTAAAGCTTGGGGATGTGGCTGACCATCAAGCTCCCAATCCACCGGGATAATTCGCCCAGTCACTGGATCCGGATAAGCAAGATGGGGATTGTCGACCGGCCATACGACGTGGTAAGCCCCATTTTCTGCCTCGAGGGTGCGATACGGGGCCGGGGCGTCGCCCCAGTCGCGGTAGTATCCCACCAGCTCTACCGGGTAGTCTTCCACCTCGCCGTCCAGAAGCTCCATGGCGAAGCTTACGTCGCTGCTGGCGGTAATGGGGTAGCTACTTAAGCGGAAGCGGGCCCAGCTCGGCCCCAACGCCGCATCGTAAGGTACCGCAAAGACCAAATAGCCGGTGCCGAAGTCGTACCGATTCCATCCCGCCCGCACCGGTACGTTGACAAATACCTGCTCCTGTGGATCACTCCAGGCACCATTGCGGTTAAAGTCGATCCAAGCATTCAAATACCCAACAGTGCCGTCGGGCTGTACCGACCATCCCGCAGGCACGCTAACATAGACCGACACCCCGTGACGTTCCTGTGGCCGAGCAGGGTTACTCTCCACCCGGATCTGCCCGCCATATTGGAACACTATGCCGTCATCCCCATCGTCGACTGTCAGGGCATCCTGCTCCTCGGTGATGGACGCTCCTAAATGGAAGCCCGCAACCATTAAGTGGCGAGCCCCATCGCTGGCCAGCCGGGAGGGATAGCTCGGATCTGGGGCATCCCCAAAGTCAAGCGGCCAGCGCTCAAGCCGTACCCAGTGATCTTCCACTTCCCCATTGGGATCCTCTCCCGGCGAAGATGGATTGCCACCATAGGACAAGAGATAGCGCACGTTGCTGCTAAAGCGCACGCGTAGGAAGGTGTCACCTTCGCTGAGGGTCATCGGCAGGATGCCCACATCAGCCAATTCGTAGAGCCGATGTTCACCCGGCTCCAACCATAGCCCCCGAACCAAGTGTTCCCCGGGATCATCCCAGTCCCCGTCCCTGTTAAGATCCACCCAGAGATTAAGCCAACCTGCGCCCACAGCATACACACTGATCAGCGGCCGCATGCCTGCTACTAAGATTGGCCGGCCATCGGGAGTTTGCAGCACCGCCCGCACGCCATTTTCGTCGGCAGCCCAGCCACCCAAATCATCACCCCGTGCTTGTGGATGCGGCTGACCGTCCACCTCCCAGTCGGGAGCGACCACAATTCCCGTAACGGGGTCGGGAAAAGCTAAGTGGGGATTGTTTTCCGGCCAAATCACGTGGTAAGCACCATTCTGCGATTCGACCGTGCGGTAAGGTGCCGGCGCATCGCCCCAATCCCGATAGTAAGGCACCAATTTCACCAGGTAGTCTTCCACTTCGCCGTCCGGGGCTTCGCCAAGGTAACCGGCCACAGGGGGTAGCGTTACGCTCGATAGCCGGAACCGGCTCCACGTTTCGCCAAAGGCGGCACTGTGGGGCACATTAAAGTACAAGTTATTCCAGCCGGCTTTCACCGGAACGTTCTGGAAGATTTGCTCGCCTGGGTCGTCCCAATCGCCATCGCGAGTGAAGTCGATCCAAGCGTTTAAATAGCCCACATTCTCATTCGCATCGACCGGCCATCCTTCCGGTGTGCTGACGTAGACGCGTACCAGATATTGCTCGGCAGGTCGGGCCGGATTTGTTTCCACCCGAATCTCGTTCCCGTACTGGAAGACGACCCCATCGTCGAATTCATCTTCCGCGGGAGCATTGCGATCCCGGGTGACACCCCAACCCAGGTGGAAGCCGTCCACAATTACGTGGCGAGCTCCGTTGCTTTGCAGCCGCGAAGGATAGGATGGATCCGGCGCATCGCCATAATCTACAGGTACCAATTCCACGGGAACCCGATAGTCTTCCACTTCCCCGTTGGGATCGTCGCCACCGCTGATGGGATTGGCGCCGGTTGGGCCAAGACCCTGGACGTTGCTACTGATTCTCAGCCGTACATACGTCGCACCGACAGGCATATCCTCCGGCAACAGCCCGAGGACGCCGGGCAGCTCATGAAGCCGATGCTCGCCCTCATTCAACCACAAGTCGCGAACTACGTGATCCACGTCATCGGCGAAGCTTCCATCCTGATAAACATCAATCCACACGTTGAGGTACCCGCCGCCGACCACATAGACGGTAATGCGTGGCACACGACTGGGGTTAAGTGTCTCAATAAAGGCTCCGTTTTCATCGGCGCGGCGGCCGTCGAGCCAGCCGTAAATGCTATCGGTGTCATCGCCTAAAGCCTCCGGATCGGGCTGGCCGTCGAGCTCCCAATCGGGCCCGACGAAGATGTACTGACCCGTGTTCGGATCGACCAGGTATTCCCCGGTATCCGGATCGCGGAGAGGAAATGCCAAATGGGGATTACCCACTGGCCACACGACATGATAAGCGCCGTTGTCGGCCCGGAGTGTTCCGTACGAGGCCGGCGCATCGCCCCAGTCGCGGTAGTACCGTACCAGCTCCACCTGGTAATCCTCCACCTCACCGTCATCGGCAACGCCGGTGAAGCTGAGGGCATTCTCCGGCGTGAAGCGATAACTCGTCAGGCGGAAGCGGGCCCAGCTGCTCCCGTACTCGGCCTCCCGCGGTACACTGAACACCAGGTAGCCACTGTCAAAGTCAAACTGGTTCCACCCAGCCTTTACCGGGATATTCTGCAAGATATACTCCGAGCCGGTGTCCCAGCTATCCTCCCAGTCGCCATCGCGGTTGAAGTCGATCCACGCATTCAAATATCCCACCGTTCCATCGGGAGCTGTGGGCCAACCGCTTGGCACGCTGACATACACCCGGACACCGTGGCGCTCCACCGGTTGATTGGGATCTTTCTCTACGCGGATTTCCCCACCAAACTGGAAGATTACACCATCATCGAAGGTGTCTTCCTCACGTGGGGCAAGCTCGCGGGAAATACCGGCTCCGAGATGGAAGCCATCCACAATTAAATGCCGAGCTCCATTGTTGACAAGCCGCGACGGATATGGCAGATCCGGCGCATCACCGTAGTCCAGCACATCGATGCTCACCGTGAAGTAGCAATCACCGAAGACGGGGTGAGCCACGGGCCGGTTCGGCTGCAGAATATTACCGGCCAGGTCTCGGATCATGGTCCGATCCAAAGCAATGGTGTAGCGGTAGCCCGGCTCCCACAGCCCCGGCGCAGGATACAAAATGATCCGATCATTAGTTACATCGTAACTGAACAAATAGTCGGCACCCACCGCAAGTGGTGTCTGGCGGTCATCGCGATAAACTTGGACGGCCTGCGGGACCACCGTGGCATCATCGATGCCGATTCCCACATCATACAAGCTGATAACAAACTCCGTCACCCGCACATGGGCCAGGGCCACCTCGTGGGGACTCCGGGCACGGTCGGCAGGACCGTTATCTACCGGTACCGTGATGGCTGCCGTTGGACCAAAGAAGTCCACCCGGTCCACCGCTCCACGATCCTTGAAGACATTGGCGCCCATACCGGCTGGCGGTGCTACCCACGGATCGTCCTGCCGCAATTGGCCAAATAAGTCCAGACTTGGCGCTAAAATCGGTGAGGGAGGAATTCCGATCGGCTGAAGCACCGCGCTAAAGTAGCCGGACCGCTCCTCCAAACTGTCGATGGCACTGTCGATAATCCGAGAACCGGCGGCCGGATAGAAATTGTTTCGCTCGGGAGCCACAAACAGCGGCTCAGTCGGCCCAAGGAGCAGAGCAAACGACCCCGTAGTTGTGCCACTAGCATTTTGGGTATTGCGGGCAAAAGCGTTGCCACCCAGCACGGTGCTCGCCGAAGTTGAGTGGACCAAAACACCTGTCTGCCAGCCAGCAATGACATTGTTCAAAAGCGTGGGCGTAGCATTGGGACCAACTTGAATACCCGTTCCGGTGGCACTCTGACCTCGTAGGACATTGCCCACCACGGTGTTGTTAACAATTCGCCCGAAAGGAATAGCACCCAGGGGCTGCGCTGTGTCGCCGCCGAAGTAGATTCCACCCTGGCCACTGTAGGCCACAATGTTGTTGACCAAAGTCACCCCGGGCACCCACATCGAACCGGGAGTATTTGTTGGATAAGCGGCGTTCATCCACCGGCCGGAGCCCGGATGCGGCCAATTTCCGCCGGCATCTCTTGCCGCAGGCTCCACACGGATTCCCCAATCGCGCGAATACAGCACCTGCGTGCTGTCGATGATGAAATACCCTTTTTCCCGGAGCTGATTTTTATCCCCAATAAGCGGGTGATTGCCTTGTTTCGGGTTGACATAGGTCACGCCGGCCGGCGGTGAGGGTACGAAGTACGTCGTAGATGGCAGACCAATGACCTCTTGGGCTTTGTCCGAAAGGTCCACCCGGCCCGGAATGGAGATAGCTGCTGTTACGTTCAGTTTTCCATCGGTGTTGGCTCTGTTAATCGCGTCGCGAATGAGGACGGCGATCTGGCTGGCAAGCATGCCAAATTCATAGGTAATCTGGTAAAACTCCGGCGGCGCCGTTTCCCCAGTTAATGCGTTGATAAACATGAAATCGACCGCATTACCGTCGATGTCCGTTACACGGAAGGTGCTGCGATGGTTAATCGTATTACCGGCCGGAGCTTCGATCCGAAGATAGCGCGTTCCCACAGCCTCGACCGAGCCATAAATAATTTGCGAAATGGCAAAGGCCGGCCGAACTTGTGGAGGTGGATTCTGCTCCCCACCTAAGATGCCGCCCACGTACACCGCACCCCACAGATCAACGATATCCGAGACGCTTCGCCGCAGGGCCTGAACGTTCAACCGGCCTTCGTTGGCCGCCTGATTTATGGCACTCTGCACTTTGCTTGCCAGCACAGCGGCCGACTCGTACCGCGAGAAGAAAATGGGAATGGCCTCCCCCGTAGCTCCACGCAGATCGTTATCAAGGAAAACAAACTCCTGCCGGCGGACACCGTCGTCGATCCAGAATCGATCCCCGTGACCAAGCTCGCTGGCCGGCGGAATGCGGATGCTAATCTCCTGAACAAACCGATCATTGGTGTCCACCTGCGGAGCAAGCCGCAGCACAGTGTACGGCGCGCTCGGTGGTCCGACCAAAGTCCCGAATTCATGGCCACGCCGGATTTCCAGCTGGTAACTTCCAGTTACCACAATGTTCTCATCCAACCGCGGTTCGCGCAGGAAGTCAAAACCGGTGACTCCGGTCGGGGCGTTGGTCACAAGTTCGCCACGCTCAGCAAAGCCAATGACGATGTCATCAATGTACCACCCTTCAAAGGCATTATTTTGGCCGCGGCGGAAATTCCAAAAGCGGTTTTGGTTTCGCCCTGTGCCATAGGACTTATTGGTGGTATCGCCTTCTAAGGTGCTGGCATATCGGAAAGGCCCTGGGTTTGTCACCTCCACATCGTAAACGCGGATGAGAGCCTCCGCCCGACTTGCGCCCGTATTGTTCGGACTCGGGCTACTCGAGAGGAAACGCTCGTCCAATTTCCACGTGGTCTCATTGGGATCAAATCGCAACAGGGGACAGGCTGCTGAATGAGTCTTTGGAACAGGATGACCACTGAAACGAGCGTTGACGAAAGTCACAATCGTCTGTGGCCCGGTGAGGTTAATCATAAGCGCGTCGATGGGATCTACCGCGGCCGTCACCTGCCACCCGTAAAAGGTTCGTAACGTGTTAATTGCCGAGGCAATTTGCAAGGCAATTGCCTGCGGACTCGTCGCCCCTTGGAGCCCAACGAGCACGGCATAATCGGCGTCCAAAGTGGCGCCTGCTGGCAACTGACTGCGGATCGTGTCCACGGAAACGATTTGATTAAAGGGTAAAGCCGTGCTGAAACCGACGACGGCAAATCGCGGTACATTGCGGCTATCCAGACCAAGAATCGACAAGGCGGTGTTGTTCAGTGTGGCAGCCGTCATCACCGGCGGCACATAGATCCTATCGGGAGTGGCCCCCGTCCGCAACTGACGATTTACGGTGGAGGTCACAATTTGGGCCACCGTCAAGCTGTCCATGTCTGGCCGGATATAAATCGGAGTCCGACCGGAGGTTACCGCCCCGGGAGCGCTCCCCTCAATTTGAATCGCAAGCGGCATTCCAGCATAATCCGTACCTTGGTTGACACTGGTGGCTCCGATCAGAAATACACGGTTCCCCGTGGGACCCTGGAAGATCTTATCGTCCGGCACATAAGCGAACACGCGTCCCGGGGTCGGACCAGTGGTGCCGAAAGCCAGATTTATCTCCCGAGCCAGTGCCTCAGCCACCTGGCGGGTGGTCATGGCGTCGGTGACCGCCACACGTCTTCGACCTGGCGCCACCACACCGTTTTTATCAAACTCAAATGTATAGGTACTCGTTCCGTCAGAAATGGTGATCCACTCACCCCGCTGGGTTCCGGTGGGATTGTCGCCAATCTTCGCGCCCGCCGCATTTGGTAGCAGTAGGGCAAAGCCGAGATCGATTTCAAAGGTCACTGTGCCGGCAACCATTGTGTCGCCGTCACGGAGCTGAGCTGCTGGCACTACCGTCAGGTAGGCCCCCTGCATTTGCAGGTTGCCGATTTCCATATCGCTGGCGGTGCTAAAGTCGAATCGGATCCGCAGATTGTCCCGACCGGCAAACTGACTGAGATCAATCCGGGCTTGCCGCCATGTTCCCCCACCGTCGTGAATCTCCCGGATATACCCACCGTAACCAGGCTTTTCCAGCCGAGGGCGAATTAGTGTGCCATCGTTCAAATCGGTGTTGGTAGCCACTAGGACCCAATTGGCCCCATCATTAGAGACATACACCCGTAGTCCGTCCCAATCGAGGCTATTTTCCGTATGTGCGTAATAGGTGAAGTATAAGGTGGGCTTATCCGCCGCGGAGTAGCCAGCCAGACTGAACGTTCCGGAGGTCAACGAGCCCCAAATTCCGCCGGGCATATCGTAAGTCATGATCCGGCGACCACTACTTCCCTGGGCGGTGGTGAAATTGGTAGCTCCAGGCTGCGGCTCGTTAGGCAATCCATCGTCGGGATCATCCAAACCGAAGTAATAACTTATATTTCCCTCGCGCAGAGGATCGTAACCCTCGGCCGACACACGCGAACCGTCAACAGTGTTGTAGATACCATGGCCTGCATCATCCCTGCGTCGAGTTGTCCAGTGCCACAGGTTGTAGTCGATGGGTGAGAAATCAATACCGTAGATGGCTCCCACCGGGCTGGGGGGATTAATGCTTCTTTGAGCGTTGACAAACACACCTAACAGTCGTCCCGCGGTGTTCAAAGCCCAAATGTTGCCATCGGTATCCGAAGCAAAAAGTGTATACGCATACCGGCCGTGCTCCACGTTCCGGGGACCGGCGGCTAGTCCACTAAAGGGTATGGGCAAACCAGTGACCGGATGGACCACCTGGGTGATCCAGTGCAATTGAGGGCCACCACCGGTATACAGTACATGATTGGGGCCCCCGGACGGGCTCACCGGCGTAAAGCCCCACGAGCCCCCGGTTGCGTGTGCGCTCAATTCGTTCGTGATGTAATAGAGGTTCCCCTCATCATCTACCGCATACAGTACGTTGCCCACTCCTGGCAGCTCGAGATATGCCAACCCGGTGATGCTGGCCGGATTTTCTCTATTTATGCTGTACCCACTCGTATCAAGCCACCCGATTGGCACGATATTGCTAAAGAGTCGCGGCCCGGAGGGTTGACTCCCGTTGTTGATCAACGGATGATTGATTGCTGCCCCAGTTGAGTCTAGGACCCAAACAAGGTTTTTACTATGCGTAATCCCTGCGCGCTGGAGCTCGGTTGTAGGCAAGGCCGGTATGTCACCAACGATAATGACCGATCGACTTCGCCGACCCGGAGCCCCGGTATTTCGCCAATCGTGCACCATGGCATTTACGTAAACACTCCGCACGGGATCCGCTTCTACCGTCGCCGTCGTCCCAGGCTGAATGCGAAAGACGTCAATCCCTGTGTCCACGTCCACAAGGAGATTGTTCGCGTTGCCGGTATCGAACTCGCGGTAACGCGGATTAAAGTTGCTCCCCGGACCGATAGAAATCGTGGTGAGTCGCCCATCGTTGGTCATAGCGATATCCCGATAATACATATCGGGACTGCCCGCGAGGTAGGGATCGGGCCAATCAGTGAGGTCACTCACCACAGCTCCGGTAAAGGGATTGACGATAAACAAGTCCATTCCGGTAAGGACGAAGAAGTTGACATCGCCCAGTTGGAACTCATCCGGGATGAGGGCCAAGCGCTGGGCGCCGTTGGGATCGCGGCTGGCGGTGTTATAGACATTGGGATTTAAGACATCCACAAAAGAGTTCGGGCCAGTGTCTATCCGCTCTTCCACGATTCGTCGCACTGAGGGGATAGGCTCCACCCGAACGAGCGGATAGTTTGTGGGGTCGGCACTCCAAGCCGAATCGTCACCCGCGAGCGTTGTGCCACCGAGGACCGACGACAATACCTGCGGCGTGGCGAGCACGGAAGTAATGGCTACATAATAAACGCGATTACCTTCCGGCAAAAAGACGGGACCAATATACGGATCGCGCGCCCCGACCGAGCCACGGGTTAGGTCTTCCAAAGTGGGGCCAAACGGCAGCGCGCGATCGTCACTTACATTGGAGTTTGTGCCGAAGTAAATGAGTCGGCCCGCACTGTCGAAGACCCACATGGACAAGTCAGGCCGCCCCGTGCCGTCGGCATAGTCAATATCGAAAATCGTTGACCACAAACTCCCAAGATCGTTGTAGCCGCCAATCGACTGAATTCCTACCAGGTCAATCTCCACGCGGTACCAGTCGACGTCTGTTCGGCCACTTAAATACCCCGCCACCGAGATTACGTTGCGATCGCTCGTGAGAAGGTTGCCCAAGTACTGTGCTGAGGCGAAAGTATTATTGTCGGCTGGAGATTCGGCACTTTCCCCCAAAAGGGGCGAATGCTGTGGGAACCCCCGCACGGTTATGCCCGTGGTGGCATAACGAATATCGGCATACTGGACGGTGCATCCGGCGATTTCCTGCAATTCCCGCAGGCGGATTTGCAACTGGTAGGCGCCGCTGGTATGCGCAATCCGTGTAAATGGGGTGGTACCGGGGTCGAATTCCGCCCGCACGCCATCAAGCGCCACTTGAGGAACGCGGACCCAATTTCCCGAAGAATTCAGCACGTGCTCAAACCGCACTCGGCCTGTGACCTTCAATCCCCGAGTGCTAGCGGCAGTGGTGATCGCATCTACGATGTTCTGCGCCAGCTCCTCTCGTGTCGCACCAAGGTACCTTACCGGCACAGCCCCCGGTGAGACCATTTGATCGCTATCGAATTCGAAGACCACCACACGCCCATGCTGATCGAACAGGCGGAACTGCATGCCTTCGGCAATCTGGGAGCCAGGCACAAGGTCGCCGATGGCCAGGGCACTTCGTACCTGCACGTAATAAGTCCGCACCTGGCCGAGCGGTCCTGGCAGCACCACACGCATCCCTGCATCGCGCGAATTGGTGGTGTAAAAGTCACGACGATTGAACACATCCCGGTCCATGGGCAGACCCAAAAGCCCCCCGTCGGGATCCGTCTTGTGCTCAAAGGAGCGGAACTCGTGCGAGTTGTCACTGCGAGCGATCACCGTTCCGTCGGCGGTAATAAGCTCCACGATGGTGTCCAAAGCGAAGGTGGTCCAATCGATGTCGAACCACACTTCGGTGCCGGCAACGGCATCGAACTGATAGACGTCTACATCCCGAGGATCGTCGCTGCGAATATACCCGTAAACGGTAAATCCTAGCCGCAGGTTATCATCGCCGGCCTTCTCATAAGGTGCCAAAGCCCCCAATCGCTGTGAGGTAAGCGGCGTGCCGTTGAGGTCGGAGGCCACTCCGGCGGCCGGTTCGCGCTCAATCACCACCGCCACATTGCGGTCATGGGCATAACGCTCGAAGATCACCCCATTCCAATCGCCGGGCGCGCCACTGCTTGGGCCATCGCCGTTGGTGTCGAAAACCGGCCGACCCAAGATGTCGAAGCCCGCCCCCACTGAATCATCCCGCAAAGAGGTGAGAATGACTGGGCGACCAGGCATTCCCACAATTTGCAAAATACCCCCGATACGGTCGTCAATTTCCCGTGGCCGGCCCGTGGCCAAAAACCCCGCCGTACTTCCTTGCAACTTCACCACCAAGCTGCCTTTTTCGCTGCTCTGGAGGCGAATTCCTCCAATATGGTGGAAGTCGGTGGCGGCAATTTGGCTGGTCACGATGTGGACGATGTCCACATCATCCCAAACAGACTCTGTCGTCAAGGTCCCACCCCGGACCTCCATTCCTTGCAACTGATTGCGAAGAGCGGGGTTGTCCACCATCCCGAAACGATTAGCCCGAACCATGGGGCCGCGGTTATCCGCATACTGTGTGTAAACGGAGGCAAAGCCGGTGCTTCGGCCCCAATCAGGCACATTGTCCGCCTTCAGCGCGTTGACATCCACACTAATCACACTGCCGCGATTGGCGAGGAAATCGTTGGCCACAATGATCGGCTGGGCCCCGCGGATAAAGATCGTGGCGGGGGTAGTACTTCCGCGGCCGGCGCGATTGCTCGGATCGGCGACGGCATCGTTGAACTCAATCCGGGACCGGGTAATGCGTACATCGGCTTGATAGATTTCGATGGTGTTGAACCGGGCAAAACCGCCCTCGATCCGGGTGTCCCCACCACCATAAGCGATCACACAAAAGTCGAAGCTCCCGGTGCTGGTGGGCGCAAAATGGATCCCGCCCCAGTCGCCCGGTTGCGGGGCCCGAGGCACGGTCAGCGCCAAGGTATCGAACACCCCCCCTGCGCCATAACGGCGGTCGTAAACAGACGTGAACACGGTGCGATACCCGGGAGCATCTTCCCGCGGTCCAGGGCGACCCTCGGCAATCAGTTGGCCACCAAACTCGACCTCGATCCGCGAACCGGTGAGCTTGACCACTACGCCGGGATCCACATGCAGTCGGGCATCGGTGCGGGCTTCGATCAAGCCCAAACCTTCCACCCGCCATACCGGTGATTTCGTTTCTAGCCGCACCTGATTCCCATGTGCGGTGGCGGTAACCTTCAGCCCACGCTCCTGCGCCGCCTGATTAATAGCGGTGGCAATGCGGGTGGCCAAAACCGCAGCGCTGTCGGTGGTTTGATAAAACACCCGTTGCCGCCCCGCCACAAAACGGTTGTCTAAGTCAAACTCGAAAACAACACGAACCGACCCATCAAACAAAGCGAAATATTCGCCATCAATCAGCGCCGAGCCTCCGCTTGGCACCTGAAGGAGATATTCGTTGACAGCCGTTAGATTGTTCACCGTCTTCGGCCGGCTTATCGGTCCGCCCGGTGTGCCCCGGATGAAAAGATTCTCCGGCACAACGTGGACGATGTCCCAATCGTCCCAGCGGGCGAAGGTGGTCAGTTTCTCAAGCTCGCCGCCTGCCCGCGTCTCCACACGAATGGCCAAAGCATTCATCGAATTGCGCTGCGGGGAGACGGCTCCCCCTAAAGTGGTGGCATAATGAGCCACCAAAGTATTATGATGGATCTGCGGGCCTATACGCCCGTAGTCAGCGGTAAACGGCGCCCAACGATCCCAACTCTGGAACCACTCGTCGCGGAAGCTGTTCGGATCGGCAGACATGGCGGCCCCGGCACTGTTGGTGATGATATTGAAGGTAACCGTAGGCCGAGCTTCCACCATGTGGATTGGCGCATAAACACCCCTTACGCCGTCGACAACAACCTCACCACCACCAAAGCGGATATCGCTAAAATTGATGTAGTTCAGGAAGATCCCCTCAACTTCCAACACTTGCCGCGGTGGCAAGCCCGAAGCCGGGTTATAGGCCGCAATAAATTGATAGTCCAAATTGTTCCGGAAGACCAACCCACCCCAGTCACCCGGTCGCGGGACTGTCCGCTGCGGGTCACTGTCGGTTCCAATCGTCTCATCAAAGTAGGAGGTGAAGTAAACGCGTTGGAGGGGAGTTCCCAGCACCTGGAGGGCCGCGCCGCTGCGGTCGATGAGCTCCGAAGAACTTCCTACCTCGATGTTGGCCCCGGCAAGCTTAAAGACGGCTCCAGCGTCGATCATTACCATCACCCCTCGCGGCACTTCCATTTTGGAACCGTCCGCAAGCGGGGCGCCCGTCCTATCATAACCGATCTCATAAGCGATGTTATTCCGTAGTGTGGCCGGTTCGTCCGGATTGTCATCCTCGAAGTTATTTCCCACAATCCGCACGATGGACCCAGGCGAAGCCGCAGCAAACGCCGCCGAAATCGTGCTAAAGGGCCTTTCCAACGAACCATCTTGCTGCCCCGAAGAGACCGGCGACAGCTTGTCAACAAAGATTGTCTGGCTCAAGGGCTGCACGACAAACCAAAAGTTATAGGCACCACCGGGAACCCCATCTCCGTCACCATCCAGAACGACCCCGGTGGTGTCCGCAAGACTCCAAGGTTCCGCAGAAAGATCGCGGAAAGTCTCTGGATCGGTGGGGTTGACCCCCTTGGGATGGAAAGTCAGCCGAAGCTGATATTCCCCTTGGCTGACTCCGCCTACGCCCGTGTCGGGGTTGGTGGCATCGTAATGGATGTTCCCGCTGGCGGAAACACCTACATAATACACGCCCGGCGTAAGGTAGAGTTCAATAAACGGGTCTTCGCTATAATAATCGTCGTTGCGCGCAATCAACCGATACTTGACGATCCCGTTCTCCACATATTGCTCGTAGATGCTGATGGTAGCATCAAGTAAGGAAGATTGGCCGAGCCGCTCCGCGGCGATCTCCGCCCGGAAAAGCCCCCGCTCATCGAGCTGGACACGATAGAGATCGATATCAATATTGTCCGGTCGGAACATGTGCCGACCATGCAGGATATCGTGATCCAAAGGATAGACGGGTTCTACTCCCGTCAGCAGGCCGCCGAACTCACCGGCGCCCATGATGGCGATTTCGTCATAAGCGTGGCCAAAGCCAAGGTTGTGCAGGATTTCGTGGAGAGCCACCTGAAACCAAGCGCCACCGTACTCACTAGCTCCCCAATTTTCCGCATAATCCATTAACGCAAAGCCGCCTCCTCCCAAGCCGGCAATCCCACCGGGAGCCGACTGAAAACCAGCCATCGCCAAATCACCAGTCAGAACGGCGATACCGCCGGAGACGGGGTCCTCGTACACTTGTACACCAAGATAATAACTGAGGAGGGCGAAGATCTCGCGGGCACGCTGCTTCTGAGCCTCGGTAATCAGGTTAAACGATCCTTCGGGGAAATAATACCTAACGGTCACCACGCCCGCGGAATTATCCGGCGAAGAGTCACCCGATGCGTAATGATTTTCCACATAAAGCTGCCCGGCTTCAAACAAGGGCAGATTGCGGTGCCCCGGCTCATCGTTGCCGCCGGGCCACCACAGCGTGGGATCCAATTGCCAGCTGTTGACTTGAGCGGCGATTATCACACTTTGCGGACCGCTGCCATCTCCAAAGTATGGAGCGACCAATCCACCTAAGCTACGGACGTCCATAGCACTGGCGAATGTCTGGCCTGCATCATAAGGCGCCACGACAAAGTCGGTAGCCGTCGCTTGGTACCGATCGCCCATTCGCAGGCGGAACACGCCGCGTCCAAAATTGGCCAAGTCATCCTCAAACACCAAAGTTGCTTTACGCGTGGCCGCGTCATACTGGATCTGCGTAGGATGAAGGATCAAGTCATCTCGGGGGTCAGCCGACGCTTGGGTAACAAAGAGCTGGTAGAACTCAGGATTTTCCACGCCCGAGGGCCCGGGCAGCATCTCCTCGGAAAAGTAAACTTCGATCACATTCCGCAATTGCGACAGCGAGCCATCCACATTGCGGACCACCGGTTGGGGGACCACCGCTGTCACCACCGGTGCCAAATTCACGCGAAAGTCGAATCGCAATACTCTCTCGGAAACCGGCTGGTCCTCACGGAACATTTGGCCCGCGGTGTTACGCAAGGGCGGAACCAGATTGCCGGCGGGGTCCCTAAAGTCGGTTACCCCGACGATAACCATTTGATACAGGTCATCCTCGAGGCGGTGGGCAAATCGCACAATGACCTCGTTGGGCCGATCAGCCAGCCCGGCGTAACCAAGCGGCACCAGTTGGTCATCCCCGTCCCCAAAAATTCCGTTATTACTGCGGACAAACAGAATTCCGCCCAACGAGTTAGCATCGATATTTTGGCCTTCGTTGAACCGGAGTAACAGCTCCCGTGGTCCCAGCAGAAGGGTTGCCCCTGGGTCCATGATCTGACCCTCGTTGGGAATGACGGCCACCAGATTGGGAGCCAAACTGAGAAGTTCCCGCTTTTCGAACTGCTCAATGAGAAGTTTCCGGGGCTTTTGACGGCCGGTGGCCTCAACGCGGGAGTTTCCCCGCCCACTTCTCTTGCTCTTTCGCACCTTGGCTTCGCGACCAGCCGATGAATGACCGAACAACGGACGCAAAGACTCGAGGATGCCCATGAAATGACTCCTAGGCCAAACCTCTAGAAGTGAAACTTTAAGTTATATAGAAGCCTTTAGCCCTTTTTCAGCAGACCCATAAGACACAGATGGGAGAGGCACTGACTTTGCTACCTCTCCGGAAGTAAACCGAAAATCGCTTAAATTCTTGCAAACGGTGAATTTCGATGGATTCACAAAGTCTATTCAAATTGCTGAGGTCCGAAAAATCAAGCAATTGTCCCAACTGACGAACTCCCCTCTAAAAAGGCGGAAAACGAGACAGATTGCTCGTAGGCAATTTCCGTCGAAAGTGCTGAGGGCATCCTGCAGCTGGGGTTAAAGTTTCGGTAAAGCAGCTTTTGGCGGTAGCGAGCTCCCCCTTATGCAGCGGGGACTCAGCCCAGGATAAATGAAAAGAGTCGCCGATAAGTAAAATGACGATCCGACATTGGTGGGAGGGTAACTTTACGTATCTCGCGTGGCGGGGCAGAATCGCTCAGTCGAGGACGTTGTTATTAAGGCCTGCTCGGAACTGCCGACTCCCGGCCGTAGGAAAACAAGGCCCGGCGAGCGCTTCCAGGAAAAAAAACATCGGATGAGAAGGTAGTCACTCCCCTCAATATGGTGATATTGAAAATTTTTCGACAAAAGGCGTTTCAGTACCTCAGGAGGGGGTCCATGCCCTGCCTAAGCCAGAAGCTAGGCCTTCCCGCGCCCCCCAAGCCCCACCTGCTCGGAAAAAGTTCGTTCTCCGCGGCCGTGGCATCCCCCCGCAAACAGCAGGCCCCAGTCCCCCGGGGAGAGTTCTCACTGTGGGAAAGGCGGCGCAGCCTTAATCGGCCATCGACCACTTGTGTTAGCGGAGGTCGGCTGCCGGTATCCAATCGGGGAAGGACGGCCCGGCTAAAAGCCGATTTGCTTCCTCAGTGGAATCCGGTATTCCTAAGCCCAAGGATCACCGCAGGCCTCGCGGGCAGTGTTGAGCTCTACCGGCCGAGAGTTTTCAGCAGCCTATGCCTTTGGCTGGCCAAGGCAGGATGAAAAGCGAAGAGCGAGCGCTACGGCTCGGGGGAAGGTCGGGCCCTGTCGCCAGAGCTGGGCGCTGCCATGCGCGAGCCCTTCGGGTCGGGGGAAGGTCCTTGCTGAAGGTAAGTCTCCGGAATCAAAAGGTAAGCACCACGTCGGTAGCAAAGGTGAACTGATGGCGACTTGAGCCGTCATCAAAAGGAAGTTGCCCTTGGAGATTGCGGCTCCCGTCATACCAGTCCCACCGAACCTCCGGCCTGACGAGCCAGTTGGGTGCCGGCCGCCAATTCAGTCCAAGGGTCAACTCGTAAAAATCACCCGCAAATCCCGGCAGGGCCGGCCAGCCCTTGCCTGGAACCAAGTTCCCCACACCGGCGATGCGAACCCCGTCGTCGTCTCGCAACCATTCGACGCGGGCGGCCGCAGCCAACTTTGGCGAAAGGGTGTAGATGAAGTACTGGTTGATGCCGTACCACTCGGCATCTTGCGGCCGGGGTTGGGCCCAGACGACAGCCTCCTTTTCCCATCCCAGATTGTGTACCAAAACATATTCCATCCGCTGGCCGATCTTTTGACGAAGCACTAGGCTGTAAACAAATCGATCCTGCCGGCCGGCGTCGTCCTGAGGTCCTACCGACACCGCATAAGTCACCTGAGTCCGTTCGGAAGGACTTTTCCAACGAATACCGCCCATAAAGTCTAGGTCGTCGTTGTTGTCTTCGAACATCATCCACCCGCGATGAAAGCCCCCATCCACCGTCAACTGGTCCGTAAGCTGGTAACTGGCCAGAATTCCCGTCACCAAAATTGGCACCGTGTAGCTGTAAGAATATGAGTGGGAATAAAACGGATTGAGAATGGCCGGGACTGCCTCGTAATCAAGAATTCCGGCAAAATGGCCAAGCTTGACCGTCAGACGGTTTATCGCTACCTCCAGATACATTTGGGGCAAGACAAGCCCATAATTTTGAGATACCCCGTTAATCCGATCTTCCAAGCCGCGACTGATCCCGTACCGCCAATCGTTGCCAAAGACCACATCCACTCGGCCACCGATGTCAAAACCGCATGCGTCGGTCTGGGTGGGACGAAAAGCGTACACCCAGAGCTGATTCAACTGATAATCGGCATGGCGGTCGTTCGTGGCCACGGGACCATTGTACCGACTAGCCGGCTCTTGGGCGTTAAACGTGATGCCCTGCTCCAACCAACCCCCAACTGAGATACGCGAGGCTTGAAGTCTCGGGCCGTCGATTAACTTCCATGGCTGAGGTCCTCCCTCGGAAGAGGCTCTGGCTTTGGCCGGCGGCGCGGCGACGGCATCTTGGGACGCAATCCCCGACGGTGAGTGGCCGTCCTTTCCGGCAGAGCGCTCCGACGGTGCTACCTCCGGGGAAATTCCTGAGAGGGCCGAGAGTGGCTGGGGCTTGCGGAGGAGCGTGGGTCCTGAGTTAAACTCCTCGGGCTCCAGGATCAGTGCGTCCTCTATAGGGGCGAGCGGATCCCACGAGCTTGGCGCCTGAGGTTCCTGCGCGTAACCGGGATCTTCCTCGGTGGGAGCATTCCCGGAGGCTCTGTCCTTGGCTTCCTCCCAATCCCCGGCAAAAGCCACACCTACCACGGATGAAGGCGATGATGCCCCCCTTTGTGACGATGCATTGCCGATTGCAGCACAAGTGATTATTCCGTTGTTCCCCCATTGGGAGGGGAAAGTCATCCCGGGGCCCCATGTTGCCTCTTCATTGGGCCGTGTTACTTGCTCACAGGCCATGCGGCGCCCACCGCCGGCATTGAAACGCCCGACGGAAGTCCCCACCACTGGCCCGCCTGCATTTTCCCTCATGCCGCCCCTTAATGGACGGCCTTCATTACCACGATGCTGAGGGTTTGTCGGGGTGCGGACCGACCCCTGGCACCCAGAATCAAGCGGGATTTGGGCCGGCGATTGGCGGGCAATTTCAGGCGGTAGAGGTGCAGCTGGCACGTTCGCGCCTGGGGCGGTCGGCAGAGGTTGGGATCGATTTTCCTCCCCATAATGGGTGGTTCGACGGTTTACCTGTCGGGACGCTAAAGGTGGCGAAGATCCATCTCTTATAGGGGAATTAATCCCTGCTGCAGTAAAATTTGGCACGATAGGTGTGCTCTCGGCATTCCGCGGCAAGGCGTAGAGGACGATTTCGTCACGGGCTACGACACTTTCCACGATTAATTGGTTTACCGCGAGAGTGGCCAAAAATGTGAAGACCCAAATCGCAAGATGCTGGGGACATCGTCCCACAGAGAGGTTTCGCGGAGAGACAGTTCGCCCTGAGACAGGTTTTTCGGCCAGAAAAACCATCCGGTGCATGCGGTATCGATCCTCTTAACTTCCAAAAGGTTGCTGTTTGCCAAAAGTCGCTAAAGGTTGTTGAAATTCCGCTAGAAGTTCGCCGCGGAACCTCGCAACAAGCCTCCGAATGTCGCAGCTTCCTTTCCTACGCCAGTTCCGTTTTCGTGCGAGGAGACTTAGATCAAAAATCGAACCGCATGCACCGACTTTTCAAAAAAATCGGCATACTTGGAAAACTCTGCGTAGCTTCACACATCTCCACGAGATAAGAATTTCTCGCATGGGATAAGAATCTCTCGCCTGGAAGGATGATTAAACACTCAAGGTGGGCAGAGACTGCCCGCCCACGCTGGGTCGTTAAAAACAGTTAATCCAAACTTTTCGCAGAGGCAAGAAGGGACAATTACGACGTCTCTAAGCAGCCAAAAAC
The DNA here is from genome assembly GCA_938084835.1 of uncultured Thermoguttaceae bacterium. GTDB lineage: Bacteria > Planctomycetota > Planctomycetia > Pirellulales > Thermoguttaceae > DTLM01. The sequence goes on from CALKER010000011.1 coordinate 76,811, forward strand.
ACTGAGCACCGGTGGTACCGAATGCCTAACGAACCGCTAGCATGCGCTCGAGGGCGCGATTGGCCAATTCGGCAGTCTCGGGCGCCACCTCGATCACGTTAACCGGACAACCTGCTGCCAAATTCTCAATCGCCCAGCACAATCGCGGGAGATTGATGCGGAACATCGTAGCGCACATGGAGATCCGCGGCGCAAGAAAATAAATTTCTCTATCGGGCAACTCCTGTTTTAGTCGGTTGACTAGGTGAACTTCCGTGCCGATTGCCCAACGAGTCCCGGGGAGAGATTCCCGCACCATTTTGATTATCTGACTAGTAGAACCGATGTAATCTGCCTTTTCGACCACTTCGAGCGGGCATTCCGGATGAACCACAACGTGGATATCAGGAAACTTTCGACGAAAAGCGTCGATGTGCTCCGGTTTAAAGGCTTGGTGTACGCAGCAATGGCCTTTCCAAAGGATGATTCGGGCTTTACGAAGGGTATTCGGCTCATGGCCTCCCAAAGGCAAAGAGGGGTTCCAAAGTGGCATCTCTTCCATCGAAATACCCATTCGGAGGCCAATGTTGCGCCCCAAATGCTGATCAGGAAGGAACAGCACGTGCCTTCTACGTGTAAGTGCCCAATCAAGGACCGCCCGGGCATTAGCCGAGGTGCACACAATCCCGTCATGTCGGCCACAAAACGCTTTGATGTCGGCTGTGGAATTGATGTAAGTAACCGGTACGATCTCTTCCTCACCGAGAAGAGAGGCCAGTTGATTCCAGCATTCTTCCACCTGGGGTAAGGAGGCCATGTCGGCTAGAGAGCAACCAGCTTCGAGGTCTGGCAGGATGACCGGCGCCCGGCCCCCCCGGCGTTCGACACATGCTGGTCGGTTGGCCAAAATGTCGGCCGTCTCCGCCATAAAATGCACGCCGCAAAAAATAATCATGCGACATTCCGGGTCTTCGGCGGCATGCCGACTCAGTTGGTAACTGTCACCTTGGACATCAGCAAACTGGATAATCTCATCCCGCTGATAATTGTGAGCTAAAATCACTAATCCCGGCCGAAGCTTGGCCCGCGCCGCACGTACCCTTTCCGCCAATTCTTCAAGCGGCAGGAAGCGGTAGCTCGAGTAGGGGAAAACGCCGATAGGCTCCGCGATTTTCGAAGTCATCTCCCACCTCAAAAAAAGATGATCTCGGCTCATTTGAGTTTGATATCGTGTCAAACTTGATATACTTATTGGACATTCTATAATCCTAGCCCCAGGCGGTTCAAGCGGCGGCATAAGTTAATCGGGCACGGGCGGAAGTTCGCCTTCATTTCCTCGACAAAGACTCCGGGAGTCGTGCTCGCACGAAACTCCAGAGAAGACCGCAGGGAAAAACTTCCAAAAATTTTGGTCATTAAATCGCTTCAAAAGCTGCTTGCCATTAAAATACGCGGAGGGCCTGCATAAAAAAGCCCGCGTGCAAGTTGGCTGGGAAATCTCAAAGAGGCCTCCGCAAAAGCGGATGGATCTTGCTTCGGACCACAAGGAAGTAAGCCAGCAGCATGACCATTTTCGGCGCTGGGAGGGAAGTTTCGATACCCGCGGTTGTTAGGGAGCTTGCTATTTGGAGAAGCTAACCATGCGGACCAAGACAGCCTTCTGCCTGATCGTAACGCTCCTCTGGGGTGTTTTGCCGTCACTCCCGGCGCGATCAGATCAAAGCCCGAAGGCGTTGGTCTTTTTCGATGACTTTGAATACGATGTAGCAAGATCCGCTACCAATGCGGAGGTGGCCTTCAAAGCTCACGGCTGGTGTGATGTCAAGGCGAACAACTCTTACTACCGGCGAGGTCACGGTTATCTCTATACCAAGTTTGATCCGATTCGGAACTCTCGCGTGTTGGTGATGGAATCCCTTCCGTCGACGGCGCCTACCCCACCGGGTTTTCGGGCGGGTCAGACCGACTACTGGCTGAAATACGGCAGCTTGGAGGCACCGCTGACCACCATCCCTGCCAACGTGTGGTTTCAGTTTTGGACGTATGCCACGCCGGAAAGTCGATTTCCCTGGCGGCAGAAAGTTTTGTATCCCTGTCGGGGACCCTACCCCTGTTCCCGCCGCGGCGGAAGGACCGACTATGTGTGGCTGTTTATGTGGGGATCGGGTGGCTACGAGTCTGCAAGTGCTCCACCGGGAGGACGGTTCCTCGCGCTCCATGCCACGCATGCCGACTTTCGAGCTGCCTCCGAGTATCCGACCAACAAAGAAAAGCTCTTTCAAAATGTTAAGAGCGTGCCCCTGTTAGCGGGACGTTGGTATCAGGTAAGAATCCACATTGACATTTCGCAGGAGCAAGGAATCTACGAGGCCTGGATTCGCGAGAAGGATCGGCCTTGGGAGAAAGTAGCTGAATGGATCGGCGGAGTGACCAAGGACTTTTCGTGGCCAATCCCACCGGAAGAGCGAGTGGGTTTTCGCGTGTTAGCTATGCCCACGACGGTCACAGGTCCGGAGGATTCCACTACATATATGGACGACTTTGTGATGGCAACGTCCGAGGAGGCGCTTCCCTAGGCAAACACTTTGTGTTGTCTAAACGGCGGTACTGCTGGGGAAACTCCTCACAGCTCGTTTTGAAAAGTTTCGGCGTTTCGACGCCGATAATGCCGACCCGCGAAACGGCCAGAAATACTTCATCGGCAAAGCAACGAATGACCGCCGGCCGGGGGTGAGATTCGTACTTTTCCGAGGGTTTTTTTGGTGGCCAGCCTAAACTCCGGTGGCAGAAGGTCATAGGCCGCTGTGGACACCCGGCAAGCCCTCTTCCCCTATTCGTAAGCATTAGAACACATGTTCAGTATTTATTCTTGTGTCCATCCTCGGTTGCTATAGAGGTGGCCTCCTCGAACAGCAACCTGACTAACCGCTGTTGGCATGATGCCACATTTCCTTTCGCGAGTTCTTTTGAATTCTTTGTGGGACAGAAAAGAGATATGTTGCGGATCGAGGGCTGGGCCTGACTTTCCTCGTCGGAGAACAAAAGAACCATACTCGCAAGGGGCTCAGGCGATAAAGGTTCCAGCGAGCCCTTTGGGGTAAAATCGGAATGTGCCGGCACTTTCCCACCCTGGAATACTTGTGAGACCCGCTGCGTCTTTTGGCTTTTGCCCCCCGAGTGGTTATGGAAAGGGCCTAAGGCGCAGTGACCCTTACAACTATTAAATCCCTCTTTCTGCCCAAACACCCTATCTTCTAATCTCCCGTTGTGCCGAAAAATCTTCGCAACTAATCCACTTGATGCCTCTAGGAATGCCGGCTCATTAGGGTTCGCGGGAAAATGTTGATCCAAACGAAATCATTACTAACTAGGCGAAGTTGCAAAAGTTTGCAAAGCTGAAATTTATAAGTTAAGATTGTCAAAAATGGTCACTGTGGCGTTAAGTGACAACGGGAACATACATACCACGCCAAATTGATCAGGAGGAACCAACATGAAACCTTTCCCGATGCCAATCCTCGGCCTGGTTGCGTTAGTCGCGCTCGTGTCCGTGGCTTTCGCCCAGCAACAACGGCAACCAACTGAAAGTGGGGAAATTCGCCGGCCGCCTTTTAACATTTCCGCTCCGGTGCCCAAGCTTCGACAGGGCGTCCCACCACCGGCGGTGGGCCAAAGCAAATCTCGAGACGTTGAGCAGCCGAGCCCAAGAATTCTGCGGCCACCAGTACCGGTGTCCGTTCAAGAAACTGCGATCTCGCGGGAAAAACGGCTGGATCCAGCGATTGTGATCGTAGTGTGGAGCGAGCAAGATAGGACTATGGCTGACAAGCTCGCGCAGTTTTTGGCTCCCGTGGTGGATTCAATCGCCACCGGCGGCAAGCTCACCCAGGCTGACGCTGCGCGAACTAGGGCTGCCGATCAAGTGCAAAAGTTCTGCGACTGGCTACGACCAGTGATGCTGACAAGCCGGCAGTCGAACAGACTAAGAGTTCTCGTCCTCACTCAAGGGGGGTCTGGTTCACCAGTCCAGCGGAAGACTGCAAAGTGCGCCACCTGCGGCTCCACTCAGCATGAATACTGTTTCCCCTTCTTGGATTACGACAAGACGGTAATCGAGGATTACCCTATTGAGGATCCGCAGCTGACGTGTGTAAGGATCAAAGGGGAATGTTATCCTCCGGGCTGTTGCGGCAATACGGGCAGTGCCACGGGTGGGCCTCAAGGGGGAGGCGGACGGTTAATTAATCGCAACCGCACCGTCATCGTGTTTGTTGTTGGAGGTACACCCACATCTTATCAACAAGAAAGGCAGGCTCTCGTAAGGGCAGTGACGGACGGCGTCGAAGAGGTACTCACCTCGGCGTCGCGATTAGTCATTAAAACTAAGTCAACTCCGCGGTAAGGATGCTGTAAGGATAATGAGTTAACCCCGCTTTAAGACAAATCGAGCAGGTGACTGAGCGATCCCTAGCATTTTAAGTAGCCGCAAAACTTTCTTGGACTAATGACTTTCCCTTCAACCTGCCTCAGGCGTTATGATTGGATTGGTCCGGGTTAACTTCGCTACATGTTGCTGTTCCTTAGGGTTCCGGGAAGCAAAGGGAGGCTCCGCCTCCAATCGGGGAAGTCCCAGATCGGCAGGGAGCTCCTCTGCCCATCATCCTGTGGAGAAGCGGGCGGAAAAAGCTTTCGCGTCCACAAAGGTTGAAGGCTGTAGCCATGAGGCTAGGGCATCGATCAGGCCAGGCTGATTTGAAGTTCGGTGAGACGTTAGTCAGACGGACTGGGATTAATTTTCGCCGCGGCGGTTAACAACCTATAGTCCAATGAACAATTAACAGATGGTTTGCCAGCCTTTGCGAAAAGTTTTGCGCATAAGGCGACGTAAGCAAAGTGATGTTTCGTCCAGAGGGTGTCTGAGCACCGAGTGCCTCGGTGGCACACCGGGCAAAGTTTCCGAACGCTTGCCCCTAGCAGGTGAGAATATCGGTTTTAGTTAAGAGATCTCGTTTCGGAAAACTTCTGGCATCCCGAGTGCGAAGTTAACCTCTGTAGTCCGGTTGGCATATTAGAAGCCGACCGCCGCCACGGTTATGTCCATCCGGGTGTTGCCATCGATCTTGAACCACCTTGAAGGGAGGTTTGAGATAAAATCGCACCAAAGGCCCGGGATCGTGCGCGACACCAAAAGCTCACAGGGCCTGTTTTCGGTCTGGTTCAGTCTAAAACATGTCCACAGTGTGGGCAACGTCGAGGCTGGGCTCGTCGGCGGCGTTGAACCTCTTCGGTAAAGCCCGCCCCCAAAATACCTGCCGGCAAAGCAAACATGGCGATTCCCAAGACGGCGACTACTGCGGCCACAGATTTTCCTGCCGCGGTCACTGGGTACACGTCCCCGTAGCCCACGGTCGTCAGTGTGACGATCGCCCACCACATCGCCGAGGGAATATCCGGGAACTTATCCGGCTGTACCTGATGCTCCGCGAAATAGATGGCCGAGGCGGCAAAAAGAATAAGAAATAACATAACCGTAAAGGCCAACCCCATCTCCTCTTTCTTTTCTCGAAAAACTGCTACAAAAGTATCCACAGCAGTGGTGTACCGGGCCAGTTTCGCTGTGCGAAATAAGCGAAAGAGCCTTAACAATCGAAGCATGCGCAAATCCGCCGTCAGGGCGGTTAAGTAAAATGGCAAAATCGCCGCCAAGTCCACTAGTGCCAACGGCGTAAATACAAAGCGTACTCGCCCCCAAAGCGGTGAGGCATACCGGGGATCGGCAGTACACGCCCAAACCCTAGCCAGGTACTCGACTGTGAACAAAGCCACAGAGACACACTCGAATAGGTACAGCTCCCATTCCCACCGTTGCGCCACATATTGCACGGTTCCCACAACGGCTGCCACGCCGTTGGCCAAGATCAAAACGATAAGCACCGTTTGAAATACCTTGCCAACCAGACTTCTTGCCTGCGAGGGTTCCAAAATTTCCCAAATCCTTATGAGTAATCGGCTCACGGTTCGGGATCTCTCGCTGAAGCTATTTGAAGTCAAACCTTTTTCCCCTGGAGAAAGGGCCCTTTGGCAACTGTCGCGCAGCTTAAAGGAGGATTTGACCCGTAATGGGAATAGTCTACGAGCTAAACGGGAAGGGTCGCAATGATCTCAGATACTGATTTAATTGGCCCGGTGGGCGACGGAGCCCGGCTTGTCGCCGACAAGCCGGTTGTTAGCCAACTGAGTGGACGTACTTACCCAGCAGAGAAGCCCTCCCCGCGAAATATCGGCCCGCTAGCTTTGGCTCCGGAAGTCTTCCGTGATGAAAAGTTGGTTGACACTTTTCACAAATTTCCCTAACTAGCTTGAAAACACAGCTGGCGGAATCGGCTTTGGGCACGCCAAACTTAGGCTCTCAGTCAAGAGGGAATTTGTGGAACCCCATGTGCCGTTTTGGATAAATCTCGATGGGGAGGCATTCCCATCGCCGAATTAAACGCCCGCCCGGGCGTGTCCCAGTGTCTCTCCCAAAAACTTTCGCGACGGGACTAGGGCCCGTGCCGAGTTACCTCGGGGGGGAGGATGGCCGGCAATCGGTCACGTGGCCCCCCAGGACCATAACGCGGCTAGGAAAATCCTCAGGGGTCCGGACTTGCTTTACCGAGGATTTGACCAAATCCCGCAAGGCCAAAAGTTTAAGCTTGTTGAGGTGACGAACTGTTGCCCTCTCGGCATTTGCTTCTGCTTCGCCTGCAAGGATAAGACGCCGAGCATTAGTTAAAGTGCCTCAAGCGGGGGGCTCAAAATCAGGGACACTATCCTTATGAAGATCAATGATATCCTGAAGGATGAATGGCCGAGGCCACGGCTCGTCGCGAGCATCCAAAATTCGCTGGTAGTTGCGAATCACGTCGATGAGTTCCCGGCCGGTATTACCATCGTGCTTAAGCTGGGGGAATTCCGGCAAATCTAGGAGCTCCCGCCACTTCTGCAGACCAAGGTCGTAATACTGCTTGGCCCGGGTCAAATCTGCTGCGCGGAAGGCTTCATCCCCCAGATAGATGTACTCGCGAGCCTCAATAGCCTGCGGCGTCTGCTCGAAGCGGGCACGCATCCTCCAATACTCGAAGTTGACAATTGTCCGCTGCTGATCGATCTTACTGGACATTTGAAGGGCTTTTTCTGCCTCCTCGGCCAGTTTCAACGCTTCGGAGCGTCGCGGACCGGTAATTCGCTGGGCCACTTCGCGATGGGTGACATGGACTTTTCGACTAGCCTCGAAGGCCAACGCTTGCTGTTCTGGTGTCCGCTCCTCGAAGGGGGTGTCCAAGGCTCGCCGCTCTTCGGGCCGAAGGCGTGCCCGCTTTTCCTGTTCGATCTTTGCCTTTAACCCGGGGGCAAGTTTTTCCAATTCTTCCCAAATTTCCTGAGCTCGCGTGTCGAAACGCTCCTTGTCGTTTAAGCGAATGGTGCCTCCTTCGTAAGTGGGGAACTCTCGGTCACCGTATTGCAACCATTCCTCAAGGGCTCGGCTCCAAGACTGCTTGGCCCGTTCCCCGAAGATGCCATCCTTGGAGAGAAACTCCGAGTAATTCATCTGACACATGGGTCGATCCGAGAAGAAAAGAAGCGGGCTAATCCCTCGCAGGGTAGCTCCCTGTTCCACAAGCTCCTCGCCGCGCGCAAACCACTCTTTGCCGACAAGCCAATTGTCGCGCTCTTCCAAGGGACGAGGCCCATGGAAGTCATCATCTTGCTTAAACAGTCGCCGAAACTGCTTCGATTCGTCGGCGCGGCCGATCTTCTGGGCGGTGAACCACCCCACATCCCAGAGAAGTTTGGGTTCTCTCTCATTATAGCGAACACCTTTTTTCAAAAACTCGATGCCCCGAATGACCCACTCGTATCGCTTGCGATAATCATCAAATTCTGCCGAGACGTTATAGGAGAGATTCCAGGCTTGAAACCGCCAAACACTGATGAAGTGAGGCTCGAGTTTCACCAGCTGCTCCAAAGTGGCCGACAAATTAGTCCAGTCCTTTTTCATCTTGTAAGTGTCGGCCTTCGTCCAGAGGATGTTGGCAGCCACGCCGCGGAGGCCCAGAGTGGTCAGTCGCATTGCCTCGCTGGTAGGGTCGATTTCCCCCAGCTCTGCTTCACTTAGTCCGCTTCGGGTGCGTAGTTGGGCCAAAATCCCTCCGGGCCCGCCGCGAGCCCCCCGCGCCGGCGAAGTGGACGGTTGGCCTAACCAAAACAAGGGCAACAGCAAAATCGCAATGACCACTAAGAAAGCAATTTTCCGGAAAAATGCCGCCCGGAATGTCATTCTGCAATCTCCCGTGCTCTAAGGAAGAAATAGCCAGCAACGATCACAGGCCCCACAAAGGCCAAGGTTTGCAATGTACGGATGAGCACATGTTCCCAAGGGATATCAAACCCGTGGGCCACCCAATCCGACCAACCAAACTGGCCCAAGGGCGGAAGGATCGATGCCACGGCAAATAAGAACCCGCGAGCAATAACGTCTGCCATCTTCAAAAGCAGCGTCCCCAATCCCGGTTCAAGTTCACTCATTACGTTTTCTTGGGTGACAAGCCTGTAGAGCGATTCAAAAGGACCGCCGCCGTAGGTTTGTCCCAAGGCAAGCTTAATCACGAAGTCCCGGAACAAACCGCCTACCAGAACCCCTATGGTGGCCACCATGGCCACCGGAGCACTGAGAAATGTGCTGGCTGTGATTCCATAGGCGAGAACGATGAGCGTCACTAACCAGATCCCGTAGCAAGCCTTAAACATGTTGACAATGAAAGATGCGTCGCGGGCACGAATGTACAAATCAGGCTGCGCAGCGCCGAAGTATTGCCCGGGCTCAATGCAGCGAATCCACACTTCTACCCGACCGTTATCGCACAAATCCTCGTAAAGGTCGAACTCTCTTTTCTGCGTAAGTTCCATCCGCACATCTTCGTTGGGCGGACTAAGCACAATGCCTTCGACCGTGTTTTTCTTCCTTTGAATGATCTGCACGCTGGGCGGATTGATGATCGTACGCGGCACAAAAAGCCGTTTGATTTCGGGCACCTCAGCAAATTCCTTGGACTCGAAAATCTCTGTCTCCACATAAAGCCCTGTGCGAGGATTCCTCACCGCGATGCTACCCAGTACCGGCTTTTCGATGTTGCCCTTGTGTGTTCGGAAAACCCCTAAGGTCAACTCCAAAGGAAGACCAGTGGGGAAACGCTGAGGAGTTAGCCCGGAGAACGTCCAAATAAGAGCCGCGGGACTGGCCCCCTGAATGTATCCGCGATAGGTCCACTCGTCTCCCACATTGAGGCCTTTGTCCGTATCCAAGCCGTCCCGGTCGCGAAATTCCAGCCTTCCGTACACGGGGACGCGGGCTAGGAGGAAGCCCTCAGGAGGACCTATCTCGTAACGAGCCTCCGGCCCGGAGCCGATCATTCGGATCGAGTGATAGTGCCCACGGGCTACCTCGACACGGCCGCGGCCGTCGGCATCCACGTACACCCGATGTCGGTGACCAAATGCCGGCGCGGTCAGTCCCGTAAGTGTGCCCGTTTCGCCCGGAGCCTCCGCCACCGGTTGCAAATTGGCTGCAGGAAGAGCATGCCGATGATTTAAACCGAAAATTACGAAAAAGTAACTAACGACCCCCATCCCCACCAAAATGAACGTCGTCACCCATGCAAATCCCGAAAGCCGACCCAAGATGATTTCGCTAGCGCGGACCGGCTTGGTCACCACTGTGTGGATTGTGCGATTGCGAATATCCGTCGGCAGGCTAAAACTCCCGATAAACAACGCAAGAAGCAGCATGAGATAGGTGGTCGACGAAAGGACGAAATTGAGATAAAGCACCGCTGGCTCACGACTTGCCGGGTCGATATGCCAGCCTGCAAACATCAACAACACAAGAAACACCACAAATACGGCGATCACGCGTCGACGAATTGATTCCTTCACAGCCAAATACGCCAGGCCGTGAGCCCGCTTCAAGGACAGCCGCCTTACGAAATCGTCTAAGGCCTGGACCACTGCCTGCCAATTTCGCACCAGGGCTTCTCGGGGTCCGCGTTCCAGTGCCACCACTAACCAGCCAAGGAAAAACCCCACTAAGGCCACAAGCGCTAGAACCCCAATCCAAATGCCCAAAGCGGGAAGAAACCACTGAGGGAAAGGAGGCAAAAGATTTTCAATGACCATCGCCAGAAATTCCTCCGCGAACACGCCGACCAGGGTGAGCCTCGCTCTCGCGAATGATCTGGAGGAACAGTTCCTCGAGCGTGGTGGTCGGATTCCCAATGAAATGAATTCTTCCGTTATGCCGTTCGATCACTTGCTTCACTTCGTCAACAAGCGCCCCATCGCCCCCGGAAAACCGGATTTCGGTCATGTCGCGCACCTTAAGTAAGGCATCCACACGCCCGAGTTCTTTCAGCTCACCGTCATAGAGGATGCCAATCCGGTCGCACACGTCTTGAACGTCAGCCAGCAGATGGCTACACATAATGATCGTCTTACCCTGATCGCGAAGCCTCAGGATGAGATCCTTCATCGCGCGAGTGCCGATGGGGTCAAGACCGGTGGTCGGTTCGTCAAGAAGGATAAGTTCCGGGTCATTGATCAGGGCTTGGGCCAGTCCCAAGCGGCGTGCCATACCTTTGGAGTACTCGCGGACTTGCCGCTTGCGAGCCGCCGTCAGTCCCACAAGCTCAAGGAGTTCGGCCGTCCGCTGACGCCGCACGGCGGCCGGCATATTGAAGAGCCGCCCAAAAAACTCTAAAGTCTCCTCCCCGGTCAGGAAGCGATAGAGATATGTCTCCTCCGGTAGGTAACCGATTCGCTCATTCTTCGACACGTCCGTCGCGTCCCTGCCGAAGACCAAAGCCTGACCCTCCGTGGGAAAGAGGAGGCCCAAAAGCAGTTTCATTGTGGTTGTCTTGCCGGAGCCGTTCGGCCCAAGCAACCCGAAGACCTCCCCCCGGTAAATCGTGAGATCGAGGGCCTTAAGCGCCCTCACCTTCTGCCGGCCCCAAAAATCGCGATAAATTTTGGTCAAATTCCGAGTTTCAACAATTACCTCTGGAGTACCGGGCGCCGTGGATTTGCCGCTGGACATCGTCGGGTCCCTATCATCGCACCTACGTTTGTTTTTTGCCGATCAACCCTTATTCAACCTTTCCGCCCTTAACCCGAACACCCCCGCGCTACGCCCTTCCGACGCGCTTGCCGGAGAAAAGTAACTTTAAAGCTTTAAAGAGTACAATAAAAAGCCGCGCGATTCTTAAATCTTTCTTGCAGAGGTGGTGGTACGAATCCCCCAAAAAACATATGGATAATCGCGAACGAGCAAAGCTAGGTATTTTTCACCGTTTGGGATATCTGCGGATATCCAACTAGTTGCATTAACACCCCTTCTTAAGGGGGGAACCTAACGGGAGGAAACCCCCGGCCCCAGCAGTACCATCTTGACGGAAGTAACCTCTCGCGGGACCTTCCGCTCTTCACGCAACACCAAAATCACAACAAACGTGATGGGAAAGCTAATTTAAGCGAGACCCAATCCGCTCTTCGAAGCGACAGTTAATAAAAATGGGAATAACTAATAAAATTGGAATAATAAACAGCCATTTACCTCAAGAAGCCCTCGAGCCGGTGCCCCCCAAAGGCGGAACGTAATCCGTGCAAAGTAAACCACAGCATGTCACCCTAGCAAAACCACTGATTCCGCTTCCTCTTTAATCGTAATCCGACAAGTTGCTACTGCCCACCCTTCCGCACAATGTTTCTCAGGCCCAACCGCTCTAATGGGGCCGGGCCTCGCCCGTCGCTAACATTAGGGACGGTACGGCGGCGTCTGGACTATCTCTCCGTGCGGGAAGTCGGCCGTGGATCGCGCAGCAGCCAGGGGGCACGCTCTCTACTTTCGCCCTAGCGTCAAGTCGGCCACGCTGAAGCAAAGCTCACGACCGGTTCTTTTGGAGATACGTCCTAATCTGATGTCAAGTTCGCAGCGTGGCAGTGGCAGCCAAATCCCCCCGGCTATTGCTCTCGACGATAGGAGGCCTCACCCAAACCGAAATTCACTCGCCTGAGGCCAACCCGGGCGCACAGGCGGCCACCTCTCGGCCGAGAGAGCTAGAGAGACCCCACCCACGGTCAGGACAGAAACCCCTCCGGTGACCCGCGGTTCCGCACGTTCCGTTTCGCAGATTGTGTGTCGTCCGCACCACCGTTATGGCCCAGAGTATGGCCCAAAACGTCTGGGCGTTATCCCCGGCTAGCCGCTTCTAGCACCGCTTACCGGTATCACGCTGCGGGGAATTTGCTTTTTCGCCAACGAGTGCCTCCTACCGATTTGCATCTCAGCACGTCCCCTAGGTTAGGCACCTAAAGGGTATCGATTTGGCGCCCGTAGCTGGCAGGTGCCGGGGAGATTTCTCCGGGCCAAGCTTTGGTGTAGGACCCTTGTACTTCGGGGAAGCTCCGATAAAAATGCTTGCGACCGCTCTTGCCGAGGCAACCGCCCCCCAGAGACGCCAGGCAAGAAATCGTCTTTTGATTGACAAATCGCCCCTCAGGTAAGACGGAGGGAGTCCTTCGAGCTTACAGATCAGTAAAAAATGCGATGGTCAGCCGTCCCAATCGCGACGACAAACGCCGCCGGGGCAGTGTGGGAAAGCAAAGCCGCCTCGGTCTTCGCCAACTAGGCGATCAGCCCGTTTACGAATTTGTTTACCCGCCATGTGTGGCCCGCCGGGCAGAGGACATGGAAGAAGTCTACCAGATGATCCACATGGGGGAGACAGAGGCGGCCGAGGATGAACTCCTGTGGCTCCTGCAGGGATGTCCCGAATTGCTCGAAGCGCATCAGCTTTTAGGGGAGCTAGCCTTGGCGGCAGGCAATTTGCCTCGGGCGCAGGCACACTTTGGCCGCGCCGTGGAGTTAGGGCTGGCTGCGTTGCCCCCTTCGCGTTTGCCGGGACGACTACCCGCAAACCTTCCCGCTAATAAACCGTTCTTTCATGCAGGAAAAGGTCTTGCGGTCACACTTCGTCAATTAGGTCACGAGAAACCTGCGCGAGAAATCCTCAGCCGCCTGTTGGAACTTGATCCGGAAGATCCGCTGAAACTCGGCGAGCTTCTTCGCTTTACCACCGACCGCACGTGAGCGTGGGGGAGCTTTTCAGGGTGAGGGGCTACGCCTTAGCGTGTTTGGGTTTTGGGGTCAAAATACTAAGGCCATAATTTTACGCGGTTAACAACAGTCAGCTATTGGTGCGCAGAGGCTTAAAACAATCGGACAAATCTTGCCGAGCAAAGGTCGGAAATGTTGACCGAGACACCTCTTAACGACAGAGACCTTCCCCATGACCGACAAGGGTAAGAAGCACAACAAACCCGCTTTGCCGGGCCGCCAGGCCGAACCGAGGCAACAGAATGCAGTGTGGCGCCGCCGCTTTATCCTGGGCGGAACTGCCTCCGGGCTTGGCCTAATGCGGATGGTTCATGCCCAGCAACCGCAAGAGCGCAAAGTGCGGGTGGGTATCGTGGGCGGACGCTTTGGCTCCACGTTCCAATTTCATGAACATCCGCATTGCCTTGTAGCCGCGGTGACCGATTTGCGTCCGGAACGTCGCAAGCGCCTGCAGCAAGTTTACCAGTGCCCAACCGCTTACGACTCGATGGAGGAGATGTTGCGCCACCACCGTCAGCTGGACGCCGTAGCCATCTTTACCGAAGCCCCCAACCACGTGCCCCACACGCTTGAGGCACTTCGCGCCGGAAAGCATGTGCTTTGTGCCGTGCCGGCTGCTATGACCCTCGAAGAGTGCGAAAAACTAATCGAGGCCGTCAATCGCTCCGGTCTCACCTACATGATGGCCGAAACCGGTTACTGGCAACAGTTCACTATTTCCGTCCGCGAATTTTATAAACATGGTGCCTTCGGGCAGATTTATGCCGCCTATTCGATGTATCGCCATCCTGGCTTGGAAAGCCTTTGGTGGGAAGACGGCAAAGCCACCTGGCGACATGGCTTCCCTCCCATGCATTACCCCACACATTGTACTGTTCATCTGATCAGTATCACAGGTGAGCGTCTAACGGCCGTCAGCTGCCTCGGGTGGGGTGATGACTCCCCACTCCTTCGCGGAAATCCGTACAACAATCCTTTTTGGAACGAAACGGCTGAATTCACCACCGACCGCGGTCACTCCTTCCGTGTGGAAGTATGGTGGGCCGGGGCTCACCTCGGCTGCGAACGGGCCGAGTGGTACGGCACAAAAATGTCCTTCATCTGCGATAACCGCTTGGGGACGCCTTCCACCATCATCTTGACTAGTCCCTTGGAGGAGCTCGACTCCGGCGGATTCCGTCGCGCCGCCGCCCAGGTTCAACGCTACAATGTCCCCCAATGGTGGAACACCGAGCTTTTGCCCCCGCCTTTGCGACATGATTCCGGCCACGAGGGGTCGCACACCTTTATTACCCACGAGTTTATTGCGGCCCTCGTGGAGGAGCGACGGCCGGCTATCGATGTTTACGAGGCCGTGGCTTATACCGCGCCGGGGATTGTGGCCCATCAGTCGGCTTTGCGTGGGGGCGAAAGACTTTCGATCCCTAATTTTGACCGACGTCCAGGCTAAGCCCTTCCTCAGTGCGGTTGTGTGGAGGAAGGGCGAACCCTCTTGGGCCGGGCTGAGACGCTCGCGCGGGCAGCCGACCCGCCTCCTCCGGTTGGCCCACTTGGTCTTTGCTTGCAGCAAACTGCGTCGGGAATTCGCTCACATATGGGTCCGGATAAACCACCTATGGCGGTGGGAGTGCGCCCAGCAGTCCCCGAAAATGCTGGGCAACCGCGGGAACATGGTTTCCCTCGAGTATCTCGAGGATCTTGCGAAGATAGGTAAGCCGAAGTAAAAGTATAGGATGTGTAACCTGGGGTTAGTCGCCGGTAGCCACGAGCCGTTCGCTCACGCGTTGGTGGGGGCAGTTGACACAATTCGAACGGCATGTGACGCGCCAGCTTTTGTCCTTGGAACGCGTGTCGCATCTCGTTGGTACGGCCTCGGGGGACCATCAGCTGATTGATAACCGTCAAAGGAGGCTAGCCAGTACCTCGATTTTGTGCGTAAGTAGGTTTTTGCGGTATTTTTGGTTTTTTCCGACTTTCTTTTTTGCAGATTGCAGCATCTGTTGCGAACATTTCGTATGAGGTAGAATCGACAAAGGGCTGGGCTCGTCCTTGGGTGTGGGTGCTAGAGGAGTGTGACACCCCCCAGATTGCAAACGCACGCTTGGATGACGGTTGGCCACCTTTGATGGGCGGGCAGTGGGGTGACTAGGTTTGTCCTGCAGGAAACAAAACCCGTGCCATCACCTCACCCGATTGCTGAGTGCCGAGTAAGCCATCAGAAAAAGGAACGCTATTTGCTTCAAGGACGGAGATAACCTGCGGCGGGAGATCGACCTGGTAACATATGCCGAATGGGGTCGCGCACCCCACGGGGCCGGAGGGTGCGCCGAAATTACCCTTATGACGGTCGTGCCAACGGTTAAGCCTTTGCTTACAGGTGACGATCGCCGCGTGCGCGGCTCTTCCTCGGACACCATCCCTCGCTTTCATTGCGGTGCCGCAAGATAGGTTCCAGTTGTGGCCATGTCTGATGTTGCCATTCGTGTCGAGAACTTGACGAAGAAGTTCTACCTTGGCGAGCGAATCGGGATTAAGACGTTTCGCGAAGCCCTTCAGGAGTTTTTCGCCTCGCCTTTTCGGGTGTGGAAAAGAAACGGACCTGATGCCAACGGCAAAAAAGTCGACACCGCTCGCGAAATCTGGGCTCTCAAGGGCGTCTCCTTCGAGGTGAAGCATGGGGAGGTGCTCGGAATTATCGGGCCCAACGGGGCGGGCAAAAGCACCCTCTTAAAAATCCTCAGCCGAATCACCGAACCGACGGGTGGCTATGCCGAAATCCGCGGTCGGGTGGGAAGTCTCCTCGAAGTTGGCACAGGGTTTCACCCGGAGCTCACGGGCCGCGAAAACGTTTACCTCAATGGCGCGATCCTCGGCATGTCCAAGGCGGAAATCCGCCGAAAATTCGACGACATCGTCTCTTTTGCGGGAGTCGAGAAGTTCATCGACACCCCGGTGAAGCGCTATTCCAGTGGGATGCAGGTGCGGCTCGCCTTTGCGGTGGCGGCCCACCTAGATCCGGAAATTCTCATCATCGACGAGGTCCTAGCCGTCGGTGACGCCGAATTCCAGAAGCGCTGCCTGGGCAAGATGAACGAAGTTTCCCGCTCCGGCCGCACCATCCTCTTTGTGAGCCACAACATGGCGGCAGTGGAGG
>CALKER010000012.1 GCA_938084835.1 uncultured Thermoguttaceae bacterium
AACGCTTGTCTAGCAGCTTGTCTGTTAGCTGTGATTTGGCTGCTCGAAGGCCTGTAAGCCACTGATCCTCGACAAAGGCAAACCGGTCGCAAGGCCGGGGCGCAAAGCCAAGGGCCGCAAAAGCTTTCGGGCTGTTGCGGCAGCCTGGTTGCCGAAGGGATGAGTGTTTCGGCACGCGACGGGGAGGGGGCTTAGTCGTTGATGTTGGTTTGGGTTCCACAGGGCACACCGCAGGCCGGCGCCAGGGTAACACCAGGCGCAGTGTCCGAAGGAACCCGGAAAACCCGTTGTTCCGGGAGGTCTTCGACGTCGGGGACCAATCCGGAATGGAGGAATACCAATGAAGTCGCTTGCTCTGAAGGTGCGCCGGTTCCTCGTTTCGGAAGATGGGCCTACCGCAGTCGAGTACGCGGTGATGCTGGCCCTGATCATCATTGTGTGCTTGACGGCCATTAGCACCATCGGCACGCAGGCCAGCGCCACGTTCCAAAACGTCGCCGACCAGCTTGGCGGCTAACGCCCCTGCGATGTCTGCCAGCGTCGGCTAGCCCGACGCAGTTCGGCCTGATCCCTGGGGCCGGAACGTAAAAAAAACCGCAAGACCGGTAAAACCCCTCGGCACCGGAGGATCTGGCGCCGAGGGGTGCTTTTTTGGTGGTGGAAAGCACCATTTCCGCCTGCGCCACGACCTATTTTTTAGTAGTACACGAAGAGGTCGCCCATGTATCCCACTTTGTCGCCAGAAATCATCGGCACGGTCGTGCAAGCAGTTGTGGTGCTGCTGAGCGTGCTGGGCGCTCTGACAGGCCTGATGCTGGCCGACCGATAGCCTTGGCCGACCGGTTGGAACTCCCCACCGACAGCGCGGGCTTCAGACGGCGGGGAGCTGCGTTCCACTGTGCAGCGGGGCCCGCCGCAAAAACCCGCTGCATAAGCCGGTGTGCTGGGCGTTTGCCCAGGGCACGAAGTGGCGTGGAAACCCAATCAGACTGCTTGTGCAACTTCGGCTGCTAAAGCTAGGCAGCAACGCGGCGGAAACAATACTCCGATGGATCAACACTGCGATGGGTCAACACATGGCCGAAAACTGGCACATCTGGCTCGTAAGCTTGGTACTGGTGGTCGCGGCGGTCATCGACGGCTGGAAGCTGAAGGTGCCCAACTGGCTGACCTTTCCGTTTGTGATCGGCGGCTGGTTGTATAGTAGCGCCGCTTTTGGCTGGGAGGGACTGGCCGGGAGCCTGGTAGGAACCGCCGTGGGCCTGGGGCTGCTGCTGCCGCTGTACGCGATCGGCGGGATGGGCGCCGGCGATGTGAAACTGTTGGCCGGCGTGGGCGCCTGGCTGGGAGCAACCGTAACTTTCTACGCATTCTGTGTTTCTGCCCTGGCAGGCGGAATTATCGCCCTGGGCATGGTCCTGTGGCGGCGCACATGGCGACATCACGCTGCACAGTTGCGATCCATCGTCTTCGAGATACTTACCGTGCGCAACCCCAGCGAGCTGTCGGAACTGGCCGCCCAGCGCAAAAGCTCGATGCTTCTTTTGCCGTATGGCATTCCTATCGCTATTGGCTCGATTGTCTATTTTATCTGGACAGGGATGCTCTTATGAGTTGCTGCATGTTATCCACGGTGCCTAAACGGTTGAATTTTCACCAAATAGCGCAAACATCCGCCCAGGCCGTTGGTGCTGCTGGGCAACTTGTCGGTCGGAAGTTGGAGAGCCTTTGCCGATCATGCCGAAGAAAACGATGTGGCACAGCCGTGGTCGAGTTCGCCCTGGTTGCGCCGGTGTTTTTTCTGCTGGTCTTCGGGATGATCGAGTTCGGCCGGATGGTGATGGTGCAGCAGATCATCACCAACGCATCCCGAGAAGGGGCCCGGATTGCCGTGCTCGACGGCACATCGGCTGCGGAGGTCAATGCGACTGTCAACAATTACTTGCAGAACGCACGTATTTCGGGAGCGACAATCATCATCGATCCGCCAGAGCCTAACACGGCCGGCTACGGGACGCCGGTCAGTGTGACGGTAACTGTGCCGTTCGCACAAGTTAGCTGGCTGCCAGCACCGTTTTTCATCGGGGCAAACACCAATTTGTCGGCAACGACCGTCATGCGGCGCGAA
This sequence comes from uncultured Thermoguttaceae bacterium, assembly GCA_938084835.1. GTDB lineage: Bacteria > Planctomycetota > Planctomycetia > Pirellulales > Thermoguttaceae > DTLM01. The sequence continues at coordinate 2,129 of CALKER010000012.1, forward strand.
ACCGCACAATAGCCCACGGCAAACGCCCGCACTAGAAGCTAACAAATTACATAACAGCAGCGTGGAAACCGCACAACAGGAGGTGCAATGGGGCTAGGAAGGCATTGCTGAAGTGTTGAACTACCTTCGAGGCCAACCGCCTCGGGAGACGCTCATGCGCGCAAGATCTGCTGCACTATTGATGGTGGCCATTGCGTGTGGACTGGTGGCGTCGGTCGGCGTGACCCAGGCGCTATCCAATCGCGCCGTAGCCCCATCGCCGGTCGCTATCGATGGCCAAAGTGTTTTCGTGGCTATCAAAGACATTCCGCTGGGAGAAACCGTCACGCCCGATATGCTCCGCGTGGAACAGTGGCCCAAAGACAAAGTGCCTGAAGGGGCGATCTCCCACATCGAACAATTCGAGGGCCGGCGAACCAAGACCAAGCTGTACGCCGGCGAGATCTTGCTAGAGCGAAAATTGTTTCAGAAAGGCGCCGGCGGCGCGGCCGACGACTTCATTCCCAAGGGCTATCGGGCGGTGGCGGTGAAGGTGGATGCGGTAAGCGGGTTTCACGACATGCTTTCGCCGGGTAGCCGGGTGGACGTGATGGTCTATTTGCGCTACGCGCCGGAACAAGGCATCCACGAAACCACTACCCGCTGCATCTTGCAAGATATCAAGGTCTTCGCGGTCAACGACACGTTACTGCCAGACAGCAAAGACCAGTCGAGGACCTCGGCCTCTCGGGAGCGGACCGTTTCGCTACTGGTCACCCCGGAACAAGCCGCCGCGCTGACGCTGGCCAGCGAGATGGGCCGTATCCGGCTGGTGCTGCGCAGTCCGGAAGACGATCAGGAAGCCCCGATTTCCGAGGTCACTTCGACCGGCCTGTTCGGGCGCTCGAATCCCGGCCGCCGCAAGACTGAAGAATTGATCGAGCCGGCTGCCGAAAACCCCGTGGCCGATAAATTGCGCGCAATGCTTGCCGGTCTGTCCGGCACCAACTCGCAGACGGTCGAGCAGCACGCCAGTAACCAGAACCGCTGGACGGTGCGTGTACTGCGACCCGGTGCAATTGACGACATCGAACTGCAAGCCGAGCCAACTACTGACGCGCTGGTGCACGCCGGCGGCATTTGGAAAAAAGTGGCCAACGGCAATTCCCCTTTGCATGGGCTGGCTGGCACATCGCGTGGCGGGCCGAAGCCTGCTGCAAGTTTGTCGTCCGCCCCACCTGCGGACATAGATACCAATACCGATGCGGATCAGCCGACGCTGGAGCAACCGCTTGAGCCTTCGACGACAAAGGACTGAACAGCAAAAGCTTGCGCGTGGACAATCGCATTTTAGCGCCTCTGGCACTACTCGACCGTATACACTGAGCCAGGGAAGGTAGACAACGGAATGTAGAACTCGCCCTGACGCCGAAAGCTACCCGCAACAACCAAGGCAATTCACCACAGTCGGTACGCTTGAGGCGACAGGAACTTTGCAAGGAACTCAAGGATGAGAATCACGAACTGTTGCCAGGTAGCGGGCTTGTTGCTGTGGGCAACCGGCTGGCTGGGCATCTTACACACGGCCGTCCCCCGAGCGGCAGAATCGGCCGAACCGACCCCCCTCGCCGGCGCTGCGCAGCAGGGCCATCTACTTCAGCGGCCGGCCACGGTCGTCAAGCTCCAATCGCCAGACGAGCGGCTGGAGATGACCGTCCATACCAGCCACATTCTCACGCTGGAAGGCCGCATCGTCCAAGTGCAAGTAGACAATCCGGAGTTCCTCGAAGTAACGCCCATCTCTCCCAACCAACTGCAAGTGTCGGCCAAGGCCATGGGGGTAACGCGGCTGACGCTGTGGAACGAGGACAAGCGTATCTACAACGTGGATGTAATCATCTTCGGCGACACCCGCGCGCTGAGCCTGCTGTTGCAGTCGCAATTTCCCAACGCCTCGCTGAAAGTGATCCCGGTGGCCAATGGCGCGCTTATTTCAGGGACGGTGGACAATCCGGAGCACATAAACACCATCATGCAGATCGCCTTGGAGTATTATCCCAAGGTGATCAACAACATCACCGTTAGCGGCGTGCAGAAGGTGTTGTTGCACTGCAAGGTGATGGAAGTCTCGCGCACCAAGCTACGCCGCTGTGGATTCGATTTCGCCCAGATCTCCAGCGGAGGGTTCGTCGGGTCGGGCATCAGCGGTTTGATCCGCACCGTCAGCATCGGCGGGGTAACCAGGTCCACGATGGACCCGACTTTCTCGTTCGGGGTGATAAACGGGAACAACTCGTTCTTTGGCTTGTTAGACGCCCTGCGCGAAGACAAGCTGGCCAAGGTGCTAGCCGAACCGACGCTGGTGGCCATCAACGGCAAGGCGGCGTACTTCAAGGTCGGTGGCGAGTTCGCCTACATCAAGGCGGTGGATAACAACGGCATCCCGCAAATCGACTGGAAAGAATACAACACCCGACTGGATTTCGTCCCCATCATCCTCGGCCCGGACCGCATCCGTCTGGAAGTCCGCCCCCACGTCAGCGAAATAGATAAAGTCAATGCAGTCAACAACATCCCCAGCGTAAAATACCGCGAGCTGGAAACGGCCGTGGAAATGCGCCCTGGCGAAACGTTGGCTTTGGGCGGGCTGCTGCAACAACGCATCGACGCCAGCCATCGCGGTTTGCCCTGGGTGTCCGATGTGCCATACCTGGGAGCGGCCTTCCGCAAGACAGAGCACACCATCAACGAAGTGGAGCTGTTGATCCTGGTCACTCCGGAACTGGCCGAGTCGCTCACACCCGAGCAAGCCCAACTGTGCGGCCCAGGAATGCGAACCGCCAGCCCAAACGACTTCGAGCTTTATATGCTGGGTCATCTGGAGGTGCCCAACTGCTGTCCCAACGGCGATCCGCAATGCACCACTTGCGCCGGCGGCAACGGCAACGGCATGAACCGCAGCACCAAGGATGCTGCACCGGGCATGATCGGACCGGCTGAGATTCTGCCGGGAGCAGCCACGGACCAATCGAGCCGGGCAAAGCCGTCGCGGATAGCGCCGTCGCAGCGCATGGCACAGCCGGGCGCTGCGCCTACGCCCGGCCCTTCGACCAGCCAACGCACTTTCCCCGGCAATAATCCCTACGTTGCGCGCCACCCGCAAAATCAACCTTCCCGCGCCTCTGCTACCACAGCGGTCCGCGCGGTGAACAACGAGGCCGAGGCGGGATTCATCGGACCGGTCGGCTATCACGTACTAGACTAGTAAGGGCGCACGTATCGAGCGCGGCAGGCCTGCCGCCGGCCGTAAAGCGGTAACATGCGTCGGCAGGGCAAGTTGTGACGAAGTACCGTCGTTGTCCCCCGGGGCGTCTATAACGCCGCCAGGAAGCTGCCTTGCCCGACGACCAGCGGCAGGCAAACCGCCAGAAAGCCGATGCGAAGGCCACGCCCGTTCGCGCCGCTACTGGCTTGGCCAAAAGTCCCAACTGGCTTGGCCAGACGTCGCTACTGGGTTGACCAAAAGCCGCTGTTGGAGTCGGCCAGAAGTCGCAGACACGGTTTGACTAGAAGCCACGACCGGCTTGGCCAGAAGTGCCGTCTGGCCAGCGATACCGGACGCATGATAGCAGGCATTGTCGGCACCAAATCGCAGTTTTCGGCGCAAGATAACTACATTGCAAGGCGACTGAGAAACACTGAAGCGGGCCTGAGAAAGCAGCAATCGTTAACGGTCGGCCCGCAGCGCTGCCCGCCACTGAGTTACACACGGTCGAGCTGCCATGAGTAACGTCCTTCGCCTGGCCATCGTCGATCCCAACGACACTAAGCGGGAAGCTCTGAAGAGCATGTTGTTGGGCATGGACATGATATGGCTGGAGGCGGAGTGTTCCCGCTACGAGTTCTTCGCCGATGTAGTAGCGCAGACCGACCCGGATATCGGGGTGGTGGCCATCGACGACAATCCCGACAAAGCCTTGGAATTGGTGGCCAAGGTCACCGAGAACTCGCCCAACTGCGCCGTACTGGTGGTAAGCTCGTCGAACGACGGGAACCTGATACTTAAGGCTTTGCGGGCCGGGGCCAAAGAGTTCCTCACCCAGCCCGTGCGACTGGAAGACCTGCTGGCTGCTTTGGGACGCATCAGCGAGCGGCGCTTTGGTCGCGGCGAGAATAAACCCCGCGGCAGCCAGGTGATCGCCGTGGCCGGAGCGATCGGCGGCGTAGGCACCACCAGTATTGCCGTAAACCTGGGATGCATCCTGGCCAAAGAGGAACGCCATTCGGTGGCGTTAGTGGACCTGGACTTGTGCCTCGGCGACGCCGACGTGTTCCTGGACACCATTCCCGACTACACCCTGGTCGACGTGGCCCAGAACGTCTCCCGGCTCGACTTCGCTTTGCTGAAGCGGTCGCTGACCAAGCACGCCTCGGGCCTGTACCTGCTGCCCCGGCCGGTAAGGCTGGAAGACGTAAGCCTCATCACGCCGGACAGTTTGCAACGGGTGATTGGGTTGCTGAAGGCCACGTTTACGCATTTGGTGCTGGACCTATCGAAGGCCTACAGTCCCATCGACATGATGGCCCTGGAAATGGCCACGCACGTGCTGCTGGTGACTCAACTGGACCTGCCCTGCCTGCGGAACGTGGTCCGATTGATGATGTCGTTCAGCGAGATGGAGAACATCGCCGGCAAAGTGAAGATCGTGGTCAACCGCGTGGGTTTGGACGCCAGCCAGATCACCCTGAAAAAGGCCGAGGAGACCATCGGCAAGCCCATCTTCTGGCAAGTGCCCAACGACTACCGCACCATGATCGAGGCGCGGAACAACGGGGTGCCGCTGCTGGAGCAGGCGCCCAAGGCGGCGGTCACGCACGCCATAGTCGGTCTGGCGCAGGCATTGGCGGGCGAGCAGGGCGGGGCGGCCGGGGCCGAGGCGGCCAAGAAATCAGGCCTGACCGGTCTGTTCCGGCTATGGCCGAGTCGCAGCGGCAAATAGAGTGCGTGCTCATCGGCGCTTGGCAGCGCTTCAAGACTGGGGGAAACTCGCGGCGTGCCGAGTCAGCGCGCAAAAAGACGGCCCGCCGGAGGTGTTGTCCTCCGGCGGGCCGGTGATGATCTTTGACAGGTGGGACGAGCAACGTCTGGTCAAGGTGGCTGGGCGACTGGCTCCACAGTGTGGAGCCGGCGTCGCGACCGGCTCGGCTGAGCAATCCTTAGAAAGGAGGTGATCCAGCCGCAGGTTCCCCTACGGCTACCTTGTTACGACTTAGTCCCAATCGCGGAGTTCATCTTCGGCGCTTAGCTCCCTTTCGGGTTACCTCAGCGACTTCGGATGCCCCCCACTTTCGTGGCTTGACGGGCGGTGTGTACAAGGCTCAGGAACACATTCACCGCGGTATGCTGACCCGCGATTACTAGCGATTCCGGCTTCATGCAGGCGGGTTGCAGCCTGCAATCTGAACTGAGCGGCGCTTTTTGGGATTTGCTCCCCCTCACAGGTTCGCTTCCCTTTGTACGCCGCATTGTAGGACGTGTGCAGCCCTGGGCATAAGGGCCATGAGGACTTGACGTCATCCCCACCTTCCTCCGGTTTGACACCGGCAGTCTCGCCAGAGTCCCCGGCATGACCCGCTGGCAACTGGCGACAGGGGTTTCGCTCGTTAAGGGACTTAACCCGACATCTCACGACACGAGCTGACGACAGCCATGCAGCACCTGTGCACGTTCCACCCCTTGCGGGGCGTCACCCTGGTTTCCCAGGGCTAATCCGTGCATGTCAAGCCCAGGATAAGGTTTTTCGCGTAGCCTCGAATTAAGCCACATCCTCCACCGCTTGTGTGAGCCCCCGTCAATTCCTTTGAGTTTCAGCCTTGCGGCCATACTCCCCAGGCGGAGCACTTAACGGTTTCCCTTCGACCGGAAAGCTATGGGGGACCCTCCGGTCTAGTGCTCAGCGTTTAGGGCTAGGACTACCGGGGTATCTAATCCCGTTTGCTCCCCTAGCTTTCGTGCCTCAGCGTCAGGGAAGGCCCAGCGAGCCGCCTTCGCCACGGGTGTTCCTTGCGATATCAACGCATTTCACCGCTCCACCGCAAGTTCCACTCGCCTCTACCTCCCTCTAGCCCCGTAGTTTCGGGCGCACTTCCTCGGTTGAGCCGAGGGCTTTCACACCCGACTTACGGAACCGCCTACGCACCCTTTAAGCCCAGTGATACCGAATAACGTTTGGACGGTCCGTCTTACCGCGGCTGCTGGCACGGACTTAGCCCGTCCTTCCTCTGGGGTTAGGTCAAACCGAAGCTGAGCTCCGGCATTTCCGCCCCCCTGACAGCGGTTTACAACCCGAAGGCCTTCATCCCGCACGCGGCGTCGCTCGGTCAGGCTTGCGCCCATTGCCGAAGATTCTCGACTGCAGCCACCCGTAGGTGTCTGGGCAGTGTCTCAGTCCCAGTGGGCGAGGACACGCTCTCACGCCTCGTACCCGTCACAGCCTTGGTAGGCCGTTACCCTACCAACTAGCTGATAGGACGCGGGCCCCTCCCCAGGCGGAACTTCCACCTTTGGTCCCGTCAGCTGCGGCTTCGGGACTTTATCCGGTATTAGCCCCAGTTTCCCGGGGTTATCCCGGCCCTGGGGGCAGGTTACCCACGCGTTACTCCCCCTTTCGCCGCTGTAGCGCCCTTGCGGAACGCTACCGCACGACTTGCATGCCTAATCCACGCCGCCAACGTTCATTCTGAGCCAGGATCAAACCCTTCAATTCACGCTGGTGTATCCTTACCCCAAGTCTTAGGCTGGCGCCTAAGTGGGGGTGGTCAACCAGGCTTAAGGTCTGACCCTGGGACCCCCTGGCCGCAACCGGGAGTCCACAAGGTTACTAACCCCTTGCGCTCAGTCCTACCTAGCACTTCTTGGGGGCTGAAACCCAAGGGCAACTAGGCATCCACATATCGCCGAATTGTCAAAGATCGAATTGTACGCTTCCGCTTAAACGCCTCACGGGTTTTTCCCGTTGGACAATCTAGATTTTAGCATTTTGCTTCGGGCTGTCAAGGGGCCGATGTCGAATTTTCCTGGTCACAAGTTCCGTTTTGACGATTCATTCGGCCCTGCAAATTGGCAGCCAATCATACCTTACGCAAAGCGTCGTTGCAAGGTTCGCAACTCGAATTAAGGATTGTTTTTGGCCTGAATTGCACCGGCAAAGAATAATATCGCCAATCCCACCTCGTTAGTTCGATCGATTCAAAAAAATTTTTAACCAATCTACTCCTTGTGGGGAAGGGCTCAGGAGCAAATCATTTGCTAACTTTTCCCGATTTTTGCCGCGAGTGAACGGACCGCTTCCTCGTCCAAACGATTGCCCCAAGAATTGCACTACCATGCAATCCAAAAGTCAGGAAGACGAACCTCAAAACCTAAATTCCTTCCGCGAGATTTCCTAATCGCCCTGGTTTCGTGACCTGTTCTGCCTAAGACCACGAATTGTGCGATTAGTCACCTGTAAAGTCAAACATTCCCCGGTACTGCAAAATACACCTCAATCTTTCCTTTTCCGGACGAAATCATGACAATATTGCCAAATTAACAGATTTTTTGGCTACAATCCAAGCCACAAATCCCCAGAGCGTAGAGCTCTCATGACCGATCTTTGAGCCGATGTGCATCGCAGAATCGGACCGTTCACTCGGTGGACTTGCGGTCTCAGCCCAGGCAGCGGCGTTAACCCTCCGCACGCCTCAAAACGGGAGCTTGCGGGATAACGGAGGATTAACGCATCTTGCCCGGCGTTTAGCGATTAATGACCCGAGCGAGGTTTATTCCTGATCCGTCGCGCTCGAGGTTCCAACCGACGACCCGGACGACTCCACTTTAGGATCAGATTCTTCCTCGGCGGGGACGATATGACCGGTTACGGGCACCTCCAAGATACCGTCTGCAAGGTCGGTGTGAATCTTCAACGTGGCGCTTATCCTGCCGGGTGTACGAGGCACGGTGTATTCCACTACGAGCCACTGAAGCTTTGAACTCTCCCCGGGTAGTTGAACGTCAAACCCTTCCGGTAAGTTTTCGACAGCAGTAACCCGAAACGGAACTTCGCCTTGAATAAGCAGTTTTCGCATGACTTTTTGACCTGGCGCAAGAAGGCCTAGCATGAGGGGTGAGGGCCGAGCGGAAAGGGGCGCTCTTACTACGCCTTCCACCTGCACCGTAAGTGTGCGTAGTCGTGAATCCCGCTCGTTGGTAACTAAAAGCAGGTTATCGCGGATGTAACCCACAGGCGTGTCTGGTAAAAGCCGCGCTACAATCTGATAGGAGGTCCGGCCTGTCTGGCGGCTGAGTTCTTTGACCGAGGCACTGATGTATTGGGGAGCACGCACTTCCAAAATCTGCCAATCGCCGCGCGCAAGGTGGGTGGCGGTTACCGACACTTCTGGACTTTCCTTGCCGGCCGACACCGTACCGAAATTGAAAAGCCCCGGTTCGAAAACAACGTCTGATCGTATGTACATGTAGCAATGTAATTGCACTTCTGCTGGGAAGGGTTTGCGAAAACGCACGCGAAGGGTTGCTTCCTTCCAGCCCAAGAATTGGGTTGTATTGGCCCGTGCTATGATTTCCCCTACTTCATGGGTCTTAAGCAGCGATTTGGAAACCTCCGGAATGGTGCATCCACAAGTGGTGGTAACGGACTCCACCTCTACGTCTTCCACATAGAGATTGCGGAACCGGAATCGGTGTTCCGCTTTTTGCCCGCGGACAAGCACCCCGAAGTCGTGGCTAAAATGATCGAACATCTTCCGAGCCCATTCTTGGGCCGATGAGACGTGCAGCCCGCTTCCCATCCACACAAGGATGGTGAGCAAAAAACTTGGCCACAAGCCGCGCTTGTTCCACTCCATCGAATGATGCTCCTACTTTGCCGACATTCGCGATGATCTGAGAGTCACGCAACCCCTGATAAGCCATGCTCCCAGCTTATGCGGAAGTTTGGATACCGGCCACGCGGGCAGCAAACTGCAAGCCGTCCACTGCCGTCTTACCGTAGAAATCACATCCTGCCGCTTGGGCGAGAAGCTCGCTTGCTGCCGCTCCGCCAACCATGATTGACACCTGATCGCGAAGGCCCGCCGCGCGGATTGCATCCATCGTCTTGGTCACGGAACTGTAGCAGGTGGTCAACAGCAAGCTCATCCCTACCACGCAGGGTTGGTGTTGACGAATGGCTTCCACAAATCTCTCCGGCGGAACATCAACGCCCAGGTCCAGCACATCGAAGCCGGCACCTTCTAAGAGCATTACCACGATATCTTTTCCGATGTCGTGTACATCGTGCTGGACTGTGCCAATAACCGCTCGCGGACGGGAACTACTCTTGGTTCCCGTGATACTTTCCCGCAGCCGCGGGCCAAGCTCGGTCATGATTTGCTTCATAATCATACCGCCGAACATTAAATCCGGGATAAAACATTCTTCGCGAGCAAAGCGGTTACCCAGCTCAATCATCCCGCGGTTACATTCGGCCACAATCTCTGCGGGAGGGACTCCGGCGGCAAGCTTTTCCCGCACAAGTCGCAATGCTTGCTCCTCATCGCAATGGGCGAGGGCTTGAACAAGATCGCTAGATCCATTCATAGTAGTTTTCCTCGGCTCAAAAAAGCGAATTAGTAATTCCTATCTCCAAACAGCCGGACTACTGAATGGAAACCGTTTTAGAAGGACAACAAGCATTGCCAAATATAGAGGTAGGCTAATGTATCGATCTCTTCCCAAATTTGCTGAACAAGTTTTTCGTCCCCTTGGATAGGCGGCAACTCGCGCACCTTTTCTTCCCAAGGGAAGCAGGTGCCCGGGGGACGTCGCACCATCTCCACCGGTATGCGCGGTTGTTTTTCCTCCACAGCAGGACCTGACATGGATGGCTCCTTATGTGTCAATGTGTTTCACTTTCGCAGGGAGATTACTAAGTCCCAGCTTCCGGCTGAACATAGCTCCTAGCTTCGGCGGCGCAGGGTTCTCGGAAACTCTCATGGCCGGATCGTTCAGTACACACCATATTGGCGCGTGAACTCGGTCATAGCCCGGACATTTTCTATTTTCGTATCGTCCTGCATAATGGCCGAGGCATCCATTATATAACCACCGTCCCGCGCCACTCCGTCGATAACCTTTTTGCAATGTTCTTTCACGTCATCGGGGGTGCCCAAGGCTAGCAGATCATTGGGGATCCCGCCACTGAGGCAAAACTTTTCTCCGAGGACGTGGTGGACCTCAAAGATGTCACCTCGATCCACGTGGTAGATGATGCTCTTTTCTGGCAGTTGAGCAATCCATTTTAGGTTGGGATTCCATTCGCCCTCAGCATAGAAGAGCACTTGAATACCTTGCTTCCACAGCTCTTCGATAATCCACTTGAGGGTGGGCCAGTAGAAGCGTTCAAACTGTTGAGGGGAAAGAAAGGGCATGCATCCCCGGTGCATCCACAGGCCGACGGGCAATTGCTTGTTGGGATCGGAGGTAAGGAGGGCCACCTTCAGCAGATGTGGGGCCAGGGCTTCACAAGCCTTTTCCACCTTCGCCGGTTGGCGATAGAGGTCCATGCACAACCCTTTATATCCCCGGAGTTTATCCGCCAGGATATCAAACGGAGCCTTCAAGATGCCGGCCAAAGCCGGCACCACGCCACACTGGTGGCGCAACCTCTCCACTTGGGAGCCGAAGGCATCGAAATATTGCATCATCGCCATCCCGCCCCGCACGAAGGAAAGATTGTTCCGCATGGTGTTGGGTTCCCCCGGGGAGACCACTTCCGGACACACACGCGGTAACCACACGTTGTAGAGATAGCCTGTGGGATCAGCGATGAGCAAATCGTACTCATCCGGGCGCATGAAGGCGCGCTCTTCGGGTGGCTCCAAGTATTGGAAAGGCTTATCGGCCGGAAGATCGATCCCAGGAACGGCATAGTAACGAAGACCGATGGCGGTGGTCAGTCCGGTCCATACGTACACCATATTGGGAACTACAGCGTCCCAATCAAAGTCGCGGGCACAGCGGATAACCGCCTCGAAGGCCTTGCGATAATCGTGGGTGACCTCCTGGCACGTGAAGCCGGCATATTTGGCGGTAAATTCCGCCACGAACGGCCGAATGGGGACGCGGTCCGGTTTGCCGTTGCGCATGGCCGTTACGTACCGGGCAAGCCGTTCCTGGTAGAGCTTTTCCATCTCCTCGCTCATTGAGGAACTCCTTTTTGGAGAGCGAAGGCTATTCTTGACGCAAACGCGCTAGCCCGCGGCGACCGTCCTTCTGGCCTTCCATCACCTAAGGGTGTCACCCGGTTAAGAAAGGCCCGAAGCCTGGGGTTTGTAAAGAATGATACTGTGTGCAAAAACGCACCCAGGTAGGCCTGTTTTGAGCCGGTAAGCCGATATTTCGTAAACCACCAAGTTCCCGCATTTTCCCGGAGCTAGCAACTCAGCCTCAAGGGCAGAGCCGGAAACAGAGCAGGATCCAAAGATTAAAAATTTACCGGATCTTGATCACTCCAGTCAACAAAAGATAAAGGCTGCGAATAAATACCAAATTATCTGGAAATGGTGTTTTTATAGTCGTGTTCGGCAGCTTTCGGGTTTTCCCCGGGCATAACTCGAGGCACACACCGCGAGGATAAAGCGTCCGGCCATGGTAAGTGCAGCCTTTGAACTTGGCCTGCGGGCCTGGAAGGGTTTGGCGAGTTCCCAAAGGGTGTTGCCGAAGGGGACGTTCGCCCGGCGTCTGTCCACGCTTGTGACGAAAGATACGGTTGTGAAGATGATACCGTACAACCCCACGAACCTCGCCAGAGCGTATTCGGCCGCGTGCCGGCTCGGCCATCGGTCCACCGTGAGCGTTTTCCGGCAGGCCCTGCATTTTAGTCGCCCACGAGCCGTCGATATAGCTCCTCATAGGCGGACACCATGGCCGGCACGGAACAATGTTGGGAGACAAATTCGCGTGCTGCCTTCCCAATTGTTGCGGCCAACGTTGGATCCTCCAAAAGTCGATGGGTACAGCGTGCCAATGCAAGCCTATCTCCCACCGGAAAGAGCAACCCTGTCTGCTCGTGGATAATCAGGTCCCGCGTCCCCGGAATATCGGTGGCGACAACCGGTCGTCCGTAAGCCATCGCTTCCAAAATGGCATTCGATTGCCCCTCGTAGCCGCTCGTTGACCACACCACGTCCACATGTGGCAACAAGCGAGCTACGTCATCCCGATGGCCCAAAAAGTGGACGCGATCGGCAATCTGCACTTGGTCGCGATAGCGCAACAGCTTCTCCCGTTGGGGTCCATCGCCAATCACAAGGAGGTGCACATCACTGCGAACAACCTTCAGCAAATCCGCGGCCCAGATCGCATCCTCAACACGCTTTTGCGGCCAGAGGCGTCCGATAATCGCTACCAGCTTGGCATTCTCTGAAAGTCCAAGCTCGGCTAAGACCTCTTCCCGCGACGTGGGGAAAGAAGCCTCCGGTAATGGAACCGCATTGGGGATGACCACGAACTTCTCTGCCGGTAGCCCGTGAGCTACGTAAAAATTACGAATAGCCTGACTGTTGACCACTATCGCGTTTGTCCATCGCGCAAGAAGCCGGTCTATGGCAAACTGCCATCCGGTTTTCCACAAATCCACACAACGCTCGGAAGCAATAATCACCGGCGCCCGCGCGCAGTGGGCCGCAACCCGACCATAACAGTTGCCTGCAAAAAGCCAGGTGTGGACGATAGAGGGCCTGATCTTCCGCACAAGCCGAGCAAGACGGAACAAAGCAGCAGGATCCACCCGCCCCCGCTTCCCCACAAAATGAAGTTCTATATCTGACTCCCGCAGTTCGCGCTCCAAGGGGCCGGTACGTGTCAGCACACAAACGATCGGTTCAAAACGCTGCCGGTCTATATGCCGAACCAAAAGGCTCAGTTGCTTTTCTGCACCGGCCCGATCCAATGTGGGAATAACATGAAGAATGCGGATTTTCACTTCGCGGAAGTTTCCTCTAATTCCAACCGTAGACGACGGACGAAAACCTAGCCGAGTCGAATCGGCCTGGCATCTGTGAACTGCCGGTCGTTAGCCACACCTCGTTCCGAGGCTGTTGCCAACCCTGTAACGGCCCGGCACGGCCATTTACCCCCGAATGATCCATCCATGTGGTAAGTCAATATCGAGAGTGGCTCAGGGGTGCTCCCAGTGTGTAAGCCGTGGCCTTTGCCGCCTCGAGTGCACTCAGAAATATCGAGGACGGATATTCTTGGTCGCCAAACAGTTTTCCTTCAATTTTTTCTGCTGGTCACCGCGGCCGATGTCGGGGTGACAACCGCTCCTGAGCTTTACACCAATACGATGGTTTGATAAGCCACGAGTGGTTCCGGCCCAACAAATACTGTTCAAATAATGCCGTGAAGTGGCTTTCCCGGAGCAGCCAAAGCCTCTACCCGCCGTACCACAGCGGGATCTTCTTCAAGTGGCGGGGGGTAGCCTGGTTTCATTCGGGCGTCGATCACCAAGGAACCATGGCACCCCCAGTGTTTGGCATGGAGGAAGGCCTCGATTCCATAGGTGTCGGACGCGGGATTGCTGCGAGTAAATGTCACCCAGAGAAAATTCTCCAACCGTCGGGCTGTGAAGTCACTGTCATCCACGATCACTATAAGTGGGAACGCATTCACAGGATCAGTTCTTTTATAGAAAGCGGCGAAGCGAGCCACCGCCTGATCTGTCCCAGAACTGTCCGGGTGATAAGGAGGCCCTTCAACGACGAGAATGCCCGGTAACACCACCCTTGGCTTGGTAAAACCGAGGTGGGCAGGTAGGGCCATTCGGGCATCCAGTGCCACTGGCAACACGCGACGTGGAGGCCCGGCGGCCACTACCGCAACCTTCGAGCCTTCATGGAGTCGGCTGCCGGTGTAGTCTAACGTATCCATGTTAGTGCAGGTAAAAAAGTGCAAATCGTGCTTCCAGTCTACTCGCTCCAGAACATGGCGAAAGAATTCGGCCACATCGTAAACATCAAGATGGGGATTGTCCTCCTCGGCAACGATAAAAAGATATTTCGTCAACGATATCTGCCCGTATCCGAGGAGGGCATATGCCTGCGTTAAAAGCTGCCGAGGCCGCCGCGGGTCTTCATAAGGAATGTACCTCTCCGAGCCGATGGCCAAGCACAGCGGATGAACTCCCGCAGCCTCAACCGCATGGATAGCTTTTACCCCGGGCACGGTGCGGGGAAGCACTGGGCCGACCAACTCGTGGATCAACTTGGCGAACATGCTGTCTTCTTGGGGGGGACGACCTACCACGGTAAAGGGCCATACCGCATCCCGCCGATGGAACACTCGTTCGACGCGAATCACTGGGAACTCGTGCTCCAAGCTGTAGTAACCAAGGTGGTCGCCGAAAGGGCCTTCCGGAAGAAGCCCCGGCTCTACGCTCCCCACAATACAAAAGTCGGCCTCGGCGGAAATAGGTAAATTTCCCGGGCGAACGATCATGGGAATCCGAAAGCCTGCCAGCAGCCCGGCAAAAGATAGCTCGCTTAAATGCGGGGGCAATGGCATGGTGGCGGCGACGGTCATCGCCGGGGGGCCCCCTACAAAGATATTCACCCGTAGGTTTTCTCCCCGCGCAAGTGCCAACGCATGGTGGCGGGCTATATCGCGATGCAACTGGTAATGAAGCCCGACCTGAAGGTTGGGCTGGTACCGCCCTCCGGAGATCTGTATCCGATACATGCCCAAATTGGAGTGGAGCAACCCAGGCCGCGCGGGATCTTCAGTGTACACCTGGGGCAACGTGATAAATGCCCCACCGTCTTGAGGCCAGGAGCGAAGTTGCGGCAGCTGATCGATCGTTGTCTGACAAGCAAGCACCGGACCCCATCGAACTGGCCGTGGAAAAGCCCGCCACGCCCACCAGGGCGCTTTAAAAATCAGACGTGGCCGCCGCAACAGGTCGGTCGGGTCAACCCCTAACTGAACAATTGTAGACAAGTGTTCGAGGGTGTCCCGAAATATATACCGCACCCGCTCCATGGTTCCAAAAAGGTTGCTTACGAGCGGGAAGCGGCAATTTTTGACATGGGCAAAGTAAATCGCTGGTCCCCCCGCCGCGAAAACGCGGCGCTGAATGGCCGCAGCTTCTTGATCGGCATCCACCGGCTCGTGGATTTCGATCAGTTGCCCAATCTTCCGAAGATCTGCTAAAAGCTCGCCGGTGTTGCGGTATCCCATCGGCTCCCTTTTAACCCCTTACCACAGGAGGCGTGAGCCCAAAGGGGAGCACCCTGTTGACTGCTACTTCATCGGCCGACCGGTTAGATAGCTTCTCGGGTCAATCGGACCAAAAAATGCCTGCTGCAGGCCGGCCACCACTCGGGCTCTGAACCCTGAGGTTATCCCCGCCTCAGACCGCAATGGAGATGATTCCCCACTCACGCGTAGCGAATGTACTCTTCGGGAAATTTCCAAGGCTTGCGGTACTCGGGTATGGCAAGTCGGGCGGCTTCGCCATCACCTACTATTTGTTTGGTTTCCGGATCAAACCGTATCGTGCGCTTTAACTTCAGCGAGAGATTGCCCAGGACGATCGGAACATCGACAAACGTATGATACTCTACGCGACACAGAGGCGGCGGCCCTCCTTTGATGCCATCGAGCCATTCCCGCTCATGCCCCGGCGAGGAGGGGATCGATTTCTCCGGAGCAGAAGGATCCGCCAACTTGTCGCCCTCAGGAACTACATGGTAACTGGTGTAGTTCGCGTAGAGCGTTCCGTTGAGCCCATGGAAGTAAATACCCAATCGGCGACGAGGTACGGGATCCCCGTGGAAATCAAACCCGTAGCTGTTGGCCAGCATCCCCATCCAGGTCATGGTCAAGTTCGGATATTGCCACAGGACTTCCTGCACGTCTGGAGCGTCACCGTCATCTTCGATAACAAACCGTCCGCCGAGGCAGCTTGTGTGCGTTGGATAGCCCAACTCCAGAGCCCAAATCGGCAGGTCGATAATATGCGGAGCCATCCCTGGCAACCACCCTCCGCTGTAATCCATCCACGAGCAATGGTGGTAGGAGCTTGAGGCCAGAATTCGGTGGTAAGGCCGATAAGGAGCCGGGCCAATCCAGGTCTCCCAATCCACGCCTTCGGGAACTGGTGTTCCGGGGTCTCGCCCCACGCCTTCTTTACCCTGATTCATTACATTGAACGTCCGGACGACCGAGATTGGTCCCAGCTTACCACTGCGAACATACTCCACCACCCGCCGATAATTGTCACTTGCATGGATTTGCGTGCCAACTTGGCTCACCACTTTGTGACGTTTAACGGCCCCCAGGACGGCTAAGCTTTCGCCCAAATATAGCGTCATTGGTTTTTGAATAAAGATATGCTTACCGGCGGCAGCCGCCTCTACTGCTTGAAGACAGTGCCAATGAGGCACACTGGCAATTATCACCGCCTGAACATCTTGGGCTTCAAGGAGCTTCCGATAATCCGTATATGGCTTGCATGTTTCCGGGTAAGCTTTAACGGTTGCTGCCAAACGTTCGGCGATAGGATCGCATGCGGCGGTGACCACGACGTCGGGGTATTTGGCACAATTGGCCAAATTGGCCCGCCCCATCCCGCCACATCCGATAAGCCCGACGCCAAGTTTTTCGCTTGCCGGTGCTTCCTGACCTAATCCGAGTGCGGAAGCCGGGACAAAGCTCGGAAGTGAAATCGCCGTGCCTAAAGTTGCCGTTTTGGTTAGGAAACCCCGGCGACTCCCGCATTCATTCTGGAACATGGTTTTCGCTCCTATTTCTAATTTTGATGGGTTGTACTGCCGAATGGGCCCCCGTAAAGACCTGGGTTGGTTACCTTAGCCATCCCCCAACGGACGCTCACCACCTTTTCCCTGTCCCCTTCATGCCAAAAGGGTATCCACGGAGAAAAATGCGGTTATAGGGCGTCGCGAGAGACAACTTCGCGAATTGGCCCATCGCCAGGAGGCTCAAGCTCTCCGCAGGTCAGCAAAGGTCCGCAGGTGATACTCAATACCGACGTAGTCCAATAGTCGACAGAGGGCACGCAGGGCCACTCCCATGCCATCGGGGCCACTTTGTCCGCCAAATTGTCCGCCCCCCTTCACATGGGGTTCCAAATCGAGGAACACCCCGGGCACTCCCCAGGGTTTCAACCGGGCTTCGATTTCGGGAATTGCCGTGGCGAAGTCACGTAAAATTCGCTCATGGCCGGCATCACCGATGTCCGCTGGGACAAAATTTGCAAGGGCATCTTCGTCCACGTGCCCGCCTTTTTCTGTTACCTGAGGGCTAGAGTAATCCTTGATATGCATCCACCCCAAGCCGGGCTTCATCGCCAAGTATTGCTCAAAAACCTCCTTGGGGGTGTACCCCTGCACGATGAGATTGGCAGCATCAAAGACGAGCACCAAGTTAGGCCGACCGACTTGTTTATGAATCTCTGCTAATAAATACCCGTTGCTACCCACAAGGTTGGCTTCCACCTCTAGGCCGAAAATCAACCCGAACTTCGCACACAGATCGACAATCTGACCCACTTGGTCCACAACCTGAGGCAGATGATCCTCCGCGCGGGTTCCCCGTGGATGGTAAAAAGAAAATCCCCGAACCAGGCGGGTTTCGAAGGCTTGAGCTAGCTGGCACGCTCGCGTGACTTCCTTGGCTAGATACTCTGTGAATGGTACATAGCGGTTTTTGGTCCCATCATCTACATCGAGCAGCTTCACTTTGCCAATCGGCGAGCCGAGTGTCGCCACTTTCAAACCGAACTGATCCTGCAAACGCTTGATTTCAGCCACCTCTTCGTCGGTTAGATTCATTACATTCTTTGTAGCCGTTCCGAGATTAATAAACCGTATCGTGTAGTACTGGAACCCCAAAGCAGCAAAAACAATGAACTGCTGAATGGCGGACTTGTCCTGGGGATCAGCCGCCTCGTCGGCAAATCCTGAAAGAATCACTTGCGGGCGATCCGGCATTGTTCCTCCCTTTTTCAGTTGATGTCTCCGGGGTAAAATCCTCTCATCCAAGTTATCTACTGATGAAGATGTCATGGACCACATTTCCTCGGGATGAAGGAAATAACTTTGCAGCAAATAACCTTGCCAAAAATGTTGATAGCCAATTAACTTCTAAGCACCCGAGCGAACTTTTCCTAAAAAGATAGGCGAATGTATTGCGACAGCCGTTCCCTTCGTTCATAACCAATCGGCGCAAGGAAGGATAACCTGAAGTACGATCCGCAGCATTGATCGCGATACAGGTGTTCTGGTTTGCGAGATCTCCTCATCTCACTCCTTGTCACTCTACGTCACCCTACCCTACGGAGCCAAGTACCCATCTTAGAAACGTACCTTAACTGTTCCTAGTCCTCGCGAGTTTCCCAAGTAACTTAGCGACCTGGAGCGGGCAACCCAACTGGAAGGTGTCACATCGTTCACAGTTAGGACGGCTTTTTCCCACCGTCCGTTTACTTGCCGAAACTTCACGAACCGTCACGGAAGTTGCTCGGGCACCACGCGCGCGGTTTCATGTACTTACAAACGGTATGATGAGAGCTTTTCTGGCCGTTTGCAACACCCTGCGATTGAACGCGAGGTTTCGTCTGGGTTTCGTAATGTGGGTCGGACCACGGTTAAGCCGTGGAACGTTTCCTACTGATGAAAAACCCTGCCGCCACGCCGGCTCAACGACCCGCCTCGGGGATACCAAGGGCACACCCACCGACCGCCGCGAAATTGGCCGGCTAGTGAAGGAAGGCGAAGTTGCTTGCCCGAGGCTAGGCATGGAGCGAGGAGGGGCGTTGGGATGTTCCCCGCGATCCAGTCACATTCCGCCTTAATGCAACGGGGCCCGGATGGTCCTTTTTCTCCGACCTCCAACCCCAGTGCTAGCCTCCACTCTCTTGATGAAATGTTTTCCGGCTACTGCAGAAGGTTCTCGGGCAGATATCTGGCCTAAAGTGCAAGGTATCCTAATTCCGCTACAACCGTTGTGGTATTACCGGAACAACGCCGCCGTCAGGATATTTCCGGAACAATACCGCTATCTGATGCTTCCAGTCCCCACGAGATGGGTGTGCGGCAGCAATTTTACAAAGCAGGCATTCGGCCGCAAAAAATAGGCATTGGGCTGCAGAAATCCGCGACTTTTACATCCGGTGACTCTATTGGAAATTTGAGATGAAGTTCCGCTAGAGCAAAGTAGTGGTTCGGTGTTGCGGAGAGACCTTTCATCTAGGAAGTCCGAGTCAAGAGTTCCGATGTTTAACTCCGCTATAAGGAAAAAGAAAATACGGATTAACTTTTAGAAATAGTGTCAAGCACCTTGAACCAATTGTGGCCGAAAGCACCCTTGAAGGGGGACAAAGGGCTTTGCCACTGGATTCGCTAATTGTCAAAAGAACGGGTTTTTAAAATTCCGTCGTTTCAGCACCCGCTTTAGTACTCGGTTAAATCACAACCTGATTCTGATACATATCGCGAACTATATTTAATTTGATGCATTTAGTGAACTATTCGATGTAAAACTTCGAATCCTGCCGGCTTTCGCACTGCCCGCGGTCGCATTAGGCTGCACCTAAGCCAAGACCAATAAAGCAACACTCTCTCTCATCCTCCGATGCCCCTCGACAATACTTGGCGAACTCAAAATGTGACTGCTACTACAGTGGGGAGCAGCCGTTTTCGAGGAAGGGCTGTCCGCTGCGGCCCGAAAAGTGCAAAATGGGACGATATCCCAAGAAAATGGGCAAGAAAATGGGGTGATATCCCAAGTTGTTGATCAAAGCCACCTCCCGGGGGACTCCAAAGGGCGGAGAGAACTGCGTTTTGATTAAATCCCAGATACGATAAGTGTGTTTTTTTAAATCCCAAAAAAGACTTTGGGAAATTTTTAGAGCGAAATGGGTGTGCTTACTTACATCGAATTGGGGCCACGCCTACCCGCGGAGGAAGGGAACGGGGAGCATGGCATTCGAAGCGGCGAAAATAGGCAAATTCCCGTGCCCCCAGAAAGGAGGACAGCCTCATACCAGCCTCGGGAATCTTTGGAGACGGCAACAGGCTCTGGAGAGAGTTCGAGGGTCTGCGGCGACGGTTCATCGACGAAAACTTAGGAGAGATACCTCCCGAGCTTTGAGGAACGTGTTACCGCTTTGCGTGGACGGGTGGCCCTCCTGGTGCCAGGGCCCATGATGATCACCCATCGTCACCACTTTACGGGACGAATGGCCCAGTAATCGAGGTTATTCTTAACGCGGTTTTCGAGCCGGTCAAAGCGGTACTCCTGATGTTGTTTGGAGCGCTCGGCCCCAGCATCATCATGAATTAGCCATGGTAATTAACCAGGGGCATTTAAAAGGATAGCCGCTTGCTGGCTGAAAGTTGGCCAGTAGCTGGCACCTGACCCGTAAGGGTTTAATCTGGAAGCAACTTGATGCTACGAGGAAAGCGCGACGATGTTTCGCGAGGTCGACAGTTCGGTTCACTTTCCAACCCTTGAACAGGAAATCCTTAAGTTTTGGAAAGAACGGCGGATTTACGACCGCTCTCTTGAATTACGCCAAGGGGGCCCGCGATTTGTTTTTTATGAGGGGCCGCCAACTGCCAACGGCTTACCCCACCCAGGTCATTGTCTTACCCGGGCTATCAAGGATCTTTTCCCGCGGTATCGCACAATGCGCGGCTATTACTGCGAGAGGAAGGCCGGGTGGGACACGCATGGGTTGCCTGTGGAGGTGGAGGTATCCAAAGAGCTCGGTCTGCATTCCAAAGCGGAAATCGAGGCTTACGGCGTGGAACCCTTCGTACACAAATGCCTCGAGAGTGTCTTTCGTTATAAACGTGAGTGGGAGGAGTTGACAGAAAGGCTGGGGTTTTGGATCCATCTCGACAAAGCGTATATCACCTGCAGCCGCGAATATGTGGAAAGCGTGTGGTGGGCGTTAAAGATGCTTTTCGACCGGGGCCTGCTTTATCAGGGATACAAGATTGTCTGGTGGTGGGCCCAGGGCGGTACGGTGCTCTCTTCAGCCGAAGTTGGTCAAGGTTATCGTCAGGTGGCGGATCCTAGTGTTTATGTACGGCTGCCACTTCTGGACGAAGAAAACGTGGATCTTCTTATCTGGACCACCACGCCGTGGACGCTACCGTGCAATCAATTTGTGGCCGTAAAGCCCGACCTTGAGTACGTGGTGATGCGACTCGAAGGCGATCCGCGGCGGGTGATCGTGGCAGCCGCTCTGGCTGAGCAAGTAGCTGGCAAAGTGGGAAAGAAGTTCGTCATCGAGCGGTCATTTCTTGGAGCTTCGCTCATTGGGCGGCGTTACCGGCCGCCTTTTGACTACTATTGGGCGAAGGATGGCCAGCGGATCGGCCAACTCAAGGACGGCGGGCAAGAATACGTTGCCTGGCGAGTGGTAGGGGCCGATTTCGTCACCATTGACACGGGAACCGGGGTAGTGCACCAAGCTCCTGCTTTTGGCGAGGTAGACTACGAGGTGCTGCTGGCCGAACAAGCCCGCTTTGTGGAGGGCGAAGAACCGCCACTGCTGTGTGGTGTGGCTCCCGATGGCACCTTTACCCCAGAAGTGTCCGATTATCAAGGGCGGTGGGTCAAGGATGCCGATCCGGACATCATCCGGGCGCTTCGCGCCAAAGGAATCCTGTTCCATGCCGAGCAATATGTACACGAATATCCCTTCTGCTGGCGGGCGGAAGAAGATCCTTTGCTGCAATATCCGCGGAAAAGCTGGTTCATCCGCACGCGGCAATTTCGAGAACAAATGCTGGCTAATAACAAACTGATTAATTGGTTGCCGCCAGAAATTCGCGACGGGCGATTTGGTAATTTCCTCGAAACCAATGTGGATTGGGCTTTGTCGCGGGAGCGATGGTGGGGTACACCCTTGCCCATCTGGGTGTGTGAAGCCAGCGGTTATGCCGAAGCGGTAGCCAGTTATGCGGAGCTTCTTTCAAAACCAGACGTGCAAGGCACAGAGGTGTGGACCCGCGCAAAAAGGACCCGACCCGAGCTTCCGGATGATTTGGCCGTCCACAAGCCGTACATCGATGCCATTACTTATGCTTCCCCGAAAGTGCCCGGCGCTCGCATGCGACGAGTGCCTGATGTGATCGACTGTTGGTTCGATTCCGGCGCAATGCCTTTTGCCCAATGGGGTTTTCCCCATGTTCCAGGATCGGTGGAGCAATTTTTGGAACAATTCCCCGCCGATTTTATCAGTGAGGCCATCGACCAAACGCGGGGCTGGTTCTACAGCCTCTTGGCCATCAGTACACTTCTTTTCGGGGAACATGCGGAAAAATCACCCCCGTTGGACGCCATACGCCAGGGGAAAACGCCGTCCATTCCTTGGCCGCATCCTTTCCGCAATTGTGTGGTGTTGGGGCTGATGCTTGCCGAATGGTGGGAGAGTACGGACGGCAAACGGCGGTTTCTTACCGACGCAGAGGCTAAGGCGGCCTGTGGAAGCCGGGTCGTCCGAAAAGTGGGCAAAATGTCCAAACACCTGCGGAATTATCGACCACCGCAAGAAATCTTCAATACTTACGGAGCCGATGCCCTCCGCTGGTACTTTTTCGCCTGCCAGCCCCCGTGGACATCGATCGTTTACAGCGAACAGGCCATTCGGGACTCGATGTCCGAATTTCTCCTCCGCTTGTGGAACGTCTACAGTTTCTTTGTCATCTATGCCAATATCGACGGGTTCGAACCGGAAAAAAGGATAAGCGGAGCTGTGGACCAATTGGACCCCGAGGTACTGTCCCGCGGAGAGGGTTATCAGCCGTACCCCCAGCGAAATGAGCTTGATCGTTGGGTGCTCACCGAACTTGCCCGCACCATCTCGGCCGTCACCGAGGCGATGGATCGTTACGATAACTTTACCGCCTGCCGGGCCCTTCACGAGTTCCTCGATGCGCTTTCCAATTGGTATGTGCGGCGCAGCCGGCACCGCTTCTGGACCAGTGACCAATCCCAAGACAAGATCGATGCCTATTGGACGCTTTACGAATGTCTCCTGGAGCTCACCAAGCTGGTCGCACCTTTTATTCCGTTTACGGCCGAAGCCATGTGGCAGAATTTGGCTGCTCATCCTTTTGGGGATCGGGTCCGCGAAAGTGTCCACTTGTGCGACTATCCCCAAGCGGACGAAAAACGGCTGGATAGTGTTCTTGCCTCGCACATGGCCGTGGTGCGGGAGATTGTTTCCTTAGGCCGAAGCGCGCGGATGGCCGCCAAATTGAAGGTTCGGCAACCTCTCCGCCGCGTGGAGGTGGTTCTTGTGGATAAACAGCTGCGCCGCTGGCTAGAAGAACATGCTGGTCTGATTGCCGAGGAATTAAACGTTAAAGAGGTGGCATTTGTAGATCGAGCAGAGCAGTACATTCGTTACGAGGTTCTGCCCGACTGGAAGCGGTTAGGCCCGCGATTGGGAAGGCGCTTGCCGGAACTCAAGGAGTGGCTAGCTTGCGCCGAGGCAGCAGCCCTGCTCCGCCAGCTCGAGGAAAACTCCGGGGTGGTAGCCAATCTACCCTCGGGGCCGGTGGAATTATCTCGCGACGACCTTCAAGTACGCCTCCACGCCAAGCCGGGGTGGACGGCAGCACAGGGCCGCTCCGCCGTAGTAATCCTCTCCACCGATTTAGACGAAAATCTTATTGTCGAAGGGGTCGCCCGCGAACTTGCTCACGTAGTGAACACCTGCCGGCGGCAAGCCGGGTGCCAATATACTGACCGCATCCGCTTAGGTGTGGTTAGCAACAGCCCATGGATCCATCGAGCGATCCGTGACTTTCACGACTATCTTTGTCATGAGACCCTGGCCATCGAGTTAAAGACGGAGCCCTTGCCTCAGGGCTTCTCACATGTGGTAAAAGTCGGAGAGGATTCCCTGGAGATCTACTTAGAAGTGGTATCTAAGCAGTCGGCGATTCCCCAACGTCTTTCTCCTCCGGCAAGCCGGATGTAAAATCCTGACGGACACACATAGGTAAGAATTCTGAAAGTGTGCGAGCACCACAGGAGGATTTCTGTGTCCATCCCGCGTTTTGAAAGGACGCCTCTGCACCTTGCGGCTTTAATCTCCGGGCGGGGAAGGGCCCTTGAGAATTTAGTCCAGCGATCTGAAGCGGGCACTCTTAATGCCAAGGTGGTGTTGGTGTTGGCCCCCAGCACGCGAACGCCAGGACTTCAGGTGGCCGAAAAACGCGGGATCCCCATCCGCATTGTAACTGTAGGCGATTACGGCGGAGCCTCCCCGGAGGAGCAGGTAGCTCGCTTCAGCGAGGCCGTATTCTCCGCTTGTCAAGCGGCGCAGGTGGACTTGCTGGTCACCGCCGGTTTTGTGGGGCGACTGAAGGTTCCGGAAGCTTTCGCGTACCGGGTCATTTCCACCCATCCGGCACTCACGCCGGCGTTTTCCGACCTTCACCTTTTCGGCCTACAAGTTTATGAAGCAGTCGTGGCTTACGGGGTGAAGATCACCGGGTGCACAGTGCACTTTGTTGACGACCATCCTCACCTCGGGCCGGTGATCTTCCAGCAGCCGGTGGAAGTCCGTGAACACGACACCGTGACATCCTTGGAAGCTCGAGTCTTTGCTCTCGAGTGTGATCTCCTCCCAGAAGCCATCAATCTCCTTGCAGCAAACCGCTTAACGATTTCTGGCCGGCGGGTGAAGGTCTTGCCTCCCGCGTGAGTTGCCGGCTGTTGGAAGCTACCCCTACCTCCATGTGTAATCCGCACTAGACAAAGCGGGCTTCTTCCGGGGGACTTCGCCCAAACAGGTTTCGCGAAACAAAGGGCAAAATTTTTCCGCCCATTCTTTGGGTATTCCCGCCGTTACGGTGGTCCTCCTTGCGTCGCTTCAAAGTTCGTCCTTGGTGCTCTCGTTAGGCTGCCAAGGGCCTTGTAGTGCTACCGTGTGTACAGCCTTGTGGAGGAGGCAAACATTCGCGATAGTTGGCCGGTGGATTTGTCGCATCCAAGACTTGCTTTCGGCACTCTTCCGAAAAACAGATGATCGTGATGAGTCCGAGTCCCTGCCCAGCGGGGGGCAAAGCCCATCAGAAGGCTACCAACGTCTTCCAGTGCGGGCTTCAAGCTTAATCCAGAAAGGATGTTGACGATCGGCTCGGCTTCGCACATCTTCGAGAAGGGTGCGCACCTGAAAGTCGATGTCGGAAACAATATCGGCTCCTTTGGCCCCGCGGGGCGAACCGGAGGTGTCACCGCCAAGGGCTCCAAGATCACTAAAGGGGACACGTTGACCGTTAACCACGATGGTGGGGCGCGTGCTCACATCGATCACTTCCGGGCTAAGCCAAATGGTCACCTTCTGAGCTCCGGTGGTCACGTACATGGTGCCTCCCGGTGTGATCGAACTGCGAGTGATGGTCGGTTGTCCGGGGCGCGATCGGCCCCAATCGGCCGGGTCAATCATCGCTCCCGGTGGCATTCCTTCTAATTCCAACCACCAGAAGAAGTTATCCCAAGGCCGAAGGGATGCTACTGCAAAGCTCCGTGGCATCGGCTGTCGCCGTGTGCGCTCCATCCAGTCAAAAGCCCGGTGGAGTTCATCAAAGAAAAACTCATGGCCGCGGCCCAGATATTCCACCACGGTGGCGTTGAACCCCCGCTGGAGGTACCGGTCAAAGTCCCGGCCATTAGTCACGAGTCGGTCGCCGTCCAATTCCCCACAAACAAAATACAGAGGTACATACTGTGCGTTTTGCCAGTACAGCGGAATGTATTTGTCGCTTGTGGGGACAAAAGCAATCACTCCGGCCCACAGGTCTGGGTGAGCCAGAGCAATATCCCACGCCGCATCCCCTCCCATGGAATGTCCAGTGAGGAAAATGCGATCTGTATCGATGGAGAAACGTCGACAAGCATCCCTAACAACGGCCAGCACTGCCGCGTGTTCCCGAGCGGAAAACTCATACTGCTTTTGGTAGGGCGCGGCCCATGCCGGTGCAATCACGATGTAGCCTCGCCGCGATGCTTGGCCGCGGCGCCAACCGCCGGGCATCCAGGGGCCAGCCCAAAAGTCGATCTGCATTTGCGGCGTGGATGCCGCTCCGTGGAGCGTCACAATCGCAGGGTAGCGCCGGTAAGGATCATATTGAGGTGGAAGTTGTACCCAGTAGGTAATCGGGGGAGCCGAGGGTAAACCCACCACTGTGAACCGGTAGAAGCCAGGCGCTACCTCCGGCGCCTGTCCTTCCTCAGTAAGCTCTGCTACCCTCTCGGTGGTGGATTGCTCGTCATCGTCGGGCCTGTTCGAGGTCTGATCCCAGCCTACATCTGTTGTTGCGCCGTTTGGGGACCGAGCGGTGGCTCCCGTCCCAAGGGCTCGGTTTCCGTGCGCGATCTGCCCTTTGGAAGCATGCCCTTCCGGTGTGTCCCCCAACTTCTCATGCCGGCCGGCAGGGGCGACCTCCTCCCAGGGAATAACCGCATCGGGCGGAATCGCCACCGGTGGCTTAAGGGCCGCAATGATCCGAGCTAATATAGCCGGTGTGCAGGCCTCTTCCTGACGCAAGCGAGTAAGAATTCGCTCCCGCTCGAGGGGGTCATTTCCTTGAAGAAACAACTCAACTAACTGGCGCACTTGGAACATCGACGCCGCCAGCGGAAGCTTTGTGGTTGGTTCCTTTCCGCCTTGAAGCCACGAGCTGGCTGCCACAGCAAACTTTTCTTCCGCTGTCAACTCAGGATCCGCCACAAGCTGACCAAAAGCCAACAATCTTTCCAGGGTGTTATAACTGAGGTCCCGAATCATTTCGTCCCGCACATCGGTCAGTCGCGCCCGCAAATCCGAATTTCCGATTTGCCGCCACGCGTCGTCAATATGCTTCCGTAAGGTGTTGATCTGATGGTCAAGTCGCTCATAGTCGGCCAGCATTTGCCGAACTTGTTCCAGGATACCGCCGGCCACCCCTTCGCCGGGGAAACTTTTTAGTGCCGTTAGCACCACCTGATGCTGCCCCGCCCGCTGCCTCAGCCGAAGTTCTTCCAAAAGTTGCTGCGCACTTAGTTGCCGGACCTGACGAAGGATAGGCTCGATTTGATCGCGAATCCCCGGTGTGTCCGCAAAATCATGGAGAATTTGCTCCAGCTCCTGAAGGGCCTCCCGATATTTCTTCGCCTGGATGTAAAAGCGAGCCACACGCTTTCGGCCCTCCAAATCCTTTCGATCGATCTGCCAAGCGAAAATTGCTGCCAGCGTTTCCTGGGGAATGGCAGCCGTCGCAAGCCTCATATCCCAAACATGGGTATGGCCCTGAACACGAACCCATAACGGTGTGATTTCCGTAATGCACTGGATAATACCTGTGGGCCCTTGGGCCGTGCTCATGTAAACAATCCGCCGACCATAGTTGTCGAATGGTTCGGCAGATAGAAGGGGGCCAACCGATTTGACAACCTGTCCCGTTTGGGCCACTGGCTGGCGAATGACAAACCGCTCCAGGATTTCACCACTGTCCTCATGGCGAAATTCCACAATTTGCCGCTTGGAAACAAAGGTCCGCCGCAGACCGTCGTCAATAAAAACGATGAGCTGAGGTTCCGGCCCTTCGTCGGCTCGTGGTGGTTTCGGTGTTTCGACTAGACTGTTTACAAGCCCCAGTTTTCCTTCAATAACCCGCCCGTCCCGAAGCCAAATCTGTGCTCCCTGGGCAAAATTCCCGGCGGGTTGGGCCAATACCGCAAAGATGAACCACCGGCTCAAAAACACCCGAAGAGCTTTTTCCCACCACCGGTCTGAACTCGAGAAACCCCCTTCGGCTATTTCGACTTGGCCTCGCCTGGAGCTACGCTGAGCGAGAAGAAACGGATTCAGTGTTCTCAAATCAATCCACCTCCGGTTTGGTACCTCCACTGGTGATCTGGATTCAGGGCGGTAAACCGTCCACCCATTAAATCCTCGGTCTAGCACCGGTGAACCGACACATAGCGTCTTTGAGGATCGTGCCTCCAGATGTGAGTGCGCCCTCTGGGAAGTGCATGAAATTCCCCGCTCTCTAGAATCCAGGGTTCATCGGGCAGCGAATCCCGCCAAATCCATCAGGGCAACCATTTCCTGGGGGCCGATTTTCGGACATTTTACCCCCTTGATCTGCCAAACTTTCTCCGCGCGGGAGGTCCCCTTGTTGCGCTTCCTGTACAATCTTACTACCTTGCACTCTGGCCTTGCACCTTCGGGCCTTAGGCCCCCGGGCATCCCAGCGGGGCCTTCGCCGTGAGCCGAATACAGGCCCAGCAGGTTGGCAGGCTTAGCCAATTCCCGCACAAAGCGCTGCTGAAGGCCGGCTTTTATCTCAGTCAAAGGGTGCCTCCCTCCGGAGTGAACCGGCGGGGTCCCCGCTTTACTACGCAGTTGTCCCAACGGTATTTCCCTCGTGAGTGGGCCGCCGCTAGTGCCGGCGGTCGAGCGCTAGCGACTAGCAGGAATCTCCCTCGTAAGTGGGCCCATGAACATCCTGCCCCCCGTCGAATCCTAGGTTGTCGTTTCACCTCGTAAGGGGGATCAAAGCCGCGACGCAGCTCCCTGAAGGCGCAAGCAGCGGTTCGGATTTGCCTTTAACTACGGTTTCGGGGAATAACTTGGATAATGACCGGAGGGTTTTTGGCGCAGGCTGGCCTCGGGCGATTCATGCATCCCTAAGCGCACACGGACGGTTTTGGACCCCCACCCACGCTTTGGGTGGCGACCTCCCAGGTAGCTGAGGCCGGCCGCGATGGTGCCGCCCCCACCCACGCTTTGGGTGGCGACCTGCCTGGTCGAACAGTGCTGGCTCGACCGATTTTCCCCCGCCCACGCTTGGGGCGGCGATGATGCATCTCAAAGGGCACACGGACGGACGAGTGGCCTCTCTCGCAGAACGGAACGATAATTCCGGCGGAAAGATCAGTCTTGCGGAATCTCCAAACCTAACTACAATGCAAAGAGAGCAGATGAAGTATGTTGGGTAATTATCTTTGTTTGTTAACTTAATAAACATGGAGGCAATTATGCCAAAGCTAAGGATGGCGCTAGTGGCGGGGGTTGGCATCGCGATTATTTTTGGCGGGGCTTTTGCTCAAAAAAGTTCTATGAACTTTGGCTCTGGTACCTCCGCCCAAGTGACGGTTTCTCCGGGCGCCATGCTGACTGCAGTGGCTGCTGTGGTGGAGGGCCGTCACCAGCAGGTGACCATTGTTGACCCGGTGGGGCGGTCTATGGCCGTCTATCACATTCGATTAGATTCCGGACAAATTGAATTGAAGAGTGTGCGGAACATTCATTGGGACCTCCAGCTTGTTGAATTCAACGGCGTGCGGCCGCTTCCGCAGGAAATCCAGTCGGTGGTGTCAGGGAGTAGGCCTTGAGCCGATTGGTACTCCGCCCCCATCGACAGGCAAGAAGCGCAATCGCACTCGTTTCTAAAGTTGGCACATAGAAACTATAATTAAATTGGTGGTGGGAGGGAGGAAACTCGTTCGGTAGCGCTTGTCCACCAAGAAGATAAACCCTCCTTTAGGAAGTTGGGAAAAGGAGGGAGGGAGTCTTGGCCGGAAGGGCTCGGCAGGAAGCTGGCTTCCGAGCCATCTACCCGGGAGGTAGCTCATGGCTCAGGAACAAAAGTATTACGATGTTCAGACTACCGCCTCGATTCTGGGCATCACACCGGCGGAGGTCAACCAGCTTCGCGAGCGGAATTTGTTGCGGGGCTTCCGCGACGGAGCCACGTGGAAATTCCGGGTGGAGGATGTCCACCAGCTCCAGCGCCAACTTCGCGATCAAGTTACTCCCTCAAGCGAAAGTCTCCCCTCCGGTGAAGAAGAAGTACTAGCTGTCGAGCCGGAACGGGCTCCGGGTGATGCAAGCAGCTCCGGTGCGATCCTGGGTTTGGATAAAGGAAGGGCACCCGGCGACACCGATTTAACCTTGAAACCGGAATCCGAAGAAGACCTCGTGCCAGTCGATGCTGAGCCGGGCCAGGTCCATGCTCCTGTGCCTGGGTCCGCGTCGGACGAGGAAGAGATTATTCCACTGGGCGAGGGCGATTTCACTCTTTCAGATGCGGGGGTTGCAGAAATTACCAGCCCGGCACCCTCAGAAAGCCTCGGAGAAGACGAGCTTTTGCTTGTTTCCGAAGGATCTTCGGCCGGCGGGAGTGATGTGAAGATTGGTCACGATAGTGGCATTTCGCTTCTGGACCCTCACGACAGTGGGTTGTCGCTCGAGGAGGAACCAAAGCTTGCCGAAGACGAGATTCCGCTCGGTCAGGACGACATGTTAACCCTTGTTGCCGAAAGTGCCGACAGCTCGCTGGCTCGGCCGGATACGGAATTTCGCCTGACTTCTCCTGAAGACGAGTATGGTTTGGAGGATTCGGAGTCGGCTTCGCAGGTGATCGCTTTGGCGCCGGAGGGAGTGAGCGCGGAAGCTCCCACGCTGGCTCCTGACGAAGGTCTGGGACCCATGTTTGACGAGCTCGGCGCGGAAGTAGCTGCGCCGGTGGCCCCGGATATGGGATTGGCACCGGGGCCGGTCCCAGGGGCGGCTCCAGAGATACCCTCTGTGGCCGCGGTGGCCCTTCCGGAGGCACCTTATGGCACCCTAGCGATGGTCATGCTTTCTCTCACCCTTTTGGTTCTGGTTTTAGGCGGCATAATGGTAGTGGACTTAGTCCGCAATATGTGGAGTTGGTCAGGGCCGATTCCGTTTAACAGCCAGCTTTTGGACATGTTAGCAGGCATCTTCGGCTAGAAGGCCTATCTTATAGCCGGCATAGCGAGTGCGGTGACGTTGTCCTACTCAGCGATAAGTAACCCGTGGGGCTTCGATACCTGAGGCGTGGTCTCGCAAACCGCACCTTGACTTGTGCTCATTTTTGAGTTGTGCTGATTTTTTCCATCCCCCTGTCCGTTTTACGTTTCTATTGGACAGATCCCCGCTAAAATGTGGCATCGACGAGCCCCAGGGGTAGTTTGTCGCTATTATTGCCGTACTTTCCGAAGGAATTCGGGTTCTTTTCTGGGATTACGGCCGATGAGGGGCCTTTACGGACAGACAAGCTTCAGGCAAAACCAGTATGACCCTTCTGTTGTTAATCCGGCCGACATTCACATCTGCGGGAGATGGCTGAGTGTTTTCAGCGGCCACGTTGCGCGATTGTTGCCGCCGAAAGACGTTGTGACGGGCAACCCCGATGACCACCCGTGAAGGCTAGTTGAGACCAAAGGCTAATTTAAACTAGTGGTTTCTGTTGATCGGCTAAATTTCTTAGGCTTGGATTTGCGTTCGTGGCTGGAGTTCCGCCCGTGAGAGCCGACGAAGGAATTTGCAGCCAACATGAAACATCTTTTCGCCCGGGGCCGGAGGGCTGAACTGATTTGCCGTGTCTTCGGAACTTTCGTTGCTAGGGGGAGTTAGTTTCTGAACAGGCCGTATCTCGGGAGGCTCGACCAAGTTACCCTCCCAACAAAGTACAGGTCGAAAGTACACCACCTCGGCTACCACGTAAAGCGGCTCGCTCGGAGTGCCGAATTCTGCCACAAGGCGGCGGAAAGTCGGTGGTTTCTCACGAAGGAACGAAAACCCACCTCGATGGATGTCCAAGCAAATCACCTCTTCAAATTCGCTAACCGCGGTAATACCAGCCCCCTCTAAGGGGGCAATTCGATGTTTCGTCCACATGGCCACCCGCGGTTCCGCCCGACGCTCCGAGCCGGTATAGGCTTTTCGGGTCTCCAGCAAGTCGTGCACAAGGCGGTAAAATTCCGCATCGGCCTGCGACGGAGTAAGGTGAATCATTTTCCCAGTCCACAACTACGCGTGGGAGCCAATTCATTTCCGGCAAATGCCCCTCCGCCTGAGGCCCTCCGATTTTGCGGGGGCCACTCGGGGGCCAATGGGTGAGTTGCGGCGGCGGTGGAAATATTTTCGGGTTATCGCCCCAAAAATTCCGTAATTCCAGTGAGCCTCCATGTCCTTCAGCTAAATCTAGCATTAACTAAGTGTGGTGGCGGGGCACCCGGATCTCGCGCCAGGTTGTGCGAATGGCTATAATGGGCTGATGCGACTGGCACAACCGACCTTGTAGGCGGAGGAGGCACCTTGAAAGCGTCTTTAAAGGATGTCCCGGACACACGCGGTCGATTTGGACCATTTGGCGGACGGTTTGTTCCGGAAACTCTTATTTTCGCGTTGGATCAACTGGCCCAGGCTTATGAAGAAGCTAGAAAAGACCCCAGTTTTCAGCAGCAACTGGACGCGCTTTTAGCGGAATACGTGGGCCGACCTTCCCCCCTTTATTTCGCCTTGCGACTGACTGAGTTTTGTGGAGGTGCCCGCATTTATCTAAAGCGGGAGGACCTCAATCACACCGGCGCCCATAAAATCAATAACACTTTAGGCCAGGGGCTCTTAGCCGTCCGAATGGGCAAGAAGCGGGTCATCGCAGAAACGGGAGCCGGACAACACGGAGTGGCCACAGCGACGGCCTGCGCCCGCTTTGGCCTGGAGTGTGTCATCTATATGGGCGAGGAAGATATGCGGCGCCAGCGCCCCAATGTCTTCAACATGAGGCTTTTGGGAGCCGAGGTCCGCCCGGTGACCACCGGTTCAAAAACTCTTCGGGATGCTATCAACGAAGCCCTCCGTGATTGGATGACCACGGTTGAAACCACTCATTACTGCCTTGGCTCGGTCGTCGGTCCGCATCCTTTCCCGCGGATTGTCCGCGACTTTCAATCGGTGATTGGTCGCGAGACCCGGGCTCAGTGCCTGGATCGCCTTGGTCGGCTGCCTGATGTGGTTGTAGCCTGCGTGGGAGGTGGAAGCAATTCGGCCGGGATGTTTTATCCCTTTATCGAAGATCGTCAGGTAGAGCTGGTGGGTGTGGAGGCCGGCGGCCGAGCGCCTGCTGTCGGCGACCATGCCGCCACCCTTCAATACGGTCAGCCGGGAGTACTCCACGGGTCTTTTAGCTATGTGCTTCAGGACGAGGACGGTCAAACGCTTCCGGTCCATTCGATTTCCGCCGGCCTCGACTATCCGGGTGTCGGGCCAGAACACGCTTTATGGAAGGAAGTGGGCAGGGTTCGTTACACAGTGGCTACCGATGAGGAGGCGCTTGAGGCCTATGATTTATTGGCCCGGCTGGAAGGGATCCTTCCCGCCCTCGAAAGTGCCCATGCCTTGGCCGAGGCCATCAAGCTCGCCCGTCGATTGTCTCCCGAGAAGGTCATCGTGGTCTGCCTTTCCGGCCGCGGAGACAAGGACGCCGCTGAAGTCGCACGAATCCGCGGGATACCCTTGTGATGGGTAGCCGGGAGGTTTGCTCCCAAGCTTGAAGTTCGTCAGTTTAGTTGGAACACATTGTGAGGCAGCCGAGATTTGCAGCTCGGCAGTGCCTTCTTGGCCAACAGGCGTTTTTCAGGTCTCCAAGAAAGCTGGGGGTGGAAGCGGTACCGGCCCCGCGCGAACCGAATGAAGGCGTGACGAAGGCGTGCTCGGCTCTTCCGGAGAGAGTTCCGGCTACAGGGCTCGCGGTCCTTGGTACCATGCCACGCGGGTCCGGTGAATTTATCGGGCTGATCGAGACAGCCATGGTTAGCGGCAGTATGCCAAAAGGATTTTACCGACCGAGATGTCCCGAATTGATGAACTCTTTCGCCGACTTCGTAACAGTGGACGCAAAGCCTTTATCGCCTTTATCCCTGCGGGAGATCCCGATCTTGCGTTTACAGAGGCGATCCTTCTCCGATTCTCCGATTTGGGTGTCAGCATTTGCGAACTCGGTGTGCCCTACAGCGATCCAATTGCCGATGGACCTGTCATTCAAGCAGCCTACACGCGGGCATTAAGCCGCGGGATAAAGTTGGATGACATCCTAACTTTGGCCGGCAAAGTATCCCTCCGAGTGGGCTTTCCGTTGGTCCTCATGACAAGTTACGCCATTGTTTTTCGCCGGGGCATCGAGGAATTCGTCCGCCAATGCGCCCGGGGTGGGATCGCCGGACTCATCGTGCCGGATTTGCCTGTGGAAGAGTCCGGCCCGCTGGCCGAAACTTGCCGTGGGTTTGACCTTAGCTTAATCCCTCTGGTCACGCCAACAACGCCTCCCGACCGGGCTCTGCGAATTGCAGCTCAGGCTTCCGGTTTTATCTATTACGTAACGGTTACGGGCGTGACAGGCGAAAGAGACCATTTACCCGCGGAAGTTGTGCACAAGGTGCAGTGGCTTCGCAGTCGCACCGAGGTCCCGATTTGCCTCGGATTTGGAATTAACCAGCCGGATCAGGTCGCAAGCCTTGCAGAAATTAGCGATGGGGTCATAGTCGGCTCCGCGATCGTCCGACGAATTGCCGAGGTAGAGCGAAAACCTCGGGAAGAGGTCCTTGAGGACACCTCCCGCTTCGTGCGAACGCTTTTAGAAGCCCTTCCCCGCTGCAAGACTACCCGGTAACAAATGCGCCGTCCCCTCTCCCTCACGTGCCGGATTGGGATTCCATGTGGCAAAAGGGCTCGTGGAGCAACTTGCCGCCTCAAGGTAGGAAGGGTGCTAGCAGTAAGCGCTCCTCTCCGAACCCTTCGCACCCTGGGTATGCAACCAGCGCCACTCGTAGCCGTCGCGCTCTTAAGCTCCAACCATGAGTGTGCGGGGATGCTGCTGGCGGTTCGCTCAGAAACGTGGGACGGCGCAAGTCCTCCCCAGTACTTTTGCCTCAGGGAAGGGATCGGCAGCTTCACATTCGGGAGGCACCTGTCCCCGAGGATACACTTGTGAGGTGCTAGCCTACAGAAGAAGTGGGACTTTGATGCATCGCCGCGAGACTAATTTGCCAAAAGGGTCTCTGTATTCGGAGAGTTCGGGGCCAGGTAACAACCCGTAACACAACGAGGGTCGCGCCGTCCACAATTTTCTCTCCCGCAAATCCCCTCTTTTGGATCGAGCCATTTGACCTCTCTCGGAACGAGCAACTCGACCTCAAAGGGGAGTGATGTCATGCCAAACCAAAGAGGGTAACCAATTTTTCTTCGAGCTGCTGGCCGGCAATGTCGAAAAGTTTGCCCGAAGATCGCCACTTAAGTGGGGTTCCAAATAGTCCTGAGGACTGCAGAGCTGCCACCACCGAGCGGCGCGTTGGGAGCCTCCAGTTGCTTCAGCCGAAGCCTAATCCAAATTATTGACAATTTTCTCTCAATGCAGTATCTTAATCCGCGATGGGCAAAGGCGCACTCCGTGGGTCTGTGCCCTGGTGCTAATCGATCTATTCAACGGGGATCAAGAGGCACGTTTTTCGCAAAGCTGGCGGACGTTCGTGTAGAGTTGGGGTTTTTGTAATTTGGCCCCGGAGTTTCTGTTTCTGTCTTTTCCAAGTGAGGAGGTCTAATTATGCGATACGTACGCTGGTGCAAGGCTCGAGGTTTTACCTTGGTAGAGCTTTTAGTGGTCATCGCTATTATTGGGATCCTGATCGCTTTGCTTTTGCCTGCCGTTCAAGCGGCACGGGAAGCAGCACGGAGAAGTCAATGCGTAAACAACCTAAAACAGCTAGGGCTTGCACTCCACAACTACCACGACGTTAACAAGGCATTTCCGCCAAGCGGTATTTTGGCGGGCGATTTGAGAATCCCGCCTTATCCCAGCACCCCTTCGGCCGTTCCCTATCATCACACATGGCTGGTGATGACTCTGCCTTACATCGAGCAGGGCCCCCTTTATGAGCGGATCGACAAACGGAACCGCATTTACAATACCCCCTTGGTGGGCTCCACAGAGTTGGCTATGAGCCAGCAAGTCAATGTGCTACTTTGTCCGAGCAATCCGCGGCTGGATTTGGGAAAAACTCGGAACATGGCGTACACAAACTATGCGGCTAGCGAAGGATACCACTGGTGGCCCACGGCCGTAATTGCCCCGGGTCAATTCCCGGAGGTGCACCTCAATTTTGCAACCGACTTTAGTGGGATCTTCACCATTTTGCAAACCCGAACGGTGGCCGATATTTTGGACGGCACCTCCAACACCGTAGCGCTGGCCGAAGTAAACAGCACTGGTTATAAAAATGGGCGAATTCGGACATGCGGCACTGGTGTCCCGCGGCTTGATACAGGGGAGCGTGTCGTCCGGGCAGCCTTTGTGTTCACAGGTGTAAACGGCACGTGCTGTGAAACCGGTCTATTTCGCAATCCGGACGGCTCTGGGCCATCCACGGCACCCCGGTGGTTCCCAGCGGGTTCCCCGCACGTGTTTTCCCCGACATTCCTCGCGGCGTGGGGTCCTAATGCGGAGTGGCCCGGCGCAAGCAGCCTCCACCCGGGCGGTGTTAATGTCTGCCTTGCGGACGGGTCTGTGCGATTTATCGCCCACACTATCGAATACGATGTGTGGATCAAGATGAACGGCATTGCCGATGCGCATACCGTGCAAGTGCCGTAATTAACATACAGGACACAGCCTTCAGCGGTGTCTGAGTAGTTGGCTGGAGCTAGCGCACCAGACATGTCGGGAGAAGCCAATTACAGCCGACAGACTGAGTTCCGACAGATAGCGCGGTAAGGGTGCAAAATCCCCCACCTTGCGGTATGTTGGGGAGACAGGGACAAAGCTTAAGTTGGCTGGCCTCGCCAATCTCCACAGACGAGGCCAAGTGATGGTTTGATTGGAATGCCGGGGCTCGCCAAATTATTAATTGTTTTGGAGAGTTCGGGCATTCTCCGGCTGCGGTTAAGAGTATCCTGATTGGCTTAGGTAAATACAATTCGCTCCCTGGGAGGGGAAAAATGAAACTTTTACGCCTGGTTTTATTAGTGGGTGTGATTGGTCTTAACACCTTGATGTGGTGCGGGTGTGGAGGCGATTCGCGGGTGCAAAAACCGGCGCCGGAGTCGTCCACGGATCCCGCTACTTTGTCCGAGATGTTACCGCCTCCCGATCAGCCTTAAGCTTGTTGCCGGGGTATTGAGCGGCAAAAATCTTCTTTTTTATATTTGTTCATTTTGAGTGACCCCCAAGAGCTTTGCGGGAGATCCTCGGCTTTGAAGGTATGCGCCCGCAATGCGGTGCGCCCTTCCCCCTGACGATAAGGCAAACTCGACAAAATTCGCCTCCCTAATCACGGTCGTCCACTAGAGGTTTCGATCGAAGCGGGCTCTCGGTGGCGAGAGAAAACCTTCTCGGTTTTTGCCGGCAGGAAATAGTTGGCGGTTGCGCAAATTCGGGCTTATGCCCTGCATTTTTTCATACTTGATGTTTCGCCCTCCGCTATTGAGCTCGAGGTGCCTAGGTCGTCTATGCGCTTTTGAAGCGGAGGGAGTTAGGGCAAGAACGGCTTTCGGCATGGTCGGTTCCAGGTGCGAGGGGATGTATTAGTGGCTATTGGATGCCGGCGCTTCGTTTGGCGCTAATGTTCGATGACTCGTCCACGATGACGGATTAGCTTCAGCTTGCCCGCCTTTGGTTT
Source organism: uncultured Thermoguttaceae bacterium (assembly GCA_938084835.1). Classification (GTDB taxonomy): domain Bacteria; phylum Planctomycetota; class Planctomycetia; order Pirellulales; family Thermoguttaceae; genus DTLM01. Next base: position 39,663 of record CALKER010000012.1, read on the forward strand.
TTCCAGACTTTAATAATTGCTAACGTGCCCATCACTGCTTCGGAGATTGTGGTTGGCCGCATCCTATGTGGCGAGAAATCTTCCTGCGAAAGCCGCCCGGTGGGAAGGATCCTTTGTGAAGAGCTTCCTCCGCAGCATGCTGATCGGCCGATGGCTCAAAACCCTTTAAACGGCTCGGCCGGCCGAATTTCCCCGCAAATTTGCTATCTTGTCTGGACGGGGTGGTAGCTTTTGGCGTCATAACTTTTTAGAACTTTAAGTAGTCCCATATTCAGGACGTGAATCCGGCCTCATCGAGCACAAGTGTTAGCGGTTCGGGCCGGTTTCCCGCCAAAAGTTACCATGTGTCGCACGCGAAAAGACGGTCGAGTTTTCATGAGTTCTGGAGTTGCTGGGCACACCCAACCTGGGCCGGCGGAATCACTCGGTCGCCTGAATTTTTCATGCGAGGCGCCTGGGTGGCGAGTCTGGCGGAAGCTTCGGGCGAATACACCGGCAATGGTCGCCCTTGGTTATCTTGTGCTGTTAACAGCGGTTGCGGTGTTGGCGCCAGCCCTTCCGTTACAGCCACCACGTCGGATCGACACGACCCGCCAATTTGCCCCTCCCAGCTGGAGGGTCCCAGCTCCTCGTTGGTTAACGGCGGAGGGCAAAGAACCCATTTCGAGCCAAGAGGTAGAAGAGCGGATCCGGGAGGGGTTTGGGCCACTTGATCCGCTCAGCCGGTCCCTCCTCCACGTTCGCCTCTGGTTGTGGCGCGATTGGTCTCTCCCCAGTGTCTTCGGTACCGACAAGCTCGGACGAGATGTGCTGTCGCGAGTGGTTTGGGGGGCCCGCGTGTCTTTGGCTGTGGGAGTGATTGCCGCTCTTGTGTCGCTGGTGATCGGGGTGACTTACGGAGCCATCTCCGGATATGTCGGGGGGTTGGTCGACGATGTCATGATGCGAATTGTTGATGTACTCTACTCCATCCCCTTCATCTTTATCGTAATTTTCCTTGTGACAATTCTTAGTGCGGAAACGTGCCGGCTGGTGCCGCTGGGAGTTCTTCCCATACCTGGGGAGGGTCGTTCGGAATCTGCGGGGCAAAGCTCATCCGGGGCAGAGGCTGGTCGCCAGGATTGGCACTCCGCGGAGAAGTCGCTTGGCATCACACAGCAGCTCGATCGGGGAGAAATGCCGCACGTGTTAAGCCGGGCAGCCACAGAGCTGGGCATCGCTCTGCCACATGATTCGCAGGTGCAGGCTGTTGAACCGGGGTCGCGGTGGAAATTGGTGACACCAACAGGCCGGACCTACGTGCTTCGGCTCACTCGGCCCCGCTTACAGTGGGAAATCGCCATCGAGCGCTACGAACGATGGGTACGAGCCAATCGAATCGTTATCTTCTACTTTGTGGTGGGGGCTGTGTACTGGCTTACGATGGCCCGAGTGATTCGCGGCCAAGTTCTTTCCTTGAAAAACGAACCTTTTGTCGAAGCCGCCCGCGCCCTCGGAGGATCGCATGTTCGAGTAATGTTCCGGCATATCCTCCCGAATCTCTGGGGTGTGATTATCGTGTACTTGACGCTCACCATCCCCCGAGTGATGCTCTTCGAAGCGTTTCTTTCTTTTCTGGGCTTGGGCGTGGAACCTCCCGATGTCTCCTGGGGAGTGCTCGCCAATGAGGGCCTCCAGGTAATCACCCCAATCAAGATCTACTGGTGGCTAGTGGCCTTCCCCAGTGTGGCGCTGGCGGCCACGCTGCTGGCACTTAACTTTCTGGGCGACGGTCTTCGTGACGCACTTGACCCACGTTTACGACCTCGCGAAGCTGGCTGACAAGGTACCTCCCCCTGCACCACTTCCAATACTCTAAGGGTCTTCCCCAACCTGATACACTGCTAAGACTTGCCGGTTGTGCAGCCCGACGGCGGAAAGGTAACTTCATTCCCAAGGCTTTTCCCCGCGAGGCATCCGAGGAACTTGACGTGGCATCGAGCGATGGCACAGCTGAGGCCCCCGTCCGTGCCAACACCCCTTCCGGCTCTCGGGAAATACGGATGCCTTTTGGGGATTTCGCTTGGATCAGCCTAGAGCGCTAGGCGTCAGCCTCTCAGGCCGCGGCTTGAGGGCACGTGTTGGCTTGAGGCCGCTCGCCGGGTGTCAAGCGCGCGGGTTCCCCTTAAGCTATCGACTTCAACGTTAAGGGACGATAAAGTTGCAGATCGGGAGAAGGACCACCTTCGGGTTTGCGAAGCCAGTCCCATTAACTTCGTTACTGGCTTTTTCTTTGCGGTTTCGGCAAGAGGCCTCTCAAATTATTGAGCAAGCTCTGGCAATCATTCGGAAACCTTGGGGCCTCGGTTGGGGCTTAACTTTGCCTGCAAAATTTCCCCCGCGCGGCGGATTAGTTGTGACACCCCCTGCATTTTTCGTCCATAATTCCCGTTTCGTTAAACGTATAAAGCTGCTGGGCGGCAGGGATTGGCTTCTGAAGCATCGAGCGGTTAAAATCAAAATTCCTAATAGGAAGCTCAAAGTGCCCCAAGGCTTTGGCGGGTTTCATGAGCCCGCCTTAAAACAAGCGGATAAAACAAGTACAAAACACCATCACTCACGTGGGATGAAACCGCAGATTGGGGAATGGCAATGGACCGACCGCTGCGCTTCAGACCTGTCTTCTATCCCGAACTTTCGGACGGTGTGGCCTCCCTTGGGAAATCGTCTTTTGGGCGAAGTTTAAGGGGGGGCTTTTGCGGGCCAATGTCACTCTTTAAGTTTGTTACATCGCTAGCTTTTTTGGTAAGTATGATCCCTTGGGAGTGGGCCTTGGCCAATGAGCTTGTTGTAGCCGAGGGAGGAGTTTCCAAGTACGTTATCGTAATTTCCAGCGAGGCTTCGCCGTCAACAAAATATGCGGCCGAGGAGCTTCAGCATTTTCTTGCCGAGATGAGCGGGGCCCGGCTCCCGATCGTGACGGACGAAGTTCCGCCGCAAGATGAAGAAATCCTCTTGGGCGACAGTCGCCGGCTTCGGGAGCTTGGCCTTTCTATTGATTGGTCCCGGCTGGGGTCGGAGGGCTACATCCTTCGCACGGTGGGCAAAAAGCTCATCATTGCTGGAGGGGCACTTCGGGGAAATTTATACGGAACTTACGGCCTTTTAGAGGACCATCTTGGATGCAGGTGGTTTGCTCCTGGGGTAAGTCGAATTCCCACCTACCCCCGACTTGTTATTCCCCCGCTCGAAGAGGAGACGATCCCCAAGTTGGAATATCGCGAGGTTTTCACCTACGACTGCTTTGACGGCGACTGGGCGGCCCGAAATCGCGTTAACTCTAGCGCCGCTAGACTCGAGGAAAAACACGGGGGCAAAATCCGCTTCGGGCGAGGTTATTTCGTACACACTTTCGAGCTTCTTGTCCCGCCGGAGAAGTATTTTGATACTCATCCGGAATACTTCTCGCTGGTGAAAGGAAAACGGTTGAAAGAGCGCTCGCAACTTTGCTGTACCAACGAGGAAGTCATCCGGATTTGTACCGAACAGATCCTCAAGGCCATCGCTGCCGATCCCGAGGCCTATGTGTGGTCGGTTTCTCAGAATGATTGGTATAACTACTGCGAGTGCGAGAACTGTCAGGCCTTGGCCCGGCAAGAGGGTTCCCAAATGGGCCCCGTGTTATATCTTGTCAACCGGGTGGCCGAAGAAGTGGAAAAACACTTTCCGGATAAAGCTATCGAAACGCTAGCCTACCAGTGGACGCGGAAACCTCCGAAGACTCTCCGGCCGCGGAAAAACGTTATAATTCGGCTTTGTTCGATCGAATGTTGTTTTTCCCACCCGCTGGCCACCTGCGATAGTCCCGCCAATCGGGCCTTCCGCGAAGACATTAAGGGTTGGACCAACATCGCTCCCAGGTTGTGGGTGTGGGATTATGTCACCGATTTCGCCCATTATCTTCTCCCGTTTCCCAACCAAAGAGTTCGCCGAGCTAACATTCGCTTCTTCGTGGAACATCAGGTGCGAGGAATCTTTGAACAGGACACTTATGATACCCCCCATAGCGAGCTTGCCGCTCTGGGAGGTTACCTAACGGCGAAGTTTCTGTGGAATCCAGATTATGATGAGGAAGTCGCGCTCCGGGAGTTCCTGGAAGGTTATTATGGCCCGGCTGCTGAACCAATTCGGGCTTATCTTGACCTATTGCACGACCGGGTGGAAAGCGAAAATATACACGTGTCCATTTGGGCAGGGCCAAATAGTCCGCACCTAACCGACGAGCTTCTCTTGGCAGCAGACAAACTGTGGGAAGAAGCGGAGAAGCTTACGGCGGAGCTCCCCGAGATCAACCGCAGGGTGAGAATCAGTCGCATGAGTGTGGACTATGCAATTGTGGAGCGGTCGCGACTGGCGGTGCAGGCGGGCCGGTGGGAATCTCCCTTTCGTGAAGCGGCGCTTCGCCGTTTCCAACCATTCATGGAGACAATCGCCGCCAGCGGGCTGACCCGGCTGCGAGAAGGCCAACCCCTCGATCTTTCGCGGTATCGTTCCGACTTGGCAAAAATCTTTGGCATTACCCTTGATTAGCAGCCTCTTTCTAGCTAGAGCGTCGAAGGCCTTTTGGCTGCTCGGCCGACAGGGCGGACCGTCGCTTGCGTTTTTGGAGGCATTCTTTGATGGATCCTCACATCGGAGAGATTCTCAACGGCGGGGTGGTAATCCCGGCAAGTCCTCTGGCACTGGATGAAAATCGCCGCTTTGACGAGCCCTCGCAACAAGCCCTGTGGCGTTATTATTCGGACGCTGGTGCTGGCGGAATTGCTGTAGGCGTCCACACGACCCAATTTGCAATTCGCGATCCTAAGATCGGGCTTTTTCGACCATTGTTGGAATTGGCCCGGGAGGTGTTCGACCAGCTGGACCTTACCCGTTTCCAGCCACTTATCCGAATAGCCGGTATATGCGGTAGGACAGAGCAAGCTTTGGCGGAGGCGACGCTAGCTCGGCAGCTGGGATTTCACGCGGGACTTCTCAGCCTAGCAGCGATGCGCGATGCCACCCTCTCCGAGCTTGTGAACCACTGCCGCGAAGTTGCCGCGGTGATCCCGCTATTTGGCTTTTATCTCCAGCCGGCAGTTGGTGGCCTGGTTCTGCCCTATGCCTTCTGGCGGCAGCTGGCCGAGGTGGAGAACCTCGTGGCCATCAAGATTGCACCCTTCAATCGTTACCAAACCTTAGATGTGGTCCGGGCCATGGCCGATGCCGGTCGAGATGATGTGGCACTTTATACCGGTAACGATGACAATATTGTGATCGACCTTCTTACCGTTTACCGGTTCCCACGGAATGGCGCCACCGTAGAACGCCGAATTGTGGGTGGGCTTCTGGGTCACTGGGCCGTGTGGACGAAAAAAGCAGTGGACATCCTTCGGGACTGCCATGCGATCGTTTCCAGCGGCAAGCCTGTACCGGGGGACATGTTAACGCTTGCGGCACAAGTGACCGACATGAATGCCGCCCTATTCGATGTGGCACATAATTTCCGCGGCTGTATAGCCGGTGTCCAAGAGGTCCTTCGCCGTCAAGGGTTACTCCGGAGCAACCTCTGTCTGGATCCGGCGGAAAGACTCAGCCCCGGCCAGGCGGAAGAACTGGACCGCGTGGTGTCAGCCTATCCACATCTTGTTGATGACGATTTTGTAGCCGAGCACCGCCAGCGGTGGCTTAGATAAATGCAACTTGCCAGGGGGAAGATTCGGCGGAAGTTCTTGCGACGTAAGCTTTACGGGCGCCGTCATTTGATAGTGCCGGCCATCAGCCGGGTATCGCCTTATCGTCCTTCAGTTAAATGCCACTTGAAGTTCCATAAGTTTTTCGGGGGGTAGGAGGCCCCCAGAAAACCAAACTTGTTTCTTAAAAACTCCGTTCGAACACTTGACACACTTTCATTCTCGGACTAAAAAATGTGGGTTTCGGGGGAAATCGGCATAAGTCAGTGTGGGGTGGCGGGGCTTATTATGACAAGCGGAGTCCAGGTCTTTTTTGTGAGGATTCCGAGCAAGTTCGGTCGTGGGGGTTTCTAACTAATAGGAGTTGGGCCATGCGGCACAAACTTCGTCCGAAGCTGCGACTGGGTTTCACACTTGTCGAGTTGTTAGTGGTCATCGCGATTATTGGCATTTTGATTGCGCTGCTGCTTCCGGCCGTCCAGGCCGCGCGCGAAGCAGCTCGTAGAGCCCAGTGCACCAACAACCTTAAACAATTGGGCTTAGCCTTGCACAATTATCACGATGTTTGGAAGCAATTTGTGCATCGCTCTGGGGGAACCACCCCGGGGGCCCCGAACGGCAATTCTGGACGTCGTGCGGGATTTGTGTCCCTTCTGCCGTATATCGAGCAGAACCCGATGTGGGAGCGGATACGAGCTGGGGATCCGGCGGCGGGTATTCCCCCAGAGGGGCCAGCCCCTTGGGTCAGTTGGGCGCCCTGGGACTTTGCTCCTGCCGTGCTTCGCTGCCCTTCGGACAACGGATATCCTGGGCCTGGGCCATACCACAGCTATGCTTTCAGTGCCGGGGACCAGGTGGAGGGACTGATGATGGGCCAATTTTCTGGCGTTTCCGGGTACCATGTTCGCGGCATTTTCCCCGCCCGTCACATCAGGCCAACTGTCGGAATGCAGGATGTGACCGATGGTCTGAGCAACACCGTGGCTTTCAGCGAGCGGCTTTGCCAACAAAACACCCCGTACAGGGCCATGGACCCCATTACGGTGGGGGCAAGAACTGTGGAACATGTGCTGGCCGTCCATCAGCGCGTCGCCGGGATTATTCAGAATCCTGCTTTGTGCAGAACCGTAACGGACGGGAAGTACTTTATTGCCGGGTCGCAGGTTCAAGCGCGATTTGGCACCCGCTGGACAGATGGGCAGCCGATGTATGTGTCGTTTAACACTGTGTTGCCGCCTAACGACCCTGCGTGCGCGGATGGAGGTCAGTATGGCGACTCGCATCATTTGGTGATTCCTCCGGCAAGCCGCCATCCCGGTGGGGTGAATGTGTGTTTTGCCGACGGTTCTGTGCGGTTTATTAGCAACACCATTGACTGCGGCAACCTAAGCGCACAGCAGGGGCCCACGGGACCATCGGCCTACGGTGTATGGGGCGCTCTCGGGTCAAAGGCTGGTGGCGAGGGTGTTTCCCCGCCTTAAAAGCCCCTCGGGAGTTTAATCGTCCAGGCCGCCTTCGAGCTTGTTCTAGCCAAGCAAAGCCCCAAGATTGCTGGTCCAAAAGTAAACATTAAAGAAGCATTCGAAAAAACCGATTGCTAACCACAGACTCTTAAGGAACCTGTCGGGAGGGTGGAGTATGATGCGAAGCGTTCTTCAATTAGCTCTGGTAACCATGGTCGGCTGTCTTTTTGTGGCCGGCTGTGGCCAAACCGGCGAACGCACCTATGGGGTTTCCGGGATCGTCACTCTCAACAACGAACCCGTATCGGATGCTGTTGTCACTTTCTTGCCGGTTGCAGGTGGCCAACCGGTGGTGGCAAAAACGGATGCCACCGGTCGGTTCACAGCATCAGCCCCCGCCGGTCAGTATCGGGTGAAATTGGAAAAGTTTGTCGCCGAGGGACAACAATCCACCGCAGCTGCAGGCGGTGAGTACCAGGAAGCTGCTCCGGACGTCACCCCTCCTGGTTCCCGGAACGTGCTTCCGGCTAAATACGCCGATCCAAGTACTTCCGGCTTCCAGGTAGAAGTAAAGGCAGGGGACAACTCCTTCACATTCAATCTCGAGGAGGGTTGATCCCCCTTATCAGTAGGTTTTTTGCGACGGGCAAATCCAACTTTCTCGCCGCCCTGGAAAGCTCCGATAAGTTATGTCGGGCGTCACTCCAGGGCGTTTTTGTTGGGTAGCCGAGCGGTGCTACCGCCGGGACGGTCAGCGTCTGACTGCCGCGCCCAGGCAACTCAGACCAGTGAGGTATCGATTGTAATTTGAGGGGCTTGCCCGCACGCAATCTCGAAGGCGTTGGGGGGCTCAACTCGCTCATTCAACGATACTTTGCCCACGCTTGCCGAATGGATCAAGGGATTACCCGACGGGATACTTCTCCAGCTTGCAAATTCTTGTAACACCGCGATCTGTTGGAAATCGCTCTGAGGAGTATTCTCGGACTGGCTGAGGAAGTCCACAAGCGAACCATAAACTCCCAGAGTTACTCTGGGGCTCCAAGAAAGCCTTCGTGAAGAAAGACCGGCTTGTATCCCCTTTCGCTTACAAAACGGATGGCCGCTTCCACTCGATCCCAATGGTCCGGGAGATAATGACGATAAAAAGGCCAAAAATACTGTTCGTGGGTCATCAGGTCCATGATCTCCGCAGTATTAGGATCGTCGACCAGGGGCATCAACGTTTCAAGAATTTTCTCCGGTGACAAGGAGTTGCACACAACATCGATTTTGGAAAAGACAATGTCGACATCAAAGTCCATCAGGGCATCATGCCGGGAGAGGTATTCCGATCGAACAGGATCCAGATGGTAATTGACGTCCCAAACCCCGCCGGATTTTCGGAAATAGCCACTGAGCACGCGGACACCTCGTTGCCGCAGGACCGGGAGAGCCTGGGGCAAAACCATCCCCCAGTGGATGATGGTTGTGGGTGTCCAGGATTGTTCACCCGCAAATCGGAGGACTTGCTCGGCAACCCGGTCGAAGTCGGAAGCAAGTTGTTGTGGCGAGGCATGTTGATAGGGTCGGGGTGGTTGGTCGGCATAGGCATGAAAAGCTAACCGAAGCCAGTCGGCATTGTCGGCCCACTCCGAACGATACCGATCGGGAAATTGGCTGAGGTCAAAATCGTCCCCCGTCGTGTAGTAAATGTTGAGCACAAATTTAGTACCGTATTTTGAGTGCAGCTCTCGCAAACGAGCCAAATAAAAACAATCAAATAACGAGGAGTAGTTATTTCGCGCGATATCGCGAAGGAAAAAGGCGTTGTCGTCAATGGCGAATCGATATCGCGGGAAGGAATGCCGGTCCCAAACTACGCGAATGCGGTGCTCCTGCCGGCCGGCAATTCCCTGGGAATAAGCTACAATTTCCGTCACCCGCTCTTGCAACAGGACAGGTGCCGAAAACCTCTCGCCTGCTCGTTGAGCTGGCCGACCGTTGACGGTAACTAGGTACTCTAATGGAGCTATGCCGCTGACGGTGATTTGCAGGCCTCCGTTAACGCGCTGGCCATGTCGCCAGTTGAGTACCGCCCCATGAAATGGCCATGTGATCGTGGTGGCAGCGGGCAAATACCCTCCCACACCCGCAAAAGCTCCGGCTAGAGGAAGAATCGCTGAACTGCGGAGAAACTCGCGCCGCTCCCACAGACAACCGACGGGTTGTTTCATTGGCTGGCCTCCTTTCGGGCGGAAGGGTTGACGGAGGCGTTGGTCCTCCGGGTCTGGAAAACGAACTTGCCAGGGTACTCACCGATCGGTTGCGAGCCGTCTCATGGCCTCGGCAAGGATCCGCGCCGTACTTGGCCGCATTATCCGCGGGTCGACCGGTCGTCCTTCCTGGAGAGCTTTGCGGATTTCTTTGCCGGAGATGGCAAGTGGCTGCTCTCCAGGATGTTTCTCCACAAGGTCCACCCGTCCTATCGAGGGATAGTAAGCAGCGTAGCCCACGAATAACGGCCGAATCAAGAGCTCGCCTCGAAGGTGTTTAAAAATTTCCTGCGCATCAAAATCACCCCAAATGGGTGTGCCATCGTGGTAGGGGGCATCGGCATGCTTTCGGCCAATGATGATGTCCGTAAACCCCAGGTTTTGCCGATAGATAGCATGCATAACGGCTTCCTTGGGGCCAGCATAAAACATCTTAATGTCAAGGCCGACCAAAATCACCCGATCCGGCACAGCTTGCCCTAATCGCTCCCACAATTCCGGATCGGCATCCCCATCGCCTAGAGCCCGTTCGGTTAGCAAGGCTTCGTAGGTCCGCATTCGCACTGCCGCCGGTACATCGTCCTCTTTGGTTTCCCCCACCAAGGGATTCAGACAGGCCCCAGCGTTAAAACCTGCCCGAAGGAGCGTTTCCAACCCGTACACAAGTGCATACTCATGAGCCCGGTGGAGGGGATTTCGCGTCTGAAATGCCACCACGCGGTCCCAGCCTTTGTCGGCCAAGAGCCGGCGGACCTCGCGCGGGGAAAGGATGTACTTGGAGAACTCTGGATGTTTCCGAGGCGGAAACACACTGATCCGTCCCCCTACCAAATAATTCTTGCCGGCATAGCCTTGAAGCACCATGTCTCCACCCGGGTGATCAATACGATCGGTTAAATAAACGAACCGAAGGTACCGGCGCTTATCCCAAGGGAACACATCGCGGATATCGAGGACAGCGACAACCTTTCCTTCCGAGTCCACCAGAGCGCATCGTGAGGTGTGGGCCAAAGTTCGAGCCAGCTCGGCCGTAATTGGAAAGGCAATCGGAATTGTCCATGCATAAAGTTTGCCTTCCCGTTCGATAACACTCTCTTCTAGCACCCGCTCATAAGTGGCACGATCCATTGGCCCCTCTAGGGGGCTTAGGACGCCATCGCCGAACCGGTAAACCGTTGACAAATCAGCATCGGAGACCGGCACGCGCTTGAGCCCTTCCGCCTCGGCACGAAGCTCCTCCAAAGCTTCCTCGGGGATCATGCGATCGACAGGCTGGGCTAGGCCACCGTGCGGTGGAATAAGACCGGTGATCGAACGATCGTCCACCGGAACTTGTACTTCAGACTGCACCAAAGATTTCGAAAGTTCCATTCCTCTGCACTCTCCCCCAATTGACGTGGAAATCTCTCCGGTCATTTTCAAGCGAAATATACCAACCACCTCAGGCCAAACTTCTAGGGAAACTCCCGGGCAACAATGTGATGGCCGGCGAGAGAATCAATGAAACGCAAGGTGCCATTGGGCACGGGAAGGCTCCCTCCCAAACAAAACCAACTAGTCGGCGAATAATATCGCGCGCAAGTCCCCAGGGGGAGTGGATCCCGCACAAAATTCTTTCACAACAAGCAGGATTCAAGTGCTGATTCGGTTTAACCTAGCTAGTTCCTCTCTGCGATGAGTGAGCTGGCAACAGTCGAACAAGCGGAAACTCGGCGCCGGAAAAGCCGATCAAGCGACGTTGCGCGAAAAAAAGCAGATATGTTCCCCGACCCAGCAAAAAAATCTGTTTGCTTAGCTTCCCCTAGTCTTTACGTGAGCAAGGATCCAAAAAACAGCACAAATTTATAGCGAGCTCGGTAACATCCTGGCTCTTTGGGGGCTAGTCGCGACGCCAATGCCCAAAAGCAACATGTGTTCGGTGCGGATTAAATCAGCTGCGGCTTGAATTCCCCCTCACTTTTTTTCGTTCCCAATTTGGAGGCTCCTCAAAGTTCCTTTCGTGAACCAAGCGGTACAGATTTGGAATTAAAAAAGAAGCGCGGCGCTTGGAGGAAAGCAAACACACCTATAGGCGCAGGTGCTCGAAAGGCTGGTAAACCGCCGCTTTTAGCAGGGCAACAAGAGGTCCTTCAAGAAGCTTATTGCCGGAGTAAATATGTTGCGAAACTGACCAGTCCCAGTTTGCGCGGATTTACCAGCATTCCTGCCAAAGGGACATAAGCGTTTTAATACCGGCAGGACCGGCTCAAATTCAATACCTCAGAGTGGCATTAAATGTAATACATATGTTGGTCCTGAGTCCGGACGCGTTCGAGAAGATCGGCGAATGTAATCTGCCGAGACCACTCGCGCTCCTTTGCGCGGATTTCTTCCCAAGTTTCGGTGAGGACCTTCACAGCGGGAGAGTCTGGCGATGCATTCGAGCGCCACGTCTCCTGCTCGCCGCCACCCTCAATGACTTCCATGACTTCGCCGAGGGAAACCTGTTCCGGGGGGCGGGCTAAATGGTATCCCCCCGAAGCACCCCTGGTACTGGCCACCAAACCGGCACCCTTAAGTTGAAGGAGGATTTGAACCAGAAACCGCGGTGGAACGCCGTGCCGATCGGCGATTTTACGGATGCGGACCGGCTGACCCGTTCCGTACTGAGCCGCCAACTCGAGAACCGCGATGCAAGCATATTCCGTCTTCGCAGAAATTCGCATGAGCATGTCGCCTGACCTCTCCTAAGCAATTTTTGTGGCAAAATTTTTGTGGCAAATATCGTCTGCCACTTACCCCAAAAAATTCCGACGACGCATCAGGCTTTAGAGCCCTAAAAATTCGGATACCCAATTCCCGCTTCAATCGTTCGTGCAGAAGTTAGAAGTTAGAGGTCTGCAGAAAAAACCAATATCATGTTACCTACTTATATTTCATAGCTATTATACAGTAGTTCGCTTACAATGCGAAGATTTGCTTCCCAAAAAAACTAGAGAGGCAAGATGAACTTAGTCTTTGCCTTTTTTAGTTCAAATAGAAGTGGCAGATTCGCGAAGGTCGTTAGGTAGGAAACTGCACAGCAGTAAGATTGGTAGAGGTAAAACGTCTTAAAAAAACTCACCACACGTTGGCGAAAATTGGGATTTGGGCTCTCCTTGAGATAAGCTAGGGCGGTAGGGGGTTTGAACTATCAGGATAAGCCTCGCAGCGTTACATCAGAACTAAACATAAATTTACGGTAATAATAAACTTTCGCAAGTCGCCGCAACTTAGTTCGCAACATTTTGCCATGTGGCCGCGCCGACAACCAGTCTCATTTCCTACTCCGACCTCATAGTTTGAGCACTTTTTCCCTTTCCCGATGTTGATGTTTTATGGGTAGGCTCAGATAGGACACGTCAAACTACGGAGCGCTGTACCCATCTGGTGGGGTAGTGGACCGTCCACTTGGGAAAAGCGGCACCAGATCGCGCAGCGAGTCGCGCGCCTGGGAGCCGATCGTGCACCCAGGAAAAGGGGTACTAGTACGTGACGATTTGGTATATTCGCTTTAAACCGCTAGATAGCCTTTTAGGATGGCACAGATTATCCGCGCCCGTGAGTGGCACTCGCCTTTCAAGGGCGATAGTTTCAATATCCAACTTATGACAGATATTGTGGTGGGGCGAGTCCGGTGAAAGAAACTTTCGGCTCAAGATATGACGACCTATGGCGGCGCAAAGGGTGTGGGGAGTCACGGCTCGTTGCTGGGCCGTGCTTCCGATTAGGGCCGTGGGGGCTTTCGGTTCTGATCCATTTGGGTGTTCTGATCCTCATTGCCTGGTCTTTCCGCCCGTCGATGCCGAAGGGAACCCATGGCGAGCGAGAGACAGAAGTCGGGATTGCCCTTCGGCCGGCACGGGACGAGCTTCGGTCTTTGGAAGAGGAGGTGCTTGAGTCATCCCTTGCCGAACGGGCCGAGACTCAGACTAACGAGCTTATGCAATCGCTGGTCGAGGGATTCTCTTTGCTTCCGGAACCCCCATTGGCCCGAGTACTTCCTGACCCCACGGTGGGCATGGGACCGGCATTTGGTAAGGTAGATTCGGTATTTGATCCAGGACCACGCACCGGAACTCCCCAACTAAAAACAGTGGCGGGCGGCAAAGCGCAAGTCAAACTTTTTGGTATTACGGGGGAAGGGCATAAGTTTGTTTACGTGTTCGATCGGTCGGATAGCATGAACTGGTTCGAGCGGCGGCCATTCCGGGCAGCCAAGGCCGAACTGCTGGCCAGTTTGGATGGGTTACAGGAAACCCACCAGTTCCAGATTATCTTCTACAACCACGAACCGCTGATCTTCAATCCCGCGGGACATCCCCAGCGACTTGCCTTCGGCACGGCGGAGAACAAAGCTCGGGCACAGCGATTTGTGGAGTCCGTTGTGGCCACTGGTGGCACCAGGCACATGGAGGCGATTTTACTTGCGCTGAGTTTGCAACCAGACGTTATCTTTCTCTTAACCGATGCCGACGATCCACAATTGAGCGACTCCCAGATAGCCGCCATCGTGCGTCGGGCAGGGGGTGTTACAATCCACACCATTGAATTTGGTTATGGGCCACAAAAGAGAACTGATAATTTTCTGGTACGATTGGCTCGCGCAACCGGGGGACAACACGTGTACGTGGATATCTCTCGGCTTTAAATTTTTGGGGCTTCCTGCCGCAGGCACGCGGCGGTCAAATATCGCAAAAGCTTTCCGCGGTTAACCGGCTTCCCTAGGCTCAAGAAGCATTGTCAGAGAGGAGTAGACATCTTTGCGCGAGAGAACCTTTGTGGATCATTTGTAAGTCGGACAATCATTGGGTCGGTTTGGTGGGGGTCTTGGTTTGTTAAGGTGGAGTGACTATCTTCGACGGCAGGAAAAAACGAAGCGAGCTAGCAGGCTCCGCGCTAAGGTCATTTTGGCCCTGTGGTTTGTGGTGGCTTGGTTCGGGGATATTCCCTTGGCCACCGCGGAAGATGTGGTAGTACTTGGCGTTGGGAAAGATTCTGCCGGCTCGGTTCGCCTGCGCGGTGAGGTACAAAAACTAACATCGCACGGTGTGGTTATTCGTAAGAACGACGGTCAAATCGAGGAGTACTCAGGGCGACCTATCTTCCGAGTGGAAACGTCGCTCCTCCCGGAGCATCAACAGGCCGACAACCTCTTTGCGTCAGGGCAATTCTCCCAAGCTCTTTCCCTGTACAGAGAAGCGCGACGAAAGGAATCACGCGAGTGGGTCAAGAGTCAACTGACGATACAGGTGGTGTGGTGCCTGCGTTTTCTGGGACGCGCCGCTGAAGCCTGCGAGGAGTTTGTGGCAGCAGCACAGCCTGATTGGCCGGCCGAGTTTCAAGCGGCTGCCCCGATCGCGTGGTTTGCCGTACCGCACGACGCTCGCTTTGAGGCTCAATGTGTGGAGTGGTTGTCCTCCTCAGAACCTTCAACCCAATTAATTGCAGCAAGTTACCTGCTCCAAGGAAGCGGGCGCCTGCGAGCCGCCAGTGTTTTGAAAAGACTTACCACTGTGCCCGGGGAACCGCTACGAACACTCGCGTGGTTTCAGCTTATACGGACCACTCTTACAGAAGCCAGTGCGGACGAAGTTCGTCAGTGGGAGGAAGCTGTCAACAGATTGCCGTGGCCTTGGCGGCCTGGTCCGACGGTGGTGGTAGCACAAGCCTGGGAATCGAAGCAGGACTTCAATCGGGCAGCCCTGTGGTGGCTTCGCATACCGATTCTTTACGCCAGTCATCGAGATTTGGCAGCCCGGGGATTGGCCTCAGCAGGGCGAAATCTCGAACGTTTGGGAGCAATCGACCAAGCGGTTCAACTTTATCGCGAGCTTCTCGAGCGCTACCCGGAATTCCCCGACCGAGATATGGTCGCGTCCCGCCTTCGTGAGCTGAAGGCGGTCAAGTCGCCACCGGCATTTGACGCTGGAACAAGCTTATTCCCGCGATGACATCGCTGTGGCTTTCCGCAGAAAATTCTTCCGCTGAGCACCCGACGAAAAAGCTCCCGTTTATCATGGGGAATGCGGCGAGCTCTCAAGCCTAGCGGCCGGCCCGACCCGATCGAATGACCTCTAAAGGCAATTCCTGACGGTACCGGTCTTGATATAGGCCGATCGACTCAAGTCCTATCGGTCGGAAGCCGAGCTCCCGCCAAATAGTAGCATCCTCTCGAACCCGAAAGTTACCTGGTGCCTCCACCACTAGTGCTGCTTCCTTGGTGCCAACCCAATTCGGACCTACGAAATTTGCCCGGCTATCGCGGAGGAAAAAGCTCTCGCAATCAACGGCGGCATTTCGATAAATCCAGTTGGCGTTAGGGTTTTCTTCCAGGCGAGCCAGCTCCGGATATCGCGAAAGGTATAGTTGGCGATCGATTCCCGGTCGGTCCAGACGACCGGAAATAAACTCTTGCCAATGCTTGGGCGCCCAAGGCGAGAAGCTGATGGCAGCCATGCAATCCACAAACAGATTGTTGTCCACAATGTTATCCTTTCCTCCGTGGATTTGAACACCCCCGAAGCCTCGCCGCCCCACACTGGCCCGATAGAAGATATTGCCGTAGATTAGGTTCCCTGAAATCCCGTCGTCCAATCGAATTCCGGCCCGATAAAGGGCATCGGTCTCCCAGGCTCGCTCCCAACCCCCGAGATGATGCCAATAGTTGTAACGGAAGATATTGCCACGGAAGGTAGGATCACCATGCATATCGATTCCGCCTTGGTCATCGGACTCCATGACCACACGAAAGACCTCATTGAATTCCACCAGATGATCATTTCCATCGATGCGGAAGGCACTCGAACCGATGTCGTGCACTAAGTTGTGGGCGACACGTTGGCCTACCCCGCGCACGAGTACCGCGGGCGTGTAGGTATGATCGATCCGCGACAAATGATAGATGTGGCAATTTTCTACGAAGTTGTTGCCTCGAGTCAGGGTGTGACGGTCTCCCCCGTGTAACAGAATTCCTCCGCGGCCCAAAGTGTGGATATCGCAGGACAGCACGCCACAACCAAGGCAGTCGGTTGTGCCCTCGAAACCACCGTCGGGACCCGCTTCTTGAAAGACGATGCCGTCGCCGGCAAAACAGCGAATGGTGCAGCCGGCAAATACGCAGTGCTTCGCGCCGCGAACATGAATAGCATCAACGGCACCTAGCTCCCAGGTCAACCCCTCAAAGCGGACATGACCTGTCCCTTCAAGCACAAGAAGCGGCTCTTCGAGCACAGAAAGCTCCACTTCCGCTCGATCAGGATCGCCAGGTAACCATATGTACAGTATTGCCCTATCGCGATCGATATACCATTCGCCGGGCTGATCGAGCTCACAAAGCAAATTTAAAGCGAAAAAAGGCCGGTCGGCTCCAAAACCGTACCTTGAATACGGCTTACGTAAGTAAATCGCGCCGGACTTCGGATCAATCTTCTCCACTTGCTCATAACTATCAGCCCAACCCCAAAACCAGTACCCGTACAGAAGCAGCTGTGGCTCATTGGCCCAACGACTGAGTCGGGGGTCAGGGAAGAAAATGGGCCCGGAGGCACTTCCCCGGCCCGCCCAGCTGTCGATGGGATTCTGGTCGCTGACTTTTGAGATGCGTGCAAATCCCTCGTTAGGCCAGCGTGCTAACTGGAGAGGCTTTTTGTTCCAGTAAAGTTCATTCACCGGATAGGTGCGAAACCCGCGACCACTGGCAAAGCCCCCGAGCACAAGGGGCCGAACCTTCTCCATACCGAACTCTCGAAGGTCCACTTGGTGCACGTGTCCGCGGGATTTTTCGGGAAGACGGTCCAGGACCGCTCGGTCTGTCACGGGGCGGAATTTGTTGAGCCTAATCCCACCAGAAAAAATTGGTCTTTCCCCCGGTGCCGCCCGGTACAAGATTGGCGACTCTGGGGTCCCCGAGTCTTCCGCCGTGAGGCGAAACGTGGCCTGTACCGGATACCGGCCTTCGCGGATCAAGACCGCCACACCACCCCGGGGCAGTCCCTGCGTCCGTTTCAAATGCCGGATCGCGTCGCGCGCCTTTTCTAACGTTCTGAAAGGCCGTTCGGCAGTCCCCGGATTCTCATCATTGCCATCAAGCGCTACGAAGAACTTCACCGGCGGATCAAGATCGGGCAGCTCTCGGGGGAAACTTTGCGGGGGGCGAAACGCACCGGCGCGCCCATAGCGCTCCAAATCGACCAATAGCTCAGCAGCTTCCTGGCGGTGGTGGGCAGGGATTCTTTCGGACTGAGCAACCTGGGATAACAACTTTCGGGCTTTGGCTAAATCTCCATCAAGCCACGCTACCCGGGCTTCCCGGAAGAGCGGCACACTTATCGGTATATCAGCTCGCACGTGGGAAGCGCAAAGCAATGCTACCGTCCCGAGCACGACTGCCAAATGTCCCATGCGAAACCGAATGGAAGCAGCGTCACCACGGCGACATAAAGGGATTGATTTTGCAAGCATATTTTCCTCCCATAGTGCCCGCAGTTAGTTCGTTTGAAGCGGGTAGCATTGTGCACCCCGGAACCGCTAATCACAACCTTCCGGCAGAGCCTGGGCAGGCCAATCCGTTCAAAGGGCCGGCACTATCGACAGCGCTGGCCGCCAAGTTAACAAGCATATCCGCCAGTAAAACGAAAATTCCGTGTTTAAAGGATAAGTGATGTTCGGAGTAGTTTCATCAGTTTTGGCGACGAATCTTTTGCGTCTTTGCTGAACTCTTCATTTTTTTGGTGAACCGGACGGGATCAGCCGCCCTCTTTTTATGTGAAGAATTGATTTCGACTCGTTCCTAATTTTGACTCGGTCTTAATACGATGAGTGGGGTATATGGGGGGGTTACGGCAGGACTACATCGCTGAGCTACGCTGGCGGCAAACCTCAGGTCATTGCTGTTGTCGCAAATTAGCAGTTGTGATTCGCGACTCAGAACGGAAAAAATCTCTAGCTTGCCCTGAATGAAATCCATAAGTCTACTAAAGCCCTAAGATGTATCATCATCGAAAAGATGTATAATCATCGAAAAAAGACGTAACCAGAAGTAATTGAAGTTGCTTAAGTTATGAAAGGCCTGATTTTAGCGCGGATTGCTTTTAGGACTCAGTCGCTCGCCCCAGGACGTTGGCATGCACTCGCGCAAAGTAACAGGTATTAACAGGAATTAATGTTTATAATCAATTTCATTTATAACCGATTTAAGTTACCGGGCTTGGAGTCACCGCGTGCGTGTTGCCGACCTCGTTGGAACTAGCGAACTGTCAGATGGGATGGTGAAACTTATAACAAGAATTGATTCCAGACTAAGCGCTAACTGAGTATTGTGGCCTCCGAAATCAATGTTTTGGGAGTTCGGCTTGGCTTACCCGCAAAAGGTGGCGAGGTAAGTGCTAACTTGGGATAAAGAATTCTAAAAAGCCGGGAAAGCGGAAGATTTAAAACGGGAAGATTTGGACCCAAACGGGGGAAGAAATCGGCGTCCTCGGCCTCTCGCCGCGCACAATACCGGTACGACCTAATCGCGCGGGAAGCAGTCGTGCTCGAAATCAAAAACCGCGTATTCGAAATCAAAAACCACCATGAGAAGTGGCCTAAATTGGGCACATCGCGATGATTCGTCGCAAGTATCGGTAACAAACAGGAGCCTCTCGTTTGTTGAAGAAAGGATCGCATCGGCGATGAATGGGCAGATAAGTTCGGTAAAGATTCGAGGGCGGCATTAGCTCCTAACTTTGCGGGCAAGAATGAGAACTTTGATTATATCAAAAATAATATTCCTCGGTCTACGGGCTTGGGGCAATTCTTAAAATTCCAAGTTTATTTAGACTGTTAGGATTACTTCGATCACGGTAGCAACTGCGTTGACGAAGCCATTTTTTTCGCGATGCCGTGCAAAAGCTGGATGAGTCACTTATGAGACACATATTGTCAGCCCTTGTCCAAAACGTGCCGGGTGTGCTATCCCACATCTCTGGGATGTTGGCATCGAGGGGATATAACATCGATAGCTTGGCCGTGGGGGAGACAGAGGACCCCCGGTTGTCCCGCATGACCTTTGTGGTCATGGGAGACGACGCGGTCCTCGAGCAGGTGCGAAAGCAGCTGGAGAAGATTGTGACCGTGGTGCGAGTCGATGATATAAGTTCGCAGGATTATGTCGAACGCGACCTGATGCTCATTAAGGTAAAGGCACCGCCAGGAAAGCGAAGCGAAATCCGCGAGCTCACGGACATATTTCGCGGGCGGATTGTCGACGTGTCCCACGATACTGTTATTATCGAAATCTCAGGTCCGGAGCGTAAAATCGAGTCATTTATTGACTTGATGAGACCGTTCGGCATTATCGAGCTGGCCCGGACCGGCCGAATTGCCTTGGTCCGCGGTAGCCGAAGATTGCTCAACGGCAACTCCGACACCCCGGTGGATTTGGAGGAAACCCAAAGAACTGCGGGGACATTTTGAACCTTCGCGCCTTATTGGTTGCCACACCTCTCTCGCCCCAATAACAATTTCGCGGGATGGGTGTGAAATGAATTCACCGGAGGGAACTTTGCTCAAAGCCTTGTCAGCTACCGTGGCAAAAGAGGCAGTTCTAGGGCGAGTTCGGCAACCGAAATGCGGGATCGGTTACTGCTAAACGATGTCCCCCGCCAAACCCAAGTAAATTATGGCTTGCCCACCTTTACCTGGTGGGAATCTACTACCGATTCTTCTCAAGGTATGCTTGAGATTCCTACTCCAGAATGCTTTGTTTTGGTCGCTTTTGCCCGCCAGAACTCCTCCATGTACAACCGCAAAAGTGTGAGACCGTCCCGCACCCAGATTCGCGTAAGAGGAGTTTCTGAGGGGTAATTTACGCGGGCGCCCTTGTAGGCTAAGATAACGACCTCAACTTGCCGTAAACCCACCGCCAAGCATTCCGGTGGGAAATCTGCGGTTGAGTTGAGTTTGGGCCTGGGCCGTGAAGGCCCGAAACAGTTTTTCGCAAGCGTTCGGTAGTTTTCGCTCGTTGCGCCGAGACAGTGCCGATACGCGTCGCAAGTAGTCAATTTTTTGCTCTCGGCATATCTTGACGGCGGAAGCAAGCCGAAAGGATCGTGGAGCCAGGTTTTAGGTGAACAAATGATCAAAGGAGAAGGATTATGCCGGCCAAGATTTATTATGATGGGGACGCCGATCTCAATCTTATCAAGGACAAAACGATCGCTATTCTTGGGTATGGTTCGCAGGGGCACGCTCACGCGCAGAATCTCCGCGACAGCGGGGTAAAAGTTGTAGTGGCGGAGCTCCCCGGCACGCCCAACTTCCAGCTTGCCGTCTCGCATGGGTTTCAGCCAATAGGCACCGAGGAAGCGGTACGTCAAGGCGATATTATAACAATCCTCATTCCCGATGAAATCCAGCCCGAAGTTTTCCGCACACAGATTCGGCCCAATCTTTCGGCGGGTAAACTGATCATTTGTTCCCATGGTTTCAACTATCATTACGGGCAGTTTGAAATTCCCCCCGGTGTGGCCATTGCTTTGGTAGCTCCGAAGGGCCCTGGCCACTTGTTACGCTCAGAATTCGTCCGCGGTGCCGGTGTCCCATGTCTGATTGCTGTGGGGGAAAATGCCACGGAAGAGACTTTCAAAATGGCTCTGGCCTATGCCAAGGCTATTGGAGGCACGAGGGCCGGGGTTATCGAGACCACGTTTGCCGAGGAAACGGAGACCGACCTATTTGGTGAACAAGTGGTCCTTTGCGGAGGGGTCTCAGCCTTGGTGAAAGCTGCCTTCGAGGTACTGGTTGAAGCCGGTTACCAGCCCGAACTTGCCTACTTTGAGTGCATGCACGAGCTCAAGCTCATTGTGGATCTCTTCTACCAGGGAGGGTTAAATTATATGCGGTACAGCGTCTCAAATACGGCCGAGTACGGTGATTACACCCGTGGGTCTCGAATCATCACTGAAGAAACAAAAAAGGAAATGTGGAAGATCCTCGACGAAATTCGCAGTGGGCAATTTGCGCGGGAATGGATCTTGGAAAACAAAGCTAATGCACCCGCATTTAAAGCAATGCGTCGCCGGGAACGACAGCATCCCATCGAGGAAGTAGGGAGGAGACTCCGAAAGATGATGTCGTGGATTGATGCCAAGGAAGTTTAACAAATCTGATCTCGCGGCGTAAGACAAGGTCTGAGATGGAGCCAAGATTTGTCCTTTCGGGTCATTAAATGACGAATCTTACGGTGAAGACAATCGGCGAAGAGCTTCTTCGGCAGCCTGACGGACGATGAAGTGCTCCGAGGTGGTGAGCGTCTGGAGTGTTTGAATCGCTTCTGGCGGTACAGTTGGCAGGAAGGAGAGCGATTCGGCAGCCTCAGCCTGAACGATAGGTTCTGGATCGCGCAGGGCTTCCACCAGCGCCAACGTAACCTCCTGAGGAATCGGTCGCTTGGCGGCTGCAATTTTTCCAAGGGCCCGAGCAGCAGCGCTGCGGACTTGCGGTTCCGGATCACTGCAAAGGGCTTGCCTAAGGCTGCTTAGGCACGGGCTGCTGCAATCGCCAATTTCGCCTAAGGCAATGGCGGCCAATTCTCGTCCAGACCAAGTTTTATCCGCCAAGGCCTTTGCTAAAGCCGGCGCTGCATCAGCCGCTTGGGGCCCCAGTTTGGCCAATACTTCAGCCGCTGCCGTCCTTGTTTCCGACCTGGATGTGCTTTCAAGTAGTGGGCAAACCAAAGGTACGACCCGTCCACCCCGTGCAGCCAATTCCGCCACCGCTTGCCGGCGGGCCAGGGGATTGCGATGTGTCAACATTTTCACACACTGAGAATCGGAGAGCTGCCGAAAGTCGCTGCCCTCACGGGCAAGGGAAGTACTCGGCGGCCGGTGTTCACAACCAGTGCTCACGGGAAGAAGAACCAGAATCAAGACAGCCGTGAGGAAGAGGGACCCAATTCGTCGTCCGATCATGGGAGGCAACTTTTTCTGAGCTCTTCCGCAAAGTGGGGTCAATCGCATCCGACTGGACCGCCCGATTACGGATTGGCACGAACGGCCCCTTTCACTGCTCACCCCGATGATCCTGTTCCGCCGGTGCCAGCATATCCTAACAATCATCACCAGCTTCCGGTTGTTATAGATGGCTCCGATCGCCTAGCGGCAGGAACACTCACAGGTGAAGCGGTCACCCGACGCTCTCATGCTGGCCCGAGCGGCTGGCATCCACGACTAGTTATTTGTCCGAAAACCTCCGATTGTCAAGCGGCCGGTTTTGTGAAGGTCCTGCCGCCCGCCCGAAGCAGGGTTCAGGGTCATCGTACGAGACTCAGTGGCTCGCATTTAATGTCGAACCAGGGAATTCCTGCCGCCTTTACCGAGGAAGTATTGTAATGAATTTTAGTGGGCAAAGCTGTCAAAATCGCAGCCACCGGTTGCTCAAAGTATAATTGGGCGAGCTCTGAAGAAGTTTAAGGTGGGAACAGAAAGGTGGTCTTTGCCCCTTCGGAGCATTGGTTGGGTGACTGTAAACCGCGGCAATGTTGGGAATTGACGACGCTTTCCTGCGGCGAAAACCAGGCCGCTTCTCCACCGAAAGGAGCCAAGCGGATGGAAAAATCCCTAGATCGTAAATTGGCGAGGCTCCGGGAAGATCCCTCCCGGCCGGATTTTATTCTGGCCGACGCCAAAGATGCCGATATGGCATACGGCTTAGCGGCACCAGGTCGGAGTCCCGAGTACCACGGTCACGAGGCCCGCTTTCGCTCTTTGGCCGAGTATCGCCAGTCCATGCGCGAAATCGTGACCCAGGGACTAGTCGACATCATGTTGATGAGCGCAAGTAGTAATGAAATCCTTACCATTCGCGAGCGACTCTTCGATGATAGCATGGTCACGCCGGCCGTCCGGGCCAACGATACCACTGACATATGGCTTGCCACCGGAACAGGCCGGTATAGCACACAACCTTCTTTGCCTTTCCGGACAGCCACAATTGATCATATCATGTGTGGCAAAGTGGAATGCCGGCCGGAAGAACGACATCTCGGAGCTAACCTAGGGCTGTATTCGGTAACCTTCAATAACGATGCCGAGCTTGACCGGCAGACTTTAGAAGCCTACAAAGCATTTCGGTTGGAGGCCGAGGCCAAAGGCTTTCGTCATTTTTTGGAGGTTTTCGATCCCAATGCTCCTGGGGAGCATTGTCCGGCTGACGTGGCTCGATTCATCAACGATCACATCGCTCGCACGCTTGCGGGAGTGACAAGTGCCGCTCGACCCCTGTTCCTCAAAATCCCCTATCATGGGCCCCAAGCGATGGAGGCACTAGTTCGTTACGACCCCACACTGATTGTGGGAATTCTTGGGGGTTCGGCCGGAACCACCTACGACGCCTTCTACATGCTGTGGGAGGCGAAAAAGTACGGGGCCCGAGCTGCACTTTACGGTCGCAAAATTAATAGCGCCGAGCACCAACTCACGTTCGTGTACTTTTTGCGGCTCATTGCCGACGACCAGATCTTGCCGGACGAAGCGGTTCGAGCTTATCACGGAGCCCTCCAAAAGCTGGGCATTGCACCCCATCGGTCGTTGGAGGAGGATCTTCGGCTTACTCATACCAGCACAGGATATGGCCCGAGTACTGCCGCGATACCTACGAGCTCCCGCCCCAAAGCCGTCTCCCCGCCAACCACTCCGCGACATCTCCCCTGGGAAGAGCTCCCTGATTTCTCGAAGATGTCCCCAGCCGAGAAGGCTCGCTGGAACTTGGAGAGGTGGAAGAGGATCATCGGCTGATTGAGGCCGTGGTGGTGAATCAAAGGTTCGTTCGATGGGACGGTTCAGCCGCTCTTCACCTACATGTCAAAATCGCGAAGGCCCCTGCAGTACGCCATGAATCAGGCCGTGCATGTGTGGTACTAGCACCCTCCTCATGGATCCTCCCCTAAGAAGGAGTGTGAAATCCAAACAGATGTGGGCCGTTGTAACGTTTAGGGGGGCCTTCCTACGAAAAAGGGTGAAATGCCCCCACTGTGCAACTTGCGGTCCCGTGATGCGGGTCCTCCCTACGAACAAGGGTAACATCCTTCATTGCGTCCTGCACACGCCGCCCGGTGGGGCTCTCCTCCACGAACGAGGTCGAAATGCTGCCTCGGTTCTGGGATGGTTGCCGCTCTGAGCTCGGGCGGACAAAACTCCGGTCAAAGGGAAGGGGGCGCGCTGGGCGGAAATCGCGAATTGCATCGTCGAGGTAATGTCAGGTTTTTCCCGGAAGTAGCGCCCGGGGATATCAAGATAAATTTTGACTAAGTTTATGATTTCGATTTATGTCGACATGCTTCCTCCAATGGGAGGAAAAATTCGATAAGTTGGGAAAATTATGGGCTTTTCGGCGGTGACGAAATTGAGGGGAGCTCCGAGGGGAAACCTAGCAAGCGGTGGCTTAGAGTGAAAGTTGGCTAGAAGTGATCTAAAAGCCCGCTAGGAAAGACTTTCCGGATAGGGGGCAAGAAGTTGATCACGGCAGCAAGTACCGCACTAAGGGGCCATTTTCGTAGTTCGCAAAATGATGCCGCCACCCGATAGACCAGTCGTGTCAGTTAACGAGTACATCTAAAAAGTACATCCGTAGCTTGTTGAAACGGTCACGAGTAAGACCGGGCAGAGGTGAAGACTTAGCCAAACCTGCTGTGACGCCAAAAACCTTCCCACGAATGAGCTGGCCGAGCTCGCTTTTTTGGAAGGCCGTTTGGCCTTGCCGGACCAAGCCGAAACCGGGTAATATCCCGTTTTTGCGAAGAAAAATTCCCCGGGATTGGCGGGAGGCTCTTTCACGCGACGTAAATACACTGCCGTGGCCAACAGCTCTTTAAGCGTGTCGTTCCGACCCGAGGGATAGGGGTTTTAACCGGGCCCCAGCCGGAGTCATCGCAAGTAGGAACTTCCATTTTTCGCGAGCGACGGGCGAGTCCATGGAAATCAAGCTGGGTTTTTTGGCAGAACTGGTCGGGGGCTGGCTCATCGGCGACGAGAACATCACCCTTCGAGGAGCTGCCCCTCTTCCGTCGGCCGGTCCCGGCCTCATCACACTTGTGGATCGGCAGGAACGATTGCCGCTGGCGCAGCGATCGGGCGCATCTGCAGTGTTGATTCCTTGCGGTGTGGAGCCGAACGGCCTCCCTGCCATCCAAGTGCGCGAGGTTCACCGTGCTTTCGAGCGGATCATGCGGTGGTTCTATCCACCACGCGTTCGGCGAAGGGTGGGAATTAGCCCGCTGGCGTGGATTGCCCCAACGGCCAAAATTGCCGAGGACGTGGATATCTACCCCTTTGCCACCATTGAGGACGAGGTGGAAATCGGCTCAGGATGTACGATCTTTAGCGGCGTGCACATAATGGCCGGCTGCAAAATCGCCGAAAACGTTACGATCTTCCCCAACGCCGTCCTCTACGAAAACACGGTTGTGGGGCCGCGCTGCATCATTCATTCCGGGGCCGTTCTTGGTGCTTACGGCTTTGGTTATCTGCTGGAGAATGGCCGACATGCTCTTGCCCCTCAATTGGGCAATGTGGTGCTTGAGGCTGACGTGGAGGTTGGTGCCGGCGCAACTATCGACCGGGGCACATATGGACCCACCGTAATCGGCGAGGGGACAAAGATTGACAACCTAGTTCTGGTCGCGCACAACTGCAAGATCGGCCGGCACAATCTCATTTGTGGCCAGGTGGGAATCGCCGGAAGCGTCACCAGTGGCGACTATGTGGTCATGGCCGGGCAAGTTGGCATTAGAGACCACGTCCGCGTGGGCCACGGAGCCATTCTCGGCGCCATGGCTGGCATCATGAACGACGTCCCCGACAACGCCCGAGTTGTGGGCATTCCGGCTACCCCCGAGAGAGAACAAAAGGTGAAGCAAGCCGTCCTCGGCAAATTGCCAGAAATGCGCCAAGAATTAAAGAGACTACAGGCGAAGATCGTCGAACTGGAGGCACGCCTCGACAAACTTACTGGCAGTTCCCCACCCTCAACTTGCCCAGAGCTTCGGGCATCCGAGTCCTCTGCCACGCAGCACCCACAACAGGGCACCTACTAACTGGGCCAGCCTGGGCGGGGAAGATGGCTCCCCTTTTTGGGTGAATAGAGGGTAGCCCAAAGGCTTCTCGCTCGAAGATCCCTGATGAGGCCCTACCTGTCAACTCCAACGAACGAGGAAGCGGCCGGGGACTTCCCCTGCAGGCCCATGGGTAAGCGAAGCAAGCCGAGGCTGATTTCGTGACGGAGAGACAGGAGATTTCTCGAGCCGAACGATTGCACACCGTGCACCCACGCCGCATTGGCCTTATTGCCGGTTGGGGAGATCTTCCCCTTGCGGTGGCGGCGGGACTAAAAAACTCCGGTTGGGAGGTCTTTTGCTTGGGGGTACGTCACCATGTAGATCCAGCCATCCAGGAATTTTGTGCCGACTTTCACATTATAGGACTAGCCCGCATGGGGGCAGCGCTCCGGTATTTTCGCCGCCATCGCATTAGCGAGGCTACCATGGTGGGAAAGATTTTTAAAACCGGGTTGCTACGGCCGGATTTGATCCTTCGGGAGCTGCCTGACTGGCTAACAATTCGGGCTTTTGCCCCACATTTTTTCTTTCGCTCCCGGGATTGCCGTGATGACAGCTTGCTTGGACGAGTGGTGGAAGTCTTCGGGCGCTACGGCGTGCGGTTTCTTTCGGCCACAGAGCTGCTCCCAGAACTCCTTGCCCCAGCGGGGGTCCTCACCGCTAGCCACCCGATGCGCGCTGAGTGGGCCGACATTCGGTTCGGCTGGCGCATGGCCAAGGGAATTGGAGGTCTTGATATTGGCCAGACTGTCTGCATCAAAAGCCTAACCGTGCTAGCGGTGGAAGCTATCGAAGGTACCGATGAATGTATTCGCCGGGCCGGAACCTTATGCCCAGGCGGCCACTTCACTGTGGTCAAAGTGGCTAAACCGCGGCAAGACATGCGGTTTGACGTGCCCACCATTGGCCCACTGACCATCCGCACGATGATTGAGGCTGGGGCTAGAGTCCTCGCCGTGGAGGCCCACAAAACCATCCTGCTTCATCCGGCAGAGACCATTGCGCTAGCCAACAAGCATCGCCTGGTGGTGGTGGCCACAAAGCCGGAGGACCAGTCCTGGCAAGAGGATGAGCAGACCAGCTGACCCACCGGTTTACGCCCCCGGTGTCGTAGCTTTTTTTCTCCTTTCCTCGGCGAGAAAAGTGTTGCGTGTGTTGGGCATGGCAAATTTTTTCATGTTTACGATCGGAGACGGAACAGCCCTTCGAAATCGTGGGGATCAGAGGCGAAACCCTGCCCAAGCAGTGCCACACGGTGGAGCGAAGCAGCCCCCTTGACCGCCCCCGGAAGCCAGCATTATCGTTTGAACAGGTGGGATTGAACTTAGCCCCCAAATGGGGCGCCGCGACCTCGTCATGTTTTACATCGTAAAAACCTGTTGCGGCTTTTTAAGAATCGCATTTTTAGCGGTGGAAACGCAAAAGCCTGGTAGGCCTTCAATGTTACTGGAGCTTTGCTGATTTATCCTCGTTGGTTTAAGGCCTGGATTGTCATCACGGGGCAGGGTGCCCAAGGGCCCCACATCGGGGCGGTGCGGGGCACTTCCGCGCGCCTAGCCCTTGAACCAGGGCGCGGTCCGGAGAGCCGCTTGTTTCTCAGCAATGCGAAAGACTCGTCGCGCGTTGCCGTTCATAATCGGGTCGATGAGTTCTAATGCATTATCCAGCGTGAGGTAGCCTTCCTCCACGAGCTCGCTTAAAGCCAAGGCAATTCCATGCCGCGCCACCAAGGCATGCCCCAATACGGGTTCGACTGGGCGATAGTCCCCCCCGAAGGTGAAAATCTTGTTTGCAGGGGCGGTAACCAAGTATTTTTTGAGAAAGTCTTTGGCGGCCACGGGGTTGATAATCCAGGCCCAACACATATCGATATAGGCGTTGGTATAATGCTTAGCGACACTGAGGAGATCCTCGTAATAGGGATAGCAGATGTGCATGAACACGAACGTGGTTTCCGGGGAACGGCGACACAACTCGCAACAAGCGGCGGGGTTGAGTCCCACCCGACCAAGTGGCATGTAATTTTGCCCGGCGTAATAGCCTGTGTGTAGCTTTACCGGAAGCCCTTCCCGGGTGGCTCGCCGCACCGCATACCAGAAAAGGTGATCCTCGAGCGTTTTTTGCTCTCCCACCGCCAGCTTTTCTCCTGACAGCTGTTTTTGGAAAACTGCCTCAGCTTCCTCCGGTGGAACATCTTCGTAGTCGATGTTTCGCGCGTAAGCATTCTGCGATTTGACGGCTGTGGCATATCTGCCGTAACGATCAAACCACCAATCAATCACCCCATGCCAATCAGCCAGTGAACGAACAGCAAGTCCTGTTGGTTCGCCATAGGCACGGAGATTCGGCCCGACGAACATCCCCACAATCGACAAGTCCTGCATCAGTAACAAAGGATCCCGGGCCTCGCGGAACCGACCGCTGTCCACGTGGCAGGATTCAATCTTAGCCAAATCGCACAAGATACGTCGATAAAACCCCGGACGGCGAACATCGTGATAACACTGGGCTAATTTGTCCACAGTGTCCGAGGTTATATCCTCAATTTCATAGAGTTCCCGGACAGCAATCCGCACGGCAAGGCCATACCCGGTATTCTTGACCCATTTCCAGTAAGGGGCCGCAATTTCCCACTTTTCCACCGGGGAAAGCCGGGCGACAAAGAAGCGCTCATATTCAGACTGTGGCATCCCAGCCACCAAAAAGTCAGAATTGAGATAATGTTCGAAAAGCACCGTCCACGGCTCCTGGGGTGTTCCCCCTGGCCCGCGAAGACAATCCTCCTCGTCAGGAAGATGCTCATGTGTGTCAACTAGGGGGGTTTCCCACACGCACTGGAAAATCTTCCTGCGAATGTCGGACAAGCCTTCTTGTGCCGTGGGCTCCACGCGGGGCAAGTCTCTGAAGGCAACTCGCCCGTAAACACCGCTTGCCCCCAGACCGCCCATGGCAAACAGGCTGGCTCGCCGAGTCATTTTCGTTTCCATAATGGTGCTCCCCAACTGTTTCTGGTGTTCAACCCAAGTTTCCGAGAGCACGCAGCGGAGGAGGAGGCCCGCGGCTGCCTCGATTAGCCACGGGCGCCCTTACCTGCCAGGAGCTCTTTTCCCAAAAGACCTGAACAATGGCCCCTGCTGCTTCCGTTTCGGAGGACTTGGCGGCGCCGCCCCAGGGTCCTAGTACGCTTCAGAAGGAATTCCTTCGAACCGATAGCCCAGGGGCTCCAACCGGTAACCATCGTCCATTACATAGGGCCGATCCCCAAAGTTAACAGTGACGCGGACACCGTTGGCAAATGCTGTTTGCTGCACGGCACGATCGGGTGTTAACCAACGATGAGACGTCATTTCCACATAGCCCGTAGCTCGTGCTACAGGGGTGGCCGTGCGGTAGCTTTGCACAAACCGGTCGCGGTGGGCTTGCCAAAACTGTCGTGTAAACATAAACATCGGCGGGGTACCGTAAAGGGCATTCCACAGATCGCGCCGATCCCATAAAGCCGGTAACTTATTATTGTAGTCCCCCCAATACCACTGCGCTACCACACAGTCGTGATAGACCAGCTCCCACAACGGCAGCCGATAGAAATGCCCTGTCTGAAACTTGGCTACTCGTTCTGGCACTTCCTCCCAAATTTGGAGCATGTTTCGGCCGGCATCAGGGACGCGGTAAGGTCCGAGGCTCATCATCCCCTCGAAATAGTGCACATAAGGTACCGCCGCGTCATGACCAGTTTCCGAACCGGTGACAAGACCACACTGTTCACTTACAAAACGAAGGAGCTCCATCTTCCACTTCTTACTTTCCGAGCGGGTCATGGGATGGTTCGGATGATAGCACTCCCGCCACGGGGAAGCGGTTGTGGTGTCGATAAATCGACAGCGATACGGATGCGTGGCGAGCTGCGGCAGGATCCGCTTTTGGGCATACTCAATCGCCCGCATATCACACAAAACCCCACAGTGGTACCACTGGTCATCCTTTCCGCGAACCGCCCAACCTCGGATCCAATTTCCGCGGACATCAAGCATGATATCATGAGGCCAGGCCTCTGTGGGCCAGTCCGCATGCACTCCGCGGAGTTTGGGAAAGTTGGCAGGGTCCATCACATCCTGATATATATCGTAGCGACTGGTGAGGACCCCCATCTGGTTCAGGGCTTGGATTTGCTCCGGGCGAGCCCGACTGCTCCACAAAATCCGGCGGATGCCCAGCTCCTGCATTTCCCGGCACAGTGCCACCGGATCTTGATCCCAACACCACACGTTCACAGCGCCGATCAACAAATCCACGTTCGGGTTGGTTGCCCGCTTTTCCGCAAGTGTCTTGAAAAGGCCGATCTCCTGAGCGTAACGTCGATAGCGCTTACACATTGCCACATAGCCCCCTTGCTCAAAGACTACAAAGCGGAGGCGACGAGGATAACCAAAATGACCCTTCTGCGGGACCCAGCGAGGTGCCAACGTCAATAACCCTTCTATCCAGGGCACACCTACATGGGAATCATCGGGTGTTTCCACTATGGCCATCAGTCCGGCGGTTAAATCTGTCACTCCCCACCAGGCCATGCACAAACCGTGTCCCCCGTAAAGGTGGTAGTCCATCGCCGGTAATGTGGCATCATCCACCGGATAGCTAATACCTTCGTTGACGGGCAGGATCAGCAGTTGCCCCGCGGAAGTGACAACCGGTCCCGGAAAAGCCACGGCCTGCCGCATCCGTCCAGACGCCTCAAGCTCGAAAATCACTTCCGGTGCTTCGCGCTCCACTCGGCAGCGGACATTCAGCTCCAACTGGTTCTCCCAATGGAACAGTTTACCTACCAGGGCACCTTCCGCTTCCTCAAAGGCGAGGGGAGCCACCTGGTCCCCAATAGGTCGTGTCTGCCAGACGTGGCCGGTTCTTTTATCCCGAATAGCCATCGCTAAAGTGCGAGGATTCACCACAAGCTCCACCTGTTTTGCCGAGATACGCAAAGTTTCTGGCAAATGCTCGGGCGAAGGAAGAGTGAGTTTATCCACAAGAACGAGGCTCACGTCGTCAATCCAGATGGTGGACGGCTGGTGGCCTATCAGCCGCGGGACCATCGTTGCCGTCCCGGGGGGAATCACCATGCGCGAGGAGATAACCTGCCAGCCAGCGGCGCTACCAATCGACTCCTCCCCAAAGGTCCAGCGGAGGACCTGCCCCTTACCATCCCGAAGAATAGCACAGAGAGACGCCGTACCGCCTCCTTCTGCCCAAAGAGCGGCCTTTAGTTCCCATACTTGTCCCGCCTCAACCGGCAGTGGTTGTCCGAGGCTTAGGCTCCAGTCCTGGCTTCCTGTATGCTCTATGCGTAAAGATCTCTTGCCGCGATAACACCGGCCGTCATCCACAGAGATCTTAATCTTGCCAGATTCACGGCTCCACGCCGAAACCCAGCTGGTTTCGTCTTGTTCAAAATCGCCTCGGGGGAGTCGATTGTCCTTGTCCTCTCCCGGCGCAGTTTGCTGAGTGACATTCTGGCCGATCGCCCAAGATTCTAGGTCAACTGCGAGGGTCATAATGGCCGTCCAGTAAAAGACCAGATGGCCCAACCACAAAGCCTGACGCCGGCTTGCGACGCCGCACTTACCCGGTCTTAACACATGTTTCGTCATTCGCTGATCCCTTTCATGCCGGTTCACTTGTTCTCTTCAAATTTCATTAAACACCCGTATCTTACCTCTTAAGCAGATCCGTTTTCCCCGCGCGGATTTCGTTGAGATAAACCCTTCGCAAGTTGCGAAATCATCAGCCCATCAGGCGTCAACATTCTTGATGTTTAAGTACTGCCACGGAAGATTTAGAACTCGCTTCTACGAGGTGTACCCATCACCCAGATGCCTGTTGATACCCCTATGTGGAGCTTATAGGGATTCGGCACACATCGTCGCGGGAGATACCCAGTTGCTGGCCGAAAGTGGGAATGCTAGACTTCAAAGGCCGTTGGGGCGGCATCTCAGCATCACAGGTGAAATGTAACTATCGGTAGGAGTTGCGGAAGGATGAAAAAATTTATTCTCGCGCTTGACCAAGGCACTACATCCTCTCGCGCCATCTTATTTGACAAAGAGGGCCGGCCCGTTGCAAGTGCCCAGAAGGAGCTTCCGCAGATCCTGCCTGCCCCAGGAGTGGTGGAACACGATCCCGAAGCGATTTGGAACACCCAATTAGAAGTGGCCAAACAAGTACTTAGCCGCGTAGATCTTGGCCCCAAAACCATCGCCGCTATCGGGGTTACGAATCAGCGAGAAACGACCATCTTGTGGGAACGTGCCACGGGAAAACCGGTAGCCAAGGCCATTGTGTGGCAAAGCCGAATCAGTACTCCCATTTGTCGGCGCTGGGAGGCAGAGGGTTTGACGCCACTTGTACGTGAGAAAACAGGCCTGGTTATCGATCCGTATTTCTCCGCAAGCAAGGTGGCGTACCTTATGGAGAGGCAACCGGAACTACGCCGCCGCTGTGAACGGGGGGAAGTGATCTTCGGTACAGTAGACAGCTGGCTCATTTACCGCTTGTCTGGGGGCAAACTCCACGTGACTGATCCCAGCAATGCTAGCCGCACCATGCTCTTTAATATTCACCGCCTGGAATGGGACGAAGAATTGACAAAGATCTTCGGCATTCCGCGGACCGTCCTTCCGCAGGTGTGTCCCTCAAGCGGTGTGGTGGGCGAGACAGTTCCTCAACTTTTCGGCCATCCTGTCCCCATTGGGGGAATAGCCGGGGACCAGCAGGCGGCGACCTTCGGCCAAACATGCTTTCAAGCAGGTAGCGCCAAGAACACATACGGCACCGGCTGTTTTTTGCTCATGAACACGGGGAAAACGCCAGCACGATCGTCCAGCAATTTGTTGACAACTATCGGGTGGCAACTCAACGGAGAAGTAACTTATTGCCTCGAGGGTTCCGTGTTTATCGGGGGTGCGGTAGTCCAGTGGCTCCGCGACAATCTCAGGATCATCACCAGCTCGTGGGAAGTGGAAAAGCTGGCTAGCTCCGTGACGGACAACGGGGACGTGTACTTTGTTCCCGCCTTTGTGGGGCTCGGAGCTCCCTACTGGGATCCCTACGCCCGGGGTGCGATTGTTGGATTAAGCCGGAGCACAACAGCCGGTCATATCGCACGGGCGGCTCTTGAAGCGATGGCCTTCCAAACTCGCGATCTCGTGGAGGCTATGCAAAAAGACTCGGGAATCCGCTTGGAAGGACTTCGCGTCGATGGTGGAGCCTCGGTCAATAACTTGTTGATGCAATTTCAGGCAGATGTCTTAGGAGTGCCGGTTCGCCGGCCTCACGTTCGCGAAACCACAGCCCTTGGTGCCGCGTTTCTTGCTGGCTTGGCCGTGGGCTTCTGGGAATCCACAGATAGGTTGATCGACCTTTGGACCCTCGATCAAGAGTTTCTTCCGCAGATCGACTTGGCCGAGCGAGAACGGCTTTACCGCCGCTGGCAACGGGCGGTAGAGCGCACCCGCGCGTGGGCAGAAAGCTAAAGTCCCTACAGTAGGTCCTGCCGCGCATGAGTTGTTCTCGTCCGAAGGGCAAAAGCCGATTATCCTCGCTTTTGGAAAAGCCGAGTCACTGCCCCCTCAACCGAAGAATCTCAGCCCATCGGCTGAAGGAAACCCCTTTGGTTGCGGCACGCTTCTACCCCCGGGTCAGCTTGTGGAATAATTCCATCAATCGGCAGGTGATTGGCCCAGGTTTTCCAGTGCCAATTGTTCGCAAGTCGATTTCAACCACCGGGACAACCTCGGCTGCGGTCCCTGTAAGGAAGCATTCGTCGGCCGTGTAAAGATCGTGCCGCGTGAGAGCTACCTCGTGCACAGTTATACCCTCACCCCGTGCCAGTTCGATGACCGTGGCCCGCGTGATCCCCTCCAAAATTCCGGCATCCCGTGGCGGGGTGTAAATCTCACCTCTTCGCACAATGAAAATATTTTCACCGGTACATTCGGCCACTTCTCCTTTGTGGTTGAGCATTAATGCTTCAGCACAACCGGCTTGCTTGGCTTCAATCTTAGCCAGAATATTATTCAGGTAATTCAGCGACTTGATCCGAGGACTAAGTGCCGCCGCGTGATTCCGGATTGTACTGGCGGTTACTATCCGGAGACCATTTTGGTACACTTCGTGCGGATAAAGTTTAATGTGGTCGGCGATAATAATTATTTGGGGTCTGCCGCAAATGTCTGGATCCAATCCCAAATCGCCAATTCCCCGCGTTACGACTACTCGCACATAGCCTTCCTTGATGCCGTTAACAGCAAGCGTCTGTTCAATGGCGGCTGCCATTTCCTCTTTGGACAACGGTATCGTCAAGCGAATGGCTTTCGCCGATTCCCACAGGCGGTCCAAATGCTCCCGCAGTCGAAAGGCTTTGCCACCATAACTGCGGATTCCTTCAAACACTCCGTCACCGTAAAGCAAGCCGTGGTCAAAGACGCTAATCGAAGCCTGCTCCTTGGGATAGTAATTCCCGTTGATGTAAACTTGGATACTCATGTTCTGGAGATACTCCCCAATGTTACTTGCCTGACCTATGCTGTCGAATGCTCAAGGTGTCGAATACTCATAAAGGTTTCGCTCATACCCCTCAAGCGCGGGCGGCCCGGGGCAACAAAAAATCTGAGGACTCGGCGAACACCTTTGGAAGGGACGTTTTCTCGATGCGATTTTTGGCAGCCATCCCCGACAGGCGGCTAACTGACTATTAAAACTTCTTATTATGTATTATGTGTCTTATTATGTGTTCGGGATTCCCACCATGCGAGCCCCCTTCCACCTATTCCCCTCAGCCCACTCTAAGCTGCGGCGAGCCACGGATATTCGCCAAAATCGCGTCTAGAACCTTTCTTGTACCTACCACAGCAATATCGCAGAAAGGCCATCGCAATCCTGCGCTTAGACCACCCCCCTCTTCCCCCGGTCCACCCGTCCCTTCTGCATCTTGGGGCAACATTTGCCTTGGCTTGCGGTGCGTCGGGCTCCGTGTTTTACCTGGACCGGTGGGTTGCCTGCCGGTCACGAGAGATCGAGGGGAAACAGCCGGCCGTCACGCATTTGCATAATCCGGTGGGCTGATCGGGCTACCTCCGGGTCATGAGTGACCATGACTATAGTGAGCTTTTGTTGCTGGTTCAAGCCGCACAGTAGTTCCAGAATCTCCCGACCAGTAAGGCGATCGAGATTTCCCGTGGGTTCATCGGCAAACAGCACGTCAGGGCGGTGGACCAACGCCCGGGCAATGGCCGCCCGCTGCATTTCGCCGCCGGAGAGTTCCCGCGGCTTGTGATAAGCCCGATGACCCAAGCCGACGGCCTCCAGCCAACGCATGGCTTCGCCACGGAAGCTCCTCCAACGCGATAACACGCCCACGAAACCATACCCGATCATTAAAGGCAACATTACATTTTCTAATGCACTTAATTCAGGAAGCAAATGATACATTTGGAACACCATGCCGAAGTGGCGGTTCCGTAGTCGATCGCGCCCCCGCGGGGAGAGGTTATCGATCCTTCGTCCGCGAAAGAAGATTTCGCCTCGGTCGGGCCGATCCAACGTGGCCAACAAGTGAAGGAGCGTGCTTTTGCCGGACCCGCTTGGCCCTACGACAGCTAAAAACTCGCCGGGGGCAACCTCCAGATCAAGCCCTTGCAGAACTTCTACTCGGGTTGCCCCACGGACAAAAGCTTTCCAGAGATCCCGCGCTTGTAATACCGCCTCGGGCAAGGTCCGACCGGTTTGGGCATTCAAATCGTTTATCCCTTGGCGGCCGATCTCTGCCGGCTGTCTCGAAGCGGTTGAGGCACTCGCGCTCAAAACCGAGCGGCATCCCGCAGCAAAGCCACTCCCGGCAGCCACTAAACCTTCCCGGACGGTTTGCCGCGGTTCCGACTCCCCAGACAACTCGGCATTTTCATGTCTTAGGAGGTTTTGCTGCCCCGGGCTGTGAGCCAACTGCCACGGAGACTGCCGCGAGCAATTTGTCACATTACGTGGCGAGATTTCTCCACCTTCCTCGCCCTGTTTACGGATGTCAAGGTCCTCAGACTCCACGCCGAAAGATTGTCCCCCCGTTGGGCAACTCAAATGCGCTTGATCAATTCGGAGGAGTCGTTTCCTTCCTTGGTGACAACCGGTGGCGAGATCTTCCTCGCGGTGCGGATATGGCGATGCGACGGGGTGGCCAACTTCCGGGGCATGAGTCGCCTCAGATGAGGCAGATTTTCCGGAGGCGGATTCCTCAGGCCGAATTCCCTCGCCAGGCGTACTTTGTTCACTTAGTCTTGGGACGATAGGATCTTTACGCAGGGAGGGCAGATGAGGTCGTTCATCCATCTCAGCGTCAATCCTTCTTGTCTACACTACCCAATTGCCACCGCGCCGCTAGGGAGCTCATCCGCAGGGGCTAGTAATCTACTCATAGCGAAGTGCCTGAACAGGATGTAGCCGCGCTGCCCGGAGTGCAGGGACTATGCTCGCCAAAACAGCAATGCCGATGGCGCCTCCGACAATCCACGCTACAGTGGCTGGCTCCACAATAGTGGGAATGCGATAAAAGTAGTAAATTTCCGGATCGAAAAGCGGCCTTCCGGTCAGCTCGCCAAGGAAGCTAGCAATTTCGTTAATGTAGCGTACAAAGATAAGCCCTAATACTAGGCCCACGCCGGACCCCACCACACCAAGCCCTAGGCCATATCCGAGGAAAATGGCTTGCACTCCGAAGGACGAAGCCCCAAGGGACTTGAGGATGCCGATATCGCGGGTTTTTTCCACCACAATCATAAGAAAGATAGCTAGAATGCCAAAACCAGCCACGGCAATAATTAGGAATAATAGGACATTGAGAATAGCGA
Organism: uncultured Thermoguttaceae bacterium; assembly: GCA_938084835.1. Taxonomy (GTDB): domain Bacteria; phylum Planctomycetota; class Planctomycetia; order Pirellulales; family Thermoguttaceae; genus DTLM01. The sequence continues at coordinate 77,094 of CALKER010000012.1, forward strand.
TCTCCATTCTCACGGCAGCCAGCAAAGCACTTTGTTTGTCCCGCCAGGTGCTGACCACGTAAAGCTCGGGGGGAAAAACGGCCTGAAGTTTGTCTCGCACGGCACTACCGTCCGCACCTGGTCGAAGCTTAATTTGAATGGCATTTACATAACGCACTCCGGTGGCGCGGTCGAACATTCCCCGCTTTTCTTGCAGAGCCGCAAGCGGCACGAAGACAAAGCTTGCGTCATACTCGGCCATCTTGCTCTCGTAGAAATCAACGATGGTAAACGTATCGTGGATAACCGTCAGTCGCCCGCCTTTGGAAGGGTCTGCTGCGTTAGGAAAGCTCAAGATCACGTCATCTCCCGGCAGGAGGAAAAATCGGTCGTGGCATTTGCCGGTTGCGTCCACGTAGCGATCGCAGGCTAAAGCGATACCCAGCACTGCGCCCGTGTGTTGCTGTGAGGCCATGTCGAAGCTTTCCTCGCGCTCTGAAGCGTAAACACGGAAAGGGTCATCAACATAGGCCATATCTTCCGGCGCAGCCGGCGGCACAAAGGGGTCTGCCGGGGGAAGGTGCCACGGCGCGGACGTCAAGCCCGGCGGAATAGCTTCCTGAGCATTTCCCCGGGAAATTTCAGCAGGCAAGTGTTCTTTCAAAGCAACTCTGTGACCTGGAAGGGTGGGCTGTTCCGTCGGGGAGAACTCGGACGATTGTGACCGCGAGCTTTCGCCTGCGCCTCGGTTGAGTTCCTCTGCCCCAGAAGCGTTCACCCGCAGGGGATTGACCAAACCGCCGGGGGAGTACTCGATTTCCCGCGGTTCGCGTAAGAATGCCGAAGACGGCGTGTTGTCCTGAGGAAACGCAAGGCCTGCCGAACCCACAGTGTTGACGTGGTTGACAAAGGGGTTTGCAGCCGGAGCGACGTTTCCTTCGGAAGTCTGCAGATACCTAGGCCAACGAGATTGTTCCTCGACTTGTCTTCGTATCCTGCGAAAGGCGGCCTGGCGACGGCGATACTCCCAGCCGGCGATGGCCATCGCCCGCCGCTCAGGTCCTCCGTGAAGCGATTGGTGGTCGTACGTATCATATCCGCCCTCTTTGAGCAAAAAGTCGATCGCCCCCGACCGATGCAGCGGATGCTGAAGATATTTGGCAAAGTCGCTTACCTGGGCGTGGGTGAACGGATCGACACCAATTAGCTGTACCTGTCGCGTGATCCATTCATCGCCAATTTGAAAGCTCAGCATGGCAGGCACCACTACCGTCGGTGTCATCCCTGCCACGTCGTCGCCGGCCACCGCCCGGATTCGTTCCATATGCCATTCAGGATTGGGAAAACCGTTAAGACTCCGGGCTTCAAGCACCACATCGGACAGGATGCCATGGATCCGTTTTTGCATTTCCGTAGTAAAGCCCGACATGACCGCATTGACTACTATCATCGTGGCCACGCCGAGCATCACGCTGACAATCGAAACCATAGCGATCAAACGCGTCCGCAAATACCGCCAGCAGAGGAGAAGCTGATACATCGAAAGGACCTTCCTTGGCTTTCACTTCGTGGAGATCGTCCGACGGTACTCTGGCACCCTGCAATTTGTCGACAAATCCCTGGTCGGTGTTCCTTTTCTTGGTCGGAGAAAACGGGGACACCGCCCTTGTGAACTCCGTCCCACCGTACTACGCCCCGGAGTTAAGATCCGCGGATTTTCGTGATTCCTGCGATTCTGCCCCTTCCCCCTCTTGGTCCACACTGCCGGCTGAGCTGGCCTCCACCGGCTCCGGACGCAGAAGCGGAAAAAGGATCACTTCGCGGATCGACTGGCAATTAGTCAACAGCATCACCAAGCGATCGATCCCAATTCCTAATCCACCCGCCGGAGGCATTCCATAGCGCAAAGCTCGAATAAAATCGCGATCCATGCGTGCCATCGACTCATGTTCCGGCAGCCCCTCCAGCTGTCTGCTGAACAATTCTTCCTGAAGGTCGGGATCGTTAAGCTCCGTGTAAGCATTGGCGATTTCCATCCCCTGCACAAAGAGTTCGAATCGCTCGGCAATCATCGGATTGTCGGCTCTCCGCTTGGTGAGCGGACAAATTCCCGCGGGATAGTCCACAACAAACACTGGACCGACGAGTTTATCCTGAACAAACTCCTCGAAAAGCTCACTTTTTACCACATCAATGTGTTTGCCTTCTGGGGGAATACCCCGCGCGGCCGCGCAACACCGAAGCGATTCTTCATTAAAGGGGTCTACGTCTAAGTATTCGGCCAAGAGCTCATGATAGGTGCGTCGCGCAAAAGGCGGAGTGAAGTCGATCGTCCCCTGGCCCCATGGGAGATGGAGCGGTTGGCCCGTGGCCGCAATCGCATCCACAATGATCTGTTCCGTCAAATCCATCATGGTGTGATAGTCCCCGTATGCTTGATAGGCTTCAAGCATGGTGAACTCGGGATTATGTCGGGGACTAATTCCTTCGTTCCTATAGACGCGGCCGAGTTCGTAGACTTTTTCCAAGCCTCCCACCAAAAGACGCTTCAAATGGAGTTCTAAAGCGATCCTCAGGTAAAGCTCGATTCCTAAGGCATTGTGAAACGTAACGAAAGGTCGAGCCGCCGCTCCCCCTGCCACTGTGTGGAGGGTGGGACCCTCCACCTCCACGAAGCCTTCCCTAGCCAGGGTGGCCCGCACCGATTCCACAATGCGACTGCGCATCAGAAATCTTTCCAGCACCCCTTCCGTGTGGATAAGATCAAGATAACGGAGACGTTGACGAAGTTCCGGATCGGTTAGCCCTTTGTGCTTGGCTGGCGGTGGGGCCAGAGCCTTCGTGAGGATGTAAAGCTTTTCGGCAAAAATGGTCAGTTCGCCAGTTTTTGTGTGCTTTAACTCGCCCTCAACACCAATGATGTCCCCTAAGTCAAAGCATTCGGCCAAAGCCCAGTGGGCATCACCGACCTGCTGTTTGCCAATAAGGACTTGGATCTTGCCGGTCCAGTCCCAAATGTCCAAAAAAACAATTTTTCCGGCCCGCCGTTGAAGCAGGATCCGTCCGGCGGCCCGGACCTTCGGGCCGTGTTCTACGCATTCGACCGGCTGATTGCTGTCGCCGTGCGACACACGGACAATCGATGCCTCAAGCTGTCGGATTTGGCCAATAGGCAACCGACCATCGAATCGCCCGCCATACGGATCATGCCCGAGTTCCCGGATTTTCTCAAGCTTCTGCCGCCGGGCTGCTTCTAGGACCGCTAGACTTGTTCCTTCGCGCGCCACGTCATTCTCTACTAAAATTATAGGAATTTACCTAGTTCCAGTTTGGGAATGTGTTTTACAAGATGGGACAATCCAACTACCGGCCCTTTTCCGTTGTGGGTTTAAAGCCGCCATTTCCGTGGGCTAGCACTTTTAGCACTTTCATAACTGGGCCGAAATTCGGAATGTAGGACATTTAATAATTTCGACGTTTCCCCTAAGAAATTCGAAGATTCCCTTCATCGCCACTAACTCCCCGCGAGTTGAGGCAAAAGTGCCCAACCCCCCCAAGAAGGGATAACACGCGCCGAACACAGAGCAAATGGCGATGCCGTTGTTCCTCACCTCCGGGTTGCAATTTCCGACGGATGGAATCATTTCCCCAAACGTGTGAATTATTGCCAATACGCTCTCTAGTTCATGTGAGTGCCATGGTGCTGGCTATCGATCGGAGGGCCGGCTCCGCGTGCAAATCTGGAAAGGCGTTCAAAACCTACATCGCGCCAAATTTAAAAAAAGTGCTCACTAATTGGGCCAACGGATCTGACTTTAGCGCTGTTCAGGGAACTGGGTTTTTTGGTATTCCCGTGGTGATAGCCTGCAACGATAACGACGAAATTTCAAAGCATCTTCATTTAATTCCACTCCCGCAACCAATCGAACTTTATCGAGAATCAAAGTTTAGTGACAATTAAACTGATTATTGTTAAGTGTTAAAGTACTCTGCCCATCGGAATCTAAAAAACTTTGCGACAAATTGCGGATCAGGAAAAGAACTCTCAGGCGTTTGATCATCCAGATCTTAGACTTTTCGCCAATTTCCCAAACTCTTAAAAACAGTAACCTTCTCAAAACATCCTTACCGGTTGGAGCTGGGGCTTGAGTTGGTTGAAACCGCCCCACGAGCAAAAACCCGACGGTATAGTTCCACCCATAAGAGGTGTTTTCGTTTGCTAAACCTGCCGCCCGACAATCCAGTGCCGATTGTGTTTGATGGCTCGCGGTACGTCAATCCGGGTTTCCCACCCTCAATGCCTTCGCGTTGTTGCCACCTTACACAAAAGGCGGGACCTGAGAACAGGCCCGAAAGTAAAGTTGCGGAGCCGAGGCCGACCTCATTTAGGTTTTGCCCGGGAATGAGAGAATTCATCTCAATTGTCGGGCTCGCCGATTCTGGTGGGCAATGAGGGGTTGGCGATCAAAAGCGGTGGGCTGCGACCAGGGAGCGATCTCGAAAAGGATTGACCGCTTACTCATAACCGCACAAACTACTGCGCGATGTCCCACAATTTTTAGAAGACGGCATTATCGCAAGGGGACGAGTAGGACATCATCGAACCAGGCAATATCATCGGAGTCTTTTTGCCCCTGAGCCAACAGGAGGACCAATAATTTGCCGACTCCCTCCGGCACTTGCACCGCAGTAAACAGTTCCTGCCAGTCGGATTGGTCTACCGGGCTAGGGAACGCAAGTACATCGAGGTCTTCCCTAGTCCACCGCCCGTCGGGTGTCTGCCAACGCACTCGGAGATAAACCTTCCCCCGCCCGAGGCTACGGCCGCGAGCGCCCACCACGTAACGCTCGCGCGGCTGAACAGGGATGGCCTGTAAAAGACAACCGTGGGAGACTCCGGCCAGTTTGGCCGAGCCCGGACCGCCCGCCCCGACCTCTCGATCCCACGAAAAAGACCCCTTAGAGCCTTCAGCCTGCCAAGCGGACCAACCAAGCGGCGGTTGACCATCTCGCCAAACTAACTGTCGACCTTCCAAGCTGAACTTTTCGGCTGAGAAATCCCCATTTTGCAACAGATTAGGAACCGACCCAGCAGATTCCATCCTGTTTAATTCCTCCCTCCCAAAACCAATCGGGTCCCGGGCAAATGCCAAGGCTGCATCACACCCCGGCAAAGCATCCGGCCAAAAGTCCGCAGATCGGCGTGAACTAGGAGAAGGCCACCAGCGGAACTTTTCTCCATATATCCACACGTATTCGTCGGCTATTTCCACGGCGTCCCACACGTTGGCACGCAATCGATCAACACGACTTCCATTTAAAGGCTCGATATACCAGGGCGAACTCGGCGGATTCCAGTATGCATCCAAATAGATGCCGAAGCCGACCTGGACCTGGGCTCGATACTTAGGCCGATTCTCCGGCGAAACGAGCTCCTGACAACGGCCTTTGATGGCCACAGCCGCTTCCAGAAATTGCTGACGGTTCTTGTAGAGGTAAGCCGATTCGCACCCGTCAACAAACATTAGGCTCGGAGGAGCTTCATCCAACCAACCGTCCAAAAAAGCCGGGAGGAGTCCATACCCACTCTCTAACAAAGCTTGCGAGGCATGGGCCCCTCCCGCAATGTGCATGTGGACGCTAAGCAAAAAATAGCAAAAGAGGGTCATCTCCGGATATTCTTCAGCGACCGCCCGCATGACCTCCCGGCCACGGCGTCGCGCCTGTGCCCTATACTGTTCGAATGTGAACTTATCGGCGTTTGGCTGTTGCGAATACTGAAACTGCGCGTAGGGAGGCGTGTACGGCTCCGGGTCAAAGAGCAATCCTCGACAGCCGGCCAGTTTGGCTACCCGTGCCGCTATCCGCCAGTGGTCCACAATCGCCTCCCAACCGGCATCGTCGAACCAATCCACATTCCCCGGATTGGCCCCGATAATAATAAAGTTGTCCCTTAACCGCTCTGGTCGGCAGCCCTGGAGTTCTTCGATCGCCTGGGAGAACCACTCGGCTTTCCACGGCTCCGAGTGAAAGACCGATCTCATCCGGCAAGGTTGACCGTCGTCCCGCCGACCTACCAGGTCCAGGACGGCACCATCAAAAGGCCAGCGTTCCACCTGTGAATAAAACTGGCGGAAGGATTGTGCGTCCGGGTGATCCCAACCGGTGGTGATTAGTTTTTTCGGGCGGTGCCACCCAGAATCGTTCGGGTGGTTCTCGGCTCCGTAAAGCAAGGGGAAAGTCCTTACCACCATAAGCCCCCACAGCACGAACAAGGAGCCCGGCATTCGCCACCAAAGTGGTCTTGACAGGCTTTTCATCGGGACAATCCCCATTCAACCTGAGGACTTCAGAAGTGTAAGAAATAGTTGCAATCCGCTGGAATGTTCTTTCCTCGAGTTTGTGCTTTTTTCGGCCCGAGGGGTCAGCGAAGCACCAGATAGCGGTTTTTAGGCGGGACCGATTATATCGCGGGAGCACCGTGAACCCAAAAAGGGCCTTGTGTCGCGGCATCACCTTAACTTCAATTTGCCGTTTGGGGAGTTAATCGCCGATAGCGCGGAACCCGAAATACGGATGAAGCCCCAAACCCGCCATGGACATACGGATTCCTGAGGCCAACCCTCTGAGGAGCCATGCAAAGTAGGGAAAAGGGATCCAAATATTTAACACTTAGGACGCTTTGGAGAAGGTTTCAGGTATTTCTTTTGCTTATTTCAAATAGTTCAGATTTCTCTACTGCTAATCTTTCAAAGTTGCGGGGACAGGATTTGAACCTGTGACCTCGAGGTTATGAGCCTCGCGAGCTACCTGGCTGCTCCACCCCGCGATCATGGAAGCAGGCATTTGCCGACGATAGCATTATATTCTTCGATATTTGCCCCATCAAGGTTCAACGAATTTCTTAGCCACTGGCCAAGTGGAATTCCATGTCGGCTTACAACCTCCGCCCTCAGGGTCGGGAGGCTCCAGTAAAATCCGGTCACGACCTCGGTGTTCGCGAGCGGAAAATCTTTTGCCACATTTACGATTCGGCGCCGTTTCTCCAATTTCAAAGATTCCGCGTCCGTCAGGCTCTTTCGCTCTCACGGCCGTGGCGAGCTTCGTGTGGAAGCTGGCCTCAGCCCTGACCCGAGAAAAAAGCCTCCAAGTCAGGCCTTTCCCTTAACAAAGCTCGAAATATCACCTCTTCAGTAATATTTTGATAGGACTGCACGTGCAATCGAGTTTCCACCACAACTCCAACCGAGTGTGCAAGTTTGTATTCGGTGGGTATCATGTAAATCTATAGTGGGGTTTAACTTCGCCGGTGCTTGGGGAATCCTCGGGAACGCGTTACCATATGCCCGCAGGCAGTGCCTTGAAAACCAACCGATCATGTGAGCTGCTCCGGGTGCCAAGCTGCCCCGAGCCAAGTTTCCGTGATGGCGGGAAAACTGGTTTTTTGTTCTTGCGTTGATCACGGCTCCTTTTGTGATTCTTTGGGTCACAAGGCGGGACGCTTTCTAGGCACAGGAGAAAGTGCATGCTTTCCGGTGACAAGATCGAGGAAGTGTTGGGTTTTGCGGAAAAGCAAGTTCGTCACTTGGTGGAAACTTATCCCAATTTTTTCCCTATCTATACCGTCAACGGAAAGTGGTATCACAGTGGGGAGCTGTGGACGGATTGGACTGGTGGCTTCTTAGCAGGGATGATGTGGCAGTTTTTTCGTCGCACCGGATCGCCTTACTGGTTTGAGAAAGCGACGCATTATTCCCGACTCTTGGAGCATCGCAAACACGATCGCAATGTTCACGACTTGGGATTCATTTTTCTCAACAGTTATCTTCCGTGGTACGAGCTCACGCGGGATTCATCGCTACAGGAGGTCATCATCACTGCAGGTCGGACTTTGGCCCTACGTTATCAGCCTAAAGGAGGGTATCTGTGTTCATTTCTTGGGCCGCAAAGCCTGTTCATTGACATTATGATGAACGTACCGATTATCTTTTATGCGGCGATTCACACTGGGGATCACAATTTAATGGAAATTGCTGTCAATCATTGCCGCACGACACGAACCTATCTGGTTCGGGCTGACGGCTCGACGGCGCACGAAGGGCTTTTCGATGTGGAAACGGGCGCTTTTCTCGGGCAAAGCACTCATCAGGGGTTAAGTCCCGAAAGTTGCTGGGCGCGGGGATTGGCGTGGTCGCTTTACGGCTTTAGTAAGGTCTACGCGCTTACAGGTGACCCCGAGTTCCTAGAAGTTGCCGAACGCAATGCTCAGTATTGGATCCTCCATTTGCCCGAGGATAAAGTTCCGTACTGGGACTTTTGTGCCGACCTTTCCCAGCCTCCTCCATGGGGAGCCCAAAAGGAGAGTTCCTCAGCAGCGATAGCAGCAAGCGGGCTTTTGGATCTCGCGCGGCAAACTGCAGTTCCAGAGCGGGCCATCGCTTATCGAAGCACCGCACTAGCGATGCTGGAGGCGTTGTGCGACTCCGAATACCTTGCCATCCACACCCCCGGTTGGGAGGGAATTTTAAAGCATGCCGTTTACCATACACGGAAAAACTTAGGTGTGGATGAATCGGTAATGTGGGGCGATTTCTTTTTCGTGGAGGCACTCACGAAACTTGCACTGGAAGGAAGCTCGCGCTCATAGTGCGAAAAAGGTTCTTGTGGTTGGCAGCAACCACCCTCACCGTTTAAGTTCGTTGTGCGTACCGGCCCAGGGTTGCAGACTGAGTCAACCGGCAGGAAGGTCCTCGACAAATTCGTTAAGCCTTGAACATCTGTAGACAAATTCTTGAGCAAACTACGTGCACGGGCGATCATCGACGGGGAATAGGAATCGCCCGCAATCAGTCGCATCTCGTAAAAAACTGTTGATCCGTTTTCCCCTGGCTAAGCCCCAGGAGGGTTAGAAACGATACGGTAGGGGTGCCATGGAGGTCTGCTCACCTGTGGTACCGAGGTCTGCTAACGTAATGAGCTCCAATACCTTAATGTGGATCGAAAGCATGAATCCGCGCGTTTTGCCATTTCTCGTCGCGATGCTCACTCTGGGCCCCTTGGCAGTAGATGTCCCAGCGCTGCCTGCGGAAGAAGCTGCCCTTTGGCCAGAGGAATTTCCCCTTCCGTACGATGTTTCAGCCTACGAACTTGCTCCATTCTGGCGTGCCGGTTCTCGAGTGTGGAATAAACAGGATTTGACGTCGGAGCTCAGACGCCGAGCTCAATGGCAGAAAGGACGGAAGGAACTCCATGTTTACTACTATCGCATTGGTTATACGCTGGCCTTCCCGCTTCCATTGGGCACTCGCCCCGATGCTAATTGCTTTCCTTTGGGAATCCGCGAAATCACCTATCCTTGGTTCACCTGGCTCAGTTGGGAGATCGACGAACGATGGCGAACGCTCCTTGCTGCATGGGAAGTCCTCGGCGACCAAGAGGCGGCGTCCATCCTAAAAGGAGAATTGGAGGGACTTGCTTGGGAAAACTTTAGGGGCGACGGCAATCAGGTTGGGCTGCCCACTGGGCATTTCGCGGGAGCCCTTGCTGTGGCTTTGGCTCGACCCGAAAGGTGGCACCGGTCGGAGCTCACGCACTTGGAGGATACAGCACGGAACCTTTTAGAGAACGACCTTAGTCCTTGGTTTGAAAAGACCTGGGCCAACGATAAGCCGATAACCTCGCCTCGGCTCCACAATTATGTGCTTATCCTCTTTCGTGGCGCCCAGCTGGCCCGCGTTATGAAGCATCCGTTGCAAGATCGACTGGAAGCCCGGGCAGAAGACGTGTTTCGCGCTTGGTGCTCAGCACGAACGTCTCCGGTGTTTCATTCGGAGGGAACTGCCTACGACGGTTATCTTCTGGATGCAGTCACAGAGTGGTTGGCAGCCTTGCCGGTGCCAAAACGAGGGGAGCTGCTGAATTTAGGTCGTCAACCCCTTGTTGACTTCTGCCGGCAAGCTATGGCTCTGACTCTTCCAGGGCGTGTCGATCTTCAAGCTCCCCTCGGCGATGTCGAACCGGAGATGACTTTTTGGGCCACCGTGCTTGCACGGGTGGGTCGATGGTTCGAGTTAAACGAGGTGGCGTGGCTTTTACAACGGTTTCCACCCTCGCGGCTGCGAACACCGGCCCTCGTCGAGCTTATTGACTGGGAATTGCTCTTTCGGCATGACCTTCCTTCCCCTAAGGAGGGGGTAGAAGAGCAGCTGGCTTCGGTAACCCTTCGCACCGGATATGAGCCAGAGGACATCTTGGTAGCGATCAGTCTGCCCCGGTGCCAAATGGGGCATTTGCACGCGGATGCCGGTCATGTCGTGATCGGCTGGCACGGACGATTCTGGCTCACAGATCCAGGCTATCAACAGTACAGGCCGGGCGAAGAGCGGGTCTACACCGTTGGTCCCACGTCACACAATTTGCCTGTTATCGCCGGAACCGCACCCAGCAGGCGAGGGGGAAACCTCTTAAGTCTCTCCGCTGAAAACGGAACTGCTCAGGCCACTGTCGACATAACGCCAGCTTATACAGGGCTGACACAAGATCAAAAGGTGTTGCGACAAGTTGTGCTCCAAGTTGACAAAGACAGTACACGAGTAATTGTGCGAGATAATTTTTATGGTTTTCAAGCAGGCACTCCCGTTGTCTATCATTGGCTTGGGGGTGCGCATTTAGCGTGGGCCTTCCAAGCGGGAAAGGGACGACTCAGCGACGGCCGCCGGTCTATGTGGATCGGTTGCTCCGGTGGGCCGATCGAAGCTCGGTGGCTTGACCGGCATCCGGGGAGCCGCGGACCGCTCACTCTAGTTGCCCCAATTGCGTTAGATATCCCAAGCGGCAAGATCGAATGGTCCTTCGTGCTCGTGCCTTCTCCGGAATGGTTTGCCCCCAACATGATCCGACGGCAGGCCGAACTCGGATCAGCAAGCGATTGATCGAAGCGCGTGTCGCGACGAACCTTCAGCTGAGCAGTTGGGATCGCCCAGAGTTCAGGGACCCCCAAAACGCGGAACACGTGTCCGGGATTCTTCTCTAGGAAGCGGAAATTTTTTCGAAGGTTGGCTGGGGATCGCACGTCGCTTCCAAGTTTGTCCCAATTACGGCATCTCCACTCTTTCTTGGTCTTCAATGCTGATGATTCTTCCTCAACGCTGAATAATCCAAACACCCCCAGAGTGCCTTTGCCCTCCCCCGAGGCCCACTTTCTTGCTTCCGCGGGAAGAGACCCTCGGTGCAAACACTTTCTCCCGGCACGGATCTGCGTTTCCGCGATGCTTTGTCCCACCATTTGGCCGGTGAGGCATCTCCATCTAGCGACGTGCCGCTCTTACCAACAGACCGGAACGGTCGGCGGAAAGGGTTAGTCTTCCTTCGTGAGCGCGTTTTAAGCCTAGAAAGGTGCCTAACTACCTTCTCCACAGTTTTTCCGTTAGCACACCTTTGATTGGGGCATTCCGTCAGTTGGCCCACCACCGGGATGGCACTTTAACGCTTATCCCATCCCCTGCCGGGGTGTGGAAGGGCTTCCATCAATCAAGGCCTCCTCGTTAAGGTCGGGCAGGGCACCGAAGATTGGATTCGATCAAACCGTTCTCCTCTGTGAAGAAAGGATGATGAGCTTGTTCCTGGTGAACGGAGGCTCTTAGTCAAATCGTGCAGACAAAATATCGAGTGTGGAAAAACCAACCGTCGATTACCGCTGAGTGCTTCGATCGGTCTTGACGAACGTTGAGGGGGACGGCGGTGAAATGAGAATCCGGCGTGTTTCATCTTTAAATGGAGGCTTGGGGAGCTTGAGACAAACCCCACCGGCCATACGAGGACCCCTCCGACCCGAATGATCGGCAAAAACTGTATTTTGATCAAGTTTCTTAATCTTTGCGAGCTTGCGCTCGAGGGCACAGGTGTGCAGTCTAAACTGTAAACCTGGCAGGTAGCATACGGCAGGCGAGACTAAATCGAATTTAGGAGTAATTCCGCGAAGTCAGGGTCCTTGAATCTTACTGGTAGCTCCTGTTGGTTGGGTGAAAAGCCCCGTCAGTCGCCTCGGCCGTAAGTAGATGAGACAGGCTCCTTGCGGTCGGGCGGGAACTGAGCCATACTTTTTGGTTTTTTGATGGGCTTTACTTCCGGCGGTGAAAGGAGCCGAGGCGCGCGACGATGCGGTTTCGGAATTTCCGGGCTCCCCACCTCAAGGTGGTTTGAAGGTTTGCGTGAGCAATTTTTACGCTTATTTCTTCCGAATAAATTGGTATAATTTGGATGAGAGTAAATTGTTGCGGCTTCTACCCCCGTTTCGAAACCGCATTTACCGGCAGCTGACCGAGCTCCCGGGGCCTTCGCCTCAATCGATCAGTTGTACCCTCGCGCTTCATCGAAACGACCTAACCCTACGGGAGATAAATGCATGGTTCATGCAGCAATACGAGGGGAGACGTCGTTTTTAAACGAGGTCATCGAGGAAACCCCTCATGGCGAGCGACTTCTCCACTGCATTCAGTGCGGCAGTTGTGGCGGTTCATGTCCGAATGGACCGGACATGGACTACTCGCCGCGTGCGATCTTCGGAATGATTCAGGCTGGAGAACGCGAGCGAGTACTATCCGCCAATACCCAGTGGATGTGCGTTTCCTGCTACTACTGTACCACCCGTTGTCCACAGCAAATTCCTATCACGGATATTTTGTACACCTTGAAGCGCATGTCGGTGCGTGCTGGGCTTGCCAAAGGGACCGATGCACCAGCTTTAGCAAAGAGTTTTGTTCACTATGTGGATAACTACGGGCGCGCTTTTGAATTGGGATTGGCGACGCGCTTTTACTTGCTCAATAAACCGTTGGCGATGGTTAAGATGGGTCCTCTTGGACTCAAGATGTTAGCCCACGGACGGATGTCGTTTCTGCCCACACGGATCAAGAATCTAAAGCAGCTTCAAGCGATCATTCAGAAAGCTCGCGAGTTGGGAGAGAAGTCGTGAAGTACGCTTTCTACCCTGGGTGTTCCCTCGAGTGTAGCAGTGCCGCTTATGCCCAGTCTATCGCAGCAGTTTGCCGGCTGCTAGGCATCGAGCTTGCAGAGGTGGAGGATTGGAATTGTTGCGGTGCCACCGAATATCACTCCCTTCACCGTTTGACGGCGGCAGCCGTGATTGCTCGAAACCTCGCCCTTGTTGATGGATCGCTTACCGAGTTGGTGGCGCCTTGTGCTGCGTGCTTCCTCAACCTCAAGAAAGTCGATCACCAAATGAGCGAGGATCCCGCGTGGGCTAGTAAAGTCAATGCAGCCCTTGCCGCAGGGGGGTTAATGTATGAACCCGGTCGCGTTAAGGTCCGACATTTAGTGGAAGTCCTTCATTCCGATGTCGGTGAAGAAGGCATCCGCAGGCGGGTAAAACAGCCCCTTCGCGGGCTAAAAGTGGCCCCGTATTATGGCTGCCAGATTGTGCGACCGTACAAGGATGTGGACAACACCGAATATCCGATGAAACTGGACGAGCTGATGTCTTGGGTGGAAGCGGAGGTCGTTCCTTACCCGACAAAGGCTGCCTGTTGTGGCGGCCACATGACGCAAATAAGCGAAGCCCAAGCATACGAGCTGTTGCGGCGGTTGTTGCAATCGGCCGAAGATGCAGGGGCCGACGTCATTTTGACCATGTGCCCGATGTGTCAGCTAAACTTGGATGCTTATCAATCGGGAGTCAACAGTTACTTTGGCACTAAGTTTCGCATTCCCATTCTTTTCTTCACCCAAGTGCTGGGCCTTGCCTTTGGACTGCCGTTGAAACAGTTGGGATTTGGCAAGGAAATTGTGGCTGCGATTCCGATACTGAAGCAGAAAGTCCCGGCGGCCTTGGCGGCCGCATCGGCTGGGTAGATCGCGGGAGATTTTTCTCACCTGAGGACCGGCGGGAAACAGGTGTTAGACAAGGGTCGAGCTTCCTCGCCCCACCACAACAACAAGGTGATCAAAGATCGCCATTCGACAAATTTGGGGTATTGACCTCCAATTAAGTATGCTGCGAATCAGCAACGGGTTGGTTAACCAGCGTTTTCGGGGATAGAAGAGCTCCCATCTCAGAGTTAAGCAACGGGAGATTCACGATGGCCGAGCGGATCGGCGTATACGTGTGTCATTGCGGAAGCAACATCGCCGGCATAATCGATGTGGAAGAAGTGGCGCGTTGGGCCGGCGGTAATCTTCAGGACGTGGTAGTCGCTAAAGATTATAAGTTCATGTGTTCCTCCTCCGGCCAGCAAATGATCGAGGAGGACATTAAAAACCATCAACTGACACGGGTTGTGGTCGCTGCGTGCTCGCCGCAATTACACGAGCGAACATTCCGCCGTGCGTGTAAAAATGCAGGTTTAAATCCGTATTTATTCCAAATGGCAAATATTCGGGAACATATTTCCTGGGTGACTACAGATAAGAAAGCGGCCACCGAAAAGGCGAAGAGCCTAGTGGCAGCAGCAGTACGCCGGGTTCGTCTTCACCGCCCCTTGGAGCCTCTTCCCGTTGAGGTTAATCCTCGCACATTGGTGGTTGGCGGTGGTATTGCGGGGATTCAAGCGGCGTTGGAACTGGCCGATGCTGGCTACCCGGTAATCCTCCTTGAGCGGGAGCCATCGATCGGCGGGCACATGGCTCAGTTCGATAAGACGTTCCCTACGCTCGATTGCTCGGCATGCATCTTAACGCCGCGAATGAGCGAAGCTGGCCAACATCCCAACATCACTTTGTTGACTTATTCGGAGCTTGAGGAAGTCTCTGGCTCGGTGGGGCATTTCAAGGTGAAGATTCGCAAACGGGCACGTTATGTCCGCGAGGATCGCTGTACAGGGTGTGGCATCTGCGTCGAAAAATGTCCCACAAAAGTTCGCGACGATGTATTCGAGGCTGGCTTGGGCGTTCGCAAAAGTATCTATATTCCCTTCGCCCAGGCAGTACCGCGGATCCCTGTCCTCGACACGGAGCACTGCATCTACTTTACGCGCGGTAAATGTCAAATTTGCGGGAAATTCTGCCCCACTGATGCCATCGACTACGACCAGAAAGACCAGATCTTGGAGTACGAGGTGGGCAATATAATCCTTGCCACCGGGTGGAAGATGTTTGATTGCACGCGGATCCCGCAATATGGCTATGGCCGGTTGCCTAACGTCTTTACGGCCATGGAGTTCGAAAGAATGTGTAATGCGGCGGGCCCCACCGGTGGGAAAATTGTCCTTCGCGATGGCAAGACAGAACCGCGCCGTGTGGCCATCATTCATTGCGTGGGGAGCCGTGATGTCAACTACAACGAGTATTGCTCCGGTATTTGCTGTATGGCCGCTTTAAAGTACGGTCATCTTGTCTTGGAAAAGACAAATGCCGAGGTTTACTCCTTCTACATTGATATGCGGACCAATCAAAAGGGCTATGAAGAATTTTATCAACGCCTTTTGGAAGAAGGGATGAAATTCATCCGCGGAAAGGTTGCCGAGGTCACCAATGCCGATCGCTCCGAGGAGGAAAAAGGCCGTCTAGTTGTTCAGGTGGAAGATACCCTGACCGGCCGACAGCGGCGAATCCCGGTGGATATGGTGATTTTAATGGGGGCCTTGGAACCGCAAGAAGATGCCATGGACTTAGCGCGAAAGGTGGGGATTTCTTGCTCTTCGGCGGGGTGGTTCACCGAACGTCATCCCAAGTTGGACCCTGTGGCCACCATGACCGATGGGGTGTTTGTCGCTGGCTGCTGTCAGGGGCCGAAAGATATTCCCGCCAGCGTGGCTCAGGGTGCCGCTGCCGCGGCTCGAGTGGCAGGACTGATCAGCCGCCGCACTGTGTGGATCGAACCGGTAGTGGCATCAATCGATGAAAGCAAATGCTCGGGATGTCGGATCTGCAACAACCTTTGTCCCTTTAACGCGATCGAATACGATGAGCAAGAGGGTGTCAGCCGGGTGATCACGGCATTATGTAAGGGTTGTGGTACCTGTATCGCCGCATGTCCTGCCAAGGCCATTGCTGGCAATCATTTTGCCGATGATCAAATCCTCGCCGAGCTAGAAGGGGCCCTGTGGGATGCAAGCCCCGAAGCCCTTCTTGCTACCTTTGGCAAAAAGGAAGAACAGTTGGAGTTGAAAGTGCTTAACGTTTGAGCGCACTGCGTGGCATTGGTTCGGCCACTCCACTGGACGGCAGCCTCGGCGCACAAAAATTGACAAACATTCGGTCTGGCAATTTTGAGGGATCGGCCATCCGCAAAGTTGGCTCGCCCTCCCTTTAAAAGATAAAGTCCAAAAGCCGCGTCCGAGAGATAACGGATCCCCGCAACTCGGCGGTTACACCTGCGGCAACACAGGGGGATGACTGCCTGTTTGCGTCCGCCTTGACGAGCCGGGGCTAATAATGTGCTGACCAGGGAGGGCTAGGCTTAGCCGGAGTAGTAATGGTCAACGGCGGCTTTATGGTACAGACATCCTCCGACACTAGTTTGGTGGCAACATCTGGAAAAGACCTCCTTGATTAAGCGTTGATTAAGCGTTCCCGAAATTGTTGTTTTTGAAAACGGTTTTTGGGGTCGAGCTATGGCTAACGGCGAACAATTTGAACCCAGGATTATCGGGTTTTTCTGCAATTGGTGTTCGTATCAGGCTGCGGACTTGGCGGGAATCGCCCGGATCAAGCAGCCACCCAACGTGCGTGTGATTCGAGTGATGTGCAGCGGCCGAGTCGATCCCACTTTCGTGCTCAAGGCTTTCGCCTTAGGAGCTGACGGCGTAATGATCGCCGGATGTCACCCAGGCGACTGTCACTATATTGAGCAGAATTACAAGACCATACGGCGGTACGTGATGCTCCAGCACACTCTTGGCCAGCTCGGAATCGAAAAAGCGCGGCTCAAACTGGTTTGGGCTTCGGCCGCTGAGGGACATATCTTGGCCGAGGAAATCACAAAATTTGTCCAAGAGCTGAAACGCTTGGGACCGCTTAACTGGCGGCAAAATTGGGAATCCGATGAGGCGGAGCAACAGGCGGTCGAAGCTATTGCCCGCGAACATGAAGAGACGTTGGAAGTACCGGTTTGATTTTCTTACGCTGACCGTGTGAATAATTGCCGCAGTGCAGTGGGCATTTGACAATCGGGTGATTGGCGGGCGTGATTACCGCTGGAAGTAAGCTACGCCGAAAACATGTGTCCACAAGGCAAGATAAAAAACAAAAAGAGCTGCTTGCTCCATCAGAGGTGCGAAACCTGCAGAACATTCTAGTATAACCCGGTTGAGGAAATATCGGCAGCATTCTATTGAATTTAAACCGGAAATTTTCGCGGAAAGCGCAGGAGTTGGTCATGAGCGAAAGCACCGGCGCAGCACCGACCCGTAGCAACGGCAAACCGAAGCTGGCTCTTTACTGGGCAGCCAGTTGTGGCGGATGCGAGATAGCCGTTTTGGCCATCGACGAAAAAATTCTCACCGTGGCCGAGCATTTTGACATTATCTTTTGGCCCTGCGTTGTTGACGGAAAAGTGCGTGATGTGGAGAAACTTCCGGACGGGGCCATCCACGTTTGCCTTTTCAACGGGGGAATACGCACAAGTGAACAAGAATATATGGCCAAGCTCTTGCGGCGAAAGTCAAAAGTTCTGGTAGCTTTTGGCTCTTGTGCTCACGAAGGATGTATTCCCGGCCTTGCTAATCTTAGCTCGCGGCAGGAAATCTTCGAGACCGTTTTCCGTGACTCCATCTCCACGGACAATCCACAGGGAGTTCTCCCTCAGACGGAGACTGAAGTTCCGGAGGGCAAAATCCATCTTCCACTTTTTTACAATACTCTGAAGCCCTTAGAAGCAGTTGTGCATGTCGACTACACTTTGCCCGGATGTCCCCCCGAGGCGGAGAATATTTGGGAAGCATTGCAGGCAATTGTCAACGGCACGCTTCCGCCACCTGGCCGGGTACTAGGCAAGTCCACGACAGTGTGCGATGAATGCCCCCGGCAACGAACTGAAAAGAAAATCCGCGAATTCAAAAGGATTTGGGAGGTAATCCCGGACGAAACTACCTGTCTTTTGGAGCAAGGTATCGTTTGTAGTGGTATAGCCACGCGAGCGGGCTGTGGGGCTAAGTGTCCCAAAGTCAATTCGCCTTGTATCGGTTGTCACGGGCCCAACGAAGGTGTGGAAGATATCGGAGCCCGGATGATGACAGCCTTAGCCTCGGTCATCGATTCCAAAGACCCTGAGGAAGTCGAGCAAATCATCACGCGTGGAATTCCTGATTTGGTTGGGACTTTTTACCGTTTCGGCCTGGCGGCTAGTCTTCTGCGGCGTTCGCGGCTTCAGCCGGCAGGTGCAGGGTAAATACGGCTAAAACTTGATGCGACAAACACATGGTTGGGCTCGAAAGGAGCGGTTCATCCTATGGTGAGCACGACTAAGCGGATATCCATCGATCCTATTACCCGGTTGGAAGGGCACGGGCGCATTGACATTTTCTTAGATCAATCGGGCAATGTGGCCAACGCTTATCTGGTAATTCCGGAACTAAGGGGATTTGAGCGTTTTTGTGTGGGGCGGCCTGCCGAGGACATGCCCAACCTCACCAACCGCATCTGCGGCGTTTGCCCCGAAGCGCACCACATGGCGGCCACAAAGGCTTTGGATGACCTGTTCCATGTGGAGCCACCGCCCACAGCGAAGAAGCTGCGCGAACTTTTTTATTGCATCTTCTTTGTCACTGACCACACAACACACTTCTATGCGTTAGGAGGGCCGGATTTTGTGGTCGGCCCGGATGCCCCACCGCTGGAGCGCAACATCCTTGGCGTGGTGAAGAAAATTGGGTTGGATGTGGCCAGCAAAGTGCTGCGTATGCGGCACGTAGGCCACGAGCTCATCCAAATGATTGGCGGCCGGCGTGTACACCCCAATTGGGGACTCCCAGGCGGTGTAAGCAAGGGAATCAACGAAGAGCAAAGGCGGTATATCGAAGAGTGCGGCCGTGAAGCCATCGCCTTCGCACAATTTTCCTTACAGCTTTTCCACGACGTTGTTCTTTCGAACACGCGTTATGCCGAGCTCATTAAGAGCGATGTTTACACGCATCGCACCTACAATATGGGCACCGTGGACGCTAGCAACCGGGTCAATTTTTACGATGGAATGATTCGCGTGGTGGGACCGGACGGACGGGAACATGCGAAGTATCACCCACGCGATTATACCCAATATGTCGCCGAACATGTGGAACCGTGGACTTATCTTAAGTTTCCTTATTTGAAGAGAATTGGTTGGAAAGGCTTTGTTGACGGAGTAGACTCAGGAGTATACAAAGCGACACCACTGGCTCGGCTAAATGCTGCTGAGGGGATGGCCACCCCCTTGGCTCAAGCTGAATATGAACGCTTTTACGACGCTTTGGGCGGAAAGCCCGTGCATCATACCTTGGCCACCCATTGGGCGCGGCTTATCGAGCTGCTTTATGCAGCGGAACGATGGGTGGAGCTTGCTACTGACCCAGAAATTACCGGCAAAGAATATCGCGTCCTTCCCACCGCTAGCCCCACCGAGGGGGTGGGGTGTGTCGAGGCACCGCGCGGTACGCTCACCCATCACTATTGGACAGACGAGCGAGGAATTCTCACCCGTGTCAATCTCATCGTGGGTACCACCAATAACTATGCTCCCATAGCCATGTCCGTTAAGAAAGCCGCGCAGGGCCTCATCCGGAACGGCCAAGTTCGGGAAGGTTTGCTAAATATGGTGGAAATGGCCTTCCGTGCTTATGATCCTTGTTTTGGCTGTGCCACGCACTACTTGCCTGGCCAAATGCCGCTTGAGGTAAACATTCGTGCGGCTGACGGAACACTTTTGCAAACCCTGCGACAAAACCTCGATTAGAGTTGGCGAGGAAAGTTAAAGTCTGGTATCGCTGTCGTCCAGGGATAAGGTCTCCCTTGCCGGCGTTGTGAGCCAAAAAATTCTTCATAGCGCAATGTGGGTTGGCCGCCTGTGGATGAGTGGGCCAAGGCGTTTCGCAGGGTGGGAGCGGTCGCAACAAAGAGCCGTTCGGCGGGCCGGAACTTGCCCAAAGGTACGGCCTGTTCTGTTCTTTCATCGAAAGGTTCTCTTCCTTACTTCGACGCGGCTTTGCAAAAAGAGCTGCAAGGAAGTTGCCCTTGGGCCGTCACACTGGTATCTTCCGGAGTGAGCCTCTGCAAGATTGGCCCCTCCTACACCCTTTGGCCAGAGAGCCAGAATGTGGCTGAGAAAATTTCAGGCAGTAACCGGCCAGGGTGAGAAGTAACCACTCAGATGGCAATACTTAATCCACGCCGCTAAAAAGTGGTTGATGGCTTTCTCACCCAAGGAAAAGGCAGAGTTTGCCTGGAAGCACAACGTATCCAGTGTTTTTTGCTTCATGCCGGGAAAAAGCCTGGTGGGAACAGCCGCTCGCAGCAATGAGGATTAGCCCCATGTGTCCGCGTGTTAACCTGCTGATAATATTGACGGTCGGGATCAGCGGCCATGTAGTCACCTGGGTTGTCCGCGCCGACTTGGTGGAGTCGGTGGTGAGTGAAGTCCGGCCGGTGAAATGGAGGCATTTGTCTACTGGCCGGGGCGAGCTACCTTTGCCGGTGGCTGGTAACCAGCAAACGGCGTGTGTCGTAGCCGACTTAGATGGAGATGGTCGCCAGGATATTGTTGTTGCCGAACGGACAAAAAGTCCCTCACTTTCCTGGCTGCGCTTCAACGGTTAAAGTTGGGAGAGGCTGATAATCGATAATAACTCCTTGCCAATCGAAGCCGGCGGAGTAGCCGTCGATGTTGACGGGGATGGGAGGCTTGACCTTATTTTCGGAGGCGACTGGCGAAGTAACGAAGTATGGTGGTGGAAGAACCCCGGACCTGATTTCCGTCGGCCGTGGGCGCGATATGTGATAAAAAACTCCGGCGGCAACCAGCATCATGATCAAATGTGGGGCCATTTTTTGGCTGAGACTCGGCCCCAAGTGGCCTTTTGGAATCAACGTGCCCGAAAACTTTTTGTGACGAAAATCCCCGCGGATCCCTTTGCCACAGAGAACTGGAAGCTTCACGCCGTTTGGTCCTGGGAAAGAGGATCATACGAAGGATTGGCAAAAGGGGACATCAACGGAGACGGTCGTGAGGATTTGGTCGGTGGTGGTCACTGGTTTGAGTATCTGGGGGACATGGAATTCCGGGCCCATCGGATACACGACTACGGTTCCTCACGATCAGCCGTGGGCGACTTCGATAACGATGGAATCATGGAAGTGGTGCTTAGTTCCGGTGACGCGATCGGGCCACTGTGTGTTTACCGACAGCGTGGAGGCCGCTGGACAAAACAAATACTGATCGAAAAAGTGGTTCACGGTCACACACTGGAAATTGCCGACATCAAAGGCGACGGTTATTTGGACATCTATGCCGCTGAAATGCATTCGCCCGGCGCTGGTGATGCGTGCCGACAATGGATCTTCTACGGTGACGGGAAAGGGGGGTTCCGAGTTCAATTGGTATCGGTAGGAACGTGTAATCACGAGTCGCGAGTGGGAGATGTTGACGGAGACGGTCGGCTCGACCTCATAGGGAAACCCTATACATGGAATGCGCCACGACTCGACATTTGGCTTAACGAAGGTCCAGAATAAAAAGTTAGGCAGACGTGGGGCTTGTGCATGTCCGAGGTGCTACCCTAATTCCGTTCAGGATCGAGTTTTGCTGGCCGTAAACTCAAACCTGAAAAGGACTACACAAATGGATTATCAGCGGTTTCCCTCGAGTAACACCTGGCGACTGAGAGGGCTTCAGTTGCCGCACTGGGCTTGTGGCACGCAATTTTCGCGGCCGTGGCTCACGGCCCTTTTCGGGCGATCAGCGTCAAGGGTGGCAGTATTTGGAGTCATCCTTTTCAATGCCGTGCTATCCCCGGGGGCCCAACCGATCCGCGCCTCACAGCTGGAATTCGAATTAGTGATCGTCGACAACTCACCGCCGGACCGCCCGTGGTCCAAAATGGCCGCCGATCTCAACAACGATGGGAAGACAGACATTATTATTGCTGGAGCCAAGGGGCCGCTCGTGTGGTACAAAGCCCCCAGCTGGGAGAAGGCCACTTTGGCCTCGGGTGGTTGGAACGGTGTCCGGGGATCTATCGCAGATGTGGATCGAGACGGTTGGAAGGATATCATTTTGGGCGGTCTTTTGTGGTTCCGCAATCCCGGGGCTGCTACGGGACAGTGGACAGCCCATCAGGTGGAAACTCTACGACTGCACGATGTGCTGGCTGTGGACGTCGACAATGACGGTGCCCTCGATATTGTGGGCCGCGATCAATCGGCCTTCGGTAAGGCCGGAAACGCCATCTATATCTTTTTCCAGGAGGCGCCCGGACAATGGCAACGGAAGATACTGACCTGTCCGCACGGAGAGGGGATCGCCGTTGGCGATGTCAACGGCGATGGCTGGGCCGACATAGTTATCGGAGCCAGATGGTACGAAAATCCGCGAAAAAGAACCGAAACGTGGCGCGAGCATGTGTATGCATCCGATTGGACGCATCCGCATGCCAAGGTGGAGCTAGAAGATATTAACGCCGACGGGCGGTTGGACGTGATTCTCGCCCCGGCAGAGTTGGCTGGTCAATACTACAAATTTGCCTGGTATGAGGCTCCGGTATCTCCGGGTGGCACCTGGAAGGAGCACGTCATCGTTCCCCGCATCGAGTGTGTCATTCATTCACTTGCGCTTGCCGATTTTGATTGCGATGGTCAGCTCGATATCGCTTATGCCGAAATGCATCAAGGAGAAGATCCTGACGAGGTGGTCATTTTGATTAACCAAGACAAGGGTCGTGGCTGGTACAAACATCTTTTGTCGACAAGAGGATCGCACGAACTGGTCGTTGCTGATTTCGATGGCGATGGGCGGCCGGATTTGCTTGGAGCAAATCACGGCGGCCCCTATCAGGCGGTGGAAGTTTTCTTTAATCGTTTCGGTGTTCCAAGGTGAGTGCAGAGGGATCCTCGGCTTGCTAGCCTATGGCGCCCTAGCGGAGCCAACGGATTAGTTTGCTGTCGAATAGTTGCGGTAGGAATTTCGGGCATCGGTTGCGGAGATTAAGGTATCCCGTGTGCCTCGTTTTATTGGCACTTGCGGCCCCATTTCGGTAAAGACCAAATCGGAGAGAAAGCCGCACCAAGTCTTAGCCACAAGGGGCTGGTCGTCCCAGCGGGTGTGGAGTCAATCCGGCGAAAAGGTGGGCGAAGCGGCGGCAGGAGTGGTCATACCAGCGGGTGTACAGCTAACAGGAGGAAGGTAAAAAATTCAATACTGCTCGTATTCTACTTAAACCTCCCAAATTACCTGTGCTGTTTCCGCGGCGCTTTTAACTCATACTTCTTGAACAGCATAGCTTGCCAGGAAGGATTCCCCATCCCCAGTGGTGTAATCTTCCCTAAAGCGGTTTTCTAGGGGTGGAAATCCCGGCCCTTCTTACTTGCAACGTCTAAAGGCGTCGGCAAAGTTTCCTTTAGGAGGGCAAAATTCCTCCCGGCTTATGGCGGAGGATTTAATTAGGTGCGGCATGGAGGCTTATCGATAGGTTAGGCGCCTGAATTCCCGCCTGGAAATCTCCTGAAAAGGTGCTTCGGAAGCCGGCATTGCTCCGGAGAAACTCAGCACTGCATGCCGCGCATAGACACTGCTATCCTCGCTTCTGCAATCTTTCTAACGTGCCTGGTGGTGAACCTAACTCGCTACCCGGTGGTCGTGCCTGTCGTTCGCCCTTCAACTGAGACCAACTCACTCGGGGAGTGGGCGGGTTCCGAGGACACCCCTTCACGCGCACCGGAAAACCGCCAAAAGATTGATCTTGAATTTAGGTTTGGGCCGGCCTCCCGCGCAGGTTCTTCGGAGGAGCGTCCCGACCCCGTCCATGAGAAATCAATGGCCAAAGCCACTGGAGGCGATTCCACCGGCTTTTCGGATGAGAGATTAGGGGTACCTGCCGGGGGGGGCAGCCCGATGTTGCCACATAAGGAGCCGCAACGTGGGCATACTGCGAAACAGCCACCTCAATCGGGTTCGGATGGCTCGCAGAGCCAGGCTGAGAAACCCAGTTCCACCGGCTTGGGGGACTTAAAGTCGTTGACGGGTGGGGCTGGCTCGAATTTCATGGGTTTAGACCGTAAAAGCGCTTCTCCGAGTGAACTTAGCAACGAACGGGTTCAATCATTCCCCGCCGGGATGGGGGCTTCCGCAAGTGTAGCCGTGCCAGTTGCGGTAACTTCGTCAAACTCGGCCCGGGAGATCGGTTCGATCGGAAGGGCCGAGGAGCACTCTGTGGAGTCGGACAATAACACAGGCTTCACTGGGGAAAATAGCGGTAATCAAGCCCCCTCCGCACATGGCTCCAATTCGAGCGGTGTCGCAGGCAGGGCTCACCCCCAATTCTCCTTAGGCCGATTGTTTTCAGGAAGTGAAAATTCAACCTGTAACTTCCAAGATGGGCGCTGCTTGGTATCGGTTTGCCCAGAGAGCAGTTCGGAGGTTATGGCAGGGGATCGAGCAGCCACGCCGCCGGCGAGCCGGGATCCGGCTCGCGCTAGCTCCACCACTGGCGAAAGTGCAAACAATCATGCCCGTGCAAATGAAGGCGGCATGCGCGACCGATATGGGTATGGCCAAAGCGATTTGGCTTTCGATGCCCCATATCGGGTTTTGCCTTCGCTTGCATCGGGAGGCTCCCGGTTGATTGAAGCTGCTCCCCTAGTTCCGGTCGAGGATAGGCCGGATACCGCTCTGGAAATGCTCTGCCCCACCGGCCAACAAAGGGAAGGGCAACGTAGCGATCAAAGCCTGCAAACTTTTGCCGTGAAAACCGGGGAACGCAGCGCGGATCAGGGATCCGAACTCCACACCCTAACATCCGCCGGAATTTCCCGCCGAGCGAAAAACTCCTTACCTCCCAGCTCGGGCCGCCTAAGGAATGTAACCCGGTTGCCGTCCGGAAATGATTCCGGAAAAACCGGCCAGGCCTCCCCCGAGCCCAACTTAGTAACGGGGATCCCCTTCTATCCATTTACGGGTTCTGACTAGATTCCCTCCAAGAAGCTTGACACAAGGGTACAATTTCGCTTCGGAAGGACATTGTTTTTCTCGAGGTGTCACGCTGGCCCGCTTTGGAGAAATTAATTTCCCGGACGGGAAATAAGCCTTCCAAAGTCTCCGAGGAGCCGGTATTTCTTTTGCCACGGAGTATACATGAGCCCTCGGACCCCGGGTGTATCCCGAGCCAAGTCAAGCCACCCCTTTACTTGCTCAAGATCATCGGCATCGTAGTAGGCGGCTATTAAAGTCTGGAAACCTTGTTTTGCGAAAAACTGGAGGCTTTTCGCTCGCGGGGCACCTCCCCACACAGCGATGACCAGCTCCTTGGGGACATAGTTCCAGGAGCCCGTGAAGTCCCCCTCCACCAGGTAGTACTCCGCGCGAGCATTATGGTAGGGATCGAGCATATCCGACCAAATGTACACCGTTACCTCCGGGATATACTTTCTTAGGATCTGAACTTGCCGGGTTATGCATTGACCCAGAAGTTGCGCCATGTCACTGCCCCGGCACGCGGCGCAGGATCCACCCATCCGAATTTCATCCATATTCAGCAAAACCCGACGCGGGCGCACATACTTATTGAGGAGTTCCGCTTCATGTTCGAAAATCTCGTAAACTTCCGGTTCGCCCATGCACACGGTGACCTGCCCCCGATTGATACTCATGCCATGATAATAGGAAACGAGCAGGCGCTGGCCCTCGCGGATACGGCTTGTCGGCAGGATTTTTAGTGTTGGTGCTGGTCGGTCGAGCCAATTGAAGTTAAGTTGCGGATCCACTAAAGGAGCGAAATCTTTACCCTCTTCGTATTTAATTCTTCCATCCTCACTTCGGACGGTCACCGGAGTACCAGGTCGATTGAGCACGTTCAGCGGTCCGATTTCCTCGATGGATCCATCATCTAACCAAAACTTTCCGCTGCGTCCTCCCCAAACCCCGGCATAAAGCCGCACCGTATCGTAGTAGAGACTATTAAATACGAGCACAATTTTTTGCCACTCCGTGGTGGGCGGTAATGCAAATTCTTGTGGGGAGAGGCTTCGATTGCCCGCGAGCACTTGCACCCGGAAACAGCCCGCGGGCTGCAGGTCTTCCGTCTTCACCCAAAAGGTCACCTTGTATTGACGACGGGGCCGCACCTTGACTTCTTGCATCACCCGGCCGTGACCGTGAGGATTCGCCCCAAAGTTTTCCATCCTCAAGGATGCCTTTCCTGACCGATAAACTTGTGTGTCCACGAAGCTCACTTCACCTGGCTGATCGTGGAACCTATATCCCATTAGGCGATTGCCACTGAATTCTTCAAACCCGCCGTTCACCAATCGCACCTCCGGATCGGGTACCAATCGCGCTTCACCTCCGGAGACTTCGAACACAGCATCTTCGACCAGGAACCCTTCCGCCAGATGCCGGTTATGACTCAGCACCGCACCCCCGTAACCGATGGAAAAAACAGCAGGAATAAACTCCAGGCCGAGCTTCTCGCAGCTTTGGTAAACTTTTTCCAAGCGAGCGAAGTATTCGGGGCGCTTCTTGCACAAGCTGTCAAGCCCCAAGGAGAAAACTGCGCCATTTAGCCCATGGGCAGCGGCTGTTCGCAGCACGGCTTCGATCTCTTCGACATCCGCCTCACGAGTTAGATTCCAGCTGAAAATCCACACAAACCTGTCAGCGTATCCCGGCTCGGCGGCAACTCCCTTTGACCTTTCCTCGCCAACGAAGGAAATTCCAAAGGCAAGCATCGCTCCAGCAGCTAGGAATTTCCAGCCGTTTGCGTCAATTCTCTCTGAGAAGCAGGCGTCAATGAGCCGGTGGAAAGTGTTGCGGGGCATCTCCAACGTCCCTCCTGCAATAAGGTATGGAACGCGCGGATGGTTGGGTCTTTGCGGCGAGGATTCCAGCGGAGTGCATGCCACTGGCAATCTCCGCAACATGTTTAAAAGGACAGCATGCGACGATACTCTTTCATCCGTCGCTCAAGATCGCTTCGGTCAATCTTGCGAAGCCGGTCGAGACTAAAATCCTCCACAGTAAAGCTGGCCACGAGAATGCCGTAAGCCATGGCTTCCTTAAGAGTGGCGGGTTCGAAATCATTTTTCTCTGCCAGAAACCCCATCATTCCCCCGGCGAAGCTGTCACCTGCCCCGGTAGGATCAACTACATTTTCGGTGGGATACGCCGGTAAAACGTAGATTTCGTGCCGACTGAAGAAGATGGCTCCATGTTCACCTTTTTTAATCACAACAAATTGAGGCCCCATCTGTAAAGCTCGCCGTCCCGCACGAATGAGATTAATTTCGCCGGTGAGAAGTTGCGCCTCGCTTTCGTTAAGCACCAGGCCCGCAATCCGCTGGAGAAGCTCCTCCAACTGCGGTCGTTCTGTGCGAATCCAGTGGTCCATGGTGTCTGCCACCACTAAGGAGGCCCCCACACACTGCTCTAACACGCGAAGTTGCATTCGTGTGGAACCGTTAGCCAAAAACACCAGCGGTGCCCGGCGACAGGCTTCCGGCAACACCGGATCAAAATCGGCCATTACGTTGAGTTGGACATCCAAAGTCTCTCGGCGATTCATATCGTCGAAATACCGGCCGTGCCATCGGAAAGTTTTGCCTCCGGGGATAGTGACCAGACCGGTGGTGTCGATGCGTCTTTCCTGCAAAAGCTTGGTGTATCCCTCAGGCCAGTCTTCACCAACGACTCCCACCAATCGCACCGGGGTGAAATAACTGGCTGCCCAAGCGAAATAAACGGCCGATCCACCTAAGGCCTCTTCGCGTTTTCCATGAGGCGTTTCAATGGTGTCCAGAGCCACCGATCCCACGACCACCAACGGCATGCGAGATTTTCTCCACTAAAGCGCAAATTCGTGACGCACGTTTCCAGTTCTTGCTTTTTTAGCCTCAAATAATGGAGGGCACTTTTTTCGAAAATAGCCGCGCGGTGCCAGCTGGCGAGTTTCATGTTAAGCCATCGAGCAGTCACGCACGAATCGTTGGTACCTATCACTAAACGTGATTGAATGCGCGGTAATCCCGTCTACTTTTACGATAGGCTTGCACCAAGGGCAACCGCTCAGGCCCGCCAGGGGCGTTCGCGATTGACTTCGGCACGCAGGATTTCGTTGATAATCCGCACATCCTCGGCGATTTCGAAATCAAACATACCGGCCAAGATGAAGTCCGCTCCACCGCGAATAGCATACCGGAAGGCGCTTGCCGGTGGGATAGCCCCGGCCGCCATTACTTTGAACGCAATCCATGGTTTTTCCACTTGCCGCATACATTCCACGGTTTCTTTAGGGTGACTGCACCAATATCCAGGGATCTCCTTGTAAGGCGCCGTCAGATCTTCAGGTTTAGGACCGGTGGGATAGCTGTGGTGGTGAAGAGTCTTGATATAGAAATCGGCAGGTACCTGCAGCTCCTCGCACTTTTGAATTACTGCGAGGTCATGCCCGGCCACCCCACAAAGTACTCCCTTGTCCTTAACAGCCTCCACTGCCTCGGCGATAAGCTCGGGGTGCCCACGAGCCACTAAATCATCGGCCCGAACACCCCAAACGTATACAGCATCAACCCCTTCGTCGATAAGTATCTGCACTTGTTCCTTGAATTCCTTTAATCCTGGCTCCATTACTGCTGTGGGGCAAATTATCCAGCGAATCTTGCCCCCTCGCTTGTGGCGGTAATCGCGGAGCAGGTCCACAACACCTGGCGCTGTGTGGATGACTAGCGCGTTGATACCATAGGCCTCCGCCAGCGCCATCGTTTCAAAAATCTTCTCCCTAGTGTTATAATGCCGGGTAAGTGTGTATACATAACGAAGATCGCGGCTGTGGGTGTAATGGGTTAGCAAGTTACCCCCCAAAAGCAACCGGCTGATTTCCAAATGACCTAATTTGCCTTTTGGGACCTGCTCGTACGTTGCAGGCGGTTGGGATACAGCCTTTGGCCTGGAATTTTCTTCCCCTACGGCCAAAGTTCCCATGCCGGCCAAAGAGCTTGCCACGAATTGTCGCCGGGTGCAGTCGCCAACCATTTTTCCCCTCCTCGGCAAAGAACTTCGCCTTTCACCAACGTCCCGATTGTTCGTAGTTACCAGCCATTTTCGTTGCCCTATCATTATCGGGCGCAAATCTCCCCACAAAAATAATTTTACGTAAAAAAGAGGAGTGTTTTTTCTTATGGAGTGCGAATATTGGGCCGGCACGAGCCGGGGAGTTGGGGGCTGATCTTATCGCTTACGCGGGTATTATTTATCGCCCGGCACCGCCAGAGCCGAACCCCGAGGGTCGATTCGCCATGGGAGATTTCCATCTTTTGCACCCTCGACCAGCACGAGCAGGCTTGCCCACTATCGTCTCTCCCTTGCAAATCTCCAATGAAGCAGGCAAACCTATTCGTCCACACGTCCACTTCTTTCCAGTTTGGCCCACGTGTCCTTAAGGGCGACTGTTCGGTTGAACACGAGCCGATCCTGGGAACTGTCTGGGTCAACGCAGAAATAGCCCAACCTTTCAAATTGGAATTTGTCACCCACTTGCGCGGAGGCGAGCGCAGGTTCAAGATAGCAGGGATAAAGGACCTGAAGGGAATTTGGATTCACATTTGCCGTAAAGTCTTGCCCCTCAGGAACATCTTCTGGATCCTCTTTAATAAACAGATGATCGTAAAATCGCACTTCCGCCGCTATGGCATGCCGAGCCGAAACCCAATGAAGGGTGGCTTTCACTTTTCTTCCGTCGGGTGCATCCCCTCCCCGAGTTGCCGGATCGTAAGTGCAGTAAATTTCCGTCACGCGGCCGGTCATGGGGTCGACTCGGTAATCGGTGCAACGAACAAAGTAAGCGTAGCGAAGGCGAACCTCTCGACCCGGAGCCAACCGGTAATACTTCTTGGGAGGGTCAATGCGGAAATCATCTTCTTCGATGTACAGCACTCGCGAAAACGGTACAACTCGTGTCCCCGCAGACAAATCCTCGGGATTGTTGATCGCTTCCAACCATTCCTCTTGATCTTCGGGATAATTCGTGATGACCAATCGAATCGGTCGGAGCACGGCCATTCGCCGCGGCGCACGCTTGTTCAAATCTTCCCGTAAACAATGTTCGAGCAGGTTAATATCCACGGTGCTGTTGACTTTTGAGACGCCGATTAACTCCGAGAAAGCGCGGATGGCCTCCGGCGTGTATCCCCGCCTTCGAAGCCCGCGGATGGTGGGCATGCGCGGGTCATCCCAACCTCGAACGTACCCCTGGTGAACCAGTTGCAATAATCGCCGCTTGCTGAGCACCGTATAGGTCAAATTGAGCCGGGCAAATTCAATTTGTTGCGGATGGTGGATTCCTAATGCATCCAAAAACCAGTCATACAGCGGGCGATGATTTTCAAACTCCAGCGTGCAAATGGAGTGGGTTATCCCCTCAATGGAGTCGCACTGACCATGCGCCCAGTCATACGTAGGGTAAATGCACCACTTAGTGCCTGTCCGCGGGTGGGGGGCATAGATGATGCGGTACATTACCGGATCCCGCATATTCAAATTAGGATGAGCCATATCGATCTTTGCCCGCAACGTCCGGGATCCTTCGGGAAATTCCCCGTTCCGCATGCGCCGGAAAAGTTCCAGGTTTTCCTCCACGGAGCGATTGCGATAAGGACTTTCCCGCCCCGGTTCGGTGAGTGTGCCCCGATATTCCCGAAGCTCCTCGGGGCTTAGATCACATACATACGCCAATCCCTTTTTAATTAAGTCTGTCGCCCATTGGTAGAGTTGCTCGAAGTAGTCGGAGGCGTAATATTCCCGGTCTCCCCAATCAAAGCCTAACCAACGGACGTCCTCCTTGATGGCATCGATAAACTCTTGATCCTCTTTGATTGGATTGGTGTCATCAAATCGCAAGTTGCATAGCCCGCCGTATTCCTCAGCGATGCCAAAGTTGAGGCAAATCGATTTCGCATGGCCAATATGAAGATATCCGTTTGGCTCCGGGGGAAATCGTGTGTGCACGCGGCCACCCCATTTACCGGTGCGAATGTCCTCTTCGATTATTTCCCGAATGAAATCTTTGGATCGCCGTTTTTCTAGTTTGCGTGTTTCCTCCGTTCGATTGATGAAATCTTTCCGATCGGAAACGGCCACAGCCTACCTCCTTACCAATACGACAGGATGCAGAAATCGTCAGCTGTATACCCCGGTCGTAAACGAGTATTCTGTGCCTTCAAGCTTAATCCCGCCAGGTTCTTCCAGTCGGCCTCAACGGCTAAGCGTAGCTTCAAACTCTTTAATCCCGTTTAACGCAACGAAGAAGCAAAACCGAGGTGTCAATCCCTCCGGTGTTGGGAAGCTGTCAGTCAACCTTTCAGTAAAAGGTAGCTGCCATCTAACCCTACGAGACCCACGGCACCAAACCCTGACATCCGGTCTCATCCAAACACGCCCGAGCTCACGGAGAAAAATTCGTACGCGGTTTCTAATTCCCCGGCCTATCCTCCGCAGCTGCCACGCTAAGCGCCCGGCGGATCCGCGCAAGCACTTCCTCCTTTCCTAAAATGGCTAGCGTATCAAACATGCCAAAGCCGATGCTCTTTCCTGTGACTGCCACCCGCAAGGCGTGGATGATATCTCCCAGTTTAATACCTTTTTCGTCCACAAACTGATGAAGTAGTGCCTCGAGCGTTGGTGCACGGAAATCCTCTTCTACCGCCAAGCGACGGGCAAATTCCTGAAGCAGTTGACAGGCCCCAGGCGGCTCTATCAGGCGTTTGCGAAGGGCAACCGGATCGTAGTTTAATTGCTCTGCCGCGGTGAAAAAATCGTCATACTGAAGGATATCCCCCCCAACCTTGATCCGATCCCACGCTGCCTCCACCACGGCCCTCAAACGGGTTAATTCCTCTTCCCGCGGGGGCGTGCCAACCCAACCCACGTGCTGAGCAAATGGCAAAACCAGCTCCACTTTTTTCTCCAGGCTCAACCGGCCCATGTGCCTTTCCTGAAGTGCCTGAAGCCTTTTGGGATCAAAGCTGGCCGGTGCCCGATTGACTCGATCTAAGGAAAAATATCGGAGCAACTCATCCCGGGTGAAAAACTCGGCGCTGTCGTCCAAGGCCCACCCTAGAAGAGCCAGATAGTTCAGGATTGCCTCCGGCAAATACCCCAGCGTTTCATAAAAAGCAATCATCACCGGGTTAAACTTGTCAGGCTCTGTCGACAAACCTAATCGGGCGACGATCTCCTCCCCACGACGCACTAAATCAGCAAAATCCTTATTCTTGAGATATTGAGCTAGTTTCCGTTTACTTAGTTTATTCTTGCTTCCCGGCTCGGCTACAAACGGTAAATGAGCATACTGAGGCCGCGGATATCCGAGAGCTTCCAAGATAAATATTTGGCGGGGCGTATTGGACAAATGTTCCTCGGCGCGGATCACGTGAGTAATACCCATTTCGTAGTCGTCAACGACACTGGCCAAGTGATAGAGGCAAGTCCCGTCGGCCCGCTGGATAATATGATCTTGCTCATTGGCCCAAGGAAATTCCACGCGACCACGGATAAGGTCAGTAAAGACGAGTGTTCCTTGGCGAGGCATTTTCAGTCGGACCACCGGCTGGCGCCCCTCCCTCTCAAACCTGGCCCGATCTGCTTCGGTCTCTGCCATCCAACGCCGGCTGTAGACGAAAGGGCGTTTCTCGGCCACAGCCGCCTGACGTTCTGCCTCTACCTCCTCAGGCCGGGCATAGTCGTAGTATGCAGCTCCCCGGGCAAGTAGTTCTCGAACTGCCGCCTGATACAGGGGTTGCCGACGCGATTGGAAATATGGCTCGTGCGGTCCGCCGACGTCCGGTCCCTCATCCCAGTCCAATCCCAGCCACCGGAGGCCCCGCAGAATAGGCTCCAGGGCCTCGGCCACATTTCGGTCTTGATCGGTGTCGTCGATTCGCAGAATGAACTGTCCATCGTGCTGTCGTGCAAACAGCCAGCAAAATAGCGCCGTCCTCACCCCTCCGATATGGAGGTATCCCGTAGGACTTGGGGCAAACCGCGTTCGAACCATAATTTCCCACACCAACGAATCTATAAAGCAGACTAAATTTATGAACTTTGGCGGTTGAAGTGTTATTTTTCGTAACTCAAGATTTTACTTCCACGGGGCTTGCCCGGACAGTTCTATACGCGGCAGCCGACAAAGGCAGGAAGACACTCCAAGGAATTGCCACAAGTTGAAAGTCAGGAACGAAGATCTTCTCCGGGGCAGGCAACGTTGTCGCGCGCTGAATGTTGTTGTAAGATTAGCCATCCAGGTAGCGGCAAGTTTAGATTTCAGGTCTAAAGCTGTTTGGAGGGGTACGAATCCAAAACCAATATACACTTTGGAGGTCACTGGATTCAGCCGCCGGAATAGTTGATGTCGGAGATTTGTTTGGTTTTACACAAAATTATCAGGAAGTTAATATGCTCTTATAATCTTCCTCTCGCGACTTTCCGGACAGAAACGTCAGAGCTATGAAAAAAGCAAGGAAAATAATGATCCGGCGGCAATACCATATCGGTCATAAAAAAGCTCGGAGCAGTTGAGGGAGTACCACGCGGATCCACTCGGACGAGATCAAAGAGCGCACATAAATAAAAAAGATGAGGTTAATTCAAGAGCCTCTAAAATAAGAGAGGGATTGGCACCTAAGTGGCAATTGCGGAACAAAGCAACTCAGGGCGGTCAGGTGTGAAAGTTCCGCGAGGAGCTGCTTAGCTGTTAACTAGCCGGACAGGGGAGCCAAGACCCTGTGCGGGAATCGGGAGCATTTTACAATTTCCGGCGTTATTGACAGAGCAGGAAAAAAACTGGAGTTTGGCGAGAGATCTTCACCCTAAAGTTCTCTTGGGATAGCTTGGGGCGGTAGCTCAGCTGGGAGAGCGCTAGAATCGCACTCTAGAGGTCGGGGGTTCGAATCCCCTCCGCTCCAGTAAGTGTTGTTGCCATCAAGATTTACGTTGCGAACCCCGTTCCCTAAGTCGACAACCGTCAATAGGTTTCAGCCAAAACTCCTTCGCCTTGTTCCACGTGCTAGCTTGCCAAAAGCCTCGTTTCCGGGCGGTGTGTGCACCCGAATTGGCACTACCCCATTAAAGGTTTTGAGGATACGGGCTTTAGGTTCCCGGTTTCCCGAAACCACGGTGCTCCGATCGTTTCGAGGGACTCGATCCATGGGCAAGTGAAAATGGGACCACTGGGAAGACTGCTTCGTGGAAGGAAGACAAAAGGGGTATTTTAGTTTTAGTTCCAGCTCCGCGACAAATCTGCTCAGGGTTTGGCTCCGGTTCCACGCTCCAACCTTCCAGGCCGGGGGTAGCTATGGCCTCCCTCGTCCTGAGTGTCTCCAACCCCTTTTGGACCCTGTCCCCTCCATCCTACCATCGGACTCAACGGAACCACTGCCCCCCTCGAGGACCCCGTTGAAGTGCTTTCGGAGAGTAGCTCAGGCCTCTTTGTAAAGCCGTTTGGCCTCCTGGAAGCGGCCGGTCCGGCGCTACAGCTCGGCTAGGTTGTTAAGGCTATTGGCGGCCACATGGGATGGTCGTTTCCGAAGTGCTTGCGTAAGATCGCCAGGGCCTCTTTCACGAGCGGCTGGGCCTCCTAGTGCCCGCCTTGCTCTTGGAGAGCTAACTCGAGTGTGCCGAGGGCTTCTGTCAGGGCCAGGGTTACCCGCTTCAGTGGAGCCTATCGGGCCGTCCGCAGCAGCTTCCGGATCAGGGCCTCCATCCTTTGGTGCCGGCCCGCCGCGTAAAGCTCCACGGCCTGGGCATCCGACCTCTTGCATTCCTGTACAGCATCTTGCCGAAAGCTCTAGGCCAGCGGATGGGTCGGTGACGCAGGAGGCGGCAGGCAGGAAGGCGTGGGGGCGCAGGGAGTGGAGCAGAGGTGAACTCGTAAGCGGCCTCTTACTGTAGTCCCCAAGCCATTGGCCCCGGCTCCCAGCAGCCCCAGCCCCATCAGCCAAACCACCAGGGCACCGGCCTTTCTCGCGGGGAGTTCATCCGCCGAGCCGCAGTTGGAACCAGAAGTGCTCGCCAGATCCCTCCCCCCATCATTCCCAGCCTGAATCGCACCGACGCCTTGCATTTCGTCTCCCTCATCGTTGATGAGGCCATTCCATACCTTCTCCCAAACTTCGCGTTGGCCTATTGACTTCCATTTGGGAAATTGGGCAAAGCTTGGAGAAGTTGGTCCCTCCTTTGGTAACTGAAGTCGAACTTCGAAATTCGGAAGCAGAAAAGCAGATGGCCCACACTTGAGCGATTATGTCGACGTCCCACAATGCTTCACCTTCGTTTCGGCCCACAGGGAATTAGCCGATTTCCCGATCGTGCGGATTTCCGCGGAAATCCGGCGCCCCCGCTTCTTCTCCTAAGAGTTTAACACCGATTCCCAATTACCTTCCCTTACGTCCGAGGCCAACACCCTTACAACGAGGGCAAATGTTCGAAGGGAACTCCTCCTAAGGCTGCGGCGATTCCCTTGCCTTCTCGGGATGAAAGACGGTCTTTCCGACCCGTATCTGCGGCGTGCAGAAATTTTTCGCTTGAGTGCGCAACATCTCCGCAAAAACCACCTAGGGCTTATGAAGGCAGGTTGAAGGGACCGTGGGCCCGGCACTCGGGCGGAAATTTCGCTGGTTCGATATGAGACATTTGGTACGAAGAAGCCGACTATGGGCTCCGTTGTAACGCTCGAAGTTGTGTACGTGGTGAGTCTGGCGATGCATATGAACTGTTCGGGGCTTTGGACGACACTGGCGCGATGGGTGACCGACGTCACAGCTGGGGCGCAGAAGGCCCGAGAGGCAGCCCCGGAACGTTCCAAGCCACTTAAATCGCGGTCCACATTCCCCGCGTAGCATTACCTATGTTTTTCGTTAGGAGGTTGGTTTCTCAGCGTCATCGACTTCTGCACTGACCGTCCTATCGGCAAAAGCCCGATTCTATGCCGTCGGTTCTAAACCGGTTGCCGCAAAATTTCGGTCAAACATCATTTGTGGAATTACGTTCGAGGGAGATTATTTATCGTCACTTAAGGGCCTAGGTCGGTCAGAGAAAAGCGATGTAGAGATTAAAAAACCTGCATAACCGTTAAGCGAAAAGCGTAGGGCTTAACGACAACCGCATGAAAGTCTTTAGGCCAAAGGCCAGCCCTTCCCCCTGGCGTGCCTCAAAGACCTTGCCGATCTTTACTTCTCTTGGCCTGTAGACCCTTTCATCAGCTCCAGCATCGCCCGTCCCATCGCCTCCCCGATCAGGTAGTAAGTCTCGGCATTCGAGTTCCAATGATAACCCTGGTTGCTCGGTGATTCCTCTGCCGGTCGCCAGAACTCCCTAGTGCTTACAAACGCCACGTTACCTTTAAATTCCTCACGCTGGGCCACGGCGGCCTGGGCTTTCATGAGCGCCAATGCGCGAGGGTGTTTCTCCTCGAGGCCGGCCATACCAGTCTCTGCGATAACGAATGGTAGCCCGGGGCTATTAAGATCCTTGCGGATATCTCTGATAAAATGTGATAAATTACTCTCGTACTCGGCTGTGAACTTATCGTTGATGCGGTCATTCCACTTCTGATGCCAGCCAAAACCAGCCAGCACATAGGTACCATCACTGCCAGGCACCAATTCCTTAATGTTGGCCAACACCTGCTTCGTCATGGTGACTGTTTCACGATAATATTTGCCGATAATGTCCGGGTTTTGCGCAACCTCGGCGTCGAATCGCTCACCCAGTGAGTATGGCAGCTTGCCGGCGCTCGGGGGTCGAAAGTCCACGGCCAAACTTTTCCCGCCCCATGCGCACTTGATCAACAAGACCGGTTCATCAATGGCGTCACCGACCACCCACCCAAAACCCAATTCGGGCCCTATGGTGTCGGGACCACTTCCGAAGCCGACCGTCAATGGCCCTTTGCGGTCGAAAAAGACAATCCAAACATCATTGCGCACAGGCCACCGCCCCTCAGAATCAATGAGGTGGGCAAAGCGCGAAGCCGTCTCGGGCTTTTTCACAAGGTATTCCAAAGATCCCTTACCGCCGTTGCGGTGAGGATCGGCCTGCACCCGTCCGGCCCCTACCATGTTTGACTGCCCCGCCAGAATGAATACATGAACCGGACCAGCTATGGACTGGCAAGCCAAACCGATAACCAATCCAAGGCAGAGCCCAATGCCAAGATACTTCATGATCCAGTCACTCCTTTGCAGACTGACGGGTCACAATAGGCACGTAGCCGACCTCCAACCCTGGCGGTGGCGTCACTAACAACGCCGGGTCAAGCTCCGCGAGTTTACCCACCGTGGGAGGCGGCAGAAAGTCACGGTCTTTTTTCCAGTGCCGATGGAGCAACTCCACGCGGGCTTGTAAGGCCTCTCGCTCCTCGTCGGTCAGATCAGCATTCAGCAAGGCGGGTTGATCGGCAAACCGGTACCAATAATACGTCACCACGCTGCCGTCGCCTAATTCAACCTGAAAAGGTCCGGCCACAGGACCAGGTTTCTTCCAACAGCTATCGGGGTCCTCTGGGGTGACATATGGCTGCGGCGACTGCCTTACATAGCGATGGAAACGCACTGCGGTCAAACCCGTTTCGGCGGGAACTTCGTCGACACGAATGGGCATCCACTGCAACGATTTGTTCGATTTTTTGACCAGGCGATAGTATTCCGGCAGGGTTACCAACGCACAACTGCCGGAGCCGTCCTTCCCAGCCACTTCAAAGTTCCAACGATACCCGAAAGTGTAGTCGTCAAAAGCCGTCGGCTTAGCAAATTCCGTCCAGGCCAGATTAAATCGCTCTTCCTGCGCCGCACCTTCTGGGTAAATGCTCCACGTGGCCCCACCATGTCCGGGGAATTTGTGCAGCACGGCCCCTTGCTCATCGATGCGTCCGCTGGCTGGCGGGCCACCCTCGAACCAGGCCTTTACCGCATCCCAAAGTGCTTTTCGGCTATAAGAGGTCACGCGGTGGACAAGTACCGACTCGCCATTCGCGTTGCACGGGAAGCAGGTCGGTGTAATGCGCGCATAGGTCACACCATCGGAACCGATACCCAATACCGCCGGGATGTACTGCGTTTCCATCTGCAGCGCTCGATTCGGGTTGGAACCCCGCGAATCCAGCAGCAGCCCTTCCAGCCGGGGATCTTTTGCCGCCAACTCCGACCAGAAGAATGGGAGGAAGAACGCAACTGGCCCTTTGAAGTTGGCTGTATTTAGAAACAATGTCCAGCACTGATCACCAGTCGTCACCTTCTTTCCGGCTGTCATCGCTTTCTTCTTTGTCAGCGGCAGGGGGAGATAACCGTATCCAAATAACTCTCCGCAAGTGCCTTGCTTCAGATTCAAACCATCCGGTGGCCATAGCACCCAAGGTGAAAGTTGAGCCACGCCATACTTGCCCAACGGCCGGCTCCAGTCTCTACCTTTACCCGCACCAGGGCCGTTGGCCCACTGGTAAAAATTGGGGGCCACCCCACCCATGATAAACTTCGGGGTTTCGGTCGCGAAGCGCGTATCTCGCCACCATCCTAATCCACCTTCAATGCACGAATACAACTTAAAAGGTGGTGGGTCATCCCACTTGGCAAACATCCAAGTACCAGGCAACCCGGATTGAAAACGCGGTCCGGGATACGCCTTCAGCAACGGCCAGGCAGCCACGTACATGGAGAAACCCGCATCGAAAGTTTCGGGCACCCGTTCGTTCGCGATCAGCAAATAACCTGCCAATACCCCTTGGCGAGCTCCCTCGGCGTTTCCACCCGCACGAACCTCTCCCCTTGCAGTCCATATGGGATGTCCCAACATCACAAAGGCCAAAAGGCCACTGAGGCCCAAAACGTGCGAAAATCCTTTTCCTGCCATGTTATACTAGCTCCACAATTCGTATCGTTGTTAAGACGGGCTAACCATCCCGCAAATGCCTAGGATCCAAGCTAAGTGAGGTGACATCCCTAGTAGTAACAACCAAAAGTTGTGCTGTCAATCACTGGCTGTCGCCGCGACCTCTCAGCCTGTTCGACAAGACTCCCTTC
Organism: uncultured Thermoguttaceae bacterium; assembly: GCA_938084835.1. Lineage (GTDB taxonomy): Bacteria > Planctomycetota > Planctomycetia > Pirellulales > Thermoguttaceae > DTLM01. Next base: position 116,268 of record CALKER010000012.1, read on the forward strand.
AAAACTTGTGACGAAGTGGCCTCGTCCACGATCACAGCATCGAAGTTCCCATATCCCAAGAGCTTTCAAGACTCGGATGGAATCACTCGGATGGAATCATTTATGTCTCCCACGCCAATGGCTACGCTCGGTTGCCACGAACAAAAACGCACGGGGTCTCCGGTCGCCCACGGCAATGCCAGGATTTTCAAATCAGACCGCACTAGCGACAAGATCCGGATGCTTAACAGAATCTAAATCCGCCAAAGTAATAGCTCCAGCGTGGGGCCGGCGCGCCGGGTTTCAAGCCGATTTTTTTAAAGCTGCGACTGGGCTCAGCTACTCCGCAGGTGCGACAGTAAACAATGCTCGGGGGGATTTCGCGATGCTCCCCAACTGAGCGGCAACGACGTGGACAGGAAACCGGGCTGCCAAGAGATTTTGCACGCGCGTGCGGGGACTTTGTGTACTTTTTTTGTCCGTTCGGCTGGAACGACGCGCGTTGCTTGCAAGACAAACGGGTGCGGCCCCAGTTCCCCTTTACCTTGGCTCACTGAAAAGTTAGATTCCGCCCATTACCCGCTAAAGAATGGCCCAGTTAGGTGCTGTTTGAATGTCGCGGTGCCAACCTAGGATGGAGGAAAAACGCGCGAGCTCGTCCGAGGCTTAATCTTTTTGCCCCAGGACGTTTGTCATCCGTCGGACAGCGAGAAGAAGCTCTGGCTTAAGCGGCAGATGGCCTGTCCGTTTTCCTAAAACGAAACCGCTTCCGAAGGATTCCCAAGGGCTTGCCCCGCTATCTGCTGGCTGTCACACTTGGATAATTCCTCGGCGACAAAGCTCCAGGGCCATGTTGATCATCTCGATCATTTCCGGCGTCCACCGCCCGCCGATGTCGCCGCCGTCGGAGGCCTTGCCAATGGCCGGCCTCCCCGGCCGAAGGCGATACTCCAATTTGGTTGGGTCAGGAAACATGGGGTCAGTACTAAAACAACAAACCCCCATACCAGGTGGATACCCTTCCACGATGTCGCTATTCTCGAGGCGATTTTGGAATATCATTTGGCGGCTCGACGCAGAACGCTGTTCGAAAACACGTGCGCTCCGACCTCACCAGCAGTAGTGAGGAGGATGCAGTAAACAAATCTGGCGGACCGAATTTCCAAGCATCCCAGCGGTAAAAATCTTCCGCTATTCTCTTCGGACAAGAAGAGGTCCCAACCATTCCTGACTCCCGAGCTTCTGCATCTGCATAGTAAGGGGAACCTGTGAATGACTTTTCAGACGCAGCCTAACACTTAGATGTAAGCCGTACTTTTACAGAAGCGGGTGACAGGACCATGATGCATGGTACATGATGCATTACTATTTCTCGGCGTTGCATGAGAAGCTAATATTAGCTGGGAATTTACGTCCGCGGCACTAATCTCCACTAGGTTTTCGAAGTCTCGTTTCTGCCCCCAGAAGGTAAGGGGCACTTTCCACGAGCCCCGTAGATGGTGAGACCTTTTTTGGTTTCGGGGACCAGAATTTGTTCATTGTAAATTTCGCTGTCTTCAATCACGATGCAATTGCCGGGTTCTGCGGCGTTGATGGCGGCTTGGATGCTGGTGAAATCGCCTTTGCCGTCTGCCGTACCACGATCCGTCGGCCCAACTTGGCGGTGGCCTTTATCAGTTCGCCAAGGGGCGGTTGGCGGGCCGCATCCAGCCCCAGCGCGGCGTCCGCACTCTCGCTCTGTAGCCGCTCTGCCGGTGGTTTCACATCATGCAACTCCCGCTTTTTGTAGAGCTTGACTGCCTCAGCATAGAGCTTTTCCGCCTCCGCTCCCGAGTCGGCGCCATCGTCGCTCCCTCCTTCATCCTGTCTGCCAGCGCAGCTTCCCCATCTTTCACCAAAAGTCCCCCACCAGCTTGATCTTATCCTCTCCCCACTTCTAAAGTCGCTCCACACCCCCATTTAAGACGCTCCACACTCCCCGAAAACTTGCTAATTTTTGAAACTTAATCGGCCACAATCCCCGCGATTTGACGATTCTAGCCCCTCGTTTCCGGAGAAAAACTGCGTCATATTACAAAATCCCCTCATCATTCCGGGCTGGCTCCCTCGTTGATCCTTACCCATTTCGAAGCCGAACTTGGCCCCACATCCCTTGCTCTCAACATGGAAGCGGCCATTTTCAAAAACCAGCCGCATCGGGCACTCCCCGGCTAGCCTCTTCTCTTCTCGCGGCGCGGCACCGTTTGCGGTCCTTTTGACTGGCCCCGTTCCACCCTTTTGTTGCTCATAGCCCGAGATATTCATCACCCTACACAAGCACGCCATCCCTTTAATAGACGGGTATCACTATTTGCGACAGGGTCCCGGAGCTCTTACCGTGTGCTTATGTCGTCCACATTATGCCGTTACCGCTAAAGAGCCAACCAACAAATTCATCCATCAAAAAAAGAGGCAAAATGTTCGCATCAAAAACTTGTTCAGATCAAAAACGCAGCCACACCGACCCCGCACCCGCATTCCAGCTAGACTCCCATTGCAGGATTACATCCGTTTCGCCTTCTTTGTGCGAAACAAACTGCTGATGGGCACTTCGACCGGCTTAACAAGCCGCTGAGAAACCAAGATTGGAAAAGCAGACCAGATGCCTCCCAATGGACACGACGACAAAAGTCTGCTGGACTGCTCGTGCGGGAGGAGATTGGCCCGGATGTCCACACACTCAAGGGGAAACGCGACTCGACGTCGCTACCTCCCGCAACGTGTGTATCTTAGACGCAAATGGCTGCAGAAAGCCGAGGCAAGCTGCGGCCACCTTTCGCTCCGTGGGAATATCGCGCCGCCGCGGGGAGAAAAGAATATCTGTTACCCCCAAGTTGACTCGGGTACTTGCCCCCGTATGCGAATTTCGCAGAGCCCAAAGAAATTACTCTTCAACACAGGATCCACAATGCCGGCCTAAATAACGGGAAGATTCTGTGGAGTGAATTTTTTAGCCTGAAGAGCTCGCCACAAGTGCCGGTTTGTCACATTGTTGTCCGGACTGAAGAGACCGTGCACAAAGCTCCAAGGTCACCAGAAATCTCCCTGCGGTGTCGGGGAGGATCTGCCAGTGCGGAACTACTGCCACGGATTGGTAAACGAGCTCGAAGCCGGCTTCCGAGCCATTGACCGTGCCTACCGGATACGTCCAAATGCCCCCTGGTCGGCTTAACCGTAAACAAAGATCCAGGTTGAGCCATTGATCCACAATAGTGATTTCGGTTTGGTGCGGCAGGTCCAGGACGCTCCCCAGGTCACCCAGTTGTTCACCCTCTGGAGAGCGATAAAAGCGATCCGGCAACCCTGGCGGCATTCCCGCGAAGTTAAACTCCACAGCAAACTCCCAGGGGCACTCTGGAGGAAGGTTTTCCAACAAATAGGCCACTTCCAGCGTGGGACTACCGGCGGAGAGAGTGATTGCCTTTGAGATCCGCACGATCTGCCCCGCCACTAAGGCATCGCGGGTCATGAGGAGTCGCACTCGATCCGATCGCCGTTGCACCCGAGCCTGATATTCTCCACTTGCGGAATCGCCAAGCAGCTCAATCCTCTGGGCCGCTAGATTCTCCGCCTTTTGCCCGAGGGGCAGGAATAAATCAACAAGCGCTTTCCGCGGATAAAGATCATACACAAGTGCCTTGTCGAGGCCTTCCTGCTTGAAAATTACCAAGTCGTGAATGCTGGCCACCTCGCTCGAGCGAGATTGTGATTTATGCCGAATCTTTTGGTGGTATGCTTCCGGGCGCCGGGTGAATGTCCCCAAAAGATTGTGATGGATATTACGAATGTCGAGTTCATAAATGTGGCCGCCGGCTAAGGGCGCTATATAGACGGCAAGCTTGTCGTTAGCTAGTCGAACTTCTGGCCGAGCATCGAAGTTAAAATCGGCAACAACATCTTCCACCCAACACTCCGGTTTTCCCTCTGCCTCATCGAGGAACTGTTCCGCCAAAATCAGATGTTGAAACACAGCATGCCGCAAATGCGGCAAGTAAATTCCCCCGAAGGCTCCGTGCCAATAGGCACAATTGCACTGGGCACGGTAAAGTTCCTGACGAGCCCGGTGTAGTGCTTCAGTTCGCGCGGCGTCCACGCTTTGAGTTTCTGCCCGCTGCAGGCGGTGGCTAACTTCCATCATTCGAGAATACATCTCGTTTGATTCTGGGTATTTGACCCGGAAATTGCGCCAAAATCCCCCACGAATGAACGGCCGGAGTCGCGCCCATCGACTACTGCCGGTAAACTCGTGGGCAATTGCCTCCAGCTCCTCCTGCCGTTTCGGCGGAAGAGCCCACTCCGTCATTTCGCGATAAGAGCAGTCCGGAAGGTAGACCCTCCCCAAAGGCGGAACGGCTTGAAAGGCCTCACCCAGGGTGCACACTTCAAGCCAGTCGGCATTATCCACAAGAGCAGAGAAAAATCGCTCCAGCCACTTATCCTGATAAACGTGCTTATACGTGGTGGGCCAAGAGCCAAACTTCTCGCCATCATCACCGAAGACAACCACCGCTTTGGGATGCCGTTGCCCAATTTCGCGAAGATAAGCCAGAGTTTCCTCCGGATCACGGAAGGGGATGGTGTATCGCAGCCGTTCACTGCCAGGGAAGACAGACATGATGCGCCCTTCGTCCTCGGTGATGTAATGCCCGAAGAGCTCTTCTTCGTCCAGTCCCGCGCTTTTGAAGTGGAAGTCATCAAGCACGGTATATCGGATCCCGGCGTCCACAATATCGCGAGTGAAGGCCTGTTCCCACACCCGCTCCGCTACCCACATTCCTCGGACAGTGGTTTGAAATCGTTGTTCCAAAAATTCGCGATAGGCGGCGATTTGCCCAATTCGATCGCACGTAGGAATCATGGCCAGGATTGGCTCGTAAAAGGCCCCGGCGATGATCTCAATTCGGCCGCCCTTCACTAAGGCGTCTACCCGCCTGAGATACTCTGGATGATGGTCATCAAGCCACTCGAAAAGGGGGCCACTGATGTGGAGGCTAATTCGCAACGGCGTGAAATTCTCAAAAACCTCAAGAAAAGGCAGATAACTTCGTTGGTAAGCGTCTTCAAAGACGTGGTCGAAATTTCCCACCGGCTGATGATTATGGATCAGAAGGACCAGTCGCACTGGGCGAAACATGATCGTTTACTTTATGCTTGCTGACAAAACAGGAATCCGGAATCTTTTTCCGCTACCGAGCTTTCCATTCGCGCATCGTCGCCACTATCGCCTGACACCCGTGCCGCCCGGTCTGCGCTTTGAGCACGGCCGCAGCAAACAAAGCGACTGTTATTTTGGCACGACCGATACATTTTTGCCAACACGACCGACGCCCCAGCGGGCGGGATGTCGTACCTGTGCCAAGCGGAACCAGCCACCGCGCTTGCCTATGCGTATGCACAAAGGTCCTCAATCCAGCAAAGAGTGCTCAAAGTTTTCGAACCTGGCTAACTTTGTGTGGCCGTTCTATTTTCTCTAATCGAATCATATTTCGCCGACTGTTTAGATTATCCAGCCGAAATTTTTTCAGGTTCCCACATCTCGATTTCCACTTCCCGAAGGAATCGTGCAGCCTCTTCCGGTGGTACGGGGTTGATGTAGAACCCTGTTCCCCACTCGAATCCGGCAGGCCGCGTCAAGCTTGGCATGATCTCGATGTGCCAGTGGTAGTGCGGCAAAGCGTGGGTATCAAAAGGAGCCGTATGCAAAATGTAATTGTATGCCGGGCGATCCAGTGCTGCTTCGATTTTCATGATCACTGTTCTCAGAATGCTAGACAAATCCTCGACTCCTGCCGGCTGAATGTCCTCAAAATGGCTACTGTGCACTTTGGGAAGGATCCACGTTTCGAAGGGGAACCGGCTCGCGAAAGGACAGAAGGCCACATAGGTTGGGGAATCATGGACCAGCCGCTTTTCCGTCGCCAGCTCTTGCTGAATCATGTCGCAATAAACGCACCGGCCTCGATAATTGAAGAATTCAAGGGAACCGGTCATTTCTTCCCAGACGTTGATCGGAATGATGGGCGTGACGATCAGTTGGCTGTGGGTGTGTTCCAAAGAAGCCCCGGCTGCAGCCCCCACGTTCTTAAAAATCATCCCGTAGACCAATCGGCGGTCCCGCTTCAAGTCGGTCAGCCGATCTCGATAGGCCCACAGCACCTCCTGCAATTCCCCTTCGCTGAGCTCGGCAGTGCTGATGAGGTGGCGTGGGGATTCGACAATAACTTCATGGGCTCCCACCCCTCGCATCATGTCGTAGATACCCTCCCCCCGCTTGTTCAGATCCCCCTCGATTTCTAGCGCCGGAAATTTATTTGGCACAACGCGAACCCGCCAACCCGGCCTATTCGGGGAACTTCCGGGCCGTCGATAGGCAAGAATCTCCGGAGGCGTCTTGTCTTCTTGGCCTTCGCATAGGGGACAAAACGCACTGGGGCGGCGGACTGGCGAGGTATCGAAATCATGCGGCCGCCGTGCTCGGCTCTTAGCGACAATAACCCACCGGCCCACAATCGGGTCTTTACGTAGGTCTGGCATGGTTGTCCTTTCCTTTGAGATTGTCGCAATTTTTTCTCGCTGATTGCTTCTCCTTATGTGTCCCAGCCGTTGGCACATGCTTGAGCTCACCAGGCGGGCGCAAGATGTCGTAGGTATTAAAGAAGGAGGTTTGCAAAAGTCCCTTACTATTAGAGACGTCTTGTAGAGACGTCTTCCCGGCGGTCATCGAGAGAGGTTCCCCTCCGCAAATACCTCCTCCAGTGCGCTCTGGAGGCCTCCCGGTGCGAGCCACCGATTTCATCGAACGGTTGCGACTTTGCCCTGTACTTCCTCGAGGGGCAATGATCTGGGGCAACACCGCGCGTGTCGCGCAGCTGGAGAACTGTTCAGGAACGCGCTCCCTGAGGCATGAGCCTACTACTAACTTCCCCACCGTTGCGCCAATCTACCGAGCTTAAAGGGCTTCTTTTCGGTTCTTCCCACATTGGGAAGACGACGGAGCGGCATCTTCTGCTGGCCAGGGGCGGCAGTTCAAGCAAGAGGAGTCAATTTCGTCCCGATATCCCATGGGCCCAGCGCGTTTGCCGTAAAGGCGCCGTGGGCGCCTCCTTAAGCTTGCCACATGATGAGCTCAAACTCTGGTGGCGGAACGGTAGTGTCGATGACCCCTTCTGTGGGGACGCGCTCCACCGCGCGTTGTCGATGCTTGAGCTCTGCATAGAAGTGAACCGGGTCCCCCGTAGTGGCCCCAAGAGTTCGCAAAGGAATGGCAATTTCCAGGATCTGGTCGGCGGCAACTTCTACTTGAGCCTCACTCTGCGTGGATTTGCTGCGGACCACCGTGGCGGTGGGACGCCGGTGACTTACGTCCGTGAGGATCAGCTCTACATCCTTTGGTTGCACGAAAATGATTCGGAGGAGGTCAACCTGCGCGAAGCGTTCGCGGACCGGGCCTCCGCGGCTATCGATTCGCAAACAAAAGCGATCCGTACCAAAGCCAAAATAGATGGAATCGACCAACCCTTCCGAGGCCAAGGACATAGCCCCGCGGCTGCCGCGCGAAACATAACGACCAGCGTTTATCCACTCGAAGTAAGTCTGGCGGCCATCCACTTTCACGTTCAGGAGGCTTGTAGGCTGTGTATGAGTCTGGACTTTTCTTGCCATTTTAATAGGTTGGGAAAGCTCAGGCGGGGCTGTTTCGCCAAGCGCGGTGTACACGTTCTGCAGGTGCTTCCGGAAGAGCCGATCAAACAAACCATCTTGAGCCGAGCTGTGGGAATCTCCGAACCACCAAAACCAATCACTACCTTCGGCGATGTACAATTCTTCCCAAGCTTGGCGAAGCCTCTCCGCCGGCACGGAGCTATGGTGGGACTTTTCCACAAGAAACCGGCGAGTGTCATAAAGCAGATCCCAGGCCCGATTACATTCGGGATGCCCAATCCAGATGCCGAAGTTATGTTGGATCCAGCTTCCGGGAAAAAGGTGGTTCAGTTTGTCTGTAGCCGGATATCGCTGAAGGTAATCCTCAAGCCGCATAGGGGTGATTTTCGGATGGGATAAAACGCGCCTGTACAAAAGGCGAAGGAAGTCAACTCCCTGATTGGGGTAGTATTCCCAGCAATTTTCGCCATCGAGGATAATGGGCAGAAGCGTAGGGCGATGTCCGGCATTCCCGCTTGTGGCGCGGCCGATCGCCTCCACTTTGCCAATGAAATCTGCCACAGCCTCTTCCGCCGAACAGCGTTGATAATGAAATCCAATGAGGTCACTCATGGCATGGTCGCGGAAAACAACTTGCAATTGACGACCCGCCTCCTCCACTCGCCAAGGGCGATAAAGCATTTCCGGATTGCGATGATAGCCATTACCATCGCGGGAGATCCACCCGTCAGTGGAGCAGGAAAGAATCTCCTCGTCGGTGGCAATCCACCAGATGCCAGCATCGGCGACTAAAGGGATCATGGCTTGGCACACCGAGCCTTCCGAAGGCCACATGCCTCGCGGCCGGCGGCCGAAGATTTTCTCATGAAAGGCCACCGCCCGGCGGATATGCTCGGCAGCATCCTCAGGGTAACCGTCCAAGTGCTGGGGCAGAAACACCTCGGGCATAGCTCGGCGGGCGAGTCGCTTGTCGATCAGAAGCGGCAAGATGGGATGGTAAAACGGGGTGGTGGTCAACTCGATTTGACCCCGGTCTTCCAGCTCTTTGTGCAAGGGAATGACTTCCCGCAGAATTTCTAGCTGTTTGGCAAGTAACCACTGCTTTTCTTCCTCAGTGTAAAGACGTCCCTTAGCCCGAAATTGTGCCAGCCCCGGATCTCGTTCGAAGGCTAACGGATGGAACCACACCAGGTTGGACCACACCTGAAGGTCGATAATGTCACGCTTAGTGAATCGTTTACGAGCTCGCTCCGGAGGATCGACGAAAAAACCCCGCTTCTTATAAAGCTCAAAGTATCGCGGATAGGGGCGAATCATGTGGTCCGGGTGGACCAAAAAGAAGTTGTCTAGCATCCAATGGAAGTCTTCCTCAGATAAGCCGTCGGCAGGTGTCCGTGAAATTCGCAAATGCGTATCGACATGTCCTTGCTCCGTGTACGCTTGAATCTGGACAAGAAGACTCGGTACCAAGTTAATGGTGGCCCGCATTTCCGGAATTTCTTTCAAAAGCATCGCCATACCCCAGTAGTCCTTCACTCCGTGGAGGCGGACCCAGGGCATGGGATTTTCCTGACCCACATCGTCAGGATAGTAAGGTTGATGCTGATGCCAGAAGATGGCCAGCGCGACCTCGTGCATCCTTGCGTTCCTTTCAGCCTCCGTGTGCACCTGGCTTTTCTTGCACTTTTCGGTTGGACAACGGTGTGGTGAAACTTTTTCGAATCGATCGATAGCTGGGAACTGGTCTTCGCCGGAGAGCCGAATCTCCTTGGTAACTCGAACAACTACCGCATGAGACACCCTCTAAGCGCCCCGGCGGCGCCGCCGGATCCAATCATAAAGCTCCACATACTGGCGAGCACTTCGATCCCAAGAGAAGTCCTGTCGCATCCCAGTTCGAGCAAGCTGCCACCACAGGTCTTTATCGTCATAAGCCCGGATAGCACGCTCGAGGCCATCGGCAAGTCCTTCTACCGACGGTTCGGTGAAGGCAAACCCGGTAGCGGACCCGGCGCCGATATTTTCGGGTGTGGCGTCAATCACGGTGTCTTTTAGCCCTCCGGTGCTGCGCACAACTGGGATCGTCCCGTATCGTTGGGCATACATCTGGTTAAGCCCGCAGGGCTCAAACCGGCTGGGCATAACAAAAATGTCCGCTCCGGCAATGATGCGATGGGCCAAAGGTTCGGCAAATTCAATTCGGGCAACAACACGTTCCGGAAATTCTTGGGATAAACTGCGAAACTCCTCCTCAAGATCTGGCTCTCCTTGCCCCAAAATCACCCATTGGATGGGCCGTGAAGGCGCCCATCGGCGGATCAACGCCGCCAAAAGATCGGAACCCTTTTGGTGGGTAAGCCGGCCCACGTTCCCAATTAGCAGCGTTTGCCCATCCACCGGCAACCCCAGTTCCCGCTGAAGCTCAACCTTGCAAATTGCCTTTCCCTCGATCACAGAATCGATGCCATATATGCGGGCTATGAATCGGTCCGAGCTCGGATTCCATACTTCGGTATCGATTCCGTTGAGGATGCCAAAAAGACAGTCACGCCGATGGTGGAGCACACCCTCCATTCCATAACCGTATTCGCGCGTTTGTATATCGATCGCGTATTGAGGACTAACCGTGCTAATTGCGGTGGAATAAACGATTCCCGCCTTTAGCAGACTAAGTTGACCAAAAAACTCAAGTTCCTGCCAGTTGAAGTGTCTCCAGTCTAGCCCGGTCAAGATCATATCCCAATGCCAAAAAAGCCCCTGGTAAGCCATGTTATGAATCGTGAAGAGGGTACCGATTTGGCGGTATCGGGGCAACGTCTGATATTCGAGAGTTAAGTAGGCGGGAACTAGTCCGGTTTGCCAATCGTGACAGTGCAGCACATCCGGTCGGAGATTTAACAGGCGGATTACCTCCATCACACTTCGGCAGAAGAACACAAATCGCTCGCAGTTGTCAAGGTAATCTTCGCCACGTTCGGTATATAAACCATCTCTATCAAAGTACTGATCTTGCTGCACAAAGATGACCCGCGCGGCAGATCCTGGCAAATGACTTGCCGCCAGGTGCCCTGATACGGTTTTGGTTCCGATAGGGACAACGAAGGTGATCCCCAAAGGCTCGATTGGTACTCCGGCATACTCCACGCAGCGATATTTAGGCATTACAAGTGTGACCTCGTGCCCCAGCCGAGCTAATGCTGGGGGCAAAGTGCCGCAGACATCCGCTAGTCCGCCCGTCTTCGCGAAAGGCACCGCCTCGCTGGTAGCAAACACAATGTTCAAGGCTTATTCCCCGTGGCTTTAAAGGAGCTAATTGAAAGATCTTGGAGTGATTGCCACATCGGCCCAGACCACTAGTTTCAGCCCCAGAGGTAGCTTTCTATGGGGACGGATTGATTTGCTAGTTATCCGCTGGCCCCGCGAGTCCGGCATCGTGTGGGTTACGGTTTCTACCGGTTACAGCGGCAAATCAGCGGGATCGCACGTCGTTTGGCTATTTGAGTTTGGTAATCAAAATTTATCCCAAAAAATTTAGCACATCTGGCGGGATGGCCTTGGCCCCCCGAACGATTTTGGCCATTAATCTTGGTCGAAGGCTCCGGCATCACTACTCACTCGGAAACTGGTGATACGCGCAGCGAAAACTGCGGGGTGCCCGGCTACCATCAATACTCACTCGGAAGCTAGGCATGCCTTGGCTTTCCCATGTGGCCAAAGAGAAGCATATCTGCCGGGCGGGAAGTTTTCCGTGACCTTTACAAGCGCCGGGCTTGATTCGGCCAAGAAGCCGATTGGCTGCAGCTTTGTCACCAGCTGATAAGTTAGCTAGGCTTTTTGTTCCCCCCAGGCGAGGCGGAGTATTCGCCTGCACCCGGGGCCACCCAACCGAACTGTCGCCGCTGCGTGCTTGGCGGATTATGTTGCCCTACCACTATCCGGGGCATAGCTTTCATCGTCGCAATTGGGCTCAACCAAAAACTACGATCCTCGGGCGGGAGGAGCCAAGCGCCCTGGAGCCTGGGAAGAGTCGGTGGAAGTACATCGGGGCAAAAGCCTCGTGTTTAAGCAGCCCGATGCCAAGTCGGGGTTGTGCAGCTCGCTTGGCCAAGCAATTCGTAAACGCGAAATCGACGCCGGTAACCTACTTGCCGGGCCGCACCGCACTCGCGTAAGCAGTAGAGAATCTTCCGTGCTTGCCACACAGGAACACCCAGAAAGTCCGACAATCGAGCTGCGTCTACAATCCCCGGAAGAGACCCGGGCAATAGGCGCAGTAGATCGGCAGAAGTGTGAAGATCCACTTGCCCTACGATCTGAGCCAAAATGACGTCCACAATGGCACTTCGTCGCCTTCGTGAGCGGGACTTAATATAGCGCGGAGACAGCCGCTTTTCCTCGACCGTCACCCCCACAAAGCGGATAGCCAAATGAGGATGCGGGAATATCCTTGTGAAATACACGAGATCGTCAAAGGCATTAAGGAGAAAGTTTCCTACGCGAATGATTCGCCGGCGAACAGGGTTTCCGTTTTCGTCCACCCAACAAAGGATTTTCTGTGCCGGAACAGGTTTGACCAAAAGAACCGAGTGACTCCTCAACAGGGAACAAATTTTCTTTCTGATGGCCAGAAATGGTCCCGTTTGAATTTCGATCACTTGCCCTGCAACGAGTCCATCCACCCGCCAACCGGCCAACGGGACTTCCGTTCGACCATTTTCGCCTACGTAAAGCCGCTTTAAAGAAGCATGTAACGAGAACTCTGCCAATTGTCCCTCCTTAACCCCAAGATCCTTGATGAGTGCCACCAAGATTAAATTGATGAGCGGCACCAGCAGGTGGCCTGCCACCACATCATCGACGCTCGCCCCGGCAACTTCCAAAACGAGCAGGTAGCGTTACCAATAGGCTGATCCTCGCAAAGAGAATCGGCACAAGGTATTTCGGCTAGGGCCACTGCCGCGAAGAACTCCAACGATTCACACATCCGGGGAGCCATCGGGCGGATCACTTCCTTTGGCGAAAATCAAGCTGATACGTTTCTTCCGACTTGGGCTTGCTCTCTAACGTGAAAGCGCCTGCCCGTAGTGGTCCAAAGAGCTGAGGCTTTTCACAAAATTGGGTCCGAAGGATATCGAGATTTTCGCCACATTACTAGAGTGACGCATGAGTGGAAGAGTGTATCGGGGACGTTGCCCTTCTTCCGCAAGTGGCTCCCGCTTGCTTCGAAAAGCGGAGCTTACCTAACAGCGCTGTCCAAATTCGTGAGTCTTTCGCACCCGCGAGACAATAACTTTGCCCCCTCGACCACATTAAGTTTGCCCCGACCACAGCCAACTTTGAGAAACTGGTAGCACCCTCAGTTCGGATCCGGTAGGATAATCTAATTCCCAGAATAGGGAGTTTAAAACCACCCACAAAATCTTTTTTGCAAGGCACCGGGTGCGGCCTGTAGTGGAAATTTGCAACCTCGTCTGATGCAGGATTCCAAAGCTGTAGAAATTTAGGGCCTACCTCTTCAGGCGCCACTCGCGGGTACCAACTGGCGGAAGGATCCACCTATCTCACCAGGAGGCTCGCCAATTTAAATCGCTCTTGCTGGTGAAAGTTCTATTCGACGAGGGCAACAAGCTATATATTCGCCTGATGTGCGTCATATTTGTCTGAGGCACGCCCCTCACCAAGAAGGGTGATTAACACCCACGTGGCAAAACGGATCCTCACAGTCGGTTCCTGCCTGACCGCCGCCATGGAGGTCGGATTGTTTATTGGGAGAATAATATTTTCAACCCTCTTGAAAGAGAATGCGGATGGAAAACCTCAGAATTGGTGCTATGCCAGAGCCTGAGGAACTGATCGGCTCCGAGGTTGTCGTGGCTTATAACCCAATGGCCGGCAGACGCCCGAGCAGGAGAATTGCCGAAAAATTGCGATTCACACTTTCTCAGGCGGGACTGAAAGTCTACTTCTTTGATAGTATTTGGGAAGCGGCGGAGGTTGCAACGGAACTATTTGAGACGGGCCGGCTGCGGACGTTTGTCGGAGTCGGTGGGGACGGGACTTTCGCCACGCAGGTTAACCGTACGCCTCCTGGCCTGCCCCTTGCCTTGCTCCCCGCCGGAACCGGGAACGTAATGGCTAAGTCCTTCAAACTCCCGAAAACTCCCTACAAACTCGCCCAGTCCATTCTCACCGGCAAATCAATCTGGATCGACGCGGGCCAGGCTAATTCCACAATCTTTCTAAATATGGTAAGCTGCGGATTCGATGCTGCCGTGGCTACAGCAGTCCACGAAGTCCGGATGCGACGTGATAGCGGACATATTGGCTATCGGAGCTACATCCGCCCCATATTTGGCGCACTTGCCCAGTATTCGTTTCATCCCCTCTATGTGACCGTGCTCGATGCCGATGGTGGCCAAGCGGAGCAAAATACCTCATCCAACCCCAGGACCGTCCAATCGTCGGAACTACCATGTTCGGCAAATCCGCGAAATGAGTCCGATCCATGGGTTGGGCCAAATCCGTCGGCATTGTTTGTCCCCTCGCAAACACTTGGAGGCCAATGCGACTCGGAGGTAATGGTTCCTCCTTTGTCCAGTGGCAACCTTTGGGAAAATAGTTGTGTTTGTCGGAAACCACGTGGGGGCATGACGTTCGAAGGGCGTTGGATCTTCGTGTGTAATCTTCCCCGTTATGGGTGGGGAGTGAAAATTGCCCCTGGCGCGTCGGCTCAGGATGGGCTGCTTGATTGTTGGATATTCCGCCGCGGGGGATTGTGGCATGGGCTGCGGTATGCTCTGGCGGTGCAATGTGGGGGCCTTCATCGCTGGTTGCCGGATTGCCTCCGCGTGCGCGGAAAGGATTTTTTCATATTCGCTTCGGAACCTGTTCCCTGTCAGCAGGATGGTGACCCCGCCGGAACGGTTCCTGTTCGCATAAAAGTACTCCCTCGCCGGGTCCGGTTAGTGCTCCCCTAACAGTCAAAGGCTAACCAATCAAAGGGAGAAGTGCTGGCCAACGGAGGTTGCGGCTTCCCGAGGAAGCAGGCACGGTGGCTGCGAGAATCAACCCGCGTCCCAACAGGCCAAGGCTGAAGACCATGAGGGAAAAAGCAAGCCTTTCTCCGGAAAATCCGGTGAAAATCGGTCCTTATCTCTGCGGAAAAGGGGCGAATCTGCTTGTAATCGCTGGCCCATGTGTCATTGAATCGGAAAAGTTGTGCCTCGAAGTGGCGGAGTATCTCCGCAATTTGGCGGAAAAGCTGAAACTTGGAGTAGTATTTAAATCTTCGTTCGATAAAGCCAACAGGACCTCAGTAGCCTCATTTCGTGGGCCAGGGTTAGAGGAGGGGCTTAGAATTCTGAGGAAGGTCCGGCAAAGGTACGAATTGCCGGTCACAACAGATATTCATTGGCCGGAGCAGGCTGGAGCAGTGGCAGAGGTTTGCGATTTGATTCAGGTGCCGGCTTTCCTTTGTCGACAAACGGACCTCCTGATGGCGGCGGCCAAAACAGGCCGCCCGGTCCACGTCAAAAAGGGGCAATTTATGAATCCCGTGGATATGCGTTTCGTGGTGGAAAAATTATTAGCGGGCGGATGCCGACAGGTCCTTTTGGGGGAGCGCGGAACGTTTTTTGGCTATGGGCAGCTTGTCAACGATTTCCGTGCTATTCCCATCATGCAGAGCTTCGGAGTGCCGGTGGTCTTCGATGCCACTCATAGTGTGCAACAACCCGGCGCTATAGGCGGAGCAAGTGGCGGACAGAGGGCCATGGTCGAGCCGTTGGCCCGGGCAGCCGTCGCTGTGGGTGCGGATGCCGTATTCTTTGAAACACATCCCGACCCGGATTCTGCATTAAGCGATGGGCCGGCGATGGTTCCCCTAACGGAGATGGAAAGGCTCCTGCGAGTCCTCAAACACATGCGAGACTGCATGGACAGCTGCGCCTCCCTTCCGACGACGGCTTAATGTTTCGGCCAACAAGCTCCGTGGTGAGGATGACCAGTTTGTCGTGTCGATGGCTTCATCCACGATTGAAATACTTTAGGTGCCAGGGTGATCAAGGAAAAGGTGGGCGGCGGATAAGGTCTCTCCGGACCTTACGCCCAGACGGACTTTTTGGAAGGCTACCTGATGTCTGTGCGTGCTCCGCGCATTAACGAAACTTATTTCGGAGATGGAGGAGACGACTTGAGAAAGACAATCCACCGAAAAGGCGATGGATGATATGTGGCTTCCTCCAGCCCCAATGCCGGTCCATCAATTCAACCGAAACACGAGTTATTGGTACTCTCTGCAGCGAAACCGGTAATGCAATTTTAGAGGCCTTCAGCAATGTCATTTTTTGCCCAAAGAATCGCGGAAAATGCCGCTATCCTTTTGCGGCGCTTATGTCTCAAGTCGGGTTTTAGCTCGCGGTTACTCTCTGTTTTTTTACACCGAGGGCAATGCCGGCAACTTGTCTTTGTGGTCATGGCTATGAGTGTACTGGTTCAGGGCTGTTTGCAAAGTAAATCACCGGAGGAAATTCGGGTGAGAGCCGATGCAGCCCTGGAGCAAGCCAGGCACGACGAAGCCTTGGAGTACGCCATCGAAACGCTTCGCGATTTCGAAAGGTATGACCTGCCGGAAACCTTCCGACAAATGATCGATCGCCTAGACCAGTGGATCGGAAACCAAAAACCGCTTGAGGGCTGGCGGATTGATCCGCTCGTGGAGACACTCCCCGAGAGGTATCGCAAGCTCATTCCAGTGCTTGAGTTGGACCGAATGGCCTTTGACCAAAATGATGGCCTTTTCCTGCGGGAGGTAGTATGGCTGAGCAACATCGCCGCCTGGGCCCCGAAGGGGGCTGTGGATCCTTTATCGCAAGCTGCGGCGCTTTTCGACTGGGTGGTGCGGAACATTCAGCTGGAGGCTCCGCCAGCTTTTGCTCCCGGCGAGGAAGCAACTCGGGTGTATCCTTATCCTTGGGAGACACTTCTTTTCGGCCGGGGTACATCCACCGACCGAGCTTGGATCTTTGTGCTGCTTTTGCGTCAGTTGGGTATTGACGCAGGCGTGTTAGGAATTATTCGAAAAGAGTCTTTGGGAGGACTGCGCATCGATCCGTGGGCTGTGGGTGTGCTTGTGGACAAAGAGATATATCTTTTCGAGCCTACGCTGGGAGTGCCTGTTCCCGGCTCCAAAGGAATCGAGATAGATTCGCAAGGTCAGCTTCGTATTCGGCCTGCAACCCTGGCGGAGGCCGCTACCGACCCAAGCATCCTTCGTCAGCTCGACGTCCCCGAACGTCGCTATCCATTACGGGCCGAGGATTTGAACGAGGTAGTGGTCTTTGTGGAGGGCTCTCCGTCGTACCTTGCCCAGCGGATGTTTCTGCTGCAAGCCCGGGTGGCAGGAAAGTTAGCCGCAGTGCTTGCGGCGGCCCCGAGCGAGATAGCCGAGCGGTTTCAAGGTCTGTCCTGTGTCAAAGAAGTTCGGCTCTTCTCCTTCCCGTATCAGGTAATTGAGAATGCACGGACACTAGGTCAAGATCGGGCTTTATGGCTTCTCCAAAACCTTCAGCCATTTGTTCTCGGTCGAGACTACGGCTCCCCTTTGTGGAAGGGAAGGCAGTACCATTTTCGTGGGATTTTCGACGGGGATGAAACTGCCAGCATGTGGTATCAGGAAGCAAGGGCTCCGGAACGGTTGATCCGCGAACAAAAGGTGGAACCGGCTTACGCCAATCTGCTTCGTCGCATCAAACTATATGCCAGCTATTGGTTGGGTCTTATCGCTGCTGAGCAGGAAAACTACGTTTCTGCGGAAGATTACCTGCGAGAACGGGTGCTCCGTGCCTTCGACGGCGGCCCGATGCGGAGCGGTGCCATTTACAATCTGGCTCGCATCTACGAAGCCCAGGGACGAATCCAAGAAGCCGTGGCTCTGTACAGAGCCGACACAGATTCGGCATCGGCGTGGGGTAATAACCTTAGAGCATATTGGCTGGAACAACTCCATGCCGAAGCCAAAACGAGACAGGCAACGGTACAAACCAACCCGTCCGAGGGGGTCCGCGGGACATCCGCAGAGGTCACGGCCGACATGTCCAAGGAAGGGGGAACACCAGCAGTTGATGACGATGGGCATGCTTTACAAGTTTCGTCTAGAGAGGAGGGATCAACGGACACCCCTTAGCTCAACTCGTTAGGGAGTGGTGGGACACATGGCTGCGAGATATCCTTCCGGCTGCAGGCTAACCTGACTCCAAATCAATTGGCCGACTGCGTGGGCGGCTCCACGAACCAAGACGGGGACATACCGATCGGCCATCGCCCAGGCATCTCCAGGAGAGTCGGTAGCGGGAGTTTCCACCAGAAGCTGAAGACGCATTCCTCGCAGAGAGCTTATGTACTCCTGCCGGAGTTTTTCCCCCAAGCGCAGTAAGACCTCGGCCCGGTGACGTTTCACATTCCCAGGGATTTGGTCCGGCAGGGTGGCAGCCTTGGTTCCTTCTCTTGGGCTAAAGCGGAACACGTGAAGTTTGGCGAAACGGATTTTTTCAATGGCAGCCACGGTGGCTTCGAAGTCCGCGTCCGTTTCTCCGGGAAAACCCACCATCACATCAGTAGTGAGGGCTGGCCGGTCCAAAAGCGACTGAATGGCCGCACACGTTTCGAGATAGCGTTCTGCAGCCCACCGTCTCCCCATCCGCTCGAGAATGCGAGAGGAACCACTCTGCATAGGCAAGTGAAAGTGTGGACAAATGCGGTCCGGATAGGCCGCAATTAGCTCCAGAAGAAGCGGGGTAACTTCCACAGCTTCCAAACTGGACAAACGTATACGATAACCCGATCGAATCTGGATAAGTTGGTTCACGAGGTAGGCCAGGGGATTGGCTCGTGGACCATTACAGCCAGCTGACAAAGGGCAAAGCATATCCTGCGGCAAATCCAGGCCATAATGCCCCAGATGAATTCCAGTAAGCACGATTTCGCGATAACCTGCATCCACCAAGCGAGACACTTCCTCGAGGATCTCCCCCACCGGCCTACTGCGAAGATGTGGCCGGACATAAGGAATGATGCAATAACTGCAGAAAGACCGGCAACCGTCCTGAATTTTTACGTAGGCGCGATGTCGTCGGGCAAAACCCGAGACGCCGCGGGGCGGATCGGCAAGCCCGAGGCTTCGTAAAAATTCTGGCAATTGAGATTTGTCGCGGATTATCCGCTGCACTCCGGAAAGATGGGCGATTTGGTCGGCAGCGCGCGTGGCATAGCAACCCATAACCACAATCTCGGCTTTTGGGTTTTGTCGGGCCAAATGCCGGATGAGTTTACGGCTTTTCTCGTCAGCGTCGGCCGTTACGGTGCATGTATTGACGATGTAAAGATCGGCAATCTCGTTACTTTCGGCTTCTTCGAAACCCAGGCGAAGAAGGCCTTCGCGTACGTATTGGCTTTCGTATTGATTGACTTTGCACCCAAGGGTGATTACTCGAAACCGCCGCATCGTAAATCTTCTGAAAAAATTAGTAATGTACTAATTTTCACTGCGGAGATCCACAATCCGACACAAATACACACGACACAGCTCAACCGGTCGGTCAGGATTAGGACCAGCTACTTCAACGGCAAAACCCGTGTCGCTCGAGCTCTGGTAACCGCTTTAAATCTTTTTTAGGACCGACAAGGGTTTCTCTGTCGTCCTAGGAGATCCAAGGCTCGCAAATACGCAAAGTTTCCGAGGCAGCGGAACGCCGAACTTTCGGTTCATCCGGCTCATGTGCCACGTCGGGCTAACTAATCAAACCAGCCTGGCTCCCACACTCCAAAAAACATCTTGCTTGTTTCGGCCGGCAAGTAGCACAATCCACCTCCCGAATCGGAAAAATGGACCTATGACATGTCCGAATGATCTCTCGTCGGTGTTCACCTTTTTTACCAACTTTCACAACACGCCTAATAAAAATTGTACCGGACATGGCCGAACCGTCTCGGCGAAATAACACAGGACCCGTTAGTCGATTTACAGTCGCCAACTTACCCGGAAAGGACCTGGCAAACTGGGGCCTTCCGGCTTCGACTTTCCACTCGCCAGGTTGGTTAAGGCTCTCAGGAGCTTTGAGGGAGAACTCCTGGCAAGGAGCTCAAAAATTTTTTGGAAACTGGGGTTGACGACCCGCTCAGACCCGCGGTAATTATCCGCCAAACATTTCGGTAAGCTCGCGGCTTATGAGGATTGTGCTAATCTCGCGTAGCTCGTCTTAGCAAGGACCAAATCTCGTCAGCACTTCTAGGTGACTGCAGGGCTGATTCTGCAGTTTACCAGGTAGGTGGCTACCTTTTTGTCCCAATGACTTCGAGATTCCTCACAAATTCAGGAGGCATAAAGCGAAGTGGGTCGGTACCGTAGGGTGGAGTGTTTTTTTCAAGGGAGAGTAGAGTTGACAATGGCACGAAAGAGTTGGATTCTCCTTGGGTTGGCTGCCCTGCTTTGGGGCAATATCACGGGTTTGACCAGCTGGGCCGACAACGGCGAGCGTCCGGCGGTTACGGCGGACCAGCTTCGGGCGCAATGCGACGACCTCCTACGACGGGCGCGACAGGCGATGGCCGAAAACGACCTTCAGGCCGCTCGGGCACTCCTGTCGCAAGCGGAGGCACTGGGCGTGCCCTATCCGCCGCTTTACCCCGGCGACACTCCTCAAAAACTCCGACGGGACTTAGACCGGAAAACCCAGACCCTCCAGGGCGGCAGGGGCACTGGGCTCTTAGGAGCTCTTGTCGGGCGAAACGAGGCCTCCGTACCCACAGATCCATTTGCCGCAGCCGGCGAACAAAAGGCCTTGGCGCGTCAATATTTGATGGAAGGTCGGCGGGCCCTGGCGGCCGGCGATCTTGACGCGGCAGCGGCCTGGTACCGAAAGGCGGTGGAGCTTCAAGTTCCCTTCGATGCCACGGAAGATTCCCCCGCGCGATTGGCGGCAGATATCCTCCGACAAGGGGGACAACTTACCCCTCCGTCATCAAGCTCGCTGCATAATGTCACTCCACTGCCTCCTGCGGCTCCGCCACCGCCTACGGTTCAAGCTCTTCCGGGTGGGGCGACGGGGAACCCTGCCCTTCGGGCCGAAAGTGATCGCCTACTGCTTGAGGCTCGCCGAGCGCTTGCGAGTGGGGACGTCCGCCGCGCACTGGAAATCGTGGAGAAGGCCAAATCGCTCCAAGTTCCTTATGGCCCCCAAGACGACACGCCTCAACGGGTGGAAACAGACATTCGAAATTATCAGGAACTGGTAGCGATGCGAACGGGCCGAGGGCAAAGTGAAGCCTATCGGGCCCAATACGCGCGGCTTCTCGTCCAACAGGCCGAAGGGCTCCTCCGCCACGGCGATGTCGATCAAGCGGAATACCTCGCCAGCATGGCAGCCCGCCACGGGGTCACCTTTGGTCCCTTTGAAACCACGCCCCAGAACATCATGGAGCGTGTGTCAGCTCTTCGAGCCCAACGTTTAGGAACACCTGGCTCACCTTTTGCCGCTAAGGAGCAGGCCCTGCAGTTAGTAAAGCAGGCCAGGGTAGCGCTTGCGTCGGGCGATCTGGCCCGGGCTCACCAGCTGGCCCTTCAAGCCGAAAGTCTTCGTGTGCCGGAGAGCGCATTTGCCCCGGGAGAGGACCGGCCCAGCCTGGTGCTTGCCGAAATTCAACGGCTTTCCACTCAACCGGTAGGAGCAACGCCGGCTGCCTGGGCAACCTCCCCGGCAGTGGCCACAACTCCCCCATGGCCTGCAAGTGCTGCCACCGCAGCTTTCTTTAACCCTGCGACCGATCCAACTTACAACCGACTTGCCGGCATGCCGGGTTCTCCTGCGATTTCTCCCGGACTCCCAACCTCACCCATGATGCCCGGGACCAGCGGGGTGGGCCGGGCGCTTTACGAGCAGGGTGAGGCCGCCCTCCGCAATCAGGATTATGTCACGGCAGCTCAATACTTCCAGCAGGCCGCCCGGTATATCCACGAGCTCGATCCCCTGACAGCCCAGCGGCTTCAGGATCGACTGCAGCTGACGGCAATGCAAGTTCCGGGAACCACTCTCGGGGTTCCCCCAACTGTGGACCCCGTAACCGCCGCTCAGCAGCAGCGGTTCCAGAAAGTGGCCATGGAGGTCGCCCATCAGGAAGGGCGGGCCAAGGCCATGCTCACAAGCGATCCCAAAGGAGCGATCGCGGTCTTAGAAGAAGCACGTCAGCAGGTTGAGACCGCTGGTCTCGATCCGCGCCAGCGCGACGTACTGCTGGCTCGCGTGGATCGGGCCCTCGCGGAAGCTCGAGACTACCTGGAACGAAACCGATTGGAGATCGAGCTCCGTGAGCGAAACCGTCAAGTGCAACAGGAAATTGAACAGCGCCAGCTTAGCCTTGCAGAACGGCGGGAGCGATTGGCCCGAATGGTTGATGAATTTAACCGGGCCATGGAAGAGCAGCGATTTGCCGAGGCAGAAGTGATCGCTAAACGCGCCGCCGAGTTGGACCCCGAAAACCCCTTAGCCCAGCAGCTCATGCTCAATGCCAAACTGGTACGCCGCTTCTTTGATAACTTGGCCCTTCAAAATGCCCGCGAGCAAGGCTTTATAGACCAGATGCGTTCCGTCGAATTATCTGCCATCCCCTTCAACGACATGATTCCCTATGTTCACGGCGATGCCCGGGAGTGGCAGGCATTGACGAAGCGGCGGAGTAAATACCGGGACGAGGGCCGAATCACGCGAACGGAGCACGAGCTCGAGATCGAAAGACGGCTCCGGACTCCGGTTTTACTGCAATTCCAAAATGCCCCACTGAGCCAGGTGATGGACTACCTGGCACGAATGGCCGGCATCAATATGCACCTGGATCCTCAAGGGCTGGCCGAAATGGGCGTGGCCTCCGATGAGCCGGTAACCATCAACCTGTCCCAGGAGATTTCTGTAAAGAGTGCTCTGAACCTCATTCTGGAACCCCTTGGGCTAGGGTATGTCATCAAGGACGAGGTGTTAAAGATCACAAGCGAGCAGCGTCGGCAGGGGCAGCTGTATCGTAAAGTTTACTACGTCGCAGATTTAGTGATCCCCATACCGAACTTTGTGCCCACGAGCTACATGGGACTGTCCGGAGCTTATCAGGATGCTCTGAGTGCTGTAGGATTTGGTGCCAACCAACCGTGGGGAAGCTTTGGACCAGTGGCCGTGGTAGCCACCCGGAATGGTCGCGAAGGTATCCCAGCGCGAATTAACCCCGCGGTCCTGGCCCAAATGGGTGGGGGCACATCGCCCACTGCCACACCTGCTAATTTCCCAATAATGGGCCCAGGCGGCATGGGTGGTGCCGGAATGGCGAACTTCGATGCCCTCATCGACTTGATCACTACCGTTGTAGCTCCGACTACCTGGGAAGAGGTCGGGGGGCCTGGGTCCATCGCGCCTTTCGAACCGAACCTCAGCCTGGTCGTCAGCCAGACTCAAGAGGTTCACGAGCAAATTGCTGATCTGTTAGAACAGTTGCGCCGTATTCAGGACCTCCAGGTGACGATCGAGGTGCGTTTCATTACTCTCAACGACAATTTCTTCGAACGGATTGGAATCGACTTCGACTTTGACCTCGACGACGATATTGACCGACCCTTCATGATCTTCGGTCGACCCTTGGACGAGGGTGATCCAGAGGAAAACCGCGAACCCTTACGCAACACACTGGACGTAGACCGGGATCGTAGCGTGATCGTCGGTTTGCAGCAGCCAGGCATCTTCTCTGCCGATCTCGATATCCCCTTCCGCCAAGGGCACTTTGAGCTAGCGGTTCCTCAATTCGGCGGCTTCGATGCCTCGGCAGGAGCCAGCCTGGGGTTTGCGATCCTGAGCGACATCGAGGCCTTCTTGTTCATCAATGCCGCTCAGGGAGATCGCCGCAGCAATGTTCTCCAGGCACCGAAGGTGACCTTGTTCAACGGCCAACAGGCAAGTGTGATGGACGCGGCCCAGACACCATTCGTGTTGGGATTGATTCCAGTGGTGGGTGACTTCGCAGCAGCGCAGCAGCCGGTGATTGTCATAGTCTCCGAGGGGACTTTCCTCACAGTGCAGGCCGTAGTGTCACAGGATCGTCGGTTTGTTCGGTTGACGGTGGTCCCCTACTTTAGCCGCATCGAAAAGGTCGACACTTTCACCTTCGAGGGCATGGAGACCACCATTGAAAACACCGCACAACAGGGCAACCAGACGACACCCAATGATAACACCCGCCGCAGCCGCGAAAGTACGAGGATTCGTCAGGGCACCTCGGTCCAGTTGCCCACCGTAGCTTCTATAAGCGTGGCTACGACCGTAAGCGTACCTGACGGCGGTACCGTCCTCCTCGGTGGGATTAAACGCCTTAGTGAAGGTCGTAACGAGTTCGGGGTACCAATCCTCAATAAGCTGCCTTACATCAATCGATTGTTCAAAAATGTAGGCATTGGTCGCGAAACTCAGAGCCTCATGATGATGGTCACCCCGCGGATCATCATCCAAGAGGAGGAAGAGGAACGCTTAGGAATTGCCGTAGAATAGCAGCCTCGACGCCGATCAGCGGCCACCCCCTGGCATTTCTTAAGAGTCTTTGCCGTTCATGACCTCCGCCTCCCCCTGCGTGGGCCGGTGGCTTCCGCTGCCGGCCCTTGTCTTTTGCGAAAAGGTGACCTCGACCGTTGACTTCCCAATACAAATCGGTCAAGATGACCTGGGCAAAGTGCTAACAACATCGAGAGCTTGAAGGGAGCATCCCCGATGAGGCTCCTTTCATTGTCCCTCCCAAGCTCTATTGCGTGTTATATCGCCTTAAGGATTGCGATTCCACCAAGTTTTCGATACTGGCAAACATTTTTGGAAAAATTCAGGCTCGGAGGCGGGGTGATGGAAGAAAAGGGCCTACCCTTAACAGGCCCGGGCTACCACCGAGTAAGTCGCTCACAACAGGGGGCGCTCCGTTACGCTGCTTGGCTTGACCACCGGAGGAATGCTAGCTCCGGGCCTCGGCAAGCACTCTTGAAAATTCGAGCAAGTAGCAAGCAGAGGATACTGGTTTAACAACAAGAGATATTGACGTAACACCGCCAGGTTGTTTCCTCGATTTCTCAACAGTTCTTGGGAGTGTGGTGGCGATGCACATTACGCTTGTTTACGTGAGAGTAAAGCCGGAAAATCGCGAGCAGTTCCTCGAGGCAACCTTGGACAATGCTCGAAATTCAATCCAAGAGCCGGGAGCTATTCGCTTCGACGTGCTTCAACAGGTGGATGATCCGAATAGCTTCATTCTCCTTGAGATTTACCGAGACGAGGCGGCAGCTGCCGCTCATAAAGAGACGCCTCATTATGCTCGTTGGCGAGACGCAGTGGCGCCCTGGATGGCCGAAGCACGCCGAGGCATTCGTTATCAGGCTATTTATCCCACGGAACCGGAGAAATGGAGCACCCCCAGATAAAGCGGTAAGCTTACGGGAAACCCCTCGCTGACGCTCCCTCCGGCTGAGGGGTGTACAGTGCTCGTAGAGGTGTACTAACTCGGGCTACTCACAAGCCACTCCCTTCCACCAGTGCGCGGGGGCTGTTAATCATTCGGCTTTTGCTAAGCTCTGCGGCGCTACTGGACGCCTTCACCTGGATTATTCTTCAGGCCGGTCTCGAGGAGCTTCGCTCGGCCGCCGCCAACCCAAAAACGCCGGGGAAATTTGCAACTCTGGCAAATCGAAAGATGAATGCTACGCCGGTTGACTTCCGTACTAAAAATTGGGGCATGAAGTGACCTGTAGGGCTTTTCTTCCCTGTGTTTGGAGCCTACTTGATTTTTGCCGCAGAAATTAAGCTGATCATCGTAAAATTTCCCCCGATTCCAATAATCCTCGGGGTAAGTGCCGTTGAGTTTTTTCGAGGCTAAGGTTACCGGTGACTTTGTTTCTGTCTTCCGCGAACTCTCCTTGCGGGCGGAAATGGACGTAAATTAAAAGATCCCACCGGAGAAGTTTTCTGCTCAACTTAATCACTCATCGAAGCGGAAGCCAAGCCGGCCGAGCTGCGCTCGAACCTCGGCATCGGTCAATAGCCCCTCGAAAGCTCTCACGGCCGGTCGATTTCGCCTTGATTTTGGTACAACAAAATCAAACTGCTCCTCGGCCACCGGCAGAAATGCTAGTCCACTTTGGCGGGCGAGCCATTCCACAGCTATCCCCCAATCGGCACGACCCTGGGCAATGGCAGCCACTACCGCGTGGTGCGTGCTTACGGCTACAGCATATCCCGGAGGGCGGCTGCCACCGAGGAGCCGGTCGATTAGGATCCGTGTCCCACTTCCTGCATTGCGGTTGACCATTCGGCAGGAAGGGTCCGTTTTTATCCGATGAAGCACCTCGTTGACGCCACACCCCTGGAATCGCTCGTCATCCGGGCGGAACACAATCCCTTGCATCCGCCGATAGCCCCGGATCAATTCCAATGTTTCCGTGAGGAAGGGCAAGTTGTAAATGCCCGATCGTTCGTCTAACAAATGGATCCCAGCAAGGTCGCACTCCTCGCGGCTGGCAGCTGCCAAGCCGGCCGATGACCCCGCCGCTAGCATCTTCACGCGGTAGCCCCGGTCGTGGAGCTTGCCCACGAGGAAATCCACTCCTACGCAATGGCTTCCGATAATGGTCAGATCCGGTGGACTACTCTCCGGAGTAAGCCAATAGACAGGCCGTTGGCTCCCTGCCGGGACAATCTCTTCGAGAGTTTCCACTAGGAGATATCCATCCGCTTGCTTGAAAGCCGAGACAGACCCCGAGCCCTTGGCGATTGGCCACGCCGATGGGACGTCTCGCGACGGAAACACTCGGACCGGCACATATTCCTGCCGACCTGATTCGGAATACCACGTCACTGCCACCCGAGCCGATCCCTGAGGTAGTTCGCTCGTGCGTCGACCCGTCAAGCAGCACAGCAGTGGCACAACGAATTGATGAAAAGTGAAAATAGCCGAAAGAGGAAAACCTGGCAAAATGATTACGGGCTTTCCTTCGTCTACGGCAAGACACAGCGGTTTCCCGGGCTTACTAGCAATTCCATGGACCAGAATCCCCGGTCGGCAAACCTCCCGCACCGCCTGGTAGGACAAATCTCCACCGCCTTTGCTAGTCCCCCCCGAAAGTAGCAGCACATCGCACTCGGGAAGCACCCCGCTGATAGCATGGCACAGCTGGTCGAAGTCATCGGGACAAATTTGCTGGCTCACCACCTGGCACCCCAAATCGGCCACGGCGGCGGCAAGCATCGGACCGTTTGCGTCATAAATTTTTCCTAAGGTCAGGGGCGCGCCGGCTGGAATTAATTCGTTTCCGGTGGAAATGATGGCCACACGCGGACGTCTATACACTACTGCCCGGCACAGACCCAAAGCAGCCAGAATGGCCACATCGGCGGGGCCGATAACCTCTCCCCGCCAGAGAACGGTTTCTCCTCGGGAGACGTCAGTTCCCGCAAAGCTCACACCACTCCCTGGCGTGACAGCCCGAGATATAACAAGCGTTTCGCCCTTCACTTCACAATCTTCGACCATCACCACTGCATCTGCCCCCCTCGGGAGCATAGCCCCGGTAGCGATGGGGAGAGCCTGTCCGGGGCCTACTTCTCTCGTGGTGATCTGGCCTGCCTCGATCGGCCCAGCGATCAGCGACACTTTGCGGGGACTGAATTCGCTGGCTCCATAGGTGTCCTCGGCACGCAGAGCAAATCCGTCCACAATGGCGCGATCAAACGGTGGAAGATCAATCGGTGCCACAATAGGTTCCGCGAGAACTCGTCCTAAAAGAGCCTCCAGCGCTACTTCCTCCTGACCCAAAGGCGCGGGCTGGACTACTTGGAAGAACAGCTGTCGGGCCTCGTCCACGGAAAGAACATGGAGAAACTCTTGCCCCAACATAACTGTGCACTTCGGCTCCATAGAACTAAGATAGCTTGCGAGCGGTAACTTTCACCCGGTGATAGTGCTTTCGCCCGGTGGCTTGCTTCCTTTTTCCTGTGCCGAAAAGCCACGTAGGAAAAACACACCCACAGAGGTACGACCTCTCACCCAAGCGTGCAGGTCACTGGGAATTTTTTATAGTCCTCACAAGAGTTGTTACCAGCCTGCGTGGACACAAGATCCTCAGGCCGCTACGTCATAAAGATAAACATCTACAAGGGTGCCAGGGGATAGTCCCTCTGATTCTTCCGGGCACAAAAGAAAGCCATCGGCCCGCGTTGTGGACGAAAGTATGGCCGCGCCCGAAACGGCAAGGGGCTCGGCTTCCCCGTCCACAAGCACCACCCGAACATAGTCGAGCCGACCTAGTCTCGACGTAATTTTCCGCCGCAGAGGCACGGAGACTTTTCGGTACGGCCACTCAGGAGATCGACCCGAAAGTGTACGTATCGCGCGGCCGGCAAAAAAATCGTAAGCACAAAGACAGGAGACGGGATTCCCCGGCAGCAGAAACACCAACTTCTTACCAATTCGCCCCATTCCCGCAGGACTGCTCGGTCGCATGGCAACACCGTGGATGACAAGCTCCCCCAGCTTGGCAAGGACACCAGGAACAAGGTCCCGATGCCCCACACTGGAGCCACCACTTACCAGCACTACCTCGGCGGGCTCCTTGAAGGCCTCAGTAAGGCTTTCCGAATCGTCGGGAATAATTCGCTTATCACACACTATTGCCCCGTCCCGTCGAGCCAGGGCTTGCAACATCGGCCCGTTGGCATCGGGGATGCAAAACTCATTCGCCGGGGCTCCTGCGGGCGATATCTCATCTCCGGTGATAAAAATCCGTACATTAGGAGACTTTACCACCGCAATCTCAGTCAAACCAAGACTACTAAGAAGACCGAGGTCCTGTGGACGAATTCGTCGTCCTTTGCGAAAGATTATCTCGCCGGCGCGAACGTCCTCGCCCACATGAGCGATATGCTTTTGGGGCGGCACCGAACCCAGCACGAAAACCACAGCCCCTCTCTCATCGGTCCATTCGGCGGGAAGAACGGCGTTGGCCCCCGGCGGAAGAGGGGCACCGGTAGCGATGCGCACAGCCTCTCCCCGGCCCACCGAGCACACTGGGGGCTGGCCTGGGCAACTTTCCCCTATCACCCGTAGGACAATAGGGGCCTGGGGCGACGCGCCTAAGGTGTCTTCCGCTACCACCGCGTAACCGTCCATCATGGCGCGGGGGAAACCGGGGACGTTTCTCGGGCTGACCACATCATTGGCTAGCACCCGTCCCGCAGCCTCCTCAAGCGGAACCATCTCCTCCGCAAGGGGGGAAGTCACAGAGGAGATCCACTCCCAGGCCTCCGCTACCCGATGCCGTCGCAAAAAGGGCCGCATGCACTCAAAATCAGGCTGAAATACCTCTTCCATGTTCCGGATGAAAAATCGCTCCGAAATGCTTCAACCTCACATTTTTCCCGTATTTTCCCGTAATTATTTCCCGGTAGTGGCTTTCAAGACGACTGCAAGGGGTCCCGCCTGCGGAAGTACAAGCTTTCGCCAGCCATCACCCAAGATTGTTTCACCGCTCGTGGTCTGACCCGAGATCGGATGCACCCAGGTCACCGTCATGGCTGCTCGGACCGGCCGAAGATCCACTGCGAGCTCCTTCCCTTCCGGGATGTAGACGACATAATGAGCTTTTTCGTCGGTTAAGCAGAAGCCACTGGAGCTAGCTTCCGGCACCGGGAGCATCGCCTCAAGGGGGACCCAGCGAGCTACCTGCGCGGTTACGCCCATCGCTCGGCGAATTTGCTCCGAACCTGGAATATCTTCCTGATCAGGGCGACCCGCCCATGTGACGACTTTGCGAGTAAGCTCGGCAATTCGGTCCATAAACAAGGGATGATGCCCGCGGGTAAAAGTTTTCCATACCCACACGGGATGGCCTCCTTCACCCCAGAGGTGATCCGTATCGTTGAGGACCACTTTTCGCCCGTCGTTTGGCGGTGGATCATCACGGAAGCCACCCTCGGGATTAGGCGAAATCCAGTCTGCGGGGCTTTTGAACAGATCCTCATTCTTCCCGCCCCGATACTGAAAGGTCATGCCCACGGGGTGCTCCTTGCCGCGGCGGCGCCCTTCCTCCTTCACCAACCGGATTACCTCGTATTGCCATTCCGTAGAATAAGGCCCGGCTTCGTTACACACTTCGTACAAGACGTTGTCCAGGTCGTTGATAGAATCCATCACTTTGCGAATGTACGCCGTCTGGAGCTTCCACACGGTGGGGTTGTTCAGTGTGTAGTAATCCTGCCACTCCATTGCGAGATTGTTGATGTTGTTTTCCGGATGGAAAGGATGGAATCGCCAGCCCTCATCGGCGAACTGAAGGCAGTGGCCTTCAAAGAGCATAACGGCCACATAAATCCCACTTTTGCCAGCCAAAAGGACCCGTTCCCGCAAGCGGCGGAAGTAGGTTTCATCAAAGCAAGTCAGATCGAACTTAGGTCTTCCGTCGGCTGCCGCGCCAGGGCCTGTTCGCAGCCAAGGATGCGGTTGGCAAAAGCTAGTTTGGCCTTTTCGCGCACTACCATAATTCCACCGCGGTGGCTCCCACCGCCACAAGCGAATAAAGTTGTGTCCATAGCGTCTCAAAAAATCGAGATAGGCCTGGAAGTCAAAGGGGGGTGGTGGATCACTTACACCTAAATCCTGCAAATTCGCCCAGGTGTGAGAACCTGTTACGTAAACAGCACGCTGGCCGTCGGCCGTAAAATAACGTGGATTATCCGGATGTACACGCAACGGCCCCAACAATTCATGATTTGCTTCGCCTAATGATGCCCGGCCTGCAAGACCTTTCCGCTGCCATGCGGCAACGGTCACCGCGCTCATCATTGTTTGCACAAAGTGGCGGCGTTTCATGGTCGTTCTCCTCGGGTTTGTACTTCTCAATTCCCTTGGACCATCCCGGCCATTGGCAAGGCACGGCATCTGGAGCTTGCGCCGTAAATAGCGGAGTGGGCCCGACGCTCTTCTCAGACAACCACAGCAACTTCAGATGACACCACACCAAAAAATTGGCAGACAGAACCTGATCGGTCCTGCCACTTCGTTGTTATTCCCCGCTCAACCGGGAAGAAAACGGAAAGTTCCGAATGGCACGGCTCCTGGCGAGCTTCCTTGAAACACATACGGCTTGTACCCTGTTTCGGCTGCGTACTTTTCACACACTGAAACAAGTGCCTCTTTGCCCTCAGGCACTCCCAACACTGCCACGCAACCACCTGAACCTCCACCAGTGATTTTCGCGCCATACAACCCCCGCGCTGGTCCCTCCGCCTTGACCAGTTCTACAAGCAAATCCGTCTGCCAAGTTCCCAGACCGCAGCGGGAGTAACTTTCGTGCGAAGCAAACATAAGCTCCCCAAGCTCTTGGAGGTGCTGATGCGGCTGGGGTGACTGAAGAAGTTGGGCGAAACGCTCCACGCGCGCATTCTCGTATATAGGATGTGCCGTGGGATAAAGAATGTTATACTTCCGAGCAGGATCGATTTGCGTGACAGAATCAGTTGTCCCTTGATAGCGCGCTAAAAACTCTTGACCGGTCATTTCCACAGGAAGTCGGGGCTGAAACTCCCTTTCGAATTCCTCTGGGCGCACATTTGCCAGATAGCCACGCCACCGCGGATCCTCCACCTCCACTAGCCCCGGTCGGATTCCGCTACGCACGTTTAAATGCGCAAGCTCGCTAAGAATCCGGTACCCCATAAAAGCACCAATCCGCACGGAGGTGTAATCGGCCCCGGAAACACTATGCCGCACACCCGAATCAATCCCCCACAAACATATTCCTTCAGGGATGCTGATTGGAGGCAAGATTTCGGCAGGCTGACAGCGTAACGCAAAAAGCTCATTCTCGCGGCCCAGGGCCGACGTCATTTGGTCCATGACTCCGCACGGAGCTAGGGCAATACGATTTTCCACCTTTTGGCACAGGAGGGCAAGCTCCGGGCCCTCAAGAGCTAGATCAAAAAGCGCCGCCACTGCGGCAAGCGAGGCTACCTCCAAGGCCGCCGAAGAGCTGACCCCCTTCCCCTCCGGCACTTTAGAAAATATGATCATCAGTACACCACATGAAAGCTCTATCTTTTTCTCAAATACAAGCGCTAAGATGGTTCCCAAGCAATAAGCCGCCCAACGTTCCTCCGGATGTTGGGCAAAATATTCCCCTGCGGATTGATAATCGGTAATTTCTCCGCGGCGAAGAAGCTCCAGGGGGAAGCGAGCATACCGCGGCAAACCGGCGGCAGAAGAGGGCAAGCTTAAGGCCTCTAGTACCTGTTGGTCTGTTTGTTGAACGGCTACAAAGGTAGCCTCGGCCAGGGGTAGCTCGAGCACAAGCGACCCGCTGTAATCGGCAATGCCACCCATGCAGTCTAGCCGGCCTGGCGCTCGCGCGCACCAGGCGGGCCGGGTCACATCCAGGTAAGGCTCCGTGGCTACGTGCGAGGACCTTTGCCCTGTCACGGCCCACGTAGCCGATTGCGCCACCGCCACAAACTCGTCAACATCTTGCCGTACTTGATGAGGCCGGATATCCACCAAAAGTTTTCCTCTCATTGCGTTCTGCTTATCTCCACCACAACCTGCCTTCCCCGCAAGCTGTTTACAAATTCACATAAAGGCCGAAAGTCTTCGCAAGCATTGGCCCAGTTCAGGGATTTGCACTTAAGCATGGTTCAGGCGATCAAACCGAACTCGTCAAACAGTCGGCGCAACACAGGCCACACTTTGGCATGGATTTGCTCGTTGGCATATCCAAGCCACGCAACATCGGACCCCAAATCCAGGGGAAAGTCAAGCGGGTCACCGTAGGGGTCGGTGAGAATCACACCCAAGGCCCGCGGGATGGAGGCTGTACATACGTCATAGGGGTGGCAGCAGAGACCCAGTGGCTGACCGCGCCGCTTTAGTTCTTTGGCCAGCAGGGGACGAATATCGCCGGTGAAGCGATCGTGGCCAACGGACAGTTCGTAAAACTGCCCCCCTGTGGAAGCATACTGATCTTCGAAACACAAGGCTTTTCCAACTGGGCTACTGCCTAACAGCTCGCGTACCAGCCGTTCCTCCACCGCTGCAATCACGTCCCGCGCCCCCGGGAAAAAGCGACTCAACATGGCATACCCGTGCAGTATGGTATCTGCGCTTGAAGGTCGCGGATAAAACGCGATCTTTTCTCCCGTCAAGCGATTATGACGCACAGCCCGCACGCCTTTTTCTTGTGTCCACCAAAGCTGATCAAAAAGATGCTGTTTGATTGTAGGGATTTCCGTTTGTACCGCGGCAACTACGTCGCGCAAGCGTGTGTCCGGCCCTCTGTTGACAGCTACCGCTGTCAGAATCCACGCACTTCGCTTTTGGTACACAAGTCCCCGTGTGCCATCGATAGGATCCACGATTACTCGCCAAGGGACACCAGAGGGACTCTGATCCTCCGGGAGAGTCACTTCTCCCTCCGATAGTCCCTCCGCCAAAAGGACAAATGGGGCCACTTGAGCAGCTTCGCCGAAAAGCTGAAGAAGTATCGGCTCGGCAATAGCATCGAGGCGAAAAATGGTATCGCCTGGGAGATCACGATCCACCGTTCCTAAAAAATGCGGCGATTGCTCCTGACAAGCGTGAACCACCTCCCGTACAAGCTCCAGATGAGCTTGACGAATGCTGGCCGCAAGGGCTTCTATCGTGCCCGCTTCCCCTACCACGGGAATTTCCTCCGCACAAATGAAGGCCACCCAAATCTCGGCTACAACCTTCTGCCCGAAAAGTATCGGGCGGTATGAGTGCAGCCCCAAGACCCCTCCCATGTGAACCAAGAGAACTTAACAAGCCTGCCGGCCTGCGCGAGGGGAGCCCGCTTGTGACTTAACGATACAACAGAGCCGAAGGGACTTAGCCTCAACCCTTGATCCGGCCCAAAGGAGCTCAGTTCGGGCGAAGCCCTACTTACTCAACAAACGCTTATTTTGCGCAGGATTTCCGCTTTTTGTAGTGCACCGTTGGCACCGCTTGGAGCTCAGCAGCTTTAGCCTCAGGACATGTATCGCTAATGAAGCACCCACCACCAATTTCCGGACCCGCCAAATACTTTAACAGGTTCGGCTTCCGCAAGGGCGGATGAATCTCAATGTGAAAGTGAAACGTGGAATAGTCGCCGCCGTCCGTAGGGGCTTGATGAAACGCGAGGACATAGGGGAAAGGAATCTCCCAAAGGTTATCGAAACGAATGGTTACTTCGTGGAGGACGGCCGCCAAATCCTTAAGCTCGCGATCACTCAGTGTGGCTAGGCTTGGGTGTCGCGCTTTAGGCGCCACCAACGTATCGTAAGCATATCGGGCAAAATACGGAATAAATGCAATGGCCGAGTCATTCTCTGCCAAGATCCGGCGTCCGTCGGCCTTCTCGGCATGGAGAATTTCTTCGAACAGGAAACGCCCCGTCTCTTCATGATGACGCCGACACACACGAACTTCCGTCTCGATGATTTTAAAAACGAAATTGGTAGCATAAATCTGACAGTGAGGATGCGGATTCGAAACCCCCACCACCTCCCCTTTGTTTTCGAAGATAAGCACATGGTTAACTTGAGGAAGGGAGCCAAGCTCCACATACTGGTCGCGCCAAGCCTCCACAAGGGCAACGACTTCCTGTGGCTCTAATTCTGCAAGCGAAAAATCGTGCCGCGGCGTATAACAAAGTACGCGGGCGACACCTTGCGCCGGCCGATTGCGATAGAATCCCGGTGCCGGTGGCAGGTTGGTGGGTGCATCCATGGCCACACATGGATGGTCGTTGTCAAAAACAAAGATCCCGGTATAGGGCGGATTTTGCTTTCCACTGATGCGACGATTGCCAGGGCAGAGGTAGCAGCTAGGATCGTACGCTGGCCGGGGTTTATCACCTAGGTGAGCTTCTTCCCCGAGCCATGGACGATCCTGCCGATGGGCCGCAATTACTACCCACTCTTCTCTTAATGGGTGCCAACGTTGTTCAAACGTCATCGCGTTCACGACTGTTGAATCTTCACACCACGCGTAACAAAACGCATTCTGTGCCGCACTGTTTCCTAACCTCCCGCTGGCCAGGAGCCGACGTGCCTGCCGCCTCAAAAGCAATCGCTGCGTGAAAAATGTGCTGACCTGCAACCGAAGGACAAGAGATCGCCCTTAAGCTTTACCCATGAGCCGCAAGCTCTCCGCAGCTACGTCCAAACCTTCCGGGCCCACTCCTCACTGTTTAACCGCCATGGACCTTCTGTCTGCCGCTCGATTTCACCCAAGCACAAACGTTTGTGGCACACATTTGCACCATTTAGAGCGATATGCTACCTTCTTTTGCCTGGAGGGGCAAGATACCGCGATTAGATCGCGGCTTGGGCCGGCTCTTGGGCCTCGTTACACGATTTGATGACCTGTCCTTGCAGGTTAAATTACCGTCCTCGCAGCTTAACTCATCTTCCGCTGCTTCTTTCCCGTTGGATGCCGCTACCACCCGAGACTAAAGGGATGGGCAGATGGCCAGTTCGCCTGAGAGGGGTAACTACTGTCAGCCTGAGCAGGTTCCCTTGCCCGGAGATTTACCCGGCGAGTGAAAACCCTCCAAGTTATTAAGCACACAGAGCTCCGGCGGGAGTTGCACCTGGTACAGGTCCTCACGAATAATCAAATTCCTGCCCAAGGTTATTCGCCCGGAAAAAGCGTTAGAATTTGCAGTTGAGTTATTTGCTCACTCACAAGGGAAAGAGTAGGGTTTTTCCCCTGAGGCCGAAAGTTAGTTAACTTTGCCGCGGGCCATTGGCATGGTGGCTTTGCTGACCGAACTCAAATCAGAGAGGTTTCCGTCCGCGAATTTGGGACCTGAAGGCCGTGAGGTCTAAAGATTGTTTTTTGCCGCAGGAAACTGGTTGTAAGATTGTCCGTCGGGAGCACTCCCACCTCGGTCACACTATGCTGCCGTAGACCACGGGCAGAAGGAGGTACGTCGCTTCGCTGAACCAACCCGTCGGCCAGCATGAGCAGCCAAGCATCGATCTCCATGTTCTGCCGATCATAGACGGATTCTGCTTGGCCTTAAGCACTTAGTGACTTGAAAATGGAGGTCGCCGCCCGGGAAGACCCGCCGCTCGCAGGCTCCAGGTAGGGCCCCTGAGGAATGCGGAATCAATCGCCGGATATTAAGAGGCGATTGCGTGTCGTCACGGACCGAGCCGCAACACGGACCCAGCTCTCCGATGTGGATCAACCGGCCAAACACATTGACACCCGATCCTCCGGATGGCCAGAAAAGCTCTTCCATAGCTTTAAAGTATTATTGGGCAACCACAGGACCATGGGGGATGCTAACGCTCCCATAAACCCGTTCGCACCTTCGGGCATTCCTAGCAATCAGACCCTAGGGAGTATGCCTGTAGATGGGAAGGAGGTACTTTTTCGGCTGGAGCACGTCGGGCGACGATTTGGTGTAGGCGAAGTGGTTATTGAGGCGCTTCGCGACATCGATCTAACCGTTTATGCGGGGGAACTCCTTATTGTTTTGGGGCCAAGCGGCTCTGGGAAGACCACTCTGCTCAATCTTCTTGGGGGGTTAGATCGCCCCACAAGTGGGAAAGTTTACTTTCGGAATAGGGAACTGACCGCCTTGACCGACATGCAGTTGACAGTTTACCGCCGGCACCATGTGGGGGTAGTCTTCCAATTCTTTCATTTGGTGCCGAACCTAACAGCTAAAGAGAACGTGCAGTTATCGGCCGAGCTTGTTCCTCGACCGCTGGACCCAGATGCAGTCCTAGCGTGGCTGGGCCTAGCGGATCGGGCCGATCATTTCCCCTCGCAACTTTCAGGTGGAGAGCAGCAGCGGGTGGCAATAGCCCGGGCGCTGGTGAAGGACCCGGAGGTCCTGTTATGTGACGAGCCCACAGGGGCACTGGATTTTACTTCGGCAAAGAAAATCCTAGGCCTTTTATGCCAGCTGAAGGAAAAATGGCACAAAACGGTTGTGCTCATCACACATAACCCAGCCATTGCCGTCATAGGGGACCGAATTCTGCGTTTACGGAGCGGTGAAATTGTGGATATCCAGGCGAACCCACATCCTTTGCCGGCCGAGGAAATAAGCTGGTAAGGCTTGGTGAGAGCAAGCCGTTTCATCCTGCACTACCCCTGACGCCCCCTTATTCGCATCTGGTTAGAACGGTTTCGGCTGAATAACCTGAACCGTAGGGGTTTTCCTTGGAGCTTCTCAAGGTGACTCGGCGTAAACGAAAAAAGGCCCGGCAAAGCGGTGTAGTTCCGGTAGGCTTCGATGGCTAGGATTTTGAACCGCAAGTTATGGCGCGATCTTTGGACGTCTGGAGCTGAGCTTGGACCGGTGGTTGTGCTGCTGGCCCTGGGGACGGCAGCTTTGGTGGTTCTGGGCACAGGGTACCGAAACCTACGTACCGCGCAGGAAGAGTACTACCGTCTCTGCCGCATGGCCGATTTCTGGGTGGATTTTGAGCGCATGCCCCGAACCTGGGTTGATCGGGTGATGCCATTGCCGGGAGTTGGTGGTTACGAGCTGCGAATCGTTAAATATGTTTCGGTGCATCTGCCGCAAGCTGGTAAACCCATCGGTGGCTTGGCGGTTTCTCTCCCCGAGCACCGACGCCCGCTTGTTAACGATATCGTGCTACTCTCAGGCCGGTATTTTGATCCCTCCCGTAAACGCCAAATCATTGTGAGCCGACAATTCGCCAACTCTCATGGGCTCATGCCCGGGCAGTCATTGGAGCTCGTTCTGAATGGGCGACTGGAGAAGTTCGAGATTGTCGGTGTTGCTATTTCAAGCGAATTTGTATACCTCGTCCCTCCGGGAGCTCTTGTACCCGAGGCATACTCCTTTGGGGTTTTCTACCTGCCAGAAAAACTCCTCGAAGAAGCTTTCGACATGCCCGGTGCGGTGAACCAGCTAGTGGGCCGATTTACTTCCAAAGCGTCGCCGAGGCAGGAGGTAAGCCTTCAAAAGCTCGAGCAAATCTTACAGCCGGCAGGGGTGAGGAGCCGCTATCTGCGAAGTGAACAAATGTCCCACATGGTTTTGAGTCAAGAGCTGACAAACCTGCGATTATTTGCCATCGGAACGCCGGCCGTATTTTTGGCGGTGGCTGCCTTCATCTTGACCATCCTTATGGGCAGGATCATCGAGCGTGAACAAACCGTAATCGGGGTCTTGAAGGCTGTGGGTTACACTGATGCCGAGATTACCTGGCATTATGCGCGGCTGCCCCTTCTCATGGCCCTGGGGGGCTGCGTGCTTGGGGCAACTCTTGGACAGTGGACGGCCTCGGCAATGACCGAGCTCTATCGGCAGTATTTTGAATTTCCCAATCTTGTGAGTCGGTTTTATCCTTCCGTGTGGATGGTGGCTGTGGTTGCTAACGGGGCTTCCGTCCTCCTGGGGAGTTGGCACGGCCTTCGCCGCGTGCTGCGTTTACAACCGGCAGAAGCCATGCAGCCACCGCGCGCTCGCCTTGGGGGCCCGGTTTTCCTCGAGCGATATAAAATCCTGTGGCAGTTGCTCTCTTGGCGGTGGCGGGGAGCATTTCGAGAGGTGTGCCGAAGCCCGTTTCGCTCACTTTTCCAAATGCTTTCCATCGCAATGGCCGTGGGTCTCCTTTCCAGCAGCTTTTTCATGGTAGACAGCACATGGTATCTCCTCGATTTTCAGTATTCCAAAGTCGCGCGTGGCGATTACGATGTCTCGTTTTCCGGCAAACAGTCGGCTGTCACAACTTACCTTGCCGTTGACAAACTCCCAGGGGTTTTGCACACCGAGCCTGTACTTCACCTTCCCTGCACGCTCACTTATGGGGTTCGATCACGAAAAGTGGCAGTCACAGGTCTGGTTCAGGGCTCAATGTTAACAGTTCCGCGGGATCAACAGGGTCGGCGGGCCTTCCTCCCCCGCGATGGTTTGCTGCTTTCTCGGGCCTTGGCGGACACCCTTGGAGTTCGCCCGGGGCACAAGGTACGGGTACACTTTACGGAAGGAGCCCATCGATACCACGAGGTGAGGGTCGCCGGTGTTGTGGATACATTCATTGGTTTGGAAGCCTTCGCAGACCTCAAGTTCCTTAGTAAGTTGATCAAACACTCACCTATTTGCTCCGGTGTCCAAATAAAAAGTGTTGCCACCCACCCGGAAGGTGAGGCTATGGCGCAATCGTTGCGTAAGTGGGGTAGTTGCCAAAGCATCACTGCCCGATCCTCCGCCGTGGAGAGCCTACGCCGGCTCGTATCGCAGAGTCTTGGAGTCTTCCTCGTGGTAGTTGTCATCCATGCCGGGGGTCTATTCCTAGGTACAATGATCGGTTGCCAAGCAGTTGCTGCTGCCCGACGCCAAAAAGAGATGGCCACCATGTACTCCCTGGGCTACACCCCCACTGAAATCGGTGGCCTATTTTTCCGAGAGGCTGCCATCCTCACAGCTGCTGCCCTCGTGCTGGGAATCCCGCTTGGTATCCTGTGCACGGAAGGGCTTTTTCGAGCTTTCGAAAGTGAGCTCTTCCGCTTTCCTGTGGTTTTCGGATGGAGTGTGGTTTTACGCACCATTGTCTTTGCTGTGATAGGTCAGCTGCTGGCCCATGGTTTACTCCTCATGCGGCTTTGGAAACTGGACCTTCGGCAAGCCATGTACACGCGGGAGTAGGACGGCACGCTACTTCAAGGAAAAAACCTCAAACTAATTCGAAGAGTGTTTACTTCGCGATAGTTGACGTGGGTGATATAAGGCACGATTTGTCAACGCCGACTTGCAAGCGACAGCCTCGAACCGTTAAAAAAGTGGTGCCAAGGCAGTCCTTTTTTCCCAAGTCACGGTCTTTATGAAGCAGAAACCTATCGCGACCCATTTCCAGCCGTGGAAAAGCCGGCTTCTGTGGACATTGGCGGTCTGCCTTCTTGGAGGACTAGCCCTGTCTCTTTTTAGACTATGGAACCCCGCCACGGAGGTGGAGATAGTCCCCGTGGCCATGGGGCCCCTGCGAGTTGTCATTGAGGCAGAAGGACGCACCCGACTCCCGAAGGTATTGACACTCCGCATGCCAGTTTCAGGGCATCTTTCTGTCATTGACCCCCGAGAAGGAGACATAGTTCACAAAGGCCAGCTTCTAGCACAGGTCGACCCGCGTGAGTTTGAGCTTACCGCTCAAGCGGCTGCCGCCGAGGTTGCGCGTTTGGAGGCGCTCATAGCCCAAAACCGAGATGTTACCCTGGAAAGATTGCTCCATCAGCTGGCCCGCTATCTGTGTCAATCGCTGGAACAAGCAGAGCAGGGAGCAGCCAAACAGGTTGACGCCTCGCGGGCCAAAGCCTTGTATGCGGAAAGTTATCTTCAGCGGATGGAGACTCTGTACGGGCAAAAAGCGGCTACGGAGGAAGAACGCGATCGCGCACAGCTTCAATATGTGGAGTTTCGTACCGAGTATGCCACCAGCCAGCTCAATCATGCGATGATCGCCGCCTTAAGCACAGCTGCGAGCTTCATGCCCGCTTTGATCGACCGATTTATGGAAGAACGAGAGTTGGAAGAACGGCACTTACAGGCACGACTCTCAGCCGCTAAAGCTAGGTTGGCTCAGGCAGAACTGGAGCTATCTAGAGTAAAAATTTGTTCACCTATCGACGGGGTCATTTTGGCAAGGTACGAATCGGGGGGAGGATTTTTTCCGGCGGGAGCTCCACTAATTGATGTGGGCGACTTAAATCAGATGGAAATCGAAGTAGACGTCCTCACAGGCGAGGCACTGCGCATCCGCCCGGGAATGCATGCGGAGGTTTCCCTCACGGACAGCCGCGAACTGAACGTCGGGGGATGGCGAACCTTCAGTACGCGGGACACCGTCCTTAATGCGATTGTCGCGCGAATTCACCCCGCTGGGTTCATAAAGGTAAGTTCGCTGGGGGTGGAGGAGGAACGGGTAAAAATTGTCCTATGCCCCCTGCCGGAAGATTTCACCCGGTTTCGTGCGAAATGGTCCCTCGGAACTGGCTATCGCGCCGAAGTGCGAATCATAACCGCAGAGAAATCAGAAGCCCTCCTTCTGCCGAAGAACGCTTTATGGCGTGATGAATCAGGGCGTGCCGCCGTGTGGCGGGTAGAGAGGGGAAAAGTATTTCCTCAGCCTATCCAACTGGGCCTCGAAGGCCAAGAATATTTCGAAGTCGTCGAGGGACTAGCCCCCGGCGACCAAGTCGTGTGGATGCCCGGGGGAGACTTAAGACCAGGACAAACGGTGCAAGCTCGATCCTTAATACTCGCGCCTCCTCCGCCCGAGTTGACACCCCACACTCTGGATTAGTGTCATACTTCTGTTCAAATCGAGCGGGGAGAGCTTATCCTCGCTAACCGAAGGCCAAAAGAAAATTGCCATTTTCGCACAAATTGCCGCCCTAGTATTCCGTATCGC
This sequence comes from uncultured Thermoguttaceae bacterium, assembly GCA_938084835.1. Lineage (GTDB taxonomy): Bacteria > Planctomycetota > Planctomycetia > Pirellulales > Thermoguttaceae > DTLM01. The sequence continues at coordinate 157,451 of CALKER010000012.1, forward strand.
GCTGGATTGGTTCCATTGCCTTGGTGTTTCGTTCTACCGCCACCAGAATGGTTCTTTGTTCCGAACCATCCCGACTCCAAGCGACAATGGGGAAAACCTGCCGACGATCGGGAAATGCATATCTTAGCACAAACGTTCCATCTGCACGCACGTCCACCGGTTCCCCGCGGACTGTCACCCGGACACCGGGAGCGGTGGTCCCGTAGAGTACTACCTCCGCATCTATTTGGAGAGGAACAGCCTCTTCCGTCTCATCTAACGTGCTGAGCCCACCTGTGCCCAATCGGCCAAGTAAGCCTTCGCCCACAGGTCGCTCTAATTTCTCTTCCAAGAAATCGCGAAGATCTTCCTGCTCCGTGCCGAATTCGCCCCTTGCGGTCAAAGCAAGGACGCGATCCCAATTGATGCCGGTGTTTGAGAAAGGTTGGGGCCACCAATGAGAGGAGGTACCTGGACGCGTGGTTACCACATTACTCCGCGCCAGACAATGGAATTTTCCACCAGGCACATAATAGCCAAGGTCTACCTGAAAGGTTCGAGGTGGCTCCCCTACAGGGATATACCAGTAGTTGACGGCCCCATGAATCTCAATATCGCACACGACCCGACGATTTCCCGTCTCGGCACCGTCCGAATCGATTTCCACAAGCCGTAAGACGGGTTTGGCCAAATGCCATTGCTGCCCCAGGGCTATCCGAGCCCGCTCGACTGTTTGTCTGGTGACTTCCCAACAAGCTTGGAGCCAAAACGGGTCACGGACCATAAGAACTACACGATCCGCAGTGATTTCGGAACATTCAAACCCGCTGGCCAGGTCTTTAGGATCAGGAGGAGGTACCGGTGGGGGAGCGGAGGGGGAAGGAATAGCCTGCGACGCGGATAATGATTTCTTCGAAGAGCCGGTTACCTTGAGTTTGCTGGATCGTCCGTTTCCTGAACCATTTTTACGACCTAGAAGCTGCTTGCCCCCGTTTGAGTTGACCCCGAATGAATGTTGCGTTAACAGGTTTGATGAGGATTTTCCGCGTTTTCTTTGTTCGGCCTTTAAAAGTTTACTGAGTGCTTTGATTAATTCCTCTTTTCGCATCGCGTGCCAACCGGGTATTCCCCGACATTTGGCAATTTGAGCCAATTGTTTTACTGTCAGTGCTCTCAGCTCTGCGACCGACTGCACGGGATAGCCTCCGAAGTTGCGCCGTACCAACGACTGCATCAACTGCGCTGACGACACTTTTCCGGGATGCATGGGCCGAGTACCTTCCTGGCACTTTTGATCCCGGCAACCGAGTTATTTCGGGGCTTCCATCCCCGACCGAACCTACGAGTAGGCGCTTGGTTCCGCACTGACACGTGGTTGGTGGATCTGTCTTAAAGTTTTTCCTTTCCCGTGTCGCCCCGGAATCGAACGATCAGCTATCCCATCAATATTATCAACTATTCGCTCGTGCTTTCATCCCAAAGTATTTCCCGGATGTGAACAGAAAGCCCTTGGCAAGCAATCGCGCCAGCCCGGGGTCCCTCTCTTAGCAAGCAAGATAAAGCTCTGGAATCAAACTTTTTTTAGGGCCGAGATTCCAGACCTTAAGCATAAAGCAATGCACTTTAATTCTGCTGAAGCCCTTTAGTTGCCCGGATGCCTGCTCGCTCGTCTGCCCGAAAAATTGTCGATAGGTTCAATCCATTGACACGAGTGTCTTAATTAGGCGGGAACTACCAACGATTCTAATTACCGCGTCACGGAATTGCAACCATCCCCGTGAGTGGGAACCTCCGACTCGCCCGGGACGACACCAAGGGGCCTACTCCGGCGGTAGCTCAAAAGGCAAATACTCATTGAACACATGTGAGAAACCAGAGTGCACGTAAATGGAAAACTCCGGTCCGAAATTCAGATAGTTAGTTGATAAGCAAACATTTCAAACGCGGCAGAGTTGGAATGCGGATTAAACCCCCGTGAGGAATGCAAGCTACACAACTTCTCACTAACCCGAAATCGCGGACGATCTACCGCACCTAGGCAAATGTCATCGACACCCGATGAATTGTGATCGAACGGACAACATTTTCGCCAGTCAGGCATGCTTTCGGTGTGGCCAGTTTGGTACCTCGCCATACGCTCGGCACGGTCATGTTTTAGTCTACAGGGAGCTTTTCTGAACTCACCGAGAGCTTTATTCGGGTGAAAAGCCGTGGCACACAAACTGGAAAGAAAATTTCTTCACCCAACTTAACCCGGAGAGGTAAGCCTAAATTGAAACCAGATTCGTCTTATCAGCCGTTGAAGCTGCTATAACCCAAGAAGTAAAGTAACTAAGTAAGTAACCTTTTATCGGGAATGGCATACTGACGAGTGTCTAGCTTCCAATCTGCCGGATTAAACGACAAACCGCTTATCGGCTCGTCCCTACCGATTTCCCGTTATCTGGGGGATACCTCGCCGCAGAGCTTAAACTCACCTAAACTCACCCAGATCCGCCCTTTCTCCTCCAATAACTGGGCCAGGATTTACTAGGGGGCCAGCTAAAAACTTCTCAACATCGCGCCCGCCGACGTCACTCTTTAAGCGCCCCAATCAGGTCGAGAATCGCCTTCTTGCCGTCAGCAAAAAACATCAGGCAATTGGGGGCCGCAAAAAGGGGATTAGGAATTCCCGCAAAGCCGGGACTGAGGCTCCTTTTGACCACAATAACGGTCTTAGCCTTGTCCACCTCAACAATGGGCATGCCGGCGATAGGGCTTTTGGGGTCGGTCCGAGCAAGTGGATTGACGACGTCGTTGGCGCCAAGAACGATTGCCACATCGGTCTCAGCCATCGTGGGGTTAACGTCGTCCAATTCCTTCAGCTTCTCGTAAGGAATTTCTGCCTCTGCCAGAAGAACGTTCATGTGTCCCGGCATTCGGCCGGCCACAGGATGGATGGCAAATTCCACGTGGATGCCTCGGGATTCGAGAAGGTTCATAAGATCGCGGACCGCGAACTGGGCCTGCGAAACCGCCATTCCGTAGCCAGGGACTATCACGACTCGTCGGGCCCCATCAAACAAAAGGGCAAGTTCTTCTGCACTAGCCGATTTCACCTTCCCTCCGTAAACCTGGTCCTCCGTGGGAGTATCTTCACCTGGGCCGAGCACACCGAACAGCACGTGCCATAGCGAGCGGTTCATCGCCCGACACATGATCGCCGTCAGAATTAATCCCGACGCTCCTACCAGTGAGCCAGCGATGATCAGTACTGCATTCCGGAGCACAAAGCCGGTGGCGCAGGCCGCAAGACCGCTATAGGAATTCAGAAGAGCGATAACTACCGGCATGTCGGCTCCACCGATGGGATTCACAAGGGTTAAACCCAAAACACTTGCTAGGATGACACTCAGCCAGAAGATTCCGACCTGAAGGGGGGCCATCAGTCCCCGAATGATCAGAACCAACACCACGGCGGCCAACAAGGCGTTTAGCGGCTGTTGAAATGGATAAGACCAGGGTTTCCGGAAAGCCGGATATTCTTGTAACTTAGCAAATGCAAGAAGACTTCCCCAAAAGGTGACTGCCCCGATCACCCCCGCTAGAAAACCGGACAGAACAGTGGGATCGATCCCTTGAATGATGGGTTGGTGGCTCATGAGCTCCACCCCGGCTACCAGTGTGGATGCCGCGCCTCCAAAACCATTAAAAAGAGCCACCATTTGGGGCATGGCCGTCATGTGGACTTTCAGGGCAGCAATCGCTCCTGCCACTCCCCCCGCCAAAAACCCTGAAGCCACCAGAGCGTAACCCTGCGGGTGACTTTTCAGCGAGGGATGCATCAGGGTAGCAAGGATTGCCACCGCCATCCCAATGGCACCCAAGAGATTGCCCGCCACGGCCGTCCGCGGGTGCGTGAGCCCTTTCAGGCCAAGAATGAAACACACCGAAGCCACTATGTAGGCCAGCGATATCCAGGTTTCTCCGTCCACGGCAAAGACCTATTCGATCTGTTAAATACAAACCCACATGTTGGTTCTCAGGGGACTTTGCAGAGAGATGTGTCTCCCAATGGCACCTTGGATTGGAGCTTCACTTTTAAAAAACACCTCGTTGGAGCCAACGACTCAATCATTCCGAAGGGAAAAAACCTCAATTCACGGCGGCTCATTGTTCAACAAGCGTGTCAGAGCTGTAAACTTACACCCTGACGTGAAGAGGGTCGTCCTCCCCCCGGACTCACTTCTTCCGTCGGAACATTCCCAACATCCGGTGGGTCACTAGAAATCCGCCCACCACGTTGATCATTGCCAAGGCCACAGCTGCCAGGCCCAAAACCTGCACCAAAGTTCCTTCCCCGGCCCCGGCTGCAAGAATCGCCCCTACCAAGGTAATGCCGGAGATGGCGTTCGAGCCCGACATCAAAGGGGTATGCAGCGTGGGCGGAATCTTGGTAATAATTTCGAAGCCCACAAACATTGCAAGTACAAAAATGGTCACAGCAGCCATGAGAGGTAGCCCGATAATGGCTGAGGTGGCTGTTTGACCACCGGCTCCCACCGCCTCTTGGTACACGGATGATGAACCGGCTTGCATGAGAAAAGCTGCCGTTTCCATAGTGTTCTCCGACAAACTTTGATCAACTTTCACAAACGCGATTACCTTCCGAGGATCTGTACGCAGGCAAACAAAGTGATGGGGAAAGGCCACGTAGTATGGCCGTCAAACGGAACCGGTTGCTGTCAATGGCTCCCGGACCGCCTGCATAGCGGGGTGGACCATCTGGCCCTGGTAAATCACAAGTGTTTCCCGAACGATTTCGTCGTCCACATTCTTATCCAGTCGGCCGTCGCGGAGCGCCACTTTTCGCACGTGCTCAAGAAATGCGGTCACGTTCCGAGAAAACATCTGGCTGCCATGGTAAGGAACCTGGGCGGCAAGATTCGTGTGGCCGATAATCTTCACGTGTTCGTAAACAAATTCTTCCCCAGGTCGAGTCAGCTCACAATTGCCCCCACGATCGGCCACTGCGTCGACAATCACCGCGCCTAACGGCATTTTCTCCACCATTTCCGCGGTGATCAGTTTCGGTGCCGGCTTTCCGGGCACAGCAGCGGTAGCAATCACCACATCGCTTTGCCTTATGATGTCGGCAAGCAACTCGCGCTCAGCAGCCAGTACTTTGCTTTCCAACTCTTTGGCGTATCCGCCTTTATCCTCGGCCGCGACGGTTATCGGCAGTTGGACAAATCGGGCGCCAAGACTTTCCACCTGTTCTTTGACCACCGGTCGCACGTCGTAGGCCGACACAATTGCCCCCAGTCTTTTGGCGGTGGCAATAGCCTGCAGACCGGCCACGCCGGCACCGATAACGAACACCTTCGCAGCCCGAATCGTCCCCGCCGCGGTCATTAACATGGGAAAGAATCGCGGCAAGTTCACCGCAGCCAAAAGAACAGCCCGATACCCAGCCACCGTGGCCATGGAAGAGAGCACATCCATCGTTTGGGCGCGACTTATCCGCGGCATCAACTCGAGGGCGAAGGCAGTGACACCGCGATCAGCCCAGGCACGGAGGGCACTCCCGTGGACAAGAGGGTCGCAGAGCCCAACCACGACCTGCCCTTCACGGAGCCGAAGCACGTCCGCAGCGCTATCCGGATGAGCTCCCGCATAACGCACACACACGATCCAATCAGCCTGAAATACTTCCTCCCGAGATGCAACAATTGTGGCCCCGGCTTCCCGATACTCCTCATCGGGAAACCCGGCCTGCTGCCCTGCTCCGCTTTCCACCACCACTTTCCACCCTGCTTTTTGCAGAGCAGCCACCGAGCTTGGCACAATCGCCACCCGGGTCTCGCCGGGCGCCGTCTCTCTAGGAACCCCGAGTTTCATGCCTTTTCTCTCAAAAGACTCGCTTTGGGATACCGTCCGGTGTAACCTCCGCAACCCCAGCTGAACCTACCGCCGGCCCGAAAGTTGGGATTGATCCCGGAATCGCGCTCGTTTGGGATGTTGCCCCGACCTTGATTAGCCTTACTTGCCTGATTTGTGTCAGCCCTTGATTTGCGTCAGCCAGGGCGGATAAATTTCCGCACTTTAAGCCCGGGTGTCGAAATAGCCCTTCGGCGATCGCCTGATCATCAACTAGTGCCGGCGACGGCCCGTCTCATTGAAAGCCTCCTCTCGAAAGCCTCTCCGACTTAATAGTCGGTTTCACAGTCAGTTAGGAAAAAAATTGACACATCCGTTGTCTCAGAAAGTCCACTACTTTGATAATCAAGGTTACAAAATGTAATGAGTTAAAGAGGCTTATCCGAGCCGCACCGCCTCCACCACAGCTCCGGGAGGATCGGCGGAGTGATCCGTGTCACTTACTCCCGAAAGCTCGACCCGTGCGGGAGGAGAAAGGGCTTCATCCCCACTTGAAGGCGAAACCCGACCCCCGTCCGCCACGTTCACTCGTGGGCTTTGTCCCCACGCGAAGGCGAAAACGATCTAGAAGGCTTCCGGCGAAGCTGGAATTTCTCCCCGAATTTCCCCAAGATGTCAAGAGGTCCGTAGCGCCCATCCTGCATAAATCGCGATGCTGGTTCGGCAATAGTTTGCTCCCTGGCAACGTTGCCTCAGGAAAGCTTCACCCAAGGATGGTGGCGGGGTCAATTCAAAGGAGTACCACCGCCGCAACGGGGCGGGTTAGCACCAAGCTATCTCATCCGGGCTGCGAAATCTTTTATGCAAACCAGAATTGAACTTAGGTTTGATACGTGGGTTGTCAGTTTACGTAGCAAGCGGCCCTTTGCCGATGAGAGGGTGGCGATAGTCCTTCGCAGGTACTCTTCCTGCAGGGTGAGACGTATCCGCGGCTGCGGCAAGAGAACAACGAGTCTGCTCTTCCCTTGAGGGTTGAGACCCGGAGAAGTTGCTTCACCCGTGGGCGGAGTGTCCCAAGTAAAAGAGGCGACAGGGAGTGAAAAGGCAACAATAAATAGAAGGGGTCACAAATGTCTGGAGCCTCGGCAAGCGCAACGAGGATCGCTCCCTTGCTTGATATTCTGAGGTAAGACCCCACTGCTTTAGGCTTCTCTAACTGGGGAATATAAGCTCTTGGTGCATGCTCTCACGTGGAGAATAAACCCGATAGGCCATTGTCCGGCCAGATACTCGTTTCCATCCGATCAAGCCCGTCCGGAATACTTTTTTTGCGGGAATAAAGAATTTAGAGGCGACCATGGCTACATTCAAAAAAGTAACAGAATATTCGCCGGGTATCGGCAGCCACCGCGCGATACTCTTCCAAAAGACTCTGTGCGCTGGGCAAGCCCATTAAATGGGCAATTCGGGCAAGATCGGTGGAATCCTGGGGTAAACGGTTTCGGGCCACTGGATTGACCAAACGCAGCCGCGACTCCAGCCGGCGGAGAAAACGGTAATGACTTAAAAGGGTGCGTGCCTCCTCTTCGGAAATGAGGCCCACATGCCAAATTCTCTCCAAAGCCTGCGGGAGGTGAGGCACAAGAATTTGGGGGAAACGATCGGCAAATCGGAGCTGAAGCATTTGGACGATGAACTCGATGTCGGCAAGACCACCTGGTCCGCGCTTGAGGTTATGTTCGCCCGCCGACTCTTCCAGCCGGCTACGCATCTGACGAATTTCGGTCAGATACTGAGTCTGCCAGGACTGAGTTAGGAGAATTTCTCGAAGGACCTCAATTACCCGGGGCTTAAGTTGAGGTGACACCACCACCGGTCGGGCCCGGCATAGGGCTTGCCTTTCCCACAATTGAGAGTGTTTTCCCAGGTAATAGTGACGGAAATCATCGAGCGAGATCACCAGAGGGCCGCTGGTCCCAGTTGGCCGGAGACGTGGGTCCACCTCATAGAGCCGGCCATAAGGTGTGAGACGACTCAGCCGGTGGACAATCTGTTGAGCCAATTCTGTGAAAAAATGGCTGTTGGGTAACGACTCCTCCCTCCCCACCGACGGACCGGTCCTACAGGCTTGACCATCGGAGTCGTAAAGAAACACCAAATCCAAATCACTGCGATAAGTGAGCTCTGCACCACCGAATTTCCCCAGGGCAAGAACCACCAGCTCGGCAGGCCGACCATTCTCCCCCATAGGTGTGCCCCACCGCTTCTGAAGAGCTTTTTCTTCCGTCAAGGTCACCTGCTCAAGAATCACCTCGGCGACATCGCTGAGTGCCTGGCAACACGCAACAACATCTTCCTTACCCAAAAGGTCCCGCACGCCCACACGGAGGATTTGGTCATTTTTAAAAGCGTTCAAAATCGGGTCGAGCTCTTCGGCTGCGTGACACAGCTCGGCCGAGACCTCCCGCAGCCATTGGGGTGTGGGCAACTTGTCCAACACCAGACTGTCAAGCAGACCGTCGATCATTCCCGGATTACCAATCAGGATGTCGCACAAAAATGGGCTATAGGCACACAGTTCCACAAAAAGTCGCAGCGACGGTGGGTTGAAGCTAAAGAGCTCCCACAGAAGCCCTCGACCGCCAAGCGAGGCTGTCACTCGATCCAAGTTGACGAGCGTGGCATCAGGGTCTGGTGTCGCCGCAATCGCCCGCAAAAGTTCCGGTGCGATCGAAGCAAGAAAATGGCGGGTTCTTCTTGTGGACAAAAAGCGAATTCGCTCCTCGGCTAACGACATAAGATTTCTGTAGGCTTCAGCAACATTACGGAATCCATACTTCCGTAACCCAGCCTCAATCTGCTCAGAGGAAGGACTGGGGTCGAGAACCAGATCAACCTCGGCGGCTGTTTCGGTATCGTCGCTGAAAGCGTGATGCAACAAATGGTTGAGAATACGATGATTTTCTTCGGTACGGCGGCAATAATCGGCGAGGAATCTTTGTAAAGCATCCTCGTCTTTTTCGTCTACATAGCCCATGCGTCGGGCAAGCCGTCGCAGGGAGCTTGCCTCGGAGGGCAAAGTATGAGTCTGGCGATCGAACATGATTTGTAAACGGTGCTCTAATTTGCGGAGGAAGCAGTAGTTTTCCGAAAGAATTGCTCGTTCTTGCTCAGTAAGGCAGCCGACGGCAGCCAGCTGGGCGATAGCCTCCAAGGTATTGCCGGTTCGGACCACCGGCAAATCTGGACCATTGAGAAGCTGCAGAAATTGGATCACAAATTCGATATCACGGATTCCGCCGCGGCCGGTCTTCACGTTGGTCGTCTCCGCCCCGGCAGACTGGGCGTGCTGTTCGATGCGACGTTTCAAGGCTTTGATGCCGGAAATATCTGCTCGCGAAAGAAAGCGGCGGTAAATCCACGGGGTAAGCCGTTGAAGAAAGCTTTCGCCCAGTTGGCGGTCACCCGCCACGGGGCGGGCTTTGATGTACGCCTGTCGCTCCCAAGTACGCCCCCGATTGTCATAATACCACAAAGCCGCGGGGACAGACATGACAAGAGGGCCTTCCTTTCCCTCTGGCCGAAGCCGCATATCCACGCGATAAGCCACCCCTAAAGGAGTAGGAGTTGTCAACAGCCAAAGAATCTCGCTGGCCAGCTGCTGAAAAAACTCGGCATTGGATATTCGCCGAGGGCCATCCGTTTCCCCCTCGTCTTCGTAAAAGAAAATGAGGTCCAGATCGCTGGAGTAGTTAAGTTCCACACCGCCCAGCTTCCCCATGCCTAAAATCACAAAGCCTGCGCGCTTACCATGTGACTGGCGCGGAACCCCCCAACGGTGACTCAATTTGCGATAGGCCGCAAAGAGGGCGGCTTCCAGGATGGCATCGGCTACATACGATATTTGTGCCGAAACCGTAGGGATGCTTTGCTCGCAAATAATATCGCCATAGGCGATTCGCAAAATTTCCCGCTGCTTGAATCGTCGCAAGGCTGCCATGATGGCCGGGTCGGACTCCAATGCGGCAACTTCAGCCAGCAGATCGTCTACCAGAGCTTGTCGCGAGTAGGGCATTCCTTGGCTTGCCCGCACGAGCTCGAAAGATTCCGGCTCTGCAGCCAGAATATCGCTGAGGTATTGACTTGTCGCAAAAATGCGCACCAAAATCGGTAAGGCGGTGGGATCTCGCTCGAACAATGCTGCCAGCGACAAGGGGTTCCTCGCGCGACCCACAAATCGCTCCAAATTATTGAGGGCCATGTCGGGATCTGGGCTGCGAGGCAGACACTCAGCAAGTTGACTAAAAAGCACGGCCAGCAAATCAGGCGTCACGCCATGCTGGCTCAGCCTGACAAGATTGGTGTAGCCACGCGGCAGGTCGGTGAGTCCTAACTCCTCCAGGAAGGGCCGCGCCTCTTCCAGAGAAGAAAGCATCTTCTGAGCTACGGCTATCTCCATGGCGAACTCAGGGCGAAGTTCTTAACGAAGAAAGCTTAAATCCTCGGACCGTCCCCTCTCACGACCTTCTTTTTTCACCATCCAAATTCTGACATCCCCGCCCGGGAGACTTCTTTACCTTCCCTCGGGTTTACCGCTACGCGTGGAGTGGAAACAACCGGAGAAAGTGCCGTTTGAACTCGCAGGCTGTCAAGCGATTTACACGCAACACACTTGGCCGGTCGCCCAACCTAGACTCACGGCTCCCAGAGGATAATTCCTCCCTCATCGCGATAACACTGACGCCTGAGCCGCCACCCGATACGTTTACGACTGCCTCACCAATGCCCCGCAAGCACCCCCAAGCTGTTTTGATGAGCCATTGGGCTTTCTCCGTTACCCGTCCTTCCGCCAGGCATGGTTCTTTCGGTAGGCAAGGCCTCATTTTGCCAGCCTCAAGCCTCGGATATCCTCCTCGCCGAGAATTGTAGTTGGCCCCCTGAGGCATCAAAGCCGGCCAATCCCTCAATCGATCACACGTACCACCCGCCCAAATAACGTCACCGATGAAACCCGCTCGATCTCCACCTCCACAAATCGTCCAATCCAGTCTGACGGCCCATCAAATACTACAATTCGATCACACACGGTCCGACCACCAAGCTGAACCGCACGGGAAACGCCAGCGATTGGCAGTTGTTCGACCGCCAGAGGGACAAATCCCGCCTGGCCCCCGACCGGAGCCAGGCAGCCACGCCCAGAGGCGACAGGAGAAGAAAACCCTCCAGCTTTTTCCGACACAGTTTGCCCATCCACACTGACGACCGGCGGGCTCGCGGTACTCCTCAAGAGCCCTGCCGTCGCGGGTTCCTGCCTCTCTCGTTCTCGCTTGCTTATTCCTTCCACCAACACTTCGACTCGTCGGCCCAGGAAAGCGCGATTTTCTTCAAGGCTAATTTCGTTCTGCACAGCTAACAGCTGATTGTTGCGTTGCCGCTTCACCTCCATGGGTACGTCATCATAGTACAATTCCGCAGCCTTGGTGCCCGGCCGCGGACTGTACTTAAACACAAAACAATTGCGGAAGCGTGCCCACTGAACAAGGTCGAGGGTCTGTTGAAAGTCCTCATCCGTCTCGCCGCAAAAACCAACGATAAAATCGCTGGTGATGGCTGCTTCCGGCACAAGCTCGCGGATCCGAGCGATCATCTCTCTATACTGTGCCGAAGTATATCCACGCCGCATACGGGCCAAAATTCGGTCCGACCCACTTTGGGCAGGCACATGGAGGTAAGGACAGACCTGGGGTAGGTCACGCACTGCCTGCAAGAGATCATCCGTCATATGCTGAGGATGATTGGTGACGAATTTAATTCGCCGCAAACCATCAATGGATGACAAACGGTACAAAAGATCAGACAGCCTGAGGATTTCCGCCCCAGCTTTGTCGACATAACTGTTGACCGTCTGCCCCAAAAGGAGGACTTCTTTACAACCCTGATCTACAAGGGATCGCACCTCCGCCTCGATCTCGCGCGCGGGCCGAGACTGTTCAGGGCCGCGGACATTTGGCACCACACAATAAGTGCAAAACTTATCACAACCCCGCATGATCCGCACCATCGCCTGCTGGCGAAGGGACCGCACCTCTGGACGACGCGGGGGATCAAAGGGCACAAAACTTTCTGCCACCTCCGCCTGGCTCATTCCCCGCCGGGGCAGGCTCACTTCGAGAACCCGCGTCCGGCTCCCGGAGGAGATCATAGAAAGAATTTCCCGCAACCTTCCGAGTTGGCCCGGTCCTAAAACCAAATCCACCCACGGAGCGCGGCGAAAAATTAGCTCGCCATCTTTTTGAGCCATGCAGCCGAGAACCCCGATGATCGTCCCCGGCCGCTCCTTTTTCCGCCGCTTCAGCCGGCCAAGGGCGCTGTAAACTTTGTCCTCGGCATGTTGCCGCACACTGCACGTGTTAAAAAGAATCACGTCAGCATCGCGAGGGCTGTCCGTGATTTCGTATCCTGCCTCCAGCAAGGTTGCCCGCACAAGCTCACTGTCGAGGTCGTTCATTTGGCAACCGAATGTAATCAGATAAACCTTCCGCGTCATTTTTTTCTATTCAGTGATTTACCCGCAGAATTTAGGGATTTAACCTTACAGTCGCTCCCTGGACATCCCTAAGCATACTCATGCGAAGGATCGTCCATCCTCTTCTCGCCTCCAAGCCTGAAAAACAACGCACGTCATGGGCGGTCCCCGTGGCGTGCGGCAGTGCAGGTAACCACGTTAGCGGAACCGCGACCGGACGCCGCCCCCGATCACCGAAAGGCCCGCAACAACACTCCTGCTCCACATCAGCTAGTTTCCAAATTCCAAGCCTTCGGTCGATCCAAAAGAATATTCGAGTCAGAAACAGTAAAGGCCACCCTTTGGGTGGGTTTCTTTGCGATAAACCTCTTAGGATAGACCTCCTGACTTGTGGCAACGCCTTCAAACTCTTACACAGGCTTGCGATCGGTGGCTGCCAAGACAATGTCCTTCCGAAGGTTCCTGCCAACGTTGTCACCTTAAATGAACCCTCCGTTGTGGCCCGATACCCAGCCCATAATTCGTCGTTTTTACCCCGAAACCGCGCGGTAAGACCTCAAAATTTTCTTGCCCCCTTGGTAGCGGTACTTGGCGACTCCAAAGTGGGTTGTTCTCTGACGGTGTTCGATTCTTCTGACGGTGTCGATTCTGCAAATTATTGGTTGCTCGAGCCGTTTTGGCCACATAAGCGTGGGTTCGACATCTCTCTGCGGACCACAAGCAACTCCGCGGGCTAGGGCACCAGCGTCCTGCCCCGGGCGGAAGTCGGTTTCAATTGCAGAGGGCCTTACTTAATTTCGCACATTTTTTCAGATGACCATGGTGGGTCCCCCCAATCCGACCCTAGATAATTCAGCCTACAAAGCTCTGTGACGGTTTCCCCAAAAGCTTTGCGCTGGCCCTCCGGTCCAAAAATTGCTCCTTCAATCCCCTTTTGGTGTTATGTGAGTCTGCGAGCAAAGTGAAAAAATCCATAAATCTTCTAGAAATCCATAAATCTTCTCGAAAACATTGCCGAGATGCCCCGGGAAGAAGCTACCTACCTCAAAGAGCGGTTGCGAAAAAACCTTTTTCGGTACGAGAGTTGCTACCTCGGCAGGGCGAAGGCATTCGCCTGCCATTAACTCTCGGATTCCAATAAAAAAAGGGGATCAATACCCGACGTTCTCCTGCAGGCAGTTGAGGGTCCTACCAACGGAACTCGCACAATCATGCGGCACCACAACTTCGGACAGCCCAGATCCGAGACAAGTCCCCGGCAACCGACATTCCCACAGTCTTTGAGAGGCGCTCCCCGTCGGTTGCTTTCCGACAGGCCACACTGCGGAGCGGTCGCTGCGGTGCACTGGCTAGAACCTGGAAAAAAACCGCTTAGGGGCCTCATAACGGAGGCGTACCTGATCCCGGCGGAGCCGGTAGTCATGCCGTGATCGTTTCAACCGGCACGGGCGAGCCGCCACTTGCAGCATTGGAATGAAAATGTCCGCAAGTTTTGGTTGACTCTACCAAACTGTTGGCTAAGATGCGAAAGGAGTAGGACTCTGTTCTCAGGAAAATCAGGGAAGGAAGTGCGGCGAGATCTTATCCGACTTTCGTTGACAGGAGGAAGATGCCTATGCGCACGGCCAAACAGCTGTCAGTCTCCTTAGTGAACAAGCCCGGCCGTCTTGCCTCGATGCTTTCCGCCCTCGCCAAAAAGAAGGTGAAGTTCTTGGCCCTTTGCGTGATGGATTCTGGGTCGCGAGGGACGGTCCGATTTATACCCGACAATACGGAGGCGGCCGTGGAGGTTCTGCAGGAGCTGAATGTGCCTTTCGAGCAGTCGGAAGTATTAGTCGTCGAGGTCGGTGCTCAACCCGGTGCATTTCGCCGAGTGTGTGAGCGATTGGCTGCGGAGCACCTCAACATCGACTACGCTTATTGCTCTTTCGGCGGCGAGCTGGGCACTAGAAGCGGCGGTTTGGCCGTCATTCGGGTCAACGATTTGGCCAAAGCCCAACGAGTTCTTTCGGATAATGGCAAGGTGGCACGCCGCCGCACTCAGCTCCCGGTGGTGAAACGTCCCCGGACTCCTAAGCATGCGGTGACGTCTGTCGAAGAATAATATCGCGGCGCTTGCCGGCGGTTTTCTCACCTCCCCCACTTTCGCGGAGGTAACCCATTTCTCCAAAAACGCGGCAAAATTGGGCTCTTGAGAGAGCCGGCAAGGTAGGACGATGATTCGATTTACGTTTTTGTGACCAGCTTCTGCCACTTCCTTACGAGGCTCACAGGCGCCCGAACACAAACCCCCTGCTTGGCCGGAGAGGCCGAAGCGTCGTGCAGGGGCTCTCCGCCGGCTGCGCCTGGTTTGCTGCGGTGGTCTCACGGGCTTTCCGTACCCTTGAAGGTGAGACACAGCTACGGAAATTTCGGGGCCCACCGAAAGATTTAATGCTGGGCACCATGTTACGGGTCTGTCTTTAAGTGTCGAAGACAGGCGGCCGATTCATTCTCCGCAAGTAGGGGCTATTGCACAACCCGACCCGGTCCGGCGAATCTTTTATGTATTTGGGGAACTTTTCTCCTTCGTGACGTTTTCGTGTGCGAAAAGGAGTTTTCGCAGGCGGCGGGGTAACGACAATCCCTCCAGTCCTGTGGCCTGCCCTTGCTCGGTGCACACCTTGTCTCGATCATAATCATCATGCATAATCATCATGCTTTCCCTTTGGTCACCAGCAGGTTAGTCTTGTTCGGTATGTCGCGTGAAGGAACCACGTCCAAGCTATTTCTTGTTGGTAGGTTGCCAAGGCTTTCGCGCCGGATCCACAAGTTTCCCTAAGCATTACAGTTTCCCGGCTTTTAAGAAGTAGCATTGCCTTCATGAAAAGTTCAGAATCGAATCGTCGGGCGCGCTGGCTTCAGGATCAGGTAGCCCGCTGGCTCAGTGCAGGGATCATTTCTCGCGAACAAGCAGAGCAAATCCTGAGCGACTACGCCGAGGGCGGGAATGTGCGCGAGGGTCGACTTCGGCAATTGTTTGCCGGCGCTCTTCTCGCGCTTGGGGTTGCGCTTCTGCTTGCCGCAGCTGGTTCGTGGCTTGCCGCTCGATGGGATTATTTAACCAATTGGCACCGATTATTACTTGTTCTGGCAGGATGGACAGTCGTCCATGCCGCGGGATTCCTGTGGTCCGGTTGGCAACGAGAATCGACCGGAAGAGAACTTGGCCTGCTTATCCTTTCCCTGTTCTTCCCACTTTTGTTCGGACAAATTGTCGTTTTATGGAATATGAACATTTCCATAAAGTCGGTCGTCTTTTGGTGGGGTGTGGCCCTAATCCCAATCGCGTGGACGCGGTTGGGTAATCTTGTTGGTGCCTTGTATACTTTGCTCATTTGTTGGTGGGCCTTCGGCATACCACTGGATCGTTTATTTGTTGCCTCGCGTGCCTCAACGTGGCTGGAAACCGCACGATTTTATGGGTTTTTGCTTTTATGGCTTCTAGCAATGGTTGGCCACGTTGAGCGGCGAAATATCGCGTCTTTCGCTTTGGTCGGGGCAATAGCCTACTGGCTGATCGCGTCCGTCCATTACTGGCCCCCGTGGGATTCGCTTCCAGTAAAAACTGGGCTGTCCCCCGCGCAATCCGTGGCTCATGTCGGGTACGTAGGTGCCTACCTTTTTGCCCTGGGGTTGGCTCTCCCCAAGTTCTGGCGAAGCCAAACGTTCTTTGCCGTGTGGGGCGTCCTCCTTCTCGGTGGGAGTTCGATCGCGATTGGGTCTCTTGTGATGTACACCAATCAGGGAATCTTTCCCACAAACGTTTCTCCAGAGCTCGCCAGCGCTGCAGCCTGGTGGGGTGTCCTGGCCCTGACTCTTGCGGTGGTGGGAGCAGCGGTCATACTTTTCACGGCAAAGTGGGGTGCCCCAGGCACCGAGGAATTCACCAGGAATCGGACATGGATAACCTTTTGTCAGCGGCTGCGGGAAGCCAGTGGTCCGCTCCTCTTTATGGCTGCGTTTCTAAGCCTCGTTGTCACAGACGGCATTTTCCGAGCCTTTTTGTCCCCTGTACCTGATTGGCTGGTGGTGACTGAGTGGCTGCTTGGTGTCACGGTCGGACTTGCCTTTTGTGTGTTTCTGCTGTGGAAGGGATTTCGGTTCGCGAATTGGCTATATTTTGAAGCAGGGCTACTCTTCTTCTTAATTTGGCTTGGGATCCGAGTTTACGACCACTTCGGGCTAACGCTTCGCCATGCCGCGCTAGTGTTTGCCGGGGCCGGGGTGTTTCTGGGGTTGATCAGTCATTGGCTAAGGAAGAAATCCGCGACCGTTTTCCCTCAAGGGGCAGCGGCTGAGCTCACCCCATTGGCTCTGCCCACGCCTGGCACGAGCAGAAGCCGGGAGGTTCCGGGGGGGTCGGAACGCTCCTTACGAACCGCCGTGCTTGCCAGTGCATTGTGGCAGGGAGCAGTTGTGTTGACGTTTTGTGGGTGGTATTTCGTAACTATTTTACTTGGTTCACAGATTTTCCAAATCCGTGTTCTCCCTCAAATATATGGCGAACAATATGATTTGTTTTTCGGCAGGTCGATCAGGGTACGATTTCCCATAAGCGAGATCGATTGCGAAGCCATCAAGCAACCCGATATGGCCAAGCTCATCGCTGCGGTAAAAGGCCAATCACCGAGCGCCCCAGATTGCCGCAAAGCCATGGCAGAACTCCATGATCTTTCGGGGAAGGAAGTGTTCATCACGGTGGAGACAGCGGAGCCAGGCGAAATCATCTCGGCAAAGGCCATCACGTTTACGCCCCCCACAAGTGGGCCGTATGTGCGAGGGTTCATCTCGGGAATCGAGTTTGATTACGACAACGCCGATCCTGACCGGGTAATGATCCGGGGATGTAAACTGCACATCGATTACGGCGCCGAGAAAATTTATGTTCGGGAGCATCAACTCCAACATTGGAAGGAAGAAATTGTGGCGGGCAAAGTAATCGTTCGTGTCGCGCTCTCACCGTGGGGGTACGTGCACCTTCTGCACCCGGTTCTGAACCCAAATTGATTCCTGCGAAATGCTCCTTGATTCCCGCGAATTTTTTGGGTTGCCGCGCATTTTTTCCATACCCCGCAACCGGCCAAAACGCTTTTTTCTTGACACACTGGCATAAATCACCGGTTATTGAATGCCCCTCAGGTATCGATCCAACATCGCAAGACACTCCTGTGGCGCGCGGAATTCCTCCCACGAGATGGCACGGAAGCAAGCAGCAAGAATTCCCGTCAGGCCCACCGAGGCCGGTGTGACCCGAGGATTTAGCCTGGCCCTCGGGCACAGGCTTCGGGAGGCAGCAAAATTTGAAAAGACCTCAACGAAAAGCGATAATAAATGTGGTCAATTCTCATCTACCAGGGATCAAAAGCTGGCGGCGAACTTCCGCGGAAGCTAAAAAGTGCGAAAGGAGATCCGACAAATGAAAGAGTGTTCCTCGTTTGTGATGTCTCTGACAGGGTACTTCCTTTCCGCAACCATCGTTTTGTTCATGCCAGGGACAGCATTCGCTGTATTGCCTAACCAGTTGGAAAATCGCGACGTATTTCGCGACATCAAGGTTGTGTGCGATCAGGCCCCGGATTGTTCTTCACTGAAAGCCTTGGTGGAATCGGTCACACGCGACTGCCGCACCGACGACGAACGGGCAATCGCCTTGTATAACGTGTGCCGTTACCTTATTTACCACCATCCCTATCCCTCGGAGCCCGGCGGCATTTCGGCATTGAAGCTCATCCACGTGTACGGATGGTCACTTTGCGGTGGCGAGCACACGGTATTGGCAGCGTTATTCGAGGCTGCCGGTTACCGCTGGCGCTACCGCGGTTGGAGTAACCCCGGGCACACCACGGTGGAGGTCTTCTACGGCAATCGGTGGCACTATTTGGATACTTTTTTAAAGTTTTACACGTGGGTGCCTGCCCCAGATGCGCCGGGAGGGTGGACGATTGCTTCTCAAGAGGATATCAGGGCGCGTCTCGGCCTGGTGAAGGAGGCTATTGTTTACGACGAGGCGCGCAAAGTGTGGTACTTTGCTCATAACCGGTTTGAAGTGCGGGACGGCCGGGCTAATTGGACCGCCCCCGCTCTGTTGGTCTGCGGGGATTCTCCGGAGAGTGTTCTCTCTGGCGTGCGAAGTAGCCGGGATGCCGGTAGTCCTCGGGGGTGGGGTGGCATCGTCTTTGACGACCCCAACTACACTTTCAGCATCGATCTCGCCCCTGGCTACCGCTTAGAACTTCATTGGGATAAGGAGCCAGATGGATGGTACTTTGCCGGAAGTCAAAATCCTCCACATCATACTTGCGGGGACAAAGACTACCGCAATTGCCCTGCCATCGGACCAATCCTCGAACCCTATGGAGGCACAGAGCGGCGGCGGACCTGGTCCAATGGTCGCCTCGTGTTTGCTCCGAGCTGGAAAGACCCCAGTTCCTTAGCGGGCTTAGAGGGGCTAGAAAATGTTTCACTTGCGGAAGGTAAACTTGTACCTGTTGATCCTACCCAGCCGGCGCAGATCGTCATTCCAATTTCCTCTCCGTACGTGGTGGTCAAAGCATACCTGGATGTCTGGCCCGAGGATGTGGTCCTTGCGGTCTCACGCGATGGCAAGCAGTTCGTCGATGTAAAAAAAGACAGACTATCTGAGTCCGTCCGCGGGAGTTACCGTTATTGGTTGCGTGTGAGCTTTCGCCAGGCTTTGGAACGGCTAGAGTTAACCAATGTAGTCCAGCACAACCAGGAGGCTCTACCTTACCTTGCACCAGGTCGAAACAAGATTACGGTAACGGTAGCCAACCCGGACTTGTTGAAGCGGTATCGTCTGGTAGTGACCTATGCCTATCAACCAGGGTCGCGTTATCGCACGCCGGAAGAAATGTATCAACGCGATGCCGAAATTGCTCGCGCCCATTATGCGGAGTGGTCGGAAAAGCCAATCGTTGTGCAGCGGACGATCGACCGGGTGCCGTACACATTCGAGATCGTTGTCCCTACTCCCAAAGGAAAACAGCCGGTATATCCGCGGATGCTTTTCCTCCGTCGCGAAGTGCTAGATGCCGGTCAGGAGCCGGCCCCTGTGCCTGCACCGCCGACGGAGCCAAGCGTCGGGCCTGACCAGGAAGTGCGTGCGTTGCCCACTCCTTGGCTCATCGGTGCTCAGCCGCCGCCGGCTCGTCCCGAATAAAGCCGGCAAGCCTTAGGACCAATCGGCGGAGGGGCGTGCGCCGTCCTCAGGCAACCAACAAAAGCCGGCAAGCGCTAGGGCCAATGGTCCGGTGTCGACTCAAAGCGGGTAGTTGGGGGAGCTCGCAGGCAAACTCACCCCGCGAGGCCTACCAATAAGCTGCTTTTCGCTGATCCCCTTGATTTTTGACACAAATTCCGCTACAAATAATGCGCAGCCCAAGCCGTGCCTAAGCAAGTCGCCGCCCGGCAAGGCCGAATTTGGCGCAAGGCACCGTTCCCCAACGCGCTCGTCCCGTAAATCCTCACGGAATTTAGTTGGAAAGGTAACAATAAATTCGTCCAGAATAAGCCTGTTGAGTAGGAGGAACCACAATGGCATTTTCGAAGTGGCACCTGATGTGGGAGCGTTTTAAGGCGTTGGGAACCCTGCTGGTGGCGATTCCCAGTGCTTGGCTCTGTCCCTGCGCCGGGGGGCTAGGCTTTGCGCTCGGACAGGGTGCCTCCAAAAATGAGTTAAACGTCGGCGACGAGGCTCCCGACTTCGTGCTACCCGGAAGCGATGGAAAAACGTATCGATTAAGCGATTTCCGCGGGAAGCAAATTGTGGTCATCGCCTGGTTTCCCAAGGCCTTTACCCCGGGTTGTACACGAGAGTGTAAATCGCTTGCGGAGCAGGGCGAGGCCCTCGCTAAGTTAGGTGTGGCTTACTTTGCTGCCAGTTGCGATCAGCCCGCGGATATCCGTCGCTTTGCAGAGTCCCTCGATGCCAAATATCCTATCCTTAGTGATCCCGACAGAAAGGTGGCCCTCGCTTACGGAGTTGTGGATAGCCCCTCCGGCTTAGCCCGACGGTGGACCTTCATCATTGGGAAAGATGGGAAGATAGCTTTCATAGACAAGAAGGTGAGTGTTGACACCCATGCCTTAGATCTGGCAAAGTGGATTCAGGAGAATATTAAGGAAAACAACTAGTTTGGCAGAGCACCTGCTGACGGTTTTTCGCTCGGTGGTTAGGCTCGAGGAATCCGGGCTTTCCGAGGCATCTCCGAGAGCCACGCGACCGAAGGAGAAATGTGCTAATAAGGAAATTACAGGCGATTCCGTCCTCATAAACTGGGAGCCACAACGCAATCGCGATCCTAAGGTAATTTGAGGTAACGTCAAAGACGCGTGCGGTTGGCTGTCTTTGCCAGTGGCTGCCACTCGGGGCTTTGGCGGTAGTTCGGTGGCCACTTGTTTGATTCCAGCTTGCCCTTGATGGGAAGAGGTTTCTGTAAAGTGGAACGCCGCTTCTCACTGCTATCGGGTACACTAGTGCCGACGAATAGCTTTGCCTTAAGCGGTAATGTGCCACCCAATGATGAAGACTTTCTAGGAGGCTCCCCGATCTTATCAATGCAAATTTCTGCAACATGGCTTAGCTCTTGTCACTTAAAACCGTGCTTTGTCAACGGGCATAAGCTCTAACGTAGTTTGACCCTTTTTCAAATGGACTCGCAAGCGCCGGAAAAAGGCAACGGGGAAAAGATTTTTACCAAGTAGCACGAAATGTCATAAACAAATAAATGTAGTGTAAAATCACCGTTTCCTCGAAAGAACGCCCGTAATCGTCAAGAATTACCTCTATCGGGAGAAGCAAGCCCGACCATTACAATTTGAGCTAAAGCAGGTAAGCCCCCAGAGTAATCAGCGGAACTGTGAGGCGGCCAAGCACAAACGAGCTTTTTGACACACACAAGCGATCCACGGTCCAAAAACTAACACAAACCTGCGAAAATTACCGCACCCCGGCGAGCCCTAGTTCACAGGCAGCTACCTTTTCCGGTGCGACGCAGGCAAAGCAACCACGAATCCTGCTTAACCCCTCAATCTCCGGACGCAGATTACCACTCCGTGCGAAGCTTTGTCCGGTCGCAAGGCCGGCTAACTGTTTCCCTCCAGTTCCTTCCCAATCGAACCACTCCTGGGAAACTCTCGGGAGCTTATACATTTGGGGATAAGCCGGGCCGTAGAAACAAGGCCCTCTGCCAACGAAATGCCACATATTTTTCGCGTTAGGAGATGTGAGAAAAATAACACCCCCAGAAAAGAAATTTGGTCCAGGGGAGTCCGGCCTCCACGGCCAGCATGAGTCGGCACGAGTTGCCACGAATAGCATCAAGTCCGAGTTTCCCTCCAAGGTGGCCCAACCTCCCGAGGGCCGTTCGTAAACACTCCTGACAGCCGTCAACGTTCCTAATTGGTCAAAGCTACCCAAGTCGACCGGCAAAATCGACGTAAAAGAATGAGCCCCCAACTTCGAAGCCAGCCCCCAAGGCCGCCGATGCAATTGACCCAGGTGTTCGCCCGTTTTTCCCAACCAACAAAGTAAGTGTTGACATTGCAGGTCGTGCGCCTGGAGCCGACTCTGATAAATCGCCGGCGGGACCACGGCCAGCATCGCAAGACAAGCTGAGACCACAATCCCCGCTCGCCACCAGTAGGCCTCCGAGACGGCCCCCGTGGACAGAACAACATTCCACTGTCGCGCCGTGTGGGCCCTTTCATATTTCGGTATTAACGACGTTTTACCTCCCGAGCCATCAACCCTCAGGGCCAAAGCAGCTCTGCGCGATTGCCCTTCGAAGCGCACCGAACAAGTGGCGGCTTTCGATTGATATTTCCCCGCTGAAGGGAAAGCCCTCTGATCTTCCGGAAGCGAATATGAATCTGAAGACACAGGGCTTTTGGAAGGAGCGCTCAATTCCGGCTTTGGGGTACTGCGAAGGGAGCCATCTAGAAAAACAAAGGCGATAGTGCGCTCCGCAAGGCCAACGGGCGGATCATACTCCCTTTCTTTCTTCCAGTATCGATCGAGAGCCTGGAGACGGCGTTGCCACCATGCCACGTATCGACTCAGGCGAGCTTCCCTGCGACATTTGTCCGCAAGATCTTCTTGCTCGTGGTCGTCAAGCGCACCGATGACCAAACCGAGCAAATCGCATTGAAGTCGCTTACGCATACGTCGGGGATAGATGCTGTCTTAGGGTTCGTTCTAACTTACGAATGGCCGTGTGCAGCCGGCTTTTCACTGTACCCACAGGCACCCCGAGGGCGTCGGCAGCCTCGCGGTACTTTAATCCTTGGAAATACACCAGCAAAAGCACCTGACGCAGGGCCTCGGGCAGGTCGTCAATGGCCCGCCGCACAATTTCGCGTTGTTCGTCCCGTTCCATATCCTCGCCGGGCAGCTCGGGTGGACCATCGACCAATTCGTTCAGTTGAACAGCTTGATCACCGGAACTTCCCGCCTGGTCGAGGCTAATCATCCGCTCGCGCCGCCGGCGCCGCTGGGCATCTATCGCCTGATTGGTGGCTACCGCGTACAGCCACGGGCGAAACCGCCGCTCCGCATCAAACTGATCGCACTTCAGATGAATTTGCAAAAACGTACTTTGGAAAGCGTCCTCCGCTTGTTGCGAATCTCCCAAGTACTGCCGGAGATAGTTAAACAGTTCGCGCTCATACCGGCGGATGAGTTCTTCAAAAACACGGCGATCCCCGCGCTCCCGGTAGGCTAAAATCAAATCCTCATCGGCCCACTCTTGCAGCGGGAGATGCCAAGGGAAAACTCGCCCGTTTTTCTCTTCCGCCTGCTTCATCAAGTACGTACCCTCTCCCGGGGAAGTTCGAAACTCTCCGCCGTCTGGCGCTTTCGCTTTAAAAACAGACCCAACAACCACCTCAAAGGACCCAACTGAAACCATTTTAATCTCTTCACCAACTTTTTAAAGCTTATTCCCAGCCATGGGCAGGATTCATCTCGGCTAGGGCCGCTCCTACCAAGAGGAATTCCCCCGCTTTTTACACCCTTCCGCAAGACGTTCCGGAAGCAACCTCTTTGGAAGACGGTCCAACAAAACCGCCCCCACAAGTCAAAATCGTGGGTTTTTCTCCGCGATCTCACTGTCCCTGGGGGGAACCAGTCTGGAGGTAATCCCACCAACCGGCCCAGTCTATCGGGCGACAGTTTCGCCTTTAGAAGGGAGGCGTTAACTGGGTTCGGGGGCTACGGGTTTGGACATCCCAGCGGCCAAAAGTCGCTTCGATGACCTGATGCTTCAAATAGCTCTCATGTCCGGTTCGGCCGCCGGAAGTGATTGCAAACCTCGTGCCACAATGAGAGATCAATTTGAATCGTGCTGAGTTTCGAGCAAGCCGAGCTCGATTTTGGCGACAGCCTCGCTATAACCGCTTTCCCATACGCGCAAATTTGCAACTCACACTGCTATTGGATTGCGATAACCTCTTAGGTCGCTTAGACTTACGCCGAAAGCTCCAGGCCATAGTTAAAACTATCGAAATTTTGCTGCTCGCCACTTTTAGGCGCCCTCCCATTAGACACTCGCCACCAAAGCTTATTCCCCAATTTCTCAAACGGTCTTCGGAGAAAATCTCCCCGCCAAATTGGGTCTTAAGGAGAGGCTGGAGTGCCAAACTGGCAGTCTCATAAAGCCAGTGTCACCCTCAGGGACGGCCTGGCTGCCCTTCACGCGAAATAACCACCGAAACGTTTGTAAATTCCGATTTCGAGTTTCAATAACAGAAGGTTCGTTCTTATCAAACTAAAATATTCAGCACTACTTGGGGGTTCTATGCCACGCAATCGGAGTATTGCCGCAGGAGCTAGTCAATTTCGGCCGGCTTCTATTTGCAGTTTTGGATTGAATGAAAGCCTTAGAAATCGGAGGAGACCAACCTTGTTTTCTTCCACATGAGCCCAATTCCGGTTTGGGTGAATTTATCAAGTCCGTAAATCCTCCAAACCGCCCGCCACACCGATTTTTTCCGAATCTTCGCGCCCAAATCACGAGCAGTAAGCCTGGCCGCCAACCACTGTGATGCCGTACTGGTATCCTCAGAGCCACCGTGACCGTTACGGATCAGGCTTTCTCAGCGATATGCCACAAAAGAGTTATTCTGGTAACGTTTTGGGCGGCTGATCGCGGGCGAGGTCAATCACTCTCCGGAGAACTAAATCTTTGAAATGCCTTCTTTTGTTTCTTCGAAATATCTTCTTGATATTCGCCACGACAAGGTACGTAAACAAATGCTACCCTCCGGGGGGCAGAAGAACGCCTCAAAGGTTGGACACCCCGTAAAGAAGATTCGCTATCCCCGCTTGCCAAACCTACCCGTTGGCCAGGCGTGCAGAACCCATGGACGGTCGATTTCGACACACGCGAGCAATCTATTCGTCCACACATGCGCGGAGGCGCTCAAGGCTGTCTTCAGTTTTCAAGCGGAAGATGGGCTAAGGTTCGAGGGCCTCTGCTGCTTCCTCCCGCGCTTTTTCCAAACAGGCTCGCAAGTATTCAATACTTTTCTTGGCCAGCGCCTCGGGGCCGGGCGTATAGTCAAACACCTCGACCGACACCCACCCTTGATACTTAATCTCCAACAAAGTACGAAGGATGGGGACAAAGTCGAGGTCCCCAAAACCCGGGCCCTG
The DNA here is from genome assembly GCA_938084835.1 of uncultured Thermoguttaceae bacterium. Taxonomy (GTDB): domain Bacteria; phylum Planctomycetota; class Planctomycetia; order Pirellulales; family Thermoguttaceae; genus DTLM01. Next base: position 182,530 of record CALKER010000012.1, read on the forward strand.
CAAATTAGGGTCGTTGGCGTGGAAGTGGGCCAAATATTTCGCGTGGTCGCGAATGATTTTTTCCATCGGAATCTTTTCACTCGCCATCGCTTTACAATCCAGATTGAGCTGAACATTGGGCGAGCGGAGAAGATCGACAAGCTGCATGGCCTCGGCGGCCGTACATAAGAAATTCGTTTCCGCCGGAGAAAGAGGTTCAACCGCAAGGATGATACCATATCTTTCCAGGTCCGGGAGAATGGAGCGAAAAACTTCGGCAGCGAAGATGAGGCCTTGGTCGAAGGAGACTTCCGGGGGGAGTTTTCGCTGGGCAGGAGATCCGAAAACCATGATTCGCCCCCCCAAATCGGCGCAAAAACGTACCAAATGTTTGAGGTACTCTGCGGTGTGCCGGCGGACCGCCGGATCCGGACTGGTCAGGTGAAACCCTTCGGTTTTAGCAAGCAACCAATGGAGTCCGAGGATTTCCAACCCTACACTCTCGGCTTCCCGGCGAATCTCCTTTCGTATTGCGGCGGGTATATCCGTGACATACCGCGAAATGGTAAACGGAGCGATCTCCACTCCGGCGTACCCGCACTCGGCGGCAAAAGCAAAGCCTTTTTCTAAGGGCCAGTCAACAAAAGTTTCATTACAGATGGCAAATCGCATGACCCTTTCCCCCTGTGCGCCTGAATGTGGCTGTGGGATTTTGACCGATGTCGCCGAGATCAATCCTTCTTCCAAGGCGCTTGCTCATGGCAGGCTTATGCTCTAATCAATGCCAAGCCGTTTACGCCGCAAGCATCAGAAAGCTGTCATACACACGCGCCTACAAATAGAACGACGCATTTCGCGTTCACCCGACACCCTTCCGTTAACATACCTCGCATAATTCATCGCTAGCGAAGGGGAGACGCGCTAGAGGTCACTTTCGCCGACGGGATATTTTCTCCCCAAATTGGGTGTCGGGGAATAATCCTCCCTGTAATCCTTCCAATTTTTCAAGGGAACACTCGCGGGAGCGAGTCAACAGCGTTTTTCTGTACTGCATATGTTTCAGAGGTCGACCGGCAGCGGTAGGCGGGGCCTCCCCCGGATGCTCACTCCCCTCAAGGGGGTCACCACAACCAATAGCCGCGAGTCGGCGGCGAATTTGTTCGACGTAATTGGGCGAAATTTCGAAGCCCAAAAACCGCCGCCCTAACTTTTTTGCCACGGCCAACGTGGTACCGCTCCCGGCAAACGGATCCAACACCAAGTCGCCAGGCCGACTACAGGCGAGGATGATCCGCCCAAGAAGCCGCTCGGGCATCTGACACGAATGCCAGCTTCTACGTTCCCGAAATGTTCCACAAACTCGAGGGAAATACCACGTGTCTTCTTCCGCTGTGAAACCCTCGGGCAAGTCTTGCGGGCGGAGAATCCATGTGTCGTCAGGTACCCGCCCCTCCGGCGAGGCCCGCCGGTCCGCGTAAACAAGCTGTCGAGCTGACGGTACACGGATAGCGTCCGCGTTGAACGTAAAGCGCTGCTTATCTTTGACAAAGTACAAAAGATGGGTATGGGAACGGGCAAACTTATTTTGACAGTGGACCCCAAAGGTATAGTACCAGATTACCCAGTTGCGACAGAAAAGTCCGTATTCCCTTTGAGCAATCAGTTTTAGCTCGGCGGCGAACTCATCGCCAATCGCCAACCAAAAGGTACCATCCGGCTTAAGAACTCGGACAACTTCCCCGATCCACTTGCGAGACCAGTCAAGATAGCGATCCGCTTCGAGCCGGTCTTCATAAACGTCGTATTCGTAACCGATGTTGAAAGGCGGATCGGCAAAAACTAAGTCCACGCTTCCCGCTTTAACCATCGGGAATCCTTGGAGACAATCGACAGCATAAACACCATCCGGTGCCAGCTCCATGGGCCAAAGAAGACCTGCGCAAGTTGGCACGTGCTTTCAGGTTAACCTTTCCCACCTTCCTCCATTAAAAGCGAGGCAAGCCATCAAGGCTACGCTTCCGACTAAGATTTCTCGCTTTTTGAATATCGCGAGATAACTCTTCGGCGCAGCACAACTGGGCACAAGCTGCGTTCAGCGGCATTCGCGTTAACTTGCGTTTTCAGATATTCAAACTTAAGTCTGATTTAAATGAAAGCTATGGTTAGCCAATCTGCTGTCCCAAATATACCTGCAATCCCATTTGCTGAATTTGATCGAGCTGAGCTTCCAACCAATCCACGTGCCCTTCCTCGTCTTCGAGGATTTCTTTCAGGAGCTGTTCAGTGCCATGATCACCCGCTTGAGCGGCGAATTGCGCGTCCTCATTGTAGGCGCGCACGGCGTCCAGCTCGGCATTCAGATCATTCCGCAGTTGCGTACCGACGTCTCCGCCGATCTGGATTGTCAACAGCTTGCTGACAATCGGCGTGCCTTCAAGGAAAAGAATCCGTTCGATGAGCTTTTCCGCATGCTTCATCTCAGCAATGGCTCGCTTTTCCACCGCCTCGTGCAGCCTTTTGTAACCCCAATTGGCGCACATTTCGGCATGGACCATATACTGATTGATAGCGGTCAATTCCTCTGCAAGTCGTGCATTTAGCCGCTCGATGATTTGGGGGTTTCCTTTCATCCGCTTTTCTCCTTATCCTCCGCAACCGTTTTTGACCATCGAAACGTGGAGCACAACAGGCTCGAAAAGTCTTTTCGCGTTGAAGTACTTATCCTCACACCCAAAATATTGGGATCGACGGCTCGGCCGGCCATTAATTTCCTCGACTTGAACCTTTTGCCCTCTCCCAAGGAAAGCTGGCCACAGGGCCATGTTCCGCTACCGCATCGCGGCCGACCCATCCTTGGTTGACAAACATTTTCCCATCGCCCGCAAGCAGTTCATCATCTTCTAAAACTCGAGTTAATGCAAATGCCTCGGGCGTCCCCAATCGCTTCTCCGCAGGTTTGTGCTAGTATATCCGCTCCCTTGGATTTAGCAACTTCCCGGTACAACAAATTCGCTACCCGGAACAACAGCTCCGGAGGGCACGGTTTCCTTCGTGCCAATGAACGTCAGAAAAGCTGATATGCGTCAGGCGACACAGGCTCTTGGGGACGGAGGTCTTAAAGCACAAGCGTAGTTCAGAATTCCAAGTCTACAAAAGTCGAGAGCGCAAGATAAGATAACATTATGTTAACATTATGTGAGAATTGTGCCGGACATCAACATGGGCAATTCGAGCACCAAGTTCGACGGATCCTTCGTCAGAGAGTATTTATTCGTCACAAAGTACTTATTTGGCCCAGGGTCTTCTTTCCGGCTTTACGAAGCATGTGACCATCCGGCAGGCAACAGAGGGACGAGTCCCGATTCTCACTGGGACCTAAAAATTTGCTTGGGGTCACGTTGACGGGGTGTTTAGTTGCTCAAATGATGCTTCTGAGAGCGCAAAACAAGCGGAAAAGCACGGGTAGGGGTCAAGACAACCTGGGGTTGGCGCTTCCGGTTGCAAAGACGAGGGGACACAAGCTCCACCCCCTCGCAAGCAGCAGGCATACAAAAGCCAAGCGGCAGGCAGCACTAACGAGATGCACCTGTCGCAGGTTTTTGAACAGTTGCCGGTGAGCTCGTGAGGAGTTTTTCGGTCAATCTGCTTGAGTAGTGAAGTGTGCTTGCTGGACCGCTGAAGCCGACCACCCGTCGGTCCAGCTCAATCTCCTGCTGCAAAAGTCTTCCGGTTGCGATATCGAATCGCACCACCCCTTCCCGCTCTCTCTGAACGAGTTTGGCCTCAAGTCGCGGGTCATTAATTGGGGTAAGGACCTTAGTGGTCACTTCGATTATCGCGATGCCCGATTTTACTTCGCGGAGTTTATAAATCTCAGCCGCCTTCACCGACCTTACGGTACCGTTCTCTAGGGGGATTTCCACTTCGTAGGGATAGGACCAAGAATCTCCTGGTAGTACTGGGTTCTCCGGCAGGAGGATCGTCATAAGGGGCTCGGTATCCACCATGCTCTTCACCGGATGTCTCTGCCGCTTGAGGATTTGTCCACGCGCGTCGATGGTTACCGTGGCAAGTGGCACATTCAAGCTTTGAGCGACAGCCTCAAAACCTCGTGGCGGATCTTGGCCGGTACTGCTGTTATAACGGACCTCCTCCCGGCCAGTGAGTTTCTGCCACATCTCCACTGTTTCCACCAGGTGTTGGAACGTGGCAGTTCCGTCGGGGAGTGCATCCACGACTCGCCATAGTTTTACGGATCGAGTGACTGACTCCGCCGTTTGAGTGGTAGCTCCCACAGTGGTCTTCACACGAGCTTGCTGGAGCACCTCCCAACGGACCTCTTCCCCCGGCCGAAATCGGTACCGCAAAACGTAAGGACCGGCTTCGGGCACGGAGCCAGCTTGTGTTCCGAGCAGTGAGGGAGGCTGGCCCGATTGAGGAGGTGGCATCTCCCAGGAGGGACGCGCGCCCGGCTGCGATGGCTCAGCTCCATCGTTTTCGCCAGTGATGGGCTGCGAACTATCTCCTCGGCCGGAGGTGTCGGATTCGGCAGGCTGTTGAGCAGAGTCCCCGGTGCCGGAACCAATCTCGGGGGCAGCCGTCTCGGAACCAGCCCCTGGGGCGTCGGGGGACGAGGGGGTCGCGTTAGGTGTTGAAGATAGCCCATCGGCCCCTCCTGGGCCCTGACTATCGGCTTCCGGTTCCTCGGACGACTCGGGGGTGAGGCTAGCCCGAGCGCCCTCCTGAGGAAGCCTATCGGCAGTACGCTCCGGTTGGAGGTCAATTCTGCTGCTATTTCCCTGAAGAGAGGGCAACCCCTCCCCCAAAATTCTCACAGGGCTGGCCAAGGATGATCCGGTCTGCGACAGATCGTTTCCCATGGCAGCAGCGCCGGGGCCTAAGTTCGGCCAAAGCGCCGGTGTCAGAAAAGCCCCAAGCACTATGATCCCGAATCCGACGGGCGAGAAGATATCATACCGAATGCCCTCGTGGCTCCTAACCTTCGCGACAAATGTCATAATATTGGTTAATTTGGCGATGAATTTGTCAAACGAAGGCCAAATCCATTTTTGAAAATATCCGGCCTGGTGCGCACACCACCCGATCTGGGCGACGCGAGGCATTCTGAGGCGACCTGCCACGTTCCGCATCCTTGCTTGGAATTCACTCGGAATTTGCGAACCAGGTAGTTGGGTTGACACCCTTCTCCAGGGGCGACATGAACCCCCATGACCCTCCGGGGCCAGACGGCCTCCCGTAACAGCAATGGCGACTAAGGCGTCCCTCCGAAAGGCAAGATCGTGTGATTGAGGGGTAGCCCGAGGTCCGCTCACGCCCGCTCCTGCCTTTCTGACCGGTGGCGAATATTAACGAGCCCAAGTTGTCCGCCCCAGCCCAATTTTTCACGAAGAGTTCGGTAATAGCCGCGGTCGGGAAAAGTGACGGTTCTGAAGCTGACCGGCGCTCGGCGGATCTCTACGGCATCCCCGACGGACAACGTTGCGGCAATGACACCGTCCACAACTGCCGCCGGGTTACCTCTCGCTCGGGAAATGACCACCTCGTAAAGGCGATCGGCAGAATCCACCACAGGTCGGTGACTTAGGGTGTGCGGGCTAAGCGGGCAAATGACGAAGGCTTGGAGGTCTTTCCGTAGGATTGGGCCACCCGCCGATAGATTATGCGCTGTGGAGCCCACCGGTGTGCTGATAAGAAGCCCATCACAACGATAAGTCGTAACCCATTCCCGATCCACGTACAAATCGACTTCCATGAGGGCATAAGGCGGCCCGGTCTGGACGGTCGCCTCGTTGAGGCCGAGCCGGGCCGGCAACATCCGGCCATTCTGTATGACCCGGCACAGAAACATGAGATGCTCGGTGATACGGAAATCCCCTTCCGCCAGTCGCCGCAAGGCTGTGGTTAGCTCCCCAGGGCCGAATTCGGCCAAGAACCCCAATCGCCCCAGGTTGACCGCCAGCACCGGGCGCTGATGAAGTTCCATCTGCCTAGCCGCCCGAAGGATAGCCCCATCGCCCCCCAGGACCACCACAAAGTCGGCCTCAACCTCGGTAAGGTCAGCCTCGCCTGTGAAATCCTCGAGGACGATATCCCCGAACTCGCTAATTTGTTCGAGCAGAGGCCCCACTTCTGGGCTTTGGGGGCTCCAGCCGGCTGCGCCCAACACAATAAATCGCATGTTGGCCTAGTGACTACGGGCTAAGGAATCGGGCTAAAAAAAGTTTGTTTGCAATTTGCGCCCGCAGGCGGCAATTTTCCCGCAGATGGGGTCCTTTGTTTGTTGACCACACACAAAAACTCACTATTTGCAAGCAATTGTCCGTGCCAAAGGGCGAAGAATCTGCTCAATCACGTAACCCTCTAAAAGCCGAAGACACACATCTTGCAACCGATTCAACACTTCTGCAAATGTCGTATTGTGGGGCACGCTTCCATAGTGCCGGGCCGTGACATACACACTTATTTGGTCCTCCGGATAATCCTCCGTGCGGATATTGTATGCGCTTGTGCGCGTTTCGATGGCCACCCGGCATTGGAGACGGCACTCGCTGTCCAAGGCCAGCGTTAAGTTAGGCTCATAGTTTACGATCCGAGCGCCCGGCAAGGCGACCAACCCTTCGTACGCGGGCGGCAACCCCAGAGCCTCTGCCACAAGCTCGTTATGATTCCCCCGATAAGTGAAATCGAAACCGAACAGGAGATCTAACGCCTCGCAGTCCAGCGAAGTAACCGTCAACTCGTAAGGGACCAATTCCAACACCACACGGTGTTGCTCGATGGCTGCCTCTACCGACTCCGGATTTACATAACCGGAAGAAATCCGTTGTGGCTCAATGCTACACCATCGATAGCTGCCCCGGTCTTTGTCTTCTTCCAAAACAAACTCGTCGCGATCCCGCGCATAAAACGTATGCATACTCGGGAATCGACGGTGCACCTGATCAAAAAAGTGGAGAAGGGACTCGCGCGTTGTAGCGAGCTCCATCTCCGTTTTCAAGCTCATGTTGACATAGAAATCATCGCACAAGGAACCATAATGCGTCATTGGAACCTACCCCAATCGGCACAAAGGATGCCGAAATCGACCCGGCTGCGGCGGAAGCGGTGTCTTACACAGCCTGCCCGCACAGTACTACGCTTCATTTCTAGATACCCGCCGGACGATCCCAAGCCAGTTTTAAAAGTCAGTTTTGTTTAACGCTTCGCTATAAGGTCGCGCCATCGAGCTCAGCGTCTTACCGCCCCTTGACCTCGTTCCCGCGTTAACCGAGGCGACCTTTTTGATCCCATTCTCTTTCTCAGGCCGAAACGCAAAGCATTTACCGACCCCCATTGAGGGGACCTTGTTTAATACCGAAAAACTGCAGATACGCCTTAAATCTCAAGAATACCCGCAATTATAGGGGAACGGTAGGGATTGCGGGAAAAGGGATTGCCGAATCCGTAAAATCCGCATTAAAGAGATAATGTTTCCAAACTGTATTGGCTCGCTCGTATTTCCTAGGTCCATTCTTGGGGGTGCTTGGCCACCCAGTCGGCAAATGAGGAGGCTCGAGAGTGGTAGTGAATGAGCTGAGGGAAACCTTTATGCACTAAATTACCGACCTCCATATGGAGGTGACATTTCATGCAAAAGAACTCCGTAGCGCAAGACAAGACTTGAAGAGATGTTTCGTCGACTAACTTCCATTCTTTAGCGTAGCCCAATCAGCCAGAATAGTTTGCTATATCGATCACACATATAAACTATTTCTTCGCGGGGTCTCGGTGACTCTCGGCGATTCGGCAGACGGTGGGCCTGATGGGCCAGGGGGATTTTTCGGTCTGGGATCATTCCGTAGCCTTGTAGGTAACATACTCGCTCTACAAGTCCAGGGCCTTAAGCCGAGGAAAAAAACAAAAAACGCAGTCGTGTCCCTTACGAGGCGATCGCTCCAGCTTCGACGTTTGCTGATTGCGGCAAAGCATTTCACTACTCGCTAACTAAAAGTTATCGCTACTAAGCAATAATTCCTGGGGGCAGATTCACAGACTTTAATTTTCGTTTCAGGCTACTCCAATTTTCTTCCCAGGCTACTCCCGGAGAGGTATCGGATGGGCCTTGCCCTGCACCAGTCCGCAAAGGAAGTGGCAGCGCCTCCCGCAGACCCGCCCCCCAGACGGATGAAGCTCAAAACAAGCCCGTTTGCCTCTCATGCTGCCGACTGGTGGCAGTCCGAGTTGGGTGGTATAGCTGGATGAGCTAATCGTGTAGCTGGAATGAGTACCTTGTGCCGTTCTTCTCCGGTCAACGCTCTGAGTCGACAAAAACCTTGAATGATTATCCGCTATATAATATTTGGCGTTTACAACAAAATTGTTCATATTGCCAGGACCTCCCTAGTGCCGCGCTTTCCTCCGCCTTATGCCAGAAATTTGCTGCCGAGTGAATTTCCGAGCTTTTCCCTGAATGAAATTTCCGGACGCATCCCCGCGAAAACGCACTTGCTTGCTTCGCTTCACGACGCAAAAGAATCCTCTTCCCTTAGGTTAATACACAATGTAACCCACAGGTTAACGCGTAGGCTTAGGACTCAGCCGTTTTTTGGCAAGCTCTTATTGCCCCGACGTTAGTGAAAAAAAGAGTCAGAGGACTCCCTATTTGCATTTCTCAAGATCCTCACCGGACCCACTGCCGCTCGGGAAATTGTTTGCTGCTCCCCTCTGCGCGAAGTAAAATCGTGTAGATCAAAGGAGGAATTGCCTGACGGAGCCGTACTATGCGGTGTTCCCAATACCTCAAAGGGCCGGGAGGCGTCCGACAGGTGTGTTGACACAGATGATTTGAACGGAAATGGGAGGACGAGGCATGAGTCGGAAATGGCTAGTGGTCGCTCTAACTTTGAGTGCCACCTTGTTGGTGGCGCAGTCAAGTCACGCTTGCGGATTACTGGGCCGATTGTTGTGGCGGTGGCGTTGCGGCGGATGCGTGGTAGTGGTCCGATGCTGGGCGCCATGTCAGTGGGTGTATTGCGAGGTGGTGGAACCTCAAGCAGTCCAGGCCACCGAGCAGGAAGGAGCGGCCCCCGCCGAAGAGGCGCAACCTGTGCAGCAACCGAGTGAAGCGCCGCCAGCAGTCGAGACGGCAACTCAGACTCTCCCCGAGGTCCCTCAGCCGCAGGAGGAAGCATCACCAACGCCTGAATCGATGCCGCAACCTGTGGTGGAAGCTCCGGAGGCGCCGAAAGTGGAGCAACCCGCGGCTCCTTCCTTGCCGATGGAGACTCCACCGGTCTCTCCCGAGCCTACTCCGCCTGTGCAGCCAGCTGTGGAGGCAGTCCTTCCCGAAATGCAAGTAACTCCGGAGCCGGAGGCGAAGCCTGCGGAACCTGCCGAGCCGGCAGCTCAAGAACCGAAAGCCGAAGAGCAAAAAGCGGAAGAACAACCCGCGGCTCAAGAAGAAGTAACTCCGGGCCCAGAGATGACTGCTGAAGAGAAGCCCACTGAGGAGCCGGCCCAGCCCGAGCCTAGCAGCCAACCGGCTGAGGCCAAAGAGACTACACCGCCGACCGAGCCAGAGGCCGCCTCAGATCAGGCAATGAGCAGCGAAGCGGTGCCTCCGGGGGAAAATAATTAGTTGACATTGTTGGTTTTCCCACCGTCGTGCTGGACTGATTGCGGCTCCGGTTCAATCGGTCCGCGATCAGCGGCAAGAAGCGGGTATACTAAGTGAGCTCCACTCGGTGGGCGGGGTATGTTGTTGGCTGTAAACAATAGGAACAGCCCGAGGTAAAGCTTGACTTTATTGATCAGCCGCGGATCCTAGCTTTCTTGGTGAGACCCGAGCCGGTCGAACAAGAGGGTCCGAATTCGACCGCATTTGATACGTCAGGCAGATGCAAAGCTCCTGAGGGTCAACCTTGGGGGCTTTGTTTTTGCGCTCATTGGGGTTACGATGCTGTATCGCGAAAGTTAGCGGGAGAGTGCCCGGGTTTCCGAAATGAGATTGCTCACGTCGCGGAAGGAGTCTTGGCTGATGGGATTGGAAACTGCTTGGCGCCGTAGTCCGGAGTTGATGGGCCGGCACGAAAGTGCAGTTGTTGTGATCGACGTCCAGGAGCGTCTTTTGCCGGTCATTTCCGAAGGACACCGGGTCGTGTGGAACATCGGTCGGCTGATTCGGGGAGCTCGTCTGCTGGGTATCCCGATACTGGGAACAGAACAGTATCCTAAAGGACTTGGCCCCACCGTAGCCGAGCTTGCGGCCCTTCTCGGCCCTGTTCCCGCAAAACTGATGTTCAGTTGCCGCGAATGCGCCCATATTTTGGAGCCCTTACGGCAAGAAGGACGGCATAAGTTAGTGGTGGTCGGTATCGAAGCCCACGTGTGCGTACTTCAGAGCGTTCTTGACCTCTTGGCCGAAGGATGGCGAGTGTACGTCCCCATGGATGCCGTGGGATCGCGATTTGCCATCGACTATGAGGCTGCGATTCGTCGCATGGAGTCGGCCGGCGCGATTCTCACTAGCACAGAGGCGGTTTTGTTCGAGTGGTGTGCGGTGGCCGGCACACCTGAGTTTAAAGAGATAAGTGCACTGGTTCGAGAAACTTTTCCTCACGAGGCTGCCGTCGGAACTGGGCGTACGCCGGACCTACTCGGCGCGACACTGCGAGACTGCCGGTATGATAAAGCCGAGCTTGTTTCGCTCATTCGTTCCCGGGCGTTGAAGTTTGGACAATTCACTCTGACCTCCGGGAAAAAGTCCAGCTACTATCTCGACCTTAAACAGGTAACGCTTCATCCAGAAGGAACCCGACTAATTGGATTGGGGATCCTCGAGCTTTTGGAAGCTACCTGGGGACTGCCCGATGCCGTAGGGGGAATGGCGGTAGGAGCAGACCCGATCACGGCAGCGGTGGTGACCATAGCGGGCTTGACCGGCAAGCGGGTGCTTGGCTTCCTTGTGCGAAAGGACCCTAAGGGACATGGGACGGCACAATACCTCGAAGGGCCTGTAGCTGCTGGCCAAAAGGTCGTGATTGTTGAAGATGTCGTGACAACAGGGGGCTCGGCTCTCGCAGCGGCCCAACGAGCCCGGGAGTTCGGCTTGGAGGTCGTGGGAGTAGTGGGAATTGTGGACAGAAAAGAGGGTGGGCGCGAAGCTTTGGCCGCTGCCGGCTTGCCGCTCCAAACGCTCCTTACTATCGAGGATTTCGGGATAAAGCCTCCGGAGCCCTAAAGGCCCCTTTCCCACAGCCGATACTTTCAATGCCGGTGTTTGCTCCGTGGAATGCCTCGGAGGTTTTCTCCTACCCCCAAGAGGGAATGGCTTTTTCAGGGCGATCCTCTTTACCCGGTACCTCGTTGTTGCAACCAAGGAGTTTTTTTCATTTGCTGTGGCCAACTGCTCTGCGGAAAAACACGGCCTTTGACAGCATCGAACGCATTTTCCTCCAGTGGGAAGTAAAAGTTTGTCGCTCTAAGAGCTTAACCCTTTGCGGCAAAAGAGGTCAGGGCCTGGCCACCGAGACGGGTCAACCCCCACCAGCTTATTTGGAGCTCCTTAAGGGGCAGTGCGCCCGGTAATCGCGAGGAATTTTTCGTAATCAGAAGCCTCGCCAGAGAAATAACTTTGGGTAGACCTTATAGAGTTCGCGATGAGAATACCTACCCAAAGATGGCCTTCTCGCCATTCGGCGCAATCATCGGAAGGTTAGAGTCCCGCAGCTAAAAGCCGGCGGACTGTCGCTTCAAATTCCGCGTCTTGAAAGGTAAATCCAAGTTGTTGAATCCTTCGCGGCACAGCGCGGATACTGGTCAACAGAAGCTCTTCCGCCAATTGGCCCTGAACCATTCGCAACATCCACGCGGGGACCCAAGCGATAGCAGGTCTTCGTACTACGCGGGCCAGCGCCTTTGTCATTTCCCGATTCGTGATGGGCTCGGGTGATGTAACATTTACGGGACCTGAAAGATCTTCACGAGCGATCACAAAGTCAACTGCGCGAATAACATCTGGCAAGCTGACCCAACTGACGTATTGTTTTCCTGAGCCAAGGGTAGCACCCAGACCCCAACGAAATAGACGAAGCAAAGGGGGAATGATCCCCCCGGTAGAAGAAAGCACAACTCCGAAGCGGACTGGGACGGTCCGAATACCGCTTCGGGATGCTGGTGTGGTGGCTTCTTCCCAATCGCGCGCCACCTGCGCCAAAAAGCCCTGACCCGGCGACTGCGATTCGTCGACAATTTCCTCCCCACGGTCTCCATAATAACCGACTGCCGACGCGGAGAGGAATACCCTCGGTTTATGGCTTAGCGAGGCAAGGGTTTGAGCCAAGAGGCGCGTACCAAGCACGCGGCTATTATAAATTCGTTGCTTCTGAGCATGCGTCCACCTTTTGTGGGAAATGTTTTCCCCGGCAAGGTGAACGACTACGTCAAAGCCCTCAAGGGGTAGCGGGTCCAGATAGTCGCCTTCGGGATTCCAATAAACAGCGGGACGATTGGCACTTGGTCCGCCCCGAACGAGCCGCGTAATCTGGTGCCCCGCGCGGAGCCAGTGATCCACAAGGGCTCGACCGATTAAGCCGCTGGAGCCGCTTACAAGGATTTTCATCTCGGATGACTTCTACAGCGCTACCCAAAAAGCCCAATTCATGGCGGCCAACTCCTCCCCACCTCACTCGCGAAAAACTCTGCCCTCGGACGCGAGGTGATGGGGTTACAGAGGATTATTTTTCCAAAAGTCAAGCATGAACTCACGGAGTGCCTCAACCCCTTCTAAAGGCATCGCGTTGTAAATCGACGCCCGACAACCCCCGACCGAACGATGTCCCTCAAGATGCATGAAGCCCGCGGCAGCAGCCTCTGCGAGAAATTTTTTCTCAAGTGCCTCATTAGGCAAGCGGAAGGTAACATTCATTAGCGAACGATGCTCCGGATGTGCATGGCCGCGGTAATAACCCTGCGATTGGTCAATGACCTCGTACAAGATGGCAGCCTTTCGCCGGTTATACTCGTCAACCTTGGCCAGATTTCCGAATTCCCGCAACAGCCAATCGGTCACAAGTTTCACCATGTAGACGGCAAAGCAAGGCGGTGTATTTAGAAGCGATCTAGCCTCGGCATGCTTTAGATAATTCAGCATCGACGGCAAATCGTTGGGGCATCGCTGAAGAAGATCTTCGCGAATAATTACGATCGTCACCCCAGCAGGACCGGCATTCTTTTGAGCCCCTGCATAAAGCAAAGCATATCGCTCGATAGCAACGGGTCGCGAGAGGAAGTCGCTTGAGGCATCGCACATCAGCGGGATATCACCTACCTGCGGTTCTGTGCGAAATTGAACACCTTCGATGGTTTCATTGGAAGTGATGTGGACATACGCGGCGTCGGAATTAACCTGATATTCCCCCGGAGTGGGCACGCGGCGATACCCCTCCGTTTTGCCATCCCACACGACGCGCACCTGGCCCTGTGTCTGCGCCTCCTTCGAAGCCATAGCCCCCCACGAACCGGTAACAATAAAGTCTGCGGCTTTTCCAGTTCCCCGAAGGAAATTCATGGGGATCATCGCGAACTGAAGCCGGGCACCGCCCTGGAGAAAAAGCACATGATAATGCTGGGGTAAATGAAGAAGCTTCCGAATGTTTTCCTCCGCCGCAGAGATGATGGCTTCGAAAGCCTTTGAACGATGACTAATTTCCATTACCGAAGCCCCGACCCCCGGCAAACACAAAAGATCCCGCTGCGCTTCCTCTAGCGCCGCAAGGGGGAGGACGCCGGGCCCCGGCGAAAAATTCCATACCCGCCCGGTGACCGCTGAATGGCTCTCCATCACGAAATCCTCAACCTTCGAAATTTGCAAAGGTAATTTGGAATCCCGGACACTTGACAGTTTAAAGCCGTGCTCGCACGACCGTTGTTACCTCGCCGGTAACCGATTCTCTCTGCTCACCCCTAGCCGAATCCTAAGCGAATTGATCGGCTACTCGGCCCACGCAACTTTGTCAGCACCTCATTGCTTAGTTTATTTCGACATTAAAGAAAGCTTCAGACACAGGCAAACTACGGTTAGCGCGATCGGCTAGGCCCCACCATCGATAGTGGCAGACGCGATATTTTTCCTCAAACCCATCACAAGGGCAACAAAATACCAGCCTTGTGGCAAAAATCGGCCACGGCAACCGGGTTAATGGCGATCCAAATTATATATAGATTGATCAGGCCTTTAGATGTCGCAATGGCTAACTTAATATCAAGGCAATAACCGAGCTGCTCCCCGCCACGCACCTAGATTGGCTCAGGAGACTTCATGGGGTTCTCCCTGTTCCCTGGGAAGCTGGCTCTGACCCAGAACGCTTAAGCCGACCTCCTTCCTAAAGCCACTTGTCTCCAGGCACCGGAAAAATTTAACCACTTCGACCCTAGGGTGCCCCTATCCCCGAACGTTGCTAAAGTAAAAACTCCCTAAAGGGCAACCATTGTATCTTAAGTCTAAGATTTACTAAACGCGGGGACCGGCGGGGTAACCGGCCCAAGCCCGTGGAGCGGCGGAATTATTCATGCACCGGCAGAACTATTCGTCAGCTGGTGGAAGACCAATCGCGGGTGGAGGAGACGGGACAGTGCGTGTTCTCGTGCTAGGTCTTGGAAACCCAATCCTAAGCGATGACCGGGTGGGGCTTCTTGTGGCGCGTCAGGTGGCAAGCCGGTTGCGAAACCTGCAGCCTTGGCAGGAAACTTCCACCGATGCGGCGCGGGCCGACCAAAGCCTCCCTCTGACGGTCCAAGCCACGAGCGATTTCGGAATCATCACCGTTACCGTTGACGAGGAATGCACCGGGGGATTGCGTTTGATGGAGCGAATGGTAGGGTTCGACTACGTGATCTTGATCGACGCCATTTTTCCCAGTTCCAATCCTGGGACGGTGCATCGCCTAAGCATTTTTGATCTGCCCACCCAACGCACCGCGGGTACCCATGACATGCATGTAACCACAGCACTTCATTTAGGCCGATTAGCCGGCTACCAACTGCCCGACGACCAGCACATTTTGGTAGTGGGAGTTGAAGTGTCTGACGTTTTCACCTTCGGCGAGTTTTGTGGCGCTCCCGTCACGGCCGCTTGCGAGCTAGCCATCGACATGGTCCTCGCCTGCCTAGAAGACCTTCGGACTTTCGGCCGATTTACCTCATCACTTACCGACAGCTGAACTAGGAAAGCTTGTTCCTGTCTTCTGGTGCCTTCGGATTCCTCAGGCAAAAATTCCCCCATCAAGTCTTCCGGAGCCAGAAGTGCCCAGCGAAAACTGGGCGCGGTAAAGTGCCCACGCTCCCCCGTTTATCGCTACAACATCCTTCCGTTAGCATCCGAAGCGTTTGTGTCCGCCAAATTGTTTATGTTTTTAGCCCGAACCGACAGAGATGGGTACTAAGTACCATGATGTGCTGCGGGCGTGCCGAAATCCTTTGCAAAAAAATTACTCCCTCGGTCACCGTGGCAATCACAGGTGAACAAATTAGGGTGGGCCAAAAGAACGAATGGTTGAAGGGCAAAACCTTTCAACCCGGATAACAGGACTAAGAGGGCAAATACGCAACGACTTCTGGCCGCGGACAACACAGTTCGTGCGTACACTACAGTTCGTGCGTAATTCCTCGGAGTGCGGCCCGCAAGTCCGAATAAACCGCCAGATTATAAGTGATGTTTCTTATAGCGATAAGATTTGATTATTCCAGACTGCCCCATCACATCAAGTGGTATAACCTGGGATTGCCTGCACCAGCCGGGGACCAGCACTTTTAAATCTTGACGGTCTTACCAATCCCCTCTTTTACGCCCTGAATTTGCCGGTCCTATTGGACGGGGAAATTTCCCCTAAAGTTCGCAGGACGCGGAAAGGCCAAGCCTAAAATGGCCGGGGCCGGGTTCCATTTGTCAAAACCAGGCGGGCCTTGCTAAAAAGATCTCGAGGAGCGTCGGTTTGGGTAACTGACTATGACCCGGGCGACTGGGACACGGGTTAGCTAAGGTCCGAGCCGGAGTTGAGCCGTAGCCAAGCACCGCTGGTCGGCCGTTACGCGGAGCCAGTGGGCCGACAAGCCAGCCGGGAGTTCGTGCACCACATCCGCTCCGGGGGGAACCAAAATACTTGCCACCGGGACCCAAAAACGACGGGTCACCGTGGGATCCACCTCTACCGTAAAGCGAACGGCAGCGTTCAACGTGTGTGAAAGGCGGATCTCTTTGCGACGAAAGCCGTAAATAACAAACGGATCCGAGGGCTCGCCAGGCCGCACTGCCGACCGCAGCCAGGGCCCTCCTGATCCGTGGGGTTCGGGCAGCTGCCAAAGATCATCGGTCTTGCCGTACCAAATCCGGATGGGATCGTACACCCACAGGTTTTCACTGGTCGCGGCGTCTCGCCACGCGCCAGTAAGCACTAAGAGTCCGCGGAAGGAGGCGAAATCACTCAAAAGACGTCCGTGCGCACAAATGGGCACAATGCTCCGCGCGTAGGGCAAGCCGGAGACTTCGTAGAAAAACCCATGGCAGTCCAAAAGCACCCTCTCTGTTTCCACCTCCCGAATCCGCGGCCGGTAAAACCGGAATTCGCGCTCGTACGCTGTGGATTGCTTGGGAAAACGAAGTAGTTCCCAACTACCATCAACACCGCGCACCATCCATAGCGCCGATGCTCGATCCCACCCAATGGCTACCACTTCTTCACTCATCGATCCCAAATTGCACACTTCGAAAAACGGGCGGGTGTCCAAAACCCGCCAAGTACTCCCTTCCCCTTCCACAAGGATGCCACTTTGGCCGTCCGTGCTTACGCCAGCCGCAATAAGACGCGTCCCGATCTGGTGACCAGCGCGAAACAATATTTGGCCCGGTTCCAAGCCCAAAGCTACACATATGTCCAGTTGGTCAACAACTTTAGCCGAGGCAATATCGACCTCGTAAAGTACGCCAAGTTCATCCATCAAAAAACACCTTTGCGGTCCCGACGGATGCCGCACAGTAGCCACCAGGACCGTTTGCGGTAAGTTTTGAATACGCCGCACCTCACCGCGATCGTTCACGAGGTAAGGACCGATCGATAGGACGGTGCCGATCATTTGCCGATTCCATGCAACTTGCGGGGGTTCATCGTCCTTAAGCGTCTCCGCATTGCGGGCGATCTTTGCCGGAGTTAGATCCATGTCGGGATTTACTCGGAAAAGACCAAGGGGGTACCTGCCACCGGCGTCTTCTTCAAATGCGTGGAGCCATAGACTTTCGGCCAAAGGCAAAGCGGCGGCGGCAACAAAGCCGGCAGGACGCTCTGCCTCGGCAACACCCGCAAAACGGTCGGACTTTCGCCGTGCCGGTTCGTATCCAGGCGTGGCACAGAGGGCAAGCACTACCGGCGCCGGTCGCGAGGCCCTCAGGCGCACCCATCGGACCGGTTCTTCATCCGGCAGAGACCACCACACACTCTGCCCCGGTGCCACCACAACCTGGTACATCGGAGCGAATTGACCGCTACCATCACGATCGGCTTCCACAACAATATGGATTTTCTCGGTAGGAGAGAGGACTGCTGCCGGTTGCTCGATTACAACTTCTACATCCTTCGACACATTCACAATTTTAAGCGGTGGGCCATCTCCCTTAAGCGGAGCAACGAAGCACAGGTGAGGCACACCATAGTGGCCGCGCTCATTTTTCCCGGTATGCTCCGGGATCACGATAGTTCCTGACGAAAATTCCGCCACATAAACCGTATCCGTGTACACATCACCGTGTCGCCACCGCAGGTGCCAACCCGAGGGCTTCCAAGGCGGGGGAATTTCCGGCATCCCTCGGTCGTGAACGGCAAGATAAACCCTCACCGGTTGGTTGACGGAAAAGCTGTAACCAACTCCCGGGCGATTCATATCGCCACGGGGAACCGTAACTCGTGAAAGTCCCCAAAGTTCCGGAGGACACACCTCGACTGGGAATTGGCCGCCGCAACGAGAGAAGCGTTCCGCTTCCTCCCAAAGGAGAAAGAGACTGCGGTTGCGATAGCCGGCCACCAGCAGGGGATCCGATACAGGGGGAATTTCCTGGTGAGCATCAACCTTGGCCGGTTGGACCATGGGGGTTGCCCCCCACCCGTGGACTTCTCCCCAAGTAGCAAGCTCGTCGATGCTACCAAACCACAAATTCGATTGAGGTTGTCCCCCTGTACGGTGGCGAGGATGGCCTTTGTCCAGTGGGCCGAAATGCATCGCCGAGTTTTGATTTCCCGACAAAACTAATTGGCCCTCCCACATACAAAAATCGGGTACGATCCGCAGGTGAGCCACCCAAGGATCGATCCGCGCCCGGCCCGGGCCAAAATCCTCTTTCAGTTTAAAAAACATCCCGTGCATGTCCATAAGACACAATCCGGGAAGAAGCCTATTAATCCGCGGCCACTCGGTGCACCAGGCATGATCGTGAGTTTGACTTGCCTTGGGAAGTCGATAGTGGGACCACGTTCCGTTGGCAAGTACCGAGAGGATGACCGAAGAACGGTCCCACCCCGAGGCCCATAGGGGCCCGGGATCCTCGGGAATAGCCCAAAGACCTGCGGCTGTCGTGACGTCACAGTAAGCCGTCTTCTGAACCACGCGCCATGAGGTGCCATCCCATTCAGCCAGCCGGCCTCCTCCGTGACCGGCATCAGCATCGCTCCTATCATAGGTGTTGTTTGCCACAACCAACCGCCCTTGTGAGGTATACGCACCTTTAAAATGAGGCCGGCCCTCGATGCCAAGAATCTCCCGACCCAAATCAATCACCGGCGTCACTTGGAGCGTGTTTACATCTACCTCATAGAGTTTGCCCTCCATAGCCTGAGCGTAAACTTTTTCCGCCGGCTCGAAAAGATGCCTGGCAAAAGCAGTGATCCGCTCATTTTTCAGCCCGTCGATGACACGAACTTGCCCCACCCGGTCGATCACATACGGTCCGAGAAATAACTGCTGCGACTCTCGGTGGACGATTCGGCCAGCATGGGTGCCAACGATACTTTCGGGCCGTCGGCGAATTGCAAGATCTCTGTCAATTTCGTAAAGCCCCACCCCCTCTCCCACAATGTGGGCTACGTAACTGACATACCACAGTTTGCCCATCCACGGAACCACGGCCCCGATGCCGCATTCTGTGTACGACCTGCTTGTGGCCGCAAGATGGGGGTAGACTCCGCTAATACGCCTCTGATGGGGCGCGTTTCGATCTCGGGTGCTGTCGTCTGTTTCCCGCAACAATGGGTCGGCGACGAGCAAAACCCATGTCCCGGAAACGCGGGCCCTACCATCTGCGCAAGAGGTCTCCGCCCCAAAATTGCCAGTGGCCTCGGTCCCTACTTGTTCGGTACCTCCCTCGCAACTTTGCAGAGAAAAAGCCATAAAGCATCGGGCCAAGATCACACCGATTGTCCACGAGAATAAAGTTCGATTGTTCAGCACGACTTGACCCCTCACGAATGCTTGCTTGGAAAGAAATGGACCTTTGCGACCTCAATCGGTGGCTTTAAGATTCTGATATTCCCTGGGCATTCTTCAGCGGGCGTACCGGCTCGTTACCAAAATTCCCTTCAGCGTGCGACTTCCGTGCACGTCGTGGCCCAAACCCGGCGTATTAGGAGAAACCCCGTTGACGAACTTCGCTTCGCTGGGCCTATGGGCCGCCGACTCTGGCAGATTGTAATGCGATAGATTTCCCAGAGCAAATGGTAAGCGCTGGTCTTACTCAGAAGAACGCATTCAGCCACCTGCTCACTTGGAATGAGCAGACACTTGGAGCTCACTTAAAAGGCCCGGTATAATTAGCGTAAATTCCACCAATCTTTGCGATCGGTTGGGTTTTCGCACCGAAGCGCTCCATCGGGTTTTCCCTCATTCGCCAAAGCCACGGAGAAGTGGTTTTCCTTTGCGGCTGGCATGGGGGGAGGTAGCGCGGGGGCTGTTTGGGCATCACCTGGACAATTAACGCGGCCCGTCTTGACTAGGTCTTTGGGAAAGAGTCTTCCTTACACGTTGACTAAAGCGAATGATCCATCACCAACTCCGAGCTCAGTGCCACCCGCCAACGGGAGCCTTGCCTCAGCTCAAGCTGAACCTTCAGTCACGCAAATGGCACAAATCTTTAGCGGTTTGAGTGAGAAGGAGATCTACAATGAAGTCGCCAGGCCACCGGCAGATATCCCGGCTCCGTAAGGCTTACTGGTTAGGTACCATCCTTCTTGCTGGGTGGTGGGTTTTGTTTATAAGCTGGGACAGGAGCTCTCTGCGAGCTGAGGAAAAAGTACTTCGAGCTTGGACCTTTGATCGTGCGGGAGATCTTGAGGGTTGGCGTCCCGGCGGGGATGTCGGTAACACGCGGGTGGAGGAAGGGCTATTGCGGACGACCGTGGTTGGCCCTGATCCTATCTTAGTTCACGATGTTTTCGTTGAGCCTCTTCCGGCATCGCCGTTTCAGGTGGTTGAATTGCGTCTCTTCGCTCCCCGCCAGGGACTGGCAGAACTTTTCTGGACCAATACCACGGCGACGCGATACGGCGGATTTTCTCCGGAAAAGCGAACACCTTTCGTGCTGAAGGCCGGTTGGCACACCTACCGAATTTGGCCTTTTTGGCAGGCGGAGGGGAGAATCATTCGTCTTCGCGTGGACTTGCCCCCCTTCGAGCCGGGGGATGCCCCCTTGGAGTATCTGATCGACTACATCCGGATTGTGGAGACCGGGGCTAGAGGCACACCTGGGCCAGCATCTTGGGATTTTTCCCAGGGGCTCGGGGACTGGCAACTTGAGGGAGAGGGAATGCTTACCTGGGCGGAGGGGGCGTTGTCGGCAGTCCTTCATCCGGGTGCTCGGTTGTTGGCGCCGGCGGTCGATCTCGAGGCAGAAAAATCCTTTTTCATCAGCTTTGAAATGGCCGTGGATCAGCCCGGGGTAGGGCAAATTCTCTATGCCACGCAAAAAAGCAACGGACTCCACGCATACAACTTCCCCTTGGCTCCCGGGCCCAAACCTCGCGTTTACAACGTGCCGGTCGGAGGGCAATCCACATGGCAATCTCCTATTGTTTATTTGGCCCTGGAAGTACGTTCTGACACACCCGTGCGGGTTCAACTCCTGTGGATGAAGGCTGCGGTCGATCCGCAGGGTCGGGCGGATTTGCAAGTGGACTACTTCCAGGTTCGCGACGCGTTGCCGCGGGTAGGACACGTTCACGAGGTCATCGTGCAGATCAGCAACCGTGGCGGCGACGTTGCTGACCATGTCCGGGCCCACCTGGAACTTCCTGAAGGGTTGTATTTTGCAGCCGGGGGGCCTCTGATTAAAAACCTGCCGCCTGTTGATTACTTTTCGCCCGCAAGGTTTAGTTGGAGGATATTCAGCCGGCGACCTGGCCCGGCAACGCTCCGGCTTTCGATCACCGGACCGGATCAACTCGTGGCAGAGTGCACCGAGAATTTCACCATGGCTCCCCAGCTTTCCCCGGCAGATTATGTGCCGGAACCGAAGCCCGTTCGCGGGGATTACGAAGTGGGTGTTTACTACTTCCCAGGTTGGGGGGACCCGGTGAGGTGGCAACCCCTGGAAGCATTCCCCGAACGCCGACCTGTGTTAGGTTATTACCGAGAAGGTTTGCCTGAGGTGGCCGATTGGCACATTAAGTGGGCTGTGGAGCACGGCATTACATTCTTCTGTTATGACTGGTACTGGACGCAAGGACACCGCCGGCTCGAACATGCTCTGCATGACGGGTATTTCAACGCAAAGTACCGAGACCTGATGAAATTTTGTTTACTATGGGCCAACCACTTCGGCCCAGGTGAACACTCGGAGGAGGATAGTGAGGCGGTATGCCGGTATTGGATTGAAAATTATTTCCGACTGCCGCAGTATTTCAAAATCGACGGCCGGCCACTGGTCGTGATCTTCTCCGTTTATTCCATGGAGCGCGATCTGGGCGTGGAAGGCACACGCAAGGTCATCGCGAGATGGCATGAGCTGACGCAACAGGCCGGTGTGGGAAAAATCTTTGTCGCGGGCTGTGGGGCTCCGGCTCAGCTGCCCCGAATCAAGGAAATGGGATTTGATGCCATCACCGGTTACAACTGGCCGAACTGCGGCCTCGGGGAAAGGCGTTGGGCCCGGTTTGAGGAAGTGGCAGCCAACTACGACAGTTTGTGGTGGCGGCCGCTGGCACGCGCTGGGCTGCTGCCGGTCATTACCCCAGTCAGTGCCGGCTGGGACGCACGCCCCTGGCATGGGAATCGGGCTTTGGTATTAAGCGATTGCACCCCCGAGGCCTTCGAAAAACACTTACGGGCTGCCAAACGTTTTGTTGATGAGACCAATCAGCCAAAAGTACTACTGATCGAGGCCTGGAACGAGTGGGGGGAGGGATCCTACTGCGAGCCTCATAAACAGCACGGGTTTGGGCATGTGGAAGCGATCCGCCGGGTCTTTTGCCCACAGTCGCCCCCACCGATTGTCTTCGGACCTCGTGACGTGGGTCTGCCTCTACCGGAATTTGAGCTTGCGGTAGAGGAAGAACCTCGCACGGTGTGGGACTTCACCACGGGGACAGATCCCGGAGGCTGGTCCAACCTCATGCAGCTGGAAGACTTGGCCATTTTGCGTCCGAGCGAATTATCGGATTGGGGCCTCGAAACTGGCGGACTTTTTGCCGTGGCAGGTACCAATGACCCAGCCTTGGTGTTGTCCACGAAAGTTCGCGCCAAGGAATTCGAGGCTCTTGAAATCAGCATCGCTCTGCGAGGGGCGCGGGAGAAAGATGTGCTTCAAGTATTTTGGGCCTCACCTTTGACCGTCTACCGCGAGGAGGCCAGCGTCCGAATCCCCGTGGTGTGTGACGGTAAACTCCGCACGTATCGTCTGCCCCTGGCCCAACACCCGTTGTGGCGCGGGATGATCACCCAGCTGCGAGTGGACCCTTGCGCCACGGCGGGAACGAAAATTGTTATTGGCACTATTCGTTTGATTCCCGCCTCATTATCGGACCAGCGCAAAGCCGCTCAACTGCGCACAGACACTCCAGAAGACATGCGGGCTTTGGATCAACAACACCAAGAGCGCCGAGCCGACGCACTTGCCCGAATTCAACTTGTCATGGGATCCCTGCCCGGTCCAGAGAAACGTGTGCCCTTAGAGATGCGGATCCTCGAAGAACATAGGCATGACACGTACGTGCGGCAAAAGATCACGTATGCTGTGGAACCCGGCGATCGAGTTTCCGCTTGGCTGTTAATTCCACGGGAGGCATTTCAGACTCCCGGGATGAAACTTCCGGCCATGCTTTGCCTCCATCAAACGGTGTCCATTGGCAAAGATGAACCGGCCGGCCTCGGGGGTAACCCTAACCTGCATTACGCCAAGGAATTGGCTGAGCGCGGCTATGTCGCTTTGGCGCCCGACTATCTGGGTGGGGATATTCCGGAGGTGGGTATACGCGGAGGCTTCGGCGAAAACCGTACCGATCCTTACCAGCTGGGGTATGTTTCCGGAAGTATGAAAGGCATCTGGAATCACATTCGGGCCGTGGATCTCATCGAGTCTCTGCCGTTTGTTGATGGCGAGCGGATAGGTGTTATTGGACATTCTCTCGGGGGTTACAATTCGCTGTTTGTGGCGGCTTTCGAACCACGCCTAAAAGTAGTGGTTTCAAGCTGTGGGTTCACTTCGTTTCCTAAGTACCGCGGTGGGGACCTCACAGGTTGGTCGCACCGGGGCCATATGCCGCGGATCGCCTCAATCTACGATAAAGATCCGGCCAAAGTACCATTTGACTTTCCCGACGTGCTTGCGGCGATTGTTCCCCGAGCGCTATTTATCAACGCTCCCACTAAGGATTTCTTTGATGTCTCCGGTGTAAAGGACTGCGTGGAGGCCGTCCGGCCCTTATACGTGGCCTTTGGGGCAGCGGACCGGCTCGCCGTCGTCCATCCCGAGACCGGCCACGATTTCCCTCCCGAAGTGCGTGAGGCGGCTTATCGATTTGTGGACAAATATCTCCGTTAACCCCGTGAGGAAAACGAAGAAAGCAAGGGGCCATCCGGCCGCTTTCACGCCGGGAAATCTGCGGCCTCGCCTCTTGCGAAGAAAAGTTAAGGCCTGTTAGGAAAATGACTTAAACTCTATTTCAACAGATGTTCCGCCTCTGGGAAATCGGGCTTAAGAAGCGCAAACTGAATAAGCCGTTGTGCGGATAAGCGGGTTACTTAAGATCAGGCTCGCATTTTTGATTTTCCAACTTGAAACATTACCGTAGGTCAGTTTCCTTTCTTCCCATCGCACTCCCAAAAGCAAAGTGGAGCTAAGAGATGTGGCCTTCTCTAATTCTGCGAAAAATGCTCGGATGCGCCATTTTATTAACCAGCCTTTCGAGCGGCGTCTTTACGCGTGAGGCTTTGGCTGAAGAGGCCTTGCCAGTAAAGAGCGAAAGCACTTTTTATCCTCGGGCTTTACGGGAAAAGATCGCCAGCGCAATTCAAACCAACACATATGCCAAACAAAGGGCTGCCGAGCTAATCCAGGAGGCCGAATTCTGGGCCCAGAAGTCAGACGAAGAGCTGTGGGCTCTCATGTTTAGCCCAACACTGCCGCGCTCTTGGCATGTTTACTCCAAGGGCTTCTGTCCCGCATGCCGCAAAAGTGTTCCGATGTACAATTGGTGTGTCGAGGCTCGCCGGGATCCGTGGAAGGTTACTTGTCCTCACTGTGGCACACGCTTTCCCACGAACGATTTCGCCAGCTTCTACCGTTCGGGACTCAACGAGCAGGGGATGTTCGACCCGGCCAAGGCTGACCGGTCTCTCCTTTTCAACCTCGACCATCCCCACTCCGCTGATCCCTGGCACCAATTCGGCGTTGACGATGGAAACGGTTATCGTGAGGGAAACCATACGTGGCGTTTTATTGCCGCATATTTGGTTTACGGCCAGTGGAAAGAGTTAGTCCTGGGTGGGGCGAGGTCTTTGGCAGCGGCCTATCTTGTGACGGAAGATCCCAATTACGCGCGTAAGGCAGCCATCATCCTCGATCGGGTGGCTGAGCTTCATCCACTTTTCGACTTTCGGACACAGGCATTTATCTACGACGTTCCCTCTTATGCGGACGGATACGTGACCGTGTGGCATGATGCCTGCGAAGAAGTGCGCCTGCTCGCTCTGTGTTACGATGCTGTCTTCGAGGCGATTCGGGAGGACGAAAAGTTACTTGAATTTTTGTCCTCGCAAGCGGCTAAATATAAGCTCAGTAAACCCCGCACAAGCTTTCGGGAAATTCAAGTCAACCTGGAACACGGGCTCATACACGATCCGCTGAGAAATATCCGAAAAATAAACTCGAACTTTCCTCGCGCTCCTTTCACCCAAGCAACTTTGCTTGCCGTGCTAGGTGGTGCGGAGCACAAGCAACAGGCCTTTGCGATCTTGGAGGAAGCTCTGGCCAGGGCCACCGCTGTTGACGGTGTGACCGGTGAAAAAGGTTTGTCCGGTTACGCCGCCTTCGCGACTCAGGGGATCGCACGGTGGCTAAGTGCTTTCGACAGAGTGCAGCCTCAGCTCCTTAGCAAGCTCTGTGTGCGGTACCCCTTGCGGGAAACCTTTCGGTTTCATCTGGATACTTGGGCCCTGCTCCAGTATTACCCGCGATCGGGAGACGCAGGTGCCTTTGCCCGACGAGAACCTCGATACGTGGGACTAGAGTTGAGCAGAGGCGTTGACTCGCCGATCACTCATCTGGACGCAACCTTGCCAATTGCTTCCGGATGGACGTTTCTTTGGCGTCTCTACGAAGTAACCGGCGATGTGGACTTTGTACGCCTGGCATACCGCGAAAACGGTTATCGTCTTGATAGCCTTCCCTTTGACCTGGCCGAGGAAAACGCTTTGACCTTTCAAACTCAAGTGATGGAATTACTTGAGAATCATGGAAGCACAATTAAGTTGGAAAGTGTCAACAAGGAAAATTGGGCACTGGCCCTGCTGCGCTCCGGGGAGGGGGAACACGCCCGCGTGGCGTGGTTGGATTATGACGCCGGCGGCCCTCACGGTCACGCCGATGGGATGACTTTTGGGCTTTTTGCCCGTGGCTTGGACTTATTGCCGGATTTCGGTTATCCACCCGTTCAATTTGGGGGATGGAACTCTCCGCAAGCCCGGTGGTATGTAAGTTCGCCGGCACATAATACGGTGGTTGTCAATGGGAAGAATCATCGCCGGGCGCGGGGCAAAACTTTACTCTGGGGCCAGTCACCTTGGTGTCAGACCATCCGGGCGAGCGGCTCAGATTTGGTGGGCGGTGAAGAATTCGATCGAACCATCCTCCTTATTGATAAAAACAACGAGGATTTCTATGTGGCCGACATCTTTCGGGTGGCAGGAGGTACCCGTCACGAAAAGTTCGTTTATCCGCACTTTTCCCGGTTGTACCCTGATCATCGCCTACCATCGGTCAAGCAGGTCCCGCCCGAGGCCACAGGCTACGCGGACCGAAGTGATGTACAACTGAGCCAGTGGCAGCAAGTGGCATCGGCCGATGTGGTTCGGCAGATCGCCCCCCAAAGCGTTGTATTCACATGGCACATTGAAGATCGATACGGCTACTTGCCGGCCGGAAAACAGCTAGCCCTTCGCTACTTCGAAGCTACCGGCGATGCTGAGATCTTTACAGCCAAAGCGTGGATCGTTCCCGGATTCGACACCTCCGAGGAGTTCTACATCCCCGCACTCATTGTCCGGCGTACCAGTTTTGAAGGCGAGCGGCTGCATCGGTCGATCTTCGTGAGCGCGTACACCGTCTTTGACGACGATGCTTGTCCGATAGTGGAGGTGAGAAGATACACGGCGGAGGAATGTGCCCGACAACCGGAAATCCTCGGGCTTCGTGCGGAGGACATGGAGGGCTTGCTTCTTACGGCAGCGGATGTCGTCATTGAGCTTTGCTTTAACGATGGAGTCAGAGACGTGATTATGGCTCGCAAAGGAACTGCCGACGAACTTTCTGGTATGCGACCGCCGGAAGAATCTCCTCCGCCAAGCTCGACAGTCGGACTCCAGGCAAAAAGGGCAGACAAACTTCCGGCAATAAAAGTCTTGCGCTTTTTCCCAAATGGTTCGAAGGAACCGGATGTAGTGCAATTCTTCTTTCGCTAGAGGAGCAACCGCAGCCACGCAACCACTGAAGTGGGCAAGAGTGTGGCGCAACGTGAGATGTTCGCTCGAAAAATTCCGTAGCCTTGTCTCCTTGCTTGGTCGGGACGTGCCGCCTATAATGGTCGACAAAAAGGCGTGGGCGATGCCTAGGCTAGCTACCATCTCGCCGGAAAACAATGGTCCCCTCTTTTTCGACATTAACCTTCAAGAAGGTAATCGAAGACCGCCGGTTAATGGACTTGCACCGCCGGGGAAAGAAAACCAAAGACGTGCCAACTCGCTTTTTGTTCTATTAAGCTTCAGGATACTGCCGGCGCGGGAGATCCCCGCTTCGCGCAAGAGATGTCCTGGCGTACACCAGCAATCTGGCAAGGTGGGAATGGTTGGCCGGCGGTGCAGCGTGATCGTCTCTTCTCGCTGACAAAGGGGCTCTGGTGGCAGATCCATCTAGAAGGTGTTTTCCTTAGTTCAAACACCCTGGGGCAGGGTGTGTGCCTATTAGGATTGGAGCCGGCTTCACCTGTCGAGTGGTAGTTTGTTTGGCTAAGTTGACGTCCGGGTAGTTTCCCTGAGTTGACGTCCGGGTAGTTTCCCTGAAGGAGACTTGAAAATGCTTTCGCGACGCCAATTTCTTTCGGCAGCTCTGGCTGTATGCTTGTGGACAAGTGCTGCGGTAGCGCAAACGCCGCGGTTCGAAATTGCTTTCCCAGCGCTTCCCAACACACGGGCAATGGTGTGCGACTTGCATATGCACACGGTCTTTTCCGATGGGAGCGTGTGGCCGCGCATTCGTGTGGACGAAGCCTGGCGGCTGGGGCTGCACGCTATCGCGATCACCGATCACGTGGAATATCAACCGTGGAAGGACGATGTAAGGGTAGACAATCTGGACCGCCCCTACGAGTTGGCGCTCGGTTCGGCTCGCGAACATGATATCTTGCTTCTGCGGGGCGCCGAGATCACCCGCGATACCCCCCCGGGGCATTTTAATGCGGTTTTCCTCAAACAGGTCAGCGCCTTGGCGGTTTTCCAACAAATACCTAAGGACGACACAGAAGCCCTTTTGGAGGCCTTCCGTGTCACAGCAGACCAGGGCGCATTTGTCTTCTGGAATCACCCCGGGTGGAAGGGGCCGGAACTAGGCAAATGGGGTCCGGTTCAGGAAGAACTCCTCAAACGTGGTTGGCTTCACGGAATTGAAATTTGCAACGGTAGCACCTATTACCGCGAGGCTCACGAATACGCCCTGGAGAAGAACCTCACACTTATCGGTACTTCGGATATTCACGGGCCAGATCTCAACCAGCGAACCACCGAGCAAGCACACCGAGCTTTGACAATCGCCTTCGTGGAAGAGTGGTCGGCAGATGGGTTGCGGGCCGCTCTTTTTGCTGGGCAAACTGTTGTTTGGTTCCAGGATTTGTTAATCGGCCGTCAGCCTATCCTGGAAACCCTATTTGCCCAAACGGTGGAGATGGTTCCGCCCCACCTTCGCACGCAGAACCGCGTGTACTTTGTCTTGCGTAACCGCTCGATTGTACCCGTAAAATTGGAACGAGTCGGCAAGTTAGGGCCGGCCACAATCACTATTCCCGGCGAGGCCAGCGTGCTCGTTTGGGTGGGCACATCTCAGCCGCAACAACCCATGGAACTCCAATATGTGGCCACAAACTGGTGGATTGCTCCCGATACTGGCCTTCCAGTCGTCCTTCAAGTGCCGGGTGCCGAGTGAGGGTCATCGCCCAGACCCGACGCACGACTTCGGTACGACTCTGGTAGGTAACCGATCTTTCAAGACCAGGCGAAAGCCTCAGGGGAGTTAACTTTTCCTCAGCTGCGGTCACTTCCTCATAGACTAAAGCCACGAGGGGAAGTCGCTGGTGAGCGGCGGCTTCCCCTTGATCGTTTGTTTGCCGGTCGGTACAAAGAGGCAAACACTTGAAACGTCTTTCCCAACGAGGCTTACGCCGCGTGGGAGATTCGGTCGCGAAACGGTTCCGGGCCCTCGCCTGCAGGATGTCAATCTCCTTCGAACAATGTTCGCTCCACAAGCGGAGGGGAGTATGCACGGGTGGGAAACTTGGGGCAGATCCTGGACGTTGGAGTTCCAGATCCTCGGGATTCCGGTTCGTGTTCATCCTGCCTTTTGGTTAACCGCTTTGCTTCTCGGTCTGTATCAGCCTCATCCCGTGGCCCTTTTGGCATGGGTCCTGGCAATGTTCTTGGCGGTACTGGTTCATGAGTTAGGCCACGCGCTGATGATGAAACTCTATAGCTATCGGCCAGAAATCCTCCTCTATGGTTTGGGCGGTGTTACCGAGTACGGATCCCCGATGTACGGACCCGCGGTTTCCACTCCGAGCATGCGGATTTTGATCATTGGCGCCGGCCCAATCGCAGGTCTCGCTCTGGGGTTTGGTATAGCGGCACTTGTGCGATTTTTTGGAGGCAGCGTAGAGATCGTCTTTCTGCTGCAAATAATCCCAATGCCGGTCCTGCGGGAGACGATTGGATCGGTAGCGCTCAGCTTGTTCCTTCAATTTCTGATCTGGATCGGGGTCTTTTGGAGTATCATCAACCTCATGCCCGTTTACCCGCTGGACGGGGGGCAAATTACCCGCGAATTACTCATGTTAGCCGATCCCCGTGAGGGGCTGCGACAGTCACT
Organism: uncultured Thermoguttaceae bacterium; assembly: GCA_938084835.1. Taxonomy (GTDB): domain Bacteria; phylum Planctomycetota; class Planctomycetia; order Pirellulales; family Thermoguttaceae; genus DTLM01. The sequence goes on from CALKER010000012.1 coordinate 212,384, forward strand.
GAGGCTGTCTTTTTACTCTGCCATCTTCCTAGCAGTCTTCGGATATTTTGCCTTCAGTAGTATCCTTATGCTACTTCTCTTCGGCATTCTGGCCTATAACAACTATCAGCTTTTGCGCGGCATCGACGCGTGGTGACGACTCATTGCCGGTAACGCGTTACGGTATCCAAACGAACTGTGGCCGAGGAATCCAACTGGTTCTGCCAGTTTCGGGGATGATCCCTTGACCACCGGCTTGGCAGGGCCGAAGTGTACACACTCACTCGGTGGAGCGAAGCCAATCCACAGCCTCGACCTCCGCAAGGGATCCTCTTGTGGAAATCTTCCCAACCGGCACCGGGGCAAACCAGGGTGTTGTCCAAAGGCTTTACGAACAAAAGACCAAGCTCAGGATGATAGAGGACCGCATGTATTTAGGCACTTACTCGCTGGGGGTACTTCCGAATTTGGGATCATTCTTGGCTGCAAAAGCTATCTGGCCTGTCCCAGGGGGGAGCCTTAGCTCAAGACTCATAGCCAGCTTTAGTAAGAAAAAAAGCCTTATATAAGGTCAAGAAATCCCTTGAGGCGAGGCCTACTAACAAAATGGCACCTGAAAAGCCCCACGCACAAATCTGAGAAAATCTCGGGTTGGTTTCAAAAAAACAAGCGGACGCGAGCTAAGGAACTGTTGCCCAAAAACCCGCGTCCGACCCGCCTGAAGCCAAAGCACCGTTCCGAAACTCCCTGCGGAAGGCTAATTTTGAGCCCAGGGTGTCATCCTGCTTGCGCCCACTCTCGGTCAGGTCACAAGTTTGTTTTTTCTTTCAGAAGTCAATCCAGAGGCCGAAGTTCCGGCCACGGTAGTAAATGTGACTACCTGAATAGGGGTAGATTACACCATACCCCGGCCGAGGCTGCATCACCACAGGGGGATGCCCGGGGAAGGGTACAATAACCACCGGCGGATGCCACGGGTGATAACCGAACACCGGCGGATGGTGATAGGGAGGTTTGTAACCATGGCCAGGCCAGGAGCGAGGTGGACAATTCCGATCACCCCGCGACTCGCGACCGGAAGTCAGGAAAATGCCCGCCCTGTCCCGGTCGTCCAACCGCAAGGTCTGTGCTTGCACGTTTGAGGCAATAATGGAAAACGCCAGGAATAGCGCCAAAAAGGTTAGTCCCGTTCTCATGACTCAGCCCTCCCCTCTGTCAAGTGTTGGTTGATTTCCGACGTTCCACGAACTTTCAGTTTTGGCCCCTCACGGATCTGTCGAAGGTGTGTTGGTTAAAGCCTGCCGGCCGGCACTGCGTGCTTCTGCAATAACCGTGCCATAATTTGATACGCTAGGAGTTTCGTAGCTCGTTCGAGGGATTTGGGCTCATCCGAACCGGGGCGAAGGCGAATTCAAATGGTTGGCGCGAGACTTCGTGCGACGTCATCGTCGGCCGGGAGCCAACTTTACAAAATCTGCGAAAAACCGGGAAAGCCTGACCTGCGAAAGGCGATTTGTTCCCAGATTAGCTTTTTAATGCCAGTGCGGCTCTTCATTTTGGGCTGCACAGAAACTTAGAGAGGCAAACTCCCGGTGCGCTGCAAGGTGACTGCAATGATGAGGGAACATGGGCACTGCACCTCTTAGTGTCGCAAAGCCCGTGAGAGCTTATTAATCACAATGACGGCGCATTTAAAATCAAAATGATGGCGCAGGCGAAATCACAATGACGGCGCATTTTAAATCCGATTGCCGACACATCAGTGAGAGATACCTAGACTTTAACGCTGTCGTGTGTCGTGGGCGGTGCCCCAACAATATGTGGCAATCAGTCCGGCAAGGCAAACTGGTTGATTTCCGCGTGGAAGGATGTTCCAGGCGAGGGTGTGGTTTCGCCAGGAGTTCCACGGGGGAAGCAGGCTTGAGCTCATCACACCCTACATTAACCCCGCCGTAGAAGGCTCTCGGAAACTGAGTACAATCCGCGCCTCCGGCCGGAGGGCCCGCCCACTTTTTTCCCTACAATCTAATACTTCTGGGTCCAAAACCCCTCTTCTCCTCCTTAGGGGGTCGAAGAACTGTTCCCAGCAGAATGCATTACTGAAAACTGCGGAAGCGGTGCGTAGGAACAAAAAAGTGACCTTGGTGAGGAGCCAGATCTTTCCATAAGATTCGACCTCTTACTCGCCCGGGAGTCGAATACCGCACTTTTTCGCCAACTGGTAAACCCCTCATTAGAGGGGTATTAGCCGGTGGGTGGTCATGGGGGGTGTTTTCGAGCAGTTGGCCCCCACAAGGCCGCCTGCGACATTCGTCAAGGAGCCTCGAATGCTCAGCGGCGGAGGGAGTTGATGGGGCCGCAAGAATTACAGCAGAAGTTCCCGTGCGAAGCTTCCCCGGGCATGGCGGGGGCGCAAATTCTTGCGGAACTCGGTGCTCGGGTGGTGGCGGAGTCTTTCTCGTTACGATTGAAAATCACTTGAGTGCCTGCTCATCGATACCAAGACCGGTCCCCGCCAGGGTTTTTCTTCTGACGCCAGGGCGTACTAAACACTCGATTCGATGGAGCTTGATTCCATCGTGGCTAAATCGAGCCAGATGCAGCCGTGCCGGGCTGACGAAAATCGACCGTCGCAGGAAAAACATTCAAAGCTAGTCTGCTCAACTCACAATACTCCCCCATACACCAGGGGGTATCGACTTTTTGTAAAGACGCGGAAAATGTCACTAGTTTGCCAAGGATACCGTTTCCCCACGGGGCATGCAGGGTTTGACAATCGAGGGGAATGAGGCATGCCGAAACCCTGCCCATCAGTTCTGCTCCTCATGCTGCTCAATCTATTGGGCTGCGCGGGAAATCCTCTAATTGTGAAAGGCCAGCTGGAGCAAGCTCAGCAGCAGCAAGTGGCTTTGGGCCGGCAAAATCAGGAATTGCAAACTCGCATCGCCGCGCTTGACCAGGACAATCGGCGACTACAATCGCTATTGGCCCAAAGCCAGCAACGGGCCGAGGTATTAGAGCAGCAGCTTGCACTTGTCCGCGAGCAGTTAGCCAGCGTCACTTCCCAATTGGCTCGAGTTCAACAGGAAAAGGAAGCGGCAGAACAGAAATCGCAGGCCCTTACGGCATCCCTCCACCGTCAACCCATTACATTTACCCCCAATAGCAGCCTGCTCCGAACTCTGCCTCAATTTACCGATTCAGACCTCCGGGTAAGGCGGGACGGAGATGTGATCCGCATCGCTATTCCGGCAGATCGTCTCTTTGAGGGCGAGTCCGCCGTAGTGCGCCCCGATGGCCTTAGTGTGCTTGCCCAGGTAGCAAGCGAAATTGCCCGGCTGTATCCGCGGCAACGCATCGCCATCGAGGGACATGTCGACCCCGATTCCCCGCAAACCCACTTGTGGCGCAACTCGATGCATCTTTCGACTGCTTGGGCCATTGCTGTGTACGAAACGCTTCTTCAGCAACGGATCCTGAAAGCAGAGCAACTCTTCCTCGTCGGCCATGCACAACATCATCCCTTGGCTCCCAACAACACAGACTCCGGCAGACGCATCAATCGCCGCGTGGAATTTGTTATCTACCCGGAAACTATCAACTGAATTGGCAATTACCCACTGAATGTGCAATCGTCCCACGTTTCTTCCTGCATCAAAGTGGTGCTAGCAGAAAATCTCGGAAGTCAACTCCTCGCCCACGCCCCCCCACAAGTTCGCCACCTGGGAAGACACCAAACAACTTTGGGGAATGTCCTGGATCATGTTCAGCCTCATGAGAGTTGTTGATAAACTACTTGGCGGAATTTTACGATATCTTCCGTGCGGAAGAAACATCGCCTTGTGACAATCCGACGTTCGTGCACTGCATTTGCGAAGAACAATCGCTGCAAGCTGTTGATGAGTAGACAAGCCTAAGAGGAAATCTTAAACGGTGAAAATGAGCTGTAAAAGAGACTTTGAAGATACCTTGCTCCTGGCGTTTGACAAATGCTCATTTACAGGTGAGACGACACCCCGAATTATTCCCCGGGTTTTAGCTCCCCGGCTTGTGCCATCATCGCCCTGACGCCTTCCTCTCGAGTGGGGTAAATGGTCCATAGGGTATTGAGCCGGGTGATTCGAAGGATATCAGCGCAGAAACTTCCCACCCCACAAAGGGCCATTAACCCAGCGCGCTGCTTCACCCGTTTCCACCCGCGGACGAGAATTTCCAAAAAGTTGGAGCCTATATAATTGACCCCCGTAAGGTCCACAAGGAGCCACGGGGGGTCTGCCTTCTCCGCTTCGTGGAGGAGTTGCTCGGCGAGGTCTTGCAAAAGCGCCTCATGAAGGGCCTCATACTTACCGCCGACATCGATGATTGTGACTTGTTGGTCTTTCAGGACCTTCACCATGGACCCAATCCTCAACCGAGCTGAACCAGATGTGCTTCCTTCCGTGTGGCCTCAGTCGCGATCGCCTTGCAAGGAAAGGAGTTTTGCCCGCTTGCGTCGACTTTTAATTCAACCGCCTGGCTCGCCGCAATCGTTGGTTCTTCCACACCCGACATCGGAGAAGCGTCGTATTTCTTATTGCCGTTTACCCTTTCCAGCTGACACATTCCTTCAGGAGAACTTCTAAAGCTCTTTTCGGAAGTTTGCTGGGAAAATCAAGCAAGTTTCCGAACCATCCACTTGCTTTCCCTTGGGATAGTAATCCGTGCGGGTACATCAATGCCGATCTAAGATCCGAGCACTTTCTTCGTGGACCAAGTCAACTAGATATTTTACATGCTCCACGGGCGTCTGGGGTAACACCCCGTGACCCAAGTTAAAGATGTACCCGGGTCGACCATTCCATTGGTGCAGTAACTGCCGAACGGCCTTTTCGATCATCGCTTTGGGTGCCAGTAGGACCGCCGGGTCCAAATTTCCTTGAATTGCCTTCCGGGCACCAACGACACGAAAGGCTTCGTCAAGGCGGATCCGCCAATCCACGCCGAGCACGGTTCCTCCAGCCTCGTCCATCAACGGGAGAAGTGCGGGGTTACCCGTGGCGAAGTGAATGACCGGAAAATCGGCGGGCAGGGATGCGAAACATTTCCGCATTTGTGGCAGTACAAATTGCTCGTAATCGCTGGGGCTGAGGCAACCCGCCCACGTATCAAAGATTTGCACTGCCGCCACACCCGCCTCGATCTGCGCACTGAGGAATCGCCCTACCGCACGCGCCAACAGCTCCAGCAAATCAAACCACGCCTCCTCAAATCGGTACATGAAGCTTTTCGTGCGAAGAAACGATTTCCCGTCACTTCCCCCCTCAATCGCATAGCTTGCCAAAGTGAAGGGAGCGCCGGCAAACCCAATCAGCGGAATCTCGGCGGGCAACAGCCGATATGTCTCCCAGATCGCTTCCAATACAAACTCCAGGGGCTGAATGCTCTCTAGTGGCCGCAAGCGCCGAACGTCATCCGGCTCACGTATCGGGTTGGTAATTTGCGGACCCCCTCCTGAGTACCGCACGTGGAGGCCTAACGGCTCAAGAATTACAAGAAGATCTGAGAAAACAATCGCGGCATCCACGCCGAGTTGTCGTACAGCGATCTCCATCACGCGTGCACACCGGCGAGGATCCCGGCAGAAGTTTAAAAAATCCCCGTCCCCACGTATCTCCCGATACTCCGGCATAAACCGTCCCGCCTGACGCATAAGCCAAACGGGAAGCCGATCTACCGGTTCGCGCCTCGCGGCGCGTAAGAACCGACTCTCCCACCAAGCCGGCCTTTCCTTTGCGACTGGCTTGCACGAGTCCAAGTGGACGTGGCTCCTATGCGAAACTTTTAAGTAATTTCCGGGGACTCACCTTATTAGGTCTCATGGGATCGCCCCGCCAAAGGTGCTATGCGATCGGGCAGAGGGCGATGCTATTTTACTCTCGGTATCGATTGTGACCATGTGCGTCACAGCTTGCGCTTGCGCAAGAACCATCCAGGCCGACTGGCGCTGCCGCAATTCGCTAGGAGAGGGCTCAACCGGTCGTCACCCACTTGCCAGGCCGGGGCTCTTCCGAACATGGGCCAACCCAGTCCTGTCTGTGCTGACTCTGGCTTTTTCAAGTCTCTCACCCCTTCCTACAGGTGAACCACTAAGAAAGCTAGCACCCTCATAATGTAACCCCTTGGTCCATTATGAAGCCCCTTAAGCGATAACCTCCTACAAGCGATTGACTCCTTCAGCGAGACCGCACCGGCTCTCTGACCTGGTCTTCCTTATCAAGAGACGGCCTTGACTTTGCCCATTCCAATCTCCGTTGAGCGTTAAGTCGGGACTCGAGGGGACTCGATTTGACTCAGACGGTAGCAAGTGCGGTCTTTTCGAAGGGATGATTGCTTTTCCCCTGACTGTTCCCAAAGAAACGCTCTCGAGTCCAAAAGGGGAGGTGAGAGCATGGTCCCCCTAAGCCCCTCTTTTGGGCTCAAGAATCCCCAAGAATACCGGCCATGGCCCACACACGCCAGCTGATCGATCGCTAGCCCAGAGATGCCGATCGAAACCCACCCCGGCAAACCTTTCCCCGCCAAACAGCCGACTATCGGGCCAAAATAGCTTCGGACAGCCGTGTTAAGCAGGTTCGACCTTGACGCGATTCAGGGCCTTTGGGGAGACTTCGCACCGCCGGCACTTTCCCGATGCTAAAGCGCGATGCTACCGGGACAGGGGCGCTAGGCAACCCCAGAGCGCTGGGGGTTTGTGCGAGGCGGACTATCTCTTGGGCGCCCTACGCGACACTACCGGGCCTCGCCCGACGATTGGTCCGCCTTACCAGGAGGCTTCGGAGAGTGATGAGTCACTCCCACTCACCCGGGCCGAAACAGCACGGCGGCAAACCTTTGCCTGAGCGACCAACCAGGAAACAGGTGCCGCGACACAAGGGGATGGCAGGGACGAACTCACAAAGCCATTCGGGTAAGGGGGAAGTCGTCTCGGGAATTCGCAACCAGATTCCGCCTAGGTGAACAGGCTCAATTTAAGGGAGGATGGAACGGTGATGGCCACAAGAAAGGCGGGTTGGCTCTTGACATTCATATGTTTGATGTCAAGCGTAATTTCCCTCACTGCGGGTGGCTGTGGTAGGTCTTCCGGGATTCCGGAAAGAAAAGAGGCGGCCGCCTCAAACCAGTCCCATTCGCCGACCGAGAAGTCGTCCTCGCCCGCGACAAATCAGGCGACCCAAATCGCCAAACCAACCATCGAGGAATTGACGGCCGATCCGCAAAGTTGTGTAGCGGCATTCTTGGAAGCGATTCGTCAAGGGGATGACAGGCAAATCTTACAACTGTACACTGCAAAAGCCAGAGAGGAAGCCACTGCGTTAGGGGAGCACTTTGCCCCGCGAGGAAGTGACACGGCAGAATTCGAAGTTGGAGAAGTGCAGTTCCTTGATGCGGTAAGCGCCCGCGTGAAAGCCGTTTGGACAGATATTAACGAGAACGGCCGGCCTCAGTCCGACGAGGCTATTTGGATGGTGCGAAAAGAGCAGGGTGGCTGGCGGGTGGCTGCCATGGCTGTTAAGGTCTTCGATGGGGACGAATATTTGTTCCTCGACTTTGAGGATCTTAACCGCACAAAACTGATGATCGAGGAATTCCGGAGAGAGCAAATCCGGCGCGCCGCCGAGATGGCAAATCGTTCGGATCCTTTAATTCAAAACCGATAGAATGTTTCAACATCGATAACGATAGAAAAAGTTTCAACATCAATAGCGGTAGAAGGTTTCAGCATTGATAGGGAAATTGAGGCGGTCGGAACCCAGGCGGGTATCAGGGGCCGCTTTAAGGCCATGCAAACAACTGGGCGAAATATTCACAAGAGATTTCGAGTGCTAAATTCCAAGAGTTTTTCGCAAGTAACTTAGGTGGAACGTTGCTCCTAAAAACCAATTATCGCCATTTATCGGAAACATTTTTGGGGTGAGTCTGCTCATTGAAACATTTCTTTGAGGTGACTCCTGCCTGGGGACCCCCGGGATTTTTTGCGGGGAGGGAATCTCCCTTCACCTCCCCTGGTTTTTGCCAGGCTGGTTGACCGCCGCGATTTTCGGGCTGTTTTTACCCGAACCGGTTAGGCCGAGGCTCCAACCTCTCTCAAGCAACACCTCCTTTCGCCCGTGAGGCGGTAGGGGAGAAGGACTGATAGGTACTCCCGGCTTGAAAAATCTAGTGGACGGAGCTTACAAACCCCCTCTGTTGCTGCTCTTAGGACCGGCTCCTCCTCACTGCCTCCCAGGAAATGCTACCGAAAGGGGTTCTCACTTCCGCTGATTAAGGTTTATAATCGCAGAGTGAGAGGACTCGACGGATTATTCCCCAGTTTGATGCTAGCAATGCAGGGTTGAGAACTAAAACGACAAGAACTCGTGAACTCACTAAGATTATAATTTTTGTGTGGTAAGGAGGGGTGATCCGTGGGAATTTGCGAGAGAAAAAAGGAGCTGAGGCGACGGCGTCATCGTCGGGAAAAGTTAAAACAACTTTATCGTCGGTTTCTTAAGGCTCCCCAGTCTGAGAAGCAGGCGATTTTGGATAAAGTTCGGGCTCTTACCGCGGGTTATTTGGACGTTTATCGCAACTGGGGAGTTTTGGAGGAATACCTTCAGGGTCAGTGGCGGAGCCAATCTTAACTGCAAAAGTCAGTTTAATATTCACTATAATAGTGATATTTGATCGACCAATTTGTTGATGGCTGACCCCCACGCTGATATGTATGGAAGCCAGGAGTCTGGGAACGTGATTTCCCCGGAAATCGGCCCCACGATTCCGGTGTCATGACTTCCTAGGGATTCCAATTCGTGTGGGTACGCAGCTGTTTCACCGTTTTAATGCTTACTTATTCCCTCCAGCATAATTTCACGTAATTTTTTACTGCTTCTTAGGTCTCTGACCGCTAAGTATTTTGCGTCTGGAAAGCCGATAGGGGTTGCCTGAAGGCGATTGCGACCTAGAAAATTTTTTCGCAAGCGCCATCAAACACTGTTAAGGATGGAAGGGGTACATGGTGCAGACCTGGCGTCATCGACAGTCGGCACATGGGTAGAGGAAGTGACTGGTGAAAGCTCGACCGGTGCCCCTGTGCTGATAAGGCCCAGGACCTTGAGGTTTGACGAGAATCCTCTCCGGAAATGCACCCCCAATAAGTTGGGGTCAAGGTCCTGCCCAAACCTGCGCTAATCTGTGAGGGCTTAAGAAGTGTCCGGCCATTCGCTCTGTCACTATTGGCGGATTTCCGCTCAACGGAGGCACCGGAAACTTACGGCGCTCAGTGCTGTCATGGTCGGCCTTGTCCTGATGAGCTGCCCGCAAAGCGCTAAAGGGCAGAATCCTCGTTACGGACGTACCTATGGGATGTTTGGGGAGAGAGTTTTGGGACAGCCAATCCGCCCTCCCCAGCCGCGGTTTAGTCAGAGCATCGAACGTACCCCTGATGGGGTATTTCAGGGGATCAGGCCTCCCGGCTCCGGGGCATATTCCCGTTCCGAAACTGCGCGGGAAGCTCGAGAATTTCGCTATCGAGAATGGTTGACACCAGAAGGGAATTTTTTCCGATCTACCCCGGAGCTTCCCTCGGGGGAGGGAGTTGTCGCCCTCCCTAATTCGATATTTCCCACCCCTCAGCCGACCCCGTTTCCCCCAGGGGAGGGCATGACCCCGGAGGTGTTCGGCACAGGTGAGGGTGCGGAAAATCAGACCACGAGTGAAGCGTCAGCGGTTATGGATGGAATTCCGGAGGGTGGCACAGGCGAAGCCCAACCGGGGTTATCTGTCGCGCCCTGGGAAATGAATCAGGGAACTGATCTCCCACCGCCAACCAGGTGGATTAATAGCACCAGGGCGCCTTCTCAACGCGAAGGGGCCTTCCTCGACAATGCAACCCGTTCGCGTCGAAGCCTGCTGCCAACCGATTGGCGGGAGGAACTGAGGCATTATCAAGAGCTTAGCGACAGACGCCGCGTCTTAGCTGGGCCCGCGTGGGAAGCTTATCTTGCCGAAAGACTTTCGAGAATTCTCGGACCCCATCAATTGGCGCCGATTCGTGTCCTCATTCGGGGAGAAACTGCCTTTCTAGAGGGTAAGATTTCTTCACAAGCACCGGTCGATCTGGCCGTGCGAGTCCTACTTCTTGAGCCGGGAATTTGGCAGGTGGTATCCCGGCTTGAGGTGGTGGCTGCGCCCGAATAGACCACTTTGCTTCGTGCCTCAAGCTCTTATGTTTCACTTTCGCCCGTCGAACCTGGCTCGATAGTCGTGTGAAATTTGCAAAGTCTTGCGGCCCGAAACTCAGCAGTCCGTCCCCTGGCTCGGCACAAATTGATCTTGATGCGACCTAGGGAGATCTAGTCGGAACATCCTCAGCGCCCCAACGACTTGAGGCCCTCAATCCGGAGTCCTCGACCGCGGGCGAAGGCCTCGGCTTATACTCGGGAAAACAACCGCTGATTGGCCTACCCAGTCAGCTTCTGCGAAAGTAGCGCTCAAGCTCCTCTTTGCTGAGCACTAGCATCGCAGGGCGGCCATGCGGGCAATAATAGCTGTCGCGCACCAGGTGGGACTGCGCAATAAGGTCGGAGATTTCCTCAGGGGTGAGAGGCTGCCCGGCCTTCACCGCCGCCTTACACGCTAAGGAGGCTGCAAGTCTCTCGAAAAGCCTTGGGCGATCCGGTAACTGGCCAGTTTGCTGCAGTGCCTGAGCTATTTCCCGAAGAAGTTCCCCGAAATGGGCGGGCTTCAATACAGCCGGATACGCCTGAACCAAGACCGTGCTCCCGCCGAACGGCTCGATCTCGAGACCGAGCTTTTCCAATAATTGGCGATTTTCCAACAAGATTGCCGCCTCATCCGCGGAGAGATCCACAGGCTCCGGAACGACAAGCGATTGGGCGATGACTTTCCCTCTGGCCAACTGGTCGAGGAGTTCGACGGTCAAGATCTTTTCATGGAGGGCATGCTGATCGATTAGCAAAATGCCTTCCGGACATTCGGTGACAAGAAAGCTATCCATTACCTGAATTGCCTTTGAGGCGAAACGGCCCCCCTCGCCCCCCAATCGGGCAAAAGTACCCCCAAATAGCTCCGGGGAACCCAAATCCGTCGCCGCAGATTTGGAACAATCGGACGTTAGCTTCTCGGCAATTTCGGTTGCACTTGCCTGGGCGATTGACTCCCATTTGGCTTCCGCGGAGTACGGCAGCGGCTTTATTGAGCAGGCCGCGGCTGGGAAGCTGGCCGGCCGTGAGCTTCCTGCCGACCCGTGCGAGAAAGAATCCGCATGCGATGGCTCCCGCGCTACCCCTTGCCCTTCTGGCGAAAGCCAAGAGGCGAGCTTCCCCTGAGCCCAGTCGACAATTCGTTGTCGGAGGCTATCCGCGGTAGCCTCGTGGTCAACTGCCATGCTTTGTGTTATACAAAAGGGGCTTGCCGGCCCGGAAATTCGGGCGCCGATCTCCGGGGACAAAAATCGCGCACGAAGTGTGGATAAAAGCTGGCCATATAGTCGCGCTGCGTCGATAAAACGCACCTCTAACTTTGTAGGATGAACATTAACATCTACAAGTTCAGGCGGCATTTCAAGCCAGAGGAAGGCCACCGGATAGCGGCCAACTGTTAATAGACCACGATAAGCTTCCGTCAAAGCGTGTTGCAAGGCTTTGTCCCGAAAATATCGTCCGTTGATGAAAAGGTACTGAAAGCGACTTGTCGTTTTCGAGTCTTGTGGGTGACCCACAAAGCCCCAAAGCCGCACAGGACCCTCAACGCTTTCCACCGGTAGTAATCTGTCCGCCAGCGCTTGGCCAAAGAGGGCGGCAATGCGTTCCAGGGCCGTGGACGACCTCACCAAATCGAAGACAGGCCGGTCGTTATGCCACAAAGTTAAATGGAGTTGCGGATATGCCAACGCCACGCGAATGAAGGCTTCGCAGGCGTGGGCCAATTCCGTGGTCACTCCTCGCAGGAAGCGCCGCCGTACCGGAGTGTTGAAGAAAAGGTCGCGAACTTCCACAGATGTCCCTGGGGGACAACCACAAGGCCGAAGCCATTCCTTAACTCCGCCGCTCAGATAAATCTCCGCACCCTCCACAGCGTCCGAGGTTCGGCTGCGAATCGTAAGTCGACTCACAGCGGCAATCGCCGCTAGGGCCTCCCCTCGGAACCCAAGCGTGCGGATATGAATTAGGTCTTCGGCAGAAGCAATCTTGCTGGTGCTATGATTGGCGACTGCCAGTTCCAGCTCGTGGGGGGCTATTCCGCACCCGTTGTCCACTACGCGGATAAGCTCACTTCCGCCGCCACTTAACGCCACATCAATCCGCGTGGCACCGGCATCGATTGCGTTTTCAAGAAGCTCCTTTACCACGCTTCCCGGCCGTTCAACTACCTCGCCGGCAGCAATTTTGTTGACGACTTCCGGTGGCAGCCGACGGATGGGACTCATCTTCTCACTCTCGAGGCTTGGTCCTCTCACGCTCAACGGGGAAGCTCACAACCCAAAACCCCAGCAACACGTGGCGTCGCTTGTCAAAAGCGCACTTCCCGGGTTCTTCCGAGGCGAGTCAATTCGTGTACAAACCACACCCAAATATTTTTGCTCGGCCAGCATCCTCTCAGTTTTGGCACCTCAACACGGCCGCTCTTTCGTTCTCAGTGGTCGCCTTCGGTCCCGTGTGCTGTTGACATCTAATCTTGCGAGTCCTCGAACGAAGATAACGATCTAATTTCGCTGAGACCGGCGCGGATGAGTCGGGTGGCTGTGGTGAGCCCGGGAACGATGTTCCATGTTGGCGGCGATCACAAGCCCCACCGTCTCCTCCCAAGTTGGAATGGCCTCCGAGGGGATAAGGTGTGGCTGATCGTCTTTTTCCACTCCATCGGTAGCATCTTCATCGCCAGGCTTTTCGGGTGACTCCTGGTCCGCGTCGACGGTCGTATCCTTCCGGCTTGGAGAATCACTCGCCCGACGTCGACGTTTACGCCCACGACGGCTCTTCGCACCCAACTTTCCCCCGGGCATATCGGAGCCTGCCTCGCGGCTGGCAACCTTCGGGGGCTGCCCTGGCTCCGGAGAAACTTCTTCCCCAACCCAAGAAACCTCTGCCGAAGAGACCCATTCGGAAACGTCCTGAGCAACGGCAAGGGCAGTAATAGCTTCCAGCGAGCCGGCCTGGCTCGATGATTCGGCAGGAGGAACCTCCGCCGCCTTCTCCTCAGAAAGTGACGGCGCACCCAATAACTCCCGAACCCACTTCTCTTCACGACGGCTCAGGAGCTCGGGTGGCTCCTCGCCAAAAAGCTCAAACCAAGCCCGGAATGCGGGCGGGATTTCCTCCTCAAGTGCCTCGCCCTCTTGCCGAGCGGTCTCCTCCTGGGAAATTTCCCCAGCAGATTGTCCCGACTCCTGGGATATTTCAAAGGCCTCCTCCCGGGCCAAAGGCGAAGACGTTTCCTCCGAGACAGCCACCTGCACACCGCTTTCCGGCGGCCCCGAATAAAAAACGGAAGTGGGCTCGGTCCCCTCCGAGGAAGGGGCTGACAGAAGCACTTCACCGCGTAAGGCCCCCGAACCAACGTCGGCCGAGATACTTTCGGCAATTCCCCCCGAGCCCAGCTCGACCAAAGGAGTTAAGGCCTCGCGAGAAAAACCCTTGGCGGAATCCTCTCGTGTTTCTGCGGTCGCCGTATCAGCGGAGCTCGCGATGAGCCCAGGGCCTAGAGCAAAATCGACATGGGCTGCCTCTGGCAATGAGGGTACCCTTATCTCTGCAGGTGTCGCCCCCCCGATAGACTCAGGCACTACAGGTCCCGCAGTCTCTTGAGGGACAAGAGTCTCGGGAACAGGAGCAACCGTGCCTATCACTTGGCCCGCCTCTTCCCTTACCCCGGGAATCATGGTAGGTGACGGCGCCGAAACCTCTTCGTCTCCGAAAGTGTCTTCTCTTTTTAACGATCCCGGCCGGGATGCCTCTGCTTCGTTGGCAGGGGGTTTTGTGACCCACACACTTTCTAAAACACCGCGTCGCCCGGTCGCAAACTCAGTCACAACACCCAGCGACTCCTCTTGCGATTCGCCTTGCGTGCCCGACGCTGAGGGTGCCTCCGCGCCCTCCGGATCCCTCACAGAACCTCCTTGAAGAGCCTGTCCCACACGGGATCCATCTGCCACATCTGTTAACCCGTCCTCTGCAGAGTTCTCGTGAGGCACATCCCCCTGCTCAGGGATACTTTGAGTTTGTTCCCTCTCCAGATCTTTTTCCTCCGACGAGGCGATCCCTAACTCAACCGCCAATCTATCCCAATCCGTCTGACTTCTCTGACGGCCCGAAAAATCAGGCCATATTCTCTTCCTTGGTGGAGTCCATCCCACCTTTTTTGGTGATGTTACATTTTCGGATTTGCGTTTTCCGGATTTCGGAGCGGTGGCGGAAATCCCGGGAGCCGTCCCCCCCCGACCCGTATCCGTTTGTGACCCTTCCCTGAGACCGGACGACTTGTCATCCGCTGGGAACCCCGTTTGTGGTTGAGCCCCAGATCCAATCGACTCCGAGCCTGACTTGGCAGGGCCAATTCCTCCCCGACGATGAGATTTTTCCGACCTGTGCGATTGCTCGAAGCGTGGGTTTCCAGATGCTATCGCCGGCTTATCAGAAAATCGTCGCGGCTTTTCACCTGTTTCAGCCACAGGTGCCCCCGATTGACCGTCTACCTCCAATTGCACCTTCATCCCATGGGGACCATCGTCGGGCGCTCGAGCCTCACCTTGTCCCTCCCCGCCACAAGCATCTTCGGCTTTCGCCAAGGCGTTGATGTCCCCTCCCCTCCCGCCAGCGCCTATTGGACCCAAATTCGCGGGATGATCTTGTTGCGAGCTACTGACACCCAGTTCCTCTGCCCATTTGTCCCAATTACTGCCGCTATTTTCGCTCCCTGTCATGATATATGTCCCCAACCCCTCGGGATCCGATGAAAGAACCTGGGAAGATTTTTGCTGGCAAACGCCCACGTGATTGAATCAAAGCCCCTTGCAAAAATTTTGGTACATTATTTCAATGATCGATTTGATTATTTTTTAATGACCTTAGCATGTTATGCGGAGCCCTGAATTTTTGCCCGTTTTTTGGCATCTTGGTGGGCAAGGCTTCACCCAGCCAATATTTTTTTCCTTCAAAGGTCACGCGCAACAATCAAATAAGGTCAAAAGGACTATACCGGCAAAGAACAACATAATTTATAATGTCCATAAACTTTGTGCATCTTTTTCCATTTTCTAGCGTCCTAGTCATCAGAGTTTCACTCAGCAATATCAGAATTAAGAATTAAAGGCGAGCTCCTCAACCGGTCGTAAACCTCCTCCCCTTTCATACCCATTCCCCCACGATATGGGGAGCCGTACCCTTTGGTTCAAAACCAATTTCGTCCATGGGAGTCTACAGGGAATTTCTTCGTTCGGTTTGAACCAACCGGGTCCCTCGGGACTTGCGGCTTCCACCAGCGGCCGCCCACCTTGCATCGGTTGAACTCAAACCGCGTGAAAACTGTTCCTTGAAGCTTAGCCACATACCGCTGAGCTGCCTCTGTCGCGCCCAGTAGCTCCCGAAGAACGAGTCCTCAACCGCTACCGAAAAATCGCACAATTTAAGAGCCCATGAAGTCCGTGGGAAATTAACATGAAAACGGTGTTACATTCATCCGGTAGCCCGGGCCAAGTGCTTCGGAAAACGCTCTGAGCGGGTTCCGGTTCGCCAACCCGGAACTAACATTCGTGACTAACATATTGTCTCCTGCCATTCGTCAATTGTAACTTTTAAGATCGTCTGGTATAGTGACCGTCGGTAGGTCGAAAGTTCGAGAGAAATGGCTCCAAGGGCGGTCGCGGCTCCATAAATTGACCCGGCGGGAGGGATTTGTTTTTTGTTTTGTGCCGCAGCGCATCTGGTGCGAGAGCCTACCGACTATGGAGAACCAGGCCACGAAAGTTCCGCGGGGGATAGCTCACGCGGGCAGTCGGGACGAGCGCAAGCGGAAACATCTCCGCCCACCCGCGGTGGGTCGGCATCGTGAATAAGCATTGGGAAAAGGTACGGTCAAGGTAAAGGTTTCGATCGAGCGAGTGTTTATGGTTAATCGCAATTTACTTCGGGAACTGGAACCTTCGGAGGCGGAACTGGAACAGGAGCTCCAGCTGGCATTAGGAGACACCCCGCCTGAAGAACTGTATCTGTCCACACAGGAGGTCGCCCGGCATCGGTTGGTCCGGGGCAAGATCGTAATGGTGGAGCCGGACCGGGTTCTGGTGGATCTTGGTCTTAAATGCGAAGGAGTGGTACTCCGCAGCGAATGGTCCGAATCGGAGCCTCCGCCCGAACCGGGCCAGGAAGTCGACGTGCTCATCGAGGATTTTGACGAATTCTCAACGCCGGGCGCCGAAATGCGCGCCATCATCATTTGCAGCAAGCGCAAGGCGGAGAAGATCCAGGCTTGGTCGCGAATCATGCAACGGGTGCGAGAAGGCGACGTTGTGACCGGCTTGGTCTCCCGCAAGATTAAAGGTGGCCTTCTCGTGGATATCGGTGTGAATGTCTTTTTGCCCGGCAGCCAGGTGGATATCCGGCGTCCAGCAGATTTGGGGGAATACTTAGGCCGCGTAGTCCAATGCGTGGTGTTAAAGATCGACGAGTCCCGGCGCAACATCGTCGTAAGCCGCCGCGCCTTGATCGAGCAGCAACGCACCGAGCGGAAAAACCTCCTGCTTAAGGAGCTCCAGGTCGGCCAATGGCGAAAAGGAATCGTCAAGAACATTGCCGATTTCGGCGTTTTTATTGACTTGGGCGGGATCGACGGCTTGCTCCACATTACCGACATGAGCTGGGGCCGAATTAACCACCCAAGCGAGCTCCTTTCCCTCGATCAGGAAATTGAGGTGGTCGTCCTCCACATCGATTACGAGCGGGAGAAAGTGGCATTAGGACTCAAACAAAAGACGCCAAGTCCTTGGGAGAACATCGAAGAGCGCTACCCAATCGGGAGTCGTGTCCGCGGCACAGTAGTTAACATCACAAACTTTGGGGCCTTTGTAAGGTTGGAGGAGGGCATCGAGGGCTTGGTTCACGTAAGTGAAATGTCGTGGACCAAACGCATTAATCATCCCGGCGAGCTCCTGCAGGTGGGCGATGAAATCGAGGTTGTGGTGCTGTCCATTAACAAAGACAAGCAGGAGATCTCCCTGGGGCTTAAACAGACGCAGGAAAATCCGTGGGACCGCATAGAAGAGAAGTACCCAGTTGGCTCTATAGTTAAAGGGATCGTTAGAAACATTACTAACTTTGGCGCGTTTATAGAGCTCGAAGAAGGTGTTGACGGACTTCTCCACATCTCGGATATCTCATGGACGCGAAAAATAACGCATCCTAGCGAGGTGTTGCACAAGGGGCAGGAGATTGAATGCCGGGTTCTTTGGATCGACCCCGTCAAAAGACGGATCGCCCTAGGGTTAAAGCAGCGCACGGAAGATCCGTGGGAGCGTGATATTCCCAGCCGATATCAGCCGGGGACAGTCGTCAAGGGAGTGGTGACTAAAATAACAAACTTTGGCGCTTTCGTTCAACTGGAAGAGGGTCTGGAAGGACTGTTACACATCTCTGAGCTGGCCGATCACAAGGTGGACAGCCCGGAAAAAGTTGTGCAGATCGGTCAGGAAATTGAGGTCATGGTCCTCCGCGTGGATCCGCACGAGCGTCGAATCGGGTTGTCGAAAAAGCGGCTGGAGCGGCCTCCGGAGGGAGAACAGCCGGCCAGCGAAGAATCACGGGAACGGGAGCTACGAGGTGGTGTGGGGAGTGGCACGGGACCCTTTGCTGGGACAGGCAAAAAATTCCGCAAGGGCGGACACCGGGCTCCACGGCGCGGACGGCAGCCCACCGCTGCGGAGGAGGCTAGACCTGCTGGAGAAAGTCAGACTGCAACCGAGTCGTCCGACGAGGCCGCTTCCGGGAACGAGCCTGAGATGAGGGAAGTAGAGGAGCCCTACGGAGATCAGGTGGAATCTGTCGTGGGTAAGATGGGGGGTGCCTCCCCGGCCGAGGTGGAGCCTTCCGCTGCGCCTCCTTCGTCAGAAATGGTCTCCACGGAGCCTGCTATCTCCCAGGTGCCAGAGAAGCCCGAACCCCCTCAAGAACCGGCAACATAAAACTGGCGTCCTCATTCTCAAATTGCCCCGGAGACTCTCTCCGCAAGGCTGCGGCAATGCATGCCAGCGGGCAAAATCCCAGCGTCGAGCAGCCTGGGGGGTTGAGACCAACAGGGTCGTTGACAGTCTAAGAGAAGGCACAAGCCCCGTGCCAATACCGGTTTTCTTGAGAGTCGCCACGCTTTTCAAGGCGACTAAGCCGGGCGGTTTTTCGGACGTAAGGATGAAAACGTGATGCCTTTTCCCCAATTTGATGTGGGAAAAGTTCGGCTCCTTCCCTTAGCAGCGCGGGAGCACGAGGTAGACCGGGGGTGCTTTATCTATCCGGACACCGCTTCGGGAAACTTTTGCCATCCGCATTTGCCCGCGCTGGCCTTGGCCATTGTGGATGCCCGCCGTCAGGGGGCAAGTGTGATTTTTTTCTGCGGGGCCCACGTGCTTCGGCAGGGATGTAGCCCCTTACTTATCGATTTGATGCAACGGGGAATTGTGACCCATCTGGCTCTCAATGGTGCAGGGGCCATCCATGACTTTGAATTAGCCCTTATAGGCAAAACCTGTGAGAGTGTTGCGCGTTACATCTCCTTAGGGCAATTTGGGTTGTGGCAGGAAACCGGTCGAATCAACGAGGCGGTAGCAGCTGGAGCACGTGAAGGGCTAGGTTTCGGCGAAGCCGTCGGGCGAATGATTGAAAGTGAAGGTTTTCCTTTTCGCCACACCAGTGTCCTAGCAGCCGGCTACCGTCTTAGAGTTCCCGTCACCGTTCATGTATCCATTGGGCAGGACATTATCCATGAGCATCCGAATTTCGACGCTGCCGCTACCGGCCTGGCAAGCTATCGGGATTTTCTCATCTTGACTCACTCGGTAAGTGGCCTTGAAGGAGGTGTTTTCTGCTCCATTGGTAGTGCTGTGGCCGGGCCCGAAGTGTACTTAAAGGCACTGGCCATGGCGCGAAATGTAGCCCATCGGCAAGGGAAGCAGATCGCTCGCTTTACCACCGCTGTATTTGACATTGTCGAGCTTGGGGAGGATTTGTCGACAGAAGCTCCCAAGGACGATGCCCGCTACTACTTCCGTCCCTTTAAAACAATCCTTGTACGGACCATCCGGGACGGTGGTCAAAGCTATTACATTCGCGGACAACATCGGGATACTATACCGGCGCTATACCACCAGATTATGGGCACAATGAAAGCAAGATGAAACGACTGCATGGGTTCACACCGGAGCGGCTGGCCGAGCTAATCGCGAGATTCCCAAATGTTCGTGTGGCCGTCGTGGGGGACTTCTTTTTGGACAGGTACTTCGATGTTGACCCAGCTTTGGAAGAGCGGAGTTTGGAAACGGGGCTGCCAGCCCATCAGGTCGTAGGTGTCCGCAGTAGCCCAGGGGCAGCGGGAACAGTAGTCAACAACCTCGTCGCCTTAGATGCTGGAGAGGTCATCCCCATAGGCTTCGTGGGAGACGATGGCGAAGGCTACGAGCTCATCCAAAACCTCCGCCGCCGCGGGTGCCCATTAGAGCAACTTTTTCAGGCAAATGGCCTTCGAACACCTACATACCTCAAACCTCGCAACATCACCGACCTGTCCCTCCGGGGAGAGCATCCCCGGTACGATATTAAAAACCGCATGCCTATTCCGTGCGAGCTAGAGGCCAAGATTGTGGCTTGCCTCGAAGAGGTCGCAGAAAAGGGCGTCCATGCGGTGGTTGTGGCCGACCAAATCGAAGAATCGTTCCATGGCGTGATTACCCCCCGAGTACGACAAGCACTGGCCGATTTGGCCGTGGCATACCCGAGAACGATCTTCTGGGCAGATAGCCGCCGCTTTATCCGCCTCTTCCGGCGGCTAATCATCAAGCCGAACTATCGGGAGGCCTTTGGCATCGAGGAACCACCGGAGTTAGCTCGGGGATTGTGGGACAAGTATCTTCAGATGATCACCGAACTTCGTCGACAGAATGATGCGCCGGTTGTCGTGACTTGCGGAGACCAGGGAATGATTGTGACCGATCCGGAGTTGACCTGGATCCCTGCAGTTCGCCTTGAAGGTCCGGTGGATCCTACCGGGGCCGGGGATAGTGTGACCGCAGGAGCAGTTCTTGCGCTGGCCGTAGGGGCCACCCTTCCGGAAGCAGCCCTGGTAGGCACCCTTGTGGCATCCATCACCGCTCAGCAGCTGGCAACTACAGGAACGGCTTCCCGAACAGATCTGCCCGCGCAGCTTGAACTATGGCTTGCCCAGCAGGAGACAATCGCCGCTGGAGACGCTGGATAACACTCGAGGACAACGCGGTGTGCCTGCTTCATCTCCGAGTTATCAGGGAGTGGTGGCTATCGCGCACAAACGAAAATGATGTCCATCGTAAACGTAATCTCGCTCTCCCGCATTACGTGCTTTGGAATCGGTTGAGCGGGCGGAGTTCTCAGGCAGCCCTGAGTTTCCACTGGCTTTGACCTGCTCTAAGCGTATGGGAACGTTGGCACTATAATACTGGTGCTTTTTGACCAGTATGAAAGCTTCTGCCTATTCTGGACTCTCAGACCGGAGTCAGGTGGCTTTAAAGCCAGCCAATTTAGGGAACTTATCGGTTAGAGTACGTGTATGAGACCTTCCTCCCAGAGCCTTCAGTTTGGGATAATACCCGTTCAAGTCGCTTGAAACCGTGAATTTCAGACTGCGGGCTTAGTTGCCGCGGTACCACATGCGGCACGACGATTTTTCAAGCCTTACTGCGACCTATGCCGAATTTGTGGCTTGCGCTAGGCCCGCGGAATCGCCCAAGGGCCATTACTTCCTCACGAGAGAAACCGAACCCACCAAGTTGCGCACTTTTATGCTAGCCTTGACTAGAAGCCTCTAGAAATAACGCGATTTTCGCCCACTAGGCCGGACTAAATTTTCCGTAATCATCGTAAACAAAAGGGCTGCCGGTCCAGGAACAGTGAGCGTTAAACCTAGGCTCTCCAAGGATGTTCGTTCGGCCTCATGTTCCGCGAGTAATGCGGGGTAGTAAGCGTGGGGAAAAGCCACACATCGAGGAGGTAGCATGATGGGCCCGCCGAAAACCTCGAAGCTTACCTCGTTAGAACAAGTATTGCGGGGATGCCAAATCCCGGCACTACCACAAAGCGCCCTGAAGATCTTAGAGCTTTCGAAGGACCCCTCGGCAGGTCCCTCGGAATATGCCCTGGCGATTGAGGCAGACCTAGGACTTGCGGCCCAAGTCTTACGGTTTGTCAACTCGTCGTTTTTTGGCTTCTGCCAGGAAATCTCCAGTTTGCGCTTAGCAGTGACTTTGGTGGGAGTGAGAACGATCAAGAACTTTGTCCTGTGGGGGGCCGTGTTTTCCCTCCTCCCCAACCCTCGTTGTGGCCCCTTTGAGCTTCAAACCTTGCGGCAGGACTCTTTTCGTCGGGCGTTGTTCGCCCGCCAGGTCGCTCGGAAATTGCGAGCAGCGGACGCCGAAGCGGTGTTCGTAGCGGCCTTGCTCCAGGACATGGCCCTGCCCATCCTTGCTAAACAATTACCGCTGCGATATTCGGTCCTTTTCGAGCAACGGCGGGCCGAGGCCTGCTCGATGTCCCAACTGGAGGCGTCCACATTCGGTTGGACACATGCTCAGGCAGGCGGTATGCTCGCGCGACGGTGGAATCTGCCAGACAACTGCGCTTCGCTCATCGAAATGCACACCGAATTCGATCAGCTGGCTGCGTGCCCGGAGGCAGAACCAGCGGGGTATTCGGTCGCACTTTCGGCCGTTTTGCCAAGTTTCGGTGATGATGCGTGGTATGAGCGGGAGCAATTCCTCGAAGCCTATGCAGCCGGCCAAGGGATTGGCCTCCCCCCAGCCGAAGAGCTTCTTCGCAGCGTGGACGAACAGTTCCGCGAGTTAGCTCCGGCACTCAAGATCCCCGTCCCACCGCAAACTTTGGTGGGGTGCCTGACGCAGGAAGTCACGCGTTAAGGACCGATTGTCGTAAATGAGCCCACGGCGTGGGGCCGTGCGGGGATACTTTCTCTGTGACAAGAGGTTGCTTGTCTTCCCTCCTGTTTGGAAAACCTGCTTCCGGGCCGCCTTTCTTTTTTCCCTCAGTGGCCGCGCCACCAGTTTTTCTGATCTGTGCACGAACGGGTGTGACGGTCATCCTATATCCTTTCCGCCAGTCGCGAAGTTTAACCGCTCCCGCCTATTTCGACCACAAATAACGCGAATTTCATCCCAGCAACTCATCTCGGGAGAAGCTAAGGAACCCGGGCCGGAGGGAACCGGGGGTCAGCCGGACGGCCGGCCTCGCAGAGGCCACACTCACTAGCCTGCGCGATGTTTCTGACTTCTCACATAACGCGGAGAGAGCAACCGACCAATCTCTCCCCGCCGATATCCAGCGGAGCCCTCCGACGATCGAGCAAGAAAAATTTAGGCCCATCAACAGCTCGAAAATTTTCTCCCCTGAGAATTATCGGTAGTTGCGTTTCAGACGGGGTTTATTCTATGCGCGCGGGGAATGAGGTCCTCGGCGCTGGCGTTTTAACCAACACTCAGCATTTACCCTATTCGCGAGAGGAATGAAGGCAGGAGAATCACCGTAGCCGCCGTCATAGGGTGTTTACCCTATGTGAGAGGGAATGAAGAATCACGGCCCTCATCCGGCAGATGGTCACACAGTTTACCTTATGCAAGAGGGGACGAAGCAACGATGCGGCACAATCCACCGCTTCGGCGAGCTTTGCCCTGTGGGAGAGGGGAATCAATGCCCTAGAGCCACTCAGCCAATTCGTTCACATCGTTTATCTAACGCAGGAGGGTAATGCACTAAAAACTCCAGTCAGAATACGGCTCTTCAAACGGTTCGCCCTACTCGAGAGGAGAGCGAAGGGTAAGAGTGGGATGACGCGATACGGGTTCCCCGTTGAATTTACGCGAGATGGGACTGCAGGAGCGAGGAAAACCGTCAACGGCTGTTGACGGCGTTTAACCTACGCAAGAGGGGACTGCAGTGCTACTAGATGGCAAAAATGGACCTACTTGCAAGATCGAGAGGAACTGTGTCCCGAACCCAACCTTGGAGTTTTTAATAGATACCAAACCTGCAGTTTTGCGATAAAAGTTTTCGACTGAGAACTCAGGCGAAGAAACCCTTTGCCTTTCGTAACTTGGCCCGGATAAGATATTCAGCGATTGACCGCGGCGCAAGGTGAGCCGAATCACGTGCCCACTAGCGGACAAGCATGGCCCATCTCTTCCCAGGGTAAACATCGCGTGCAACCGAAACAGCTGGCCTGTCACGGGCGTGTTACCGTGGGGAATTACCGGCCTTGCTCACAGGGGAACTTTGGCCCGCCCAAAACTGTGGAAATTAAAGGATAGCAACCGATGAACGCAGAAGTGATCGTCACGGGTGACGAAATTGTCACCGGGCAAATCTTAGATACGAATTCGCAGTGGTTAAGCATCCGGCTCCAACTTCTGGGCATACGGGTTCTGTACCACACTGCGGTGGGGGATGAGCTGGTATCGATCGCAGACGTGGTGCGAATAGCTCTGGAACGGGCCGATGTGATCATAACTACCGGGGGGCTGGGACCTACCCAAGATGATCTCACACGCGAAGCAGTGGCCGAGGCTATTGGAAAGCCCTTGCGGGAGGACCCGGCGACGATAAAGCACCTTCAAGCACTTTTCGCGCGAAGAAACCGCCCATTTACCGAAGCGCACCGAAAGCAGGCACTCTTCCCCGAAGGGTCGCGGCCCATCCCGAATCCACGGGGCACGGCACCCGGAATCTTTGTGGAAGTCCCTCGACCAAATAAGGCCCCAGCCTACATTTTTTGCCTGCCCGGTGTCCCCGCAGAAATGCGGGAAATGTGGCAGACGACAGTGGAGCGAATGATCCTAGATATTAGTGGTGCCTCTACGGTAATTGTGCACCGTACGATTAACACATTTGGTCGGCCGGAAAGTGAGGTTGAAGCCTTAGTGAAAGACCTCCTGGAGCGCGGCAAGAACCCACGCGTGGGAATCAACGCGAGCGAAGGCACCATTATTCTCCGCATTGCAGCCGAAGGCCAGTCGGAAGCTGAATGCCACGCTCTCCTGGAGCCGGTGGTGGAGCAAATCTATAAGACGCTGGGCGATCTTATTTTCGGGGAAGGAGAAGACGGACTGCAACATGCAGTAATCGGACTCCTGCGGAAACACGGCAAACGGCTGTGTGTGGCCGAGTGGGGCACCAGTGGCCTTATTGGCTCATGGCTTGGAGAAGTCCCTGATCGTCTCCCCTACTTTGTGGGAGGGTGGATTATCGGCGGTGTAGAGGGCCTTGCCTCAGCCCTTTCTCTCCCGCCGGATGTGGCGGCGCAACAGGACCTCAGGCAGAGTCGGCTTGTGGAGGTACTGGCTGCCCGGTGTCGAGACGCTTTCCAAGCCGATTTTGGATTAGCGGTGGGACCTTTCCCCCAGGATTCACCACACCCGGATGCCCCGGGCCAACTTGTCGTCGCTTTGGCCGGGCCCGATGGGACTTACACACGGGGAATTGGAGTGAGCGGCCATCCGGCAATTATCAAGCCCTTGTGCGCAAAACATGCCCTTAATTTCGTTCGGCAGCATCTGTTGAGATTGGGCTAAAAGTCTTCGGTTTGTGGGCCTAGGAAAAATAGGTTGGCAAAAGGGAGCTCACTGGCCCCGCTCTTTCTCCCAGCCCGGGACAAGTTAGCCAGCGTTTCCGACAGATTTCCTGCCCTTACCAGCGAAAAAAACGAAATAAGTAGCTTGGAAAATTCGCAAAGGACAGCAACACTTGAGAACACTGCACGCAACGCACGGATTTACGAAACGGGGAATCCCAAAGATATTACAAAAATAACCGGAGAAAAAAACTTAAGTGGAGTTAGAGTGCGGAGAAGATTTGGCCAAAACGGATTTTGTTTTGACGGATTTGATTCTTTTGGAATGTTTTTGAGGTCGGGCCTTCGGACGGTGGCAACCCAATTTGCTATCGCGTGCTGGCAACTTTTTCCCACGGGTTGCTTGGGTGGATCTTTCCCGGTTTGTTTAAGCGGAGTTGACCCAGTCCTGCCATCCCCAAGATAATCCCGGGCAAACTCAACAGGCCATGCTGCCTCATCTTTACTTATACTTGTTTACTTGTTTTAGCTCCGCGAGAGCACAACGGATCCCGGTACACTCGTTTGGGTGGTCACGAGACACCGGCAACTCGTGGTACGCAAAGGTCACAACGGAAGAGGCACGATTCCGGAAACCTTGCTCCCAGTAAGACCTGGTTGGATTCAAAAGAAAGTCCTACAACCTTGCCGGTCGGGTCACCGTTATCGGAAAATACTATATCTCGTGAATCTTACTTTTATTTAGTCAATCTCGGGAGGTTCCGGACAATTTCTCCTGCCAATGGCCAATGTCGAGGCGAATGGTCACCAGCTTTCGTTGCGACACGCGGTGTGGGGGAGCCTCGTGGAGGTCGGCGGCTCCTTCGGTTCAAGGAACCTTGACTCGTGTCGAAATCGATAAAAGCTTAAGAACCAAGGTCCCCAAGTAGATTGACGGCCTGGATCTCGCAACCAAAGCAATTTAGGGGAGACGGGACGGATAGGCAATTTCTAGGATTGCCAGTTTTTGATTGCATATGGAAAACCCTTGAAAAGGTCCGGATATGAGCGTCGGCGAATCACTCTCCGAATTGAAAGCTTATTGCGAGGACGTAGCTCGACGCGCCAAGGCGGCTTCGGCCAAAATGTCCTGCCTTTTAGGTCGGCAGAAGAACGACTGGCTCCGCCTGGCCGCCAAACTCCTGCGCGACAAAGAAAAGGAACTGCTCGAAGCCAACGAGCGCGACGTGGGACTAGCTCCGGAATTCGGTCTGACGGACGCCCAAGTGGATCGGTTGCGATTAAATCCCAATCGGATTGAGGCTATCGCCCGCGGGCTGGAAGAAGTAGCGCAGCTGCCGGATCCCGTGGGACAGGTTATTTGGAGCTCAATTCGTCCGAACGGACTCCAAGTTCAAAAGGTGCGAGTACCGCTGGGAGTGATCTTTTTCATTTATGAGTCCCGGCCTAATGTTACCGCTGACGCAGCGGCATTATGCGTGAAAAGTGGTAATGCGGTTATCTTGCGGGGAGGTAAAGAGGCTGCTCACTCCAGTCAGAAAATTGTTGACCTATTGTGGGAGGCAGCCGACCAAGTGGGTATTCCTCGCGACGCGATCCAGTTACTCATTACTGCCGACCGACAGGCGGTCGGTTATTTGCTGCAAATGTCGCAGTACATCGACGTGGTGATCCCGCGGGGAGGCGAGGGGTTAATCCGCCGCGTGACGGAAGAGGCCAAAATGCCGGTGATCAAACACTTTACCGGGAACTGCCACGTATATCTGGATGCCACTGCCGATCCTGACATGGCAGTGAAGATCACAGTCAACGCTAAGTGCCAGCGCATGGGGGTGTGCAATGCCGCAGAGTCTCTCCTCATTCATCGGGCGGTGGCCGACTCGCTTCTGCCACGAGTATGTGCTGCACTAGCACAACGGGGAATTGAAATCCGCGGATGTCCGGAGACATTACGCCTCTTCCCGCAGGCCAAGCCGGCGACGGAGGAGGATTATTACACCGAGTACCTCGGCCCCATTATTTCCGTAAAAGTAGTAGACTCCCTAGAGGAAGCGATTGCCCACATCAATCATTACGGATCTCACCACACGGAGGCCATTGTCACACGGGATTTACAAGCGGCGCGGCGGTTTGTTGCCGAGGTGGATAGCTCGGCCGTGATGGTGAACGCAAGTACCCGATTTAATGACGGCTACGAGTTTGGCTTGGGGGCGGAAATCGGGATCAGTACCGACAAATTCCACGCCCGGGGCCCCTGCGGGCTAGAGGAGTTAACAAGTTATAAGTGGATCGTCTTCGGCGATGGACAGGTAAGGGAATAGCTGGTCGGCGATCTTAACCTCGAGCAACCTTTTCCCCGAAATAGACCCGGTGGAGGGCACCGTGGATTCTTCACCGGCGGGAACGCATCTAAATGCCTTGGCAACCTGATGCTCCTACTTGCTTTGGCGATAATTTCATAAACCCTTTGTCGACGAACGAGAACATGCTCTTCGTTTCGGGCTTGGCACTGGGCCGGCTGTGGATTTAGCCTGTGAGCCAGGCCGTTGGCGACCTCATCATCCGGGCGAAGGTGCCCCTTGGCATCGTACCGTGAGGAGAAATCACAGGATGAGTTCGCCACGTCAAACTTTCCGTTGGAAACAAAGTTCGCATGCTGCCGGGAAAAATACTTGCCGGCGACATTGCTCCGCGGTTCCTAAAAGCTTCCGAGCGGAATGGGTCGGGAAAGGAGGGAAGTGGGGGTTTAAAAGGCTGGGGCTGAGGAGTGCTCTGGGTTTTTCTCATTTTTTAGCTGCAAATACCATAAAGGTGAAAACGTATCTCAGCTAGGATGCCTGCCATGGGCGAAGAGGTTCTGAGCGAATCCGAATTGAGACGGCTTGTGGGCACGAGTCGTCGGGCGGCGGGAGGAAGTGGAGCTGGGGCCGGCAACCGCGGCCCCAGGCCAACTCAGAAGATCTTACCTTACGATTTCAAGCGGCCGGAACGGGTCGGCAAAGAACAGATGCGGGTCCTCCAAACGCTCCACGAGGCGTTTGCCCGCAACTTCGCTGCTGCCTTGTCTACGTTGCTTCGCTCTATGGTTGAGGTCAAACTCACGAGCGTTGATCAGCTCACATACGGCGAATTCATTTTCAGCCTCGAGAACCCCACGTGCTTCAATCTTTTGCACGCGGATCCGCTTGGTGGTACCGTGGTTCTCGACTTAAGTCCGGTCATCACTTTTCCCCTTATCGATCGTTTACTTGGTGGTGGTCGGGAAAACCCAATAGCCGCATGGCGACCTCTGACTGAAATCGAGTTGCTTCTAGTACGACGAATCACAAACCTTTTCATCCGGGAGCTAGAAAAGGCTTGGAGCAGCATTATTCCCCTGAAACTCGAAATCGAGCGGGTAGAGAGTAATCCACAGCTTGTTCAGATTGTTCCCCCCAACGAAGTAGTGGTGGTGATTAGTTTCGAGCTGGCTTTGGGGGACATCCGGGGCATGATCAACTTGTGTATTCCCTACAATGCTTTGGAACGTATAAGCGGCCGACTCACTTCTAACACGTGGGTGAGCTATGCCCGCCAAGAACCTACTCCGGAAACCAAGACCCAAATTGGTCGGAATCTTCGGGGCGCGACCGTGCGGTTACGTGCAGAGCTGGCCCGGAGCCGAATTACCACCGGCGAGCTTATCGGCTTACGCGTGGGTGACCTCATCACCACACGCAAGGATATACGTCACCCGCTCCTTGTTTTTGTGGAGGAGGTGCCTAAATTTTGGGCTCGACCCGGGGTATTTAAGGGTCACAAGGCTATCCGTATTGAAGAGGTTATACACGACTCCGGGAGCATTATTCCCCACTAAGCAATTTACCTCAAACGCCGAAGCCTCATGGTTCCCCATCTTGTATCATTTCGGCCGCTTCGCGTTTCTCTCACGGTGTCCCCCCACAAAGGCTGCGGCAGCTGTCCCTGGCTTCTTCCTGCATAACACACCGCAGGATCGTGCAGGGCAATAAAAACCCCGGTTCAGAAAGTCGGCCGGTTGCGGGGGAATGATAATCTTTTTCCCCAGGCAGAGACCTCTTGGTTTGCTCGATAAGGGTTTGCATTTGTCGGGCCGGTGCGGCCACACCTCGGGAGAACGCTTTCTTCTGCTTGCCGCGAACTTTCCGTCGGTACCGCTTGCAGGCCAAAATTTGGTCGGTAAACTGCTCTGATTTCCAAGGTCTTTCCGCGGTATCGGTTCCGGCAGGAAGTGACCTCGGCTGGAGCCGGGGCTGCCGTCGTCGCTTGCGAACGGTCTCCGCAGTTCCATTCCGAAGGGGTAACAAAATCTGTTACTTAGGAGGGGGCTTAACACTTTTTCGGAGATTATGGGGATCTGACCCCGCCAGCCATATGGGTCGTCTCATTGCGATCGGGGATATCCATGGCTACGCGGAGGCCCTGCGCGGCCTCCTATCCCTAATTGCCCCCACCGCAGAGGACTTGATTGTTACGCTTGGCGACTATTGCGATAGGGGTCCGGATACCAAGGGGGTTCTCGAGTGCTTGCAAGAGCTTGCCCACCAATGTCAACTGGTGACTATTCTTGGAAATCACGACCAAATGATGCTTGAGATCGCCGGGGGGTTGAATGAACTCCTTGAGGACTGGCTTGATTTCGGTGGGAGAGAGACCCTGGAATCCTATGGCGTGTCCCATCCCGCGGAAATTCCACCCGCACATCTTGAATTTCTCGGCCGCTGTTCGCTGTACTTTGAAACGGACAATTTCTTTTTTGTTCACGCCAATTATTTGCCGGATGTGCCATTAGCTCACCAGCCGATTGATATTCTCTGCTGGGAATCGCTCAAGCGCCGCGTGCCGCGTCCCCACTGTTCCGGGAAGATCGCGGTTGTGGGTCATACGGCCCAACCCAGTCGTGAAATTTTGGACTTGGGCCACCTCATCTGCCTGGACACGTGCTGCTACGGCGGGGGGTGGTTGACCGGCATGGAGCTCTTGTCCCGAAAAGTGTGGCAAGTGGATCAAATGGGCAAACCCAGAGCTCCGAAAGCAGTCGACGGATGGTGATCGCAGCCGGGAGCCCTCACCCCGCACCTATCCTGACGGCAATCATAGAGCTCCTTGAGGATGCGCAGGACCTCACCTCCCCCGCACCTATCCTGACGGCAAGGCGGGAGAATCGCCACCGGTCCTGCTACGGGACCTCTCCCCGCGCCAATGCTGAGGGCAAAGTCGCGCTGCCTTCTGGCCCCGCGTGATGCCCACCGATCTTACCGCACCAAATGCTCGTAAGTTCTCTCGATATGCCGCGTTTTCATTCCTTCCGCAGAAGCTAGGGCCAAAAAACCCGCCTGGCCAGCCAAGCAGTAAAATTTTTCGAGGCGAGAAAGTTCACAGCTAAGATGAAAGTTCACAGTTAAGATAATGTAATAGCTTCCGCTACCGATTTTTAAAATTCCCGAATTTCAAATAAGTCGGCACTCCTTGTTCGGAGGGAACTTTGTGCGCGAGAATCGGGGGGTGATCACTTATCGCGAGCAACGATTCTGGCAGAGCGTGGTATGTTCGGTAAGCTAGTTTGATTTTCATTCAAACTAGTTGCAGGAGGATGGCAGGAGAACCTTCCTCAACTTCGATGGAAGCCGGGAGAATTTGACGGATCCAACCAACGATAGCAGCGGTGCGGAGGACCCGGTTAATGGCGGAAAAGGTTTCAGTAGCGGTAGCACGGCAGCCAAAAGCCATCGGTCGGGAGGTGATTCTTGAAGGGTGGGTCCGTACCCGTCGCGATTCCAAAGGCGGCTTCAGCTTTATTGAACTCAACGACGGCTCGTGCCTGGGTAATATCCAGATCATCGCCGATCACTCTCTTCCGAACTATGCGAGCGAAATCCGCCATCTTAGCTCAGGCTGCAGCATCCGCGTCGAAGGGGTGGTTCGTGCCTCCCCAGGGGCCAAACAGCCGACAGAAGTGGAGGCAAAAAAAATTGTCGTGTACGGATGGGCGGATCCGGAAACTTATCCCCTACAAAAGAAGCACCATTCCTTCGAGTTTCTGCGAACAATCGCCCATCTTCGGCCGCGAACCAATACATTCGGGGCGGTGGCGCGTATTCGCAATTGTGTTTCGATGGCCATTCACGAGTTCTTCCAGGGGGAAGGTTTTCTCTACGTCCACACCCCAATTATTACTCCAAGCGACTGCGAAGGGGCGGGAGCTATGTTCCAGGTGACAACCTTGAATTTGGCGGCTGTGCCGAAGCGGGATGGAGCAGTGGATTACTCGCTTGACTTCTTTGATCGTCCAACCTATCTGACCGTAAGCGGGCAGCTGGAGGCGGAGGCCCTGGCATGCGGCCTGGGAAAAGTTTACACTTTCGGTCCGACTTTTCGCGCGGAAAATTCGAATACGACCCGGCATCTCGCAGAGTTTTGGATGGTAGAACCGGAGGCCGCTTTCTTCCACCTTGATGACAATATGGAGCTAGCTGAGCGATTCTTAAAACACCTCTTCCGGCGAGTGTTGGAACGATGTCCCGAGGATATGGAGTTTTTCCGGCAAAGGATTGATCCACAATGCGTTGATAACCTGCAAAACGTCATTGACGAGCCGTTTGTACGCCTCTCGTACACGGAGGCGATCGAAATTCTCGGCCGCGCGCCAAAAACATTTGAATTTCCGCCCGTTTGGGGCAAAGATCTTCAATCGGAGCATGAGCGTTATTTGACGGAAGAATATTTCCGAAAACCGGTCATCGTGTTTGACTATCCCCGGACGATCAAGCCCTTTTACATGCGGCTAAACGACGACGGGCGAACAGTTCGCGCGATGGATGTGCTAGTTCCTCAAGTTGGGGAAATCATCGGGGGAAGTCAGCGAGAGGAGCGACTGGACGTTTTAGCCGAAAGGATGGCCGAGCTGGGCCTGCAGGCTGAAAATTATTGGTGGTACCTAGACTTGCGTCGGTTTGGAACAGTCCCACATTCCGGGTTTGGGTTGGGATTGGAACGGACGTTGCAATTCATTACAGGTTTAGGAAACATCCGTGATGTGATTCCTTTTCCCAGGACGCCGGGCAACGCGGAATTTTAATGCGTTGCATGGCGGGACGGTTACCCGGGCCGCGGTCTCGGAGCGCAGTTGGCCGAAAATGCGATCTCTGGGCGAAAGTTTAATACAGAGGGGAGTTTAAGGCCTATTCCTCGGTACAAACGGATTTTCGAAATAAACGGAGGAGGCCCCAATTGGTGACTTAGAGTTTCCGATTAGGGATGTAAATTGCACCAACAATTAGGGGGGATAACCCGTCGTTACTTGCAAAGCATTGATCTGGGGCTCCTAATTCGACCCTATGTAAGCTGGATGCGCAGTTTGTGGGTCTCCTGTTGCAAAATGCGGCACTCCGCGCTGGGCCCATGCTGTTTCAAAGCGGGTCAATGCCCCACGCAAATGGACGCAATCGAAGCGGGTTATTCCTTGAGCCAAACCCTTGAAGCCGGCTCGGTAGTCCGGGAACAACTTCTAAGCGCATTTCTTAAATCGACGGTTGGGGGCTCACACACGATGTTTTTGGGGCGGGCTGAGATCTGACAAAAAGCGCCGCATGGGAGGTTTTGTCATGAAAGGTTGCGGAATAAAGCTTCGGGAGGCCGCCAGCCGCCGGGGTTATACGATGGTGGAGCTTCTTACCGCCACTACGCTAGCAATAATTATGATGTTGGGAGTGATTTCGCTCCTGGGTGCGGTGGGCCGGACCATCAATGAGACCCGCGCTACATTGGAAATGGGCGATCGCCTGCGAAATGCCCGGAACATGTTGTTGAAAGATCTGGAGGGCGTAACGGCCACGATGTTGCCGCCACGGCGGCCGGAATACAACGAGGGTTATTTTGAGTATATCGAGGGACCTATTGGGCCCTTTATTCGCCCGGATCAGTTCGCCATTGACAGCATTACCGGAGCCCCAGATAACACGGTCATTGACTTCGATGACATTCTGATGTTTACCACGCAACGCACGGATCGGCCTTTTGTTGGCCGTCTCTGGAATTCCTCACTGGAATCACCGGTGGCCGAAGTTGCATGGTTTGTGCGAGGCAACGTGCTATATCGGCGAGTACTGCTGGTTGCGCCCTGGACCGAGCCGCGTCTCCCCACATTTCAGGATTTGCAGTTGAACAATGAAAGTATCTATAACGTGTGCGATATTTCAGTCCGCCCCGACTGGCAATACGGGCGCTGGATTCCCAATACTTTGGGGGATTTGACAAATCGCGAGAATCGTTACGCACATCGAAATGTTCCGCAGCAGCCATTTCCGTATGAGGCATCAATTTGGGGGCTTTTGGGGCTTCCCACTTTAGAAGAAACTTCGCATCCGGCCTGGATGAACCTCCCGAACTGGCCCGGCCTAAACCTGTTACCGTTGCCCGATGCCACGGCTGCCATCAACACCGCGACTTTTCGCACCGATATGTGGTCCCAGCCCTACCTGTGGGCCCAAGCAGGGGGCAACCCCAGTTTCGTTGACCCCGTACGGGGAGTGCTCATTGATTTTCAGGGACCACGGATTGGCGAAGACGTTGTGTTGCCCAACGTAATCGGATTCGACGTGAAGGTGTGGGACCCGGATGCCGTCGTGCAAATGGGTCCCGACGGAGAAAGCTTGTACCCCGATGATCCGGGGTTTGGCTTGGGAGTTCCAATCGGGTTCGGCGCCTTCGTGGACCTTGGAGTAGGTGGAGGTTTGTTTGGGGAAGCGCCGAACTATAAGTCGGGTCTTGGGGCGGTGACGATAGGGGGCACGCCGCGTTTGATTCGTAGCTTCGTCTATGACACTTGGAGCCTCTTTTACGAATCCGACGGCCGCCCCCAGTTCGGGCCCGTACCTGACGCCGGCACTAACGGCTTCGACGATAATAACGACGGCGTCGTCGACGACCCCAGGGAATTCGACACATTGCCACCGTATTCGGCGCCTTTGCGGGCAATTCAAGTACGCATTCGGGTGTTTGAGCCAGACACCCGACAAATACGTCAAGTTACAATAGTCCACAGCTTTGTGCCGGGGCTAAGCGTAGAATAGGCGGATTTAACTCTGCCGCACGGCGGAGCCGCCCCATCGCCGGTCCCAGCAGAAGGGCTGCCGCACAAGAGCTCCGTTTCGCGTACGAAGAAACCCCCTAGCGGGGCTCAGCAGTGGCCAAGTTGTCGACGTTGTCAAAAGGGCTAACTTCTTGCCCCCAGTTCACGGTCGATTAATAGCAGCCCGTTGACTGAATCCCCAATAAGCCGCAGCTTCTGGACAATTGTCGAGGCTTGAGCTTCCTCCTCCACCTGCTCCTCCACGAACCAATGCAGGAAGACTCGTGTGGCGGGATCCTTCTCCGCCCCTGATAGCTCCACGAGCTTCCAAATACGATCCGTAATCTTCCGCTCATGACTTACGACGTCTTCAAAGAGTGCCAAAGGTGATTTCCAATGGCCGGGCGGAGCTTCGATACCTTTGAGTTCGATCCGACCACCGCGATCCAGAATGAAACGATAGAACTTCATCGCATGCCCGAGCTCTTCCTCGCTTTGTTTTCGCAACCAATGGGCCATTCCGAGAAAACCCGCCGCTTCGCAATGGCCGGACATCGCCAGGTAAAGGTACGACGAATAGTACTCAGCATTTAACTGATCATTGAGTGCTGCAAGCATCTTGTCAGACAACATCTGTGCAACCTCCTTCCAAGGAAAGCTCTAACACACAGGCATCAAAGCTAAACTTTGAGGTTCGGATCACCGATTAGGGCCGAAAGCTGGAGCCTATTTACAACTTGGTCGCGGCTGATAATTATTCGCAACCGATACACAAAGGCAACCGGAAGCAGGCCAAAATTTTTAGCACCTAAAGGTGCCCTGCGGAAGCATCCCCCATCAGCTCAAACAAAGGTTGAGAGTCCACACCAGTAGATCACGATCGCAAGTGTCCCATAGCGGCCTTACGCGCCCCGCTCTGGCCTTCCTTTGCGAGCTAGGCAACGTCACCCCCTTGAAGCGGGTTGGCGCCGACTACTTTCCGCGAGCGCCGCCAAACCACTCGATATGCCGCCGTGGGCAAAAGTGGAGACCCTTTTCGCGGCAATAGGGTTCGAGCCAACTTCGTTTGGCTTCAAGCTCGGCCAACTGCGTTCCCTGGGGCATTAGGAGCACCCGGCGGCGCTCAATTTCCGGAAACTCTCGCAGATAACTTTCGACCTCAGCCAAATCCGCCGGTTTATCGATCACAAATTTGATTTGGTAAGAAAATTCACGGAGCAACCGGCGGATCACTTCCGGATTGTGTCGGCGCTGCTCGTGGGCTCTGGCCCACCAAGGATATCGCTCTGCCGGGGGCGTCGAGTTAGAAAGTTTCGGGCTTACAGACATCAAATTGCAAAACACCGGGCGGTAGATTGTCCCGGAGGTCTCAATGGTAACATGAGAACCCAATCGCCGTAGACCTTCCGTCAGAGTGACCACCGCGGGAAAAAGCATTGGTTCTCCACCGGTCACCACGACATGTGTGCAGCCGGTTTCCTCAACCACCGAAAGAAGCTCTCCCACCGGGATGAGCTTTCCTTCCGGCTCCCACGAACTATAGCGGGTGTCGCAGAACCAACACCGTAGGTTGCACCCGCTGACGCGAATAAAAAGGCTTTCCGTGCCGGTGAGGAATCCTTCACCTTGCAAGGACTTAAATACCTCGGCCACGGGTAAAGCACTATCCTGCCCCCGGCAGAAAATTTTCGGGAAGGCCGCTGAATTAGGCAGAGCAACTTCACTCGGACACATAAGCAGTAGGATCTGTTACTCCGGCCTCAGCAAAACCACGCTTTCGGATTTGGCAGGAATCACAGTGGCCACAGGCCAATCCCTCCGGCGTAGGATCGTAGCATGAGTGCGTAAGCCGAAAATCTACACCCAATGATATTCCTAGCCGAATGATCTCACCTTTAGTCAGAAACAAAAGCGGGGCGTGAACTCGAAACTGGGCCTGGCCTGCCACACCGGCCCTTGTCGCCAAGTTGGCTAACCGCTCGAAGGCATGTAGAAACTCGGGCCGGCAATCGGGGTAACCACTGTAGTCGAGGACATTAGCCCCGATAAAGATGTCGGCTGCCCCAATCGTCTCCGCAAGGGCCAGGGCAAGACTTAGAAGAATTGTATTGCGTGCCGGCACGTAAGTGGGCGGAATGTCCTGGCTCAGTTCTGAAGCCGGACGGTCTTTCGGCACCTCCTCCGACCCAAGAAGCGCACTTCGGGCAATTGACGGCAAGTCCACTTCCAACACGTAATGCCGATCTAAACCTAAGTGCTCAGCGATCCGACCAGCTGCTGTCAGCTCGACCCGATGGCGCTGGCCGTAACTAACGGTCAGAGCGTGGACCGCAAAGCCTCGCCGGCGCGCTATGGCCGCACAAGTGGCTGAATCTATTCCCCCCGAAAGTAGTACTATTGCTTTTGGCTTTGGTGAGGCCAAATCGTTAATCATCCGTCCGGGCCCTCCGAGATAGAATCCAGGGAGGTATTTTTCGGCTGGCCATTTCGCGCACGGGAAACATGCTCCCACTGTGCCGCGATGCAACTACTCGAGACAGCGTCGGTGATTCTGTGTGATTTCTGCTCGAAAGTAAGCCACTACATGTTACTTGATTTTGCTGAAAAAGTGGCAACCTATGCGGCCGACCAAGCTTGGGCAGATTTCCGCTTTTGGAATCTCCGCAGACATCTAGCCGGCGAGGAGTTTCAACATTAGCAAGAGTCGCATCACGATGGCCTTGGGAGTAACTTCATCCGCGCCACGCCGTTTGACAATTATCGTGTCGCTTCAGGGTGCCCAGGGAAGTGACGGCTTATGGAGTGCGTGCTACAAGTTGAGAGGCGTCGCATCAGAGTCCTCAGGAAAGTAACACACGTTGTGGGAGGGAGTCTCGGGGATTTAAGGGGTGCCTCACGGATTAATCCTCGCCCGGGGTGAAGTTTCTCCTCGATCTCTTTCCCGGAGGAGAAGTTTGCCTTGGATCTGTTCTTTTGCCTTCCAGACGGGATTGGCCTACACCGGCCGTGAGAAGCTCCAGCGCAAGGGCAGCAGTTCCAGGCGGTAAACCACAAAGATACCGAGTAGCCTAAGTCCGATCTGAAGGGTGAACTATGTTCGGGCGTGGATGCTCCTCCCAATGCCGCAAAGCGAATCCAAGAAGTGCGGCCTTCACCCATAGGACAACCGAAACCAACAGCATGGCCGCAGCAGTTCCCCCGGCTGCCCAGGTGGCAAGAATGGCAGGACCGGGGGTTGGCGCAAGGTGGGCTACCCATAAGGAAACTAAACCCAACAACAGCGCAAACATCGCAATGCCCAACTTGCTCCGCGCTTGCCGCTTCAGGCGACGCCGCTGGTAAGCCACCAACGCACTTTTGGCCGACTGTGAGGCAAGGCGGCGAAACGAGTCGACATCTTCAGAAAACTCGTTAGGGACAGGGCCTTCCCCTTCCCGACGGTGGGAAAGACCGACGCTCCGCGCTGCAAGCTGTACCATCGCCGTCCGTAAACGGTTGCCAACACTACTTCCTGAGCGTTGAGACGACCAGCCGGAAGTTCCGCCCGAATCGACCCGAGGTTCCGTACAAGGATTGCCAGCCCGCCCGTCGGCGCGGAGCCGCTCGAGCAAACGATTGAGATAATTCTGGATTTCTCCCTCCCCTTGGTCCTCCTCCCAAGAAGGAGACTTTGGGGCCGGCGAAGTAATCCCGCCCTCACTGTGTAAAATGCCCGTGCCCGGCTCGTGGACTTGCCGTAATTGCTCTCCCGCAGATGCCTCCAGTTCGTTTGTGTCAGCAAAGTTATCTTCTCGGAGATTGTCTCCGCCCCGAGCGGAACCAATCGAAACCCGCTCTTCCTTGTCGGTGTAAACTCCACATGATGCTCTTGCAGTATCCCGGCCCCATCCTAAGGGGGACGAAGGCTCGGATAGAGACTGATTAGGTGGCTCCGCTGAAGAACCTCGGTTGACCTCACCGGCCCAATCCGACTCTGGCCCGGGAACGGGCTCTAAGGGCTCATATAACCCATGGCGTGGAATGGCACCCTCCGAGGGCAGAGTTTCCGAGCGCTGGGTATCGGCGGGGAGAGATTTCCTTGCATCCGCCGGCACCGGCGGTTGAAGAAAACTGGACCGGCCGACGGCCGAATAGGTACTGCTGCCCCCGGCTTGTGGGCTTTCCTCGCTGGTGGGTGAATCCCCAGTGAGTTTTCTTTTTTTGCGAATCTTACGGGCAGGTCGGCGATTGAGGCGGTTCAAAGTTTGGCGCAACTCGTAAAGCTCGGCAGTTAGGGCTTTCCATACGTCCTCCAGCACACGGGGTTCGCCCGCGCAAGGTACCGTCGGGGTTTCCGGAGGGGAGAGAGTTGCGTCCGCCGCGCCATAAATCTTACCCGCTACCGGCGCCGCCGCTTGAAGACCTTGTTTGCCCCAGATTGTCTGGCCATCTTGGGAAAGGTCTAACCGATTCCTCAACCTAGTCGTTAACTCTTGCTGATCGGTTCGGGAAAACCCGACGGCTATTGCTCCCGCGGAGGATGGTTCCTCGGCTCGATCAATTCCCCCCAGAGGCATGGAATCGAATCCGCCCATGGAGCCAGCCATCACTCCTTCGGAAGTTGCACAGCTTGCCGTGTACTCAAAATGCCAAGTGAGCCCCAGGGGGATACCGCAGGCAAGTGATGCGGTGGTAACCAGGTGGGCCTCCCGATCGATCAGGGGCGGGACTACAGAAGTTGAAAACGCAAATCCCGCTCTTTCGTTTTCCGGATCAAGGGCCGACTGGTCACTTGGCCGCTCACCAGCTTGACCTGAGTGAGCTTGATGCCTGGGGATTTCGGGAACAGGCAGGGAGATCGCGATTACCCGTAGCTGGGCCGGCCCCACCTCTAGGGTGTCGCCTGGGCTTAACCCCACTAGTCCAAAAGGTTTTCCGTTATGACGCACTTGGCCAGAGAAATTCCTCGCAATGAGCCCATTCGGGCTAAGAGAGATAAGACATTCCACCCAATCAACTTCGGGGTGGGCAATGCTCAAAGTGCAAAGGGGGCTTGAGCCCACCCAACACCGGATGGCTGAGCAATGAATCACAAGCCTCGGTGGGGACCAACGAGAATTTCCGGCATTGGTCACTGTCAATTGACCAATCCACGCTCCCCGATGGTCATTTTCGCAAGGCAGATCAAAGTTCATTCGTTCCTTGCTCCGATAAATTGCTTCGCCCAACCCAGCACCAGTGGTTCCCCCACCTTTCCGAGGCTCAGGCCGAAACACCGTGCCCCCTACCGATGCTTGAAACCGTATTGGGTGGGCACAAACAACCCACGAGGACGTTCAAATATGGATTGATTACTTTGTTTGGCTAGCCAGTCACTTTTTTCGCCGAGCAGGCGCTTGAGGCCGGCAGAATGTCCTAAGGAGACTTACCCTGCAGCAAGGCAACTGTCAAAAAATGGAGGTGTCAAAACCAAAAAGAGCGAAGCCTATCGGCGATGGGTTCAATCGAAGGGAAACTTAGCGCGGGTTATGTAACCTGGGGAATTGCTTTCCTCCGCCAGTTTTACGGAGTCGCAGGCTTGCCCACTTGTTAAGCTTCCCAAGCGAAGCAGTTAGAAGCAGGCAAAAGCGTTGGCGCGTCAAAGTCGTCCAACAACCTCACGTAGTTCCAGAGGGCCGGTGTAGTTCCAGAGGGCCAGTAGTTTCTTTCGCCAACACGATCCCCGGTGGAACCGGTGGGCGCACAAATTGGTCTGCTTAACTAACAGGCCAACTTGATCGCGCTAAGATCCTCCGCCGCGGTAAGGGCGCGATCTGTACGCAGAGGCCGGTACCATAGGCGAGGGGTCGCACGGAAAAGCTTAAAGGAAAGAACGTCCCTAGCGGAAAAAGTTTCACCGGCCGGGATTTTTCCGACCAAGTGTCTGTTGTTTTCGTACTATACTTGGGATGTCCAGAAGAGGATATCGGGAGTGTTCATGCGTACCAGTAGACTGGCGAACCCTGATGGCTAAGGGGCAGGGGCATGGCGTCAAGGGGCCGACTTGCGGAACTCCAACCAGCGTAAGGAGGCCGCCGTATTTTCAGTCGGCAGCTCCGAGGCGCCGGGCCACATCGGGATACAGGCAGAGTTTGTACTAGAAGAACAATCGTCGTCGATTGCGCGGTGCGGTCCACTTTCACCTTTTGGGGGAAAGCTTTCCAGCCATGAAGAACCGCAAGCAAGCCATCCTGAACATGAAAGAAATTCTCCTAAAGCGGCGCGAGGCTCTCCGTCGGGCCTTGGCGGGGGACTTAAGCCTTCTGCGGGAATTGGACTCGCGCTCGGGTGGGGACGTGGTCGACTTCGCCCTCGATTCGGTCCAAGACGAAATCACTTCTCAGCTCATCGAGG
Organism: uncultured Thermoguttaceae bacterium; assembly: GCA_938084835.1. Classification (GTDB taxonomy): domain Bacteria; phylum Planctomycetota; class Planctomycetia; order Pirellulales; family Thermoguttaceae; genus DTLM01. Next base: position 252,669 of record CALKER010000012.1, read on the forward strand.
TGGAAAGCCGGGAGCTCGCGCGCATCGAAAAAGCTCTGGAAAAAATGCAGGCAGGCACCTATGGAGTATGTGAAGAGTGCGGGGCGGACATTCCCTTAACCCGGCTGTACGCTTTGCCATACGCCACCTTGTGTATTCGCTGCCAACGCGAGTTAGAGCGTCAGGGCACCCGCGAACGTCCCGAGGTGGATTGGAGTAAGGTGGTGGATTTGGAAGATCAGGACTCCGAAGTCATTGTGAACGACATCGAGTTGGATGTGCCTTAGTCTTCGGGGGGTTAGGATTTGCTCGTCAGGCGTCGCCAAAAATTAAGAGCTTCGGCAGGCGCGAGCTTTTAGTACGATTACGCAAAATCCCTTTGGTCGAAGTTAGGTCTATCAGGGTAAGAGTAGGCTCTCGCGACCGGCCCGGGTATACGACTGAGGCCGAGATAGCGTGGAAATGGGGTCAGATAGCTTTTTTTCCAGGTCAATCCAGGTTCTCTGCCCAGCAAAACCCCGAATTTCTCTAAAGCAACTGTTCTCCGCATTCGTTGTTAGGTTGACCCTCTGCTTTTCGTAAGCGAAATTAGCGCACCGGCCTTCGGGGGAGAACCCGCCTTTTTGCCGACTGAGCGCGAGATCATTGCAGCTTCCCAACCTCCGCGCGTCAATTGCGAACCCGAGTCATTACTTACCGGGTTGCCCGCCCGTATCGTGGGGCTCCGGTTAGGCCCAAATACCTTCCTCAGCTCACCAGGCCGTTTTCGTAGCCCAATCGGTTAGGCGCATGCCGAAGGCAGGATGGTTGGCGTCGAATTTACCGGCCTCTGACCCCTTCGGGTGGGCCGGCAAAGTGCCAGTTACATGCTGCTAACAGGGATAGTTTGGTGTTATCTTTTAAAGCAGGTCTGCCCGAAAGCTTGGTTTAAGCGTTTTAAGACCAAACGCCGGACAAGAACGCGCCGGGTACTGGCGGCCGGCCTTTACCGCAGCGTTTCCCGGCGGGGACTGGGTCAGGAAGTCTGCGCCGGTCTGCCCCGGACTTGACTGACCATGCTGCGATAGAGGCAGAGCCGCCACAGCCGACAAGTTGGGCATTGCGGTAGTGACAGTGACGAATCCGGCAGGAGGGCCCAGCAATTCGAGCGGCATGCTCAACTAAACCTTTCCTTTCAGCCGCAACCTAGGATTGGCTGCGGCGGGCCGGAGAAATGAGCGTCCCCTAACCTAAGCATGTTCGCCGAAGTTACGGACCTTCCTGAGGTTTTGGGCTTTTAGCAGAAAACTTGTATTCTTGTAATGGCTACCATGAACGAGCAGTTATTCTCCCATGCGTCAGGGTGCAAAACGCACGGTTTCCCGCTGACGTCGATGACAAGCACGGGTGGGTGGCTCAGCGCGCTATTCTTCTGTCTTTCGGCATGTGGACTTGAATTTCTGTCTTCCTCCGTCGTCCCCAGGGTTTTTGCCCTGGAAAGTCTGTCGCTACCCGCCTTGCCGGTCTCAGAACCGATGGATCGTGAGGCGTTGCGGCTTCAGCTTGCAGAGGCCAGTCGATTCTTTCAGGCCTATTCTCAGGCGGTGCGAGCTGCCGCCCGCCTAGTAGGCCCGAGCGTCGTCCACATCGACGCCGGAGGAGTCGGACAATCAAGCGACGGGACCGATCCTCGCCGGGTCCAGGAAGACTCCGGCGCAGGAGTTATTCTGCGGCTCGGGGCAAAAGATTATGTGTTGACCAATCGCCACGTCGTCAGTAAGGCCTCGGTGAAAAGCATTAAAGTGCGCCTCTGGGACGGAAGAGTCCTTTATCCGGAAGCCTTATGGAGTGACCGCGACACTGATATAGCACTTCTTGCTGTCAGTGCTCCAGACCTTCAACCGGCAGAGCTGGGCGATAGTGACGAGGTGGAAGTAGGCGATTTCGTGATCGCCATCGGAAGTCCCTTCGGCTTGCGGCATTCTGTGACATTTGGCATTGTTAGTGCCGTGCGGCGGCGGGGACTCCAATTGGGACACGCGGGGCTCCGGGTTCAAAATTTTATCCAAACAGATGCGGCCATTAATCCGGGCAATAGCGGTGGCCCGCTGGTTAACCTTAAAGGGCAGGTCATCGGCATCAACACAGCTATCGCGAGTAACTCAGGCGGTAACGAGGGGATTGGTTTTGCAGTTCCGATCAACCTCGCTCTTCACGTTGCCGTGCAGTTGGCCGAGCGCGGATACGTCATTTGGGGGTATTTGGGAGTTGAACTTGAGGAGGAGTTTGACGTCAATAAAGCGGCCAAGCTTGGTCTGCCTTATGCTCGGGGCGCTCTAATCACCCAGGTCAAGCCCGGCAGCCCCGCAGAAGCCGCCGGACTTAAAATTGGAGACGTCATCTTAAAATTCCAGCACACGTGGGTGGAGGATAGTGACCATCTGATTTTTCTGGTTAGTACTGGTCCGCGGAACCAGCAGTTACCCATCCTCATCTGGCGTGAGCGACAGCTGGTGGAATTATCCGTGCAGCTGACCCAGCGCCCCATACGTTAGAGCCAAGAACTCAATTCGCATGCGATTCCCTCGCGGTCATCGTTGACCGAATGTTTTGCGTCTGCGCGCCGGCATTGGTAAAGATCTTTCCCGAGGCCGTAGCAGTTTTGTGAGGCCTCAGATAATTGATTCCCGCCATAAGGAACCACTATCCGGTGGTCCCAACCGTGCGGAGGTAAATCGCCCCCGAAGAAGCACTCGCCCACAGGAGAAAGTTTTATTGAACTCGGCCGCAGTTCCTGAAGAAGTTTGAATCCCGAGGGTATTCCTCGCAGATCAGTCGTTTAATGCGGTTGGAAACTTGCTCGATTTCGCAGTCGACTGTAAGATTCCCGAGAGATTTTTGTCGCACGGCCCCGGTCCCAAGCGTGGACGAAACCGCTAGGTCTTATTAAAACGCTCAAACTCGAAGAAGATGTGAACTGAGAAGAAACTGCAGGGCAGTACGACACAGCGGGGATCAAAGGAATCAAAGTCCAGAACGCGTATGCAAGTGATTCGTAGGTAGTCCAGGTAAGCACGGAACATTCAATCCATTAGCGAGGACAGAAATTTGGCCACCAAAGAGGAACGGTACGATCACGCAATTGAGCTCCAGCAATCCGGGAATATTGAGGAGGCGATAGCTGAGCTGGAAAATTTGGTTAAAGATTACCCGGATTACGCCTTGGCTTACGCAGCGCTGTCGGTGTTCTACAGTAGACAGGGCCGGCACGAGGAAGCCATTCGAGCCGGGGAACAGGTCTGTGAACTTGAGCCGGACGATCCTTTCAGCTTTGTCGCCCTCAGCCTGATTTGCCAAAAGGCAGGCGAGTTAGCCAAAGCGGAGATGGCCCTGATGGAAGCCCGCCGCGCCCAATTCGAGGCGTGGCGGCGCGCCCGAGAAGAATCCCAATAAATCCGCAAAATCCCTCGGAAGGTAAATTCCTTATATCCCCACGACGGAGGAGTGTTGCCAACCCCGAGGCAGCTGGACAGCATACGAGCGCCTTGCGGGTTCTTCACGAGACCGAACCCCAACATTGGAAAGTATTCAGCAAATAGCAGCCGTTCCAAGCTGGAGTACCCACCGCCTGAAATAAGAGCTGGCTGAGGCGGGCAGTGCGGGAAAAGTCATCCACGATCAATCCGGCTGCGGGCATCTAAGTTGAAACCCTGCCTCTTAAAAACAAAGGCCGTGCGGACCTTTGAACCCGCACGGCCTCTTTTGCCACCTGAGGCACGTCCCAAAATCGCTTTTTGGGGAAGGGACACTATTTTGGTGCTTCAAGCTTGACCCGATGGGTTGAGTCGAGGCTTCTCCATCAAAGTCCTCGCCCTCATGACCCCGGGCGACTCGTTCGAGATTGACGTTTTGATGTGCGGGCTTACCCGCTCTTCCGCCCAGAACGGCACCTCGGTGCGCAACAATTTTTCGGCTAATTATGCCGGACTTGGGCCCATCGCCTTTCCGTCTTGCAATTGAGGCCTTTAAGCAGAACCAACGCCTAAACCCGCCCTTTTTGGCCTCTACCCGAAAAACTTGGGCTCATCCAACAATTTTAGTCCGCGGGGATCCGCTTATTGCTGGCAACCGGGGACAACTCAAGTCCTCGCTTGGAACCTTTCCCCCGAGCGCCCTATATCTGCAGGCTTTTACCCACCCTGTTGCGGTGCACCAGCTCCGGGCGCCGGAGAGGGGGGAGCCTGCATAAATGTCGGTCGGATACGCTTCTGGACGTCAATCTCCAAGACCCCGAAGGTGGCCTCATGCCGCTGAATAGTCAATTGGAGCGCATGAAGCAGTCGCTTTGCCGTGTAAAAATTCGTCACGACCCGATGCGTTATCGGGATCGGTTCGGAAGGAATGCCGAACGGGTGAGGGTTAAGACCGAAATCAATGATCAACTCCTCCGGCGTACCCGTGACCCGACAGAAATTGGCATAACAAGCGATGGCCTTGGAGTCGTCCACCTGAATTCGCGGCGGTTGAGGCGCCTGCCCCCGCTGTTCCGCCTGAGCGCTGGGGGCTTCAGGTGAGCGAGCCGATTCGGGGTGCTGGCCTTCGAAACGACCGAGTTCTTCTGCCACGTTTTGATCCTCCACGTCTTTGCCTTAAATTCCACTGACAACCAACGACTATCGTACCGACAAATCGGACAAACACGGCGAAGGCCAAACCGGGATCCTTCGCTAGTCCGATCGCAGACCTTTCAATTTGGAAATCCTTACGACGGGGCCGAGAGCTCCGGGAAGGTCCTGATACATGAACCTCACCGAGAAAAGCGTTTCTTGCCCGCCGCTTTATCCAACTTTAGGACAAACCTTCGAGAATTGCTTGATTTTCGGCTAAAAATTTCTAACTGACGTGGGGTTGAGATCAAGCGGTCTCTAAAATAACCGGCAAAATTGGAAACGATTCTAAATTTCGACCGCGACCGGACGGATTTTGCCCGCAAAGTGTGCCCACTGTGCGAAAACGACCCTCACCCTCCCGATCCTGGAACTTCACTTTATACATGCTTTAAATTAACGTTTCTCCCTGATTGTGAAGCACTCAACCCAAGTCCAAAGAGGGTCAGATGTATCGGCAAAGACCCTGGATTGCCCATCAACCTTTCTCTGCCGAATCGAACACCGGGATTCCGAACGCCAGCCTTTTCGCGTCGGCGGTCGGTGGCGCTCCTTCTCTGCCTCTGGCTCCCTATGTTGACGAGCGCGCTAAAAGCGAGTTTGCCCATCCGACGTGTGTCAATCCCCCATTTCACAGCGAAGGCGACACCACCTACGAATGACGTCTGAGGAACTTTCCGTTCTGAGTGTGCAGGACAGTTTCGTGCGGTAAAACCAAATCTGGCTCGGACGTCCAAGCTGGTTAGCAAACGCTCTCCGCGCCATGTCCCGCCCTAGGGTGAGAATTCGTCCTCCTGAGTGGTAGCCGATTTTTCAGAGGGATATTTGGCCGGCCATTCCAAAATGAATGTGGCACCTTGACCCGGTGAACTTTCTACGAGGATCCGACCATCGTGCTCTTGAAGGATTTTCTGGCTTACAGGCAGGCCCAGGCCCGTGCCGCGACTCCCCTTCGATGACACGAAGGGGCTAAACAGCGCACGCATCTCCTTTGGCGTAATGCCGGGCCCGTTGTCTTCCACAATCACGGCTACCTTGCCCTCTGTTTCGCGAAGTTCCGTCCGCACGCGGACCACTCCTCCCGCGCCGCGCTCGGCGGCTGCATCGATCGCGTTGGTCACCACATTCAGCACCGCGCGATGGATCCCCTCCGGGTCAAAGACCAACTCGGGGATATTTGCATTGGGCGTCCAGATAAGTCGCACGCCGGTCTCTTCCGCGCGACTTTGCATCAACTCGATGACTTCCTCGACCACGTGGTTCAAATTCGCTGGGACGAGCTCCGGTTCGCGTTCCTTACTAAAAGTCAGCATATCCATCACGAGGGCCGAGATGCGATTCTGATTTTTCTCAACAATCTTCCAGCCCTTGTGGATAAGTTCCTCGTTGTGCTCGGCCAAGCCCATTTCGATGAGATAACTTCCCCCGCGAATTCCCTGAAGGATGTTTTTTATATGATGAGAGATGGTGGCTACGGTCTGACCAACAGCGGCAAGGCGCTCCGCTTGCACCAGGGCCGAATAATATCGAGTGTCCTCCACCGCCAAAGCTGCCTGATGAGCCAGTGCCACCATTAATTTCAGATGATCTTCCGTGAAGCTGGGCGTGGCAGCGCGTTCAAGCGCGCGATGGGGCGGAGTGTAACGATCAATATAGATCACTCCCACGATGCCGTACCGCCCTTGCATTGGTACGCAAATCGCCTCGCGCACCCCCGACTGCACGATACTTGCGGCCGGATCCCATCGTTCATCTTGCTGCGCGTCGGTTGTCAGCACCCCCTCGTTATGCTGAAGCACGTAATCGAGGATGGTTCGGCTGATGATAAGCTGATCATCGCCAGCAGATGTGTCGCGCAAACGACGGGCTTTCGGCTCCAATTGCCGCGTGTCGGGATCTACAAGGAGAATGCAACCCCGGTCGGCCTCCACCGATTCGAAAATCAGATCCAATATTCGTCCCAGCAGCTGATCGATGTCGGTGGTCAAGCTGGCCGCAAGTGCCGCCCTATACATGACCTGGAGGTTCCGGTGCGCCCGAATCAAAGCGCTGGGATCGGGGGATTCCGAAGGCCAGCGAAAAATCTGACTTCCCTCTTCTGGCCGAATCGACCGAACGATCCGGCTTTTCCGCTGTTCTTCTTCAGGGAGACCAATGGAAACCTTTTCGGCCTCGAACGGGTGAGTTTCTTCCGGTGGCTGAGTGAAAAGAAGTAAAGACCGACCTACCTGGATTTGATCCCCATTGATCAACCGGTGCTGAGTGATCCGTTGCCCATTAACGAAAGTTCCGTTGGAACTTCCCAGGTCGACAAGCCAAAACTCCTCCCCGCTTCGTCGTATTTCAGCATGGCGGCGGGATACTTCACCATCGCGCAGCCGAACTGTATTGGTGGGATCACGTCCGAGGGTAATACGGTCGCCGGTCAGCTCGAACCGGCTCCCCTGATCTTCGCCTCGGATCACAAAGAGCGAAGGCACAGCCCTACCGTCCTCGCCGACAGGAACCTTTGGGGGCTTCACACCGTTTGCTTGCGGTACTCGCGACACTCGAGGTTGGAGCCCGTCCGGACTATTCTGCTACAACCTCTACGATTGCATTGATTTTACCCACTAGCTGACGGTAGTGGTAGGGCTTGCCGAGGTGGGCTACCGCCCCGTCCTCGAGTGGCTCGGGCAGCCGAAGTCGCCCCAAAACCAAGATTTTCGCCCCCGATTCCCGCGCAAGATGGATCAGAGAGCGGTGTGCGCAAGTGGCGCTTGGTTGTTGATCAACCTCCTCGTCCAAAATGATCACGTCCGGCCGAAAACGCTCCGCCAGCGCCGTGCTTTCCCCAAGGCTTCCTGCCACCACTGCGCGAAAGCCCTGCTTTTCCAGCACTAAACGGAGGACTTCCGAGGTGTCCTCCGAGGGATCAACAATCAAAACCTTGAGTTCTCCCACCAAAGGTCGGCCCTCCATGGCGGATACCTATTCAGGCGCACATCGTTCAGGTATCTGGCTCGCCCTATGTTACCCGTACCGCCTACGAAGGTGGTATTCTGCGGATGGCAGGCGTCCACTCTGCCGTAACGGGCGTGCGACCATCCCACCACTCATCAAGTGGCCGAAATGTAGATGCGGTATGGAAAAGGCACGGCCTATTTCCTCGGAATTCCCGAGGCTAGCGAAGGTTCCGTCCTGGATTTTTGCGGCCGGTTTTCCGCATCATGAGCCCACCACACGTTTTCCGGGCCACAATCGGTCCATCGCGATTCCGCGCAGTACTTCCGCGCCCCATACAGCACCTTTTTGAGATTCCCTCCCGGGTTCCACCTACCTCCCATTGCTCGTCCCGCCTGAACTGTCGGTGATGCCGGGGCTTTGCGCGGAAGTATCAGGCCTAAAACATCACAGGTGAGCTTATGCTCCGCGAAGAATGAGAGGTAGCAATTTCGCTTGATCTTCGTCTAGGCCGAATCTTGCCAATCCCTGGTGTTTTCGCTGGGATGGAATGAGACAACCCTAACTTTAACCCCAAAAGGATTACCCATTTTTTCTGAAACGCACTGTTTTCGCCGTTTCCAACCGAGAGATGCTTGTAGGTCCGCCGCTTTTGGGCCAATTTGGGACGCTGTACCCATCAGGATCAACCTTGATTTCTAGACCCAAGCCGTAGAGGCAGAAAGGCTTGAGCGGACAAATCCTTTTAAACTTACGAGACACCGGTTCTTTTAAGGTTGCGAGATACCGAGTCGCGCTATCTGCGGGGAGTAAATCTTCCTCCATGGTCCCGGGTAATTGGCTGCGATTTGCCACGAACCTCCAGTTTTGTGGTTCTTGCTGCCGAGGTTTTTGAACACTCATCCCTTTTCGTCATGAACCATTTCTTGATGAATGGCGCCCAAATTTATACGGAGTGGGTAGAGGCATTTAACTGATTTCGATCTCTGCGGCCTTTCCAGGAGTGTGGGTTCCGGCCTTACCGGGGGGACTTAACCCCCCAATACTCTTTTTGCTACAGGAAAATCAAACAGAAATGCAGTAAACTCTCTAGGGCGTGACACGCACGGCGCTACTCCTCGGCGCGGCATAAAGTTACTCAACATAGTCTGTGTTTTGTGCACGCTCCTCAGTTTTCCTTGCTTTCCGAGGTTTACCAACTCTCCAGGCAATAGCCGGCGATTTCCGTCGTACGCAGCTTTGCTCGGCCAGTTACAAATTTATCGGATTCCAGTTGCTCAGATACCAGCACCTTGCACCCCAAGTACGAGCGCGTCTTTACCCGCGGATTGGCCTATCCCCGTAGGCGGCCGAACCTTTGTTGCGGAATTACGTTGTTGCCAGAAAGCCCCCTGCGCGACGGTCAGCTACCTGATTCGTCATCGGTGTGGCGCAACAAAATCGGCGGCAAACCCTTTCCCTTTGTTCACCAGATAATACCGGGCCGCATTGCCGCTGGACTGAGGGAAGAGGTGGACCGCGGGGGCCCGGCCCAAGCCACACGCTAGCGTAACTTGCGATTCGCCGCAAACCGCGCGATTTGCTTTTGATCCCGCTACCAGTTTTCGGGGAAGCAGTGACTGGTGTTGACAACCGGCCGTAAGTTTTCTGGGGTGGCTGAGCGCCGGCCACACGGCTCGGTCCCTGGGCCAGGGGTTTGGCTATGGCTGCCGCGAATCGGCCGACGGCTTCATCTTCACGTACCGCTGGGACTCCTACAATTTATGCTGGGGATCGGAACAGCGGGAACCAATTCAGCAAAGTCGGGATCACCCCAACCGGACGCCGAGCGTGCCGCGGAATTTACTTCGGAACGCTGGTCCGCAATTTGGGGGAGCTAGTTTGTCCGGAGCTTCGGAACCTACGCTCCCGACTCGAGCTTAAAGATGGTCCCCCCTTTTTGACGCGGCATTCGGAGCTGATCGTACCTACTAGGGCGCTGCCGCTTTAGATACCCCGTTGAACGCACGCGAGCCTCAGGTTAAAAGCTTGCATAATTTGTTTCCTAAAGCCCGGCACCTGCCGGACTGTTAAGGGCCTGTGAGCTCACGAAAATGCCGTCCAGATTTTTGCTAGAGGTGATTGGGTAAGCCAAGGACGGCCTTTCCGCAGTGGATGCCAAAGTGATATCCCAAGAACATGTATTCACTATCAACTCTTGACGGTCTCACGGGAAATCCATCGCCCCGAAGCAGTTTTTGGTCCAATAAGCTTTCGCTGGAAAGATCAAAACCGAGGCCTCGTTCGGAAGATTAGATGTCGGAGGACAATCCAAGATATGGACCTAGGGCTAACGGACAAGGTTGCCTTGGTTACAGGCGGTAGTCGAGGGTTGGGGCGGGCAATTTGCCTTGCTTTTGCGGCCGAAGGGGCTCAGGTGGTGATAAATTATCGGCACACCCGTACCTTAGCGGAGCAATTGGCTGAGGAAATTCGAGTGCGATACAACCGGGAGGCTTTTCCTTTCCGCGCGGATGTGGCTAGCGAGCCGGATGTTCAGGCACTTTTTGCGGCCGCAGTACACCGCTTTGGTAAGATCGACATTCTGGTGAATAATGCCGGAGTTTGTCCGTCCGGCTCCTTCAAGGATATCACCTGGGATGTGTGGAACACCACTGTACAAATTAATCTTACGGGCACCTTCTTGTGTACTCGTCAAATGGTGCGGCACCTTGTAGCAAGCAAACGGATGGGGCGAATTGTTAATGTTGCCTCGGCTTCCGCTTTCCTGGGCGCAACGGGGGAGCATTCCCCTTTTGATGCAAGTAAAGGCGGGGTGGCGTCGCTGACCGTCTCTTTAGCTCGCGAGCTGGCCCCGCTGGGCATCGCTGTCAATGCCGTGGCCCCAGGAATAATAATCACAGAAATGACCACCGCTAGCTCTTCGCAGGAGTGGCACCATAGGCCCCAGCGCACTCCGCTTGGACGACCGGTCACCCCGGAGGAAGTGGCCAACGTGGTCGTGTTTTTGGCTTCAGAGAGGGCAGCCTGCATGACAGGGACTATCCTTGACGCAAGCGGAGGGCTCTTAGGGCGTTAGTTCCTCCCTCTTTTGCCTCGGAGCCTAGAGGGGAAATACCCCTCGAGCCTACCTTAAAGCTCCACTCCTATTGCTAGGCTGCTTCGGAAATTTCGCCATTTCCCGCCCCCGTTTCACGGCAAGCACGGCAGAAGAGCCGCCTCCGCGTGAGGAGTCGTGCAGCAGGTTGCTTGACGTTCCCACTTTCCCCTAACCACAATAGCAACCAACGACACGCTCTTAAGGTCGGCCGGAACAGCTGTTGATTATGCAGTTTGCCGTCAATGGAGCGCTCCCGATGAGGCAATGGTTTTACCAGGTTCTAGGGGATATCCTTGGGCCAATTGATGAGGATGAGCTCCGGGATAAAATCCTTTCCGGACAGTTACCGCCAAACACGTTGGTAGCTTCGGAGAAAGGTGGGCCGTGGGAAGAAGCCCGGTTACTTTTCGGCTTGGCCAACGCCGACGGGGCTCCCTCAGGAGAAGAAGCTTTAGGCGAAACAGAGGGGGTTGCCTCGGACAGCATTTCTCCGGAGGCGATACCAACCACGGGCATGGGGATAGCTGTTAGCCCGAGGCGCGAAACGGCCGGCCGATCTCCTTTAGCACTTCGTCCATGCAGCGACTGTGGCTGGATGGTATCGCGGGAAGCATCAAGCTGTCCCCGGTGTGGACGAATCTTTCATGAAACTTCGTCGCTCTTGACATATCACGGGGAACATCCGCTTTCGGTGCTTATCTTCTTTTCTCTTTTGGCTCTTTTGTTTTTGGTGGGAAGCCCAGTGTTGGTATACCTCGTGGCTGCCACTGTGGTAGAAGCCTTGCAACCGGGGGAAACCTTAGGATTCATGATCCCCAGGCTGGTGACAGCTTCGTACATCATCTCCATGGTCATTTGTGCGCTTCTTGGCGGTGCCGTGGGGAAACCTCGCATGGCTTATTTGACGGGATTGTTTCTTGGGTTGTTTTTTGGCCCTTTGGGTGTGTTTGTCGCTTACGGGATAGATAAGCGTCCCCAATGCCCCCACTGCACCACTCGGCTCAATGGATTGGCCAGGCAGTGCCCGATGTGTCATGCCCGACTTTTGTGGCGGGTGGCCCCAACCTGGGTATAACTCTTAGCCGTCGCGTGTGGTTCGGCTGGGCCAGGCGTTCGGTGTCATTTATCAAGCGTGCAAGGCGGAATGCCCGCGTTGTAAATCGGAGTACTTTTCCGGGTCACTGCCGGGACCTAAAGGTTTACGTGGGTGAGACCCAACATCGGTACAAATACCCGAACCGGTTGGGCCGTTCGGCAAACACCCTTTAGCCCGAGGGAGAGCAATAGATCCTTGGCCCCGCAAATAAAATGCTGCGGATCGTACGAGCCGGATCCCAGGAGTCTCCAGCGGTAAAGATTTGCCCCTTTTTGTAGCGAATCGTGGACTGAGCTTGCCTCAAGCGGCGGAGAGATCATAGGACGATCATCGTTGAAAATCACTCCGGCGCAAGGTGTTTGGTCTAGGAATTTGGAAGGCCACTATGGTAAATTGATAAGAAGATTTGGTTTGACAAGTTCCTGCAAACGGCCGATCACAACCGCAAAGTGCATTACCCAGCAGGCCGCAGGCACCACACTGAATCGGTTCTGTCAGGCAAAAGGAGACACCGTATGCTGCCGGACACCGACGCTTCCAAAACGCTACGGCGGGAATTCCTAATGACCTCCGGCGCCATGACCTCGCTCGCGGGACTCAACTCCACGGCCGCAGGTTCGCTGAGGCAAGAAAGTCGAAAGCTCCCGTCTATAAATTTGGGTCCACACGAGATAAGTCGTCTTGTGGTGGGCTGGAATCCAATCGGCGGACATTCCCACACCACGTGGATCATGGCGCAGTTTATGCGGCAGTGGTTTACATTGGATCGTGTCGTGGAGTTCCTTCAAAAATGCGAGGCCGAGGGAATAACCGCGTGGCAGTTTGATCACACAGATATCGGCGTAGGAGCCATCCGCCGATTGCGTGAGTTGGGCAGCTCCATGAAATTCATCTGTCTACATGCCGAAAGGGCTGTAGACGCACCCATTAAGAAAGTCATTGATGACACAGGCTGCATTGCGATCGTTCACCACGGTGGTGTGACTGACGCACTGTTCCGGGGGGGACAGAGCCAAAAGGTTCATGATTTTGTGAAAAAAGTTCACGATCACGGAGTTTTGGCCGGCGTCTCCGCACATAATCCGGACAATATCAAGCGAATTGCCGACGAAGGCTGGGAAGTGGACCTCTTTATGTGTTGTTTCTACTATGTCACGCGCCCACGCGAGGAACAGTTGCAGCACTTGGGCAAGGTGGCTGTATACGAACCCTATTATGAGTCCGACCCAGACGAGATGACGGCAGTTATGCGTCAAGTCTCACAGCCCTGCTTAGGTTTCAAAATCTTGGCTGCAGGGCGCTTGGCCTGGACGCAAAAGCAGGTGGAAACATGTTTCCAGAGGGCGTTCGCCCGAATAAAGCCCACAGATGGGATAATCGTGGGGATGTTCCCGGTGTATTTCGACGAAGTGGCTGCCAATGCCGCATACACCATAAAGTATGGTCAGGTGAGTTAAGAACTTCGGCGGGGTGGATGTTAGTTTTCCAGGATCTCCGCTCGGGCGCCGTTTCCCACAAACGTAGGCTCTTTGTGGTGCCGCGTTTGCGCTGAAGAGCTTCGTTCTTCATGCCCGTGCTCAGGTCCATGAGCACCGGGAAAAAACCAAGGCTGCGCTGCAAATCCCGGTTGGTAGGCGGAGAAATTTGTCCACTTTCTTGGAGATCGGTGCTACAACCCGTAGGCAAACAAACGCCGAATCTGCGATATTTTGTTGAAACAACCTCCTGCAGAGCGGAAGCCAAGTAATGTTCCGAGGGAAAGCATCTCTTGCCGCGCATGCTTGCGGGTTGCTTTTTGTTTGCTGGGCTGCAATCCTTGGAGCCGCACTCATCCCATCCTGGAAGGCCCAAGGCGGGGGAACACTTGAACTGAATTTGCCGGAGGTTGAAAGTTCGGCTATTATCTTTCCGCCGGCGGGCTCGCACGTCCGGGCAGGGAAGGTGCTCATCATCGGCAGGGATAGGGGTATCCCGTTTTCTGTCTCAGGGGTGAGCTACCTCTGGCAGTTTCGACACAAAGGGATCGCAGCAAGCGAGGTGGAGCTTTCGGCCGGTAAGCACGAAATTCGTTGCGGAAAGTTCCGACAACTTTTCACGGCAGTAGGGGCGGCGGACTGTCTGGCGGCGGGGGAAGGTTCGTCAAATCGCGATGAGGTTTCTGCCGAAATGATTCGGTGGCATCCGATGAAAGCGTCGGCAGAAAGCTGCCTTTCCTGCCACCGTTCCAATGGTCAATCAGGCGGGAGTCAATGGCCGACCGTTCCTACACCGGATGCGTGTTTCCCGTGTCATACGCCCATTAAGTTAGAAGTCATACACGCCCATCCGATGGAGCATCTCTACCATTGCCAAGATTGCCACCACATGCATGCGGCACCAAAAAAGCATCTGTTGACAAAGCCCGCAAAGCAACTGTGCCAGGCGTGCCATGAAGCGTAAATCCGGGTGAAAACTTCCGGGATCAGCCGGGGACAACTCTCCATCGCACGCTGCCCGCGGTACCTGGTGCCACGTGCTAAATGAGCTGGGTTTTTGCCCGGGCCAGTCTCCGCTTTCCCACGAAAGGGTGTTAGTGCGGCCTTAAACACGCGGGGAACGCTACCTCGACGGGTTAATCCCCAAGGAAAATGTCGGCCGGCAAGAAGTGTAAGTGGGGCGGCGCAGCATTAACACCCAAACCCTTCTAGTTACCGATGCCAAGACAGGCTGTTTCCCCGCTCTCTTGGCTTAGTGGTCGAGGGGGATTTCTCGAGTTAGTCCACAAGCTTCCAGGCAAGGATCAGCCAACCGTTAGCAGTTTGCCAAGCGACCGGCCGAAGCTCAATTTGTGAACGGTATCCCGGCTGTCGAGGGTGCCATGCTAAAGCTGGGGCTTGCCACTCTGGGGGAAAAACTTTGGCAAATCGCCTTTCCAGAAGTGTTCGGAGTACCTGCTCTCGGGCCGAAAGCCGGCGCTGTTGGAGATCAAAGTCAGGCGGATAAATCTGGAGGTCTCCTTCGCGGACGGCAACCAAGCGGTCCGGTAAAACCTCCAGACGATAAACCACCGTTACATTCATTCCGGGGTAGGAGCGGCCGCCTTTTTCATAGGACCGTCCTCGGAGGGTAAACCGCATCTGGCCATTGTAAAAAGCCACTTCTATCGGACGCTCCTTAGCCAAGTAAATCGTCCACGGCTCGGCAGGGTCTTCCACCTCCATCCACGCCGGCACGGTACCAATGAGATCTTCCGCCCCCCGCCGTAAATCCATTTCGCGAAGGATCATGCCCGCTAAACAATCGGCGATCGCAAGATTGACGCTGGAATCGTGAATGGCGACAGCCAAATCCGCCTCTTCGGGTAACTCCGGTGCCGTAGTGAGTGTGGTAATTCCTCGTACCCCGGTGATCCATCCGCTACCTTCCAAATGCGTGGAGGTCGTCCGCCAGCGGACGACGTGGGGAAAAAGTCCGCGCCCGTCGAGCGGATCAACCACTCTTCGCTCAAATTCCCCAAGAAGATCTTTGAGCTGCCTATCGATTTCTCGATCTAGTCGCCGATTCATTCGTGCTTCGGCGCGCCGAGCGGCGATCCACTCCGCAAGGGGCTTTTGGGACCACGATCGCCGCCACGCGATTTGTTCTACAATGGCTCCCCCTCGCATCGCCCATAAACTGTCAATATGTGATTCGGTGACTCCCCGGGAATAACTAGGTGCCGTCAAAAGGTCTGTCCGTCGAAAAGCAAGGAGCTTTTCCGCTTCCATCTGGGTCCGTCCCCGAGTAAGCAACTGCACCGGCCCGTTGACTCCGACAGCCTTCGTATTCACCACCCCGGTTAGCGAAAGCACTACAAGCCCTGCGGTGTCGTCGGGCAGAAGCGTTGCCCGAAGTTCCCCGCGAGTATGCCCTGTGCCGCTCAACTCGGTTCCCAAAATCACCTCATACACGGGCGAGACATCATCCACTGGCCGATCAATCACCGCCTGCACGAGCTTTTGCGATATGGAGGTTCGCACATTAGCACCCGAAAAAACTTCCCGCAACTCAGGCAGCAGCTGTTCCCTAATACCCAAGACCTCAAGCCAGTTTACCAATTGATAAAACTCAAGCAGGGTTTCCGAGCTTGGATGCTCACCTAACTGAGCCAGAAGCTCGGCCAGCTTCCCGGCCACTGTGGCCACGTTCTGGGCAACCTCAGAGTCCCTCCGAGCGGTCTCCCGGAGCAAAAGCCGTTCCGTGGCTATCCGCAAGTCTGTAAACGGCCGAAGTTCCAAGCCGGGATGTCCTGCAGCCAGCCGCTGATAAAGTCTCTCCAAGAGCTCCTTGGGCCATTCGGCTGGCTCCTTTCCGGCCAGTAACCGTACCGCCGGCCAATCGAGATACGCTCGCCACCCCTCGGCGGTCTCCCCCGCCACCCGAAGCCGTTCCTCCAGCCGGCGAAAAGCTTGCAGCCATTCCCGCCGGGCTTCCTCCACGGCTTTATCCAAATGGCATTTCAAGTTGTCTTCCGAAGCTAACTCCTCCAATCGGGTCTGAACGCGTTCCGACAGTGCCCTCAAAAATTCGGGCGACATTCTTACCCGCTCTTCGGGCCGAAAGCTCACCCCCGAGCGAGCCTTTAGAGTACCTAACGCGCGGGCCCGCAGCGTACCGAGATCTTCGACGCACGCACCATAGGGGGAGCAGTCAGCCGGAACTGACCTGATCTCCTGAGCGCCGGCGGAAACAACTCCGAGTAAGGCCATTCGGAGTATCAGGCAACAAACCCAAAGGAACCCTACGGTGGCCGAAGCACATAGTCGACGGTTTTTCACGAATTTGGCTCCGCTTGCAAAGAACCTCCCATTTTGATCCGGATCCCCCGCCACTAATTGCGAAAGGCCGGCTTGCTCAGAAGCTGTCCTCCAAATCCCCGGAAAAAAGGCAAGTCGGCTGCGGCCTCCCCCGCGATCCAGCGCAAATTCGAAGGAAAATGAAGAAACACAAAATCTTCGTAGTCCAGAGCATGTTTGGGGATTCCTAAAAAGCGCCGCCAATGATGTTGTCAAACAACTAACAATTCGGGGAGATAGACCCGGGCTGTCACCAACTGGTCACATTCCGCTTCAATCATTCATCCGCGGGAGATGGCCATTTATTTTTCCCAATCTTCCTGATCTCTCTATGTTACTCAGCAATTTTGGTCGATTCAATCAGACAGGTCTCATTGGGATCAAGCTGAGAGGGATATCAGCCAACAATTCCACTCCTTATTTCGTGATGAAGCCCACCGAAACGCTCCCTTCCTGGCAAAAAATTGACTGTTCCGTTGAGCTCCCCCTTTTCCACCGAGCCCGACTGAGATAAATATACAGTTTTCACCTTCCAGTTCCCCATCTTTACAACTTTTCGTTATATTCCCTGAAACCTGTAGGCCATTCGTCTTTGCTATATTGCGTGAAGTCTTCATAGCAGGCAAAATTCTCATTTTTCATAGAGCTATTAGGTTGCCATCGTTTTGGGAGGATTTTTAACGGTTTCAGGAAATTTTTGACGCATCTGGTACCAACCTTTCCGAAAACCGGAGGCAGGCTAATGTCACGGGAACTCCCGCGCCTCAACGTTCCAAAAGACCAAGGAATGAGGGGAACTTGGGCTTTCGTCCTGACCTGCCTAGGAGTTTGGCTCTTGGGCGCTCCCTCCGCTGGAACTTCCGCGGAGCAGCTAAGCGACGAGAGCCAGGCGGTTAAGGTTTTCGCGGATTATGCCTCAGCCTATTTCGAAGCTCGCAAACATCAGACACGACTTCTGATCCTCTTCCGCCGCGGTGGTCCGGAGGCAGGATCCCACCTAGCGCAGGACACCACGGACCAGCCGTTCAGACTCGTACCTCAAGCCACCATTGCGGATAAGCTAAATGTCCTCGGGATTCCCTCCGAACCTCGGCCTGTGGTCGCTCTCCTTCCACTTGAAGCCGAGGTTCGATCCGGCGGTCAGGTCGTACGGCTCCTTGACCATTCAGCTTTTTCCCCGCTAAAAGGGGGGCAGGGCTACGCAATCGTTGATTTCACGGAAGGTAAGGAGGGCGTTATATCGGACTCTCGGTCAAGAACCCGACATGCATCCGCTTTTGACGAACTGGTGCATCGAGTAAGCGCGATGGCGCCGGCCACCCCTCGTGCACCCCCATCGGAGTCTGTAGGGGGTGTGGGTTTCCCGGAGGCTGGCTGCGCCGATCTCTCCGTCTGCTCCCTGCCCCGATTCCGGAGCTATGTCCCACCGGTGCGAAACTTCCGGCCCATGGAGCTTCCCATCCGTTGGTGGGACTCTTATCAAGCGGCCTATGAAAAGGCGGCAGAAGAGGAACGACCGCTACTGATTTATTTTCGGCCAGAGGGCACTTCCGCAGCCTGCGAGCAGTTCGACACCATTCTGAATCAATCGCGTGTCGCCGAGTTTCTTCGATACTATGTCTGCGTCAAAGTCGGCTTTGATAGTGCCGTTTTAGTCGACGGCAGGGAGGTAAAGCTCCTGGCTCAGCCGGCTTTTTACGAGATGCTCGGTCAACCGGGTCTGGCGATCGTCGACCTTGCGCATAAGGAGCAACCATACTACGCCTCGGTGGTCAGTACCTTTCCATTTTTGAAAGGCCGACCGTACACTGTCGATCAGACGCTCATCATTCTCACCTTGCCACCCGGGACCTTAACGCAGAGGACGCTCATCTACGCCGTGCGGAGCCATCCAGAGCGGCCCTTGAGCGCCGACGGCGTGTTCCATCCCCTCTTAGCCGCTGAGGCCACAAGTCATGCAGCTTACCAGGCACGCATAGGAGTTCAGGGACATCATTTTTGGGATATGCGATTTCGGCGCATCCTGAGCCGACTGCCCCTCGGCCTTGTTCCTCAGGAGGTCTGTGCGGAAAGCTGGCCGGGGCAAAACCTGCTGGAATCCGCCATCGAATGTGTACGATGTTGGCGCCTATCGTCCGGGCATTGGAGTGCAGTGGCGCGGTACCATCCCTACTTTGGGTACGATATGAAGCGGGGGCCTAATGGTGTGTGGTATGCCACCGGAATTTTCGCAAAAAGGGACGTAATGCGTTAACCGCCGACAAATTCCCCCTCGCTTATAGAGGGACCAGAGATTGCCCGGCACAACATTGCCGCCATAATGTGCCGATTTAAGAGGCTACGTAGCCTCACGCGAAAAATAATGCGAACAAGCGATACAAAAAGAATCCTCTCCAGGTTCCGCGGGAAGATGCTCGTCAAACTCTCCACTCATTGGCGGGCAAATGGAGGTGGTTAGGATCACCTGCGGGGCACGCTCAGATGTTTCTTACCGGCAGGAGAATATAAACTCGCCCACGGGCTTCTTCTTGCCGCAGTTGTACCAGGCGAGTTACGGGCAAAAATTCGACCCTGCCGTTGAGCAATGGCTCGCGCGGTTTTCAACCAAGATAAGCTAGGCGAGGCTGTCTCGGCAGCTGCCAATCCCAGCACTAAAGAGCTATCGGCGTGCGGGACATCAGTCTCGTGCCCAAACAAATCTTTTCCGGTCAGATTCCAGGGGTAGGAGCTCGTCGCACGCGCAGAGTAGTGGATCCAGCTGATTGCCGTTGACGGTCTTGTTCCACTTGGAAATTATTGATCGGTCACCCCCAAAGGAGGGCCGAGGGAAAATCTATTTCATCTTCTCCAAATGGTCTGAGGTACGGTGTCGCACAGGAACCGCCAAAACCCTGGATTGTGGACAAGCTAACAACCGATTCCCGTCCGAGGGTGACACACTTGCGCCCCAAAGATCCTCAAGTCAAGCTCAGGGACGGAAAGGCACATCACCGGGGGTATGGCGAGGGCTTGTTTCCTTTAAAGTCCCCGGGCGCCACTGGCGTGCAATCGTAAGATCATTTGCGACATAGGCCCTGATCTGATTAAGGTCAACAAAGCCGATTCGGTTGAGCAGTTGGGGGCGGTACTGGCCGGTGGCAATTTCTGCATATTTCTCCCAATATTTTAACGCCTTTTCGAGATGCTCCACGGCAGCATCTTGGTGAGCGGGTTGTTCAGAGTGGTCGAATTCTGCCAACGACAGGGCCCCGCGAATCTTCTCCGCATAGTAGAGGCCAAGATATGCCATCGCCTCGATGTCACCAAGGGTGCGGCTCAGCTCCCGAATAGTTTTCGAATGGGGAGACATCTCCGGCAACACCTCCAGCGCTTGTCTGGCTGATTGCTCCAGCAAGTCGGCTATTTCTGCGGGAGTGACACCTGAAATCCCTCTTTCATCGGCTTTTTGTTCCCACCATTGGCGAATGCTCAGGACGCCACTTCCCGGCATGGATTGGCCCAGGATGAAATCTCGCACAGTATAAAAACCGCGAGGAGCCGGGTAACGCATGCAAGCCTCCGGAAACCACCGCAGGTCGATGTCTCCCCAGAAAAAGCGCGTGATCAGTGGGAAGACCTTTGAAGCGCTTTGCCATGAGGCAAACAGTTTTTCGGATGGGACCGTAGGAAATCGAGCGGCGAGAATTCTGCGGAAGTGTTCGTTGGTCAAAGTAGGATCGTAACTGAGTCTTCCCCAGAGGAGAAAGCTATACCACTGCTTTTTCATTACCAATTGCCGCGGTAGTTCGGCGTCAACATCGATGAATTCGCGCCCCCAGCAGTAGCCGTCCGGTCCCATGTAAAAGCCGGCAAGTTTGTCCCGCGGTGGCATGTGAAGGATATACTCGCGGGCGTAATCGGGATCTCCCCAACGGAAGGAGTAAATATCATCGTTTCGCACCGTAAGCCAGGTCTTAAGTCCCGCGGGCATGGCTTCAAGCAACGGGCGAATAAAGGGGGGATTAGGAATCGAGTACATATGAGCTATGGAATATTTGAAACTCAGTTCCAGCGGGCCGGGGTATTGCTCAAACTCCCGCAGGATCTCGCTGAAGCTTGTCAGATGCAAACGGTGGATGAGCCGAAAAGTCCGCGTTGGTTCTGCTGCCAAGGCATCCCGAATTCCCTCCCCATACGTTTGCCACAACCACTGTTCTTTTGTGAGCCCAGATCCGTCCCGGCCCATGTTCTCGCCTGCGGTAATACCGATGCCGGCCAGCAGTGGATAAGTGCGGACCGTCTCCCGCACACTGGCCCGAAAATAGCGAATTGTGGTGGGATTGTTGCGATCGGCCGTGATGCCGTATTTTCCGTCGGTTCCCCAGACAAAAATATTCCAAGTGAACCAATAAACTTCGATTCCGCGGTGCTGAGCATATTCCATCACGTGTCGCCAGAAAGCGATTTTTTCGTCTATACTCATTCGCCGGACGACCTCCACATCGCGGAGCATCTCCGGGCGAACCATGTCGCGACCTGTGTGCGCGAACGTATCGTCCAGCTTCACCCTTGTCCGCCAGACATCGGCCAAGGCAATGTCGGGGAATTCCGGAACGCGAACAATGGAAGGAAAAGGATGAAGATTCCACAGCGTAAGCACGTTGTAGCGGTTTCGCGCCATTTCATCCAACATTTCGTGCCAAAAGCTCTTGCTCCACACCTCCGGAATGTTAGCCTGGAAGCTATCGCCGTTGTCCGAGTAGCTTGGGGTACGGACGTCCAGAGGAATATTGAACTTTATCCCCCGACGTTCGATATAAGGGCGGCGGATACCTTCAGCCAACTGGTCAACGGTTCCGATGCGTAGAGCCTCCGCAATGTCCAAGCCACCATACATGGCCCCTGTAGCGTCCCCTCCGGTTACGATGAACCCCAAAGGTTTTAGTACGCGATTAATTTCGTACGCCTGGGGTGGAAGACGCGTTGCGTCGATCAAGAAAGTGATTGTAAGTTCGCCAAGCGGGGCGCCGGGCGCTAAACTCGCACTAAGAATTTCGCTCGCAGCAAAGGCGATCTGCGGGTTTTGAAGTTCTCCGCGAAAAGTGATCTGGATTGCTTCATCTTCCCGGGCTGATCCGTACGTCATCATCCACAACGCAGTTGTTAACGCTGCCAACAACATACTGGTTCCCGACATCGTCTTTCCTCCGTGCCGCGCAGTGAATTTAGCGAACGAACCAGACGTGGGGCATGTAAGGCGCCTTCATGGCGAATGATTTTAAACTCTGACCGCGTGTCGAACAAGTAGGCCAAAAAATTTTTGCTTGGTACCGGCGCGAAACCACTTTGGTTGAAGGCTAAACAACTTCTGGAGGGAGGTTTCTTTTAAGCACCAATGTGCCGGATCGGGCCAGCAGCACCTCGTGGCTCTCTAACTTTCCTACCGTTGCTTTTTCACGAACCCACCGGGCGATTATGCGTACGCGACATGCAAATGTCTTCGTTCCCCAATAGGAGGCCTCAGCTTGAGGCAAATTCCTTCCGTAAAAACTTGGGGACGTGGTGGCTTGCATTTGTTGGGCTTGCCCTACGACGAGGGATATTATAAGCAGCCGCTGGAGTTGTGGCACGCTTCGGGGACGGCACCTGTCTCTTGCTTTTGCCCCTTGCCGCCGCCAATATTAAGGCGACCGAAACAACCCGGAAAAGACCGTTTGGTCTTTAGGTAGGCCTAAGATCGTGGCGAACAGCGTACACAATCTAAAGAGGAGATGAGGAATGAAGCGCACCACAGCGATCGAGCGTCGGAGAATGCTTGCGGCAAGCGGCGGAGTGACGACCGCCTTGTTCTTGCGGCGGAGCATCCTTGGAGGCCACGGGTTTGTTTCCCCCAACGAAAAACTTGGTGTGGCCGTTGTGGGTGTGCATGGGATGGGGCGTGCCGACATTGCAGAAGTGGCCAAAACGGAGAATGTGGTCGCCATCTGCGACGTGGACGCCCAAGCTGCCCAGCGATTGGCCCCACAATATCCCAACGCACGGATTTACAAAGATTTTCGGGAGATGCTAGCCCAACAGAAGGATCTGGATGCGGTCATGGTGGCAACTCCCGATCACACACATGCCGTCATCACGATAGCTGCGATAAAGGCGGGCAAACATGTCTTTTGCCAAAAGCCGTTAACGCACAGTGTGTACGAAGCCCTCAAAGTGCGTGAGGCGGCCGCCAAAGCGGGGGTGGCAACCCAGATGGGAAACCAGGGCCAAGCAAGCGAGGGAGCTCGGCTCATATGCGAGTACATTTGGAGCGGGGCCATCGGCAAAGTGCGCGAGATCCACTCGTGGTCGAACCGCCGTCCCGATATTTCTCCCCGGCAAATTCCCCGTCCCAAAGATACTCCGCCGGTTCCGCCCCATTTAGATTGGGACTTATGGCTGGGACCAGCACCAGAGCGACCCTATCACCCGAGCTACCATCCCTTTGCGTGGCGAGGATGGTGGGACTTCGGGACGGGGGTTTTGGGAGATATTGGATGCCACAATCTTTCCGCTGCTTTTAAGGCATTAAAGCTCGGTTGGCCGGAGAGTGTCGAAGCATGCTCCACCCTGTGGAACGCTCCCCCAGAGGTACGCGAAGAAACGGCACCGCTGGCATCCATTGTTACTTACCGCTTCCCGGCTGAGGGCGATCGTCCGGAAATCTTGCTCCGGTGGTATGATGGCGGAATGATGCCACCGCTTCCTAAGGAAGTGGGCGACCGGAACATCTTTGAAGGAGATGGCACCCTAATTATTGGCGATGAAGGGATGCTCTTAGGCTCGCAACTTCTGCCCGAATCGCGAGCCAGGGAGGTAGGAAAACCCCCGCAGATGCTTCCACGATCACCCGGCCATTACGTGGAATGGGTTCAGGCGTGCAAAGGGGGTCCTCCAGCCGGCAGCAACTTTGTGGATCATGCCGCCCATCTGACCGCGGTGGTCCTCATGGGCAACATCGCCATTCGCACGCAAAAGAAGCTTTACTGGGATGCGGAAAAACTTCGCTTCACCAACTCCGAAGAGGCTAATAAACTGCTTGACCCACCCTATCGGGACGGGTGGGTTTTGTGAAGCCTTCCTTCTTAGTGCCGTTCGTCTGCCAAGCGACTAGACGAGAAGAGTGGCCTCCAGGGTGAGCGAAGCTCCGGGAGGCACAGCGCGGGGGTTATCTCAGGGCGATTCCACAGGTCTTTTGGAAACGCATCGGCTCAAGCTAAGCCTTGCTTGTTCGGGGATAACCAAACGGACATCGGAGGCTAATTCCCGGCTTTGCGAGATGGCGGTGGCGCCAATCCCATCGCCTTCATCAGGAGTTTAATGTCTTCCCATGTCTCCCGCTTAGCTTCAGGATTTCGGAGCAGATATGCGGGGTGATAAGTACATACCACCGTGGTTCGTCCAAGGGTAAACAGCTTGCCGCGAATCTTGGTCACAAACTGTTTGGTTCCCAGGATGCGCTGAGCTGCTATTGAGCCGAGACAACAAATGTATTGGGGCCGGATGAGGGCCAACTGTTCATCAAGATACTCGCGACAATTGGCAACCTCAGCCGCGGTCGGAGTTCGGTTCTCCGGCGGGCGGCATTTGATCACATTGCAGATGTATACCTCCTCGCGTCTTAACCCCATGCCTTTAGTGATAATGTCAGTGAGAAGTTGACCGGCACGGCCCACGAAGGGTACTCCCTGGCGGTCTTCATCAGCCCCCGGGGCTTCGCCGACAAAGACAAGCGGGGAGTCGGGATTGCCGTCCGCAAAAACCGTTTGAGTGCGGTTACGCACCAGGTCGGGGCATCGACGGCAACCCGCCACCCGCCGCGCCAACTGCTGCAGACGTTCTCGCTTCTCTTCCGGAGAGAGAACTTCGATCTTTTCCTCCTGGGCCCAAGCAGGAAGTGTCAACATGGAAAAACTCACAGCGGGCGAGAACTCCGAAGCGGCCCCAGCAAGCCGTTCATTCCTCAACGGGGGTTGTTCTTGCGGGGGAACCTCGCCCTGACCTGCTGCCGCCTTGGTGAGATCTTCTGCCTCCTTTGCGGTTATTTTCCCATGCGATCGAATCTGTCCGGTTCGAGCTTGCGGTGGACCGCTGGCCAAAGTCATGGTATTGGGCGGCACGTGTGCCCCACTACCTCGCTGACCTTCGTCGGCCAGAGTAAAGCTCGCATTTGGAGCCTTTACCCAAGGTCCGTTCCCTTCAAGCGCAAGGTGGGTGCCCCCGATGCTCCTTGGAAGGTGCGTCACCCCAGCAAGACGCAGATCGAGCAGGATTTGCCGAAGCATGCGGCGGACTTCAAAATCCATTAGCGATAACCCCCCGCTAGATGCTAGCGTCGATACAGCCAATGCTTTTCCTAATTGGCGCTCCGATCGTGATCAAGCGTAGCAGGTCTTTTGATCAGCGCAAAGTTCCACATGACTGAAAAGAAAGTCGCCACCCACCACCCAGGCAAGCTCTACCACCTTTTTCATCGTGGTTCGAACTGCCGAGACCCCAGCGACAATCGCCGGCCGGGATATTCCCTACTTATGAAAACCGGGTCAATTAGTGAGGAAGGCCATGCGTGTCAGTTTTCAGAAATACAGGCCGTCCTCCTTAGTTCTGCCCGTGAGAGGAAAAACCCCTTGGTTCCGCCATTTCAAGGAAAAAATCGGTGGCCTAACTCTGTCCTGCGTTACTGTGTCGCCGGGAAAGGCATGCCATAGGTGGATGGTTTGGCCCGAAATTCACGTCTAACGCCTGAATTGGAGGCACCAAAAGGGGGTACCCGACGCCGAACGGTACGCAGCCGCCCCAATAAATCGGTAGGGACCGAGAATATTGAACCGGTGCCCCGGCGAATTCATCCAGCTCCGAACGACTTCTTTACTATTCTGTTGGCCCATGGCAATGTTTTCTGCCACGGGAGCCGTTGTGTGCTGCAGTAATCCGCTATTGGCCATCCACTGACAATGCTTTCGGGCGGAAAGCTGCAACTTGGGGCAAACCACAAGCGGCTGCAGTCCGTACCGCTTTCGTTCTTGATTCACATAGTGGATCAGGTTTGCTTCGGCTGGCAAGAGATGAAGTTCCGCCTGGGGGGATGCGGCTTCTTCCACACCGACAACCGTCGGGGCCGCGGTTCCCTGTTTCACCGCCTTTTCGCCTGCCGGGTGGTCGACTGAAGCCGTCATAGCTCCTGAGGTGCGGTCGGTCAGGGTGGCTCCGGGATTAGCTGCCGGGGCAGGAGCGCCGCTTACCAAGGGGGCGAGAGAGACAAGTGCCACTATCAACCAAAGCCTCGCTGCGCCACCGAACATTTTGCTAACTCCTTCTGCGAGCTCAGTTGCTGGACCTTCCTGCTCAACTTGACCCCTGTGCGGCCTGACGGATTACTGATGCAGTTATTGGTACAGCTCCGCGATGACCGACCTCTGGGTTCCGGCCCCGCCGTTTTGGGACAATTCGCGCGAATGTTGCTTTTAGCGTAAATAGGCATTTCGGGTAAAGCAGGGGGTCTCAATCCTTTAACGAGTTCTTTGGCCATCAAGGTGACGAGAGAGTATAAAGATTTTGAAGCGGCTGGCAAGAATGAGTGGTCAATAAAATTTGTGAAGAATAAAAACTTTGGAGGGATGTAGGAGAGGCGAAAACATCAAGGTCTTCACTTTTACCTTATCCCGCCGGAAAACACTGGAAAAACAACAGCCTCTTCTTGGTAGTTTTCCGCACACCAGCTTGGCCAGATAAGATCATTATAATTACTGAATAAATAATTATTCATGCCAAAGAAAAGATTCTCGAATTTTCGTGTGTAAAGGGGACTTGCCTTTACCAACCGGTGAATTCACAGAGATGCCAAAACGCCGGAGCCGAGCGGAAAACAGGGGGAAAAACAGGGTGAGGTCGACATTCGGAAAAGACTTGGGGTTTTAAACGAAACTCCTGACCTACTGAAGCTGCCCGTCGAGGTAGTTTTTACAAACTAACTGCAAAGCTTTAGACATTCCAAAGGGTAACGACTCCATACTCCGACAAGGTGTTGGAAAAGTTCTGCGCAAAATCGCACTCGTTTAAGAGCTAGCGGTGGGACTCGAACCCACAACCTGCTGATTACAAATCAGCCGCTCTGCCGATTGAGCTACGCTAGCAAAGAACATCGAGCAAAACCAGGAAAACCCAACTAGCACTCCTCCTGAGTGCGCTCCATAGCTTGTCCTGAGATGCGTTTTGTCCCGAATCCCACCTCCCGGAGAACATATCCGCGATCTCAAACCAGCAGCCCAAAATTCACCGTTGTTTGGTTAATTGACCTTTTCTCGAGAGGGTTTATCCACAGGGAATTCTATCACCCGCCATTCCCGTTCGCCGCCGGGGCGAACGATTCTTCCCAGCTCACTCGATTTCGCCGAGTATCGAGCCCCTAACATCAGACCTCGCGAACTAGATGGTGTCTACTACATTTTAGCCGAGCTTCGGGTTCGGGACCAAGCCAGCAATCCCGCGCACCAAGCGAGAACCGACCTCTAACCTATTTCGCTAAATTGTTTCTCCTGAATTGGTTGCCGAAATGTAGAAGCATTCCTTCGCGCGAGATTGGCATTTATGGCAATTCGAGGAAGATCTGCAGTACTTGGATTGGATTAATGCAATTCCGGGAAGATTTGCAGAATTGGAAATAAACGGGAGGATTTGCAGAATTGGAAATAAACCGAGCGTTCGAAGTCAAATAACGAACTGAATGGCCGCCGCTTAGCATCGCTAGATAGGCGGGCCTTTATTCCTGATCACCCCCACAACGACACTAATTTCGTCATCCAACGGCGATTCGCTTCTCGCCAAAGATCACTTCTTTAATATTGATTTTGGGAAGGGGACCGGGCTCTGTTGAATCCGCGACTTCCAGCACCAACAAATTTGCATATTCTCCTTCGCGGAGCCAATCGTCACTCAGCCCAAGAAGTTGGGCAGGATTCTTGGTGGCCATCGCAAAGGCCTCCGACCAATCGATCCCAGTATATGCTCGCGTGTTGGCTACCCCATCGAGGAGGGGTTTCGATGCACCGGCAAGATATTCCCGCTGCCCCGGAACAACCAATCGTCCATCCTCAAGAATTTCCACATCGCAGAACGAGCTACGATAAATCCCGGGTGGCTGGCCCGCCTGGCCAGAAAGATCACTTACCAGTATCGATCGGTTGGGGCCTTTTGCCCGGACCATACTCTTTAGCACCGGAGGTGGCAGATGGTGCCCGTCGGCAATAAAGCTGGCAGTGAGTCGGTCCTCCGCAAGTTGCGGCCACAGCGGGTTGTGATGACGGTGGAGTCGCGCCGGGCAGCCATTTCCCAAATGCGTGCTGAGCCTCGCGCCGGCTTCCACGGCCGCGCGAATCTCGGCACTCCCGGCAAGGGTGTGACCAATACCGACGATTATCCCTTGCGCGCTGGCCTGCTCGATAAACCGACTGGCCCCAGGAAGCTCCGGCGCAAGTGTGATAATTCGAATCCTGCCTCCCGATTTTTCTTGCCACCGGCAGAAGAGATCCCAATCTGGAGGCCGGCATAACTCGCGCGGGTGAGCTCCTCTTGCCCCCTCTTCCGGAGATAGGAATGGCCCCTCCAGATGGATGCCCACGATAGCTCGCGCCAACCCTTCATCCGACTCGCAAGCCCGGGATATTACCGACAGCGCGTGGTCATATACGCTCGGCGGCTGCGTGGTCAACGTCGGACAAAAGCGGGTCACCCCCAAATTCCTGAGTTGAAGGACGATCTTGTGGACTGCTTCCTCGGTCAAATTTTCCGAAGCAAATTCCTGACCCCCATACCCGTTGACCTGCAGATCCAGTAGACCGGGGACGAGCCAAGGGAGACGCTTACCCCCAAGGGGCTCGGTAACTCGAGCAGCAACGAATCGCACCAAGCCCTGTTCGATCGTGACCCTGGCAGGTTGGCCGGTGTCGTAGCGTAGGCCCTGGATG
Organism: uncultured Thermoguttaceae bacterium; assembly: GCA_938084835.1. Classification (GTDB taxonomy): domain Bacteria; phylum Planctomycetota; class Planctomycetia; order Pirellulales; family Thermoguttaceae; genus DTLM01. The sequence continues at coordinate 281,225 of CALKER010000012.1, forward strand.
ATCACAGCCCGATACCCTTTTTACAAACCAACATTGTCTTACTTTCTCTCATAACGATGTGAGCTATCTCCGGAAAATAATAAGCTTGGACAAATGATCCGTCGAACTCCCTACCGTTGCCTGACAGATTTTAATTCCTCCTCGGCCGGGCTTGGAGGGCCGGATGGCGAAGCGATTACGAGCTGAAAGAGCGACTAAGAACTAAAAGGGGATTGAGCTAAAGTCTGATAAATACCTTAATTGTGCCGAAAACCTGCCCAAAGTCCGCCTCCAGTTGGTCCGAGCTTCATATTATCGGCTCCTCGGCTCCTTGGCCTGGGCCTACAGCCGGCTGGGGGTCCCATACCGACTCGCGAAGCGGAACAAGCACGGAAAACCCAAGCTGTGCCCCTGTGTTGTTGTAACCGCAAAAGCTCCATGCGTCGCGAGAAAAAGTCCCCAAGCCCCCGGTAAGTCCTGGCGTAATTCTCCGGCTGGTGAACTTCGGCCGTCGTTTCCAATCCATCCATTACCAATCCGAAAGTGGGAAAAACCAGCGTCGTCTAAAACGTTCTCGGAACCAAACGGGAACCGAGGCGTCGGGGCTTTGAATGGGAGATTCCCCTCGCCCCAATACGAAACACATGGATTTCAGTTCACCCAAAGCACCCTCCGAAAGCCTGCCCTAGTCCTCCCGACCGATGGAAATTTCGGAAAAAGCCCCTTGCGGCATGCTTTTATTAGTGCTGTGGTTGAGGGGTAGCTCGGGAAAAACCATAGAAGAAAACACCGCAAGTTTTTTATGCAAGCATAGGCAGGTCCACAATCGCTGGTGAGAAGTGCCGCGGACAAAGCTTCTCCGGATGAGCTCACTCCAGTTTAAATTGCCTGTTTGGGACTAAGTCTCAAGGCGGAATGTAAATCCAAACACTTTTCCATCGTTTTCCATAGCTCCGTCGCTGAGGCTTCTTGGAGAAATGCCTCGAGGCGACGGAGAGCTTCCTCTCGCCTCTGCTCACACCAAAATTCGCACCTTTGAAACCCGGGCTTCCATTTTTCTGCTAACCCAGCATCGGTTTGAGATTCGCCCACCACCTTCTCCCAGCTAGCCCGCACGAGTTGAGCCGCAACGAAGCTATCGCATATCTCTCCCAAAATTTCCTGAAGCTTCCGGCACTCGTCCAGCGGCGTTTTAAACTGGTCTGGGTTGAAGGCTTCCCAGAGCTCGAATGCATAGCGCAGCTGCTTTACGCTAATGCGAAAGGCGTGAAGTTCCTCCGACGACTGCCTCGCCTGTGGATTTTCAACGAACGAAAGAACTCGTGCGAGCTTCTCCCCGAGAAACCTCCGCCCCTCCGCCGCAAGCTGCAACACCTCCTTCTTCCGAGCTTTTGTGTCAAGAAGGTTACGGATCCAACCATTCAGCCGGGAAATCGCTTTAGATCTGCGGAATTGAGCCACTGCAACGCGGGCGGCACGGAGGGCCTCGCGGCGGGAGCGTCGGATCAGAGCAAGGAATCTTCGCACCCCGGGTTTTTCGGCTCTCTCAATCCCCTCTTTACTCCAAGTTTTAAACCGTTGGAGTTGCACATCCTTATCCCGCACCTCACCAAGCGAGCGCGCCAACGACCGTATCTCCTGCCGAAGCTTACCAACTCTACGCCCTTTGGTCAGCTTGGCCGGGAGGATTTCCCTTAAGTTTCGTAACGCCACACGAAGGCGACGGCATGCCACGCGGGTCTGGTGGACCGCCTCTTCGTCCTTCCCCGTAGGAACTTTCGGCAAATACTTGTGAAGGTTTCGCACCTGCCTACGCAGATATTTGCCGAAAACGCTATAAGGATCCTTAAAACAAGATGGCATCGGCGTTGACTTAAATCAATGTTGACTAACGCCAACGGACAATCGCTCGCCATGCCAACCAGACGGCTGTGCGGCTACCTCGAGCTTTGGCACATCGGGCTACGCGGCTAACACCGCAGGCGTGTGTGAACGCTACGGAAAAACCGGTTATTCGTTGTCCCGACGGGGGCTTGTTTCACCTTTTCTAGGTCCCGCATTCGGCGGTAGGTCGTTCCCTTTGTCGGCGGGGCCCCCCTAGCCACGATCAGGCCCAAAAAAAGCCTTACCCCCCACTTGACTTGGACCAAATTAACGTTAAAAGGCTAACGTTATGCTCATCCATTTACAGAATGTCAACACGGCGATCAGACCAAGTTGTGTCCCGCGACCGGAGGCCTCGCTGGCCAGTCTGCGCATACGCACGTTTTAAACATGGCCTCCGTTCCCGCCAGCAAGTTTCAAAAAGGCCTCAACTTGATAAAAACGCTTATGTTTGCCGCTGGTACAGGTTGAGATAACGCAAACGCAGGGAATTCTTGACGCGTTCCCTCGCAATTATACGTTGAAACTAGGTTTCGCGTGTCGTGCTCACTTCCGCCTTTCGAGTCTATTGCAGCTCACACCTGGGCTGGGCAGTTCTCCGGCTAATCCCCTTCATGGTGATAAGGTTTGGCGGATCTTTCCGATATCGTTTACGACTGCAGACCCCCACGAATTGCGGGAACATCCTCCGGCTTATTAACGCTCGCATAAGTCAGCCGGACTTGGTCCGTGAAACGCTTTGGTATGAACCGTCAAAGGCCTCGGCACTCACCTCACAACGCTTTCCGAAACAATGGGAGTAGGGCCCCTCCGGAAGTTGGGGGTGGTTTGTTGTCCCACTTGCAAGGTATCGGTGTCGACAAAGAGGAGGCCAAATGCTCCGCTGAGCTCAACGTCCCCGGTTCGTCGTCCGCTCTCGCCGGGAATTGGGGGAGGAGCGCAAGAAAGGGTTGGACCATTCGACCCCCGATGTTCTGTCCGGGTTAGGAAAACAAGGAAATTGGGGAAAGATGCCTCTCACGGACGAGGCGCATTTTGCTCTTGATAGATCTTTTCCTCGCCGCGGTTCTGGGCCTCAAGGTGCAGTGCCACCGCCGCCAAAGCGTGCCGAACGTCCCGGTCGTGAGGGTCCAGCGTTGCCGCACGAATCAGGGCCGCCTGCGATTCCTGATAACGCCCTAAGTGGAGCAGAACGACGCCGTAGTTGTACCAAATCCGGGGATAATTCGGTCGCAACTGGGCTGCCTTGGCAAGGCATTCGGCTGCCTCGGCCAAGCGCCGTGGATCTTCTCCCACTAGCAGTCCCAAAGAGTACCAACCGTCGGCAAAATCGGGGTTAATTCGAAGAGCTTCGCGGAGCTGGTGTTCGGCATCGGACTTTCGGCCGAGCTGGTCGTAAAGGATTGCCAAATTGTTTCGTGCCGGAAGAAAGTCCGGATCGATCTTTAGGGCCCACAGATAGGACTCTTCTGCCTTCCGCAGATCTCCCAAAGCGGCAAACACTACAGCCAAATTCAGGTGGGCCGCAGGTTGATCGGACAAGGCCCGTTGGCCCTCCACGTACTCCGCCAAAGCGCGGTGAAAAAGCTCGGCTTCGGCAGTCGGAAAAGTGCGCCGATCCGCATTGAGCAGCGCGCGAGCCGCCTCCGTTCGTACCAGTCGAATCGTGTCCGAAAGCCGTGGGCGGAGGCGCCGTTCCAACTCTTCCCGTGGCCCCTGGCCAATTACGCGAACAGCGGCCCACCGCACGAGCGGCTCGGGATCATCCAAAGACCAAACAGCGGTAGCCCACGCCTCTCCCCGCGTTTTCTCGTAGGGCAGAAAGGAACCAAGAAGCGAAAGGGCGCTCGCCCGCACTATGGGCGAATGGTCTTTGCGCCGGACCAAGCTAGCCAAAGCCCCGGTCGCCTGGGGATCCTCTTTTCTTCCTGCGGCAATTGCATAGGCAAAATGATCGGCCCAGGTCTTACCACTGTACCATTTCTCTACCCATTCCGCGGCCCATTGGGGAGTCTCCCCCTTGTCAGGGTCGTTATGACAGAGATTGCACGCGTTCGGGATTCCAAGGCTAAGTGTGAGGTGAGGCCGAGGGACGTCGAATTTATGATCGCGACGGTTGTCGACCACCATGTAAGTTGTCTCAGGCATATGGCATTCCACACAGTATGTGCCCGGACCACCCTTGTTTGGGTGGAAATGATGGCGCTCTGTATCATACTTGCTAGGCAGGTGACATTGTCCACAAAGGCGATTGTCTGGCACAGACGGTCGCGGCGAGTAAGGATCCTCGGTCTTCAGTCGCAGGGAATGAGGATCATGACAGTCACTGCATCGCACCCCTTTCCGGTACATTAGACTTTGAAGAAAGGAGGTGTATTCGAAGTCCTCTTCCAGGATTTGCCCGTCCGGATAAAACGAGGGGCCATCTAGTAATTCCGGCAAATAGTGGTCTAGGAATTCTCCACCCGGCCTAAACCCGGGGTAAATAAGCTGGCGCCGCGCGTGACAAGGAGCACAGGTGTTAATCTGGGGCTGGGAATCGGGACCCTTTAGGCGCGGAAGCCCATAGCCATGCCGGCGATCCCAGAAAAGGCTTCGAGCTTCCGCCAATTGGCAGTGCACACTGCCCGGACCGTGGCAGGTCTCACATCCCACTCCCAATTCTTTCCATGTGGTTTGGTACCGATCTTCCTCCAGGAGATAATTCCTGCGGAGGTCGGTAGTATGGCATTCTGCACACATATAGTTCCAGTTCTGCAGCGGTCGCGTCCAATGCAAAGGGTCTGTATGGGGAATTGGCTCCTTAGGGTACAGATGAAACCACCGCTTGGATTCAGTATCCCAAGCCAACGGAAGACATTGGATGCGACCATCGGGAAATTCCACCAGGTATTGCTGCAAAGGACGCACGCCCAGCACATAACGAACTTCAAATGTTTCCAATTGTCCCCAGCGATTGTCAGTGGTGACAAAAAAGCGATTGCCGTCGGAAAAAACGCGACTCGTTACGGCAAAGGGAGCCTGGAGATTCCCCTCGGTTGCAAGGGCGCGGGCGGCGTCCCCAATCCGCTGACAGGCAGAAAGAACGTCGCAAGGGCGAATCACTTGCGGATGGTTCAGCCACTTGTCCACCTCTCGCCATAACTCCGGTGCCATAAGCCGGGCTAAACGTTTGCGAAATTCTTCCGGGGCTTCGGGAAGGACAAGGGCCCAATCCGTCGGCTGCAGCCGGCCCGTGAGCGCCCCCAGCTCGGCGTCGGTTAGCTTCGGCAAATCGTCAAACGCCACATGAGTAAACACTTGGTCCGAAAAATCCCCAAGCACCGTTTCAGGTGTGGCCACTGCCATGGCATGAGCATGGTCAGATAGTTGCCAAAGTTCCCATTCCTGATGATGGCATTCCTTGCAGGAGGCACTGCCGACGTATGTGGCACGGACGAGGGCATCCTCGGGAAGTGCGATCCACCAATCCAAAAAAACTGCTAGCCCGACCAAAAGGCTTAGCGCCACAAAGCCAATTAAGATCCTCATTGCCAGGGGCCCTCGATACCACACGCGATTGCTTTGCTCGTGCTTAGTGACCCGAGGCCCACTGGCCGAATTTCGTCGGGGTTTAGCATTTTTGGCTTTGCGGTCTCCACCCATCGAACAATTCCGTCTCAAAGTCTCATATTTCTGCCACTTTATCTGCCGCGACCGTGGGGGAGTTCCCCAAGAAAATATCACGGCCCTTTCTGGTCTCTTCGGTGTTTGAAGATTTCTTGCAGGCAGCTGTTTAGTTTAAATCAAATGCAGAGCATTGCCGAACAATTGGCGGATCAGTAGGGAAGGACTTGGGAGGAACCCGTACGAGGGCTCTGCTTCTGAGGATTTCGCCGCATTCGTGCGCCAATGCACAAAAAGAGCACCAGGCCGGTTACGCCTGACGTAGTGGCCGCTTTTCCTCACCCAACTATTCCAAGACTAAGACCACCGCCTCTCCCATCCCTTAGTGGGTGCGAGAGCGACTCTCCCCGGCTGGGACAGTTGGGATAGATTCGGAGGAGTGAAGAGAGAATTCACAACAAAAATTTCCATCATGCCGGGAGGTTATCTGACGCACGGGCGCCCCGATCACCTGGTTGATAATCTCTCGATCGATGGCACAAACGCATCGGCTTTCTTCGAACATGCTGATGAAAGCACAACTTCTCTTTCTCAATACCATACCGCCGTTTGCATCCGGGACTAATTCCGCGACACCTCCTTCCTTTTCCAAGAGATTGCATAATTCGGCCAACCGGGCTTTCGGCTCACTTGCTGTCATCTGACCCGAATAATGCTCAGCAAGAATTTTCCCTACCTGTTTGATTATCTTCCGCCGTAGGGTTTCACCGCCGATTTCTTCAATAGCTCGCAGCAAAGCCGGCACGAGCAAATGCTGGTTACCTTGAAAAAGAACTCGCAGGGCTTCATGGGTAAGGACATATCGATGCCGCGGGCGACCCCGCCCAGGTAACCGTTCGGTTGTGCGTTTCACCAGTCCCTGAGCGCTGAGCTCGCCCAGTTTTTCCATGACCGCCGTGCGCGTGACACCGGTAGCCTCAATTAACTCCGCGATGCTCTGGGGGGGGCGTCCCACCAGATGTCTTACAATCCGCATCGCCGCAGGGCTAATATAAAGTTCCGTCATGGCTCGTCCCCCGATTGCTCCGTAAGACCCAATTCCTCCGCCACATCCCCTTTTTGTAAGAGTGCCATCTCCCTCTGTCACCGATCAAAAGGCAATTAACCTCGCCCGTTTAATCTCTTCGGTTTTCGAAACATTCACCCGCTGGACCGCCAGACGTGCTAAGCCTTGGCCGATAACAAGCGGCGGAAATTTCCTTCGGTAAGCCAAAAAAGGTGGGCCCTGGGTGATAGAAACAAGTGCAGAAAACTCATTTGCCCCACCTTTGACCACCAACTTCAATTTTAGCCCTGAACTGTGGCAAAATGCACCAGAAAAAAGCGAATTTTTGCGAAGTAATTTGGAATTAACTGCGCTGGCTGGAGATGGCCGAATTCCCTAGGTCATTCCAGCCCATGGGACTGCAATTTGCGAGTCGGGAATATGCGACCGGCTCGAAAAATCTCGCGTCCTCCCTCCAAAAGGGACTCAAAATCCGGATTTGAAACAAGACCTATGACCTCCTCCGGCCGGATTCTCCGGTGTCGCAACACAATGTTTCCTATCTCAATGTTTCCTAACTCCTTACTAAGCAAGGCGGAAAATTCATTTAAATCATAATGAATAGCAATTTGCGTCAATCATGACGAACAGCGTTTTAATCCCGTCCAGAGATAGGTATGCAACCCTACCTCAGCAGCAATGTGAGCGATCACAATTGGGGCGAAAATCATGGACGCAGGAAAGCTCACCCAATTCATCGAGAAGTTCGGATCTGACGGACGAGTCATCGTTCCGTGGTTTGCGCCCAGAATCCTCCAGATGGTATGGGTTATACCCACTGATTGTAGGGTATTTTCGGACAGCGGGGCTTTTGGGACGCGGGTTTCCGAGTGAAATGAAAGGATTGCTCAACAGTACCAGCAGCAAACCCGTTAGGTCGAAAGACGTTACGAGAAGTCACCAATCTTCTTGGCCAAGGCTTTTGCCTGGTACACTTAATTCCTACAAAGCGCAATTTCGGAAATTCGGAACATGATACCCAAAAATTTTCGAATTTACACTTTGCTCAGAAGAGTCGGCTGGGATCAGAGCGTCAGTGGGTTCCGAGCTGGGCCACAAGCTTTGTTCTTAAAGTTTTCCCGGGATCAATTGGAAGGGGGTCATCGGGATCCACCCCCCAAGTTTCTTCCACCATGTGCCACCCTTTTTGCTTAACGGGTTGTGAGGGGACAGCGGTTTATCCGCGCATTGATCCGCACATACGAAAACGTTTTTCTTCGCCTCCATGAGCCTTCGCATTCAGTACCCACGGATTACACACTTCCGCGCATCGGACGGTTACGAGTTCGCCGTACGGGTCTGGGATAATGATACCCCACCTGCGGAGGTGGTTTTTATCCACGGGATCGTTAGCCACGGTGGGTGGTATTTGGCCAGTTGTAGTTTCTTATGGGAGGCCGGATTTAGGGTCCACTTCCTCGATCGGCGCGGCTCTGGCTTGAATTTTGAAGCGCGGGGGGACGTTTCCGCCATGCAAAGGTGGATTGACGATGTGTGCGAATATCTTGCGGCCCTGCCCGAGCGGCGGAGGCTCCTCCTCGGCATCAGTTGGGGAGCAAAATTGGCACTTGCGGTGGCCAAGCAGAATCCGCGCCTGTGCCAGGCCATTGGACTTATCGGTCCCGGCATCTTCGCCTTCCAACAAGCCCGGTGTTTGCAGCAGATCATCCTTCGGACACTACGGGCCACTGGCTTCGCCAAACTGCATGTGCCCATCCCCCTGGAAGATCCCCGGCTTTTTACCGAGAACCCCGATTGGCTCGACTTTCTAGCCCGCGATCCCCTCACCCTGCGAAAAGTAACCCTGCGCTTTGCGGTGGAAGATCTTAAGCTTAATCGGTTGGCCCGCAGCAAGCCCGAGGAGCTATCGTGTCCGGTGCTTCTTATGTTGGCTGGTCGGGACCGGATTTGTGACAACACCCGAACCCGACATTTTTTCATGCGGCTTGGTGGCCCGAAACAACTTGTGGAGTATCCGCAAGCCCACCACACGCTGGAGTTTGAGCCGGACCCGCGGCCGTATTTCGAAGATCTGGCCATGTGGACAAGGGCCCAAGCAGCCTGAATGCGAGGTAAATGAGCTTTCCCACCATCGATACGCCTGCTTTGTTCGGAGGTGTGGAAAGATTGACGGAGAAGCCACGTCTACTTGGGGAGGAGGTTCGCGGGCCAACTCAGAAAGCATCCTTCGGTATTTGGCTAGCTCACACGTTTCAGGAGATCTAAAGGAACCGGTCGCGATGGGAAAGTCCGTACGGTCGCGGCTTTCGATCCTGCTTAGCGAAGGTTCGAGCACCTCAGCGCGACAAACTGTTTATGCTCTTGGCGGACGATACCGGCTGGAGGTAGTTGATTCGGCACTTCTGTGCCAGTGCCGCTTTTCGCGATTTGTGCGACGGGTGTGGCATTGTCCACCGTTTCGTACCGATCCCGAGGGATATCTTCGTCGCGTCGTGGAAATGATTCGCCGCCGAAAGTACGACGTGCTTTTCCCCACTCATGAACAGGTGTACATTTTTGCCCGTTTTCGCGAACGGCTGAGTCGCTTGGTGGGGCTTGCCGTGCCACCGTTTGAGGCTGTGGATCGCATGATTAGCAAAAAGGGTTTTATTGAAGTATTGGACGCCCTCCGGCTGCCATATCCGCAAACTTGCTTCGCGCATTCATCCGCCGAAATTAAGCAAGCCGTTGATAACTACCCCGTTTTCATTAAGGTCGATCACACCACCGCCGGGGAGGGAGTGTTCCGGGTAAACAATGCTGAGGAGCTCGAGCACACCTTGGTAGAGTTGGAACGCCGCAAAATGCTCGATGGGAAAAATACCGTACTGATTCAGCAACCGGCCCGCGGCAAAAAAGGGGCAGTCGCCGGGGTGTTCCAGGACGGGGAGCTTGTCGCTTTCCACTGTGACGAAGCCGTCGCTTTGGGGGTGGGTGGCTCAACTCTGTGCCGAGTAACGGTAGACGACCCCACAGCGGTTGAGCATCTGCGAAAGCTCGGGGCCTATCTTGGGTGGCACGGACCAATGGCCCTGGAGGTCTTTCGCGACCCAGAGACAGGCGGGATCCAATACGTGGAATGTAACCCTAGAATCGGGGAGACTGTTAACCCCACATTGGGCGGGGCAAATTTTTGCGAGGCCATGGTGCGGATCTCCCTCGGTGAGAAACTGACTCCTCTACCCCCTCCAAGAGTCGGTACGCGGACCCACCAAGGTTTCCTAGGCTTAATGGCCGTAGCATGGCGGGGTGGTACCCGACGGGAACTTTTACGGGAATTAATCCGTTGGCTAAGTGCCACAGGCTATTACGCCGGCGGCGAAGACGAACTGACCCGCCCCAAAGAGGATTGGCTAAGTATTGCGCCGGCCGTGGCAATGACGGTGCAACTGCTACTCTGGCCGCGCTCTGCTCGGTGGGTCGTTAGTCGGACAGTGGCCAACTACGCCCTCAGCGTGGAGACTGTGGATAAAATTCGCACTATGTCCTTTCCAGAGGATCTTTAACCTTTAGCCCGCTGGATCGCAATCGATGCGGTCTTAAGCCTGTAAACCCGCGGACGCGGAAGAGAGGCAGAACGGTGGTCGGTTAGGCTAAGGCGTTTGTCAACACCATTTCGATCTTAAATAGGCTCCACCTCCCATTGGTTAATTTCCAGCGAGGCGCCCCGCTGGAGAAAATCGACAGCGAGCACCAGCCGGCACCGATTGCCCCGATAGATCACCGTCCCTTGATAACCGGCGAATTTACCGGCAATAACGCGGACCCGCTGACCTTTTTGGAGCTGCAACTCCGGCAGTAAATCGGCGCCGCGCCGCTCGGCATCGTAAATTTGGGCCAGCTGACTGTGGAGCACAAGCTGATCGTGCGGCAGAAGGATGCGGCTAACGCACTGCGTCTTCCAGGCCGTTTCCCGGGCCGCGTGATCGCCAAAGAAGAACACGTAGCCGGGAAAAAGGGGCAAGTAGGCCTCCCGCTTTCGGCCGTTAGGCGAGTACCATTGTCGGCGATAAAACGGGCAGAAATGGGCCACTCGCTGCGCCCGAAGTTGACGAATGAACTTTTTTTCGTGGCGGGCCATGGTGTAGGCTACCCACCACGCCTGGCCTTCGTCTCCCGGAGCAGTAATGATTGAGAAAAGCTCCTCCGGATAAACATTTGGCTCCTTTGCCAAGATCGGCATCGTTTTGCCTCCCCTGCGTTGACAGCAGGCTTTCCACGAAGGCCCATATCTTTCCCCCCCTTGTACCGGTTTGCCACCTGAGCGATCTTGCCCGGGGCATCCGGCCGCTGGCACAGCCGGCCGGCTACAACCTGTGCGTTCCACCAGCGAGGCGAAACTTCCCAGGTTTCTTTTCCGGGTCGGAGGGGAGGTGTTATGCCGACTGGCCATCGTCCCGCCGCATACTGGCCCGTTCCGGCACGATGACGTCGGTAAGACACCGGCTAAAAACTTGTAAAGGTCTCCGGTGCACCTTTAGAGAAATATTACTTCCACCTGTCGCAAAAGGCAAAGCGCTGGCTCTCGTCCGCAAAAAGCGTTTCCCTTTTGCCACAGCGATGACCCATGCCCACAAAGTGTGGCGAAAATTTCGTTAGTCAACGGGATTTAACTGAAGAAAGCCTTTCGCCTCAAAATCGTTCTCCTCGGTTCAATCCATCACTGCGCCCCAGAGTGAACACTGGCTTCGTGCCAAGACCAAACATCCGTAGCTTGCTTGGCCCCACACACGGCACGCCCTAAGGCACGGAGATAACACGTAAGGCCAGGTCTCGAACAAAGCGCGGATAAGTCACCCGGAGACCGTCAGAGACAGTCTCTCCCGTTAAACCCGGTAGCTGAAGTGGTTTGCCCTCCCACGAGTCGAAAGCTTCGAGACGACAGCGGGACACACGAAAATCGGGGATGAGGAAATCGCCAGGTGGAACCGGCTTTGGCTCCCGGCCAAGGGCCAAGGAACCCACCCAGGTGGCCCCGCGGTTGATCAGCCAGCACCATGCGGTGCTCTCCGTTCGTAGCGCCACCACACGGACCGCTTTGTCCGAGGAAACGCCATCAAAGGCAATAAGTTTGCCACTATCCCATGGGATGTCCACCACAAAGAGCGAAAGGGGCCGATAATGTTTGTAGGCTTGCAGTTTGTCTAACTGTTCCCACCACCAGAACATCGCAGTGCCGGAAAGCCCCGACAGAGCGGAAGTCCACAACGCGTTGTGGAAGTGTACGGCCTGGCGATCGGCCTTCATGTCGTCGGCAAGTCCCCATTTTTCGGTGGCCAAGCCAAACTCGGCCAAAAGGGCGGGCTTGTCCGGGGCATGCCCACGGAGAAATTTCGCCCGATCGAGCACGGCTTCCACTTCATCCCAATGTTCACGTTCCATCGGCCGCAAATAATAATGGGCATCGGCAATATCAAGGCGGGGATGTCTCATGTCTCGTGGCGAGGGATGCCACGTACTTGTAGTACGGAGATGCGCATAGGGGTCATGTTCTTCGAAAAATCGGCCTAACTCGTCGTAGAAACGCTCCGTGGGTTTGCCGGGATCCATTTCGTTCCAGTATTCCCAGGCAGCGACTGCCGGGGAATAACCCCATCGTGCGATGGCATGGCGGAAGAAACGCTTGGCATCGGCAATCGCTTGCTCATACTCTTCCGAGCTAGGATCGGACAAAGCATACATGTACAAATCGCGTGTCAACATACACAGCTGTAGGTAAATGCCGTGGGATTCTGCCGCTTCAAGAAGCCTATCAAGCAAAGCACAGTCGATGGGGTTAAACCAACCGCGGGCAGGACGGTTTACGTCCGCTTCCCAGAGAAGTTCCGGTCCCAGGGAACCATCTTCGCGTACCTCTCTGAGGGAAAGGGCATCAAACCACACTTTACCCCCCCTGGTTAGCCGAAAACTGATCGGCCCCAACCAGTATTGTCGTGATCCACTACGAAAATTAATTGTGAATTCCGTCCACTTTCCCGAAGACTCTGGTTGGGAAATCACCCGCGGAGGTTGATCGGAAAGTTGACACACTACCTCCGTTCCCGCAGTGGTGCGGATTCTTCCTGTGAACAAATAATCAGTATCAGGATAAAGCGCCAGGGGCCAGGAGGGGTCGGCACTGAGGGTCTGCCCAGCCTCCCCGGCCAGCACAACACACCGGCGCCCCGGCTGATGGTCCTCCCCGTTGGGCCTATTCTCGACCGGCAGCCGCCAATGCCATGTCCGTGTCCAGGCGCTTTTGCGGCCTTCAATACAAATAGCCCAGTCTTCGCAGCAAGTCCACACTCGAAGATAATTCACTCCGTGTTCTGCCAAGATTGGCAGAGTCTGTTCCACTTTGGCTAACGTAAAATACTGCCCACCCCCAATGAATGCCAAATTTTGACCAATTGCAAAGAAAGGCCGCCCGTCTGCCGTGGCAAAAAAGCGTGGGTCCTCCGCCGAACGGCGCAAAAACCCACGCCGATTTGACGCAACAGAGTGGAATTTTATCGACGCAGTTGTAAGCTGCCGGCCATCGGCAAGACGCACGCGCCCTGTTAGGCCGTGCTCCCCAACCTCCCATGGGGTAAACCGAACCAACCAGTAAGGTTCTCCCCGCGGGTAGATCCAGTCGGTTCGTTGTCCTTGGCCTGCGAATGTTCGGCGCTCATACGGCTGGAAATAAAATCCGGGGACAGTTACCCCGTTGCCGGAAGGGAGACGGATAACAACCTCGAATTCCTCCACCGCCGGAAGGCTGACACCACCCGGAGTGACCAACCGGAATTCCACCTTGGCAAAACGTTCGACCGTCGATTGAGAAGGCAACACCTGGAAGGGTTCAGCGCCGGTCGTCGAGCCCTCAGCGGCTGGAACACCAACGCTTAACCCCCACCAAAAAACCCAAGCGATCACGGACAGCCTCGCGAAAACCCACACTGCGCCCCTTAGTTCATCTTCTTCCGTCCGACACCTCAATGTTCGCAAGCCCGTCGTCACCATAGGGCGGCTCCTCACGACTAGGGATAAGCCATGATCGACTTCAAGGAGTGGATTGGACTACCGACCTATACACCAAACAGCTCCGGCTAGGCTATCACTTTATCCATTTACGGCACCAGACGAAGACACTGCGCGCCGGAGTTGACCTCATTTTACCCCTGAAGGCCGCCCACCCAAAACGTGCCCACGCGGAGTAGCCGGACGGCGAAACTTGGGAAAAGCAAAATCAAAAACGCCGTCCCTGCCCGGGCTAGATTGCGGCACGAAGGTCTACGCAAACTTCCTTTGCCGGGATTCAATGTAGGAATCGGTTGCGGAAACCGGAAGTTTGTCGGTGCTAGTGCGAAGAGCGTGGTCCAGAGAGCTCGGACGCAGCCTATATTCAGTGCACGCAACCTCACTCCGGACCAAAAGGGCGTCCCACCTTATGGACGTCTTTCGGCGCGGAGGGCCAATGGTACCGGCCCTTAAGATGAAAACCCGTCATCCTATTCGGAGAGAGAATTCAGCACATGCACAGACGCCTCAAATAACAAAGGCGCCCCTTTCGACCAAATCCGCGCTTTCCTCGTGGGCAACTTTAGGCCCCTAGCACGGATCTCGCAACCAAACTCACAAAGGGCAGTTGGCAGCCAATTTAGGCCTTGCTAAGCTTTTTACGATCCGAAAATTGCCGGTGAAACCACGCCGCGACACGCCGGCGGACTACTCCTCAGCCACGGCAATTGGCCCACCTGACTCAAGGGCGAAGTCGAAGACATTTCGCTTGCCAGCCTGGACGACCACCGAAAGTTCCGACTGGACGTTATAGCGCATGGGAACCTTCTCCGGGACTCCGGGAATTAACTCCCCCTGTGGTCCAATAGATTCTCCCCGACCTGTTGTGATTCTCACCGTGCACTGGCCAACGGGTCCCCCCTTCTTGCCCGGCTCATACTCGAGGACATACCGCCCGTCGCTATTGGTGACGCCCGAGGCGGGACGGCCCGTAGATGGCACAAACAGTACGGTAGCCCCCTCGAGCGGTTTCCCATCCATCGTCACGCGTCCTTCCACGTAAGCGACATCAGCTTTGCCGCCCCCGCATCCGGGCCAGATAAGTATGAAAGCAACCACACCCGCCACACTGAACGTTATTCTTGCATTCCGGAGCATTAGTCCTATCCTCCCGGCATGAAAAAACGGTTGGCTAAGCGCGAACTGGTAGCGCACCTTTTCGCTAGTTCCGTCGCTAGTCTCCCTGAGCGACCCAAGTTCACCAAATGACTCAAGCAAAGCGGGTCTGTCGGCCGTGATTAAACCAGACCTGCTACCACGTGGGGCATGACTTCAGCCTAAAACTCGCACAAGCTCCTTTGAAAAAACCATCAAAGTCACCTTCCCACGTTTGCCTCCCGGCACACTTTTCCCGGGGGCCGGCCGCCCGAACCGCCGGTCACCATCGGTCTTCGGCCGGCTGCGGCTCAACATCCTTTTGCCTCTCACCCCATTGACGGGATAACAGCTCCCAAATGGTTCTCAACCCTGACGGCTAGAAACCGGAGATCGGCAGCCCATCAGCCATCGAGAAAAGTCGCTGATACACCCCATAGTTGGCACCGTTGTTAGGTCGATCGAACGCATTAGCATTATCAATCCACGGCGTGGCCGTATGCTGAATCGTGTTACTGATAAATCGCACAGATCCATCTGCCAAGGCAAAATTGGCGCCGCCTGGATGCTCACTCCCGGCAGTGCGATGCGGTTGGGGGTTCCCTTGTCGGGCCGTCCAATTGATTGTCCACTGTCCATTAATTAGCACTGTATTTGTGGCACCTTGAGCCCAATTCGGATTGTCCGATCCCCCGTAGATCCGCGCCCGATTCCGGTCGTTAGCATCCATCTTCCACTTTACCTCCCCAATTAGAAACTGATTGCTCGTTCCGTCCGTCAAGAATTCCATGCCAACCGGAGGGCGGTTGCTTCGCTCAAAAACCCCGTTGCGCCGAAGCCAGTTGACCGCAGATGGTGTCACAGCTGTTGCAAATCCATCATAAGATGAGGCACATCCTTGATAGCTGCTTGTTGCCGAGTTCGGAATCGCCCCGTCGGTAAACTGCGGGGGTTTTGTATCCGACGGGCAGCTAAAAACAGCAAGCGGAGTTTGCATCAGATCACGATTGGGCGCCACACCTACCGGCAACCGCGAGTCAAATCGCTGGAAAAGTGGGCCCTGCTCTAAATAAGGTAGGATCGAATACCCCCAGCCGAACCCAGTTCCCCCAAAATCGTTATCGGGATTGCCATCGAAAACACCGATATACATGTGGCCCATGGGGAAGCACTTATACGTGTCGTGATAATTATGCATCGCCAAAGCTAACTGCTTAAGGTTGTTAACGCACTGGCTCCGCCTGGCTGCCTCCCGGGCCGCTTGCACCGCAGGCAACAGCAAAGCGATCAAAATGCCGATAATCGCTATGACCACAAGCAACTCAACAAGCGTGAAACCTCGAAACCAACAGTGCTTCGCGCGCATCATGACGTGTCTCCTTTACGAAAAGAACCTGAGAGAAACCTCACTCAAACCCGACCACAAAACCTGCAGTCGAATTGAGACCTTCAAAATCCCCTAACCCCGTGATAATCGATTCTGGAGCTCAGTCGACGGCGAAGCGAACAATTCTCGTTTTAAAAGAAAGTCGAAACCCCACTTGAGGCGAGGAGAGAGCAGAACCCTAGTCAGCGATTTCAGTATACCGCTAACGCAAAGCCTGTCAAGCGACGGAATGACAATGCTTGACCTATTACCCTCGCTCCCGCGGAACGCTTGGGCATTTTGCAAATCCTCCGCGCCGGGCCCTCTGATTACCAAGGAAAAACGGGCTTTTCGCAGCCAGCACGAAAAAGGCATTCCCGGCAGTGTGCTGGGTCTTCCGCACGCGCGGGGAGGGCTGGAACAGCTAGGCAAGCTACAACGGCAGCCAGAGTGGGTCTTCCGCACGCGCGGGGAGGGCTGGTCGCAAGTTCTATCTGCTTACGACGTTATGCGGGGTCTTCCGCACGCGCGGGGAGGGCTGACCAGCGGGGACGTTCAGTCTCGCGCTGTACTTGGGTCTTCCGCACGCGCGGGGAGGGCTGTGTTTACGGAGCGAGCCAGGAGTAGAGACGTAGCGGGTCTTCCGCACGCGCGGGGAGGGCTGATACTCCGGGTCGCGCCTCACCGCCTCCCGCATGGGTCTTCCGCACGCGCGGGGAGGGCTGGCGCTCGTACAGCTCGAGGCCGCGCGAGCGGACGGGTCTTCCGCACGCGCGGGGAGGGCTGATAACGCTGCGAAAAGGCTAGCAAGAATTTCTTGGGTCTTCCGCACGCGCGGGGAGGGCTGTTCTGTTCGCACGCCTCCGGGCATCCATCGATAGGGTCTTCCGCACGCGCGGGGAGGGCTGGTCAACACCTTGCGTCTTGCGGTGCTTCAGGAGGGGTCTTCCGCACGCGCGGGGAGGGCTGGAATGGCCGGAGGGTCGCCTCCGGCGTGACAACGGGTCTTCCGCACGCGCGGGGAGGGCTGTACCGCTTTTTGCCGCACTTTTTCGCGTTTTCCGGGTCTTCCGCACGCGCGGGGAGGGCTTGGACTTGCGTCTTCCATTTCAGTCGCGGCAGTGTGGGTCTTCCGCACGCGCGGGGAGGGCTTGACTGTCGTCCCCTTTAGCGCCATCGCGACCGTGGGTCTTCCGCACGCGCGGGGAGGGCTTCTCCTACGGCGGCGCCCTTTTCGACGGCATTGCGGGTCTTCCGCACGCGCGGGGAGGGCTTTCGAAATCGATGCGTACCCTCCTGATGCTAGGCGGGTCTTCCGCACGCGCGGGGAGGGCTTCGGGGGACCAAAGAATGGCAAGTACATCTAGATGGGACTCAAGTAGCAATCGGGACTCAAGTCCAGCCCCCACGTGCTTCGGCGCTAGCAGAGTATTGTTGAAAATGTTCGATTCGCGCTGCCTGATTTTAGGGCTGGTTG
>CALKER010000013.1 GCA_938084835.1 uncultured Thermoguttaceae bacterium
GGACAAGTGGCAATGATGTGGTGGTGCATCTTGCTGGGGTGGAGCCGGATGGAGGGGAGGTGTGGGTGAATAGTCTGCTGCCGCTGAGCTATGAGGATTTGGGCTCTGGGGGGGTGGTGGTGATTGATGGTCAAGGGGGGACGGCCGACATCCTGTTCTATCGAGGAACGCAAGTGGCTGATACTTTTATCGCCGCGTCGTTGACCATTTGGCTCAACGACCGTATCCCGGTAAACACCACGCGTGTAGAGAACTGGCGGCTTCAGGGTCTCGGGGGCGATGACACCTTCCAAGTGATCCCCATGGTGGGCGTGAATGTTTACGTTGATGGGGATGAACCTGGGCAAAGCGATATCCTGCTTTATCAGCGGAACACCGCCGGTTCGGCAAATGTTGTAATCGATCTTGACGCTACCCCAGGCGGGAACTTCGTCCAGCGGATCGTGCAGCCCGGTATGGGCTTCGTTCAGCTGAGTGGGATAGAGCAAGCACGCGTAGATGTGGTTACTGGCAACCTATACGTTTCCGGTACGCGAGCTGAGGATGTTATTACGTTTACACCGCTTAGCACGCACGGCGGCATTGTGCAGGCGATCGGAGTACCTACCGTCTTTCAGTTCCTCAACGTACCAGAGGGAACTAATCAGTTTGTCATCACCGGGGGACCCAGTGGTCTGGGTGGACCACCGGGTGGCGGATTTGCGGATAAAGTTATTGTTCAAGGAACATCCGGGAACGACCTTTTCCGGATAAACGCCTCCACCCGGACGGTCAGCTTGGCGATCCTGGGATTTGGATACCCAGCTCCGATTTTGGCCAACTGGCGAAGTGTTCGCTTAGATGATGGAACCAGTCCCTTCGGGTCGCCTGGGATTGTGGAGGTAGTGGACATCCTGGGCGGTAATGGTCAGGATACATTCCACGTCGTGCCGGCGCCAGCAGTAGGCCAAGGGCTTTACATCAACATTGATGGTGGCTCCCCGCAAGCAAGCGATGCTTTGTTGATCACGAATCTTGATGGAGCGGGCAATCCAGTTCCGCTTGCGGCCACGGATTTCGTCATCCTGGGTAAGAGCCGCATCCCAGACGCTGGCAATGTGATTATCTTCAGGAATGCAGTACGGCTGCCTGGTATCTCGTATCGTGATGTCGAGATTGTCTATCCTAACGTGCCGGACGGTGGCCACTTGCTAGTGCTTGGTCCGGACATGTTCGAGCCAAATGAGTTCCGTCAAACGCCGGCACATTTAGGGACGGCGGGTGTCTTAAATATCCGGTCGCTTGCCATCTTCCCCAATGTTGCGGAGCATCCGGGCATACCCGCAGATCAGGATTGGTTTGCCGTTCGCGCTCAGCACACCGGAATAATGGACATTAGTGCGAGCTTTCGTGTCTTTCCGACGACGCTTTTGCCCGGGGGGGGCCAGTTGCGGCTGGAGGTAATAGACCCCACCGGGAACGTGATTGCCGGCGGTGGCAGCGTAGGGCCAGATGGCGTGGTTACCGGATTTGGTGCTCCAGATAACGATGCCGATGCCCGGGTCCGTTTCCCGGTGGTGGAGGGTCAGGTGTACTACTTCCGGGTCAGGGGGGAAGATCCCACCGTGGTCAATAGCTACGACCTTACTGTGATCAACACACCTGCCCCAGTACCCTATGACCTGGAACTGCGAAACATCGTAGAGCATGGCTTTGTAGTGAGCGGTGTGAGCCCGAGCAGCTTTGTGGGCAATTTGGGGCTCTCCGATGTGGATGACTTTTACACTGGGAAGTTCCTCACCTTCCTTATCGATTCGGCCAACGGCGTGCTGCAAGCCCAGCGGCGTTTGGTCACTGGTTACATCGGTGCCACTCGGACGTTTGTGTTGGATGCCCCGCTGGCGAGTACGCCACCGCCAGGGGCAACGTTTATGATCGAAAGCTTCGATACGGGTCGCTCCCAGTTCGACAACGTCACGCGCGACAATACGCCGATTATTTACGTCCGCTTGGATGACGCAAGCCTAATCTGGGATATTCCGGGCAATTGGCCTGTGCCAGGAGCGCCGCCAGATAAACCAATCCGCATCCCGTTCAACTCGGATCAAACACGCGATACATCATTGGCCGGATATCGGGTTGCGATCTTTGTGGAAGGAGCTCCACAGCAAAGCGGTACAAGCCCGCAGCAACTGGTTGGGTTTGCCCGGGCTTTGGATATCGATGGCGACGGACAGCCAGATGGCATTTATGTGTTCGACTTTGGTCGCGATGCCATTGATCCGGCCAACCCCAATGGTCCCACCACAGCATTTGTGCTAACCAACGGTAGCCACTTCATCTCGGCCCGGGTGCAGATCGTTGATGTGGACGATCCGGACAATAATCCGGCAACACTCAACAATCTCACCGGCTTTGGGGTGCGGAGCGCTCCTTTGGAGATCGTAGTTGACTCGGTAGCCCCGCCGGTTACGTTTGGGTTGCCCGCCGTGGCACAAGACGGTTTGGTCAGCACAAGCGACTCGGGTGTTGGGGGAATTGCCAGTACATTGGCGGATAATGTGACCAACGTCACGTTCCCAACCTTCTGGGGTGTGGCAGAAGCGGGTACTCTGGTGCGGCTTTATGCGGACATCAACGGCAACGCCTTGCTCGAGCCACAGCTCGATCTGCTGCTTGGGCAAACTGTGGCCGTGCCGGCCGATGGTACCAATCAGTTCCTGCCCGGGATGTGGACAATCACAAGCAATATCGATCTCAACAATCCGACTTACTTTCCCGCTCGTGATGGGGTGCGGACACTGTTTGTGGTGGCAGAAGACCTGGCGGGCAATGTGACTCCTTCAAATCTGGCGGACCGTCTCCAGATCTTCGTGGATACCCGCGGCCCGCAGATTTATGATCCCGACGGCGCCGGACCGCGTCGGCCCATCCAGATTATGGACGATCCCACAACAGTTACAAATGAATCGCTGTACGACCTCTTTGATCCCAAACCAACGCAGGGACCGACGCCGCTGGTTAACGCGCTTGAGATTCATGTTCGGGACTTGCCAAGCCGGATCCTTGCCGGGGCCCTTTACCCCGAGGCCCTTGTTAACTGGAACTATCCGGCAGTTGCTGCCGTGGCCGGCAGCGGTGATCCCTCGCTCGATCCGGGGCTCTTTGAGGTCCGGGGAGATACTAACGGACTGATTCCAATCCTGCGGGTGGAGCTGACCCAAAATCCGCTAGGCCCGAATGTGTTGGGATCGGTGGTAAGCGCAACCGGTGCTCATCAATTCCGCGGGAATGCGGCTCTCGATGCACAAGATGGCACTTATGAAGGCCTGCTGTTGCGGTTTACCAGTGGTCCGCTGGCCGGCCAGGCTCGGGTCATTACCGGTTATGTGGGCGCCACTCGTACGTTTACATTCGACACTCCGTTTACAATGGCACCAACTCCTGGAAGCGCCTTTGTGATTTTCCCGGCGGCCACGGCGATAATTCGGCTGGTCTTCCGCGACCCGGGCCCGGATGGCCTGTACAACACCTACGACGATATCGGCGCACCTTTGCCCGACGATCGGTATACGTTGACTATTTCTGACGGGTTACGAGATCCAGCCGGTAATCCTCTCGACGGTGAATCTAACGCGGCACAACCGGTAGGGGCGCCAGCCATGCCCAGCGGGGACGGTATACCGGGTGGTGCTTTTGTAGCCCGATTCACTGTGGACAGCCGGCCTGAGCTTGGCGTATGGAGTGCCGGCAGCGTGTATGTCGATACCAATGGCAACTTTGTCTTCGATCCGACTAATCCCGACCACGTCAACCGCGATGTGACCTATGTGTTGGGCTTTGCGACGGATGTGATCTTTGCCGGTAATTTTGCCTTCAATTTCGGGCCAGATGGTATCCCCTTCACTGCTGACGACGGCCCGGCAGTAGCCGACGGATTCCACAAACTGGCTGCCTTCGGCCGGGATAGGACAGGTCGCGTGCGCTGGGTCATCGATGTAAACAACGACGGCGTAGCCGATTTGAGAACGCTCGAGCCCACAACGTTGCCACCAGGTTTTAACGGCGTTGGCTACCCGGTTGCCGGCAATTTCGATGGTGATGCTACCAACGGAGATGAGATCGGTCTGTTCGACGGCCGTTACTGGTGGCTAGACACCAACCGCAACTTTATCGTCAGCGATGAAACTCCCATCGATAATAGCCTGCGGGGTTATCCCTTCGTCGGCGATTTCGACGGTGACGGCCTCACCGATCTGGGCACGTACTTGAACGGTGTCTTCTACTTCGACCTCGGTTATAACGGTCTGGGTGGTGTCGACGCCAGTTTCGCCTTTAGTCCTTACTTGAGCTTTACCGGCAAACGCGAACGGCCCGTGGCAGCCGACTACAATCAGGACGGGGTGACTGACATCGGGTTATGGGTGCCCGACCGGAGCGGTCAAACGCCGGCCCGAGGCGGCGAGTGGTATATCTTGGTCTCCACCCCAACAGTGGCCTTCCCCAATAGGAGCTCGCTGGTTGCTGCATCTAACCCGTTGGATCGCTTGGCATGGCTCAATCATGAATTCCGGCCCGTGCCATTTGGCCGCGACTTGTTTGCTCAGTTTGGGGACGATTTCGCGGCTCCCATTTTCGGCAACTTCGACCCGCCGGTGACCCTCATGACCGCCGAGCCAGGTAGTGCTGTCATTCGAGGAACTGCCGGTAATGACGTATTCGAAGTCAGAGCAAGCATAACTGCTGGCGAGTGGACGATCCGAGTCAACGGAGTTGAGCAGCACTTAGGTCCGGATGTCAGCAGAATTGTCCTGAATGGCCTAGCGGGCAAGGATGAACTTCTGTTGTGGACAACATCGGCCGAGGAGCAAGTAATCTTGCGGCCTGGTGTGGGCACTTACACCGGGGCTGCTCATCACCTTGAGTGGGCTAGCGTGGAGTTTGTCACGATAAATGGCCGCGGGCAGAATGACGCGGCGCTGCTTTATGACAATCCGGCAGGCAACGACCGGTTGTCCGCAACTCCCACCTATGCGATTTTGACCGGTAGTGACTTTTCTCTCCGTGTGAATAACTTCCGGCAGGTCTTGGTCCATAGCACAGGAGGTCGGGACCAGGCCCGCTTGTGGGATGATCCAAATGGCAACGACATTTATGTTGGCACGCCGGAGTATGGCGAGCTCTTTGGTGCAAGCTACTTTGTCCGCGCAGAAGGCTTCCGGTGGGTGATGGCCCACGCGCGGGGCGGGCTAGATACCGCAGAACTCTACGACCGGCCCGGCGCCAAAGATTACTTCGTGGCTTTGCCGGGATATGGTCGGCTGTCGGGTAGTAGCTTCTATCACTCGGTCAAGGGTTTCGACCAGGTCACAGCCACGAGTCGCGGGGGCGGTGATGGCGCGTACCTGTACGATGATCCCTCGGCCGCGGAGCTATTCATTCTCAAACCCGGAGAGGCAAAGACTTCCGGTGGCGCAACCACGTTTACGGTACTTAATTTCCCGCGGGTAGAAGCTTACTCTCGGGGTGGTGGCGACCGAGCGGAGCTTGTAGACAATCCCGCCACTCGCGACCGTTTGGAAGCTACTCCCAACTATGCCGTGCTTTATGGTTCTGGCTTTATGAGTCGCGTGATGGGCTTCAGCGATGTGCTGGTAAATTCCACAGGAGGCGGCGATAGCGCCCGCATTTACGGTGACACCACAGGTACCGAGACTTTCACCGGTAGTTTATCAGCAGGCATCCTGGTAGGCAGCAATTATCGTTTGGAGGCTCGCGGCTTCCGGTGGCTGACGGCTTTCAACCGCGGTGCCACCCATGTGGCGCGATTGTACGACTCGGCCGGCAATGATATCTTCATCGGCCGGCCCGATTATAGCGAGCTCTATAACTCGCAGGCTTCGCTACGTGTGGTAGGTGTCCGCCGGGTTGAGGCCTTCTCCACCGGCGGTGGTGTGGATCGCGCTACTTTGATCGACAGTGCTTTAAGCCAATATCCTGATCGGCTTGAAGCCCAGGGAAATTGGGTACGACTAAGTAACGCCGGTCTCGACTACGCGATCGAGCTCACCGGCTTTGCCGAAGTGAGGGCTCACGCAAGTAATCCGCAGGATACAAAATCGGTTTCTGAGGCAGTGGATTGGCTCTTAGCTACCGGTTGGAGGGAGGAGTAAATTCCGCAAGCAGCGCATGCTTTTGGCCCGGTTGGGAATCAATAATGATTGGGCCGGCCCGGTAAAATGGGAATGGTCCCATCATTCAACCGATCGCTCCGCTGGGAAAAAATCCTCCGTTGACCAAATAGCCTAGGGCACCAGAAAGACGAACTTTGGCAAAGGGATAAACACCTCAACACCGGTCTGCTCCGACTAGGATCGTGGTGAACCAGGCGGGGAATATTGACCCCTGCAAAGAGACTCGCGTGATCGGAAACTCACCTCGCTTGGGGTGAGTTTTATTTTGACGGTATGCCGCAGACCAAGGAACCAGTCTTCAATGCGTTCTTTCATGGATTGTTGAAAGCTACCGCGGCTATGGAGTGGGGTGATCGACGGCAATGTTCTTCCAGCTGAACTCAAAGGAACTGCGCACGATTGCCGCCGGGAGAACCCAAAAAATCTCGCCTTCACTCTCGGAGACGATCGCTGAAAAGGAGTAAACGGCTACCACCTCGTTAACCCCTTGGAACACTGGTTCTACCCTCAAAGGTGCGATCTGGCTCCCCTCGGGAACGCGTAGTATCGGTAGATAAGTAAAGAACCACCCACGATGAGACTCAAAAGCTGTGTAAGCTCGCTCGTAACGCGCCCGAAGTTGGATCTCTGTGTGCCCGGCCGTTTGGCGTAATCGCTCAAGCACCACGGAGACCTCCGCCGCTCGGCGAATCTGAGGGAAACCCGCATCCAAGCGGAAGGAAAACGTCGTGGGAAGAGCCGGTACGATAGCCACTCCCTCTCCCCGGACATGTCGCAAGAATTGAGGCAAACGGCCGGCGGATAAACTGAGTCGTTGCACAATCCTGAACGAGCAGCCATTGCGGGGTGCCGGGACTTCTCTGGTCCGCTCTCCGGGTGCCGGTGACAACATAATTCCCTGATCGTCCTCCGCCGAAAATTTTTCACCCACCCAGTAGAAAACAATTGCATCTAGTCGCGGCTCCCATAACAGGCATAGCTCCAAAACAATCTCCGAAGGCAACGTCCCCTCGTTCGTCCCGCCGACCAGAAGCGACCTTAAAATTTCGCACCGAAAAGGTCCGGAAAAACTTACCTTCGGCTTCTGACCATCTGGTAGATTTTCCCCCTGAGATAAGAGGATGGCCTTCCGTCCTTCTGCACTGGCGATTACCCACCCCCCTTGAGAGGCCAGGATTTCTAGCGATTGCCAAAACGGTACACCTTCAATAGGTCGCTCAAGCCTCACCTGGCGCGCCCGTTCCTCTTCGACGGGCCCCTTTAAAAGGACCAGATTCTGCGTCTGTTCCACTAACCGCTGCAGAGCTTCTGCTAGCGAGATCCCTTCTGGAAGGAACACGGTGCTTGGCCCGACAGTACCGGCCGCCAGACGGCCCTCAAGCTGAGCGCGGATGCGCTTCAGCCGAATTTGCACCTCAGGCGACGAAGCAGACTCGGGCAACGGGAGGTGGGGCAAAATTTCCGGTCCAAGATCCAGAATTCTTTGCTCGGCCAATTCGCGAACCTGGAGCGACGGAGCCCCAAGCTGGTCAACCAGACGGCTAAGCTCGGAGCCAAATTTGGCCTCGGAGAGATTCTCCCCAGGAAAGCCAGCGAAAAATATAAGTGTGATCACCTTCAAGATTAACATTGTGAGGGCCCCTCCGCGGTGGTAGGCTCTTTGTCCTGGGATTAAAGGATCCTCTCGAAAAATTCTGGCCCAAGTAAATTTACTGAATGTTCAAAGTAAGCATAAATTTACGGAAGGTTTAGAGTCGGTTGGTCACTCAAACCGAAATCATCACTTGGCAACTGATAATATTCTGCACTGTGCGCCCAATCTTCTAATTTTGGAGAAAATGCGTAGGCCCGAGTTCCCCCATGAGCCTTACAGATCCTTTCCCCTGTATCATTTCACCTGGTTTCCCGAAACTATTCAAAGCTCGGGGACGAACATTGCCTTTCGTGCCGGAACATTGAACCATAACATTCCTAGCGCCCCCCGCCTGGCGAGCCACAGTCTGGTCTTTCCGAAGAGGCTCCGCCCACTTGCCAACGAAGTCCTCAAGAGTTGATCCCCCAGCCCACTTTTTTTACCTCGTACTGCAGCTTGCAATTCTTACGACTCGCGTGAGCTACTTTAACCGAGAAGGGTTATTGTTCCATGCTGCCTACGCCGAATAAAACGAGGGATCTGCGACCGAAGTTTTTCGCCCTTGCGACAGGGAAGAAACATTACTTCTCGTTTCTCGGTAACTGGCGGGCATGGAACCCCCTAAAGGAGTAGATCGATGCCCTCGTCGGATATTCGTAAAGCGGCCATTGTGCTTACCTCCCTCCCGCAGGATGTAGCGGCTCAATTACTTGCCCGGCTCGACCCAAAAGAGGTGGAAGCAGTTTCCATCGAGATTGCAAAACTCGGACCGGTTTCTGGCGAAGAGCAAGAACAGGTCATCCGCGAATTTGTAAGTGCCTCGCCGGCAGCAGGCGGCCACGTTGGAGGACTGGAAGTCGCAAAAGCCCTAGTGGAGAAGGCTTTGGGAAAAGCCGCGGGCGCTACGCTCGAATCCGTTCGTCAAGCCATCGAAACTCTTCCTTTCGGTTTTTTGCAAAAAGTGGACACCCAAAACCTCGTGACTTTTCTCATGGATGAACACCCGCAGACAATAGCCTTGGTTCTCTCCCATTTAAATCCTTCGCAAGCAGCAGCGATTTTGTCCGCCCTCCCGGGTGACCGCCAGGTGGCAGTGATCCGCCGTATTGCCCGCATGGATCAAACAAGTCCCGAGATCATCAAGGATGTCGAAGATGGTTTGGCCTCGCGGGTGGCAGCCCTGATGAATCAACATTTCGAAAAAACCGGTGGTGTCGACGCCGTGGCCGAAATCCTCAACCTTGTCGACCGTTCCACCGAGCGAACCATCCTCGACTATATCGCCCAAGATGACCCCGAATTGGTGGAGCAAATCCGTCGTCGGATGTTTGTCTTCGAGGACATCGCCAAGTTGTCCGACCGGGACATCCAAACTGTTCTCAAGCATGTAGAAAGCTCGCAATGGGCCACCGCACTTAAAGGGGCAAGCGAGGAGCTAAAACAGAAGATCCTGGGCAACATGTCCAAGCGGGCTGCCGCTCTGCTTCTTGAGGAAATGGAATACTTGGGACCGGTACGTGCTTCGGTCGTGGAACAAGTCCAGCAGCAAATTGTAGACACGATCCGCAAGCTGGAAGAAGCAGGCGAAATTTCGATCCACACCCAACAAGAGGAGGAACGATATCTTGTGTAGGCAGCTTGGGCCGCCAGGTTCTTAGGACTTACTAGCGGAAGCTTCCCACCAGCAGCCGATCCCTCGCAAGTTTCCATTTTTGCTTTTTGCCCAGGGGAAGCGTAAATGCAAGTAATAGTAGGATCGGGTGCCTACCCAGCATCACCCTTTCGAAAGCCAAGTTCACTTCCTCCCAGTCTGGGGCCTAGTCCGTCCTCCCCCTAAAAATCTTAACGCCACCAAGCAGTGAGTTTTTACCCCAATTGGGAGTGAACCCTCATCGATGCGAAAGTGTGGGGTGTGAACCGGATGAACGGCGCCTACAGCTTCATTGCGCGTTCCTATATATATGTACAGTCCAGGAACACGTTCAGCATAATGGGCGAAATCTTCACCGCCCATAACCGGGGGAAGCTCCACTAAATTGCTCGGGCCTACAGCCTGCTCCAGAGCGGGTTTGAGGAAGCTCAGAAGATCCGGGTCATTCCACACCGGTGGCCCGTAGTCGTACCTTTCGATCTCCGCAGAAGCTCCCAACCCAGCCGCTATCTCCCGTACAATTCGTTCGAAGCTTTCAACGGCCAAGCGACGTACCTGGGGGTTATGTGTACGAATCGTTCCTTCCAGGTCCACTCGCTGAGGGATGATATTCCACGCCTCACCTCCGCGAATGATTCCAAAGGAAACCACTACCGGCTCGCGAGCATCTACGGTGCGGCTGGCGATTGTTTGCACAGCGGTGATCACATGGGCCGCTGCTACCACCGGGTCCACCCCGGTCCACGGCATCGCAGCATGAGTCTGCTTGCCAATGATTCCTACACGAAAACGATCTACGGCGGCCATCAGAGCTCCGGGGCGATACCCAATCTTACCCGTAGGCAGATCCACATTCACATGCATGCCAAAGATAGCATCAACAGGCGGGTCATCCAGGACTCCTTGAGCAATCATTAAACGTGCCCCACCCTCCTCGCCGGGGGGAACACCCTCCTCCGCCGGTTGAAAAATCAGCTTGACGGTCCCTGGCAAGCGTTCCCGAACGCGAACCAGCACGGCCGCCGCCCCCAAAAGCATGGCGGTGTGGGCGTCGTGTCCACACGCATGCATTCTTCCCGCAATTTTCGAGGCGTAGGGCAAACCAGTCTCCTCCTGGATTGGCAGGGCATCCATATCGGCACGAAGCGCAATAACCGGTCGGGATGAGTGGCCCCGAATCAAGGCCACCACCCCATGATGCGCTATCCCCGTTTGTATCTCCTCGATCCCGCACCGCCGAAGGGTTTCGGCAACCAGTTGACCGGTTCGTTCCTCTCGATTGGCCAGTTCAGGATACGCATGGATCTCGCGCCGCACCTCGACTACCATCGGGGTCACGTCGGCGATAATTCGCTCAATTTCGGCAATCAGTCCAGGATCCCATCCTGTCTCCGCAAAGGCAAACGGCACTACTACTCCGCTCAGCACGAAAATTCCTCCAACTGCGCACAACCTTGGAAGTCGCATCCGACCACTAAAAGTCCCATCCCTCCCAAGTCCCCCTTGGTTGTGTTTCGGTTCCACAGCCATGGCCTATCCTCCGTAGGCAATCTCATGACTACCGACTCCCCCATCAAGTGCTTGCACATCCAAACATTTGATGGGCGAAAGATAATTGAGCACAATTATCGACGATCCGGCAGCCGGGTGCAAATAGGAACGTTCGCAGGATCACATGGAACGGTTCAACGATTACTCCATGCGGGTGATCAAAGGAAAGTTTTGTGCCATCGTAGCAACAGGAGGAGAAGATTGGTTCCCCATGAGAGCAAATTCGAAAATACAAACCCACTTACGCAACCCCCAAGGGGGAGTTAGCACTTCCAATGTCTACAGAAACACGCCCCGATTGTTAAAAAGCACAAGTCATTTCACCGTCGCGGGATTCTTTCGCCCGGCTTGCCCGAAGAACTGAGCAAGGGTCAAATGTTAACCTGGCTTAGTCACGTCCACAGCACCGCTTGTACTTCTTGCCGCTTCCGCACGGACACGGATCGTTCCGCCCCACCCGTTTGTCCTTCACCCGGAAGGGTTCAGACGGAGTGGGCGAGGAGTCACCTCCCCCTTGAGTAAGGACCGCCTGGGCCACCGACTGTCGCGCCGCAGCGGTGGCCATGGGAGTTACCTCCGGCCGAGAGGCCTGCTGCCGCGCCCAGATTCGCGACGTGAATGTGTCCGGATAGTACTCCACCCGAAATACAAGTTCACTGACTTTTGATTCCACCGATTCCCACATGGAATCGAAGGCACGCATACCTTCGCGTTTGTACTCTACTTTAGGATCCACATGGGCATAGCCCCGAAGCCCCACGCTGGAGCGTAAATGATCCATAACCAGCAGGTGGTTCTTCCAGGCCTCATCCAAAATGCGAAGAAGAAGCGCTCGCTCCATGCGGCGCATTTCCGGGCGATATCGCTCGTCCAAGGCGCTGAAAAGTTTTTGTTCGATGTCACGTCGTTGTCGGCTGGCAAGCTCCTCGGCGCTTATCCGTACACCGAGACACTCCTGCAACCAGTGATTAAATGATTCGAGGTGGCTATTAAGCTGAGCCGGGTCCAACGTATCTTCAGGAGTAGCTGCGGGACCGTAGAGTTCCTGGAGCCGCAGCTCCAACTGCCGACCCAATTGCCGTCCCTGTTCCAGTTCCCGACGATTGACTTCTTCGAGATGCCGGATGATTTCTTCCTGAGGCAGCCTTCGCAGTTCCTGCGCACTGAGCCCGTACCGAACTTCTGCCCAGCTAAGGAAGCGATCCCAATCAACGCGTGGCTTTTTTCCGGCCCCCATCGTGGAGCATTGCCAGAGGGCCGAGAGAATCGGATATCGCCCCTCACGTTCTTCATAAAGCTGGCTGGCAAACTTTAGCAATGCTTCTTCGACCGCCTCCTTGTCCTCTTCTGGGATGTGGAAGCGCTCAACATCCACACCGAATTTGTTGGCTGCCCACTGAAGCAACGCTTTCATACCGTATTGCGGCTCGAGGAAGACGGCGCCTTCCTGCAAATCCACCTGCTCAACAAACTCGCGCGCTTTTTCGATAAGAAGGTCAACCAGCTCGTTGCGCGATCGCTGTTTGATATCTCGCTCCCGAATGCCGGCCTGCCAGCGGGTGTTGACCGCCTGGAGAAACGCTGCCACATTCCATTCGCTGGGATCTTCTTCCTCAGGCAAATGCTCGTCCAAGAGTTCGAGGACTTGGCCCTCCACGCGTCGCGAGGCAATATCGCGGGCGTAGTTTTCGGCCGTGTGGTAGTCCATTCCCCGAAATACCCTGCCCTCAAACTCCACGCCCAATCGCCGGCTCACAAAATCCGCAAAGCATGCCGGTCCATAATCTCGGCTGAGGAATTTCTCCACCGCTCGATGGATCTCACTGGCAATCATTTCCAGGATAAGCTTGCGGCAATCAGCCCCTTCGAGGATTTGCTGGCGGTAGGAGTAAACGCGTCGCCGCTGTTGGTCCATGACCTGGTCGTATTCCAAGAGGTTTTTCCGGATCTCGAAGTTCCGCTCCTCCACCTTTTTCTGCGCCCCTTCGATCCGCCGGGTGAGCATGGGGCTTTCGATAGCCTGACCCTCTTCAATGCCCAGCCACTGCCACACTTTGTCCACCCATTCGCCGCCAAAGATTCGCAGGAGATCATCCTCCAAGGAGAGGAAGAAGCGACTGGAGCCAGGATCGCCTTGGCGACCGGCACGGCCACGCAATTGCAGGTCGATGCGGCGGGCCTCATGCCGCTCCGTGCCGATTACATAAAGCCCTCCCATGGCTGCCACCTCGCGCCCTTCCGCCTTCATTTGTTCGCGCTCTTCGATCTCCTGCACAAGCGCCTTCCACTCTTCCTGAGGAACATCGAGCCGGCTGGGGTATTTATGCTGCAGCAGCGCCCAAGCCATCGACTCGGGATTACCCCCGAGGATAATATCCGTTCCTCGCCCGGCCATGTTTGTGGAAATGGTGACGGCGCCTTTCCGCCCCGCCTGGGCGATGATTTCCGCTTCGCGCTCATGATGCTTCGCGTTGAGCACCTGATGAGCAACCCCACGCGATTCGAGCATTTTGGAGAGAAGCTCGCTTTTTTCGATGGACGTCGTCCCCACCAAGATGGGCCGGCCTCGCCGTTCCACTTGCTTTATTTTTTCCCGCGGAATGGTGATTGTCTCCCGCTCCTCGCGAGGCCGAAAAACCACAGCCGTCTCATCCTCTTTGACGATCTGGCCCACCAACATCTGCCCAGTGTCTATCCACACCGTATCATATCGATGAACCCGTTCTATTTCGTCAACGATAGCCTTGTACTTTTCCTTGGCCGTACGAAAAACGACATCCGGGTGGTTAATCCGCCGCAAAGGCTTATTCGTGGGGATGGCCACCACTTCCATACCGTAAATCTTCCAAAATTCGTTTGCCTCCGTCATGGCCGTGCCGGTCATCCCCGCAATTTTTTTATACAGCTTAAAGAAGTTCTGAATGGTGATGGTGGCCAGTGTCTGCGTTTCCTCTTTGATCCGCACCCCTTCTTTGGCCTCTACCGCTTGGTGAAGGCCATCACTCCATTGCCGACCGGGCATAAGTCGCCCAGTGAATTCGTCAACGATAATAACCTCCCCATCTTTCACCACATAGTGCACATCGCGTTTGTACAGGTGATGAGCTTTCAAAGCATTGTCGATAAGATGGGGCCAATGCATGTTTTGGCCCGTGTAGAAACTTTCCACGCCGACTAATTCCTCGGCCTTACGAACCCCTTCTTCCGTGAGAGTGACGGATCTTTCCTTTTCGTTGATCTCGAAATGAACACCCCGCTTTAGTTGTCGAGCCACACTGTCAGCAATCCGATATTCGTCAACTTGATCGCGGGCCGGGCCGGAGATAATTAGCGGCGTTCTGGCTTCGTCGATTAGGATATTGTCCACTTCGTCAACGATGGCGTAGTTCAAGCCCCGCTGAACTTGCTGAAGCTCAGGCGGATATTCAGAATCCCCCTTTCGCGCCGGCCGCATGTTGTCACGGAGGTAATCAAAACCGAATTCATTGTTCGTTCCATAAGTGATGTCGCAATCGTAGGCTTTTTGCCGCGCCCGATGGTCCATGTGCGCTTGAATCGCGCCCACAGTAAGCCCCAAACCCAAATAAATTGGCCCCATCCACTCCATGTCGCGTCGGGCAAGATAATCGTTGACCGTAACAATGTGAACACCCTTACCTTCCAAAGCATTAAGATAAGCAGGCAAAGTGGCCACTAAGGTCTTCCCTTCGCCCGTAACCATCTCTGCAATACCGCCCCGATGGAGGACGATTCCGCCCATGAGCTGGACATCAAAGTGTCGCATTCCCACCCGGCGCCGTGCCACCTCCCGACAAACCGCGAAGGCGTCGATCAGCAGGTCGTCTAAAGTTTCTCCTGCCTTCAGCCTCATTTTGAACTTGTCGGTCATCTCCCGCAGTTCCGCGTCTGTCATAGCTTGATAGCGCGGCTCCCGGGCATTGATGGCTTCGACAATCGGTTGCAAGCGGCGGAGATAGCGCTCGTTGGCCGATCCAAAGACCGCAGTCAGTCCCTTGAGGACTCCTTCGCCAATCCGAGTGGTAACTTCACTGGTGAGTTGTACAACGCGATCAAAAAAGCTCACCTGACGATTCATAGCCCGCAATCCTAAATCAATCCCCTGGTGCAAGAATGGGGAGCGCAATGCCGACACGCTAGCCCCGCCGGGGATGCTCCTTTGGGCGCACTTACAGAGGGTTTCGCACCCCTCGGCGGTGGCTTATGCGTTTATAAGTGTTGCAAGTACTTCTCAAAACCCGCAGGCCTACGGTCGGGCGATACCATCCAGCCTGTGGGCCTTGACTTCCATGTAATTGTCGCCAAACCGTAGCTTTTCAGCGCTTCTTCAGGAAACTTGGAGCCACCTCCCCTTAAATACGCCTGTCATTTAAAGTCGGTGCGCAACTATCCTTGAGGCGGAATACCCCCGCTGTCCCACGCGGAAGGCATACTATCAGGAGGTGCTCCTTGCCCCGGCAGACGTTAGCCCACTGGCCCGATGCCGGTGCCTCCGGCTTCGGCGGCCAAAATTCGGCATAAATGTTATCCCATTGGGTAAAATTGCTGCCAATTATGATACCTGGAATAAATAAAGTGTCCTAGGTACATCTGTCCTTTCGTGGGTGCATCTATCCTTTCCTGAAGTCATTCACCCCCCCTTAAGATGGGCTTGATGGCATGTCGGATAATTTGGCATTGGAATATTCCATGAGGGGCTTTACGTGTTGTGTCAGTTTTTGAAGCGGCCGGCCCGGCTAAGCTGCCTCAAATTGCCCGATAAGCAAAATTCGCGAGGCAAAATTTGTTTGAAACCGGCACGAACTATCCAGGTATCAGTCCCGCGGTCCCCATCAAGTCTCAAAACGAAAGCGGCAGACAGTGTTAGCCCGTTGATTTTTGGAAAGAAGTCTTCCTCTAGCGAGTCCCACGGCGATGGCCAAGCACTTGAGCACAAACTTATTACCGGAAGAAGTGCCCTTTGCGGACTTCCCACGGTTAAAAGCCAGACTAGAGGCGGAGGGCCAATCCCACGTCCTTTCCTTTTGGAATGAGCTTGACGACATCGGACGAAAACGACTCCTCCAGGACATCGCTAGTGTCGACTTCGAACTTTTACAAGCATTGAGGGAGGGAAAGGGGGTTTACCAGACCCCGTCGGATGACTGGCTGTCAACGGCCACTTTGCCTGAAGTTATCCTCCTAGGAAAAGGAACACGTGAAATCTCGCCGGATGAAGCCCACGAAGCCGGCTGGGCCAGTCTGTGCCGCGGTGAGGTAGCCATTATTCTCGTAGCCGGCGGCAGAGGTACCCGACTGGGCTTTCCCTATCCGAAGGGAATTTATCCCATTGGCCCGATCTCCGGGATCAGCCTTTTCCAGCTCCATGCAGAGAAAATACGAGCCCTATCCTCCCGGATTGCCCAGGCCCTGCCTCTCTGCATAATGACGAGCCCCGTGACGGAACTTCAGACGCGGGCTTTTTTTACTGCGAATGCCTATTTCGGTTTGGACCCACAGCAAGTGTACTTCTTTCGTCAAGGGACAATGCCGGCTGTCGAGGCAGGAACCGGTCGACTGCTTCTGGCGGCCAAAGACCGCTTAGTTCTTAGCCCCGACGGACATGGGGGAATGGTGGCCGCCCTACGCAACTCGGGCTTACTGCAACGGCTTAAGGACCGGGGGGTCAAACGCCTGTTTTATTTTCAGGTGGACAACCCGCTCGTGAATATTTGCTGCCCCGAATTTCTCGGCTACCACATTCGGAGCGGCGCCTCTATGAGCGCGCAGGTCATCGTCAAGAAAACGCCTCAAGATCGCCTGGGGAACGTAGTTCAACTTGGAGATCGCCTTTTCGTCATCGAGTATTCCGACCTGCGTCCTTCCCTGAGTTGCCGCTTGGCACCGGACGGAGGGCTTTTATTCCGCTGGGGGAGTATTGCGGTCCATGTTTTCGAAATGGACTTTTTGGAGAAAGCCCTTGACCTTGCAAATGCCCTTCCGTGGCATATCGCCCGCAAAAAGATTGGGTATGTGGACTCGGTTGGCAATTTCGTGCGGCCTAAGGAGCCAAACGCCATCCAGTATGAACGATTCGTGTTCGATCTTATGCCCCAAGCCGAGCAAGTGGCTGTGGTAGCAGTTCCCGAAGAAACCCACTTCGCTCCGCTGAAGAACGCCTCCGGAGATCCCGCTGGCGACACTCCGGAAACCGTGCGAGCGGCCTTGGGACGCCTTTGGAGTCGCTGGCTAACTGCTGCGGGTGCTTCGGTGGCTCGCGATGTTACGGTGGAGATAAGTCCGCTTTACGCCTTGGATGAAAAGGAGCTAGCCATGAAGATCCCGCCAGGCTCCACCTTTAACGAGTCGTGTTATCTTCGGTCGACGTAAACTTACCATGTGGTTGCTGCGCGTAATTCCGCGATCCCTCCTGAGTTCGTCCCCTGCTAAAGCTGAAATGCCGGAAAGAGTCCCTCGCCCAGGGGAGTCCCCAAACGATTGGGTTACACCGGCCCTACCCTTCCAGCCACCTGGGGAGAAGCGCCTCAGCCGTCGTCTCCCCGCTCACAGACCGTAAATCGCGCAGAGGCCGAAAGATCCGTTGCCCTCTCATTCGGGCAGACCGGCCGAGAAATCCCTAGGAGATTAACCGTGCGGGTTGCAGATGACTCCCCTGCTGGGTTAACAACAACCGTTAAAAACATCCGCCGCACAAAAATCACGAACCCGGCAGAGAAACTCACTCCGTTTTGCGGATAACTTGGCAAACAAACTCCCCGATGTTAGCTTCCCCAATTTGAGGGGATCTCCACCACGGCGCCACCAAATCGTGCTAAGATAACCAAGCAGGCCGGCACAACCAATCGCACCCTTCCCAGGAGGGGGTTGCACGACAGGCGAAAGTCTCTACGGTTGCGCTAGGCCCCTAAAAGTTTGGAAAAATTCCGGAGAAGCTACTCGGATTCCCGCGATGCTTCGCGGGACCAGCACAAAGAAGGGGATACCAATGCTTTACGGTGTGATCATGGCGGGCGGAATTGGTACGCGTTTTTGGCCCGAAAGCCGGGGCCTACGCCCGAAACAGCTTCTGCCCCTGGTCAACTCCAAAACCATGCTTGAGACTGCGGTGACGCGGCTTCGGGCCCTCATTCCCCCCGAACGCCTGATGATAGCTACCACGGAACGACTCGCTCCGCAGATCCGGGAGCTCATGCCGGAGTTGAACCCGAATAGTATCTTCATCGAACCGCTGAAGCGGGACACGGCACCATGTATCGGGTTAGCAGCTACTTATTTGGTCCACAATGATCCGGATGCGGTGATGGTAGTGACTCCGTCCGACCATTTGATCGCACCAGAGGCCGAATTCCACCGCGCTATTCGGGTAGCCGTCCGGTTAGTTGAAGAGAACCCGGATGTTTTGGTAACTCTTGGAATCAGGCCGACCTATCCTGCGCCAACGTTCGGATACATCGAGCGGGGTGAGCGGGTTGAACGCGAGTTTTTAGAGGGGCTTACCTGCTTCCAGGTACGCCAATTTTGCGAAAAGCCTCCGCGCGAGTTAGCCGAGGCTTACCTTGCGGCCGGAACTTTTTATTGGAATTCCGGAATCTTTGTTTGGCGGGCAAGCACTATCCTCCAGGCTTTGGCCCAATTGGCCCCGGATGTCTACCACTGTCTGGCACGAATCGCCGCGGCTGTGGATGCGCCGAATTTTCACGACGTGCTGCGGGAGGAGTTTGCAAAGATTCGCCCGATATCTATTGACTACGCCGTGATGCAAGAGTACCCCACCAAACTTGTCATCGAAGCTCCCTTCCGCTGGGATGACCTCGGGAACTGGCGAGCTCTGGAACGAGTCATCAGCCCCGACTCAAGTGGCAATACGGTGATGGCCGGCCGCCATCTGCTGATCGACACGCGGGGAAGCATCCTTCGCTCGACCGATCCCAATCACCTCGTGGTGTTGGTGGGTGTGGAAGACCTCATCGTGGTCACCACACCCGATGCTACCCTAGTGGCCCGCAAAGACGATGAAGAGGGACTGCGGCGAATCGTCCCCCTTTTAGCCGATTTGGGTTGGACGGAATACCTGTGATAAATCCTCAGGCCACGTTGACACTCAGACCAGCCGCCGTCAAAAGGGGGAGACCGCCCTTCGCCTGCCCCAGAGAGAATTAACCGCACAAACCGACAAACCCCGAAAAGTCTCAGCAATCTGGTTTTCGAGCTACCGGCGCGATGTCCTGCCAGCTGCTACTTCATACTTCAGAGCTTGGGTCAGTTCACATCTCAGAATCGGGCGGCACGGTGTTAGGCGTTTCCTCGGCGCCAGTCCCCTGAATCTTTGCCGATGCTTCCTCGGCAGCAGATGTCTCGTCCGGCGCTGGCGCCATAGAAGAGGCTGGTCGAGCCTCCTCCGCCTCCTGAGTTGTGACGCCTTGGGCGTCCTCCGAAGGCGCCGTAGTTGTTTCCGAGCCTGCCGGAGTTGTCATTTCGGAGCTTTCGGCCGGAGAGGCTTCCGATTTAACTTCGGAAGTAGCGGTGTCCTCGACCTTCGTCTTTTTGCGAACGATATCGGCGCGACCCAGACGAATCTTGCGATAGACTTCATCCGAAATGACGTAGTACCACTCTGCAAATCGCTGGTTGAGCTCTCTGACCCGCTCCTGACCTTTCTTAACCTTTTCCTCGTATTCCTCCAGCTTTCGCTTATTCTCCTTCTCGATTTCCTCCCGTTTCTTCTTCAACTCCTCGACACTTGGAGTATCGGGCTTGCCTTCTTCAGTTTTCTGATCTGGTTTCTGACCGTCGTCGGCGGGCTTTTGCCCCGCGTCGGTGGTGCCAGAGGCTTGCTCCGGGTTGCCGGCAGAGGCATCCTCCCGACCCTCTGGAGAGCTTAGATTCGTGGATCCTTCGATCCGATTTTCGGTAGCGGCCCCCAATGTTTCTGTGGCCTCCTGAGCGCCTCCTTCGCCATTACCGTCGGTAGGGGCTTTGCCCGGTTCCGATTCTCCAAGAGCACCTTCGCCCGCCGCCGGAGCACTCCCCGTAGTACCTCCTGAATCCCCGACTTCGGGCGGTAGTTCCGGAAGCTCCTCTAGCTCGGGGGCCGGGATGGCGGCTTGATTAAACTCGGCCATGACGAAAAGGTATCGATTTGTTCCCGTGCCAGCCGCCTCCCCCTCACCTCCACCGCCGGTCCCGCGAGAACCTGCAGCGATCCCGCCAAAGCGCAACACGTATTGCACGCCGTCTTTCATCACCACCGTAACTTCCCCTTCGCTGGATAAAAGCTCGAGGCGATTACCCACGCGAACAGGGTAAAATCCCCGATCCGCCAGCGACTGTCTAGTCTCCGGATCGAATTTGATCTCCCCCAATTCCCGGAGATTAGCCGTCATACCGGCAGGCTTCCGCCGCACGTCGACAATCTTTAGATCGTCCAGCGCCCACTTCATATCGTTTAACTTGGTGGTATCCAACTCTTCGTCCTCGGCCAGCAGCCTTTCCACCCACTGGCCGTTTTCATAATTCTGGCATTGCCGCAGGGTCCATTTGACTTCTCTGTCATCATAATCGAGCACGATTCGGCTACGCGGGATCTGGACGCCTTGCACGATGTCTATCGAGTAATCGTCGATCGCTACCTGGCGAATATCCCACGTGTTCAGTTGGAGCAGATCTCTTTCGATCCAGTCCTCGAATCGAGTACTTAACTTGTCCGTTTTAATCGCCACCACGAATACGGGATCCTGTCTTCCCCGACGTACATATCGCAGCCCTTCACGGCCCGGGACCTCCTTCCCGATAACTAGGTTGAGGAGTTCCTGATCATCCTTATCGCGCATCACCACGCGCATACCCACACCGGTGGTTCCCGCCTCGAGATTTCTGGGATCTGGGTCGACCACACCATAAAGCGCATGGTCGCCCGGGCGATCAGTGACAAGCTCAAGGATCTTAAGACCGATTAAGCTTGCTGCCGCCTCCGCCAGCTGATCTTTCGCATCGGCAGGGTAATTTTCGTGTGAAGGGATGGACCACCGATTGTTGACAAGTGCCACCTTAAAGGGCTGGAGTGTGGCAGTAGATTCGTCGTACTTGATAATCTCCAAACTTACCGCAGCAAGGGGATCCTTAAAGTCCGGAAACAATTCCTGACCGACCAGATTTTCGGGTGTGGCACGGGGGATCCTTGGCCGGCTCACCGATGCCAAAAGTACCGCCACCACAGCCACTCCCACGAAAATTGCGGTCCGGATTGTTTGCGAATCTCTCATCGCTCCACCCTACCTTTCTTTCATATCGAACGCAGCGGAAAGTGGCCCACCAAATACTCATTTCCCGAGATCACCGGCCTCAGCCGCCGCAGGTAGTGATCCCGGTCGGTACGATAGGAGCCTCCGCGTCCTTACTAGGCGGAACAATCTTGCAAAGTTTGTTGAAAGCGACTCCCGTTCAATCGCGCTCACGATTGCTACTTGCTGATTACTGTCCCCCAGCAAAGAAGCTTGGAGCGCCGCATTGGCCCATTCTTTGGTTTCTGGCTCTTGAGCCCGAGATCGGCCGTCGATGTGGGGGAGGACACCTTCGTGCCTCCGGAAAAAGCAATTTCTGGTCCTCGCCGATTTCAGGCACGGAACGCTTGCCGACGAAGCCGGCTCTTCTCTACCCCTTCGTACTCCCGCCATCGCCGGTAGGCAAACACAGCAAGGCCGACAATTAGCGGGGGAATGGGAGGCAGCGCTACTGCCCACCGTTTGTATGTGTTTTGAACCCTGCGGATATACACATTCAGGTCGGTTTCAATTCGGTTGAGTTCCGCATCTCTCTTTTGGCGCAATTGTTCTAAGCGGGCCTCCAAGCGCCGCTGCCCCTCTTTTTGCGCCATGGCCACGCGGATTAGCACATCCTGAACAGGAATGTCACCGCGTTTTTTGAATTCCTCTTCGAGTTTCTTCACCCGTTCTTCGAGCTTCCGCTCTTCGTCTTCCCGAGTTTTTTCATACTCGGCAATTAGGCGCTCCCGTGCCGCCAAGCTTTCGCGACGAGCCTTTTCCGTAACCCTTTCGATTCGTACCAAGGTCCGGTGTTTCGGTCGGCGTTTTCGCAACTCGAGGAATCGATTTTCGCCCGCCAACCGATCAATGATGTTGAGTACAAAAGTCACGTTATCAAAATCGAATCGAATGCCCGCCTCTGGGATGTCACCTTCTTCTCGCAAGCGGAAGAACTCCCGATGGAGCATATCCAAATCGGCAACCACAATCACGTCGATTTCGGCTTGTTGAGGGGCCTGCGGCTGAGAAGGCTGTTGCTCGCCAGTTCGTTCTTCCCTTGTTCCCAAATCAGCTACTTTTTGCGAAGAGTTGGCCCCTTGGCCTGACTGCGGTCGGTCCTGAGTTCCACCGCTTCCTATGTCCGCGTCGGCAGCATCGTCCCCGTTGCCGTTGCTGTTACCCCTGTCGGCCTCCTTCGAGCCACTGCCCGCAAGCTCTTCCAAGGGAAGTCGGCCGCGAATATGCGCCGCCAGAATATAGGAGGTGTGCGTCGGGTAGTGCCGCCGATTGGGATTTAACCGAGTAGGTGATCCAAATAAGGACATCTCCAACAAATCGCGATACCGCGTGAAGCCCGTGCGATCACCCGTGCGCACCAAAGGCTTAAATTCTAGTCTGGAAACATTAAGGGGAAAGATAGCCCCCGGGAAGGGGAACAACAAGTGTTGAAGTCCGGCTGTCACCTCATCAACAGGGTGAAAAGGCTGGGTCGCCCCACAGGCCTCGTCCACGAATACAAATTCCCGATCCAATTGCGCAAGCTTGGGATAAGGGTTGTAATCCTGCCAGATAATTTGGTCCGGCGGTATGTCGATGCCGAGGAGGCGCCACAACTCGTTGATATCTCCCTTTTCCATCGGTCCACCCATAAACATGGGCCCTCCCGGAGGCATTCGCGGAGCGCTTGTTCCAGGAATCGATCCGGCAAAGGCGGGGAAAGGATCTTCGAAGATGGCCGTCGGCTGGCCACGCTTGATCGCATCGATGAAATTCTTCATCTCTTGGGGACCGAGGGTGGATGGTTGAACAGCAAGAAGCACATCGTATCGCTCCGTGATTGGTTGCGAAGGATCCACTTCCACCACTGTGTACTGTTTCTCCAGCTCATCAATGATGGGCCAATTTCCCGGATTCGTCATCGTGCGGAAATCGAACTGGCCGTAAAGCCGCGCATCTGTCCGTAAAATTCCCACCCGCTTCCGCTTTTGCTGCGTGACGGTCACCAACGAACGTACCAGCTCATATTCCACCGGAATCCCGCGATCAATAAAGGGAATCTCCACCCGCTCTAGTCCACAGCGGAAGGCAACACCCATAAAGATGTGGCTTTCCGTGTAGGCGCCTCGATCCAAGGTAATCCGCCGCTGCGGCGTAATTTTGTAGCGCTGTTCGGCAAGCGCCGCTTCCTCGCTGAAGCGTTCCGTGTCCCAAATGCGGACCTGAACCTTGCCGCGCCCCCGAGCATCAATCTCCCGCAGGGTGTTGATCAGATTTAATCTTGTCTGAACGTACAGCTCAGGCACTTGTGGGCTAATGAAAGCCTCGATTTGCACCGGCCGTTCCGGGTTTAGCTCTCGCAGCAGCTTCAGGGTATGCGGAGACAGCGAATTGAGCTTCTCGCTCGTCAAGTCCAGGCGAATCGGCATGTTGACCAAGATAACGGTCAAGGACAGACCCACAATCACCGTGCCGACAACGCGCACCGCGAAGTGAAGATTCATCACGCGGGACTGCCGGCCAATGACCCAGTGCCTTCGCCCGATCAGGATCATACTCAAATAG
Source organism: uncultured Thermoguttaceae bacterium (assembly GCA_938084835.1). Taxonomy (GTDB): domain Bacteria; phylum Planctomycetota; class Planctomycetia; order Pirellulales; family Thermoguttaceae; genus DTLM01. The sequence continues at coordinate 23,851 of CALKER010000013.1, forward strand.
ATCATGGTCACGACGATAGTAAGGAAGTACACCACGCTGGCCAAGGAGAAGATACCACGTGTCAAATCCCGGAGCTGCTCGGGGTAGCTCCAAAACTTCAAGATTCGCGCCCACTCCCCGCTTACGACAGTATCGGCATACGCTGCAAACACGAGGGGCATGTTAAAAACCGCCCCAAGGATGTAAGCGATCGTCAAATCGGAGGTCAAAAACGAGGCCACCATGCCTACGGAAAGCATAGCCAGCCCCAATAACCAGTAGCCAAAATAAGTAGAGAAGAACAGACCCCCGTCCGGATCACCCAGAAAAGCAAGAACCCAATAACAACACAGTCCAGAGAACACCAGGGCTACTGTGTAGATGGCGACAGCTGCCAAATATTTCCCCAGCACAATCTCCCAGTCCGTAGCCGGCAACGTCAGCAACAACTCGTCCGTGCCTTGGCGGCGTTCGTCAGCCCAAATAGCCATGGCGATCGCTGGCACAAAAACTAGCAATATGAAGGGGAGCCATTTATTCAGCTGGTCCAAATTAGCCAAATTTGCGACGAAAAATTCATTGGGCCAAAACGCCGAGACTGTCGTCAACAACACAAACACGCAGATAAAAAGATACCCGGTGGGGTTAGAAAAGTAGCTGACGAAATTGCGTTTGAAAACAGCCCACACCACCCGGGAATTCGCACTGGCCAACCAGTTAATGGCACGGAGGGAAATTGCTAGAAGCTTCGACCACATATCGTCAACGTTCCTATCAAATCTCAAGAACGTCCTTACCATCCTCGCCTGCGGTTTGCCCCAGCACTTCCCGGCTTTCTTAAAAGCCAACTTTGGCAAGTCCAATTTGTTTCGCAACGTCAGGGACTTTTCGTCCCGAAACTGCCCTTCCCGAATGCCTTACCCTCTGCGGCAACGCCCCAAACTGCCAATTCGACAGATCCTCAATTCTTGAATTACTCCTCGCGGCAAGCGCGACCCTCTTGTCTGCTGTCCGTCACCCTAAGCTTGAAAGCTGGAGGCGCCTCCTTTGGCAACTTACTCGCACCACCGACCAAGGATGCGCTAATTTTTCTCGCTCCAAGCGCCTCCCATTTGTCCGACGGGGATCATTCTTTCAAATCCTCGTAAGTAGCCTTTGCCAAAAGTCCGCCTTCGTCTAACGGCCTCTTCCCTAATACTCCCGTCCAGGAGATCTCCAGGTTTGTGACATTGTCGGCCAAAAGTGAAAGTTTCTCGTCACGCCCCAAACAAGCACCACGGTTATTCGTCAAGCCCTCCACTGGTAAGTTCACGGAAAGCCTCATCTAAACGCTTTCCCCCTTCCACCAGAGCCGAAATTGGTCCGTCGTAGATGAGCCGACCGGAGTCGATAAACAACGCCCTGTGGGCCATGGCCTCCACCTCCTGAAGGATGTGCGTGGACAAAAGGATCGTACGCTCCTGACCCAATCGGCGAATGGTTTCCCGGACCTCATGAATCTGAATAGGATCTAAACCGGCAGTGGGCTCATCGAGGATGAGGACCTGTGGTTCGTGAAGAAGCGCCTGGGCCATGCCTACCCGCTGCCGATACCCACGCGATAACTTACCAATTGGCTTATTCAACACGGTCGCGAGGCCGCAGAGTTCCACTACAGCATCGATCCGATCCTGTTTCAGCTGGCCAGTTAATCCCCGGGCTTCAGCGAAAAAGTTAAGAAGCCCGCGGGGCGTCATATCGAGATAAAGTGGCCCATCTTCCGGCAAATAACCCAAAAGGGCAGCTCCCGCAAGCCGATCCGTCGCCATGTTGTGACCGCCAATGCGAGCCTCCCCTGCGGACGGGGCCAAATAACCCGTCAGCAGTTTGAGCGTCGTACTCTTTCCTGCCCCATTTGGCCCAAGAAGAGCTACCACCTCTCCCTTATAGACTCGAAAAGTTATGTCCCGAACTGCGACAAAGTCGCCGTAGTACCGTGTAAGGCCGATGGCCTCAATCATGGGCACAACGCCGCGAGCAAGGTCATTCATGGCCGTGAGACCTAAACCCTCATTTCACTGGGTTGAATTCCAAGCAAATCCAAATAAGACCGATCAACATGATAAACATATAGCAGTCATGCCTACAACCTGTTGGCTCTGCCCCATATCCGGAGGGATCTTCGATTCCTGAAATCTAAGAGCTGGAAGCTTTTTCCTTAATACGCAACCGCCGTCGGCAGGGTTTTTCGCGGTGAGCTAAGCTGGGCGGAAATGTCAAAATATTTTGCCATTTAAGACCCGCGATTGCAAAGGGGGTCAAGCTGCTCACCCCCCATTTCGAAACGTGTCAAAAACTTTTGAATAGGAGTACTCTGCTCTGGCGAAATCGACAGTTGGTTGATACAAATCGCCCGCAAATCAGGCGGAATCGGCAGATAGAGAATATCTTCGCCGCTTGCTGAGCCAGAAACCTGACTTTCCCATAGGCCGAATAGCCTCCATTTTCACACGGTGCGGGACCGCCAATTTGCTTCGGCCGCCTCGGTCTGGGGCAACAAAAATAAATGAGCCTTACCTACCCACCCCGGATTTTTTTCGGATAAGCGGGCCATAAACGCTTAAATAGCACGGAACCATGCTACGGCCCCGCAAGCAGCTTTCTCATTCTGGCCGGTACCTAGTGCCCAACACAACATCAACAGGCGGAAAGAGGCGAGAAATATCACAAATGGCGTTCCAAATTTCTAGTGGGAGCTCTCGCTAGCTCTCGTGCCTGACCACCAACAGAAACCTCCGGGGGATAGGTAGGCGGTTTGTTCTGAAGATTGGAAGGGCCCCCAGTGAGGGAAGTTCGTGAATTTTGGCACCATGGATTTCGCCGACACGCAAGCCAGGGGCACGATCAATGGAAGCCGGGGTCAGTTCCCCCCAATTGGACCCCCGTTGCTTGAGGGCCGCTCGCAAGCGCCTTCATACGCAGTCAAAGCCAGGGTTTCCCCCTTACCAGTGTCTGTCAGCGTTCACACCCGAAGCTTGTTTCATAAGTGCAGAACTTCTGCGGTTTTCAGCGCGGAGTCTTGGCGGCCCCCGTGAGGCCTAGTGACTTCTTTGGACTTCACCCGCAAAGCCCCAGGCCACATACAGCAACTCGGAGAATACCCCGCCCATGGAATCTAATCTTGAAGAACGTTTTGGCCTTTGACGATTTGTTTTCGTAAAATATTGCCAGCAAACATCTAATCCGTTTGGCTGGTTCGATGCTTTGCGGAGATTCTCGAAAAGTATTCGCGCAACAACCATCCTGGACCGATGCGGGGGTGCCTGAATGGCGTACCAAGCTTGCCTCAGGCCTTCAACACTTCTGGATGCCGCAAGAGTCCTGAGCCCTTTTGTGGACAGCGGCTTCATGGTTTGCTCCGGCTGTGTATTGGAGGGTAACTTTTCATCGAGACTTAAAGCTAACTCTTTCAGCAGGATAACTTATGCCTAATCGATTGCAGAACAGTCTGAGTCCGTATCTTCAACAACATGCGGACAACCCTGTCGACTGGCACCCATGGGGACCGGAAGCACTGGAAGCAGCACGCCGCGAGCAAAAGCCGATTTTCCTATCGATCGGCTACTCGGCTTGCCACTGGTGTCATGTGATGGAGCGGGAAAGCTTTCGGGATCCGACCATCGCCCAATTGCTTAATGAAAATTTCATTCCGATAAAAGTCGATCGAGAAGAACGTCCCGATTTAGATCAGACCTACCTCGAGGCGGTACAAGCGCTTGTGGGTCATGCCGGGTGGCCGCTGAACGTCTTTTTAACACCCGACTTAGAACCGTTTTTTGGAGGGACATATTGGCCGCCGCGAAGTTGGGCAGGCATGCCCGGGTTTGTTGACGTACTCCGCGCTGTTGTGGATGCCTGGAACGATCGCCGCCAACAAATTCTCGATGTGGCCCAACAAGTTCGCCTCGCCATCGAAAAGGCGAACTGTCGCCCCGTACCTGCACGTCTCCCCGATTCTTCACTAGTGGGGGAAGTGGCCCGAGTGCTCCAGGAGAACTTCGATCCGCAGTGGGGCGGATTCGGCGCGGCACCAAAATTTCCCCGAGCAGTAGAGCTTCGCCTTTTATTGAGGCATTGGTGGGTGAACCGCGATCCGAGTTTGCGTTCGATTGTCGAAAAAACGCTTTCAAGCATGGCCGCCGGCGGTATCCACGATCAGCTTGGCGGTGGATTCCATAGGTACAGCGTGGACGCCGCGTGGCTTGTGCCTCATTTCGAGAAAATGCTTTATGACAACGCTCTTCTAGCGCTGACGTATTTGGAAGCCTACCTAGCGTGGCAGGAGCCCGAATTCGAGGAAATCACCCGTCGCACGCTCGACTATATCCTCCGAGATCTGCAACTTCCGGACGGTGCTTTCGCCGCAAGCGAGGATGCCGATAGCGAAGAAGAGGAAGGAAAGTTCTATTTATGGAGTGCCGAGGAAATCCGGCAAACGCTGGGCGATCGGGACGCCCGCCTTTTTTTGTTAGCCTTCGTCAGTCCGCGCGTGCAAGTGGAGGGAAAATTTGTTCTGCACCGAGCCCGACCACTTTCGGAAGTGGCCAAGGCAGTGGGGGGGCTCGCAGATGAGCCGGCCCAACTCCTCAGAACCCTCGTAGATAAACTTTTTGCTGCTCGCCAAAAGCGAGTGCGTCCCTTTCGCGACGATAAAGTAATTGTGTCCTGGAACGCCCTGGCCGCCGAGGCCTTAGCCACGGCCGGCGCTGCTTTAGGGGAAACGCGGTACATCAAGGCGGCGGCCGATTGTCTTACTTTTCTTCGCAACCATCTGTGGCATGACGGTATGCTCCGCCATTTTTGGTGTGCTGGTCAGCCCGGAGGACCTGCCTTCTTGGAGGACTACGCGACTCTCATCTGGTGCAATCTGGTCATGTTCCAAGCCACAGGCGACAGCGAATACCTCCGATGGGGGGAGCTATTGGCGGACAAAATGATAGCAGAATTTGCGGACCCCGTCGATCAGGGGTTTTTCTCAACGCCAAAGAATCTGGACGTAGCCCTCATCCGGCGGAAGGATGTCCTCGATTCGGTGACACCAAGCGGCAACGCGTTGGCCGCCGTGGGATTGATTTATCTGGGCAGCCTTCTTGAACGCTCCGAATACCACCGATGGGCAGAAAACGCAGTTCGCGCGTGCTTGGCCTATTTTTCCGTGGCACCCTTGGCCTGTACGCAGGCGGCCCTCGCCCACGAGCTCCTCCTCTCCGGGACCACAGAACTTGTACTGTGCAGTTGTCCACAAGATCCTGCCACCGAAGCGGCGCTTAAGGCCATCCATCGCCTGTTTCTCCCAGGAAAACTAGCCATTTTTGTTCCCTTCGACGAGCACGGCCGACCGACAGGGAATCATTTGTTGGCCGATTGGCTCCGCCTGCTGGCGGAGGATGCCCACCGCCTTCAAGCACACCGCACGCCGGTTCTCTACTTCTGTCAGCAAAGGACGTGTCAACAACCTGTTGTCGGGCTGGATGACATTCACGAGTTGCTCGATGGACTCTCGCCGGCCGAGCCAAGCTGAAAAGTTCGTGGCCTTCTTAGCATAACAACCGTGTCACGTATTCCTCACGATTTTTCCATAATCGCTACTTAGCCGTCGGGCAACCTTTCCCACCACCGCAACAGCACTGGCGTGGACGAAAAAAACCCACGGTCATAAACTCCAACCCTCCCGGTAGGGCGGGCGGAGCATAGCGTCAGCTTCGGCGTTGTTGGTGATGCGGCACTCCACAGGATCGAACTCTAGGGGTTCGTCAAATCGCCCCGCCACGTTTCCCGCCAGAAGAAGTTCAATCACCGGCCCCGAATGATGAAACTCGGAAAGGCATCGGGTTTGCCCTCGGCAGGCAGCGATAAACTCGTGTTCGTGGCCGGGCGTCTCCGGATAACGCTGGGGCGGATCTGTCTGAGAAGGGAATTTTTCCAGCGGCAGAATCTGACAGGAAGAATTGTGAGCGTTGGTGTGCACGACTCCTTTATCGCCCACCACAAGCGTGCCGGAGCGAGGCGTCCAACTTCCGTCTTTCCATTCCAGGTCCCGGCCGGCAATTTCTTGCAGCTTCGCCCAGATCCCTTGTCTTCTCAATTCATGTTCCTCAGCATTATACCAGTAAATAACTGCGGGCGGGCGGTTCCCCCGGGCAGGAATGTAATAGCGAACAAATTGCCAGCGGGGAAATCCGTGGGGAGCCTTTTCGGGAATGACACTTTCGACCCGAATGCGTCTGTCGATACCGGGAGGCCCTTCCCATAATTTTCGTAAACCCAAGGCCTTGAAGCTCAGATGGAGGGAATGCGAGCCGCCTCCTCCAAGCCAGCCCGTGCCAAAATCCCACCAACCTCCCCAACCGTAAACATATTGTGGGTGATAGGGCCGATAAGCCGCCGGCCCCAACCATGCGTCCCAATTAAGTTCGGCAGGTACAGGCGGCGTATCAGTGGGCACCCTCCGCGGCCCCGAGCCACCTCCCACAAACCACACATGCGCCTCCCGAATGGTTCCGATGACCCCGTCTTCAATGGCCTCCAAAGTGCGGCGGAAGGAATTGGTCGCCATCCCTTGGTTACCCATTTGGGTAGCCACTTTATGCTCTGCCGCCAAAAGCCGAAGCATCCGTGCCTCGCGGACATCATGAGCCATGGGCTTCTCACAGTAAACGTGCTTCCCCCGACGAATTCCCATCGCTGACGCCACGGCATGCGCGTGATCCGAGGTTGCAACAACAACAGCGTCGATTTCCCTTTCCCGCGCGTCGAACATCCGCCGCATATCCTGATACGCATGAACACCTGGAAACTTTCGCATCAATGGTGCCATTTTTGCTTGGTCAGCATCGCAGATGGCCGTCAACCTGCCCCCAATACGAGCGAAAGTCTGGGCAAGAGAGGTGCCCCGGCTACCCACCCCCACTACCGCAAACGCCAGCTTTTCATGAGCTTGATAGGAAAAAACACTCCTTGCTGACGGGACCACAAGCAAGCAACCGCCATTCAGGGCCGAAATACGGAGAAGTGTTCTTCTGTTCATTTTCCGAACCATGGTCTGGCCTCCTCATCCTGGATCCACTTCGCATGTCGGAATGGATGAACCTCAAGGCAAGTCCTCTTGGCAGGAGTGAGACATTCCTTTCAGGAGGGCGCGAAGGGGCGCGATTTTGCCACCGTTAGGCGGCAGACTGGTTGTTTTCTCCCTTCTACCGCGGGAAGGCCCTCAAAGCAACAATTGCAGCCCGGATAGGTGCATCTCTCCTCGAGAAGATGTGACTATGGAGCCTCCGGGCGAGTCAATGAGCTTCCTCGAAATCGCGCAACGCCAGGGTTGCAATCGCCCGGATTGCTTCAAGCAAGGCCTTCACCTTTTCCGAATCGCCGGATTCAGAGGCTTGAAGAGCTTGATCAGCAAGATTTACAAGGCGTCGCCAACGGGCCACGGGGCTTGCTTTTCCCGGCACCCACGGGGCACTGGAGCCCGCGGGAGCTTCTCCGCTTTCCAAGGGGACTCGACCAAGTGGAAGGCGTTTCGGCGGCTTCATACGTAAACTTCAGTAACTCGCGGGCTAATGAACAGACACTCGAGCTTCGGCCAGGAGGAAGCTTCTTGTCGCTATTTTCCTGGCTCCCCGGCAGATTACTGGAGTCCGGTATCTATTGTGCAACTCTGCATATCTTTTCTATCCTCCCCACTCCACCTCTTTTCCGAGCATGTTTTAGCTCACTGACTTGACCCTCGGCGATTGAGACCTCGGTACCCCCATCTTGATGATTTGACCAAAGATCCAACGCTTGGAGGCCGGTACCAAAGAATCACTCAATTCGGCACCTAGCCGTTACATTAAGAAACCCCTAGTTGTTCCCCGGGTGTCTTACGGCGTCGGTCGGCCTTCTTGCGCGGTACCTCGAAGCGCACTGGCCCTGGAGGCAACGGAGAATCTTGGCCGCTGTGCCCTGCCCTATCGTGCCGTTAACAGCACCCCGTGGGAAGCAGCATGTCTGCCGCCCACACCCCGGCGTTTAGCCCGACCTCACTTTAGAATACCCTGGGGTTAAGCTCGCAGTGAGCCGCGTTTCGCCTCCAAGACGATATCACAAACCGATGGGAGAGGTCCACACTCCGTGCTCGGCCCCAAGGCCGCAACGTTAATCCACAGGCCCTGGGCGAACAACGGTAGGTGCCGTGGCGATACGTGGACGAATGGCCAGCCATTCCACCCCTTGAAATTCCGGATCGGGAATCGCTCGAATTTCTTCTTCCCCGTTGTACGGGCACATTGCGTCAATCCAAGCAATCAGCCTGGCCAAGCTAACATCGTCGACCTTCACTCCATGGTGTTCTCCCGTAGAACAGATTTCGACCAAGCGACTTCGGAGGGACAAAGCCTGCATCGGCTCAGGAGTTCGATAGGCCGCCGGATCACGTTGGTCGTAACCTTCGACCATAAGCATCCCGGCAATGCCAAATCCGGGGGGCACAATCGCTGGAGGGACATACGGCCGTCCCCACGTGGGATTCCCTGTGAGGAGGAAATAAGGTTGGGCAAAGCCAAGTAAACCCGGGCGAGGGGTGAGATCGACAACTTCGACGGCCTCACCTTTGCCTTGGTGGCACCCCCCGCAATATTTATCCAATACCGGCTGCACATAACGGGGATAGCTAACGGTTCGGTCTTCCCACAGGGGAGGCACAATTTCTTGGACGGGCTGGCGCATCGGGAGGAACCGAAGCTCGGGTAACGGGGCCCGGCTGTGGGCTTCGTGGCAGCCCAAACAACCACGCTTCTCCCCGGGCATGACATGCACAAAGCTCCGCATCGTCTGAAGGGCCCGGCCTTGCTCGTCGATGAGTTGGAAGTGAAGGGGCAGACCCGCGGGAGCGAAGAACGCCACCGATCCGTCCGCTGCCACTGGCACCGTTCCCAGCAACCGCTTCACCCCATCCGATTGAACCGCCGACACTACCGGCCCAGTGGACACGTAAGGCCGCTTGTACCAATAGGTGTATGTCTTGTAATCGATTGTCCACACGCGCAACCCCCGAACTTTGCCCGCTAACTGCGGCGGGCTATTTTGATACACGCTACCGCTGTAGAGGATCCCAGGTTGCGGCCGATGCCGGTCCTCGCGCGTGGGCCAGGCCACACGCTCAGGAAGTACCGGCGGGGGTACCCGTTTCCTTACCGGCTGCGCGTAAAGAACGTTGTGTACTCCCTCGTAGATTAACTCTCGGTTGCCGTAAATATCCATCAAATACAGCACGAACTTTCCCCCACGCCGCGCCGAAACTAGGAAATCCTTTTCGCCCAAGGGATAGGGCGAATAGTATGCCTCATATCGACCAGGACAGTAGTAATCGGTCGTGAGGACCGGGTCAAGCGGCCCGTCGCCCGATTCGGGCCAAGGCAGCTCCTGAGTGATCTTGTACAAACCGGCGGGAAAGTTAAATCCCTCGCGGGGATCAATGATTCCTAAGCAGCCGGCAAACCAGTCATGATGGGCAGAACCTGTAAACAAAATCCGGTTGCTGCCAGGAATCACCCGGGCATCTTTCAGGAGGTCCGGCCAAACGCTTTGGTTACCCCACACCACCTGAAGTTGCGTGCCGTCGGGACGCACCGTCCACAAACCCTGGGCTCGCCAGACCGGCTTATCGGTATACTCCCAGCGAGTATACAGAATTAGTCCATCCGGGGTGAGCACCGGAAGGTAATCGGGTTCGTTGTTGGCCGAGATGAGGTAAATATTTTTCCCATTCCGATCGCACCGAGCCAGCACAAAGGCATTGGTGGGAGGCATGCACCGGACATACGTATGTCCTCGCGTGGTAACAAAAACCATATGTTGCCCATCGGGCAAATAGATAGGATCCAGGTCGTCATAGGGACCATCGGTAAGCTGCCGCAAGCCGGCCCCGTCGATTCCAATTTCGTAAAGGTGAAAGGTCTTTTCATTATGGGGTTTAAAGCAGAATAACACCCGATCGGCCTCAAAAGAGAGATCCGGCCGCCAAAAGGACCCATGGAAAGGTCCTTGCGGAGCAAGCTGGCGAATACCTCCTCCCGGATGGAGTCCTTCGAGTACCAGCAATCGGCCGCCGGGCACAGCCATATACCCTAATCGATGCCGCGTTTGGTGGTTCCACTCCTTCCCTCGAGGAAATGGCTGATCAATGAAAATAACCTTATCAAAGTCTATGACCGGATTGCGAAAGAATACCCGCCGCTTCAGTGCGCGCACTTGAAAATAGATTTCCCGATCTTCTCCCGCTTCAGGGACACACTCCTCAAGGCACCTAAGCTCGGCCTTTTCTGTTGACAAATCAAGCTGGGGAAAATCACAAGCAAATCGTTCGAGGAGCTTTTTAACTTGTGCTATTTCCCGCCGGATGACTTCGACCGTGGGCCGGCCCTCGGCCTGAAAGAGCCAGTCCGCCTCGAGAATCTTTTGTGCCTCGGCAGGTGACAAGGTGCGACTTGGAGGCGTTGACGGTCGAACATAAGGCGCTACCGCTTCGTACACTTTGGGCCGAAAAGCGATTCGCCGGCCAGCTTCCAGAATGAAGTTTACAAGTTCAGGAACGTTGGGACGGGCCTCCGCCCGCAGTTGCAAAAATCGCCCCGCCAGTTTGTCGACATAGGACCAATGCTCCAATTGCTCCGTTGTTTGTTTCTGCCATTGCTCCTCGATGATGGGTCGATATTCGACCAACAAGGCCGCCAGGTGTTCAGCGGCTGCCAAAATCTTCCCGGAAGCGTCTGCACTAAATAGATCGTTGAGCGAAAGCTCCGTATACCGACGGAAGTCAGCCGCCTCCACAGGAAAATCCAGGGCGATAAGCCGGGCAAGCACAGCTCGACTTTGTGAAGAAAGCTCTTGCAGCCCTTGCCTGGAAACCTGTTCTGTCACCCAAGCTATTGTGGCAGCAAAGCTGGCTTGTTTCTGATAGTGCGTGACCACCCACGATCCTACCGGATCTTGGCCAAGGAGCTCCGTGATTCCCGCCCGCCATAAGGCCCGAAGGGTCGCTTCGTCTAAAGCTTGGTCAAAGATGGCCAGTTCATCCAATCGTCCCTGAAAATTCTCCCGGCCAGCCAACGAAGCCAGAAACGGCTGCACCGTTCCTCCTGCCCGGAGTGTTCCTGGCCGTTCCAACTCCCCCACGAGTTGGCCGTCTAAATAGACCCGCATAAAGCGCCCATCATAGGTGGCCGCCACAAAGTGCCAGGAACCATCAAGCACTTCCCCCGGATCGATCGACGCATCGCATTCGATGTACTTACCGTCGATATTTAAACCCAGTGACAGATGCCGACCATGATCCTGAAACGAGAAAAGCACACGACGGTCCCCATCTTCCTTTCGGATGATCTCTCGATAGCTCGAAAGATCGGTAGGCGCCACCCAAGCTATAAGGCTTAGTGCCTGAAGCTCTTGCCACCACGCAGAATTTGGTAGAGCAATCTGGTGCTCCCCCCGCAATTCGACAGCCCGCCCGAAAACGCCCGGAACTAAGTGGATCTCACCCCGGTGGTCAGGCGTGGGAGCGGCACGCCAGGAAAATGGCCCATGGTCCCGGAGGATTTCCTCAAAAGATTCACCCTCAAACGGCCAGTACGCGGCCGGGGGCAAATCAACCGCACTCGCCCACGGAGGGAATCTTCCTCCCGCATTTTCCGGCACTGGTTTGTCGGCCCAGGTGGCTTCGTCTATAAGAGAAAACAGAAAAAGCAGGATGACAGCCGCACCTGCCGCACGACACCAACAGGTTTCGCTTGACCACCCCATGTCTTCATGCCTCTTTCGTGTTGAGCCCGGTACGCTAGCCTACGAGCGCGGAGGAAAAATCTTGCAGTAAGCCTCGATCGTGAGTGAACGCGCTGATGCGTTAAAGCTGGGTGAAAGCCGATTCTGCCTCTCCTGAGCCGAGTTTCCCCTTTAGTCCATAGCCGCCGTCGCCGCGTGTGATTCGCAAAAGTTCGCCAGTGAGGATGCAAGAACTTTTTAAGACGCGGCAACAGTGGCTCCAAGCGCCGAGCCCCCAGTAAAGCTTAGCCTTCGTCGTGCTTCCCCAGAGGGGACAGCTCAAGCCTTCAACAAGAGCCGTTTCGGTTTCTACAAAGCTGGCCTGAGCCGAAAGCTCAGGTTACCCCCGGATATTTTCCGGAGCGCTTTAAAGGATCTTTGATGCCATGCCTAAGACCTACTAGGCTAGGCAGCTGCCCGAGCTCTCCGATTTCTCAGCCGGAAGGCAAAGCCGTAAGCCTAACTTGCTGAGAAGCCAGACGGCAGGACACCAATTGGTAAATGCCGACTGAAAAAGATTTAAACCCACCAAAACCGTCAGAATCAACCAATATGGGGAGTGCGCCCAGGCCAGGACAGCGCTCACGGTCACCACCACGCCGGCCATTAGCCGTAACCCACGTTCGATCGTCATGATGTTGTCTCCTATCATCATCCTGGTCAGAATCGGAATTCACCAGATCACATTATGGAAAGGAAAATGGGGCTCGGGAGGACCAGTCGAGGGGCTCCACCCTCTCTTTAGGAGCGGCCCTACTTAATCTTAACGTCTTGGCAAATATTTACAAAGACCTCCGCCAATTTTGGATCACCGGTTTTTCCCGCAATTATCTAAAACTCATGTATCTAAAACTCATGGGACGGACGCCTCTCGATTCGATTTTCACACCTGTTTTCCTCTGCCATTCGCCGTGTTGTAATTAACCCCCACGAGAAAGGCCGCCCACCTCCCTACGAAGGCTAGACGGCCTTGTCCCGACTGGAACCAAGATGGCCGAAATATTTTCCTTGCGGTTTGCGGCCTTATGATCGGTTTGGTCAGGTGGTCCCACTAACCGGAACCACAACTAAGGTTCAAACCAGAATACCTCGCCGTCTAGCTCCACGATGACCGGCTCGGCACTGACGAGGTATTGGGTTAGCCGACGACCGTAACGATCGACCAGTTGGAAAAATTCCTCGCTGAACAACTGAACCCGTCGAGCACGCTGTTCCTGTTGTTGACTAATGGTGCTCTGCACCCACCGGTCAGCCCGCTTAATGAAGGTACGATCGGCCACCTGAAGCATCCCGGTTTGAAGCTGCCGGAGCTCTCGTTGGGCCAAGCGTTCCGCCTCGTCTCGCCCGGCGGTGGCCGCCAAGGCACTTTGGAGAGTATCCAATTGCAGTTCGGCGCCAGGAAGTACCGCCTGCGGAACAGCCCGGAGCTCGGCAGCAAAGCGGCGCTGAAGGACACCCGCAGCCCCGCCCACCGCATCCTGAGCCTTCAACCGGGCCCCCGCCCGACGAACGTGTTCCGCCAGTTCTTCCGGGCGCACGTTTTCATCAGCCAAAAACGACGTGTAGGGAGTTACAATGCCGTGGCGTAGGGACAACTCGACCAACTCCTTTATCAGCTCCTCGTTTCGCCCCCGGAGATCCAGCTCTTCCAAGATCTCCCCCACACGCCGGGTCGCCCACAGCTTCTCGATGAAGCTTAAGCTCGAATCGTGACTTGGCGGCGATAGCGAAGCAGCAAATCGTGTCTCATAACTTTCGCCCCGTAACCGGCCCGACAATACAACCGTACCAGCTACCGATCGGCGATATCGTCCTACCACCACTAACTGATCGCCAGCAAATAAATCGATGGGTCCCTTTGGGTAAACGTGGTAAAAAATCGGCGGATCTTCCGGCCTTCCGCCTTCGTACACAAAACGGATCTCCACGTCCGTCAACACCGGCAAGGCAATCCGCCGAATAAGCCGCGCCACGGAAGCCTCAATATCTTCTTCCGGTCGCACGTACACACTTAACCCAAAGTTCTCGCTGGCAAGCCGGTCAAGAAGCCTGGCATTGACATCGTAACCCACACCATACACAAATAGCCGGGCCCGATATTTGTTGGCATTGCGGACATTTCGGGCAATTTCGGCCTCACTGGTCACACCAGCCGTGGGAAGGCCATCCGTCAGGAAAATCACGTAATTAGGTCGCGAGGAATCCTGAATTTGCTCCAGCGCTCGAAGCAAAGCGTCCTTAATGTTGGTGCTTCCGCCGGCAACCAGCCCATCAATAAATCCCATGGCTTGCGCCCGCGTCTGGTCCTCGAACCGCTGGAGTTCGGGCCGAAAGAGTTCTACTGTCGAATCGTAGGCAATGATGTTGAATAAGTCCCCCGACCGAAGGCTATTCAAGACCTGGCGGGCAGCACCCCGTGCTTGCTCAATCTTTTTGCCCGACATACTGCCAGATCGATCGACCACAAAAATCACGTTCTTGGCGGCCGGCGTTGCCTCCCCCACCTCAATACTAGGTGTGGCAAGAAGGAGAAAGTACCCGTCCTCTTCTGCCCGGGGACGGTAGCTAACGAGCTTGCTACTGACCACTCCCCGACCCACGTCGTAGTAAAGACGGAAGTCAGAGGAAGGAATTGTGTCGCGAGCCTCATAGCGAACAATGGCACGACGAGGTTCCGGCCTTTCAATTTGCACGGGGTGCGTGGGACTGTATACGTTTTTTATCTCCTCGTCGCTGTCGATGGAAAGGCGAAGGGCAAGCTCCCGAATCGGTTCGGCCGTGTACTTGGCCGTGCTCAGTGGGAATAGAAAGTCCACAAGTCCATCCTGCATCCGGAGAACCTGGTTGTAACGAAGTGACACAGTGCGTTTGGCCCCTGCAGGAACAGGAAAGACACTGGTGCGAAACAGCCCTGTGCCTATCCACTCCAGGAGCGCCGGATCTAAATTCCTCCGCACGATTTCCTCGTAATATTTTCGCGCTTCACTTGCGGGAAGGAGTCGGGCGGGAATTTCCTTGCCATCCACAAGGAAGGTCATCCGGTCCACCGCCCCGTCATAGGGAAGCGGGAAAACAAAAACCACCTCCATCTGCCGGCTGCCCGTGTTGTGGAACGTCTGCGTGACTTCCACCTGGGCCGTTTGATGACGAATGAGAGCCTGGATTCTCAATTCGTCAATTCTGTAGGTGGCAGGGGGCGGTACAGGACGCGGCGGTCGGATCGGCGGCGGCACCGGCGGAATTGGCGGGCGCGGCGGCCAAATAGGCGGGCGCGGCAAACTCGCAGGCTCATCTCCCACCGAAATAATCAGCCCCTGGCCATACACCTCGCCTCCTCCACCCATCCTTTCAACCCACTCCGCCCCAAAAATTCCCACCATGATAACCCCTACTGTCAGGCCGAGGGTCATCGGGCGCCATTGCCTTCCCCAAGACCTCCGGCTGACGAACAGGCACCATCCGAAACGGCTCATGTCATTCCTCCTTCTCTTTCTTTTGTCAAAGGGACATCAGACCGCCAAGCGGCGCTGCAGGTTAACTCTCCAGCGCCAGTCCCCTGCACTAGACGTAAGCCCACGCTATGCGAGGTTCCCCCCGAACCTGAGGCCCTTTCCAGCTGGTTGGCCCGGTGCTTGCGCGGAAATTCCGACTGCGGTTGCGCTTACTTCCTTATCGAGATGCTTTGCCCTCAAGGTGATCCACCATGTTAGATCCCAGAACAACCCTTGAAAGTTCCAAAAATTTCTTTTGCCGAGGGGACACGGTCGGATCCAGATGCACTCGCTTGTGGGAGTCCGATCTTTTCGCGTGGATTTTCGGCCCACATCCCTGTAAGAGAAGCGAATTGTCTTTGAGTTCTGGGGGGTTGGGGCACCCAAACTTCCAAACAACTGGCACTAGGCTCCGACACCGAAAGTTCTCCGCGAGGGAGAAGAACCTTGGGGTTAGCTCGGCGGGTGTCCCCCAGCTCTCTCGAGGCAAAGCCGGTGCCCAAGCTTGAGCCAAGTCGGAGCCGTTAGCTTCCCGCCACCCCAATCACGACCAGCCCGGGCCGCGGCTACTTGCACTCGCCCGCGCAACTCACACCTGCGACAACCATAAAAATTTGCCCGAAAGCGACAAAGCTGAGTTTGCCCTCGCTCCCAACGCACTTTTCACATCTTTCAGGCTCGCCAGACATGCCATACCTCCTGGGGGTCCTAAAAAGTGTTTAGTGGGGGTTTACAGAGTGCCAGCGCTTGCACCGCTCTCAACTTTTACCGGCTCGACCTTTGACGGGCCATGAGGTATGAATTTTCTGCGGTGAACATGCGAACGATGATTCCTTGAAACAGTAAGAAATAACGACGAGAAGCCAACGAAACGGAAAAAATGCAGTACTTCGCAGGCGTGCCCGCTTGAGGGAAGCTTATAGGTGAAATTTTGCACCAAATCCCTACGTGGTGCCTTTAGGCACACGGCGGCATTGCCACCCTAGCCGCAATATCCGCACACTCAAACTCCTGAGCCTTCAGGCGGACACCGGTGCGGCGGCCGAGCTAGGCCCAGACGCGCCCTATTCAGCACTCGTGCTATTCGGAGGCGGATCCCTGCTGGTTTTCCTCCTCACCCGTTTCCGCTGCCTGATTACTTGACTCCCGGCCAACTTTTAAAAAGCCAGGAAACCAGTTGGGCGAATATTTATAGGAGCTCTTGATCCCAGGAAGCGGAAGTTTCAGGAAATTCCCGTGATCCCCCCGAATAAGCACGATCAGATAGTAAGCGATCACCAGGCCAAGAATTCCGCCCCCCACCCAACTGAGCAATTCTTTGAAGATGTTCTTCTTGCGCTGTGGTTGCCGGGCAAAAGGACGCCGGCGAGCTTCCTCCTCCGGAACCGCAATCTGAATTCCCATTTGATCTGCTGGACCGACGCCGGGCCAGGTTGCAACTGATACGCCCTCAGTCGATGGGTAAGGCGATCGCCTGAGGATTTGGCTCAGAGCCTGGGCGGCTTGGCCTCCCAGCGGATCCCCGGTTTCCGGCAGCCGGCACTCACTCACATCAAATTTTCCGCCACACAAAGGGCATAAAAGAAAGACCGGCCCGACCATGAGCTCCTGATCCGAAGGGGGAAAACTCTCGACGGCTGCGCCAGCCCCAAATTCTTCGGAGACCGTCTCCCCACCGGAGCCAAGGTGGCTCTCACCGACCACCCGGGCCAGAAGCGCACTTATGTCGGTAGTGGCCTCCCCAGGCTCCGCGGAATGAAGATTTGTTTGCTGAACTTCATCTACCTGTGGGTCTGATACCCTCTCTTTCGTGCTAATTGCCAAATCGTTGCCGAATTGGGCAATTAGATCAGTGGCCGACGGTGGTTCGACGCTGCCGGCTCCCCCGGTTAAATCCGAAATCCCTCCCTCTTTTGTGCTTTCATATCCCCCGTCGATGGTAGCGACTGGCTCGAACTCACCGACGATTGCCTCCTCCCCTTCCAACTCGGACGGTTCGAGCTCTGCCACTTCCACCTCCACCCCGCATCCCGGGCAATGAACAACCTGAATTACGGACACTCCATCAGAAAGCCAGCCGGACTTGAGGCAGTAGGGGCATCGTCGCACGTGGCTCATGGGCCCACCCTTTTTTGCAATAGCCGACTCCTGAAGTTTCCCAAAAGTTTTAAACGCGGCGTTCACTCCGAATTTTCCGTCCCCCAAGGCGGAACAACTATTAGACCTTCGCTGAACAATTTAATACCTTTGCTAAAAGATGAAACCGTCCGGTTGCTTTTGCCCGCACCTTTAGGAAAAACCCTTCGCGGGGGAATCAAAAGCCCCTAATTGGACGCACCTCAGCCTCAATCATGAACTGGTCACGAGGAGATTTCAACTTCAAACGAGCTTTCCCTGTGACCGAGGGGCTGCCCCGACCCATTCGCGCCGAACCCACCTCTAACCGACTCGGAAGACCATCAGAAGCCCTCCGCCCAGAAGCATCCTCACCAATAACAAGTCGTTCGAGTGGTCGTTTCCATCGGGTCCACCAAGGTTCCTCTTCCGGCAAGAGGGGTCGCACCAAAATCCCTTTTGTCCCTGCCCATCGGGCTGCCAAAATATCTGTGAAAATTTGATCCCCTACCATGGCCAGACACTCACGGGGCATCTTCAAACTTTGGGCTGCGCGCCATAAGGCAAACGGAAGTGGCTTCCATGCCGGGGCAATACAAGGAAGGGCCATTTGCCGAGCAATCGGCAACACCCGACCCTTTCGCCCGTTACTGACCAGGATCAGCCCGAGGCCGTAACGGCGAAGCTCCTCGATCCACCCAAGGACTTCGGGAGGTACCGCCCGGGCTCGATACGGTTTCACCGTACAGTCGATATCAAGGAGGAGCCCCGTTATCTCGAATGACGAAAGGAGCTCAGGGGTTAACACTTCCACTTTTTCCACGACAAGGTCCGGGGCAAGCCTACGAAGAATCCTTCCGGCCACCATTGCCTTCCCCGTCAGCTGTGCGATCCGATCCGGAAAAGCCGATGCGATCTCAGCGTAGCGGCCCTCGATTTGTCCCGAACGACCTACAAACCAAAGATAACGCCTCGCTAAGTAACGACTGCGGCACCGAGACTGTCGGCTTTCTTTAGGACCGAAGGTTTCGTCCGCGTGTAAACCCCCTTACGCATGCGGATCCAAACTTTTCCGAATCCAAGCCCTTCTCTTAGCCGTGAAGAAAAGCAAGCCTACTATCGCAATCCGCCCCGCGACCGCAACCTCTTCCGTCTCACTAGGTCGAAAGCGCACAAGAAGTTGATCACGCGGGTCAATCCTCGTGCGAAATCTCCCTCCGGGGCAAATGCATGGAATGTAGCGACATAACTGCCCAATGCAAAATTTAGGCCGAGGACCATCTTCCTCCGATCCGCGACCTTTCTAACCGCCCCTTCATTTGGCTTAGGTCATTTGACCATCCCATGGAAGAGCGGTCGAATTTCGAGGCCCCGTATAGGAATCCGGTCTTACCTAGGGTAGTCGCTCACTGGCCGGGCACACGTCGTTTTCGCAACCAATCGGTGTGGAACGGCCCTTCGCCAGGTTTATCAATCCGCCGGTAAGTATGGGCACCGAAATAGTCACGCTGCGCCTGAATTAGGTTAGCCGGTAACCGGGCCGACCGATACCCATCGTAGTACGCCAAAGCGGCCGAGAAGGCCGGCGTGGGAATCCCCAGGTCAACCGCCGTCTTCACAACGTTTCGCCAAGCCGTTTGGGCACGAGTGACCGCCTCCCGAAAATATGGCGCAAGAAGCAGGTTCTCCAGATTCGGATCCGCGTCGAAAGCCTCTTTAATGCGTTCCAAGAATACCGCCCGAATGATACAACCGCCGCGCCACAGAAGACTAATGGCCCCGAAGTTGAGGTCCCACTTATATTCCGCCGAGGCCAGCCGCATCTGGGCAAACCCTTGGGCGTAACTACAAATCTTGGAGGCATAAAGGGCCTGCCGAACCTGCTCAATAAACTGCTTGACATCCCCCTGGTACCGGCCGTCAGGACCTGGTAGGAGCGTGCTGGCGCGGACGCGTGCCTCCTTCAATGCTGACAGGGCCCGAGCATAAACCGCCTCAGTCACCAAAGTGCTGGGAATTCCAAGATCTAGCGCATTTTGACTCATCCACTTGCCGGTGCCCTTGGCGCCGGCACTGTCGAGGATCAAATCCACCAAGTCTTGTCCTGTTTCCTCGTCTTTCACGGTAAAAATATCCCGGGTGATCTCAATCAAGTAACTGTTGAGCTCACCCTGGTACCACTCAGCAAAAACCTCGTGGAGCTGCTGGTTGGACAGTCCAAGGGCGTTTTTCAGCAGCCAGTAGGCCTCAGCGATTAGCTGCATGTCCCCGTATTCAATACCGTTGTGGACCATTTTGACATAGTGTCCTGCACCACGAGGCCCTACCCAATCGCAGCACGGGATATTCCGCTGCGGACCGACCTTGGCCGCTATCGATTGGAAGATGGGCTTTACCAAAGGCCAGGCGGCAGGACTTCCACCGGGCATCATGCTCGGGCCATGGCGAGCGCCTTCTTCCCCCCCAGAAACTCCCGTACCGATATACAAAAGCCCACGAGACTCGACGTACTTCGTGCGCCGCTCAGTATCCTTAAAGTGGGTGTTACCTCCGTCAATGATCACGTCGCCCGGTTCCAAAAGTTGGCACAACTGGTCTACAACGGCGTCGATCGCCGAAAGCTCGGGGTAGAGCTTATCCTCGGGTGCAGGAACCGGGTCGCCCGATTGGATCATCAACATCACCTTACGAGGCCGGGCGAGGTTGGAAACAAGCTCCTCCAACGAACGGCAGCCTACAATTCGCCGCCCTTGCACGTCCGGCCGGGCCATAAATTCGTCAACTTTGCTCACCGTACGGTTGAACACAGCCACACTAAAGCCGTGGTCCTCCATGTTGAGGACCAAATTCTGGCCCATCACCGCCAGCCCCATCAGACCGATATCACACTTCTCCGACATTGTGCTTGCGCTCCGTTTGGACCCAAATTTCTCAGGTTAAGCGTATGCCGTTTCCGTTTGTTGCCGGGAAGAATAACTGGCCTTAGCAGGCCTGTTCATGGCATCCACTTCCCAGCCACGAATATTAAATCTTCTTCCTCAGGCAACCCAAAGAACACCTCCACACAACGCAACCTAAAGAACACTTCCTCACAAACTTGCCCAAAAAAGAGCGGATGGACCCCTGACGAACGCCATTTCCGAGATAGCGCAGCGCCCTAACCCGATCCGAGTCCACCCGCTTGGTGCGAACCACGCGGAATTTTCCGCCACGGCCCTCCACACCTTGCCGTCAATCCTCGATCACGGGCCACGGTGGTCGATCGGGAAGATATCGATTAAACTCCGCTACTAAGGCTTCTTCATATTCTCCGGCGAAAGTCTCGGAGAGGAAACGGTCGATCCCCTCGTTGAAAAAGCGTTCCCAACTGGCCTCCTCTTTCCCGGGAATAATAGGAAAAAATAGGGCGCCGTTGGCTTTAGCTGCCTGATAATCACCCGGTGCATCACCGATCATTAACACGTGTCCCCGGGGGTAAGGGTGACCTCCCCCCTGAGCGGCATGGCCCAAACACTGCTTTTTAGTGCCAATTTCCTGCCCACAAATGGCCGCAACGTATTTCTTCAGGTCGTGTTCTTCCCATTCGCGCTCGAGGGCTTCCTGCGGCGTAGCGGAAACCACGAGAATGTCCGCGTGATCCTTTAGTTTTTCCAAGCTTTCCCGCACAAAAGGAAACGGGGGTACATGCCGGACTATTCGTCGCACCGCCTCGTTGACTGCTTCCGACCACTCCAGCGTCCGGCGGAGATCAGGATCGTTGGTCTCCTCCACTACCTGTCGCAATCGCTCATTGCTCAACTTGGTTTCCTTAGCCACCCAGTCCCGAAGGCTTGAAGGTATACAGATCTGCACGCCACGAGCCCGCACCTCCGGCCTCTTGCGTAGCCACTCCAACGTTTCGATCAGGGCCGGGAACCTGTTAACCCCTCGGCTTTTGGAATAAAGATTGACAAACTCGGCGGCTTCGCGAGCATATTTGCTGATAGCTTGGAGCTCCCAGTAATTGATCGTGTTAGGAATGAAGCACTCTTTGTGCTTCAGTTCCATCGTATCGAATGCGCAGCCGTCGGAGTCGATTCCCACTAGAAAATCATGTCGACGAACAAACGCAAACATTGCTTCTTACGCCTTTTCTTCTCCTAACGATTTGATGTTTGCTATTCCGACCTCTGCCCCTGTCAACCTTTGACAGGAAGCCGGGATCCGACGATACCCACTTTACCGCCACTACTGTTTACGATCCGCCTGGGGGATATAAGGGGCAAGTTTCTTTTCTGCATAGATCGGCTGCAGTCGTGCCAGCCGATGCCGACCACCCACCAAAGGCAAATTGACCATTTCCTCCCCCACCAATGGCTGGGCATAACGGACGAATTCGTCGGTCACGTCCCGGCCATTGGACGCAATCCACTGCCGGGGAAAGTGCCGCTCGCTATTGGCCACTACCTGAAGAGGCACTTTGTCCAATCGCGCTCGGTAAACGGTGCCCGGCTCCCGGAGGAGGGTCACCATGTATCCCCCTTCACCGGCTGCGGCCAACTCCACCGCCTTTTGACCGACTTGGTATGCTTCATCCAAATCCACCACCGAGGCATAAGCCATCGAATGGCGTTGGTCGGTGCCAGGAACATTGCCCCGCGCCGCTCCTTTAGCTTGCAGCCCCACGGTGTTTAAGTAATTCACCACCACCTGAGCCACCGTTGCGCGGCTTGCACCATACATTTGATGGCCGAAAGCGTCCGTAACTTTTCCTAAATCGCCGACATCAAACCCTTCACTTATCACTACCACACACCGTCCAGATCGCTTTAACTCATCGTTGACTTGATCAGCCAGCTGCTCCAGAGGAATAGGGGCTTCGGCCAAATAGATGTGCAAGGGGAACTCCCGGTAAGGATCTGCCAGCCGGGCGGCGGCGGGAATGAACCCAATTTTTCGCCCCATGGCCTGCAGGACCAAAACCGGATCGGCAGGGCAGGAACCACGGTTTTCTTCCTCGGCATATTGTACCATGTGCATCCAATACCGCGCCACGGAGCCGTAGCCAGGGGTATGGTCCACCAACCGGAACTCGCTATCACCCACATCGTTGTCGATGGTTTTGGGAATACCCACCGCAACCAGATCCAGTCCCCGTTCGGCTGCTAGCTTGGCTATCTTGTGCGCCGTGTCCATCGAGTCATTGCCGCCAATGTACAAAAAGTATCCAACGTCGTGGGCTTTGAAGACCTCGATAACCCGCTCGAAATCTTCCCGCTGATTTTCTCGCAACTTGTAACGGCATGTGCCAATGGAACCTGCCGCCGGCGTGTAGCGAAGCAACGCAATTTCCTCCGCTGGCTGCGCGGAAAGATTAATGAGCTCTTCCTTCAGCACCCCTTCGATTCCGTGCTTTGCACCGTAGACAGTGCCGATATGTGAAAATTCCCGCGCAGCCTCGACCACTCCCCGAAGACTGCTGTTGATAACCGCGGTCGGTCCTCCGCTTTGGGCAACAACTAAATTTCTCGCTTTGGCCATCTTCGCTTGCGACCTCTTTTTTCTCGAATCACCCCAGCGAACAGGTAACCTGCGCCGCACGCGGAAAAAATCCGGAAAATTTGCTTGCACAAGCAAACCCGCAGTTCTTAAAGAATAAGCAAACCTATAGTTCTTGAAGATCTGGATTTTAATGCCTCTGTCCGACCCCTGCAATTGTCCGGGGGAGGGTGCCGCTTCCACCCTCGCCCCGGGGGTTCGGCTCCATCCTAGCTGCCGGCGGTTTTGAAGCATCCCGCCGGCCCAGGAAATCCCTCACGACGTTACCAAAGAACTTTCCCACAGCCTTAACCCAAATTTCCCAGAAATCTCCACCTCTGCTTGGCCCACTTACGCTATACTCGGTGCTAAAGTCAAGTAAAATCGGAAAGGCCCTCCCGTTTCCACCCCACTGCTGCTCCAGGCCTATCGCCCAAGCTCATTCGACTAAAAACATTTTCCTCCAAAAGCGTATTTCCTTTGCCCATACTCATGCCTTTACTTCCATTTCGGATTGGTAGTCTTAGAGGCCGCCGACAGGGCGCGATGCCCAAAAAAGAAGTTCCGCCTAATGAAGTCAACTGAGCGACTCCCGAAGTTAACTTAGCGACTCCCCAACCGGAGATGGTCAGAAAAATCCGATCCTTCCGGCCCACGCGAAAAGCTGATTCCAGTAACTCTCTTCTTGCCGGCCGGATGTGCCCAAAGCAAGTCACAAGGGAAGCCTGCCTGCAGAACTCTCCCAAAACGGCTGATAATAGGCACGCGCCAAATTAGAATTGGGTCTCAGTCCACCTTTGATACTCTAAAAGTTTTGCTCCAGTCAAAGAGCTCGACATTGCGGCCGTCGAGCCTAACCTCACCACGGGTTGCTA
This sequence comes from uncultured Thermoguttaceae bacterium, assembly GCA_938084835.1. Classification (GTDB taxonomy): domain Bacteria; phylum Planctomycetota; class Planctomycetia; order Pirellulales; family Thermoguttaceae; genus DTLM01. Next base: position 47,663 of record CALKER010000013.1, read on the forward strand.
GCGGTGGCTCACGGGAAACACGCGGGGAAACTGCTGCTTTTATATCGGCCGAGCAAAGATCACATACCCGGTCGTCCGAAGAGTCCGGCCAGCCCCCAGGTCCGGAGGGTCTTAGTTTATCGGGGCCGCTGCCCCCCGGAAAGTTTTCGCTCCTCTCAATTCAAGGGGAATCACGAAGCTGGGTTATCCCACGCCTGGCCTCGGTGTGGGTCTGCCAACAAAGAGATCACGATTATTAGGAGTGCGCTAATGCCGCAGCAACCAGTTCAGAAAATCCCTGCCCCTCACAACAAGCAACATGCGGGAGCTTGGAGGTTGCTAAGCCTGGCTTTCTGGATATTGGTAGGGACATCTCTTCCTGACAGCCCAAAAGGGCTATCATTCCCCCCACTTGAGGAAGAAGCCGAAAAGGAGCCTGTTTTCGAATACTTCCGTAATCCCTGGCAGGTGGTCGGTCTAAAGGATTACCCCAGCGGGACACGGATTGGCCCCGACGGTCGCCTCCTTTTGCCCGATGGGCGTCAGATTTTTGTTCGCTACGGACAGAGTTGGCATCCTATTCCTCGCGACGCTACTCCTGGCCTTTTGGATGGCTGGCTTCCTGTGGTGTGCTTCACTCTGGCCGCGGACGGGGTTGATTATCGGGTTATGTTTTGGGCCACCACCTTACCCGAGTGCGAAAACTGGGAGCGGGCCTTCGCTTGGCCTGAGACGACTGACGGATATGCGACCTGGATTCTGGTCGAAGCTAGCAATCCCCACCCCAGGGAGATTAAGGCAGCCGCGGGCATAGCCATGCTGTTTCATCACAAGTGCCTGTGGGAAAGCCAATCGCACATCCTAAGTCCCGGGAAGCACATCGCTTGGGCATGGCGGGTGGATTGGCGGCCTTCCGCCTTACCTGGAACCCATAATCTCCACTCTGGCGACTCTTTATCCCAACAGCCTCCGCCCTCCGAAGCATTAGCGCCTATGCCAATGCCACCCGAAGAAGCTCGATTATGGCTTGAACGAACCAAAAGCTTCTGGACGAACCTGCTGGCAGGCGCCACTTGCATCCAGGTCCCTTCTCTCAAAGCGACTTTAGCGCTCAAAGCCGCGCATGTTTGTCAACTGATTACCAGCGACCACGGTGAAGTCCACGCGGGGGAAGGTTTTTACGATGAGCTCTACATCCGCGATGGGGCCTACCAAATCCTCCATCTGCTGGAAGCAGGGTTCGTGGACGAGGCGCGGCGGGCCCTTGAGCGGTTCCTTCCGCATCAACGAGAAGATGGGCGTTTTGAAACGCAGGCAGGACAGCTTGACGCAAACGGTCAGGCGCTATGGATTTTTTGGAAATTTTTCCGCATGACAGGCGACAAAGCCTTCCTCGAGCGGGTGTATCCTCATTTGAAGCGGGCCGCTATGTGGATCAAAAATGCTCGCGCTTTCGAAGCCGAGGACAGCCCCTTTGCGGGGCTCCTGCCCGCTGCTGTAGCCGACGGAGAATATCTTTGGGACGGCAAACACCACATTGTCGGCTACGACTTTTGGAACCTTCGCGGCCTCCTGTGTGTTGGACAGGCTGCACAAGAGCTCGGCCTACATGCTGAGGCACGCCTCTGGGAACAAGAAGCGCACCTTTATCGCCAGGCTATCGAGCGAGCATGGCAACGGACCGGCCTTGCCTACTTTCCGCCAAGCTGGGAGAAAGCCGGCACTCACTGGGGCAATACCGAAACGCTATGGCCTACTAGGCTTTTTGAGCCCGACGATCCCCGAGTCTCGGCCCTTATCCATCACGTGCGCACCGAATACGGGGGCGGTTACCTGGAAGGAACTATTCGCTGGATCGGACATCGTCCCGCAATTCACCCGTACATGGGGGCATACACGGCTTTAGCGTCACTTCGCCGGGCGGAAATCGAGGACACGTTGGCCGATTTCTTTTGGTATCTTCTCCACAGTAGTACCACCCATGCCTTCCCCGAAGGTATCTATCCGGAATCGCGCACCGCTTGGCATAACACGATTCCCCACGCTCTGGGTGCCGCTAATTACGCCATCTTGCTCCGGCACATGCTTATCGATGAAGTTGAGGATCGGCTTTACTTGTTGTCGGCCATCCCGCCCGATTGGCTTGCTCCGGGGCACAAGATTGTGGTTCAAAACGCTCTGACGGAGTTCGGGATTTTGACCATGGAACTTCGGGGGGAACCGGAGGGCATAGTTGGTCGGATTGCAGCCAAATGGCGCGGAATCGGACCTAAGAAGATCTTGATCAATGTCCCTCGCGGAAAGTGGCTTGTCCACACTGAAGGAATTTCCCCAGAAATGCTGGAACTGGTCTTCTACCCGCCGCTGAGGGAAAAATGGAGCTACCCGAGGGTGGTCGAGCTTTACTCGCAAACAGCTCCGCCCCGCCTCATGCCGGAAATTCCCCTTGTGGAGCGATTCCCGGTTGTTCCTCCGCCCGATCCGGAGCGGTACCTAACGATTGATTTACGGCCTTTTGCAATTACCAATCCTTTTACCGCACCTTTTGGTGTGCCTCGACCGGGCAAGTTTTTGTTTACCGGGATGCCCACCGGAAGAATTATGATTTGCGGCATCCCTTTCGAGCTGATTAATCCTGCTCGGAATGAAGGCCGGGGATTGGTGGTCCTTCATTCTCAACAATGGCCAACAGCGTCGCAATTTCCCACAAAGGTGGAAATACCAATCGGCCGGCGCGCACGCCGAGTCTATTTGCTGGGAAATGTTGCCGGGTGGGCAGCTAACGACCCGGGCACTGGGCCGGACCAAGCCGTCGCTGAGTACCTTTTGGTCTACGCCGATGGCCTCCGTGAGACCGTTCCCCTTGTTCCCGGCCAAACGCTGGACGATTGGGCTGCTCGTCCCAGCGCGGAGGATGTTGTTCCCGTTCTCCAGGGAACGCCGTGGCACCTCAACCTTTTAGTCCTACGTACGCGGGATGGGCCCTTAGAGAAAATCATCTTCACGGATCGCGGAACCCCTTCTGCTCCCCTGCTAGCAGCGATGACCGTGGAACTGGTCTCCCCCGAATAAGCCTTGCGACCCGGTCAATCCGCAAAAGCTCCAAAATTGACACAGCTCTCTGACTAACCAGGGATTCTGTGGCTAGCCGAGTGATGTTTGAGTGTCCCCCCTTTAGATTAAGAGAACATGCACAAGCGGTTAAATGTGAACTGTGTCGCATTGTGTTATTACTTCTTACGAGGCGGCAGGACCCAAGGAAGATTTGGAAGCTTCCCCACAAAGGTAACCGCCCGATAACGTGGAAAATTTTCCCGAAGTCGTGCTCAGACCACCGCAAATTTGTTGATGCTGCAAACGATTTGCCGGCTGTTTCAGCTGCCCACCGCCTCCCGGCAAAAGCGCTTTGCCATCGCTTGAGCAGGCCTCAAAAAAGCACGATGGGTCCGACAGCGCCCATTCCGGCGTCGTATGTTGGACGGGACCGCCTCGACTGATTTGGAAGCCCTCCGCCCTGGGTCTTGCCTCAATGCATCAAGAAAGCAGCAAAAACACGCCATGATCGACGAGCGAAACCACCTGACGAGTCACAAATTACCCTCGCATAACAGCTTACGTTTCGCGCGCATTTGGTATTAACACGTACTGCTTCCAAAAATAGAATTTGTTGGTAGACCACGTTGCGCTCTGTGAATTTCCAGCTTACTTTGTGTGGTCCCTCGTTGTACGTTGCCACGAGT
>CALKER010000014.1 GCA_938084835.1 uncultured Thermoguttaceae bacterium
GGGCATCCAGCGGGTGTGGAGGCAGCTATCCAACCAACTTGCTTCTTAAGAGACCTTGCGCCGGCCACTATTAGGCTTTGTGCCTTCCTGAAGCAGTTTTTTCCTGAGTGATGAGGGCGCCGTCAATCCGGACTGCCACACACCAGGAGAGTCCGCTTGCGCTTTCCACGCCTTTGCTGCTTTACGGAATTTCAAAGGCGTGACCCCAATTTCCCTCCGCAAATAGAATGTCAACGCGCTTTGGTCGCAAAAACCAACTTCGAGCGCAATATCTTTTAGGGACATGTCCGTTTCTGTCAGCAGATGAACTGCTTGATGGATCCTAACCTTAGTGATGAACTCCTTCGGGCTGACACCAAAGACATCTCTAAACATCCTTTGGACTTGACGCGTCGACAAATACGCCATATCTGCCAGCTCCTGCACGGTTATCTTCTTGGAGAGGTTTGATTGGATGTGCGCGACCAGGCTCTTAAGCGGTTCCCGCACCGGCAAATTGACAAAATTAGGATATTCTTTCAAAAACCCGATAACGCCAACAAGTTTGCCTCGGCGATCCTTCAGGGGCAACTTGTAACATGTAAACCACTGGGGTAATCCCTCCCGTGTGAACCACACTTCTAGGGCACCAACAATCGGTCTGCCGGTTCTCAGAACTAATTCATCCCGAGCATAATACACTTCGGCGAGCGGGCCGGGTGTCAGGTCATAGTCACTCATTCCGATTAGACATGCCTCGTCCTCAATGTGTAAAGTCTGCAGCATGGCACGGCTGAGGAACATGATTTCGCCCGGTCGCCTCTTCAGGAACACTCGATACTCTGGCATGAAATCGAACAGGGAGTTGAAGGCCTGTAAAAGATCAACCTTTTTCAGCCATCGTGCTCGATCACGCAAACGGGCAAGTCTGACTTCCGGAGGTAGTTGTCGCGGAGGCGCAATGAGGAAGGGGAGATGTTTTCGTGTCGTTTTTTTCATAAAAAATGTCGTCTTCAGCAAAGACAATCACGTCCAAGATTTACAAAATAAACCGATGAAGTTAACCCGCATCCTGCTGTAGAAAAAGCTTTGTAAATTATTGTGATTTTAACCTCGAGGAGGTGCTTTGGCAATAGGCAATAGGGAGTCGTTTTTCGTCTAAAGGAATCGTTAGAGGGGTTGGCTCCGATTTACAGAAAAGGAGAAACGCTCATGCGCCGCGTATGTAAACCATTCGCCTTTACGCTTGTTGAACTGCTTGTGGTCATCGCGATTATTGGAATTTTGGTTGGCCTGTTATTGCCAGCTGTGCAGGCAGCGCGGGAGGCCGCACGGCGTACTCAGTGTGTCAACAACATGAAGCAGCTAGCTTTGGCCATGCACAATTACCACGATACCTATGGAGTCTTCCCCGCATTAGGAGTGCGGACAATTAACGTGCCGGCAAGGGCTTGGCATTTCTATTCCTGGGCCATGATGATTCTGCCCTACATCGAGCAAAGAAACCTTTACGATGATGTCATGGTGGCGATGAGGGAAAATTCGGTACCGGCGCCATGGACTAACTGGCCGAGATGGAACCGGGATTTGCCGCCCTACATGTGTCCTTCTGACATCGCACCCCCCGATCGAAGCAAGTCGCCCGCTCTGCTTAACTACAAAGCTTGCGTGGGAGACGACTATCTCCAAAACCATCTTACGCCCAATGATCCCAAAGTCCCCGGGATTGTCAACCGTGGGATTTTCCAGCCGGAACGGTGGGTATCCATGTCCTACATTTCGGACGGAACATCCAATACTGTGATGCTGGGTGAAATGGTGGTTGGCGGTCGTCCCGGCGAATTGCCTGGCGGTGTGGCACTGAATATGCAAACACCGTCACCAGCCGGATGTATGGCTCGTATCGACCCCAACAATCCCCGGATGTTGACTCCACCTGTGCAGGACTCGAGCAGACCAGTGGGTGGGCGGGCTTGGTACGGTCTTCCCAACTTCACTGGGTTTGCCACGATGGTACCGCCCAACGGACCGAGCTGCCTTTTCACTTTGGACGGTGCGGAGTTTATGGGCACCGCTTCCAGCCGGCATCCAGGGGGCGTGAACATCGCCATGGCAGATGGTTCGGTGCGGTTTATTAGTCAGACGATCGACACCGGAGATCAAGCTGCCACCGATGTTCAAAATCCTGGCAGCCGGCCGTCTCCGTGGGGTGTGTGGGGTGCTTTAGGAAGTTGTTCGGGTGGCGAGGCTGTGAGCCTTCCGTAGGCAAAACTTGGCCGGCAAACTCCCTATCAAACTCAATATTGGGTGTCCCACAACGAACTCACCCTAACACACTCAGCCACCTCAATGGTCGCGGTCTGTTGTGGCAGCTTCAGCTGGGGATTTCGTCCCGCTTCGCTTGTTGAACCTAATCGCTCGAAAAAGGCGGAGAAAGACCAAATCGAAACACAGTTGTTTACTCGGCCTTTCAAACGTATTAATTGCGGAGGGATATCGAATGCTAAACGTGATTGTGTCCAAGACGGCCCAAAAAATCTTCTTAGCTTGTTTTCTGGTAGTAGCGGGGGGCTGCGGCTCGAGTGGGCCGGAGTTGGCACCGGTCTCCGGAAAAGTCACTATGGATGGGAAAGCGCTGGCCAATGTCCTCGTGACCTTTACGCCTGTCGGCGGTGGGACTTCCTCATCGGCAGTGACGGACCAGGAGGGTCGTTACACGCTTTCGTGTCACTTGGGACAGGGAGCCCTCGTTGGGCAACATCGCGTGTCTATCCACTCGCAGGCGCCCCATGCCTCGGGTCAAGCGGTTGTGCCCGACGAAGATGACCCATCATACCAGCCGGATCCTTATGCCAGTATTCGGGCACCAGCTTTTGAGGAAAAAATTCCCGCCCGTTACAACACCAAGTCAGAGTTGCTTCGCGAGGTGAAACGGGGCAAAAATGTCATCGACTTGGAGCTTACCTCTCAGCCTTAATATCGGACGCTGTAAATTGCAGCCAGTCACTTGAGGAATTGGGCTTGGTGTTGTCCTTGGATGGTGGTAGCTGCTGCTTTGACCCAGATGACGTTGTGTACACCTTCTTGCAAAAAAGGGGAGCCTATTTGTGCTTGGGAAGAACCTGGTCTGTTCCCCCGGTAGTATTTCGATAGTTCGGGCTTTTACCATCGGCGTTGTTTTGTGTGCTTTCGCAAGCGACCGTGGGGTCGAAGCGGGCGAGGCACGGTGGATACACAAAAGTACTTCCACGGCTGATTTGCCGGTGCCAAATTTTGGCACGGAGCAAACTTGTTGTGTCGTCCTGGACGTTGACGGCGACGGAATCGATGATTTTGTCATTGGCGAACGGACTCAATCGCCCGCTTTAGTGTGGTACAAATGGAACGGTAAAGGTTGGTATCGCTACATAATTGAGGAGGCAGTCGTTCATGTAGAGGCCGGTGGTGCCGCCGCCGATATCGACGGGGACGGAGACCTGGATGTGGTGTTTGGGGAGGACTACCGGGGAAACAGAATTTGGTGGTGGGAAAACCCGTCGCCAGATTTTTCGCGCCCTTGGAAGCGGCGAATTATTAAGAATTTCGGTGAGCGTCAGCACCATGATCAACTCTTCGGCGATTTCTTGGGTTTAGGCCAGCTGCAGTTAGCAAGCTGGAATCAAAAAGCAAAATCGTTAATCCTCTTCCTGATTCCCGCTGACCCCAAATCCGCCGACCGCTGGGAGGCTTTTAAAATTTATCGGTGGCAGACGGGACCGCAGCGGGAAGGTTTCCCCGCTCAAGCTGTTGATATTGATCTTGACGGACAAGTGGACCTCATCGGTGGCGGAAGGTGGTTCAAACACAAGGGCGGGTACGAGTTTGAGGAAAAAATCATCGATGAAAGGATGGCGTGCAGCCAGTGCGCCGTGGGACAGCTCATTCCGGGAGGAAGACCGGAGGTCGTCTTTTCTCCTGCTGAGGAACCTGGTGTGGCACGTTGGTATGCGTGGGACGGCAATCAATGGAGGGGCCATGATCTTGGCTATGTGCGAAATGGCCACACTTGCCAAATCTCAGATTTTAATCTTGATGGAAATCTCGACATCCTTATTGGCGAGATGGGTAAACCCGGGGCCGGAGATGACGCCAAGATTTACATCTGGTACGGGGACGGACAAGGACAGTTTCGCCAAACGGTCGTGGCCACCGGCCTTGCAATCCACAATGGCAAGGTTGGGGACTTCAACGGCGACGGCCTGCCGGACATCCTTGTGAAACCGTATAGTCATCGCACTCCTCGTGTTGATGTCCTCTTAAATGCAGGGATATCGGATCTACCTCTAGATCGGTGGCACCGCGTGCAAGTGGGTCAACTTCCGCATCGCGCCGTGTTTGTCAGCGGGGCCGACATCGACGGCGACGGTCTTCTGGACCTGGTTGCCGGGGGCTGGTGGTGGAAAAATCCTGGTACCGAAGAAGGCCCATGGCCTATGCAGCCGATTGGAGCCCCCCTTTTTAATATGGCGACCGTTTACGACTTCGACGGCGATGGCCGGCCCGACGTCTTGGGCACTAAGGGCAAAGGAAGCGAATCCAATCGGGACTTTGTTTGGGCCGCTAACGAAGGGAAGGGAAACTTTAGGCTTTTCGAAAACGTCCGGTATTCAGGCAGCGGTGATTTCCTTCAGGGTTGTGCCGTCGCTTTATTTCCCGAGGGACTGAAGGTCTTCCTTTCCTGGCATCGCGATGGCCGGGGCATTCATGCTCTTTCCGTCCCCCGAGAACCACGGCTGAGCATGTGGACATCAAATCTGATTAGCGAGACAGTTAGCACCCCACCTCAAAGCGAGGATCTTGCCCTCGGGGATATCGATAGAGATGGAGATTTGGACATTTTGTTAGGTGACAAATGGCTGAGGAACGACTCGGGAAAGTGGACCACCTTCACTCTTGCCCATATCACGCAGGGCGAACCCGACCGATACCGTTTGGCAGACATGAATCGCGACGGGAGGCTGGATGCGGTTGTGAGTTTGGAAAAAGGAACCGCGGTATTTTGGTTTGAACAACCTGAGGATCCCACTAAGCTTTGGAAAGTTCACCAGCTGGGAACCGTAGCCGGTCAAGGCTTCAGTATGGACGTAGCAGATTTTAATGCGGACGGCTGGCTGGATGTCGTAATCGGCGAGCATGCCGGCCAGCGTGTCAATCGGGTGATTATTTTCGAAAACCCAGGCCCTAGGGTTTCCCAAATCCAATCCGAATGGAAAGGAGTGATCATCGACGAAGGACCTCGGACACAAATTGATCACCACGATGGCACCTTAGCTTATGATTTAGATCGGGATGGGGACCTCGATCTTGTATCGATCGGCTGGCACAACCCTCTCATCTGGGTATACTGGAACCATGCCCTCCGCAGAAACGCACAGCCCGTAAGTTCACGTCCCTAACTAGTGACCCCCGTTTATTGGACTCCCCATGCGTTGGACAGAAGTTTAAGAAGCAACTCGGAGGATCCTCGTCGTGTGGGTTAAACATTTTTTCATTCCGCTTTTTATTTGTTGGTGTGCGATCTATGCGACTTCGGAGAGCGAGGCTCAATCTGGAGGCCCTCGGCCCGGAGATGTTTACAAAGAGTTTGCCTTGCACAACGTGGGGGATAAGGCGTGGCGTGTTACCAGCCCCCAAGCAGAAAATCCGGGTGCAAAGAAATATCTTCCCAATCCTATTTGGGAAATAACTGTTGACGACTTGGACGGTGCCGTGCGAGCTGAGATCATGATGGATCGCTGGGGTGGCCATTTGGACACTATAAATCCGCAAATCCGTGTGAACAACTCCGCGTGGATCAGCATCCATCCGCCTGTGATGAGCGACGGAAGGAATTTGCCCGAAGATTACTATTTCCAAGATAACCCTGTGGTTCCCATACCGCTTGAGCTCCTTAAGGTGGGGAGGAATGTCTTCGAAGGCACGTGTGGGCACAAAAAACCCGGAGGTTGGGGTCAGTGGGGGCTTTATTCGCTTTTGCTACGCGTGTACTACGATCCATCGCTTAAGCCGCACGCAGTCGGCCGGATTATCTCCCCCCGCTGCGGCGATGTGATCACGGAAAATCCGCTTATCCTCGTGGATGTGGTCCCAGACCAAGTGGACCGCGTGGACTTATTCGCCTGGTACGAGGGTTATGATGAGAATGGCGACGGAAGATTCCGTGATTGGCACGGAGGCTGGTTTAAGCCTTACCGCGATGAGCCAGCGGAGTGGCAGGGACACGTCGGCACCATGAGGGAAGAACCTTTCCGTATGGTTTGGAACACACGTTATGTTCCCGATCAGCCGCCCGGTGAAATCCGCCTGATTGCGCGAATCCGTCATCGGTCGGGAGTCTGGTCCGTGACCGAGGAGGTGAGCCAGCTGACGCTTCAGCGGCAGGGCGAAAGCGTGGCCCTTTATCGAACCCGCAACTTTCCGCCCGACTTTGGTGTACGGACAGGCCAGCGGCGAACGTGCGTCATCCCGCTTCCCAACAATTACAACCCGGAAAACGTCGTGGAAGCCAGTCTGCATTACCGCACCTGGCACGGCTGGGACAAGCACCATGCTCCCTATCTCCTCAATGATTATTCGCGTCCCCATGAGGGCAAAAACCATCACTATCACTACCACATCCATTTAATTCCCCCGGAGGTCCTCCGCGCAGGCGAGAATCACTTTACAATTTTTTCGGAGACCGACCACCACATGCTGGAGATCCTGTGGCCGGGCCCTGCGTTGATCATTCGCGAAAGACAACAACATGCAAAAGCTGATCATATTGGTGGCTGGTAACCGGAAGAAAAACCGCCTGGGCCACGCCTCTAGTGGTATCTGGGAGACTGCCCCAATGAAGAATGGATCCCTCCGGCGGCCGACGCCGCCGTCACCTTTCTCTGCGAAAACCATCAGGCCCTTTATCGATTTCCATCCAAGCACTACTACAAAGGTTGGGCAGTGTCGCGGGGCCGATGAGCCCAGGGTCACAGGTCTAGCACTGCAGCTGTCTCTTGCCGGGTTTGCTGTGTTGACATTTCTTTTTCAGGCGAGGGCTGGCGTCGTGATCTATCCGGCGCCTGAAGGGGCACCTTTAGTCGCTCAATATCATCTGACCGTGGCCGACCAAACAGTTCCGGTGTATCTAGGGTCCCCAAAGCGATTCTACGGTTTTTGCCAATTCGATATCGACGAACCCGTCACGGTACGGGTGAACACCACCTTCCCTTTGGATAACCCGCGGATAATTCCTGATCATTTGGGAATAAAGCCTTCGGTTGAGGGTCGTACGGCTTCTTTCACCCTGCAGGCTCCGTGCAAAGTAACGTTTTTGCCCAACGGGGAAACTCCCGAGAACGCTCTGCACATCTTTGCCAATCCGCTCGAGAGATCACCTCCGCGGGAAGGTGATCCTGGGGTGATTTTCATCGGGCCAGGAATCCACAGGAGGGATATCACGGTGGGCGATGGCCAGACGTTGTACCTAGCAGGCGGCGCTATCCTCAAGGGGGCGGTGACTGTTGCCGGCCATAAGGCTCGGGTGCAAGGGCGGGGTATTATCGACGGCAGTGAATGGGGGCACTTCGAGCGCCGCGACGTCCCTTTGCGCATCACGGGCGCCTCCACCACTGTGGAAGGAATCATCGTTCGTCTGTCGTGGCGAGCAGGGATCTCGGTCGTCCGTACCACTGGGGTGCAGGTCGTCAACGCAAAAATTTGCGCTAGCCGATTCGCCAATGACGATGGCATCACGGTAAGCAATGCCAGCGAAGTTACGGTGCGCGATTGTTTCATTCGTACCGACGATGACTGCATTGCCCTAAAAGGATATTCCGCTGATCGCCGGAATGTGTCCGATTGTATTTTTGAGAATACTCAGCTGTGGTGCGATCGTGCGCGGATCATCCTCATCGGGCACGAAACGATGGTCCATCACATGCGCGATATCGTCTTTAAGGACATCGACATCCTCCGATACAGCATGACACCGTTTCTCATTGAGCCTGGAGAATTGGGAACCGCCGGGCCGGGGATCTTGTTCGAGGAGATTCGTATCCTCGGCTGGGGCGATAACACTGGGCCTCTCATCCAGATTCAGCCCACCGTCAATCGGTGGATGCAACTAAAGGAGCCTGGCTGGGTGGATGGGATCAGCTTCAGGAACATCCGTTTTACGGGCAGGCACCGGGGTCCGTGGGTGAGGATTCAGGGCTACGATGCGAATCATACGGCCAAAAATATTCGGCTTGAGGGTGTTTTCATCAACGGGCAGCCGTTAACGCCGGAGTGGCCAGGCGTCCTCTTAGGACCACACGCGGAAAATATCAATTTTCTGCCCGGGGATTAGCATAGCCCACCGGGAAAATCTCCAGTACGGAAAATGTTTGTGGTACGATCTTATCCCTCTTTGGCTCAAAAAGCTTCCTTTCCGCAACGCTTTCCATCGGGGCGTAGGACCGCGGCGTGCTTCGCGCATTCTGTCCTCGTCTCACAGTCTCTGCCTCACGCCCGGATGCGAAATCGGCGTGCGCGACAGTCGTCAACAGACCGAAAAGGATGGCCTCTTTAAGTGCTCGCGGCGTTCCACCCGAGCCAAGTGGGGCCATCGCCCACCCCAGGAGAGTAGCTCACTTATCTTACCGGTCCTAGGCAGATGGCGCAAAACTCTGGGGAAGTCTCGCTTCCGGTTTTTTGGGAAGGCTAGCCCAGTAGGCGTATGCCTTCATGAGGGGCCTTTTTGGCTCCATAATGGGTGGGGCTACTGGCCAGGAAAAAGATAGGCGGCCAAGTTGCTGGAAGCGAGAGATCTGTAATCCTTCGCTTAAAGCTTAAGAGGGCGGACGAAGATGGCGTGTCCCTGCAGTCGGGGCGGACTGGCAGGGCAAACGGGCTCAGGGATCTTCGTTCCAACTGCGAAAACACGCCCGGGCTGGGCGGTTGGCCAAGCAAACAACCTAACCTCACGCCCCAAGCCCGAGCTTTTTCTCCCTCGGGGCACTAACAGATGAAGCGCAGGACAATCTTGACGGAGGGGATGCGCGTGGAAGGTAGTATTTCCATCCAAAAGGACGTTTATCTGGAAGGCTCTATGTTTCCGGAGCGGGTGCGTGTGCTGATGGTCCAGCCTTTGGGGGAAAGCCTCAAGATCGCCGCCGTTGGGGTGCGCACGGGGCAGTATTACGAGCGGGTGCTCTTGGGAAGCCAGCTCCGGGATGCAACGATCATTCCTGCCGAGGCCAGCTTCGACGGAGACCCGCACCGCTTTCGGTTGGGGATGGAAGCTTTCAGGCTGGCGTTAGCCTATGAGTATGACCCCTATTTTTGCCTTTCTATCGCTCGTGTCGATCCCCTTCCCCACCAGCTTGAGGCGGTCTATCAACACTTGCTTCCGGCGTCGCGGATTCGCTTTTTATTGGCCGATGACGCCGGTGCCGGGAAGACCATCATGGCGGGGTTGCTGTTGAAAGAGCTCAAACTGCGGGGGCTGGTTTCTCGGACGTTGATCGTTGTGCCAGCTAACTTGATGTTCCAGTGGCAGCGGGAGCTTCATGAACGGTTTCGCGAACGCTTCGAGGTGATTCGGGGAGAGGACTTGCGCAACGCCTATGGTGTTAACCCATGGCAGGATAAATCTCAAGTGATTACTTCGATTGATTGGGCCAAGAGGGAGGATGTCTCGGAAAGCCTGCAGCGTGCGTATTGGGACCTCGTCATTGTGGACGAAGCCCATCGCATGAGCGCCAGCGATGCCGAACATAAGACCGAACGATACCGCTTAGGTGAGCTCCTTTCGCAAAGGACCCACCATTTCCTGCTTCTTACCGGAACTCCCCATAAAGGGGATCCGGTTAACTTCTGCTTGTTCCTGCAGCTTTTAGACCGGGATGTTTATGCGGACATTCGGAGCCTGAACGAAGCGATGCGTGTAAACCATGCGCCGTTTTACTTGCGTCGCACCAAAGAGGCTCTAATGACGTTTCCAGATCCCGAAACGGGAAAGGTGCGAAGGCTCTTTACCAATCGCGAGGTCCATACCGTTCGTTTCGAGCTGGACGGGGAAGAGTTCGCCTTTTATGAGCGCCTCACCGGCTACGTGCAGGAGCAGTCTGTGCGTGCTGCGGCCGACGACTCGGCTCGTGGGCGGGCCCTTGGTTTCACCATGGCGATGTATCAGCGGCGTTTCGCCTCCAGCATTTACAGCGTGCGGATGAGTTTGGAGCGGCGTCTCAAGAAGTTGGAGCGTCAACTTCGCGAGCCTCAGCAGAAGGCCCCCGTGGCGATCTCCCACATGGATGACCTTGAAGAGCTCCCCGATGAGGAGGTTGCCCGACTCGAGGAGGAAGTGGAGACAGCCTCCTTGCCCTCCGAACGCGAGCTGATCCGACGTGAGATCGACGAGCTGCGGGTTTTGGTGCACCAGGCCAAACAATTGGAGGAGCGAGGGCAATCGTCCAAGCTCAATAAGCTGCGGGAGGTCCTCACGAATCAGAGGATTTTCGCGGATTCCAAGACGAAGCTCATCATCTTCACGGAGTTTAAGGAGACGCTGGATTTCTTGGTGGAGCAGCTGCAGGGGTGGGGACTGCGTGTCACCCAGATCCACGGTGGGATGAAAATCGGGGATCGCGATACGCTGGGCACGCGTCTTTGGGCAGAGCGAGAATTCCGGGAGACTGCCCAGGTTCTGGTCGCCACCGAAGCCGCTGGGGAAGGGATCAATCTCCAGTTCTGCTGGCTGATGGTCAACTACGACATCCCTTGGAACCCCATGAGGCTGGAACAACGGATTGGGCGCATCCACCGTTACGGTCAAGAGCGGGACTGCCTCATTTTCAACTTCGTAGCCACCAACACCCGCGAGGGTCAAGTGCTCGAGCGGCTGCTCGACCGCCTGAAAGAGATTCGCAATGAGCTCGGGAGTGACCAAGTCTTTGATGTCGTGGGCCAAGTCATCCCTGCTAACTATCTCGAGCGCCTCTTCCGCGATCTCTACGCGGGCCGGGTGAGCCGCCAGGATGTCTTAGACCGGGTGGTTACCGATCTGGATCGCGAGCGCTTCGCCCACATTTGCCGATCCACTCTGGAGGGCCTGGCAAAAAGGGAGCTCAACCTCTCGGCCATCCTCGGCAAGACCGCCGAGGCGAAGGAGCGTCGGCTGGTGCCGGAGGTGGTGGAGGAGTTCTTCTTGCAGGCCGCGCCGATGGTGGGGCTAAACGCCCCCCGGGGGCACAACGGTGTCTATACCCTGGGTCGCCTCCCCACCCACCTGCTTCAGGTGGGCGAGCGCCTGGAGGCCCGCTTCGGCCCCCTCGGCCGCGAGTACCGACGCATCACCTTCGACAAGCGTCGCTTGGCCCAGGACCCCACCTTGGAATGGGTCACCCCAGGACATCCCCTCTTCGAGGCGGTCCGCGAGGCCCTCTGGGATAAAGCCCAGGGGGACTTGCGCCGGGGCGCCGTCTTCTACGAGCTCGGCCGGAAAGCCCCCGCTCGCCTGGAGGTCTTTGCTGCCTCGGTTGCTGACGGACGGGGAAACACCCTGCATCGCCGTCTGTTCGTGGTGGAAATCGCCGCAAGCGGTGACAAGGTGTTGCGTCAACCCACGGTATTCCTCGATTTCATCCCCGCCAACCCCCCGCCGGCGGACAAGCCATCCTTCCCGGTAGATCTTCAAGAGGTGGAGGGGTTCCTCTTCCAGGAAGGGCTCAAAGGGTTTTTGGAGGAAGTGCAGGGGGAGCGCTTGAAGGAGCTAGAAACCATCGCCCGGCATGTGGAGCTGAGCTTGAACACCCTCATCGACCGGCAGCAGCGGCAGGTGGCGGAACTCCTCCTACGTCAGCAGCGCAGCGAAGAAGTGTCTTTGGCCTTAGGGGAGGCCCAAAAACGCCTGGATGAGTTGAACGAGCGCTTACAGCGCCGCCGCCAGGAGCTGGCCCAGGAGCGACAGATCACCCTCGCCGACATCACGCGGATCGGATCCGCCCTGGTGTTGCCCTATCCCGAAGAGGGAGCGGTGCCCGAGCTGGTCCCTGATGCGGAGGTGGAGCACATCGCCATGGATGTAGCCATAGGCTACGAGCGGGAGCGCGGCTGGGTGCCGGAAGATGTTTCGGCCCAAGACCGGGGTTTTGACCTCCTTTCCCGTCATCCCGAAAGCGGACAGGTCCGCTTTATCGAGGTCAAAGGCCGCGCCACCTCAGGCCCCATCGTCCTCACTCCCAACGAGTACAAGACCGCCAGCCGCCTGCGAAAGGATTACTGGCTCTATGTGGTCTTCGATTGCGCGACGAAGCCCCGGCTTGTATCGATCCAAGATCCCAGTTGTCTGGAGTGGCAGGCCGTGACGAAGATCGAGTACTACAAACTCTCACCCGATGCGATCGAGAGGCTATAGCCGAACAAACGCCTCAAGTACTGTTGGCATGATGGAACACTGGGAACGAGCTGATAAGGGCGAAGGGTTCTGTGATGGAAGCGATACGCCGCCTGATCGAAACCGATGAGATGCCCATCGGGCGGATTTCGGAGCACGCCCGCAAAGACCAGAACATCCGCAAAGGGCACCTGCACACGCTGCATGTCTGGTGGGCCACCCGGCCCCTGGCCGCCTGCCGGGCTGTGCTGATGGCCACACTCCTCCCCGACCCCGCTGACCCGAACTGCCCCGAATCCTTCCGCCAGGCGGCGCGGAAGACCTTGCGGCAGTTCACGGGGGGCGATCTTTCCGATCCCCTCAAGTTGCGGCGGGCACTTTTGGAGTTTATCGCCGACTTCGCCGCCTGGGAGAATGCCCATAACCCCATCTTTGTGAAGGCTGCCCGCAAACTGGTCACGGCCGCTCACCCCGAGGGGCTCCCCCTGGTGCTAGACCCCTTCGCCGGCATCGGCTCCATCCCCTTTGAGGCCTTGCGCATCGGGGCCGAGGCCTTCGCCGGCGATCTCAACCCCGTGGCCGTCCTCCTCAACCGGGTCGCCCTGGAGTACCTGCCCCGCTACGGCCACCGCCTGGCGGAAGCAGTGCGGAAGTGGGGCGAATGGGTCCGGGAGCAAGCCATCCGGCAGTTACGTCCCTTTTATCCGCTGGAGCCGGACCGCGGCGAGCCCTTGGCCTACCTCTGGGCCCGCACTATCCGCTGTGAGGGCCCGGGCTGCGGCGCGGAGGTCCCGCTGGTGGGCCTTCTCTGGCTCTCCCGCAAGGAAAAACAGCGGGTGGCCCTCCGCTACCGAGGCGTGCGGGGGCAACGAGGGGGTGGCCGGGTGGAGTTTGAGATCTTCCAGCCGAAGTCGGAGGCGGAGGTCCAGCCGCCCATCGTCAAACGCTTCGCGGCCACCTGCCCGGTCTGCGGT
>CALKER010000015.1 GCA_938084835.1 uncultured Thermoguttaceae bacterium
TCGATGGGGACATACGAGCTTTCTTGTGCTCCCACATAGATTTGGCGAGGCCGCACAATACGACCAGAGGGGTCCTCATGTTGTTCCCGCCATTGAGCGATCCAACCGGGCAATCGGCCAATGGCGAAGCACACCGTGAACATATTTTTGGGGATTCCTAAAGCGCGCAGCAAAACCCCGCTATAGAAGTCCACATTAGGATACAACCGCCGCTCAATAAAGTACGGATCCGATAAGGCAAGCTCTTCCAGCTTCCGGGCAATGTCAAGAAGCGGATCCTGAGTTTTCAGCTGAGAAAACACCCGTTCGCAGGTTTGCTTTAGAATTTTTGCTCGGGGATCGTAATTTTTGTAGACGCGATGTCCAAAGCCGTAAAGGCGGAACGGATTAGACTTGTCCTTGGCCATGCGGATGCATTCTTCCGGTGAAAGACCACCAGCCTGAATTCGCTCGAGCATGTCCATTACTTCGACGTTAGCGCCACCGTGAAGCGGTCCCCATAATGCACACACGCCAGCCGCACAGGAAGCAAAAAGATTCGCCCGGGCCGACCCGACCGTCCGCACCGTCATTGTACTGCAATTTTGTTCATGATCAGCATGGAGGATAAACAGGATATTAAGCGCATCCTCCACCTCCGGAGTCACTATGTACTGCTTATAAGGCAAGGAGAACATCATATGAAGGAAATTTGCGCAATATCGAAGATGGGGGTCCGGGTAGATAAAAGGCAATCCCTGAGAGCGTCGATAGGCGAAGGCAGCAATTGTCCGCACTTTACTGATGAGACGGGCTGCAGCCGCTTCCAGTGACTCTTCATCCCCAACCCATAGCAACTGTTGATGGAAACAAGCCAGATTATTCAACATCGCCGAGAGAATGGCCATCGGCGGAGCATCTACAGGCATATGCTGATACTGGAGCCGAAGCCCTTCATGGAGAAGCTCGTTTTCAGTAAGCTGCATACTAAATCGGCTTAGCTCCTCACGGGTCGGCAAACGACCAAAAATCAACAGCCACGCCACCTCCACGAAGTTCGGTTTTTCGAGGAATTGCTCGACAGGAATACCCCGATAACGCAAAATCCCTTTCTCGCCGTCAACATACGTAATAGCACTCTTGCAGATTGCCGTGTTGGCCAAGCCGGGATCGTAAGCCAAGCAACCGGTAAGCTCCCGCAATTGCGTGATGTCGATGGCTGGATCCCCCAGGCTCCCTCTGATAATTGGCAGCTCAACCTCCTTATCACCGACCTTTAAAATAGCTCGTTCCACCATTCCCTTCCGATCCTCCTGGTTAGTAGCCAGCGCAAACGCTCCCCTATTAACAACTGCGAGCGTACCATTCCGCTGGGGGCCGCTCACATTCTATGTCTTTTTTTCGCAGCCCGAAATGCTTCGTTTACTCACCGTAAAGTTCACAGGTGCTCGATCTCAAGATGATGCGTGCGGATAAATTCCTCTGCTTCTTCCCGGTTGAAAACACTTTCTGTGGTTCCAATTGCCCTCACGCAGCTTGCGCCTAAGGCGCTTCCCCAACGGAGACACCCAATCGGATCTTCCCCCAGGAGAATGCCTGCAATGAATCCGGCGTCGAAGGCGTCGCCCGCGCCGGCTCCACCCACAAATTCCACCGGGTAGATCCCTGCCCGGACACGCACCCCGTCACTCACCAATACCGCACCTTTTTCTCCCATGGTGATGACCACCGTTTTAGCTCCTAGGTGCCGAAAATGCTCTGCCTGGGCCACAGGATCTTTTATCCCGGTGATAATTTCCGATTCATCGTCGTTGGGCAAAAACACATCCGTCTCCGGTAAAATGCGGGCTAAATTTTTTTCGTAATCTTGGCGCCCAAACAGGACCACATCCAGGACTGTTTTTGCCCCATGTTGCCGGGCTAGCCGGAATAGATCCACCATCTCCGGCGTTTCTAAGCCCGGCATCATGAGATATCCGCCGACGTAAAACACCTTCGCCCGTGTCACCCACTCCTTCGGGATATGATCAACAGTAAACAAAGTGTTAGCACCCGCAGTGCTGATGAAGCGCCTGTCCTCCCCCTGAACATTAATGATCATGGTAGCCGCCGAGCCGACACCGCCAATTTGGTGAACACCCGCCGTGTCCACGCCGGCCGACTCCAAAGTCTCGACTATGACCCGACCAAAAGGGTCGTCTCCCACACAGCCGGAAACCCCTACCCGAAAGCCCAACTTAGCTAAATCCACTGCGGTGTTGGAGGCACATCCTCCCAAAGCAAGCTGGATATGCTTTGTGGGAATCAACTCTCCGGCGTGGGGCAACCGAGGGATTGGTGAACATGCGATATCGGCAAACAATATCCCAGCACAGAGGCAGTCCATTAGTTCCCCTCCCCGAATGAAGCCAAAAACTTCTTGTTTCCAATTGGGCGGATATTTTTGCCCTCTCCCTTGGACCGGGGTGCCAAGCACCGAAAACGCCCAGTGAGCCACCCATTCATAATTTCGCCGGTGGCCGCGAGGGAAAAACCCCGTGATTAAGATCCGGCAATCCCCGACATTCCGAGCCGCTTATCCTATCTCATAAACCGATGGAATTCAACTTCCACCGCCCGGCTGATGCTGGACCGACTGAACCTTTTCCCCGCTACGCCTGTCACCTCTAGCCCCAAAGTGTGGCTGCCACCCACAACAGCCTCTTGTAGTAAAAGCGACAAATTAAGCCCGGGAGAGGATTTTTCGTAAAAGTTCGAAGGAAGAGTCTCGGCAGGCTGAGTCCGCTCGAAAGCACTCGACCACTTCAGACACTTCGCAGACTTCCTGCGACGTCCACAAATTCACACATGACGGGACTGTTTGACACCCACGTCGCCAGCCTCTGCTCGCTGTACCGGGGCCAAAGTCGCGGCTCCCAAATCCATATCCTCGCCAAAGTAATACTCGCGAGCTTCCGGGTTCGCTATCACCTCCGCCGGCGTACCGTGACAAAGAACCCCGCCACTACGAATTACGTAACTACGGTCGGTAATTTGAAGTGTCTCTCGCACCTGATGATCGGTGATTAGGATGGCGATGCCGCCATTCCGCAGGCCCCGGATAATCTCTTGAATACTGTCGACAGTCACCGGATCAATACCGGTGAATGGTTCATCGAGTAAGATAATCTGCGGATTTGAGACGAGGGCCCGAGCAATTTCCAACCGGCGGCGCTCTCCCCCGGAAAGAGTATAGGCTTTGGCTTTACGGAGACGAGCCATGTCGAACTGCTCTAGAAGCTCATTGCATCGGCGGAACCGTGTCTTGCGATCAAAACCCAAAAGCTCCATGATGGCAAGTAGGTTCTGTTCCACCGTGAGCTTTCGAAAGACGCTTGGCTCCTGAGCCAGGTAGCCCATCCCGCCCTCTCGGGCCCGCCGATACATGGGCCACTGGGTCACATCTTTTCCCTGCAGGAAGACCTTTCCAGCATCGGGACGGATCATCCCGCAGGTAATGCGAAAACAAGTGGTCTTTCCTGCCCCATTTGGCCCTAACAGACCAACAATTTCGCCCGGGTAAACCTCAAATCCTACCCCGTCGACCACACGGCGGCCGCGGTAAATTTTCACCAGACCTTCTGTTTTCAATATCGGTCCCAGATGAGGGCGAACCACCACGCGAAAATTTGGAGAGAGTCCGCTGACCTGCATTATCGTGCCTACCTTCGCCTCCTGCGTTGTCCCCTCCCGGGTGGACCGAGGCCAGGAAACTTTGCATCGTGCCTCGGTTCCCGCACCGACGGCCAGTTTAAGTCCACAAAGAATGCGGCCGGCCTACGAGCACGAAATTCCCGAAACGCAGCGGTTCTCGCATGAACTGCTCTGCCGGCCTTTGTGGCTCCAGCTCCTCCCTTAAACAGTCAAACTACCGAACAAAACGCATACGCCAAAAATTTGGGAAGAATCGTACAGGAATATTGGTACCGGGAATACGGTCCAAAGCCCGCGGCCAAAACACAAAAAGAGCCTTCCCAATTAAAAGGTCTTCGTCCACGTAGTATTCGAAATTACGATCTTCCCACAACCGACTATCCATGCTTTCGGCACTATTGTCGCCCAAGACGAAATATTGCCGCTCCCGAAGAGGGAAATGAACCATTTGTGTTTTCCGGGCCGCATAGATTTGCCACTGAGATAAAGTACGATGAATAGTCTCTGCCGTTAACGGCTCGCCTGTGGGAGCTAAAAAATCAGTGATAACTTCCCGGCGTGGAGCCCCCGGTGACCCGCGCACAGCAATATAGTACACGTCGCGATATAACTTCAAATGACGCACGATGAATTCACCACCGATGGCTTCGATCCATGCCGGTTCCAGATCCTCGGCCGTGGGGCGATCGTTTCCCAATGGGGGAAATTCGGCCGGAGGATCGAAACGCACTATGCGATTGTTCACCCAAAGTAAGAGCTGATCGTCGACGTTCGCCCACATAATCCGGTACCGCCCCGGTTTTTTCACGGGAGTACGGGCCTTGGGACGGAACTGAGGTAAAGCATCGATTCGTGCCTCGGCGGAACCGTCGGCCAAATCGATTTGGCAGCGGAAAGTTCTCCCCCCCTCGACTAGCCCCATGGCAAACGTTCCGGAAGTGCTTTTCACCTCCAACTCGAATTCCAAGGCAAGGTCGCCCACCCAGTGCAGCCCTAGTTGCTTGGGGCCGGGACGATGTAAACTCATCCCGCCACGGCCAGAGGCTCCCCCAGCCGATCCACCCCACCCCACAAACCGCTCACGCCACGAAAACGACTGAGTTATCTCTGTGTTATATCCGGAAAAATCACTCACCAATTCTTTCCGTAAGGGGGCGGAACGGCCTGTGCTGAGCCACTGCTCCCAATCCTCATAAGTGGGAACGAAATGGCGGTAGATCAAGCGGGCCGGCGATCGCCCGGAATAACTAAAGCTTCGCCACCGCTCATCAGGCTTCCAATCATCGCCGGTGCGAGATTCCTCTGGCGCCCACCGCGGCGCCCAACCGCGATCCTTCCACGCGGGCTGAAGTCGATCGTTGTCGTCAACAGGCTGCAACATGGCCCGAAGTGTGTGCGGCGGTTTCCGGACAATAGTGTACTGCTGCGGATCAGTAGGCGTCTGCCAGTCGAAGTCTTCCGCCGCCAACGGCTTCACATGTATATCACCGTTGCGAATGAGGATCGTCTCCCCTGGCAGTCCTACAATCCTTTTTATGAAATTGGTCCTCGCAGCACCGGGATATTTGAACACCGCCACATCCCACCGGGTCGGCCGGCCAAATTGATACGGAAATTTGGCCACAAGGAGCCTATCCCCTTTGTAGGATGGAAAATAAACCCCATGAGGATTGTCCGGACGCAGATCGATAGGGAATCGGCACAGCGGGCATGTCGCCGATACAACCACAACGCCAGTAGGGGTTCCCGTCTCGCTGTCGACCTCTTCGCTTGCGCTCACCTGGAAACAATACCCACACTGGGGGCAAGTCAACTCCTTGTGCTGGCCCAGGAGCGTCGGGGCCATCGAACCGGTGGGAATGACAAAGGCCTCGGCCTCGAACGTGCGGAAGAGGAAAGCCAACATAAAAGCGATGGCAATCGATTCAACTACCTCTCGCACCGCAGCCGCCGAGATCCATCCGCCGTCTTTTCCCTTCAGCGGACTTGTCGGCGCCCTCGAGGGAGTGGGAACCCCCCTTCGGCGAGTTTTTTCTCCACTCTTTCGCTTCAGCTTTTCCCCAAAAGAAAAGTTCCGATTCATTTATCTGTTGCGCAAAACTTCTTTGGGCGGTGAAACAACAAACTTCATCAGGAACCAAATGGGAGCCAAATTATAACTACCGCTTCCGTACAACCAGTGTCCAAAATTGATCCGCAGCACCTAAAACGTAAATCGGGCTAGTAACCGAAACTCCACGAGCCCGTATGCTTGAATTCTGCATTCCCCCCTGCCCAGGAAATCCCAGCCAGAGGACATAAGCCACCCGCCGACATCGCGGGAGCTGAGTACGCCGCATCAATCCAAATCTGCCGCCGTCCGAACCCCCTACATTAGCTTCGTTTTTTGAATGTCCCTGCAATTTCTCCCCCTTCTCCCGTTTTTGTGGCGGGGACGTCTCCGGTAATCACGTTTTTGTGGCGGTGGCGTCTCTGGTAAATCACCAATGATAGTTAACCGGAGTCAAAATCGGAATCTGAAAACGCCACCCACCCCACTGCCAGCAATACCACCGGATTTTAGCTACTACGACTCCCACAATGAGCACCCCGTTCGCTTCACGGACGGGTCCCAAATGGCGACTATCGCGCGAAATTGGCGGATTGTCCCCAATGAAAAAGTATTCTTTGTCCCCCAAAATAACCGGAAAACCGGAAAAGGAATTTGAAGGACAATGCCCCATGTCCTCCCAAGTGCTGCCAAAAGCACCCGAAACCTCGATTGAATCATACCCGGAAATTCCTTGATCGGGCGTGCAATCGATACCCCCACCCGAATTTGGTAGCTGATCCCCACCCGGATGATGTTCCACGGTTGATTCCTGGTGCCCACCATCAAGGGGCGCCTGAGCAAATCCAAAGCGAGACGCGAACTCTGAGGGGAAAGGTACATTGACCGGCCACCCCCCAGGGGTAACTCCACAAGGTGAGAAATGCACCTGGGCGGTGCAACAAGCCGGGATAATCTCACGTGGGTCTCCCTCCCTTTGAGCCACCTTATTCGGGAAAGTTTTGAGCCCCCCACTGCGTGAAGTGTGGCAAGGCTCCTTCGTAAATGCATGGGGATCGATCGGAGGATAATCTAGGCGGGCAGCATATACATAATCTAATGTATCATAATAATAAGGTTTTGATCGAATATCTCCCCAGGCCGTTACCTTACCTTCCGAAGGGGTACATAATGACACTACGATGGGACGCGCCAGCCCATGGCTTCCAGAGCGATTCCCCAATTCTGACTTTGGTAAGAAGAACTCGCGCCCTGCAACCGAAACCGCAATTTCGTGTGGAAACTCGCACCAAAAGATCTCAAGAGAAGGAGTCCAAAATCGGCTTTGTGGTAGAAAAATTTCCACGGGAGTGTTCTCACTCTCCCCAGAAGATGTATGGGAAAGGCTTTCATGGAAAATCCTGACTTTAATGCCCGCACCTGATGACTTGCCCTCGAATTGCGTAACGGTCACACCATCCCCGGTGTAAAAAACAAAGGAAAATTCCCGCGGAACCTGCCTCCAAGTCAGCAAAAATCGGGCTGCAATCGCGACTGGCCGATTAATGACTTCCTGCGGTATCACAAATAATTGGTTGAAACTTGCAGTCCCATGGACAAGCCACCCTTGAACCGTAAACGAGTAACAGGCACAAGAGGGGACGAAATACACACCGTACCCAACCGGCCTCCATGCCAAAACCCCAGGCAATGCCGACTTCGGTGGTTGCCCTACGAGACTTCGAAGAAATTCGGAGTCATGACACCGGCTTCGAGACGCGGCAACTATTGCTGTAGTTCGGCTCTTTGGATCAGAGCGAGCCGAGGTGGTATGTATGCCCACCGGATCCGCGGCTAGTTTGATCGAGGCAACCGGAAGGGAATAGCGCCATACCTCAGCCGCCCGCGAAGGAGCGGGCCGCCCATTGATCCATACCCAGCCTCTCTCGAGATGAATTCTCTCGCCCGGCAATCCAGCCAGGCGCTTGATCGCTAATTTTTGGCCGCTCGCGTAATCGGCGAAACACACTGGCTGAAAACGCCTAAAGTCTAAATTCCAAACGCCCTTTCGGAAAACTATCACCCGATCTCCTGGGAGTCGGATCCCCTCGCTTACGGCTAACCGCCTACCGCAGGCCGGACAAATAACCTTTTCAGATATGAACTCCCTCGTCGCTACCGTGCGGAATTTCTCCGCACATAAACAAACAAACAAAAGGTGGTCTCCAAGAAGCCACGGAGCCATCGAACCCCCAAGAACCTGCAAGGGGAAAACAATCCCAGCACAGATCCACGTTTCGACGAGGAGAAGGCCGCAGACAACGATAATGAGAAGCCGCACAAGTCGCCTCAAGCCGAGTCGGCTCATCTTCGCACTCGCACTTCCCTCAAGCAGACGAGCTTACGGAACATCTTGGCCGGAGCCGCTCGACGGCAGCAACAATTCGCCGAACGGCCTCGTCGATTTGGCTCTCCGTGTTAGTCATGCCGAGACTAAACCGAAGCGAGGAGTTCACAAGCTCCTTAGGCACACCCATAGCCCGCAAAGTGGGAGACGCTTCTGCCGCCCCGCTGGCACAAGCCGAGCCAATCGAGCATGCCACCCCCGCCGTGTCCAAAGCCATGAACAACATCTGAGCCTCCATACCTGGAAAGGCAATGCTGGAGGTGTGTGGTAACCGAGGGGCGTCCTCACCGTGGATGACAATGTCCGGCAAGGCCTGTTTCAATTGAGCTTCGAAGCGTTGTCGGAGAGTAACCAGTTTTTCCAGCTGCATAGCTGCCTCCTGGTGCCACAATTCCAGTGCTTTGCGCATTCCGACGACCAGCGCCACGGGCTCGGTGCCCGGACGATATCCCTCCTGCTGATGCCCACCAAACACTATGGGAGCAAGAGGCACGTCACCACGGCAGATCAATGCGCCGATCCCTGGGGGGCCGTGGAATTTGTGAGCTGCCACACTCATCGCCGAAACCCCTAACCGGCGGAAATGTACGGGGATTTTGCCCACGGCCTGGATCGCATCGGTATGAACCGGAATGCCACGGTCACGGCAAAGTTCCGCCACCACAGTCACCGGCTGGATAACGCCCGTCTCGTGGTTGGCCAACATGACACTCACCAGCCGGGTTTCGGGTGTGAGGAATGACTGAAGTTGATCCACACGAAGAAGACCATTAGGACTGGCCCCTACCGTGTCCAATCGCCACCCCAGATCGAGGAGGTGTTCGGCCGGAGCGAGTACACTGGAGTGTTCCATCGCGGAGATGACGATGTGGTGAGGATAGCTCGGTCGTCCGGTTCGGGCAGTTTTCGCCATTGCTTGGCTAATTCCCAGGATGGCTAGGTTGTTGGCTTCCGTTCCTCCGCTAGTGAAAATCACCCGATCCGGCGGAAAGCTTGTCAGTGACGCCCCTAATAATTCAGCAATGCTCTCCCGAGATTCTTCCAATTCACGGCGGGCCCGCGCCCCAAGCTGATGTGCGCTGGCCGGATTGCCATAGCCCAGCCGCATGTACTCCGCCATCGCCTCGATGACTTCAGGCCGCACCATAGTTGTGGCATTATGATCAAGATTGATAACTTCCACTGGGGGGCTCCCGGTTCGCAGCGTCCAACTCTTTAGGAAATAACACCTTTATCTGGGGTATCGTACTCGTCAATTTTATGCTCCGAGGGGGTGGTAGGGAGAAACCCACTTTTCCAGATTTTTCGCCGCTTGTGGCTCGTCGGGGGAGTATCGGCAGACACCGAATTCTTGGGCACGCCTTGAGCATATAACCGATGTTGATAAAAGAACAAAAACTCTTACTCTGTGAGGCCGTGACCCATAAATCCGCCTCACACACCCACAGGGATCCCGGCAGATATCACCTTCCCGTCAACAGAGGCTAGTGCCTGCCGTTTCCCCAAGTTCCGTGGAAAATCCCGGTCCCGACGGAATTCTTACGGCGTAGCGGAGGAATACCACCATGAAAAAGCGAACTATTCGGGTCATCACCCGCGGAGCAAACGGCGAGCTCCGCATTCGCGATTACGACAGCCCGGAAGAGCTTCTCAAACGCCACCTTCAAATCGGGGTTGATGACTGCAACACCGACCTATCCTTGCGTGGACTTCCTGTACTTCGGGGTCTCATTGGCCCTATTCCCGATGGTCCCAACTTTGTCCGTTATGAATCACCGGAGGTATTCGAGGCAGCAACAAAAGAGTGGAGCCTTGCCAAGCAACCAAGACGGCGTCGCCGCCGTAAGGGATCCACGCCCTAAGCATCCCCGGGAGAATCCTCTCCTCCCCATTGGTTCTCCTCCCATGCGAATCGCATCCACGGTGCTCGAAACCTGGGCATTTCCTCGTCGTCTCTGCCCTTGAGGACCGCCCTCGCCGGGGAGACTCACATAACGGCAAAGCAAACCCTGCGGATGCTACCGAAAAGGCTCGCAGGACCTCCCGGCACGCAAGCGCATACTCACGCCACTTAAAACTTTTCCCTTGACCACAAAAAATAGAACTTCTTCATAAGGTTACGAGGAATGGCCGAACATTCTGCACATGCGGATCTGCTTAGGATAGCTGCCAGCCAAGCCCCCGAGCGTCCGGCCGAGTTAGTTCCGCACCTCACGGATGCCTTTCCGCCGGCGTGCACGTCCACATTGACAAAAATTTTTCTAGACCCTGACTCCCGTACCAACGACGCAAAGCCCACAAAGCTACCATCAACCCAGGATCGTTCTCTTTCCAGACGGGCTCCTTCCTAAATCTTTGCCGCCGAAACACGCAAATTTCTGGTCACAGGATTGTCCCGGTTTCACCCGCCAAGAGCGTCACCGAGTAACCTCTCAAAATGCCGACAGCGACCCTAAAGCAAGCGAGGCGCGAACCGCCGTGAGACTCTCTAAAAAATGATCGATATCCTCATCGGTGTGCAATGCCGTGGGGATTACCCGAAGAATCGAGCGTCCTAAACGAATTGCCGGATACACCACGGGAGTGACCCAAATGCGGTAAAGCGTGCGAAGGGCATGAGCCACGCGTAGCGCCTCTGCCCCCTCCATTTCGATCGGCGTAATCGGCGATTGAGTCCTGCCCACCGAAAATCCGCGTTCCTTAAGTCCTTGTTGGAGCCGGTTGGTGTTGGCCCACAACTTCTGGCGTAATTCCTCCCCCTGCTGCAACAACTGCAAAGCTATCCGGGTGGCAGCCACCACGGCCAGGGGCATCGACTTCGTAAACACAAAGGTGGGAGCACGGAAGCGAACATAATCGATAACCTCTTTCGACCCCGCGGCAAACCCTCCAATAGTGCCAAACGCTTTGCTAAAAGTGCCAAGGTGCAAATCAACCTGCTCTTCAACACCATAGAAGGCAGCAGTTCCCCGGCCTTCCGGCCCGAAAACCCCTGTGCCGTGGGCGTCGTCGACAATGAGTCGTACGCCGTAACGATCCTTCAACTCCACAAGCTCTCTAAGCGGGCTTGTATCGCCATCCATGCTGTAAACGCCATCAACAATGATGGCCACAGGCCGGATCCCGCCGATCTTTTTCAACTGACTTTCGAGATGATCTAAATCATTGTGACGGAAAGTCCGAATTTCTGCCTGCGAGATTCGCGCGCCGCACACCAGGGTGGTATGCGCGAACTCGTCAAGTAGAAGGACGTCCCCCGGCCCGGCGAGGCACCCCACAGCACCCATCATCGCAAGCGCACCGGAGGGAAAAACAATGGCCGCCTCACACCGCTTAAAATGTGCCAATTGCGCTTCTAACTCTTCGTGGGCCTCAGTATTCCCCGTCAACAACCGCGAGCCCATCGGAGCTCCGATCCCAAAACGGCTCACGACCGCGGCAGCCGCTGCACACACCTCTGGATGGTTGGCCAACCCCAAATAATTGTTAGTGCTCAGCTGAAGATATTTCTGACCTTCGAATTCCATCCACGGACCAGCGTTAGCAACGGGCGAATGGGCCAAAAACATTTCGGCTGCCAAAGCCAATTCCTCAGCCGGAACAATCTTCGGGCCAGAAAAGAACTCTCGACACTTGGCAAAAATGTCTTCCACGGGTGGAAGGCTCCCTTCGCTCACAAAATGGATACACTCCCAACCTCGCAATCCTAAGTGGTTAATACCCTCCCCTTCCCTAACTCTTAAATCCCTTCCCTTGCCGCGCTTCTGCAAGAATGAACTATTGTATCCATATACCCTGGGCCGCCCAAATTATCAGGAATTATTTTTGACCTGTTTGCCCAGACGTTCATGGACCCTCAGTTTCGACGGCGCGCTTGTCAAGAATGCATCGTCTCGAACACTAAATCAAAATGAACCATTCGGCGAACTGACAAGGCCAAGACCGGTTGTTGCCGGCTTCGAGTTGCCATAAATGCAACCGAAAAGAAGCTTTCAAGGTCGACCGGCCTCAACTTTTTGCTGAAGACTTTCTTCGCCAAATCTTCCCCCCTTTTTGTTGGACAATTAGCCACCAAGCCGCTGCTGCAAATGCCGGAGAACTTTTTCAGGATGAAAGGTACGGTTTTCCCCAGGAAGTTTTTTCCGCACTTCTGCCAAAACTGTTATCGCCCCCTCGAACCACCCCCCGCGGAATGAAGAAACGCCTTCCTGGAAGGCTTCTGAGCCGTGGTCTGAAGAAAACTGCCGGGCTGAGCGTACCCACCCAAGTCAAATTCTTCCCAAGTTGGTCGGTTAAGCCGAGCAGCCTTACCAGCTAACAAAAAATTCTGGGTGACCGGACCGAACACGCCGATCTTTGGGATTTATTACGCTAAATGCATTTTTCGACCGAATCATTTGAAAGAGGGACATGCTTAATCCCTCAACTTGGCACCATACACAATCGGACACCCCGCCTGGGAGTTGCAGTGGGTGGCTAAGCAAACTTTGCGCAACCCCCCATGACCGACCGAACCTCGTTCTTAAAAAGTACATTATGCCCCGGGGGAACGGGTCCCCAAACAGGGTCAACTCCTGCCGGAACTATAGCCGACAAAAAACAATAGAGGTCCCCGTTTAACGAGCTGAATCATCACAGGCTGTCCGTGCGACAAGGGGAGGTCACTCGGTAGAGCACCCTTTCCCAAGAAATATGCATTCCGAAAATTCACCCAAATAGGAGGGAAGGCATGCGACGTTTGGTGACAGGATTTTTGTTAACGCTGGCCATATTCGCAGGGGGCAGTAAGGCTTTCGCGGATAACCAGGCGGTCGCCGACCGAATAGCGGCCAACCTGCGTGATAGCGGCCAGTTACGCAACTATCGGATCGAAGTTCGAGTGGCCGACGGTATCGCCACATTAGAGGGAACCGTGGCAAGCATCGAGCAGATGAATACTGCGTTAGGAATTGCTGCTCGTACCGAGGGGGTCTCCCGGGTCATCAACCGCTTAAAGGTCGGACCCGTGGAAACTGCCGTGCCCACTCAAGAACAAACGCCACCGCGAATCATGACGTTTGGAAGCCCGCCGGCGCAAAAACTCCAAGTGGAAATTAACGCTCCTGCGGAGGATCAAACTCCGGTAGTGCCTGTGTCGGCGCCCTCGCCACCCCGGGTGTTACTGCCCGCACCAATGCAAGTGGAATTAGCCCCCCCTGCGGAACAGACCACTTCTCAGATGCCTCAACCGCAAGGCCACTCCAATACAATCCTGGCTCAGGGCCCTGCGGCTATTATTATGGTGCCCACGGCCGCGGCACTCGGCAATCGACCTCTTCCCGTGGCGTACATTCAGCCGACCGGTCCTGTATCTGGAGGAGGTTACGTGATGCCGGTCGCAGCCGGGCCGGCTCCCATGGTCTACAATCAGCCTTACCTCCCAAAGTATGCTTGGCCGAGTTATGCCCCCTATCCCAACTATGCCTCCCTTACCTACCCACGACAATACTCCCCCACCGCTTGGCCATATATCGGTCCGTTCTATCCCTATCCGCAGGTACCACTCGGGTGGCGTCGGGTAACTCTAGAGTGGCATGACGGCTGGTGGTTCCTCGATTTTGATGATGGCTCGCGATCGAAGGGATTGCTCTCGGGCCTCCTGCATCCGTTGCGATAGAATTCACCAA
Organism: uncultured Thermoguttaceae bacterium; assembly: GCA_938084835.1. Lineage (GTDB taxonomy): Bacteria > Planctomycetota > Planctomycetia > Pirellulales > Thermoguttaceae > DTLM01. The sequence goes on from CALKER010000015.1 coordinate 13,775, forward strand.
ACGCCGTGCCGAAGGCGGCTCCACACCGCCGTTCCTCCTGGTCACAAACTGGGAGCGACATCGCTGCTGGTAACCTCTGTATGCCAGCAGGATGTCCCGACGACGGCCCCTGGGCCATTTATGGCCAGGGGCCTTCCGCCGTTTAGGCTCCCTACGAAGGTCTCGCCAAAATAAGCCCTCTCATTTTTCTCCAACCGGAGCGCCGGTTCAACCTTGTCATCCCGTCTCCAAATTGCCTCGCACCGCGTCCGAGGATAACTTCCGATGGCCTAAGCATTTTCGGTAAGCTTTGTGAACGCGGGTACCTCAAGGATCTCCGAACAGTGCGTGGAGAGAGGTTACCAAATTTGGCCCGCCATTGTCCTCAAGCCCCTTGCCTACAGTTGGCAAAGCCCGCGTCAAAGGAGTAAAATGCCCCTTCGACTTGTGGCGTTCTGACGGGTGCTCTCCATTGGTGCCTAAACCGATCGGGGAAAGTTCCATAAGATCTCGGTCCCTCGCTTTTGATGTGAGTGTTGACTCCGAACCAATTGGGGGGACAGACTAATCGGCTTACCCCGACTGGCGCCCGCAGGTTACTTAAACCTCCGCGGATAATGCTAAAGAAAGCGGCAGATAAAATAGACCAAACGGTGTCCGAGGCGAAGACGGTCCAACGGCCATCCGGGAAAATTTCGGACAGCTGCCAATCGCGATAACAGTTACCGTAAGAGCATTGTCAAAAGGTGGGGCCTGCTGGCGAGGGATGAAAATCACTGAAGAATCTTTTTACCAACAATCCCCACTAGTTTTTACCAATAATCCCCATGAGCCCTGCGGCCATGAACAGTTCGCTTCAAAAGCCCACAGATTTTAGGGAAATGAGTTACCCACCTTATCGCAGGGGGGAACCCGTTGCCTTGTTCGTGCCGTGCTACATCGATCAGTTTTATCCCCGCCTTGCTGAAGCAACCGTTCGGCTGTTGTCCGGGTTCGGTGTTCCAGTCCGATTCCCGGCGGAGCAAACATGCTGTGGACAGCCGGCTTTTAACTCCGGGTACTGGAACGAAGCGCGACGGGTAGCAAGCCACTTCGCTCGATGCTTCGCCCCCTTTCAGTGGATTATCTGCCCCTCCGGGTCGTGTGCCGCTATGTGTCGCGTTTTTTATGAGCTGCTTGACCCAGGGGGAAAGCTTCCGGAGGTGGGTCGGCGCGTCTTCGAGGTTTGCGAGTTCCTCGTGAACTGTTTAGGAATTCGGGAAGTGAACGTCTCTTTCCCTTATCGTGTCACGCTCCACATTGGGTGCCATACGCGGCGGGAACTAGGGGTAATCGATCCCCCCCGAATTCTTGTGGAGTCCCTTCGGGACGTACGCTTCTGCCCTCTCCCCGATGCGGAGGAATGTTGCGGATTCGGAGGCACATTTTCGGTAAAGATGCCAGGGATCTCAGTGGCCATGGGCCAAGCTAAGGCCGAGTGCATAGTCGCCTCCCAAGCCGAGTGGCTGTTGACAACTGATATTAGCTGCCTGATGCACCTGGAGGGCATCTTGCGGCGGCACCCTCAGGGAAAAGAGATTCGTGTGGCCCACGTTGTGGAAGTGCTCGCCGGAATGCACGACGGAAGGCCGCTTGCAGGCCCCAAATGAGTCGAAAGAAGAAGTGGGGTTTACGATTATTCCGGTTTAAGAGGTGCCTACTTCCCTTACGGGAAGAGCCGCCGGCAATTGGGGAAAAAATCAGTTAGGGAAAGAGGTGAACCCGCTTGGAAACATCAATTAATGCGACACGTTGTCAACAAATTCCAAAAAGGCTGATCGATGGTCATCCTCGTGAATGAGGCAGCTGAGTATGAAGATTTCGCCCCTGGAAGGAGCCGCGTTTCACACAGCAGAGACCAAATGGCTGGCCGAACCTCGTGGCCCGAAGGCTCTGGAGGTTGCCACCAAGCGCTCCGCCAAAACTCGCGACGAAATAGCTGCGAGGATCCTTCAATGGGAGTCGTGGCGCGAGCAAGCCTCGCGCATCAAAGCCTATGCCATCGCCCATCTGGATGAACTTCTCTCCCAGTTTGAGGAGAACATCACAGCCCGAGGGGCAACCGTGCTATGGGCAGAAAACGCTCGCCAAGCCAACGAGCATCTGTTGACCATCGCGAAAAAGCACAATGTGCGAATGGTCGTGAAATCCAAGTCGATGGTCTCCGAAGAAATGGAACTAAATCATGTATTGGAGGCCCAAGGAATTCAGGCGGTGGAGACCGATTTAGGGGAGTTCTTGGTGCAGTTGGCTGGGCAGCGGCCGACGCATATCGTGACTCCTGCCCTCCACCTGTCGGCCGAAGACGTTGGCCGGCTTTTTGCCGAAAAGTTAGGCGAACCTTTTACCCGTCAGCACGAACAATTGACGGCTATTGCCCGACGACACCTCCGCCGACGGTTTTTGGAGGCCGGCATGGGTATCTCTGGAACAAACTTTGCCATCGCAGATGTGGGGGCCATCTGCGTGGTGGAAAACGAGGGTAATGCAGGTTTGTCGATGGCCACACCACCTGTGCATGTGGCTTTAATGGGCATCGAAAAAATTATCCCAAGCATCGTGCATTTGCCCCTGTTTCTGCAACTTTTAGGTCGCAGTGGCACGGGGCAGAAGCTCACCGCCTACACCCATTTGATTTACGGGCCTTCCCCAGGTCAGAGATTTTACGTAATTATTGTGGACAATGGCCGAACGCGAATCCTTTCTGACCCCAGGCTCCGATCGGCGCTTCACTGCATTCGCTGCGGCGCCTGTCTCAATGCTTGTCCTGTTTATCGCCGAGTAGGCGGATGGGCTTACGGCTGGATTTATCCGGGCCCCATCGGAGCAGTAATAACCCCCATGCTCGTAGGCATCGATAAAGCCGGAAAACTTCCCTTTGCGAGCTCTTTGTGTGGCGCTTGCTACGAGGTCTGTCCGGTTAAGATCGACATTCCCCACAAACTTGTTTACCTTCGGCATCTGGCCACAACGCACCGATCCCCTGTGCGATCGCGGTTGGAAAAACTCGTATGGTGGGGGTGGTCGCTGACCATGGGAAGGAAATGGCGGTACGTGCTTGCCACCGGTCTGGCACGCCTAGGCATGCGGTGGGTTAGCTGGTCTCCCTGGAAACCGAAGCTCCTGCGAGCCTGGCTCCGGGCCCGTGATCTGCCTCCGTTGCCGCCGCAGGGACCGTTCCGAAAGTCGTGGAAAAAGCTGGAAAAAGAGCTACAAATTTCTGGACAGCCACCAACGGCTCAAAGTCATAAAGCATAAAACCGGACATCGATGGCACAACCTTCCCACCACGAGCCTTGAGGTAAAAAGTTGAATTGCGAGGTAAGAACTTTTTGCGGAGGCATCTGCGGTCGGGCAGGGTGGCGGGTTGTGGGCAGCCTGTGCTTCCAAGCAGGTTAACAGCTCCGAAACACGCAATGTCCGGTGCCAAACAGTCAGGGACAAGTCTCATAAGAACTCCGCCAAAACCTTGCCCGACTCAAATAGCGTATCCGACACAAAAGATTGCCTTACGAGAAGCAAAGCCAGCTCGGGACAAGCGCACTATTTGGTGTTGAGGCAGACTCACGGTCGTCCGACCATACCTTGCCCTTGGCATTTTGGGTTGTGGTGCAGATTTACTAATGCGCAGGCGGGCGGCTGATTCGGCGGGTTGAGATTTTCCGATGGAGGTGATACGGTGGCCACGCCTCGAGAGCGCATGTTAGAAAGAATTCGTCAGGCCTTGAGGGATCTTCCCCCCAACGCGGTTGATCGGCCGGGGACTCCCCAGGTTTGGCCACAGGACACCTCGCCGCCAGAAGTGCTTTTTGCCCGCTTTGAGCAGGAAGTGGCGGCGGTCAACGGTGAGGCGATCCGTGTCGGGTCGGCGGAACAGGCAGCCGCACGATTACGCGCCTTGGCCGAGCAGTTCAGCTGGCATCGCATAGGGTGTCGACAGCATGAGTTAACCGATGCGATCTTGGCCGGCCTTCCCCCAAGCCAAGTGTGTCGTGTTACCGACTCGTGGCCACCGGAAAAAATCGCAGAGCTCGATGCCGCCGTCGTTGTGGGCGAGATATTTCTCGCCGACACGGGGTCGTCTCTAATACTGTGCCATGAAAGGTGGGAGCGGCTTTTATGCTATTTGCCGCCAGCTTGTGTGGTCTTGGGTCACCTGGAGCGTCTATACTGCCATTTGCCGGCCGCTTGGCCGGTCGTAGCAGCCTGGTCCCAAGACCGCCATACTCAGGGTGAGTTTGTCATCATTACCGGACCAAGCCGAACATCGGATATTGAAAAGGTCCTCACGCTGGGGGTTCACGGCCCAAAGCAACTTTGGATTATGCTAGTGGACTAACTAGCGCACGGTGCTCCAATCGGTGCGGACCATGAGTTTGCTTGCTTCTGAGGTCGCCGGGGGCACCGATCACGACCTAGACTACCGGGCACGTCCAATCTAACGGCTGTGACGCCTGAATTACTGACGACAACTCACACTGCCATGTTTGTCCCGGGAACTTCAAACAACAAGTTCGGTGGCCTCGAGGATTGGCTTCAGGCGTACCCAGAGGAGGGAATTCCTCGCGCTTCAGACATGGCTCGGTGTGGAACAAGTCGACTGCCAAAATCGAAAGCATGGGCCAAGCTACTTCCATAAAATCACACGGGGCTCGGGTTAGTACAAAATATAAGCAGGGTTTATCTTTGGTATTCCGCACGTGTACAAAGACTCACTGAAGGGCTCACTGGGAACAAGCTGTTGGCCTTCGCCATTGTTTTCGAACATTCAACTGCAAGCTTGAGGTGAGGATTTGGTCGGCGTCAAAATGGACGCTACACATACAAACTGCCTACGTTGAGTCACAGGCCAGGTGCTGCGGTTTTACGGTATTGTCGCGGCTGATTGAGGATAAGCCTGCAACCGTGTCGATGTAAACAGCCGGGCTAGTTTCGGGAGGTGGGTCCCATGGCAAAAATCACTCTGCCCAAGATTCCGACACCGCGGAAAGTCCGCCCTAACGAGGTGTTGCTGGTGGCCAGTGGGGATTTGCGTCTTGCTGCCAACCAGACATGCTGGCCAGCTCAGGCACAGCTGGAGGAAGCACTCGCGGAGGCAGTGGCCGCCGCCGGATTCAAGTTAGTACGAGCTCATCCCTACAAAGAGTCCGAAAAACACGGATTCATCAGCTCCCAGAAAGAGGGTATGCAAGTTTTTGCTCAGATCGACCCCTCGGCCAAGCTTATTGTCGCCGAGGCTGTGTGGCAATATTCGCACCATGTCCTGGCAGGACTCCTCAGCCATCAAGGACCGATCCTCACGCTGGCCAATTGGTCGGGACAATGGCCGGGACTGGTGGGATTGCTGAACCTCAACGCGTGTCTCACCAAGGCCGGGAAGAGTTATTCCACATTGTGGGCGGAAGATTTATCCGCGCCAGAATTTCGTAAACAGCTGGCACGGTGGCTAAAGACGGGCCGAATTCGTCACTCCACCGATCATGTCCAACCCTTTTCCGCGCTGCAGGTTCCAGCCACGCTGAAACGCCTCGCCCAGGCACTTGCGGCCCAGCTTCGCCGGCAGAAAGCGATTCTCGGGGTGTTCGATGAGGGTTGCATGGGCATGTACAACGCCATCATCCCCGATGAACTTCTTCATCCGCTAGGTGTATTTAAGGAAAGGCTGAGCCAGTCAGCACTTTACTACGAAACCACGCAGGTCCCGGACGAAGAAGCCCAGGCAGTGCGACGATGGCTGGAGAAGCGTGGCCTCCGCTTTGTGACTGGTCCCAACCCAGACACGGACTTAACCGAGCAACAAATCCTGCTTCAATGCAAGATGTATATTGCGGCGCTACGGGTGGCCGACGACTTTGGCTGCGATGCGATCGGGATTCAATATCAACAAGGACTGAAGGATCTTCTTCCGGCCAGCGATTTGGTGGAAGGCATGCTCAACAACGCTGATCGCCCGCCAGTGTCAAGTCGCGACGGAAAGCGAATTCTCTACGAGGGGGAGCCACTTCCGCACTTCAATGAGGTGGATGAATGCTCCGGATTAGATGCCCTTCTCACCTACCGCGTCCACAAAGCCTTGGGCCAACCGGTGGAAACTACCCTTCATGATATACGCTGGGGGGATTGGGACCGCTCCGGTTCGGTGAAGGATTATGTGTGGGTGTTTATGATTAGCGGTGGAGCTCCACCTGCCCATTTCATTAACGGATGGGCGGGTGCCTGCAGCGAACGACAACCCCCGATGTACTTCCGATTGGGCGGAGGCACCCTCAAAGGTGTTTCTAAACCCGGCGAAATCGTTTGGTCCCGGATTTACGTGGAGCAAGGTCGACTCATGGTAGACATTGGCCGGGGTGAAGTAGTAGCTCTCCCAGAAGAAGAAACCCAACGCCGATGGCAGGAAACGACACCCCAATGGCCCATAATGCACGCCGTTCTTTACGGGATTACCCGGGACCAAATGATGGCAAAACACAAATCCAACCACATCCAGGTTGTTTACGCCACAAGCGAACAAGCAGCTGATCAATCCCTCCTTGCAAAAGCGAGCCTGGCCCAAGAACTAGGCATTCATGTGAACGTGTGTGGCACCCGAAAAGGACTGAAACCCTGGCCAGCCTCCTGAGCCCTAGAGGCGGCCCAGTCTCAATCATGATCCACAGGAAACGCTAAAGAAGAAAGCAAGTTTAGCGGGGCAAAGTGGAAGTCAAGTTGAGCCTGGCAGTTGGCGGAGGGAGTAAAAGTTCTAGCTAAGCCAGCCGCCGTCAAGCTTTGTCAATTAAGAGTGTCCGGCTGATTCTGCAACGAAAGGGTAGCAGCATTGACTTCGGGCTTGCCCGATTGTTTCTCTCCCTCAAGGGCCATCGCCAGCTTGCGAAGCGCTTCAGTTTCAATCTGCCGCACGCGTTCGCGGGTCAGCCCGAGCGCTTCCCCAATTTCTTTGAGCGTCTTCGGTTGATTGTCATCCAGACCGAACCGCATTCGCAGCACAGTAGCTTCCCGCGGATCCATGCTATCAAGAAGGGACATCACCTGTTTAAGACAATCCAGCTCCACAAGTTCCTCGTCGGGCCTGCGTGTCTGATCGTCCATCAAGATCTCCCCAAGCGACCAGCCAGAGTCCCCCTGATCACTGTGGGGGATCATATTATGGATGCGAATCGCTTTCTTAATGATGGGGAGCTTCTTGCGGGGAATACCCAAAACTCGGGCTACCTCCTCTGGTGTGGGTGTTCGCCCCAGCTCCTCGGTCAATCGAGCACTCGCCCGTCGCCACTTGGAGAGGAGCTCGACCATATAGGCAGGGATGCGTATTGCTTTGGCGCAATTGATTAGCGCCCGTTTGATCGATTGCTTGATCCAATAGCTCGCGTATGTTGAAAAACGGGTTCCCATGGCGGGATCATACCCTTCCACGGCCCGCAGCAGTCCCAAGTTGCCTTCCTCAATGAGGTCCTGCAGGCTCAATCCTTTGCCGGTGTAATTGCGGGCAATGTTGACAACAAGCCGAAGGTTGGCACGAACCATCCGGTCTCGTGCCTGGGGATCGCCGCGAGCGATGGCCTCTGCAAGTTCCTGTTCGTCCTCCGGACTAAGGAGGGGGGTTTCGTTGATCTCACGCAGATACGTTTCCAGGGGTGATTGGGTGGCGGTGCTGGCTCGCTTCTGACGTTGGCGCTTCATTGGTGCACTATTCATCCTTCCTGCGACAACAACATCCCCATCATCGCAATTTTTCCCAACTCCCCTTCAACTATCGTCTGAAGAGGCTACGACTCTCGACCACTGTGGGGAAAGGCGCACCTACATCGGATGTTCGCCCCCTAGGGGAAATAGCGAACAATCGCATATCCGCGAAAGCACCGAGCCAAATAGATGTACGCCCAATAACGCAGATTCCCTTTGGAACCAGTTCACCCTTCGTTGACAACAAGAGTGTTTGCTTGCGATGTGAAGCTCATACCGCTCCTGCCGACTATGCCTTTAGAAGAGGAAACGCCGAAGAAACCGCCCAATCCGATCGTCCAGCCTCAAAAACCCCAAGTTCTGGAGAACATTTCCTTAGGGTAACCAAAACCTCCCCAGTGAGCGCAGCTTTAAGTGGCATTCTGCCCAAGCCCACAAACCGCAAAAAGCACAGCGGCCCTCTTTAGCCGGCAAATGGAGCGACCTCCCCAGTACGTGCTTACCCAGTGAGCTTAAGGGCGGATCCCACAACCATGTTCGCAAACTCTCGCAAGCGCATTGCCGCCACACACCGCATCGTTATTGACCAAAGATAACGGCCTGAAACCAAACAAAAACAAAAAGGCGCCGTCGCCGGGGCCTTACCACGCAAACTTGGTCGACGACTAAACTTTTTTAATTCGGGCTTCGGACACCACCCGAAGGACAGAAAGTACCCCCCCGGCCGCAAGCAGGCGTCCGGACGTCAATCGACCTCAAATCGAGCGCGACAGGGTATCATGAGCTGCGGCTTGGGGGATTCCTCCTATGGCACTGTGAAATTCGACACGGCGCGCCTCCGCTAGCGCGCGTGTGAGCGGTACTTCCTCTGGCACTGTGAAATGCGATTTGTTAGGAGAGAGGCTCACGAAACTATTGTCAATCTACCCGCTGTTTACAGAGAGGTCTTGGGGGACCGATCCCCTACTCAAGAGAGGTCCCTCTGGACCGGCGTTGTTAACTTTGCTGTTGCTGAGCCCGTTTGGGTTCTTTCTTTTCGGGCGGCGTTTCCCTCTTTTTTGGCGGTTTTTGCTCTTTTGCTGCCGCCTTTAAAGTTTTCGCAACGCGTGGCTCCACAATCTGCTTTTGTTCGGGAGTAAGAATGTCTAAGAGGCGTTTTGCCAGCTGTTCATGGATCTCCCGACGCATCCCCATCAACTCGGCAAATTTCTCTTTTTGCTCTGGAGTCAACTCGACTGCTTCGTCCTGCAACTTGCGAATTTCCTGAGGGGTCTTGCCCTCAGCCTTGCCCTTTGTGGCGATTTCGGCGCGAAGTTTCCGCTGCTCTTGCGTGAACAGCTCCTGAATCTTCTTATTAACTTCCGCAAGCTTCCGTCCCACTTCGAGCTTCAGGGCCTCCACTTTTTCCTTTTGCTCCGCCGTCAGATCGACCCCATCAAGCCACTGCGCGAGCACGGGAATCTCTGGGCCGACTTGTTTTGGAGGCTTTTTCTCAGCCTTCTGTGCCCATGCGATTCCGCCGATTAAGCAGATTGCGACACCGAGAACCAACGTTCTGGACCAACGCATACTTCACCTCCTTAACCTAGCTTGTGACACCAGCACCAACCACGCCCGTACCGTGACCACTACAAGTTTCCTGCCCTAAACCCGAGAAGTACCGAATACCTTACCAACTTCGCAATTTTTATGACTAAAAAACGTACACGGAACCTCTTTCATCTGAAACCCACCTTACCAGGTGGCCCAAAGCCACACACCCACGCCTTGACTCATCCGGTGACGAAAATTAGACCGATAACTCGTTCTGAAGCCGCCGGCGGTTAGTTTGGGCGTCCCTTGCACAGTGAATGCAAATCCCCGCTTACCCCGCGGACTACCCTTGTCGCGCTCGCCCCCACCTCGCAAAACCTGGCCTTAAACCTTTCGGTTGGCGAATCAACCTCAGACTCAGGCCGCCGGAATTTCCCCCACTTCTTAATCGCGATGGACCGGCTAACCTCCATTAGCTGCCAATGAACCTTGGCGAGCCACCCACCGGGGACCGAACTGACTCTGAAGCCTGGTCCTCCGATCGGGTGCGATTAAGCGCCGAAAAACCTAACTCCAAAGATTACTGATATTTTGTCTGGTAATCAAATTTTTTAACGCGATCCTGGGCCGTTTCCGTGGCAAAGCAGAAAGTACCAAAATAAATAACCCGGCAGAGTGGCACCCCGTTTCGCCCAGTAGCTAGAATTTCGCGAGATTTGCTCAATTGTATGGCCTGAGCTGGAACTCACTTTCATGAGAACGAATCCCACCTAATTAGGTGGTATTATTTAACACTAATCGCTGTTAATCTGAGCTGATTGGGAATACCGGGGCTCAATTAAATTGAATGCTACGGGGAGGAATTTAGGACAAGGTTCGAATCCCAGAGTTTTTGAAGACTCTGTTCTGGTCCGCTTCTATCATGCTACTGAAGGAGGTCCCCCGGAGCTCAAGAGAACAAAAGTGCTAGCCCGAACTAGCGCCTCACCGAGCCATTGGCGAAAGGCCGAACTTGGCCCCCGGGGGCCCGAGTCAAATGTATTGGAGTATCGTATTACCCCAGAATGGGGATCAAACCAAAGGAGCTGTTTCCACCAATTCCGATTGAATTTCACACAGGTGGGTGGCAATGACCTCTCGCGTCCTTCCACGAGGGTTGGGTGAAACCAGCCTTGAAGTTAAGTGTCTGTTTTTCTTTGGTGTGTCGATCGCGGCGGTGATCGCGGTGAGCTTCTTTCTTTATTGGGTTGTGACCGGCAATGTGGTCTATGGTCAAAACCCAATTAAAGCCCGGCTTCTTGTCGATCAGGTCATGCTTATAAAACATTGGGAAAAATTGGAAACAAATGAGCAGTTCCTGCCCTATATTGAGCACCTTACTAGGAACCTGAGTAACCAGCAGTTTACGTGGCGGGTGATCCATCGACCGGACAGTCGGGCGGCCAACCCGGAACAGCTTCAGCGCCCGGCCGACCCGTTCGAAGAGGAGCTCCTCAAACAATTCATGCGGCATCGCCGTGCGGAGGAGGCTTCAGAAACGCAACCGGAATATGCCGAACGCTATGTCAATGATGGTTTGGAGTATCAATACTATCAGGCGGTTCGGGCCCAGGCATCGTGTTTGACCCTGTGTCATAAGACCTATCCTCAACCCGGCGGTTTCGATGTTCCTGTTGGGGGAATTCAACTGGCCAGCGAACCGTTGCAAAGCGGGGATTTGATGGCCATTATTCAAGTGACAATTCCCAACGGCCCCACTCAGTCGGCAGTCACAGAAACGTGGAACTGGCTCTTTGCCGTATCAATTGTGACAGCCTTCTTGGCGCTTGTGGCATTCTATATCGTCATACGCTACGTGATCGTACGTCCCCTGCGTCATCTTCGGGACGTAAGCGAAGCGGTAAGCCGGGGTAATATCGACACCCGCGCGGAGCTTCATACCGGAGACGAATTCGAAACCTTAGCCGACGCTTTTAACTCCATGCTTCACAGTTTGATCACGGCCCAGGAAGAACTCCGCCAGGTCAACGCCGACTTGGACGCCAAGGTGGATCAGCTTGCCCAACTCAATATGCAGCTTTATGAAATGAACCGCATCAAAAGCGATTTCATGGCCACCATGAGCCACGAGCTACGCACACCTTTAAACAGTATTCTTGGTTTCAGTGAAGTGTTGGCGTCAGCTGTAAACTTAGACGACCGCCAGCGCCGCTTTGTAAATAACATCCAAAAGGCCGGCCGGATGCTCCTGGAAATGATCAACAACATTCTTGATCTCGCAAAGATCGAGAGTGGTCGCATGGAGTTGCGACCTATCGAGTTTGACGTGACTCAGATGATTATGGCGGAATGTGATCTGGCGCGACCACTCAGCGAAAAGAAAAACCTCGAGCTGCAAGTGGAAATCCAACACGGGCTGCCCCCAATGTATCAGGATGAACATCGGCTGCGGCAGATCCTTAATAATCTTCTTTCCAACGCCATAAAGTTCACGCCCGAGGGAGGTCGGATCAAAGTGAGCGCGCGCCGTGATAACGGCTTTTTAGTTCTTCAGGTTAGCGATACAGGAGTGGGCATCCCGGAGGAGGATCAACAAATTATCTTTGAAAAATTCCGCCAAGGTCGAACAGCCCGGCCGACCGGCGACCCTCTCACGAGGGAGCACTCCGGCACAGGGTTGGGGCTGTCCATCGTTAAAGAGCTATGCCGGTTGATGGGCGGGGAAGTCTGCGTGCAGAGCCAGCTTGGCGTGGGCAGTACCTTTACCGTACGCGTCCCCTGGCGTTGGGAGACTCACACATCTGGAGAATTTCACGGCGAGTGGACGTTGGAGCAGGCACTTAGCATGTCGGCCGAACGGCGACGATAGGTTGAGGGCTTGTTCCGGCGGTAGTAAAAACTGCGGGGAGTGGCCGGAAAACCTCCTCAAACTGTCGTACACTAAAGAAAGTAGAAACTTATACCAACCGGGCCGGTAAGTACACTCATCGCAATTTTTCAGCTAGTAACTCCCAAGCGATAATACCCATGGTTACTCGACGAAAAGTCAATCCTGCTGCAGAAAGGGCGGGCTTTCGCTCGGAATCATCTCAGCCCGGCCGCAAGCTCGCGCCCGCATCGGCGCATCCAAATTCACTGCCGCATGTGATTCTTTTTACCGACGGTGCATGCCACGGCAATCCGGGCCCCGGGGGATGGGCGTTTATCTTGCGACACCCCCAAAGCGGGCGGCAACTTGAATGTTCCGGAGCCGAACCGCAAACGACGAATAACCGCATGGAGCTAACCGCGGTCGTGAAGGGCCTGGAAGCGCTGAAACGGCCCTCCTGCGTCGAGCTGGTTACCGATAGCATCTATGTAGGCAAAGGAATCACTGAATGGCTTCCGAAATGGAAGTCCCAAGGTTGGCGACGCCGTGAGGGAAAAAGTTGGACCGAAATTAAAAACGAAGATCTATGGCGGCGATTGGATGAACTCCTCACCCGGCACCACGTAGTATTCCGGCATATCCCCGGGCACAGCGGCCACCCAGAAAATGAGCGTTGCGATGCCCTAGCGGTGGCCGCTTATAAGAAGCTTATGGGGCAGCTGGCCTGAAAGATACGGCCTTTTAAAGTAGGGTTTTTCTCGGAAATCAAGCGTGTCCGCCGCGCCGAAAGCCGTGCGTATGATGCCAAGTTCTGGCCCCCACCGGCTTTTCGCCTCAGGGAAAGGATGGAACCTTTCCAGTTTAAGCACGAACAAGCCCACCCTGTTAAGTGAGCGGGCAAACCTGGGGATTATTGGTGCCAAGCTCGGTTGAGACCCACGTGCACCCTGTCCAGTTCCCCTTGCGAGCCAGGACTCTTAGGCCGGCTGGCCAGGCAAAGCCACCACATTTTCTTGCGGAATTTCCACAGTTCCCCTTTCAAAATCTTCTGCCGTAGGCCGGAGTTGCAGATTGAAAAGCGCCGGGTTCTTGTTGGGGTCGGTCATCAGTTCGTCCCACCACACCTGCCGACCCGTGTAGGCGGAAATTCGTCCCATAATTGCTGTGGCCGTTGACTCCGCCAAATCGCGCAACTGGTTAATCGGTTCCCCCTTCGCAACAAAGTAGAGCATATCGATTTGCTCCTGATGGTGGGCACTGTTGCCGCGGAGAAGGTCCGGGGGAATGGGCGACTGCTTAGGAGAGGGGAAATTGTTTCCGGATGTTCGCCCCTTTTCGTACACGAAGTCGTGCCCGACCCAATTGAAACACCCATTTACCTGCCGACACATTGAATGGATATGAACACCATCCCCGTAATCATAGTCGATGCTAAAGAAATCGTACATGTCGCCGGCATTACGGCGGGCACGACCACCAAATCCTACGGCGCTCACCGGGGGCCGACCGCAGAACCAATTCGCTATATCGATATTGTGGACGTGTTGCTCCACAATATGGTCTCCGGAAAGGGCCACCCAATTCTGCCAAGTGCGAACAAGATCGTCAGCCGATGTGGGGCAAATGGGCTGGGTCCGAAACATAGAACCAATGCAATATGAGATTCGGCCAGCATACAGATTGCCCAAGGCCTTCTCCACTACCACAGCCTGATGGGTGAGCCGATAGTTCCAGTCGTGTCGCATATCTGTCCCAGCCACGAGCACAAGCCCCTTGCGGTAGCCCTCTTCGGCCGCGGCAATCACACGTCGGCAACCTACCGGATCTACCGCCGATGGCTTCTCCAGAAAGATGTGCTTTCCGGCCTTCACGGCCGCTTCCAAAAATAAGGGATGAAAAACCGGTGCCGTGGCTATCAGTACGATTTCCGCGTCGGTTTCCAAAAGGGCGCGATATGCCAAAGGACCACCGAAACAACGAGCGGGAGGGACGTCGAAACGCTTCCCTGCTCGCTCCGCCCGATCGGCGAAGTAATCGGCAACAGCGACCACCTGGACCCGAAAGTTTAGTGTCTTTGCGGCCTTCAAAGCATCGGCCACGGCACCCTGACCGCGGCCTCCGCACCCGATAAGCCCAATCTTGAAAGTTCGCTCCGCAGCCTTGGACGAAGTAAACACCCAGGGCCACGCTAATGCTGAGCTCGTCGCTCCACTACGACGCAAGAACATTCTTCGCGAAAGAGTTGTGCTTTCCTTCATCTCCTCTCTCCCGGTCTGCAGTGTTTGCAAGATGTGGAAACGCGGCTAACTTCACTCCGCAATACCCAAGGTCCCCAGAAACCACAACCTCACGGCCTCGACGTCAACGCTAGAGACCTGTCGCTTTGTTATTTACCCATAGGTGACTTTCGAAGATACAGTTTTCTTTTGCAACAGAGTTGCCTTTCCGAATTCGCATGGTCTCGCGGGCAATCCCCCGCCGCAAACCCGTGACTTTTCGCAGGATGTTTGCTAGTTGGTGAGAAGTCTCCGTTTACCGATCTTTTGCACTTGCCGAACGGCTCGCAGTTTTTGCGCAGCACGTACCACTTCACACTTGGGAAACCATTAAACATGCCCAAACCTCCAACGAATAAAAGCCTCTCGAAGCATCTCTCCAAGGGCAATTCCAGCCAGTTTGCACTTTGCCAAATTACGTTAGGGAAGAGTCAATAACAAGAATTCCTCCTGCAAATGACGAAGAGACTTCCGATTGCCTATTTGCAGAGTACCTATGAACTATTCCTCCTACGAATGACGGAGAGACTACTTGTCCGATACTGGACATTTACGCCAAACAAAAATGACAACCAAAACAAAGTGATTTGTCTCTTGAACCGCTCAAAAAACCATTGAGAGTTCTTGGCCAAAAACGAACTTCCTCCGAGGCAAGTTCCCGATCACGCACCTGAGGACTTGAGACGATGGCCCCCGACGCAGATCGCCAAGAGGAGGAAAGTTTCATGGAAATCAGCGATAAGCTAACCCCTCACGCGTGGAAAGGCCCCATGAAACGGTCTAGCAATCACCGCAGAGCTCTCTCCCAAGACTTTAGAAACGGGATGTGATAAAGTCACAATAGAGGAGGAAAACCAACGGGGAACAGTGAGGACGAGGTTCGGTTTAATGAAACTACCGATTCCGCCGGGCTCTTCTCCGAATGCTGCACGCTTTTCGATTAAATCGGCATGACCCGGCGCAACGTGGCTGCAATAACAAGGTTTTGAGGTAAAAACCCTAGCCGAAGAACACCAAGCCCGACCTTAGGCACTCGGGGCTGATCGGGATCATTTTCTGATCGTGAAACAGCCCGGTGGGGTAAAGACGTGGGAATTAAGGTGACGTTTTCTTCGCGAGCTTGATCAGGCTATGCCTCCGCAGAAAACCGCAAGTGGGAACTTTCCCCCTCACAGGGATGTCCCGCCGTCATCCCTCGTGTGCCTTCCTGGGAGGGGACAGCCTCGGATTCGACATAAAACTTGATGGGCGAGGGGTAAGTGGCTTTTTGTGCTGGGACAATATTTGAGGCTTCACCGCCAGGCGCGACATGCTCCGTGGTCCGGCCTGAAAAGTTTTCTTGGGACGATGGGCCCTCCTGCAGGCGCTGACAGACTTGCCGCCAGGTTTCGCGGTCTATTTCCAGAACGCGTGCGGCTTCGCGCAACCGCTCAATATTCCGGGCAAGCCCGGCCTGCGCCAGAGTCAGATACACAAACCGATAGATCGCCGCGACGCGGGGAGCCACTTCCGGCCAACGTTCCGGGCGAACCCCGGCCAGCAACTCCGCCACAATCGCTCGGGCTTTCTCTAAGGACTGATATCCTTCCTCAACTTGCCCCGCTTGCCAAAACGTCTCAGTCAAACGTATCTGCCGTAATGCTCCCTCTAGCAAGAGCAAATGCAATTTTTGCGGTGCCGAAGTCAATATTTCCGTGCTCAGATAATCCCACTGTTGGTTGGTCATTCTGAAGCCCCCAGGAAACTCAGCTGATCCGCCGAAGCTTGCCCTTCGGCCCTACCCCTAAAGGGGGAGCGCTTCGAGCCAAGGTCGACGGCTCCGCGCATTAAGGACAACAGCTCACGCACCAATCCGCCGGTTGTTCACAAACTTCGGCTGTGGAAAAAGCCTATGGGGTAGGACAGATTTGAAGGTCAGCAAACTTTTTATCCAGGTCCGTATTCGGCAGGCATGTCCAAGGCCCAGTGATCAATCACCGGCGATTTGCCTGTGCCACATAAGCTGCCAAATTATTTAAGCGCTCCACGACGGCTAGCTGACTCTGCATTTGGCCGATGACCCGTTCCAGACGATAAAAGTCGGCCAAAAGTCGCTGCCTCTGCACACGCAATCGGTCATCCAAATCGGCAATTCGCCGGCTGTTCCCTTCGATCTTCCGCGTAAGTGCCTTCATTCGTTCCGACAACAGCGATCCCTCAATGCCTGCTAGCTGTTCCACGAGTGAATCCAGCTTCTTGCCAAATCCATTTTGAGTATCCGCAAAGAAGCGGGCCGCACTGGCGGGATCTTGAGCCAAAGCCTCGCGGAGCTGACCCTCGTCAAGCTTAAGAGTACCGTCGTCACGAAGCTCAATACCTAAGTCCCGAAGGGAGGCGAAGCGGCTGTCACGCGAGAAAGCCGAGCTCAAAAGTCGCGGAATCTCCGTTTGTAAGCGCAAGGCCACCACATCGCCAAAAAGCGGCCCCTTTTTTCCCGTTGATGCGTCAAACGCCGCGTGCTCGGCCAATTTGCTACGAAAACGATTGTAAGCGTCAACAAGAACGCGGACAGAGGCAACAACATCGGCGTCGCTTGTGCCCACGGTAATTGTAACTGGCTCGTGGCTCGCCTGTTTGACCACTAATTCCAGCCCCGGGATCACATTAACAAATTTATTGGTAGAAGAGGCAAGCACGACTTGCGCGCCGGAAAACGCTTGCCCTCCCATGCCCAGCAAGGCATCCTGTGCTGGCGAGATTTCGGTAAAGCTCCCGGGCAGTGTGGACCCCGTAAGCACAATTCGGCCCTGAAGACCGGGTTGTTGGCTCATTAGCACAAGTCGCCACGGTTGAGAGGATCCGTCGTTGGCAACCGTAGCGCTGACGCCCCCACCGACAGCATTTATCCGTGCTGCTAGTGCGTGAAGCGACTCCCCCGGCATCACGCTAACTCGGTAGGTCAGACTGCCATCGATCCACTGAACCGACTGACCATTAAGTTCGCCGGACTGCGAATCTCGAACCAGCCCCAGATCGTAAGCGGTAGTCCCGGTCCGGGGGATCACCCGCAGGCGCTCCCCTCCCAACCCAAAATCGATGATGCGGATCCCGTCCCCGGCAGGATTTATTTCCGCTCGCACGGACAACCCCGAGTTGTTGATTATTCGGATTAAGTCATCGACCGTTTTGATGGTTGTCGGCGAGACGAAAATTGTGCGCGTACTCCCCCGGCTATCGATAAGGGTAAAGCTCCCCGCAGCAACGCCGCGTCCGCCGTTGAGGCGTGCTAAAGGAGTATTTTCCGAAACAATCTGCAGCTGGAGATCGCCACTGGCGACAGGCTGTGTGCTTCCGGCTGTAGCCAGGCCAAGTTTCTCGGCAGTCTCTGTTGCATCCACGCTCTCGACGGAAAGGGGGACACTCGATGCATGAGAAATATCGCGGATGAGGATTCCCAACTTCCACGGATTAAGCTCCGCACGCAGGCCAACACCCGCCCCATTAATGCGGTTGAGGATATCGGCCAGGGTTTCGCTTCCCGCCAGGTCGACAATAGCCTCAGCTCCGGAGCGATCGCGAAGCCGAATTTGCCCTAAATCTCCTAGCCCCTTTCCTCCCCGTAGTCGGCTCACAAGGACACTCTGCAAACCACCGAGGAGCCGCCGCCCGACGACTGTTGCACCCACCGGAGCACCATCTAAACCAAGATCCCGAAGAAGCGCCGAGCCGTTAATCGCCTCGAGCCTCGTTGAGCCTGCACCCTCGGTGAGATCGCGAAACACAAGACGCTTACCATCCTCGGCGATCTCTAGACGAAACTTGCCCGGAGCCAAAGCATTCACATACTCCAAAAGCTGACCCAATGTCAATTCATCCCCCGAAACCTGGGAAGCGAAGAAATCCGCCAGGTTTACCGTTCCCACCGTGCCATCGCGAAGATGGTAACGAATCTCGGGAAGGTAGCGCAAAGTGCGGACGCCGTGTCCGTCGTTAAGAGCAGCCAGACGGGTACCTTGCGCCAGGAAAACAATATCCTCACCATCGGCAAAATCCTCAGAGGTATTAATCCCCAGCAACCCCAGCGATCGAGCTGTTCCTGGCGTCACTTCTTGAACGACCAACCGCCCGGAACCCCCCGAGAGATCTGTCAGTCGGATCCGATCTCCCTCGGCCGTGGCAAAAACGCGGAGGTTCGTCTGGCCATTGATGAGTCGCAGAACATCCTCAATTGTTTGCGCCGCCGATAAGTCAACAGTCGCTGTCCCGCCCGCGCGATCCGAAATGCGGATCAATCCGGGGACAAATCCAGCCCCTCCGCGAATGTCCGCCAAGGAGAAAGGCCGCGCCAAATCTGGGCCAAAGCGCCAGCTAATCTCCGCCCCTGCCGGCCCCACGCGATCGGAAGGAAGCCCCACGCTCACCACCTGGTGCTGCGAGGCGAGTCGCAACGGACGAACAGTGACGGAACCACTTGGCGGCGAACCGGTAACCCGCGCTTCAACAACCTGCGGGTCGCTGCTCTGGGCTGCCCGACGATTGTATAGCTCCGTTTTGCCCAGGTTTCGCGCAGCCAGCTGGACACCAGTCAAAAGCGCACTCAGCTCCATCACTGCCGACTGCTGTTGCTGCAGCACCTGATTTTGACCAGCAAGTAAATCGCGTGGCCGCCGAGCGAGGGCGATCAACTTGTCAACAGTGTCGCTGATGGGGATACCACTCATAAGGCCGATGTTCGTCTGGATCCGCCCCATCGCGCGTCCTTTCTCCTGCAATTAACAGAATTCAGCGAAAGGCAAAGTCGAATAAAAAGCGTGGAAAGATGGCTTAGACGAGCCGGGCGTAAGCACCATCCCTCCAAAATCGCGTCCGAGACCCTCTCCACACTTAGCCATTAAAAACCCACGACGCCTCGCAATTCTCAAGACCCTCATGGAACCTTACTTCCCAATCTGGCCGCCACATCTCAACTTGTCTGGGGCACTTATTCCCCGCCGGCACCTGGCATTGACCTTCGGTGGGATCCCCCAGAAGGAGCGACGTTGCTCCTTTGCTAAGCTCCCATGACTTCTTTTCGCTTCCACTTAACTCGGACGACACAAACTAAGCCTCCTGCCAAAGAGGCTTCCACACTGCCTGCTGCTGGGGAAGCGATCCTTAGTAGACCGGTCATGTGCGGCAAACACCGCGATATCCGCGGCCAAGCCCCACGCATGTTGATCACGTTTCGTATCTTTCTTTAAAGCGACGAAATCGAACTTTTAAGTACTCCTCAAGGTTTACCGGATCGAATTCCAGTCATTTCCTTCGAGCTAAATGGCCAGCCCCTACCCGTCATATTGGCGAACGCTCAAGGATAGCCTATCCCTCAGAAGGTACATCCACCACGCGCAAGGCCTGCCCCTCGCGGAAATTTAGTCATGTTTTGCCCCTACTCTAATCTACATCGTCTGAAATCTACATCGTCTGAAACGAGGGCAAAATTAATGGTACAATTTGGTAGCCATGGAGAGCATGAAAAAGATATGCAAAAGAGGGAAAGTTTCCAGAATGTCCGTTTTTTCAACATTTCACCTTCCTAGAAAATTAGCCCCCCGATAAGCGGAACGGCGAGAAGACCTGCATTCTACAGCCCACGTGGGTCTCGACCATCCCTTCAGCTGCCCGCAGAAAGCTCTGGTACAACCAGCTCGGCACCCTGTAGCGCAAACTTATTAGTGAAGCAAAATTCCCGTGGTGATCAGGAAAAGCGAATCTTCTCATCCTAGTCAAAAATCAATTCTTGGATTTTTCGTATTCCTCGGTTTCTTCCCTTTCTGCGGGATCGACTAGATGAAGCGAAGTCCAGTCTAAGACCCCGCGGTGGGTAGACCTCCGCAGCAAAAGCCCTTGGGAGGAATTTCTCCCCCCTTGGTGTACGTGAACATATTTACATTTTGCCACGGCTGCCACCAAACTTGGGAACAACTTTTCCACCGTTTGGGCGGCGAGGGGATGTGCGAGGTTCCACGAATGCTTTCGCCAGTCATTGGCTGTTGGACTAGTCGGAAATGTTGGAAGGGGGAAGCCCAACTCGGAAGTCCTCCAAGGTCAATGGAGCCTGGTCGGTGCTAGCGCTAGCACACCCCGGTTTGACAGTAACGCCGGGACCATTACAATCGGGAGACCGACTGGTGATGCGAAGCCGGCATTCCCGAGTCTTCTCGCCCTCCGGAATGGCCGGCCTCTGCCTGTAGCCTTGTTTTTTTCCTGATGGAGAATTAGGAACGCATAAAGCGTTTCGCGGTCAGGATGTGCGCAGTTATGGGGCGGTGACGGCAGTGGCCAAGGAAGTGCTCCAAAAAATCACGGCAATCCGTCATGCCCTGGCCAAAAGGCTGGGGAAGCAGCGGTTCGATCTGTGGTTTGGAGCAGAGCATACCCTCAGTCTAAAAAATGGCACGGTACGAATCGGATTGCCCAATCTACTCTTCCAAAAATGGGTAATGCAACAGTTTCGCGAGGATATTGTAGCTGCGTGCGCAGAAGTGCTCGGCTTTTCGCCCGTGGTCGAATTCCTGCCGGGGCCCACTGAGGAATGGACATGTCAATCAAATGGCGGGTTTTCGACTCAGGGCGACGAAAAAAATGGTGAAGGGAGTCCGATTTCGGAATCGCTTTCACCGCAGCAACCACCGGTCTCCCCGCCGTCCTCGCCGGCAAAGCCTCTGGGCCACGTGGCTAGCCGCAAGTCCCTCATGGCGCACGAAGATCCTGCACCAGGGGACGCAGAGGCCGCATCTTCTGACAGTTCGTCCGAATTCTTGGTCGAGCCTAAGGACTCGCTAACCGAACCAGCGGATCCCGCAGGAGTCGACAATCCTCTTGGCACCCAGGGTTTAAGGGAGTCGCTTCGCGGGAATGCCTTGGTGGAGACTTGCTTCGAGGTCCGGCCAGAAACGGTCCACGAGGAAACGCTCTTTCCGGAGTTGGTAAGAACTCAGCCTCCCAGCTCGCCGCGCCGCAGGCGTAAGAAAGACCTCGAAAGCTTTTCATCTCTTGGCGGCGCCCTAACTCGTTCGCCGGCGCCTTCACGAGAGAATGATCGCCGAAAGGTGTTGACATTTGCCGACTTTGCGGTGGGCCCCTGCAACCAACTGGCCTTTGCCACTGCCGCGGAAGTGGCCCGGCACCCGGGACAGCTGTCGCCACTTTTTCTTTCCGGTCCCACAAGTGTGGGAAAAACCCATCTTTTGCAGGCAATTACCGAGGAGGCACGGCGCTGGCATCCACAACTTTGGGTCGTTTACCTCTCCGCAGACGATTTTGTTACCGCATATGTAGGGGCTCTCCGAAACGGTGGTCTTCCCTCCTGGCGAAGCAAATTTCGGCATGTTGACTTACTCGCTGTGGACGACATTCAGGTGCTTATCGGAAAGCGTTGGGTGCAGCGCGAGCTTTTGTTAACGATCGATGCCCTGCTGCGTGACGGTAAGCAGGTGGTACTTGCGTGCGACCGGCCACCAGAGGAGCTGTCAGACTTCGGAGAGGATCTTCTTGCCCGCATTAAAAGCGGACTGAGTTGTACGTTGGATTGGCCCGACTGCCAAACGCGACGCATGGTGGTAGATCGACTCTGTCAGCGATTGTCCTTCCCGATGGCAGAAGAGGTGCGCGACTTTGTAGCGTTCCACATTGCTGGACATGCCCGCGACCTTCTTGGTGCCATTCGTCGGTTGCAGGCGGCGGCCATCACCTGCGGAAGCCTTCCCGACCGAGCTACCGCGGAGAAGGTTTTAGAAGACCTGGTGCGAGTTCGGCATCGGCCTGTCCGGCTAAAAGATATCTGCGAAGCAGTGTGCGATGTTTTCGGAATTGAGGCGGAAAAGCTAGTAGGACCCTCGCGCAGCCAACCGGTAGTTCAACCGCGGCTTGTGGCTATGTGGCTTGCTCGTAAACTGACTCGCTCAGGTCTAAGCGAGATTAGCCGATTCTTTGGGCGGAAGAGCCACAGCGCCGTTCTTGCGGCCCACCGCACCGTGGAACGGTGGTTAGCCGAAGACCGAACCCTCCGGGTCGGCGATCGGCACTTGTCGGTCAATGATGTGATCCGACATGTAGAACGGCGGTTGCAACTAAGCTAGCTACCCCTCACTCAGAGTGTGGGACAATCCACTCGACACGTACACTCCCAAATATGGGTATCCGTGCCAAGGCCTTCGCGCAAACAAGCCAGGCGAAAGTGTGCTGCAAGTTTCCTGTAGTCTTCAACGGGTCTCGCTCGACCCACTCAACTTTGTCACAAGATGCCACAACAGTTTTTCGCCTGAGATTGACCGCTCTTGGCATCGAGTCACAAGCGGAATGAGAGCCCGTGCCAACGCATCATTCCATCTTTAGAGGGGGAAAATCCCATCCTTCGGCTAACAAAAACAGACCGCCGTCGGGGGATTCAAGACCCCATTACCATCCGGGTTCACGCAGTGGCATGGCCTTAGGCCGAGGACGGCCTTTTTTAAAAGCGACAGGCTTTTTCTCGGAAATATAAGGAGAACAGGGATTTCGCACTTGCCAATCCGCCAGCCAAATTTGGCTGGAACCTCCTAGCCATGCATTCGCTTTTGGGGAATCACCGATTTAAGATCGGTTCCTGACAATCGAGCTTGGCGCGCAGCCGATACAGAACCAGTCAATGACAGCTGGCGCCACGGCGATTCGGCCCAGGTATGCCGGTCATCCCTTGCGATTTTTGGCCCTCTCCTCCCGGGTCGGGCACTTGGTACCTCCAAAAACCCACGATGCGCTACCAATCGCCAATTAAAGAGAATCTGGTCCGTTGAGCCGTCCGGGCTTAGAGCCGCCGGCAAATACTTGTTAACACGAAATTGCCCAGCGAACGTCCGGCCTGCCCACAGCTACGGGGAATCCCTTGTCCGATACGAACGCAATCAACGTCGGATGGTGCCACTGACGGCCGAACGAGTAACCTCAAAATTTTTAAGCGTAACGGTATCAAAATACCGGTATCGGAGAAATGTATTGCCAGGTACTGGTGTGGCGGAAAGGACTCTTGGCACGGCATGTTGCAGAATAGCTTCAAGAGGTGTTTGTCGACCGCACCTGAAAGGTTACTCTGCGGCTCTTGTCTCCAGGCCTCAGACCGACAATTTTTGCCTAACTTCTTCTGTTTGACACCCCCTCCGGCGGCTGCCTATACTGAAAAAAGCAAGGCCGGACAGCGTCCGTGTAGCTTTGAGAACAATCTTTTGACGGGTAGAGGTAGCTCCGGCACATTCGTTGCATCGCTCCACGTGTGGCCTTAGCGTAGCAGCAGATAAAGAATTACGACTTTGGAAAAATAGCAGCGATCGTTCTGCTATACTTCTTAAGGAAGTGGAAGGCCAGTGAGAGCTTCGCGCTCGACCTGACGGCAAAAACAGGGGACTATTAGTTCGGCGAGAGGCAGCAGGGGAAGGTACCTCGATGAACCTCTTGGGAAAAATCCTCATCGTCCTGATCTTCGTAATGAGTTTGGTCTTCAGCACTATGGTGGTGGCCGTTTATTCCACGCACACCAATTGGCGCGACGTAGTAATGCGGCCAGCCGACCAAGTCGGACCCGGCAAGGAACTGGGGTTGCGTTATCAACTGGAGAACGAGCGGCAGTTGGTAAAGCAGTATCAAGATCGGGTTGAGCTTCTTACGAAACAACTTAATGCCGAAAAGCTTGCTTATCAGCAGGCGGTCGCGAAGTTAGAAACCGAAAACGCGCGCTTGGCCGACGAGCTTGATCAACTAAAGAGAACCCACGCTCAGCTGGTGGAAGAAAACAATCGGGCTTTGGCAAGCCTTTACGCCCTCCAGCAAGAGACGGCATCACTTCGGGCGGAGGTTGAGGGTGGGATGCTGGGCGACCAAAAAGTCATTGGCCTCCGCGAAGAGATCCGTCTTGTGCAAAAAGATCGGGATGCCCAGTTTGATCGTGTCGTGACCCTTACCGACGAGCTCAACCAAACTTTGCAACAGCTAGAAACCCTGAAGGAGCAAAGCGTACGGCTTGCCCAAGAGTTAGCCAATGCCAAATCCGTGCTACAAAAGTTTGGTTTGAAGCCCCACCCGGAGCTCTACCAGGATGTCCCCCCGGAGGTAGACGGAATAATCCTTGCCACTACGGCCGCTGGGCATGTTGAGATTTCTATTGGTGCAGACGACGGGTTGGTAAAAGGGCACAAATTGGAAGTTTATCGAGTGGCTCCAGAGCAGTCGACGTACCTCGGCCGCATCGAAGTCCTAGAAACTTCGCCCGACCGAGCAGTCTGCCGGATTATCCCTGAATATCGGAAAGGTGAAATGCAGAGGGGAGACCGTGTCGCCTCGAAGATCCTCAACTAGTGTGGCCAGATCCACCACAGTGCGAGGCCCCTACCGCAAACCAAGGGCCGATATTTACACGGTGCTGTTGGCTATAGCAACGGTCGCACTCCTTATTGCCTGTGTTCTTCTTTATCTCGAGACTGCCGACTATCCCGACAGGCCACCTTGGTCTGGCGGTCCCAGCGGTATGGCGCCGCTCGACTCACGCGGGGCTGTTGCTGCTGTTTTAGGGTAGAAGCGGCGGATCCAACTGGGATTTTCCGCGGGCTTAGCTTTTCGAAAAAGGGGTGCAGATGTTGAACAATACTCCAGAACTTCTCAGATTCTGAAACCAGCAATTAATAGCCCAGCCCCTTTTCTGAGTGGTTGTTTATGCACGGCTTCGGCGTTATGCACCCTGCGGAAGGCTGCGGTACGTCTGGAGGCTTATTGTGATTTCCTTAGCGGGCACTCTCAGCACAAGTGAGGCCAAGGGGCTTGGGTGTCCGGTACTACCGCGAATCTTTCCCTTTTACTCGCGCGGCCTCGGAAAAGATGTCAAGGTGCAGTAAGAAACTTGTCAATTGAGTCCATAAAGATTTCGACGCGTAACTGAAAGATCCGCGGTCATTCCGAAATGTTCGACTTTGTTTAGCGAACTGCAAAGTGTTTATTGGCGTAACGCCGGAGCAGCCAATCCCCTTCTCGGTTTTTCAAGAGCCAGTCCGCGTCCGCGAGCCAATTCAGCCTCCCCTCCCCGAAAAGCCCCCGACAACTCGTCTGATAAAAGCTGCGTGTTACCGCGACTGCACCTCACACTGGGTCCAGCGGGTTGCGCTTGGCTGCGTGCCGAGCAGTCAGCCTGGGGACCCCAAGGAGGTCATCTCGGCCGGGCTACTCCAGAGCCGCGAGAGCATGTCTTAACGCCCGATCGTTGCACAGCTTGGCCACCAAACTTCGGTTTAAGCAAAAGACCCGTAGTTGTGATCGAAAGCTTTATAGGGGTCACGGTGAGAACTTGGAGGGGGGAGCCAATTTGCGATCGAGGCTACATTGCTGTTGGGAGCTAATGAAACAAGATGACAAATCCGACCCCTCCGGGTCCTATGCCTGTTTCGAGTAAAATTATTCCGCATTGCTCAGAAGGTATCGCCAGAGCTTTACCTTCCCGCACCATTATTCGCAGAATTGGAAACTTAGTTGGAAATGATTCACTTTGCGACACTTCATTTTCGAGTGGTATCCTTCCGAAATAACCAGAGTTCGTGATGGTGATCCGAATTAGCAGTGCTCGGGTCCTACCAGAATTTGGACCATGATGCAATGAGAGCTCAGCCTGATCTTGATGTACCGCCCTTGGACCTGCGAGACGCGGAAAAAGAAGTGTTCGGGTATCTAAACTTCTCTTCCGGACTACATAATCCGCGATTTTTTCTCGCACTTAATCGGCTTTATATGGAAGCCGGAGGGATCGACCCCCGCGCCATTCAGACCGAAGCTTTGATCTCTCTCCCGGAAAAAACCCCGGAGACTTTTCGGCAACTGTTGGAAGAGAGTGCTACGAAACTGGAACGCAGCGGGGTTTTCCCCGACACGGAACAAGCCCGGAGGGTGATTGGCTGTGTGTACGATCGCGTCGTTCCGGCTTATCAGGAATACCACGCGGACCTGCTCCGATTCGACGATCCATTCCTTATTCATCAACCCTTTTTCCTCGGCCGCGTCATGGAGGCTGTACTGCAAGTTGCAGAGACGTGGGAAGAGGAAGAGCGGATAGTTCGCGAGGCGATACAACGTTTGAACGATTATGTCGGATACCGACCCGTGCCGGTACTGGAGACACGTCGATACGAGCCATATCCGCACGAGCGACTCTGCCCGATCCCCATATACATCCGCGGCGCTGGCGTAGCTTGCTGTCGGTACGGCCCGCTCGTGTGGTGGACGCTAAAGATTCTGCAGGAAGTCCCTGACTCGATTGCGCTTCAGGCGGATTTCGACTTCGAGCAGTTGGAAGAAATAGCACTCGACCCCCGGCCCCTTGACTTCCAACACCCTCTTCAACATCGGCCCAATAATATTTACGGCTCTTGGGACTTACACCGTTTAGATCGATCGGGTCGCTACTGCCGCTACATCGTGCAGAAAGCCAACCTTGATTTCTTATGCCGCTGGGTTGCCGAAAAATTGAACTCAGGCCAAGCGGATCCACAAGTTACCATCTTCCAAGCGGCAGGGGTGTTAGCGAATACCACGCTTATGGCCATGGGAATAAGCGGGGGACATCCCTCGGCAATCCCCTCCACAGAGAATCTTGGGCGACTTGTGGACAAAATCGCCTCGTACCGGGAAGAGTTTTACCAGTGGCTTCATCAAAATGCCTCCCGGTGGCTTGGCCAACGGGCTGCCCATTCAGCCCCGGGCAAAGCCACGTATTTTGCCGAGGTTCGTCGATCGCTCAATCGAAGCATCAACGACTACCGCGCCCGCGAAGCTCATCGCTCGCGATTTGTGCAGCTTATGGCCGAGCTCGGCCAACAGGATATTGTTACCCATCAACTAGAGCTGATCTTCGGGGCCACGGCGCGGATGACGGCCCGGATCCACGCGGCAATCCATCGGTGCCACGCACTAATCCGCGACGGCCACATTGACGAAGCAGCAGCTCATTTGCCGGAGATCTTTCAGCTAATCCTGCGCGGAATCGACTGCGGGGCTATCGTCGATCCGTGGAATATCCTGGGATTTGGCGGGATGTTCCCCCTTGCCCCATCGCCCGAAGACAGCATTCCCGATGAGCGAATAACTTACCTTTTGGGGATGGTCGAGCGCTTATTCGATCTGCACGCGCAGATTATGAAAGCAGCTGCCGCCGTAGGGAAAAAGGAACTTGTGGAGCGTGTGAGTCAAAGTCTGGCCGAGCTGGCCGATTGGTGGGACCAATTCGCCACTACCAAGGTCAGTGAGGTGGTGAGCTTCTCCGGAAAATCGGTCCACCAATCGGCGCAAGTGGTGGCCGAGGCTATTGCCGCTTGGCACCAAGCCGGTGCCACCTCCGGCGATGTGGCATTTTGGCGCGAACATGCTTCCCAATTCCGCTCGCCCAAGGCATTTGCCTCGGCCATGGAGACCCTCCTGCAACACGGCGATTCAATTAGCGCTTTGGCGCTAATGATTCACTGGATTAGTTTGGGACAAGAAGTAGGACTTCGGGAAGGAAGTCATCACCTGCCCGCACTTGCCGCTTGGTGGATTTATCTGTTGTGGCAGGGCGGGGATAAACCTCGGCCGCAAACTACCCGCTCAGTCGAGCGCTTTCCTCAACCACAAACGCCAGAGGAAAAGTGGCAGTGGACTCGCCGTTTCTTCAATTACCTCGAGGCCAATGGATCTCACTGGTGGCAGGTCCCTATCTTTCGCTTGGCAGACAATGTACCGCCGCAACCTGCGGAGAGGCAGCCGGATTTGTGGAATCAACAGGAGCAGGAAGCCCAATTCGGGGAGCTTTTCCCCGAAACTTTCGCTGCCGCCTATGAGGGCGTGATCTTTCGGGAGTCAGCCTTAGATGGAATTGATGCCGAGCTTTTGGAGCGCCGCTTCGAAGGTCTTCACTCCGCCCTCGTGGAAGAGCTAAAACGACTTACGGATCATCTTTTTTTCCTTGCCTCGTTGGGAGCTTTATGGCAATACACGGCGCTACAGATCATGCAACACCCCGAGCTTGATCTTGCCGAGACCGTAGAGCATTGGTTGACATGCACCGAGGCTTTCACTGGCGGGCTGGAACGTTTGGCCCACCAAATTTTGCAATACCCAATTCAGCCAGCATCTGCCTCTTTGGAGGACATGACCGAATGTGGTCAGCGTCTTCAGCTCAAAGAATCACTCCTTATGCAGGTAGTTGAAGCCTGGATCAAGCTCGAGGAAGCCCGTTGGACGTTGGCCATGCTTCTGCCACCACAAAAAAGGAGCTCCCTAGCAGAGGAGTGTCCTCATTTTGCAGCTCTCTGTGAGTTTTTCATCTCTTTGGTTAACGGTGCTGATCAAGCAGTGGCTGAGGCGTGGAGAAAATTTAGGAAGGTTGTTCGGCATTTCTCCACGTGTTATAAGCCTTTGGAAAAGGGTGGATCGCCGCGGCACATGGTCTCTGCCCGAGTGGGTGTACAGCTTTTGGGACGACTGTTAGCCCTCTTGGCCCGACGTGGCCACTTGCGAAAGGTAATCCTTTTGCTCCAGGAGCTTTTAGTTGCGGAAAAATCTCGCCCCTCGGTCGGGGGGGAGGTGAGCCAACTTGCCTCCCTCTTTCTTGTAGCAACGGAGGCTTTGGCTCGGGCAGTGGTGATTTCTTCTCAGGCCTGGCCTACGGAGCAAGCCTCACGGCAGAAGCAGCAGCACTTGCTCCAGGTTGTTTTAACGGCTCTCCAAAGGCGGTGGGAACAGTACGCCGGAAGAACCCTTCTTTCCCCGGTGGAACGAATCTGCCTGAATGCGGAGGTGCTTGAGGAAATTTGCGAATTTATCAGAACCTTCGGACGCGATTTGTTCAAACAAGCCTTCTTGAACTACGCCAATCTTCTTAGCATCTCGCACATGGGAGCCGTCAGGTATATTCGGCAAATGCTCGATCGCGCAGGAGAAGCTCCCCTGCCGGCAGTTTTCGAGAAAGTTCGCGAGGGAGAAATCCCCTTAGACGAAGTGGCCGCCGCACTAACCGCCGTTGTTGAACCTATCCTTACTTATTACACTCACTACATCGAATATAACTCATCCACAACAGAAAGCGACCGAGGGGAAAATCTCCACCTTCTTTTGCGGCATTTACTTGTAGTAGCCTGCGTCGATCGGATTATCTGGACCCACGAGCTCCATCTCCACACGTACCGAACATTGCTGCGCCTGGACGAACCAGAGTTAGCAGAACATGTGGGACAACTCTTTGCCGCAAGCATACGACCGGATTTGGATTCTTTGGCCTTTTGGTACCGGGAAGCTGAAAAGTTGACAGGAGTTCAGTTGGCCACTGTGCGCCGGGCTGTCACCCAGGCTGATGTCTACCCACTTCGACTGGAACAACTGCGCTATTGGGCTCGTAGGCTGGCTGAAGCTCAGACGCCGGAGGTATCTGCCCAGGCTGCCAAGGCGATCGAGGATCTTGCGGAGCAATTCCTCGCGGAACCACAGGAAACAGGCTTTGAAGAACCCGAGTGGTTCGACATCATCCGGCAGGAATTTCGTCGGCAAGAGAAAATTTTTACTCTGCTGGAAAGCACCCTGCAGGAGTTAACCACTATCGACGATGTGTTCCTAAGTTACAAAGATCTCCTCCGCCAGTGCGAAGACCTTTAACAGCCCTATTTTGGCGGTAGATGAATCAATAAGCTGGGGAGGGATTTACTTCCCGGACAAGCAGCACGTTTCACTCTCGAGTGGACCCTGCTTTCCCCGGAAGCCGGGGGTGGCCAGTGAAACAGGCATACGCACTCACTTTATCGCCCGCGATGCCCTGGCCTCTGGCACCTTTCGCAGGGAAAGCTCTCCACAATAGCAAAGTAAATCAAAAGCCCTTGACGGACCCTCACTCCACCTGAGAAGTGTTGCTCATCGCGTTCCCGTTATTTTGGCATCCTGTCGGCCGTGGTGCCCCGCGATTTCAATGGATAGTAAATTAATCGGCAATGTAATCTCCTCTCAATAGGTGAAGGTCGGTTCGTCTTCCTATTGACTCTCCGGCACCCCAGATTCTAAGGCAGACGAGTCTAAGACTTCCCACCTTGCCTCGGATGATTCTTGGCCCGCGACAAGGTCTGCCCGTTTGTGCGGTCTCCGCCGCAGCTAGCGTCCGGATGCAACACAGACGCCATAGACTCCATAATGATGGACAAGCTTTAGAAAAGTTTGGCACTCTGAGGCAAACCGGAAACGGCCCCGGGAGTTTTTAATCTCCGCTTTTAAATGAGCTTTTTAACTGAGCCGAGCATCCCACTCCTCCTTGCAACTCCTAAGGGCTGATTTGTGATCTCAGGCACCACCCGAGAACTTCAGCTCAAGCTTCGCCCATAGGGCGTTACCCGACTGAATATGACTTTATGAGGAGAGCATTACCGCAATTGCGCAGTTTCCGAGGGCCCCAAAGGAACCCCACTATATCTTTGAATTAAGCAGACCTAATCAGAATTGCCGTTGAGTCAAGGAGAAACCACCAATTAATATTCCCCCGAAACCTAAGCGCCATGGGCGTTCCGGGGGTGCAAGCAAACGGTCCCCAGAGTCCCATCGCGATGCAAAAAAGTTGGTCGAGACGTCAACACGGATGTCCGGAATGCGGCTCCGAGTGAAAGAAGAGAAAAAGGCTGGACGTTCAAAAACTTGATCACTGTTGCCCGGGACGCTGAATTTAGGTTAGCAGGCGCTTCCGGAGAATCCTGGGCTGATTTTCAGTCCATCGGTCCGCGCAACCCTCGAAAAGATTTGAGTAATGCCGGCCGCCACCTACAAGGCAGGACAGACAAGCCAGGGATTATTAACCGATCTGTTCAACACAACTTGAGGGCCAAACACGACCTGTTTTGGGGAGATATTTTCTTTAAACTTGTTCGGCTTATTTGGCAATTTTAAAGCGAAACCGGTCTGTGGAAGTTTTTACGCAAGTGGCATGAAGCTTTTCGCCCAAGATTCGCCAGCGCATGGGGGAATGTTTTCCTAGGAGCTTCATCCGGCAAAACCTTCCCTAGCCAAGCACGGACGCTTGCTCATACTGCCATTATTGGCCGACCCACGTGTGGGCGCGCGAGAGGTGATAAGAGGTTTACGACATCCGTCTCATCGGGCCTAGGCTATGACGGAAAAACCGCCAAAATTCTCGACTGTGGTTTTTTTTCTCGCACTACTTGTGGTCATCCCCACCGCCACTTGGGTAGGAATGCTAGTTCCCCAACTGGTGGTGGATGCGGCGGGAGGGATCCAAAGCTATCTGGCCGAGATGGGAATTTTCGATCAGAAGAATTCGTCACTTATAGCCAGTCCGACAGGTCTGCGGATGAGTTCGGAAATTCCTCGCTTCGAGTCACCCTGGGAAAATTCGGCGCCGCGTTTCCCCACCGCCCACCCTCCCCAAGCATTGTCGAGCACCCCCCCAGCGCAAACCAGGGATCTTATTGCCACCAACCTTCCACCCAACGGAGCTGACGGGAACCCACCGTTGCAATGGGCCGAAAAATTAATCCAAAATGCTGCCGCCACAGTAATGGCCGATCCTGCAACTGACGCGCAAGGTGTGATCCGGGCATCCCACGAAATGTCCGAAAACGCAATCGACCCTTCGCCGGTTCACCCAGCGTCCTTTGCGGTTGGCACTCTCGGTACCACCAGCAGCAGGGGGATCAACCACCCTTCAGGGAAAGAACGGCTCCACCCTCAACCGGATTCTATATCCCTCATTGGATGGAGTGTACAACAAAGGGATGGAGCGGAACCCCAAAGTAGTGATAGCGCAAAAATCGAGGCTCATTCAACACCGCCTCAGGGCGTTATTCGGGGCGGGCCTCAGCAGCAGCAATATTCCCCCTCAATTCCGGCCAACAGACCTTCCGCCAATTTAAACGACACACGGCCAAGCCGAAGCTATCCACGGTCACCCGGGGGTGGATCGATGGGTCACGAACAAACTCCCCGAATGTTCTCCCCGGACGACTCCAAGGTACGAGAACTTGAGCTTACCCTCCGTAGGCTGGGTGCTGTCAAGTACGTGCTAGAGGAAGAATCAGCCTCTGGACGATTCTATTTCGTGGCGGAGGTGCCTCAGCCAGGGGAAGAAACCCGGCGGCAAGTCTTCCAGGCTGTGGATTCAGATCCGTATCGCGCCATGGAGCATGTGGTTCAGCAAATCGAAGCAAGCCGCCGGTAGGACTGGCGCCGCGGAACTACCCCTAAGTTACCTACTCTTTGACTGCCTGCCGGGTGGTTTTAACAGCTAAACCTGCAGGTGACCTAAGGCTCACGCCGACTGTGGGAGCAATTGACGGTGATACCCGTCTCCGCAACACTCTTGGCCAACTTTGTCGGCAAGCGAGGCGGTTGAATCCCGGGCAGGAAATTCGCCATTGGAACCAGTAAACCATCTTCGATAGGCTTACACGCCGCCCCACGCTGAAGGAAATGGACCAACTAGCGGCCCCTGGTGCCCGCCCCCTTTAATTGCCAAATGCGGCCAAGTTTTCTCCTCTTTGCTTCTCGCCTGAACACCCCGCGTCAGAAAAGTCCCAACATAATTTCTCCGATCGTTTAATTTGCCTAATCCCAAGCGTGAAGAACAAGGTACTGCTTAAGGGTACTGCTTAAGTGCCAATGATGGACTGGAAAAAGCACGTGATTCTGGAAATAAACGCTGCACGAAGCAGGAAAACACCTTGAAAGATGTTGTTAAATCCAAAGCTCACCTTGAGTGAGACTTTCCGATAGGTAAAGAAAATGCTACAAATCATGATAAACCTTACAATTATTATGTCAATTTCCCGTGGGCGGGTTGACCCAAGAGGAAGTACCGTCCCCGGTTCGGGGCTTGTCCTTCCCATACTCCAAACTCGGCTTGCCAAATCATAAAGCACGATTAGAATACCGCCGTCGTTTTTATTTTGCGGGTAGAGCCCTTGTCCCGAACTACCCCACGGCAATAAAGAAAAGGTGTTATAGTTTCCTCAACGAGTTTCGGCTAAGGTACCACGGGGTGGGTGGGACTGTCGGCCGAGGGGCTAGGCGCGGCGTGAAAAACCGAAAATTAGGCATCCGGCTTTCTGAGATCGTGGAGGCGTACCTGCTAATCCACGGCAGGGGATCGAATTAAAAAAGCGAGGTTGCAAGCAAGAATTTTTCTTGAGCTTGGGCGCGTGCTTGCCGAATTTGGGGGGTAGGTCTTGCCGAGGCGGTTACGAGAAGAATATTTCAGCGGTGGAGAGAACGGATCTGTGCCGTTTCCGGGACAGAATGGCGGCGCTAGTACTCCAGCCGGTATAGTTGAAGCCATTTTGTTTGCAGCTCGAGAACCGCTCCCTGCTCGGCGTATTGCCGAGGTGGCCGGTCTGGCCGACGCCACCGAGGCACGCACCTTGATAAAGTCGTTGAACGCCCAGTACGATTACTGCGGCGCGGCCATGCGTATTTACGAAGTGGCGGGCGGGTTCCAGTTGTTGACACGACCTGAGTTAGCTCCCTATATTCGCACCATGTTGGGCGAAATGGCTGAGCCGACGCCGGGCTTGTCCCCGGCCGCTTTAGAGACTTTGACTATAATCGCCTATAAGCAGCCGGTAATGCGGGCTGAAATAGAAGCTATCCGCGGAGCTCACAGTGGAGAACTATTGCGGCAATTGGAGGAAGAAGAGCTGATTCGCGTTGTGGGGAGGGCGGAGGAGCTGGGCCGGCCTTTTTTGTACGGTACCACTCGACGGTTTCTCGAGGTTTTCGGCCTGCGAGATTTGTCCGATCTGCCGCCTTTGCCCGTGAGGCTTGAGGACGCTTCAGTTCATATGTCATCGCCGTCGCAAAGCCAGGACCAGGAAACGAATGTGCCCCATCCGAACTGTTAGTGGGTGAACCATAAAGGGGTCGTGGCGTTGACGGACCGAAGCCCAAAGGAACTAAGGGCCTTATGACCGCTGGTCCTCAGCAACGAACTGTTGATTCATCAAATTTGCCAAGTGGATCCTAAAGGGTTTAGGTAGTCTCCATTAAGTTTAAAACCGGAGGGGAGTTAACCCGTGTCACACATGAACTTTAACCTTACCGTTTGCCATCCCGTGCTCGATGGTCCCATCACCCGGCAGGAATTAATGGAGTGGCTTCAAGGATGGGCCTGGTGGAAGGAACTGGACGTTGTTGGTAAGGCAAGACGCCGTAAGGAAGAGGAAGAGGATTATCCCGACGAAGATGAGGACTGGGAGGACGAGGACGAAGATTGGGAAGAAGAGGACGATTGGGACGATGAGGAGGAAGAAGATTGGGAAGATGAGGAAGACGAGGAAGAGGAGGACGAGGACGACTGGGAAGACGAGGACGATTGGGACGAAGAAGAAGATGACGATTGGGATGAGGATGAGGATTGGGAGGAAGACGAGGAGGAAGAAGAGGATTGGTAACCTCATCTTTCTTCCGCTTCTTTCTCTGTCTTCGTGAAATTCGGGAGTACCATCAAAAATTTCGCGGGACAGGACCCACTAATTAAGGCTCCCCAGGGCTACTAATCCCTGGAAGTACCATCGTCGGCAGTTTTAATGTCCAGACTGGGAAAGAGAGGCGTGGACCTGCGCTTCTCCGTTAACTTCCCGGTCATTTTTGGGTGACAAGCTTGCTTTTAAGGAGCGGTGCTGCGCGTTTTGTTCGTACTATTTACTTCCCTCAAAAAACACCAGAGGATGTAAACTTAACAGTCCTCTGAACGCGGGTGGTCGGGATGGCGGAGCTTTCCACTCGATGTCCCACCGATGTCGACCGCGGAAGTTGTCCGCACGGCTCCCGACGACCCCGCATGTCAATGATGGGGCTCCATCCCGATTTTGCGATTCTGTACCGTCTTCAACAGGCCCATAAACAAATGCTAACCCTTCGGTAAGCCGCGTATCCCGTGGCAGGGCAAGCACGCGGCGGCGGCGGAGCAAACTACGCCCTACGGCGCGGTTTCCACCATTTCTTTGTCTGAATAATCCACGGGGAAGCGCGGTTTTGGTCGGTTGTAAGGCATAACACCCAGGATTTGCCACTGGCAAAAATGCTGGATCCCCTCTAAGGATCTCCGGTGTCCCTCCAACTCCTTGCGACGGAAGAACCCCTATCGACCTTCGGAAATTTTCTGCACAGTTTTTTCCGTGCAAACAATCAGCGAGAGTTCGCACGACATTTGCCCGTGTCAGATCCGCATTTCCCCAACCCTTCTTACGCCGCCAGAAATTCCACAGGTAGTTTCCTATTGACGAAGCTGGAAAAGTCGCGCTAATGCCTCGACAAGAGTCCACCGCCGTGGGGTGTGCCCCTCCATGCGAACCGACTCAAGAAGGGGATGAAGCAACTTGTTGATCAATCGATCGAAGGCCTTTTCCACCTCTTCGCGCGTCTTTTCATCGGTTTGAGGCAAACGGTGCAGTAATCGCGCCAATTCCTGGTCTTTAACTTGTTGCCAACCCTCCTTAAGCCCCCGAATAATCGAGCCGTACTGACGTACGAAGTGATCGTTTACCAGCCGACGAGTTTCTGCTTCGACAATCTTCCGAGCCAAGGGTAGCTGCCGGTCCCGTTCTTGGCGATTTCGCTCGCACACGTCCTTCAGATCGTCGATGGAAAAGAGATATACTCCCGGACGCTTGCCGATGACAGGATCGAAGTCCCGAGGCACGGCGAGATCAAGGATAAACAGAGGACGATCGCACCGAGCCCTTTCAACCTCACGAAATTGCTCCAGGGTAACGATCGGCTCTTCAGCTCCTGTCGTGCTTACGACCACATCAGCGTCCTTCAGGAGCTGAAGAAGTTGATCCCACCGGTAAGGTGTTCCTCCCCAACGCTCGGCAAGAAAACAAGCCCGCTCATAACTACGGTTGATAACGGCGATGCGCTGCACACCCTCATGTCGGAGATAGCGGAGAGTTTCCTCCGCCATCTCGCCTGCGCCAATAACAAGGGTGAGCTTGTCGTCGAAACGTTCAAAAATCTGATGGGCGAATTCGCTCACTGCCAAGCTGGGGATGCTTACACGCCGTTGATGAATAGCCGTTTCACTGGCCACCCGCCCTGCCGTGCGAAGTGCCGCCTGGAACACCGCGTGCGTCACTACTCCGGCTGTTCCCACTTCCACTGCCAACTGGTAGGCCTGCTTCACCTGAGCAGTAATCTGGGATTCCCCCAAAACCATACTGTCCAGGCTGCATGCTACCGAAAGGAGGTGACGCACCGCACCCTCCCCCCGCAAGTGATAACAACAATCCCGAAGTTCCGCGAGGGTAAGTGCCTTTTGGTCAGCTATAAACTGAAGCAATTCACCTCGGCACAACAGGGGCAAACGATCACACGCCTCATAAACCTCGGTGCGATTGCAGGTTGATAAAAGAACACATTCGTGCAGCGGGTGGCGCTTCTGAAAAAGCTGCAGCGCCTGAACTACCTGCTCGCGACTGAAGGCCAGTCGCTCACGAAGCTGCAGAGGTGTTCTATGATGACTCCACCCCAAAACCTGAAAATTCATCGAGCAGGTTCTCCGCTGCCGCTTAAGGAAAGCCAGCCGCCTTCATGCCTACCTCGCACGCAAACTTTTCTTTTGAAGTAACCACCATGATCCCCGCTCTGGAAAAAGCGTCCATGCCGGCAGCAGGTTTTCGGGTAGCCGGCTACAAGTTCGCCCCCTTAAATCTCTAGCGTCTGCCTCAGATCTTCAATCGGGGCAAGCACAAGCACCTTCGTGGCAAGACCGACTTTCCGACGCCTTAGTATGTCTACCGAGCACACGGAAAAATGGCCGCAACACCCCCGTTATTCCACCTACCGGCCTGAGCCGCCTACGACCCGCAGACGAACCTCGTGCTTGCGAGTCTTTTGTGAGCTCCCATAGTAGTGCCCAAAGGTACATTTACGGGGGACTGATGTTTTCGTAAACTGCCCCCGCCCACCATCCCTCCGAGCCTTTGGCGATTACGATCCAGCTTTCCCCTCGCTACTCGTAGTCGGAACCCTCCCATGACGGCGGCAAAGCCGCCGCGCGATTCATTCGGACAACCCGGAAAACATCACAAATCGATGATGGGAACAACGACTGTTTTTCCGGCGCAATGCCACTCTCTGGTACCATCAAATACCCCGATGGATCATTCTGGACATTTGGTCTCCGAAACTGGCCGTGCCCAGTATCCCCCCGAACAAAAACCAGCAAGGCCATAGTTAAGAATAACGCGGTCATGATGGTCATAATCGCCATTTTCCGACCCTCTCGAGCCGGCCGATATATCCTCGCCATCATAACACAGCCAGAAAGCCACAGAAACATTACCAAAGTGATAATGATAAGAGGATCCCAGAGTGGCACCAACTCCCGATTTTCCCGAAGATTCCAAAGATTGAGCACAAAGCCCGAGAGGATCCCAATCGCTATAAGGAAAAGAGCGAGGGTAACAGTCCGCCCGTTTGTCTTGTGCAACCATTCCAAGCTGGGCAGCTGCCATGTTGGAGACAGCTTTTTCTCCCGCAACCGCTTCGTTTGAACAAGGTACATAACCCCTGTCGCAAATGCGACCAATACAGCCACGGTAGCGAGCAAGAATGACAAACCGTGGACCCACGCCCAAATCCGTCCCCCTAATTCACGGGGGAACGACCGATGATCTCCAAAAACCCAGGCGATGGTGAGAAGGCCCAACACAATCGGCAAGATAATCCATCCGAAAGAAGCCTTGGGATGATGCCAAGCAAAGTAGAGGTAAACCCCAGCCATGACCCAGGCACTTACCAAAAACCAATCCTGGGTGCTTGAAAGGGGCAATCCCGCCGATTCCGTCGCCCGATGCAGCAAATGCACAGCATGAAAGCTTGCCCCGATCATGGCCCATCCGAAAGGAGCGATAATGGCAAAATTCTTTCGGATGGCTCCTCGCCCCACTTCGAGAAGCCAGGCCGCCACGTAGCTTATAAAAAATCCACCGACCTCAATGGGCTGAGCCCATCCCGGAAACACGGCTATTCACCTCTTTGTCGAAAATAGGGACTAATCGCTCCGTGCTACGTTAACTAATGGAATCCACAGAATTTGAGCGACCATGGGTGGTTAGCTAAATTATCCCTGCCGCTTCCGGCGCCCACTCCCACAAGCCTGCCGGCGATACACTAAAGCTATCCCCGATAATCCAATTGTTCCAGGAACCCTTCGGTAACAGTTACGGCGGGAAAATCATCCGAGGTGACTAACCGCTAAACTCTCTCGCCCGCCTCTGCAACAATCGCCCAAACTGGGCAGACAACAGATTCAGGTCGATAAAATCGACAAATCGAAAATTCTTCAACCTCCACTACCCAATTTGTTCACAGCATCCGGCCTAACAGTTTATGTCCCTCCGCCAAAGAAGTAGTAATCCCAACCATCAAGGATCATCCTCCCACGTAAACCACGGCCTCCGAGCTTTCTCAGAGACCACTCGTGTCGGCGGTTCCCGTGCGAGTCTTTTGTTCACCCGGCTTGCCCATTTTTTGGCCGATCTCGATAGCCTCGCTTCGATTAAGCGGCATATGACGATAGTAGACCTCAAGCATACAAATAGCCAGCGACGTAGAAAAAATTCGTCCTCCCTGAACCCCCCAGGCGCCCACTGGAGGCCAGCTGCCGGCATTCCTCCCGGTCTTTTCCTGAAGTTCGAGCAAGATAGGCTTTAGGCGATAATTCCAGTTACGAAAGGCAGTCCCCCCAACATGATGCATCACGAGCGTTCCGTAATACCAGTAATAGTAATTGGGATTATTGATCGCGGGACAATGTTGCGTCAACAACCACTGAACACCCGTGCGGATACGCCTATCATTGGGATTCCATCCTAGGTAAAGACGGCATAAAAGCGCTTCCGCAGTCATGGCAGGAGAAGCTGCCGATCCGGGCATATAACCGTAAGTAGCGCCCAGATAATCAGCCTGGACCGAGTCCAAAAATCTTTGTGCCAATTTCAGCGTGTCTTCCGGCACGTGAAGCAGATAATGAAGTCGGGCACTTTGCAAGGCCATCAGTTGCCAACCGACTATACTTGTGTCCCCCGGTTGGCCCGGGTCGTAGCGCCAGCCTCCAGCCGGGTGCTGGGCCTGCACGATGAAGTCGACGGCGCGCTGGGCTGGTCCCCGCAATTGGTCATCCCCGGTCATGGCATACGCTTCGCACAAAACGATGGCAGCCATGCCGTGGGCATACATCCGTCCACTGCCTAAACCTCGAAGATCTCCGTCGGGACCCTGATGATAAATCAGCCAACGCAAACCCTTGTGCACAACCTCCCGGTACTCGCCTTGCTTATGGGTTTGACCTGCCCCAAGAAAAGGAAGCAATGCCAGCGCAGTGCCGGCGCTGTCCGAGAAAACACTGCCCAAGCCATCTCCAGGTCCCGAGGTGGCCCTCGGGGCCAAATGAAACTTATCTAGGCTCCAGCTGCCGTTGGCATTTTGATGTCGGGCAAGCCAGGCAAGTCCCCGGGCCACGGCCGCTTCGGTCTCTTCGCTACCGCCACGCTGGAGTGCGAGGGCCCTCCGAAATGCAGGATCTCTTCCGGATAACATCCCGCCGGGACGCATGGCTGGCGGAAGAACCTCGGGAACCTCTGACGCCGGACCTGTACCCTCTGGCACGGTAGCCGGCGGAGGATCCACAGGAGGCACCGGCACATCGACAAACCCACCTAATTCTTCGAGTCCGGCAATCTCGATGGCGGCCGGATCCAGTTGGGGGGCTTCGAATACAAGAATCGGATTCTCTTCGTAGATGAGCTCTTCCCCCGGTTGATCCTCCCAACTAATCGTGGTTGTGATCGTTATCGCGGGGCTACCCGTCCCGGGAACTGTGAGAAAACTGAAGATGATAAGGAGAATTGCGTGGATAACCCCGCTAATGACCCACGAGGGGGGATGCCATAGAGTACGCCAAGGTCGCGCGCGATACCGAAGTTTAGCCCTCGCTGCGGCGGGAATCGATGGCACCGACCCTGCTGCCTGGAAACTTCCCGGCCGGCAACCGATTTGCTCCGGGCTGACTACCGCGGCCACTTCCCCCTGTCTGTGCCGTTTCAGGACGCCCTCGGCTAGGCGAATTTGCTCCTCCGTCAGTTGCACGCTGGCGTGGCAGCGAAAGCAGTCCGCCAGGCGTAGCCAAAGCCGGACCGACATCGGCCCACCACATCCCGGACAAATGCAGGCCAAAACACCTCCTTCCAACCAGAAATCCTCTCCCACCCTTGCCGCCCCCGGAAAGAAATCCTTCGGCGGCAAAGCTGACTTGCCGCTGCCCTGACTTGTCCCTGATAAAGGTGGTAGCATCCTAACGGTTACTACCTCATTAAGGGCGTGGACCCCTCCTTCGCTTTCGGAGGCCTCTTCGGCTAGAGCCGAGGAACTAATGCCGAACTTCCCTCTATACTCCTGCAAAACCCTTGCCCGGCGATGTGGTCACCCCCGAGTTCCACGCATTCGCAACAGAAATCCTTGGGCAGACGCAATCAATTCGCCTATGAAAGATTTGCTCCTTTCACAAAGAAAGATTTGCTC
This sequence comes from uncultured Thermoguttaceae bacterium, assembly GCA_938084835.1. Lineage (GTDB taxonomy): Bacteria > Planctomycetota > Planctomycetia > Pirellulales > Thermoguttaceae > DTLM01. The sequence continues at coordinate 54,725 of CALKER010000015.1, forward strand.
CTTTCAAAAAATGAAAGGTGCGGCCAGGCATTAGTACCCTGACAATTTTAGCATCGAGTGGGCTGTGGTTCTCGAAAACCGCAGCCCCCAACGGGTAGAGAACCTTTCGCAGCTCCCTGCCAATACGAGCCTGGTGTTCCTGACGAGCTGCAATTCCCATGCCTGATTTCTACAAATTTCCCGAGTTCCCACTAAGTTGAAGGCGCGACCCACCAGCAGAGGACCCCATGATCTCCACTTCCACACATCGTATTTCTGAGCTCGCAAAGCGAAAAATGCGACCTCCTCCTTTGACACTCGTCTAAAAGCCCCTTAAGTGACTTTATGTGACTGTTTCAAACTCCCAAAAGAATGCATTAGACTTGCTTGTGGTCGTGATCACAAATCATTATCAATGCGAATCATTATCAATGCGAAACTTAGTAAATCCGAAGGGGATCAACGTGCACTAAGCGGGAAATGACCACTCTCGCCAAGCCTTGCTGGTCGCCATCGGCGGAAGGAGTGCTCCGTAGGTTTGCTTCCTGACTAAAAATCAGCCAGTTACCCCAGAAAAGCGCAGCATTGGCAATTGATCAGACAAAGCCAAAGATGGGCTTGGAATTGTTGGGCACCCGACACGGAGGTACGTGACCTTACGGGACGGATGCCCCACCAACTGACTTCCCTAGTGTCTCAGGATCAGGCATCCGCGAACGTTTTCAGCCGGCAAGGGCGATTAAGAAAGGTATCGACGGGGACCGGCGTGGACCCAGAACTTTTGGTTGCCTTGCTTGGGTGAAAAATTTATCAGCCAGAATGAACGATATATCGGCGGTCAAAACGAGAAGGAGATGCGCTTTCATGGGACACAAGCGCCGCACATTCCTGCAAGTGTTGTTTTCTGCGTGGTTACGGGCCGCATTGGGGGCCAACGTCGCGCTCTTTAATCAAAGGAGAACGGGAGTCGCCCAGGATCAAACGATCCCTTCATCGCGCGATACAACGGCCTTAACTATTCCCATTATTGACACGCATCAGCATCTTTGGGACCTCTCGCGTTTACGTTTGCCTTGGCTAGCCGGAGCCCCGAAACTTAGCCGCTCCTTTCTATTGGCAGAATATTTGGAGGCAGTAGCCGGCTTGCCGTTAGAAAAAGCCGTGTACATGGAGGTTGCCGTCGAGGAGTCCCAACTGCGAGAAGAGGCGGAGCTTGTGATCGAGCTCTGCGCCGCCAAAACTGGTCCCACGGTGGCAGCGGTGATTGGCGGTCGCCCTGCATCACCCGATTTTGAGCGGTACATCCGTACCCTGGCAAAATCACCCTACATCAAGGGTGTGCGCCACATACTACCTGGCGATCAACCAGACCTTTGGGATAAAGCGGAATTTATCCGGGGCATTCAGACCCTCGGCGAGCTGGGCCTGTGTTTCGACTTATGCCTCCCTCCTACCCGGCTTGATTTGGCCGAGCGACTGGTAAGCCGCTGCCCAAATACAAAATTCGTGCTCGACCACTGCGGCAATGCCGATCCTGTAGCCTTTATGAGCCCGAGTCGCATGCGACAAGCGAAGATCGATCGCGCGCCCCAACATTCTCCGGCAGAATGGCGAGAGGCACTCGAGCGGCTTGGCCGACACCCCCATGTGGTTTGTAAGATCTCCGGTATCATTGCTCGAGCACCCGCGGAGAGGTGGGTGCCACAGGACTTGGCACCAGTCGTACACATTTGTATCGACGTTTTTGGAGAAGACCGGGTAATGTTCGGGAGCGATTGGCCCGTTTGCCTCCTCACGGCCACCCTGCGGCAATGGGTTGAAGCCCTGCACCAGGTCGTGGCCGATTGCTCCCCCGAGCTAAAACGAAAACTCTTCCACGACAACGCGATGCAGTTCTATGGCCTGACAGATACTTGAACAGAGGAGGATCCGGCGGAAAGTCCGTCAGCGTCTCTTCGTGACCTTGACACGATCATGTTCCAGTGCCGCCGCCAACCACTTGAACTGACTTGACATATGGCCTGCACTTCAAAGTCGATGAGTTCTTCTAAAACCTCGCGCGCCCGTTGCGGCCGCCTTAAGGGGTTCTTAGAAAGCAATTTACGAATAAACTGTTCCAACCGCACGGGGACATCGTTCCGAATCATCCGTAATGGCGGGACTTCAATAGTGGCGCGCAAAGAGCTGAGGTCCTCGGGACTCCCAAAAGCATAGGGCGGACCGCCGGTCAACATTTCATACATGACTACCCCCAAGCTGTACAAATCGCTACGAATATCCCCAAGCCCGCGCGAGCTCAAAAGCTCTGGGGCCAGATAAAGGGGCGTGCACCCCCACGGGCCGTTTGGGTGATCGCCTTGTTCTCCGGGCCGACGTGCAAACCCCAAATCAAGAAGCGTCACTTGTCGGCCGATCCCCACGTGCACATTGCTGGGCTTAAGATCGCCATGCCACCAGCCCGCTTCGTCCAAAGCGACAAGCCCCTCGGCTATTTGACGGGCTATGCCCAAGGTTGTTTCAAGCGTAAGACGTCCACGTCGGATCAATTCTGGCAACGCTTGCCCAGGCAAATACGGCATCACCACGTAAGCCGCGGGCTCTCCCAAGTGCCAAGCAAGGATGGAAATGATCCGAGGGTGAACCACACACTGAGAGACCTCCACCTCGCGAGCCAAGAAAATCCGCGCGATACTTTGCTCTGCCGTGGCTTTCGGCGTCTTCAGCACGTAACCCGGCGGGGCAGTCGCCGACTGTTGTGCGGGCCGGACCAAATAAAGCCGGAAAAGCCGCCCCTCGACGAAAATTCGCACGGGCTCCCACGCGCGGAAAAACTGCGATTCACCAATAATGGGATTGGACCGACTAAGCGCTTCCAAATTATTCACTTTATCGATTAACATGGTTACGTTATTTGAAAAGAAGTTGTTAAAAAGCCTAGTTGTGCAAAGCAATTAATTTCCAAGATCACTATATATGTAACCAAAGCGATCATTCTCAAAGGCTATTTCAATCGGCGCGATCGACCGCAAACTTGCCCTGCCCATTATCGGTCTGTTTCAACCCGCTAGCCCAACGAAAATATCCAACCGCCCGCTAAAAGGTATCGTATCGACCATACCTCCGTGTCAGCTACTCAAGCATCCACTGTGTGATAATCGAAAAGCTGAAACTCAATCGTTGTGGGTGTTTGGGCCCTAAAACCGCAAAGAAGTCGCGCTTGTGATAACCGAAAATTAAGAATTTTCGGCAATTTGGGCCGGATTTGGCATGGTTTAGTGCGAAAGTGCAGCCGTTAACCAGTGAACAAGTGCAGTTTTAGAGGGATCTATTCCCGTTTAGAGGGACGGATTCCCGGCGCAGGCATGGCACACGAAATCGGCATTTGGCAAAAGCTTTGAGCGAAAACCCCGGGTCTGGCGTTTCGCGGTCCTTTGAGCGTATTGGTAAGCTGTGATGCACCAGGGCCGGGAATTAATCCCCAATGTCACAGCTTTTTGCTCTAACTTCTGAATCTCGGACGGACCGGCCTGGCTCCTCGGGCTTCTACAGAACCTTTCAAATCTTACCCCAAAACGAACCCTATACCCCCGTTTCGCGTAACCCGATTAAGGGCTGAGATCCGACCCTATCGAGGACCGCAAGCCGCGGGCTCGACGTGTCGCCTACTGTCAACTGATGGCCGTAGGGTTTGCATGGCTCCAGGCGCTGAGGTTTTTCTCTTATGCGACAAAGGTTCACAGATTTGAGCACGTCGGAGAATGTGAGGCCTGTTTCCGGCGCTTCCACACATTCCATTACCGGCTCGGGAGGCACGCGAAATGCCAACTCGGCCTAGTTGCAAAATCTTAGAAGTGAAATAAAATGAGGTTTGAGGCTTGTCTTTAACATTACACCGCGGTTCCGCCCTAGTATTCGAACTACTCCTGCGCGAAGGAGCGCAAGCGCGCAGAAGCGTCAAGACAAGGAAAACCAGACTGTTGTTAGGCCCCGAGGATGAGGGTAGATTATTGCGTCCCTAAACCTGACAAAAATGGGGACCTAGGTCGGTTGTAAATGACACAGTTAAGTACAAACGGAGGGAGGATCTAATGCAGCGATCTGTATTTGGGTTTCTTCTGGTTTTTGCGGCGGCAATTCTGGTAGGATGCGGAAAGACGGGTGAAACGACCACCGGAAAACAACCCGTAGCACCACCGCCCTCCCCGAGTGTTTCGTTGAACCAGCCGGCTCCGGTGAGCACTCAGCCCGCGGCAGAAGTACCGGATTTTGGTGTGCAGGAAGAACCAGCTCAGGAAATGGCTCAAGAGCAAACTGAGGAACAACGCACCGAGCCAGAAACTGAGCTGCCGACCGTCACTCCACCTGGGGTGGTAGAACTAGCCCCACCAGCCCAGGAAGAACCAGCTATGCCCTCACAGGAGGCCGCAGAGGAAAAGCCAGCCGAAGCCCAACCAGAAGCTGCCCAGGAGGCAATGCCCGCGGGGCAGCCGGCCGAAGCAGAATCACAAGCCGCCCCGGCTGATGAGGCCGAGACACAAACCGACGAGCAACCCCAAACGCAACAATCCGAGGCAGAAGACCAAAACTGAGCACAAGAAGCTCATGACTGCTTGGCTTCGGAATGTTGGTCTCTGTAATGGGAAACCAGGCGATACATATCGACGGGCCCTGAAAAAGATCCGGGCGAATGGTGTTTTTGTTGGCCGTAAACCAACTGGAAGTTTTCTCGCAAACTCGTTGTCAACTCCCGGATGCGCTTCGTAGCGTGCCCCGGTTAGCAAGGGGAAATAATTTCTAATTGGATAAGGAAAACTTAGGAAGCAAGGTACATCGAATGATTTTGCCGGGTGGTAGTATCGGCGTTACACCACGTGTTGTGGAGTATATGCCGATACACGTTAAGAGACTCCTCAAGTTTACGAGTTACGCAAATCTGGCTGTGTAGGAGTTGTGTCTGCCTCGTGGGGTCGGAATCGGGCAGTCGGGAGTGGCAATCGTTGGGCGTGAATTCTGGTTGAAAGCCGGTTCGGAGCTTATCGGATTTTGCCACAAGTCCTAGGAGAGTTTTGGCAAACTCTTGCGGTAAGCAGTTAATCTCCGAGATCCTACCTGCGAGCAAAAACTATCTTTGCTCGCTTTTTTTGTGCGCCGCGCAAATCGGAAAATTGCAAAAACTTAATGTGAGAGTCAGGATCCGCCCACCATCCAGAAACAATGGTGGGGCGGGTGGCCTACCGCACTGCCTGAAAGCCACTCTGGTTCTGGCTTATCTCGGGATCGCTAACCCATAAAGTGAAGCGTGAGCCGCAAAAAGCCACCTCAGGCGCCACTACCGGCTGCCCACCCCAATTCGCGAATTTGGGGTGACTCGCGATACCCCTTCAATTGAGTGGCGGGGACGTATTGCTGATTTTCGTTCATTCTCCCCATAAAAATCCCCGCAATGAGTTTACCCACCGATTTCCAAACTCGCAGAATCTTCCTACCGAGAATCTTCCCACTGACGGTTAGGAATACGTAGGATCTAAAGAATAGGGAGGCTAGTGCACCGAGAAAACTTTCGAAGAATAGGCAATTTCCAAAAAGCATCTGGATAGAAGGCATACCAGAGTGGTAATTATGATTTTCGCGCTCTGCATCACTCTAACACAGTTTTCGGGGTTTCAGTAAGCGGTGGGAACTTATGGATCATCGGGATATAGGACCACTTAATCTATCCAGCACCGCCACTCTATTTCAAAACCACCAATTTTCAGGTCGCCGTGCGCCTTAAAACTGTCAAGTAGCAACGAGACAACGGGCGAATCGGAGTAAAAACAGCGTCATTCTTAAGGTCTTCACCTCCGAGTCTCAATTTTTGTAAAGGCCTTGTACAATCTCCCAGCCCGACGCGAAAAGGTACGCCAAAGTTGAAGTACCTCTTCCCCAACGATTCGGGCAGCCGCCGAAAACGAGAAAGAATTTTCGAAACTTGCTATGAACTCGCCCTGGAAAACCATATTTGAATCCGGCTTGAAATCATCCGAGCTACCCGAAGTTCGGCTGAACGAGATTTCCAATTCACCGAACGCGCATTCTTATCACTTCGCCCCTCAAAATTGCGGGGCAATATCGGAGGTGATCGAGGCCTTTCCCGAGCTAGCAAAATTTGTAGCTGAGGTGTCAGAGGCATCTGTTAACGAAGGTCAGCTCCGTGAAAAGCTCCATCAGCTTTCAAAAGGCATCCAATTTTGTAAGCATCTCATGCGAGGGGTAACTTCCTCTCCCCGAGCCGGGCCCGACCCGTCCCCCGATGAATCGGATGAACTAGTGGAAAAACAGCTGCACAACGCAGTTGGAAGCGATGATTCGCTCCCCCAGCGGCATCGACATCGGGCTCACTCCTTTCCGGCACCTCATTGGATAGACAAACACAACACCTGCCCCCTGAAGGAGGGCGAACCGGACCGGATCAGCACCCGCAAAAGCGCTTTCACCGTTGGTGGTATTCTCTGGATGGCAGGGGGACTGGCATTATTAAGTTGTGGCATAAGCCTCGCATTCATTTGGCAGACTCTACCGGGAACTCATTTGCTTTTGACAATTCTCTGCGTGGCAGGTGCAGGTGGGCTGGTAATTGGATGTCTCCTCTGGGCCCGAGGAGCTCGCTCCTCATTCTCTGGCGCGGAATTACGCGGCAAAAATATCACCCGTAAAGGTGTGGGCCCAGGTGTGTTCAGCTCTACACCTGAGCTCAGCGCTGGGAAAACAACAAGAAACTCAAGCCGAGCTTACGACTCAGGCTGAAGTATTACTAGCTAAGCAAAAAACGGCTCGGCCGGTCTTCGAGAAAAGCCTCGTATCGTTGAATGCACCATGCAAATGTGTTCATCGTTGATACTCCGCGCGACAAACATGGCGACAGTGCCGATTCGTAGAGGCGCATCCTCGGAACCGGCAATGCTAAGGAACCCCAAGCAGTCAATCGCCACTCCAACCACAGAATTCTGAAAGCCGACGCTTCCGACTTCCATGGACGGATTGCCGCAAAAAACCCACGATCCGGTCACGTTTGAAATAACAGTTCCGGTCCGAGGCAAATGGCTGGCAGAAAGCCACCGAGCGAAACGGCTTCCTGCGGTGACCTGGCCGCTCGATATCATCCTTCTCGCGCTGGTGGTGTGGGTGATCTACGCGAGCCGCTTGGCGGAACTCCCCCTATGCGGGGAGGAACCGCGTCGGGCCGAGGTTGCCCGGGAAATGGTACTTAGCGGCGATTTCATTGTTCCGCGTCAACAGGGGCAGGTATATTGCAGCCGGCCTCCCCTGCAAAACTGGGTGATTGCCGCCTTCGCATGGTTTCGTAAAAGTTGGGACGTGTGGACAATTCGGCTTCCCAGTGTGTTGGCCACCTTCTTATTGGTGCTTGGAATTTACTGGTACGTCCGTCACAGTCTCGGCCGAGTTGCTGCCGTGGCCGCGGCAGGTTTCTACGCGACCTCGGGCCAGGTCATGGAAATAGGTGGCCTTGGGGAAACAGACGCTCTTTTTGCGCTACTTCTGGGAGGGGCGCTCCTCAGCTGGGATGCCTTCATCAACGGTGGAAAGTCCCCGGCTTGGGGAATTCTTTCCGGCATTTTGGCTGGTTTGTCCGGCCTAACAAAAGGAGCCCAAGGACCCGTGTGGTTTTCCGCCGTGGTCCTGATTTGGTCAATCCTCCAATGGTGGAAAGGAAGTTTAACCAGGCGTTATTCCGCTGCAATGGTGTCAGCGGGCCTAAGTCTCGGAGCCGTCACGGCGGCATGGACAGTTGCGTATCTTTTGGCCACCAGCCCCGAGCATGCTTGGCAAATCTGGTTTGGACAGATTCAATCCCGGCTGCAGCACCATCACTTTTGGGCTCATTTGGCTCTTCGGCCAATCGAGACCCTCGGATGTTGGTTGCCTTGGACTCCGCTGTTGGCGGTATACGTGAGTCCGCGCTATTGGAACCAGCTGGATCCCAAGCATCGGTCCCTGGCCATAAGGTGGGCACTCGCCCTCCTCGTGACCTTCCCGATGGTCTGGCTCGTCCCTGATGCCCGCAACCGCTATTTCCTTCCCTTGTATCCCGCGGCAGCCATCTTCTGTGGGCTAACGATACTTTATGTGGCACGAGGAGAAAATGCTTCGCTGGCGAAATTGTGGACTTACTTTGTGAACACGGTAGGGTTTGCCGCAGGATCTTTCGCCGGCTTTGCGATCCTGGCAATCCCCTTCGCCCACTGGTTTCCTTTCCCACTTGGTTGGGACGTCCGAACCGTTGCATTCTTGGTAGCTTTGACGGCAGGATTTTGGCTTCTGAGGGAGTACCTCGAAAATAGGAAAAACTGCGCCGAGGCTAATCGCTCACCATACCTAAGGGAGCAGGAGTTAGCGTTGACACTTCTGGCCATCATGCTTCTTGTGGGATGGAGCTTCACCAATTTCGTCTACGCCACCCGAGTGGCAGCAGCTCATGATCCTAGTCCACAGATTGCAATGATCAAACAGAGTCTTCCTCAGCCGGAAAAACTTGTGAGCTTTGGGCCTGTCTTCCACCGATTTCGCTATTATTACGGCCTTCCTATTCGTTTACTTCCTTTGCCGCAAACTGCCGACAAGATTTCCCCCGATGTCACGTACTTTTGCGTTGAAGGCATTCTCGTTGGGCCGAGAAGAAAGCTAAACAGTGGCTCGAACTCTGTCGTTAGATCGGGTGCTTTTTCCTATCACCTTGGCAACGTAGATACCACCCGGCAGGAGCAAGTTGCCGAAGGAAGTGATCTCGTTTTCATCCTGGAAACTTCCGGTGGTAGCGTGCTCTATGGGCCGCCGCTACCTTTCAATTGGGAGCTTGTTGCGGTGGTCCCTTGTGGGAGGAATCGCAAAGAGAAGGTCCAACCAGCCATCCTTGTGGGGAAAATATTACGATGTGGTACAATTGCCCACCGCGAAAAAAACCAAGGGCTCGACACCGCCGAAAAAATTCGATAGCGTCACTTAAAAGGATCGTGATCCGTAAGAAAAAAGTGGCATCAAGGAATCCTTGGGCAAGTTTGTGGACATGTGACTGGGGCAAGTAAAACTGTCGTTCGTCTGTTATGCCGATACCCTTGGAGTCACAATCTTAGAAGTGTTTTCAAAATTGAGGACAAAGAGTGTTGAAGACGCCTAGGACGGCGAACCCCCAGAGGGGAAAGGATAAAATCGTCACTGTGAAGGTGCGAGGGGAATAGTTTCGATCTGTGATCCTCCTTCAGTTACCATCCGCAACGACGGCAGAAGAGCTCGCCCGCGAGATGGCTCTTCTTGACTACTTGGAGACCGAGGGCGAAGGCCAAGAGATTCTACGCCTTTGGGAGCCCACAGATTATGCCGTGATTTTAGGGGCATCGTGTGAGGTGGAACGGGAGGTAAACAGAGAAGCTTGCGAGGCTGCCGGTATTGCTATTCTCCGCCGGCCAAGTGGAGGCTGCGCTGTGGTAGGGGGCCCGGGTTGCTTGATGTACAGTCTCTTCCTGTCTCTGGAACAACGCCCCTGGCTTCGTTTACCGGAAGATGCCCACCAATGGGTTCTTACGCGAATGGCGGAAACTTTAAACTTACTTGTCCCTGGGATTGCCCGGCGTGGTATAAGTGACTTGGCGTGGGGCGAGCGTAAGATTGCCGGCCAAAGCATTCGGCGGAAACGCCGCTCCTTGTTGTATCATGGCTCGATCCTTTATGCCTTCCCTTTGGAGCTTATTGGCCGAGTGCTAAAAATGCCTCCGCGGCAGCCCCAATGGCGAGCTTGTCGTTCGCACACGGACTTCCTGGCCAACCTGCCCGTCAAGCGACACGATCTGGAAAGGGTCATCATTCAATGTTGGAACCCGGCGGCCACGGCCTGGGAATGGCCTGGCCTCGATCGCTATCTAAAAAGCACAACGTTAGGAGGCTCATTATAGCCTTTTTAACACATTAATCCGCTCCGCAAGCCGTAATAGAACCCCCTTCACATGGCAAGGTTCCTCCACAATGGTGCGGTATACGCCAAGGACAACTTCGATCGGCAACCCAAGCCATGATTCCCACAAAGGCAAGGGGCTTTTCTGCCCAGTCTCCATCTTCGTTTTCATACTTTGCGGATTACTTGCGGGCGTGTTGACTCTCTCCGCAGAACAAAACAGGATTAGGCCGGGACCTCTCGCAGGTACCTTAGCCACTATCGTACTTTGCCTCCCGGCAAGTTGGCTTTGGATTTTGGAATTGCTTCGGTTTTCCCGCACGCCCCAGCACCATGCCGGAGGATATCAGGGGTTAAACGATGCATTAACACAAAAGCGCCGAGCCCAAGTCGGAAAGATGGCTTCGTCAACATTAGGGAACGCTCCGACACTTCGAAACACCGCACAAGGCGGGGAAGTAGGCGCTGTGTGCTTTAGGCGGGGTAAAAACGGGGCGTTTGTCCAGCAAGTTGTTTACGCTCTCCTACTTCTCGCGCCATTTGTCGCGCTCGTATCGTTTGCGTTCAAAACTCTCGGTCTTGGATTAGGACTTCTAGCTCTTGGAATCATACTTATGATTCATGCTGGGCAATATCTCGCCTACCGGTCGCGTAAGAGTTTCCCCGCACTTATCTGTTTCCACCAGGGTGGCGGGGTGATTGCCAAGTCCAACACGCCGCCTTGGGCCGTCCGAGACACATGGGGACGTTCGTTTAAAAACTACACCCAGCCTTTACAGCGCTGGTTCGTTAAACAAAGAGGCTCTGTGCGACTTCCCAGAAATTTTCAGCGGCCTTTCCGTAAACGCTTCACCCAAGAAGATCATCACGACAAACCTTCCATTCAAACGGTTCAAACAATCCTGCGGGAAAAGCTCGCCGACGGGCAGGAAAGAATCCTTGCGAAGCTTTGGGTGGAACTTGCCCCGGGCTCTCTCCAAGCGTGGGCCCATGTGCCTTTTTGTCCACCGTATGAAAACCTGCCAGAAATCACGGTCTCTCAGGTCGCAGGCCCGGAAGCGCGATTGCGACTCCTAAAAAGTTTACCCCAAGGCGCGGCGGTGGAAGTAAAGTTGCGACAACCGTCCGAGTTGACGACGCGAGTAGGCATTGTCCTTCAGGCGAAAGGAATACCTCTGCGATTGACTTCCGACTGACCGCCCCTCTGATTGCATACTTCGAACCCGCCAAGCTCTGGGGAATCTCACCCGCAACAGAACGTGATTGACCCAGTGTTGGGCAAAGAACGAAAAACTTTTGCATCGAAATAAGTCAACATGTCGAAAGAAATATCGTTTCCTCCACCCAGGCTTAGGCTGCCCAGAGTTTTTCCTCGGCCGTATCACTCTGTTTAAAGCCCAAAACATGATTCGGAAGCATCAAAACGCTTTCCTGCTCTATCTTTTCCACTGGTTGCAGGAAGAGCGTAAACGCCTCGCGTGTGCGGAAAAGGTCGGGAAGAAGCAACAGGTATTTAAGGGGAAATTCGTAAACAGTATGACGATGCGGTCGCCACGCCAGATCTTGCGAGCGCAACACAAGAAACTTAGCCTCATATCCACTATGCAGAAGTTGCTGAAGTAACGAGGGCCCTCCGGCCAGACCAAGAAAGGCAGGGTGCACTTCAATAACAATATTTGGCCGATCTTCTCGAAGGGTCCGCTCTGCCCCGCGTAAGATGTGTCCCTCATAACCTTCGGTATCCATCCGCAGGAAGGAAACCCGCCTGCCCCAAAGCTCGCGAAGTTTATCCACCGTAACCGTCGGGACTACAACCTTTTTGCCACCAGTTTGGGATTCCTCAGCAAGCGTGTGCCAATTGGAAGCTGCAGAAAGGTAAAGCGCGGCCATCCCCTCCCGATCAGAGAGCGCCGCTTGAACCAATCGCACATTTGTCACTTGATTCAGCCAGATATTATGGCACAGCAGACGGAAATTCCCCGGATGTGGTTCTGCCGCCAAGATTTCACCGCTCGGCCCCACAAGGCGTGCAAGAAGAAGGGTGTAATACCCGATATTGGCTCCGATATCGAGCACGCAGTCGCCCGGTTTCACTAAGCCGGATAACAGTTGGCTTGCCAAAGGTTCATGGGTACGAAAAAATCGTAGCTCCTGAGCAATACCGCGGTCGGCGCGATCCACAAACATGGAAAAGCCGTTAACGTTCTCCACCACAAGGTATGACCGGCCGACCAACGGGGACCGCCGGAGCGGATGATGAAACCTAAAATAGATCGCTTCCGATAGACCGGAGAGGCCTTTCTTTTTAAGTAAATTAAGTAGGCGGGGAATGCGCCCAAAGGCTAGGATTTCTCCACGCCACCGCAGCCACTCAAGCCACCTTGCCATACTCGGATCCCTGTAACAAAAAGAGCCTCTGATCATCCAGAAAAATTCCGACCCGATCAAAATTACAAATGGCCGGTCGGATGTTTCGTGTTTTTGGTCCAGAATTCAACCGTTATGAAAGTCAACGCCCAAAAGGAAAAAGTCGTTCTGACCTGCCTCTCTCCGCCTGAGAAAGAATCCGGGAAGAGTGAAGATCGGTAAGCCAAAAACCCCCTCCTTGCAGCGGCACACGGCCGTCTTAAGCTCACAGCCTGGGTTGGACTCGGGGTGTGGAGAGTTCCACACTCCGCCAGCAGTTGAATGGCCCTTGCCGCCGCATTTTCCAAACCACACTCATGAAAGGCAATGGCAAATTTCGCCCACTACCAACGCGACGGATTACAAATCCGAACCTTGGGCGTAAAAATGTGCATAAAAAGCAGAGAGACTTCACGTCTCCTGATCAGCGCAGCCACTCTCTTAATTAGGAGTCGGAGCTGCAATTTCGGCCATTCTGGTGACCGCCGACACATCGCCAATCCCGAGCCGGAGGAGCAGTATCCTGCCACCATTTCTCTGGAATGGCATGGGAATAAACCGTACCTAAACGCGGCCAGAGAATCCCCGGACAAAAGCGGCAATTCACCGGGCCACCCCGTCCGAATACCATGGTGAGTAGCCGCGTGGGCCACAGACAGAAAGAACTCAAACTCGGTTCTTGGCGTGAAAACATCTTCGGTCGGCACCTCGCAATTTCCCTCTCCTTCGCAGCGAATGTGAAGTAAGGAGACCCTATACCGCGAAGCGAATTCAAAGCAAAGTGAAGACTTGGAGCGCAAGCCGCATCCCCCCTTTTGAGGGATAAAATTAAAATTTCGTCATTTTTCGTGCGAAAGATATACCGCCTGGTTGTTGACTTGGCGCCTAAGACGAGCATCACCACTATACCAAATCGATTTCCCTGGTAGCCTTTCGGCCATGTTAAAACAGATAAGGTAGGGTCACGTGGTAATCTCGAATAAACGAATTCCACCTTCTCACGATAATCATGGGGAGCGCGAGTCATTAATACCATACCCACGTGAATTTAGCACCGAACCTTCGGTTGCGACTCATTTCCGTCTACCAAATCTTCCGTCCCGATTTATTTCTAGCTCTCCTGGTATCTTCCCGAGACCTCAGCCCCCGTGAGTGTGTGGGCGGAAGCTCGACAAAAGAGGTCCAAATAAACCAGAAAGTTCCGTACGAGGGGTAGGGTGTCGCTCCTCGGACAGCACCTCCCGCGCCGTCAAGCTTGATGCGTGAAACTTGCTGCGTACAAGAGGATTATTGCCCTACTGCAAGTCAGGACCTCCCGCGCTATGAAGCTCGACGAACCATCCGAAAACAGGATAATTAAGCGCAACTGACTCATACCTGATTTTGAGAAGCATCGGCCGCGATAATTGTTAGCTGACTAGTTTGGCTCTGTGGAGATTCAGGGCCGAGCTCTCTCCGCCGAAGAAGGGGCTTTTCCGAAGAACAATCCTTCGGAAGCCTCGCGAGTGAATCATTTTGCAAAGAGTAGAGCGGTTTTATCTCCGACAGGAAGACAGGGCTATGTCAAGCAAACCACCGCACAATTTCCAAGTTGCCCACTTTCGCTATTTCCTCAAAGATTCCATCAGGCAGGAGATTGATTTTTCCCAAACGCCCCAGGCTCGGGGATACGCGCCGCCGCCGCTTGAGAAACCTTTTGATCCCAATGCGAAACGGCTGGATTTGGTACCTCCGGGAAAATGGCCGGCTATACGAAGCGTCGCGCTCGAGGCGGCAATTGCTCGCCGCGAAAGCCGGCGCGAGTACACCCGCGACCCTCTCACCCTGGAAGAGCTTTCATTCCTTCTCTGGGCCACCCAAGGCATAAGAGCCCGGCTCAACTCTGGGACTGCGCTCCGAACCGTGCCCTCGGCCGGGGCGCGCCACGCGATTGAGACCTACCTTGTGGTCTTTCGAATTACCGACCTGGAAGAAGGTGTATACCGCTATCTCCCCGTGGAGCACCAGCTTCTATGGGAATTCTCGGAGCCTGACCTCCGCAGCAAGTTGATCGATGCCGTGCTGAACCAACGTTTTGTTGGCGAGGCCGCTGTCGTCTTTGTGTGGACGACTATTCCTTACCGGGCAGAATGGCGTTATCACCTGGCCGCACACAAAGCGATCGCATTGGACGCCGGACATGTATGCCAAAACCTCTATCTAGCCTGTGAAGCAATCGAGGCTGGCACCTGCGCGGTCGCCGCTTACCATCAGGAAAAAATGGACAGGCTCCTCCGCGTGGATGGCGAAGACGAGTTTGTGATCTATTTGGCGCCGGTCGGAAAACGTGGCAGGTAAGAAGCAAGCTTTGACGGGCAGGAGATAGATCTCGTCTACAACCGGCGGAGGTTGGAGCATGTGAGACTATCTGGCGGGGGTTTTCCCGACTTCTAAGCTCCTTTCCCTCAGGGCGTCAAGCTAGCGCGAAGCTAAGTGAGAGTGCCGGTCACCCGCGTGCCGTGCGACGCGCGCCGGAGCTTCGCCGCACCCGATCAAATCAGACGCATGGGATCAAATCGTTGGTCAACTTCCGTCCCTACTGTGCGCGCTTTAAGACCCTATTAATTGCAAGAAAAGTCCCTCACGTCCCCGTCCGGGGAGGAAGTTTCGTGCGGTCGTTGGCTCCCGCCGGATGAAGGAGATCGCGGTTAATTCCCTCGGTAGGAGAAAGGTCTGACACATCGAGAAGCCAGATGTGATTAGTGCGACTTCTGTCGTCCCCTGCGGTGAAAAGTATCCACTTGCGATCAGGCGTCAGTTGCGGGTGGAAATGGGCCTTTTGCCCAGCCCCAAAAGTAGGCCAGTCGCCTGTGAGTTCCAACCATTGACCGGTTCCATCGCTTTTCAATCGCTGTAAGAAGAACAATCGATGATGCTCGAAGCGGTCCGGCCCGGTAGAACTTTCAAAAAACCACATTATTCCCAGTGGATCCCGCCCTGTGTGAACGTACTTCATTTCCGGAGCTAAACTGAATTCAAACCGGGCATGGCGGAAAGGGTCGTAAAGACCCGCAGCATGAATTTCGGGCACTTCATAAACTATGCCGAGCTCGGTGACCTGACAATGTATGGGATGCCCCACAGCCCCTGGATCATTGTCCCGCAACAACTCTACCCGACCCGTATCGGCGTGGACAAATAGCATGCCCGGGTGGTCAGCAGGGTGCGTAACAACGAAATGTTGTTCATCATAAGCAGTTACATGAAAGATAGCGCTATCGATGGTGGCAAGTCGCTGAATGGCTCCCGTGTCGAAGTCGTACATTTCAAGCGCCGCACCACGGCAAGGCTTGCCCCAAATTGCGCCCTGAGGTGTATGAATGTACACAAAGTAGCGGCCGCTCGGCGTGCAGCAATTTTGACCGTAGGCCTCGCGCATGGGCGGGAGGCTGAAAAGTAAGCGATCCTCAAATGTCAGAATATTGACGGCATGAACATGAGGACCGTCAAAGTATATCACCTCGCCCCGCGATAGGTTGAGCACACTGCGATGATCAAGCACGCCGCGCCCCGCATCAGTACACCATGGGCGCCATTGAGTGTCCGGCCATGAGGCAAACGTAAGCTGGCGACTTTCGCCCGTAGCTAAATCAAGCCGCCACAACTGCACTTCGCCTCCCGCAGCACGATGGTAAACCAGAAACCTCCCATCTTGGGTAAGGCTGGGAACGTAAAAGTAAAGTGGATAGGTAAACCCCTCCCCTTCCGTAAGCTGCACAGCAAGACGTCCCGTCCCTGGTGCCTGTTGCCGACGAAAACCATTCCACAGGTTCATGCTGGGGCCTCCTACCAACCGAACGCCCACAAGAGATGGTCGACTTTTGCTGTCCCTGTCTCCGGAAACTTCACAGGGATAAAGGACTACCCTAATGGTAGCCCGGCGTTTACTACGCACTGCGAAGGCGCTTGCCTCATCCACGTCGGTGCCCCCGAATAACCTCCTCCCGGTTACTCGTGGGCAAGGCTGTTTGGAAAGCCCATCTGGAGCATCAACCGGTATTTTCCGCCTGGTCGCCTTAGTCGCCGAAGGAAGACCACCTCGGTACGTCCCACAATTCGAGCTAGCCCGGAGACAGCCGTCGTTCCGCAATTCGCGAGTGGAAGGGCCTCATCTGTTTTGCCTTTTCCTTCAATTTCCCCGCAAAAAACGGAACCTTAGCGCGTGACCAGCACTTGAACCGGCAGCAGCGTCAAAAATGTCAGGACGATTCACCGACCGTTTTGGTACAAGCTCACACCGGCTTGATCGGCTGCAGAACTTCCGGCGGCAAGTGTTGCCTAATTTGATCGCGGACCCGCCAAGCCAGCTTCACAGCCAAAGTGGCTTCCTCAAGGGTGATTGGTTCGTAATTTCCGGGATAGCGGGTCTGAGTGGCATAGTCCGTCAAAGCTCCCTGCTCTTCCACGGTCATCTGAGGCCGGTCAGCAACCGGCAAAAACCGCACCAATCTTTCGATGTCGTGAATTCGCGGAAACTTGATTCCCCGGACGATCAAAAGAGCCTTTAGATACTTTTCCACTGCCTGTTGACAGTGAAAGCAAATCGTGTCTGTGGGTGCCTCCTCCCCAAGGGTAAGCACGTGGGTAGCCGTCTTAAGATCATTCTCCGCCTTCTGAACCCACTCGCGGGCCACCTGAAAAGCTTTTGGATGGTCGCGCATAGAGAACTTTACCCTCTTGGGCTGCCGGGTATTCCAGTGTGCCTATCACGTGTTGCCGCCAGGCAAAATCCTCGGGCGTTGTGACGAAAACGTCCTTGGCGAAAGGCAAATCTGCCAAAAGTCGGCGTATTGCAACACGAACTTCCCGTGCCGAACCAGCAAAGCTCATAACCACAAGAAGATCAAAATCACTATCGTGCTGGGCGTCCCCCCGGGCCCGAGAGCCGAAAAGAATAACCTTCTCCGGATCGAAATGGGTGACGATGCGCTCGACAATCGCAGCGAGATACTTTTGGGCCGCGTCCTCGTAATTTGACACTGGTTCATCCCCACCGTCACTCATCGTCGGTCGCCCATGACTGCGATCGTTGTTTCCACCGCATGTCCCCGCTTCATCAAAAATCCCTGGAAAGTCTCAACGATCCCCAAGTACATAAGTTGCTTAAGTCTTTTCTGTCCACCCGGTAGCACATCTTAAGCGACCACTTTAACCACATCCTCCTTAATCTTATCGTGGAAGGATGCCTTCGGTTAGGCCGAGCCGCGGTTTTCCCCAGCTTTCAAGCCGGGCGCCTGAATGTGCCCGCCGAAGCAACCGGTTAGCTCAGACCACCGGCCCCTCACAGGCAGGAGCCCCGGAACCAAACATCGCGACCTTACACAATAGGCTATTTATCCCGTCCGAATAGCGGGCTTGACTTTAAACTCGCCTAACCCTTGGCTAACCCTAAACCTGGAGTTGGCTACCTTGCCACCGCCAGCATATACCCGCGAGTGACAACTCCGGCAATGGCTGCGCCAAGCATCACCAAGAAACCGATGATGCTCGGTTGAAGCCACAGCCACCACGCTAGGCCGAAAGCCGCAAGCCACAATAAAGGCCACCGGCGAAGACTTCCCACCAATTTGCTTCGAATCCGGCCAACGAAGGCCACAACTCCGCAAGCACCCACCAGCAGCCACACCAAACCGGCAGTAACAAAGCCTGGTCCCCAACTTGTTGCCACCACTAGGACAACGGCATTCCCGCTTTTCGGATCTACCCACGAATAGTAAAGTGGCCCTAAATCTTGTCGAAGATGCGGCAGATTCTCCAAAGCCGTTGACCACCGGGATGAGGCGGCAAGGCGAGTAACCGAGGTGGAAACTGGCCAGAAATTCAAAAGCTTTTCCACTTCCCGGCGAAGTATGAGATAGTCCCGGTCCGCATCGCTTGTCCCCCCGTCGCTTGCCGCGGCCACCTGGAGAAACTCCGCTTGTGCCCCCTCCCATACTGCTTGCCACATTTTCTTCCAGAAGTGATCTTGCGACACCAAAGCTGGCAATTCGGCGGTGGCGATCCGCAAGATGCCAACCAAGGATCGGAGGCGCTCTAAGGCGGCCGTTTTGGGCGACAAGGCTTCCAACGGGGCACCCCAGTCCTCCCCCGAAAAAACTTCAAGCCTGGCATCGACAGTGGGAGGCGCAACCATCCACAAAGTCTCACGAACGCGGCCTCGCCGAAAAGAGGGAATCTCCACCCGGTAGCGGCATCCAAACCACCACAGGGGTTTCACCTCGGTTTTGGCTTCCACGATCAACGTTAACACTGTGGGTAGGACCGGGTGCGGCAGGCATACCTGCCATGGAGCTTCATAGGAGGCTGCCGGCCTCACATAACCACCGGGCAGATCCCAGGCAAGTACTGTTACGCCTGTCGGCATGTCCAACAAAAGCACATCGTTGCCCACCGGGTCGACATCCCACTGAACAACTGCTACAAACCGCCCATCGCGACCGAGAATTCCCCTCACGAAAGTGGATCGTACCAGTGGCTCTCCCCGGCTGACAAGAATTACTAAGCGCGATAGGCCGGGGTCCACTTGGAAGCAGCGATAGTCGCTTGGCGAGAACAATTCGGCGATTTCCCGTGGCATCTGGGTCTCGAAGAGTCCCTCAGCACCCGCCTTGGGCAACTCGTAATCAACAGCGTGAGAAACCAAAAAGTAATGTTCGGTCGTCTCCGCGGCCAGAAGCTTCACAATAGGAACCTGCACCATTCGCACGCCCGGGGCACTCAACCGCCCCAACCGGACCACCCGAGACCCCGTGAAAGGCCGCTGAAATTCAATCTGGGCGACGATCTCCTCGCCGGCTTCAGGTACATTCGACGAACCCCCCTGCCGGGATTCCACACCCTCCTTGGACTTTGTCCGGTTTGGCTCCTGAATCTTGCCTTCCCCAAATGGGACGGGGGAAGAACCTCCGCCGAGCAAGGCAGGTGAAATACTCTCCGTTGACGAAGAGTCTTGCTGATTAATAACACGAAACTCCCCCGAGGGATCGACCACCGGCGAGCCCACAGCCCACCGCGGCAATTTTACGAAAAGACGACTCACACTTCCGTCAGAGGCCTCCACAAGCCAGACGACCTCGGCCGACCATCCTTCTCTTCCCCTCTCGAGCCGGGTGACCTGACGCGCCATAATCCGCGGACAGTCCAAGCTGGCTCTGTACTGGACATGGGCTTCCTGCCCTCTTTCTAGCTCCAGAGATCCCAGAAACCGTCCCTCATCCGGCAGAGGTAAGGGGGTTAAAGGCTGCGGCTGAAGGGGAACACCTGGCTTCAGGCTCAAAACCACTCCGAAGGCACTCCACAGGTCAACACGGAGGGGTTCAATACCCGGGCGGATAAGCCGAATCACCGGCAGCGACAGGGGCTCTCCGGTTCTTAACAAGCAGGTTCCTAGCACACGCAGTCGGTGACCTGAGAGCAAAACCGGACTTAACTCCAAAACCAACATTTCCGGAGAAGCACGAAAGAAACTGATAGAACCCGACGTATCGGAATCCTCTACTTCCACCCCGTCCACCACGAAGTCTGGTGGAATTGTGAGCGCATATTGAACGATGGGTTCATTTTGCATTTCCACTTGGGCGACATATTGCAGCCGGACCTGCGCCGTTTCAAAAAACAATTGGAGGTACTCTTTTGCCGAGAATTTGCCCGGCAGACGCCGAACCCAGAAGGCCGTGCTTCCCCCAGGAGCAATTCCCCAAACCGCCGCTAAGTTGGGAACGACCTCACCCCAGGCCTCTACAAACGCCGAGGGTGTTACCACCACGGTTTTTGTAAGATCCACCGGCTGAATCTGAATCGGAGGAGAAGCCACAAATCCCACCCACCACACGGACACTGGCACTTGAGAAAACCGCACAAACGGTAAGAAAAGCTGCCCCACAAAATCCTCCTGCCGATGGACAAACCGCAGCGGAGCCAAAAGACGGCTCCCTGGCCCGACGGTGGTTTGCCACCGATAAAAACGTGGCGCTTCGCCGTAGCTTTGAAAAATCGGCACCGCGGCTCCCTCGCTTTCTGGCGCAAGCCGCCAGGCGGGATCCAGTTCGAAATCAACGCTAGGCAGCCCTCCTGCCGATTCGCCGAACCGAAGTGCAAGGTCGGCGGTAATACCATCTGGACCAACAGAAAGAAGCATGAGCGCCCGGACCTCGGTAGGGAGAAACGTTTCTTCGTTTACAGACCAGCGCAAAAGAAGTTCATCAACAGGCCCGAGAAGTGCTTCTGTCGCTCCTAAGTTAACGTTTCGCACCACCGGCCCGGTGGTTTTGACCACCTCAACCGCCGGGGCTCCCGCCGACGCGAAAAGCTGGAAGAGGGCGCCCGGCACAGCGGGAATGGGCAACCTCAGCCAAAAATACTGACCCTCTCTCCACACGGTTGGCCGGAGCACCACCTGAATTTCGTTAAGGCCTGCCACGGACAATTCGACTGCCGGAGCAGCCTCGCCGCCCGCATCAATCACCACTTCTGGTCGGCCATTGACGTACACGCTTGGCACTTCCTCCTTTTGGGGAAATGCAAACGGCAACGGGAAAAAGCAGGGAGCCTGAAGCACGTCCACCTCAAGGGTTGCCTGAACCTCCGGGATGGTCCACGTCGCCCC
This sequence comes from uncultured Thermoguttaceae bacterium, assembly GCA_938084835.1. Lineage (GTDB taxonomy): Bacteria > Planctomycetota > Planctomycetia > Pirellulales > Thermoguttaceae > DTLM01. The sequence continues at coordinate 75,700 of CALKER010000015.1, forward strand.
ATCGACCGATCGAACCATTTGCGCCCGATAACGCACAGAGGGCATTAGGTATCGCTCATTGGCCTCGGCTAAAAGCCGGGTGAGTCTTGTCCATAAGGGCTCAGGGACTTGATACTTCTCGCCAGTGGGCCGACCTTGCTCGTCAACAGGGATGAGTACCCGAAATGTGGGGCTCGAGCCGTGCGCCGAAATCTGTTCCGCCCCCGCAACCAATGCAGCGCCAAGAACTGCAAGTAAGGAAAACAATACAGCCACGATCCCCCCATTAAGGGTAGTGCCCGTACACATCGATGGGGAATTTGAGGTCCGCGACATGCTTCCCTCGGATAGCGAAGCGCCGCTTTTTTCGCCCTCCTTAGCCGTTGTAGACTTACTCCTCTCCCCGAGGTACAGGCGACCTGACGAAGGCAGCTCTACCGGCGAAACGTCGGCGCCTAAGCCGCTATCACGGGAACTTATCCCCTCGAGCCTGTCTTCCACCAGCTGACGGCTACTTTCCTGCTTTGGTGACTCTTCCGGGAAGAAACGGCATATCCCAGTCTCTTCGTTCGCCGCGGCGGTGGACGGGAGCGGAGTGAATCTCCCTGTGGGTTCCTCCGCAGCACCGGAACAAACCTCCGGTTCCCTTGTTTTACTTGTCAAAGGTGGTTGTTGGTGCGGCGGACCAGCCTCTGGCCCTTGATCGCGGGAAGATCCGAACGCCTGGCCGCGTGACCACAGAGCGGCGAGCACTGCACCGAGAAATTCTCCTGCCAGCCAGCCGCCGGCCCCAGCCCCCCAAAGACCCCCTGCCAGCCAACCTACTGCCAGGCACAAACCCGCGGCAAGCCAGTAGAGACTTATCCACGGTTGAGTCAACCCAAGAACACACACTACTGTCAAGGCCACCATCGCGGCCAAGACGCGCACGAGGCCTTCGGTCACTTGGTTGATGACTAAAAGTTCCGTATGTTGGGGGGCCCCAAAGGAAACAAGTTCCATTCGCCACCCCAAGCTGGGAATCACATCGGCCCAACCGCTTTCAACAGGCGGAAAGCTTCGCCCCTCCTGGGACAAAAGATCATTCCATAAAGCCGCGGGTACCAAGCGATAGTTGGCCGGTGCTTGCCCTGCGGACATTCGCTTCAGTAGTTGATTAAGTCGGCCGGAGCTAACCCCAACCACAACGCGAGAAAGCGGCGTCGGCTGCAACGACACAAAAGGCGCGCTTTGAATCCCAGAACCTTCTGACCCGGATGGTGGAAGCTCGCTCTCCCCAGGCGATCTTATTTCTTTGGGAGCCGAAATTTTCTGTTGACTGGGTGCAGCCCTTTGCCCTCCGTCCCGGGTCCCACGTGGCCAATCTGCAAAAGCTAATTGCCCCGCCCACCGGCAACAGCTCGAGATCGATAGCGGCTTAAGCTCATCTCGCAGAGACTCGGTCACCCAACGGGTCGTCAAAATGCAAACCTGCGGATGAACGATGAGGGACAGTCCGTGCCGGGCCAACAGTCCAAGAAATTCTTCCGCACTTACTCGTCGGGGCAATTCCAAGGGCGTGGCGGGGGTGATCCCACATGCTGCCAGCGCCGGGATATCAACCCATAACTGCGCGACCGAAAATCGAGCAGTATCCCTCGTTGACGAATATTCGCTTTGAGGTCGCTCGGCCGATTGGAATCCCTGCACTTGGTTTGCGAGGCTGGCCGGAGCACTGCCCCATATCTTTAGGAGTTGCCCCCAAGTTGTCTGGATTCTCGAGGCTGTGACGATCTTGCCCTGAGATTCTTCGGGGGACCTGAGGGGCATCTGCTGGGCGAAAGCAGCCCATGCCAAAGACCACCCCTCCACAACCTTTAGCTCCGAGCTGGCATGGACACCTGGAAGAAACGTCTCCTTCCACGAGGCCGTTTGAAACGGATCGAAAATTCCTGCATCGGGCGGACGAACCCAGCCACCAAACAGTCTCCGCGCAAGCAGGGGCAAGCTCAGGTCGCGAAATGTTGACGGCTTTTGGATCTCCCAGCCTGGCGGTACCCAAGTTGTCCACACACTCGTTAAAACCGGAATATCGAAACTTACTTCCGGGAAAGCAAGCTTGTGGGTACCTCCTACGGAAGGCAGCTCTTCCCACAAGACATCAACGACGATGGACCCGCTTCTTTGGGGAAAGGACACCGGCAATTCGACCAAAAATTTTTCGCGGGTGTGCACTTGCTCAAAAGCTCGTACGGAGCCGGAGAGCATTCCCGTTTGGGTACCTCCCTCATTTTCGGAGGGCAAGTCCGCCCGCGCCAGCTCGTGGGCGATCGGCAATAACTCTTGGGGATGGCGATAAGCCACCGGGGAAAAAACAAGCTGTTTCCCCACACTGAGACCAAGTACTTTCACTGGTTTCGGCCAGCGACAAAGAAAAGAAGAAACCCCGCCGGTCTCAATGGTCAACACAGCGCGTTGACGCAACGGTTGGCCCGGCCGAAAGATTGTGTGGTAATGAGCCGACCAGATCCACGCTCTTGAAGCCGAGTGCGGTTTTGCGGCCCCTGTTAATTTCGGTGCGGTGCCTTCTGTTACTTCCGCCGAAGCAGGTGCGGCATACCGAAACCAAATCCTTGCCGAAGCTTGGTGCTCCCTCCTGCCGCCATTTGCAGAGTCAACCACCATGAGAACTCTATCCCACGTTGGGTGAATAACCTCAGCCACCCCCTCCAAAAGGAGGCCAGCTCCCCAGGTGTCCACACCCACAATGAGGTTCTGTTTTTTTGCCTCCGGTAACCAAGGAAGCCAAATCGCAAAGCGATCTGTATCTGAGAAATCTAAGGTGTGTTCGAGGAGCACCGGCTCAGCCACCGGAAAATCAAAGAGCACATACCAGACCTCCTGCTGGCCCTCCGCCCTTCGTTCTAATCGAAATGGCAAGGGCGGACCAGGGCTAACCTTCAAGATGTGGGCCCCGGGTTCCAGATCGACAGTACAAGTTCGTACCTGCCATGAGCCGGCTAGCTCGGTATGCGATCCAAAGGCCAGCGCAATTTGCTCGATTCGAGCCGTGGCCTCCGGAAGACAAACGACAGCGATTTTCAGTTGGCCCCCGTGGTCGGTTACCGTCACCTCCGTTTGGCCCCATCCCGAATAGTCGACTTTCCCGGGTAAGTGGAGCGCCACCGGTGACAGTAAACGAACAAGCCAGACATTCTCCTCTTGAGGCAGTCCTACCACAGTCCTCAACATAGTGAGCACTTCGTTGCTCTCATCGGCCAGTTCGACCAGTGCCATGGGATCCCAACGCCACGGCCGATCGGCCTGAATGGAGAGCCACTCACGTCGAACAAGCGACTCCTGCCAGCGCAAAGGGACCAAGTCAGCCTGCGCGATAGTCGAGGCTGGCTCGGTCGACATCTGTCGGCACCGCACCCTGAAGATAAGCCGATTGTTGGGGATCACGGGACGGGAAAAGTCCACCCGGAGGGTAGCGGCCCCCGCCTGGGATCCCCCCACGGGCGATTCCACTTCCCAAAAACGAATAAGGCTCGGTTCTGGTGAGTCCACACTATCTACTGCCCAACCCGGTGACACCGTAGCCCTCACTTGCCATGTTTCGCCTTGCAACGATTCAAAAGCAATTACCTGCTCCGCGGTCATTCCGAGCGCCGAGATCTGCGCCATCGTGAGTACTTGCAACATGTGCATCGCAGGAGGGAGCGCAAGTTGCAACTTAACCTCACCATCGGGTCGCTCCAAGAGAAACTGGAACCTTCCCCCCGTGGGAACGACTTCGTCACCAACGTACTGGTGACCTCCCACCACTTCCGTGAAAACGACGCGAAGGGGGGGCCTCACGCGGAGCTCAATCCGCGTTTGCTGCCACGCAAGATCCCCGCTTTGAACCAAAGGAAGAGCCCAAGGGACGCCCACAACACTGGGAGCTAAAGCGCGGATAGTCACGCGACGACTTACCCCCGCCAAAGGAGGAGAAAACTCCACCACAAATTGCCGCAAATTGCTTTCTCCCTCCTCCGTCGGTAATGCCCACACCCTGGCGTTAGAGCCATCGCTTGTGACACTCACTAGGGCAAGCTCAGGAGGGAGGTTAATCTCAACTTTGTCCACTTTTTTGTCCAAAAAGTTAATGTCTACCTCTGCCGTGAGTTCGACCCCCTGAAGGGCTAGTTCGTAAACGCAGTTCCAACTGGCCCGCGGCTTTTGCGAGACGGCTTCCGGCAAAGCAAAAGACACATCGAGCTCAGTTCGCCCCCCTATGCAAAAAATCCACCGGCGATATCCTTCCGCCACAGGTTGCTCTAGCCAACACAAGGCGCTGGTCACAGGGATAAGGGTGGCTGGTGCGTCGATAGTTACCCGAGTCTCCCCTGCTGCCGGAAACCGCAGGGAAAACTGCACGGAGCCATCAGAATTTCTCAGACCACTAGCGCGCCAGGAAAACATGAGCACTCCTGCCCCGTCAATCACCACCTTGTGTCTTCCGCCAGGGGCTCGGCCAGAACGAGCCGGCTGACCGTCACGGTCAGCCCAAGTGATCGGCCCGATGGCCAACGAAAGAGGCTCCATCGGCCGGCAAACTAACCTCTCTTGGCTTTCGTCCCCCGGCACCACCTCAAGTACCGCTTGCCCGTCCACGAGGTTGTCGTTCACTAATCGGGCGTAATATCGCGCCGTGCGGAGGTATGCGCTTGATGTGCTCGCTGCCACACTTGAAGCGGTGGCAATCGTGTTTAAAACCTTCTCGAATTCGCCCGGGGCCACAGGGCTATAGACAACATTTTCTTTCGGCCATTCGTGAGGGCGATCCGCCAGGACATAAACACGCTGGAATCGCAACGGTGACTCGGTCAAGGAGAACTCTGCCCCCACCCGCTCCTGACCCAGACCACATCTTCCCCATCCCAAGAGGAATAGCCCCACGCACAACAAACCACAAATTATGGCTCCACGCTCGCTTCGGACCGCAGAGGCTATCGCATGGGGATACCACGGATTCGCCCACCCAATTCGCAGGAAGATCTTCCCCATATTCGAGCTATCCGAAAAAGGAACAACCGCGGCCCTCATTTGCTGGTCACCTCCTAGGGTTACCGATGCACAACTAGAATCCGCCGGCACGCTGCATTCCCACCGACGTCCCAGTCCAGTGTAACCCGATCTGGGGAGCGCAGGTCGCTTGAGCTATCCTTGCGATCCATAACTTTTTCACGCCCCGAGAAGGTTACCCCAAACGATTCTACAGCGTCTTCCAAACGTTTGGCACGGAATGCAACCCAGGGTCCCTACCGTCACCCCGGAGACCATTATTTGTACACAGAAGAGGAAGCTGGGGAGACACCTCGGCGCGCGGTCAACGAAGCTCCGGCCGACACCACACCATTCTCTGGTGGCTCGCTCGAGAAGGTTGCCACATAACTGGCAAGCTCCGCAACCGATGACGACACCACCACCGTCCGACGCAAGAACACTGCCACCCCCACAAGCACAAATCCTAGGATGCTGGCTTGAGCCACCAGCAATGCCGATTCCGGGTTAACCACACTTGCGCCGGCCACCACCACCGTGAGGAACCAAAGTACCGCTGGCCGTCGCAAAATTGGAAGGTAAAGCATTGCAAGCCCTGTCAATAAAACAACGCCCGATGCCCCCAGTACGATTGTCGGTCGGCGCAACAGGACCACCTCAACCGGCCCCAGCGAATCCTGCTTACTGAACAAATAAACCTCAGCCTTTTCGGGGATTTTTCGCGGATGGATCGCCCCCGCCCAAAGAGCCAGCGCTACTTCATCGACAGAAGGTTCCCGAACTAACAGCCCCCGCCGAAAGCTCAAACGATGCTCGGGCACCCACTCGCTCGGCTGTTGGACTAAATGCCACTGAGAGGGAAGGATCAATTGCCAATAAGCCTGGTGCATCCAAACATCGCCGCGGATTTGTGGCAAGGCGATCGGAATAGATCGAAGTTGGCGAAGCTGGCCCCCAAGGCGGTAAACTAACTCCAAGTAAACGGGTTGATGAGCTTGGTGTTCCGGCAGGAACACTTGAAGCGCACCCGCTGGTGTGACTTCCGTTCGAATCTTTTGGACATTTTCCGGCGAGCCAATCGCCACCGCTGCCCAGGCTTCTTCGGGATCGGCCCCTGGGGGCAATTGTAATTCAATATCCGGTTCCGCGGTAACCAATCGAAACACAACCCAATCTTGGCGGGTTCGGGCACCAAGGAACGTTTGTATCCAAGCCCGTTCGACAACGATGCCGCGTCCTCCCGGCCGATGAACAACAACTTGGAGCTCAGGGACACCTTCATCGGCGTAAAGGAGGACTTCCGGCCCATCGATCCACCCAAAGCTATCCATGGCTCCTTGCCAGACGCCCGCTCGGGGTTGCACCCGAACCCCTTCTTCCAACAGTAATCGCACCCGATTTTGTCGCCACACACCCTCCTGAGGAACAATCAGCGGGACGGTCAAAGCCACACTTGCCCGTGGAGGAAGATAAGGCAGAGCCAAACTCGCCCGGAACACAAGCTCAAGCCGGCCTAATTTGGGCTCGGGCAACACTAACCGCCTTACAACACCCTCCCCTCCCCCCGGTGCTTCCGATCCCACCCGCAGCGGCGAAACCCGTTGACCGTCGAGGAAAAATTCCACACCGTTGCTTCGAGTCACCGACTCCGGCAGAGCAAAGGTCAGATGATGCAGAGGCTGATAGGCGATCTGATACTCGATCCGCTGTTCTACCGTTCCTAAGCCGGAACGCAAGGTGACGGTGGCATCACTGCTTATGGTTACCTCCTGCCGATGCACCCACCGGTCGAAAACAAGTACCGGCGACGAACCGGTGGCCGGCTCCATCCGAAAATATCCTCGCACAAGAGGCCAGCTGAGCTCCGGTCCCGTGGGCCTAGTTTGCCGCCTGAGCCCGGTGCTTTCCGCCATGTCGAAAAGGATTTCCACATTCTCCTCGCAGCGCACGGTCAACGGACCAGCGGCAAGGATGTCTACTTTCGGAATAACGAGCCCTAATTTAACTTTGCCGGAACTGGCGTCCAACTTTCGCCTGGCCGTAATGGCCACCTCACCTGGACCCAGGAGTGGCTGGGCTAAGCGCAGGGAGGCCGACTCCGAAAATTCTGACAAAACCATTTCCGGAGAGAAAAGCGACTCGGGCTCCACCTGCTCGATCTGCCATCCGCCGGTATGAACCTCGATGGCTGGTACCGGCATCCCCCGAACATAAAGTCGCCACCGCGCTACCAACCTGGCGTAATCGGCCCCGATTACTAGCTCATACTCCGGGGCTGCCACCACTTGGGTATTTTCCGGAGCACACCGCATCCGTAGCTCATACCCCTCGGAGTAATATTCGAAAGCCCCCAACAGCTCATCCGTTTTTCGGAGTGTTTCTCCAAGTGCTTGGGTATCCACCCGCCGGATGTCTCCGGAAAATTCCCATTGGCACGCCCGCCACGAACTGCTGCTCACCACGACCACACCGGCATGCCGGGCTGCTTGCCGCACCGCCCTCACTCCGAGAAGTATCGGTTCCCCCGGGCTGCCGAGTATCTGCCGCCAAGAGAGTGTTACCGTCGTACCATTGCGGACTGGTTCGGTAAAGACCACGCGCACAACCGGAAGGGACGGAGTTGTTTCCCGCTCGCTCACGGGAATCACCTGATACTGACCCGCTGCTTCGCCCGGGATTATCTCGGCACCGGGAGGTAAAAGGATTTCGGCCTGCTCCACGGCAGCCCCAAGTGGCCGAAGCTGCAATTCAGCCGTCGTCAACAACTGTTCCGTCAAAAGCCGGACATAGTGCCTTGCTGTGACATCCAGCCGGGCAAGCTTCTCCGGCGCGCCAATCGATGGCTTCTGCCGCCACTTTATGATCATTTGTCCACCACGCCCCAGATACCCCCCTACACCAACCACTTCGATCCACGAGGAGTTTTCTCCTGACGAGCTTGTTAGGACCTGCAAACCTTCCGCAACCTCAAAGGTCACACCAGGCTCCGCGACTTCGACTCTTCCCATTGCCGAGGTCGCTTGGGGGGTAAAAAGCCTTAGCTCCGCCCCATCTTTGGATCTATTAACAGGGACGAGCACACGAAATAAGAGGCGATGCGATGCGTCGCTCTCAGCCCGAACCCACCACAAATAGCCTTTGCGATCGTCAAAAGCCAGAAAATACCGGCCCGGCCCCTCGTAAGTGACGCTCTCGGCCACGACTGCGCCGCTGTCCAAAGCTAAAGGAATCGCCGTCCAGCTCCCTCCTGCCACATAGGCTTCAAGCTCAACACGAAGCTCGCCACGATTACCGTCGACAAAGCCATCAAAAGCAAATCGCACCAAGGTATACGGTGGAGGCTGCGTTCCGGCTTGCAACTGGGAACGAATCTTCTCGAAAACCTCAAACGGGATATTAATCACTGGTTGCAATTTGCCCGATTCTCCGGGCAACCAGTATACGCTCGGCTGCACTTCTTCAACTGCCAGCACCGAGCCGGCTTGTCCCCGCGGGTTTTCTACCTCGAAGCCACTCAAAATACCGATGCCTTTTGGAATCGACTCCCCCTGAAACTGCACAGGGGTCTCGCCACCCAATGGCACGGAGAGTGTGGAGGGGGGCACCTGCCCAGGTGGTAATCTTCCCGGCTGCTGTGCGGAGGAGGCCCCTAACTCTGAGACAGGGGTACCGTAAGAGGGAAGGATCCCTTGGGCAAGTCCTTCTTGCAGACCCCACCCGCCGGGGAAGAGCAGAAGCCCAACCCAAACCAGAAGGGCAGTCAGTACGCGGTTGTGGCCAATGGAATACCTGGCCATTTCGGTCCCTTCGTCGCCAACTCCTTTTGCGCGGACTATTGCAAGACGAGATTTCTTAAAATCGGCGGCACAGCGCCCAACAAAGTAACTCTCCCGACCAGCCGCCACAGTCACACCAAGTTGGGAGGGCAGCCCATACCGGAACCGAACACGCAACCCAAAGCTTTATGAATAACCGCCCGTAGTGTGCTCGAGATACGAGTTTGCCCCTCGGAACGTCACCACAAGAGGCCCAATAACTTCGTCGCCGGCACATTTTCATTGAAAGCCGATTCGTCCACGCAAATTTGCTAAAAGAATGCTGATTTGGCCACTGTATAATTGCCGCCAATCTGGAGTCGCATAACGATTTCCGGGCGCCGCTTTTTGGCACGAGCCGCCAAACTTGTGCACGTTTAACTTTCTTAATCCCACGCAATCTTGCCCCAATTCTTGGTCGCGCCGGGGTTTCCAAAATCCGTGCCCTAACGGCTCCTAAAGCCCGAGCTACTTTGGCAGCAGATGCTTCGAATCTAAAGTCGTCCTCCCTGAAACCGTGACACCACTTAATCGGTGAAACAAACCCGATTCTCGCCTTGAGAAGCTCCCCAAATCTTTGTCCATCAAAGTGCCCACTTAGCCCCCTCCTGGGAACGGGAACAACTACCCTAACGGAAGCGCCTTAATCACATCTCCCATACTAAGCTCACCCCTGTAACGCTTAATCACCACTCAAAATCACCGGTACAGTTTGCCCGAAGCCCGCCGGCGTGGCAATTTCCCAAGCTCTGGCCCGCCCTCGCTACTTGGAGCAGAACGAAACCATATTGGCAGAATAAAACTAGATTGCTAATTGAAATAACTTTTCGGAAACCTGATAACTTGGCTCTTATGTTTCAGTTTACTCGCGGGGGATACTTCTGGGAAGCATTTACCGCATCTTTGAAAAGCTTATCGATTTACTCAGGAACGAATCCATGAATCTCACGCGACGCTCTGTGGGAACTCCAGGCCCACACAAACACCTGTGGCAGGCTGGCACAAACATTCCTGCGGTCAGCTTCTAGAGCCTTGACCCAAGCGGGAGGAGAACCTACTCCCCAGAGAGACTATTCCGGTGAGAGGCTCCAAATAAGGCCCTCCAAAAAGGTTCTGAGGCTTCTTCGCAGCCCATCGAAGATTCTTACTCTAGCTGAAAGAAATTGCACACCGTATAGCCAACCGATCCCCGGGGTTGCACCTCTCCCCCATCACCTTCAGGCGCCACTCCTCGATGAGCTATCGCTACTGGCAGTCAATCCCTTTTCCCCTTAAACTACAGGCACCACCCCCGATAACCAACCCGGCGGAGTCGTCCGCGATTTCCCCGTGCTTGCACGCGGCCCGTTCAGAGAAGATACTCAACGTGGCTAACGTGCCAAAGGAGTGCCCGTTATCACTCACGCTGGGAGACCTGAGGTTTTTTCCGTCGACCGAAGGCGCCCTGTACAGCCGCCGGCCGTGCCAAGTTTTGTGTCCTCGTGGTAACCACCGAAGCTCTCCAGCGAGTGCCCACCTAAGGGACAAAACAGAGGGTTTTTCACACGCCATTCCGCTTGCTACCCATGGGGATTCCGTCATGAAAAACACCTGTGTCCGCGGCCGAAATCCTGCAACATCTTTGCGACGATCATCATGCAAGATGGATAACGCAGAGGATCGGCGAGCGTTCCTTCGGCTTTGTGCTGGTGGGGCTGGAGCCTTATGGGCCCAGTCCATTGTCGCCCGGATGGCCCATGCCGCCGAGGATAACACAATCCGGGTAGCGCTGGTGGGCTGTGGAGGCCGGGGCACCGGTGCCGCTGCGAATGCTTTGAGCACGCCCGGTCCTACTCGATTGGTGGCCATGGCGGATGTTTTTCCCGAACGGATCGATTCAAGTCATGCTCAGTTGGAGAAACAATTCGGGGACAAGGTGCAAGTACCTCAGGAGCATCGTTTTGCTGGGTTTGACGGATACCGAAAAGCCATGGAAATACTACAACCTGGGGACGTGGTCCTACTGGCCACTCCCCCCGCTTTCCGACCCTTGCACCTAGAGTACGCTGTGAAGCGAGGCCTCCATGTTTTTATGGAAAAGTCTTTTGCCGTTGACGCTCCAGGCGTTCGCCGAGTGTTATCCGCCGGAATGGAGGCGGAGGCCAAAAACTTGAAAATTGCTAGCGGACTGATGAGCCGACATTACCTTCCTCTAGAGCAAGCTGTGGACCAAATTCACCATGGGGCTATCGGCAAAGTCATCACTTGTTGGGCGTACCGAATGCATGGCCCGGTTGGATTCAGGCCAAAAACTCCAGGGTTAAGTGAGCTCGCGCATCAAATTCGTAATTATTCCTGCTTCACCTGGCTCAACGGCAGCTTCATGCTCGATTGGCTTATCCACAACCTTGATGTATGCTGTTGGGTCAAAGGGGCCTGGCCTGTAGCAGCCCAGGGCCAGGGGGGTCGACAGGTGCGCGACGTGCCCGATCAACTCTTTGATCACTATGCTGTAGAGTTCCTTTTCCCTGATGGTACGAAGCTTTTTGCTCAGGGGCGGCATCAGGCAAATACCTGGGGCTTTTTCGGCTGCGTAATTCACGGAAGCACCGGCTCCGCGGTCCTTGGGGAGGGCATTCCCGATCCTCGGCTTTACTCCGGTCACGAGCAGCGTGCCGAGGCACAAATCTGGCGGTATCAAGGTCCGCCGTGCAATCAGTACCAGAGAGAAATGGACCTCCTTTTCGAGGCGATTCGCGAGGACAAACCGTATAACGAAACCGAGCGCTCTGCCTACGCATGTCTCGTGGGCATCCTCGGCCGCATGGCAGCCGAGTCGGGGAAGATGATTACTTGGGAGGAAGCTATGAACTCCCAGCTGCAGCTGGCCCCCGGTGTTGATCAGCTAACTTCGTTAGATGATCCTCCGCCCGTAATGCCGGATGACCAAGGAAATTACCCAATTGCAAAACCGGGATTCACTGAAGTGCTGTAAGTTGCAAACTCCGAGACAAGCTTTAGACACGATTTGCAGAAATGGAATCCGCAACTGATTTTGTCGCCGGGGGTTGCCTGGAAAAAGTAGTTCCAAAAACAGGACACAGCAACCTCGCTTATGATAGCCGGCCGAGAGGTGAGAATTTCGCTCTCCCCTCGGTAGCAGCTCAAGCTGCCGCGCGATAGCGCAGTAACCAGCTATCCTCTTCAGCATAGGATATCGTCCGATGCCGCCAGCTTAGAAAAAGGCTAAAACTAACGACCTGAAGTAACCCGAGCCTGCGGAACGCCGCGGGCCCTTTTGCCCATGGCTTGTGAACGCTGGGCCGCCATGGCGAAATTGGGCCGACTTTTTGAGTGGTGGTTAGCTTCAAGGCTTCGCCTCAGGCAGCCACCATTTGGAGGCTGGTTCGCAATTGATAAAATTTCCCAGTGCTTCCGTGGCCGGGTGACGATGGCAGAAGTCGCACCTGCCACCCTCCCCAAAAAATAAAACTTGGGAAGCCGGCGGTACCTTCCCACGATTGGAGACCCACGTAGTTTAGGTTGGATCTGTCCTTCGACGGTTTTCAGAGAAAGCAGCGGTTTCAACGGCATGGAGTGCATGTTCACAGCCAAAGCGGTATCTCCGAGTTCGAAGCCCCTTGATACATCGGTGGGCGGGCTAGATGCGATCGGACAAAAGGACTCACCTTCCTCCCAAGTCAGTAAAGGACCAGTTTGGCATAGCTTGTCTCCCACGGAGGTAGCTCGTCTTCTTGAGGTGGACCTCGAGCAAGGTTTGACATCTGAGGAGGTCGAAAAGCGAAAGCAGGCCTTCGGTGGAAATGTTCTCCCCCAGGCACCACCCCCGCATCCAATTATCGTGTTCTTGCGGCAATTCCATCAGGGCCTTGTTTACATCTTGATCGCCTGCGCCGCCATTTCGGCAGTGTTCCGGGATTGGCTTGAGGCCGGCGTAATTGTGATTCTGGTGATTGTCAACGCCGTGATCGGTTTCGTGCAAGAACGGAAGGCCACGGAAGCCCTTACGGCACTAATGAAACGGATAAAAACCCGAGCCGTTGTGCGGCGAGAGGGAATTACCGAAGAGGTGGATTCCGAAGAACTCGTACCCGGCGACATTGTCCTATTGGAGGCTGGTGCCAAAGTGCCCGCCGATTTACGTCTGTTTTATACACGCGATCTGAAGATCGACGAGTCAACACTAACGGGTGAATCGGTGCCGGTCGCCAAGAGTATAAACGAACTTCCACCCGATCTGCCCCTCGCTGACCGGACGAACATGGCGTTTTGCTCGACCTTAGTGACATACGGACAAGGCCGGGGAATCGTGGTGGCCACGGGAAAGACCACCGAAATTGGCCGAATCTCCACGCTTGTGCGTAGTGCCGAAGAGATTCAAACACCCTTGACTCGCAATATCGAGTCCTTTAGCCGCGCCCTGTTCGTGATTATTCTCACCCTGGCAGGCATAACATTCGTCGTCGGCGTGGCGCGTGGCCAAGAATGGGTTCAAATGCTACAAGCAGCGGTGGCCTTAGCCGTCGGAGCAGTCCCGGAGGCCCTACCAGCCGCCCTTACCGCCACGCTGGCGATCGGCGTGGTGCGAATGGCCAGGCGGCACGCAATTGTCCGAAAATTACCCGCGGTGGAAGCCCTAGGAAGTGTCACCGTCATCTGCTCCGACAAGACCGGCACCTTGACGGCCAATCGCTTGACCGTGCAAAAGATTTGGGCGGGAAATTTTATGTACGAAGTTTTCGGCTCAGGCTTTACTCCCGAAGGCGAAATTCTTCCGGAACACCCGCAAGCTCCGCCACCCTCGGAAAACACAGCTCTAGAGGAGTGCCTTCGTGCCGGTCTTCTGTGCAATGAAGCCCGCTTCTATCAGCAGGAGGGACAGTGGGAAATTAGTGGCGACCCCACCGAGGCGGCGCTTTTGGTAGCCGCCTCCAAATTGTCCCTCAACCAGGCTCAGGAAACTGCAGCCTATCCGCGACTTGATACGATCCCGTTCGATTCCAGTCGCGCTTATTCAGCGAGCCTTCACGTGGTCCCGACTACCGGTCACCACGTTGTTTACATGAAGGGTGCCGCCGAGGCCGTCCTTGCCCGTTGTCGTACGATGGTTGTTGCGTCGGGAGATGAGGTCCCTCTCCCGCATGAAGATGCACAAAAAATGACGGAGTACCTTGCCGGCCAGGGACTCCGCGTGCTCGGATTTGCTCGACAGATCGTTCCTTCAACCATGCAAGCTTTCGAACACTTGGAAGTCCAGGGCGAGTTTACCTTCCTTGGTCTCCAAGCGATGATCGACCCACCTCGCGAAGAAGCGATCCGCGCCGTAGCCACTTGTCGGCAAGCGGGAATCTCGGTCAAGATGATCACAGGTGATCATGCACTCACTGCGGCGGTGATTGCATCACGGATCGGTATCGGTGTCCCAGCCTCTGAAATTTCTCTCCCCAACCCACTTGCCACTGCCTCATCAAAGGAGAATGCCAGCGCCGGATCGCTGCCGCAGGGAAATGCATCAACAACTTTGAGCTTTGTGACGAAATCTTGGTCAGGACCAACCACTGTCTTCAGCTTACCCAGAGTCATCTCGGGGGCCGAACTTGAGAATATTCCTGACAGTCAGCTGCAAACTTTATGCGAGGAAGTGGATGTCTTCGCCCGTGTGTCACCGGAGCAAAAGTTCCGCCTCGTGAAGGCTCTACAAAGCCGGGGACATGTCGTGGCGATGACAGGCGACGGTGTCAACGATGCTCCCGCTCTAAAGCAAGCTGACATTGGGGTGGCCATGGGACTTTCTGGAACAGAGGTGGCTAAAGAGGCCGCCGACATGGTCCTTACCGATGACAATTTTGCCACCATTGAAGCAGCGGTAGAAGAGGGCCGGGGTGTGTTCGACGCCCTGACCAAGTTTATCGTGTGGACTCTGCCCACCAACCTGGGCGACGGATTGGTGTTAATGGCGGCGATCCTTGCCGGTGTGGCGCTCCCGATTCTGCCGCTTCAAATCTTGTGGATCAACACGGCTACCGTAGCGCTTATCGGGATGGTGTTGGCATTCGAGCCGAAGGAACCCGACATCATGCTCCGGCGGCCCCGCGACCCCCGCCAACCAATTCTCACCCGGAGTCTCGTGGAGCGAATCTTCCTTGTGGGTGCGTATCTGCTTGTCGGTGCCTTTTGGCTATTTACCTATTTTGCCCGCGTGGGCATCGAGCAGGGCCTCTCTGAAGCGGAGGCGCATGCTATCGCCCGCACAGTCGCCGTCAACTTCTTCGTCTTCACCCAACTTTTCTACGTGTTTAATTGCCGCTCCCTGCGGCGCTCAGTGTTGTACGTCGGCTTCTTTTCAAACCCGTGGGTGTGGGTCGGAACCTCCCTAATGATTCTGGCGCAATTGGCCTACACGTACTTACCCATTATGAACGTCGCTTTCGAGTCCGCACCCCTTGCGCTTGTCCATTGGGCTTGGATCCTCGGGATCTCTGTGGGAATCTTGCCCGTGGTGGGTTTCGAAAAGTGGTTGAGGCTTTACTGGGCCGACTTGCAAGAATGGGCGCTAAGATGGTTCCGTAGATCACCGAACTTGCGGCCTAACTCTTAGCTGTGACGCAACCTACCTAGTGGCGAGGGCGTGAAATGGTTCTAAATCGAAGTCGCCCATCCCGAAACTTAAGGGTCAGGAATTTTGCTGAAGAAAACGCTTTCTGACGGAAAAACTTCCCTTTAACTTGTCTGAACCACGCCGGTGAGGCGCTACGGCACAGGCTTTCCCACGGGCAGAAGATGGCGCCCTGAAAAGGCTTAAGTGTGAACGGCAACATTCGCAGGCCCTGGGGGCCATTTGTAGTTAGGCTCCTGAGAAAAAGCGTTGAAAAAAAGAAGCAGGGTTCATCTCGTAGCGACCCACCAGATCCGGATTCACCCAGATTGTGGGTCCCTATGCATTCAAAGCTCCCCAAATCGTGGCAAATTCAGCAAAAAGCAATTATGATTGTCAAATAACTAATGATATCGGGAACAACCGTTAATCCACGTATCCTTCCGAACTCATGGAAAAAACAGACCAAATTCGGTGGTGCGATATATCATCCAAAGGGGGGTTTGAGGCTTAAATTGCGACGGGAATCGGTTTAACAGTCAATGAACGGGGGTTAAGAGGCTTCCGCGTTCAGGGCTCGGCGGACGAACACCCTTGTTTGGCGCATGACCGGTTACGTGACTCATGGGATACACGAAGTCGCTCCACCTCTTAAGCGGAATGCGCTTGCACGACCCCGAAGATGCGAAGGGCCTTCCCTCCTCGGATGCCCTTGCCTGACGACATCAGCCCAGACGCGAAGGAAGATTTTAGAATCAAACTTAATGACCTTTGGAGTGAATCTCCTTGGCCTCTTTCCGTCGGCAATCTGAAGGGCAAGAAAGTTCTCAGGTCAATTTTGCGGAAGGATTGCAGACGCCTCAAAAAGCTTAGAACACAACCGAAAGCTGCCCCCGGGAAAAAATTCCTTATAGGCCTTAAGGATTGCCAAGTCCTAGGTGGACGAATTATCCGAGCGAAAAGGCTATGATCCAAATAACACAGGTCTGGCAAAGATTTGCTCGGTGGTTTTAAGTCTTTAGCGAGCGCTTTTTGCAAACACAATTTGTCTCAATACACTCAAAATTGCCGGTAAGACCTTGGAAAAGGGGTCGCGACAGCGAAAACCGTCAAAACCTGAGGAACTGCGGGATGTGTTACCTCCCTCGAACCGGAGGCAAGCTTTTTTGCCGTCGGGGGCTCCGCTTCCACAACGCGTGACCTCCAAATTGTGGGATACACCCGGCGGATAAGCTCTGGGATTATAGGATAGGGTTGCTATGACTGGGAACTCTGGACTTTCCGCAGGATTTTTTGTATGTTACCTTAAAACACGAAGTATTGTTGCTTTCAAGGCGGATTCGCATTGAGGGACAGGTAGCTCAGTTGGTAGAGCACTGGACTGAAAATCCAGGTGTCGGCGG
Source organism: uncultured Thermoguttaceae bacterium (assembly GCA_938084835.1). Taxonomy (GTDB): domain Bacteria; phylum Planctomycetota; class Planctomycetia; order Pirellulales; family Thermoguttaceae; genus DTLM01. The sequence goes on from CALKER010000015.1 coordinate 92,520, forward strand.
TTCGATCCCGCCCCTGTCCAGTCGTTCATAAGTCCGTTTTTGGACCCTCATTGTGTCCTGGGAAAGGCGGATAGTGTCCTGGACTACGAGTCCAGGACACTGAGCTCTCGAAAAGCCTCTTTCGCCCAAAATCAAACTCGGCAGGTGCCCGGTTCCGCGAGGGCCGGGGGGCTTCGGTGCCTGGAGCCTAGAGACACCTGCCATTTTTCGGTTTTCAACATGCAAGAGACTTGGTAAAATGGAGGCATGTATGTGGCTGATTTGAAAGACTATCTCACCATTCCTCAAGTGGCTCGCGTGCTGCGACGGGATCAATCTACGGTCAACAGGTACATCAAGAAGGGGTACCTAAAAGCTGAGCGCCTGGGTGGGCGGTATCTGATCGAGAAGTCGCAACTGGCGAGTTTTGTTCCCCCGGAACCCGGAAACCCATCGCTCAAGAGACAAAACCGTAAATCGTAAGGATCGTCTAGAACACCGATTGTGTTGCATCACAAAAAGTTGCGTTATTGCTCTTGCAACTTGCAAAGAACTTTGTATAATGCGTAGTAGTCTCTGAATCCAGGCACCTTCTAGGCCTCCTCTGAGGCGGCTTGGCGGGTGCCCAAAGCATCGTTGGGCGTCTGGCCCGTCGTTCATCCTGGAGTGCGGTCATGCGCGCGGAGCACGCATTTTCGCAGCGCAGGATATGTCAGACTTTCTTTAGGAGCGGGCTTGTGTTCTATATGCGGCCCTCCGGGGGCACGGCGGCCTGCGGGCCCGCCTGGCAACTGTGGAGGTGCAGCGATGTCACAATTGCGGATCTTTTGGCCGGAGGATGCCCCGGCTCCGAAACACCGTCCGGGGCGTGCCAAGACGCTCAGCGAGTTCTACCGCGATTACGTTCTCCCGGTGGTCCGCGTGCCGAAGGGCTCCTCGCACGCCACGATCGAACAAGATCAGGTGGCCTTGCGACATTGGAAGCGGCTGACGGGCGACCCGCCGCTGGACCGGATTTCACCGGAATTCTGTGCGAGATTCATGGCCGAGCTCGGCCGCCAAGGATTATCGCCCAGCACGATTCGCAAGACGGCGGTTCACCTCCAATTCATTCTCGATCATGCGGGTCCGCCGGATCGGCGGCACCGCAACGCCGCCCGAATTCTGGATGGGGTGCCCTATCTGGAACGCCCAGGACAAATCCACCGGGAACCAGAACCTGCGTTCACGTGGGCGGAAATCGAGGGTTTGATCGAGGCCTGCAAGGACGTCAAACACACCGATTGCCTTCCCCAGGTCGATCAACCCCTCTGGTGGGCGTCGTTGGTGCGATTTGCCTGGCATACGGGGTTGCGGCGGATGAACCTCCTCAACGCCCGCTGGTCATGGTTGACGGGGGACGGCTGGTTGGTGATTCCGGGGGCGGAGTACAAGCAACACAAGACGGGGCGGCGATTTTACATTTCCTCTGCGGCTCGCAGGGCGGCCGAGAGGGTGAGGATTGCAGGGGAAGATCGCATGTTTCCCTGGAATGGAGGGAAATCCTATTTCGGGACGCGTTGGAGGGATCTGACGGGCCAATTACCCGAGAATCGCCGCTTTGGTCTGAAGGCCATCCGCCGGGCCACGTTGACGTGGCTGGCGGAGCGGAACCCCCTGGTATCCCGATTGGTGGCCGGTCATCGCAAGCTGGACGTCCTGGAAGATTTCTATGTGCAACGGGATGTGGTGGTAAATCTTCTGGAATCCATGCCCGTTCCGCGGGGGTGGGATGTGTGAACGGGCATTCCCCACGGTTTCGGCCCGGGTGGTCCGGGCCGGGGGACGGCTCGGCGGATCCCCCGACCGCACGTCTTTCGTGTCACCTGTTGCGGTCGGGGGTATTTTCCGCGAGGGGGCGATCGCGTTGGTCAGCGCCCTTCGAAGGGGCGTTTCCATCGCCACCACCAGAAGGACGGCCCGGAGAGTTTGCGGCCTTCCCGGGCCCGTTGACCCAGGGCAAAGCCCGTTTCGGTGACGAGGAACCAGCCGTCTTTGAGTGGCCGGAACAAACCCCGTTGGCAGAGCCGCTCGAAGGCCTCCAGATAGCGGGCCAGGGCCGCAGGGTCGGAGAGGCTGTCTACGAGAATATTTCCCGCATGGAAGAGGCAGAACGCCTCGTCGATCTCGATGCGGACCTGGCCATCTTCCCCGATGGCGGCCAAGATTTCGATCTCGGTTTGGGAAAATCGGCCCAAACGGGGCCGCAAGGTGCGGAAGGTCCAGACGGCTTGGGCACACAGTTCGGCAGCTTTCATGGCGACTTGGATGTAATCCATGATGGACATCCCTTTATCTTGGGGCCGTCGGTGGGTGTGGCAGCTTCGCCGGCGGCCCTAAGTTTTGAAACATCTGTGGAGCTACTTGGTATTAGATTGTAGTCCTCAAGGGAGATACCACCATGCCCCGACTCGACGGATTGGAACAGGCGTTGAAGAAGAACCTGGCCCGCTTCGGGATCGCCGCCAAAGGGCGGGTCGACGTATTTGCCGTGGTCGACGGCGTTATCGATTTGGTATGCCGCTCTCCCAAGCTCCAGATGTGCAGTGTGGACAGTATCATCCAGGCGGTCCACAAGGCGGTCTCGCTCGGTCTGGACCCCTCCGGGACCACCGATGAGGGCTATTTGACGCCGCGGAACGGGCGGGCGATGTTCGTCCCCGGGTATCGGGGCCTTTTGAAGGTGGCCTACGAGAATCCGCGGGTGGGGCTGATCGAGGCCCACGTAGTCCGCAAATTGGACCATTTCGAGTTGCGGTACGGCGATGCCGACGGGCATGTCGTCGATCACCGGCCGCGGCTCGACGTGGCCGAAGGGGATGAGAATCCGGCCGTGGGGGCCTATGCGATCTGTTGGTGGCGGGATTGCCGGCAGCCCCTGGTGGAGTGGATGACGACCGAGGAGATCGAGGTCAACGCGGAACGGAGTGGGAACAAAGACGGAGATTCCCCATGGATCACGGACTGGGGGGAGATGGCCCGCAAGACGGTCCTCAAGCGGCTCTTGAAATACATCCCGTTGGGTCCGCAGTGGGGAGCGATCCTGCGAGATCGGGATGAAACCGTTGACGAAGAGGTGGTGGAATCGTCGCCAGAGGAGGACCATCCGCGGGGAGCGGTCGATTATGATCGGCTCATTGAAGAGGCGGCGACCTTAGAGGCCATCGATCGGGTCATCAACACGATCAAGGATGACCAGACCTTGGATTCAGAGGAGAAAGCACGGGTCTATAATCTCGCTGCGAGAAAGAAGAAGAGTCTACGGGGGGTGGCCGTCTCGTAGGCCATCCGGGAGTCTTGGGTCGTTGAGGAGCCTTTCCGTAAAGGAGTGCCCAATGTTGGTCTTAGCACGGAAGAGAGGGGAAAAGATCATCTGTTCCAACGGGATGTCGATTTTGGTGGCGGAGATCGGCCGGGGAAAGGTCAAATTGGGCATCGAGGCCCCCCCTGAGGTGAAAATTTGGCGAGAGGAATTGGAGGCCCAGAAGTGTCGACGTATTGGACGGTCCAAAAGGAGCAAGATTCCGGAGGAGCCAAAGTCCGGCTGATGATCGGCAATGCCGAGTATGAAATGAGCTTCAGATTGCCGGCTGCCCAGGTCTCGCAAGTCGGGGGTCGGGAGAAGATCAACGCCTGGCTGTTGGCCATGGTGACGATCCCCGGGATCAACCTGGACTTCTGCGAGGCGGAGCGGTTTTTGGACTGGCTCGACGAGCATTTTGCGTCGCCGCCATCGGGGTTGCGACGGCCGAGGTTTCGGTTGTTTTGAGGGAAACCGGGCAGGACTGGTGTCCCGCCGAGGCCCATAACCTCGGACTTCGAGGTTCGATTCCTCGGCCCGGTAATCGCAGGGCGGTCCGGCGAAAGGATTGGACAATGGGCTATGGCAGGGCGAGGCGCGGCTGGGCAAGGCAGGGCGAAGCAGGGCGAGGCAGGGTTCATTTGAGCGATCAGGAAATCAACGTGGCGAGGCGGGGCGAGGCAGGGCGAGGTGTACTCTGATATTTTCGACCGGGCAGATCTGGTGATCCGCCAGGGGCTACAACCCCGGAAACCGAGGTTCGATTCCTCGGCCCGGTCATCTGGCGATCCCTCATTGAGGCGGAGTACGGGAACCCGCTGATAATGCGGCGAGCCCTAATCCAGCAGCTGGACTACGGGAACCCACGTGATGTGGCGAGCCCTAACCGCCGGATGACCCGGGAGAGCCAGAACATGTCATGGATGGAAGGAAGACGTCATGGCCGGAGATTGGATTCCCATTCGGACGGATCTCCCGAATCACCCGAAGACGCTCCGCATTGCGCAGCAGCTCCGCAAATCCACTGACGAAGTTGTGGGGCTCCTGGTGAGGTTCTGGTCATGGGTGCAGCAACACACAGATTCGGGCCGCTTGGAAGGCATGTCCATCGAGTTGTGCGCGCTCGGTGCCGGCGTCCCTTCCAAGTTCCTCGAAGCTCTGGTTGGTGTTGACTGGCTCGTCGTGGCAGATCCTGACCTGTTGATCCCCGAATTTCCTCGGTGGTTTTCCGGGGCGGCGAAACGCCGGCTCCGCGATGCGGCCCGTAAGCGGGCCATTCGGGCCAAAAACGGCCGTCCGCAAAACGTCCGCAACGTGTCCGCAAATTGTCCGCACAATGTCCGCAGCGATGCGGACAAAATGCGGACTACAGGACAGGAAAGGAAAGGATATTTAAAAACCCCCCCTTTAAATTCCCCCCCTGCTGCGCGGGGGGGAAATTTTGATTGGGGGAGGGTGGTGTTTCCGTCGAGGGTGGAGGATTCTCCGCCCCTCCGCGAGGCCATCGAAAGGTGGCTCGAATACCGACGGAAGATCCGCAAACCCTACCGGGATCCCGAACAGCAGGTGAGCCTGCTGCTGAAGCGGCTGGGGTCGCGTCTGCCGGAGGCGGTGGAACACTCGATCGCCATGGGGTATCAGGGGTGTTTCCTGCCGCCCGGGCAGGCCCTCCAAGAGCCGGACTTCGAATCGTTGTTCGTGATCCCGGATCGCGAGGCAAAGGAGGACGCTGATGCGCTGTGAACGGGTGCAACTGGTGGCGGAGTTTTTTCCAGACTTCGCCACCTGGTTGGCAAAGTCGAAAAGCCAGCGGTTTTTGGAGGAGGCGGAACGGGCCCTCCAGAAGCCGGCGAAGTCGGCTGTGGAATGGGCCTGTCGGCGGCTTCTCGAAGATCCTCCCTGCTCGAGCCGGTTACCTTTTGAGGTGGCCCGACTGGCCAACGAGTACGACGCCAAGATCCGTGCCAGGCGATGGCAGAGCATTGCCGAGGGGCAGGAAACGGTGGGCTGTTTTCGTTGCCAGGACAGGGGGCTTGTGGAGATCCTCGATCCGGAGACGGTGGAGACGGTGCGAGAGACCGGAAAGCTGATCTTTCCGTACACGTGCTTGGTCTTATGCCCCTGTCCCGCGGGCGATCGGCGAGCGCGGGTCTCGGCCGCGCTCAAGTTGCGTCGATTGCGAAATGACGACATCACGCGGGACGATCGGCTGACCGCGCGTGAACAGTACGAGACGTTATTCGTCCGGATGGGCTAAGCCTGGAACGGCGCAATCTATATTCTCTCTCACCGGCGTGGTCTGGCCATACAATGAATGAACTGACCGATGACGAGGACGATGAGGAGAATGGATGAGCTATATCCGTTTGGAATTCCCCTATCCCCCTTCCGTGAACGGCTATTGGCGGCGGGTGGCAAACCGGACCGTTCTTTCTCGACAGGCCCGAGACTATCGGAAAAAGGTGCGTTTTTTGTGGTTTTGCCACCGCACCTTGCATCCGCATCGTGAGCTGGCGAAGGCCTCGGTGGCCGTGCGGGTGGTGGCCTTTCCCCCGGATCGTCGGCGTCGCGATCTCGATAACCTTCTCAAGGCCGTTTTGGATGCCATCGAGGCTGCCGGGATTATCCAGGATGATGCCCAAGTCCGACGCCTGGAGGTGGAGTGGGGGGCCCCGGTTTCGGGCGGGTCCGTCGTGCTGACGATTACGGAGTTCGAGGAGGATCATGGCAACGACGCCTCTTCCGCGCCTTGAGTGGCGGCTGGTCGATGTGGAGGGGCTTTCTCCGGGGGCCCGGCGGGCCGTGTTTTCCTGTCTCGGGGTACGACGGCTGGAGGGAGAGGCTTCCGTCTTTTCCGATCTCTGTTTGTGTGAGGTGGTGGACCCAGCGGCCTGCGAAGAGGCCTATCGCTATGCCGAGGAGCATTGCGGGGCCCGCATTCCCGTCGTGATCTATCCTGGGCCCCCGGCCCGCATCTATCTGCACCTGAAGGATATCGGGGCCTTAGCGGCCTGGTATTTCCAGGCTGTGGAGCGCCTCCACGGCGCCTAGGGTGTCCCAAGTCGGCCGCAGCGTCCCGGTATCATATGGGCATGAGGGGACAGCGCATTCCTCGGGCGAAGCAGTTGTTGGTCCTCGAGCTCCGTCGCAAGGGTCTCTCGATCCGCCAGATCGTGGCCTCGACTGGGCTTTCGCGGTCCTCGATCTCGCGGATCTCGCGGTCGGCCGAGGGGACCCTGCTCAACGCCCGTCCCTTGGGACGCTGTCCGACCTGTGGTGCGATGGTCAGGTTACCCTGCCTGGCCTGTTCGCTCGAACGTGCATCCTCTGCGACTCGCCAGGCTTGGCGGCAGCAGTTTCGGAGATTGGAGGAGAGCATGGACCTGGTGAAGGAAATTGTGGAACTCAAAAAAGCGATCCAGGATGCCCTGGAGGACGGGCGGGTCACCTTCTTGGAGATGATCAAGATTGCGAGCGAGGCGGCCGATGTGTTGCGGCTCTTGGCCCCTATCATCTTGGGGGCGCTCGATGCGCGAATGGCCCGGGAAGAGTCGCAGACCTAGACCGTAAAGAGGGCGATCATGGTGGCCTACGGACTCGTTTTGGCCTGTGGGATGGCGTGCGCTTTTGTCGGCGCCGCTCCCTCTCTGGAGTACACATTCCAGGGTGGTGATCGGCTGACGGTGGCCGTGGTGGGGGCCGATCAGCAACTCTGGAAAATCCTCCAGGTGGGAAGCGAGCACAAGGTCCTCGTGGCGGCGGTCAAGGATGGCCGCTTGGTCCTGGAGGAATTCTCTTGGACTGGTCCCCGGCCGCAACCGGGGCCCGGACCGCAGCCCGGACCGCAGCCGCAACCGACTCCGGGCCCTAAGACGGTGATTTGGATCGAGGAGAGTGGCGAGCGGACAGCCCAACAGGCGGCGGCCCTCACGGACCGGAAGCTCCGCGAGACGATCGCCTCCGCCCGCTGGACGTTACGGGTGGCCGACGTGGACGTCGTGGACGAGACGGGCCGTCCCCCGTCGGATTTGGCTCCGTACCTGGAGCGTGCCAGACAAGCCGGACTCCCCTGGCTGGTCATTTTGGATCAAGGGCGGGAGGTCTACACCGGAAAAGCCCCTCCTGATCTCCCTTCTCTTGCGGCCCTGCTCCGGCGGTACGGCCTGCCCTGGCCGGCGGAGGCAGCGGAGGCCTCTGCCGGCCGGCAGGTCGATACTCCAGCAAACTCCCCATCGACACAGGCGCGCGCGTGCGAGAAGGGAACCTGTCCTGCCCCGCCTTTGGTCCCCGTGCCGCAATGGAGGGCCGTTCGATGAGTGACCTGTCGATCGTCATCGACGGGCGTCAATACTTTTTGGGTTGCCTCCCGCGGCTGTTGCACCCCGGAGCCGTGTATCCCGTTCTCGGCCAGGACCCCAACCGGCCGGATGTCCAGCTCATTCCCCGCAATCAGTGGGCGGAGATCGACTTTTCCCATCTGGTGCCGGAGATTTTAGACCAGGACGCCCAGGGGGCGTGTAACGCCTTTGCCTCCGTGCAGACCCTCCATGTGCTTCGCAATCAGGCGGGACTCCCTTACGTCAAACTGAGTGCCGGGAACCTCTACGGGCGGATCAACGGCGGCGTCGATGCGGGATCACTCCTTTCCGACGCCATTAAAACGCTGGAAAAGGAAGGGGTCTGCACGGCGGCCACCGTCCCGGAGCTCCAGTGGCGGCAGCGCTATTGGCCGCCCGGCTGGAAAGAGGAGGCGAAGAAGTTTCGCATCCTGGAGGCCTGGGACTGCCCCAGTTTCGACCATTTGGCCAGTGCCATCCTTTTGGGGTTCCCCGTGAATCTGGGGATCATGGTGGGCTCGAATTTCAAACCGCAAGAGGACGGCTGGCTCCCCGATTACCGCGGTGGGGGCGGCGGTCATGCCATGTGTGGCGTGGGGCTTTTGTACCACCGGCAGCGGAACACCTGGGGGATCAAGGTCGCCAATTCCTGGGGCCGCGCGTGGGGACAGGGCGGCTTTGCGGTCGTTCCCGAAAGTTACTTCAAGCGCACCCCGTTTACGGACGGCTGGGCCGTGCGTGGTGTGGTCGATCCTCATGGGGAATGGTAACCATGGCCGACGACGAGAGGTGCGACCAGATGACCGACGATCGTTGGCGGCGGCTGGAGGAAAAAATCTCCGACATCCAGGCTGGCATTGCGGAGATCCGCTCGATCTACGATGCCCACAGCAAGGCCATTGATCGGCTGGAACGAACGATCTTCGGCAACGGGAGTACAGGTTTGGCCACCAAGGTGTCGGCGATCCTCTGGATGAGTTCGGCGATTGCAGGTTTCGTGGCCGTCCTTTTGGCCCAGGCGGTGGCGACATGGATCCGGTGAGTGTATGCCAGGGCGGCAGCATTTTGCAAATCGTGAGAGCGACTCATTAGGAAACGACGATGGCCCAAAAGAGGACAGCGAAAAAAGAGTCCCCACGCCGCGTGCCGTCGTCTGTCATCCCAAAGGAAGTCGCCGACAACCTTTCCGGGTTGGCTCCCCGGCAGCGGAAATTCCTGCAGGCCTACGAAGAGACGGCCTCGATCTCGCAGGCCGCCCAAGTGGCCCAGGTCCACCGAACGACACATTACCAGTGGCTCAAAGAGGAGGCCTATCGGCGTGCATTCCAAGAGATTCAGGCTACAGTCGGGGACCTCCTTATGGACGAGGCGGTCCGGCGGGCCTTAGCCGGGAGTGATCAACTCCTCCAGTTCCTCCTGCGAGGGCTGAAGCCGGAGATCTTCAATCGGCAACAGCTCGAGGTCCTCCCGCCTAGCGGCTTCAGCGGCATGGCCGTCTGGCAACTCTCCGATGAGCAGCTCGAAGAAGAGATCCGACGCTATCGGAAAGTGCTCGAATCCTGTTGACCGCCGTCTGTGGGCCGTGCTCCTCCACGAAAAGGCCCTCCGCCGGGCCCGCCTGGATTTTTTGGCGTTTACCCTCCTCACCAAGCCCGACTATCAGGTGAATTGGCACCATCGGCTCCTCGCCGCGAAGCTCCAGGCCTTGGCCGCGGGCCAACTGCGGCGGCTGATCGTCTGCCTGCCCCCCCAGCACGGCAAATCCGAGCTCGTCTGCCGCCGGTTTCCGGCCTGGGTCCTGGGGAAAAACCCGGCCACGCGGATCATCGCCTGCACCCATACAGCGACTTTAGCCGAGGCCCACAGCCGGGACGTGCAGCGGATCATGGAGTCCCCGGAGTACCGGGAGATCTTTCCCGGAATCATCCTCCCCCGGCGAGACCGCCTGCCGGGCCGCTACAAACGGACCGATGACTATTGGGAATTGCCCCAAGGGGGCTATCTGCGGGCCGCGGGGGTGGGCGGGGCGATCACGGGGCTGCGTTTCGATTTGGGGATCATCGACGATCCGGTGAAGAGTCGCGAAGAGGCGGAAAGCCCCGTCTATCGCCAGCGGATCTGGGAGTGGTTTACAAGCGACTTTTTCACCCGTCGATCGCGGGAGGCCCGGATCATCGTCTGCATGACGCGATGGCATCGCGACGATCTGGTGGGGCGGCTCCTGCGGGCGGCCGACGGAGAGGGGGAGCCTTGGGAGGTTGTGGAGTTGCCCGCCCTCTGTCGCGCCGACAAGAGACACCCTGAAGACCCGCGGCGGCCGGGGGAGGCCCTGTGGCCGGCCTTCCTTGATGAAGAGGCCCTCGAAAAGACCCGGCGGCAGGACCTGCGGGCCTTTGCGGCCCTCTACCAGCAGGACCCCGCCGAGGCCGCCGGGACGGAGTGGCCCCCAAGCTATTTCGGGGACTGGCTGTGGTGGGAAGAAGATCGTTGGCCGCCGCCGGTCGAGTCCTGGATCATGGCCATCGACCCCAGCCGCGGGCGGGCCGATCTGCCCGGCGACGATACGGCGATCGTCCTTTTGGGGGTGGCCCCGGACCGGGGGCTCCTCTATGTCGATGCCGAGGTCGAACCGCGGACTCCGGAGGAAACGATCCGCCGGGCCATGCAGCTCTACGAGACCTATCGCCCCCGCTGGGTCATCGTGGAGAGCAATCAGTATCACGGGTTCCTGGAGCGGCAGATGGAGCGGGAGAGCCTGGCCCGCTTCGGCGTGCGGATCCCCATCTGGCCGATCCAGAACACGGAACCGAAGATCATGCGGATTCGCCGGATCGGACCGTACTTAGCCAATCGCGAACTGCGATTTCGGCCGACGCCCGGTTGTCGGAAACTCGTCGATGAGCTCGTGGATTTTCCGCTGGGGGAACATGATGACGGCCCGGACGCCTTGGAGATGGCCCTCCGGCTCCTCTTACAGACGGTCGTGCAGCGGCCGGAGGCTTTGGCGAGACCGCGATTGGAGCGGGAGTGGTAGCGTCCCGTCCCGGCCTACGCAATCTCTTACAAGAGGAGAGCTTTCGGCGGTCCCCGATCGGTTCTACGCTCACGTTCTTGCTGAGCCTCCCGGGGCCGTGAGGTTCCAAATGTGCCGGGTGCTAATCCGAAGGCCATAGGCTGCTTCCCGGGGGGGTGAGAAGAAGTCGTTCCAGCATCGTCACGCGCTCCTTTACAGAAACCGGTTAAAGCCCGTTGCGGCTTGCACCGTGCAGCCGCCTCTATAAAGGAACGCCGGACAAATCGCGTCCTGATCGGGACAAATCGCGTCCGAAAATTTGTCCGGGACGCCTTATCGCCTAGACGAGAGCCCACTCAACAGATTTTATGACAGGCCGAGAAGGGGTCGCAGACTCGGCCGCGGGGGCTTCACGACCTTGAAGACCTGAACGACCTCCAGGGGGAGTTTGGACTCGATCCACAGCCGTTCATGAAACACCACCCGGGGACGGAAGACCTCTGCGATGTAGGTCTTCCCCGTCTTGGGACCCCGGATCGTCGTGAGGGCCGCCTGACGCGGGACGTAGCCCGCCACGATCCCGGCCAGAAAATAGGGCTTCTTGTGACCGGAAACCGTCCCCCGCTCCCGGAGATGATCCCAGACCCAATTCCCCTTCGACGGGGCCTCTAGAAACTCTAAAAACTCTTCAGGCCAGACATCGCGATACCCGTACAGGGAACCCGGGAAGCGGACGATTTCCCCTCTGCGGGTGGTTTCCGCCCAAAACCGCACATACAAGGTCTGGTTGTCGAGGTCATACCCGATGGAGTGGACGTTCGAGGAGCGGACCTCGACCATCTCGCCCGTGACGATGGGGTGGGTAGCCGGGAACTCCCGCGGCCCCCCGAAGCGCATGGGGACCATGACCGTGTCGCTGATGGGGAGTCGGGCCTCGCGACGCTCCTGGACTTCTTGTTCGACCTCGGCCGGCCGCGGGGCCAGCCCGGCCAGCCCGTATTCCGGGCGGCGGAGGAGCATCTCGGCGTGCTCCTGGAGGAAGTAATAGGCGGCCCACACCGACCGCTCCAGTTCCTCCTTGGGCAGTTTCATCTCCGGCGGCGGCAGGACCTCAAAACCGAAGCCCCGCAGGAGATTGATGGCGTCCAAGACGGAGAGGCGGAATCCGGGGGCGGCATAGGGACTTTTCGCCAGCGGCACAAAGATCGATTCGAGGAGCGTCCCGATCGGGCCGAGGGACCGCAAGAATTGTTTCACCAAAGACCACTCGCTCCGCCCGGCGTAGCGCTCGACCAGTCCCACGACCTCCCAGACCGAGGTGCCCACCAGTTCCTTGAGGGTCAGGCCCTGCTCCAACTTACGAAAGAGTGCCGTCGGGTCGGCCCCCGGGCGCCTCCGCAAGAACGTGAGCGCATGACCGACCGGGGACCGCCGAAAGCTCTCCTCCAGCTCCCGGCGGAGGACCTCGTCGGCACGGCGAAAGAGTTTTCCGGGGTCAAAGGCCATGGAAATGTCCTTTTTCGTTCATTGTCCCCAGGGCTCGCAATCGCACGGGACACCGAGCTAGACGCTTTGGTTTAGTGAGAAAATTTAACTGATTTAGAAGGTTGTCATAAAAAGGGAAAGCGTGAGAATCCTTCTCACTCAGTGAGAATCTTTCTCACTCCGTGAGAATCTTTCTCACTGTGAATCCTTCTCGCTAAACGTCTGGTAACTCTCAGTGTCCCATCTTTCCGGGGATGCCTCGCTATATTCCTGGTATGGCCGTCAGTTTTGCAGACATCGCGAAGCCCCGAGCGTTTCCCGAGGACGCTTTCCTGAACGTCCGGGATGTGCCGGTCTTTGTCGCCCATAAGGCCCACCTCTCGGACGGGCGGGAGGTCACGTTCGGACCGGACGAGCTGGCGGCCATCGTGGCCAACTGCAACCGCCGGATCGAAGAGACGGGCGATTATGCGGTCATCACCATCGGTCACACGGCGGCCCCCGGGGAAAACCGGCCCGAGCCGACGGTCGTGGGGTTTGCGGGGCCGTTTCGCCTGGGAACGTTTGCGGGGCGACCGGCGATCCTGGCCGATTTCCACATCTTCCGCGAGCACAAAGACGTCCTCAAGAAATATCCGCGGCGGAGCCCGGAGTTCCGCCTGGTCGAGGACCTCACCCAGACCCACCTCGACCCGATTGCCCTCTTGGGGGCCGAGCCCCCGCGGCTCGACCTGGGGTTGACACTCCTTTATCAGGAGCGGCAAGGGGATGTCCTGGTGGAACGCTATGCGGCCGTCCTCCCGGCCGGCTCGAACACCTATGTCCCATCACCCAAGGAGAGATATGCCATGGATCAAGAGTTTCTTGAGGAACTCATCAAGCGCCTGGATTCGTTGGATTGGGTCCAATGGGTGAAACGGAAGATGGCCGAAGAGGCGGCCACCCAGAAGCCGGCCGCCGAGCCGTCCCCCGAAAACTACGAGGGACAGCCTTCAGAAAAGATCGATCCCGAAAAGGCCAAACAGATCCTGGAGGAGGGGCAGGTCCACGGCAAGCCCCTCACAGAGGATCAAAGAAAGATGTTCGGGGCCGCGGCCTCGCGAGAAAGGGATGCCGACAGGACCCTCCGCGAACGCTACCACCTCCTCCAGCAACAGCTCGAACGACAGCGGACGGAACTCGAAAAGCTCCGCCAGGATGTGGAGGCCGAACGGGCCGCCCGCGTTAATGCCGAGCGCTACTCGCAACTGGTCCAACTCCGCCAGGTATATGCCTTCGACCTCGACAAGGAACTCGAGCGGTGTCGCTATTCGCGGATGACCGATGAGCAGTTCAAGGACCACCTCGCGATCATCCGCGAGAACTACAGGCGGATCCCGGTGGGCGAGCGGTTGCCGCCTTTAGGGGCGGCCGTGGAGCTCGATGAGGCCCGCGAGCAGTACAGCGAAGAGGTCCGCCGGCGGGCCTTGGAGATTGCCAAGCGGAAGAAGGCCGCCGGGGAAGAGGTGAGCTATGAAGAGGTCCTCGAGGCGGTCAAGGCCGGGAAGATCTAAGCATAAAGGAGGTTCGCGATGGCCATTTTGACCTTACGTGCATCGGGAAACATCTCCCCGAGCCGGTTCGTGACCCTTTCCGGGGAACAGACGGTGGCCCAGGCCGGCGACAACCAGGACATCCTGGGCGTGGCCCAAGAAGGGTCCAATCGGGCCCCGCTCCAGGACTATGTCAGTACGGTCTACGCCGCCCAGGCTGGCGAGCAGTTGCAGGTCTATAGCGTCGGGGAACTCTGTCTGGTGGAAGCCGGGGCGGCCATCTCCGCGGGCGCCCTCCTCAAGGCCGATTCCCAGGGGCGGGCCGTGCCGGTGGCCACCTCGGGGACGACGATCCAGAACTACGGGGCGGTGGCCCTCCAGCCGGCGACGGCGGCCGGCCAAAAGATCCTCTGCCTGGTCACGCCGCTCCAGAAGGTCCGACCGGCCCTCACCTGATGACCGATGCACGGAGGTCTTGGATAAGAAGGAGACCCCACGATGCCCCAAGTCATGCCTGCCAGTTCCAACACCTACGTCCCGGTGGCCTTGGCCAAGGACAAGCTCCTTGTGGATTTCGCCCGGGACCCCAAGAAGTTCAAGGTGACCCAGTACACACAGGTCATCCCGGTAGAAAAAGACACCGGCTACTACCTCTATTTGGATCCCGATGAGGCGGGGCGGGTCCTCAACGCCGACGCCCGCGACTTCGTCTGGTACGACGCCGCGGACGCCCCGCGGCGGCATGCGGGGACCCAGGAATTCGAGTTCCGCCCCTACCGCACGCAGCGGTATGCCTTCGATTTCACGATCGGTTGGAAGGCGGCCCGTCAGGCCTCCTGGGATATCATCGCCCGCCATGCCGCGGCCAAGGCCCAGCAGGCCATGACGGTCCGCACGCAACTGGCGGCCAACATCCTCCTCGACAGCACCCAGTATCCTGCCGATCACGTGATCAATGCCACCACGGCCCACGGGGCCTGGAGCACCTCGCCGACCTCCGGGACGGGGGCCTTCGCGATCCTCAAGACCCTCACCGCGGCCGCTGAAAAGATCCTCGACGATACCCTGGGGGCGGTAACCAAGGACGACCTGGTCCTGGTCATGGGGTCTGGGTTGGCCAGGAAGATCGCCCCGGCGCCCGAGATCACGGAAATGCTCAAGTACCAGGCGGGTTTCGACTTCATCCGCGGGGCCAGTGAGCGGACGAACGTCAGCTACGGCGTCCCGGAGAGCCTCCACGGCTTTAAGGTCGTGGTCGACGAGACCCGCAAGGTGACCAGCAAAAAGGGCGGCACGCGCTCCGTATCGGCCGTCTGGCCCGACAATCAGGCCGTCCTCTTGGCCCGTCCGGGAGGGATGGAGGGGACCGCCAACGTCATCAACTTCGCGGCCTGCTGCTTCTTCATGTACGAAGAGATGACCGTGGAACAGAAGGACGATCCCGACAACCGCCGCCTGGAAGGCCGGATTGTGGAAGACTACGACGTGCGCTTGGTGGCCCCGGCGGCCGCCGTCCTCATTACGAACATCACCTGAAGTATGCTGGCCACCGTGCAGGACCTCATCGACCGCTTCGACCAACGGCTCCTGGCCGATCTGGCCCGGGACGATGGGACCCCGGAGGCGAATCTCGCCCAAAATCCGCGGGTCCTCTCGGCCCTGGCCGATGCCAGTGGGGAGGTCCGTTCTGCGATCCTCCAGGGAAAACGCTACACCCTGGAGGACCTGGCCAATCTGGACGCCGACGATGCGGCCTTTTTGAAGCGTCTCGTCTGCACGCGGGCCGTCCTCAACCTGGCGGCGGCCCGGGTCGGCGTTTTCGGCGAGGAAAACTATCGGGCGGCCCAGCAGTGGGTGGAAGAGAAGCTCGCCCAGTTGGCCCGCGGCGAACGGATCTTTGCCACCCCGGCGGCCCAAGAGGCGGGACTGCCGAAGACGGAAGGCCCCCTCTTGGTCGAGATCCAACGCCTCAACCTCCTGGTCGATCGCTGTGAAGGATACTATCCCCATCGCGGAGAACGGATGGTGACACGGTAAAAGGACCTCAAAAATGCCGGTTTCACTGCAAGTCTCCGGAACGGTTTTGGTGAAGGTCGGCCCCACAGGGGTGGCCGACAATCAGCTGGAGATCCTCGGCTATACCAGCAACGGGGCCCGCATCCAGGAAGAGGATTTTTATGAAGAGGTCCACAGCGACGAACAGGGCGGTGACGCTGGCCCGCCGATCGACCTCGTCTATATGGGGAAGCGGGTCCGCGTGACTTTGGAACTGGTCCGCTGGGATCCCGCGGTGGCCGACAAACTGGCGGCCAGGATCGCCACCCCCTCGACACCCCCTCCGGGACTGCGGCTGGAGCCGGGAATTGTCATGGTCGCCGGACAGAAGACCTGGCGGCTGGTCCTCAAAAGCAACGTGGGGAGTTGGGATCTGCCCGCCTGCGCGGTGCGTGGCCAATTCGAGATGAATAAAGGGTCGCGGGCCAGCCGCCTCCTGATCGCCTTCGAGGCCTATCCCGACAGTAACGGCTACATCTACAGACCCTACACCGGTCCATGATGAGGGGTCTATGCCCGGAGATGGCCTTTACCTCGTCAACCAAGACGGCGTCCGCGAGATCTCGGGCATGCCTCCGGGACAGGGGCGGGACTTCTTTCCCCATGCGGCCGGCTTTTTAGGGCTCTTTGCCGGGGGACCCGCCCGGGTCTATTGGCCCTCCGATACGGCCCTCAAGATCGCCCGGCAGAATGCCATCAAGATGCGGGCCGACGCCTCCGTCATGGAGTGCGTGGAACTCCGCCAGCGGGCCACCGCCCTCCTCGACTGGCGCTTGGAGTGTGATGCCGACGAGCTTGAGTATCAAGAGGCCCGCACCCTTCTGGAAAAGATCCTCCGGCGGATCCCCCGTTTCATGCAATACCGGGAAAATCTCCTCCACGCCCTGTGGTTCGGACGCTATGCCGTCGCCAACCGCTTCGGCTGGGATTGGATCGACGGCCAGAAAGTCGTGACGGTCGTTTCCTGGATCCCGATCCACGGCGACAAACTCGTCTGGAAAATCACCGGTGATGTGGGTGACATTTTCGACGGGCTAGGCGTGCGGATCGGCGGTATTTCGGGCCTGGTCCCCGAGATCCGCCGCTGGCAAGAGGAACACCGCCCGTGGATCGAGGCCACGGAATACGGTTGGGCCTATTTTCCGCCGCCCGGGAAACGCGAAGTCCTCGTCGTCCATCGACATTACATCGAAGACGGAGAATACGAAGAACCCCGCAACGCCGGGCGGGTCTTCGGGGTGGGGATCCGTGATCGGATCTACTGGACCTGGTACCAGAAGCAGGACGCCCTGGCCTGGCTGATGGAGTTTTTGGAACGCTCGGCCTTCGGGATCGAGCTGTGGTACTATCCGTCGGGGAATCCCCAGGCCCGTGAAGAGCTCCGCCAGGCGGCCGCCGAGCGGGCGGGGCCGAATAAAAACATCTTGCTGGTCCCGCGTCCACCAGGGATGGAAGGGGCGGTCTACGGCGTGGAACGGATCGAGCCATCCTTGGCCGGGGCCCAGGCCCTCAAGGAGATCATCACCGACTACTTCGGCCACCAGATCAAACGCTACATCCTGGGGCAAACCTTGACGACGGAGGCCCACGCCACCGGCTTGGGATCGAACCTGGCTTCCATCCACCTCGATACCTTCCTCCAGATCGTCCGCTACGACGCGATCAATCTCCAGGAGACGCTCACCGAACAACTCGTGCGGCGGCTGGTGGCCTGGAACTGGCCCCACCTCGATCCCCGGGCCTTCCGCTTCGTGATCGAGCTCGAAAAGGACGACACCGGCCAGCGGCTGGAGGCCATCCAAACGGCCTTCAATATGGGACTGAAGATCCGGGCCGCCGACCTGCGGGAGCTCTTGGAGATCTCGGAACCGGGACCGGATGAGGAATTCCTGCAGAATCCGGCCTACCGGGAACCCGCTATCACACCGCCCCCGTCCCCAACATCCACCGCCATTCCCGGTGAAGCCGTGCCCAGGGATCGTTACAGGCTCCCTCCGTGGTTACCGAAAGATCCCCAACCCGGCGAGATGGCCAGTGGAGACGGAAAGACCTTCGCCTATATCCTCGATGCCGCAGGTCGATATCAGTGGCAACGGATCGATCCAGGGGCCTACGCCTCCGGCGGCGGCAGCGGCGGCGGTGGGACGAAACCCGAAGAGTCCCCATCCGAGAAATCAAAAGGGTCCGAAGGCGGATCCCGCCAGCCGATCCCCCCCATCAAATTCCACCCGGCCGAGCCGAAAAAATTCGTCGAGAGGCGCGATACTCTTCCCCCCGATATGCGGGCCTTCCTTTCACCTTATACCGCGGAGCAAATTGAGGATAAAATAAGAAACGGGGCGAAAGTCTTCCTCTCGGAAGACGGGACCACCGGTTACATGTTGGTCCCCCTGGAGGGAAGACCCGGACAGTATGAGCTGGCTAACGTCTTCCGGACCCTAGAGGGACCGAAGGGGGCCGGACAGGCGGCCGTCATCCAGGCCATCGCCCAAGGGGCCACAACCCTCGATTGCATCGGTCGACGTTTGGCAGAGATCTATCACAAGTTCGGTTTTCGGGTCTATAAGGTCGTGGCCTGGGACGATCAATACGCCCCGGAGGGGTGGGACTATGAGAAACACGGCCGCCCGCCGATCTACTTTATGAGATACGTAGGCGACACGCGGGACCCCGAAGAGGTCCGGCGGCGGGCGGAAAGCGGATATTACGGCGAATTCGATTCCGAGGATTATCCCGTCGGTTACGAGGAGCCTTGGCCATGAGCGAATCCCAACCGCGACGGCCCCGAACACTCGAAGAGGCCTACGAATTGGCCAAGAATTTCAAGCGGATTAGAACGACTCTCAAGATGCCCAAGCCCCCCCCGGAGGACCTCCCGCCGGAGGAGTACAAGAAGGCCGAGGCGGAATACGAACAGAAGATGAAGCAGTGGCTGACTGAATCAACCTATGGGGCCAACTATAAGGACAACCCTCTGTACCAATACGACGAGCCCTATTTGGACAACGAGTGGGAGGCGATCAAGCATCTTATCCTCTGAAGCTTCTAGCCTGGGATGATCAGTATG
>CALKER010000016.1 GCA_938084835.1 uncultured Thermoguttaceae bacterium
GCCGGAGGGATAGTGTGACGGTTCGCCGAGGGGAATAACGTTTGCGGGGTATCGCAACGCCCTGAGCGAGTTTTCCGCAGCGGAGGAGTCCTCGCGCTACCACCGCCCCAAACTCGTCCCCCGCGCCCGAGCGGGAGAGACTAGGCCTTCCACCTTCGATCTGGGGTAGTGGCAGCGAGGCCAAAGGTGCCGGTTAGGCTTTGGAGCGGCGATCACTGTCTGGTGAAGTGGGTTCCCGCCGCAAGACTGAAAGGCCAGCGGAGCCATAGGCCAAGGTCCCACTACGCTGGATCTCCTCTTCTGCCCCGATTTGCCCCACCAGGCGGAGTCGTGACGGGACAGATGTAAGCCCCAAAAACCTTAAGATGTCGCAAGGAGTCAAGCTGCAGAGAACCCGGTAGTAACAACCGCAAGCGGCACAAATGAACGCGCAGCTGAGGCGGGCAAACCGATCGGGCGGTTATGGTACGCTCACCAGGACGCGACCGTCGGAGGTTGGGAGCTCCAAACCTAAAAGCGCCGCAGCGCTGGGTGCGATATCAACAATGGAGACCCGTCCCAACTTGGTCCCTGGGCGGATTCCCGGTCCCCATAGGATGCACATCCCCCACATGTCGGGATCATCGGGCAGATAGCCATGAGTACCGCCTCCCGAAGGACGGTCTACGACGACCTGGTCACCGGTAGCCGAGTCGGAGAAAGCGTAGTTTCGCTTGGCGGCTAGCCACAGATCCGGGGCCCAAGGGTGTTCGTCGGAAGTTGCTTGGCCGAGGGCACGGACGTCGTCACCGGTAAGCACTTGCTCGATGCCTTCCACAGTGGAGAAGTGCTGACGGAGCTTTTCCAGCGTCTGTGCTTTTTGTGGCGCGTCGAAGAGGTAAACGGCCGCGGCCCCGCCTTGGGAGAGGGCTAAGGCCCCACGCGGGAGTAATTTCCCCTCGCGGACTTCAAGGAGGCCCATTTGGCGGAGAATGACATTGGGCTGAATTGTCCGCGAGATAGGGAAAAAGCCATGATCGGAACAAACGATCAGATAGGTGGAGTGGGCGCGGGGGGAGGCAGCGATGGCCTCCACAATATCGCGAATGCGATCGTCGGCGTAACTTGCCGCCCAGTAGGCGTCGCTGGAATAAGGTCCGGTGCGGTGCTGGATATGATCCGGCACCACTAAGTGGACAAGGATCAAATTGGGGGTATGCTCAGTAAGGAGCTGACGGGTCATCCTGGTGTAAAGCCAATCCCGCGGCACACCGCCACCACTTTCCCGGCACCACCGGCCATGATCGTCGACAGGCAGCCCGCGGGCGCGAAGCTCTTCGATCCACCTGGGTGTGCCGAAGCGTATCCAGGCATCGTCGCCCGGCATGTCCGGGGCGGCAAAGTGCATGGTGCGGGTGTTGCGTGTGAGGGGCCAAAGAACGCCGGCCGTCGTCAGGCCGGCGCGGTAAGCCACGTCGTAAATCGTTGGCACCTGTAGGATCTCTGCCGGTTCATACACCGGGTCGCAAAGAAGGGTAATCTTTTGCCCGGTGGTGCGATCGACCACATCGTTGGCCAGGATTCCGTGACGTCGCGGCCACACGCCAGTAGAAAGGGAAGCGTGAGCAGGCCATGTCAAACTGGGAAATACTGTGACCATGCCGTCGGCTACGGCACCCTCGCGAGCCAGGCGACGAATTGTGGGCGTATCTGCCCGCGGATCGGCCAAATAAGCATGTCCCAGCCCGTCAATACTGACCACGACCACGGCGCGGTCCTTCCGGGGTTGGCCAAATCCGGAATCGCTCGGGGCTGCAGGAATCACCCAGGCTAACCCGGCTAGGAGTATGCGCCAAGTCACCTCCCTTCGCACGATTGTGAAAAAGGGGCCAGGAGCCAGAAGTTTATCTGTCTTCATGGGAGAGCCTCCTTCGACACAGGGATCGACCGCGAGCTCCACATTTCAAGCCACCTGCCAGATTAGCAGCGAGAAAAACCGAGGGAGGACTTTGGCAGCTAATCGCCCGAGCTGGTCAGGTTGGGAATGCCACCCTAATTTCGCAGATTCTCGAACCACACCGGGCCACCCCATTTGCCGGTGACCACAATATCCAGATCGCCGTCCCCGTCGAGGTCAACTAAGGGGATGTTCATGCCGGAGCCAATTCCCTCGCCGAATGTGATCACTACGCGATACCAGCTTACGCTAGTTTTGCCACCCTCCGAGGGTTTCCGGACGATCTTGTAGTAGTAAACACCCAAGGGTTCGAATTCGCCGGGGTCACTCCCGTTGTGAGCCATGAAGCGTTTGCCCGTGACGAGCTCCGGAATATGATCGCCGTCCAAATCCCCCAGGGCTAAGCTGTGAACCTGACTCCACGTTTGGTCGATGATATGGCGTTGCCAGGTGATCTGCTGGTTGACTCGTTGCTGGCGGTACCAAAAAAGGCCATAAGCATGGGCGGAACTAGCGATTAGGTCATTGAGCCCGTCGCCGTCCACATCGTAAACGAGAATCTGCGCGGTATGGGCGGGACGGTTAGGGTCGAGGTCTCCCAGCACAAGGGGATGCTCTTTCCACGGTTGGCTACGGATGTCCTCAGGGGCCTCGAACCACGCCGAGGGGCGGATGATATCCGGGCGGCCATCGCCGCTGATATCTCCTACCCCGGCACCAAAGGGCATGGATTGGTCCGAGACCACGTGGATGCGGAAGCCCGGGTGAGGGCTTCCCGCGGGAAGGCGTTCGTACCATACGGTGCGGAGTACGTGAGGAAGAATTTCGTGAGCCAATCCGTCGCCGTCGACATCGACAAGCTCGCCGCATTCGAAATTCCAGCCCTCTTCTATGAGGAACGACTGCCACATTTCCTCCTTGCCGGCGGGGTTGCGGAACCACAATGACCATTTCTCATGCCAGGAGCAGGAGACCACATCGAGCCAGCCGTCGTGGTCGACATCCAGGGGCAGGTTCATAAAGTCGTATCGGTAGCCGATGCCTTTTTCGTCAACATCGCCTTTGACCTCACGGAACTGAAAACGTCGCCAATCCGGACCGAAATAGATGTAGGGCCCGGCCACCACATCGAGCTTGCCATCGCCGTTGAAATCGCCCACACCGCAGGGCTCCCCGCGATAGTTTCCAATGCGATGCATACGGAAGGCCACGCTATGAGGCACATCGGCAGCGAAACTCGCAGCAAGAAGGAACTGGCCTAGTAGGAATAGGGCCAGCAAGGAAATTCTCGTCGCTTGCCCAAAGTGGGATGTGTCATGGGATTCCAAATGCTGGCCCCAACAGAGCTTCAACCCTACCTGAACCCGCTGCAACACCTGGCACAAGTTGTTGGCGAACATGATTGATTCCTTCTACCGGAAGTAAACGTTCCTCACCGGAAAGCTGGCCACTGGCCGAGGCAGAAAAAGGCAAGTTGTCGACCGATGGATCCACTCCCGGGTCAAATGCCGCTCCCGATTTCGCTGCCCTCCCATTGTGCCTTTTGCCTTAGAGGTTGCAAACAAATTTTTACTTGACGGCGCCTTGAATGGGAGGAAATTCCTACGAGCAGAGCCAACCGATTAGGCGTGCTTTTGAAAGCGGATTAAGGAGCTTTCTCACCGCTTGGCGGGCATGCCGATGACAGGGCGTGGGCTGAGGCGAGTTTAGTGCTCAAGCTCGTACCAGAGGAGGGCGCCTCCCCACAATAAGAGGAGGAAGTTGCCCAACCACACACCCCAAGGGGGGATAGCCCCATGTTTGGCGGCATCCACCGTCCACGCTAGCAGGGGGTAATAAGCCACCAATATAGGGGCAAAACAGAGGAAAAATGCGGTCAGTATCTCCGCCTGTCGCAGTCGCATGGCCATGGCGCTTCCCACCAGGGTGAAGGCCAGGCAGCTAAAACCGGCGGCCCACCGGCGATAGGGCTCCGTTCGTAAGCGGTGAAGATAGTCATAGAGGTTTTGCAGCCGTTCGTGGGCGGAGGGTTCTTCGGCGGGGGCCGCAAGTGCTCCTGCGGGCAGAGGAACAACTGCGGTGTGTGTCGGCGTAGCCTGGTGCTGCCGGATCTCCCGCAGGCAATGTGTCTCCACCTCTGGGATTTGTCGAAGCGAAAGCGACGATGGGGATTTACCCCACAACTCCCCCATTTTATCAGAAAGTCGAATTTCGCGTTCGTAAACGTCTGGGAAAGCAATGCGCCACTGTCCGCCAGCATCCACTGTGCCGTTTCGCAGGCGAAGCTTGAGGGTGCCCATGTGGGGGTTGGCCATCAATTCCGCCTCTTGACCCGTGATTGTCAACACGGAATTTGGTCGGGAGCCGTAGATCACCAGGGTGGGTTCCAGGAGTTGGCGTCCGTTTACCTGGCGAACCTCGATGAGGACCCGCGGATGCTCAAATCGTTGGCGGCGCCGCAGTGCTGAGTAGACCACTTCTTCTGCGGCACGGATGATAACTTGTTGCATTCCTTGCCGCCCCCAACCCGCGGCCAGGTCATTCATCCACACCGTAAACAGGCTCAAAAGAAATGCCAGGGCAAGCACCGGTGCCAAAAGCGGTAACGGAGAAACCCCCGCGGCCTTGACCGCTAAAAGCTCGTTGAAACCACTTAAGCGGCTAAAAGTATAGACGGCGGCCAACAAAACGGCCACGGGAAGCGCCACGCGAAGAGCATCCGGTAAAAGGTAGGGGATGAGCCAAAATAAGCATCCCAGGGGCAGACTATGTTCCCAGACCTCGCGTCCTAAGCCAACTACTAACATCACGAAAATCATTACCAAAGTGGCTACCGCGAGGACCTTCAGGGTTTCCGCCAAGACATATCGCGTGATGATGCTCATAAAACACTATTTGCGGGCCCCTTTCTCTGTGCGTCAAGGTCAATCGGCGGAAACTCCTTCCCGGCTAATAAGCTGGGAACCCGGGGGATGAAAGGCTTAAGGCCAGAGCCGCATCATTACGGCGGAGTCACGGTAGCGGAGCTTGGTCTGCGGGTCGGCGAGGGTACCCCGGGCCAAATCGTAAAACTGGACCCACGTTCTAGCCTCGGGCGATCCGTCGTAGTAACCCTCCGGCGTCGCCACAAGCCACTGGTCCTCAATCGCACAAAGGCAAATCCATCCACGGAGTTTCCAGTTTTGGGCATCCCAAACCGCGACAGTTCCCTCCATGCTGATGGAAATAAAGGAGTGATTTCCTGGAATCCAGCCCCCTCCGCAGGCGCCTCCACGGTGCCGGTCAAGAACGGCTACTGCTTCTCCGGAAGCTATGTCCCAAATTCGGACGGTGCCATCTTCGCACGCGGTGAAGACGTGTGTGCCCTCCGGGTGCCAACCCCCCGCTACAACCACTCCCTGATGCCCCAGAAGGTTGAAGATGAGGACCCCCGTGGTAGCGTTCCACAGTTTGGCACGTCCGTCGTCACTAGCGGTCAGGAGCATTTGCCCGTTAGGGGACCATCTGCACACGCGGACAGCCGCTGCGTGACCCCGAAGGGCAAACCGGACCCGCCCGGTTCTCCCGTCGATGATCCTCGCGGTGCGATCCTCAGAGGCGGTGGCGATACAGTCACTACCGGGATTCCATTCGCAGGCCGTTACTGGGCCAAGGTGGATCCGATTTTGCCATACGACTTGCCAGTTCAATACGTCGACAACGCAAATCACGCCCTCCCGGTTCCCGGCACAAAGCAAGGTACCTCCGGGACTCCAGGCAAGTCTGGTGGCGGCAAGGCCTTCGCGGGATGAGATCTCCTCGCCGGAGTGGGGGTCATAAAGCCGGACGGTTGCCTCCTCAGTCGCAATGGCCAAGCGATTTCCCTGAGCGTTCCACGCAAATCCCTGGGCGCGGCGTTGGTCTGGGGGAAGCTCCACCAGTTTTCGGCCGCTTTTCAAATCCCAGCTGATCATTTTCTTTCCCGGATGAAGCGCCGCCAATAAGTGACCCCCGGGGGATGGAACCGCCTCGACCGTCAACTGGGTTTTGCCCTTCAGAGTTTGGACTGACTTCCCCGAGCGGAGATCCCACAAATGGACCGTACCATCTTCGGAGCTAGAGGCCACTAGTTGGCCATCCGGACTAAAGGCGCAGCTCAGCACCCCGGAGGTGTGTCCTTTAAGATGCGCAAGCGGTTTTGTTGTCGCCCCATCCCAGATGCAAATCGTGCGGTCGCCCGAGCCTGATACAAGCCATCGCCCATCAGGACTCCAGG
Organism: uncultured Thermoguttaceae bacterium; assembly: GCA_938084835.1. Classification (GTDB taxonomy): domain Bacteria; phylum Planctomycetota; class Planctomycetia; order Pirellulales; family Thermoguttaceae; genus DTLM01. Next base: position 6,192 of record CALKER010000016.1, read on the forward strand.
AGCAGGTGGTAACCTGGTCCTCATGGCCAGAAAGTTTCACAATCTCTCGAAAGGAGATTACATCCCAAATGCGGACAGTTTGATCCACCGACGAAGATGCCAATAGTCGGCCATCCGGGCTCCATGTTAGGCTCAACACAGGGCCCTGATGACCTTTCAAGACTGCCCGGGGGCTAGTTTTTGGGGGTTCCCACACGCGGATGGTGGTGTCGGCCGAGCCAGTTGCCACCATCAGCCCTTCCGGATGCCAAGCGCAAGCAAGGAGCGGGCCAGCATGTCCCTCAAAACGTGCTAGAGGTGTACCGCGGCTTACGTCCCACAAGTTGGCGGTTCCGTCGGCTGAGGCCGTCAGCAGCTTGGTTCCGTCCGAGCTCATCGCGCTGGCCAGGATGGGGCCCCTGTGGCCGCGAAGCGTGGAAATTAGCTTGCCTGTTTGAGGGTCCCATACCCGGGCAATCCCGTCGTACGAGGCTGTGACAACTTTCTCGCCCGAGGGACACCACAGGCAGGACGATACAGGCATGTCATGCGGCGAGAGCACTAGCACGGGGCAACCGCTAGCCACATCCCAAATTCTTGCCATTTTATCGAAAGATGCGGTGACCAATCGACGTCCGTCCGGACTGAAGCTCACGCCGGTCACACCCAACAGGTGTCCAGTGGGCAAACACACCTGGATCTGGGGAGGTAAAGGGGCAGGAAGTTCATCCCTCGAAGTATCTGCCGAGTGGATAGAGGGACTTTCGGAAACCACCTCGGACTGAAGAAGTTCGGGAGGCCGCTCTGGGGGCGCCGACCAACTCCCTTCCCCTTGCGGATAACTAAGTGGATCCGAATAAGAATGGTGAGATACGCTGGGGGCGTTTTGGTCCGCACCCGTGTCAAGCGACCAATACACCCACACAAGCCCAATCGTAACGGCCAGGGCGATTACTCCCAGGGCAAGCCCTCCTAGGGCGGCACTGGCCAGTGCCACCGCACCGAAGCAGCCAAGTGCCGGAGACTTGGCTGAAGCTTCATGGGGTGCGTCGCGCTTTTCGCGCTGGCTCATGAACTTCCCCCGGTAACAGTCACGCCCCACCACATGGTGAATTAGTACCCAGGTAAGATCACAGCAGAATTTCACCCCTAACTTAACCCATCTGATGGCCCGGATAAACCCTTTCGGTCGAGGAATTGCTTTGGCTAACCGCGACCTCATGCCGAAGTTCGGTGACCCCGGCGGCGGAGCCCAGGGATCAGGCCCCATTTTACGAACACTTTGGCGTCGGGCTGCAAGCTTCGGCGAAAACCAGCTGGCGCTTGGGTACGGAGAGGCTGTCTCTTGCAGGTTGAGCTTACTGGTTTCCTTCGCGTGCGCGGTTAATCTTCAAGCGTGGTGTTCGAATTATGCCCCGTCGGTTCGGGGTAACCTCCACAGGGCAAGAAATAATTCGCACTCTTCCGGCATCTCGAGCGGGGTGTTCTCTCTTAGTCCACAGGAGGCTTATGCTCACAGGGTGTCGTGCCCCATGGTGGAGCTCAGACGGAAGCAGGCGGATTGAGAGCCGCGCTTCGGTGGTTATCTGCTTTGTACCCGACTCTCCAAAGCTTGGGCACAGGTGTGGCAAATGAGGCGAACTGCTGAAAAGGTTTGAGCGTCACTCGTACCACCTTCCGCCACCGAAGGTAGGGGCCCCTATCCTGCCTTGGGCAGGGAGCTTCCCCCATCGAAAAGATTTGGGAAAACTTAACAGCTGCAGCGGCTGCCTGAGCAGCTCACCCGGCTTTAAGAGTGCGTCAAGGAATTCTGTTGACAAATATTCTTCGAGCGGGAGTCGGGGAGGATTGACGCAAATCGACGCCCTTCCGTGTATCAACGGTTACAGTAAGCTTCCAATGGTAGCGCTTCGATCTCCGGCATTTGGTAGGTTTCTTTTGAGAAGAATGTTACGGGATGCATGTTGATTGGTGGCTCACGATTGTCTATCCTTTGGGAAAGCCGAGCCGCCCTCGGGGAGAGGCCGCCGGTCTGGGGAGGGGAGCTCTAATTCCGCCAGAAGGCGGGATGACATCCGCGGCAACGCTACCCGACGATTGGAGAAATATGTTTTTCCAAGAATTCGGTTTCCGAGTTCATGGCCGTGTCAATGTTAAATTCCGGCCAACGTTTGCGGACGAAAAATCGAAGGCCAGGGAGACAACCGGATGGTAGCCCCGATTTAGGGTTAGGCGTTTGAGCTTGGGCCCGGAGGCAAGGCGAAAAGCTGGGGCAGCGGAGAAGCAGCTTTCTCATTGTGCCAGCTGTAAAGAACATGCGGAGGACTGTCCCGAAAGTAACTCGGTGTGGATAACCTTTTCAAAGCCTGGACAGCCCTTTCAAGTAATTGAATGGCAACGATTCGAAGGAGAGCTCTCATGATGGGTCGCGGCGTTGACATTGGGACGTTCGCGCGGTGGAGAATCGGAGCGGCTTGTCCAAAACTTCTATGGCAACTTTCTACGGCAATAACTTTATGTGCCGCGGTATCGGCCTTTGGTGGTGCGACTTTGGGGGCAGCATCAGTACCGCGGGTCTGTTCTGAGGAAACGCCTTTGGCTGATTCCCGCCTTGGGCGGATTAAAACACTGGAGGACTACCATCCTTTCCATCCCCCCCAAAACCTTGCGGAGTGGGAGGGACGAAGCGAACAAGTTCGGCGTCAGATGCTTGTGGCCCTTGGCCTGTGGCCCTTGCCTACGCGAACGCCTCAGAAGGCTGTCGTTCACGGGTTGGTGGACCGGGATGAGTACACCGTGGAACGTGTGTATTTGGAGAGTTTTCCCGGCCATTTTGTCACGGGAAATCTCTATCGGCCCAAAAGTGGTCCTGCGCGTAAACCTGGTGTGCTTTGTCCGCATGGGCACTGGGCTCAGGGCCGGTTTTATGATGCCGGGGAGTCAGGCCTAAAGCGGGAGCTGGACAATGGGTGGGAAAAGCTCCCGTGCGGGGCACGATATCCGCTGCAGGCTCGCTGTGTGCATCTGGCGCGAATGGGATGCGTGGTGTTTCACTACGACATGGTCGGATACGCCGACAGTGTGCAGATCCCCCATCGTCCGGGGATGCGAGCCGAGATGAATACTTCCGAAAATTGGGGCTATTTCAGCCCTCAGGCGGAGCTTCATCTTCAAAATATGATGGGGCTTCAAACCTGGAATTCCATTCGCGTCCTGGATTGGTTCTCCTCCCTGCCCGATGTGGACGCACAGCGGATAGGCGTGACGGGCGCAAGTGGTGGCGGCACGCAGACGTTTATTCTTTGCGCCATCGACCCTCGGCCGCTTGTGGCCTTCCCGGCGGTGATGGTGTCCACGGCTATGCAGGGTGGCTGCACTTGCGAGAATGCCTGCTACCTCCGCATTGGCACGAGTAATGTGGAATTTGCCGCGCTTTTTGCCCCTAAGGCACTTGGTCTCACCTGTGCCAACGATTGGACTAAGGAAATGCCGACGAAGGGTTTCCCCGAGCTTCAGCAACTCTACAGCCTCTTTGAGGCGAGCGATCGACTTCATTTAGCCGCCTTCCTCGACCATCCGCACAACTACAACTACCACTCGAGGTTAGTGATGTATCGGTGGATGAATAAACATCTTGGTTTGGGTCATGCCGAACCGATCGATGAGCGGCGCTTCCAACCGCTTTCCCGAGAAGAAATGACGGTGTGGACGGAGGGGCATCCAAAACCACCCAGCGGCCCGGACTACGAGCGCAGCCTGCTTCGCTGGATTACCGAGGATAGCCGGAAGCAGTTAGAAGCCCTCATCCCTCGCACGGGCGAGTTACTAGCCGAATTCCGCCGGGTAATGGGTGGTGCTATGGACGTCATGATTGGCCGAAGTCTTCCCGCGGCGGCGGAGATAGAGTTTGAGCCGCGATTTGATCGCTCCCTCGATGACTTTACCTGGGTAGGTGGCATTGTACGGCAGGTCAAATATAAAGAGGAGATTCCTGTCTACGTCTTCCTGCCCCGGGGCGGGCGCTTTAACGGTACCGCCATCCTTTGTGTGACGCCCACGGGCAAAGAGGCCCTGCTCCAAAGTGATGGTACCCCGCATGAGGCCGTCATCGAGGCCTTGCAAGCTGGCTGTGGTGTGGTTGCCATGGACCTCTTCGGGCAAGGAGAGTCCACCCTGGACGGTCAACCCATCACCCGCAATCGCCTGGATCCCAAGCGGAAAGATTATGCGGGCTACACCTATGGATACAATCACCCGTTATTCTCCCAGCGTGTCCACGATATTCTCACCGTACTTTCCGCCGTGCGAAGTCGGCCGGAAGTCCAGCGGGTATACTTGGTCGGCTTAGGCGGCGCCGGTCGCTGGGTGGCAGGAGCATTGACCCAGGCCCGCACTGCAGTGGATCGTGCAGTTGTCGACACGCAGGGATTCCGCTTCCGCAATTTGACCGCTATCGATGATCCGGATTTCCTGCCGGGGGCGGTCAAGTATTTGGATCTGCCGGGAATGCTGGCCTTGGCGGCACCACTCCCCATCCTGGTTGCGGGCGAAAGAGAATCGGACTTGGAAGTTGTCCGGACTGTCTACCAAGCGGCCGGCGCCCCCAAAAATTTGGTTATCTCCGCAGCAAGCGACTTAGACGAACTCGTCGCCGAGGCTTTCACATTCCTCGGGATTAAGTAGCAATTGTTTCGGAAGAGCGCTTGAGGGATTGACGATACTTGGGATTTAGGTGGAATCTGCCTTTGCTAGGGAGGAGTGGGCTTTTCTGCCAGTTGGAAGACAGCTTCGATTTCCACCACGGCTCCAACGGGCAGATGAGCTGCGCCGGCGGCCGTCCGGGCACCCACTCCGAGCTCGGGTCCGAACACAGCCGCCAAAAGCTCGCTTGCCCCGTTAAGTACTCTCGGATGCTGGGCAAATCCCGGAGCCGCATTCACAAGACCGAAGATTCGCACGACCTGACCAACCGCTCGCAGAGTCCCCAGCTGCTTTTGGAGAGTTCGTAGGATTCCGGCCATAGCAAGCGCGGCTGCTTCGGTGGCCGTGGATTCATCTGCGTCTTGACCTACCTGTCCTGTGACCACGCTCCCGTCAGGGCGGATCGGCAGGTGCCCGGAGGTAAAAACCAAATCGCCGACCTGAAGCGCGGGACGGTAAAGTCCCTTCGCCGCGGGAGCAGTCAACATCGACCAACCACGTTTCTCCAATTCCTCTGCAAAACGTGCGTCTGGATCGGTCACCGGCGAGCTCCCCTCGCATCCACCATAGAGGGTTTTCCCAGAAAATTTTTTGCGGCAAAAGCCCGAGGGATTAGTCAATCAGTTTGTTAAGAGGGAATTCGACAATTCCGCAAGCACCGGCGGCTTTGAGCCGCGGTACAATCTTCCGGACTACCGTTTCGTCCACTACGGTAGTGACATCTACCCAATGCTTATCGGCAAGATCTGCGACTGTCGGATTTTGAAGCGCGGGCAAAATGGCCAGCACAGCTTCTAACTTTTCGCGAGGCACGTTCATCATCAGGGCGACCTTACCTTCGGCCGCCATGGCCCCTTTTAACATCAGGACAATATCATCGATTTTTTGTTTTTTCCAAGGGTCAGAGTAAGCAATGGAGTTAGTGATAAATCGCGGAGTGCTGACCAACACTTCGTCTACGATGCGGAGGTTGTTGGCCCGTAAGGAGCTCCCGGTCTCGGTCACTTCTACAATGGCATCAGCAAGGAGCGGCGGCTTGACCTCTGTGGCACCCCAGCTGAATTCAACCCGGGCATTCACCCCATGCCGGGCCAGATAATGCTTGGTGATCCCCACGGCCTCGGTGGCAATCCGCTTTCCCTCAAGGTCCCGGACCGACTGGACGGGAGAATTCTCCGGGACGCAAAGGACCCATCGTACAGGGCGTCGACTTACTTTGGAAAATACAAGCTCGGCAAGCTCGATTACTTCCGCACCTGTTTCGACGATCCAGTCGTAACCGGTAAGACCGGCGTCCAAGATTCCGTCGCCCACGTACCGGGCAATTTCTTGCGCCCGGATGAGCAGGCATTCGATCTCCTCGTCGTCGATGTACGGAAAGTAACTTCGGGCACCAAAGCTAATTTTGTATCCCGCACGACGAAATAAATCGATGGCACCCTCTTGAAGACTTCCTGCTGGGATACCTAAGCGAAGTTTGTTGTTCATCGGATGTCAACCGTCACAATACCTTGCGCCGATACCTGTGCCTTTTATTCACCGCTGCAAAAAGTTTGGTTAGGCCGAAACCAACCGTGAGATTTTTGCAGGATGTTCCGGACGAAAGTCTCGCGGTTCCTCTGAACCGGAACAGGATAAGCACTCGGCTGGCGAGTGCATCCCAGAGCTTCCGCCGGTAAGCTTCTCAGTGAAACGGAAAGATTCTGCCATAAGGGCTTCGGGAGGGCAAGGAAGCCCTTACGTTGGACCAAGCAGCTTTATGCGACGATAACGCCGCAGCGTTGCAGCCGAGAACTATATCGAACTTCTATAAGCTGAACGAACTGTGTCCATTTTAAAATCTCATACTAGCATATTTTTCGTCCTGAGGTTGTATGCGATGGGGGCTTTCCGCCGCGGGGGACCATCAGCCTTTCGGAAATTCCTCTTCAATTTTTTTCTACGCGAAACCTTCACTCACTCTGGGGGTTAGTTACCTGTGTGGAGCGTGAGTCACCTTCCGGTGCCAATAGCAACGGACGGGTTTGAATGCGCAAGCAGTCTCCCGGCTGGACCGCATCGGACGAGGGCCCGGATGACCGCGGTAATGTGGCATCCTTAAACAGGGGTTAGACGGCCCTTCGAGAGACTTCGCCGCGATCTGGCCTTCCCCCGTGAGACCGGAAGGCATTGTCGGTAACGAAGATCAAAGATCCTGCGCGCACCCGCGCAGAGAATTTTTGGATTGGCCTTAAAGAGAGACCGTTTCCCCTTTAAACCCCGGCTGGCTGCATCCCCTGCCCCGCACCCCCTAGTCGGCACTCGGTTTACGGCCAGTCGGGGTCTTCTTTTGACGAATTTTCGTTGGAAGCAGGGCTACCGTAGTTCATCTCGAGATACCATCGGATCCCTGACCGCCGAAAACGCCTCCTCTCAACCCCTTAATCCTTTCCTAGGTATCTAACCGACTGAACATTGTCGATCCGGTTGGTTTAGTGATTTTCTCGGTCCCTTGAATGTTAATATCTTGCCCCTATAGCTTGCCCCTAATTAGGCGAGCTCGCGAGGACTGGTCGCCCTCCTTTTCGGTGATGCAACTTGCGGGAAATTGGCTTGCGCCAAAACTTAAAGTTTCGTCCTTGGATTGAAACTTTGTCACTTCCCCTTTTTGTGGAGCATTTGGCGGAACTGATTCTCTCGGGAAGGCCCGGCTAATACCCTGAACGTGGCATTCCATGCTATCCTATTCGAGGGAAAATTTTTCTCTCCGCGCATCTGAGTCGCGCCTTTGCGACTGATTCGGATCCGAAGCTTCCCCTCGCCGGAGACAGGCCAGGCAACTCAAGTGAGGACCCGTAAATCGAAAAAAGGCAAGTAAGCTGCTTGATGGTATTTGGATGCTGGCTTGTCTCTTGTGTGCCGGCCACTTTACGTTACAATGGTTAATGGAACCAAGTGCGAGCGAAACAGTGCGGCAGTAGCTCAGTTGGCAGAGCACCGGCTTCCCAAGCCGGTTGTCGCGGGTTCGACTCCCGTCTGCCGCTCCTCGGGGGTACGCCCGGTCGTTAGCTCGGCCGGGTTTTTTATTTGGAAACCTTTCGGACGCCTTTTTTGCAACGGCAGAGAGCGCCTTTGGTCGTCCGAGGTATCACTCGTCGCGCACAACTGGAGGAGGTGCGGAACGGCTGAGGACAAGGAGGATTGGGAGCCCTTTTCCCAAAACCCAGACGCGATTTTGACCATCCACCGCTACGTCGGGTACTACCGGCTCACCCCAACGTCCTTGGACTGCTCGCGCCTGCTCTAAGATTGCGAGCTCCTCTGGCCCCGCGATAAGCTCGAGAAATTCGCCGTAGGGGGAAAATGCCTTCACTCGCAGGATTCCTTTCTCCGTGGTAACAAGGTTCCCATCGGGAAAAAGAGCAATATTCTGAGGGTTGCAACAGCCAAAGAAGGCTTCAATGCTAGGTCCTTCTTCCCCCCAATAGACTTCAAGTTGTCCCTCGGGGTTATAGACCTCGATGCGACGAAGACCTGGGTTTGTGACAAAAACTCGCCCCAGCGTGTCAACAGCCAGATCCGCCTGAAGAGAAGGGAGAATCAGCCCTGGCCAATTGCGTTGCGGGTCGCGCCCAGCAAATTCCCGCACAATCTCTCCCTTAAGACTTAATTGCAGCACCTGACCTAGGGCGGCATTAAGCACATAGATGCGATCCTTACCTACAGCAATGGCCACCAAGTGAACTGCGGGCCCAGGCACTGTCCATTCGTCCACCATAAGAAAATCTGGGTTGAAAACGGCCACCGTGTTCTGCGTTGCCAGGAAAACATGATGGGCTAGGGGATGGTCTGCGGGAGCTACGGCGAGAGACTGTGGGGGGCGTTTAAGCGGCACTCGCTTCGCGAGAGTGCCTTCGGGTGTGAGGAGTAGGAGCTCGTCTTCGCAGGCCACCACGGGTGTATCGTCCGCCATCAGTGCCAAGGCTATCGGCAGAGGGTGGGGTAGGCGAACAGCTTGCTCCACCTGAAAACTCGCCTGCCCCCCAGTATTGGACAACTCGGAGGCGGAACCAGAAGCGGGACGCGAGGGCTGCGGTGCCACCCGGGATTTGCCAGCCAGGTACACCATGCCGAAGGTCACCACTGTGATGGCAAGTACGGCAAGACTTAGCGTTATCGGGGTTTTTCGGCGAAGATGTCCTTCAGCTGCTAATTGGCTTTCTGGGCGAATGGCCTGAGGCGGCAATTCTCTTAGTCCGTTAAGAACATACCAGGGAGACCGAGGCGACTGTCCTTCCAAGTCTGTCATGGAAATCACCTAAACTTTGCTTACCTTGCGCTGTGGAGTTAGGGGATGGTTCCTCGGCTTGGCCAAATCCTTGTGAAGCGGCCGGCTTGATTTGCGCGGCTACTCGCCGGTTAAGTTTGCCTCCTGGGAGACATCTAAGCACGCCAGGCGGGTGAGGTCGCGAACCAGCAACCGCCCGCCGACCAAGGCCATCGGCCCCCACATGTCGTGGGCATCGGGCCATATGGTATGCTTGTCGAGGATCCGAAATTCCTCAGGCGTGGCCTCGAGCAGATAGAGTGTCCCCGATTCGTCAACGGCGTAGAGCAAGTCTTCGGCCAGCAAGTAAGGCCCGCGAATGAAGCGGTGAGGGCCACTTGTCCACAGGATTTTTCCCTCGGGTGTCATGCAGAGTAACTGCGGAGCTCCCGGCGGGCAGCGAGAACCGAACAAGTAGCCGCCGAAATAAATGGGCGTGTGATGCTCCGATCCGTACTCGCGCGCGGGAATTCGCCGCACGGGCCGAAGGCTCACTTCTTCTCCTTCTAGGACAAGTTGGGCCAAAAGGCTGCCGGCTCCATAACCGCCGCTAAAGAAGATATATCCTTCCTCGAGCGCCACTGCGGAAGGACAGGTGGCCATCTTGCCCACGAAGTCGCGGGAGACGCAGAGGAGCTTTCCCGTAGCCGCCTCCACAACCACGATGCCTCCGTGGGCCGGATACACGTATAGTTTTCGACCTGCAATTTCCACAGGCGTAATGGAAGCATGACTCATTTGCAAGTCAGGCACAGGGGGACTGCGCCAGCGAGGGCTTCCGGTGGCAAGATCAAGGGCAACCATCACGGCGTTCCCCACCGGGGCTACGATGACAGCTCCCTCGTCGATGAGGGGACACTGTGCCGAGTACCACGGCGGGACCTGGGTTCCGTAGTGCTGCACAAGGTCGATCATCCACAAGTGTTGGCCGGAATGGATGTCCCAACATACCAGATGACACTTCGGTCCAAGGGTGATCACGTAAGAGCCGGAGATGGCCGGCACGCTCCGGGAGCTACCGTGATTTTCCGGAACTTCCACAGGATAGCTATTCCGCCAAATTTCCCGGCCATCGTCCAGGGATAGGCAACGGAGGGTGTCAGCGAGAGTGTGAGGATCATAGTCGAGGACAAAGACCCTTCCCTCATGGACGGCCGGCCCGGCATGCCCAGGTCCCAAAGTAACTTCCCACACGACGGGTGGGCCGCCGGCCCGCCATCGCCGCGCTAGGGGAACGTCGCTTTGCACCACTCCAGTGCGAAGGGCCCCCCGGAAGCCCGGCCAGCTGCCGGCTACCTTGCCCGGTTTCCCAGGTCCGAAGATAGGCTCACCTGGTTTGACGTCTTGAGACACTTGGGAATTGGCGGGAGCCGCCGGTCGACCATCCTGCCCCGGAAGCCGCGGTGTTATATCGCGCACCTGGGCTTCCGATACCCACAATATAAACACGGCAGCGCACAAAACAGCAGTTCCGATGGGCACAAGGTTTTCGGGTTTACTGATCCACATACCCCTGGTGCTAGCCTCAGGCATTAGGCCTACTTTCTTTGCTCCGCCTTTAATTGCACGATTTCTTTTGATTACATGATTGCGGGGTCGATTGCTTGGTCGTGGGTAATCCTTCGGCGAAGGCGGACAGGGCCTTTGCGCTTTCGAGCTTGGTTGTCAACTGCCCCGGTCGGTCTTTGAAGAAAGCTTCTTGCGGCACAAGGCTACCTAAAAGTGATGACCCTCTTGCCGACAACAACTATTTTAATCAACAACCGATACGGCCACCCGTTTCCTGGTAATCATCTCGGGGCTACATTAAGTTCGTGGTGGGAGTGCTCAGTGATTTCGGGTTGCTACAAGGCGACATCTTAATTTTCTGGCCAGCTGGGTGAAGAATTTTTTCCGCCGCAAATTTTTTCACCCGAGCTCCTTTCGTGGAGACTTCGAGTGGTGACGTAGTGGAATCTTTCTGGCTCAAAACCCCCCGAAGGGGCTGCGTTGAGGCTTCTGAACGTGATAATCCTCGTGTTGGCTTCAGGTGAATTTGGGTGCCTTGGATGGACCACGCGAAAGAGCTCCTCTGCCAGCTTATATCGATTCCGAGCGTCAATCCCGGTTTGTCTGGGAAAACGGAGGCCGGATCTCAAATGGTCGAGGGAGAGGCCCGCCTTACCGACTTTTTGGAGGACTTGTTATCTGGCTGGGGGCAAGTGTGTGGCCGACAGTTGGTCCATCCACGCCGAGAAAATCTTCTTGTACGGCTCCGAGCCACCCATTGGGGGGAAGAAATTTCTGGCTATCGGCGACCGGTAGTGGTGCTTGCAGCGCATCAGGATACGGTGGCCCCTTCTTCAGGGATGATCGATCCATGGCGTCCGCGGCTCGAGCACGGCCGCGTGTGGGGGTTAGGCGCTTGTGACGTCAAAGGGGGGATGACGGCCATTTTGCTGGCTGCGTGGCGGATCCTCTCTTTGGTAGAACCTCCCCCGGTGGATGTGGTGCTGGCCTTTACGGTCAACGAGGAGGCCGGCTTTAGCGGGGCGCGGGCTTTGGCGGAGCTTTTCCGCCAACCGGACGGAAAGCTCATTCCCGCTCGCCCGGAGGCCGTGGTGGTGGCCGAGCCCACCGAGCTGGCCGTAGTTGTGGCCCACAAAGGGGTGGTGCGGTGGCGTATTCATACGCGGGGCCGGGCGGCCCACAGTGCCGTGCCCGAGGCAGGGCTGAATGCTATTTATCTGATGGCCCGGGTGGTGGGTGCCATCGAACAGTATCACCGCACGCTTCGCTCCCGACCGGCGGACGCCCGCTGCGGGGCTCCTTCGATCAGCGTTGGCTGGATTGCCGGTGGAAGCGGCGTGAACACAGTCCCGGCAAGCTGCACCATCGATGTGGACCGTCGGCTCATACCAGGCGAGACTGCCGAAATGGCCCGCATCGACCTCCGTTGTTTCATTGAGCAAACCACCGGTCTGATAGAAGTCGTGGAGCATGAACCGCCCTGGATGGAAGGTCCTCCGCTGCCCGATCAATCCGAGCAGGAAATGGCCCGAGGGCTGAGCACCTGGGCCCGCCGGATTGCCCGATCGGGACAGATGATTGGGGCTCACTACGCCTCCGACGCTGCCTTCTTCGCCCAACTCGACATTCCGACGGTGGTTTTTGGGCCAGGATCCATCGCACAAGCCCATAGCCCCGAGGAATGGATCGACCTTGATCAAGTGGAGTGGGCCACGGAAATTCTGTATCAGTGGCTTATCTCTTGGCCAAAAGCCCCCGGTCACGCCGGAGCGCAGGCATATGGTGGCTAGCCTGAGCTCGATGAAGCACTGGCGGCACTGGCGGCCGAGCAATCTTGGGCACGCCGAAGAGCGCCGGTTGGGCACACTCTCACGCACAAATCGGCCAGCACACCAAGCGATTCGGAGAAGCTTTTGCCGAAGGGAGATTCTACCCGCACCTCGAATCCCCGCCCCACAAAAGTAATGCCGGGGATTTCCTGCCACTCCTCCGTCACGCTTACACAACGGCCGCATACAATGCATTTGCCCGGTTCATAAACAACTTCGCCTTCTTGGGCCACTTCTGTCAAAGGGGGCCGGAGGGAGGCATAACGTCGCGGGTCGGCACCGTACCTAGCTGCCAGTTGGCGGAGCTTGCAGCTTTCTGCCGCTGAGCAAGCGCATCGGAAGCAGCGAGAGGCTTCCTCGCCAACTTCGGCCATAATTTCCTCTAAACTGGGAGCCCGCCCAACAGGCGGCGGCATCCTGGACAGGACCGGCCCCGAGCTTGCCCGGGCAGCCAGCACTGCCAGTTCCTCGTGGCTCAGTTTGCCGGCGCGAAAAATGAATTCGGATTTTGCTTCCGTGACGCTGATTTCTTTGAGGTATCGGTCGATGGCCCGGGCCACTTGTTGGCCCTCAGCGATTGCCCGCACGGGTGCTAACGAACCACGCACGGCCGAACCGGCAGCAAAGATCGCCGGAAGTCGCGTTTGAAAGGTTTTCGCGTCGACCTCGAGCAGCTCTTCAGCTAGAGGAAGGCCCCATGATTCTGCCAACCGCCGCGCGGTTTGTCCGCAGGCAAGGAGGACGGCATCCGCCATTGCCAGCAAGCTTTCTGGCGGTTGGTTGGGCGGAAGCTCGTGGCCCCATTCCACGACCACGCCCGAGGCGACAATGGCGTGCCAATCCTGCTTTAAAGCGGCAAGAAGTTGCTCCTTTTGGGCTTGGTGATTAGTCACAGGAAGAAACTCTGTGAACAGGCGTGCCATTAGCTCGCCGCGGCCGGGCAGAGCCTCGAGGATGTGCACGTCGTGACCTAATTTGCGAAGATGCCATCCCGCCGAAATTCCCGTAAGAGTTGCTCCCACGATGTAAACGCGTTTGCCAGTGCGGGTTTCATCCACGAGCTTTATTCCTGGGCTGGCATGGCTTTCCCAAATCAAAAGTCGCTCAAAGACGGCCCTGGTGGCCACGCCTTCGTCCCATTGTGACCGGCGGCAGGCCTTTTCACAGGGGGCTGAGCAGGTGAAGGCCACCACACCGGCAAGTCCCACGTTGTGTCGTAGAAGCGTTAGAGCTTCCGCCCAACGCTTTTCCCGCGCATACTGTAGAATTTGGGGGATATTGCAGCGAAGGGGGCAGGCCAGTTGGCATGGTGCCACACAATCGCCTATATGATGACCCAAAAGAAGTTCTAGGGCGCGACGCCGTAGGGCCGCCACCTCCTCATCCCCACTGACAACTTCGATATTCCCTGTGATCGGGAAAGCGCAGGCAGGGACGATTTGCCTTCTGCCTTGTGGATCGGTGAGCTTCACCACGCACACAAAGCAGGAAGTGAGGGGAGCTCTTCCGGGAAGATAACACAACGTGGGAATGTCGACGCCCGCAAGTCGCGCAGCTTCGAGAATGGTTGTGCCCGGTGGCACTTCCAATGTTCGGCCATCGATTTTGACGGTACAAAGCATAGTGCGTATTTCCGCATAGTAAAGTGGATCAACTCCTTAGCTCTGGAAGCATACACAGGTCCGAAAAACGTATTCGCACGGCTTTCCCGTTAACCGGTGAGCACTTCCACCGCGGCAACGGGGCAGACCTGCCGGCACGTGTCGCAGCGGGTACACTCGGCATCTTCAATGCGATGACGACGATACGGTGTGAGGGCAATACACCTAGCCGGGCAATACTGGGCACACAGGGTGCACCCCACGCAGCGTTCGGAAATCACATACCGAATAAGTGCCTTACACCGCAACGCGGGACATTGGCCGACCAAATGTGCTTCGTATTCATCCCGGAAATATCGCAGGGTGGAGAGCACTGGATTTGGCGCTGTTTTTCCCAATCCACACAGACTGCCTTGCTGAACCGCTCTGGCCAACTCTTCGAGTTCCTGAAGATCTTGGCGTTTTGCCTGTCCTTGGCAGGTTGCCTCCAGGATTTCTAGCATTCGTCGAGTTCCCAGCCGGCAGAATGTACACTTCCCGCACGATTGGCTTTGCGTAAACTGGAGAAAATATCGGGCCACATCCACCATGCAATCGGTGTTGTCAAAGACGACAAGACCTCCCGATCCCATGATAGCTCCCGCTTGGGCCAGCGAGTCGTAGTCGACCGACAAATCCATAAGCTGGGCGGGAAGACATCCACCGGAGGGTCCGCCGATTTGCACAGCTTTCAAAGTTCGCCCTTCAGGCACGCCGCCGCCAAGCTCCTCAACGATCTCGCGCAAAGTGATACCCATAGGCACTTCGATTAGGCCAGTGCGGCGGACTTTCCCTGCTAGGGCAAAAACCTTGGTACCTTTGCTGGTAGCCGTCCCAATGGCTGCAAACGCTTCGGCCCCGTGGCGGAGGATCCAAGGCACGCAGGCAAGGGTCTCCACATTGTTGATTAACGTGGGCTGACCGTGGTAGCCGCTTTCAGCAGGATACGGAGGTCGAAATCGCGGATGACCCCGTTTTCCCTCCAGCGAGGCGATAAGCGCCGTTTCTTCCCCACACACGAAAGCGCCGGCGCCTTCTCGCAGGCTAATATCTAGCGAGAAAGAACTCCCCAAGATATTCGACCCCACGAGCCCGGCCTGCCGGCAGATTTCAAGCGCTTGACGAATGCGGAGAACAGCTAAGGGATATTCCGCACGGATGTAGAAAAAGCCTTGATGGCACCCGGTGGCTACAGCAGCGATTGCCATTCCCTCGATCACACGGAAGGGGAAGGATTCGAGGATAGTTCGATCCATAAAGGCTCCGGGATCGCCCTCATCGCCGTTACAGATGACGAATTTGGGTTGCCGGTGCTGCCGGGCCACCAGCGCCCACTTCTGGCCGGTAGGGAACCCCGCTCCGCCGCGACCGCGAAGCCCACTGGCGAAAACCTCCCCAATGATTTCCGCTGGGGAAAGTTCAAAAAGTGCCCGGTGCAGGGCGGCAAACCCACCCCGCCGCTTGTATTCCTCTAGGTCCAGAGGGTCTAATTCCCCGGAAAACTCGGTGGCAATGCGAATTTGTCGCGAAAGAAAAGAAAGGCCGTCACCAGCACGGACCACCAAAGGCGATGGTGGGTAGGTTTCCTCCCCAAGCCAGTTTTTCAGCCACCTCGAAGCGCGACTAACCACTCGCCGCCACCATCGGCGTTGGGGGAAGTATTCAGTCGCCACCCTGGCCGCCGTCCGAGGGGTAACGCCAACGTAGAAAATCCGTTTGCCGGAAGTGACGACTTCGATTGTCGGGGCTTGATGGCACAGACCGGGGCACCCCACCCGTTTGATACCCACGGGAAGTTCTCGCCGGCGGACAAGCTCCACTATGGATCGAAAGATCTTGTCGTGCCCTTGGGCCCGGCAACAACTGTCCAGTCCCACCCGAAGCTCGCCACACGATTCGGGTGGAGTGTAGCTTGGGGGGTCGGGCTCTTGAACCACGTGGTCCCGGTGCCGCTTGAGGAAATCCTTCAGTAACTTCGGCACCTGCGCCGGGGTAAGGTGACCGTAGGTTACGTCATCGATCCGAATCACCGGCGCCAAGCTACAGCAGCCAAGACAGGCTACCTTTTCCACGGTGAACAGTCGCTCGGCATCCGTGTCCTCGCCGGGGGCCAGACCTAGGTGGTGCTCAAGCGCCTGCTGCACCAACTTGGCTCCGCCTGAATAACAAGCTGTTCCGTGACAAACCTGAATCCGATGTCTCCCCAGGGGCCGCAGTCGGAATTGGGAATAGAACGTAGCTACTCCCCAAACTCGGGCGGGACTTGCCTGGGTAAGCTGGCACACGAATTCCAACGCCCATCGCGGCAAGTAGTGATACCGGGCGTGAATGGCCTGAAGCACCGGGATGACCGCCTCCGGCCCATCGCCCACTTGAGCCACCGCCTGCTTAATAAATTCCCAATCCTGCTGCGAGGGGGAGAGCTCGCACGCGGGGGCCGGAATTTCTTTGGAGGTTAGACCGGACCATCTCATAAAAGCACCGCAAGATATGGATGACCGAAGATTTTTGCATTCCAAATCAAGTCACACGATTCGAAATCCACGCCCGCTCAGGTGACAATTAAGTCGGAGCCCCCTCCTGCTCGATGTTGTGGCGCGAAACTTATCAATATCAGGATTGTAACTTCCTCCGGACAGAGGAGCAGGGCGCCGGGACAGCCACCCAACTTGATCAATGGTACCCAAGGGACGAGCTATCGACCAGAAAAATGCCGGTTATGGCAGGCTAATTTTCCGTCGAATCTAAGGGCTTGGAACACACGAGGGCTCTTGCACCCAATGTCTAGGGTATGAACCCAATAACTTGGGCATGAAAACGTTCTGCAAATATTGGCGCCGTAAAAGGAATCGATAACAGAACGAGAATTAAGGCCGAAGTGACTAAGACCGAAGCAGACACCACCCACGGCGCGGCCATGGGTAAGACACCACAGCTGATTTACTGAACATTGAGGGGGGCGAATCCCTCATGATAGTTCACGGTTAGTAGCGAATTCGGCCAAGATCCCCTACTCATATCTACCCAAATTTCTCGATTTACCAAAAATAGCTTACCTCTGGCTCTCCATTCCACCGAGGTTAGACCCACAGCCGGGCACGAAGGTTGCTTCAACCGGTCGAAATCTTCAAAAATTGGTTGGGATCGTTAGGTTGCGGAACATTATCGTTTCCTTGGTGCTGAGGCGTTTCAATTTACTGCATCGAAGAGCGCCAAAGCACGGACTCGGCTTGAGGCGGGTGCTAGAGCGGGAACTGCCTGGTTGGAAAGTTTGGCGATTTTCCTTTTGTTTAAAACCTGGATATCCAACCGGGACCGCGTCTCAGGCCTGCCCGAAGGCACACCTTTGAGGACACGGTCGCGTGCAGAATGAGCTTTCGGGGCTAACCTAGTTTTAGTGCCAAGTGGCACGGGCAAGTACCTTTAACCGCTTACCAGGGTGAAAACCATTTCATGAGCTGGGACCAATTGCCGGAGAGTCACGACCGCGAAGGCGCTTTACTTGTTCACTCTTCTTCCGAACGAATGTCGGATGCCAATCGCTCGTTGAGTGATTCTCCCGCGGAAACTCAGCGTGGCCCGTCGTTGAAAGGTCTTCTTTTAGGCGTGGTAGTGGGTGGGTTGGTAGGAGCTTTTTTTGGGCATTACTTGTGGGTGGCCGTAGATGGTCCCGCGAAAAAACAGGTACGCCTGACAGAAGAGTTGTCGTATGTGGAACGGTTGCTTCAGGAGGATCGACCCTTAGTTGGAGAGGACCGAAATCGACTATTGGCTTATCGGGCACAGCTTACCGAGCAGATTGCGGCGATGGAGAGTTTATCCGCGAAGGATTTGGGTCCCTGGGGGCCTGGTCTGCGGATAGCTGGTCAGTTAATCCAACTGTGTGGGCAGGTCTACTTGCGGCTCCTGACGCTGGTTGTGCTTCCCCTTGTGATGACGAGTATCATCAGTGGTGCTGCTTACCTCGGCCGAACCGCCCAGCTTGGCCGAGTGGCCGTATACGCCTTTGGTTACTATCTGTTGACTAGCGCCGTGGCCGTAATCATCGGAATTGTTCTGGTGCAAATGATCCGACCGGGTAGGGCGCACGCTCCTAGCGTGACTGTGGGTCACCCCGCAGTAGTGCAGCCAAGGCCGGCTCTTGATGAGACCATTGCCGAGGTGATTCGCGGGCATGCCGATCGCCCCGGCAGTGGTCTTGTGCCGGGAAACGTGGTGGCGGCCGCCGCAGAGATGAACATACTGGGTATCATCTTCTTTTCCCTACTAGTCGGTCTAACCCTTGCCGGTATGGGACCAAAGGGCGCTCCAATAGGAGAGCTTATGGAGCACCTGAACAATTTGATGATTCGCATCGTGCAAATCGTGTTGCGGATTGCGCCAGTAGGGCTTTTCGGGCTTGTGGGCTGGCATATCATTGCCCAAGGTGGTGGGCAGGCCGCTTTGGAGGAAATGACACGGTTGGGGTCGTTTGCCTTTACCGTTCTTGTTGGGCTTGCAGTTCATGCGGTGATTTTAGTCGCAATCAGTTGGGGGGTGGGAGGTTGTCGGCCCGGCCCATTCCTCGCGGGGGTGGCTCCGGCGCTTGCGACCGCTTTTGGCACTAGTAGTTCGTCGGCAACATTGCCGGTAAGTTTGGCATGTGGGGAACGACTAGGTTTTCCTCGGGCTACCACACGCTTTGTGCTGCCCTTAGGAACAACCGTCAACATGGACGGAACCGCTCTTTATGAAGGCGTGGCAGCAGTGTTCCTCGCTCAACTTGCTGGTATTGATCTTGGACTGGGAGATATGGTCGTTGTGGTTCTGACGGCGACATTGGCGGCTATTGGGGCGCCGGGCATTCCCAATGCTGGTTTGGTTACACTTCTGCTTGTGCTTGCGGCTGTTAACGTGCCGGCCGAAGGAATTGGGCTTCTTTTGGCGATCGATTGGTTTCTGGATCGGTGTCGCACGGTTGTCAACGTCCTTGGCGATCTTGTCGGGGTCGGCGTCTTACATCGGCTCCTTCCTCGCGTCGATGCAGGGAGCACAAGCTAGATTTCTACTACGGACGTCCGAAAATTTTGTCTTCGTCCACAACGCGGCGACGTAAATCGGGCATTGTGCGTAGAAGGAGCTCAAGATGGGCAAGAGTCCGGCAAAGGGCGGAACAAGCCAATCGATGTTCCAGTTCTTCCGTGATGCTTCGTCCCCCCAGCACAAAGAGGCTCCGGATTTTGCCGGCTACTTCGGCCAAATGACGGGTGGCCTCGATGAGGAGGCTTTCCTCCGGGACAAACGAAATCGATAGCCAAAAGGCCTCCGGCCGGTTCCGCTGAACGGCCTCGCGGAGCGTCTCAAGCGGTAGCTGAGAGCCCAAATATCTTGCCTGCCATCCATTTTCGATAAAGACTAACTCCACGAGTACCCCGGGCAACACATACGTATCGGGAGCCAGCGCTCCCCCAATAGCAAGAGGGGCGTCTGCTGAGGGCGGTTCCATGAAGTGCTTAAGTTGAACAAGTGACTCCTGCATGATGACGCAGGCTTCGCGCTCCTGGTATACCTCGAGCTGCTGACATGACCACAGCTCGCCAATTCTAGCAAAAACCGGGGCTACCACCTGGTCGCCAATTGCTGCCATCGACATCCCCCCAAGTACCAGACTGTGGAGGATCGCGACCACTTGTTGACGACTGGCGCCAATCAACGCCTCCTCGAGTCGGTGTCGCGCTACTCCGAAATTGCCGTCAGCAAGCTCCTCGAAAGGCGGCAATCCAAAGGCGACCACGTCGAGCAGGGGTGTTCCGCGCTCCTTAAGAATGCGGACCGTTTTAGCAAGCTCCAGGCGGCGGTGACCTCCGGGGGTTCGCAGTGAGGGCAAAATGCCTCGGTCGCACCATCGCTTGACGGTCGATTCGCTAAGTCCGGTTGCCTGAGCTATCTGTCGGGGAGTAACCAGCATGGCCGATGTGAACGATTTGGTCGATTTATTGATCTACTACGGTTGCCTTCAGGCCGGCTCTAGTCCATTTTACTAGCGCATGCTTATTTTGTGTCCCACTTGTCAAGTTGAAAATCATCTCTGGACTTTTCCTCGGACGCTGCCGCCTTTTCTGTGCAGCACGTGTCCCGGCCTCCTAAAACAATAATAGCGTAAGATATTTTCCCATAACGGTTTAATTCGATAAAGTCTAGCGTATTCACCGGCCGTTTTGACGAGGCGTCGGCCCCGGAAATAGCCCTTTGACTCCGCCGACGGCTTCGGCGCAGCCTCCTCAGAGAATTGACCCGAAAACTTTTTGCCTGCAGCTCTTGACGGAAATCGACGGGCGCCGTAAAATGGAATTGAACGATTTGAAAGAATAAGAAGTTTGGCCGGGCCTGGCTTGCGGTGAAGGCGGGCAGCCTGTGGCAGGTTGCCCAGAGTCAGCGTGTAACCCTTCAGCGTAGGGAGTTTAGTGATGCGTGCGACAATTTGGACGAGTACTGCTGTGGCGTTGGTTGCGTTACTTTTAGCGGTGCCTTCCGCCTTAGCCCAAGGGGATAAGCCGAAGGACATCGTGGACACGGCGGTGGCAGCTGGTAAGTTTGCGACTTTAGCTAAGGCCCTTCACGCCGCCGGCTTGGTGGAGACTTTAAAAGGGAAAGGTCCCTTTACAGTGTTTGCACCCACTGATGAAGCCTTTGCCAAACTACCCGCAGGTACACTGGAGGCTCTCCTTCAAAACAAGGAGGAGCTCATCGCGGTGCTTACCTATCACGTAGTGGCGGGCGAGTATCCAGCTGAAAAGGTGGTAAAGCTTAGGGAGCTGAAGTCTGTTCAAGGAGCCCCGATCGCGGTGCAGATTTCCGACGACGTCAAAGTCTCGGGCGCTAAAGTCATCGCTACAGATATTCGGGCCTCCAACGGCATCATCCATGTGATCGATGCCGTGATCCTTCCGCCGAAGCCTCAGCAGGCCAATTGCGGAACGGGGTGTTGCGGGGCAAAGTAGGTCGTTCCGCGAGCAGCTTGGGGGCAGTGCGCCTGCAATGTGCGGTGACCGATGAGGCACATCGGGCGCTGAAGCCGATCTCAGCTACCGAGATCTTGAGTTGCAGATTGGCCTTTCAGTCGACTACAGGCTGAGAGAGGTAGCAGTCGGGTCCCAAGTAAACTGAGCGCGAATTTGATCCCCTAGTGATTCACGGGCATTGGTGAATCAGAATCTCTCTCCGTTGTCTGTCGGCACTTTGGCCGGGTCACCTGTTCCTCGCCAAGTCCCCGCCCCACCGACCGCAGGTGACCCGGCTGTTTTTCTCGCCGGCGATTGCTGGGTCGACCCAGGGCCAGAAAGGGCCTTCCGAAACCACTTGTTTCAAACGCCTTTTTAATCGCGTCGGTTAATCTCGTCATGTTCGGCTTGGACTCAATCCCCGCAGCGAGATACTGTGGGCGAAGTGAAAAGTGGGTTTCGCTCTATGGCTTCTTGCCGCTGGGAGGGTCTGGTCCGCAAATCCAAACCAGGCTCCGGATTTCGAAGGACTCTTCGAATCCTCAGGTGAGAATCGTTTTTTGCGATAAACTGGGACTGGGTGTCACCACCGTGAAATTCTGTAAAAGTTGTTGGGAAGTGTGGGATAAAGCTCCCTATGTCAGGATTGCCCAGTATTTTGCCGCGGATTACCGGTCGCTTTACGTTGCGGAAGGACGGAAACCCACCACCTTATGACGTGCCTGATCACGCACCTGACGAAGGTCGATAATCTCGGCCACCTCGAACTTCACGGGAACAGCACCAGGTACCGGTCGAAGGCGAATGATTGGGGGGAAGTAGCCCATTCTTCCGTGCAATTCTGCTAGGAGACAACAGGCAATTGGGGCAAATCCGGGGGGACAGATCACGATAGGTTGTGTTTGCCAGTCCTCCGGCGCGATAGCGAGCTTGTCGACTAACTCCGCCACTTGTGGCGCAAATGGCAACGAGTTGTCGAAATGCACGCTGACCTCGATAAGTCGCGTGATATGATGCCCGACGAGTTCCGAGATGGTTTTTTCTGCTCGTCCGTTAGGGGATGGGCAAAGTTGATCACCCACATGGCGGATTCTCCTAAGTAGCGAGCTCTCAAGGGATCAAAGACACATTAGTCCGTAGTCACTGGCAGTGCCGGGTAGTCTTTAATTACTAATAAAGAACTGCCTATTAGGAAAGGCACGAAGACCGGTCCCGGTGGTGGGGTGCGGCGCCGGTTCGCCGCGAGTATCTAAGCACAACTCGCGAATAAATGACGGGTTATAGCGGCATGCGCTTTCCTTGGAGCAAGGCCCTCTTCGTTTTCGTCTAGCGAAGCGGAACTGACTGACTTCCGGTGGTGTCATGCATGGACGTCTTCTGCAGCTTTCAGCCCGATTAAAAGTTAGGGTGGACACTTGGTATGGTGTACAACTCTTGGCAGGAGGTCTAGGTCGAAAACTCTAATGGTAATTAAAATCGTTCGGGAATCGGAGGCGGTGTTGGGCCCCTTATTTGAGTCCCACCTGACAGTGGGTCAACATCTTAGCCGACTTGCGGATAAAATATCCGGGAAACATAATACACAAGTCCACAAGTCGGCTAAGCCCGCTTCTCGGGCTGAGCTTGGGGTTGTGTCCACACCTGTGTGGCGGATGCGAAAAGTGTCTGGAAGCTGCCCAAGATGCTTGATCGCCGCCACTGCGGGCCAAGGAAGTTTAGCCGAGATTAACTCCCTAAGGTGAATAGCGCTAGACAACCAGTATCCGGAAAGCGGTTGCGCAAAACACGGTGAAGTTTATAGCTCGCTGGCTTTTGTCATTCGATTGGGCCACTTGCCTGCTCAAAGGATCTCCCCGATCTGACCGTCAAGAAAGTCCTTCTTTGCTCGCCGGGTGCTTGGGGCCAGTCTTCCCGAAGCAAATTCCTCCGCTTGTGATCGTCTGCACATCGGCATGCCTTGGAATTGTTGTAGACAGACTTTTTTCGATATTCCCGGAGTTTTGGTTTCTGCTTTACCTCGGCTTTTTTGGGGGGTGGTTCCTGCTATGGGCTTTAGGATTCGATCGGAGTGCCAGTGGATTGCTCTTAGGATCGACCGCAGCGTGTTTTGGTCTCCATCATCATCTTTTTTGGAGGTACTATCCGGCCGATGAGCTGGCGTTCTACGTATCCCCCAACGCCGCGAGGGTCTGCCTCCGTGCCCTAGTGATCGAAGAGCCGCGGATAAAGCCTCCTCCTGTGCCGACACCAATGGCTTTCACGCAGGAAATACCAACCACCGTGATAGGTGTGATGGCCAGGGAAATTCGCGATGGTACGCGATGGGTCAGTGTTTCTGGGCGGGCCTCGGTGTTTGTGCAGGGTGAGGTGCCAAATCTAAAGGCTGGAGACCGAATCGAAGTCCTCGGCGAACTTGTCGCTTTCAGTCCCCAGCGTAATCCAGGGGAAGCTGATTTTTCCTTGGATAGGCGAAGTTCGCGCAGCTTGTCGCTTGTTTACGCGCCGTTTCCCGCCTGTGTCAAAAAAGTTGGCGTAATGTCTCGCCGCACGCCCCAGCTTATTTTGGCGCGAGTGAAGGGTCATCACAACGAGGTGCTGCAGCGATTCCTCTCCCCTCAAGCTCATGGGTTGGTGACGGCCCTACTTTTGGGAATTCGCGAGGGAATCGATGCGGAGATCGCTAGTGCCTTCCGCGAAACAGGGGTCCTGCATTTTTTGGCCATCTCTGGCTTGCATGTGACGCTCCTTGGGGGTTTGGCCTGTGTGGTGGCTTACTCTTTCTTCCGACGTTGGCGTGTGGCGGTTGCCTTCGTGGCCATGTGGATAGGTATTTATATGGCCTTAACGGACACGCGTGCCTCAATCTTGCGGGGAGGGACCCTCTTCTGGTTTGGCGCGATAGGGGAGCTATTGGGGCGAAGCTCCTGGGGATTTAACACCCTTGCAGCCAGTGCTCTTGTGGTCCTTTGGCTTCGGCCGGCCGATTTGTTTCGAGTCGGGGCGCACCTAACTTTTCTTGGTACGGCAGCGCTTATGTGGTTCAGTAGGGGTTTGCTAAGACCGCAGGGGCCGGCCCCTTTTGAGTGGTTGACGGTGCGACCAGGCCCCCTAGCCATCTATTGTGGCCGGGTTGTGCAGCTATTGGCGGAAATTTTCCAGACTAGCGTGTGCGTCAGTCTCATCGTTGGGCCATACTGTGCCTGGCGATTCAACCTTGTTCCTGTAATTTCCCCGGTTATGACGGTTCTTCTTTGGCCCCTCGTGTTGAGCCTGATGATTGCCGGCTTGGGGCTAGTGGTTAGCTACGCAGTCTTTCCCCCATTGGCCTATTTACCAGCTTTTGTGTGCGAAATTCTCACCTCGGCCATGTACCATCTGGCGGCAGCGGGTCGGCAGATTCCGGGGGCCTTCTTTTGGACGCCGAGCCCTCCGGGGTGGTGGATTTTGGGCTTCTACCTCATTGTGGGGCTTGTGGCCACGGTTCCTGCTTTGAGAAAGGCGGGACGAGTCGCAGTGGTCGTGGGGGTGTGGATTTGCGGCGGGCTGATCGGCTCGCTCTGCTTCCAGAAGATTACCTCATATCGCTGCACGTTCCTCTCCGTGGGCCACGGGCTGGTTACGGTGATTCAGGCTCCTGGAGCCCCGGCAATCCTTTACGATGCAGGCTCGCTCCGCCATCCTCAGGCTGTGGGAGTTCAAATAAGTACCACCCTTTGGTCTCTTGGAGTGACGAGGATAGGGGCTATTATCCTCTCCCATCCGGACCGCGATCATTACAACTTGGTGCCGGAAATTGTCCGCCGCTTTCCTGTGCAAAGAGTCTTCGTTGGCCCCAGTTTTGGTGCCGCCTTGGGTGCGGCTAAAGACCGACCGGGGGATCCCGAAATCTGCAAGGACGAGGCCTCGGTTGTCCTCGCGCTTCGGCAGCCCTGGTACTACCGCTGGCTGCCGCCACTGCGATGGTCTGGGTATTTGCCACCGGTCTTTGTGGAGGGCAGCCCTGATACGCGGGATTTCTGGGCGCAAACACACGATCCCGGCAACGAATTAGGGGTCGCTATGCTGCGGGAAATCTTGCGCAAAGCTTCCATCCCGGTGTCGGTGGTCGCTGCGGGCGACATTATCCGGTTGGAGGATGATCGGCTGAAACTAGAGGTACTTTTAGCTTTGGATCTCCCAGAGAGGAACGCTGTAATCCGTCCGGGCCAACATGATAACGCAGCTTCTTTGGTAGTGGGGGCGGAGATTGGGGGAGTTCGGGTGCTACTGACAGGTGATCTTGAACCCCCCGGCACCGCCGAGCTGCTTAACCAGCCTCCGTGGCCGTGCGACGTACTGCTTGCTCCGCACCACGGGAGTTTGACCACTCAACCCCAGCGCTTACTAGTTTGGGCCCAGCCCCGCACGGTGGTAATCTCTGGCGGGCGACGATGGTTCCGACCGGCAGCCCTGACCGCATGGAGTGACGCCGGAGCGGCCGTTTTCCACACTTATCTTCATGGGGCCATTTTGATCGAGCCACCGCGCCAGGTCGCCCAGGGGCCTACCGAACCCTCATCGAAATCCCCGCTTGTTGTACATTACGATGTACACAAAAAAGGGGGATTCCGCCTTCACACCTATTCCTCCGGTCGGTGGGTTCTGCAGGGTTTCGAGGGCCATGCGAGAGAACCATAGCCCCACCACACGCGGGCCGATTTCCTCCTATTTTTCACAGCCCAGACTGTTCCTGGGCTAAGCCGCACCTAACTGTGGGGGATTTCCTTGCACGGCGGAGATTGCCTCGGGTTTGTCGCCGAAGCTTCCCTTCGTCCCCTCTAAGAACTCAAGCCTCAAAAGGAATTGGTACGGTTGACATTCCCTTCCCGAGAAATTTTAGACAAGAGTGATCACTGTGCTGCCGTGGGATTGCCAGCCAAAGTCGTCTCCGGCGAGGTTTCCGGCGCGGGTCGTTCCCGCCCAATCCGCTTGCCAGGCGGCTCAGGAGGGACAAAGGCGAAGAGTGATTTCAATGTGGGCACTTCCTCAGCAGCGGCCTCGGTTAGTTGGCGAATGTGGCGTTCGACAATCATAAAATCCTGTACCCCGATGAGCCGTACGGCACGCCAACGGTCGCCGAGTCTGCGAAAGACGAACAGTTGCGGAATCGGCCCATCCCCTACCAATTGGCGACCAAGACGCAACTCCTTATCGAGGTCCACCTTTGCGAAAGCGATCCGATCGCGGAACCGTTGGCCTGAAAGTCGGGGGATGAGCTCCCGCTCCATCATCTTACAGCCGGGACACCACGACGCGCCCACCAGAACGACCAAAGGGCGGTCTTTGGTGACTGCCAACTCGTAGGCCTCGGCATAGCTGAGGACCGGTGCTTGACAGAGAAGGGCAACTGTAGTTGGCCAAAATAGGGCGAAAATACACATAAAGGGCAAACTCCTGTTCCGGGGAGGAAGCCGGGTTCGCAGGCTGCCTATAGTGCGGGAATAAAATGGGGAGGAATGACGCGGCCGGTGCCACTCGTTGAGCCAACGAGTCGGTGGGAAGGCTTACACGTTTACAGATTACCCCTGCACCTCAAACCTATTCCTAGCCGGTAAACCGAGAACAACTTTAACGAGTATGTTTTCGGCAAAGCTCTGTCGGCACCTTCCCCCCATTCTCAAGTCGGCCGTCTCTGGTATAACCGTTTCAATGCCATAATTTTCACCCTCAGGTGGTGGTTGTCAATCGGTACCGCGCGGTTTTGGAACCCGTTTTCACACGCGAAGACTTTTTTGCCTTCGGCACATCCACTATAGGATGGATTAGTACCCCCAATAATGGCGAGCATCGGTGCATTCGAAAGGCGTCTCCTCTGAGAAGCTCGGCCGAAATCCCTATGTGACCGTGGGGAGGCCCCGTTTTCTACCTGGGAAATTGGCTTCCGGAACTGCGGGACCAAACGGATCGACGCTTTCTTCCTCGCAGGTAAGGTGGGGTTCATTTTCCGGGAAGGTTCTGATCGGGCCGACAAGCGCTTCTGCTGTCTGGGCCATAGTCCAGAATGTTACGTCGGTGAAGGAATGGGAAGACGTCGACAATAGAGAATAAAAGTTCGGTATTTGACCCGACACATCAGGCTAGTCAGACCTCGGTCGGGCAACTCGCGTTGATCCTCAGGGAGGCAAGCTGGGCTTCGTTGCCTCGTAGCGACGTTTTTAACATCGAGATGTAGCTTGTCGAGAGCCTTGTGGGGTTCCGCGGTTAGCGGAGAGGCCTTACATTCTTTCCAGTGTTAATTTTGGTTATGATACCCACCAGAGGCAGGTGCGTGCCCAAGGTTGTGGGATGAAATTGGGCCTGGGGATTCATGCGAGTGTTGGGGGATTTTTCTCGGGTACGAAGCCCGGTAGAAAAAATGTGTGAGCAATCTGCCTTTCTTGATAAAACGGTGGGCAGCATTGCCGGCACGAGAATGGGTTGGAAGAAAGTGTTTGCCCGGAGAGGCTAGGAAAGATGATCTGTGTGAGTATCGCCCGGAGTCAACATCAAGCCGTGATTGACACCCATCGGGAGCTTGTGGCCGAGGGAGCCAAGCTCGTGGAGCTGCGCTTGGATTACTTGGGCACGGCGCCGGATCTGAAGCGTTTGCTGGCCGGCAGGCCCTCTCCCGTGATAGTTTGTTGCCGCCGGAAACGTGACGGAGGGCGTTGGGCGGGCTCGGAAGAAGAGCGACTGATGCTCCTGCGCGCAGCCATCGCCGACGGGGTCGACTATGTGGATTTGGAGGAGGATATCGCAGGGCAAATCCCCCGCTTTGGCCCCACAAAACGGATCGTGAGTTTCCACGATTTTCGCAAAACGCCGGACGATTTGCAGGCAATCTACGAGCGAATGGCGCAATTGGATGCGGATCTCATCAAGATTGTGACCATGGCCAATCACCCCTGCGATAACTTCCGGGTGCTTCGGTTGGTGGCATCGGCCAAGATTCCCACGATTGGCTTTTGTATGGGCGAGATGGGGATCCCCTCGCGAATCATGACCCTAAAATTCGGTGCCCCGTTTACTTACGCGAGCTTTTCCGAGGAAAGAATCTTGGCTCCGGGGCAGCTGAGCTTCCGGCAAATGAAGGACATATATCACTGCGATCGAATCAATAGGGAAACAGAGGTTTATGGGGTAATAGCTGACCCTGTTGGGCATAGCTTAAGCCCGCTCATCCACAACGCGGCTTTTCGCCAATTTGGTATGAACAAAGTGTATGTGCCGATTCGTGTGCCGCGGGAATCGCTGCGGCAGTTTTTGGAAGAAGCGCCGGCGATGGGCATCAAGGGGCTGAGTGTCACTATCCCCCATAAGGAAGCCGTACTCGAAAAGTTGACAATGGCCGACAGTGCCGTTCGAGGGATTGGGGCGGCCAACACCATCGTTTTCCAAAACGGCGAACTATATGGATACAACACGGACTATCGGGCGGCGATGGACTGCCTCCATGAAGCTTTGGGGATTCCTCCGGAACAAGAGGCGCCTTTTGCCGGCAAGAAGGCCCTGGTACTGGGGGCCGGGGGAGTAGGCCGTGCGCTCGTGTACGGCCTAGTCCGACGAAAAGCCGAAGTTTACGTCGCCGATGGGGACGACGCCAAAGCGCGGGCGCTGGCGGAACAGTTTGCTTGTCGTGCGCTTGACTGGAATCGTCGTTATACAGTTCGGCCTGACATCCTGATTAACGGAACCCCCGTGGGTATGCATCCAAATGTGGACGAAACCCCTTATGACGGCAGGTATTTGCGCCCGGAGATGCTCGTGTTTGATGCCGTGTATAATCCGGAGAATACCCTCCTGATAAAGCAGGCTCGGGAAGCCGGCTGCACGGTGGTGACAGGTGTGGAAATGTTTGTGCGCCAGGCCAGCTTGCAGTTTAAGCTGTTCACCGGTGTTGACGGCCCCTCCGAGCTCATGCGGGAGGTCCTCAAGCGTGCCATCTCCCCGGTAAAAATGTGAGCGGAACTGGAGGGCTGTCGAGCTCGTGGGATATGACCCGTCAGTCGGCGTGCTTTTAGTGCCAAAAAAGTTGCTGCAGTAGGCGCTTTAAGGGAAAGTTGTCTCGGGATGCAAGAAGTTCCCAACTAATCCAGCCGTTGGCTATTTGGTGCGGCTTTCGAGGGAACTTCGAACTGTGAATGAGAGGGGGCGTCGCTTGATTTGGAATGTGCGGAAGGAGAAACTTTCTTTCGCATTTGCGGTAGGGAGTGTCCAAAACCTACTGACAAGCGGTGGGATGTGCGCGGGAGAACACGGAGAAGTCGGAGCGGGCTATGAATATTGTGCTCATCGGTTATCGGGCCACGGGTAAAACGACCTTGGCCCGGCTTTTGGCTGAGCGGCTTGGCTGGTCCTGGGTCGATGCGGATGTGGAGATCGAACATCGGGCGGGCAAGACAATCAGCCAGATTTTTGCGGAAGATGGCGAAGGAGTCTTCCGGGATCTTGAGGCCCAGGTGATTGCCGACCTTTGCGCGCGGGATCAGTGGGTGATAGCGGCCGGTGGTGGGGCTCCCTTGCGGGTGGAAAATCGGCGTGCCATGAAAGCTGGGGGATATGTCATTTGGCTCCAGGCTTCGCCTCAGACAATTTATGAGCGCATGTATTCTGACCCGACTACAACTCAGCGCCGACCCAACCTCACCCCTCGTGGGGGTTTGGAAGAGATTGTTGAGCTTTTGGCGCGCCGCGAGCCAGTCTATCGTGAGACGGCAGACTTCTCTGTCAATACCGAGGGAAAGAACCCTCAGGAGCTGGTGGAAGAGATTTTGGCCATCCTTAAATTAGGGCAAGGAAGGAGGGGAGGTGGTGTCGCCGGCTGAGTTTTTTTACTTGGGTGGGTGGATCCTACTGGCGGCCGTCGGCTTGTGGCTCGGGGCGGTGATCAATTGGGCTGTTTATGAATTAGCCTATCAACGTCGGCCCATTAGCCCCTGGTGTTTCGGCAGGTCGCATTCTGTGACATGGGTTGACCGTCTCCCCATGGTGGGATGGTTCTTTTTGCGCCGCGAAGAATCTCTGTGGGGGAGGCGTTTTTGGCTTCGGCCGTTGCTTGTGGAAGGGGCAACCGCCGTGGCAGTACCCGCGCTTTATCATTGGGAGGTGGTGCAGCAGGCACTTGATTTTCCCACTCAGCCCGTTGACGGTGTCACGCTTCATGTACGATGGATCTTCCATACGATTTTTCTGTCAATCCTGGCAGCCGGTTCGCTTATCGATATCGACGAACGAACGCTCCCTGACGGATTGACATTACCGGGAACCTTGCTTGGGCTTGCCGTGGCGGCAGCATATCCTTGGGCGATACTTCCGGACATTCCCGCAAGCTCATGGGGCCTTCCCCGCGAGGAGTGGACGTCGTTCCTCGCATGGCAGATTCCGGCGGAAATGGCTGCCGCGCATGACTTTCGCATTCTTCAGGTAGCTTCTCCGCATGCCTGGCCTCCCCGGTGGGGCGGA
Organism: uncultured Thermoguttaceae bacterium; assembly: GCA_938084835.1. Taxonomy (GTDB): domain Bacteria; phylum Planctomycetota; class Planctomycetia; order Pirellulales; family Thermoguttaceae; genus DTLM01. Next base: position 36,616 of record CALKER010000016.1, read on the forward strand.
GCGCCGCATTTGAGTCCCCTCATCCTGGCGGCGGCCTTGTGGTGGCTTTGGTGTTTCGCTTTGATGGACCGGCGGTGGTATCCTCGGCTGGGCTTGCGCCGGGCGTGGGGTTATTTCTGGGCGAGACTCCTCCGCAGCCAGATCACGCATTGGCTCTTCGCCGTAGGTGTGGTTGGCTCGCTAGTGATTACGGCAGTGTGGATTGTCGGAGGTTTGCATTGGCAGGGATTGTTTTCGGCTTTGGTAGGCCTTGCCGTGGGAGTAGGGGTGGTGTGGATTGTCCGCCTGGTGGGTTGGTGGGCCCTTCGCAAAGAGGCTATGGGCTTTGGTGATGTGATTTTAATGGGGATGCTTGGCACCGTTGTCGGGTGGCAAGGAGTGTTGATCATCTTTTTTCTTGCTCCTGTGGTGGCCCTGGGCTTCGGTATCCTTCATGCACTTTTCTACCGAGAGACGGTGATACCGTATGGACCATTTCTTTGTCTGGCAGCTGCCCTTTTGATACTTTTTTGGCGGACAGTGTGGCCTGGGGTGGAACCAATCTTTCGGCTGGGATGGACTTTGGCCCTCGTATTGGGCGGGTGCCTGCTCCTGCTTCCCCCCCTCCTGGTGGTTGTACGGTTGATGCGCGAACTGATCGAGTCGGCCGTGCACCATGCTTCCCGCTAGTTACCCTGGTCACTTGCTCTGGGTTCGGAAGCCGGTGGGAAATATACCGAAAGGGGAGATTGTGATTGACGTGCCTCTAAGGCAACCGTGTCCTCACGATGGCGAGGAGTTGTTTTTGGCCGGGTTCGCCACCAAATCCACATGGTGGCAAGCACAGCTATGATCACAGCCGACAACACCACGTAGGGGACAGCCTCCCACCGGGGTTTATGGATAACTACCGGTCGTTGTTGCCACAGGACCGTCTTGGCTAAAACCAAGGGGGCCCGGCGCAAGGTCCCGTCGCCAGCCACATACGTCATCACTTTGAAAAAATAGCCGATAACCTCGGCCCGCTCTTCAATCTCCATTCCCAAGGGAAAATTTGGAGGAAGATCCAAACACCAGACAGCGACGGGATCGGTGCGGTGGTCGTCGACCTGAAGCCATAATTGGTGATACTGTTGGATAGTCCACTGGTTTTTCGGGGCCTGGGCGCGATGAGCCCGTCGCACAAAGCCCGCGAGCTTGATCAGCTGACCGCGATAACTCTGCGGTTGAGCCATAAGTTGCACGTAATTGCCCCGGGGCACATCCGCCCCTGTTGTTGCGGCAACCGGAGCTTCTTTCAGAACGTGAAACACCCTGAGCCATTCGTCCCATTCAGAGGGAACAACCCGCCGGTTGTCTTCCACGCCGCTCAGCGAAAGTCGCCGCGGGAGGCCTATGGCTGCGGGAGAAGCTGGCGGCAAACTTTCAAGGACCTGGTAGCCGTGGCTCCCCGCCCCTGGGGCGAAAGTTACTGCGGAGGACGACGCAGAGGCCGGCCGAGTGTCAGGGGCTCCCTGTGCGGTAGCCAGTTCCCTCCTTGAGTCCAGGGCAGAAGGTTCCGAAACTTCCTCCTGTTGAGTGGCACTCCATGGGAGCTGCCCCGGGGGGCTTTCAGCAGGCTGAAGCAACAAAAATTCAAGGCTTGCAAGTAAAACCCCGACCACTATGGCAAAAGATATAAGCCTAAGGTGAAATGCCATACGGAAGTAGGGTACTGGCTTGTGCGCCTGGCCGAATCGTAGTGGGCTCATTATTGCCTCTAAAGTAGGAGAAAAATAGCTCGCACGCCGCCGATCTTTTCCTGAGTCAACATGCGTTCCACCTCGTTGTACCACGCTCAGCAATATGAGGCAAGCCGAGACAAAATCGCCAGTTGGTCAAATCTCAGGGCTGGAGAATCTCAAGTCTCAGGTGGTCTGGGCTCCATTTTCTCAGCGATGACATCTTCGAAACCAGGTGCTTTTGTCGAGGGGTTTGCGGTTACCACAGGTTCCTCTGAGGCCGGGAGTTCTTGGTGGCACGGTGGGGTCTGCGCGATCACAGAGCGACCATCGTAAAAAGCCAACAGAAAGATGAACCCGTTCTAGCCTGGGAACTCGAGCGAGCAAGATTTTTAGAAGTCAAGATAAGTGCGTAGCTTTATCCCTTGGGGCCTAGGAAAACCACGCGGATCCACTCGCGCCAGTATTCAGATGGGCCTTTATCGCTTCGCGCTTAGAAAAAAACCGCGGGCATTCATGGACATGCGGGTATTCCACCGGGAACATCCGCAGTCAAGCCAAGCTCTTTACTGCCCTTGATGACGATTGTTTTCGCGGGTGGCAGAATAGCCCATGAGGAGCACTCCTGCCAGCGTCAACACCACACCGGCAATGAGCCAGCGGTTGACCCGTTCTGCGAAAAGTGTTATCCCTGCTAGTGCTCCCAGCGCCACCTGCGAGGCATTGGTCATGTTCGCATAAAGCACCCGGGTCAATCGGTAGCCCTTAGTGATCAAAGCGAAGGCAAAAAGGTTAGCGATTCCCGCAATCAACATCAAGGTAAACTGCATGCCGTCAAGCCGGGCCAAATACTTCGCTTGATCAATCAGGAGGAATGGCCCTAGCCCCACTACTCCCATAAAAGTGACGAGGAATACAGTAGATTCGACCGTGGCTCCCTGAAGGCGGGCCCACCGAATGGAAATTCCCAGGAGCGAGTAAATAAACCCTGCACCGCAACAGGTAAGAAGGGCCAGCACAACCCGGCCGGCAGAATGAGGCGCCCAAAAAGGGGCTGTATTCGCACGTGGGAGTGAGACAGCCGGCTGGCTTCCCAGTTGCTGATTTATGAGTCCCTGATTTTCGCCCGTTTTGGTCTGGAGAGCATCCTGAGACAAGATCAGTCCCGTCCGCTCCTTATCGTGAAGGCTCACATTAAGGCAGGTAATGGCCAAAATGACTAACACCACCGCAGCGATACCCTGCCACGAGATTCGCTCCCCCAACAACAAAAACCCCAGTAGGGCACTCGAACCAAGCATGGCAGCAAAAATGGTTGGGGTCACCACGGCCAAACCGATGACTCCCAAGGCCCATTGCTGGCCAAGATTGGCCCCCAGCTGAACCGCAAGCCCAACAACCGCGAGTACCGCTATTATGCGAATATTGACAAAAACCCTCTTACCTTGAGACCATTGATAGACCAGCAGCGGAAGAAGAGCAATAACAGCAACCAACTCCTTAAAGAAGATAACGGTAACCGGGCTTGCTTCCACTCCCGCCAGATAGCGGAGGGTAATGTTGGCTGCGGTGTAAAAAACGGCCGCAAGGAAGCAAAAGGCAATCCCCAGCAGTTCCTTACCCCTGGGACCTGCGCCATGCGCTGGCATGGTCTTTTGGTCGATTTTCTGAGGTCGTGCGGGCTCATGTGTTTTGAGTTCCGCCGCCGTGCTTCGAGCGGGCATAATGTGACACACTTTTCTAAAGGTCGGACTTCTGTGTTAATTCCTGCACAAGCTTGTACTTTCGCGGTTCAGATGCTCCCTCCCCAAAGGGTAGTCTTCCCTGCAATAAGCAAAAGGGAGGATCGGCCGTCTTTTGACCCAACAAATTGGGTGATGTGGGACACTTAAGGCCATTCTAGTTAGCCAGGTCTTGGAGCGAAAAGAGCTTCCCCCATTTCTTCCCACTTTGAGACTAAGTTGTATTCTTACTGGAAGTCTTGCGCTCTGCTCCGGCACAAACTTGGGCTGGTATAATGAAGGCTTTGTGCTTTTGTTGGGGCGGGGGGCCGCGGCTCACCTGGGAACCCGGCCTGTGGTCGGCTGAGACCAAGGGGATGACACCTCCCGACTGACGGCTCCCTTGAACTCCCTTTTGGCCTTAAGGACTGTTGAGCTACCCAAACAGTTTTGGATCAACGAGAGTGTTCTTGCGGCCGAAAGGGCACTTTGCGAGAGATGTTCCGCAACAAGAAGCCTTCCCGGTCAAGGATGTTATCGACTTTCAGATATCCCCTGTCGACTCTCAAACTCGCGGAAGGTCGTCAGTTTCCGGCAGGTGCCGAGGGCAGGCACCTCCATAATGGATCGGGACTCCCCAGGAGCCTCCGGCCCTGAGGGGCTCTGTTGTCTCGGACGTCAGTCGCGAGGAAAGCGCAGACGATTAGATGAGGACAATTGCCGGAATGGCCAGCGGCGACTACTGCGATCGGTCAGTTAAGCCGTCGTGCCTCGCCACTATCCGGTGACTTAACCCAGCTTACCAATGGATGATACTCCCATCGCACCGATGCATTCAGATCGGGAAATCGTCACGATCGATGGTTCTGCCGGAGAGGGAGGTGGACAAGTCCTCCGCACCGCACTAGCGCTGTCCATGGTTACGGGCAAGGCATTCCGGATAGAGAACATCCGGGCACGGCGTGCCAAACCGGGGTTGGCCCGACAACACCTTGTAGCGGTGGAAGCGGCCGCAACCGTTTCCCGAGCTTTCGTGCACGGTGCAAGTTTAGGCTCCACCCAGCTCTATTTCGAACCAGTAACTGCTGTGCCGGGCAATTATTTCTTCGACATCGGCAGTGCGGGAAGTACAAGTCTCGTGATCCAGACGCTTCTACCGGCTGTGCTTTTCACCCCCGGCTCGTGGCAAATCGAATTGGTGGGCGGCACTCACAACCCATTGGCTCCGCCGGTCGATTTTCTCCAGAAGACCTTTCTGCCGTTGCTACGGTGCATGGGAGCTAGGGTGGAAATCGAGCTAATCCGGCCGGGGTTCTATCCGGCCGGCGGGGGCCGCGTCATCCTCCGCGCTGAGGGTATATCGCGGCTACAGCCCTTACAGTTGTGCCGGCGGGGAAATTTTCGTCGCCGCGTGGCGTGGGCTGCTGTGGCCAACTTGCCGCTCCATATCGCCCGGCGGGAGGTCGACACGCTGCGACGTCTGCTTGATTTGGCCCCGTCGGAGACGGCTGTTTACAACTGGGAAGCATATGGCCCGGGAAATGTTGTCGTTGTGGAGCTGGAGTACGAGAATATCACGGAGGTTTTTACCGGCTTTGGGGAACGTGGCAAACCAGCGGAGAGAGTTGCCGAGGAGGTGGCCGACCAGGTGACGCGGTATCTCGCCACCGAGGCCCCTGTGGGCGAGTACCTTGCCGATCAGTTACTAATCCCTCTGGGATTGGTTGGGGAGGGAAAATTCTGTACTGTGCCCCTGAGCAGCCATGCCCAGACCAATATGGAAATTATCCGGTATTTCCTCGATGTGGATTGGGAGGTTGTGCGTTTGGATGATCGCCGGCATGAAGTTCGGGTGCAAGGGCGAGCTGGCGCGTGAGGGCCATTTTCCTCCAATGCTGTTTGCGTGCAGAATGTTATCCCGGGAGAGAGGATGGGACACATTGACCGCGCGGGAAAGGAAGCCCACAGAGGTTGGTTGACGCCCCGCTAGCGGAAGACTTTATGTGAGGCATCGATTCGTTGGTGGGCGGTTGGGGGGTCCTGGCCCAGCGCAAAGTCTAAGCTTGCAGGAAAGAGGAGCTTTCACCTGTGGAACTGGAAAGAAAAGTGGCACTAGTAACCGGCGGTACACGGGGAATTGGTGCGGCCACAGCTTGCCTTTTGGCAAGCCGCGGTGCCGAGCTTGCCATTGTCGGCCGATTTGCCGACGAAGAGGCCCTCGCTACTCAGACCAAAATCGAGGATCGGGGACGAAGTTGCCTCCTCATCACTGCCGATATGGGGCTGCCCGAGGATTGTCGGCGTGCTGTCCAGGAGACTCTCCGGCGGTATGGAACTATTGACATTCTGATGCACTTTGCCGGCGGGCTGGTCCCTGGCGGGCTGCTGGAGGTGGAACCTGACGTCTGGCACCGGGCCTTTGATGTGCACGTTCACGCCATCTACTATCTTTGTCGCGAAGCTATCCCAGAAATGATGAAAAAACGGGAGGGTGCGATTGTGCTCGTCTCTTCCGTGGCAGGTATTCGCGGGTTACCAGTCAATGTGGCTTATCAAGTGGTTAAAGGAGCCTTGCCGCAGTTTGCCCGTGCTCTTGCCCGTGAATTCGCCGATTACAATATTCGGGTCAATTGTGTGGCCCCGGGGATCATCCGCACGCGATTCCATGCTGCCATGACCCCCGAACAGTATCGGCACAATATTGAAAATCGCATCCCGCTGCACCGCGAGGGTACACCCGAGCAAGTTGCCGAGCTGATCCTCCAGCTTGTTACCAACGACTATGTTACGGGCGAGACATTTGTCATCGACGGGGGACTAACAATGCGGATCGCCTAGCCATCGTATGCTCGGCCAAGAGGAATTGGGCGAAGCCACGCGGATGGTATTGCCTGCGCGGGGGGAGGGCGCGGCCTCGGGAAGCTGGGTCCCTCGGGCCAATCGCTTTTCACAGGGCTAGACCTCAAGTTTCCATGGTTCCCGGTACTTCTTGGTAAGGAGCGTGTTGGCTTCCGAATCGTCGAGGACTTGTTCGGTTTGCGGGTTCCAGCGAATTTTCCGCCCCACAAGGTAGGAGATGTTAAGCAGGTGGCCCGGGGTCGTGGCCAAATGGCCGATTTCCGCGTTTGCCTCAGGCTGTTTCCCTGAGCGCACGCAATCCAGGAACACCTCCACGTGAGCTTTAACGCTCTCCAGGTGGACGTTCTCGCGAAAGATGTTGGGAACTTCTTCCACAACTTCGCCGAGTTTTCGCCCACCTCGCGCCTCCGCATAGATGGTGTAGCCGCTCCGGTCTAAGAGCATCGAGGCCTCAGTCCCGAAGAAGCATTTGGCGTGGGAGCGGTGTTCTTTTCGGCAGCCTCCTCGGAAGGTGTATTGAAGGAGGAAGCCCTTTTTGGCCACCGGTCCTGGCGGATATTCCAAAATGCCCACGAAGGTGTCAGGCCATTCGATATTGGTTGGTTCAAAGCACATAAATCCGCCCATGGCGGTCGCAGCCACCGGGGCATAGACATCAAGTGCCCAGTGAACAATATCGTAATGATGGACGGCCCAGTCCACCTGCCAGGCCCCCCCGTAATCGCGAAACCAATAATGGTAATGGTATCGATTAGGGTTGTATGGCACCTTGGGAGCAGGGCCCAGCCAGAAATCCCAATCCAGCTCCGCAGGGGGATCACTATCCGGCGGATTTCCCATCCCAGGGTAAAGGTAATCGAAATCCCAAACCTTGACCTCAGAGATTTCCCCCAACTTGCCATCGCGGATGACTTCCACTGCTTGACGATAATGTGGCCATGAGCGTTGCTGGGTTCCGATTTGCACGATGCGGTTGTACTTCTTAGCGGCCTCGACGACTGCTCGTCCTTCCCCGATTGATGTGGCTACCGGTTTTTCCAGGTAAACGTGTTTTCCGCGTTGACATGCGTGAATAGTAGGCAAAGCATGCCAGTGGCCATTGGTGGCCACGATAACCGTGTCAATATCCTTGCTATCAAGCAGCTGGCGATAATCATGGTAGGCCAGCACGTGCTCGCCCCCGGCTGCTTTCCTGGCGTTTTCGCGCTTAGTGGCGTGGACATCGCTAACGGCAATCACTCGTACCCCCGGGCACAGTTGATGGGCCCGCATCACCGTGAGGCCTTGACCGCCACAGCCGATTAGTCCGACATGAATCGTATCGTTTGGGCCAGGTTGGGCTTTACCCCCTGCTGCGTAACTCTGTGCTACCGCCACCGAGGCAGCCGCCGTTTGCAGAAAATGCCGTCGCGAAGCTTTCATCTCGTCCTCCTCGTGGTGAATAAAAACCCTCACTGTAAACACCTTCAGTTGTTACGTCCGGCAAGTCATGGGGCAACGGACCACCGTGTCCTTGCGCGGGAGAGAGTTTCCTGTGCGTCGAAGCCAGTCACCAAACGCGTCACCAAATCGCTATGCTGAAGGACCTTGTGCTCTTGCGGGCTTAGCGGTCCGGCTTATTATTTTCCGGGACCGAGACGGACCTCCGCAACGATGGGACTGAGAAAGGGTACACCGTCATGCGCCCCATCGGTGGCCGCAGACAGTTCCGGGGAGGATTCGGCTTCCAGCCAACGTGGAGCCATCTTCAAAGAAATGTCCCGGGTTTTTTACGGGATGACTTTTATTGTAACGTCACGCTGAGGGCAACTCACCTTGGTTCCGCAATAAACATCGTGGGTAACCCGGATCGACTTGCCGGTTGGGGAGGCAAGCGGCGAGTGTTCGTTTCCAAAAAATCAAGGGACGCCTTTGGATGGAGGAAGGATCAAAATAGGACCTCGTTCTGGTGCGCCCCAGATTTTTTTCGTTGTCTTATACACTTCTTTAATTTGAGTGTGCTTGCCTTTTCAAGATTCTTTGCACAGGTTTGGGATCTGCATGAGTCGGCCAGCCTCGTTGGTTGCTTGCAACTTTTCCTCGCTGGTCATGCGGCATCAAAGTGTGGCAAATTAATCAAGTAAAATAGAACAAATAGAGTAAGTGGTCCTCGTGCAGGAGTCGTGATCTAGAGGCTGGTGGATTGCGGAAGCTACCTTCAAATTTTGTCCGAGCCAGAAAAGGAGGATCTCATTTAACCACGAGGCTTCACCACAGAGGTGGGATGTGTCCCGGGCGGTGAGTAAACACTTTTATATAGGAGGGTATGGCAAATTTAAAGAAGGTTATCCCAAAGTGAACGAATAACCGGCGTGGTTGATCGGTGACACTTCACCCACCAAGGGAGTGCCTCGGGAAGTGGCTTTGCCGGTTCTTCCTGGTCGGCGGCGCCAGTGAAATAGGTTGGGGCCGGCAAGGCTGAATTCCCCCTGCGGGAGAAAATCGGATCGGAAAAGGAATCGCTCATTGGGCAAGGAGAATAGTGGTACGTGCACGAAGCATCGGTGGCTCAGATCTTGATTGAGCAAGTTCAAGCCGAGCTCAACCGCCGAAAAATTGAAGGCAGTGTTCGCGCCGTGGAGGTAGCCGTGGGACTCCTTTCCGGGGTCGTTCCCGAGGCGCTTGAATTTGCCTTTTCGGCTCTCATTGCTGGCTCGGTGTTAGAGGGGGCTCGGCTGGTAATACGGCAAGTCCCCGCCCTGTGTACGTGTCAGACATGCCAGCAGCAAACCCCGATACAGGATCTTGCGTGGGTTTGCCCGGTCTGTGGCTCTCAGGAGATCGTCGTGAAAGGAGGGCATGAGCTTCGCTTGGAGGCTATCGAGATCGTCGATGAAAGGGCTACCCCGTCGGACGGCTCAGCGGTTGGCCAGTAGGGGTCGATGAACGTGGCGCCTTGGCCATCATTCAACTCGATGTAACCAAATGTCTTAAGAGGTGGTTGCGTGTTCACGCTGCGGTGCTTGTAATTCGGGATAAAACAAGGACAAGTCCGCGGTTTGTCTCCCCAGGACGTGGCGGCAAAAATCTAAAATGGTGTTCTTGACCTCCGGGGGAAGATATTCGCCGCGCCCGGGACGGCCGCGGCGGAACAGGAATTCTGGATCTTGAAATAAATGTGGCGGGTACATTTCGAAAGCCTCCGGGAAGGCCTGCATGTAGAAAAAACTTGCGTGATGGAGAATACGCTCAGTTTCGTTTGCGCCTAGCTCCTCAACACCAAGGAAAGCCGCTACATGTGTGATGACCTCGGGGAGGTTCCGGCACATCTCCTCGTAGGTGAGGAAAAGGACATTACGTTCCTTTTTAGCTCGATCAAACCAAGCCGCAACATGCCGAGGCCAAGGGGTCCACCACATGTAGTGCTCACTGCAAAACCACCGCAAGGTGTCTTCCACTGAGAGGCGAAACGGTCCCACATTTGCCTGCAGGAAGTCAAGACAGCTGGCAAAGCAGTCAACAGGATGTCGGGCCACGTAAATGTAACGGGCCTCCGGGGAAAAGGGGCACAACTCGACTGGCAAGTGGGTTTTGATGATGCGGTAGGTGGGCGCGATGCCCACGCGCGGTGCCTCCGCCGGGGGTATAGTCCAGTACGATTCAAGCCAGGGGGAGACAGCTCCCAACGCTCGACCGGAAGCAGCAATATCGTTGCTTCCCCGCATGAGGATCTGGTAAACAAGTTGCTGCATCCACGTGGTGCCGCACCGAAGCTGTGTGACCACGAAAACATCGCAGGATTGGGGGCGGTATCTCGAGGCTGCCTGAAAGGTGCTCGGACTACACGAGCCTTTCGGGCCGGCAACACCTCGATAGTGGAAGGTGGCTTTCTCCAGCCGAATCGGTCCTAATCTCCTCAGAACGGCAATCGCGGGAGTGAGAAGGTTCTTATGCAGCTGAAGGGTGCGACGGAAGCGAAGTCGCGCCGATTTTGATAACGCGAAGTATCTTCCCCGCACCGTGCGCCATCGCGTCCAACTGAGGACTGCCACAAGGTGGAGAAGTTGCGCCAGGCCGAGCAACCCAAGCAGCACCACAAATTCACCAACCACCGGAGAGACACGGCTCAAACCTCGAAGTCCCGGTGATGTGTTAGAGCGTACTCCCACGCGGAGGTCCGCTTTCTTTGGGAAAGCAGCGGCAGCGCTGCGGGGAGCGCGGTCTTTTATCGCCTGGCGCAGAAAGTGAAGCCTGTCCGAGAATTCGGGTTTGAGCGCAAGGTTGTCTTTTTCCTCGGGATCGACCCGCCAGTTATAAAGCTCCTCGCCCCCACGATAGTCGTGGATATACCACCAGCAGTGTTCGATCACAGCATCCATAAAGAAATCCCCTTTCAAAGGGGGGGTAAGGGGACGTAACGATGCGTACACAGGCTCAGGGGGGGACACCGGCGGCGAATTCTGGCTGGGATCGTTTTGCCAACGCCAGGCAAGGGACCGTCCGGGAAGACTCGGAGGTAGACCGGCTAGATCAAGCAGCGTAGCCGGCAAATCAGTTAGTGATACAGGTGCGTCAACACGCGTACCGCCGTACGCAGCTTTCGGGAGCCGAAGTACAAGCGGCACATGAAGCAATGCCCGATAGAGCGAATTGCCATGATCGCGTAAACCGTGTTCCCCGAAATGTTCCCCATGGTCGGAGGTAACCACAAGCACCGTATTTTCCAGGAGTCCCCGGGCCGCCAGACCTTTCGCCAGTGTCCCCAATTGACTGTCCAAATAGGCAAGGGCTCCGTCGTAAAGGTTGCGTTCTCCTTGCTGTTGTTCTGGGGTAAGGTTCTCGGGATCCACTACCGTGCCGTAGCGCAGTTCTAGGTCGTATCGAATCCCTTCACGCCAGGATGCTGGCCCAAACATTTCGTCGAAAGGTGGTGGGGCAAAATATGGTTGGTGGGCATCGAAAAAGTTGAGGAAAGCAAAAAATGGTCTCTGCCCTCGCTTGTCTACCCAGCGAAGGAAATCCTTCGTCAGGCGGTCTGCGTTCTTTCTGCCCCAAAAGTTGCGCAGGCCAAACAGCGCCTGCGCACGGGGGCTAGTGACAAACCGCCTTCCCAAGCCGATGCTGACCAACCATTCAGTGGCAGGATCTTCGAAGTCTTCGTAATGAATAAACCCACGATGCAGCCCGTTAACCCGGCTGCAAAAGAGCTGGTTGGCTACGAATCCGGCGGTTACGTATCCGTTTTCGCTAAAAGCCTGCGCTACCGTGCGAATGTGGCTATCAAGTTTGCCGTTCCAACCGCCTTTTAATTCGTCGGCCCACACGCCGGACAAAAATGCCGCATGACTGGGAAGCGTCCATGATGCGGGAGCTACTGCCATTTCGAAAAGAATCCCCTCTTCGGCTAGCCGCGAGAGGTTCGGGGATGTATTTTGCCCATACCCGTACGTACTAAGACTTTGGGCACGAACAGTGTCCCAGACGATCAGGATCACATTGGGGGCTGTTTCCGGCGGTGGGGGAAGTGCTTGAATCTGGAGCTCTTCTTTCAGCTTTAGTCCCACAAACCAACCGGCGGACCAGAGAAGGCTAGCAGCAACGCAAGGCAAGGCACTCCTTCGTACCAGGGCGACCCAAGTAGGGTAAAGGTGTACCACTCGAGTTACCAAAAGGCTGACCCCTATCGCAAAAAGTGCCCCAGCCACAATATGAACCTGCCGATATGTGGCTATGAAATTGGCCGTGAGGAGAAAAGCGAAAGAAAAAAACGCAAGATCCCTAATGTAGGTGCCTCGCCCCAAAAACGCCAAGACGCCCCACATAGTTCCCACCGTGGCAAATGCGGCAATCGTCACGACCGGGGCAAGCCACAGTGTTTTGGGACCGAGCAGCAATGGAAAGTGGACTAAGACATTGTGAAGCTTCCAATTCGCAAGTTCCAGGAAGCCTGCTAGTGACCCCCACCAGAGAGAACAGAGGATGACCTCACTGGCGGGCCCAAACCGAGTGTTATCAGGCCGACTCACGGAAGTCACACTCAGCAGGTGCTGGGCTGGTAATCACGCGGTGCGGATTGTCCGGGCTGAAGCCCATCGCTTGGGTCTGCCGATGGTTCACCGCACACCCGAAACAGCCGGCGAAAACAACTCAGCGACATCCCCAGAAGGACGGAACCAAAGCTTAGGACCACGCCCAAAAGGCCCACAATCCAGGAAATCAGCGGCATGTAACTTTCGGGGGTCAGATAAGCAAGAACGATTGCGTCCGATGGCATCAACAAAAACTCCGCTTTGCGAGACCGAGCCAGTTGCCGTGACCATCAATAGCAGTAAAATCCTTCGCAAGCGGCCCGAATCCCCCAAAACCAAATCACCCACGCAGAGCGTTGTCGTGCTCCCCGGCGCACGCTCCGAGGTTTGTGACTCCTCGCCCGTAAGCCTTGTTGCAGGGCGTTTTCGAGAGAGCTCCCTTCCCCTTTTAGAAACGAGGGAAGGGAGCCAAGTAGTGGCAGGCTAGGCGGTGGCCTGGTCACATCAATTTGTCTCAGCCACCAAAGGGGCCAACAGGCAGGATGAAAGAAATAGGATACCGCATAATTGCTCAGGCAGTTTTATCTAGCAAATATCCCCCAGGGTTTAATCTTGAACCACCTTGGTACCACTCGGATTAATTAAACAGATTGCTGCAAGGACGCAATGCCACCTTCCTGCCTTTTGGCCCACGAATGGCCTAATTTCCCTAGGACTTATCATCCCCGCATGCGGGACCTGGCTATTAGTAACTAACCCGGGCGGAGGTTGAGTGTTTCGGATGTGGAAGAAAAAGTTTCAGGATGATCGTCTTCGGTTGATGGAGTTGAGTAATAGGATAAACTTTTCCCCCGCTTGGTGGGGAAGGAAAAGGAGCGGCAGGGTGCGTTTATGGGCTACCCTGTGAAACTAACAAGTGTAACTTTACCAAGCAAATCACGTTTTGGGACAAGAACGGATCTCGATGGGGGAACTAATGACGCCTTGGGGCCAAGGACGGCCGTCAGAGGCAAAACCAGTTGTTACCACCTCGCCTAGGGTTGGTTGGCTGACTCGGCTGCTTTTGGTCTGCAATTCTCCCAGATGTTAACCGGTGGGAAGCTGAGGGTTTTGTGATGTAGGTGAGGACCCGAGTCACTTTGGAGCACCGCCAACGAGTGGCATGACCATTCACTAAAAATCTCAACCAGTCTTAAGTGACATCTGCGGAACATCTGCGAGAAAGGATAATCTCCTGTTCAGAAATTTTTACGAAGGAGTTCAGTGGTTTTTGCGGAGATAGGCGGACGAAGTTAGGTTTCTTCGAGCATATCGTGAGCGCCGGATAAAGAAACCGCTCCGTTTCCTGCCAGTATCAACCCAATGTTGAGAAAAAGAAGCGGGAGATTAAGTTCACAAGGCTTGAAGTTCGCAACGCAGTTCATAATGGATATTAATTCCCGCCTGGGAGTATATCAGGATAACTAATTATCAATAATAGATGAACTCGTTGGAAGTGACGATACCTTAGAAAATACCTCAAATGACTTATCGGCAACTTTGGGCACCCAAGCGTTTGGAGTGTTTGTCGGGCCAAAAGAAAAAAGCACGTCTTCCTCCGAAATGGCAGTCCGAAGCCACCGAACCCGTACTGTTTTCTGTGTCAGGCACGTAATTCTAGTGACGACCGTTCCCACTGGATGGTGGCTAGGTTTGCCCGCACGTTAGTGGTCCTCAACCGTTACCCCTACGACGACGGTCACGTGTCAGTGGTCACCCTTCGCCATGAACGTCAGCTTGAGTCGCTTGAGCAGAAGATCGCCAGGAGCTCACAGAGGTGATAACCCTAAGGCTCGAGGCATTTCGCGAGACACTTGGGCCGCGGGGGTTCAACCTCGGACTTAATTTGGGCAGGGCCGCCGGGGCAGGGGTTCTGGGGCACCCTTATTGGCATACCGTCCCAGGTGGCGCGGAGATACCAATTTCATGCCCATGCTCGGTGGGACCAAGGTGATTCCCCAGTCCCTGGAGTCGCTATGGAAACTTTTGCAAGGACCGCTTTCGACTCTGCGGAGGCGTTGTCGGCTTTAACTTCACACTATTTCGTTGCCAGCCAGGCGGAAAAATCGTGACATGACCCGGGAACACTCTCATCGATAACCCGCTTGAACATCTTTTGCGAAGATCTTTTTGCTTAGATTTTCCCTTCCTCTTTTCCTCAGATTTTCCTCAGGAATTGCGGAGGCCTCTTGCCGGTTTGCCTCGGTCGCAGAAGACAGAGTCATCTTCCGGGAAAACTATCACCTCAACTATTTAAGGGGCAAACATCCTAGCCGCAACGGGAAACGTGAGCTCCCAGTGGTCGATCCTGTTGGCGTAGGCCGCTTGTCGGCAGCAAAAGAGCGGGGGTCCAGTGTTTTCTTCTTAGCACTGCGCCTTCCAAACGTTTTTTTGGCGGGTTAATTGGGCTTGCGCCCGCAGTTTTTTCGTAGGAAAAGCCGTGTTTACCGACCCTTGTATGCGATCTAATTCGGATACCGACGCATTAGCGCCCAGGGATTGGATGATGATGCACCTAAGGAATGAACTTAAGTTACTTTGAAATGTTCGTGGTTACAAGGATTGACCGCCTGTTTTCCCACTTTGGCCCGCTGCGTTAGAATCAAGAAGTGAATATCCGTGGGTCCGTGCCATTGGCTAGGGGGATCTTCCTGCGTTAGCAATGGCGTAACTGGCACGCAACACGTAACACGTAATCCCGGTGCATAGTATCCTGTCCAGGTTGTGGAGAGACAGTGAAGATGCTTTGTCCCCCACCTTGAGGACGATCGACTCCCCTCTACCATTGTACTAGGAGCGGTCTAATTGTGAGCAAATTACGGATCTTAAGGCGGGGGGTGCCGTCGTCTCTTTGAGACTTGTGAAGGTTTGGGTGGAACTACTAATTAATGTTCATAAGGGTTCTACCCCATCATTCCCGTACCTAGGCAGGCGCTGTCCGCCCGGGTGGGGGCCGCGGAAGTCGGCCACGTTGTGGCATGTACCTTGGTTGTCGCAGACAAAATCGTCGGACAAAACCCCAGGTATTTTTAACCGTCAGGGAAGGGATGTGGTATAGCTCCTGGTAGGCGCTAGGTATCTTTGGGGGTGTGGGAGTGTTGCCAAGCGCGCTCGCGGCGAGAGTGAATGCGTACGGCTAAGCCGGGACGCACGAAGACCCGGCGCAGCTTGCCGAGAACCACGGGTGGATTTGACTTATTAAGCTTAATAGGGTTCTTCCAAGGTACGTCTGGTGTGTGGGTAACGGAAGGTGGGGTCAAAAACTTCGAAAATTTAAAGGTTCCATCAACAAATCCCCAGCTAAATACCAAGCCGTAAAAAGACGGTAAGGGGAGACAAAAACCGGGGACATTTTTGTCTGCCCTGATTGAAACAAACGGGGAGCATATCGGCGTAATGGTCAGGGCGAAGCTGGGCTCCGCGCCGTTATAAGAACTGCGCCGTCAGGAGTAAACAGAGGCCCGAATCGAATATGTTAGTACTTTTAGCGACTCAAAAGGGGAGAGACGACAGTGCTCGAGCCAACGTCTGATCAGAATCCCACGGCAGTCAACGGTAGCCTTCAGGCGGCCAAAAAAAGGCGGGAAGCCTTTTGGCGACGGCAGTTTGAGGACACCGGCTTGGTGGTTCTGCGCATTGTGTTCCTGATCATAACAGGCGGAATCAGCGTTTTTGTGATTTATTCGGTTTCCGGGGGGGAAGATCCGGCCATCCCACTCGATAAGTACGGTTGGGCACCTTATGCCATTTTCTTCGGGATGATGCTGTTGGCTGCTGGGGTGATCGCCGTTGATATGGTGATTCGGGAAAAGCGTCTGGACACAATCTCCGCGGTGTACTTCGGTTTATTGATTGGTCTTTTCTTGGCATACATTACTCGGCTTGCGTTGACACCGTTACTTCCTTCCCCTATGGAAAGTGGTGCCACCGGTGAAAAGATTCGGGCTGCGGTCCAGCTTATCCTCACGGTGATGTTATGTTACATATGTGTCAGCCTGTTACTTCAGACGAGGCACGACTTCCGCTTTATCATTCCTTATGTGGAATTTGCTCGAGAGCTCCGGGGTCGCCGGCCTTTCATTTTGGACACCAATGTGATCATTGACGGGCGAATTGCCGATTTGGTGGAAAAAACCCGAATATTCGACAGCACCTTGGTCATTCCACGTTTCGTAGTAAGTGAAATTCAAAATATTGCCGACGGTGCCGATCGTTCTAAGCGAATGCGAGGCCGAAGGGGGTTGGACATCCTCCAACGGCTCCGTAGCAATCCCGAAGTAGATATTCAGATTTTTGACCGAGACCTGGCAGAGTTCGAGGGACGGGACGTCGATGGCAAGCTGGTAGTATTGGCCAAGCATCTGGATGGTCGGCTTGTCACGAACGATTTTAATCTCAGCAAGATCGCTCGATTTGAAGGCGTCGCGGTCATCAACTTGAACGATCTTGCCAACGCCCTAAAGCCGGTGTATTTGCCGGGGGAGACCCTCCAAGTGCGGATCATCCGCCCAGGTGAAGAGCCCACGCAGGGCGTCGGTTACCTAGACGATGGAACGATGGTCGTGGTGGAAAATGGGCGGCCCTACGTTAATTATGAAGTGGTTATCACGGTTACCTCGGTCCTGCAGACCAGTGCGGGGCGAATGATATTCGGGAAGTTCGAGCGCGTCGTTGGGCCGATACCCTCGCGGACTTCTTGATAACAATATGAGGAGGCGGACAGCAGAATTTGGTTTCTCTGGAAAACCCGCCGATTCCTAGGTTTGGGGTGCCTTCCAAACTCCGTAGCTGAATTGGGGCAAGAGCTCTCCCGCCCCACAGCTGTGCCATGAGGGGCCGCCTAAAGCTGGTACCCATTGAAAGTGTTTGACTAGGAGTGAGTATTGAGCAGGAAAATGAGTTTGCAACTATCTCGGGCGTGGTGTTTTGGCGCTAATTGTCATAGAAAACGTTGACTGTCGGCGGAAAGTATCACGCGTTATCCCTCGCCCGTAGTTTCGTAGTTTACACCTAGATGTCCCCTCGATGAAGGGGCAAAGTTCCCCTCTTTGTTGTCTGGATTTGTCTGCTAATTTTCTCGGTCCACTTAATCGGTAAAGATCCCCCAGTCTAATCGTTTTTTGTATCCCTCAATCCTTCACGCGATCCAACCGACGTTGTATAGTGGATTTAGGTTAACTGTCCTGCCAACTTGCCGAGAGAGTTTGAGGGATTGGGTCGCTAAATGGCCCTCCCCCAAAAGCGGCGATCTGTCTACTCCGTCCTCGTTGGCTTTGCCGGTTCGAAGGACTGTAAGCCGTGAGCATTCTAAACCTGGATAAGATTTTCAACCCGAAACGTGTGGCTGTCGTCGGCGCAAGTGATAACCCCAGGAGTGTGGGGTATACTGTACTCCGCAACCTGGTGGGCAGTGGATTTCAGGGAGTGGTCTACCCCGTCAATCCGAAGCGGGAGGCGGTGCAAGGGATCCACGCTCATAAGGATCTTCAGAGCTTGCCTCATCCTCCCGATTTAGCGGTGATCTGTACGCCGGCGCGAACGGTGCCGCAACTTGTCCGAGAATGCGGCGAAGTGGGGACGCGCGGAATCATCATCATTTCGGCTGGCTTCCGCGAAGTCGGCGAGGAAGGCCGGAAGTTAGAGCAGCAAGTGCTGGAGGAAAAATCCAAGTACGAAGGGATGCGGATCCTCGGCCCGAACTGCTTGGGGATCATCGTGCCAGGGATTCATCTGAACGCGAGCTTTGCCGCCGCTACGCCGAAAAAGGGCCACATCGGTTTCATTTCCCAGTCTGGGGCCTTGTGTACCTCTGTACTTGATTGGGCCATCGACCAAGGAATCGGCTTCTCCTACTTTGTTTCTGTAGGCAACATGCTCGACGTGAACATGGGGGATTTGATCGACTACATGGGCTCGCAGACCGAGACCCAGTCGATTATCCTATATATTGAGTCGATTACGGAGGCGCGAGAATTTATGTCGGCGGCTCGCGCTTTTGCTCGGACAAAACCGATTGTTGCCTTTAAGGCAGGTCGCTTTGCCGAGTCGGCAAAAGCCGCCGCATCTCACACCGGCGCCATGGCTGGGGTGGATGCCGTTTACGAGGCGGCTTTTCAACGTGCCGGCATCGAGCGAATCTTCCGAATCGAAGATATGTTTGATTGTGCGGAGTTGTTGGCTCGGCAGCAGCCTGCCAAGGGGGATCGACTGGCAATCGTGACCAATGCCGGTGGGCCCGGTGTCATGAGCACCGATGCTCTCATTGAGAGGGCCGGAACTCTAGCCAAATTGTCCCCGACGACTATCGAAAAGCTCAATGCCATTTTGCCCCCCTTCTGGTCACGTGGTAATCCTGTGGATGTCTTAGGCGACGCCCCTCCGGAACGTTATGCTTCCGCGTTGGATCTTGTCCTTCAGGATGAAAATGTGGATGCAGCTTTGGTGATTCTGACGCCACAGGCGATGACCGATCCCACCGGAACAGCCGAGGCCGTCGGCGCGGTGGCCAGCCGACATCGTAAGCCCGTGCTAGCAGCCTGGATGGGTGGATCCTCTGTAGCAAAAGGGGTGCAGGCCCTGAATGCGGCTAATGTCCCTTGTTATAACACGCCGGAGCAGGCTGTTCGGGCGTTCATGCATTTGGTGAATTACGCTCGAAATTTGCAGATCCTCCACGAAACACCAAAAGACATACCCGTAGCTTTTAAGCTTGACCGACAAAGGTTAAGGCAGGTCTTTGGAAGTATCTTCAGCGAGGGCGTGGAGGTTCTTTCCGAAAATGTCTCCAAGGCTTTGCTTGAAGCCTATGAAATTCCCGTCACTAAGCCTCATTTGGCTCGCTCGGCGGAAGAGGCTGTGGAGCTGGCCCGGCGAATTGGTTATCCGGTCGCACTTAAGATTCATTCACCTCAGATCACTCACAAGACGGAAGTCGGGGGCGTGGTGCTGAATATAAGTTCGGACGATGCCGTCCGCCGGGAGTTCGACCGGCTGATCGCCAGAGCCAAAGAGCGGCGGCCTGATGCCACGATTATTGGTGTTACGGTCCAGCAGATGGTTAGTTTTCCCGTCAGCTATGAGCTGATTTTGGGAGCGACTAAAGATCCAGTTTTTGGCGCGGTGATCATGGTGGGAATGGGGGGAACAGCGGCAGAAGTCTTCCGGGACCGGGCCCTCGGCTTGCCGCCTCTGAACGAGTCGCTAGCTCGTCGTATGCTGGAGTCGCTTAAATCGTGGCCATTGCTTCAGGGTTATCGGGGAAGGCCCGGGGTTAACGTGGAGCGGTTGATTGAGATCATCATTCGCTTTTCCTATCTGGTGGCAGACTATCCGGAGATTAAAGAAATTGACGTCAATCCGCTTTTGTGTACGCCGGAGGATGTTATCGCTTTGGATGCCCGGATCATCGTGGATCAGGAAGTGTTGGCCCACCAGATACGTCCCTACATGCATCTGGCCATTCGCCCCTATCCGGAAGAGTTTGTCGCCGAGAAAAAACTACCGGATGGCACTCCGGTGATACTTCGCCCGATCAAGCCCGAGGATGAGCCCCTGTGGCATGAGTTGCTTGCTAGTTGCTCCACGCAAACGATTTGGTTCCGCTTTCGGTACTTGTTCAAACAAACCACACATGAAATGGCCACCCGCTATTGCTTTATCGATTACGACCGGGAGATCGGCATCGTGGCCGAGGTAGAGGAAGACGGCCAGCGGAGGCTTATCGGTGTCGGTCGCTTAGTGGCCGATGCTAACCGCGAATCTGCCGAATATGCCGTAATCGTAGTCGACCGGTGGCAAGGCCGAGGTTTGGGCGGACTACTGACCGACTATTGTTTGGAAGTAGCCAGGCGTTGGGGCGTCAAGCAGGTGGTGGCCGAGACCACCCGTGATAATGTTCGCATGATCAACACATTCCGCAATCGCGGCTTCATTCTTGAGGAAAAACCTGGGGATGAGGTGATTTTTGCGCGCAAGGAGGTTCTTGACGGGCAGGGTTGAAGGCTTGTTATATCCCCGTTGAGGTGGGCCCTCCATCGGACGTTCGGCCAATTCACCGATAGGCCCCGGCGGATCGGTCGACTAAGAGCTGTGTTCTCCCGGATTGCCTTTCACGAAAGTTTCTTCCCACTTTTCCCCATTGGCCAGGTAACGGATTAGCTCGGCCTGTTAATCCCTGGAGGAGTGCGTTGCTCCGCGCGCCTGCGCTATCTTGCGCCGTTTTCCCAAGGAAGTTTCCCTCAGTCTTGGCCACCACCTTCTTCCCCCGATTAAAACGGGGTGGTGTCTCCTTATTTCTGGGGAAGGTGCCATCTTCAGCTTCGGTGGTATCTTGGCCACTAGTCAGGCTTCAAGACGCTTTTTGAATTTTTGCCAGAATGGACATACTGTGTCCCACCTGCTTTAGGCATTCTCAGCCAAGTTTGCAATAATGGGAAGTTACCTGTGCGTTGGGCTTAGTCTTGAAACAGGACCGCAGGCGGCCCAAATCCTGTGGGATTTGAGGGGAGGCTCTTCCCAGTCGGAGGCCGCTGTACACTAACGGGGGTTGGGGCTATCCCGAAAAGGGAGTCTTAAGATGGCACCTTTGCGGGAGGAATCTTTACGGAATAGAGATATCTCTTGTTTGCCCTTAAATATGTGCCTCGCTAAAAGATCGGAGGATGGTCAAAGCTGCCTTTCGGTGGTCGATCACCTCCGACTGGTGGGCCATGTGGCTGAGAGGCTCCTGGCTCGCATGCCGGAGCCGGTCCGTAAATGGATCCCGACCGGGGCCGTCACCTTAGCTGCGCTCCACGATGTGGGAAAGATTAGCCCCGGTTTTCAGCAGAAGATCTGGGGCGACACCCCTGTACCCCAGGTCGGTTCGCTCCGAGAGTGGGGGGGTGGTTTCACCGATGACCACTCGCAAATAGGCGAAAGTGCTGTACGCGACTACTGCAAGCAGCAAAAACTTCCGGAGGAGTGGGCCGTGGTTGTGGGGCTTCACCATGGCAACCACTCGCAGCCCTTGTCCCACCATAAGGAATGTTACGGCGGTTCCCCCTGGGCCGACCTTCGTCTTCAGGTTATAGAGCAGATCGTGAGCCTTTTCGGCCCACTTCCGGACCAACAGCCTCCTTCCACTTATACCGCACTAACCGGGCTTGTGTGCGTGGCCGACTGGGTCGCTTCCGACGAAACTCTTTTCCCTTATAATCGGCCTGTCGATCAATTAGTAAGGGTTATCGATACTGTGCTTGATCAGCTTGGTTTTTATTGGCCTCAGCCAAAGCCTGGTTTCCGATTCGAAGATCTTTTTGGATTCGCACCGCATAAGATCCAGGCGGATACCCATCGTTTAGCCGATCGCCCAGGACTTCTTTTGGTCGAAGGGCCCATGGGCTGTGGCAAAACGGAAGCCGCACTTTGGGCCGCCTATCGCCTTATGGTGGAAAACCACAACCATGGTTTGTATTTCGCTTTACCCACGCGATGGGCAAGTAATTTAGTCCACACTAGGGTGCAAAGCTTTTTGGAGCGCGCCTTTGGCGCGCATGCGGCGGCAAGACTGCTTCACGGGTTAGCGTGGCTTCACCAGTTCTTCAGCGACCCCCAGCTTTCGACTATGCTAGGCGGTGGGGAGGACTTCCGGCCCGGTGGCTCGTGGTTTGCCCCAGCTAAACGTGGCATCCTATGGCCTTTCGCCGTGGGCACTGTAGATCAAGCTCTTTTCGGTGTTTTGCGTGTCAAACATTATTTCCTTCGCCTTTTCGGTCTGGCAGGCAAGGTGGTGATCCTCGATGAGATTCACAGTTACGACATGTTTACGGGGACACTTATCGATTCGCTCGTGCAACGTCTTGTGGAGCTTGGTTGCACAGTGATTTTCCTCTCAGGCACGCTGACGCACGATCGGCGAAAGCAGCTCGGCCTTGAAGTAAGCGGCGGCGCTCAAGCGCCTTATCCCCTGGTGGTTTCAAGGGGCGGCCCCGTGCTAGCGCCGCCAGTTCCGCCCGTCTGCTGTAAGCAAATCCAGCTTCAGCGCAAGGATCCCGCCACTCCGCAGTTCTGGGAAGACCTGGCTCATTACCTGAGCCAAGGGGCATCGATCCTGTGGGTATGTAATACCGTAGCGCGGGCCCAAGAAGCTTACCGCCAGCTTTGCTCACGGCTGTCATTTCCAGCAACTTCCCTCGATGTGGTTCATTCCCTCATGCTTCCTTGGGATAGACGCCGGAGGGAGGAGAGGTGGGCCACACGTTTAGGCAAGAACCCCTCCAACCGTGGGCCCGGTTTGCTTGTCGCTACCCAGGTAGTGGAGCAAAGTGTTGACTTAGATGCCGATCTTCTCATTACCGACCTTGCCCCCGTTGATATCCTCCTTCAGCGTATTGGCCGCTTATGGCGACATCCACGAGCTAATCGGCCAATCTCCCAAGCGGAATGCTGGCTTGTGGACTATGAGTGTCTCCAAGCCAATAGCCAGGAGGAATTTTGCAGCCGCTTACATCCCTCCACCCGCGTCTATGCTCCCTATGTTTTGTGGCGGACGGCCCGCACGCTAGAGGGGCGGACACTCTTGCGATTTCCCGCCGAGGTGCGGGCTCTTCTCGAAGGCACTTATATTGAGCCGCAGCCCGATGACCCACCCTGGGTGGAATCCCTCTACAAAGAACTTTGTAAACGCAGACAGAAGCTTCGGGACTGCGCTGTTGGTTTACAGCGTGGTGAGTTGCCTTTCCTAGAGGACGACGAGAGTACCACCCGTTATTCTGAACTGCAGACAGAACCTGTGGTCTTGGTAACAAGCGTTGAAAAGAGGGGAAATCAATGGGAAATCGGTTTTCTTTGCCAAAAGGAGCGATTCCTGTGGAAGCCACCCAAGCAGAATCTTTTCTTGACGGCTAAGGCAGTCCTTAACACGATCGCTGTCCCAAGCTCGTGGCTTAAAGACGTTCCGCGGGAAAGCCTGGACCCACAACTTTCTCGGGTTTTTGGTAATCCCGCCCGGGTATTACAGTGGACCGAGTCCCAAGTGCTTAATATGTTAAGCGGCCGGCCGACGCCTTTAAGATATTCCTTGGAGTGGGGCCTTCACCGTCTCACCGAGAATAGGAGTTTCTACGATGAACACCTTCAACCTAGTTGAAGAACCGTGGATTCCGGTCCTTTACCACCGCAGCGTTGCGGGCGGCGTCCAGTACGTCGGTTTGCGCAAGCTTTTTCAGGAAGCCCATCTTCTTAGCGACCTCGCCCTGCCTCCTTTGGAGCGAGTGGCCGTGACACGGCTCCTCCTTTGCATAACTCATGCGGCACTAAAAGGTCCGGAAAGCAACACTGAGTGGCAAACATGCCTTGACGAAATCCAGCCCGCCGTTTCCGACTACTTAACGCGGTGGCGTGATCGATTCGATCTCTACGGAGACAAACCCTTTTTGCAGGTCCCCTCCCTCCAGCCCGTCCAACCGGAAGACAAGGGCTGCTTTACAAACGTGGGAAAGCTTAATTTCGCTTATGCCTCCGGCAATGCCCATACCTTGTTCGATCACGTTGCCCTGCTCAGCTCGCGCGAAATTCCGCTTCGCGACTTAGCCCTTTCCCTCATTACCTTTCAGTGTTTTCACCCCGGGGGCCTTCTTTTCTCGGCGCGGTGGGATGGGAGCGAAATTTCGCGAAGCACCACGCAGGCCCCGTGTGTTGAAGGCTCGCCCCTTTTGGCCATCATTGTCGGCAGTACTCTCTTGCGAACGATTCATTGGAACTTGGTTCCGTACTCGCGACTTGAGGGTATCTCCCCTGGTCGGCCCATCTGGGAGTACGACGTTTTACCGCTTCCCGACACTGATGAAGCCAAGCTGATCGGCAATAGCTATCTTGGCCGACTGGTGCCCTTGTCTCGCGCCATTCGGCTTTGTCCCGGAAGTGACCAGTGCCTGTTGACACAAGGTTATGAATTTCCCAAATTCCCGGCTTTTCGTGAGCCCATGGCCACGGTAGTGAAGCGCGGCAATGAAGGAAATTACGCGTATCTTAGCGCCTCTCCCGATAAACATCCCTGGCGAGAACTTCATTCCGTCCTTCTTGTGGGCAAGGTTAACCAGCCTGGCGGCCCATTGTGCCTGGGCAATCTTCTGCAACATTCGGTGGGTGAGGATTCAATTTTCTTATGGGTGGGCGGTCTGACTGCTCAGCAAGCAAAACTCGAGGATGCCCGGGAGTGGGTCTTCCGCCTAAGCGCATCTCTTTTGGGGCGCCGCGCCCTTGCGATTTACAGCCAGGGCGTCGAAGTCGCCAACCAGCAGGAACAACAACTTCGAGATGCTGTCCGGCACTATTGCAAGCAGCTTAATCTCGAGGCCAAAAGTTATACGTTAAAGGCTGCTGCCATCTTCTGGTCCTTGCTTGATAACTACTATCCTGAGTTAATCGTCATCGCCGAACAGCTTGAGAACGTTGACCTTTGGGAGCGCCGGTGCCGGCGCGTGGCCGTAAGTGCCTACCAGGCCACGTGCCCGGCAATAACACGCCGGCAAATTCCCGCTTTCGTGCAGGGAAGGAATGTTTTATTCGCTTATAGGAGACAAGGAGTTACCTCATGACCTCAGATCGTTATTTGCAAACCGCACAGCAGTTTGTGACTTGGTTGGAGGCCCACAAAGACGACCGTTCCGTTTTGGCCCACCTCCGACGTGGCCTTAGTCCCGCTACCGAACACTACGCGTGGCCGCATATAGCCGCTTTCTGTGAGTTGGATCGCCCATCGCAGCGGGTGATCTACACTACGGTGGCTGGCTGTTTTGCCTTCCACCCACAAAATGTCACCGAAGGCAACCTCGGCACTATGATGAAGAAAATTGCCTTCGCTCAGCATCGGGCCGAGGATGCCTTGAATCGCTTCGAGTCTCGCTTTGCCCGAGTTCTCGCCTGCCAATCTGTGGCGGAACTTTGTCAACAAATTCGCCTCATCGTGCGGCTGGCGCGGAGTCACGATGTTGGTGTCAACTACCTCATGCTGCTAAGAGATCTTCTGCGGTGGGACCGCTCTCCTTTAGAAATTCGCGTGGCATGGGCCCTCGAATACTATGGTTCGCGCCAAAAATCGGACAAGCTCGAGCAAACACCTTCAGGGGTCGACCCCACATCTGCTGGCTGAAAGGAGCATCCCCATGTCGCTTTGTCTCACCCGTGTTCGTGTCAGCCTTCAGGAGGCAACCAAGTGTCGCTTGACCGATGCCTACGCCTGGCATCGTGCCATGTGGGAGGCATTTCCGGCTCCGCCCGGGGCCCCCCGCGACTTTTTGTTCCGTGTCAATCGCCGCGGCCGTGATTTCGAGGTCTTGGTGCTTTCTTCCCAAAAACCTACTCTGCCGCCTTGGGGAATTTGGGAAACGAAGGTGATCCCGGAGAAATTCCTTCAGTTCCGTCGCTACGCTTTTTCCCTCCGCGCCAACCCCACCCAAATGCGGGTGGCGCGAAGTAAAGATGGGACGCGACGAAAAAACGGTCGCCGCACCGGAATCTTCCAGCCACTGCAGTTACGCTTGTGGATTTCCAAAAAGCTGGAGGCCGCCGGCTGTCGCTTGGAACAGCTTGCCTTCGATCCTCCCGTTCGCGAGCACTTCTACCGCAAAGGTCGTCGGGGAACACACCTCCGCGTCGATTTCCGCGGTGTGTTGACCGTCCACGACCACCAAGCTTTCCACCGTGCCGTCCGCACCGGAATTGGCCGGGCTCGGGCCTTCGGGTTTGGCATGCTTCTCCTTAAGCCATTGCCCGAACAGGCCTCTGCCCACGAGCGTATTCCCGCAAGCAAAGGACATTCCGCCGGTCAATAGCCAATGTCTCCTTACGAACAGTGTGACCGTCGGGGCTGTGGTTGAAACCTGTTGCTCATTCGTCAACAAAAGGAGGTCAAACGATGAAGCTCGTGGAATTGCACCTACTTCAGTCCTTCCCCGTGACGTGCCTTAATCGAGACGACGTCGGCTCGCCCAAAAGTGCCTTTTTCGGTGGCGTCCCGCGGGCGCGGGTTAGCAGCCAGTGCTGGAAGCGGGCCATCCGCCTCTACGCCCGAGAATTGGCCGAGCAAGTTAACCTCCCGCGTTTTCGCGGAATTCGCTCACGCGACCTCACCCCAAAGCTTCTGGAGCTCCTAAGGCCGCGTTTTGCCGATCCTCAGCGCCGCGAATCAGTGGCAAGGTTTTTGGCCGATAAACTCGCAGAAGCTTCGGGGAAAGTCCTTCTTTTCCTCTCGCCAAAACAGCTCGAAGAAGTCGTCAACCAAATTGATTCCCGCAGCAACTTGGAAGAGCTAGCCGCCGAAGGCTCCACCTCTAAAGCGCGCAGCAAAAAGGATGATTTCGTTAACATCTGTGAGAAAGCACTCAAAGGCCTCAAAACGCCACCGGAAGATGCCGCCGACATAGCCATCTTCGGCCGAATGGTGGCCAGCGACCCCGAGCTCACTTTGGAGGGGGCCGGTCTCTTTAGCCATGCCCTCTCCACCCACGAGGTGGCCAACGACATCGATTTCTTCTCCGCCGTGGACGACCTCCAACCCCAGGAGCAAATCGGTGCTGGCCACATGGGGACCCTGGAATTTAACACCGCCTGCTATTACCGTTATGTCGGTGTTAATTGGGATCTCCTCTCCGACAATCTCCACTTAGGTTGTCTTTCCGTCAATGAGCGGAAGGCGGTGCTCGATGTGTTCCTTCGGGCAGCCATCCTCGCCGTACCTCAGGCCCGAAAGAACTCCATGTTCGGACACGCACCCCCGGCGGCCATCTTGGGTTTGGTCCGCGACGGTCAGCCCCTGTCGCTAGCCAACGCCTTCGAGGTCCCCGTCCGCTCGCAGGAGGGCTATTTACCGCGATCGCAAAAGCGGATGGAGGAGCATTATCTGGCCATGAAGAAGGTCTTTAACCTTCACCCTGTGCGGGAGCTGTGGCTCATCCTCGATGCCGCAACTCCCGCTCCTAAAGTCGGTACTCGGGCGGACACTCTGGACCAGTTTATCAGTGGCTTGTTGGAGGGCATTTCCCCATGACAGATCACAACACACCCCATTTACTTTTACTCTTGGACGGACCCATGCAGGCCTGGGGCTACCTCAGCCTGTTTGACCGCCGAAATTCTCTGCATTACCCCACCCGTAGCGCGCTTGTGGGGATGTTCTGTGCCGCATCGGGAATCGATCGCGCCGACACCTCCGGACTTCGTCGCTGGGACCGTCTCCTGCTTGAGGTCATTGCCTACTGCAAACGCCCGGCCCGGATAAGGCCGAAGGAGCGGGCTGGGGTCTCCACTGGCAGCCGCCGGCTGGAGGTCCGCAGGTGGATCGACTTCCACACCATCGGCGGTGGCTACGATAAAAAAACTCATCGCTACTTCGTTCCCTTTTCTGCCGAGGGTAAACCCCGCGGCAGCGTCATCACCCAGCGCGAGTACCTCGCCGATGCTTGCTTCGTGGTGTTGGTCCGCGCGGCCGACCCCACTGACGAAGGACTTCTTACAGAGCTGTGCCATAATCTCTGCCACCCACGGTGGGGGATTTGGCTCGGGCGAAAGTGCTGTGTACCCAGCTTTCCCATTTGTCACAAGGTCCATCCCAGTCGGCAGGAGGCCTTCGCTTGCCTCAAGCGGCTGAGCGAATGGCGACCTCTCGACCTAACGCGACCGCTTCGCCACGTCATCGAAGTTGACCGCTTTCAAGACGGGACCGATACCTTGTTTGATGTGCCTGTCGATTTCCGGCAGCGTCAATTTCGGCCCAGAAGGGTCCAGGAGATTATTGGCCCAATCGACTAAATCCCCAGCTAGCCCGTTCTCCTTCCGCCAGGGTAGGGCGTGTTGGACGGCAGAGGCCGTGGCCTTCCACCCCCGAGCCATTTGCCGCGACGGAGGCCGGCCGCCCAGAATCCCCACGCCCCCGCGTGGCGCTAGCTCTTTGACAATTCGGCCAAATTTCTCCCTGCCTAGGCAGGGCTCGTTACCTCAGGGTCTCATAGTCCTTGCAGGGACACGACAGCTCGCAAGGTGATCCCCACACACTGCTTGCGATTGGGAAATCTCCTTTGGGGGCGGAGGTGAAACGGCCATGCCTATTTTCGAAAAGCCCACGCTTGAGTCTCTCCCACCTGTCCGTCAACGCTGGTTGCCGCTTTATCTGGAACATGGCCGGCTCGAGGTCGACGACTCCAGCGTGAAATGGATTGGTGCAGATTTTACCGTCGTCCGCATTCCCGTGGCCTCTGTCAGTGCCCTCTTATTAGGCCCAGGCACAACTGTGACCCACGCCGCTATCAAGGCCTGCAGCGAAACCAACACGCCCGTCTGCTGGATCGGTGTCGATGGCTTCCACTTCTACGCCACCGGTGTTGTCACCACGCACGATAACGCTAATGCCCGGCTGCATGCCTCGGCTTATGCCTCCCACTCAAAACGCAGAGAGGTGGCCCGACGCATGTTCGCCCGCCGTTTCCCCGGTGTGGACATCTCCAATAAGTCCCTGGACGAGCTTCGCGGTATGGAAGGTCAGCGGGTACGCTCCCTCTACGCCGAACTCAGTGTGCGCTTCGGCGTTGCTTGGAAAGGGCGTCGTTATGATCCCCACAACTGGGATCGCGCCGATGATATCAACAAGGCCATCTCGATCGCTAATGCCGCCCTCTACGCCCTCTGCACCAGCGTCATCTGCAGTCTCGGCTTCATCCCCAGCCTCGGTTTTATCCACAGCGACCATCCTCTGGCGTTTGTCTTCGATATTGCCGACTTGTACAAAGCCGAAACAAGCTTTTTGGCAGCATTTCAGACTTTGGGCGCCAACCCTCAGGCGGCAGAGAGGGATGTCCTTACCGTGCTCAATTCCCTGCTGCAACAAGCCCGCGTGCTCGCCCGCATCCCTGAGGACATTAAGGAGCTTCTGGCATGAACGTCCTGATTGCCGGCGATACTCCCCCAGCTGTGCGCGGAATGCTTAAACGTTGGTTCCTGGAGCCTCGTCCTAATGTCTTTGTGGCCAATCTTAATCCCCGGGTGCTCGAGGAAGTCCTCCAGTATGTGCGACGCCTTGCGCCGCAAATGTCCCTGTTGGTTCTCGACTCCATCAACAATTCCCAAGGATTCACCATCCGAAGTTACGGAACCCCCGACCGCTTCGTGGTTAATTTCTGCGGTCTACAACTTATTGCCGAAACAGGTACCCCCTCATGCCCGCAGGAGACCGAACCTTCGTCCACATGAGCTTCCAGCTCCCCCACGGAGTTTCCCCAGCTGCCGAACGCGCCTTATGGCGGCACGGCATCCTCACTTGGCAGGATTTTCGCTGGCGCGGCCGCAACTTGTTTAGCCCTCAGCGAACTGGCCGCCTCCTACAGGCCATCTTGGCCGCCGAAGAGCTCTTGGCCAGCCAAAATTGGAGGGACTACCTCCGCTGTCAACATCCAATCTGGCTGCTGCGCCTCATGCCTGTCTTTCGACCCCATGCCTACTTTCTTGATGTGGAAACAACCGGGGTGCGCTCCACCGATCCCCCAGTCACAGTCGCCGTCTGCCGTCAAAGCCAGGTCTCCTTTTTTGTGGCTGGCGTCAATTTCCCTGAATTGACCAACGTGCTGAAACAAGTCCCCCTTCTTGTGACCTTTTACGGCCGGCGTTTTGACCTTCCCCGCTTGCGTCGTTTCGGTATCCTCAACACCAAAATTCCACAATTAGACCTGGCTCCCATAGCTCGGAAACTGGGATTTGGCCCGGGACTTAAGGGATCCCTTCGCCAGCTAGGATGGACCTGGCCCCCAGGGCTGCCCCAGGCCGGCGCAGAAGCTCCCGCTTTATGGCACCGTTATCAAGCCGGAAGCCTTCAGGCGCTGCGCACTTTACTACTCTACAATGCCTACGATACGGTGACACTAGACTGGCTGTGGACGAACCTATATAATGTGTCGCTACGAGATTGGCCCCTTTTTCGCCCCCTTGCCTTGCCTAAAATTCCAGATGTCGCGCCTGCAGTTGACCAATGGATAAAGGAGCACCTGCCGGCAATGGACCCCAATGGGTAGCGGCTCTATAATTGTAAAAACCCAAAATGTTGGGGTTCTCCCTGCACACGCAGGGATGTTCC
>CALKER010000017.1 GCA_938084835.1 uncultured Thermoguttaceae bacterium
TCTGGAAGACAAGATGGGAGTACCGTTCACGCTGGAGAACAAACCTGTTGCGGGCTTGGACAAGCGCGACTCCGAACGGCCGATGTTTAAATAAAAAAGTGGCAGGAATTCTGCCACTAAATTTGTTCGGCTGCCATTAGCTGGTAACGGGCTGAGGAGAAGCAGCTAGTTCCGGCATGCCACTGACTTTTCATCCCACGAGGACGTCCCGCCGTCCCAAGCTGGTCACTAACCCTTCTAGTTTGACCACCAGTGAGCGGGATCCGGCAAGGTGATTTGCAGCCGCACTTCGCGAAGATTTTCACTTTGTTGGCATCGAGCCACGATAGCCCAAGGGTTGATCTCCACCCCACCCGAGGCAATAAGTGTAGACCGCCCGGCGGGAACAATCACCGAGCGAGTGGGCACAAACCGAGCCGGCGGAACGTGTGCTCTCTCAAATCCCCGTTCACCCAGGAGAAAACTAAGGTCTGCGCCGGTTCGCTCGGGAAGCTTGTGGGCCACGATCACAGCGGCAGCCACGGCAAGTTCCATGCAGTTTCTCAACTGATCGAAAATAGGGTCTGCCTGGGCCAATTCATCAAATCGGTCCGTCATCACTTCCGCCCATCGCTCAGCCCCCGGCACCGTTGCCGAGGATTTCTCCGCTTGGTGCCTAACAGCGATAAACTGACTTTCGGTGAGGGTTTTCACTTTCACCGGGGGAATTTGCCAAACAAGTCCCTCCGGATCCTGAGCAAGATGGGCCACTTCCGGCACGAGCCACCATCGCGGCATCATGCCGGCCTTTTGAGCCCGCACAAAAATCGTAAACGGGGGAAGTCCGGATATCGGTGCGGGGTCAAGACCTAAACCTAAGCGTTTCATACGATAGTCCGCGGCAACAAGAACCCGCGCGAAATGGCTATCGGTGGGAACACCGGTAACCGAAACCTCCTGGGGGCCTAAAAGATTTTCTAGCTGTTGCGCCACAATTTCCGGAGGCGTATTGCGGGCAATTCGCCGGGTAAAGTCTTGGAGTGCCGGCAGCGTTTCCGCTCGGGGATTGATCGAGCAGGTAATAACCTCCGGTTGTGGGCGGGCAAGACTCCGTAAAGCCACGATCAGATCGTCCAGGAGCATAACCGCCCGCCCCGTGGTTTTCCCCACTAGGACCCCATTGGTGCTTGACCTCCAACCCTCAGCCATCCCCACTAAATAAATGTCATTGCGTTCCGGGTCGCCAATCACGTAGGAAATATCTTGCAGGCCGCCGAGACACAGAACATCCGCGGGGAGAGTTCGGCCGGCCTCCACGCTCTCCCGGAGGAGGCGATTAACTCGCGCTAACGAGATTTTCCGTAGCGGCGCCGCACCGGCCATGTCCTGGGGGATATCAGAAGTGACCTCCGCCTGCATCCTGCGAAGTTCTTCGATCTCAGTCCGGGTGGCGCTAGTCAGCATCCCCTGGGGATCTACCAACACCCCGCCAATAGCCCGAGTATTAAGAAACTGCTGGGCATTGGCAGACCTCAAACTGCTAAGCGCCAGCAGACAAGCTGTCGCCAAGCACAACCCAATTGTAATCGGTCCGCCCAACCTCTTGACCCTGAGATTCATGCTTCAGCTCTCCAACACCAACGGCGCCGCTGTTTGTCGACCCTTTTCATTTTTGTATGAGAGTGCGACCCGTTAAGATATTCCGGGGGACTTACGCTAAATCACTCACTTTTGCCCCAACCAGCCCATGGGCCCCTCACGAAAGAACTTCTCCTCTTTGTGAAAAACCTTCACCCACGCGGTCTGGCTCTCAACAAACCGCTTACTCAGGGCAACTTCCCCCTTCCCTTTCCTGCGAGAACCACCCCGCAATCAACAGTATCTGATCTATCCCGACCCATTGACTCATGAATTCTTGCAAATGCACCATGAATTTCTCCCACACTTCCGCCCGGCACGGCAACCACCGAAGGCTGACGTGGGAAAGTTAGACAGCCAATCCACCTCACGCAAGCTGGACGGAAGTCCTTACCATTCAGCGTAATTCCGTGTTTCCTCAACTTCAAGGAAACGTCTTCCAAATTAGTTAAGCCGCGGGGCTAATAAAGCTAGCCGGTCCAAAGAAGGCCCGCGAAGGCTTCCCCCGCTCGAATATGGGCCGCGGCGCTTAAGTCGTGGGGCACGCGTTTTTGACCCAATTACGCGGGGTTGTGACTCATCCGGCCAAAAGGGGCAACTTGTCTCAAATCCAAACCGATCCATAATGAATAATAGGATTTCTAGCCAACTTAAACGAAAAGAGGAAGCACAGTCAACTTTTCCGTGTTTCGACGGTGCGCTTTTAGGAAAGGTACTCTGTCCATCATAGATCCGGCGCAAAAGCCGAGGGCCGAGAGCGTGTCGGACTTGGCGTATCTAGTCATTCGAGAGGGTTCAAAATGGACGGATGTCTTCCGGCTCATTCCGGGGCAAACCGTGACGATAGGTCGCGCTCCCACCAATCAGATCGTGTTAAAGGACGATCGTTGTAGTCGAATGCACGCGGAGCTGTTTATGTCCGAAGGTCGTTGGACCCTTCGGGACTTAGATAGCCGCAACGGCACCGTAGTGGGAGACAAGCTCATAAAAAGCGACTGGGTGCTCCGACCGGGAGATGTCATCCGGATTGGCCACAGCCAACTTATTTTTGTTCAGAATCTTAGTGACGCATTTGCAGATACGACGGCAATTCTTTCGCTGAAAGAGGAGGCTAAGTCCCCCATTAAAGAGGGATCCGTGGGTCCTCTTGGGGAAGTCCAGCTGCTGCCAGAGCCGACGACGATCACTCATAGGAAAGGGTTCACCCGATTTTTGACGTCGGTGGATGCGGGTGAGGAAGAACTTCCCAAGGTGGGTCGGGCCGCTGCCAAATTGTGTCGGCTCGCTTTCGAATTGGGCAAAGCGCCAGATGTGGTCCGGATGGCCGAGACAGCCCTTGCTGGCCTTTTTGAAGCTTTACCGGTGGACGCAGGGGCAATTCTGGTTCTTCCTCGGGACCACCGCGACTCGGCCTCCGCAGCTCAACTGCAGGTCATCGCTACTCACAGCAAGGTGGGCCGAAAGTATCATCGAATTCCAGACTTTTTGGCCAATACGGTTCTCCGGGAGGGCGAGGCAATTCTGGCCCGCAATGTCATGGGCGATAGTTCCCTGGGCAGCCGGGACAGCAAGGGAGTAATCCACACCACCAGTGTTATTTGTGCTCCCATTCGGCATGGAGCCCAGGTGTTGGGGTTGATCCACCTGTACTCCACAGACCCGGACCAGGTTCCTGATCCAGATGACCTTGAATACACCTTAGCCGTGGCCGATACGGTGGCGGTAGCCCTTACAAATCTGAACCGACAAGAGGAGTTGGTCGAAAATCTCACTCAGGTTCGCATCGAGAACGTCCGACTGCGAGAGCAGCTTGGCGTTCAAAGCGAGCTGATCGGCGTCAGTGACGCGATAAAGCACATTAACGAGCTTATCGCCTATGCGGCGGCAAGTCGGGCGACAGTGCTGATTCGTGGGGAAAGTGGCGTAGGAAAGGAATTGGTCGCCCGCGCTATCCACTTCAACAGCCCTCGTCGGAAAAACGCCTTTATTTGTCTAAATTGTGCCGCTTTGTCTGAGGAGCTTCTGGCAAGCGAGCTTTTCGGCCACGAAAAGGGGGCCTTCACCGGGGCCACGGAAAGGAAAATCGGTAAATTCGAAGCAGCCCACATGGGCACCTTAATGCTTGATGAAATTGCGGAGATGAGCCTGAGTGTTCAGGCCAAGTTCCTTCGCGTATTGGAGGGACATCCCTTTGAACGGGTGGGAGGAAGTAAACCGATTAAAGTGGATGTGCGGGTTATAGCGGCCACCAACCGCGACTTGGAGAAAGAGGTCACCGAGGGTCGTTTCCGCCATGACCTTTTCTTTCGTCTCCGCGTGTTGGAAATCGTGGTGCCACCCCTGCGAAAACGGGCAGAAGACATCCCCGTATTGGCAGAATACTTTCTCAACAAATTCCGGCAGGAAACCGGCCGCCGGATCGAGGGTTTCACACGCGCTGCGATGGATAAATTGGTGAGCTATCGGTGGCCGGGGAATGTCCGCGAGTTAAAGAACGTCATCGAACGGGCTGTGGTCCTTTGCCAAGGCCGCTTTATCGATGAAGACGACCTACTTTTGTCAAAACTTGCCACGACTGGAGATACGGTCGAAACCCAGCCGGTCCCGCAAGGTTATACGCCCGTCTCCTTGGAGGAAATCGAACGTCGCCATATTCTAGCCACGTTGGAGTATACCAAGTGGAATAAAAGTCGGGCGGCTCAGATCTTGGGAATCGAGCGTTCTACGCTGGACCGAAAGTTGCGCCGTTACCAACTGGAGGGATAACCCTGCCACTAAAGATCGTGACCCCACTGCCATCGCCAGTATGGCCTGTGGTTAGAGCGGTCTCCGATTGGACCTGCACGGCGGCTCGTCTTATCGTCAATCTTATGTTCCCGCCAAGCTGCGCTATTTGCAATGGAGTGCTTAGCCCAGACGAATCCTCCCCGCGGCTCCAAGTTTGCGACTCCTGCCGGCAAAGATACGATTGGTCCGATCGGCCACGATGTTTGCGATGCGGCGCGTTTACAACTGTAAGCGAGCCCAGTGGGGATGGTTGCTCGTGGTGTGAGAGTCTGAAGTTAGCCTTCGACCAGGCGATATGTCTTGGCCCCTATGAGGAAGGTCTAAGAGAACTGATTTTGCGATTAAAAAAATGGCCGCGCCCTGCCCTTATTCAGGCCCTGGTTCGCTTGCTTTTGACTCAGCACGCGATGAGGCTGTCAGAGCAACAGAAGGCCGATGTGGTCGTCCCGGTGCCGCATCACTGGGTGGCACGGCTATCTGGGCGATTTGATCTTGTGGCGGTAATTGCTGAGGAATTGGCGCGCGAGCTCAAAATCCGGTTCTTGCCAAATGCTCTTCGTCGCGAGCGTGTTGGCCCGCCACAGCGTGGGCTCCCACTTCGAGCCCGTTTCGCCAATGCTAGTACCTTATATTCTCTCGGCCCCCATAGGTTTGCAGAGCTTCATGTCGTGGCGGTTGACGATGTCCTCACCACCGGTGCCACACTGAGCACCATTGCTACCCTGTTGAAGGAGGCCGGAGCGCGTTGTGTGACAGCAGTGGCGATCGCGCGGGCGGAAGGCCGCCGCGCCGGGCTGGAATTGCTTTGAGCAAGGGCTTTCTTTATGCTACCAGGATCCCGCGAACGCCCCTCCAATTTGGCACCTACAAAAAACCGCCTGGGACGTGAAACAAGCCAGCCCAATGATTTCTTAGGCTTCAATTTTCGTAAAAAACGCCCCCCGACAAATGATGGCAAACGACCAATCGGAATTATCGGGTTTGGTTTCCTATTTGGCTTTACCCGTTTTTGTATTCCAATATCCTTTGTTACCTTTGCGGTACGCCGCGAGAACCTTGCAATCGAGCCGACGGATACAAGAGCCATCCGCAGGGTGCTTAGCAGAATGTTTGTCAACACCTGTTTCCCGCAAAGCCTTTTGAGCGGCAGGAGATTCTCGGCACAAAAGGAGGGCGTATTGGAGTTGAGACCGCACCTAGCTTCATGCTGTTGAGGACAGGCCGATGTGCAAATACATGGTCACTATGTGGTTCGGTTTGGCAGTTGGGTCCTTCACACTGGTCTCTGTCGAATCCTTGCCTGCTCATGCACAGCAGAGCAAGCCGGCATCGTTGACCTCTAGCGATTTCAATGCATTTGAGATCAATCAAAGGCTTGGCCGCGGGGTAAACATCATCGGTTATGATCCCTTATGGCGTGACCGCTCGCGAGCCCGGTTCAGGTCCGAATTCTTCAAAATGATTCGGGATGCGGGTTTCCACCATGTTCGCATCAACCTTCACCCATTCCGGGATAACCCCAAACCGTCTGGCGATGAGGCAGGACTGCGAGAGGAATACTTGACCACGCTGGACTGGGCAGTAGATGGCGCCCTTGAA
Source organism: uncultured Thermoguttaceae bacterium (assembly GCA_938084835.1). Classification (GTDB taxonomy): domain Bacteria; phylum Planctomycetota; class Planctomycetia; order Pirellulales; family Thermoguttaceae; genus DTLM01. Next base: position 6,004 of record CALKER010000017.1, read on the forward strand.
GCAGGGCTTTTGGTGGTGCTTGATTTCCACGAATTCCAGGCCATGGGAAAGGACCCACACGGGCTAAAAAGCCTTTACTTAGCTTGCTGGAATGTGATCGCCCAAAGGCAACAACATCGCCCGGCAGAAGTTTTGTTCGAGCTACTCAACGAACCCAATTCTGCGCTGACCCCCGAGTTGTGGAATCAACTTCTCCGGGAAGCGCTGGCAGTGGTACGACAATCGAATCCCCGTCGGATCGTGGTAATAGGTCCCGGTCAGTGGAACAATATTTCCGCGCTTGACCGACTAGATTTGCCGGACGATCCCAATATCATCGTTACCATCCACTACTACAATCCGTTTGAGTTTACGCATCAAGGAGCCGCATTTGCTGGCCGCGCCGACAAGGTCGGAATTCGTTGGGGTTCAGAGCAGGATAAACAGGCGGTCATAGCTGATTTTGATCGGGCCCAGGCCTGGGCGCAAAAACACCGCCGGCCGCTTTACCTCGGCGAATTTGGTGTTTACGATCGGGCTCCCCAAGAAGACCGCCTGGCGTGGCTTTCCTTCGTGACTCGCGAGGCAGAAAAACGCGGGTGGAGTTGGGCGTATTGGCAATTCGACGGGGATTTTATCGTCTTCGACGTAAAGTTGGGACAGTGGGTTGAACCAATACTTCGGGCTATTATCCCATCGCCATAAATTGGCGGGGGCAGTTGCCGCGCGAAGCGGCCCATCAAAGCGGTGGAATCTCAGTGAATCCGACAGCTTATCGCCTAGGGTCGCAATAAGTCGTGGTCTTCAGCAGCAAGCTGGAAACAGTCGCCACAGCCACACCCCGCGAACAATTTGACTTGCCAACCTGCCTGCTCGCCCGCAGGATGCAGCCGAAAATTAGATTTGCTTCGGTTTACCGCAGCCCAGGACCGAACAGGTGGGCTTTACGACTGAGGAGTCTCGCCTGGGGCTGAGTTCACTGGGCGAGTTTTGCCGCCAATTGGTGAGCCCTCTCGCGTAAATCTGGATCGTTAGTCAACGTGGCCAGGGCCAGGAGGGAATCCCGTACCCTCACGGGATCGTGGCTGCTCAAATTTTCGGCCAAATTAAACCCGAGTGCCACGGCTTGCTCGAGTGCCCCATCTCTTTGCGATAATCCCTCCGGTTCTTTCAATCCCAGCGTCGTTGCCAACCGCCCCAGAGCTTGAAGAGCCAAAAGGCGTTCTTCGTCCCTCTCAGCCAGCTTGAGCGACTGGACAATCATCCACAGCCGTTCGGTGGGGGATATATCAAATTGCCGCGCGATCCGCAAAAAGCCGCGAAGTGCTCGAATCCGATATCGCTGATCCTCAGCTTTAGCAGCAAGCTCCAATAAAAGCGGTGCCGCCCCCGGGTTCATCCACTGGCCCAAAACTCGTGAGACGGTATCCTGATACTCGGGTTGCCAGACCAACTGCCGAAGGGCCTCCAACGCTGTAGGGGTGCCGACCACCCCCAATACATCGATGAGGTATTTTTTTAGATCAGGCGGAGCCTGGGCAAGGCACTGAACCAAAACCCGGCTTACGCCGTCCCGATCGGCAGCCCGAATGGCAATGAGCCGAACAACTTCCTTTAGCACGACCTCGTCATCGGCCACGACCGGACGCAGAAGCCGTGCAGTAAGGGCCTGGAGCTCTTCCGGACCACCTACCTCCCCCAACGTGCGAAGTATCGGGTGCCGGATCTTGGGATCCGCAGAATCCAAAAGGGGCAGAAGAATAGGCACACTTTCCCGCAGGCGACGTTTGCCACATAACTCAATAAGGATGGCAAGCTCCTGCTGCGGCGCTTCCTGTGATCGGCGAGCCAGCTGGGAGACGATTTCAGCATTGACCCGAGGGTCGGGGAGCTGTCCCAGCGTTTCCCGAGCCGCCTTGGCAACGGCTGCGTTTTCTTCAAAGGCCGCTTGAAGCAAAAGGGTAAAGACGCTGACATCGCCCAATTGTCCCAAGCAGCGAATTGCCGCAATTCGCACCCCCTGGTTCGTGCTCTCTGCCAACGGTAAGACAAAGGGCAGGACTTCTCGCTCACCAAGATCGCTTAACAACTCGAGGAGAAGTTCTTGCCGCTCGGGAGAGACTTTACCTAAGATCGGAGCCACTTGGCGGGCTACGTCGGTGGCGGGTAACCATCGAGCCGCTTCCAAAGCCACCTGAAACGCCGCGTCACTATCGTCCAGAATTGCAAGCAAGCGTTGTGCCCGATGTTGACTATCGTAGAGAACGGCGCCTCTCACTGCCGCCATGTTCAACGGGCGTGGCATGGGCATGTTAGCCAAAGTATCGAATATCCGGACGGCCTCGGCGTGCTTGCCCTCGGCGGCAAGCTGTTGGCCGGCCTCAACAAGGGCATAGCCGACCCCCGTGCGGACAGATTCCGACGCTTCGGGTAAGAACTCCAGTAACTCTCGCACTGCCGCATCAGTGGCAATCCGACCAAGAGCGCGAGCGGCAGCCGTGGCCGTAGCCACGTCCGAACTGCGGAGAAGTTCCGCCAAGGGCTTGACCGCTTCGCTCTCGCGGCGGACCCCAAGTGATTGGACAGCACCAACTCGGCGCGGACCATCAAGGTCGCCTAAAGCCTCGATTAATGCCTGGCCTGCCGAAGGGTGTGGAATCGCGTCCAAGCCCAACCGGGCAGCGTGTGAGAGATTTTCATCCTGCCGGAGAAGTTCAGCGAGGGCTGGCACCGCCTCTGGCGAACCAATTTCGGCAAGGCGTCTGCAAGCACGAAGTTTCTCGCTATAAGGACGATCCGAGCGAACGATTTCGATTAATTCGGCGGCCTCTTCCGTGGCAAAGGCTAAGGTATGAGAAACGAAACACTCTTCTATAAAGGGAAGGGTTACCGGTAGCCAGCACAGCAAAAGGATCACCGTTCGGTACCATCTCACGATGCTGTCTCCGCGTAAATGCGCTTCGTCCCCACGAACCACCGGCACGCCGGCTGATTTTGCTTTAGGACCTTAATGTTCCAGGCCGGTTCCCAGTGTGGCCGGGACAAAAGCGGGTTTCAATCACCACTACCAACCACCGATAGCTTCAAAACATCCGCGTGTTTCCTCACCAGCTAGCTTTCCCCGCCCAATCCCCCCGTGACTCGCTAAACCTGCCACGGAGGTCTCATCGCGCGGCGGCGAAGGCGATTGGCTTCGTCGTCGTTTATGAATTCCTCGGTCTCAGGATTCCACTGAAGTCGCCGGCCCGTCCAGTGGGCGATGCAACCAAGGTGGGAGACAATCGTCGATCGACAGCCCTTCTCCACATCTGCCACAGCCGGCCGACGGGTCCGAATCGCCTCCAACCAATCTCGATGATGATTGCCCACAGCCTCCCCATGGTCATATCGTGCAAGGTAGTCTTCGATTAAGTGCGGGGGATAGGCGCGAAGGAATCCTTGTCGTCCCACATGGATCCATCCCTCTTCCCCCACGAAAAGCGCGCCAAATGGTTGAATAGTGGTATTCTCGTCCCAATCGGGAGGAATTTCGTGGTAGCGGGGATCAAGCCGGGGTAGCACTTCAAGAACCGTGCCTGTGGCGTAGCGGTAAGTGAGGTAGGGCACTGTGCCGGTTTCCGGCGGGATAATTTCCACTGGCCCGCTTTGGTCCATATTGAGAGCCCATTGAACGATGTCAAAAGCGTGGACGGCATTACTCGTAAGATTACCTCCGCCAAAATCGCGGCAGAAGTGCCAGGGAACAACCCCTTGGGGCGGTCCATAGGGATGAAAGCGTCTGTTGTAAGGGCGCCAAGGAGCCGGACCCAACCACAGATCCCAATCTAATCCGTCGGGAACGGGCTCAGCAGGAAGTTCGACGTGGCTACTTGTCCCCGGGAAATTAACGAAAACATGCTTCACCTTTCCCAACCCCCCTTGCCGCACAAGCTCGCAGGCGAGACGGAACTCCGGGGCACTTCGCTGCTGAAGACCTGTTTGGAAGACCCGGCCGAAGCGGCGCACAGCGCGGACCATAGCCCGAGCTTCGTAAATGGTGAGAGAGAGTGGCTTCTCGCAGTAGATGTCCTTGCCCGCTTCAGCAGCCAATACCGTCGCCATGGCATGCCAGTTGTCACCCGTGGCAATGACTACCGCATCAATGTCTTCCCGAGCTAATAGCTCACGAAGATCGTTATAACACGCACAACCCCTAAAGCTTCGCGACGGCTGCTGGACCGCGTAGGCGGCTTGAACCTTTTGTTGGGCATGCTCCCGGCGCCACCGGTCGACGTCGCATACAGCCAGCACCTGAACGTCAGGATACTTCAGAAACCAGGAAAGGTGCCCCCGCCCCATAGCGCCTACGCCAATAAACCCCAAAGTGATTCTATCACCTGGCAATACCCCGCCTGAGCCCCGGGCCGCCCGACCGGGCAGGAATATGGGTAAACCCGCTGCCAGCGACATCGCGACAAACTTTCGCCTCTTTAGCCAAATACGAAATTCCTGGGCCATTCGGGAGCCTCCTGGTTCACCAATCAAGCGACATTCGCCCATCATCCCCGGTGGGCCGACCTCAAACTGGAGTATCCAACCAGCTCATGCCAGCCGTGCCAAGCAAACGACCAAACCGTGCGTGGATCCCACCTGGGAGGTATGCTCCACAAAAACACAACGAAAGGCTGCTTCATTTGGGGAAATTCAACTACGCCACAATCTTTCCGGGCCAAGTCATGCCGAAGGTTACGCATCCGCCCACAGACAGCTGATGCTTTCGATTAGGCGACCAATGATGGCCATGGCTGAGCGCATCCGGCCACACACAGCTGATGCAGGGGCAATTCCTTTTGTTACACCCGAAGTGATGTGGAATCGTCACCGTCTCCTGTTATTGCGGTAATCGCAGACCCAGCCAACAAAGTCAACAGATGCCGAGGTAGGAGCCAATTGTCCGGACCCTGCCGCAGCTATCGTACCAGCTTCTTTTGTGCAGGAGAGAAGCACAAATGTCAAGGAAACAAACGGGCGACGTCAGGCAAGGAAGTTTCAGCTAACACTCGAGCGTAAAAGAGCAGAGTCCCGAGGAATTTATCTGATGATCCGATTTAACCCCAAGGCCCACTTTAGCAGAACACTAGCAAATCGAAAGGCATTGTTTAGACGAGCGCGTCGGCAGTTGAGCGCAAGCATGGGCAGAGATTCGACTCGGGGCCAGACTCATGACAAAAACTCAGCACGGTGCCACAGCTGCATCATAGCACCGGTCGATGGTCTCGCGAAGTTGCTCCGGAAGAAAAGGCTTGGCCACGAAATCAAAGGCTCCCTTGCGAATGGCCTCAGAGATCAACCTCGTTTGGCTGAGGGCACTCACGACAATTATTCGCGCCTCCGGATCCCGTTGGATGATCCGCTGCAAAGCCAACAGGCCGTCCATCTCCGGCATGACAATATCCATGGTAACCACGGTGGGGCGAAGCCGAAAATATGCCTCTACCGCCTCAGCTCCCGTGGAAGCTTCGCCGACAACCTGCCAGCCTGAATTGCTCAGAATCTCCGCAATCATTCGCCGCATTAAAATCGAGTCATCCGCAACAAGGACCGTTTTAGGAGCCGTAACGTTTGCCATGGTCGCACCTTTCGGAAATCGGAAATAGTTTCAGCTTCGCCGTTTTGGGGGATGGAGACCGCCTAAGCTCGGCATGGTGTTCGGAGCGAGCTAAATGTTGCAGCTTAACAGGCGATGGCGGTGACGTTATCCGTGGGTTTCCCTTGCCCGACTGAGCCCTTTTCCAAACGCCGTCCCAACAAGTTCAACTCCGCAACCACGGCCAGACCAAAATCCCCTTCGTCTTAAGACGCACGAGCTGAAATTGACGAATTTTCCTTGGCCATTTCCTGCCCGGATTTCTTGTGCCCTGCCCAACCCTTCGCCACACGCACGCATTTAAAAAATCGGAGGAAACACAAACCACGGTCTATTCCCCCGGCACGTGGGGGCGACGTCCTTGGGTTATTGACCGTGCCCGCTGCTGCCGTCAAGGTTGAGCGGCTTTGCGCTACCTGGAAAAATGGCTTTCCATGTTTAGCTTAGGTCACGAATTGGACACACTCGGCCGAAAAGCTGCGTAACACTGACAAACTTGGGAATTACAATTGGGGAAAGCCAGAGAGCCCCGACAAGCCTGATCCCGCGTTGGTGGGGGGCACGTCTCTGTTACCGTGATTCGAAGGCCCCGCCATTAGAAGATCCAACCGGTGGGCTGAATAGCTCGGTTTCTACGAAGGACTTTTTTCTTAAGAATTTTTCCATTTTTTACAAGGATGGAACCAAATGCCGCCGGTACGAGAGCCAATAAGTGAGGATTCCCCCCTCACCCAGAGAGTTTTGCGCAAGTCTTGTGCCAGAAATTCCCAAGTTTTCGTGAACAAAGTTTTCCCCGCAAGCTAACTCAAAGGTCCGATTCTCAAACTGATTCAGAACACCGAGGTGGCTCCCCCCGCCAAATCCTTGGATATTGACAGTTTTCTTTGGTTTTAAAGTCGTAGCGGAGCCGAGACAAAAATGACAATTTAGGTCCAAACCTTTTAGCCAAGAAATTAACTGCCGCCACCGAGTCGCGCTATACGAGCTCGCCATTTTGAGCTAACTTACATCAATCAGCCGTAGACACTAAACCGTGCAAGCTCGCATTAAACCAATTGATGTAACGCACTTTTCACGAACCGAAAGTAAGGAACGCTGCAGTGGCTGAACGGTCCTTCAAAAGCGCCGAGAGGTCTTGGCAAACCGAACAAAACCCCACGGCAGAAGAGCTTCCGCCTATCCGGATTGGAATTTCCAGCTGCCTGTTAGGGCAAGCCGTTCGTTATAACGGGATGCACGCCCGCGATCTTTACATTGTGCAAACTCTCGGGCAGTTCTTCGAGTTTGTGCCCGTTTGCCCGGAGGTGGAAATCGGCCTCGGCGTTCCGCGACCTACGCTTCGGCTTCAAACGGACCGGGAGGGATCTATCCGGTTGATCATGCCCGCTACTTCCACCGACTTTACAGAACGAATGAATAAATGGGCAGAGGACAAACTTGGCGCATTAGGCCGTGTGGAGCTCTGCGGCTTCATTTTGAAGAAAAATAGTCCAAGCTGCGGACTACGAGTGCGGACGTTTTATCCAGACGGAAAACCGGCCCCTGCTGCAGCCGGGCTTTTTGCTGCCGCTTTGATGAAAACCTTTCCCTATCTACCAGTCATCGAAGAGGGACGGCTACATGATCCTCGTCTTCGGGAACACTGGGTGGAACGAGTGTTCGCCTTCTATCGCTTAAAGCAGCTATGGCGATCGCGGTGGACGGTTGGAAAGCTTGTAGCCTTCCACACGGCTCACAAAATGTTGCTCCTTGCGCACAGCCCAAAAAAATCCCAGGAATTAGGCCGGCTTATCGCCAAAGCTAAAGAACTTCCGCGAGGTGAGCTCAAGCGACAGTACGAAGAACTTTTCCTCGAAGCCCTGGCCGTGCCGGCGACCCGAGGCCGGCATGTAAACGTAATGCACCACATCCTGGGATACTTTTCTGACCGACTTGACCCGCAAAGTCGCAGCGAGTTGGTCGCCACCATTGAGGAATACCGCCAAGAAAGAGTACCCTTGGTTGTACCCCTTGTGCTCATCAAACACTATGTGCGGTTGTGCCAAGTAGATTACCTCGAAAATCAACTTTATTTAGATCCTTATCCCCCGGAGCTAGCCCTTCGAAGTCAATTATTTTAAGACCGGTTTTCGACTTCCTCGATTGGCGCCAAGGCCACTTCCAGCGTGAACGGGCCAAACTCCGTCTCGAAGGGAATGGAAATCGGAGTTATGGTGGAAGGGAAGTGGACCATATGTTGATGACCGGTGACCACGTTTGGCAAGCTCACCGACAACTGATATTCTTCCAGCTGAGCCTTAGCCGCCCCGGCGACCATGTTTGTAAGCTCTCCTACAGCGTCCAAGACTTCCGTGTTTATTTCCCGAACCTCGTCTAGCAGGAGAGCCGACGCTGCTTTAAGAGCTACCGCCTCGGAGAAACTGAGAACGACCGTGCCCACTGCTTTTCCAGAAAGACCGATAACGCCGCTGACCTGATGATCCGCCGTGCGTGTACGTTTGAGCACCGGTTTTCCCCGCTGCAGCTCCCAGCCGAGCATCGTTCGGAATGTGGTAAGAACAGCCGAAATAAACGGATTAATGTGCTCCACGCGAATGTTGATACTTCTCATAGTTGCCACTTTCTAAGGAAGGAAAACCAATAGCCCTTTCTTCCCCAAAAATCAATGGTGCCTCAACGAAGTCGCGTTGACCACCCGGGATCACATAATCCGCGGATTGGTCAATAACGGGTTATTTCGCGGATTTAAAAATAAGCGGGAAACGACTCCCCTCGTGAGAGGGAATCACTGTACCGGCAAGCAGATGTTTTCTGAGTTGTTGAAAAACTTTCGGGAGGGCATCCGATTTATTCCATCAAGCTCGGAGATCGCAGGCATAACGTTTCAGGAAGGGCACCAGTAGATTCGGCGGAAATTAAATCACCCTGTGGTCTCTAAAAAATACCTTACGAAAAGGGCAGCCGGCTGATCTTACCTCAATTGGGCCTCCCCGGGACCACCAGCAACCCCACCCCGGCATCCCTATTAACCCGTAAAATCAGGTGGAACAACACCAGTCGCTAAGATAAACCCAGGGACTTTTCGCAGGCCCCCTTAACAAAAATTGCAACCCTGCTGATCAAGTCTATTCCAGGTACCGAGGAGACTGCTTCCACCTTTGTGAGTTACTTCGCCCTCATTTGGAAGAGCCCCCAAACAAATCTCGAAAAAAACTAGGGAGATTGCTTTCGACCTAATCCTGCGGGACACTACGAAACCTGACTTTCAGAGACTCGGCTTTCAATTAATCACTACCATTGCAATCTAAGTAAAGAATCAAATTTCTCATCTGAGCTAGGCCCAGGTCTTTTGGTGATAAGCTCTTCCGAAACCAACCCGACGGGGATGGCTCCCCTAAAGTCCAGATCCGCGCGCGACGGCAAAACTCCGGAAAGCACCAAAGTTCCGGACTATTTTCCTGGAGAAACGCTTCCCTAGGGTTGATTTGGGCGGCAAACGGCCCTCGATTGGCACGCACCCAGGCGAGAAATGTTTAAGATCGGAAAATCCTGCAAGTATTGCACATCCGGACTCGATATTTAACTGTAGGCCGAAGGAGTGTTTACCCGGCCACCAATGTGTTCATTTTCAAAGGAAAAGACGTGCGCACAGATGGAACTGAGGCGCGGCAATTGAACATTGGGGTAAGCTCGATGACACGGACCAACGGCATCGGAACCCTGCTCATTCTCGCAATGTGTCTATGGTGGAGCGCCGGGTGTGCCACCTATGGACCACACTTAGGGGCATTTAATGTGCCCATCCCTGTGAGCCCTTATTTTCAAGACCAACTTGAGGACAGGCACTGGGAGCAGGAGCGCTACAAAAAGGTTGTGATCATGGGACCAATTACAGCCGGCGGACCTGTCCGGGCCCTAGATCCCCCAAGCCAGGATGAGATCATGCGGGCCTTAGAAAAAGCTCGGCCCCTTGAGGGTGGTATTCCCTTCCTCCACGAAGTGCAGCGTAAGAACGTTCGAATTGTAATCGAACCGATTGGGGACTACGTAGATCCACCTCGGTTTTATCCGCTGATTGGACCGGCGCAGCTTCACCACGCTCATTACAAGTGCATTATTTATTTCACGGAAGTCACCTGGGTGGGGTGGCCCCTTCCGCATAAGAAGGTCAACGAGGATGCCTGCGAAGTTGTTTACATCGACCACTGCCACTTACACCTGGTAGGCGACGTCGATTTTGGGCCGGGAAGCCCGTACTAAAGCGTCAATCCATGCAACGCTGGGGTTGTCGCCCATTGGAATACCCGGAAGAAATAAATCTTGGATGGCGACTGTGCGGGCTTTCGATATTGGCCGTTACTAGCAGGCCTAACGTGGCCCATTCGTGCCATCCCCGGCCTTCTGCCCACCGCAGGCAGTACCGCAAAAATTTCGCCGTTCAAGGATGAACGAACTTTGCCGACGGGCCCGGGGAGAAACGGATTTCTCCCCTGACCCATTTTAATTCCCCTTGGCTCAGCCCCGCTCGGAAAAGAATGCGATCGGATCTCGGGAAACGTTGGTCGGTGTTTACCGTTGGCACCAAATCTGGCCAAGCGAGAAAAAGGGGCCTATGGGCCGTGTTTCGCGCCACACACTCAGAGCGTTTATGGGACACCAAGCTAGCCTTGTTGTCTGGCTAGTTGTCGGCTTGTGGAATAATGGCTTTTTGTGGGCCAATCCGCTCCCTCCAGAGGCCCAGTGGCGTGTAGCCAACGCCCATTTCAACTCCAAACGCTGGGACCTTGCGGCCGAAGAGTTTCGACTATTCCTTCGACACTATCCCGACCATCCTAAACGAGCGCAGGCGGAACTTTTCCTGGCAGAATGCCTCCTCCATCAAGGCCTGTTTTCAGAAGCGCGCGATCTCTACCAGACCCTCTATGACCATTGGGTATCAACCAACGAGGGGGCCACCACGCTGCCATCACCGGCAGAAAATTATCTTTCATATCTTTCATCAATCCGTCCCATCCTAACGTTTCGATTAGCCGAGAGCCTATTTCTGGCCGACAAGGAAAACCCCCAGCGGCTCGATCGGGCCGCTGAGCTTTTCGAAACCTTCTGTCGCCAGTGGCCTCAAAATCCGCTAGAAGGACGGGCATGGAACTATTTGGGTCAGCTGCGATTTAAGCAAGGAAGAGTCCAGGAAGCAATTTTCTGCCTCCGTCGCGCGCTTGCCCTTACGCCAAACGATCCTTTGGCAGATGCCGCCCGGCTTCGCCTTGCCGAATGCCTCGAAACCACAGGTGAGCTGGAGGAAGCATGCCGACTTTACTACGCGTTGTCCCGCAAACCTACTTTTTCCCTTGCACCCGCGGCGGCTTGGCGGCTTGCCCGACTCTATCAAGCCCAAAACCTGTTGACAGAGGCAGCGGAAACCTATGAGTACATTTTCTCGACGTGGCCCGAAGCCTCCGTGGCTGCCCGTAGTCGTGTCGCACTCGCCCAAGTCTACCTCATGATGTCTCGTCCAGAAGATGCAGAGGCGGTACTCCGTAACGTGGAAGACCATCCGCAAGTCAGGGGCCAGGCACTCTACTGGCGGGCTGTGGCTCAAATGCAGCAGGAGAAAGTTGCGGAGGCCCTTCGTACGCTGGAGTTGATTCCCCCGGCTACTGCTGAGGTAGAGCTTGCGGGATGGGTTCGGCTACGTAAGGCCGAGGCGTTACTTAAACTGAGTGACCCCGAAGGGGCCTTCACGGAACTGGAAGCGATTTTGGGGCCACCGAGCTCGTCGACAGAAGTGGTAGGCTCTCTTCCGAGCGAGGCAGGCGATCTGCACGAATACTGGATCCGCCTCGCTATCGCCGCGTCGCTTGCTTCCGGTCGCCTCGGCCGTGCCGCCGCCCTCGCCGATCGGGTGATCGCCGCGAAAACCTCTCGCTTTCAGCCGGAAACCTACGTAAGAGCCGCTCAAGCACTCATCGCGCAAAAACGGAATCAAGAGGCCCTCACAATGCTTGAGCCGCTCCTTCAGCTCGCTTTGCCAGCAAAGGTCGCCAGCGAAATAGAATATTTGCTCGCTATTTGTTATTTGGGAGCGGCAAATGCAGAGAAAGCCTCCAAGCTGTGGATAAAGCTGGCAAATACCGGATCCGACAAGGTGGCCACTCAGGCGGCTTTACGCCTGGGTGAGCAAGCCCACAAGCTGGGTAACCAGGCCGAGGCTCGATTCTGGGCCTTAAAAGCCCACAAGCTTGCCACCTCGGCACGCGATAGTGAGGCAATCGCTCACGCACTTTTTCTTCTGTCGACTATAGCCATGGAGGAAGCCGATATCGAAGAGGCCCGCCAGCTAACGGCCCGCATGAGCCAGCTCCCCCTTCCACCGGGCCGGCGGCAAGAACTTGTCCACGCCATCGCTCAAAAGGCCTTAGAACTGGGCCATCTAACTTGGGCGCGGCAAATTCTCCTGGATCTCATAAACCACAAGGGAGACAAAGACAGCGATGTGGCTGTCATCATCGATCTTGCTTGGTGTGAAGTAAAACTGGGGCAAGCTCTGTCGGCGATTTCTCTTCTTACGCCGTGGACCACGATTATTGACGAAAACCAACCGCTCTGGCCTTCCCTCTGGTTCGTGCTTGCTCAGGCAGCAGAGCAGTCGGGCCTGATCGACCTTGCCGAAACGGCTTATCAGCAGGTAGTGAGAACTTCCCCGGTGCCGCTGGCTACGCAAGCCACATGGTGTGCTGCCCGATTTTACCATCGCCTTGGTAATGTCGAACTCGCCCGTTGGCTCTATGAGAATCTTTGGCAAGACGATGCCCCCGAGATCCCTCGCGACGAGCTGCTTTTTAACTGGGCCTTGCTTGAGAAATCCGCAGGCTCGGCACGCCATGCTGAGCTTCTTACGGAACTATGCACGAACTTTCCCGAGAGCTCGTTTACGCCAGAAGCTTATTTAGAACTTGCTGAAAATGCACTGCGAAGTCAGGACTTACTGCAGGCAGAGGAGCATCTCCTCAGTTTCGAACGGGATATTTCGCGGGTTACGCCGGAGTCCGCTAGCCGTGGGGCGTATCTTCGTGGAGTGCTCGACCTCGCTAAGCAAGAGTGGCAAAAGGCAGAAGATTGCTTTCGAAAGCTGCTTAGCGAAGGAGAGGGCGAGCGTGCTTTCGGCGCACGCGTCGGCCTGGCAGAGGCACTTTATCAACAAAATCGGCTCGAGGAAGCACTTGAGATCTTCGAAGACTTGGCGCTCCAAGACGCTTTGGCACCGCGTCACGATGACTCCCAAGTGGCTCGGGTCAAAGTACGGGTGATTCAAATCCTCATAGCCCTGGAGCGCTGGAACGAGGCGCACCGAAAAGCCCAGGAATTCTTAGCGGCCGTGCCATCCGGGCCCGAGGTCGGCCTTGTTCACTTCCTGCTGGGGCACATGCTCTATCGGGACCACAAACTGGCGGAGGCCCGTCCACATCTCATACAGGCCACCCACCTGCTGTTGCGGCAGAATGCCACCGTTGCCGCCGAATCCCAACTTCTTTTGGCGGAAAGCTACTTTTTGGCGGAGGACTACCGCGCCGCGCTGCGGGAATACCTGCGACTTGAAATCTTGTTCCCCGGCAGCGAGCTCGTCCCGGGCGCCGTGCTGCAAGCAGCGCGATGTTACTGGGAGATGGGCCTCCGAGAAGAAGCACTTCGCCAAGTAAAACGCATCGTTGAGCAATGGCCGGAAAGCCCATATGCCCCGAAGGCTAAACAGTGGCTAACTGCAATAAACACAGGTTCACAAAACTTGGTCATTCCTATTGGAAAGCCGAGGTAAGATCGACCAATCTTCGCGTTGGTTGGGCCAAAACCACCACCAGCTGCCTCAGTTGGGGAAGCCCAAGCACACGTTTGAAGAAGAAAAAAGAGAGAGCCGTGACATACAAACGCCCGAAACACCTGTGCTTTGTTTACGCCGCGGAATAATCAGGAAAATTATCCCCGCACTTTGCAGTTAACGGAAATAGACGGAGCTTTGTATGAAAACCATCCGACAAATCCGCACAGAGCTTCACCGCCCGGACTTATTTCAAGCCGTCCTCACGCTGACATTGGGGTTAGGCCTCGGTTATGTCTTCTGGAGCTTTGGCATAGAATCTGTAAGAGGGGAGGGAAGTGAAACAGTTCCCAATTTTTCGGCCTTAGACCGTTCCCTCGACGAGGTTGGAATCGAGTCGCAGAAAACGGGCTTCCCTCAAAGCGAGGCCCCTGCCGCCCATGAGGGTCCCATCCCAACGCACAATCTGTGGAACATCATCCGCGAGGGTGGGCCACTGATGCTCCCTATTGGAATATGCTCTCTCGTGCTCGTAGCTGTGGTGCTTGAGCGCATGGCGATGCTTCGCCGTTCCCGGGTCATTCCCCGCCCTTTTAGTCAACGATTTCTTCAGCGTCTGCGCCTTGGGGAACTAAGCTATCAGGAAGCTTTGGAAATCTGCCGGCAAAACGGAAGTCCTGTAGCCATCGTCTTCGCCGGGGCATTGCGAAAATGGGGTAGACCTACGGTTGAAATCGAACAAGGCGTGCTTGATGCCGGCGAAAGGGCCGCCGCCGAGCTTCGCCGGAACCTGCGGATCCTCAATGGGGTTGCTACCGTTAGCCCCTTGCTAGGCTTACTAGGAACGGTCTTGGGAATGATCCATGCATTCAACGCGGTGGCGACGGCTGATGCCCTCGGGCGACCCGAGTTGTTGGCAAAAGGAATTAGCCAGGCGCTGTTGACAACCGCCGCCGGACTGACTGTTGCCATCCCGGCACTCCTCGCCTACCTCTACTTTGTTGGTCGATGCGAGAGGCTTCTTGCCGAAATCGACACTTTGGCTCAAGAGGTCATCTCCATAATTGCCTTGGAAGCTCCTTCCACCCCCAATGAAAAAGGAAAGAAAAATCGCACGAAAAAGCCCTTGGCGCCACACGAGGAGATACACGAGACGCCCGCGCCCCGGACTGTGTAGGATGAATTAACATGAACCCCGGCTCAAGCAACCCAGCCTTTAGAATCCAATCCAGTTTTCCCAAGTTGAATGTCAACGGCAAAAACTAATATTCTGGCGGCAGCCCCAGTGCCCAAGTTCTTAAGGCTCTTGGAAAAACCCTTACCGCAGGCCCTATGACTTAACGAGCCCTACCCTCCCACTTGGTGCCAGTGTCAACGACTTACTGTCACTCAGGTTATCGGACGACGGAAATGTTAACGCGACACATCACGGAAGATGTTCCTACCCTCAACCTGACCCCAATGATCGACGTTGTTTTCTTGCTCATTATTTTCTTTATGCTGGGGACAAAGTTCACTGAAATCGAGCGAAAACTCGAGCTAAAAATTCCAGAAGTAACACACCAAGACTCTCTTGTCCGTCCACCTGAACCAAAGGTGATAAGCGTTTATCGCGACGGCACGATTGTCTTTGAGCGACAACCGGTGACACTCCAGGAGCTGCGCGATGAGCTTCGGACACTTCGCGCCGAGTTTCCCAAGGTTCCGGTACTTATCCGTGGCGATGTGGATACACGCTTTCAGAAGATTGCCGAGGTCTTAAGTACCTGCAAGGAGGCTCAAATAATAAACGTTGCCGTGGCCGTGCGTCCTAAAGCCGAAGAAACCCAAACGCGTTAGCTCGGGGTGTGTGCATAATTTATGATAGCCAGCCTGTTAGAAAAATTCTCTGCCCGGCCACTTGGTCCCGGGCAACTCTTTGCGGGCCTTATTCTGGGAGTGCTCGTTCTGAGCGTTGCCCTTTGGGCCCTGTTTTCGCCCCGATGGGAAAGCCGACGGGCTCTTTCCAAATGCTTCGCCATGTCTTTGTGGCTCCATATCTTGCTGGCTGGTCTTGCAACAACCGTTAATATCGTCGTGCCAATGCCTAGAGAATTCCCGCTGGAAAAAGCCATCGAAATAAGTCTCGTGGACACGCAGCCGGAGGAGACTCATCCGCCGAAGTTGTCGGGCCAACAACTCGGGGAGATTGTTCCCACGATGCTCCCCCTGCACGACATGCCCACTAAGTCCACCACTGCTTTAGAACTTCCAAGGCCAGAGGTGGCGGCGTTTTCCCCGGCAGGAACAATGCCCAGAAATCTCATTAGCCCGATTTCCCCGAGCTTTAACCCCATGCCGTATTCCGGACCCCTTATTCCTCAGGAGGCAGGACCGCAAGACTCTCAGTGGGAAGACAGGTCCGAGTCCTCCGATCCAGCGTGGCCTTCGGAGCCCGAGAATCTAGAGCTGGTCCCAGCGTACGAAGAATTGGAAGGGCATTTGGAGCCGCCAAGTGAGAACATGCAGCTTGAACAACCCGAACGGCCGATCACCTCAATTTTGCTTGCCCAAGTCCCGGGAGAGCGGGCTCGAGCCTCCCCAGTGAGTTCGGAAGTGGACTTCTCCATGTCAAGCAGGGAATCACCCCGGCTTCCATCAAAAGGCCGAACCCAGTTTCCCCTTGATCAACAGCCGGAGGGGCTCCCGCTGTCCGTCGTGGAGGAGGTAATTCGCTCGGCTGCTGGCCCAGCAGTGGACGAGGAAGAGTTAGCCTCGCTTAACGATCAGGCGCCTTCGCCCGTCTACGACGACGTCCCTTTCCCAAACTCCCACGATGACCCCCTCATTTCTGTGACACCGGAACCGAACTCAGGCCTGCGGACCCGGCGGGTACCCGGTCCTTCCCAGCGCGAGGCTTTGCTTGAAGTAACTGTTCCCCATGACGGCACGCGGGAGCGACCCCTCTTGCCGGAGAAAACCCTTGACCAGTCCCAATTATCCCGGAACGAATTAATCCCGTGGTGGAGCGCGCCGCGAGGCGGAGAAGCTTGGGAGGTCCCTGCTCCGTACCGATGGCGAATCGCACCGAACCGCCAGGCGTTGGCAAGAGCCAGGGGTGCCACCCCGGCCACCGATCTCGCGGTTGACAGAGGCCTTCAATGGCTTGCACGCAATCAGGATCCAGAGGGCCGATGGAACCCCGGACGCCACGAGGCGGGAATCGAGCGTTTCGTCCAAGGGCGAGACCGACAAGGCACGGGCAAAGACGCGGATACCGCGATTACCGGCTTAGCGCTCCTTGCCTTTCTCGGGGCCGGATATACACATCACGACGGACCATATCAGGAGCCGATACACCGCGGGCTTGAGTTTTTGATTCGCTCTCAAACGCCTGACGGAAGCCTTGCCGGCAATGCTGGCTACTTTTCGGCCATGTACTGTCACGCCATAGCCTTGTTGGCACTCAGCGAAGCCTACGCACTTACCGGCAGTCCCGAACTCCGGGAACCCATTGCCCGCGGTGCCGCATTTTCCATCAGAGCCCAAGATCCCCACAGTGGAGGCTGGCGATATCGACCTGGTGACCCCGGTGACACAAGCCTGTTTGGATGGCATCTTCTCGCCCTGAAAAGCGCCGAGTTTGGGGGCCTTCGAATCCCACCCCTGGTGTACGAGCGGGCCAGGATGTTTCTCGCCTCGGTGAGCACTGGTAGGGCCTCGGGACTTGCCGCGTACCGGCCCACGGAACGGCCCTCTCCTGCAATGACTGCCGAAGCCTTGGCATGCCGGCTTTTCCTCGCACCACCCCTGAGCGAAACGTCGGTTCACGAAGGCGTACAGTACATTCTTCAAAACCTGCCCGGCAGTGGACCTCCCAACTTTTACTATTGGTACTATGCTACGATTGCATTGGCCCAGGTAGGCGGCACTCCGTGGGACACCTGGAACCGGGCACTTCGGGACACCTTGATCGGCATGCAGCGCCGAGACAAGCCTTGGGAAGGAAGCTGGGATCCAAGTTGCGTCTGGGGTGGCTACGGAGGACGAGTTTACACCACGGCCCTGGCAATTCTCTGCCTTGAAGCTTACTATCGGTACTTACCTCTCCTTCAGCACGAGCCCGAACGGAACACTCACACCTACGAAGGCTCCCCTAATAAGGAGTAGAGTTAACGTCAAGAAGGTGATGGGGACGGCAGGCTTTATAAATTGAGGCCGTAAAGAGGCTAGCGCCCGAATTTGCCAGCTTCATGTCATTCGGTGCCGCTTTAACAACTTAAATTCACAACTCCCGCGTGAACTTACCACAACACCCGAATCCGAATCGGCTAGTCCGGGACATAATGATGTTGTGGTAAATCGCGCAGTGTCCCGACTGAAGTTTCTACAATCCTGATGCGTTGCCCAGGACAAATATCTCCGATCGCCTAATATGTCTTCCCATAAAAGGATTCCCCGGGTGTCCTGTGGAACCTTTCACAACAAATTCCAGTCGATAGGACACTTCCCAAGAGCGGTTTGCTTCTGCGGCCCGATACTAGCTGCAGCCCGATACTAGCAAGTTAACCCCTTCGGAGCACGGGGTATTCCTTTTTGTGATGGAAAGACAGCCACCCGGTGACTACAAAACGGCGGATCGGGAATCGAAAACGAAAATTTGTGCATCCGTTTTGGAAATATTTTAGTGGCTTATCAGGCTCAACGGCCACATCATAGTATCTTGCAAATATCTTGCAGTTCTCCTACTTATTTTTAGTGTTGTCCTGCAGATTTTTGGAAATCGTCTAGATTTTTTTTGGAAATCGTTACTGGCCTCCCGACCGAGGGGAAAAGATCCGGAGGGCCGAAAAAAATAGACAGGAATCCCGTGGGTAGGAATATGGACACTACGTTGACCTAGATAGTTAATATTTCCAAAGAATATATTTCAATCGAATGATTCAGTCGCCCCCCGTTAATGTCACTTCTTTTCACGCCCGCCGTTGATTCTGCTTCTCGGGGTGACGAGCCATTAAATTGGCTGGGTTAGCTGGCAATCGTTCTCCCACTCTGAAGTTGGTCGGCTCCGGTGACGCGGTCTAGGGCGGCACGACCTCACCGGGCCCTCTAAGGTTAAATGCGATACAATCTTTTCGATGTAAGTCTTTATCTACCAACATGGCCCGAGAATTATTCTTTCTGGCCACTGTCCTCGTGGATGGGAAAAATGCGACCTCGCTTTTAGAGTACAGATAGGACATCTCGGGAGCATAGGTAGAAAAAGAGATTTAAGAGGGATATACCAATTTGGGAAACTAGCGATGCCCAGATCCAATTTTAAGCTAGCCTTCTTCTTTATGACCTTTTGTGTGATCTGCTACTTCCGAGCCTCTCCGGAAGAGCAGGTAGTAAGCTACGCCATCCAGCAAATTCGCGCGCGTTATGTGGAACCAGTTGGGACACGTCGCCTGGTAACAGGGGCTCTCGCCGGATGCGCAGCTCATCTTGACCAGTACTGCCAATACTATGACTGGCAAGCCGTGTCGCGTCTGACGGAAGAGATCGATAGGCAATTTGGTGGAATTGGGATCGAGGTAGACTTAGACCCCGAGACCAAGGAACTGGTGGTTGTCAGCCCTATCCCGGGAGGGCCTGCTCAGAAGGGGGGAATCTTAGCCGGCGATGTGATATTAGCGATTGAAGGAAAGGAGACAAAGAAGTTGACTCTTGAAGAGGCGACCAAATTGATGCGTGGACGTCCGGGCACAGAGGTTCACTTACAAATCCGACGATACAATTCCTCGGAGGTGACGGATCTTCGCCTCAGACGGGACCTGGTGAAAGTGCCGACCCTGCTCGGTGACCGCCGATTAAGCGATGGTTCCTGGGAATATTTTTTGCCTCAGCCCGAATCCCCGCGATTAGGTTACATTCGGATAAGTTCCTTCGCGCCGGAAACAGCCCAGCAGTTCGAAGAATTGGTGACTCGGCTCCTCCGCGACGGAATGGCCGGGCTCGTACTTGACCTGCGAAATGACCCTGGTGGACTTCTCGGTCCAGCCATCGACCTATGTGACCTTCTTTTGCCTTCCGGTGTGATCGCAACCACTCGCGGTCGGTGGGGAGAAGTGCGCTCCGCCTTCACGGCCTCTGGGCGGGCGAAGTTTGCAGATTTGCCCCTTGTGGTTTTGGTGAACCAAGATACAGCCAGTGCCGCCGAAATTGTTGCGGCTTGTCTTCAGGACCACAATCGGGCCGCGGTGGTAGGCCAGCGCACTTATGGAAAAGGTACTGTCCAAGAGCTTATCAGTCTTGGGGACCGATACGGTGTGCTGAAAATTACCACAGCCACTTACTGGCGCCCAAGTAATCGCAATATCAATCGGCGTCCCGGCGCTACAGAAGACGAACCGTGGGGGGTTCAACCAAATGAAGGCCTCGAAGTGAAAATCGAAGGGGAAGATCTCGCGTTACTCAATCGGGCGCGTGCCTTGAGAGACATTGCTAACGAAGAGCTAGCTCGTCGTTGGGCACCACTGCGATTGAAACGCTCTGAAAACGACGGGAAAGGTCTCACTCTGGATGATGTGACGGATTCCCAATTGGCTAAAGCGGTGGAAGTTCTTTGTCAGCAAGTGGCGAAAAATGCCGAGAAAACCGCCGCCGTTAAGTAAACGATAAAAAATAAGTACAAGGAATTCCGGTGTTTATTTTAGCGGCTGTGAATTCCCAGCTTTTTCCAAACGAAATTGGATACGCCAGGTGAGGCAAAAGCCAGCCTGCAGCTGGTCACAAAATGGTTGGGTTAGCCAAAGTGACTCGCTGACGCGTCACAAGAAATATAAGCCGTGAGGACTATCATGCGACGATTGATACTTGCTCTTCGCGTGTTTTGGCTAACGTTACTTCGTCCACAGTTCGCTGCGAAGATTCGTCAAATCTTGGAACAGTCAGAGCAGGCGATGGTGGCTCCGCCTGAGCCGGAAACCCCCACCGCGGTTGAAAAACCTCGGGCTATTCCTCCTCAAGTCACACCGCTTCCCGCCGGTCGAAACGATGCCCTGACACTCCTTTCCGTCCTGCAGCGGGAAGCACGGTTCGTGGATTTTGTAATGGAATCCTTGGACGGCTATACGGATGCACAGATCGGCGCTGCTGTCCGCGATATCCATCGAGATTGTGCCCGCGTCATCGAGCGAATTTTCGGGCTGCGGGCGATTATATCGGAGGCCGAGGGAAGTTTCGTCAACGTCCCAAGGGGTTATGACGCGGCACGATTTCGCGTTCTGGGCGAAATCGGCGGCTCCGAGCCCATCCGTGCCCGCGTACTTCACCGGGGTTGGGAGGCCACTCGATGTCAGCTCCCCATTTGGTCGGGCACAGCTGAAAGCACTATGATCATCGCGCCGGCAGAGCTCCAAGCGGAGGGGGCACCTCCACCGCGATTGGGCGAAGGCTACGCCCTACCCAACGACTTTTAGGAGAGTAAGTCGCTTCCGCCGTCAATACCTTTCATACTCAGGCTCTCAGAGCCTTTCGTTGAGGGGAATATTTCTTCAAAAAGCAGTCACTGATGGCGCCTCTACCTGGCGGAAGATGGCTTTCGGGCGAGGCCTAAAAAACCTCCTCCATCGGGATGGCTGCCCGGATCGGAGGGGAGCCAACTGACAGTCCTGCAGACTTCCTTGGAAAGCACCACCATAAGATTGGCATAATTGAAAAGAGGCTCACCTAAGAGCTCGCTTTCCAGCCGCTTGGCGGAATACGAGAACCCCAATCTACCATGGCAACGCGCGCAACGGTGCTACCAACTATTGTGGCGGCGACTTGAATAAGCTGCCGAAAAAACCGGCAGAACCAGCGTACGCATCGTACCCAGCCGTTGTGCGGTGCCCAACACCCTACGCAAAAAAGTCAAACTGTCGTTAGTTAAGGACGAGTCACACTTTCGTTATTAAAGGACAGTGTCATTTTCGAAGCAATCAGTGAAAAGGAAGCCGATCAAGCATGGCGGCAAAATTTGTCATCGGTATCGATTTGGGCACGACCAACAGTGTTCTCGCTTATGCACCCTTGGAAGGAGATAGAGCGGAGATTGAAATCCTACCCATCCCACAGCTTATTGCTCCCCAGACGGTCGAGTCGCATACACTGCTTCCGTCTTTCCTTTACATACCCACCGACCAAGAACGGGAAGCCGGGATATTCGCCCTTCCGTGGGAGGAGGAAGCGGCGTGGGTCGTCGGAGAAATGGCGCGGCGACAGGCCGCAGAAGTGCCCCATCGGACAGTGGGAGCGGCCAAATCGTGGTTGTGCCACAGCCGGGTGGACCGCCGGCAACCGATCCTCCCCTGGAACGCACCTCCAGAAGTGCCCAAAGTCTCGCCCCTCTTCGCATCCCAGAAATACCTTGAGCACTTGGCTGCCGCTTGGCACCACGTTTTTCCTGAGGCCCCTATGAGCCAACAAGTTGTGGTCCTTACGGTCCCGGCATCTTTTGACGCAAGTGCGCGGGAGCTGACTCGTGAGGCCGCTATCGCCGCGGGCCTCCCCGAAGATCTGGTCCTAGTGGAAGAACCCCAGGCAGCAGTCTATGCCTGGCTCGACCGAGTCGGCGATCGCTGGCGGCGGATGTTGGCTCTCGGTGATAAGCTTCTCGTTTGCGACGTGGGTGGAGGGACCACCGATCTTACCTTGGTTGGGGTCGCCGAACACGAGGGGCAACTTGTCTTAGAGCGACTCGCTGTGGGAAATCATCTTCTTGTGGGCGGCGACAACATGGACCTTGCTTTAGCCCACTACGTGGCGGAGCGGCTTAAGGAGCGGCACGGCGGGCTGGACCCGTGGCAAGCGGTCTCGCTTTGGCATGCCTGCCGCAATGCTAAGGAAGCACTTTTGGCAGAAGGGGGCCCCGAAAGCTACCCTGTAACTATCCTTGGGCGAGGAAGCAAGGTGATCGGCGGGACAATAACGACCGAATTACGCCGCGACGAGGTTGCGCAACTCATCGTGGACGGTTTCTTTCCGCTGTGCAACGTCGCGGATCGGCCAGCACGAAGGCGAGCTAGCGGCTTCCGCGAAATCGGACTGCCCTTCGAAACGGACACGGCTATTACCCGACACTTAGCGGCATTCCTTAGTGCCCATGGGGCCCCAGCGACCGGACCCGCCCGGCCTACGTACGTCCTTTTCAACGGCGGGGTATTCAAAGCCAAAATCCTCCAAAATCGCATCCTGAGTGTTTTAGGTGAATGGTTTGGCCCGGGGAATGCCCCAAAAGCCTTGCCCGTCCAGGGAGATCTTGAGCATTCCGTGGCGCGTGGGGCGGCCTATTACGGGTGGGCAAAAATGCGCGGCGGTATTCGAATCCGCGGCGGCACGCCCCGCTCCTACTATGTGGGCATCGAAACATCTGGGCCTGCTATTCCGGGAGTACCCCGCCCGCTTCGGGCGCTGTGCGTCGTCCCCTTCGGTATGGAGGAGGGAACCGAGACTGATGTGCCCGGTCAAGAGATCGGCCTAGTGGTAGGCGAGCCGGCTGTCTTCCGATTTTTTAGCTCCGCTGTCCGCAAGCACGATAAGCCCGGAGACATTCTCGACTCTTGGAGCAGCGAAGAACTCCAGGAAACCGACTCGCTGGAAACACTCCTCCCCGCGGATGAAGCTGGGGAAGAAGATCTCGTTCCGGTACGGTTCCGGCCCCGAATTACAGAACTGGGAATGCTTGAGTTGTGGTGCGTTCACCCCCGGAGCGGACGGCGGTGGAAGTTAGAATTCAGCGTACGAAAGGATGCCGAAGAGGAACCGCCGCGGGAATAGCCGACCGCCAATCCGATTGGGTTGGCAAGACGTCTGATGAAAGACCCTCGCCTTATAGACCCGTCGAGTAATGTTCACCAGTTGCTGCCAAAAAACCCGGACAACGCCGCTGGCAAGGTGCCTAGTTCTGTCATCCGGGCCACCGAAGAAAAAAATGGTCCGCTTTGTCCGAGGATATGGCTGCCTGACCAACGTATATCTACATAACCCCACGACGAGCTGCATCACACCGGCGTCCTCATCTTTTATTTCCGCCCAGCAAGCCCACTGAAGTGCGAGAGGGGGGAGTCGAACCCCCATGGGTTACCCCACTGGATCCTAAGTCCAGCGCGTCTGCCAATTCCGCCACTCTCGCCTCAAAGATCTTTATGCACTTTCCCCATCGTCCTCCGACAAACCACTCTCGACGCAAAGACAGACCGCCCCGCCCGAGCCACGGAAGCTTTTCAAGCGCCACAAATCGCCGGGCCCAAAGATGTGTCACCTCCCAAATCAATCCGTCGACGGCGACGTTCCCTTCATGACCCTCAAGGAGAGGGATCTGAACCCACCTGACTTGCCCACGGTCCTTCGTGGGATCAACCCACTTATCAGCTGTTCTTTGAACTTGTACCCCAGCCGGAAGCGACAATCAAGTCCTAAGTTCTGACGAATTCCCAGGCCAACTACTGGCCAGAACTCCCCAGGGCTCCGCTTCTGCAGTTGCGCCCGCGTAATCGCCGCGATTTTCGCCAACACCCGTTAAAGCGCATTCCCGAGTGCTGCTACCGGAGGCCTTCAAACCGGGTTTTAAGAAGCTCCCCACATTTCCTCGGCTAAGCACTACATATGAGATCAGGATCCAACGAAATTGTTCCCCTCTGAGGCGTCAAAAACTCGCCGATGACTCATCCTTTCGGTCAGCAAATAACGAGATGTTCCTTCGGCCGGCTGTCTCTTGCCCCAAAGCGACAGCCCAGCACCAACGTTGGGTGAAGGGACAAAATCGTTATCGGAGAGCCCCTGATCAGCGCTCTGCGGTTGTAAAGCGCGGACTAGCTCTGGAAAAGCATCTTTTAAATTCGATCGAAAGGTCAGTTCCGCGAGTTCACTTTTGGCAACTTGCTGGCCCAAGATCGACCGTCGACACCTCGCCGACTTTTTACCTAGCCGATGCTTCCTGCAGTAAAGAACTACGCAAAATGAATCATAGTTGGTCCCAAGGTCATCCCCATGGCTCCCAAGGGGGTTCTTTTAGCACCAGATATTTCAAGTAGCTGCTTCGCAAATCCTTTTAGAGAAAAATCTTACGCGCATGTTGTCAATATTGGCTAAATTGTGACCATATTGGTACAGGTTATGCATGCTAAGCCACCCAAAGTGCGTGTCGCTGCACTGGGGCTTGCTCGGGGCGCAGGAGGCGTCTCTCCCCCGACGGCAGAGCCTTTTTAGCAACTGGCTCCTCGGAGTAAGGGGGCAAAGCGATAGTTTTCGCTCCAGGAATGGCCCTGCCGTATCATGGAATGTTCGGTGCCACTTCACACCGGCGTCCCTATAGCTGCGATGTTGCGATAGTGCCCCGGCATGGCCGCGCGGAGGAATCACCCTCCGGCATGGGTGGTCCCCATCCGCCGGGAAAATTTTCCCCCATTCGGGCGACACATTGGGAAGCTTCGCTCACGCAGAGTTGGCGATCGGCGGTTTGCCCGACGCGGGCGACAACTTAGGGATACATCCCACTTGGATCAAATGGTCCCCGGAGTGCCGAGCCGGGGGTCAAACCGGGTTTTGTGGGCGTCGCATACTGCGACTGCGCAAAGGCAAATTAAATACGCGCAAGAGACATACCCTTAAAAGACCACTGAACCACACGTGGTGTGCGGGAAAAATGAAGGTAAGCAAGCTATAAGCTCCACAAGTGCAACCAACCCACTTCGCCGGTACAAAAATAGGTCTTTCGAGCCCTTTTTCATGTTTTGTGTCAGGCTGGCACGAAGCCGCTGTATCGTGAAATTTCACCTCCTAAGGATCTTAACTCCGGCAGGATGGCCAGTGCTTGACGGTGAAAATGCAGGCAATCATGATAAAATGGTCAAGCTATGAAGTTTGAGCTGAAAAGGAAATCTTCTCAACGTCACAGGTTCGGCCGGGTTACGGGGAACAAAACGTTTGACTTTTTGCATCGGCAGGGAGTGAATTCATAGAAGAGGGAAGACACCTGGTGGTCGCGAAATTCGTTGGAATGGGACAACCAAATGAATTCGCCCAACCGCTACCTGTAACCTGTCGTGTCGACGAGGGGTTTCAGGAATGGCTTGTGAGGAGCGGCGGAGCCGTTGCTCTTACGACGTATCAAGCGGGCAAGGTAGCGCTCATCGGGTGGGACGGCCAGCAGATCACCCTGCTTCTGCGACACTTCGATAAGCCTCTTGGGCTTGCCCTCGAGGAGGACTATTTGGCCTTGGCCACACGCGAGGACGTTGTCGTTTTCGGCAACGCGCGTGCCCTTGCCGGTGACTATCTCCCTCACCAGCCGGGTCACTACGACGCTTTGTATTTACCTCGGGCAACTTTCCATACCGGGGACATTAGCGCTCACGACGTCACCATTGTTGACGGCGAAGTGATATTAGTCAACACGCGATTTTCATGTTTGGCGCGGGTGGGATGGCGATACAGTTTTGAACCGTTGTGGCGGCCACCGTTTATTTCGGACATCACCCCCGAGGATCGCTGCCACTTGAATGGGCTTGCGGTCGTGGAAAAGAAACTTGCTTATGTGACGGCGCATGCGGCAAGCGATACGCGTGAGGGGTGGCGAAATCACCGGTTGGACGGTGGCGTGGTGGTCGCAGTCGAAGAAAACGAGGTTGTTTTGACCGGATTATGTATGCCGCACTCCCCACGCTGGTATGCTGGGCGGCTGTGGTTTTTAAATTCCGGGAAAGGGGAACTGGTGGGCTGGTCCCCGGGGGACAAGCCGGAAGTCGTATGTCGGTTGCCCGGCTACACCCGCGGCCTGAGTTTTGCTGGGGCTTACGCGCTGGTGGGATTATCGAAGATTCGGGAAAAGTACCACTTCGGCGGCGTTCCCGTCGAACAGTACTTCCCGCAGCTAATGTGCGGCGTCGCGTTAGTGGATCTTCGCTCAGGTAACTGGGAAGGC
Source organism: uncultured Thermoguttaceae bacterium (assembly GCA_938084835.1). Taxonomy (GTDB): domain Bacteria; phylum Planctomycetota; class Planctomycetia; order Pirellulales; family Thermoguttaceae; genus DTLM01. Next base: position 32,347 of record CALKER010000017.1, read on the forward strand.
ACGTTTGAATTTACCTCCGGTTGCACCGAGCTTTACGATGTGCAGTTCCTCCCGGGCTCTCGACGTCCCATGATCGTCAACTTGGAAAAGTCGGCGGCTCGCGAGGCTTTCACGTTACCAGAATGTGCTTTTTGGATCCGAAAGGTACCCACTGATCCTGCCCTGGGTTCGGTGGTGACCACCGACTCCAAAGTATCTCAGCTCGGAGAAAGTCAGTCTGCAGGTCTCGGCCTAAAGCACTTTTGAGGAGCGGAAAACCGTCGAGAATTGAGGCTAGCAACGTTCCGCCGTGCGGAGCAGGTCTCGAGGGACGACAACTATGACGTGGCTTGGTCTGCGTAAGGTTCTATCAGCAACGAGACAATTGGCACAGAAGGGCTCTCCTCGCAAAAAGCGCGAAAGGGAGGCAAGACGGTGGCGAACAGCAGCGGCCCCGCGCCGCCTCGGGCTCGATCCGCTGGAGCAGCGCCAGCTGTTAAGTCTTGCTCCTGCCGATTGGGATCAAATTCTTGTCAACGAGCGGTTTGCAGTCACTCAGGAGATGGTACCCGGCCGTTCGGTGGCCGTTGATGCCGACGGCGACTTTGTGATTGTTTGGACCCGCATCGATCCGGTGCTGGACTCGGCGGGCAACCCCGTCGTCGATCCACGAACTGGTCAAATAATGCAGGATGCCAACATTTATGCCCGCTACTTCACCGACGAAGTTCAGCGGATCTTTTTGCCTAGCGAAGTATTAGTGGACAACGCCTTGGGATTGGCGCGTGTTGACTTGGTGGTTAATGGCCGAGAGGTTCAGAAGCTCGTCCTTTCATCCGGTTATCAGCCGTATACGCCGCGCCCGCTGCAAGAGCTTATTAGTGGCACCATTATCCTGGGCTACGACGTCAACCGCAACGGCATCATTGAAGAGCCGTTCGAGACCACAAGCTTCCTCTATAACGAAGCCATCTCCCCAGTGACCAACGCTCAGAATCTGCAGATGCAGTTACGAGTCCTTGGTGGGGATTTGGCTGACGTGGTTGTCAAACCGATCAATGCCCGGGAATTTTTAATCGAATTCGGTGAGGCGTCGGTGGGCCCGGGAAATATTCCACGCAATGTGCCCTCCATTCAAGTGCTGTATAGTTTCACCGACCTTAATCCTCTCCTTCCTGGACTCCAACCTCCTGGTACGGTAACAACTTTTGCCACTGGGTTTTATCCGTTTGCTGAAGTCATCACGGTTCGGGAACCTGTCCTCCTGAGTAACATCCCGATCTCACCAACCGATCCCGCACTGACGGCCCAAATTATGGAACAGTCGTTCTGGGTAACTTCCCAGAGCTTTTCCTACGGACCGATCGAATTGGGAATGCCGCCCGTACCACGAGAGGGGCCTACGAGCTTGATCCCGTCCATGCGAACGCCTGTTCCGGAGGTCAAAGTAACGCCTGTATTGGGAGTTCCCGGTTACCCAGATGGGACAGTTTTTGACATTACTTTTACCGGCACATCAGGCAAGAAAGATCATCCCACTATTCTTGTTTCCCGAGTGGCCGATGAGACTGGAAGCGTTGTCAACGCCGCAGGGGTACCGTTGGCAAGCCTGGCACAAGTTCGCACATTAAAAGAGCCCAGCCCCGAATTCCGCGTTAATCCGGAAGAGCCGGATGACCCCTTCACTTTGCTGCCGGATAAGTTCGCTCAAACCAACGCCGTGGTGGCCATGGATTCCGACGGCGACTTTGTCATCGTATGGCAAAGCGAGGTACCAACATGGGTTCATCCCACCAGTGTGACGGACATTTTTGCGCGGCGATTCCGTCCCGTTGGGTGGCGAAATCCCACCGAAATTGACTTCCTTGTTGACATGAATCTTGACGGGATACCCGAATTCCCGGTGCAAGGGGTAATACCGTTGGTGTCGCCAGAGGCTCAGGTGGTCCAAAGGATCACAATCAACCCTTCGGTGAGCGGTCCGATAAGGGGGAATTTTCGGCTCCGCCTGGTCGGTCAGACCACTCGGGACATTATTTTCGACAGCACGAATCTGAGCAGTTCAGCAAACTCAATCCGTACGGCCCTGACGGCAGCGGGATTTCAGGACGTATCGGTTCGGGTATTAAGCTCCTCGGCCCCATTCCAGTTCGAGGTAACATTCAAGGCCACGTTCTCCGGGCCCAATGGCCGGCGCGATCTGGAGTTCCAGTTTTTGGAACCCACCAGCGGCCCTGCCCTCATGGGATTAGCGACACTTTCGGCTTATCTTGATCCGAATTTGGATGTGTACACTTTCCGTGTGAATCAGGACGTGAACGGGGCTCAAGCTCAGCCAGCTGTGGCTATGGACGGCGTAGGAAACTTTGTAGTGGTATGGGGTTCCGGTGCTCAGGACATTAGCTTCTTTAATACAATTCGGGCCCGGCGTTATGATCGCTTCGGCACGCCCCTGGGGAACGAATGGGTTGTCAACACGGAGGACACTAATGAACATTTCGAGCCAGTGGTAGGGATGTCTCCGGATGGGTGGTTCGTTGTCAGCTGGACAATGACTCCCAACCGCGTGGCAACCAGCGTGTGGGCCGAGGTATATGACAACACCGGGGCCGTGCGGCAAAGTCAGTTTGCTCTTGGCGGCGGGTCAGGTCCAAATGTCGGATTCGGAGTCGGTAACGAGTTTGTCATCACTTATAATGTGCCGGAAGCCGACTTAGCAGGTGCCGGCAGCGGGCCGGGAATCCGCGCTATCCAGTATCGTCTCTTCGATGCCCAAGGCAATTTTTCGTTGCAAACGGTGCGAAGCACATTTCGCGCTAATTCCGCAGATTTTGATCCGGCCTCGGCACGGTTTTGGCCCTTCGACCAATACGGCGGCCAGCCAATGCTTGATGCCGACGGCGATCTGGTCATCGTCTTCGATGGTTTTGGACCGGACGTGTCCGAGGCGGAGATTGATCGCTTGATTGAATCGCAATTAACTGCGGCCCTAAGTGGGGGAGCAACCCCCGCAGAGGTTGCACGCCTGCGAGCGCAACTGGAAGCCGCTTACGGCTGGCTCCGCGGGGAAGGCAGTGGTGCCCTCTACACCCGCTTCGATGCTGATCCGCTCCTTGGAACAATGAACATCCTGGCCAGGGATGCCATAATCAACGCCCTTCGCGATGGGCACAATACTCGGGTCTTTCTTGCCTTCGATCAATCCGTTGACCAGGGATCTTTTGAACTTGAGGTTACCATTAACAACGTCACGCAGGCCACGTCAGGGATTCAGTACCAGCGGACTAACTTGGCTGCCTCTCGCACAAACATCGAAAACGCCCTGCGCGGTCTGGCAATCACAGGGACTGCCTGGCCCAGTCCCTTTGGCCAGTCGGTTAGTGTCAGGCTGGTGCCAGCATTCGAAGTTTTGCAAAGGGCCGGTACGCCGTGGGAGCTCACGGGAGTTCCCACAAGCGACGTTGTTTTTGAGATCGTTTTCCAGGGATCGGTTCACGATACTCCCATCTTCGTCAGCTACCGCAATTGGCAGGGTCAAACCCCAGCCACTAACGAGCTGCAGCTACTCAGCTTCTTTGTTACTGGACCTGGGTGGTTTTCGCTTACAGATGGTCTAAGAACCACGGCTAACCTCTACTTTGACCCATCAAATCCGCAGGCGGTGGCGGCTGCCATCCAGGGTCAATTGCGCGCCTTGGTGACTGGCGTTGACGCTCAGGGAAACCCCATTCGAGCCTATTCGGGTGTGGTGGTGACCTATCGCTCAGGAACCACTGATCCCTTCCAGTTCGAACTGAACTTTGTGGGGGCTAGTGCGGGCGTTAACCATCCTCAAATCACACAAGGCTTACTCCAAGGGCCGCCATTCCCTGATCCACCCCTACCAGGGTATATTGTGGGGACGACGATAACCCAGGGTGGCACGCAAACGGCACCGCCGCCGCGGTTGCGTCTCTTCCAAATTGGCGACCCCGGCACAATCCAGGAAAGAACTTCCGGAGGCATGGAGCCGGACGGGGACTTCACCGCGGTGTTCATCCAACGGGAACGGTTGACAAACGCCGTCATCAGCAATTCCAACATTTATTACCGGCGTTTCGACGAGTCCACTGATACCGCCGGCCCACGCGTCACCGATCTTGTGGATGCAGCCGGCTATAGCATTGCCCGGGGACGTGTGACGGAAGGGCCTGTTTACCACCTTGTGGTAACCTTCGACGAGGAGCTATTCGCCCAGAATCCAGACCAGTTCCGCGATAGCGTGCTCAATCCCGAGAACTTTGTCCTATACCGTGGTGACGTGGAAATACCGGGCGGTGTGGTAAAAGTGGAGTTTGGATTGAACAAAGCAGCGGAGTTGGCTGGTCGACCCGATGGCGTCGACCATGACGGGGATGGAATTCCCGACGGTATCTACCGGCTTAATCCCCTGCCTACCAATAAATGGGAAGCGGTACTTACTTTGGATGCAAACGGAGTCATCGGCCCGGGTGCTCCCCCGCTGGAGGCTGGAGACTACCGAATCGTAGTTCGCGCGCCCAATCCTGCGCAGAATATAAGTGGTATTCGCGACTTGGCTGGTAACCCCTTGAGCGCGAGCGGCTACGCGCCTGCCGGTTCCGATATATCCCTGAGCTTCAGCGTGACTTCGGTCATCCCTGATTTGCGGGTAGACGCGCTCGTAGGTACCGAGACCGGCCGAACGTTTGCGGAGGCTGCCTCGGCCGTGGCTCGGGATGGCGATGGGGACTATGTAGTTGTTTGGACCGTGTTCGACCCCGTAGCAGGTGTTGACCGCTTGTATTTCCGTTTATTCGATGCTGACGGTTCGCCGGCGGATTTGCCTTATCTCGACTCCGCAGGAAACCCGGTCCGCGACGCCGCGGGAAATATTCTGGTGGCGCGCGATACCTTCCCCGCGATGCCTGTAACACCGCCAACATTTTTCCCGGAATTTCTCCGTGATCACCAAAGATTTGGCACCGTGGCGATCGACGCCGACGGCGATTTTGTGATCACCTGGACCAACATCCGGGGAAATGACGCCGATATTTACGCCCGGCGGTTGGACTCCTTAGGGGGGGTGCGAGGAATTAATATCACCACCGGGGCCTTAGTGTTTAACACTCAGCTGCCGCCACCCTTCCGCGTCAACGAGCTTACCGCAGGAGAGCAAACTTGGCCCCATGTGGCCATGAACGCCCAGGGTGACTTCGTGATCACGTGGACAAGCTTTGTCGGGTCAGGGACAAGCGGCGATTACGATGTCTTTGCGCGGCGCTATGATTTGTTCGGTCAGGCGCTTGGTCCGGAATTCCGCGTCAACGTGACGACCGGGGGCAACCAACAGTTTTCCAAGGTGGCCATGGATGCCCAGGGTGGCTTTGTGGTGGTGTGGCAAAGTGATCAGGGAGGTGTGGGCACCGACATCTTCGCTCGCTCCTTCTGGCCGGATGGTTCTCCTCAAGTGTTGGTAGACGGCACGGCGTATGTTTACGGGGAAATTCTTGTCAACCAAGTCACAGCCGGGAACCAGATTTATCCACATGTGGCTATGAATATGGGCGGCGATCGGGTTGCCTTTGTATGGGCCGGGCCCGATGGTAATCAAAACGGCGTGTTCGCTCGCGTTTTCGGCCGGAATATCGACCCTAGCGCGATCGGCTCTTTGACGCCGCTGGTCGACCAATTCCAGGTCAATGTAACCGTCAACGGGGAGCAAACCTATCCCTCGATTGCGATGGGAGCCACGGGCAACTTTGTAGTGGCTTGGAGCGGCCGCGGCGAGCAAGCGGGACAGGTAGATGTTTCCGGCCATGGGGTATTTACCCGGGCCTACGACCGCGACGGTAATCCGGTGTTTGGCGAGACCCGCATTAACAACACGGTTGCCGGTAATCAATGGATGCCCTCAGTGGCCTCCGACTATAACGGAAACTATGTGGTCGTGTGGACCGGCGAAGTTAATGGTGCTACGCAAGTGTATCACGGGCGAAGTCTCCGCGACTTCGCAGACGTAGTGGGCCCCATCGTCGCCGGTGTTTACACAGTGACAGGGGAGCGCGTGCTCAGTGGCGGCGTGGTGCCCGGCCCGGTCTCAGCACTCGTGTTTGCAGTTAGTGAAAATCTTTCCACTCGCCTAGCCGACAGCGATGGCGACGGCGTTCTCGATGTGCCCGCGCCGGACAGCGTGCTCAACGTCGATAATTGGTTGCTTCTCCGCGATGGCACGCAGATTCCGGGAGGAATACATTCCGTCAGTTTCGCTCGCAATCCCTTGACCCGCAAATACGAGGTGACGGTCATCCTCGACGCCAACGGGACGGCGCCGGGGGTAGCACCGCTTCAGGAGGGTAACTATTCGGTGCTGATGCAGGATACGATCAATGACTGGTATTTCGTGCCGATCGTCACCATGCCTTTCTTCAGTGGGCGGCGGCTTGATGGCGACTTCGACGGTGTGCCCGGCACAAGTGTGGCCGTGGGTACCGGGGCCAGCGGCTACTTGTTTAACTTCGGGGTCACCACAGCCCTCGCGCAGTTTGGCGGCGAGTTCCGCATCAACGAGTCCACTCAGTATATCCAGCGGTTTGTGCCGCAATATGGCACCGGCTTGGGTTACGAAAAAAGCACGCAAGCAGTGGCTGTTGACGCCGACGGTGACTACGTAGTTGTCTGGGTGAGTTACGGGCAAGATAACCCAGCCGAACCGCTGGGAGCGGGCGTGTACATGCGGATTTTCGATCGCAACCATAATCCGCTCACCCCCGAAATCCTCGTCAACCAAACCACCCAGGGTGATCAACGTAATCCGGCAGTCGCTATCGATGCTGATGGCGATATCGTGGTGGTGTGGGAAAGCCGAGGAGACAATCCCGATGGGAGCCTCGGGATTTGGGCGCGGCGATTCGATTCCATGGGCCGACCTTTGGGCGGGGAGTTTCTTGTCAACACTAACACCCAGCATGACCAGTACAACCCAGCCGTGGCTATGGATGCCTTTGGCAATTTTGTAGTGGTCTGGGTTTCCACCGGCCAGCCCACAAGTTATTTCAATGACATTCGTGGGCAACTGTTCAATTACCGGGGAGAAAGGGTGGGCGGCGAATTCCGGGTGAATGTGGCCAACATCCCCGGCCCTGCCGGTGTCGAGCTCAATCCTACCGTGGCTCGGAGTGCCAACGGGAATTTCGTAGTCATTTGGGAAACCGTAGCCGCCATGGTGAACGGAGTGGTGACAGACACAGTACAGACGGGGCGACTGTTCGATCCCACAGGCACCCCGTTAACGGGCGAATTCCGCGTGGACACCGGCGTGGGTACCGGTGGAACCGAGACCCATCGCACCGCTCGGAATGCCAAAGCCGTCATGGACGAGATTGGCGGGTTTATCGTCGTGTGGGAGGCTTATTCAGGGAACCCAGTCACCCATTACGACGTGTTCTGGCGGCGGTTCGATGCCAGCGGTAATCCGGTAGCTACTGGCCAAGCCAACATGCCCCAATTTGATCGGGCACAGGTTAACCCCGCAGTAGCTGTCGACGCCGATGGCGATTTTGTGGTCGTGTGGAACGGCAATGGAGCCCAACCCAATCGTCTTTTCCCAGCCGATCCTAACCTATGGGTCGACCAGGATGATGCCGGGATCTTCATGCGGAAATATAACGCGGCCAATACCCCCATCGACGTTCAAGTCCGCGTCAACCGCACGCAGGCGGGTGACCAGCGGATGCCCTCAGTTGGCATGACCCGAGAGGGGGATATCTTGGTCGTGTGGTCAGGAGCCGGTGTGGGCGACCAGCACGGCATCTTTGCGCGATGGTTTGACGAACCCCGAGACACCGCCGGTCCCATAGTCACAGATGTGTTAAGCGGCCGCGGTACGCGACTTCTTGGCGGTGCTCAGGTCACCGAGGCTGTCACGGAAATCATCGTGATATTCAGCGAAGACATGATGCGGGTTGGGCCAAGCGCGGTAACCAATCCGGCCAATTACATGTTGTTGAAAGATGGAACGCCTATCTTCGGAGCGATCACCAGCATAAGCTTTGGGCTCAATCCCGCAACTAACAAGTGGCAGGCCACCCTCCAAATAGACGGCAACGGGGCACTGCCGGGCGTGGTGCCGTTGGACAGTGGCCAGTATGAGCTCGTGATCCTCAATACGTTGCGAGACCTGGTGGGGAACCCCTTGTACGGAACCGGTCTAAATCCTAATGGTCAACAGTTCCGTACCTCCTTTACGGTCGCAGTACTGCCGGGCCAAGACCTTTTGGTAAACACGCAGACGACTGGAATTCAGCAGCTGGCCTCGGGAAGCTTGATGCCGGGCAGCCCTCGCTCGGTGGCAGGCGACGGCGATGGCGAATATGTCGTTGTCTGGCGAGACACAAATCCTGGCTCGCAGGGAATCTGGGCTCGAATTTACAACGATCTGCGTTGGTTGAATACTCCCAGCGGGCGCGTTGCCACGGGTCCTAATCCGTCGGCCCCAATTTTGGTGACGGCAAACCCCACAGCTCAGTTCGCTTCGGTGGCACGCGATGCGGACGGGGACTTTGTGGTCGTTTGGGAGCAAGACGATGATCCCGGACCCGGCGAGGACTGGAATATTTGGGCGCGACGTTTCGACGCCATGGGTCGGCCGTACGGAGAGGCCTTCCGGGTCAACTCCGAAACTGCTGGACCGCAGCGTTATCCCGCGGTAGCGATGGACGTCGATGGCGATTTCGTCATCGTTTGGCAAAGCCTGGACACCGATGGCACTGGATGGAACATATACGGGAAGCGGTTTGGCCCGGCCGGCTACCCCTTGGGAGGCACCAACGAGGTTCAGCTCATCACCTTCGTAAACAACCCGCGGGGAACCTTCTCCTTGCGATGGGATGGCGACGATAACCCGGCTACGCCTAACACTACAGGTCCCATCACTTTCACGGGCAACGCCTTCGAAATTGCGCGGATTGTGGAAGATCGCCTCAATGCCCTAGCGCGGAACGCCGCCGGCGTGCAGGTCAACCAGGTGCAGGTTCGGGCCGTAGGTGTTTCCCAGCTCCTTGTGGAATTTGTCGGCCCGGGCGCAGGTAAAAATCAGACGCAAATCGAGGTCGACTGGGCTAACACCACTCTCACTGGTGGTCCGGGGGCAACTATCTTTATTCAGACGCTGGTGGAGGGGGAAATCTCCGACTTCCTCGTAAATGCAACCTTGGCGGGTGATCAGTTATTCCCGTCTGTCGCCATGGGACCGGGCGGCGAATTTGTTGTGACGTGGACCTCGACCGGCCAAGACGGCGATGCTCCCAATGAAACCAATGTGTACATGCGGAAATTCCCGAGCAACGAGGCCTTTGGACCTTATCGCGGTGACCCGGTTTACGGGGCGATTAACCCTCGGGCGCCGTATCTTTCTAACTCTCGAACTGTTGTCAGCACCGATAACATCGCCCTGCACCAAATCATTCCTGGAACCGGCTACGACGGGGTAGTGGCCGTAGTGGCACTGGATGCAGCGGGTAACCCCGTTTCGTTGGGTACGGGCGCCCTTTTGTGGACCGGATATCACATTTTGACAGCCGCCCACGTTGTCACAGATGCCTTGGGCAACGTGTTTCCGACAGTGCAGGTTGAGTTTGTGTTGCCGCCTCCCATCGGGCCGGTGACGATAAGTTCATCCCAAATCATCGTTCACCCCGCTTACGACCCGGCCGACTTATTTGTCAACGACATTGCAGTAATCGTGCTGCCACAGCCCGCGCCGCCGGGGGCACCTCGGTACCAAATTTATCGGCAAACCGACGAGATGGGCAAAATCACGACCTTTGCCGGTTACGGCCTTATCGGTCAAGGAGCCACCGGCGCCGTGGGACCGGGTTATCCCAACAAATATTTCGGATCCAACCGTTATGAGGCGACAGGCGAACGGTTCAACGGCCTGAGATGGGTGGATCTTGGCTATAACATTCCGGGTGGGCCGCGGTGGGCCCCCGGCATGCTTTTGGCCTTTGACTTCGACAGCGGCCAAGAACTTCATGACGCTTTCTACCGACTGTTTGGACTGCGCGATCTTGGCTTAGGGGCCGCCGAAGCCATGGTGGCACCGGGCGATTCAGGTGGTCCGCAGTTTATTAGTGGACTGATTGCCGGCGTTACGGCGGGTATCCTTCGGCCGGCAATCTCCGATTTCGACGCAGCGCTGAATAGCAGCTTCGGTGAGATTGGCCTCGCCACGCGTGTGTCCTTCTACGCAAGCTGGATTGATGAGGTCATAGGCCGGGGGTTGGCAGGGACTCCGGAAGTTTTGGTCAACCAAACAATCGCCGGTAACCAAAAGTGGTCGACCGTGGCAATTGATGCTAACGGGGACGTGGTGGTAACGTGGACCAGCTACGGCCAGGACGGAGGAGGTGGGAGCTACGGGCCCGGCTTTGCTGGCGAAAATGGCGTCTTCGCGCGACGTTTCCTCAATGATCTGACGCCGGCCAGTAATGAGTTCCAGGTGAATCAGTCAACGGTGGGCAATCAGCAGCGGTCCCAAATCGCTATGGATCTCGATGGCGACTTTGTGATCGTGTGGGAGAGCCATCCAGATGCAGGCAGCGGGTTGGCCCCGCCTACGGAAGACTTTGGCATTTACGCCCGGCGCTATGTGGGGACTCGCAAGTTGGCTACTTCTCCCCTTGCTGGACCGAATGGGGAGCTGACCGGTGAGATAGCCATAAATGCCACTAAGTTGGGTGACCAGCGTTCACCTGCGGTAGCGATGAGCCATAATGGTGACGCGGTGATTGTGTGGGAGGGAGCTGGAGCTTTGCCGACCGCCGACCGCGCTGATCCCTATGGTATTTACCACACCCGGTTATGGCAGACACACGATACCGCGCCACCCATTGTTGCCGACGTGCTAGGCGTGTATAGGCAAAGTGGGCAAAGGGTGGTGCAACAGATCCTCCCCGATTCGCTGATTAGGCAAGATGTCACTCAACTGGCAGTAAGCTTCAGCGAAAATCTCCTTGCTGACCGGACCACAAATTTCCGAAGCGTCACCAACCCGAGCAACTGGACACTTTACCGCAATGGCCAAATGCTGCCCGGCGCAGTGGTTTCGGTGTCGTTTGGGCTCAATCAAATGTCAGCCGCGGGCTTGGTGTCGCAACCTACAAATAAGTATGAAGCAGTGCTGGTGGTTGATGGCGATCCGAGCCAGCCCGGGCTCCAGCCGCTTGGGCCGGGAATTTACGAGCTGGTTATTTCCGATCGCATCGAAGACCTATTTGGCAATCGATTAGATGGCGACCTTAACGGCATTGCGGGCGGGCAGTTTGTCCGTGGCTTTATTATCGGGGATCCGGAACAGGTGTTTTTGCCGGTGCCAGGCACGGTACCGGGTCCCGGCGAGGACCCCTTAGTCCACCGCTTGCCGACAGGACGACAGGACAGCCCCGCCATCGCCTCAAATGCCAATGGCGACTTCGTCATCGTGTGGGTGGAATGGACGCCTGCTGTAGACCCGGTGACCGGCGCACAGGTGGAATGGGGTGACATTTACGCTCAGCGGTTTAACAGCCGTGGCGAAAAGGTAGGAACTCAAATTGCGGTCAACACCTATGCCACCGGAAACCAATATCAACCAGCGGTGGCCATGGACGACTTCGGCAACTTCGTCGTGGTGTGGGCCGGTGAAGGGTGGGCCGCTGGCGAAATCAATGTCGTGGAACGCCATGGCATTTATGCCCGCGTTTTCGATGCCCTGGGGCAACCAATCACGGATCAGTTCCAAGTCAATCAGTATCGGCCCAATGTGCAGGATCGGCCTCGGGTGGCCATGGATGCCGACGGGGACTTTGTGGTCACATGGACCAGCTACGGGCAAGATTCAGATAAGGACGGGGTCTTTGCCCGCATGTACACCCTCCAGGGTGTGCCCAAGGGACCGGAGTTCCTGGTCAACACGGTGGTGCAGAATCGGCAGGACAATCCCGATGTTGCCATGGATGCAAACGGCAATTTTGTTATCGTCTGGCGGGCTTTCAATCATCCGAATGATGGCAATCAGTGGGGAATTTTCGGCCAGCGCTTCAATGCGGCGGGCCAAAAGGTCGGAGGTGAGTTTCGCATCAATACCTACACTGCCGGTGACCAAGTAGATCCACGAGTGGCAATGGACGCCGCCGGAAACTTCGTAGTGGTGTGGAGTAGTTTCAATCAGGATGGTAGTGGCTACGGCGTTTACGCCCAACGCTTCAATGCAGCCGGGCAGCGGATCGGCTCAGAGTTCCGCGTGAATCAGCGCACTATCCACTGGCAATATCAACCAGATGTTGCCATGGATGACATGGGCAATTTTATCATCACCTGGACGAGCATTGGACAAGATCTCCCGGATATCATTGATGCGGGAGTGTTTGCCCGAATCTACAGGGCCGACGGCAGTGATTTCATCGATCCCACCGACCCCACCGGCACCCGGCCGCTGGGTGAATTCAACGTTAATCTGTTACGCCTCGGTGATCAAAATTTCCCGGCGGTCACAATCAGTAACAACGGTAGGATTGCCTTTGCGTGGGTTGGACCCGATGCCGACCAAACCGGTGTCTACTATCGATTAATGACCACTGGCACATCGGTATCCACCACCGAAGCTCCGCTAAGCGGCTTCACGGTGGGCAACGTGTACCAAGCTTTGGGCAGTCCGGCGGCGGGGCAGGCGTTGGTTTTGGCTGGTACCTCCGGCAACGATACCTTCGAGTTTACCGGTGGACCAACACCCGACCGCTGGGTGGTCAAAATTAATGGCAACCGAATCACTATTCCACCCGGAACCACGAGCATCGTCTTCGATGGCCTTGGTGGAAACGATACGGTAGTCTTCAAGGGGACTGCCGGAGATGAGACGCTTTATCGTTGGCCGGATCGGGCCATCTTCGAGGGGGCAACCTTCGGTGTCACGGTGAGCAACGTGGAAACTGTTACGGCTTACGGCCAGGGTGGCGCGGATGTCGCCTATCTGTACGATAGTCCAGGAGCGGACAAACTTACGGTAACAGCCAGTTACGTGGTATTAAGCGGTACCGGCTTTTATAGCCGGGTCATGGACTTCCCGACCATCGTGGCCTATTCAAGTGGCGGCACCGACAGTGCCCGGTTCTTCGCCTCCGCAGCCAACGAAGAGTTCGTCGGAAGCCCGACCTCCGCTGTCCTGCAGGGGTCAGGTTACCAGCGCCGCGCGGAAGGTTTCAGCACCGTAAGCGCTTACGCCGGCAGTGCCAACGATGTAGCCAAACTGTATGATCGCACTGATAGCGAAGATGTTCTGGTTGCCACGCCTGCTTACACTAAGATAAGCGGTGCCGGCTATAGTATCCAGGCAGTGGACTTTAAGAAGGTGTACGGCTACTCTAGCGACACCAAGGATGTGGCCAAGCTTTATGACGGTACGAGCAATGATACTTTTGTAGGTAAGCCTGCCGAAAGCCTTTTCTGGGGCCGCGATTTCTGGTATCAGGTAGTTGGTTTCCGCACGGTAGCCGCTTACTCCCGGAGTGGTGTGGACACCGCGCAGCTTTACGACAGCGTAGGCGATGATGTAGCTGTGTTAGCTCCGACTTATGTCACCCTAAGCGGGACTAACTTCCAGATCCAAGCCCACCGCTTCCGCAACGCCACTGTATTCAGTTCGGCTGGCAACGATCTAGCGCGATTCTACGACAGTGCATCGCTCAATGAGACGCTTGTCGTCGGCCCAGGGTTGGCAACAATGTCCGCTAATGGCGGCAATTATACGAATCGCGCAGAAGGCTTCCGGCGATTCGAGGCAACGTCTACTGGCGGAGCCGATACCGTGCGAATTTATGACTCGCCAGGTAATGACACTCTGACCGCCACCAGTACGTACTCCGTGCTTACTGGGCCGAACTACTCGGTCAAAGCTTATGGGTTCCGATACAATTACGTGTATTCCGTAGCTGGCGGAACCGATACCGGTAAACTGTATGGCTCGGCTGGCGATGACAATCTGGTTGGCTATCCGACTTACCTCCGCTTGAGCAATAACACTTATTGGGTCCAGGTGGAAGGTTTCCGCAGCCTGAGAGTTTTCGGCCAAGCCGGACGTGACCGTGCGTGGTTGTATGACAGTGCCCTTTCCGCCTACCCCGACAGACTCCAAGTCGGCAGCAATTGGGTCCGGATGTACAATCCGGCTTTGGGATATGACTACCGATTGGAGGACTTCGAGCGGGTCGAGGCAACCTCGAGTAATCCGGAGGATGTTAAAGAGTTCGCAGGGGCAGTCGATTTCTTGATCACCAGGGGTTACTGGTAATAATTGCAACCCCTGGCCTTGAAGATCCTTGGCAATGACGACTCTGCGTGGCATATGGTTTGCTAAATTTCCCCGAGGACCCTTCAACCCTCGGGGATTTTCGTTTTAACAACGCACAACCCCTTCCAGGGGATACTATATACTCCTAGGGTAGTAAGGCCTTAATAGATTTACCGGAAGATCGAAATCGCGGAATCTGCAGCGACCGTTAGATCGCCGCCCGGCCATACCGGCGTTGAGGGCGGCGATGGGATGATTCCCGTCCCGGAGGCTCAGGTCTATGAACGGGCCATCATACTTAATTAGTAGGTTTTGGCACAGGCTTTTCCGCCATGCGATTCGTGCCAACCCCCGGACTAAAGAGAAGCGAACCCCCCGGGTTCGATCTCGCCATTTGCGACTGGAGAATTTGGAAGATCGCTCCCTCCTGTCTACCTCTTGGCCGGGCCTGCTCATCCATGACAGCTCGGGGGATATTTTCACGGTGGCGTTCCGCGACGGCTGGAATCTCAATCGTGTTGGCCATACCCCAGTGCAGTTGTTCGATACGGCATTCTCGCCTTCGGGGCAGCTTTTTGGCATCGGTGGGCCTATCGGCTCGGCCAGTCAGCTCTACACCCTTGGAGTGAACTTCAGCTCCTATGCTCCCGTGGACCTGCAACTGGTCGGAACGGTGAGAGCCGGAGGAAGCGCACTCTATCTCAATTCCCTCGAATTCGGGCCGGATGGGCTGCTTTACGCCGCCGGTTATGACCCCAGCGGGGTGAACGCGATTTTTCGTGTCGACCCGTCAACGGCTTCCGCTGTGGCTCTGGTGATTTTGGGTGGGCATCGCCCTGCCGGAGATTTGGAATTTGATGAATTTGGCAACGCTTACGTCACAACGGAGGGAAGCCGGCTCATTCGTGTCGATCTCACCACTAGAAGCTACCATGAGGTTGGGTGGATTGTCTTCAGCGATTTTTACGGGCTCGCCTATGGTCCAGGTCCTATTCTTCATGGCTTCCGGTCCAATGGCGAAGTTTATCGGATTAATCCGGAAACCGCCGCCATCAGTTTCGTCACCCGACTCTCGCATCCCAACCTTAGCTCCGTGTTCGGGGCCGCCATGATTTACCCCGGTCCTCTCGATTTAGGGGCTGTCGAATTTATGCATCGGCCTAACGAGCCAATCGTCCTTCAGGAAATGTGGTATCGCGTGCAGACGGTACGCGATGCTCTGTTTACTGTAGAAACATACGGCGGATCGTCTGGAACCAAAGTGACACTGTACCAGCGTCAGCCTGACGGTTCTCTAACCCAGTTGGCCGACGTTTTTCGGCGACTGGACTATTCGGTCTCTGGACCGACCACTTTCTATGTGCAGATTCACCGCACAGGAACCGTGCTAAATACGCGAATCGCTAACGTGTACAAGCCGGTTGGCAATGGAGCGGTCATTTACGGCACGGCTGGGGACGATAGTTTCGTCTTCCAACCTGGCAGTACGTATGTGATGACAATCAACGGTCTGAGCTATAGCTCGAGCTTTGACTCGCGGCGACTTGTGGAGGTTCTTTTCGATGGAGGTGCCGGCACAGACCAGGTGACACTCGCGGGCAGTACCCAGTGGGAAACTGTCACAATCGATTTGGAGGAGGGCACAGCCGCACTGCAGGCCGGCAACCGCTACGCAGCCCAGGTGGTCAACGCGGAGAAATTTACTTTCACAGGCGGCGGGGGGCTCGATGCGGTCAGTGTGCGGGCCACCTCAGGGGCCGACCAGATCGAGCTCGCTCCCCGCGTTGCAACTATTACTTCTCCAGGGGGCAAAGGCGCAGAGATTTCGGCGGCAGCTTCCATCGTGATCGATGCCCTGGGCGGTGTCGACTCGGTGCGATTTGCCGGCTCGGCAGGCGATGACGAGGTGACCATTCGGCCCCAAGAGGCTGTGCTGCGGAGTCCGGCCAGCGCATCGGACATCAAGGTTCTCAACGCAGAAAACTTCGATATCTCCGGCGGGCTGGGCTCCGACCGCATTACTATTTTCGGTGGTGAGGGGCCTGACGAAGTCGAAGTGCGATGGGACAATATCCGTTGGAGCGGAGTCGCTTATCTGATTCTGGCGAGCGGGTTTGAGGACGTCACCCTCTACGGCAATCCCGGCCACCAGGACTTCGTCAAACTTTACAGCAAGGGGGGCGTCATCGACGTTTTCCAACTCGAGCCACGGCAGGCCTCCGTAGAGGGAGGAGGCCGCCAGTGGCAAGCCTTTGGCTTCGATCGCACCGAAGTTTACGGTAACTCTTACGAAAATGATCGCGCTATTCTCCGAACTGGCCCACCTAACCCGGTGACGCTCACAGCCACTAGCACGTATGCTACTGTTTCGGGCTCAGGTTATTCCCTTCGGGCAGCCTCCGTTCGGCAGGTCGAGGTGTATGGTTCGGCCAGCGACCGAGCCCGTTACTACGATGGGCCGGGCGATGACGTTTTCGAAGCACAAGATCATGTCACGAAGATGACTTATGGGCGGAATCCTGATCATTACGTCCAAAGTTTTGGCTTCGGCCTGGTGACCGCTTATGCGCCCCCAGCCACAGGCGGGAGTGATGTTGCCCTTTGGCAGGGAGTCCCCGGACAATTCGATACTTTTTATGCTAAACCAAGGGAGGCCACTTTGTTCGGAACGGGCTATCGATTCTGGGCGGTCGATTTCGAGCTTGTTCAGGCGACCGGTCAGGCCAGCGACAGAGATATCGCTTACCTGATCGACTCCGATGGGAACGACGTGTTCTATTACCGCCCGGCATCCTCTCATCCGGAGGAGTCCACGGCACTGGTAGGGACCACACGCAATGGTTGGAACTTCGCCAACCGCGCCATCGGATTCGCCCAGACATATGTCTACAGCACCACCGGGGGAATGGACAGCGCCTACATGTTCGACAGTCCTGCCGGCCAGGATACGTTCACGGCAACACGGCACTATGCGGTCATGAGTGGACCGAACCATTATGCCCGCGCTTGGGGCTTCGAGCGTGTTTTCGCTTATGCCTCCAGCGATGGGTTTGCCAATACGGCCCGGTTGTACACGAGTGGGTCCGGCGACTTCCTAGAAATCAGAGCGAGCTCGGCACGGCTGGAGTTCGGTCAAAATCCCTTACTGACCGTTGTGGTCACTGGCTTCCGCTATACCACAGCCTTCAGTCAAGGGGGCGAGGACATTGCCTACTTTTACGGTTTCACTGGGGTAAACGACACGTTTACGGCTTGGCTGAGCACGAGAACAGCCGTCCGGGAGATCCCCTCCGTTTACTACCGAACGGTAGGCTTTCGACGCGTGGTCGCCTTTGGCGACTGGGGTGAATCTGACCGCGCGATCGTTTACGACTCCCCGGGAAACGATCACCTATCGGCCAATGGACTGACGGCACCCCACAAAGCATTCATTCAAAGTTTGGACCTAGTACTTGAGCTTCAGGACTTTGGCCTAGTACGGGCGGTTTCATCGTTGGGTGGAACCGATACGCGCTCTGTACTCCACCGCGCCAATCTAAGCTACGTGCTTGAGGACATTGGTCCGTGGGTCGATGGGTGAGAATCGCTAAAACCCGCTGAAGTACCATCGCCGGACATGATAGCCTGATTTTGGGAGATTAAGCTTCGTGGGGTGACGGTTTGTTCCTTCGTCGCCCAACTATTTAACCTCGCGCAGTTCTTTTCGCCTCTGCCAGCTGGAGTTCATCAATCACCTTGGAGTCCCCGACCGATCGCGGTAGCCCCGCGGTACAGAGCCTAAAGTGACATGCGACCACGACACCGGCTCGACCAGACCCGATGGTCGGGGTAAATAGCTTCCTCGCATAACATTTTTTTCGGAGCTAATCACAATTACTATGTGATCCGCTAAAGTAGAACAAACTTAACACTTTTGCCATCTTAAAGGGACTATGCGCCTTAAAGCAATTGGTGGAGGTTTCTGTGTTACTTCACACCGGTTTTCTCTTTTCTTGGCGGTTTGGCCTTTAATGGTCCTTTCTCCATGTGATCGATAATTCCAAAGAAGTGTAACAACCGCCACCTCAGCCTTGTAAAAGGGAAACTCCCACCGACAAACGGCTGGCCCAGCCACCCGCCATATTTATTTCCAACTTCAGGGATGATCTGAAAATTTGTATTAGTTCACGGAGGAACCGCAGCCGATGCCGACACAGCTCAGCTTGGCGGTCGTGGTCCGTCTGGCCGTATTTGCAGCCGCTTGGCCGGAGCCCGGTGCAGCGCCCAATTATTTCACCCCTTGGGAATTTCCTGTACAGTACGCAGCTAACTACTCTCTGCCATTTGAGAATCCCACTGCCAGGTTTCACGAACCTTGGCCCACTGCCAGCTCGGGATGGGTACCGCCAACGTCATCGGCAGTGCCAGCCTACCCGCAACAAAGTTCAGCCGAGATGCTTCCCAGCCACTTGTACGCAGATCGAATTCGGGAGCTTGAGGCACGCCTTTTAGCCCTTGAGAGACAGCGGACCTCACCAGAACCTTCAAGTTCTAAGGACGTTTCGGAGGAAAGATTTACTCTTCGTCCTTGGGCGGTTGTACATGCGGACTATATCAATTTTGCGGGGCAAAATGGGGCCAGTTCTTCCGTCTACGGTGACTGCAACGATTATTTCGCCTTCCGACGGCTCTACTTAGGACTAGCGGGTACAGGTTACGGGGTATGGGAGTACCAAGTGGCTTTCAATATCGCGCCTACTGTAGTTATCCGCGATCGACATGGACACCGGTTGGTTGAGACAGATGTAGTGCAAATCCGTGACATTTGGCTGGCTCATAAAGAAGTACCATTTTTAGGGACACTTCAGCTGGGAAACTTTAAAGGCCCTTTCTCCCTAGAAGAACTGACCTCCAACCGATACATCACTTTTATGGAGAGAGCAGCCCCGACAGAGACTTTCTCGCTCAAACGGCGAGTTGGCCTGATGGCATGCAATCGGTCGCCCTCCGAAGCGTTTGGCTGGGCAACAGGGGTATTTTTTGCGGATATTTCTCAAGAAACCAAGAGACGCGTCGATGATCGCCAAGGCATTCACTGGGCACTCAGATCTTGGTGTTCTCCGCTCTACGTGGCCGAAGGCCGGGGAGTGCTCCATCTAGGTGCCGGCTATGTCTTTACTTCGGACGACGACGGACTGATAGGATTTACGACTCGCCCGGAGGCTTCCGCGGCGCCGCTTGCTATCGAGACTGGCCCAATCCCTGCACAGCGTTTGCACCGGGGCAACTTGGAAGGAGCCGTAGTGTTCGGCCCGTTTTCTATTCAAAGCGAGCTTTTCGCGGTGACCACGGATGGCGGAAAAAGTAGCCAAGACTACCAATTCTACGGTGCCTACGTGGCCACAAGTTATTTCCTCACTGGGGAGTCCCGAACGTACGAACGTTCCAGAGGGGTGTTTGGCCGCGTAATTCCGTTTACAAACTTCTGGTGGGTCAGAACCTTGGAAGGTCACAGTTTCGGCTGGGGAGCGTGGGAACTTGCGGCCAGATGGTCTTGGATCGATCTAAGCGAACCCGAACTGCCTTCACCACTTGCTGGCCAAATGCACAATTTCACCCTGGGCGTCAACTGGTACTGGAATCCGCAAGTACGAATGATGTTCGAATGGATTCATTCTTTTACGAAGGTGCCAATATCGAGCGATGTGGCGCAAACGGATATTTTAGGCATGTCTTGGCGAGCTGACTTCTAATAATGGCAGTCAAAGTTCCTTTACAACACGATTTATGAATACCTGAATTGCTCGGCCACATCACCGACCAAAAATGTGTTTACAGTAAGAGTCAGGCCTAGTGGCCGATCGAATACTGGCAAAAACCTTCCTTAAGACGGAATGGTAGCCATGCAGGTTCATTTCCGCGCGATTCTTGTGTTGGCATTAATGCTGACCGTGGGAAAGATAGCTTGTCCCACCCAGGCTCAGGAGCGGGTTAGCTGCGACCAGTGTGGACGACAAACCGATGACTTTGTTTACTGTTGCAACCTGATCACAAAAGAAAAAACAGTGAAAAAGCCCGTGTGGTCGGAAAAGACAGAATATCATTGTACCGTCAATCCCACCGTCTGGGCCTTCTTCGAGGCTCTTGGCTATAGCCTAAATCTCCAAATGGGACGCTGCGCATTAAGTGACCACAGAACTGGTCATCCCGAAGGTGACCGCCTGCATGCCCTTCTACAACCGGGAAGGCCACGTATGCGCCGAAAACTCTTGGTCGCAGAAAAGGAGGAAACTAAGTCCGCGGTCGAGTGTCAACCAATCATTCTCTGTCCTGCTTGTGCCAGACAAAGGCCGCCATCGGGACAATCCACATCCCCGGCGAACCCCCCACTTCAAGACCATAGCGTCTTTATGCCACCAGCGGTTTTTGACAACTGGTCCCACAAGATGACCACGACAAAAGAGTTTCGGTAACAGCTCAGACCTGTAGGCGGCTAACGTTCACGACCGACCCCCACTGGCACCGGGGCGAACACAGACTTTCCCGCGTCGACTCGCCAGTTTTCTTAAGCCCTTTGCATTTCTCCCGCTACCTACTTCACCGGCCGACAAGCCGGCGCGACCGCATGCGGCCGTAACCCTTGGCGAATCACCTCCAGCGGGGGTCGTGACTGCCCACAAAACGTGCGCAGACCTACACTGTGTCAGTATACCAGCGGTATACCCAACGACTGCAGCTCTCTGGCAAGGCACTGGGGTCCATTATAGAGGCTTGCGTGAAAACCAGCCGCCTGAGCTCCTTTCACATTGGCTTCGTTGTCGTCCACAAAAAAAATCTCTTCGGGCGGACAACCTGCGAATTGGGCTGCGCGACGGAAGATCGCTATCTCAGGTTTCATGGAGTGACACTGGTAGCTTGTGCAGCCGACGCGAAAAAGCTCCATGATCCCCCGGAATCTTCGTTGAAGATAAACCCAGTGGACCTCACATGTATTTGAAAGAAGACCCAGGGGAAAACGCACAAGCGACAACCGACAAATAATGGGCACAATGTTGACATTCAAGGTGAAGATATTGCAGGCTGCATCAAGTAGCCTGTCCGAATCAGGGCGTGTCCCACAGCGCGCGCAAAACTCTTCGTAGAACTCGTCGGTTGTGATCAATCCTAGTTCGTACCTCCGCTGGAGATCTTCCCCATAAAGTAGATGATGGACAAACTCAGGAGATGTGCCTACAACTTCGGCCATTTGGCGGCACATTTTTTCCACGTCGAAATCGACGATCACCTTACCCAAGTCGAAATAAACGAACCGGATTCTTGAGGGTCCCATCGTGAAGCTAACGCCATCAGGCCATGTTTTGTCCGAATTGGTGTGCAGCCAATCGTCACGCTTTTTTGACGACCGCAGTAACCAAGCTTTCAAGGCGATAAGTTTAGCCTAATCCTCCCCCTTGAGAAAACATGGCCTTCGAAAAATCACCGTTATTGCTGCTACCCAGTTATGCCCTAAATTAAAAATTATCGAAGAGCTTAGACACCTACCTTTCCGGCGGAAGAATTCGCAACCGAGCATATCGAATGGTGTTTGGGTGGCGGGGAGAGGTCCCTAGCATATCAAGCCGCCAATCCGGCAAACAACCAGCGCGCGGTGTCGCTGTGAAAAAATTATTTAAAGGAGAAACCAAGGGAATCACATGGGGCCGAGATATGCCCCCATCGCGGGAAAGCTCTACAATCCTGTTTTCCTCCACAACCGATCCGTCCGCACGTCGGCCACTAACGTAAAAGATCACGAACAGTCGACCATCCGGCGTATGATGAAATCGCGCCATGCCAGGAAATTCGATCAGCTGACCCTCTTCCGCGCGAAGGATTGCTTTTCGCCAAAGAATCTTCCCTTGAGCAACCTTTGCCCAACACAATTGGTACGACTGCTTTTCCTCGGGGAAAAACTTGGGCCGAAGACGTTCGTCGATCGCGCGTTCCGTCCACAGGATATGAACTTCCTCCGGCGAAAAAACCCACATGTCGCACGGGGTTATCCATCCAGCTGTCTTATCCCGGCTGCTGATTTCCACCCAGGGCTGAAACTCTTCCTCCGCGATATTGTCGCACCATGTATAAAATAGTCGCCTGAAGTCGTAGTCCCAACTTCCACCGGTCAGGTTTCGCTTATATTCTCGCCACTCGGGATAAGGTTCGAGAATATCACTGACCCCGCAAAAATGAACCGCTCCTTGCTTCAACACCACGAGCGGATAGCAAACCCGGATAGGTTGAGGCCGGGGATATTCGCGGCCGAACGGCCATTCCAGTCGTCCGCTGCGAACATGACTGTCCCGGACATAAAACGTCCATTCAGCATGCGTGTAGCCGATGTTTTGAAACAGAATCCATTGCCCGGCGGGACCGTCCGCGGCAAAGCTCCGATATGAGTGTTCAGTAAATGGGGGCGTGCCCTGCCACGTGGGGACCATTCGGTAGGGTTCCTGGTGTGGGTTTTCTGCTGAAAAAATCCACACATCTGGCTGGGCTGGTCCCGACCTCGCTTCCGGCGAAGTCAAGGTGGGGTTTCCCGACAGCAATACAACTCCCTCTTGAAGTACCACTAACGGACATGGCTCTCTGGTTCGGCCCTGCTGATCCGCCCATAGCTTTCTCCACGGGATTCCGTCTTCCCGCATAAATAGGAACCATCGGCAATTATTTAGCGGGGGAATGTCAGCAATTGTCTCCAAGCCACTGGCGAAGATCCGCGACCCCCACCGCACAAGACACGTAGAACCCCGAGACCACATGGGTCCCGCCCCATTATTAGGGGGAACAAACTGGTAAACCTCCTCCTCCACTTCCACAAGAACGTCGGGAGCGGCCAGCGCACCGCTTGGGCGCCCATCAGAGACGCCCGCGGAACCGAGCGGTATCGACTCACCCTCGAACCCCAAGGACGACCGATGGGGCCACACCGCGGCTAAGCCTAACATCAAGGTGGGCACCAAAACGGCGCTTCTCATCCAGCTCCGCTTCCTGTAATCACCGCGCTACTACTTCCGCCAAACAGGGGTTAACTGAGTCTAATCTCACCAGGCTCACAATTGTTTACGTATTTACCCGCGCAATCTCGACGTCACATCTCTTCAACGGCCGCGGCACCGGCCGGCAACTATCCAAGCGGAGGCAACTCGTACCCTTTACGTCTCTCGCGATCCATGTAGGAAGACTCGTTGGCTTCCTCGCAGTTGGTAAACCGCTCGGCCACCGGATCCCAACGGAGACGCTCTCCAACCCGGCCCAATTCCCGCACAATATTTACAAGGAGGCACAAGGTCGTGGAACGGTGTCCGATCTCCACATCGGCGGTGCACCGCTCACCCGTTTTGATCCCGTGGATCCAATTTTCAATGTGGTACTGTGTTTCGGGCTTGGTAATGGGACCAGGGTTGTCCGGCGAGTTAACGATTTCCCGAGGATTACTTGCGATCTTGTTACGATTGATTTCAATCTTGCCTTTCTCGCCGATAAAAATGGCTCCTAAACCGGGCCCCCAATCACCGTCTAAATGGAGCCGAAGCTCTGTGCCGTTTGCATACCACATTCGCATCTTGGCCCGCGGGCCCACCACGGGCTTTGCCAGCTGAATGAGGAAATCAAGGCGGGTCTCATCTACCTCTACCATTTCTGCATATCGACCTGTGGGACTATCCTTGACGGGCTCTTCCAGAAGGATTTCCACAGGACCGGTGTCATCGGTTCCCAGCGCCCGCTGGATCTGGTCGTAGGAATGAGTACCCCAGCCCGTGACACCGTAACATAAGCCCCCGCCATCGTAGTCCCACCAGGCCGACCAGTTCCGATGGAGCTCGGGGTGGTATGGCCGATACTGCGCCTGGTTGAGCCACACGTCCCACCAATTTGCACGGCCTCCCGGGGGCAAAGGTCGCTCCGGTTTTCCCGGCCAATGAAGTGGACCGACAAAATTCGGGGCCAGTACCACGCGAATCTTACCGATCACGCCGTTTTTCACTAAATCGCTAGCCCAGTTGTTGATGGGCATCGATCGCTGCTGCGTACCTACCTGAGTGACCACTTTGAATCGGCGCGCGGCGTTAACAAGGTAGCGGCCTTCTGCTACTGTCAGACACATCGGCTTCTCGATATAGACATGAAGCCCGCGTTGCATGACGTGGGCGGTCACCCAAGCCCGTGCGTGGGTGGTGGTAACCACCATCACCGCGTCAACCTTTTCCTTGTCCAACATTTCATGCATATCGTCATAGCCGCGCCAGTTTTGATCTTTGCCCAGCTCGGCGATGAAGGCATCCACCGCTGGGCGAAAACAGTCACATACGGCCACGACGCGCATGTCGGCAATTTCGGCCGACTCCCGCACAAGTGCCCGTGCCCTACCTCCTAAACCGATAATACCGATATTGACCGTCTCATTAGCCCCGGGCACCCCCCCAAAGCCAAGCACCCGACGTGGCACAACTTGTGCCAAACCGACCGCCCCTATTCCCAAACCAAGCCAACTCCGACGGGTGTACATTCGTGAGAATTTCATGCCATGGCTCCATAACTGCGGAAGCGTTTGCCTCTAGCGGGGTCCCTTTTGTGTTACCCGTTGCTAAAGAATCTTTTTCGAATCACTTGGAAAAAGCCTAAAAATGACAGCCGACACTAAGAGGACAAACCCCGCAACATCTTTGCGTGCGGAGTGCTCTAACTGCCCTCGTAGCCCCGAGTCACGTTTCGCCGCTAGTATATCCCTACTTTTCGCGCAAAGCAAACCAAAGACTGCTAGGTCTAAGCTCGACTCCTCCTAGGAAAATGATGAAACTTCTCGCGCGGCGGGCCGAGACCAAAATTTTTGGTCCCTACCCGTTTGTTTACACCGCCTAAATGAACTTAAGGCCACACAGCGCTATGTTCCGAGCGAGGCAGACTCGCTTCATACGCGCGGTCATGAGAGACCCCAGCCTGAGATCTTCAGTTAGCCCCCTTTAAACATCCTAACCCCACACCCGATGGTCGTTTCCAAACGGCCCGTGGTGATTCGTGTGCCGGAATTTGGCCGCCGGCGGTACCTACGAGCCAAAGGCCGAATCGGCGGGAATTCTCAAGGAAGAATAATCCTTTCGTCATTGCCGGCGCCCTCGCGGCTCTTTTTTATCCCAACCTTCGACAATCTCGATAGGAAACAACTTTAAATGACGTGAAATGATGCCCCCATCGACGTGGATCGGCTCGTTTATTCTGTGGGCCTTCTATAGCGCCATAGGCCGGAGTGGGAAAGCATTCGGCCGCAAACGGAGTATCGCCTAGGAGTCGATAATCCAATCCCACGCCAATCCCGGCATGTCGCGTAGTTGAGCTAAAGTCCTACTACCGAAACAAATTTCTTCAATTCTTAACTAATTGACAAAACAAAGTGAAGATTTAGAAGCGAGTGTTTCGTCTCTTTTCTCACAAAAAGTAGCTGGGAATGGCATTGCAAAATGGGACCCGTAAAACCGACCTCGGCAGGTTCGACGATTGCCAGTTAAAATGGCGAGAATGACTTAGATTCAAAAGATCAAGGAAAAGGGGAAAATTCCTGCCATTATTTCCCAAAAGATTGTTGTGAATAGGCTTAAGCTCCGAGTGTCAAAGCGTTGTTCGGCACGAGTGGAATTCGTAGAGCGCAAAACACCGTTTCGCTGGATGCACAAAGCCTAGTTTGACCAACGACCTCGAACATAGCACAGGAAAGCAAGTAACACGTGACAGGATTCGTAAAGCAAGTTGCCCATAGGATTATGATGCGACTTAAGCAGGTTGCCACAACTGATTGGTATCTATCCCTGAAGGGTAGACCAATCCACCCAGTAGGTTGACAAGTGGAAGTGTATTCGAGCATTGACAATGTTTTGCGATACCATCCGGCTTACACGGTTACTTGGAGGTAGTACTTTCACTCAGTCCCGGAAAATTACTAAGGGGGATCGCTAATATCTTTTCGGTTGGTGTTAAGAGGTTGAAGGAAATCGCCTTGTAAAGATGGCGGAGAAGTAGTTCTCACGGATGATGAGGCTTTTCCGAAGCCTTAGATGGGCCATCGTCGGGGCTGCCCTAAGCGCCTTAGGCTGGGGTTGCGCGCCATATCAGAATGCGACGGTGCCTCCGCCGGGTGTGGTGCTTGCCCCACCGGCTGCTCCAATGGTCCCGGTTACCCCCCCAATGCAAGCAGAACCGGTGGCCCCAATCGTCCGCGAAATTCCCCCTCCGATGCGCCTTCAAGACCGGGTAGCAATCCTGGTCCAGCCAGAAGAAACGATTGCCCCTATTCGCAGCGAAGTCATCCTCATAGCCAGCGTCCTCGGCTCAGACGGATACCTCCGCACCAACGAACCAGTGCATTGGCATTTGGACCCCAACGGTGTGGGACAAATTGTTGACGTATGTCCCGGGACAATCACCGATTGGCTTGTGGGCGATTTCACAAGGCCACGCAAAGTTTCTAACAATTACGCCGTTACATCGACTTCTCGGCGTTACCTCCACCTCACGCGCGGAACAGTCAATCCGGACGACGATGTGTCGATAATGGCTGGGCAGACATGGATCTCGGTAACCTCTGCGGTGGAAGGCACAAGCGTGATAACAGCTTTTGCCCCTGGAGTCCGCGATTGGAGTCGCCGGATTCAAACCGCAAAAGTTTATTGGGTGGACGCCGAATGGAGTAATCCGTCGCCGGCGATTGTCCCTGCCGGAAGTCCCCACCAACTCGTCACAACATTAACCCGGCAGTCTGACCGGGCTCCCCTGGCCGGATGGATCGTGCGATATTCGATCCGCAGCGGTCCGACGGCACGGTTTCTTCCCTCAGGAGCTTCAGCCACGGAGGTAACGACAAACGAGCTCGGACAAGCAGCCGTCGAAATAAGCCAAGATCAGCCGATTCCGGGAACGTCGCTCATCGCAATCGAGATCATCAATCCCCAGGTTCTCGACAGCACAGGAAGACCGATAGTGGTAGGGCGGGCTACAACTCATGTGACTTGGTCTTCCCCGGGATTGAGCTTGCGAAAGATGGCACCCGCCCAAGTCGCAGTAGGTGGTTCGTTGCAATACCGCATCGAGGTCGCCAATTTCGGTGACCTTCCAGCGGCAGATGTGGTAGTCACAGATCGGCTTCCGCCTGGTTTGACCTTTCAAAAGAGTATTCCCGAACCCACTGAACCTTTCGGCGTAGAGCGGCAGCTTAAATGGAGCTTGGGGGCTCTGGCCTCAAATGAGTCGCGGGTTATCGTGGTGGAATGCATCGCGGAGCGGGCCGGACGCATCGAAAATACGGCAACGGCCACCGGCCACGGCGGCCTCCAGGCGACAAGCACTGCTGTCACAGAAGTTGGTGTGCCTACCCTCCAATTACGGCTCAGGGGCCCGGGTACAGCGCTTGTTGGGGATACCGTGAAATTTTCGATCGAATTAACAAACCGTGGCACCACACCTTTACCCGGATTAGTTTTGAGAGCTCGATTTGATACTGGTCTACGTCACGCGGCCGCTCCCAGCCCCATTGAGCGGGACCTTGGCCAGGCCCTCCAACCCGGGGAAACTCAGCAGATCGGCGTAGAGTTTGTGGCCGTTCAGTCGGGCCGACACTGTGTGGAAATCCAAGTGCTTAGCGGGACAAGCGTGTTGGCCAGTTCGCAAGAGTGTGTACAGATTCAGCCCGCTGCAGGGCCAACTGCACCGGGACAGCCACCTGGCCAGGCGCCATCAGTTGGCCAAATCACTCCAGGAACTGGGCTCATTCCCCCAACTCCGCTCCAATTGAGGGTGCTCGGTCCCCAGTTAGCACAAGTAGGGGAAATGGTGGAATTTGTGATCGAGCTGGCCAACTCGGGCACGAAGCCAGTGGAAGGAATTCAACTGAGCTGCAAGCTTGATCCGGAACTGGTGCCTAAGTTTGCAAGTGGGGGGTTTGAACCCCGTCGTCCGGGCGAACCTGTCGCGCCTTTTGTATGGCGACGAGATAGTATTGCAAGCAACCAAACAGTTCAGTATCGCCTCCAGTGTGTGGCACAGAAGTCCACGCCCAGTGCCTGTTTAACAGTAGAGGCGATGACCGCCGACGGGGCCCGCCTTTCCGAAAAGCGGTGCGTCACGCTGCAGGAAGGTCGGGGATCGTTGGGTCCCGAGCCATCTGGTGGGCTACCTCCCCCAGGGCCCACCGGCGTAATAGGATCCCTACAAACAGGCGCCGCCATACCCCCGCCAGCCACGGAGGCGAAAGATTCTCCAATCCAAGTTCGAGCACGGCTCCTCCGCGAGGAGGTGAGTGTCGGCCAGCGGACCACCCTCCTCGTACAATTGGTTAATACGGGGTCAGTACCAGTTACCCAAGTTCGCCTCCAGGTCCGGTTACCGCCCGAAGTACAGCGGATCAAATTCGGAACATTCGGGCCGCCGGGAGCCGAAGATCCTATGTTTCAAGATTCGCTCGTGCAATTTCCTGCATTGACACACATGGCCCCGGGATCTTCAGCAGAGTATCGCGTAGCTGTGCAAGCGCTGAAACCGGCCACTTGTGAGCTCCAAGTGGAAGTTAGCTTCGTAGGGCGAGCCACCCCACAAACGTTTAAGGTCCCCCTCGTTATCACTTCGGCTCCTTAGGGTGTCAGCATCGGTCGATCTTTTTGCGGGCTTACTAACGCTTGCCAATCTCGCCCAGGCGCTTCGGCGGCAGTCAAAAGGTCGATAGTGAAAAACTCCGGTTTGTCAAGTCCCTCTTGCTCTAGCGGGTAATAAATTTTCTGCGAAAAAGCGATCGGGGCCATCGCGAAGCACAGGATTCCCTCCCCGCCCCGACTGTCAAGTCGAATCAAAGCTCGCGTTGTCCCGTTGTCAAAAGATGATATCCGCATACCTCCGACTACCACGGCCCTAAGAAGCGGGGCGATTCGGCTTCCTTGGAAAATAGCATGTCAATGTTTACCACCCTATGAACACCCTAGGACTAAACTTGAGAATGCTCCACAGCAAACGGGAGCTGGATCTTCTTGAGTTTAACGCAAGCTGTTTCCTAAGATAGAGTTCTTACTGTACGAAGTGAAATCACCTCAGATCTGAAGTTCCGAAGAATCCGCGTCTCTGCACCAGGTGCTTTTTCCGGCATACTAAACGGGTGGGTGGTCAAGACTTCTAAATGACGATGGATTAATAGACTTGCTCAGGAATTAGCAGACTTGCAAGCGGCAATACCCGTTTGCCAGAACGAATCCGATGCCGCGGTTTGTCGTGCTAGAACATCAAACGTCAGCGGGTATCCATTGGGACTTCATGCTTGAAGAGCACGAACACCTGCGCACCTGGTCCTTACCGGCGGAGCCGAAACCACAAACACAATTACATGCCAACGAACTTGCCCCGCACCGCGCTATTTACCTCGAATACGAAGGCCCGATCTCTGCCGGCCGAGGAACTGTCAAGCAGTGGGACACCGGTCGATATCGCTTTTGTTCCCAAAGCCAGCCGGAAAAAGTTCGTATCCATATCTGGGGCAAAAAGCTTTCCGGCACGATAGAACTACAAAAGATCGGGGAAAGTTCACCTCTTTGGCTTTTCCGCTGGCTTGAGCCTACAAATGTCCCCCCTCTCGCGGGAGAACCCTGCTGTGGGGCAGAAGAGTAGAGCGCTTTTAAGGTCGCGGCCTCAGGCCACATGTGGCCAGGAAAATCGCGAGGCAGGAACTACCGAACCTCCAGTTCCGCTAAGCGTCTGTAGTACTGGCGAATAAGCGGAGCGTAACGCGGAAGGAATTCCTCAGCCAAAGTTTCCGGGATCTGGGACCGCAGCCGATCCGGCAGCTGACCCCAGAGCCCCCGTAAGACGGAACGAACTTCCTGCCAATGATCAACTGTTTGCTGAGTTTGCCCATCGTTCACCTCGCCGGAGGCAGGCGACTGAGCCTGCTCCGATGGCTTAGCCGACTGAACATCCTGCTGTTGGGAACTGGCCTCCGGCTCAGGCATCGGCGACGTCGCGGGTGGGGGGGCCGAGGGTTGATTGTGCCTCAGAAGCTCGTCCAAACGAGCGATAATTTGCTCCTGAACCGTGAGAGTCTTTTGCCAGTCTCTCTGCTCCATTAATCGCCCAGCCAACCTCATTTGAAAGAAAATATCGACAATGGCACTCATCTCCCCAGGTCTTTCGCTTGAGGAGACATGAGCCGGCAGGCTTCCCGAGAACACCGTCCCGTCCCGCTCAGCAGATTGGGAAACTTGACTGTACACGAACTCCGAAGTACACATTAATATCCAGCCAGTATACACCATCAACGCCACGTGCCATTCAGTGCGGAGTCTCTGCCTCGATGCGATCCTTGTAGGGCACAGGGGTGGCATCCCGCCATGTGCCTTACCCACCATGTTGTTGACGGTGCGAGGATCATTTAAGGACACCGTTTGGAGCCTCCTCAATCTCTGGCGGAAATTGCAAGGTTGGAAAGGCCGCCGACTTCAAGAGTTCCAAGAATAACTCGGCCATCCGCTCCTGCTGTTGACGCAGATTTTCCGCTTGGAGTTGAACACTTTCTGGCCAATTTTCGGCTGGACCGAAGCGTTCCACGAGGGCCACCGTTTCCGCGTGAACAGCTGCCTGTAAGTTGCGGATGAGGCGCAGCTCCACGAGGAAGTAGGGATTCCCTTCGGGAGATTCCTGATCGGAGGGAGTCCTTGCAACTTGCGAAGCGGACGGAGAGGAGGACTCCGCGGCAGCCTGGGTAGTGGTCTCCTCTGATGGAACCAACGAGGCCAGGACCGAGCGAAGTAACACGATAGCTCGCCGCTGTTCCTCTTGCGTTGCAGGACCAGTATCCCAACGCCGGAGGTTTTGTTCGGCCGTGGCCATTGCCTTGTGAACATCACGAAGCGTGATGCGTAGGAGAGCGGCCTCTGGCGGCACGAGCAGCGATGCGATCTCGCCGGCCACCGCGCCCTGCTCCTCGGCCAGCTGAAGTAACAGGCGTTTTTCATTGCGCCCCAAGTTGCCAAGCCGCGCTAGGCGATCGTGAACACTAACCGTCTGCTCGGCAAGCGCATGCTGCGCCTTTTCCACCTGAATGAGCTTTTGAACGATCTGTCCCAGGAGTTCCGCTGCCGCAGCCAAAACTGGATCGGTTTGGCCTGAATTGGCTTGCTGCCTCAGCTGATTGAGTAATTTCTCGGCCAATTCTGCCTGAGCGAGGGCCCCGCTCGGTTCGTCCCTCCTTGCGTGGGCGGCTGCTTCTGCCATCGATTGCTCAGCCTGGTTGAGCAAGTCTTCCCACACAGCTTGCGTCTCCGCTTGGAGACTATCCCGTAGTTGCGTCACCTTTTCCCGCAAGGAATCCTGGAGGTCTGCGGTTTGCCAAAGTTCTTGCCTCCGGAATTTTTCCTCCAGCGCCGCTGCCGCCGCAAATTCCTCCCGAATTTCTCTTTGCTTCTGCCAAAGATCCTCAACGGCCTGAAGGAAATTGGCCCCCGCTCCCGGCGCAGATAAGTCCTGACGATGCTGTGGCATCGACAAAAGCTCGGAAAGCTCTTTAAGATCCCTCAATACCTGGTGCTGTTGGGCAAGCGCTTGGCCGAGGCGGTTTTCAGCGATATCCTTTACAGCTTGACTAAAGATACCGCGGGATTCCACTTCGACAGTTTTTGCGGCAGCTGCTTCGGCCGCCTTCGCCTCCGCTTCGCCTCTTTTGAGGAGTTGATCGGCCCACTCGCGTAGGCCGGTAGCAAATCGCCCAAACTGCTCGGCGAGCGATCGTTGGTGTTGCGCGATACTTTGCAATTCTGAGCGCTCGGCCGGGGATAAACTCTCCAATGATTTGCCTGCGGTGTTCCGCGCCTGATTTTGTGTGCGATGAAAGATTTCAAGCTGGTGACGGATTAGCTCGCCAAGCTCTTGCTGCAAGCGCCGAAGCTTATCCTGGGCCGAAATGGCCGCTATCATTTCTACCAGTTGGTCGATAACCTGCTGTTGGAGAGCTTCAGCCTGTCCGAGATCTTGTTTACAATCGTGCATCCTCTGGGTGATGAGCTGGGCCGAGCTTCCTTCTTTGGTCAACCAACCAAGATGGCGAATTGCCGCAAGAAGTCGAAATTCACTGTCCTGCAAGGGACCCGCTTCCAGCGACTTGAGTTGCCGGAAAAGGTGACCGAGTCGGCCACTGACCGCCGAGCCTTCGAGGGCATTTTCCTGGACAATCCTCAATAACCCCTCAACCCGCGCCAATACTCCCTCGGAGGAACCTACCAAAATCCGCCGGACCTCCCGCTGGGTCCACAAGGCGCCTTCTACGATAGGTGCGGTAGCACTTACAAGTGACCTGTCTCCTCCCAGCGATTTGGCCGCCTGCTGGGTGAGTTTTTGGGCCGACACTTCAACCTCCAAAGCGCGCTGCAGCTCGGAAAGCAGCCCTTGCTCTTGCGCAAGAATCTGGGCCAAAAGCTCCTCTGTAGAGAGGACCTCCAACACCAACGGCGGGCTTTCCCCCCGCTGCCCCCGGTGATCTTCGGCAATGGCGACAACCGTGAGCCGTTCCCCCCTTTGCACCGGCAAAGAGCTTACAGGTTCATTGACAGTAAAAGGTTGCTTGAAGGCAGTCGGACCTCTGGTGAAAAACTCTTCGTCCGGCGAAGGTGGAAAAGGCGGTCCCTCATAAACAGGAAGGGTAACGACCGTTTCGTCTCCTTTTCGGAACGAAAGCTCAATTCGCCGCAAGCCCAGGTCATCCCCAGCTTCTCCGGCCAGTGCCAAACGGCCGGCAGAGCTTAAAGGCACCAAAGCGCGAGGAACTGCCCACGCCACGACCGGGGGATTATCCGCAAATACACGCAGTTGCCACCGATCCTCTTCGCCTCCTTTCAACCCGGCGATGTCCAAAAGCTCTATCCAAAAGCTAGTTGTTTGTTGGGCAATAAACTCCGCCGTCAGCTGGTTTCCCTCGTCAACTGAGGCAGGGAAAGTTCCGATGTTTCCGATGTGCACGCTGGCCGAGCGCAGCGGCTTAGTAGCCTCGGCAACAAGATTGATGCGACTACCCTCAAGCGCCGCTAGCGGAGGCCGGCTCCGCCACGGTTTCCAGCCAGTGTATTCTGGCGGCATAATCTGGGCCTCTAGCGACCGCAGCCCCGGAGCTAAAGTAATGTTGACAAAAAACCAGGGCATGGATCGATCGTCGCCTGCTTCCACGCGAAAGAAAAAAGGCCGATCCACCTTTTCCCGCCGCGCGATCCACATCCCGTTGGCCAGGCGTGGATCGTCCCCTCGGCCGAGCCGCCGTTGGGCCGTGCGCGACTCAACGAACACAAGGGGCACCACTTCGGTGACGGTCTTTCCATCGGGCGCAACCCACTGGAACCACGCTTTACCCCCCGAGGGCAAGCGTTTCCCGTCACGATCTACAATCTCCACCTCGAAATCACTGCCGCGGGCTACCTCCTGCACAGGGCGAAGCACCACCAGGTGAAATCGTTGCGGCCAAGAGACGTCAACCCACGGAAGGAGCAACCGCTTAGCACCGGTGGCCACCGCAGCCGGCGCGGCCAATGCAAATAGCCCCACAACGGTTAATGCAGTCACCAGCACGATGGCGCCTTGCCACAATGCGTCGCGCCTTACGGCACGATCACATTCCGCTTTTCGCAAAGCCTCCCAAGCGGTGGCCATCACCGCTTGCCGCAGCTCCCGCGAACCCGTTGCTGCTACCGATTCCCGCTGAAGAGCAAAATCGACAGCCGCCGCAAGCTGTCCTTGAAGCTGCGGGAAGTACTGTTCCATCAGTCGCGATAAGGAAACCTCCCCGACCCGAGTCAAAAGGAGGGGAACCAGCCGCGTGTACATCAGGAGACTGACCCCCGCCCACCAACTCCCCGCAAGTACCAGCCGCAGAAGCCTATCATTCACTTGAAGAAGAAAATCCACCCCTGCTGCGGCGATACCCAAAGCGACAATCAGTGCCGCGGTGGAAAGAACTTGGCCCGCAAAAAGTATCCAGACCAAGCGGTTTCGCAGCCGCCGAACCTCCACCGCCACCGGATGCACCAACCAAGGCGAATCCGGACCAATCTGGTCGAAGCTCCGAGCCCCCCGCTTAAGACCGAAAACGTGCGAAAAAATGGCGGGAAAGAACGAAAAGCGCACAGGTCTGACTCCGCCTGAATTATTGAACCAAGCCCGGAAGGCTGAGCTTCCTACACTCCGCCCGGATCTTTACGATAACTGCCGCTTGATTGCTTCCGAAAGAACCATTACTCGCCAGTTAGTAAGCCACCTCAAAAAGCACGTCTGCCGCGGGAAAACGCACGCCCGGCCTAAAGAACCAGGCTAAACGGTGTCTTATCCCCAGCAAAACCGCCACAACGCCCCCCGTTGTGATCGAGCTTTTCATCTTTTCGCGGTTAGCTTCCGCTTGCTTCCTCCTGGATTTTACGCCATTCCCATTAATTTGCGGAGCATCCATTCCACAGAAAGGAGGGCAACTAAAAGAAGAACAATGGGCCACCAATTCCAGATCGGTCGGGAAGGAAGTGCCTCTATAGGTAGGCTGGGACCCTGAGGCAGCACCTCTGGTAATTGAGCCACCTCCCACGGTCGAAGCACCATTCCGCCTGTACGCTCCGCTGCTTGACGCATTGCCTGAAAGTCGGCCTCCAACCGAGCAAACTCACTGGCGGGGGGAAGTACCCGAAACTGGGCGGAGACTGTGGAATCCTCGTGGCCCGGCTGAGGGTACCAGACTTCATGCTGGCCGACCTGTGGGTGGGTTAAAACCCCCTCAAAGATATTTAAGGCCCGGGAACTTCGGGACAGATTAACCCGCTGCGGCTTCTGATCCCCCGTACGGACGAGGACGTAGACCCCTTCGTCGCTCGGCAGGGCGGCCCCCTCGGGAAATTGCAATCGAATCACAACCGGCTCCCCAAAGCGGTACTCTCGACGGTCTGCACTTACGATTGGCCGTTTGTCGCGAGCTCCCAACCGTCCCCGGGCCAAAAAGCGCAGCGTCTGGAGCCAGTATCGCGCAAAAAACAGATCTCCCACCCGCCAGCGCCACCGCCAGGTCTCGTCGAAGGCGTGGATCATGACCGTCCCTTGACCCACATAGTGAAAGACGACCAAAGGCATAGGCCGACCATCCGCACCCTGAACATTAGGGTGCTCTAAGAGAACCCGGGCTCCAGCCTTAGGCGAACCCAATACCGCGTACCAATAAAAGGGCGGGAGGCGATTCCACAGAGCTTCGCTCTCCGCAGGCGAATCCGCCAGCAGCAATCCCGGGAAAAAATGCCCCATCGGCGTGGGACGGGGACGGAACCATCCGAGCGTTCTGTCGACGGTTTCCCCTTCTGGCGTTGATACCAGCTGCACCGGGAGGATTCTCTCCAGGGGAGTTCGGCTCAAGCGGCGCGGAAGATGTCGCGGACCGGCAACGATAACAAGATTTCCCGCGCGAGCGCCTTCCTCAGGCCAAGCCGTTCCCTTCTCTGATGTCCCTTGCGGATCGACGTAGTTGGCAAGATTCTCCAGCACCACATTGCCCAACAAGTTGGGGTCTGTATCCATCAAAATGATCACGTCAAACCATGCCAAGTCTTCGCGGCGGACCGGGAAAGACTGAATGGCTGTGGGATCTTGGTCGGCATGCCCTAAGTCTGCCTCTTGAAGAAAAGTCCGCACCTCCATAGTCCGCTCGCGACCTAGGAGACTTGCAAGAAACCGAAACTCATAACTTGGACCAACCGAAGCCAGCAGCACCCGCACTTTCTCATCGGTGACCGTGACCAGCCGCTCCAAGCGATTGTTTTCAGTATCGATTTCCTGAGGGTGCGGATCCACCTCCACGCGGAAACGATACTTCCCTACCCGGCCTGGCCGATAACTTAATTGCACCGTACGCTGAAAACGATCCTCCGAGGGCACAACTTCCACCGAATGCAGTACCTGTTGACTACCACCTTCCCGAAGTGCTACCACCAACTTTTGCCCTTTTAAGCCGCGAGCGGCCACCGTGCACGAAAAAACAGCAAGATCGCCGATAAAGAGCGCATCTTCCACCGTCAGGTCACGAAGTTCCACATCCGGCGCTGAGGTTTCCTCACCCACAACCACGAAGAACAGCGGGACTTGGCGGGCGAGCGACCATCGTGCTGCCTCCTCAAGCCCGGGGCCATCAGTATTGATCCCATCGGTAACTAGGACGATGGCCGCAGGTGGCATGCCAGCGTAACTATCTAGAATTTGGCGAATTGCCCCACCCAATTCGGTTGATGGGGCAGAGGGCTGCGTCGTGGCTATGAGTTGAAAGGGATCAACCTCGCTGAGGCCATTCCCTGCCCCAAGCCGGCTTAAAAGGTGCAGACGCGGACGGTATCCCCGCCTAAGTCGCTGCCACCATTGGCCACTGCCCTGCGCAAAAAGCCTTTGTACCACGCCCCATCGCGAGATGGCCTCTCCCTCGGAAATAACCAACTTTGCGCGCAAAAGCTCCTCCGAGGCACTCCCGTAGGAATCGACGGCGGTCATACTCAGCGAGTCATCAACTATCACGGGCAGGTACGGCAGCCCCGTCCGAAAAAAGCTGAGTGCCGCCTTGGAACTCATGAAGAATACCACGGCCAGGCTCAAAAACCGTAATTGCGCCAGTGCGAAGTGCGTGAGGAAACTCGCCCGACGTCTCTCGCGAAGATAGAGCATCACGAAAAGCCCCTCTAATATCAGAAGCAGAAGCACCGTAGCGCCCAAAGACCAGCCCCATTCGTATTGAAGGCGCCAGGTAAGACCCTCGCCCGGCCCCAACGCAGTACCGCCCCCAAGCGACGATAAAGGCTTCGGTGAAAACGATACAATGGTCTCTAGAAGGAAATTCATAACCCTCTGCGCCCGATGTAGTAGGCAACAAAAGCCTCCAAAACAATGAGCAAGGCCAGCGCGTAAAGCAGCTGGTCCGTCAGGTCGCGGACTGCGTGCGGACTTGCCTCCGGAGCGATCAGCTCGGAGTCCAAGTCCCGCACCACCATCAATTCATCCCCTCGACCAAGCGTAATTTTCCCGCCATCAGCCGAGATTGTTCGTAAGTCACTTTCCTCAGGTGGCCGGAGGACCGCAAAAAGTTCCTCTTCCCCGTCCCCCCCCTGAACACGATAAATACCTGAAAGTTCCCGGGGGCAATATCGCCACGTAACTCCCTCAGATTCCACCGTCAGCGCAAGGGATTCCTGATCCCCCGAGGGCATAACCAGCACCAACTCCGTGGGCGCGCGTTCGGGCGGGAAAAAGCCCTCGAGACACTCCCCCCACCGCACATTCTTGCGAGGAGCTTTCCCTTTAGTCACAAAGCGCAGTATTTCATGTACAAGAGGCACGAAGCTCGGCCATTTTGGAAACAAGCTCCAGGACGCATCGGCAGGAACTGCCACCATCACCACGCTGCCCCGACCCACCGGCTTTTCCACGATCAAAGGCCTCCCGTTGCCCAAACTCATCACCACATTTCCTCCCTCGCCGGCAAGCAGTTCCATATGCCAAAATTTTTCCACCGGGACGGTGACCAAACCTGCACGATCAAAGCCCCGAAAAGCCTCAAGGATTGGATGAGCATACCCCAAGGGGTCAAGACGAAATTGCGGATCATCCTCCACAACGCGAATTAGTCGCGCGGGCAACAGGGCCGAATCCCCCCCACCAGGGAAAGACGTCAATTGATTCCATGATTTTATGTGGGTGTTCTGGCCTAAGAATATCACCAGCCCCCCGCCCTGCCGAACAAAACGGCTAAGTCGATCTGCTTCTCCAGGAGTTAGCTCCGCCACATTGCACAAAAAAACCGCATCGAAGGGAGCCAGATCAACATCGACGAGTGCCGGGGTGGGCCTTTCGTCAACAAGCACAGGCGACGGCTCCTGCGTTCCCAGCCCAGGATTGAGGGCCATTACCAAATACCTGGTCGCCGTCCCCAATGGGGCGGGAGCCCCCAGGCCGTCAACACACAGGACTCGCAGAGCCGGCTGAACCGAGACGATTGCCGACAAATGGTTGTCCACGGATAAAGCATCCACGTGCTCCGACAAGGATATTTCCACCAGATGATCGCCAGAGGAGAAAAAACGGTACACTGCCCGCACAACCCCCTCCCCGTCTGGCGGGACAGTAACCATTTGCTTACTCACCGTGTGTCCGTTGATTTGAATTGCCACCGGCACGGTTTGGGAGGCGGCAACTCCATAGGAGGCAATGCGGGCCGTGATCTCTACGGAATCCCCCACCACCACCGGGGAAGGCGCCAGGACAATGTCCATGACACCCACATTAGCCGACCCCAGCGCACTGACATCCACGAGCCGCAGCACGGCCTCCGCGGCCAATTCCCGCAGTCCCTCCGCCAATCGCTGTTCCATGACAGCATCGCGCGGCATCCAGTTGGTTGCTTGAAGATCAGAGAAAATCCAGACTTCTTGTGTACCAATTCGCAAGTTCCGCGCACCCGTCTCGCGAATGGCCGTGAGCACCTCGGGGAACACCTTCGGCAAATCGTTATTGGCGTCGACCGGTCGTAGCCGGACCAGCTGGGCAGGCATGTCAACGGCCGAGTTGACGACCTCCCGCATTAACCAAGAGATGGTCGAAGTAAACGTCCCCAAACTAACCAAATCGTTAGCGTGGGAGCGATTCAACAGTTTTTGCAGTTCTTTCTTTGCCCTTTCGAAGGAGGAGGTCCCACCGTGCTCGGCTTGCATAGACAGGGAAGCATCAAGTAAGACAACTCGATGAACTCGCATCGAACTGTCGCCTGAAAACGCCGAATGGCCGATAAAAGGCCGGGCGACGGCAAGAGCCAAAATCACCAGGATCAACACTCGAAGGCAAAGGAGGAGCAATTGTTCGAGTAGGAGTCGCCGCTGCCTCGCTTTCAAAGCCGCCAGCAGGAACTCCATGGCGGCCCAGGGGATTTGGTGGCAGCGGTGTCGACTCCACAAGTGAATGACCACAGGGATCGTCGCCGCCGCTAGCCACCCTAAAAGCCACGGCTGAAAAAAGCCGAAGGCAACAACAGCGCCAGCCATTTCTTTCATTGTTGACAAGCGGCTACTTCTTCCTCAGCCAGATGACGAAATCGAATGGTTCGATATTGTGCCGCCGTCTTCCAAGTGGCCAAGCCCAGTGGCGCGCAGGGTTCACTCTCCCACCGGAGGCTCAGCCGCCGCCCTCTCGGATCAAGGTGGATGATCTTTTCACCATCCAGCCACACTGTCACTGCGCAAGTAGTGACACGTACACGAATCTGATACCATTCCCCTGGCAAAAAGGATATCCACCGACAGGTTTCATTTTCGGCGGCTGGTTCCCCGTCAATAAGCGACAGCCCCACCACCGATCCTCCCCATCCACCCACAATAAGAGTGAGAGCCTGCTGCCCCACCGGGAAAGTAAGCCCACAGAAGAAGTCGGACCCCTCTATCTTTCGAGCCTCGATCAGAAGTTCGTAGTTGATTCGGGGAAAAGGTTGCTTCAATCGGATCCCCGTACCGGGATTACCGATCCCGAGAGTTAGGCACCCATCTTGGACACTAACGGGGCCATGTGCGGAGTATTCGTAGACCTCAAGGACTTCCCAATCACTGAGGTCACGCCCGTTAAATAGGTCGTGCCAGGAACCTAAGCCGGACTCACTGGTGCCAATTTCCTCTCCTCGGGCCAATCCCGACACAGCCGTGACGCCCGTGATGGCAAAGAAGACCACCAAGCGGAAATTTATCATCGGGGTTTCCAAGATCCGAGTTCCATCCCCTATGAAGTGGAAAGTCGCACCGTGCAACTAACCCTCAACACCCATCACAAAATCACTTTTGCGGCTTTCAGACTGCAAAGCGTCGGGCACCGCGCCCTTCGGACCGTGCTCGTGCCAATTCACTTTGGGAACATCATTTCATCACTGCATGGCCGTCACCGGAGGCCTTCCGCGATGTCAGTCACTTCCTGAGCCGTAAGTTCGCGAATGCGAATGTTGCGAATTACCGCTTCCGTACACCAAGTAGCAATTCCCAACGGCCGGCACAGGTCGCACTCCATCCTAACACTGAACCTTCGACCTTCCCGCGGGACATCCACCAGCTTTTCCTCATCAATCCAACACTCAATTTTTGGCCGCGACACCCGAATGCGAATTCGATACCAGCGATTGTCTTCGAAAACTTTAAATTGCGTTGTTTCATTCTCGGAAGCATCCCGCATGTTTATAGAAGATAGTCCCACCACCGTGCCCGCCCAGCCACCGACAACAAAGCTGCAGTACTCTTCTCCCACAGGAAAAGTGGTGGTAGCGAAGAAGTCAATCCCGCTTGTGCGTTTGGCTTCAAGCTCGAGCTCATAATTATCGCGAGGTACATCCCCGGTCCAGGTAATACCCGTCATGGGGTTGCCCATTCCCAAGATGATGCACCCATCCTGGACCGTGACCTCGCCCTCACCGCCAAACCGCGTGATAACCCATTGGCCGAGCTCCTTCCCATCGAAGAGATTTCGCCAGCGAAACTTTTGATCATGGACGGCCTTCTGGCTCAGCCCGCACGCTGCTTCGTCCCTTTCACCTTTTTGGCTCGAGCTGGAGGTTGTGGCAGCTTGCCTGCGGGATTCTTCATCTAAGGAGATTGCCACCAAAGTGGCTACCCTTGCCGCGCCATCGCTCGCCCAAGCTGCCACATGATGAGAATTGCTTCCCCCCGAGATAGACCAGCCGGCCTCAATCTGGCAAAGTCCTATTACCGCACAACTGAACAAAAGTAGAAACGGCCAGGAAAGAGGCCTCCCACTTTGCCACCAGCGGAAAGCATTTTGGCCACTTCGATTGCCACACTCAGGATCCCTCATGGCAATCCTCCTTGTGGAAACCTTGTTTTAGTTAAATTAAGAGTACGACTTTAAACCTACTTGTAAAACCTCAGGCGCCAGCCCGTGACATCACGGTTACCCGTTCTGGGCCCCGCCTCACAGGTGGCACAAACCCCACGGTCCATTGCGGGCGGGTCAAATTTCGCGTTAAAACCGGTACCGAGGCGGGAAAGCCAATCCGGAGGCCTAAGCTGCCCACCGGCGAGAATTTTACAAACTATCACCAGGCAACAGCTCTCTACTTCCCATTGTACCAATCCATCTTTGCATGCCACAGTAAGGCTCCTCAATAAGCCAGCACACGTACAGGGGCTCTTTGAGTAGCTCAATGCTTGAGCTTCCTTGGTCACGGGAACGCGAACGCTGGCCCGGCGGAGTCCTGGGTGGTTCACCTCCTGCCTCACCCTCACCCATAGGCTTGCTATCTGACTGCCACCGTCTCGGGGAGGATGATGTCGCAGACGACAAAGGCGGCTGGATTAGGCTTCCTCGACCCCAGACAATAGAGTTAGGAGTTTGAGGAACATCAATCTTTCGTAAACCTGCCGGACGCCGTCACCAGAAAGTGGCGGTACCTTTACGCAGAAAGGCTTTATTACCCCCGGTAGCCGCACGACGGCCTGAGGTCACGCGACCGGAGAGGCTCAATGCGTCCCCTGTTTTGGATGCTTTTCATTGTCGGGCTCATCGTGCTTTTGGGGCTAGGACTTTTGATCTTTGCTGCCGTGGCCCTAGGCCTTCTTGTATTCGTGAATTGGTGGCTAACACGATATAGTGTGCGGCACGTCACAGTGCGCCGAACCTGTACGCGACAGGAGGCGGAAGTGGGCGAGACAGTGAATGTGTCGCTCGAAATAACCAATGGCGGACGCCTCCCGGTGGTTTGGATGTTGGTCGAGGACCTGCTTTCGCGGCACGCCCTTTTGCCACCGCCGGCGCGGCTT
This sequence comes from uncultured Thermoguttaceae bacterium, assembly GCA_938084835.1. Classification (GTDB taxonomy): domain Bacteria; phylum Planctomycetota; class Planctomycetia; order Pirellulales; family Thermoguttaceae; genus DTLM01. The sequence goes on from CALKER010000017.1 coordinate 74,485, forward strand.
GAAATCGATGGCCGGCGGCTTCACCTGCTGAGCCTCAAACCACAGGAAAGGAAGCTTGTTTCCTACTATCTGAAATGTTGTGGCCGAGGTTTTTTCCAGATCGGCCCTGCCGTGGTGGAGGTCGGAGATCTATTCGGCCTGTTTCGGCGGTTCCGAGTTGTGACCCATCCTCAGTTTCTAACTGTCTACCCCGAGCTTTTACCGATCGAGGGTTATGACATTGCCAGTCGCCGGCCCATAGGGGAGATCCGGATGACACATCGGCTTTATGAGGATCCCGCGCGAATTGCCGGTGTAAGGCAATATCGGCCTGGAGATTCGCTTCGGCAGATCCACTGGCGCGCTACGGCGCGAACTGGCCAGCTTCAGTCCCGATTGTATGAACCCTCAAGCATCGCGGGGGCCACGTTAGTGCTTGAATTCCATCGCCGCTTGTATCCAGACCGAGCCCGGGCCGAGCTCGCCATTACGTGCGCCGCCTCTTTGGCAGGAGCCATCTCGGCACAGCGCCAACAAGTGGGGCTAGTCTCTAACGGGCGAGATGCCGCGGAGCGGGTCCGAGCGGAAGGCTGGGAAATCGAATATCGCTCGCGTGATGCCGCCCGGCGGGCTCCGCAAATGCGGCCAACCAGTGATCGCTTAGCCCCAGTGGTTGTCCGCCCGGGCCGCGGCGACGCTCAGTTACTGCGGCTGCTAGAGACACTGGCCCGCCTCGAATTGTCCGAGGGACTATCTCTGGGCGACAGCCTGATCGAAGCCCTTCCCTATATTCCCCGCGATACCTCCCTGGTAGCCATCGTTCCTACAGCGGAGGAAGCAACAATCGCCACTTTAGCCTCCCTCCGCCAGGAAGCTTTATCGGTCAGCGTCATTGTCAACACCTATGAAGTCCATGACTATGCGGTTGCCGCAAGTCGATTTTTAGAGCACGGTATTGAAGCACGACACCTTCGCGACCGGGCAAGTATCACCCAACTATGTCAACCGTATGTCCTCCCATGAGCAAACGCCCTCAGCCAACACTCGTTGACTATGTAATTACTGCGGTTGGCCCCGCAATGATCATCGTGCTTCTGGCTAGTATGCTGTTCTTTTTAGTAGAGGTCTTTTACCAGGGTCAATACGGGGCACGACTTTATTGGGTGTTGGGACTGTTTGTAATGGGTGTGGTGCTCATCACACGAATTGCAATTGAGGAGGATCCGGCCCGAGCATTTGCTTATGGGGCACCACTGGCAGTGGTTACCTTCCTGGCGCTCCAGCGATTTGTGGAATTCGGGGGACTTTTGGCACCGGTAAATCCTTTAGTAAATATGGGCATGATGGCACTGGTATGGTGGGTAGCGCACCGCTTGACGTGGGAGTGTAGCGGGGCCGACGATCAAAGCTCGACAACTGCCGGGCCCCTGTGGGACTTAATACAGAGACAATGGCTCCGGAAAGGGGCCGGTAGCCAAACCGACGAGCCCAAGACTGGGGACCCCTTCGATGAAGAGGAGGGACCAACCGCCTCCGTCCAGGAAGTTCGGCCCACGGCGAAATCGCATCGCACGGGAAAGGCAGAGCCGCGCCGACTCTTGCATGCTTCGGGGGTCTGGGTGCTCTACGTCTCTTTAGTCGCACTTCCCCTTTTCGGGTTGGGAGAGCTTTTTACAGGTGCAAGCCGATTGGAGCGACGTGGTTGGCTTGTTACACTCCTGGCCCTCTACTTGATGAGCGGCTTTGGGCTTCTTCTTTGCACGAGCTTTCTTAATCTCCGACGTTACCTCCGAGCCCGCCATTTAAGCATGCCTGACGGGATCACCGCTGCCTGGCTTATAACAGGCACACTCATTATTATGGGGGTGATCACCATGGCTTGGATTACGCCCCGACCTTATCCCGTGTACTCAAGGGGCATGTTGCTTGCCTGGGTAAAGTCGCCGCGGACCACAAGCTCTCCTTTTGCTCCCCCAGGAGAACCGGCCACGGATTCAAGGCCAGGCGACCCCTCGCTCACCACGTCCCCAAGCGACCGGGCAGGGAGCCACACCCCTCGGGACACCATGGGGGGCCCATCTGGTGCAGCGCCTTTTGAAGAGGCGGCTAAACAGCCAGTTGCCCAGCCACCCGAGGCTGGCTCAGGCGGTAGCGATACGATCGAAAGTCCCCCAAAAATGCTGGCCGACCCCAAAAGCCTGCCAACTCCCTCCGATCTTTTTCTTACAGATGCACAAACCTTGCCGAAGGATTCACCCAGGACACACGAACCGCCCCACGCAACCAAATTCTTTGATCGGCCGCAGTCGCCCCCTACGGAACAAAATTCACTACCTCAATCGGAGGGGGAACTCGCAATTCGCGCGGGAGCTCACACGAGCAGTGGCTCCGGTGGGGAAACCGCTGCAAGAACTCCCGAGAAAACCTATGGCCCCGATCCGAGGCCCGAGCTTGCCCCCCAAAAAACGGGGAAAGAGGTCCAAAGAGACACTGGCGGGGCTTCCCAAAGGCATGGTCACCAACCGCGGGTCCCCTCAGAAATGGGTCACCGGGCCGGCACAGAGCATAAATTTTCGCAAAAATCTGAACAGGATTTGACGCGGGATGCAATGGCTCAGCCCTCAAAGACCGGCGAAATGTCCCCACAGGATGGTGGCCGCGGCCAAGCCGGAATAGGGATGGACCGGCCCCCTGAGGTCCGGACCAATACATCGGAAGATGTCGAAGACGCGCGAGGCCCTACTTTTTCCCGGGGCCGAGGACCAGAGCTCCTCCCGCGCGGCATTCCAAGCGCTGGCGGCCTGTTCCAACATGCGGGGACTCTCCTCCGCTTGCTTCTCGTCATTATGTTTCTCATATTAGGCGTGTACATGTTATGGTGCCACGGGGCGAACGTTTGGCGGTTGTTTCAGAATCTTTGGGCGATTCTTCAGGAGTTTTGGCAAAACTTGTGGGGGATGGAGCCGCGGCCGAAGACGGAATCGTCACCTCCCCAGCCGGTGCCACCAAGGCCTGAACGTTTTTTAGACCTGGCAAACCCGTTTAACCCCCGCTTGGGACGTAAATTAACCCCAGATCAGTTGGTAGTGTACATCTACCGAGCCCTAGAAGTGTGGGCAGCGGAGTTCGCTTCCCCTCGCCAAGAATGTGAAACCCCACTTGAGTTTCTCTCGCGATTGTCTCCCCTCCTGCCCGAGGCGCAATTGCTTTTGAGGCAAGTTGCGGAGCTTTATGCCCGGGTTGCCTATGGCCCGGGTAAGCTGAGCACCGTCCCCGCAGACGATCTACAACTTCTTTGGAATGCGCTGGCCCAGCGGGCAAGTCAAGCTTCATCTTCGTTAGCGGCGGCGACCGTTCCCTCCGACCTTAACAAAGGTTGACTGATAGCCACAGTGGGCCTAAGGTTGTCATTCACCGATTGCTTTCTGAGACGCCCAAGACTTAGGGCCTAACCCTACCCCCACCTCGACCACATTGGCCTAGTGTTGTCAGTAATATGGTGGAAAATGTCGTGAGGAGTAAGGGGGAGAAGATGCAAACGCTTCCATTGGGGGAGTGGAAGTTAGGCAAGATTTCCAATGGTTCCCACCAAGTTCGACAAAGACCTCACAAAAAGACTTTACGAGGCAGAGGAGTTGGAAAACACCGCATCGACCGGCACAAAAGAGTCCGCGGCATGTGGAAGATCCTCGCATCCCTGCTGAACCCGAGTGTTGCCAAGGGGCTTAGTCTTTCTGGCGTTGTTCCCCTGGGCTTTGTTACCCTTCAGGGGAGCAGGGTGCCCCTGTGCTTCCCCAAAAAACACCTCCAAACAAACTGCTACGTGCTCGTCTAACTTCTTTGCCTCCTCGGTGCCACCGCGAGTTAAAAGTTGGCTTTGAAACAAAACCAAAGCCTCTTTTCCCTCGGGCCATCTCACGTTCATGATTTCGGTGATTTCCTGAAGCAACTGGTAAATCCGCGCCCGGGTTAGCCCAAGGCGCCGAGCGATTTGACGGATACTCGCCCTTGGCCCCCCACAACCTAGCCGTTCTTCAGCCAACTTTATCACCCCAGGTTTAGCGTCAAGTCGCAGTTGTTCCAACAGCGGCATGACCAGACCCGCATGGAATTCTTCCAGCGCGGGAAATTGACCATTTTGGGACGCCCCCCGCCATTGCCTCCACAGCCACGCCTCTGCCTGAGCCACATGACGGGGAAGAAAACGAAGTGTGAGGTGCGAGTCCACCGGAAATGACGCGGCCAACCGATGAATGTCAAAGAACACTTCTAAGATGGACCGCACCCGGCGGTGCCCATAAATTCGCATGGAGTAGAGTTCTTGTAGCGAGCGTTCCAAGTAATTCTTAAGCGGCTGGTGCCACAAGGTGCGAAGGAGTTCTCGGAGGCTTCGGGCTAGCCGGCCCAGAGGTTCGTCATGGAGTTGCAATCGGGCTGCGGTGGTACGCCATTGGGCCCAAACCACCTCGGAGACACTTGTTGGATCAAAGGCTTCTGTGCCACTGTGATCCCGCCGGTCCGACTCTGGGCGACCCCAGACACTTCCTCCCGCGACCAGGGAACTAGGATCCGTCTGCCGCACCCGCTCGAGCAAACAAATCAAAGTCCTGAGCTTTCGCTGCCCAATCCCGGGCGTGTTTTGTAAATCCCGAAACGGAGTCTGGAGTATCTCTCCGACCGTCCAATTGAGGAAGGGCAGGGGCAGGCGACGATCGGCACTCTCTACCCACGCTGCCAACGGCCGCTGTCGGTGAGGAGCGTAGACCTCCGCGGAGAGAATGGCCCGCAATGCCTCGAACTCTCCCATGAGGCACATTGCTTCCACGGAAGCCGGCCTTTTGGCTGTCATGTTTGACGAACTCCAGGTCTCCAGGACGGAGTCAAGAGTGTCCCATATCCCGAAAGCTTTTTGGGCCCAATAGCCGCCCTACGGGGCTAGCCCTGTCAAGGCGGTACCGAACCCCGATCAATAGCAATTGCCTATTCTGTTTAGACCTTCCGGACACGTCAAGAAAATCCAGACTACCCATATTTCCTCGACAACCGAAAATATTTTTTCTGCCTTTTTTAATCGCTCAACCGTGGTATCGCCTCATCAGAAACCCCGGTCAGCTCAAGCACCTCACCCTGGAAAATGGCACACCGATGCACCGTGCGCGTAGGGAAACTATATCAATTCAACTAGATGAAAATGAGAGAAATGACAATATTTTGATTGCGGCACCTTCGAGCGCACCACCTTTCGCCTTGAGATCCATTATTGGGTACCGTATACGGCACTTCGGTAAGGCCGGAGGAGCCACAGGGTCGAACGCTTCCGTCAGTTATCGGGGAAAACAGACGTACTTTCTTTAGGTGTCGGAGTGATTAGTTGTCGGAGGGAAGAGAGGCAATAAGCCTCTCGTGGCGGACCCTGAGGCCTTTCCAGAGACAAGTTTGCGAGTCTAAGGATGCCCCACTACTCATAAGCGGTTCCCCGCACCCTATAAAAGTAGGAGTATCTTTAAAACATGTGCAAGTGAACCGAACAAAAAAGCAATTTAGTTGCCATTCCTGACTTCGGTTGACGTGAAAAGTAGAAAATATTCGTTAGAACTGGAAATGAACGGACGTTAAAAGGGCGAAACGCTTTAGCAAGGGCTTTGAAAAGTTGTGGGGCCAAATGCCGGCCGAATACCCCATTGACTCTTTTAAGCGACGCCATCACGTGCCGCCTGTTATTGAGCCCTTGTGCCGGAAAGGAGGAGGTTTGGTCGATGTCCGACAGGTCCCTTTCTGACCCTATTGCCCGGTCAAACCACTTTGGCGACCGCCTCGCCGCCGCCGTTAGGAGTAAGCGATCCCCCATTGTTGTAGGGCTCGACCCGCGCTTTGATTTACTACCGGCCGAGCTGGCAGACAGCTGTCGCGAATGTTCCCGGGACTTGACGGCCGCCGTTGTTGCTGAATTCTGCCGGAAAGTCATCGACATAGTGGCCGATTTGGTGCCTGCCGTCAAAATCCAATCCGCATTTTTCGAGGCAATCGGCCCCGAAGGCTTGATCGCGATGGCGGAGGTGCTCGAATACGCAAGAAAGTGCGGCTTAATTGTTATCCTGGATGTGAAACGCGGGGACATCGGCTCCACGGCCGAAGCCTACGCGGACGCCTATTTGGGCCCGGAAGGTCCGGCCCCTTGGCCGGCAGATGCCATCACCGTCAATCCATTTCTTGGACCGGATACCCTCGAACCGTTTGTCCGCACTGCGCAAGCCCGCGGGGGCGGAATCTTCGGTCTTGTGCGGACATCAAATCCTGGGGCACCGGAATTTCAGGATATAACCCCGATGAACGGCAAGCCCGTGTACCGTCGCATTGCCGATTGGGTTCAGTCGCAGGCGATGGTAACAGCCGGGCAATCCGGGCTCGGCATCGTCGGCGGTGTTGTGGGGGCTACATACCCCCAGCAATTGAAAGAGCTCCGCTCAGTGATGGCCAACGCCTGGTTGCTGGTTCCCGGTTATGGCACGCAGGGCGCCACCGCCACTGATGTGTCCTCCGCTTTCCGACCTGACGGTCTCGGCGCCTTGGTGAACAATTCCCGGGGATTAATATTTGCCTTTCGGCAGCCTGAGTATGCCGAGATGGCTCGGCGTGCGGGTTGGCAGGCCGCCACGCGAAAGGCAACGGAAGAAATGCTGCAACAACTGCGCAGTTTAACCCCCGCCGGTAATCTTTAACGAAATGTTTTACGAGGAGCTTTCTCCCAAGCCTAATTCAACCCACGACGATTCCCGGAAGTACCGAAACCTTGCTTCGCGTAAAACTGTATAAAACAACTTAGGTGGTGGTGCTGGAGCCGAGCACAAAACCCGGGGCTGAAGAACTTCCCCTTTTTCAGGATCCCCAAGAACGAACGTCCGGCACATCGCTTCTACCCATGAGCCCTAATTGCCTTGCCCGAGGATCCTAAGGGGGGAGAACCATCCCACCAATTAAAAAGCACAAGAAACAAGTTTGGCTTCCGCTATCCGAAATCACCTCAGCTTTTTCGTCATAACGCTGACACACGAGCCAGAGTACCGAAGGCTACTGAAAGCTAGCCTTGCTAGAACTTCGACGCTCTCTTATATTGCTCCCGCAAAAAATCGCCGACGTTAATGCCTTGGTTAACACTCGAATGAGCCTTGGCACCATAATTTCGTGAAGAGGCGTATCAACCTCTAAGCCACTGGCGCAGGCTCATTCGGAAGTTTATTGGAAAAAGGGTCTCGCGAAATGTCGAGTTATCCGCCTGAGTTAGAGCAAACACTCGTTCTGATAAAACCGGATGCCCTGAAACTGTCTCTCACTGGGTACATTCTTTCTCAGTTTTCCGAGTTCCACACTCGCTTGCGTTTCGCGGGAATGAAAGTGGTTCACGTGACGCGGAGGCTGGCAGAGACTCACTATGCGGAGCATCGCGGAAAGGTTTACTTTTCCACACTTGTTGATTACATCACAGGGAGAATTCACTACCACCATCTTCCGAATCGTCGCCGAGTGATCGCGATCGTTTACTGTGGTCCCCAAGCGATTTCCATGATTCGGAAGATAGTTGGCCCCACTAATCCCCACGATGCTCGGGAAAAGGAGCCGGGAACTATCCGTGCTCTAGGCACGGTTGTACCGATCGTCGACAACGAGGGCAAAATAATCGGGCACCGATTGGACAACTTGGTGCATGCCTCCGATTCGCCCCAAGCGGCGGAGCGGGAAATTAAGCTGTGGTTTAAGCCCAACGACCTAATGCCTTACATGCGAATATTTCCCACGACAAAATGCGAGCGACACTACTATCTGCTCGATGAGACCTTGTATCCGTCTTATGTCTCTGGAAGCATTTGCCTCATGGCACCGGGTGACACCGTGTGGGCCTCCGACGTGGAGCTTCTTCAGCGGATCGAGCGAGGTTTGGAGCCTCCTGAGGCAGTTTGGCAGGTGGCAGCCAAGTATCTCATCAACGAACTCTGCGAAGGTGACGAATAAGTTCACATCTTCATCGAAAGGGCCTCTCTGACCTCGACATTAACGTTGTCCTTGCGCGGCCCACATCCTTAAAAATCAACATTGAGGGAGTGATCCACGTAAAGCGAGGAAACCTCAAACCCGGCTCTTTTGGCGGAGGTCTGCGAGCTGGGGACAAGCTTGCTCCCGGAAGCTCTTCGGGAAAACCGCCTGGCTTACCGCTTTGTACATTGTCGGCTTAAACGGCTGATCCTCTGCCACTTGTTCAGAAACTATCGTCCCGGCGGCTGTTAAAAACCAGGTGAACTAACGCCTTAAGCTGCGTTGACAGCTTGAGCGTGGGCACCAAGATCCAGCCCACCAAACCGATCTGCTTACTGAGCCAGGCAGTGGCAACGCTCACAACCCCGACCGAAAGCATGCGAGACCAAACCCCGTGCGCCCTCCGGACATCACGTGGCCTCTAGCCCATGGCGATTTTTTTGTGTGGCCCAAGTAAGCCCACTTTCTTCGCGGCGCCCTGGGCTAAAAGCCCTTGGTATCTCCTAACGTGAAAAAGGCGGCAAATTGCCGTGAGCCTCTCTACCTCCGGGCTTCCGCTTGCTTCCGCGACCGAGGTATTTCGTGATCAGCTCGTAACATCGGACAGGACAACTTTTCAGCGCACTAATTTTTCAGTGATTGCAAAGGCGCAGGGATACGGCCACCAAAGTGAACGAACTGGGCACTGGCACCAGCATTGCGGATTTCCATCACCGGCGCGGAGCCAAAGAGTCCTCCAAAATGAACCCAATCGCCCGCCTTAGCCCCTGGCACGGGAATCAACCTTGCTGCGGTTGTTTTATCGTTGATGACACCAATGGCCATCTCATCAGCGATGAGCGCGGCGATGGTCTCCGGAGGAGTATCCCCCGGCAAAAGGATCATGTCCAACCCCACAGAACAAACGGCGGTCATCGCTTCCAGCTTTTCAATAACCAGGTGACCTGCTCCCGCTGCGTCCGCTAACGCGGCATCCTCACACACGGGGATAAAGGCGCCGCTTAATCCGCCGACGGAGCTTGAAGCAAAAAGACCACCCTTCTTCACAGCGTCGGTGAGCATAGCGATGGCAGCAGTCGAACCGGGCGCCCCGATCTTAGCAATCCCTAGTGTTCTCAGAATTTCACCGACACTATCGCCCACAGTAGGCGTAGGTGCCAGCGACAAGTCCACAATTCCGAAGGCTACCCCCAATTCTGCCGCTACTTCTCGGCCAATCAATTCTCCTACCCGAGTGACACGGAAACTTGTAATTTTTATTTCCTCGGCTAAATCACCGAGGGTCAACGTGTTGTCGATCGCAAGGCGCCGCTTCAAGGCACTACATACCACGCCCGGTCCGGAAACGCCAATGTTAACGGCGGCCTCCGGTTCGCCTGGCCCCATGTACGCGCCCGCCATAAATGGGTTGTCCTCCGGAATATTGGCAAAAACGACCAGTTTGGCACACCCAAACCCGTGACGGTCAGCTGTGGCCTCAGCAATCTCCAAAATCACATGCCCCATTTCATGGACCGCATCCATATTGATGCCGGCATGCCGCGAGGCCACATTCACCGATGCGCATACACGTTCGGTCTGAGAAAGTACCTCCGGAAGTGAACGAATAACCACCGCATCCGCAGGTGTGATCCCCTTGTGCACCAAAGCGGTGAAGCCGCCTACGAAGTCCACACCAATTTCTTTTGCCACACTGTCCAGCGTCTTCGCTACTTGCAGCGCCGCAGTCTGACCATGCCCAGCAAGAACGGTAGCTATCGGCGAAATAGCCAAGCGTTTGTTAATGACCGGGATACCGTACTTGGCTCCCACTCGGTCGCAGACTTCTACCAGCCGGCTGGCCCGCGAAAGAATCTTATTTCGGAGTTTGCGACAAAGCAGCTCCACACTTGGGGCTGCGCAGTCCTCCACGTTCAGCGCCAGCGTCACGGCGCGAACGTCAAGGTGTTCCGCATGGAGCATTTCAATGGTGGACAGAATCTCGTCTGTGCGCAGCATGGCTGGTCTGACCCGGTGGTGTTGCGTAGAGGCGCAATTGGTTGGTTGCTACAAAGATATTCTCGTGCTGCAGCTTTACCGTAAAGCCCAGCTCCTGCCCAATTTGCTCCAGGTCCGCTTGGAGCATCCGGATATCCCAAGATTTGGGAATCTCCAACTGACCGATTAGTACAAATTCGTCACCCGAATGATCCCCGTAGAGATCCACTATGTTTATATCCTTTCCCGCGAGATACTCGCTAAATCGTCGAACAATCCCCGGTTGGTCTTTACCGAAGGCCGTGATCACAAACCGATCGGACTCCGGTCGGTCCACAAACTCGTCAGGGGAGATTGTCGGGCGGACTACTACGTCATACCCGCGGCCGGAAGTATCCGCCTTTTTAATGCTCTCGGCTATAGCTTCCGGATCCAGTTGCTCCGGAAAGCTCACGATCATTATCAGCGTGAAGTAGCCACCCAACACCGTCTGACTGCACGCATCGATATTGCCTCCGAGCTGCTCGATGGCCTTACTGACCGCAGCTACGATACCGGGACGATCATCGGCCACGACGTTTACAACATACGAGTTAGGAAACCGGCACAACATTGTCATGATCCGTCTATCATCTGGCGATCCTGCACATCTGGCACTCTGCCAGCCAAACTAGTCCACTGCCCACCCCCCGAAAAGAATTAACCTCTCACGCTGGGTCCCAACTGCCGCCAAGCATTTGCCTCTTGCTTAAATTTCCTGGGGACACCTCCCAAAGTTCCACATACCACCCCAACTCCGAGTGCCATTGTCGGGCCGCTTTGCCAATGCACGCGGGTGCAAAAGCTTATATCACCCATCCGCACGGGTCCCGGAGCAGCGGTCGGTTCGTCGACTTCGATCGACTGTTGCTGAGCCATAATGTCTTACATTCTCCAAGGCCATTTGACACCGCTTGTCCGTACCCCGCTTAGTGCAGCCGTGAAAAATTACTTTCAATTGCAAAAACCGGTTTCCACCCACTTGTTTTTCCACAAGAAAGCTAATTTTTATCCTACTCCGGCATCGTCCTGGAAGTAGAGTGTGGGCATCATCTCTCTTCGGCCCACGGCGAATCTTGTCCGCCTGATTGCGGTTTCTTTCTCGTTATTAGGTTCGGGAAACAATCCGGTTGACTATTCCGCCCTTAGAAGCCTGTTATATCGCATATGTGAGAGCTGTGTTGGAAGGACCATCCTAAAAAGTAGTGTCCTCGAAGCAGTGTCCTGGTCCCAAATAGTCGTACGACAAGTTCAGCCTAAATCTCTCCTCACTAAAACCGTTTAACCGTGCCACCACGCTTCTCCCAACTAAAATACTTGGCCAACTTTCCGTCATTATTGGGGTCAGCCAGAGGAAGCAGATTTGGGTGGGTGCCTGCAAATTTCCCAACGAATTTCCCACGCCACCTGAAATCTAACAGCACCCGTATGAAGTCAGTCGACTACATCCGAGTGAGGGCGCTCAAGGCGGGAAAAGTGCCGACAACAGTTACATTGTCATCATGATGATCGGTATCCTGCTCATAATTTGGGAGGTACGTAGATATTGGATAAGCTTGATCAATATTGTGAAGAATCTAACCGCACCCCTAGACGAGCCAATCGATCGGGTGGCCAGTAGCCCCGCCCCGGTTCTTGTGGCCTTATTTTGTGGCAGTATACCACTTTAGCGTGGAATAAAATAAGACTAAAGATGGTGCCAAAATTGTACACAACCGGCACCGTTCACGGATTTTGGAGCTCGAAAAGCAAAGAGTAAGCGAGAAAACCGAGTTCGGCTCGGTAATGGTCTTGCTCGGTACTGGGATTGCAGTATTCCCACGCACTGGCACTACCGTAAAGCTCAACTTAAAACTGTCGGGGGCAGCTATTAACATTCCGTAGACCGGAAAAAATGGCGGTCGAGATCTCCTCGATCCCGACCGTCGTCTCTATCGCATCAATCGCACTTATCGCTAATCGAATCGGGGCGACTGGATTTGAACCAGCGACCTCTTGGTCCCGAACCAAGCGCTCTAAACCAGGCTGAGCTACGCCCCGATGCCGAGATAATTCATTGGTCATTATACACACGAGAATTATAGTGGCATCCGAGCCAAAATTATATCGGCTCCCAGGGCGCGCCGAAAGCCGGCATCTACCTCCCTAAAATGACTATGGCATGACTCACCCGCGCTGCGCAACCACTCCGCTTGGGGGTACCGGTCCAATCATTTTTGTGCACCCTCGGTCGAGCGAACAGGCAATGTTTATCAACAAATTCACAATTCCAAATTTCATTTGATCATCTCAATCTGAATCCGAACCCGTTTGCCCAGGTTCTCGCCGTGAATTTGTTGGAATCGCCTAGTGCAACCTTGGAAGCTCCACAGCGCTGCAGCTTTTCATTTGGGAAGGAGAAGTTACAGAGCCTGCGTAATTACGAAAGATGGCCAGGGTCTGGCCGCGTGCGAATGGTTACCCCAAAAGTTATAACGAATGTTTGATGAGAGCCAAAAAGGCTTACCCTCGGTTAGACGAAATGATTTTTATTCAGCCGGCATTAACCTCGCTTTTCCACCACGTTCCGTTAAGGAAGCCCCACTTCGAAGCCTTGGAGTTTACCCTTGCTAACTCCTCCCCTTTTTTCATATCCCCCCACGTCCTAATGTCGTTTTGCCAAAAAAAGCCCGAACTCTTCCCATTTCCCCCTCCCGCGAAGCGATATTTGCCTAGTGCGACGGGGCTTGAGCTTGCTCCAGGGTGGATACCGCTGCCGTCCTCGAAGCTCCGCTACTCTGGGGACTTAGGCTCCGCCGCCATTCATCCGGAGGCCCGAGCCTTGCGCTTCAAGCCTCTTAATCCCCACGCGAGCATACACATCCCCCCAGAGGCGAGAAGCGCAAGGGATGGCGGCGCCGGCACTGCAACTATCTCCGCGTCGTGGGAAAACGGGGCAAACACAGGCCTTGGGATGCCAGTATGTTTCCTCGTGACGTAGCCATACGCATCGAAATGGATCGGTACATAGAGTAGCGATGAATCACCGGTATGCCGAACGCTCACTTCGTAAACATTAATTTGCCCTAACCGATTACCTGGCGACGGAAAGCTACCATAAAAATCTGCAATTGGGGAGTCTTGAAGACTGAATGTCCCAAGAGCAAACTCTTGCCACACGGTTTCGGGCCCGAAAATCCCATGTGTGGGAAGTGTCCGATTGCCGACGATTGTGGGCGTTGTGCCGGCTGGACCATACTGAACAAAGGAAACTGCCGGGGGAAGCGACGGATCGTAGAAACCCCCTAAACCCCCCGTGGTAGTCGGCGTCCAAGTGAACTCAAGATCACCATTTGCAGATCGCAAAAAGCTCGGGTAAGCAGCGGAGACCCGCACGTCAAAAATCGGAGAGCGAACCGAGGTATTCCCGATGATCCATAGCCGCAACCTTACGGCCCCGTCCACGTCCAGATTCGGATAAGCGGTCCACGTTTGCGTATGCTGATTATAGGTCGCTCCCTCCACGTACAGCTGAAGGATGGGCTCCGAGCGGGCAAGTCGATCCCAACAAAAGCTGCCTGTAAACCCAACAATTAGGAAAACCCACCACGTTTTCTTGAGCTGCATAAGTTCTTATCCAGATCTCGGGATTGCCGTCGACGAGTTCGTAAAATCAAAGAGACCAAGTGAGGAGAAAAATTTGCTTGCTCCCAAACGTAGCCTTTACCCCTGTAAACCTTCCTTTGCACTGCTGGCTATGATGTTAAGCCGAGACTCCTGGTTCCTTTAGATGGCCGATTGCGTTGCCAAATTAGGCCCGTAGCAGCGACTGAAGTTTGCCGCAAGCGCTCTTCCCCTAATCCTCACGGATTCATTCCGTTGTCCACTCCACCCACTCGGAGTACGCGGTGAAGCATGCCACCCGAATTTTGCCAGTCTCGCCGGCGGGCAGCGGCCAAAGTGGCCCGGCAGATAAATCCCCCAGCTTGCTGGGCTCCCCCGACCTTGCGCTAGCAAACGGGACACCAAATCATGCGGTAGTGGTGCTAGACCGCTTCCTCCCACCGTACGCTGGCAGACGCCACAGCACCTGCCATGCAACTCATGATCCTGTTTGCAGACCAATCCGGCAGGATTTAAGATGATGGCACTAGGCAAAAAGTCCGTTTATGAAGGAAAAATCGGGGAGAGAGGTTAGACAAGCTCCAAATCCTGGCCGGTGGAAAAGGTTTACCTGGACCGCACCCACACGGCCCAAAGGCTAGATCTCTTCTAATTTCCCTTTTGCCCTCATGAACAGATCTGGTCTGTCGCGACTGGGAAAACTCAAGCCGTGAAGCCTGCAGTGGTGAGATCGACCATTCTGAGCGAATTGCCCGTTAGAAACACCCGGAGAAAGAGCCCCCCTTGCCCGAATCGTACTCTTGCCTTGGCTTATCGACACTTACTGCCGAGAGGCGGAGCCGCGTGAGGTTTGGCCCTTGCAAAAATTGCGGGACGTTCTTCGACTATGCTTTATTTCTTAGGGAATAACCTCCGCCAGCGATCAGATCATTGTGGCCGCCCCTGGCCCTGTGCCAAAGGACCGCACTGTTGACTTCCTTAATCACGTTGATAGCGAGAAGTTTACCTTATGACACACCGTTCTCCACAAGGCTGTTCCTCAACGCCGATCGGCCGCCAAAATGTGAGGGCCCAAACAAGGCAAGTTCCTGGCCGGAAGGCACCCAGGTTCTAATCCGGGATATCCTGGAAGGTCATACCTTTAGATCGACCTAAGTGTAAGCCACTTTACTGGCAGCCAGTTAGTGAGTAATGTAAAGCCGGGAGAGATCGGTTTAGTCGAGATCCCTCATGGGCCCGAGCCCGTGATGCCGGGCCGCCGGAGGAACAATTCAGCAAACGGAGGGAGACGGAATGAAAGGACACACCGCGCCCCAGGACTGTAATAGCTCCCAAGGTTCGTCCCCGGCAGGCGGACTTTGGGTCACCCTCGCTTTGTTCGGCGTGATAACCGCAAGTAACTGGGGGTTTCCCCACGTTATTGAGGGTGCTTCAAAAAAGTTTAACGTGCTGATGATTTGCGTTGACGACCTTCGCCCGGAGCTTGGCTGTTACGGCGTCTCTACGATCAAGACGCCACATATTGACCGCCTTGCAGCAAGCGGCTTCACTTTTCTGCGAGCCTATTGTCAACAGGCGGTCTGTAACCCCTCGCGGGTATCGCTACTTTTCGGACTTCGCCCGGATACGACAAGGATCTATGACCTTCAGACCCACCCGCGAAAGACTTTGGGCGATCGTGTCAGCCTTCCTCAGCATTTTAAAAGCCACGGCTATACAACCATGGCTTTAGGCAAGGTTTACCATGGGGGTTTAGACGATCCGCTCAGTTGGTCGGTTCCTCATTGGTCGCCCCCTGGGCCGGGGTACGCCAAGCCAGAGACTCTCGCGCGGGTAGCCGAAGAGGCCGCCCGGTTACGAAAAGAACAGGGACCGGCGGTTGAAGTTCTGGAACGCGACCCGAAGACTGGGGTACCGCTTCGCGTTACTCCGCCCCGCTATCGCGTTCGTGGACCTGCGTGGGAGGACCCCGATGTTCCCGAGGAAGCACTGCCCGACGGAAAAACAACTCAGGAGGCAATTAGCCGAATGGAAAAATATCGCAATCAAGCATTCTTCCTCGCTGTGGGCTATCTCAAACCACATCTGCCCTTTGTGGCTCCCAAGCGTTACTTCGACTTATACGATCGGAATCAGGTACCGTTGGCTCCTTGGCCTCATCCACCGCGGGATTGCCCAGAGATTGCCCTTCACAACTGGGGTGAGCTTCGGGCTTATGAGGATATCACAGGCACAGGCCCCCTGCCGGAAGATATGGCCCGCCAACTTGTATGGGCCTACTACGCAGCCACAACCTACATCGATGCCCAAGTAGGAAAACTGCTCGATGCCTTAGATCGACTGGCACTGACGGACAAAACCATTGTGGTCTTGTGGGGGGATCATGGGTGGCATTTGGGGGATAACGGCCTGTGGTGCAAACACTCCAACTTCGAGCGTGCCACCCGATCGCCCCTCATATTCCGCGTTCCCGGCGCCGCAAAGGCTGGAGCAAAAGTGGATGCCTTGGTGGAGTTTGTGGACATCTACCCCACTCTTTGCCAGCTGTGTGATTTGCCCATACCCGAGGGTTTGGAAGGCCTCAGCCTTGTGCCCCTCATGGAGCAACCCCAGCAACCGTGGAAAAAGGCTGCCTTCAGCCAATATCCTCGCGGAAAGGTCATGGGTTACTCCATGAGAACTGACCGGTATCGATACACGGAATGGCAATCCCCAGATGGCACCGTGGTGGCCCGCGAACTGTACGACCACCAATCTGACCCGTGGGAAAGTCAAAACCTCGTCAATCGGCCAGAAGTTCGTCAACTTGTAGAAAAGCTCAGCCAACAGTTGCGCGCCGGGTGGCAGTCTGCTTTACCGTAGGCGGTAGCCGCAGCCTCGAGTGGAGTACCCCGGAGTCACCTTGCCTTTTGCCGGGCCTGCATTCCCCCGGTCATAGGGGCACCGCGTGTATCCCTCTACAAGCCGGTACGCATGCAGACTGAGCTGTTTGATTAGCAAACCCCGGTCACTTCGCACCAACAACCCACGAAACAGCACAAGCTCTGGTCACTTGGCAGTTTACACCCAAGCATCTTTGAGAATCAGCCTAGGGCCGCAAGCCGTCCTACAAACAAACCCGACAATCCCGTGCGCCCACCTTGTACCAGGTGCTGGCATCCGCTATTCACCTTGGGCGGCACGGGAGTCTTCAACGTTCCTCTTCTGCCACCACCAATCGAGCAACCCCTAGCTGCCACGGGATCTCACCGTAGGGCTTGCCTACCATCTCCTCATCACTTGCACCCTGAAAGATCATAATCAAATGGCTAGGATCCACATCCATAAATTCGTCTACATCGGTGCGGAGTAATTCCCCGTGACTAAATGACTGACACCACGGCAGTCCACGGAAACGCACATTGTGCAGGTTGAGGAAAGGTTTTTCCCAGCGATCGGCCAGGGGCCGCCACTCTCCGTCAAGCCGGTCGGCCAGGTAAGCCTTGTAGTAGCGGCGAGAGCCGTGTTGCGCCTCGACGATGGCCAGATACCTGCCTGTACCTTTAAGACGGTAGATATGGCCAGCCTCAAAAATGTCCGCTTCAAGGACCACCACAGGGTCAGACCAACCCTGGGGGAAATTTTTTCTTGATGTTTCCGCCCGCCACATGCGTCCGTCCAAAGAGGTAAAAAACAAGTGAGCTTTTCGCTCATCGCAAATAACCCAGAAATCGATCCACCGTTCCACGCGAGCCGGCCCCGTAGGATAGAGGAGCTGAGGCCGCGTCCATCCCTCAGGATCGCTTACCCGCGTGTTCGTGGAAAATGCAGGTTGGAGCACCGGTTTTCGCTGAGGATCACTCGTCTGGTAAATCAAATACCATTTGTTATGAGGACGGTAAAAGAAGACTTGCGGAGCGCAATAATAACCGTCGGTGATCCCTAGGAGGACTCGGGACTTCGGAGCATCATCCCACCGCACTAAACGAACATATTCCACCTGATGAGTGCGCGGCGATCCTCGTACCGTGCAGAACAAGTGCCAAGAGTTTCCAAACCAAACCACAGATGGATCTTTAACGGAGAAAAAAACCTGATTACTTTCCGGAATACGAGCCGACAGAATCGGTGGGGAAACCTCCCAGCGGAATTGACCCGTCTGGAAAACTAAAGGAAGCTCCTCCCCGGGTGCCGTTAGTCCTCCTACCCCGAGCAAGATCAAAATCGCCAAGAAAACCGCCGTACCTACTCCTCCCGACGAACCCCAAATCCGCAGAGAGGCTTCGCCGAGGCCCAACCTTGCCGCCCGATGTGAACCCTCAGGGTACCAGAAATTCCCAAGGGGCTTACGAAGAGCCTGAGTGCGCAGAAAGATCTGGCCCGCCATAAGAATCGCTCCGCAAAAAATCGATGCTTCCGGGTATCGGTACCGCTTAACTTGGCCGCCGGGACAGCAGAAGTCCGAGAGACATCCCTACAGCGATCTAAATAGCGGGTTGCTAGCCGGGGACGAAAAAACCAGCGGGGGCGGCGGAATTACCTGGCCTCACCCCATGCTTTTGCAATTTCTGCCAGGAGCCATGGCGAGTTCTTTAAGCTACTTCGCAGGACAAATTGCCGCCTCGTTTCCCCGGTGATGTGGATGATAATTGCCAACCGTTGAGAGGGAAGTGCCGACGTTACGCGATCGGCCCACTCGATGAACACCAGCCCGGGACCCTCAAAGTACTCCTCAACACCTAATTCGAGGAACTCTCGAATACTTCCCACGCGATAAGCATCAATGTGCGTTATTGTTCGCCGGCCAAAATATTGCTGAACCAAAACGAAGGTCGGGCTGACCACTAGGTGGTTGTGACATCCCGCGGCAGCAGCAACGGCTTGTACCAATCGTGTCTTCCCCGAACCAAGCGTCCCCTCCAATCCCACAATGGTCCCTTCCGGGAGGAGAGTCGCCAAAATTCCCCCAAGCCGAGCCGTATCCCGCTCCCCGAATGCCTCGAGGCAAAGCTCACTTTCGTTCGGATGCAAAGTGGGGGCGGATGGACCCTTCGAATCCATATTCCTCACCGTTCTCGAAACTTGTTCGCTTCTACTTACCGAAGGCTACAGTCTCAGACCGGGTCTGCCTGGTTCTGGTTTGCGAAAACCCTTACAAGATCCCCAACGTAAGTCCGGTAACTTTCCTCCCGCTAGAAAGGGCCAGCTTTTGGGGCTCCGCCTGCGGCAATGTCCAGCAGACCTTTTTTGCCTGAAATACAGGGGAACCCGATCGAGGAAACTTCATGGGTTCCGCAAAGCTTCGTAACACGCCCCCTCGGGGCACTTGAGATGCGTACACCCTCGCAACCCGACAATCAACCAAACAAGTAAGACGAAGAATTGTTTACTTCCTTGATGCCCGAATTAAATATTGTGAGCTCCCAGGAGCGGTTTCCGAAAAAAACGCCGTATTTCCAGCCTCATTATGCCGCTCCCGCCTACGCTTGCAACCGATTCCATGGTCTTTTAGAATCAACCTGTTTTCACTGCAACGGCGCGCCGTTTTTCGTGCGAGATCGTGTTCGTGACAAGTTTTTAGCAGTTGACTACCGGCACTATATTCAGCAACTAACTAATGCTACTAAACTTCGGCGATTCGATTTGGCAAACAGTTTAACGGGTTAGATTGCCCGGTCATAAGCTTTCGCTCAGTCATAAACGATTGTGGAAAATTTTCAGCGGCCAGTCCGCGGCAAGGACATTTTCTTTAAGGCGAAAAGCTGAATTCGGGCAGGCGGCGAACTTGAAGAGACCCCACGCAGTTTCCTTACTCGGGCCTGGCTTACGCGTTTCCGTTACTAGTTTGCGCCATTTTATGAATAAGATACCGAACCTCGACAAACTTGGCCAATTGAGGGTCGAACTTGACGCGGGTGATTCACGAATTTCTACAAAAAGCAATAACCGGCAGCAGAAAATGTGAGAACCTGGCGCGGGTGGCCTGCCGGCGGAGAGGTGGTTGCAAGTCCGTTAACTGCAACCAAGGCCGTTAAGGTTGAATTTTTTGCCGAAAATCGAGGAGACGCAAAACGGGAGTAAATTGACCGTGGGACGGTTGCGTGAGCGAACGAAGCTTGTGTTAGCGCGGAAAATGCGACGATGCTCCCGCTGTGGAGCAAAATTGGGCAAGCACGACAAAAGGTGCAAACGATGTCATGTTGTCCAAGCCTTGCCCCGACCTAAGCCCCGGCGGGATGCTTACCGACGCCGAAAAATGAAGCGACTGAAGGCACTCTCTAAGTAAAACCGAGAAATACCCATCAATCGATAAGTTGGTGGCGCAAGGCGAAGATTCGCCGCAAAAGCTGCCAGGGCTGGACGCTGTGCGAAAATTTTCCTCGGCTCGAGCGCGCCAGAGATTCCTCTGTTACTTCCAAAACTTTGCGGACGTAAGGTGTTTACGTGCTCCAAAAAGTCAGCAAGAGGCCAAGGCCCTCAGATGCTCTCTCGTGAGCTGCAGGAACTTTTGGGGCTCTGACAGTTCAAATCTAGCAGGGCAGTCCTCGCGTAAGACCGAGCCCGTTGAAGCTTGCCGACCCAATGCAAGACGCGGGAGTCCCGGCGTGTGAAGCTCTGAGATATTTTCGGGCCCTTATTTGGCCGCTGATCCATTCACAATGCGCCTACGTATCTTGCATCTTGGTCCGCCCTCTAACGGGCACATAGTTCCTTCATTTGCTCGACCAATTTTCGAACTGCCGAGATACTCCGGGCCATGGCCGCCCGCTCCTTCGGAGTAAGATCAATTTCGATGATTCGTTCCACTCCCTTGGCCCCGAGGACGACAGGCACACCAATAAACAGACCACCAACCCCGTATTCTTGCCGGCAGAAGGCCGAAACGGGCAAAACCCGTTTTTGATCCCGAAGAATGGCCTCAACCATTTCCGCAGTCGCCGCGGCAGGAGCGTAGTAGGCACCACCAGTTTTCAACAAGTTAACAATCTCTGCTCCTCCATTTCGGGTCCGCTCCACAATTTCTTCCAGCCGTCCCGGCGGGATGAGCTGAGTAACCGGTATTCCGCCCACCACGGTGCAGCTCACCACTGGGACCATTGTGTCGCCATGTCCCCCCAAAAGCATGGCAGACACGTCCCGAACGCTTATCCCAAGTTCCATGGCAATAAATGTTCGAAATCGCGCGGTGTCCAGAATGCCCGCTTGGCCCATCACCCGATGATGCGGAAAGCCCGTTACCTCCCACACACGGTAAACCATAGCGTCAAGAGGGTTGCTTACCACGATGACAACCGCCTCAGGTGACGTAACCCGGATTTTTTCCGCAATGCCAGTCACGATTTGCACGTTAGCGGACAGAAGATCCTCCCGACTCATCCCGGGCTTTCGCGGAAAGCCCGCCGTAATGACCACAACATCACTGCCTTCGGTATCCTGATAAGAGGCGGTGGCGAAGATTTTGGAATCAAACCCAATGACGGGTGAAGCCTGAAGTAAATCCAGGGCCTTCCCCCGAGCCACGCCTTCAAGCTCTGGGATATCCACAAGCACCACGTCGCCGAGATCGCGCGCGGCACACCAGACTGCCGTTGTGGCCCCGACATTGCCCGCACCTACAATGGTAATTTTTGCACGCCTAGGCATGATCAAAACAACTCCTTCGCGAATCAACCAGTTTATTTTCGAAAGACCACCGACTCCCAACTTTGCAACCAGCAACAAGCAGAATTTCTGCATCCTGTTAACGTGATTATGACCCGGCCCTCTTCCAGCCCTGGACCGCAGAAAACTCCTGAAGAGTTTCTCCACGCTCGCTGAGGCTGAAGATAAACTTAAATCGGCCGGACTATCGAACCAGTTACGGTAGTATCAAGGGATTCTCCGACTTGGTCAATAACGTTTGGTAATTTCCGCAAAAATGTCGACCGGCATGTGACCGCCACGGATGGCTCTGCCCCTCACGGCTAGGCCGATTTGCTTGAATAGGGGGAGCACAGCTCAGATTTTTCACCCGGTGGATAAGCCAACGACCTGTTCGGCGGTGTGTTTTTTAATGTGATAAGGGAGTCAGGCCCAGAGAAATCCCCGGGGAAAAATTTTAAAAAGGTAGCCTCGGAAATCTGGTCTCAAAGATACTTGAGACAGCATCTTGCCCTAGGAGTATTCTGCCTGCGAGGTTTCGCTGAAACAAAGCCAGCATTTCTTGGGCGTTTTACACTGCAAAAGGAGGAGTTGGTGGCCGAGCCGAAAGTCGCGGAAATTGCGGAGGTTATCGCGCCGCAAGACCTCCGCAGATCCTGGGGCTAAATGCCCTTTTATGTGCTTAGGTTTATGGGGGAAGCCCGCACCCGCCGTGACAAGACTGAAGACTAGGAGTTGCTTCAGTCCCGGCGGGCTGTCCGAAAAAGTAACGCAGAGGAAAACATGAATGGCAGGTGGCCTGCCCCCAAGTTGCCTCAGGAAGAGCTTGGAAAAGTCTCTGTGCAAAAGGTGAAA
Organism: uncultured Thermoguttaceae bacterium; assembly: GCA_938084835.1. Classification (GTDB taxonomy): domain Bacteria; phylum Planctomycetota; class Planctomycetia; order Pirellulales; family Thermoguttaceae; genus DTLM01. Next base: position 96,586 of record CALKER010000017.1, read on the forward strand.
ATCTCGGATGCATTTCCTGCCGGCACCCACAGACACAAAGCTTTTTCTGGAAAGACTTCAGGAGGCCCTTTGTCAGCTAGGGTGGCAAGAAGCACGCACACTCGTCGCCGTGTCGGGTGGGGCTGATAGTGTAGCGCTTCTTCGTGCTCTGTGTCACCTCGGTTGGCATCGGCGAGGTGTCCTTGTGGCAGCCCACTTTAACCATCGGCTGCGGGGAGCAGAATCGGACGAGGATGAGCAATTCGTCCGCGAACTTTGCCACAGGTTAGAAGTCCCTGTAATCACTGGGCGCCCCCCTGGTGAAGGTTTGTCTGTTGAGTCCAAAGGGGGGATCGAACAATCCGCACGCCTGGCACGCTATCGCTTTCTTTTCCGAGTAGCCAAAGACGTAGGTGCCCGATATGTCTTCACGGCACACACCGCCGATGACCAGGTCGAGACTGTGCTTTTTCGTATCATACGCGGCAGCGGGCTTCGCGGGCTGGTCGGCATCCCCCCTTGCCGAAAGATTACCGCAGACATAGTTCTGATGCGCCCATTTCTCGCCTTTTGGCGCGACGAAATCCGGGAATTCTTAGTCAAGCTTGACCAACAGTTTCGGAGGGATAGCTCTAATCTCGACTTGCGAATCACCCGCAATCGTGTAAGACATAAACTGATACCCCTCTTGGAGGAAAGTTACCACCCCGGGGTCCGGCGCTCAATTTTGAAACTAAGCGTGCTGGCAGGAGAAGTGACCGAGTTTTTGACGACAATCGTCGAAGCAGCCGAGAAAAAAGCAATCGCGATGGAGAATTTCGAACGTCTTGTAGTGAATGCGAACTATCTCGTGCGCTATCCAAATTTCCTGATTGGGGAAATTTTGCAAAGGATGTGGCAACGGCGCGGCTGGCCGTTGGGCGAAATGACGCGTCGGCACTGGGAAACATTGGTGGCTATGGCGCATCAAGCAGCCGCCGCAGGCTCCGCGGAGCCAAAAGAAAGCGAATCGTCGGCCCGGGACTCTCCCGCCGACGCGGCCCTTCCGGAGGGCGTTGCGGAGTGGAAAGCCGCGTCATGTACTCTCCCTGCTCTTGTTGCGCTTGCATTGGAGGCGCACCCAAGGATTCGGAGGTTATCCCGAATTCCGAGCCAATGGAAGTTTCCCGGAAACTTGGTCGCACGTGCCAAACCCGGGTTACTGGAATTCAAACTCGAAGATAACTCGAACACTTGATGCGAAAATTTCTTGTTTGAGAGCAATTTGAGACTGAAACCGAGGACTCACTATCACACACAAAACCCACGCGCACACGAACCGGAAGTTATCCTCCATGCGCCAAGCCCAACCGTGCATGGGCAGATTACAAGGACACATGTACAAGTGATCACGGTTGAAATTGAGCTTAACCGCGCGTGCGCAGAATACGGAGATTGTATCTCTATTTTTCCGGAAGAGAGGCAAACGCGACGAATGGCGACCCGGGGAGCAAAAAAGTTGTTAAAGTCGGAAAATAGTGCGAGTGCATTCAGAACATTAATGGCGGATCTGCCGTTGATTTCGGCGGAATTTTCATCAAGTCACCCGGCCTTTTCCTGATCGGGGGCATCCGAAGGGCTGGGTATAAGCTTAAGGCGCTGATTGGTTCGCGGTAATGGACCGCCCTGACGCCAAGTAATCCACAATTCGTTACCTCTCTGGGTAAGTTCCGAGCAAACTGACGCCCCCGCAAGTCCTGCCGGGAATTTTGCCCACAACCAGCTAACACGGCTTCTTCGATCAAGGAACGCCCCGGTCTACCAGGAGGCACGAACTCGTCGAAGAGGCCAAGGCGCAAATGGACAAATGCGAATATGACCAAAGATGATTCGGGTTTCAAAGGCGGAAGTAGATATAGCAAGAGTGCCCCATGGATGCTGAAAAACCGTGGGCAGTTGAGATCGAGAACGAACTTCCCCCCAGCTCACTCCTCGGAGCCTTGGGTACGGGCACGGCGCCTGCTCCGCCCGATTCTAGCGATCTTTTTTGCAACTTTCGTTCTTGGAGCTCTCATGGCGCTCCTTGCGCTCTGGGCTCTTTATCGAGCGATGTCTTTCGTGCCGCAGTTTTACGCCGATCGGGTGGAGTGGAGTGAATCCCAACTGGATGAGGCCCATGAGGTATTTATCCAGCGGACATTCAATACCTTCAGCGAGCTTAAACGGAAGCGGGAATTAGAAGAGATCTTCACAGAGGAAGAATTAAACGGCTGGATAGCGATTCAAGGTCCCCGGCTGTGGCAAAGGGTGGCTACCATGCGCGTCAGTCGACCACGCCTTCAGCTAACTGATAAGGCAATCTGGATTGGCGCAGAGATCCACACAAATTGGTTGCGCGGCGTGCTTTGGGCAATTATAGAGCCGGCAGTCCGGGGGCCCAACGTTGTGGCCCTCAAATTCAGAGAGGTGCGACTTGGGCGTTTACCTCTTCCCACGACTCGGCTGTCGCAGCTTCTAGTGACCGGCTTCTTATCGGAGACCGCCGGTCACAGGGTGGCTGGCTTTTGGGAAACAGCCAACGGTCAGCCCGTGTTGGTGCTCCAAATCGACGTGACACCCGATCCAAACTCCCCGGAGAGAGTTGAGGTAGAAGACCTGCGAATTGGCCCCAAAGCAATCGCGGTGAAACTTCGGCTCGTTGGCCCCGGATAGATCTCCCTTGTGAGGGCGAGATTGACCTGTCCCTTGTCAACCCGATCGAAATGGCGTTAGAACTCGTTCCCCGGTGGAAATGGGGTTAGAACTCGTTTTCGTCGGGAAGGTTCATCTCCGTGCAATGGGGGTGCGATATAACCATATAGCGGCAATTTGCCCGGAATTAAGGTCCGATGAACTGTTGGCAAATAGTAAAAGAAGAGCCGTTTCGACAGTGATCCTCGGTGTTAAATCAGTCAATTTTCGTAAAGTAGGTTATGAGACTTGCCCCATCGGACATTGATTTTAGCATTTGAGCTCTTTAACTTTTCCCGAAGTCTCCCGAACATAAACGATTACCCACTGCCGAACTTAACATCTATTTATAGTAGACCGTTTGCGGGAGTGGCGAGGGTGACCTGAGGGTGTCCGTCTACTCAAGCTGTTGAGACCGGTTTTTCGTAAAGTGAAGAAACTTTAAAATCGGCCTTTCAAAAACAGCCTTCCACCGGCGGGAGGATGCAGGAAGTTGCGACCAAACTAAATTGCGGGGGAAGTTTGTATTCTCGGTTGGGCGACGTTTTTCCCCGGATTAATGGTCGGGACCACAAAACTGCCCACAGCCGCCAGCAGATTGCTCGGTTAGAACCACCGAGGAGTGGCTCCATGCCAAATTCGAGGCATTGGTCCGACGGAGTAACCCTGTGGCAATGCAAATGCCATCATGTGATGAAAGATGATGGTGTATTGACCTGGGGTTAATTTGCAAGAACCACCCTTTGGTCGTGTAACAACTGAACCAAACTCTCGACCATTTTCGGACTAAAACCTGCCATCTATCCATTGTTACTCGCAAAGATGAGGGATCTAGGAAAACTAGGGCAAGTTGCATGATTTTATTGAGGAAGGTACCCCTTTCGTCACGACGCGAGACCGACATTTGGGAATTAGGGGGTACCGCGTTGGTTTAAAGGTTGGTCACCGATTTTTCGCAGAAGCATCGGAATTTTTTTGCTGAAATGCTTCATAAATAAAGTTTGATTGTCTTTCGAGCGGCAAATCTGTTGCGGCCTAAAAGAATAGCCACAAAGGTGCTGAAGCTGCAGGACAATTTTGCTAACTAACCGATTAGGGGACGAGTGCGGCGATGCCCAAGTACAACCCGGCAGTGATCGAGCCTAAATGGCAGCGTTACTGGGAAGAGCACAAAGTATTCAAAACTCCCCGGCTACCGACCGGGCCGAAAATTTATGTTCTGGACATGTTTCCGTACCCCAGCGGAGAGGGGCTGCATGTTGGACATCCCGAAGGCTACACAGCGACTGACATCGTAGCACGCTTCGAGCGCATGCGGGGCAAATGTGTGATGCACCCAATGGGTTGGGATGCCTTCGGTTTACCCGCTGAACAACACGCCAAACGCACAGGTGAACATCCCCGCCTGGCCACCGAACGCAACATTGCCACATTCCGTCGCCAATTGAAGATGCTTGGTTTTAGTTACGACTGGGACCGGGAGTTAGCAACAACCGACCCCCAGTATTTCCGCTGGACGCAATTCATCTTTCTGATCTTGTTCGACACCTGGTTCGATCCGGAACAACAGCGCGGCAGGCCGATCAGTGAACTGCCCATTCCCGACGAGATTCGCCAGCAAGGCGAAGAGGCCGTGCGCCGGTATCAGGACGAACATCGTCTGGCTTACCAACTAGAAGCACCAGTCAACTGGTGTCCTGCCCTGGGGACGGTCTTGGCGAATGAAGAAGTAGTAGGCGGAGTAAGCGAGCGGGGGGGGCATCCCGTCGTCCGCATCCCGCTCCGGCAATGGATGCTTCGCATTACCGCCTACGCGGACCGCTTGGAGCGAGACCTTGATCTTTTGGACTGGCCGGAAAATATCAAAACCCTTCAGCGAAATTGGATTGGCCGGAGTACCGGCGCGGAGGTGGACTTCTTCATCGGCTCAGAGCCTTGGCCCGATGGAAAACCGCCGGCAGAAGCTTATCATGCGTGGCTTGCCGAACGAGCCAAAACTGGCTACCCGCGAAAGCCGGGACCTGATGTGCTCCGAATTTATACCACTCGGCCAGATACGCTCTTTGGCGCAACGTACATGGTGGTGGCCCCTGAGCACCCGTTACTTGATCGGCTGACCCAGCCGCAGTTCTCCGCGCAGGTCAAAGCATATCGCGAGCAAGCTGCTCGCAAAAGTGATCTGGATCGAACCGACTTGGCTAAGGAAAAGACAGGGGTCTTCACCGGCTCGTATGCCATCAATCCTGTCAACGGGGAGGCTATTCCCATCTGGGTTGCCGACTACGTTTTGGCCACCTACGGTACGGGGGCCATCATGGCCGTTCCGGCACATGATACACGGGATTTTGAATTCGCCCAAAAGTTCGGTTTGCCCATCGTGCCGGTGGTAGATCCCGGGTACGCACCGGAGGTGGATCGCCAGGCGGTTCTAGAAGGCCGGGAGTGCTTTACGGGGGATGGAATCGCCATTGCCTCAGGTAAGTTTACAGGTTTAACCACCGCGGAGTTTAAGAAAGCCGTAACCGAAGATTTGTCACGCCGAGGTATCGGCCGATTTGCAGTCAATTATCGTTTACGCGACTGGGTCTTTAGCCGTCAACACTTTTGGGGTGAGCCATTCCCGATCCTCCACGAGCTCGACGAAAACGGCAATCCGACGGGCCTGGTCCGTCCCCTTGATCCAGGTGATTTGCCCCTAGACCTTCCCCCAAAAATGGAATTCGACGCCCACCATGATAAGCCAGAACCCCCCTTGGAGAAGGCTCCATCAGAATGGCTGTATGTGACTATCAACGGAAAAAAGTATAAACGAGAAACTAATACCATGCCCCAGTGGGCAGGCTCCTGCTGGTATTATCTGCGCTTCCTCGATCCACACAATGACCAGGCTATGGTGGATCCCGAGGTCGAACGGGCCTGGATGCCGGTCGACCTTTATGTGGGGGGAGCCGAGCATGCGGTACTCCACCTCCTGTATGCCCGGTTTTGGCACAAGGTACTTTACGACCGCGGTTTTGTGAGCACCCCAGAACCGTTCATGAAGTTGGTCAACCAGGGCATGATCCTGGGAGAAATGGAATACACTGCTTATCAGGATCACGAGGGCAAATGGGTGAGTTACGACGTTGTCGAGGACAGCGTCGGTGACTATCGCCCCATAAAATTAACGGCCGATCAAGTGGAAAAACGCGGTGACATTTTTGTTTTGAAAAGCGACCCCACCATCCGGGTCGAAGCTCGTGCTTATAAGATGTCGAAAAGCCGGGGAAATGTCATCAACCCCGATCAGATCGTGGCCGACTGTGGAGCAGACACCCTTCGGCTGTATGAGATGTTCATGGGACCGTTGGAAGCGGTCAAGCCGTGGAGCATGGAAGGGGTAAACGGGGTGCGCAATTTCCTGGATCGAGTCTGGCGGATGATCATCGATGAGCGCGCGGAAGACCTGCGGCTCCATCCGGCCGTGCAAGACGTGGAACCCAGTGAGGCTCAAAAGCGTGTCCTGCATCGGACGGTGAAAGCAGTTACCGACGATATCCAGCAGATGGCATTCAATACTGCCATTGCACGTATGATGGAATTCGTCAACTTCTTCATGAAGGAAGAGGTCCGGCCCAAGAAGGCCATGGAGGTTTTCGTGCTCATTCTTTCCCCGTTTGCGCCGCACATTTGCGAGGAGCTGTGGCAAGTTCTCGGGCACGCAAAGACGTTAGCCTACGAGCCTTGGCCCACTTATGATGAAGCTTTTCTGCGAGAGGGAACAGTGGAAATTCCCGTACAGGTCAACGGCAAACTGCGCGGGAAAATTAGTGTCCCAGCAGATGCGGATGCCGCCACGATCGAAAATGCGGCGCGTGCCACACCGCGAATCGCTCAGCTCCTTGCAGGAAAGAATATCCAGCGAGTCATTGTCGTGCCCGGAAGAATGATCAACTTTGTAGTGGAGTGAATCCCCTAACGGCGGCGTGCCATTATTAGTAAATCATATGGGCGCCGACCCCTCGGCAAGTGAAGCGTTATGTCTCGGTCCCAACCATCACAAAAGACTGGTCTCGTTTACGACGAGATTTTTCTTCGTCATGAGACCTCTCCCGGACATCCGGAGCGGCCAGAACGTCTTCTAGCCATTCGCGAAGCTTTGACAAATACTGGGCTATGGTCCCAACTTGAGCTGATATCTAGCCCGCCTGCCCCGCAGGAAATTGTGGAGTTGGTCCACGACCGCTTTTATATCGACCGCGTAAAATCTTTATCTTCGCGGGGTGGGGGTTATCTCGACAGCCCTGATACTCCGATTGGAGAGGAATCATTCCGCGTTGCCATGGCGGCCGTGGGAGGAATCATCGCTGCGGCCGATGCCATTATGACAGGGGCTATCCGGAACGCCTTTGCTGCGGTCCGCCCACCTGGACATCACGCTTTGCCCGACCGCGCGATGGGATTCTGCCTCTTCAATAACGTCGCGATTGCAGCGCGATATCTCCAGCATGCGTACAAGCTGGAAAGGATTCTTATTGTCGATTGGGATGTGCACCATGGCAACGGTACCCAAGCTATCTTTTATAGCGATCCGACGGTGCTTTTCTTTAGTGTTCATCAGTATCCATTTTACCCCGGCACGGGTTCTCGCCAGGAACGTGGGTGGGGAGACGGTCTCGGGCTAACGATCAATGCCCCCGTGCCTGCTGGAACCGATGAGAAAACATGGCTTGGCACGTTTTACACGATGCTGCTGCCCGCCCTCGAACACTTTCAGCCGCAATTCGTGCTCATCTCCGCAGGATTTGACGCTCATGAGCTGGATCTTTTAGGAGGGCTCGAGGTCACCAGCGAAGGCTATGCTCAGGCAACCCGGCTTGTTCGGGAAATAGCCGATAAGTATGCCCATGGCCGACTTCTGTCGGTGCTTGAGGGTGGCTACCACTTAGGGGCCCTTGGTTCCTCAGTCGCAGCCCATGTGAAAGCTCTTATGGAGGATACAAAGCAATCCAGGGATGAAAAGAAAATTTAATCGTTGCCGCAACTGACAGCGGAGAGGCTGGAGTGTTGGCGCTTACCTTAATAAAAAACTTCCACGAAAAACAGGGCCGGATGCACTTACGAGGCTCCTATCGCACCCACGCTGTTTGCGTTGCGTAAGATTCGGCCGCTCATCCGCGCTGTTCATCGTTTAGATAAAACCCAGTATCTCGACCTGGACGTTGCCTCGTCGTAAACAAAATCGCAGTCTCATGGCCAAATAGATTTCGGACAGTAATCGGTAATAAGCAAGGCCCAGTTCATCCTGGCGAAAAGGTTAAACCCATCCTCGCGTGAGAAAAGATACATCCGGCGGAGGAGAGCTCAAAATTCACCCTCTGTGGGTCACCTCCTTACTCCTCTGCAATTGCCAACTTAACGCCGTTGAACCTCCAAGAACTTCTTAGCTTTAAGAGCTTCCTGAATAATCATTCGGTTTCCGCACTTATACGCGCTTTCCAAAGCGATATCGAGGAGACGTTCAGCAGTGTTCGGTCTCTTCAAATTCAGGGCATCGGCCGCCAAGTTCAAAGCTGCCACAGCAATCCGCCGATGAAGTTCAACATCGGAAGACTGGGCCAACTTCTCAAGTTCACTAATGGCTTCCCAAAATGGGTCAATTCCTCGGTATCTTTTCTCTAAGTCGATACATGCTAGCAACAATTGCACATCACCCGCTTCCGTTGCCAAAGCACGCGCTTGATCTATCACTGCAAGCCGTTCGCGTGCAGGGACCTTCCCCAAGCGAATATCCTCTAACATTTGGCGAGCAAGACGGGCTTTCGCCGCTGGTCTGGAGGCAACTGGAGACTCCGAAGACTCTGCGTCACCTCCCGGGCGACCGGAATCGGATTCGCTCGTTGGCGAGTCAGTGTCGGTGGCTCCGTGTTGGACAGTTGAAAGACTTAAGGGCCCGCCTGAGCCTAGAAGCCGTTCCATCGCGGCTTTCTGCTCTGAGACCGTGGGAGCCTCGATCACTTCCCCAATACTTTGCTCATCGATAAAGGCAGGAAACTCCAAGATGAAGTCCCCTGGATCAAAACCAGCAGCCATGGCTGATAAAAGGAGCTCGCGAGAAAAGCGTCGGTCCCCTCGCGGATCAATCGCATGATATGTCGCAAGCACCACTTTACTTTGGGGACTTTGTCCAAATCGTTGCCGTGCCAAGTAATGCACCACGGCCGGAGGAATCCTGCGAAGTGAGTAGGTGACATTTCGCCCCTCCACCCGCAAGGTCAGATGCATCGACGAGGCCTCTACAATCATCACCTCGGTTTCACTCAAGCGGATGGTGGTCAACGGCTCCAAACTTGAAACTATGCTGCTCATTACCTTCCAAAATTGATCCAAGACGCCACATAGCCGCAACCAACGGGTCAACTTCAATTTGTCTTCCGGTAGGGATGTCCGCGAGAGTGCCTCCGTCAATTGCTTACGTGCCAACTCGCTTTCATGTCGTCGAAGCGCATCCCTAGCCGCCCTAAGGATAGGAATGAGCCACTCTGACACCTGCTTGACTTCGCTTCCGTAAATGGAAGCCCCGTCGGCTTCGAACGGCTGAGCCATGTGGCCTCCTCTTGACCTTCCTCGAGTACTCGGCACCTGTTGATCACCGAAAGTGCCGTCTCCGGGAACTCCACCTCGCGGCGCAGCGGGGTCGGCCGGGCTTCCCCCAGCGTCCTGGCCCAGCGATGCCGGCTTGCCTGGGGAAACCGTTGGCACGGTGGACTCCAAAGCTTCGGTGGGAGGGCCGGTCTTACTTTCGGACTTTAACTTGGATTTCGTACCGGCAGGACTGTCGGCATGAGGCCCCGACGTGCCCACAAGTATGAGGAAAAGAAGAGCCCCCAGCGCCAACAACGCATAGAGTATTGCCACAATAACTCGCAGCGATTGGAGTGACACAGCAGCCCGTCGAGAATAAGGGGAAAGTTGAACGCCGCCTGACGAGCGCCCCACTGAGAGAATGCATCCTACGAGCCCCTTGCCCCTATGCATGTTGAGTCCTCCTAAAATAGACGGACTGAACCCACTTCGGGCCCCCGTACGGTAAGACATAATCCCGGAGGGAGAGGACAAAAACCCTGATAAAATGAGAGTTTAGCCCCGCTTGTCAGAAAAATCAAGCTTGCGGGAAATCTTCTGGATAGCCACCTGGGAAAATATCTCCCACCAGATGGGGAGGCCCTCCGCCCTCCTTGAGCAGCCAAGTGGTTTAGTCGTATGGGATAAGCGCTCGACCGTGTAACCCAGACGAAATTGCGGCCATGACCGCCATGAGCCTACGGGCAGTTCCCCGGAGCCCGTGCGAGGAAGACTGTCGACGGGCTCGATGGAGAGCCACCTTTGGAGAGAATCGTCCGCAAATCAACCGGCTACCGCTTCCCACAGCGTTGACAAAGTGGAACAACTTGGCGCCGACCGCCAAGCGCGAGAGAACTTTTAAACTCCGCCTTCGCCCGGATCTGGCCGCGCCGCGGCGTCCCCCACCACCCGAAGTGCCTCGGGGGGTATGTCATACCACGCTCGGTCCTCGCCAGCAAATTGAACGAGAACCCGTCCGTTACAGTTAACCCCTTTGACCAGCCCCACACGATCAAGGAAACGAGCATATTCCGGGAATTGCTCCACAACTCGGACCTGCTTCCCCAAAAAACGAGTTTTTAAACAACCCCAATCTGCTTGCCATTGCATTTGAGTTTAGTACGAATTGCTGTATGCCAATTTTGCGGCTTCCCCCACGGTGCCCGAACCTCAGCAATCGAAAAAGATCTTCACGGCAAAGTATCTACCCCCAGTCAACGCCCCCCGGACGGAAGACCAGGGGGATAAAAACGTCCACGGTTATCACGAACCGGCCATCTTAAAGTTTGCCCGAAGGAGGGAGCGGAGCCCCTTACCGGTTTGATCTTTCTAGCCTTCGGCTTCTCTTGCGGCAGGGGAGTAGGGCCTGGCTCCCTCGGTGGCGCGCCACCTGAGATACGCTTCCAGAAAATCCTGAATGTCACCGTCCATCACTGCGTGAAAGTTGTACACAGTATGACCGGTACGGCTATCCTTCACACGTTGCTCGGGATGGAGGAAGTAGCTGCGAATCTGGGATCCGAACCCCACCTTTGGCATCTGTTTATATTTAGCTAGTTGCTCGGCCTCACGTTTCTCCTCTTCCACCCTTGCCAGCCGAGCTAAAAGCATTTTACGGGCAGTAGCTCGATTTTGGTGCTGGCTTCGCTCGTTTTGGCACATCACAACGATTCCGGTAGGCAGGTGAGTCAGACGCACAGCACTGGAGGTCTTGTTGACATGCTGCCCGCCAGCCCCACCGGATCGAAACACGTCTTCGCGAACATCTCGGTCCCAATCAACGTGGATGTCTAATTCGTCTTCGACTTCGGGCGATACGTCGACCGCAGCGAAACTGGTCTGGCGCTTGCCCTCCGCGTTGAACGGGCTGATTCGAACTAGACGATGAATTCCAGATTCCCCTTTGAGATAGCCATAAGCAAAAGGTCCCCGCACGGCAATCGTCGCACTAGTAATGCCAGCTTCCTCGTTATCTTGTCGATCAAGGAGCTCCACTTCGTAATGTCGCCCCTGAGCCCAGTTAATGTACATGCGAAGGAGCATCTCGGCCCAATCGTTGGCGTCCACCCCCCCGTCGCGTGCGTGGACGGTGACAATGGCATTGCGATCATCCATAGGACCATTGAGGAGGGCCTGCGTCTCTAACTTCTCAAGTTGCGACTGAAACACTTCCAGTTCGCGAATAAACTCCTCCGCAAGCTGCGGATCTTGGTCGGACAACTCTGCCAAGACCTCAAGGTCTTCTAAACGTCGGAGGGCTTCCGTCATTGGCTTCACGAATGCCAATAACGTTTTCAGCTGGCCAACTACCTCCCGAGCGCGTGTAGGGTCGCTCCACAAATCCGGGCTGGCCTGCAACGCCTCAAGCCGATCCACCTCCGATTTCTTACCCGCATAGTCAAAGGGAGTCCCTCAACGTTAGCAAACGCTTTCGAAGGTTTTCCAGCCGATCCAGCAGCTCGCGCTCCATTGAAATGCCTCCTAAGGTCGAAATTGCTAAAGGCCAGCACAACTTGCCCACCAAAAAACCTAACTTTTGTCCTCCGGTCCAGAAAACGCCGAAACGTTCCGCACCACTGCAAATGATACCTCAATATCTCTTTTTCTCTGCAGCTTCCGAGACGGTACCACCAACATGGATCTTCGCCCCAAAACCGATCATATCCATAAAACTAAAACCTTTGCCTCCACGGTCGTTGCCGAAGCATGGCAGGTCTCAAAAGCGGTCTGTCGCTCCCGGTCCGATCGATCGGCCCAAGGTACCCGTTCAATCGCCTGATACGTGACTAAAAAAATCATCATATTCAGAGATTTCGTCCGTAAGAGATTTCAAATGGGCTTTGCCCTTAGGTTATTTTCGCAGATGTGATTCCCACAGAAAACTGGGAATGTCGAGGGAGCCACGGACGTCTCCGCCCATCCGGAAATCCGTCCTGAACTCACGACGATGAGCTAAAACAAATCCATCCTGAAACATAATTAGCAATGCTGATATAAAAGAAACGCAACACCGGTGCGGAATAACAGTTTTTTTATAGACCCGATAATATCGGCCCCGCCTTACAAAATATCGGCCTAACTGTTCTCCCGCCCGCGATTTGACACGCGTCAAACCCCTTCAGATCGCGGTACACCGCGATCCCCCACACCCTGGTTCGGTTTTGTCTGAATTGAGCCGTTACCCACCGACAAAATTTTTCAGCCAAGGAACCTAGCAGTGATCTTTCGAACGTGGCGTTTTGAATATTTATTTTCGCACTTAATTTTTCAGCAACTGCTTTTGCCCTTTCTATTTTCACCTAACGGGATGCGCTACCAGAAAGCCATCTAATAATCGGAGGAGGCTGTTTCCGGATCTCTCCCTTCTGATGCCGATCGTTAAAAAAAGGATAACGAGCCCTCCAAAGTAACAGAGCACAAAATCTGGGGTTTAATTAACAGGAGAACCAGCCAAGGGAACTGATAGTTGAGCAGCTGGAAAGAAACAAGCGTTTGACCTTTGCAGACACTCAGGTGCCGCAGGCCCAGTTTGCACGGCACCGAACTTCAACACGGTTCCGGCGCTCCGCGCGAGAGGGTTGCAGACAATTTGCTGCCGGAGGAAGCTTTAGCCCACAATAAGGGTCTTTTATATTAATTAAAGAACAGGAGCCCAAGACTCGCTGCCTGCTTAAAAAAATCCGGTATTTCCATAAGAAAATCAGCGATTGCCGTTTGAACTTCCCAGCGGAAGAGCTCCCGAGGCAGTAACGGTGGGCACGACATCGGCTCCGATCGACTCGTAAAGCGGTTGTACGAGGTGTGGAAAAAATGCTGTCGCAACAAATACTTATAAACTTAATTGTTTTTCGGTAATTCTGTCGGGGGACGCAAAAGAGGGATGTGGTAGCGCGATGCCGTATGTCAGATTACTTGCGCGGTGGTAGAACGGAAAACCAAAAGAACCATGGGATAAAACTAATTTCGCCTTTATTTTATCTCAACGGCTCGCACCCGATATATGATTTACTTGTGGTGCGGACTCATGCCAGGTTAATCTAATTGGTGCCAATTTAAGCCGAGCGGCGGGGAAGTAGGCCATGATAACCCAAAAATCTGTGCAATCGGTGGCTTTAATCGCCGCAATCGCTGCGTGGTGGGGAGGCAGTTTGCTTGCCTCTCAAGCATTTGCTCAGTTCAACCGGTCTGGCCGGTTCGGAACTGCAAGCTCCTCCCTTGGCTCGACGTCCATGGGTTCCTCTAACTTCCGTGGGCTCTCCGGGACGGGAACCAGTCAGAGAGTTTCTTCAGGGACCGGACTTTCGGGTGGCCTCGGGCTAAGCTCAGCATTAAGCTCCCGACTTTCGGGGCAGCAGACAAGGCAGGGAGCCGCGCGGGCGGGACGTCAGGCGGGACGATTCGTGGGGGCTGATGCGTCCGACGTCGCCAATTTGCTTGGGTTCATTACCAATCCCAACCAAGCTACGCAAGCTTGGCGGCAAGGACTGAGTGCGATCCGGACCACTCAGCAAAGACAGCCCACGCAGCTCAACCGTGGCACCACTATTGCTGGCGGTCGAGGTGCAGCACGCGATTTGGGCGAAATTTCCGCCATCGTGGAAGTGGGCTTCGAACCGCCGATGCCCACCCTGGCCGAAATGACGTCTTCGTTGCAAACTCGGTTCGAAAAAGCAGGAGTTTCGCGACTCGATTCCCCCATTGACGTTGTTATTGAAAGTGACACAGTGGTACTCCGCGGCACGGTGGGAAGTGCGCACCAAAGGCTTTTAGCGGAGAATTTGGCCCGCCTTGAGCCAGGTGTCCGAAGCGTCCGCAATGAGTTGGTAGTTTCTTCTGCGACCGTAGAATCCGAATAGTCCTCACGCTGATCCCGACGGATGAGTAGTTTCAGTTACTGGATTTACGCTGGGACGGATCTGTTGCGTTGAATGAGGCTTTACTTCTTGTGGCCTTAAAGCACCCGTCGTTGACCAAAGCGAGCTGACCGCCTTCCAGATTCTCATCTTTCCATACGTCGGTGTTCCTCAGGCTTGGAGGACTCTTAACTCTACTTTGTTAAAATCGCAAGACGCGAACAAAACCGCAGTTAATTTGCGATCATGGCGCGAAGCTCCTCTTAGGGTTTGTTACTTCTCATGGATGGTTGGAGCCTGTTCTCAAGAAGTGTTTTTGTCTGCGGTAAGGCCTTGAGCACAATTTCTTCAGAGAAAATACCACCAATGCGCATCGCCAACCCCGCGGCCCGGCCCGCGCCCAATCGGCAAACTACTAGCGGGGCAACTACTCTTTTGGTGAACCGCCCCGCGCTTCCTCCGCTCAATTTCCAACAGTCTCCGTGCAGGAAGCTCCAGCAGGTAGCTCCCTCTGGCCTAACGCCTTAACCTAAAGGTTTTGTTTACTCGTTACCTTTGTTCGGGGCGCTGGTCTTTCCCCCGAACCGCTTATAATGCGATACAATGGAGCGAAACGCTGCGGAGTACCGGTCGGCTCCTTCTCCTGGCGGAGCTGGTCTTTAGCTACAGCCAATCTGAAGCCAAAAGCAGGAGAGAATACTCCATGGGCGAGGAAAAACCTCTGCTTTCCGTGGTTATCCCTTGCTATAACGAAGAAGCCACGCTGGATGTGTTGTACCAAAGGCTTACCGAAGCAGCCCAGTCTTGGGGCTTACCGTACGAGGTGATTGTAGTGGACGATGGGTCGGTTGATGGTACTTGGGCCAAGCTTATCCGAATCCACGAAAGGGATTCGCGATGGCGGGCCATCCGGTTCTCCCGAAATTTTGGACACCAAACTGCTATCTCTGCAGGAATGGTGGAGGCTAAGGGCGATGCCGTGGTCATCCTGGATGCAGACCTTCAGGACCCCCCAGAAGTGATCTCGGAGTTTCTCGCAAGGTGGCGGGAAGGCTATCACGTTGTTTACGGTGTGCGGCGTCGGCGGAAAGAGGGCCTTCTCAAACGCGTGGCATACTACGTTTTTTATCGTTTCCTTCGCGCCGTGGCAGCTACTCCCATACCTGTTGACACCGGTGACTTTTGTCTCATGGACCGAAAGGTGGTCGATATCTTAAATCGCATGCCTGAACGGAACCGTTTTGTCCGAGGTCTACGTGCGTGGACGGGTTTCTCGCAGATTGGCGTGGAATACGAACGGCAGGCACGTGCGGCCGGCCAACCCCAATACACGTTCCGCAAATTGGTTCAGCTCGCAATCGACGGCATTTTTTCCTTCTCAATTTGGCCACTCCGACTTGCCACGCGGCTCGGACTCCTGGTGTCCACAGTTGCCTTCTTCGGGGTTGTATTTACACTTTTGCAACGTATTTATGCAGATTGGTTCGACAAGTACTTGGGGCTGCGCCCGGTACCGGGCTTTGCAACGACTGTGATTGCGATCCTGTTCCTGGGCGGCGTACAACTCATTTGCCTGGGAATTATTGGAGAATATATCGGTCGCATTTACGAGGAGGTTAAAGGTCGGCCGCCGTGGATTATCGCCGAAAGGTTGGACAGGCCCTCTGCGAAAGCCAACACCTCCGCAAGTCCGGGATTGATCTAATTTAACCGCGGCTAGGCCCAGGGTACGTGGTGCGATCCAGGTCTCACACTAACCGCTCGGCTGACCGAAGCTTCGCGCTTCGAGCACGCGGGTTGGCTGCGATCTCCTCAGGTTTTGCCGTCACAGGATGAGGCGTCAAAGCTCGGAGCCGAGAATCACTTCGAAATGCATCCTTCACCAAACGATCTTCCAAAGAGTGGTAACTGAGAACAACAAAACGTCCTCCCGGGCGAAGAACCTCCGGGATTCGCCGCAAGGCAATCTCAAGCCACTTAAGTTCTTCGTTCACCGCAATTCGGAGCGCTTGAAAAGCTTTTGTGGCAGGATCCAGATGGCCCTTCCGCCGTCCAATTGTCCGCCGAATGATCTCCGCCAACTCCACGGCCGAGCGAATGGGGCGACGTTGGCGCGCGGCCACAATGGCCCGGGCAATCCGTCGACTGTGCGTCTCCTCACCATAACGATAGAACAGGTCTGCCAACCGAGCTTCCGATAGGCGATTCACTAAACGATATGCTGGCTCCCCACTAGCCGGATCAAACCGCATGTCAAGCGGACCCGGTGCATCAAAGCTAAAACCACGTGACGGATCGGCTAATTGATCGGAACAGACCCCCAAGTCCAAAAGCACCCCGTCAACCACCGAAAGATCGAGCTGATTTAAGATTTCTGACAAATCCGCATAGTTGCCCTGAACCAGAATGTGGGGAAAACCTGTCAGCGCGACCTTGCTACGGGCAAGTGCCTCCGGATCCCGATCGATGCCCACTAGCAATCCCTCAGGGCCGAGGGTGGCAGCAATAGCCCGGGCGTGTCCACCACCCCCTACTGTCCCGTCCACCACGACGCTTCCCGGCTGCGGAGAAAGCCAGTGCAACACTTCTCCGACCATCACAGGGTGGTGTCTGCTGACGACTTTGTCGATTCCAAAGCTTTCCTTGTGGAGCTCCATGTTCGTCATTCATCAGGCCTAGGACCGCCAGGATCTAAGCCGAGCTACGCGAAGTTGATGCGACTAATTTTAGACAACTTTCCGCACGGAAAGGCGACTGATGCAACAACCGCACAAAGTAAAATACCCTCGGGACTGATTCGAGCCCGAGGGCATTCAGACACGGATTGGCTCCCGCAGTAATCTCCTACTGAGGGAACCCGGTTTTTCGAAGCCGAGGGTCCTCCATGAACCCTTCGGCCCGTGAGACCCGGCCCCAGCCCAATGGGACGCCGTACGAAGCGCCAGTCGGTGGCCGGGACTGGCGCTTCGGCCTCACGCTTTAATGGCGACCAAATACACGAATATCCGCCAGCTTCGCCGGGCAGGCATAAGCTCTTTTCGCCCCCAGCCATTCACCTGATTCCACTTGCATTGGCCTGAATCCCAGGCCAAACCAACCCTTTAACATGTCCCGGCGAAGTCAATTGTCAGTATGTTCGAAGGCCATTCCCAAGTTTTGTCAAACTACACTCAGCACAATTCTCCTCCCTCGGTCATGCCCGGCATCAAGTCTGCCTCCCACCTGCCAAAGCTAAAACGTCAACCCATCCGTCCTGAAGGGGAGTCGAACCACGAGGCCTCGACCTTCGCCCCGTCTTCTGGCAAGCCTCCCAGTGAACCTTCCACAAGGGTTAACCATCCGCAACGAAGTTATTTGCAAAGCCGGAAACTTTGCTCCGGCCCATGAGTTGATAGGCACCCGGGTTAAAGCCAGTTGTCACGAATTTCCGAAACCGGAACCAGCTTGTTCGTAGCCAAATACAGTTTAACCGAGGGAACCAGACGAAGCACGGGGATTCCGAATTAAATCTTTCGTCAACCAAAACGTGTCTCGTCTCCATACATAACTATCTAGATGGTAATAGTGATAAACTTAATCCCAGACGTCATCCTCGGGAAACGAGAGAGTTGAATCAGGATTTTCAAACACCACAGTTACTGCCCGAATTTTGTCTTGGGGGGTATTAGCACCCCACCATCGCTCCTTTCCCAAGCGAGTACTTTGTCAATATGGGTAACATGGGGAGAATAAATCACATCTGATGGCCTTTTTGACTCTTGGCGTAAAGTGACTACTTACACAATTCGGAACGGGTTTGCCGTCGTGCCCACGTGTCGCTGCTTGGTTCCGCTGTTCAGTATATTTGGACAATAGAATATCGGACATCCCGGAACGGCTGGACGGAAATCCTTACGAGTCACGCCCAGTTTGCCCGCGGAGATCGCAGAAAGGGATCAATGGCCTCGCTCGGCCTAGTCGCGCTTCCCCCTTAGAGTCCTCGGTCTTAAACTGAGATCCAAAATTCTTGGGTACTAAATCCGTTTGGTAAGTTTCCTAAAGAAGGCGAGCTTTCTCGGGGTTCCCCTCCAAAAATCGTGCAAAATGGTCACAAAAAGGTGAGAACAGATGAGACAACTGAAACGGCATGCGGTGGGCTTAACTTTGGTCATTCTTCTGAATTTTTTGTGGGAAGCGCACGCGCATAGTACTGCTGGAGATCAGGTGGCCTCTAAAGCGGCTGGAGGGTCTCGCCGTTGGTCCGTCGATGACTTTCTACGCCTAAGGCGTGACAGCTCACGGACTCCTGTCGCCCTTGAAACATCGATAGTCCGGTTCGAAGGAGTTCCGGGCCCAAAATCAGGACTGGTAGATTTCAGAAATCCAGTTACGGTGGATCTTGTAGCAGCAGTACATATAGCCGATCCGGCATACTACAGGACTCTGAACAATCATTTAGAACGGTACAATGCCGTGATGTATGAGTTGGTGGCTTCACCCGATGCTCGGTTTGCTCCCGGGGAGGCACCTTGGGATTCTAGCTTGCTTGGTCTGGGTCAACGGATTTCCGCTAGTGTGCTCGGGCTTCAGTTTCAATTGGATGGGATTAATTACAAGGCGACGAACTTTGTCCATGCAGATATGACTCCGGAGCAGTTCAAACAGAGCATCGCAGAACGGGGCGAAAGTGCTTGGCAAATCCTTCTGCGTTTAGTTAGCGAGGCGATGAAATCCGATAAGCCCCTGGAGGCTGGCCTGGACGAGCTCTGGCACGCGCTTCAGCAACGAGGCAGAGCTGGGCAAATCGCTCTGCGCCGTTGGGCAGCAAAACAATTTACTGACGTGGAGTTGGCGATTCGCGCCGTGGAAGGCCCACACGGTTCTACTCTTCTCAGCGAGCGGAACAAGGTGGCATTGCAGGTCCTTCGACAGCAACTGCAGAAAGGGAAACGGAATGTGGCCATCTTCTATGGCGCCGCCCACATGCCGGATTTTGCTACCAGACTTCAAGAAGAATGGGACCTCCGCGCAAAAGCACAGCATTGGCTTGTAGCGTGGGATCTTTCGGATTGAAAAGGGGGGGTAGGCCTTCCCCGGCGCATTTCAATCCGATTAACTCGTATCTCGCGCCGAGGAAGCCAAAGCCACCGTGGGAAAGGATTCGCACACAAAGCGGTAGTGATAAGCGAAAAAGTATCCCGACCCACAAGGGTGTGGTGACGGGTAACCCTGGCAACTTCTTCCCACTCAACCAGGCGATTCCCCGAGGGCCGAGGATAGTCACTACGTGCACAACGTCGCTATCGAAACACGAGCCTCCTCAGGGACGAGGCGAAGCTTTCTCTGCGTCCCCATAAAAACGATTTGCCACAACTAACTCGGCGAGGAAGAACAAGGCGGCAGCAATCAGGAAATAGCCAGATAACTCCCTCCCGGAGGCACGCCACTCCTTCGCAACCGAAAGCTCATCGAGCGAGGGAACCACCTCGACCCGCTCGGAGGACAAAGCAGCCCGCACCTCCTTTCCACAGTGGCGCAAATCTGTGTCAGCCTGGCGAATATTTACACTGAACCCATAAAAATCCCGAGCACCATCGGAAGTGAATTCCAATCGATAATTGCCGACTAGGTGTGTGCCTGGAATCTCCACTACTCGCCCTTTATGCTCCAGCAAGACGAATTCTCCCGCGGGGACACCTGCCACGGTAATTAGCCGGGGAGTTCCAACTGGATCCTTAGGAAGCCTCCCGATCAGTCGGGGGCTACTCCATAATTGAAGTTGAAGCAGTTCTTTTTGACTTAAATACAAAAACAGTTGCTGGACCACGGCAAGTAAAGGCCAGCATTCTCCCGCGGTAAACCAATTCCAGCTCCCCTCTCGGGGCGGATCCGAAAATGGGGTAGTGAAAAGAAGCACGCGGCCCTGTCCTATGTTTTTTTCCACTAAGGCCGGCTGTCCATCGGAAAAGCTTATCACGGTGTAAACGTCCGAGCCAAATTGACTTAGTTGCCAATACCGAAACACAGGAGCCAAATCCCAGGGAAGGTTTCCAGCATAAGGTTCCAGGGATTGGAGAATCGGATGCTGAAAACTTTCCGGTCGCAATACGATTCCGTCCGGGGCGCGGGCCTGCCTCAGCGGGGTTGCCGGCAAAAGTTTTGTGACCACATCGCCCTGCCAGCTGCGGGGGTCTTCGGCTTGAGCGCCAAGCAAGATTAGTAGTCCCCCTCCTTGCAGCACATACTCGTAAAGCCTTTGTGCTGCGGCTTCCTCGATTGGTTGGGGATCCACTAAGGCGACCACGGAAAAGCCAGAAAAATCGACTGTGGCCAGTTGCGACTGCCCCACTATTTCGCAGCGGAAGCGGCCGAGACCAAACTTGGTCAACTCCTCAGGCTCAAGCATCAGCCGAATGTACAGGGTTCGCTCTTCTACCTCGTTGGGTGCCACCAGCAGCACCGGCTCCGCCGGCCGGACCATGACCGTAAAATACCGGCGATTATCCCATTCCAAGGGATCGGGATGGGCAAGCGCCACACAACCCTGGTAGAAGCCCATCCGCTGAACCGGAAACCCAAATTGAATTTCTGCTTTGCTTCCGGCATCAAGCGATACTGTCTGCATCCCGCGTTTCTCTCCGCAGGCCTGCGCTAATGTATCGCCCCGAGTGCGCACCGTCTGTGGCGAAAAAGCTTCCTCTTCCATCCGCGCCCCATGGTACCGTAAATAAAGCTCGACGGTAAAACTGCCGGAGATACTGCCGGCCAAAAGGGTGCGTACATAAACCGTATCGCCGGGGGCCGCAATTTCCGGCAAAACTTGAAGATCGCCAAACTGGAGGTTTGCGGACTCCTCGGCGCCTACGTCAACAATCGAGAGTCGAATCCCCGGATGAGTGGAAAGCACCTGCCGAAGTGCCGCTATGGTTTCGGAAGGCCAACCGGGAGTGGTCAAATCGGAAACAACGGTCACTTCTCCAACTCCTTCCCCATCGGACACCAGGAGCTCGCAACCCCGAAGTGCCGCGGCAGCCACCGGAAGCGCTCCCGAAACCGCGCGAATACGCCGCAATTTGGCAATCGCTCCGGCGCGATCTGCCTCGAAGCCGATCGGCCCACCTTGACAATCAACCACTGCGATGGAGCAACCCAAGGGCAACCGAGAAATAAACCTTTCAGCAATCTCCTTGGCCCGCTCCAGTCGGCTGGATCTTCCGTCGACGTAATCCATACGAACTGAGTTGTCCACGATCAAAACTAGCCGGCGAGGAGCTGAGGTCGAGGGCGTCGGCCCACCTGGCCCCACGATAGGCCGCGCCAACCCAAGCGTCAACGCCAAGAGAGCAAAAACCCGCAGCACCAGAAGAAGAAGCTCGCGGAGGCGAAGTTTTCGCTGAACCTGTTGATGACCTTCACGAATAAACTGAACGGCGGGGAAAACAATTCGTTGCGGGCGGCGCCGCCACATATGAAGAATGATTGGGGCAAGCGCCGCTCCTCCCGCCACCAACATCCACGGGTTCACAAAAAACATAAGCTTCTTGCTCTCGCCGTCCTTTCCTTGCTGTCTAAGGCGTAAGGGCGGATCTCTCCCTAAATAACGTTCCGCTTCCCCCAAAAGGAGGATCCCGACAAGAACCAGCTTAGATCAAAAGTTCCAAACCAAAACTGTCTGTGGCTGCGCGTTGCAAGCCCCCGCGTAAACACTGCAGAGCTACGCAACCGGTAATCATCGCCAACCCTTACGTTGCGACATTTGCGTCCTGTAGGTTAACATGTTGGAAGACCCGTACGCATTCGCCGCAGCGGTCCCCCGGCAAAGCGACTCTACACCTTGCCAGGTGCTGCACAAGGAGGCGTAGCATCCTATCCAGCCAGAGAGGCAGCCGGGGACACCTCCCGGGCAACCTTGCGCCATTGAGCGATGTTCCACCAGCGATAAAGACCCTTGTGGAGCACCTGCACAGACCGGGTACCCCACCGTGAATGAGACCAGCCGGCCTTTTAGGGAACTTCCTGATATCGGACAAATTTTTGCACCCGCTTGCCCACAATATCTCCTAGGTAAACATTTCCTTTCGAATCAAGAGCGATCGCATGAACCCAGTTGACTTCACCCGGTTTTTCTTGTCCGTCCTCCCCCTTCGGAATCATCCAAAGCTGCAACATTCGTCCAGTGGTATCAAAGCGCGCTATTAGTTGATCCTTGGGCGGACAGCTTAACACCTCATCAGTTTCACGCCAAATCATCGGAGAGCAACCGCAAACCCATAGCTCATCCTCCTTTGTCATCCACAATCCCCAGGGCACCACCAAATTGCGCCATTCGGCCAGGAAGTTTCCCCGAGCATCGAAAACTTGAATCCTCGCGTTGTTTCTGTCTGCCACATAAATTCTTCCCTTCGAATCCACGGCGATAGCATGCACCAAGTTGAATTGCCCTGGCCGAACACCAATTTCGCCCCATTGTCGAACAAACTGACCCGTAGGGCTAAAGTGTGCCACCCGCGCATTGCCGTAGCCGTCCGCAACGAAGACATCGCCCGCAGGCGAGATCGCCACATCGGTCGGCATGTTGAAATGCCTCTCATCGCAGCCGGGTTCGCCCGGGGTACCTAAAATCTGGAGAATTTTTCCCTCCATAGAAAGTTTCCACACCACCTGATTACCCAGATCAACCAGCCAAACGTTGTTTTCGTGATCAATCCGCAACCCATGTGCTACCTTACTCTCAAGAAGCTTCCCGAATACCTCCTGGCCCCAAGCGAACAGAAACTCGCCATTAGCGGAAAACACTTGAACAGGCGGATTGGTCCGAGTGTAAATCCACACTCGATCCTGGTTGTCTACGGCAACCCCAGGACAATCGGACCAGGAGAGGTTTTCTGGTTTTCGTGGCCAACTCGGGTCCACCTCGTACCAGATGGACAAGTTCACACGCGGATACTTCCCCACCGGCGCGCTAACCGCCGAGGGTGCGGGCTGCGTTTGCGCCCATGCGTAAAATCGTTCTTCCGCTCCTAAAAGTGCCACCGCTCCCAAGGCCATCAACGCCCTTACCAAAGAAAAGATGCCTTTTTCGTAGGCCAATCCTGCCTTGAAAGCACCGGAGCGCACCGACTGAGCCACGATTGTCAGGTTAATTCTGGTCAGCACAATTTCCTCCCTTTCGCACGAAATGACTCTTCACTTATTGAACTAAAAACCTCTTAGCCTGATTGTTTTCGACCGTCCTTGCCCAAGGATTACCTCACAGCCATTGTGTCGAATACCCCAGGAAGCAATTTGAGGTTTTGGCCAATCCCACATGTCGACCTCACCCGTGCTGTCCCGATACCGTGTGATTTCAGACGGCCAAAGTGAGTTTGTTCTTAGCTTTCGTCTTATGTGTCAACGACTTGAAGCCGCCTTCATCTACAGTAACGCAGCGACGGAGAAACGGTCTTTGGTTTTCTTGGGCATCCTCCAAATATCTCGCACACCGTGTTGCCAAGTCTACGACAGATGCGCCTCTACGTTCCCACAACTTCAAAAAGCATCGGCACCAGTTAGTTGTTGCTCCACATGATCGGCCTGCCATGCCAAAGCTGGCAACACGCGGGCCACGTCTTGTGGCGAGAGGGTGTCCGCCAAGAGATTAGCCTGAAGCACCACCATTGGCGGCCCGGTTCCTTCGTGAACGGCAAAGGCCCCATAGGCAAGCCGAGCATTATACCGCAGATATGTGAGCATGTGTTTGGCTTGAAGCGGTCCGCAAACTGAATAAAACGCCACCATCCGATCAACCTGCTTGTTGGGAGGCTGTAGCCGAACGTGGACCACCTGTTTGCGTAGCGCGCCCACCGGGACAACAATCTCCATGCTTCCCTCGCGGTCGGTGACTGAATATCCAGCATTCTCTGCCACTTCCCGAACAAGAGCAAGCGGGTCCGTTTCTTCTCCCTGTTGCGTCTCTGCGAGGCTGATGGGCACAACTCCCGGAACCGGGCCGGCGCTGCCAGCCTGTCCGCTCCCTGCCGTCCCGGGTGGAGCTCCCCCGCTGGCAGATGGGCCGACGGAACTCGAAATTCCTCCGGACCCTTCCGACGGGCCACCTTTGGCTACCTGTGTTTGCGTCAAGGCTTGCTGGACCATTGCAGGGATCATTACGCCAAGACCGGCCCCCATACCCATGACCATGGCATGGCCCCCAGTTCCCGACACCTCGGCCAGTTTGGGAATGGTCTGTGCCATCTGGTAACGTGTGTACGAAGCCAAATCTCCTACGGCGGCCATCGCGCCGCGGGCATCGATCGCCCGTTGTACCTCCTCAGGCGGAGTAATCGCGTTAATGAATAGGTCAACCAATTCCAATCCATATTTCCCAAATTCCTCGGCAACCCTCGCCCGCGTGGCCGATGCTATCAGCTCGTATTGCCCCGGCAGGTCAAGAAGCCTCGCGCGAAACGCCCCAAGCACATCGGCCAAACGAGCTACAATCAAATCCCGCAAAAATGCTGTGACCTCTTCCGTAGTGTATTTCCCCTGAGTACCCACCAGCGTGTTGACAAGAAGCAGGGCATCCGTTACCCGGAAAGAATACTTCCCAAAGCTGCGCAAACGAACCACGCCAAATTCCGCATCTCGGAAGGCAATTGGCTGTTTTGTCCCCCATTTTTGGTCAATAAAGGTCTGCTTGCCCACAAAGTACACAACACATTGGAAAGGCGATCGCTCCCACGGGATCGTAAGCAATCGCGTAATTAAAGGGAGGTTTTGGGTCGTCAGGGTATAACGCCCTGGACCGAATCGGTCCATGGCCTTGCCATCTCGGAAGAATACCGCTTCCTGATTCTGCTGGACAATCAGCTGCGCCCCCAGCTTAATGTCGGCGGATCCCTCCGGCGGTATCCGCTGTACCAAAGACCGACCTGACTCGTCGAAAAATTGGATCACTTCAAGACGCACACCCACGGCCTTTCTCCCTTGGTTGAATGGGTCCTCAGGCTGGCTCACCTTCCGCGGCAGATCTCTTTCCCATCTCTTACCCCCGCGCAGACACAAAGTAAACCTGCCAGCCCGGAACCTTTCTGCAGAATTTTTGAGTTCATTCGGGTGGACCGTTAACAGTCACCGCATCAACGCAGTCTTCAAAGGTCTGCTAGTGTTCCCTAATTCCAGTGTGAGGCTCTCTCCAAGCTGCTAACCAGTTGCCCACCACTGCTTCGCACTTCCTATTAGTTGGCCTCCTTGCAAGGAGAAATCAAACGATTTTCACCGGTCCCGAGCCTTGCCGCGAGGTTAGTCGATGCCTTCTAGAATATGAGTCCTGGCATCCCATTGACGGTTGAGTTTTTCAAGCTCATCAAGCAACGAATCGAATTCACTCTGGCCTAGAGTTTCCGCCTGCCACGATTCTATGCGCTGGGCAATGTGTTCCACCGTCTGCATGAGTGTCACGTCGTGTTCGTAGATCCGGTCGAGGATTGATATGTTGACGCGCACGTAGTCGAAGAACCCGCTGTAACCGGCTACGGCACCGTCGACGCGCCCCATAATCGCATCCAACCGACCGCGAATACGGTCGAGGTGGGGAAGGAGCTGGATGCGCTGGTGTGCCAGCAAGTCCCGGGCTACGCCATCCGCCACCCGCTTGCACTGACGCAGGCGGTCCACAATCCACATTCGCACAAGCCGATCGCTTTCCCGCCGATACTCTTTTTCTAGGTACCCCCTAAATCCAGGTATGTACCGCCCGATGGTTTCGACCACGTTACGGCGCCGCCTATGGTCGCGTGGATCAGGCATGAGACTACTCCCTTTGCAGCCTCCCATTCTTTCGGGTCGCGTCCCTGGAACCGCCGGTGCGCGAAACTTGCACAACAGAGCTTCCAAATCTTAATTTTCGCAGGTAAAACACAGACAACGCAGATCGCCCTGAACACGTCGCCCCATCACCGCCGTAAGCCCTTCAACTCCTTTCCTTCCGGCATTCGACCACAGCGCGGGGGAGAGTCCTGTCTCGCCTCCGAAATTTGCCGCAAGTCCACCAGGAACTGGGGAATGGCTACTACGAGCGTGTTTCCGGGCACTCCGAGGCCAGCAGCCCCCTTGCCGTCAACTTATCGAGGCGGTACTCCGGGGCCACGACGGCATCGGCCAGCACACCGATCGACAGATAAAGCTGCATGAGCCCATCCACACCCAGATTTACCGGGTAAACGCAATCCCGCGGCACCAAAAAAATGGCCCCACTCATCGGCATCGGAGAGGTGGGAACGTATACGAACAGCCATTCGCGACCACCGAACACAAAGATCTTTTCGGAAACCTGCAACCCCAAAAGCCCAACCCCCGAACCACCTCCAAAGCGGCAAAAAACCACCGAAGCCTTGTGCAGTCCCGCAGATTTATCCCGGCTGAGGAGCTGAACTACTTGGGCCACCGATCTATAGATACTCCCACCCAACGGCACACGCTCAATCGCTTCAGATATCTGCCGGCGAAACCATTCCCGGCCCACGGTGGTTGCAGCCACCCCCACTAGCCAAATCCCACCAAGAAGGATAGCCCATCCTATTACGAGCGCAGCCGGCTCGGCCGCAAATAGAAGCCCCACCTCCCGAAGCAACTTACCCAGCGGACTTTGCGCCCCAAACCAAGCAATTGCAATCGTGGTTACCCAACTAAGCAGAGCAACAGTTACGAAAAGTGGGAGCAACACAATTAGGCCCGCAAGAAAATTCCCAAGTATCCCCTTTTTCCAAAGCCATGTGAAAATGTGCACGGCGACCTCCTTCAGGACAAGAGCCCCCGGTTGTTACAGACACCCTTCACTACCAAGAGGGAAAAATCCGAGCGTCACTTTTATGTAAAACATCCTACCACACCTTCGCTTGACCGTCAAAACATGCATTCAACCTAAAGCCCCCAATCACGCAATCGACTCAAGGCCACATGCCAGCTGCACCGCTGGAAGCGTCACTTTGAAGTAGCTGCCCACTTATTCCCAGCAAGAGTTACTTACGAAAGGATCGATGCTATCGTAGCCGAGTTTCTCGCATACCTCACAGAATCCCACACCATGCGACCTCAGAAAGATACGGCATGCCGCTAGGCTTTGTTGCCTGGTTGAACATTCGAAGCAGAGGGCCCTTCTGGCTCATCGATACCTCAAGGTTTCGTGAGGGACCCCCAATCGCCAGAGAACAAGAAATCGGCCAAGTTTTTCAGCGTTTTCGCATGGTCTCTTGGATTGCCCCTCAATTGCCGACACAACCCACCAAACTGGGATCTGTCGCGGGTGCGAGAAGTTTTTCGCCCTTCGGTCTTGCTTCCCGAGAAATGCTATGAGAGCTGGTATTTCTTAATTTTGCGATACAGAGTTCGTTCACCAATCCCCAAGATACGAGCTGCTTCCTCCCGATTTCCGCCGGTAAGCTTCAGAGTCTCGGCAATAAAGAAGCGTTCAATCTCGTCTAAGGACTTTCCGAGAAGTTGATGAAGACCTCCGGGAGCCTCGTTGACTTGAGTTAAGTGACCTGAACCAATACCGGCACCCTGCGGCACAGGAGCAAGTGTCTGCCGGAGTAGGTCCTCGTGGCATACCGCCTGAGTCAGCGCTGGCACCTTCTCACCCTGTTCCAAAAGTTCTTCCGGCAGGTCATCCACATCGAGTACGCCGTCGTAATCTACGACAATCATGCTTTCGATAACATTTCGCAGTTGCCGCACATTTCCAGGCCAATCATACGCCATGAATTTCTTTCGCACCGCCGGGGAGATTGCGCGAATCTGTTTCCCGTGACGTTTTCCCAATAACTTGATAAAGTGGTCCACGAGCACGGGGATATCTTCCCGCCGCTCTCGAAGGCTGGGCAAGCGAATGGTCACCACTTTCAGCCGATGGTAAAGATCTCGCCGAAAAAGACCGGCCTCGATCGCTTTTTCCAAGTCTTGATTGGTAGCAGAGATAATCCTTACGTTTACCTTTATGGGCTCGTTAGATCCCACCCGCGTGATTTCGCCCGTTTCCAGCACTCGCAACAGCTTGATCTGGGTAGTCAGGGGCATATCGCCCACTTCGTCTAGGAACAAAGTTCCGCCATTGGCATATTCAAACTTGCCCACGCGATCACTGGTGGCGTCCGTAAACGCCCCTTTAACATGTCCGAAAAGTTCACTCTCCAGGATGTTTTCGCTTAGAGCCGCGCAGTTGAGGGCCACAAACGGCTTATTTCGGCGCGGGCTATTCTGATGAATAGCCTGGGCCACTAATTCTTTGCCAGTGCCCGTTTCTCCTAGGATGAGTACAGTGGCATTGGTGGGAGCGATACGCTTGAGCCGTTCGATTACCTCCCGCATCTGGGGGCTATTGCCAATAACTCCCTCAAACCCAAACCGCTCGTCTAGGCGCCGGTGAAGTTCGAGGTTCGCTCGCCGGAGGCGAACGTTTTCCGCCGCCTTCTCCGTCACGGCGCGGAGTTGGGCCATGTCCAATGGCTTCAGCAAATAGTTGAAGGCCCCCTGCTGCATGGCGGCCACGGCCGACTGAATTGTCCCATGGCCGGTTATTAAAATGACTTCCGAATCCGGCAAATTTTGCTTTGCGTGGGCAAGTACTTGAAGCCCGTCCAAGTCACTCATCACCAAATCGGTGATGATCACGTCATAATCACCGGATTCGATTAACCGGGCGCCCTCTTTCCCAGAGGTCGCTATGTGGCAGGAAAAACCCGCACGCTCCAATGCCTCCGCAACCGCCGCCGCATGACTTTCATCATTATCGATCACTAAGACATCCACTGGCGGCGTTTTCCGGACCTCGGATTTTGTTGACTCCTTGGGTGAGGCGCTCATCGGCTTTCAGTTCGCTTGGAGAACTGCCGTGCTAACCCGAGGATGTCTTCCTTGTCCACCCTCGCCAAAGCTCGTTCCCTTAATAACCCCGCAAGCTGCGCAATTGGCCAGCATCCGTCGTCCATTCCGGAACAACTCCGCTTTGACACCATACAGTAACCGCGAAGACGCCAAAGTTTTGCCGGCTCTTTCGCCGCTTATTTAGCGGGCAATTCTGGGCGATCCAAACTGTGATTGGCGGGGATGCAGCGCGGCGCAGGCAAACGAATGGTGAATTGGCTCCCCGTGCCCACCTGGCTTTGAACCTCAATCGATCCTCCATGTCCTTCAATAATTTTCTTGGCAGTCGGTAAACCTAACCCGGTGCCCCCTTTCTTTGTGGAGAAAAAGGCCTCGAAGATATGTGCCAACGTATTTTCGTCCATCCCGATTCCGGTATCAATTAACTCTAGCGCTACGCCATGCGGAGTGCGGTAGGTGCGCACGACTAATTGCCCACCGTGGGGCATGGCTTGCTCGGCATTAATAATGAGGTTGGACAGGGCCGACTCAAACGCCTCGCGATCTAGAAGCACCAGCGGTAGATCAGTCGTTAAGTAATCGATGACCTCAATCCCCGCCTGCTGAAGCTTGGCCCGGTACAAATCAAGCACTTGGCGCACTACCTGATTAAGATCAGTAGGCTTAAAGTGGTAGCGGCGAACCTTGGCAAAATCAAGAAAGCTATCGAGGAGCTCCTGAAGCCGTTGACATTCGCGCTGCACAACTTTCACCTTAGCCAAGGCGCGGCGTTCTTTCGGGGTCTCCGGATTGGCAAACTCCTCGGCCAACAGATCCATGTTGAGACGAATGGTGGAAAGCGGATTCTTGATCTCG
The DNA here is from genome assembly GCA_938084835.1 of uncultured Thermoguttaceae bacterium. Lineage (GTDB taxonomy): Bacteria > Planctomycetota > Planctomycetia > Pirellulales > Thermoguttaceae > DTLM01. The sequence continues at coordinate 126,423 of CALKER010000017.1, forward strand.
TGAGCCAGCCCACCCGCAAGCCGCGCAATTTCCACATATCCGTCGATAAGTTCCTGGTTGGCCCGCTCAGAATCTACCCCTCTATTCTCGGGTAAGGGATGGCCGGTCATGGTCGTTGTAGGCCTCAATCAGATCGGGAGGTCAGCTCGGGAGACACTTCAGGCAAAAGAAAACTTAGCCGGCACGCGAGGACCCATCATTAGAGGACACATTTTCAAATGAAGGAAACGACGCAAAACTACCCAGCCGCCACCGGAAGTGCCCCCTTAGCTCGACCGCAGAAACACCCTAAATTTTTGATTTGCCAACTAAATCCACGACTCTTTGCCAACTTCTGTGGCCGTGTGGGTTTATACTTCAATCCGAAGGCAACTTTGCGGCGGAGACGACATTTTCTTGGCCCTACTTACCACCCGGCAATACCGAAGCCGGCTCCGATTACTAGTGCTTACGGCCACGTTCCTCTCGGGGTGGCGAGCCGGATGCCTGCTGTTGCTGCTTCTTTTGCTGGGCGCCAAGCTCCCTAAGGGCTATGCGCCGGCTTAGCTTAATTCGATCCTGGTCATCAATTGCGATTACCTTGACCTGAACTTTGTCGCCAACTTTGCAGACATCGCTGACGTGGGAGACATAACCGTCGGCTAACTCGCTGATATGACACAACCCATCTCGCCCAGGCAGGATTTCGATAAACGCGCCAAAATCTTTGATGGCCGTCACACGGCCTTCATAAATCTTTCCCACTTCCACGGTGGCGGTCAGGGCTTGGACCTGGCGTAGGGCCTCCTGGGCCGCCTCGTCCGTTCCACCGGCAATGACAACGGTCCCATCGTCCTGAATCTCGATCAAAGTGTCCGTAGCTTCCTGAATCTGTCGTACCGTTTTGCCGCCCGGCCCGATTAGCAACCCAATTTTCTCCGGATCGATCTTGGTTCGCAAAACCCGCGGAGCAAATTCCGAAACTTCCGCGCGAGGCCGCGCAATTGCCGTCAGCATCTTTTTGAGAATTTCCATCCGCGCTTGACGCGCCTGGGACAAGGTGGCCCGAATGATTTCGTGGTCAATACCGCGAACTTTTAAATCTAATTGCATACCGGTAATCCCAGTTGGGGTACCGGCAACTTTGAAATCCATATCGCCGAAGTGATCTTCGTCGCCAATGATGTCGCTCATAAGAACCCACCGATCAGGTTCCTTTACAAGGCCAATCGAGACCCCCGCCACAGGGGCTGTGATAGGTACCCCGGCAGCCATTAAGCCCATGGTGGCTCCACAGACGGTGGCCATAGAGCTCGAGCCGTTCGATTCGAGAATATCGGAGATAACACGAATGGTATATGGGAACTGCTCTGGATCCGGTAGGACGGCCTTCAAACTCCGCTCCGCCAAGGCACCGTGACCGATTTCTCGCCGCCCCGGCCCACGGATAGGTCGACATTCCCCAGTGCAGAATGGTGGAAAATAATAGTCGAGCATAAATTTCTTAAATAGATCCTCCTCCATAAGGCCATCCACTTTTTGTTCATCCTTGCTCGTCCCTAACGTCACGGTAATCAGCGCTTGCGTTTCACCCCGTTGGAAGAGCGCCGAGCCGTGGACCCTCGGCAGAACATCCACCTTACACACTATCTCACGCAGATCTGTCAAACCTCGACCGTCGGGCCGATGCCCTTCCAAGATAAGATCGCGGACGACGCGCTTTTCTAACTTAGTCCAGGCCCGCTCGAACTTCTCCACCTCGGCTAGCATTTCCGGAGAGGCATCCGCGAACAATTCGCTTATTGCTTTATCTTTCAGGGCGGCTACGGCCTCCGCTCGGGCCTGCTTTCCCGGAGTCTTTTTCGCCTCCCGCATTGGCTCGTAATACCGTTCGCGGAGTCGGTCGAACCACTCCGAGCTCGGCGCCTCAGGAAGTGGGTTCTTTACCGGCGCAACACGCTCTGCGAGCTCTTGTTGAAGATCGCAAAGGACTCGCACGAGGTCGTGGGCGACCTCGATGGCCTCCGCCACACGGTCTTCCGGCAACTCCTGAGCAAAACCTTCGATCATTACGATGGCATCGCGAGTCCCTGCCACCACCAAATCAAGATCGCTCACCGTCTCGAGCTGCTCGTGGGTTGGGAACGGCACAAAGGCACCATCGACATAGCCCAAACGGACCGCGGCCACAGGTCCCAGGAAGGGTATGGGCGATACCGCCAAAGCTGCTGCCGACGCATTAATAGCCAGCACGTCACCGTCCGTTTGCCGGTCACTAGCAAGCACCATCGCCTGAACTTGCACTTCGTCATAAAAATAGTCAGGAAACATCGGCCGGAGTGGCCGGTCGATGAGCCGAGAGGTAAGAATCTCTTTAACCGTCGGCCGCCCTTCCCGCTTAAAAAATCCCCCGGGAAACTTCCCAGCGGCCGCAAGCCGCTCCCGGTAATCACATGTTAGAGGCAAAAAGTCCACCCCCAACTTCGCCGCAGTAGTCGTGACTGCCGACAGCACTACTGTATCCCGAAATCCCACCAAACATGCACCGGCTGCCTGCTTGGCCAGTTCGCCCGTCTCGAGCCAAAACACACTGTCGCCAATTTCACGTTCGACGCGGACTTTCAAGGCTCAAACTCCATCACACAGAATCAGAATAGATGACCTAACGATCTGCCTAGAGTTCCCAACTGAAGAGGTAAACCTTTGCCCCTATTTAGGGCGGCTACTACCCTCTCCGCGATGGATTTGATGCAAAAAGATGCTGCTATTAAATACGTAACTTTCCAGTACCACAACCCTATACCCTATTCCCGGCTGGGTTCAGCCCAACCCGGAGCAGGTACCAGGATAATATTAGGGTGACTTCACCTGACTACACCGCCCCCATACACACCTCTGGGACGGCAACAAATACCCCACCGTTCCAAACGATCCCCGGTCAATTCCTCGGAGCTTGCGCCCGAGTTACCTCGCCATCAACCACGGGAGTTGTGTACCGCCTCAAGACCCGGTACCCACCAGCCAAATCCCTCAGCTAATGCCACCCCGGAGGACCAATGGCAAAACTGTTCGTTTGGACGCGCGACCTGGCACCGCCGCCTATTTTCGAATATTCAGTTGCTGAATAACCTGCAGATATCGCTGGGGAGCCGTTCGCTTGAGATAGTCCAGCATTCGGCGCCGCTTGCTCACCAACATTAGTAGCCCGCGCCGACTTGCAAAATCCTTGCGGTGCTCCCGCAAATGGTCGGTAAGGCGATTAATCCGGGCCGTCAATATTGCAATCTGCACTTCCGGCGATCCGGTATCCGTTTCGCTCAACCGAAACTGCCCAATCAACGCCTGCTTCTGTTCCTTGGTGAGAACCATAGACTTTTTGACCCCAAACACAAATTCACACTACTAGCAGAACCTTAAATTACGGTCTCGGTAAAAAGCCTTGAAGATTCATATACCCCGGCGCCGCACAGGACCCGGGTCCTTCCGCAAAGCTGCCTAATCCGGGCACTGGGAGGACCCCAAATCCAGGCCGAAATTTTCTGGATGGAACTATTTAAGGGCTCAACGATCTTACCGGCTTCCCAAAAGGCCGCGCCCACCGATCGAAAATATTCTCTAAAGTCTATCGCACCGCTCGGCATTTGAAAAGCCATGCCCTGCAAAAGGCACTTACAACCGATCAGCAAGCCCGCTTTGGCCCACGATGTCTTCGAAGACCTTCCGGATTTTCCCGATAGCTTTCGACTCCCGCGCTCAAATACGATCCGCTGAAGCATCCGCTCAACAAGGCTGTATCAGGAATTCCGGTTTGTGTCTTCCGCCGAACCCACCTTCGCTTGACTCGGAAATCAAAACCATCAATGTAGAAGATTCGTCTCTGGCGAGTGAGCAATTAGTCATCATAGTGATCAGTGATCAGGCGGAGGGAGCCTGCTTCTTGGCCCTGCGGGTAAAGTCGTTCCAAAGATTTAGACCAATGGCATATCTTTACGGAGGAAACCCGACTGCTCCCTCCCCGATTGGCGAAGGTCGGGGAATTAGGCAGCCTTGAAAAAACCTTGGATCCTATTGGTCCGGGCGGCTTTCGCCCCGGGCTTACCGCGTAATGTCCCTTTCTGTTTTGAAATATGGCTGCGGATCCCCTCGCCCCTCAGTCCAACGATTTTTTCGCTTGACTTTTGTCCGCATTGGTGCGAAAGGAGGTACCATTTTTTGCCGGAACCCTAGCCGAGGGTTCTTCTCCGTCCACGACAAAGGCCTGCGGGAGACAGGGCGACTAATCGGCTTTTGAAAGGTTTTCCCACGTTGGGGAAGGAGACCTTTTGCTCAAACCGGGAGGCCGCACCGATTGCACGGTTTTCCCACGTTCGAACAAGGAGACCCTTGGAGAAAGAGAGGAAAAGTCCCCTTCGCCGCTCCGAGGTCGGCACATGCGGAGAAAATTGCGCGTCGGGAAAAATGGTTGGCGCGCCTGCTGTCACGGTACGAATGAATTCGGCACTGGCCGCCTTTAAATGACCGCTGGCCCGCCCCCCCGAGCGAATCGCAGGCCGCTCGGTTGACCGAAGGCTGTCGGGCGTTTAGAGTATCAAAAAGCACCACTAATTCTGACACCAAATTGAGATTCTGTTCCAAAACCTTGGAGCCAATTGAAGTAGCGAAGGCGTTCCGCCACGGGCAATCGCCGAGCCACAATTCGGCAAGACCAGTCGGAGGTACACAATTTTCGAAGTTTTCGAGGGTTCTAGGCGATGGTGTTACCTTTGGAAGCTGATATCGAAAGATTTCGAGGAAAGCGGAAGGAGCTCGAAATCGACAAGCTTTTCCGGTCCCTTGTCCGTCATCAGGGCAGCGACCTCCACTTGAAGGTGGGTTTGCCACCTTACATTAGGGTGGCTGGGGACTTGCGGCCCCTCAATCGGGACCCCATCGACGACGAGGAAATGATTCGCTTGGTGTTCCCGATGATGAATGAGCGAGCCCGCCGGCTGTTTGATGAGAATGGAGGAGCGGATTTCGCTTACACCGTCGATGTAGACGGCAAGATGTGGCGGTTCCGCGTCAATGTCTTCCAGCAAATGGGACATGTGGGGCTTGTGGCACGTCGTGTCAACAATGTGATACCCAGTTTCGAGCAGTTGCATTTGCCCCCAGTCTTGGAAAAACTCTGCACTTACCACCAAGGGATGATCTTGCTGGCGGGGATTACCGGATCCGGCAAAAGTACAACCATTGCAGCCATGCTGGATTATATCAACCACCGGTACCGAAAGCATATCCTGACCCTGGAAGATCCCATCGAGTTCGTCTTCACTGAGGATAAGTGCATCATCAACCAACGGGAGATTGGGCAGGACGTTAAGGACTTTATGGTCGGCATGAAACATGCTGTCCGCGAAGACCCGGATGTCATCCTTGTGGGTGAGATGCGTGATAGGGAGACATTCGAGACGGCAATTCAGGCAGCGGAGACAGGCCATCTCGTCTTCGGAACCATTCACGCGAACACCGCTCCAAGCACCATCGGTCGAATCTTGGACCTTTTCCCGGAAGGTATGCACCAGGCGGTGCGAAGCGCTATCGTCTTTAACATGAAGGCGATCATCGCCCAGAAACTCCTGCCTTCAATCAAGCCGGGGGTGCAGCGGGTCCCCACATGCGAAATTATGATTTTTAACCCTATGGTGAAAAAGTTGATTTTGGAGCGGCAGGATGAAAAACTAGCGGATGCAATTCGGGTGGGAGCCTCCGAAGGAATGCAAGATTTCACCATGAGCCTTAAGGACCTCGTGGAAAAACAACTCATCGACCGACAAACGGCCTTCGAATGGGCCCCGAACCCCGAAGCATTGAAGATGGCACTGAAGGGCATCCAAGTCAAAGAATCTGGGATGGTGGGATGAGCCAGGCGTTTGTTTGCTCCTTTGTTTGGGCCTCGCAGATGGGGAGAATTCTCGTCGCGCCGGCTTGGACCATGGCGCCGGGCTTCTTCTTAGCACAAGAGATTTCCGAGGGTTGGAGCGGCCCGGGCCTGTATTTCAGTATTTGGAAACTCGCAATCCTGCTCGTTCTCTACCTTTTGTGGGTGGCCACGAGCGACTGGGTTAATCGCGACATTTTGGAACATGATTTCGATTACAAACTTTGGAACCCAGTGGTATTTTTCACTTTTGTGGGCGCGTTTGCTTTCGCCCTTTTGGTTCCGATTTTCTTTATCGGGCTTCCTGTGCTTTTGCTGGCTTGGGCGGTACCGCTCGGTGCCTATATTGTGTTCCGAAACAAACTTGTGCACCCCAGCGACCGGGTGTTAACCAAGGCCCACTTTCGTCGTTTGATCGCCCAGCTGGGTAAACCGGCTGGGGTAAAAATCGAACCGGAAGAGGTTGACCCACGCGATGCCGGCGTACCGTTGACGCTTGCAGGGCGAGGTGGGCCGACTCCGCGGGATGAGAACGCCCGGCTGCTTGCAGCGCGGCAGGCCGCCGGTTACAACGATCTTCGTCGCTTACTTTTTGATGGAATCAAACGTCGGGCTGAAGCCATCCTGCTTGATTACACTCAGCAAGGGGTTACGCAACGGTATTTGATCGATGGTGTGTGGATCCAAGGGGATCCCCTGGAACGAGAAGTGGGCGATGCCTTGCTGGAGGCACTTAAACTGCTCTGTGGGGCCAATCCCGAAGATCGCTCGCGCCGTCAGCAGGGGCAGTTCGCCATTAAGTGCGAAAATCGCTCTTACACCGGCGAAATGATCAGCCAAGGAACTCGCACCGGAGAGCGACTACTCATCAAACTGGAAGGCCAACGCACCCGCTTCCGGAGCCTGGAAGACCTGGGGATACGGCCAAAGGTGGCCGAGCAACTTCGCGAGATCTTGCATCGCCCCTCAGGTTTCGTTCTGTTATCAGCGCCCCCCGGTCACGGAATGAGAACCCTATGTACTACCGTTCTCCAAGTAATGGACCGGTTCACGCGGGATTTTATCTCGGTAGAAGATGAGCTTAATCGCTACGAGACGGTGGAGAACGTCCAGGTCAAGACCTATAACTCTTCCCTGGGGCACACCCCCGCAAGTATCCTTCGGGAGGTTTTCTTGTTAGAGCCAGGGGTGGTGATCATCCGTGACCTCCTTGATGCAGACACCGTTCATAAAATGTGTCAGGAGGTCGACAACGAGCGGATGCTCCTGGCAGCAATCCGTGCCGGAGAAGCGGCAGAAGCTTATATGAACGTCCTGAAACTGGGCGTCAACCCAGGCGAATTGGGGCGTGTAATCACGGCTATTGTTTGTCAACGTCTCGTCCGCAAGCTCTGCGAATATTGTAAAGAAGCATATGTTCCGCCCCCGCAACTCCTACAACAGCTGGGGATTCCTCAGGGTCGGGTAGAGGTTCTGTTCCGACCACCCCAGCAGGCAGAGGAACCTTGCGAACATTGTTATGGCACGGGGTATCTTGGCCGCACGGGTATCTTCGAGGTGATGGTTGTGGACAATGGCTTGCGGGGTGTGTTGACTAATTTCCCCAAGATCGATTTGATTCGGCAGGCAGCCCGCAAAGCAGGGTGGCGTTCCTTCAAAGAGGAAGGGGCCCTCCTCGTGGCCAACGGCACGACTTCGGTCGCAGAATTGGCCCGCGTTCTTCGCGAGTCAGGAGAAACGAAGACCTCCCCACAACCGAGTTGACGCTTAAGCAGATCGGTCTTTGCCCAGTAAAAACGGTTTGTTTACGACCGGCAGTTCTGCGGAAACCGGAATCTATATCAAAAATTTGAGCCCCTCCCATTCAATCCGCCACAGGGAGTTGTAAACAAAGGTGCTGCGATGGGCGCGTTGCTACCGGTTTTGCTCCTACTGATCGTGGTCTTTGTCATCGCGTTTACCTATCGCGATGGGTTATGGAACAACACCTTGCGGGTAGTCAACATAATTTTTGCCATCTTGGTGGCCATAAATTTCTGGGAACCATTGGCCGGCTTTTTGGAAAACATGTATGTGGGGGCCACATATTTTTGGGACTTTCTTGCATTGTGGGCCCTGTTCTACTTGAGCTTCGTTCTTCTGACCTTGGCCACCGTGGCAATCTCCCGGGTTAAACTCCGATTTAAAATGGTAATGGATCGTGCGGGGGCAATAGCGGCGGCGGTCCTCGCTGGGTGGCTACTCATGTCTTTTGCGGTGGTAACACTGCACACCGCGCCTTTGGCGGAGAGATTTTTCTATGGGGGCTTCGATCCCGATTCCCGACTGGTTTTCGGGACCGCTCCCGACCGTGTTTTACTGACTTTGTGTAAATATCTGTCCCGCGGGCCTTTGGCGCGGAGCACCGGGGAGGGACAAGTTAACGAATTTGATCCAAATAGCGAGTTTATCCGCAAATACGCAAGCCGCCGTCGCGCGTACGAAGAACATCTCAAACAAAATGCCTCTGGGCCCAGAGATTTGTTAGTGCCGGAGGCAGCGGCTCCTCGGCGGTTCCGAGCCAGTTGAACTTGGCCATGGGATAACTTGACTCCAAGGGTTCTGTATTTTGACTGGGCGTCCCAACACTCGAAGGAGGACCGTAGGCGTGGCATTTGCGCCTGAGCCCAATGATAAAGCATGGAAAGTCGCGGAAGCCGAGGTTCCCGCCAGCCGGCCTGTGGCGCCGCTGGCTATTTTGTGCGCCATAGGCGGAGTGCTCTCGCCCCTGGCGTTCCTCGATTGGTCTCTCTTAGTCTTTCCCCTTGGAACCGTAATTCTTGCGATTTTCGCTTGGCGACAAGTGTACAGGTATGACCCACCTGCTTTGGGGCTGGGCAGCATCCGATTCGGGTTGATACTGGCAGCTTTTGCCGGAATTGGTGGTCCTGTACGGTTGTTAACCTTTCAAGCATATCTTCAAAGCGAGTCTCGCCCCACGGCTGAGCAATTCTTGGCACTACTCCGGGAAGACAAGCCACAAATGGCATTTCAGTTGACAAGGGATCCTAACGTTCGGCTGCCGCTTGAGGATGCGCTCTGGGCAGAGTATGCCCTTACCCCCGAAGCTCGAGAGCAACTTTTCTGGGATGTTATCGCCAAGGACCAGGGTGAAAGGGAAAACTTCGAGGGGTTTGTCAATCGAATTCCGGTCCGGGTCGTCCTTGCGCTAAAAGATCAAAGCCGGATCCGATATCTGGGCACACCTGTCGCCCATCAGCGACACGGGCGTTACCAGGTGCATCATCTTTACGCAGTTACGTACGACAAAGAAGCCAAGCGGCGAACAGTGGTACTTGCGATTCAGCTCGAGCGTCAGCGCTTGCGGCAAACCAGAGCAGCGGATTGGGTGGTCACCGATATCTTCGGACCTGTTAACCCGGACCAATATCCTTAAGACGATTTCGACTGAGCGCTTTATTTTTATGGGGCCAAGAATTTCCAATGCTCCCATTCGCGCTTCCGGGCAAAAGTCCTGCTTTTCCAGACATGTTTTCCTAATACCTTCCCCATCTTTAAGAAGATTGCGCATATGACAGGTGATTTATCGACGAACCACAACTGTTTTGGCGCTTCCTAGGGATTCTCCTTCCAAGGAGTAGCTGGTACCTGAATATAATCTGCTCGTACGTCTTGCCATCATTTCATCCTAAAGACCACAGCCGAAAAATTTGTTTCAACGACTTTCGGCTTTGAGCAAAGCAAGTGGCTTATAAAGAACTTTTCACGAGGGGATTACTTCCGGTTCGGCTCAATCCGCGGGAAAACCCACCACCGTGCCGAAGGCCTCCTCTGGATCTTGAGCGACTTCATCGGACAAACTTTGCGAGCAACTGAGAAGATCGTTGGTGAGCGACTGAAGCGCTGTAGCTGCCCCCACGACCGTAGGAACAACCTCGGCCTGTGGACGACTCAAAAGTTCTTTCAACTTGTGGCCGAGATAGACTAATTTTTCGGCAACGTGGCCGATCACCGCCTCAACCCGTACAAAAAGCGACTGCTGCGCACGATCCGCCGCTTCTGCCGAATACAAAGGCAGCAACCCTTTTGCAAGAGCCAAGTTACGAAACCAACGGAGCAGTGTGCCGCGGCTAATGGTGCCCACGGGCTTGTTTTTCTCCACAATCACTACCCGGCGGATTGTCACGCGACATAAAAATTCGTAAATGCGGCGTACAGGCGTTGTGACGTCGAAGGTCACCACGTTGTGGCGCATAAGCTCGCCCAGCGGTTTAAACCACGCCGATAGTGAGCCAAGCGCGTGCATTAGATCCTTCTCGGAGACAATACCTACAAGCGCTCCGTCCGACCTTACCACAGGGGCAGAGTTTGTTCGCAGGCGCGTGAACACTTCGATAGCCGAGGCCACGGAATCCGTCTCAGAAAACGTAACTACCACGGGGGTCATCACATCCGCGGCAGTAATGCCAGCAAACGGATCATGCGTGCCTCGCGTTTCCTCAAGTGGGAAGATGGATTCCTCGATCGCCGCGGAGTAACGGACTACACGGTCGCGACCTGCCTGCTTTGCACAGAGAAGCGCTTGATCCGCCCGGTCAAGGAGCTCCTCGGGCGAGTTGACGTCCTCCTCCAAGGCCGCCACTCCAAAGCTGGCGGTGACAAATAGCGTTGTATCGCCCATTACAGCTGGAGTTCGAGCAATCGCCAGTCGCGCACGTTCTGCCCATTCTTCAGCACCCTCCTCATCACAGTTCGGAAGGACCACACAAAACTCCTCCCCACCCAACCGGCCCAATACATCACTTGCCCGCACGTAGTGGCGCAGCACTCGGGCCACGCTGCGCAGGACTTCGTCCCCAGCGGCATGACCATAGCAATCGTTGATCCGCTTAAAGAAATCAATATCGGCCATCGCACAAGCAAGAGGCTGCCTTTCCCTTCGCGAACGATGCCACTGCCGGTAAAACTGTTCCATGAAGGCCCGCCTCCCCGGAAGACCCGTGAGGGCATCCCGCAAGGCAGCCTCTCTAAGTTGTAACTCCAAATCGAGCAGTCGCGCGCTGGTCCGCACTCGTGCCAATAGTTCTCCTTGCGACACAGGCTTATGGAGGAAGTTGTCCGCTCCCGCGTCTAAGCAAGCGATGAGGAGGTCTTCTTCACTTTTTCCCGTCAACACGACGATGTAAACATAATGCGGCAAACTCAGCTGGCGCACGGCCCGGCAAAGCTCGATTCCGTCCAACCCAGGCATCTCCCAATCCGTAATGAGAATGTCCGGAGGAGATGCCCTCACGAGCTCTAATGCTTCTGCGCCGTCGGTAGCCTGCATCACGACATATCCGACGGACCGAAGCCAGTGGGCAATCAACCTGACTAACGCCAAATCGTCGTCCACAACAAGGACCGATCGTGGTGTGTCGGACAATCCCCTGCCGTCTGGATTCACGTCACTCCCCCCAAAACAAAGATGTGCGTCCAAACAAGCGGCGGTTTCCCGTGAGTAAGAGAGCAGCCGTGGAGCAAGCCTTCACGCGGAGGCCTACCCTAACTTCGGAACGTACTCGTTCCCTCCTAATCTGCACGACGGCAACCAGGCCGCAACACCGTTGGGCATGGGCCTGCGTGTCCCATTAAATGTAGCTTACTTTCTTACAAGCGGTAATCAGAGAAACCCGAGTTATTGCCGAGCCTTATGATGGATGGAGCATCCTCCCGGAACCGAAGCTCCACTAGCCCTCGCGCTCTTTGACGAAACATTCCATCGCTCCAAAATGATTGGGCAATTTCACGTGAACTCGGCAGTTTGCATGAAATTTACCGAAAAGGCACCCCTCTCCGATGCCGCAACCCACTCCCGGTCCCAAATGCTAATCCAATGCCGGTGAATTTTTCTCGCCAAATTCGTCCGGCCATACCACCAGCGGTAAGTTGCATGTGAGGGCATCGTCCGAAACAACTGTTAAACTCGCAGAGCTTCTAGCCTCTCCACGAGCAGGGTACCTCCTCTTTCTGAAGCAAATCCAGTCGAATCGGGTGGAAAATTACGTAAAAATCGGGCTAAAATCGTAGGGGCAGATAAGAACGAAATGGCGGCCACAACTTTGAAAGAAATCCTTCGCCCCAGCTAGGTTGAGGAAAACCTGTACAGATAGTCCAATTAACTTCCCGACAAATTACCCCAACCAAAACCAGTGGCCATACAGGCTGCAAATGTCGCCTTCTAAGAAAATTCGATTTGCAGAAGCGAAACAATCCTGAGTTGTGCAGGAAGCTTCCTTGGAGTGAAATTGGAGTGAGACCTCTCGCTGAGCGTCGACACTTGCCCACCACTGCCCGCAGCAATCGGAGCAGTAAAAACCCCTTTGGAGTAGGCCGGATATGACGAATTTTATGAATGTTCCGATCATCGCCTTGGCAACAACTGTGGCGGCGCTTGTATCACCGGGAATGACGAGAGGCCAAGATCGTAGGGAAGCGCCCCAATTGCCCCCAGCAAGACTTGAGGTCACAATCGGGGGCGTCGAACCACAGGCAAGCTTCGAATGGTGCGGGGCGTACCTCCTCTGGTCACTCGCGGCCGAAACTCTCACAGAATCCGCCTTAGGACAAACATGGGCGTGCATCGGTTCCCGAGCTGCTCAACTCCTCGTCCTCTCGCCGTGCAGGGAGGCAGTCGTGGCTTTACCGCCCGAGAGTACCGTCGAGTTTACCCTTTCGTCGGCTCTTGCCCTTCACGGACATTTCGAGATTTGGACCGAGCCTACGTGGGATCTTGAGGGATCAACACTTCCGCAACCCGAAGTGCTCATAATTCCGAACCCGGGGCGTGAAGCATGCTCCGTCCGAGAGGGGGAGGCTTACAATTTACATGATTTGGCGGAAAAAGGGGTTAGTAGTTTTGGGCGGACCCAGTACCGTATCCCTCTTTTCCACAACCCGAGTGAGCCGAGTCCGCGGGCAGTTGCTCGGATTGTCATTCGCAGTTCGTCGGTGGCCGGTGCCATTCGTGTGGGCGGATTCACATTGGTGCTGGGTGAGAACCGTTGGACCGTGCCGATCAGTCCGCAGCCGACTGAAGAGGTATTTCCACCACCTCGCCTTCCAATTTACTTGCCGGGTATCGACGCCGGCCTCGTGGAGTGGGACTGGCGGCTTCAAGACGGTATCGGCACCCCTCGGGAGCCACGATCCTTTTCCGAAGCCCTACAACTTCTCCTTCAACGGGTGGAAAAGCTTCTTTCCCACTTGAGCCGACACGGATATGACGTGCGAAAGTGGCAGAATGAATTTGGAGAAATTCTTCATCAGTATACAATCCGTGCGTCCTCCAATCATGGCACCGACGATGATTGGCGGGCCTTTTGGCGTGAGGTCCGCTGGTGGGGACGAAAATTGATCAGCTCTATTCTTTTTGTGCGCGTTGGACCCCTGGCCTTTGTTAAGCACGTGCCTGCAGCATTCAGTCATCAGCTGACGCAGTATTACGGTCGCGACGCCCGGCCGGGCGGTGGTATTTTTCTGCTCCCTCAGCCGGGTACATCGATGACGGCGGTGGACCTTGTAGGTTCGCGACTGCCTTGCGGGAGCTACCAGCATCTTGATGTCTCGGCCGATGGAAGTCGCCTGCTTTTTGCCTTCTGTGCTGTTGATAAACCGCCTATGAATCGGGAGGCTCCCACGGACCGATATTTCCACGTATACGAACTCCGCCTCCACAACGGGGAGTTATGTCGGCTAACAGATGGGCCTTACGACCATTTCGCGCCGCGCTACCTTCCGGATGGGAAGATCGTGCTTGTGTCGACGCGGAGGGGAGGCTTCCACCGATGTGGCCGTGGCCCGGCTCCGGTTTACACCCTTTCCCTCTTGAAGCCGGATGGTACGATTCATGTCATCTCTTATCATGAAACACACGAATGGGATCCAGCGGTGTTGTGGGATGGAAGGATCCTTTACACTCGATGGGACTATGTGGACCGTCACGCGGTGTTCTATCAGCAGCTGTGGACGGTTCGTCCAGATGGGACCAACGTGCAAATCTATTTCGGCAATGGAACTTTCAACCCGGTGGGAATTTGGGAAGTAACTCCCATCCCGGGGAGTCATCGGGTGATGGCAACCGCTGCAGCCCATCATGCGATGACGGCCGGATCGATCATCCTTCTGGATATTAACCGCGGACTTGATGGATTGGTGGCAATCGAGCGATTAACACCCGATGCCCCATTTCCGGAATCTGAGGTCCCCGTCATCCGCGAACCCGGGGGTCACTGGTTTGCCCCAGTAGGAGTGGCTCACCCACTTCCTCTTCCCGTGGAAGCCCGCCGATGGCCAGGGCACTGTTATCGGTCACCTCTCCCGTTGGACGAAGATCACTTTATTGCTGCCTATAGTTACGATCCGCTAATTGGAGAACCAACTGCCAATCGGGCCAACATGTTTGGGCTCTATTTGTGCGATCGTTTCGGCAATAAAGAGCTTATTTATCGAGATTTGAATCATTCGTCTTTGTGGGCTGTATTCCTCCGGGCCCGTCCCAAACCGACTACCGTAGCATCCGCACTTAATTCGGAAATAACTCCGGCCTTTGGCGGTCAATCGGGCCTTAGTGCAGTCCCGATGACGGATTCTGTCAACATAGCGACAAATGATCTCGTACGGGCTGTCTGTTGGAGCAAAGGGCCTGGGCGGCTCCCGGAACGGTCCGGACCGATCGGCCAAGGAATCTTTTTCTTGCAGAACGTTTACGAAGCTTGGCCAGCCCTTCCAGACGTGAGAATCACCCGTTTGCGAATTGTGCAGGTGCTACCAAAAACCACGCCACATATAAACACTCCGCCGGTCGGCACAGCTCATGCCTCGCCCGGGAAACAAGTACTGGGAACCGTCCCTGTTGAGCCGGATGGATCCGCATACTTTGTCGCTCCGGCAGGAGTGCCCTTGTCATTCCAGGCCTTGGATGAGTTGGGACAGGCTGTCCAGATAATGCGGAGTGTCACCTACCTCCAGCCGGGCGAGGTGACATCGTGCCTTGGGTGCCATCAACCGCGGACTATGGCCCCGAAGCAAGGGCCTTTGCCCGCGGCTCTTCGCCGGCCTCCGTCACAGATCGTGCCGGGCCCACCCGGATCGCGGCCGCTTTCCTTCCCCCTGCTTGTCCAGCCCATTTTGGACCGGCATTGCATACGTTGTCATAATGACCAGCAAGCCGAAGCTGCCGTAAATTTACTTGGCCGACCGGAGGGAAAATTCACGGCCTCATATCTTGCTCTGGCACCGCGGGTGAAAACTGCCGCCTGGGACAGTCGTTCGGACTTTCTCGTTACCAATTGCGAACCTTATACTCGTCCCGATTTCTTCGGAGCCCGCGGTTCTCCCCTCATGAAGCTTCTATTGGCCGGGCACGCCGGTATCACACTCTCCCCGGCCGAACTGGAAGCCCTTGCCACGTGGATGGACACCAATGCACTTTTCTACGGGACATTCGATCCGGAGGACCAGAAACGTCAACTTCGCGGCGAAGAGATCACAGGACCCGCCTGGGAATAAAGAACCAAAGCAAGAATTGGATCTCTCCCTTGGATCCAAACTGCTCGGCAGTGTGGTCCCACAGTATGACCTTCTCGACGACGTCGCCCGATTAAGCGAACCACAGCGGGCGAGAGCCAGCCGAACTTCACCCCCCGCAACCCTCGAACGTTCCCTGCATTTGCCCGAAAGGTATTCTTTCTGCGATACGGAATACGTCGTCGGGTGGCTCGTTGCGCCAAATGAGGGCTACGTCCCTTACCGCAAAATGTAAAGGTTTCCATTGCTCGACAAGCTTGGCGAGAACGCTATTTCGTTGACCATCTCCTCGGATCTGTCCGACACTCAGATGAGGCCGGAAGGGGAAACGGAAAGAGGGCTCTTCCGCCCGAATCCCTAAGGCACACAGAACTGTGGTATGAAGCCTCATTAAGCGCTCGGCCGGCTCGGGAGCAAGCCACATCGTATACTTGCCCCCGCCGTGATCAAACACATTAAATTCCTTTAGGGTCAGGAAGAAAGGCCGGGTTTCGCATAAAGCCATACGCAAAACGTTGGCGGCATCGGCGAATTTTTCCCGCGGCCAAAAAGGGTAAACAAGCGTGATATGGGGCATCCATCGGCGAACCTTTTCATCATATTTTACCCGAATCGCCTGGATCGGGGGCCACACTTCCTCGGGTGGAATGATAACAATCGCCGATGTGTACACAAATCGGTCAGACCTCATGAAAGTCAGCCGTTTGGCAGAACCATCACTTCGAGCTTCCAACTTTAGCCTGTTAGTTACCCCGAACCGTCTCCCTCACCGCGAGCCTTTAGCCTTGAAGACGATCTTTCTTTCCCCTTGATCGGTCACGTCGCACCGAGAAAACAGCCCGCAAGTTTAGCCGGGAAGCTCAACGGCTTTCCCTTTATGCAATATGGGGACGATGTCGCTCCACTATTTCCGTCATCGCTGTTATATCTGCCGGCTCCAAGAGCACGTCACCCGCCCGAGCATTTTCTTCCACTTGTTCCGGTGTCCGGGCTCCGCAGAGAGCATGTGTGATGCCCGGCTGAGCGATCGTCCACGCGATTACCAGTTGTCCCAAGGTTAAACCGTACTTTTCCGCGAAAGGCCGAAACTCGTCGAGCATTGCCTGAATTTTTACTCGGTTCTCCCGAGCGAACCGTGGTTTTGTGCGTCGTTGATCTCCTTCGGGAAACTCCCGTTCTGGCGGCACCCGCCCCGTCAAAAGCCCCTGCGCCAACGGAGAGTAGGCAAGAATGGCGATATTTGCCCGCCGGCAATACTCCGCCAAGCCACTTTGAACGATGTCGGGATCTAGCATGCTAAATTTTTCTTGAGTGGAATCCACCGGCCCCAACTTCCTGTATCGTTCCAGTAGCTCGATGCTTACGTTGGAGGTGCCAATGGCGCGAATTTTGCCCTCCTCTTTGAGCCTTAACAGACAAGCCATCGTATCCTCTACCGGAGTAGTGGAATCGGGCCAATGCGTTTGGTAAAGGTCGATATAGTCCGTCTGCAACCGTCGAAGACTTTCCTCGATTTCACGCCGGATCGACTCCGGCTTCAGGCACCGATAAATCTTGTAAGGCCCCGGGCCTTGGCTGATATTACGGTCATCGGCAAAAAAGAAGAATTCTCCCTCTTCCCGATCTTTGATTAAGCCACATTTGGTAGCTAAAACCACCTTGTCGCGGCGATCTTTAATAGCCCGCCCAATCACCTCTTCCGAGCGCCCATACCCATACATCGGAGCTGTGTCGATAAGGTTCATTCCTAAATCGATGGCCCGATGGATCGCCGCGATAGATTGCTGGTCATCGGCGCCGCCCCACATCCATCCCCCAATCGCCCAAGCTCCAAGGCCTACCACTGATGCCTCGATCCCCGATTGACCCAATGGCCGCGTCCTCATAATCGCCTCTCCACCATTGATTTTCGCCAAAGAGTCCCAAACCTAAGATTCCTTTTGGTCTCACCTTTGGGTGGGGTGTTGACCGGACCATGTCTTTCCTAAATCCCATCGGGGTAAGCCCCAAAAACTATGGGACCCTCCCTCAAAGCACATACCCATTTCAGCTGTCCAATCCCCCGGGCCGAAACCCTCATGGCGGCGTCTCCCTAGCTTAACTTTGGAGCGGGAGCAGCCAATGTGACGTTTGCGAATATCTCGGGTAAAGTCCTTGGCACCTTCCGATCGCTTCAAATACCCTAACCCGAGAAGAACCATACCGAAGTTCATCTACGGGCTTAAGTATCGGCTTCCTGAGGAATATCCCCCGATTCCGGTTTTTGTGCCGAAGAAATGTTACAAACCCATCCGGCATTTGCAAGTGACTCGGCGGTCCGTAAAATGAAATCAATTTTAGACTTTATTATGCCAGTGCGGCCGATCGCTTCGCATCCACATAATTTGGAGATTCGACCGCTTCGGTGCTGATATCCTCGGGAAGTACTCCGGGAGTAAATCCTCAGAAAAAGGAGAACGACACATGCGGAATATTTCGCGTCGCGATTTCTTCCGAGGGACCGCCGCTCTTGCTAGTGCTGGGCTGTTCACCCACCAATTGGCTGCCGGGAGCCAAAATCCTTTGCGCGTTACCTCCGGGACCGACATGGTTCCCCTCGGCAATACCGGCTTAAAAACCTCAGTGCTGGGAATCGGAACCGGAACTAACGGCGGTCGGCAGCAGCGGGAGCTCGGCACAGAAGGCTTCACGCGGTTGCTTCGGCACGCTTATGAGCGAGGAATTCGTTATATCGATACTGCCGATAACTACATGATGCATATCTACATCCGGCAAGCCATGCAGAAACTCCCACGAGATCAGTTCTTCCTCCTCACTAAGACCCGGGCGCGCCACCCGGAGGTAGCGCGGGCGGATATCGAGCGTTTCCGACGGGAACTAAACACCGACTATTTGGACTGTGTCCTACTGCACTGCATGACAACTGGCAATTTTCCCACGGAAATGCGCCCGGTGCTCGATGTGCTCTTGGCGGAAAAAGCCAAGGGGCGGATACGTTCCGTAGGCGTATCCTGCCACGGGTATGAGCCCCTTGTGGCCAGCGTGGATTGCCCCGACTTGGATATTCACTTAGTTCGCATAAATCCTTATCAATTGCATATGGATGAAACTCCCCAAAATGTCATCGCGGAAATGCGTAAAATGGCGGAAAAAGGGCGAGGTGTCTTAGGAATGAAGATCTTCGGGGAAAATGGGTACGATAGCCGTCAAAAACGGCTCGAGGCCCTCAAGCTTGCGTTAAGTCTCGGATGTGTTCATGCGTTCACAATCGGCTTTGTCTCGACGACACAGATCGACGAAACGCTCGAACTGATTGAAGAGGCGGCAAAAAGTCTCGGTTGACATCCTAGTTATGACTTAAGGCCTGCGAACGGTGAATTAAGCCGTGGGTCCTGCGTGCGAAGTATTACTGGCCGCTAAGCGAGTCCGAAAAGGTTTGCTCCAACAACCACGTGTCGGGAAGTGGCTAGTAGACCCAAGTTGATAAGCCGTTATGCTCGTCCCCTGCGAGGCGGGAAATTTCACGATAAATCGCAGCCCCCGGTAAGCGTACGCGAAGGCTCCGCGCTGCATGGAAACGCTAATTCACTCTGTCGTGAGCCCGCAGAGTGGATCAGTAGCACAATTAAACCGCGCAAACCTCCTAAGGTTAGTTGCCGTCAAGGGCCTCAAATTATCGCCCGCTTACGGCCGCTTGGTTACTAATAATTTTCTTGCGGCAGAGGACGAAGTTATTCTCCCAGTTTATTCTCTCAGGGTTAGATGCGGTGTTTTATCCCAAGCAGCAAAAATTGGGCATGTGGCGGCAAAAAAGTGTTTCAGCTTTTCTCCACCTGAGGAAGAAGGCAGATTTTTTCGGCTTGCAGTATCAAAGCAATTCCTAAAGGATTTCGGTGGCACTCAACAGTCCTTGCTACACCAACATTTGTTGGGGTTTATCAATACGGATCCATCGATTAATTGTGGATGGTGGCGACCAAACAGCCAGCGGCAAAAGGCTTGTCCCACATGTCACCTTGGTTTCCTTGCACCGCTTGGCGCCTCCCTCTTATGACGTGCCTTGTCCGGAGGAAGTATCTTGTCATTGCGGCGTGCACCGTTCTAGGGATTGCTGGGAATTCGCGCGTTTTGCCTTCGCCACAACATCTGGCTGCTAGCCAGGATTTCTCCCCAGCCGCAAATGCTTCCCTGGGTGAGATGGGGGATTTACCCATTCCTGACGACGAGCTCGTGGTGGGTCAATGGGTCGCGCAAATAGGTGGACGAATCCTTCTCGATCAATTCGGTGGTTACCGTCATATCGTAGCGGTGAACCTTGCCGGCACTTTGGTTGGGGATCCAGACATCGTCCGGCTGAGGGAGCTAAAGAAGCTGCGCCATCTTGAGTTAGCTTACACTAAAGTGGGGGACCTAGGGTTGGCGGTTATCAATGACTTTCTCGAGTTGGAAGATCTCGGACTAGCCTCCACCCGGGTGACCGATGCAGGACTTCCCCTTCTTGCACCACTACCCCGACTGAGGAAATTAAACTTGGAGGCCACGACGATAAGCGACGTAGGTATTGCGCGCCTTGCCGCAGCGGGACACCCCTATCGGCCTTTTGCGTTAAAAGAACTTTATCTGGGCCGCACTCGAGTAGGGGACGCGGCCATCCAACTCTTGAAGCACTTCCCTCATCTTCGGGTGCTAGATGTGAAGTTTACCCGTCTTACTGACTTAGGCACGAAGGCACTTTGTGAGCTTAAGAGCCTTCGCTCCCTGAATCTTCTCGGCACGCAGGTGAGCGATGCTGCGGTGGCGAAAATCTTGGAAACTGGCCTTTTCGAGGAGTTTTATGCTCCCGCTACCTTTAGCTCGGATAGCCTCGAAGCCCTCCTGGGGAACGAGAATCTTCAATATTTAGGACTGATGGGAACCTCCGTGGACGACGCTGCAATCGAGAAACTTGCGAGCTTGAAACGCCTCAAGGGCCTAAACTTGGCCGGCACCCAAATCTCGGACCAAGGGCTTGCGCCTCTTGCAACGCTTCCCCACCTGGAAATGCTCGACCTCAGTGCCACTCGTGTCACCGCCGAAGGGCTATGCCACTTCAAAGGAAATCGGAATCTCAAAATTTTAGAGCTCCGCCAAACAGCCGTTGACGACGCGGCGATCGATGTTTTTCTCTCTCTGCCCGCTCTAGAGATGCTGGGGCTATCGGAAACTAAAATCACCGGCAAGGGGTTTGGTCAATTGTCCTCCACGTGTCAAGTACGCCATCTTGTGCTTCGAGGTACTGTGCTTTCCCAAGGTGCCGTTGATGAACTAAGTCATTTAAAAACGCTCCAGTTTCTAGATATCTCTGAATCAAACCTCGACGATGCGGCGGTGCAAAGACTGCGAAAACTTCTTCCGGGAACTCAGATCATTCGCTAGCTGTGGCAGCTGTCTTGTTAACAGGCGTGAACGGTCTCCCCGCAAACTTCAGTAGCATGTTGCGGAAATACCCCCAGGCAGAACAAAGGGAAGCTTTAAAGGAAAATGGGCGACCTTGAAAGCCGCTCGGCGCTGCGAAAAATTCTTGCCCACTCCTGCGGAAACCTTCCGTGCGCTACTCCATAGCCCCTGGCAACATATAAAATTCTGTCCACCAGCATCTAACCTGCGCTTTGTGTCAAAAGGCGCTACTTGTGCGATGCAACTTCCTCAAGTAGCCTTTTTATTCAAAGCGAAGGCTCAACCTCGTGGCCAGGAAAGCTCCTAGATGCGTCCCGAGGTGAAAAGGTGCTTATCATCAGGGAAACAAGGCCGACAGATCGAGTTTGTCAACACAATTCAAGGGTTGAGAAGAGCGAATGGTACGGAGACCTCAGGATTCAGATTTAGAACAGTGGCGCGTTGTTATTACCGGTGTTGGACTAACATGTCCTCTCGGAAACTCGCTGCGAGAGTTTCGGGCGGGACTTTTAGCCGGGCGTAGCGGGATTCAAAAATATGAAATCCGCTATTTCGGACCGACCTTGGCGGGCGTTTGTCACTTCGACGAAAACAAGTATCAGCGAGCTAAAGAGCGCCGGCGGGGAACCCGGGCGGGAAGTATTGCCATCTTTTGTTCCCAGGAAGCCGTGCGTGATGCGGGCCTTGATTGGTCAACAATCGATCGGTCCCGCGTGGGAGTGTACATTGGTGTCACCGAACATGGCAACGTGGAAACGGAAAATGAGATCTACATCCTCAGCCAATACAATTATGACCTTCAGGTGTGGAGCCACTACCATAATCCGCGTACGGTGGCCAATAATCCCGCCGGAGAGGTGACGCTGAATATGGGGATCACGGGACCGCACTACTGCTTAGGGGCGGCTTGCGCGGCGGGAAATGTGGGCATTATTCATGGTGTTCAAATGCTGCGGCTGAGAGAAGTGGATCTGGCGTTGGCTGGTGGTGTTTCCGAAAGCATTCACACGTTTGGGATTTTCGCTAGCTTTCGTAGCGAAGGAGCACTGGCATGGCACGAGGATCCCACTAAGGCCTCCCGGCCATTCGACCGCGACCGAAACGGCATCGTCGTTTCCGAGGGGGGATGCATGTTTGTGCTCGAAAGGCTAGGAGATGCCCTCCGGCGTGGGGCGCGAATTTACGGGGAAATCATCGGCTATGCCATCAACAGCGATGCCTACGATTACGTTCTCCCCCTCCCGGAACGTCAGGTGGAGTGCATCCAGCGGGCGCTGGAGCAAGCACACCTGGAACCAGAAGATGTGGACATCGTGAGCACCCATGCCACGGGCACTCAAACTGGCGACGCTCTCGAATGTCGCGCGCTACGCACCATCTGGCCCAAACCAGGACGGACCCGGTTTAATAACACCAAAAGTTTCATCGGTCATGCTATGGGAGCCGCCGCCGCTCTCGAACTGGCAGGTAATTTACCCTCGTTCCAAGATCATATCTGTCATCCCACGATCAACATCGATCAGCTTGATCCCGAATGTGAGTTGCCCGGCCTTGTCATCAACAAACCTGAAAAGCTTCCAAAGATTCGCACAATCCTCAACGTTTCGTTCGGGATGCTAGGGATCAATTCCGCTGTTGTTGTCCGAATGTGGCCTCCAGACAACAAGAGCTTATGATCTTGTTTACAAAGTCTTTTCCGATTAGAAGGAGGAAGGTTATCACCTGGAACGGGATTGGCTTACCTGCCCGGGCGTCTGGTGGCCTAAAGGCCCTAACGAGTGATTGTAGCCGGCGACCCCATGGCCGGCGGGACAGATAAAATGGCTGGTCCGTTTAGACCTCCGGGGACATCCTCCGCCCAAACTGGGCCCGGCAGGGAAGTTGATCCGGTGCCAAAGTCCGGAGGGATAAATGGCCCCGGTGGAGGCAATCCGGAAAGATGATCCGAACCACCAGGCCCAAGTGGCCCCAGAGAAATCGAAGCACCCGGGGAAGCGCCATGCGTGCCGGTAAGGGCCTCAAGCCACTGTCGGGCTGCCTCCAGCTTCGGGTTATGGTCCAAAGCCTGTTGGAAATAAACATACGCCAACCCCACATCTCCCTTCCGATAGGCGAGGTAGCCAAGGTTATAACAGGCCGAGGCCGGGTCCTGCACCACCTGAAGGTGTTCTAGCGCCTGCTGCGGTTGCCCCAACTCAAGCATTATTACCGCCATGTTTGTGCGATAAAGCCAACGCCGCGGCTGAAGGCGGATGGCCTCCTCCATCAATCGAGCCGCCTGGCCCAGATTTCCCCGCCGTGCTTGGAATAAAGCAAAATCGTTGTAAACAGCAGGCTCCCGGGGATGAGCGGCTAAAGCCCGCCGATAGAGTGCGGCCGCAGCCTCAACTTCTCCCAACCGGTCCTTGAGCCGAGCATATCCCAGCAGCGACTCTAAGTGGGTAGGCGCAATATGGAGGGCCTGCTGGTAGTACTGCTCGGCCTCGTCGAAGCGGCCTCGTTGTTCCGCCAAGCGAGCCAAGGCCTCGTAAAGTTGCGGACTAGGTTTTGCGGGCCGGCTGAGTGAGATAGCGTCGGCCTTAAACGCGGGCTCAGTCCGGGGAAGATCGCCACCCCGGAAATAACCCGCGAATTTCTCCGCGGAACTCCTTAACGGCTGGGTCAGGCGCGCCCACCACCCTTGGTTCCCCGACGGATTCCCCAAGTTTGTCGCCGGCAGCTGGACAAAAATTACGCTTCCGGTTGTCGTGGCACCTAAAGCACTGAGAGTTGTTGAATCATTCAAGTGCTTATTTAAGTAATAAATGGGTACCCTGCTCGGCGATTTTTCACCTTTTAGAACACGATCTTTATTCATGCACAAGAAGTCCGTCGCTGACCGGGCAATCAATGGTCCGGTGGCACAAAAAGCCTGGACGACCCCTAGAAGAAAAATGCACCCAAACCGGACTATTGGCATACGACGGTCACTTACTCACAGGCGCTGAGAGCCCCGAAAAGTTGATTTCCTCAGAAAACTACTCCCTCTTACTCCCTCTGCCTTATCCCTCCTTAGGAAGGCCCCTTGAGACTGACGCCCAGGCGCCGAGTCTCCCTCGCGAGATACTCCTAATCCCCGAGTGCCGGGACCCATTTCGACTAGTCTGCGGAAAACTGGCAATTCCCAAACCGCTTTTCCTTTCGAGGATGAAAGGGGGCGACAATTGCCTCGGGCCAGCCGCAAAAAAACTCCCGCGAATTCCTACTGATGAGACCCCAAGCGAAAGGCTTAGCCCAACTCACTGCCGGCTTCACCGTTTCAAGCCAACTTAGAAGCCTCGGTGCGAAACTTTGCCAGGCCAAAAGCCGGACCCGGAATGTCGGCGGAGACGATATCGCGACGGAGTATGTCGGGCTTGGGTCCTTAAATCGGCACCGGTCCGATGAAACTTTATTTTTTGGAAATCTGAGGATCAAACTTCGCTTCTCGGAAAATTTAGGCCGAAAAGAATAAGCTCCCCCGGATGCATCCCAAGGTTTGAATACCCCTACAAGATAAATCCCTCCGGCAGGCAACGTGACCT
Source organism: uncultured Thermoguttaceae bacterium (assembly GCA_938084835.1). GTDB lineage: Bacteria > Planctomycetota > Planctomycetia > Pirellulales > Thermoguttaceae > DTLM01. The sequence goes on from CALKER010000017.1 coordinate 150,888, forward strand.
AAGCCCGGCCGTACTACTGCCACCTTAACTTATGGCTACCGTCGGTTTTCGATTGTACATCCCGAAGTTATGGCGAGCTTACCTGCAGTGGCTGGTAGGCCGGCAGCCGAGGGGTGGGTGCGGTCTCGAGAAATTTCTTATGAACGTAATCGAGTTCCTTGCCCGAAGCCCAGACTGGAGGACTATCCGTAACGACCACTGTGGGAACCATTCCGCCAGGTGCCCAGCTTTGGAGGAACGATTGCACCGCAGCAACCCGTCGTTGGGCTAAGCTTTGGTCGGGAGAGTAGACAAAAATAATCTTTCGAGAGGTAGGCTGGCGCGTGACGATCCCTATGATTTTTTCCTTGCCCGCCTCGGAAAGCTGATCTCTGCCATCAACAAAATGAGGATCGGAGAGGATGTTCTGCCGTAGCCAGCCCTCGTTCGTTATCTGCCTGAATGCTTCAGGAACCACTGCCCGATCCATCTTCACCATGGGATAGGGCCATCGGCAATTCAACTGATAAGTGCACACGAACCAGTGCCAGGCACCCGCTATCGGGCGCCAAAGCCATGTGACTGGTCCGGCCGTGGGGTGTGGCACCTCGCAAAAATCACAGGAGTCCACACAATTCTCCCCTTGCGCTCCTTCTTGTGCCATCGCTATCGTCACTCCCCCGGAGGCCGCCCAAAACAGAAAGACGGAGCCGACACAGCAAAAATAGTTACAAAGTGACCTTATAAGCGCACCTCGAGAGGCACCTGTCGAACGACAACTTCTGGTAAATCCCTGGTTTGACTGCATTTCTCAGCTCCACAGGTTACCGAACAAGTTTCGGAGTGGGAAAAGTGTGGGGTGGCCCCCGGTTGTCATCTTGGCGAAATCACGATCGCACCGGATGAGGCAAAGCTAGTTCGGGTGACTGCCTTTAAAAATTACTCGCATCTGCTTAAATCACGTGAATTTGCCTATTGGTTATAGCCTCCAAAACTTCAACCGATTTTCCTCAGCCAGAATTGCAACGATCAACCAAAAAATCTTTCACAACCCCACTTCGTTGTGGCGTGCAAATTGTCAGGGAAGGCATTTATTCCACGGTAAGAATCGGCCAAATCTATTAAAGAACTCCGAAATAAAATCGGCGATTGTGAACTGGAGTATTCTTTCGGAGCCCTCAAGCCGTTCCGCCGATCGTCGTGCCGATTCATCTCATCACTCATCTGCCGCTTGAGCTCATATCGCAATTGCTGCTTGAGCTCATGGTGCAATTTTGGAGGTTTTTGGCAGCAAACTTGGCACTCAGACACGCCCAAACTTGGGGGACCAGGAAACCAGCGGCGACACTTTTCAAAGACGATACTTTTTTCAAATCGGAATAGCCTCGCGAGCACAGAATGTCATAGGTCCGAGATCCGTGACGGACCCTTACAAGATTGGTTCTGTCCGACAATTAATAACACGTCAGATGGGTATAATACCACCACATATATTCCGCCTTTTAACCCCTCGACAACCCCCCAATAACTTTCGGACAAGCGCGGAAAAGTGAATCTGGTAACTTTGCACAGGGTTTATGCGTCGTTTACCCCAAGCGTTTTTGTTTACCCCAAGCGTTTTGAATAAGGCACGCCTAAGTCATTGCGCAAAACTCCGCCCAATTGTGTGCCCCGAGGATGCGGCAGACCTTCGACGAAGGTTTTGAGTTCCGGCATTTCGTCGATTTGCCGGAGGCTTCATCGGGAGGAACACAAACTAAAATGCGAGGCTCTTACTACTTCTGATTTTTGAAATAATTCAAATGAATTTCTCCCCAATCTACCTTTCCAGAATTTTGGTATTGCCTCGGCTTAAAAGGCATCGGTAACAATCCCCGGGGTCAGTTCTGGGTCGAATAAAGCGAGTTTGGGTCTGGTAGCTGAAAATCCAGCTTCCTCGTGGAGATAGCACCCGCACATTTTCATCTTCATCCTAACCGAGAAGTGGGCCAAATTCGGCAATAGAGGTGGAACCTTCCTAGGACGTGATCTCCCAATGCAGAAGAGATCCGGGGTACCAAATCGAGCAGGTAGTGCCGCCCCGCAACGGGGCGGGCAAATCTTAGGCCGAACGGACCAAAACTGCTAGTCATTCGCAGGCGAAGGTAAGCCCGCAGGAATGCGACCTAAAGGAGGATGTGGAGGAGCGTGCCTTTTACTCCAGCGAAAATAAAATCTGCTATTTCACTGCCTGGCATATTTTTCCGAGAAAGATCGAAACGACAAAGAAGAATGCCAACTTTCACGGTTTTTTCGTGGGGAGAATCCCATCTTTTGTAGGGAGTATCGCAACCAGGGAATTAGCTGTGCGTGAGCATATGGATTGCGAATGTCGAACTTCCGTGGGGAAAGCCAATGAGGATGGCCCTCTGTCGCTTCGGGTGCCCGTGCCCTAGGACGGGATCTCAGGTAGGAAAGGGCGTCTGCAAAGAGGAGACTCGCGGATCGAGAGGATTCACGAGATCCGCTTGGACTGTTGCATTTGTTTTACCCCTTGTCATGGCGGCCGGGTGCGCTTCCGCAAATTACAGCGATCGAGGAGCGCTCCTCGGAGGCTTGCTGGGGGCGGGAACCGGGGCTCTTGTGGGCAACGCCTTGGGACACACCGGTGCCGGGGCCATTGTAGGGGCAGGGCTAGGTGCTATCACTGGTGCGGCTGTCGGAGATGCCCTCGACGAGATCGAGGCCCGTAATCGCGCGATGATTGCCGCCCATCTTGGACGAGAAGTCCGCCCTGGCCCGGCGACCATTGAGGAAATCGTTATGATGGTAAACGCAGGGGTAGATGACGAGCTCATCATTAACCACATTCGCGCCAACGGAGTCACACGTGTGCCCGGTCCCCACGAACTTGTTACCCTCAAACAACAGGGGGTAAGTGCCGCGGTGATCCGGGCCATCCAAGAAACAGGAACTCTGCCGGCGTCCAAAACTGTCGTGGTCCGGGAGCCACCCCCAGTCATCATTGAGGAGTACCATTACGGTCCCCCTTGGTGGCATGTTCCCCGATATCGATATTACTACCCGCCTCCTTACTATTACCATCCACCCAGGAGCCGATTTAGCTGGGGAGTGAGCGTGTATCGATAACTGCTTCTCCAGAATTGCGGACCACAATTACAGCGCTAGTCGCAAGTGGGCCTGCCAAAATTGGGCGCGACACTAATTTCCGTCTGGCACCCTCACGTGACGGGAGCAAAGAGGATGGAAGTCCTGCCGGGAGAATCTCGCAGGTTTTAAGAGGGCTTCGATGGCTGCTCAGGGCTATAACCTAATTGGTACAGCAGTTGTAAAATGCCATTAAGATGCGCTATTCGCGGCCCAAAACGGTCGATAAACTCACTGAGCATAAACTCACCCTCTTGCAAAACCTCCATGTTTTCCACGACCTCCTCGGTCAACGTATGGAGGTACTCGGTGTGGATCTTGGCGAGGGCTTCGGCCGCCGTTCGGCATCTTTTGGCCAACTCGGGGTTAGCCTGCCGCCACTGCGCCAATTCGTGCAATCGCTGGCGCTGCGGCTGCGTCCAATGATGAATGAGTTCCTGGAGAAGAGAGATCTGCCTTTCCTGGGCTGCCAGAATCTGCCTCAAAAGATGAATGATTTCAGCACTGGCCTCGCTTGCGGCGTGCCGAGCCGGCAAAGCGCCTAATTGCGAAACATCGATTTGGCTGTAGAAACTTGGTGGATGCGAAGGTCTCTCCTGGCTCATCGCAGACCCCCATCAAAGTCCGAACGCTTACTCTTTTTCTTCAGTATATCCAGATTCTCATCAATTCGTCGAGCAGGTGTCGTGAACTCCACCGGATCCGACCTCTACCACGGAAGAAGGATTAAAAGTTCCACAAGTTGTTCCCGATAAAGAATCTCCGCCCGAAAGCAAGCTTTCCGAAACAGGGTGGGTGGAACCAGCTTTTCACTCAGACGGTGGAAGACCCGGACAACTACTTATGCCGCGAAGCAGATATCAAATGTCTTTCCGATACAACGTCACCGGGCTATTAGGAAGTATTCGCTGACCCTCACAGTTACCCCTGCACCATACTGCCGAAGATTTGCTTCCTGGAAGACGGTGTATGCAACTTGCGAGCCAAAAAACCCATCGATCAGCCTCAGATGCTTCCAATGCCACTTTTTGGAAAATATCCAACGTAACGGCATTCGGCCACGAAGAGAGCAACCCCACTTATCGGCGACTTTTCCCCTACCAATGGGGTGGGGTACTTTTTTTGTTAAGACGTTCGGCGGCCCTTCTTGCCGACGAAATGGGGCTAGGGAAGACGGCACAAACCTTAGTCGCTTTCCAGGCTTTGGTGGCTGAAGGCCAGATCCGCCGTGCTCTCCTTGTGGCGCCCAAGTCCCTCTTGACAAACTGGCAGCGCGAACTGGCACGATGGACGCCAGGTATTCGTACGCAAATTATCAGCGGTTCTGCAGCCCAACGCCGTTGGCTTTGGCGGCATTCTCAGGCCACCCTTAATTTGGTTCATTACGAACTTTTGGTCCACGATGCCCCATTCCTGCTGGAGTTGAGCTCCCGAAGTGCGGTTGTTTTCGACCTGATCATTATTGACGAGGCCCAGCGGATTAAAAACCCTCACTCCGTGGCCACGAGGGTACTTCAAAAACTCCCACGACGCCGGGTGTGGGCGTTGAGCGGCACTCCGTTGGAAAACTGCCTCACCGACTTGTATGGTGTGTTCTCCGCGCTGAGGCCCGGCTTAATCCAACCCGGGATGTCTCCCACGCAGATTCGTGCGGCGATTGGCCCGCACGTTCTACGCCGCACAAAGGAGATGGTGGCTAACCAGTTACCTCAGAAAATCTATCGGGACTGCGTTTTGGAATTAACCCCAGAGCAAGCCATTCGCTACCGAGAAACTCTGCTGGTGGCGAAAAAAACGGTGGAATCAGCTTCCCCAGAAGCCCTTTTAAGACATGTCTTCGTACAGATCCTTCGGCTTAAACAGATTTGCAATTTTGATCCACAAACCGGCCGGAGTGCCAAATTCGAACAACTTCACTCGGACCTTTGTAACGTTGTGGATAAAGGACGAAAGGTCATCATCTTCAGTCAGTTTGTGGCAACACTTTCTCGACTTCAGTCACTCCTCACCCAATGGCAACCACTTGTCTTTCACGGAGGAGTCACACCTCAAGAGCGAGAAACGGTCCTTGCCGAGTTTCGTGACAATCCCCGCAAGCAGGTGCTCTTGTTGAGTTATCGGGCCGGCGGCGTCGGCTTAAATCTGCAATTTGCAAATTACGTCTTTTTGTTTGACCGTTGGTGGAATCCGGCAGTCGAAGATCAGGCGATCAACCGTGTTCATCGGCTCGGAAGCACCCTTCCGGCCGTAGTAACTCGTTACACCTTGGCCGATACGATCGAGGAGCGGATCGAACGTCTTTTGTGCCAAAAACGGATTCTTTTTGATCAAATCTTCTCACCGGGCAATCACCTAGGTAAACTTGGACTATCGCGTGATGAGTGGGTGAGCTTATTCGATCCGGGCAGGAGTGTTTTGCTCCATCGGGAAGCAGCCTAATGAGTACTGCCGAACCTCGCCTGGACAGTGAGGCCTGCAAACCGGAAATTGCCGTCCAGAATCCCACCGTGATCGCCCAAAGAACCCTCGATGGTCTCCACCTCCAATGATGTGACTCACCGAGAATACCCGGACCTCGTGCCCTCCCCCGCGGTACCGGTGACCTGGAAAACCTTCGCCTGACCTAGTTTACGAGGCCGCGGCGAGAAATTACCTTCAGATCCCAAAAACAGTGGAGCTTATTTAAGCATCCAGAGTATTGAGGTTCCCTTTCCCTCATAAAAGCTGCCGCCAAACACGAACATACGCGAAAGCCCCCGCCAAATGTGTTCCGTGGGTACTCCCCGGTTTTTTCGGTAGCTTGAGGCAATTCGCGGCGAATAAACCGATTAATTCGCTGCGAATACTCCAACTAGGTTCAGAAAGGGATTTTTCCCTTCATCGGGCCCTCAATGGTGCGTCTGCTAAAGACAAAGCCACGTTACAGACAGGCTCGGTAGTGGGTAATAAAACTCTCCAGTTTGCTCCGAGTGTATGCGAACTGATTTCAACGGACGGAGGCCCGAGGCATGGTCGTCGGTAAAGGCCACATGCCACGTCGTGCAGCTATCCGCTGCCTGGTTGGAAGCACATGGTATGCTTCAGGGACTGTAGCCATCAGCCAAGTTCGTAAGGTTGCCGCTTGTCATATGCAAAAGCCTCTCGCCGGGCCTCAGGAAGCCGCGGATTCCACCCGACTGCGGGCCGAAGCACTTGAAGCCCTTCGGAAGGCTGTTCGCTTCTTCTCTCAGGAAGTAGCGGTGGAGGGCGGCTATGTATGGGCGTACTCGGCAGATCTTCGCTATCGCGAAGGAGAAGGTCAAGCTTCGCAGACCACCGTTTGGGTGCAACCTCCGGGAACACCGTCTGTAGGTGAGGCTCTGTTAAGGGCTTACGAGCGAACCGGGGAAGAGGAATTCCTGGTTGCAGCGCAAAAGGCAGGTCATTGTTTAGTTCGGGGGCAACTGGAAAGCGGTGGATGGACCTACCGCATCGAGTTCGCCCCTGAAGCACGGCGACGCTTTTATTACCGGCTACCACCCGGCAGTGAAAAGGGCTTTAATTGGAGTACCCTCGATGACAACACCACGCAATCGGCGCTGACGTTCCTCATGCGACTCGACCGAGCCCTCCGGTTCTCCGACAAAATGGTGAGCGAAAGTGTGCGGTACGCTTTGGAGAAATTACTGGCTGCACAATACCCATGCGGCGCTTGGCCTCAGGGCTTCCGTGAACCTCCGGAACCGTCCCTTTATCCGGTCCTCCGCGCTCGCTACCCGGAGGAAGTCCCGCCGGCTCCCAACTTTAAGGAATATTGGCGTTTCTACACGCTCAACGATTTGGCCCATATGGACACGATCCGAACCTTACTTTTGGCTGCGGAAATTTATGACAACTCAAAGTACTTGGCTGCCGCAGAAAGGGGCGGAGAATTCCTGGTTCTGGCGCAAATGCCCGAACCGCAGCCGGCGTGGGCACAACAATACAACTTTCAAATGGAGCCGGCCTGGGCTCGTCGGTTCGAACCGCCCGCCATCACAGGCTTTGAATCTCAAGATGTCCTCGCTGTGTTGATGCTTCTGTACCGCCGCACGGGGAAGAAGCATTTTTTAAAACCGATTCCTGTTGCCATCGATTACTTGCGCCGATCTTTGTTGCCGGACGGTCAACTTGCCCGCTTTTACGAGCTTAGGACCAATCGTCCGCTCTACTTCACTCGTGACTACCGCCTAACTTACAATGACACCGACCTTCCGGGGCACTATGCATTTAAAGTGCAAAGTCACTTGGACAAACTCCAAAGAGACTACGAGCTCTTGCTGGTGGAGCCTCTGCCCCAACCCCCCCAGCGTGGGAAAAGCCGCCCGTGGTCTCCGTCCCAATTGGCAACGGTCAGAAAAATCATCGCGAGCCTCGACGAGAAAGGTAGGTGGGTCGAACAGGGGAACCTCCGCACGATAAGGGAGGGAGTCACCCAAGTAATCCGCAGTCAGACTTTCATTCGGAATGTTGATATACTCTCGCAGTATGTGGCTTCACCGCAAGCGTAGTGGGACACCGACCGCTTCTTTACGGAGGGAAAGCGATTTACGAAAGTAAGCGGTTGGCGTGTTCGGAGTGCGTTGCCCCTTTTCCCGCAAGGGTAGATTACCTCAACCGTGCCTCAAAGCCAACAAAGTCCAGGCTTTGGAGAATCTGCAGCCTGCGCGAAGTATTCTCAACAATCTGACAAAGTGGTAGATTTCCATCCAAGTCAAGGTCTTTCGGATCCCAAGCAACGGCCGGTAATTCCCCAATTAACGATTGGGGAATGCTCTCCTAAACCATGTGGCATCGAGTAACTGGGAAAGAGCTCGCTTCGACCATTTGCAGAAAGGAGTCACGTAGGATGATTTGCAGAAGCCATTTGTCAGGGATTGCGTTTACAACTGTGGCCAAGGTGACGGCCGCGATCGCTATCTTTTGGTGCGCAGAAAGCACTGCAGAGGTTCGTCTCCCCAAGATTTTTGGCTCCCACATGGTTCTCCAGCAACAAAGGCCCATCAAGGTATGGGGATGGGCGGATCCTGGCGAAAAGGTGACTGTAGCGGTTGGTGGCCAAACCGGTTCCGTACAGGCCGACGCCGACGGCCGGTGGGTTGTAGTCCTGCAGCCACTTGCCGCGGGGGGCCCGCACCGCCTTGTGGTGGAAGGAACTAACCGCATCCAGTTGGAAGATGTCCTTGTAGGAGAAGTGTGGGTTGGGTCCGGTCAGTCCAATATGCAATGGCCCGTGAGCAGATCCATGAACGCCGAAAAGGAGATCGCAGAGGCCCATTGGCCGCAAATACGTTTGTTTACTGTGGCGCGGCAGATCGCCCCCACCCCTCAAGAGGATTGCGAGGGTCAGTGGCGAGTTTGCAGTCCCGAAACAATACCAGACTTTTCGGCAGTGCTGTATTTCTTTGGACGAAAGATCCACCAGGGGCTCAAAGTACCCGTGGGCCTGATCAATAGTTCATGGGGCGGGACGATGGCCGAGGCTTGGACAAGTCGGGAAGCTTTGGAGACCGATCCCGACTTTGCTCCCATTTTGGAACGGGGTAAGAACTTCGATCCAAAATCCCCCCATCAGCCTGCGGTGCTGTTTAACGCGATGATTCATCCCCTTTTAAACTTTGCCATTCGTGGCGTAGTGTGGTATCAGGGAGAATCCAACTGTGCGCGCGCCGAGCAGTATCAGAAGCTTTTCCCAACCTTGATTAAGGATTGGCGTCAACGCTGGGGGTTAGGGGACTTCCCGTTTTACTACGTGCAACTTGCACCGTTCCGCTACCGCAATGCGGACCCCCGCAATGCCGCCGAACTGCGGGAGGCCCAGCGATTGACCCTCCGCCTACCCAACGTCGGCATGGTAGTCACTACGGATATCGGCGATGTCAAAGACATCCACCCTGCCAACAAACAAGAAGTGGGAAGACGATTGGCACTCTGGGCCCTTGCCAAAACCTATGGCCAGGAAGATATCGTCTACAGCGGGCCGCTGTATCGTGAGGCAAAAGTGGAAGCCAATCGGATTCGAATTTATTTCGATCATGTGGATGGCGGGTTAGTTGTCAAAGGGCCTGAGCTCACCCATTTCCAAATCGCGGCTGCCGACGGAGAATTTCGACCAGCAAAAGCGGTCATCGACGGAGAAACCGTAGTTGTATGGAATGAGGAGATCCCCCAACCCGTGGCAGTCCGCTTCGGCTGGAGCGACGATGCGGAACCCAACCTCTTTAATGCGGCAGGACTTCCCGCCTCACCTTTCCGCACGGACACTTTCCCGCTGGTGACCGCCGGCAGACGGTAAGGAGCGAAGACAGCCGGCAGACGCGCACGAAGCAAGTCCAGATCGTACTTCGCATCGAGGACTAATCGTTGTATCCCGCAAAGGATGGGCGGCGGTGAGTCAAGGCCCACTCATGGCAGCACCTATTTCCGATATGTAGTAACCCATTTGTATGGTGGGTGACCGTCTTTCGGGCGGGGTTGGCCCTCGCCGGGCGGGAAGTATTTACGTGCCCCACGCGAATTGATAGCCACGCTCGACGGCATGAATCGTCCTATCCCCGAATTTGCGCCGCGAGAAAAGGCCGATCCCTACCACGCGGATCGACCTTACGTCGCAAGCGATCATACGGCGTCCGGGGAGGCTGCGTACTTTATTTTGGCAAAACAGGTCACTACTTAGAGATTAGATGGACGATTCGTCCACTTGCTCAAGCACGGTATCTTCATGTTCATATGGGGGAGCACAACAACATAGGAAGCGAAGTTCCTCCCCACCTGTGTTAGTGATTGAATGGACTGCGCCTGGCGGAATAGCAATAGCATCACCAGCCCGGACACCTCGGAGTTCGTCTCCCACCTGCATTAGGGCAGACCCTTCCAAAATGAAATAAATCTCTTCTGTCTTGAGATGCCGGTGGGGATGGGTAGTGTGCCCGGGTTTGAGCCGCGCTTCGGCTAAGCTCTGGTTGCGGATCACCGAGTTGCGGTAAGCCAAAAGTTCTCGGATCTCCGAACCATCTTTCGTGATGAATGCCGGGACCTCATCGATGTTACGAACGTCCACGACCTTCTTCTCCTTCTCTTTCGCTCTGCAAAATCCTCATCACCGGCAAGCAACAGTCGAGCTGGAAGCCCCCAGGAAGCTCGGAGCTGCCATCCTTGTGGCACAAGCAGCGCATTAGGACATGGGCTTTACGACCTCCGGCTTGTTTCCAGCAGTCGGCGCGTTCAAACGCCCGCTGAGCCCACCCAGTGCCAGACAAATGTTTTGCCCAACGAACCGCAAACGGATTGACACTCCTCCAACCCAGCAGGATTCGGCCCAGGTCAAAAGGATTGAGCAAACGTAACCGCCACCGCGCATCAAGCTGCCTAATCGACGGTAACTCCGCTTGTTCGGACCCCGGCGAATTGGTTCCCAACAAGTGGAAGCATTCTCGGCCATCCCACGTTGATACTAAACATGCCAAAAACAGATGTTGACACACCGCGAAAATTTCAAGCTCTTAGTTCACTCCTCTCCTTTCGTTGCAATCCAAAGGACTGTTTGTCCGTAGTCCCTACGATGCCACCGGACGAATTCCGGAAGTCCCTCACCGCGGAAATGGTCATCAGCCTCAGTCACGACGATACTCCCCGTGGGGGCTCGTCCCAACATGTGCCCCAGAAGTTCCGTCATCGCCTGCGACTGGCTATGGAAATAAGCATAGGGGGGGCACACAAAGACTAACCAGGGGGTAGACTGCGTCGGAGCTGGCAATCTCTTGGCCCACACAAAACAGTCGCCGAAAACCAGCTCACAACGGCCCTCTAATCCGAGGCTTGCAATGTTATGACGGATAGTCTCCAACGTCGGATAGTGGCGCTCCACGAAGGTTGCACGAAGTGCCCCCCTACTAAGGGACTCAAGGCCCAGAGCTCCCGTGCCCGCGAAAAGGTCAAACACCATCTTTCCTTCCACACGGTCGCCTAAATGAGCGAAAAGTGCTTCGCGGACAATCTCCCGCATCGGGCGCACGGTCACAAACCCGTTGTAAATCAATCGCCGACCTTTAAACTGGCCGCCGATTATCCTCAGCCCGTGCACCTCTTTATGACGTGGCGGAAGCGACGGCCAAGACCGGGCTTCCAAACGGTGCCTTTTCGATCGACCGCTCATAAACTACACCTATGGGGCGAATCCACTTTTCGTGCGAAGATTCCTTCTTTGGCCGCCTTGGAAAGCAGTCGTTTCCGTTTAGCAAGCCGACCGACAACCAGGAGTCAAATATCGAAGTTGTCAACAAAATAGTATAATCCATTCAGCCCGGCTTATCCCCCGTTGTGAACTACTTGAATTGTTTGCTCCGGAGCAACAATCGTTAGGTCGGAAATCGTATTTCGGCAGGTTTTTCGTATCATACAGGTCAACAGATGACCTTAGAGCTTTCTCAGCAGAGATTCCTTCGTTTCCCCTCAACACTGGCACAACGCTAACCCACCGCCGGGAAGCTAGCCGCCCAGTTCCGAAATTGAAATTTGCCAGGTAGAAGGAATCGACTGATTTTCGTTCCGCCGAAACAAGGGCCGGCCACCCTCCGCCGGCTTGCCCGAGACCTCCCGGGCGAGCCGCCGTACGAGGCCGCTAAAAGTTTCCCCCAACAGGATTAATCAGCCAAAGGGGGTGTCATTCACAGATGCGACGGCACAGCTCCCTTCGTAAATCACGGGTCTCCCACGAGGCGCTCCCAAAAACCACCCCTGCCCAATGCCGAACTTGGCTACGCCGAGACAGGCCCACCATCCGCCGAATCACTCCGACCCAATCGCAAACCGCCCATTTAAGTAGCAGCTTATATGACTCCCCTATAAGGCCCTAATTTTCACCGTGAGCCGTGGTCACTGCTGGCGAGTGTTCCCCGAGATGTTTGCCGGGCAGGCGCTCCCGGCAATGAAATAGGAGATAAAGCGCGGGGACCACGACAAGGGTCAGCAAACCGGAAACCAAGATTCCCCCTGCCGCCGCAACACCCACACCATTGCGTAACTCGGCACCCAAGCCCCGGCTCAGTGCAATCGGAAGCATCCCCATCACAGCCGCCAAGGTGATCATCAGTTGCGCCTGAAGCCGGTCGCATGCCGCGTCGATCATCGCCGCTCTGCAGGTAATTTCCCTCGTCTGACGAATGATATTGAGACGGTCCACGATCAAAATTGCATTGTTCACTACGATCCCAATCATAATAACCACACCCATCACGGCAAAGATACTTAAGCTTTCGCCGGCCATCCCAAGAGCCCAGAAGGTCCCGATCAAAGCAAGAGGGAAAGTTGCCAGCACAAGAAAAGGTTGACGAAACGACTCGAGGATTGCCGCCAAGCACAAATAAACAAGAAGAAGGGACAAAATGCCCGCCTCCACCAATCCACCTAGTCCCTCCGTCATGACCTCGTAGATCCCGGTGAATCTGAACGTATAGCCACTCGGGAAATTACCACGAGTACGAAGGATTTCGGAAATTTGCTCCACAGCCGTTCCTAAAGCTATCCCCTTGGCCAATTGGGCCGTGAGCTTCTGGACCCGTTCTTTATCCTTACGAAAAATCTGAATCGGGACTTCATCCTCGACAACACGAGCCAACGAAGTCAGCAGGAGCGGTTGGCCCGGCTTGCCCGGAAATTGGTACTGCCAGACCTGATCCCGGCCTGGCTCTTTTTGGAGGCACACTACGATGTCATAATTTCGTGCCCCCATTTTAAACGTGCCCGCCTTAATACCCTCAAGATTAGCACGTAAAGTCATACCCACGCCGGCAGCAGGAATCCCCAGATCACCTAAGATTTCTCGGCGAGGAATTATTTTCAGCCGCGGTTTTCCCGGCCGAACTGTGGTGGCGGCGTCGAGAACCTCGGGCACCTCCTGTACCAGCTCTAAGCTCCGCAGGGCAAGCGCGTCCAAAAGCTTGAGATCCTCGCCGCCAATCTCCATCTCGATGGGGTAAGCTTGACCGCCAATGACGGATGGTTGACTAATCGTGATAGCCGCATCCGGCAAATCGCGGATCCGTCGGCGGATTTCCTCCATGAGCTCCTCAATGGTTTGATGGCGCTGATCTTTGTCGGAAAAGACCACGAGAATCTGCGCCAAGAACACTCCCTCATTGGCTTGACCTAGGACACCCTCGACCTTGCCAACGGTGGAAAGCACGTGCCGCACCTCCGGCAGGTCGCTCATTCTGCTCTCTGCCAGCCGTACTAACTGGGCGGTCCGCTCCAACGTGTACGAAGTAGGAAACTCCAATCGAACGAACACCTGCCCCATATCTGGATTAGCAAAAAAACTCGTGCCCAAGTTCCGCCCTACCCACCCTGCATGGATTAGCAGGACGACCGCTCCGACTACCGCGCCCAGGGCTAAGGCCGGGTGCACCAATTTCTGCAAAACACTTCGATATCCCTCTCTTACAAAACCAAACCCTCGCTCCCAGAAATTTCTTAGCCTCAGCAAAAATCCGGTGCGATCAATTGGCCCTTCCCTCAGGAGTAACGAAGCCAGCATAGGCGTCAATGTGAACGAAATCGCTAACGATACCATGGTCATGACGAGCATGGTGATGGCCAAAGGAGCAATGAAAAGCCCTACCCGAGTTTGCATCGTGGCCAGCGGAAAAAGTACCACCATGTTGGTGCTCGCACTGGCAAGAACCGCAACAAAGACCTCCTTCGCGCCAACACGAGCTGCCTCGCGGGGGCTCACACCAGCTCGCAATCGCATGATGATCGATTCAAGAACCACAATCGAGTTAGTCACCAGGACCCCCACGGACAGCCCGATAGCAATCAATGTTGACGTGTTAAGCCCCAGGCCGAGCGACCACATGAAAAACAACCCGACCGCTATCGTCGTTGGCATGCTAACGGCCACGATAAAAAGCGAGCGGAGATTGTAGAGGAAAAGAAACAACACGCCGGCGGTCAGCCCAACTCCCATCCACACATCCTGCCAGGCGCTTCTGTTCACTTGTTCGATAAATCGTCCCAACTCGGCCACCCATACAAGATCCATGCCAGCGGGAAGGGTCTGTCGGATTTCCTCCAGCCGACTGCGTACCCGCCGCGTCACTGCCACGGCATTAGCATCGGCCTTTTTCACGACTCGGATGGAAATCGCGGGGCGACCATCCAGCCAGGCAAGCTGCCGGAGTTCTTCGGTAGACACACGAACATGACCCACGTCGCGGAGATAAATCCGCCGGCCTTCATAATTCGCAATTTCCAAGCCGCTAAGTGATTCCACCGTCCGCGCATCGGCGTCGAAGGTTATGGAAAATTCACTTCCTGCTTCTTCGATTCGCCCCGAAGGGATCGTTCCCAAACCGCGCCGCAGCGCCTCCACCACGTCGGCACTGGTCAATCCCCGGGCAAATAGGCGCTGAGGATCCAGTTCCACCCGAATCTCGCGCTTTGCACCACCGACAATCTGAATACCCGCCACCCCTTCGATCGTAGCCAATCGATCCCGCAAAATGTTGTCGGCGTAATCGAAAAGCTCATCAGGTCCGGTCGTCTCCGATCCCGTCAGCGCCAACGTGATGATAGGTAACGCGTTGATGTCGAATTTCTCGATCTTGGGATCCTCAACGCCTTCCGGGAGGTCCCGGCGAATCAGGTCGATTTTTCCCCGTACGTCGGTGGCGGCTCTGTCCACGTCGGTGCCTAATTGAAATTCCAGCAGTGTGATCACTGCATTTTCCATGCATGACGAGGTTACATGCCTCAGCCCCTCCACTGTTAAGACTGCATCCTCGATGCGTTTGGCCACATCGAGCTCGAGGTCTTCAGGTGAGGCACCTGGATACACCGTCACAACGGTGATATACGGCACGTCCAATTTTGGCAGCAGCTCAAGGGGCATTTGCCGATAGGAGTAGATACCTAGGATGACAAGCCCGATAAAGAGGCAGCTGAGGGCCACCGGCCGCCGAATTGCAAAATCAACAAACCACATCGCCGCTTCTCTCCCTGTGGGATGCTATCTCATAGCTACAAGCCACCTTGAGAAATGAGCCCATCACATAGCCTAGTTCAGAACAAGCGAGCTCCTCCGATCGCCCCGGCCGGCATGGGCTGCCGAGAGAGAAATGATTTGTTTACACACCGCCAGTCTTGGAGGCAACCGGAACCCGTGCCCTTCTATCCCCCGAACTCTCAGCCGAAACATCGCGAACCCGTACTCCGTAGGCAAGCCGCGACTGGCCCGTCACGACCACCGGTGTCCCTGCCTCGAGCTCTCCTGATACCTCATAATAACCATCGCTACGCAAGCCGATTTTCACTGGTACCTTGCGGACCCTCTCGTCCTCCACTACATAAATGACGTGCAAATCGCCCTCCCGAACCACAGCGTCCACCGGCACTCCCACCCCTTTACGCTGATCGAGCACCACGGTAACCTCTGCCAGCGCCCCCGGCACGACCTCCGGTGGAGGGGAAGCAATCTGGCACCGAATTTCAAACGTCCGCGAACGAATGTCAACACCAGGTGATTTGTAAACAACAAGTTGAGCAGGCAATTCCCGGCCAGCTACCTTGACGAACATTTGCGTCTTCCCAGGGTCCACGGCACCATAATATTCCTCCGGCAAGGAAGCCCGGATCTCAACCAACGACGGATCGAAAATCCGAAGTACCGGAGTACCGGCTCCCGCCATTTCGCCTGGCTCGCGGTACTTCTCTTCAACGACCCCTGTGATCGGTGCGTACACAAGAGAGTCGGATAAATCTTTCTCGGCAACCCCCACGGCCAATCTGGCTTGTTCAAGTTGTGCGCGGGCCAATTCGATGAGTGTTTCCACGTGCTTGATATCCACCGCAAGTTGCTCAACCAACGCCCGCTGATGCTCGACCATCTGCTGCGAAACACCGTTTGTGGCCAGTAGCTCCTCGTAACGCTTTAAGTCACGCTCGGCCTGCTTTTTGGCCACCAACGTTTTCTCGCGCAAAGCTTCTTTCTCCTTCAGCGCGCACTCAGCAACTCGAAGATTTTCGCGGGCGATAGCCAAGGCTTTAGTGAGTTTTAGCGAATCGGTTTGGAACAGTTTCGTGACTCCAGCCTCGACACGATCCCCCTCCCGGACAAAAATCTCGTCCAGGGGCCCGGGAATCCGCGCTGAGACTAAGGCAAACCGCACAGGGTAAACACTGCCGGAAGTACTTACCGTGCGACGGAATTCCCGCAACTCGGCCGACCCAACGATTACGCCAATCGCCTCCTCCTCGACCCCTGAATTTTGCACTTCCCCGACCTCACCACGATTGGAGCCGTTTCGCACATGCCATGCAGCTACACCCACCGCGGCCCCGGATACAAGAACAATCCCAACCACCAGAGCCCGAGCAACTTTGCTGCGATTCATCTCCCGTTCCTCCACAAACTCAACGCCAAAAATTTCAGGGTAGTGTGGGCCCCAATTGGGCAGCTGCCCCTACGGCCTTCCGCCCCAAAAAACCACTTGCCTTTCGCCAAATTCGGAGGAACAAAACCCGTTGGCCAGCAGGCGTTATTTCATTTACGCTCCCTTGGGAGCCACATTGTTTGTCTCTTCAGCCGGCCGAGCACGCGTGATGCTTGCGTCCTTCGAGGAATGCTGGGCCAACTCAGGTGAGGCCAGTCCCCACAACAACAAATCCAGCAATTTTTCCGCCCAGGCTTCTGTCGAGCGTGTTCGCCCTGACTCAAGATCCCGTTCCACAGGAAGGACAAGGGCCCCTACCATCACCTCGGCCGCCACCTGAGTGTGCACTACGCGAAATATTCCTTGTTCCATTCCCTCCCGGATTACTGTTTCGAAAATGGCGATACCGTCGGAGTATTTGCTCCTCCGCGCATCCGAACAGAAATGACGGATCGTGGGATCGGCGAAGATGGTCTCGAAAATCCCACGATATGCCGAAAAGTGAGTAAACCACTCCACCAAAATCGCCCGTAACTTCTCCACCGGAGAAAGGGCCGACAAGGCCACCTCCTTTGCCCGCTCCAATGCCGGCGAGACCACCCTCTCGAAGATGAACTCCATAAGTGCCTGTTTGGTGGCGAAATAGTGGTAGATGCTTCCCTTAGCTACGCCGGCAACCTCAGCAACCCGGTCCATGGTCAAACCGTCGAATCCTCGCTCACGGATGACCTGAAGCGCCGCCTGAAAAATTCCTTCCTTCATCGCCGCGGTGGCAATTTCGCGGCATTGCGCAGCAAGCGATTTGGATCCGAAGTATTCGCGCTCGTTCACTGGTAAGTTCCCCACCATTCGAAAAGTAGAACTCGAGTGACAGTTGTCAGCGAATTTCTTGGCAAGCTGAATTCACCTGCGATTTCCAAGCAGCCGTTGGCAACAGGCGATCGGACACGTGGCGCAATGCTTTGGACAGAAGGAAATGGTACGCGTTAGAGAATGCTAGGCGTCGCATACACCGAACATTCTTCGTCCTTAAAGACGATTCTTCGACTACTATTCAATAATATCGCGCAAGATGCACACCATCAAGACTGCAGTTACAGGCCTTCGACTAAAAAGTCAAAAAATCCACTACTTTAGCAAGGAAATAACGCTCTCGGCTAGACTCGGAACCCATCTCAAGTAGTAGTTTTCCGTTTTTAGTTGAACATTTACCCACGAAAACTTTCCAATCCGCGACGACCTTGCCGAAGATCATGGAAGTAGGTGACTTACCGGATATTTCGATTCCGTGCGCGGCAGCGCCGGTGGAGGCAAATTCTCTCCCCGATCCCCCCGCTCACGGATCGCGTTCGGGGATTAACGTCGAACGTTAAGGATCGCAGGACGTTTCCGAGCCGTATCTCACGCAATGGGTTTAGATAAAATACCCCCAGGTAGTGGGGAAGCTCTACCAGGTCGATAGATACGGACACATCGCATTTAGATCCGGCCATTTGTCACACCGTGCTCTGGCAAGGCATGGTCGGGAACAGTCACCGGAGTGAGAGTCCTCCGGCTTCACATCGTGAGGGACTGGCTATCGCGATTAACTTAAGCCCTGGAGGCACCTTGCGACGCTCTTTGCCTTCCATAGGAAGAGTCGAGAAGCGTAAATCGGTAAGTACTCAGGGAGGAGCACCCAACAATGCACCCACGGGCATTAGCTGGCCGCTGGGAGGGAAAGCCCCTGCCCTTCGGCAAGCGCCTCTGGAAACAATCGTGGTGGGTTCCCTTTGAAATTATCAGCCGATCTTGCACCTGCCTAGGTATTCGCACCCTGCTTTGGGGGTGTGCGATTTTTCTGTGCGTTGTCAACACAGGGTGTCGCACAAGTTTTCAGCAGTGGATCGAGAACGGTTTCAAAGTGGGGCCGAATTACACTCGCCCAGCGGCACAAGTAGCGGACGCTTGGATCGATGCCCACGAGCCCGAGCTAACTATGCGGAGCGAGGCAAGGAGGCCCAACAACGAGCGGCCTCCAATCTCAACGATCGCGTGGTGGACGCTGTTCAATGATCCAGCGTTGACACAACTTATTGCCCAAGCTACGGCAAGCAATATTCCCCTCCAGATCGCCGCGGAGCGAGTGATCGAAGCCCGGGCGCAGCTCGGGGTGGTACGGGGAACGCTTTGGCCTCAGCAGCAAGAGATGAAAGGGACATATCAACGCAACCAATTCAGCGGCAAAGCCTTTCCCTGGGGCCGTTTTCCCATCAGGCGAACGTTTGACCACTGGAGTGTGGGCTTCGAAGCTGCTTGGGAGCTCGACTTTTGGGGTCGGTTCCGTCGTGCTATCGAAGCAGCCGAAGCAAATTTGGAAGCCCAGCTGGCAAGCTTCGACGAAATGCTAGTGATTCTTCAGGCTGAGGTGGCCACCAATTACATCCAGCTTCGCACCTTTGACGAGCGACTGACGCTGGCAAAGGAAAACCTCGATCTACAACGGAAGACGCTCAACATCGTTAAGGCCCGTTTTGATGCGGGCCTTGTCAGTGGACTTGACCTGCGTCAAGCGGAGACGATTGTGGCCAGCACCGAAGCTATAATCCCCATGCTCGAATTAGGACGTCGCCGGGCGGAGAACCGACTGTGCACCCTTTTGGGAATACCTCCTCAGGACCTGGATCCCGTGCTAACTCCGGGCACAATTCCCGACCCGCCGGCCGAGGCAGTTATTGGTTTACCGGCCGATCTACTTCGTCAACGCCCGGACATCCGTCGGGCGGAGCGGTTGGTGGCCGCACAATGTGCCCGGGTAGGAATTGCCGAGGCAGAGCTTTACCCCCATTTCGCACTCACCGGAACACTGAACTGGGAGGCAGAAAAATTCGGCGATCTCTTTTCGGGCAAGGCCATCGCGGGCCGGGTGGGTCCTGCATTTTCTTGGAAGATACTCAACTACGGACGATTGTGGAACAACATTTGGGCCGAAGATGCCCGCCTCCGCCAAGCCATCCTTTCCTATCAGGAAACTGTGCTGCGAGCCGCAGAAGAGGCAGAAGGCACTATCGCCGCTTTCCTGCAAGAGAAGCGGCGTAGCCGAGCTCTCGAAGCCGCAGCGCAAGCCACCGAGCAAGCAGTACGGCTAGCTACGGCTCTGTATCAACAGGGCGTGATCGACTACCAGCGACTAATCGACTCCCAACGTGTGCTCCTCCAACAGCAAGACGCCCTGGCCGAAAGCCGGGGAAACGTGGCCTTGTACTTGGTGGCCCTCTACAAGGCCCTTGGCGGGGGCTGGCAAGTGCGACTTCTTCCTCAGGCAGCAAATCAAACACTGCTGGTGGGAGGCAAAACCGACATCCCCGCCCAAGGACCAGACCACAAGCCGGCCGCACCGAAACAGTCACTCACAGAGGAACAGTCTCCAATATACCTCCCCGTGCACACAGCGTCGCACTTGTCGGGGCAGTCCGCAAAAGACGAACCCATTGTCACCCCGGGGGATGAAGTGCCGGTTCTTCTTTTGGAACCGCCACGGGAAACTACTCATCCGTAGACTGACACCCCCTAAGCCCGGCAAGAATGGCCGGAGGCTTAGCCGCCTCACTCGATATCGGGTTCACCGGCTAAACGGGTTCCGCCTGCCCAATCCCAATAATTTTTTGGGTGGTCGCCGGAGACCCTAAATGAACTCAAAGCCGCCCAATTAAACATCACATAACCTTGCACAACGTTCCAAAGCTGCCAAGGGATCGGGCGACTTGGGTATAAACTCATGCCCGACAAAGCCCGTATAACCCGTGTCGGCAATAGCTCGCATAACCGCCGGATACCAGATCTCCTGCGTCTCATCGATTTCATTCCGACCTGGGTTTCCCCCAGTGTGGAAGTGCGCGATGTACTGAATATTCTCCCGGATTGTTCGAATTAGATCACCTTCCATGATTTGCATATGGTAGATATCGTAAAGTAGCTTGAAGTACTCCGAGCCAATGCGTTTACACAACTCCACGCCCCACCGAGTACGATCACACATATAGTCGGGGTGATCCACCTTGCTATTAAGCAGCTCCATTACCAAAACGACATTGTGTTTTTCGCACAAGGGAAGCAATCGCTTAATCCCCTCTTCACAATGTTTCAGTCCTTGCTCGTCATCGAGTCCCTCACGATTGCCCGAAAAGCAAATCAAATTTCGGAAACCGGCCTCCGCCACACGAGGGATCATTCGTTCATACTCGCTAATGAGCCATTCGTGATTCTCACCACGATTAAATCCGCGTGTAAGTGGGGTCCCGGAAGACACCATGGCACAGGTAAGCCCATGCTCTTTTACCACCGGCCAATCTTTAGGTCCTATCAGCTCTACCGACTTAATGCCAATCTTTCTGCAAAATTTGCACAAAACGTCGAGCGGGATCCGGTTATAGCACCACCGACTCACCGATTGATTGATTCGACCCTTTAATGGGGGGGAATCTTCCTGAGCTGATGCTCCCCGGAACGTGGCTACCAAATGCCATAAACCGAGACCACTGATGGCACCGCCCAAATAACTCCGTCGAGGAAAACCGCATTTCATCATTTTCGCTCCTTTGAAACGAAATCGTTCACCGCCATGCAAACCACCACTAGAATTACTCCCGCATTCCCCGGGTTGGTCTCTCTCTAAGGAGCTAACCAACCAGGATGCGTTCGAAGATTTGATCCCCATTTTAAAATTTCAATTGCAACAAGTCAGCTAAACTCCAGGAAAAACTCGCCTGGGGGTGTAATCCCACCCACGGTTGGTATCCACAGAAGGTAGGCAACATTTGTCAACAGCACGGCTCTCGCATACTATCGGTTACTTTGGGCAAAGAGAGAGGAGCGTCATTCTCATGAGCGATTTGACTCGCTATATCCGCCAGATCCGTTTTTCCCTGTTCGGCGAAGCAAGCCAAAGAAGGCTTTCGGAATCGTCGGCCTTCGTATGCGGATGTGGGGCCCTGGGCAACTTTATTTCCACGTTGTTAGTTCGTGCAGGTGTTGGGAAAATTCGGCTCGTAGATGCCGACGTGGTTGAGCTTGCCAATGTCCATCGTCAAATTCTTTTCGACGAGGCCGACGCCTTTTCTAGGCGACTTAAGGTGGAAGCTGCTGTTGAAAAACTCCGCCGGGCCAACTCCCTGGTAACAATCGAATCAGTGCCGGTCAGGGTAGGGCCTGAAAATATCGAATCCCTTTGTCATGGATTCGACATAATACTTGATGCGACTGATAACTACGAAACTCGCTTTTTACTCAACGACGTTGCCGTGAAATTGGAAATTCCCTGGGTCTTTGGTGGCTGCTTGGGGGCGGAAGGTCAGGTGATGGCAATCCTTCCTGGCCGGACTCCGTGTCTTCATTGCCTCCTTGGCGACTGCCCACCCTCAGGTGTGGATTTCACCTGCGAAGCTGTAGGTATTTTCGGCCCGGTAGCAGGCGTAGTCGCGTCGATTCAGGCAATGGAAGCCATCAAGATTCTTTCCGGCCATGCGGATTGCATAAGTCCCCGGCTCACCGTTGTGGACCTATGGTACGGAGAGATACGACAGCTGGACTTAAGCGGGCTTAGGGACTCGGTTCGATGCCCGGTTTGTCACGATCGACAATTTCGTTTCCTAACCGGCGAAGCACTCTCTCCGACTTGTCCTGCCAAGCCAGGATCTTGATCTGATTTCGGTAATCAAATGCGAACGCGTCCTCAAAAACAGGGATAGCTGCCGGACACTCGTGCGTTCTGATGCTGGGGAGTTCAATACTCCCCTGGACAGAGCCTGGATCCTACGGTACCCACGTCCAGACGCTGCGGAGTTTAAGCTAATTCTTTTCCGATAAGTTGCGAGTCCAGCCACGACGAGTACAGCCACAAAATGTGGTTACCGATTTTCGACACAGCCGAAACCGGCGTCCCGGACCCGTTCAAGCGACAGAGCTTTAACCCACAATGAGCTCATCTGCCCTCATGACTATGGGTGGGATTAAATCCAGCCCATCTTAGGGGTCGAAGGCAAGAACGCCCTCAGCTCCGGAAGAGAATTTCCTCGGGCGATCCCGCATAAGTGCCCTACGGGGAATCTACCGGAAAGCCCTTTACTCAGGTTCAATTGGCCAGGTATTCTTCGACCTGGCCAGGCGTACCACCATCCGGGTCAAAAATTAGGCTTACAACGGCCTCACTAGACTTTGCATATGAGCCCACATCAGGCATTTACTGATGCACCGTTCTCTTATAGATCAAATAGTCGGGAGGTGATCCACCTGGTATAAGATATTCTTATTATCATCATAGTCTTATGATCATTTTAACGCAAAATTATCACACTAAGTGTAAGACCCACATAAACAGGGTCAATTTTGGTGGACCTGATTCACGACCACAAAAACGATACAAGACGGTCGAGTTTGGTTTCTTCGCGTGTTGACCGCTCGGGGGCCAAGTTGTCGCGCTGGTTTACTGACCTACGGTGCCCAAAGTTTTGGCGCAGTAAAGGATACCGGGCGGCGGCAGTAACTCCCGCGGAATCCTTCTACCCGGGGAATTTAATCCTGTTCGAAACGTGTAGCGCAGGTTCTTTCACCGAGCAAGTACCGATGAGGGTCCCGGTATCGTCCGGCGACCGTCAACCCTAGCCTGGCGTGGGTGATCCCGCGGGTGAGGAAGCTCCTAAGGGAAGTCCCCCGGCCACCGGGGCCCCTCAGTCGCACAACCTTCTCACTCAGGGAGGGTATGACTACCGATTGCTGTAGATCTGGCTAAAAACTTTTTCTTACATTCTGCTCATCGATTTACCACTTAGATTGAGCGTGCTAACGGCACCTCTAGGGAGAACGGCTTTACTTCCAGAGACACGCTTGCCGAGCCTTCAAGAGTTGCTTTCGAAAAAAGTCAACAAGTAGGCGGCCTTTGTATGAGTACCCTGACACCTTGGCCGGATTGCGAAAACTCGTGTTTAGGATCTGTCGGAGGGCGGACTGCCCCCCAGCCCGCGACCAGGACCCCGTCTGAGGCCCAAGTTGTCCAAACCTTGTCGCAAAAAAAGTGCCAGCATGTGCGAGTTTTTGGTACGATCGGTCTGCTGGGGTGGCTCCTTATCGCGTCTCGAGGACAAGCTGTTGAATTCCGAGTAGAAAACTTCGTTTACGTGGGCAACGAACCTCAACCGGTGGTGGAGAGCCTGACATTATTTCTAAATGGCAAAGCCTACGACTTTCTCCGTCATCCGGAGGAAATTGTGATTTTTGATCCTCTCCTTCGCCGCTTTTTTATCCTTTTTCCATCCGCACGTTTACGGACGGAACTTCAGGTTGAGCAGGTAGCAGCTTTCATTAGCACCCTACGCACTTGGGCGAGTAAACATGACGACCCGTTTATCCGGTTTACAGCCAATCCGCAGATCGAGGTGAGCGAAACGTCAGGCGGTCCTTTTATCGCATTCGACAGCGCCTATTTGCGTTACGTAGTGGACATCGATCGCCCACCGGATCCGCAAATAGCGCGAATTTATGCGGATTTTTCCGATTGGTATTTGCAGCTTAATACGATGGTCGTTCCCGGGGCGCGGCTCCCCTTTGCGCGGCTGCATGTCAATAAGGTGCTCCTTGAGCACCAGGTTGTTCCATTGAGGGTGGAACTTCGATTGAAACCGGAAACTCAACACAAAGGACAAGCCAGCGTAATCCGATCATATCATCACTTTATCTACCGAGTCTCTGAGGCGGACCGCAGCCGCGCGGTTCAAGCTGATCAGTTTGCCCAGATCTTCCGTCCTGTCAGCTTTGTGGAATACCAACAGCATTTAAAAAGCGCAATCAAAAAGTAGTATCTTCGCAGAGTTTTCCACTCTGTCCCGTCTCTGGCAAAGGGACTCTATTGGGAGACCGCTCCTGTTCTTCTCGCCAACTCCAACTTGGCCCGACTCGGTTACGTCCCTACCGGGAACTTGTCCAAAGGCGGACTTGCCTTCGACCCGCGAAAGCCCCCCTGCAGAGCCGAAGTTTT
The DNA here is from genome assembly GCA_938084835.1 of uncultured Thermoguttaceae bacterium. Classification (GTDB taxonomy): domain Bacteria; phylum Planctomycetota; class Planctomycetia; order Pirellulales; family Thermoguttaceae; genus DTLM01. The sequence goes on from CALKER010000017.1 coordinate 175,470, forward strand.
CGTTCATTCCGTCAGAGGTTGACTCTCCCCGAGAGGAAGTAGCAAGTCCTCGCTCTCAGGGACCGCGTTTTTAACTCTTCCCCAGCATCGCGACGGAGGCCAAGCGGCCCTCCGGGCAAAACTCGATCAAAGCCGTTTGAAACAAAACAGTTCGCGGCTACTTCACCCAGTCCATGGAAGGGCAAGCCCTCAAGCACGATAAGAACAAACTCTTGCCCAAGCTGGAGGAGTCTTTGTTATCCCGATAGGATAAAGACAAAATGCGCAGTCGCCGAGTAGTTGCTGAGTTGCATCGCGACCAACCTTTGGGGCTGGGCTTTCCCTACGACCAGCAAAGCATCGCTTTTTCTGCGCAATGAAACTTTGGAGCGGTTAATCAACTTTCTCAGGGTGATGAGCTAGTCAGGATACGAAAGGGATTCGTCAATGCCTTCGATTAATCGATGTCAAGCAGCGGCGGCCAAACGTGGTCATATGGACATACTTTTTATCACGTTTGTAGAGATCGTTTGTGCCTTTTGGACCATTGAGCCCGCGATAAGTGGCCCATTTGCAGAGGATGGCTTGGTAGAAGAAACAGCCGCGGCATCGCCACAGTTGATTCTCCCCCAAGTGGAGCCAGCGAGCCTCGGACTTGACGAGAAATGGCTGCGGGCAATTACGGACAAAATGTCCGAGTTCGTGGCAGCAAAGGAAATTGCCGGCGCCGTGACACTAGTCGCCTATCGAGGTGCCATTGTGCACCTGGCCGCCGTAGGCCACGCTTGCCTTGATCCCGCCCGCCCTATGCAGCCGGACAGTATATTCGCCGTTGCCTCGATGACCAAACCGATCGTGGCCACAGGGCTGCTGATTCTTGCCTCGAAGGGCCAAGTAGGCCTAGATGAACCTGTTGCCACATACCTGCCCGAATTTGCTGAGGTGAAGTTGCCTGATGGCTCCAGCCCCCGCCGTGCCATGACGGTCAAGCATTTGCTCACCCACACTTCGGGTCTCTATCCTGAGCAGCGGATGCGCGGAGATCTGGCGGAAACTGTTCGGTTCCTTGCAGCCCAACCGTTGCAATTTGAGCCTGGGTCTGGTTGGAGCTATGGTCCGGGGCTTACCGTTGCCGGGCGAATTATTGAGGTTGTTTCCGGCAAAACTTTGGAGGAATTCCTTCGGCAAGAGATTTTCGAGCCGCTGGCAATGACCGACACCACTTTCCACCTTTCGGTTCAGCAGAAGGGACGGTTGGCCCATTTGTACGAAAAGGACCAGCTTACCGGAGAGCTTCGCCCGGCATCTCACTGGCTCATCGATCTGAGTCCGGAGGCACCTCCTAACCCTTCCGGAGGGCTCTTCTCTACCGCCCACGATCTTGCCCGCTTTTATCAGGCTGTCCTCAACGGCGGCATCCTAGGTCAGAAGCGTATCCTTTCACCACAGTTCTCCCTGCTGATGCGAACGGTCCACACCGATAATCTCACCACCGGCTTCACCCCGGGCAACGGGTGGGGCCTCGGCTGGTGTGTCGTGCGCGAACCTCAAGGAGTCACAGCGATGCTTTCTCCTGGCTCATTTGGCCACGGGGGCGCCTTTGGCACTCAAGGGTGGATCGACCCCACACGCCAAATGATTCTTATCCTCTTGATCCAACGCCTGGGCCTAGATAATGCCGACCAATCGCCAATGCGAGAAGCATTCCAACGACTGGCCGTGGCCTCGATTAAGGCCGGGAATCTTTAAACGTCGCTCCGGGAGACGTAGCAGCCCAGGATAGCCTGGTGGAGCGCATGTACACGTCTAGGCTCCGCATTGGGGAAAATGGCTCTAAGCCCGACTGCGCTAGGGACTTTACGCGCGGAGCCTTGGGCGTGGAAAGCCACCATTTGATCCTTTCCCGGACCAGGGCGTTTTTCGTTCATTCAGCAAGTCAAGCTGGTCGATTGGTTTCTTTTGGCCTGATCAACCAACAATACGTGGCAGGACCTTCCACGCCATGGAAATTACCGTGGCACAAGGCCGCACCCTGCTAGGCAAAAACACCCCGGGAAAAAGACTTTCATAAATAAACGCCGAGGGTATCCCACAGCTTACAGGCAGCGGAGGAACGCCACCAAATCTTCCTTTTCTCGCTGGGACAACTTCGTCCCCAAAACCAGGTTATGGAACTCCACAGTGTCCTCCAGCGTCAGGAGTCTTCCGTCATGCAAGTACGGCGGTGAATCTTTAATGCCGCGTAAGGGGAAGGTCTTAATCGGGCCATCGCCCGTCATCATCCGACCTGCCACTAAGTGAGGCTCGAAGAATCGTTCCGTGCGGAAGTTGTGCATCAGGTTATCGGTGTAGTAAGGCGGGATATGGCACTCCCCGCAGCGGCCCTTGCCAAAGAAGACTTCTTGCCCCCGCAACTCCTGCTCGGTGGCTTTTGCCGGATCAAGCCGACCAAACACATCCAGTTTGGGGGCCGGGGGGAAGTCCAAAATTGCCATGAACTCGGCCATAAAATGAACTTGGCTTCCCCGCTCGAGTACGTTAACACCCTTTTTGGTGGCCATCACCGGATCGCCGTCAAAGTAGGCGGCACGCTGCTCGAACTCGGTGAAATCCTCCACCGTCTTCAGCGCCCGCTTTGACCCAAAGAGGCGTTGAACATTAACTCCCCGTAACGTCGGCGTGTCCAGCCGAGGACGAAATTCCTGCGGACGAATGTCACCTAAAAGGTGCGTTGCCGCATTGGTGTGACCATTCACGTGACAATCAAAGCATGTGACACCTAGACTCGGCTTGAGACTGCGGCGATCATCTGTGGCGTTGAACTGTTGCTGAGGAAACGGTGTCAACAACAGCCGAAGTCCTTCCAGTTGCTTTGGATTAAGAATTCCGTTGAAAATCTCAAAGTAATTCTGCAGCGTAATGACCTTCCCTTGGGAAACATCTCCCAAATCGGGGCGTGTTGTCAGATAAATCGGTGGAGGAAATTCCGGAAGAAAATGCTCGGGTAAATCGAAGTCCAAGTCAAACCGCGTAAGATCTCGACCCTCTTGGCGAAGAATTTCTTCGATGTGATGCTTGGGAAAAAGCATCCCTCCCTCAGAGTGATTAGGATGGGGTAGCGGGAGAAAACCTTTCGGCCATAAACCTCTGGCCTTAATCTGCTCGGGGGTCATTGCCGCCAACTGCTCCCAGGTAACTCCCGGCGGTAATTTCACTCGAACGCCCCCCTGAATCGGCTTTCCACGCGACATGGTCACTCCTGGAACAGGCCGATCGCTCAGGTCATATCTTTCTTCTAATAAAGCGAGATGCCTCCTTTCGATGTCTAGTTTAGCAGCCTGCATTTGCGCAACAATCGCTGCGAAGTCTTCCTTGATCACCACCGGCGAATAGCTGGACGGGCGTTTGGCAGCGAAGCCTTGCCAAGTTATCAACGAAAGTGTCAACGCCGCAAGCACGACCCCAGTCGCGCCCACAAACCACCATTTTTTGCGAGTCATCACAAGGTCCTCCGTCAGCTTAAAAGCCACCGACCTATACCAACGCTCCCTCGCTCACATCGGCTGCCGCTTCCAGCCGCAAGCCCAGGAAGAGATCATGTCTCTACTCCCGCCGGAAATTCGGACTCTTGAGCGCTGCTCTCAGCCCCATCTACCCGCTGACACCACTAGACCCCGCCCCCAAAACTGAAATCCCCTGCTTTTCTGCGGTGACCTGTAATCCGAAAAACTAGTGCTATTGGGCAAACCTATCGGCTCCGACTATAAGCACGCACCTGCCGAGGGGTCGTCCCAGGTTTTACACGTTGTCAACAGACTTTTCACCGAGCTTTCCCCGGCATTCGGTGCACAGTCCAAAAAAGTGAACGCCGAAGTCCTCGATGACAAAACTATTGGCTAGCGTTTGCGGAATTGCGATCGCATCGAGTTGAGGATCGTGGATATCCACGATTCGTCCGCAACTCCGGCAGGTAAAGTGATGATGCCGTCTTAAATCAGCGTCAAAACGAGCTACCATCCCCGATTGCCCCACGCGACGTACCAGGCCGAGCTCGATGAGTCGATCGATCACACGGTAGACAGTAGCTTTCGAAATGTTCGTCAATTGCTTATGAACTTCGTCGAAAACTTGTTCGGCAGAAGGATGGTCCCCGCGCCGGATAATTGCCTCGTAAACGATGCGACGCTGCGGTGTGACGGGTATTCCTCGCAGGCGACAAATTCGCTTGAGTGCCTTAATGTGGGATTCGATGTCCATCCGAGCCGCCTATCGGCCGCATGCGCAGAATTCGATCCTCGGTATTTCCGGTAAAGCCTCAGCCCAATAGCCCCTAAGCTACAAAATCTTACCAGAATGGGAAATGGTTTGCAAGTGAGAATTATTTGCGACTGAACTTAATTTTCCAACATAATGCAGCGGCGTAATTGGGCCCCCTTCCTAAAAAACTCGTTTCGGCAGGCAAAGCTCGATTGCAAGGGGTGCAAACCTACGTTTTCGGCCTCCGGCATTTGGGTTCGTTTGGGCCCGGAGGGAGTCTAATTGAAGACTTCCAAGCAATTGAAGAGTTCCACGCAGGTGCCTTACCCGAAAGCGTAATCCCAAAGGTGTACCTGCACCGTTTCTGGCCAGGAGCCTGGTTTCCGCAAAGTGAAGCCAGACGCAACTTGGAGTATTACACGCCTGACGGAGAATTAAAGGATGCGGCTTCACTTCCCAATCAAGCCACCTATCAACGCGGGACTGGCAAATCCCGGCGAATAAAAACAATCGTTGCGATCAAGTAAGTCATAAATCCGATAACGAAGAGCACAAGGTTGAACCACACGCACAGTGGTATTCTCACGCTCGGCAGGAACGGCGCGATCCACGCGGAATTCGGTTCCAGGATAAGTCGCTGAGGTTCAAATGCCGTTAAGAAACTCAGGTTCCCCACCCACTCTCCTCCTGGAAGGAGCTGGCCAACGAGTTTAAGAATGGCAGCAATAATCATGACGGCCATAGTTCCCCATATCGGCCGCCAACGGTCCTGATCAAAACTGGAGAGCAACGTCGTTATGCCAATAAGGCAGATGGTCAATGCGGAAAGATTTACAGCTCCGGGAACAAAATCCGCCGCTGAAGGGGGGTCTGAAAATTGGATGGTAAGAAGGCCGATCCAGGTCCCGAACCACAAGGCAAGTCCCAGAATCACCGCCCCAAACACCATTACGGCCGCCGGGGCCAACATTAATTCAGTGCGTCTAAGGGGGCTGGCCACAAGAAGCTCCATCTGACCTGAAGCTATTCGACCAGCCACAGCCTGGGAGCCCCGCCCCAAAGCCCATCCCATGCAAACCAAAATGGGCACAATATGAAAATAAAGCATGGAAATTTGCCCACGCGGAGTGAGAAGCTGGGCCGGCGAAACGACAATCAGCTTCCGGAGAAATTTGAATTCAAGCATCGCTGCTTCAAGCACTGTTGCCCACAATCCGGGCTTGACCAAACTGACCAGCCACACGAAAAGCCAACCAAAACCCGTGAGGATTAGCGCGCTTAAAACCAACTGCAATCGCGATTCCCGGAATTCGTAACGAACTAACGATAGCAAAGTCATGGGAGAACCGGTGTTTCTGCACAAAGCAAACCCTGAAAGTGTCCCGAGCTTCGTTCAAAGCCAAAAGTATCTCGGCGTGCGCGTTATGCGAACCGGCGGCTAACTTCATTTTAAGAGCTTACCGGGACCTTGCGTCTATCCGGCGGCAATCTTTGTAAGATGAGAGTGTCGCCGCACTAAAAACACCGCTACATCGCAAAAAATTGAGCATGCAATTTCGACATCACGGGCCCACCATTTCGGGTCAATGTTTGTTTACGCGTCAAAAACCTGCGAGGTGTGGTGCGACGTCACCAACCAGAAGCTCCCAAAGGACTTACGAAGGAGTTGCGGCCGTCCGATCCTCTCCACTCCGAGCTGATTTGCGCTTGAGGGTTCGAGTTATTTCCGATTACCATGGTTGCTGGAATCCATCAGGTGGTGGCGACCCGATCTTTAGAAGGGATTTCAATTCAAGCCTGTAGGTGAGAAGCGAACAAACTACGAGCTATCAATCCCTTAAGAATGGGAGGCGAATCCCGGGCCTGACCCAATTTTGTCGGCTATGCGCGGATTCCAAAAGATGCTCCCATAAGTGTTCGGTGGTTCTGGCAAAATCTGCAAGTAATTCTGAAAACAATATGGTGAGATCTGTTCTTCAGCGACCGAATGAGGGTACGCCCTCACTTCTCACCGGGAGGACCTAAACTTAGTAAGGGGCCCCGAATGCCAAAAAGGCCTGAAAGCTCGCCGAATCGGGACAATTGAGGTTTTTACGCGCTTCCACCCAGCGAACCGCGGAGTAAATCAACTACTTACGTCGAAAACGGCACAGGCTCACATTGCGCAGATTTTATCGAACTTTCTGAGTTCATCCCGAATCGTAGATTGCCAGGAAATGCCCAGTCCGATTCACAATCGGATGCGAATTCTTTTGGTTAATAACCTCGAAAGCAAATGTAGCCTGGGAAGCCAATTCTTGGGGCTTTAGTGATTGCCGGTACCTCTGGAAGAACACCACTGATCTCGCGTGAAGAATCTGTCGGGGCGCGGAAAAGCAAGTTTTCTGGCGCTTTAATGGCCCGGAGCTCGGTCAACTCTAAGATGCGGTTACTTATATAAGATGCGGTTACTTACGGGTAGAGCTTCCCCGTTAGGGCAGGGATTGGGCGATGAGGGTCATATTTCCGCAGAGGAGTGAAACCTATGTCCGTAGGCGGCAACATACCGGTATTAAGTGGGGTGCCCGCGGTACCGATGGCTCAAGCTCGGGGGAAGGAGGTCGATCGCGTAGGGGAGGAAATCTCTCAGCACAGTCTGAGGAGAAGCACTGAAAAAGCGGCGGAAGCCGCCGGCGGAATTGGGGAAACCGACGGCCAGGATCACCATACCGAAGAACGCGATGCCGACGGACGCCGCCCGTGGGAAGTTCCTGTCCCAGAAAATAAATGCCCGCCAGAAGGGGAGATATCCCCGGGGAGTTCGCCAAAAGACCCGTTCCGTTCCGTGGGGCGCTTAGTTGATCTATGCGGTTAAGATTATGTACTTTTCCCCAGGAAACACCCCGCCAATCGATACGTGAATAATTCCACCCGGGTGCGTGAGGCGAAGTTGATGAATTTATTTGGCGACTCGTAAGTTGCTAAGACGGGAGGCCGGCCATCTTCAACGGGGTCCGCCCACAAGACCGCCGAAAGCGGCACAGATCACAGCGGGGCAGATGATGCCTTTTGAATCTCTATTCGATACTCGCCTATTTAGCCATGAAGTTACGGGCCGGATACACCGCGGCGAGACCCGCAGCATAGGAAATCCCGCTCCCTCAAAAATGGGCCCGCAAATCGTCGCCGCCAATCTAGAAATCCGGTTAACCGCCCCCGAGAGCGGCCAAACAGCGGTGTCTCCAAGCGGCGCTAACGCAGAATGTGTGGTGTGCTTCTACCACTAGTAATAACTAATGCGATCAATCGCATTTGATATTATTTGATTGCGGCGGGAGTACTTACACAGATTCTTATACAAGTTACAAAGTATTGACTTAAATGATCAATTTTCTGTAAACTTAAGAGGAAGCAGTAACGTTATCAACTTTGGGCAGGTTGCTGCTGAAGGGTTATTTAAATTTCACCTGTGTTAAAACTCGGCTAACTTTGGAAACCAGTTTTTACATTGACACACTGAATCGGGCCCTGTGAACAGAGGAGCAACGGGATATATCGAGGAGAATTCTTCCATGGCAGTGGCGGTGAACGGTCGCATTTACTCCGATGTCACCCAAATCATTGGCAATACGCCGCTTGTGTTTCTGAATCGACTGGCGAAGGGACTTCCCGGACTCGTTGCGGCCAAACTTGAATGCCAGAATCCCTTATGGAGCGTCAAAGATCGCATCGCTCGAGCGATGATCGATCGGGCGGAACAACTCGGCCTCATCAAAGAAAACACTGTGATCGTCGAGCCGACCAGTGGCAATACGGGCATCGGTCTTGCCTTCGTGTGCGCTGCTCGGGGTTACAAGCTGATGGTAACAATGCCCGAAAGTATGAGCCTCGAGCGGCGACGATTGTTGAGAGCCTTCGGGGTCGAAATCGTGCTCACACCGGCCTCAGAGGGCATGTCCGGGGCTGTGCGAGTTGCGGAGCAGTTGTGTGCCGAGAACCCACATTTCTACATGCCGCAACAATTTAAGAACCCGGCCAATCCCGAGATCCATCGTAAAACCACGGCAGAGGAAATCTGGCGGGATACCGATGGGCAGGTTGATATCTTTGTTGCCGGGGTGGGTACCGGGGGAACCATCACCGGGGTGGCGGAGGTGTTGAAGTCTCGCAAACCTCTCGTTCGCGCCGTGGCTGTCGAGCCGGCCAACAGTCCGGTTATCACACAGAAGCTTAACGGTCAACCGATTCAGCCCGGCAAACACACTATTCAAGGAATTGGTGCCGGATTTATCCCAGACGTTCTCAATCTAAACATCATCGATGAAGTAATCACCGTGGAAGATGAGGCCGCTATGGAGACCTCGCGCCGGTTGGCCCGGGAGGAGGGCTTGATGTGCGGCATCAGTAGTGGGGCAGCTGCCTGGGCCGCTCTCCAGGTCGCAAGGCGCGAGGAGAATCGGGGCAAACTCATTGTCGTGGTTCTCCCCGATTTGGGAGAGCGATATCTGTCGACCAAGCTCTTCCCGGAATAGGCTTGATAAAAGAGTCTTTCCGGCTTGAAGCGGTCACGCGGCGCAGGATCGCTAACAAGGCGCAAGAGGTCCTGTCAGCCAATTAAAGTGCTTTTTCTCAGGCCCCGGGATAAATACTAGAGAGCTTGCCAGCAGCAGGCCAAAGTTTCGGGAGATATTTCCGGGGTCTATTCCATTGCGCCGCGCGTGCCGGCTGGGGAAAGCCATCGGGGATTGCAGACCGCTCATTTCCAGGGTTTTGCCCAGCCGTTAGTTCCATTAGTTAACAACGTTCCGTAAAGGCTGACCGAGGATAGCGCGGCGGCATGCGTATGCTGTTTTTTCCCGCATCTCCCGAAATCCTTCTTCGCAGTAAAAGGCTGCATGAGGATTAATGATGAGTCGGTAATGAGCGGGATGATTTGGATCCCTCCAGGCCCGAATCAAAGGATGATCTTCTGGGGGTGGTTCGCATTCGAGCACATCAAGCCCAACCCCCGCCAGATGGCCGCGGGCCAAAAAATCGGCAAGCACGCTCGTGTCCACGATCGCCCCGCGGGCCGTGTTGATCAAATAGGCCCCCCGGGGCAGCATTTCCAACGTGCGGGCATTCAGCATATGCCTGGTTTCCTCGTTAAGTGGACAGTGGACACTGACCACGAAACTCTCGCGTAATAGCTCTTCGAGCGTCTCGGCACGCCGAATCCCTAACGACTTGTCGTACCCGTCCGGCTTGTAGGGATCGTAGAAACGGACATCCATGCCGAAGACCTTAGCGCGCAAAGCGGCCGCAGTGCCGATCCGGCCCAGGCCGATGATTCCAAAGATTCGACCGCGCAGACGCCACACGGGCGCGGCAAGCTCGTAGCTCCACGGTCGGTCTCCGCTCCGCAGGCGGGAGTTCATTACGTGAACGCCGCGAACCAACGCAAGCATCATAGCAAGGGCTGTGTCCGCTACCTCTTCCGAACCGTAGTCCGGCACATTAACCACGGGAATGCCCCGTTGACGAGCGAAAGCGCAATCCACGTTATCGAAGCCAACCCCCGCCCGCACTATCACCCGGCATCTTTCCAGTCGCTCCAAGGTCTTTCGGCTGATATGGATGGCATGATAGACCACAAGTGCATCGGCCAACTCTACCTTGCCGACAAGGTGGTCCTCCTCCGTGGCATTCAAGGCTACGACGTCTGCCAAATCCCCTAAAATTCGAACCTCCGGGGCTAAATCATCGTGCACAAAGTCGGTAATCACAACGCAAGGTTTATCCATATGCATACACCTCAATTCTTACCGATGTTCTGAAGCAGTCCCCAATACATACTGTGGCGCCAAGACAATTTACGTAAACACCTACTAAATGTGGCTGCCGCCGGTCTCCCGCTCTCCTTATGACGCTGGTTCTCCACAGGATGTTCACGCCTTGGGATAAAGATTACCGCGGCTTACTCCGAAAGAAAAAAATTCTTCATATTTGGCCATGGGATAAATACCCTAGTGGCTGTCAAGCGATTAGCTTACCATCGCACCTCCGCCCATACGCCAGGTCGCCGCTTACCTTAAGAGAAGCCTGTGCACTAAAAATGTATCCTGCTGTTGTTTACGAAAGCTATGCAGAGACAACAACACTAATTAATGGTTCCAACAGTAGGGCATGCCAAAAAGTCCTAGCCCGTGTCTTGGCCGAAGGCATTTCCGCTGTCCTGGGCCAAAAAACGGGTAAGGCCTCCCCAAAGGCGCGACATCTCAATATTGCGATTTCCGGGCAGGTTTTTCAAGGTCGGTACCCACCCAATCTGAAAGTCCGTCTGACTTCATGAGAAACGAGGCCTTATGCCGAACTGCCCCCGCTGAGATGGCAACGTGTAAGTAAAGCAAAAACTAACTTGTTGCGGCAGGCAAATCTCAGCGGCACAATTATCCTGAATCGGCACTCGCAACTCCCGGAGGCTTCGCGGTCGGAGGCTTGAATCGACATCAGCCAACGATTCACAGCGACGTGCAGAGGCGAGCACATCCCCTAATCTATGTGAAGACTGACCTGGCCCATGCGTTTGAATCTTTGCCCGCCCCATATCGCATCGCCGGCTTCGAGCCTCAACTTATGCCGGGTGATTCTGTTGCCGAAATGCCAATCCTGGCGAACCAAAAAGTTCGCTCTTAGCTGGAAAAATTTGTCCACCGGCACTTCACCAAAATAGGTGGGCCGCCAAGCGGCTTTACCAGGCGGGGCCATCAGTGTAGACAGGCAGGGCCATTTGGGTACATTTAAGGCGGTTTTTTGTTTACCGACAAACCGCCCGGTAATCCAGCCATCCAAGCACTCCAATTTCACTCGAGCCGAGGCTGCCTCGCTCGATCCCATCGAAGTCAAGGATTGAAAGGTAAGCCGCCATGATCTCCCGCTCACACAGATTCGAATCGCACCCCCAGCAACTTCGGCGTAGGGTGGTATCACTCTTCTTGGTTTTCGTCTGTGCCGGAAGTGCCCATACTGCCCATTCGGAAGAGGAACCAGCCATCGAACTTCCCGAGGGAGTAAAGGTAGTGTGGGAGATGGAAAAAGCCTGGCGAGAGGTTAGTCCCACCCGCGAGCGAATCTGCTTAAACGGGTTGTGGCGGTGGCAGCCGGCCGAGGAATATACCGAAACCGTCCCCGCCTCTAACTGGGGGTACTTCAAAGTTCCCGGCGCTTGGCCCGGGATCACCGATTACATGCAAAAGGATTTTCACCGGGTATATGCTCACCCCTCTTGGGCCAAAATCCACCTGCGAACGGTGACAGCGGCATGGTATGAACGCCAGTTCGCGGTTCCCGCCAATTGGGTCGGGCGAGTGATTGTGCTCCGGACTTCGTACCTAAATTCCCGGGCAATTGTGTTTATCAACAGGAAAAAAATCGGACAGATCCGCTTTCCTGCGGGAGAGGTTGAGCTTAGGGAGATTTGTGAACCCGGTAAGACCTACACGTTGAGCCTCTACGTGGAGGCTTTACCTCATAAAGAGGTCATGATTAGTTACACAGATACCGCCGCGCCTCGCGAAGTTCGGGGCCGCGTGGCTCGCCGCGGATTGTGTGGCGATGTTTTTCTGGAGGCTCGGCCTCCAGGACCAGTCGTGGGAACAGTCCGCGTGGAAACTTCCGTCCGCACATGGGAAATAACTTTCCACCAAGAGCTTGTGGGACTTACCGAAAATAACCGCTACCGCCTGAAAGCCGTAGTTCGAGGAGATACCGAAGAGGTGGCCCAGTTCACCAGTTCTGAATTCACCGCAGCGGACCTTGCTGGCCATGTTTACCGATGGACGGTTCCCTGGAAAAACTGAGAGCCTATGGGACATCCATACTCCCGGCAATCAGTTTGAAACAGTGATCTACCTCCTCGACAGTCGCGGCCAAGTGCTTGATGTGACATATTCGCAACGATTCGGATTCCGCGAGTTTTGGATTGAAGGTCGCGATTTTTATCTCAACGGCACTCGCATCTACCTGTGTATTTTACCGTTGGATAATGCCCAAATCGGAGCCTGGCCAGCTAGTTACAATGCCGCGTGTGAAACTTTTAAAAGATTGCGGCGGATCGGCATTAATTTCGTGTATACCCATAACTACAGTTGTGAGCCAGGCACACACCTATCGTTTGACGAAATTTTGCGCGCTGCCAACGATACCGGAATGCTTGTTGCGCTCAGTCAGCCGCATTTTGCCGCCTATGACTGGCGTAGTGCCGACGCCGAGAAGACAAACGGTTACGAGGAGCACGCGCGATTCTACACCCGCGTGGCCGGTTCCCATCCTTCGGTAGTGGCCTACGCTACCAGTCACAACGCCACCGGGTATGCCGAGGACATGAACCCCTTCCTTATGGATGGCCAAAGCGCCCCGCGCGACACCTGGGCGCAAAACAATGCTACACGGGCCCTCCGGGCAGAAGCTATTATTCGGCAGCTCGATCCATCTCGCCTTGTGTACCATCATGCCTCGGGAAATCTCTCAGCACTTCACGCTACGAATTTCTATCCCAATTGGGTCCCCATTCAGGAGATGGACGATTGGTTCGGCTTCTGGGCCACACACAGCACGAAACCGATGATGCTGAGCGAGTACGGGGCTCCTTTTGCTTGGGATTGGACCATGTATCGCGGCTGGTACCGTGGATCGCGATCGTTCGGTAGTGCTGTGGTTCCCTGGGACTATTCCATGGCCGAGTGGAATGCCCAGTACTTAGGCGATCGGGCCTATCAGCTCAGTGAGCGGCAACTAGCCAATATTCGGTGGGAAGCCGAGCAGTTCCGTCGAGGAAATCTTTGGTACCGGTGGGATTACCCCACGCCGGCTGGCGACCGCCGTCTGGAGGATATGGACATAGTTCAAGCCCTGTATACCGCATTCAACTGGCGGGCATTTCGCACATGGGGAGTTTCTGCCATTTCTCCCTGGGAACTGTATCGACTTTGGCGTCCGAAAGCCAATGTGGATCGCTCTCGTAGGGAACTTCCCACCGATTGGGATAATCTCCAGCGCCCCGGATATAGCCCAGATTTTATCGGTGAACAGTTCGAAAGAGTTGAACAAGCGTTCCACTGGGAGGACTTGATCCCCACCCCGGCTGGCCAAGCCCTCCTTCGCAACAACGGCCCACTGCACGCTTATGTAGCCGGGGAACCAGAAGCCTTCACAAGTAAAGCCCACAATTTTTACCCCGGAGATACCGTAAGAAAACAACTGGTCATCATCAACAACTCACGACAGGAGGTTTCCTTTAAATACCGCTGGGAAGTGCAATTTCCCCCGCGAGCCCACGGCCAGGGAGAAGCCAGCATACCTACCGGGCATCAAGTACGGATCCCAATCGAGTTTCGACTACCGGACGACCTTCAACCTGGGACATGCTCGCTACACCTCGAGGCAGTTTTCAGTAATGGAGAAAAACAAACCGATGAGTTTATCTTTCATGTGTTAGATCCCCCTCGATCAGTGCAGCTGCGACGCAAGGCGGCTGTTTACGACCCGGTCAGCCAAACCGCTGAGCTTCTCCGGAAGTTAGGTGTCCCATATGTTCCTTTGGATCCTACCAATCCGATACCGCCGGACATTGACGTGCTTTTTGTCGGCAAGATGGCGCTGACCCTCGAAAATCACTTGCCCAGTTTAGAGCGGGTTCGCCACGGTTTGCAGGTAGTCGTCTTCGAACAGACTTCGGAAGTACTGGAACGACGGCTTGGATTCCGGGTGACTGAGTACGGTTTGCGTCAAAGCTTCATCCGAGTGCCGGATGATCCGATTCTGGCCGGCCTCAGGGCAGAACATTTGGCCGATTGGCAGGGTGAGGCCACACTGCTTCCGCCACAACTACAGTACCGCCTTTCCCCGCGCTATGCCGGCAGCCCCGTCGTAGACTGGTGCGGGATTGAGGTACCTCGCCTGTGGCGCTGCGGGTGTCGTGGGAACGTAGCCTCCGTCCTCCCGGAGAAACCAGCCTGCGGTAACTTTCTTCCTCTGGTTGACGGCGGTTTTAGTCTACAATATGCTCCACTGTTGGTATATCGGGAAGGCAAGGGCCGCGTGATCTTCTGTCAGCTGGATGTGACCGGTCGTACCAGGTCGGATCCCGTGGCGGAGCGGATAGTTTGTCAACTCCTTAACAGTTTTAATGAGCTCCCACTGCCTCCGCCGCGCCGGACCATCCTGTATGTAGGCGATCCCTGGGGCCAAAGGCACCTCGAACACACCGGCTTCCGTTGCCAGCCCTTCGACCCGGAAAAGCTTTCGCCGCAGGTAGTGCTGGTAGTGGGCGAAAGCGGGCATGAAAATCTACGGATGCACCGTGACCGAATTTACCGCTTCCTTGAACAAGGTGGGATATGCCTCATCCTCGGTTTAACAGGCAACCAGGCGGCAGAATTCCTTCCCATTTCCGTGGAAACGGTAGAGGAGGAATTCATTACCGCTGTGTTTCCTCCTCCCCACGGGAAAAGCGCCTTCTGCGGCATAAGCCTAGCCGATATTCATAATCGCACGGCCTGCCAAGTTCCTTTGGTAACAAGGGGAGCCACCCTGTGGGCTGGAGGCCTTTTAGCAGAGGCCGAAGTGGGAGCCGGCCGCGTGGTATTCTTCCAGCTGCCACCCTATCGGCTCACCCGCGCCGAGGGGCGAATCGCTAACCTCTGGGTTGACCACCAAGAAGCTGCCCACGGAAAGGCAAGCGCCGGGATTAGCGCAGGAACGACCAGCATTTTCGGTATCCAATTCGGCCAAGTAGTGCGACAACCTCCGGAGGTCGGGGACGTGTACACCTTTGCCGCTGCGGTTAAGGCCATAAGAGATCCCGTGACGCCGCGCCTGGAGGTCGAGCGCGCCGGCTCCCCATGGGATCGGGCGGCGCGAAGTGAATGGGTCACAGTCCCCGCCGGGAAATGGACGGAAGTACACGTTACCTTCCGCTGTGAAAAGCCTTTTCCCGAAGGCTGGCAAGCGTATCTGGCATGTGCGCAAGATGGGGCGCTTTCCCGCGTCGACAACATGCGGCTCTTTCAGGTGGAGCAAATACCCCCCAAAAGAACGCAAGGGTACAAAAGCGCTTCTGCCTCTCACCCTACAAATTGGCTAAAAAACGGAAGCTTCGAGGATGGTCCTGAAGGCTTTTTCTTCCAACATCGTGAACAACGGAATGTCCGAAAAACCTACCGGCGGTTGTCTTACGCTCTGACTCGCATCTTGGCCGAAATGGGGGTAGAGGGAAACACCGAGCTTCTAGAACGTTTGTCCATTCCTCCCACCCCCGACGAGAAGCGTTACCTCCACGGCCTTTACGCCGATCAACCGGAAGATTGGGATGACCCCTACCGCTTCTTCCGGTGGTGAGATAGCCAGTGCGATCTCTAACCGGAGACAAGTGTCAACGCTACAAGGAACCTCAAGTAAAGATTCAACCAGTGGACCGTGCCCCACCGGCGCCCCGAAACCGAGGGGTAGTCCGGCCTTGTTTGGCCTCCTCACACAAGCCCTAAGAACTTGCCGGCCAATAGCGAGGCGAGCATTACAGCAGCTGTTTCCGTACGAAGGATCGTTGCCCCTAAAGAAACCACGTGCCATCCGCGGGCAAGAGCTAAGGCGACCTCGGATGCGGTAAACCCGCCCTCCGGTCCGATCGCAACTACGGCTCCCTCTGCCCACCTCACCTGTTCGAGCATCGGAGCGCCCAGCTTCACAGTCTCGTCAACTCCTTCCTTGGGAGCCGTTCTGAAGTAACCGCTACCCTGGTCGCCGGCTGATTCCTTAAATGCAGGATGTCCGAGAAGTTTACACGGAGGCAAATCGCTTCGCTCGAAAAAGCGATGCCATCTTTGCGGTGGCGAAATTTCCATCAAGCGATTGCGCCCACACTGTTTGCAAGCTTCAATGACAGTTCGGCGCAGGCGGTCTAAGGACTCCGCTGTTGGCCGAACAATCGATCGCTCCGTTACCAGCGGGACGAACCAGCTGACTCCAAGTTCTGTCAGCTTTTCCACCAGCCACCGTTGACGCTCCCCCTTGGGAAGCGCGCATGCCACCACAAGGGTAGCCGGCAATTCCCTATTGACGGCCGAAGTAGCGAGGATACGCAGTTCCGCACGCTGTTTGCTGCTGGAAAGGTACTCCGCATAATATTCATGACCTTCGCCATCGAAGAGAGTAACTCGGTCCCCTGGTCGGGCTCGCATCACATGCACAAGATGGTGCATCTCAGGCCCGTCAAGATAGACGACCTCCCCGGGCGATGTCTTAATTGGTCCACAGAAAAATCGTTCACCCATTCTCCCGCAGCTTGGCTCCGGCTCCTATCAACTTTCCCATGTCATCCGAATTTCCCGGTGCTCGCCTTTTTATGGGGAAAGCTCAGGTGATTCCAGGTGTCGGAAAAACCAAGGGATCACGGGCAACCCGCCAAAACTCCGCTGCCAATCCTGAACGGTTTCGCCATGGAGATGCGATTGCCCATCATCAACTGGTTGCCATATTCTTGTTGAATGACCCGCCGGCCCAGGAAAATCCTGAAACCGTTGTCAACCCATGCGCAACCCCCCTCAATCGAGTTCGCCGGTGGTTTCCATCTTGCGTCCTTAGGAGCTTAGCTCCCAAGCTCCCGAATCTCGCCAGCGCTAGCCCCGAAGGTACCGCTGAAGTAATCCTTGATACGTGTCAACCCGACGGTCCCGGAGAAAAGGCCAATGAGTGCGGACAACATCGATTCGATCCAGCTCGCAATCGGCCATGACCACCTCAGGTTGATCCAAGCTTCCTTTGGCTAAAAGAACCCCATTGGGATCACAAATAAGACTTGCTCCCCAGAATTCGACATTGTCCTCAACACCTACGCGATTGGTAGCCGCCACGAAAATCCCGTTAGCGATGGCGTGACTTCGATGAATGATTTCCCAGGCACTCTGCTGAGTGGCTCCGAATGAGGCTTTTTCCGGAATAAGCCAGCCGATTGCCGTCGGAAAAAAGAGGATCTCCGCCCCTGCGAGGGCAAAAAGACGAGCCACTTCTGGAAACCATTGATCCCAACAAATTCCCACAGCGATACGGGCCCATGAGGTGGTAAATACCGGGTAACCTAAGTCGCCGGGAGCAAAGTAAAATTTCTCGTAATAGCAGGGGTCATCAGGAATATGGTTCTTGCGATAAAAACCCAGCAATCGCCCCTCCTCGCATACGAGGGCACTGTTGTGATACACCCCGGCATCACGACGTTCGAAAATGGACCCCACCACCACAATCCGCCACCGTGCGGAAAGCTCTTGAAGCCATCGGGCCGTGGGTCCATCAAGCGGTTCCCCTAGGGCAAATTGCCGATGGTCTTCGCTCTGACACGGGTACGGCGACGCAAACAGCTCGGGAACACACACTATTTTCGCCCCCACCGCTGCTGCCTCGCCCACCAATTGGGAAACCAGAGCGAGAGTCGTCTCCCTCGTGCCTTGCCACTTCGATTGAATCAGTGCTATTCGAACCGTCCTCATTAAAGGTACAATATGGCTTTGCCGTCAAAGGGTTTATTTTTAAGGACTGCCCCGACTGCCGGTCACCAGATCACCCCGTAGCACAACCACGTCGGCAATCTCGAGCAAAATTCTCCGAACTGTTTATTAATAACCCCGTAGCGTAATCAACACTTAAGGAAACCGCGACACGCCGCGAAAGCATCCCCCGCAGGCTCTACGTTACCACAATTTCTGTGTTTAACTTTCTACGTTAATACTTTGGACCCTTGAAACCTAAAAATTTCCGAGGGTTAAAGCCCAGGTTCCCGAAGTTGCTTGCGACCTCTTCCTGCGTCAGCACATGAATTCACTCAAAGGATGGAGCCAAACGCTTTGCAAGAACGCTCACGTAAGGGCCACATTCCCCTACATTACTTGTAAGAAGTTTCCGCAAGAGAATTTCGCCTCCCTTTACAAACTCAATTCTCTAGATAATCACATGGGACTACCCACGGGAGGAAGCAACTCCTGAATTAAAGCATCCCATCGGGGCATGACACAACTAATGTCGAATTCTTTAGCGGTTTGCTGCCCGGCTTCACCAAGCCGCCGACGCAAATCCGGGTTTTGCATCAGAAGCTCCAACACCTGACGCAGCGCGGCCAGATTGTTCGGAGGAAACAGCAGCCCGTCAACCCCGTGGGTAATAATTTCCCCAGGGCCCGGTCGGCAAGCTGAAGCGACAACAGGAAGGCCACATGCCATCGCTTCCACAGCTGCCAGCCCGAACCCCTCGTATTGCGACGGAAAGGCAAAGATGTCCCCCCGCTTGAGCATCGGGTACGGTGGCTCGATAGCCCCAGGAAGTAACAACCGGTCGGCAACACCTGCTGCACACGCCTGCTCCTGCAGCTTCGCTCGCTGACTTCCCTCCCCCACCACCACCAGGCCCCAATCCGGATGCCTCAAAAGAAGCGGCGCAGCAGCAGCAATTAATTGATCAAAATTTTTCTCCGGCTCAACTCGCCCCATGGAGAAAATTGCATGACTCCACGGCAGAGGTTCTGCCATTGGCTGCGAATGAAAAATCTCCTTAACAGGAATGGGGTTTGGGATCACCCGCCTTTTGCTGGCCGGAAGAAAACCAAAATAGCTGTCTACCCCCGGACTCACCGACACCAATCGCGTCCCAAATGGGTAAACCAGCCGGCGAAGCATCCGCCAAATTCCTTTGCTCGGTAGGATCCGGGGATTGCTGTGCTCAGTGACGATCACAGGTATCGTTCGCCCCAGGCAAGCTATAAGCACAAGGATGTTCGTCTCCGTTAGGAATGAGACAATGACATCCGGACAAAGCCGATCGAAAACCTGCCGGAGGAATTTGACCCGCCGGAGATTTGCCCCGATCTTCTCCCCGACCGAGCCGCTGACACCCTCCACCCCTAACCCAATCCAATGTGCCGCTAAAGGGAGGGGGTAAAAGGCCCCGTTTTTCGGAGCCAAGGTAATAACGCTGAGACGAAATGACCGAGCCGCTAAGTGGTGAGCCAGCCTGGTGAGAACTCTCTCAGCTCCGCCGGGCCCAAGCCCAGAAATTACCAGTGAGATGTGCGGGCACGGCCTTAGCGCCGCAAATCTTCTGGAAGTTGAGCGACACACTAATCTTGAAGGCCGTGCGCTCATATTCAATTAGGTTTATGAAAAAAATATAGAACTGCTACGACGCAGCGCTCCATCCTCCGTTCAAATACCCTGGGCTGAAGGAAGCAGGCGCTTAGCATCGGCTGTTACACGAGAAAGCGAGGGTAGAACCCAACCTTCTGGGAATTTGCGCGCCATCGTCGGCTCACCCGCACTAGAGCTTAATTTGTTTGAAACCGCAAGCCGTCTCTCAGGGTGCATTTCCCCAACTCTTGCCATGCCGCGTTGCAGCGCGATTTTGATCGCCTCACAAATTGGACCGACGTTAGCGAGTAACAGGGCACACAACCTCGCCACGCATTGCCTGAACCGCCACTCTAAAAATACTCGTTAAATGGACATACTGCCCGCGAACAGGATCTGTGCCCTCCACCCAATTCACGAAATCTTCCGCCCCAATGCCCCGAGCAAACAATGGTACCAAACTATTAGAATGTTGGGTGGAATTGTATCGCAATCCCGGCAGATTGCCATGACCGTGGTCCTCGAGGGGTTGGAACGGGACCCTGTCGGATTGAGGGCCCCAAATCAATCCGGTCTCATGGTCCGCCGTGACGATTACCAATGTTTCTCCCCAATTACTGTGGGACTCGACCCATTGAACCACGGTCTCGATCGCGCCGAGGAAATCGATCATTTCCTCAATCATGCGGTCAGGACGATTGGCATGGTTGGCCCAGTCGATCGCCCCGCCCTCCACCATGAGGAAAAATCCGTTAGGATTTTTGCCAAGCACGTGGAGCGCCGCACAAACCATAGTCGCTAACGTTGGTACTTCTGTGTTCATCGGATCGACGAATGGTGGAAGCTCGGGCTCGGTGGGCCCTGCCTGCGTTCCTATCTCCAAAGGCTGAGGAGACACTCGCGAAGCCTGAAGCGTGCTGCCTACCGCCGCCGTGCCAACGACCTTCGGCGGAGTCTCGCCGGAACAAAGTGCGGCAAATTCCTCTTTGGTGACCACCGGACGAAACCCAAGATAGGTACCCCCCGGCTGCGCCCGAGCTGCCTCGAGGGATTGCCAGATGTCGCGACCACCAACATACCTGTAATCGTGCTTGTCCTCCGGGAGGGGCTGGCCATTGTTGTCGTACTGCGGATGACCTGCCCCCATGATAACGTCGAGAACTCCCGAGCTCAGCATTTGTCGCGCAATCGTCTCGTAATCATCGCGCTTGGGCACCTTGGCCCCTCCTAGGGTCGCCGGTGTAGCGTGCGACCATTGCACCGACGTTACTACCCCTGTGGACTTGCCAAGGCTTTTGGCAATCTCCACCAAAGTGGGCTCCAAGGGTTGATCCCAGTCGCTCCAGTTGATGGCATTGTTATACGTTTTCCGGCCAGTTGAGATTGCTGTTCCCGCACCGGCGGAATCCGTAGCGGTTTTCACAAGCCAACTGTATCCGACTACCCGATCCCAAGCCTTTTCCGGATCGTATACAACTTCCGGATCTTGCTCACCCGAGCGTCGCGGTTTTGTGCTCAGCGACAGGGGATAAGTGCTCGCGGCCAAATGAAGCCAACCGGGCTCATCCACAACGAGCTGTGTGCGACTGGTCTGGGCATCAAACTTTCCTTGAAACATAGCGGTGGCAATCCAGCAAGGATATCCGGCTCCATCGCCGATCATCAGGATGACATTTTTTGCTGGTCCCTTTGCCTCTTCCCCGTAAACATCTGAAAGCAAGGTTCCAAAGCAAATCAGGCTTGTCAGCAAAAGCACAAACCCGAAAATACAGGTGCCTGATTTCAGCCGACGACCCGTACTGCTCGTATAGCCGCGCATAATCTCGCTCCTGTCACAGTGTGCTAAAAAGTTACCGACATCAACCTCTTCAAGCCACGCAAACTCCCACCCGCGGCATCGAAGAGTGCACGCCGCCCCTACCATCTTGATAAGCGCCAGTACTGCGAAGTCACCCTCCATGGAAACACCGGAAAATTATTAGCCGAAGCCCCGGCATGCGCATCACAAGCTATTTTCTCAGAATATATTGACATATTTTATAGAAAGCTGGGATGTAACCCAGCTGTTGAAACACCCTTTCGACGCACGAGGGCTAAAAGCAAGCAAAACGATGCCACGTTCTGGCGACGCGTTTCCCCGCCATTTGCGCGTACTAGCCGAAACCCACTAAAGACGAGCTATTCCGGAATCGGATCACTTGGACCAATGGGCGTGCCTTCCCACACCGCCTCTCCCGTTGTCGGGTTATATACGAGCACACGACTGCGGCTTCCGGGCACCGGTGGTTGGTTCACAACCGGCAGCCACCGGCGATGTTCGGCGATTATCTCCGCATACCGAGGATCACCCGCCAGGTTATGCCATTCGTGAGGATCATTTTCGAGGTCGTACAATTCTTCCGACCCATCTGCATACCGGATGTACCTCCAGCGGAGGGAACGAACGGCGTGATTATTTTGGTTGTGGGTCGTAATCGCTGGGCGGAGTCGCGGTGCGTCGGGATCCCTCAGCTGTGGGAGCAGGCTTACCCCTTCCAGGTCTGTCCTCGGGGGCAACCCACACAACTCAATGAGCGTTGGATAAATGTCGAGCAATTCCACCGGCTGGGCACAACGGCCCCCCGCCCGAATGCCCGGACCAGCAAAAATCAACGGAACACGTGTCGCGGGCTCCCAAAGCGTGTTTTTGCCGGTAATGAGCTTCTCCCCGAGATGATATCCATGGTCGCTCCACAGCACGACAACGGTCCTCTCCTCAAGACCGCTGCGGCGTAAAGCGTCGAGGACCCGGCCAATTTGGGCGTCAACAAAGCTCACCGAAGCCAAGTAACTTCGTACGAAGTTGCGCCACTGGTCCGACTCTACCATCCAGCGCAGCCTTGGTTCCGGCAAATACCAGTGAAGATACCAACTAAAGCGGGGAGTATCATCGCGATCATCCCACCGGACCGGCGGAAGCACCGTATCGTCGTCAGGGTAAAGGTCGAGCCAACGCTGCGTCACATAACAAGGTACGTGAGGCAGAAAAAACCCGATGGCCATGAAAAACGGCCTCTCCCGTGGGATGCTTTCCAGCTTTTCTACGGCCCAGCTGGCAATATGCCAATCCCCTTTATCTTCATCGCGATGATCGAAGGTCCCCCAATCCATCAGAGGATGATTGCCCATCGGAGTGGGCGGAATAAGTTTCTTTTCCGGACGAGCCCCTACTTGAGCCGCCGGCCCCCAAATTTCGAATTCTGCCAACCGATCCTTACCTGCAACGGCGTGATAGACCTTCCCGGCCACGAGCGTTAGATAACCGTGCTGCCGAAAGTATTGCGGGAGGGTTATCCAATCCTGCCACTTGTCCACCGTCCGCAACCAGGGTTCAAGGCCGTAAAGACCGGTTGTGCTTGGTCGAAGACCCATCAACACACTGGCACGCGAGGGCATGCAAAGCGGCGCCTGCACATGGGCGTTGATAAAGACCGTTCCCCGAGCCGCAAGTCCATCCATATGCGGCGTTTGAGCTAAGGGATGTCCCCCGATACATCCCACCCACGAGTTAAGATCGTCAACGGCAATCATGAGCACATTCGGTTTAGCCCCGGCGAAGTGCCCAGCACCCCAGGCTTTTTCGTGGTGGTGAACCGTTCCGGCCAACACCCCCAACAAAGCCGGAATTATCGCAACTCTTAAGCTCTGAAGAACTACGCGCATAGACGCTTTCTCCCATCCCCTCGGACTACCCATTCCCACCACAGTCCTTTCCCACGAGCAGAGCCTATGGCCAAACCCGTGGTGGTAAAGCGCCGCGAAACATCTTCACCTTTTGCCCAAATTAAAGTGCTTTTTCCGCAATAGAATAGGCCCACGGAAAATCCAACTCTCACTCGAACAACAGCCCCCAAACCTTGACCATGGCGCGGAATTATCAGCCCCGACACTGATTTGTCAATACGCAAGATTTCACCAAAATTGAAATTTTGCCCACTTAATCCAAACTGTAGGCTAAACTTTGTTAGGACAACGAAGATAAAGTCGCAAGAGAAATCGCGCGAAAAAACCCCCTACGGCTCATAGACGCGATGTCACAGTGACAACCGCAAGGAGGTGCCCGATGTCTGTTGTCGGGGATTGGGAGGCGTCCGGAGCTGCTACGATTTTTCATGCCGGGCCAATATATTCGCCATTGGCCAGCGACCCCGGGCTTCGCGACCTTTTGGAGATGTTTGTAGGCACGCTACCTCAACGGCTGGCAAAGTTGTATCAAGCCGCAGCGGAGCAGGATTGGGAAGGGTTACGGCGGCTGGCCCATCAACTTAAAGGTGCCGCCGGCAGCTACGGGTACGCCCCTTTATCGGTGACCGCAGCTCAGCTTGAAGCTCTCTGCCGCTGCCAGTGTGATCCGCAAGAAGTGCACCAATTAATCGCTCGTGTGGCTGAGGTCATCTCCCGAATCACCACCGACCCACCACAACTTTAACCCTACAGTGTCCCGACCAAAATTTTCAGGGTGCCTCACACGCACCGATTGTCCCTCCACTACATCCCCTCGGAGTCAACGAATTCTTTTCCGTAAAACAGGCAACGGGAAAGCTCCTCCTGATCCAGATTGACCAGATTTGACCCCCCTTTAGCTTGCCGCGAGAATTCGTAGAATTGGCCCAAACAACCCACAGCTCTTCACGGGGGATTTCGAGACAGCCCCTCGAAAAACCAGGCTTCCTCCCGGAGCGCATCAATCTGGCCCTTTGCGATGGCCACCCAGACATGGACAATCACCCCCCCGGTGTTGCCTCCGAAGAAAGGCCACACCTAACAGGACCTTCAAGGCAACCGGCTTAGCCGAGGCTTTAATGGTAACCTCGTGACCTCACCATTCATCGCCCCGCTGTTGAGGGGGGACTGTGACCAAGTAAAGAACTATTTTCCGGTCGCCTGGGCAAAGGCAGCAGCTTTGCGCCAAAATCGCTCAGCTGACTTAACCAATCCCGCTATCACCAACCCTTAGCGGCCAGTCGCAAGGCCACCAGATACGGAACCGGCTCAGCGCCTAAGGCATTGAGAACAGTTCCGCCTGCGGTAAAATTGTGCGTCACCCAATCCGGCTGGCCATACTTTTCCAAAGCAGTTCCCCCTTCACCCCCGCCCACAAAAACCCTAAGACCTGCCTCCTTCATGCGCTTAAGCTGCCCCATGAAATGCCGCGTGCCCTCCTCGAATCGACTATCCTCAAACAGTCCAAAAACCCCATTGTGGAAGACGACCGCCTTTTCAGGTCTCTGTCGGTTCTGCTCAAGAAACTGGGTAACAACTTGCTCAAACAAGGCCCGAGTGTTAGGTCCGATATCCAGCTGTTGATCCCCCTTACCGATTGTCTCCGAGACCCGGCCATCCTGAAGGACAAAGTCCACTGGCAGGATAAACTCGATCCCTTTGGCGCGACCTTCCTGAAGCATCCGTTTTGCCTGTTCGACTCGCTCCGGTGGGATATACCATGGCTGAGTGCTGTTGGCCGGGTCTTCCTGAACTCCAATGCAAAAATCACCCCCGTCCAGCTGTGCGGCCGCCTTTTTCAACGCCATTGCCAAAGACCCAGCGGTAAGAAGGTACCGAATCTTTCCTCGAGCGATCATCGCCTCCAGGTCATCCAACTTGTCGATCTTCACCCCGCTAAAGATCACCATTTGCGCTTCTAGGCACTCAACC
The DNA here is from genome assembly GCA_938084835.1 of uncultured Thermoguttaceae bacterium. Classification (GTDB taxonomy): domain Bacteria; phylum Planctomycetota; class Planctomycetia; order Pirellulales; family Thermoguttaceae; genus DTLM01. Next base: position 200,522 of record CALKER010000017.1, read on the forward strand.
AGCGGCCCACAAAACTCCTGCTCTTCATATTTGCCCATTGCCACGCGGTCCATCGCCGCAGGAACCACCACGCTTGAGCTGTCCAAACTTCCGGCCGAGAAAGCCTCGTGCACATACACGCGCGCTACTTTCTCCCACATTTCGTTGGCCAAGGTGGTTAGCGGGCCGACAATCTTGGGAATGTCCTCGGGCTTAGCATCCCACAAGACGCGCTCGATGGGATATTTCCGCGTGTTTTCCAACATGATCACCGACCCCGGCGTCGCTCGAGCGATCTGCTCAGCAGCCTCGGGCAGGACGCGGGCCGTTTGCGGATCAAGCCAATCCTTTATCAATGGCACTTCACATTCGAGGATCTCACCCATACGGGCTGCTACTTTATCCAGACTTCCCTCCGGCTTTCGGCCGATATGCCCAAATATAATCTGCACCCAACCGCGGGACCGACCGAACTCGAGCGTCTCCTTCATCGAGCGCAAGCGAATGTCACCCTCCCCTACTTTAGGTCCAGGCTTGGCGTCGACATCCCCTCGCACAAGAACCCGTGTTCCACTCGGCACATCCGCTAAGCTATCAAGCTTTGGGATATCTGCCAGGTACTGCGGGAGCGTCAACTTTGGAACTGACGGATCAGCCTTAAGGATGATCCGCAGCCACTTTTCCATCTTTTCGGTGGTAAGAACCATGGACAGCCCTCCTGTTTCTCCCTTAGCCTGGTCAACCTTCTTCGATATTTTTGCTTCGGTTTGCCACATGTGCCCATTCCCGGGCGCTACGCGGGGGAAGACCATGGTGGTCGTAACACTATGTCACCCCCAGCATTCGATCGTTTCACAATAACCTTTTTGCAGCAGAGCCGAATAGCCGCTTGATGCGTTCGAGGCTCCGACCGGTCTGCCTAAGTCTTTTTCCCACCACATGGGGGCATCTCGTTCCTCCTCGCGTGCGGGTTTGTCGCCGCTTCTTCGGAGGAGGTGGTCACCTGAGCAAGACGTTATCGGTCATGTAACTTCAACGGCCATTTAGCCAGATTTCGCCGCGCAAAAGGTAGGTTATAGCATACCGGCTTAAATCGGAAGTTGGTAGGCTCTGGTGACGGCAACCGCCTGTTCGAAGGCCGAAAGTGATCGTGCGAGCGGCATCCGCGCCTTGTACCGGGCCTTTGTGTCCTTTACTTGCCTCCCCCAAATTGCCCAATTATCATGGGCAGTAAGGATACCCTCGTGGCTCAAAATTCCTTGCGGTACGTTTCGGCAGTTTTGGCATAAGGTAACATTGGAGGGAGTGGGAGAACACCTTAGGCGGGCGAATATCTGCTTTAGAAATTTTGCGTTTCTAGGGTGGGGTATTCCACACCTGTGGCAAACTTACGGACGGTGAAAATCGAGGTCCATTGGGTGTTAGATAGCACGTGCTTACAGCGTAAGCCTTGCCCTGCCCAAATCTCTACCTGGAACACTTTTGCCAAACGGGAATGCCCCATTGGCCAAAAAAAAGATTAAATCAAGAAGCTAAATCAAGAAGCTAAGATGCAATTAGCTCATGACAGCCGGTACCGTCAGAAATGTCCGGCACATGTGCTTGCATTGAAAACCGCCGAAGTATTTTCCGGGAGAAGAGACGTCATGGCCTGGGCTCACACGTGTCGTTGCCTAACATGGTTTATCGTATTTAGCTTTGCTTGCCTCGTGTTGCTAGGGGGGCAAGGGATACTTTACGGGCAACAGCGAGTTGACGGTACCGTCGCGGGTGTCAGTATCGATGCTCAGGGAGTGCTTCAACATCAGGTGTTCACCGACCCCACTGGAATGTTGACTCGGGAGCGTATTAGGGCGGCCACAGCGGTGCTGTCGCCCGACGTTGCTCGGGCAAGTAAGTTGCGGAAAATATCTTTGACTCGTTTGGAAAAGGCACTAATGGCCAACGGCGGGGTGCCCACCGATGAGATGCGCTTTTTAGCGGGGTTACTCCGGCTGCGATATGTGTTTTTCTATCCGGAGTCGAACGACATCGTAATTGCAGGACCTGCCGAGGGATGGCGATTCGACTTGGCTGGGAGAGCCGTGGGCATTTCAACCGGCCGACCAGTCATATTGCTGGAACATTTAGTGGTTGCCCTCCGGGCTTATCCGCCGGGGGGTGTGGCGACGGAAGCAATCACGTGTTCCATCGACCCAACTCCAGAAGGACTGGCTAATGCCCAACAATTTTTAAGGACATTGGCACGGCAAATCCCAGCGGGGAGCGAAGCGGCAGTGGCCCAGTATATGGCCGAAAACCTCCGAGCCGCCGTTGGGCTGCAAAAAGTCACCATACGGGGCATTCCTCCAGACACCCACTTTGCCCACGTCATGGTGGAGGCCGATTACCGGATGAAATTGATTGGGATCGGTTTAGAACCTCCTCCCATCCGTATGGTAACTTTTGTCGATAAAGCAACTTCTTCCACTGTCTCTCGCGATATGCTGGTGCGCTGGTGGTTTGTGCCGGATTATCAGTGCGTTCGGCGCAGTGAAGATGGCTTGGCCATCGAACTTGTGGGGAGCGGGGTGAAACTCGTAGGTGAGGATGAGCTTGTTAGCCAAAGTGGAGAGCGGGAAACAACCGGCCGGGCTAATCCAGCCAGCGCTGCGTTCACCACCAGCTTCACCAAGAACTATCCTGCTATCGCGGAACGCTCCCCCGTGTTTGCCCAGCTGCGAAATTTGATCGATCTTTGCATCGCCGCCGCCTATATCCAGCGAGAGGACTTCTACGGAAAGGCCGGCTGGAACATGGAATTCTTCGGAGACGAAACAAAGTTCTCGGTTCGAACTTACCCGGCCCCTCAGGCTGCTCCCACAGCTGTGAATGCATTGATCAAACGCGCTACCGTAATGACCCCGTTTGGTGGGGGTGTGGAGATCGAGCCGGAGAAAGCCTTAAAGCCGGAGAACTTGCTGACTGATCCCAAGGGAGAGGTCGCAAAGGTGCGGGAAACTATTCGCAGCGAGTTACCAACGGAGCGCTGGTGGTGGGATTAATTCCGCGGTCAAAGCGCGACCAGGGACAGCGGCTTGCTCACGTCTCGAGGTTAAGGACTTCAAGAAGCTTTGGCTCACTGGCCGCCTCTGCGGTTCGAAAATTGGCCGGCACCGGTGTCCCCGTTGTGAACTGCAGTTTTTGCTAACATTTCCCGTTGCGAGGCGTCTGCAATTGTGCCTTTAAGCCACCACCATTACGCTCTCAATCCTCCCTGAAGGTGATTCCCGTTGGGCTGGCTCGAGACAACCAGACGGCTGTTTGAGAATGGCACACGGCAGTGCTAAAGACTTGCGATTACTAATGCGAAGCGAGGCCCCCGCTCGATGCCTCCGACTGGGGCTGTGAATGCGTTTTTGACGAAAGCCACTATTCCCCGCTCACATCGGCCCTTCAAAGGATAGTCTCAGGCACCCCTGCGGCAAGTTGCCAGTTGGCGACTTGCAAGCTCTAGCCGTAGAAATGCCCGTTCGCGGAACCGGCCGACCACTCAAAAGTGAGTTGAAAACTCGTTCGGCAGTAAAATAGCTAAAATTTACGGGTTAGGAGATCCGCGTTGGAATGATTCCCCGCAATGCCAGCGGAATCCACGTGGTCCGACGCCTCGTCGACCGAGTTCGACTGGGGGACTGAAAGAAACTCCAAACCGATGAGCGTCTCGCCTGAACTGCGCGATGCGTTGGAAAAACCCCGCACTTAGCAATCCTTAAATGATGCGAATTCCTTTCTCGGCAAAGACAATTTCCACACGAAAATTTCTATAAATTCCCCACGTGACTTTTCCCGGATGCCGCTACCCGTCGCAAAAGTTCGTTTCCCTGCGGTAACTGTTACCGATTGGCTAGGGTGTCAAATCTTCGTGATCTCCCACAGAGCGCTACCGATTCGTGGAACCAAACGAAGGAAAGTCGTTGCCATAATAGCCCGTTGGTTACCCCCCCTCTGACAAGGAGATTTTGACTCGCACGCCTTTGGGTGTGATGTCATACCACCCATTGATTGGGAATAGCTCCTGCAGGCATACTTGTCTCAGGCTGGCCTCTGGTAAGATTTACCCATCAAGGTTAAAGCTTGGGAGCACCTTCCAAGTGGAAATTAAACAAACGTCTCGCTAGTGGCAAACGGCCCCAGGAATTTTGCCACTTACGGTTTTTTCTGTGAAAGCACACCAACCTTATGAAAGCAATCGAGAAATATATCCGCGACAATCTGGATCGATTTGAGGAGCTGCTTTGCGAATTCCTTCGAATTCCTTCGGTCAGTGCCGATGGCCGGTACCGGGGTGAGATGCTTCGGGCGGCCGAGTGGCTCAAGACCCGACTACAAGAGATCGGGCTCAAGTCTTGGCTAATCACGCCCCCGGAAACATCTTCTGGTCACCCTTTGGTGTACGCGGAAGCCGAGAAGATCCCCGGGGCTCCTACGGTACTCGTTTATGGTCACTATGACGTGCAGCCGGCCGATCCAGTGGAAAAGTGGCACAACCCGCCCTTTGAGCCGACTATTCGCGACGGATATGTCTATGCGCGGGGCGCAAGCGACGATAAGGGTCAGCTGCTCACCCATGTTTTCAGTGTAGAAGCCTGGCTTGCCGTGCAGGGAAAATTGCCCCTCACCGTGAAGTTTCTCTTCGAGGGCGAAGAGGAGATCGGAAGCCCCACGCTGGCCCAGTACTTACGCAAGGGAGCCTCCGAGCTGGGCTGCGACTGCGTTGTCATTAGCGACACTGCGCAATTCGCCCCGGGTCAACCGGCCATTACCTACGGGCTTCGGGGAATCGCCTACTTCCAACTGGAGTTAGAAGGCCCAAATTCGGACCTACACTCCGGCCAATATGGCGGCGCGGTGACAAATCCCGCCAATGCTCTGGCTGCCATGCTCAGCTCCCTAATTGACGAAAGGGGGCGAATCCGCATCCCCGGCTTCTACGAAAAAGTTCGCCCATTGACGGACGAGGAACGGCAAATGCTCGGGCTCTTGCCCTTCGACGAGGAGGCTTTTTATCGCAGCATCGGTGTAAATACGGGAAGCGGGGAGACCGGCTTTACGGTCCTAGAAAGACTGTGGATAAGGCCAAGTTTCGACATTTCCGGCCTTGCCAGTGGGTATCAAGGCCAGGGGGCCAAAACGATAATCCCTTCTCGGGCTGAAGCCAAATTTAGCTTCCGCTTGGTTCCGGACCAGGATCCGGCCAGAATTGGAGAGCTTGTGGAAACTTACCTAAAACAAATTTGTCCACCGGGAGTGCGGATGACTCTCAAGCCGCTGGCCCAATGCCCTGCACTGGCACTTCCACTTAGTTCCCCGTGGATCGGCGCTGCGCAGCGGGCCATCGAAGCTGGCTTTGGTTGTGCTCCGGTGTTTGTTCGCTCAGGAGGCTCCATTCCGATAGTGAGCCAGCTTTATCAGGCGCTTGATGCCTACATCCTCCTTGTGGGGTGGGGGCAAGAAGGGGATAATCCCCACGCACCCAACGAGCGATTCTCCTTGGCCGACTTCCGCCGTGGCCTGCGCACCAGCTGCTGGTTATGGCAAGAACTGTCGCAAGTAGATCTCGACCAGCAACGTCCATGAGAAATTGGGCCACGACGTGGGCGGAACAAAGTACCAACTGGAGGTTTGTGGGGCCAGGGCCAATCTTTTACGCAAGGTGGGAGCCGCCTTCCCCTGGGCGCTTCGACAAGCACATGAAGGCATGCCCCGGATGTGGCAAGAGGCCACAAGCAGTGGGCCCTTATGCTTCCCGGCGGCGAAGGCTCGATGTATCAAGGCAGACGCATCAACCGTCCCGGTACACTCTGTCGGTTATCAACAAAAGCCTACGTGTTATAAACACAGTCGCGTATTGTTGTGTACTTAACTTGTCCCCACGAAGGGTAAAAGCAGCGATGTTGGACCGAAAATTCATCCTCGAAAACTTGGAAAAAGTTCGAGAAAACTGTCGTAACCGTAACGTCAATGTCGACCTCGACCGGTTTGTCGTTTTAGAGCAACAGAGACGCCAACTTCAGGCGGAGCTCGAAGAACTAAATCGGCAAGCCAACCTCATCGCTCTGCGAATCGCCAAAGCAGGCGACCAAGCCCAGAAGGAAGCACTGCGGGAAGAAGGTCGACAGATCCGCCAAAAGGCTTCGCAGGTGCAGCAGCGTATTGCTGAAGTCGAAGCCGAGGCCGGTGCCATCCATCGCCTTATTCCCAACATGACCCACCCGGAAGCACCCATCGGCCCCGGTAGCGAGGCGAATCGCGTCATCGGCTACGGGCGCGTTCCCAAGCCCGAATTTTCCTTCCCCCCTCGCGACCATGTGGAAATTGCGGAAATGCTCGACCTTATCGACTTCGAAGGGGGAGCGCGAGTAGCAGGCCACGGCTTCTACTTCTTGAAAAACGAAGCTGTACTTCTCGAATTGGCTCTCCAGCGTTACGCCCTCGACATCCTTCTGGCTGAGGGTTTTACCCCAATGATCACACCGGATTTGGCGCGGAATCACATCTTAGAAGGCATCGGCTTTATTCCCCGTGGACCCGAAACGCAAATTTATAGCATTGAGGGCACTGACCTCAGCCTCGTGGCAACGGCGGAAATCACCCTCGGTGGCTTGTTGGCTGGTCAAGTGGTCGATGCCGAGCTCCTTCCCATTAAGCTCTGCGGCATCAGCCATTGTTTCCGCACCGAAGCCGGTGCCCACGGCCGGGCAACTCGGGGAATCTTTCGCGTCCATCAGTTCACAAAGGTGGAAATGTTTGCCTATACCTTGCCTCATCAAAGCGACCAAATGCTGGAGTATTTTCAGAAGTTGGAGTGCCGCATCTTCGATGGCCTGGGAATTCATTACCGGATAATCGATACGGCCACCGGCGATCTGGGTGCGCCTGCTTATCGTAAATACGATCTGGAAGCCTGGATGCCCGGTCGTGGTGAATATGGAGAGGTCACAAGCACTTCCAATTGCACGGATTATCAAGCACGAAGGTTGGACGCCCGGTACAAGGTCAAGGGCGAAAAGGGAACAAGACTCCTTCATACTTTAAATGGCACCGCCATTGCCATAAGTCGCGCTTTGGTCGCCATTTTGGAAAACTACCAACAAGCTGATGGATCCGTGATAATCCCAGAAGTGTTGCGGCCGTGGGTCGGGAAAGAGCGAATCACCCCCAAAGAATAGCAACTGTACCCCGGTTAACAGATAGCGAGCGTTTTCAGCAAACTCGCCGCATGGCATCTGGCTGAGGCACGATGGAGACTCTCAATGTAGCCCAGGGGTACTACTGCCGTATTGGCGTGACGGAAGCTAATTCTTCCCCCCGCCATTGGTTCGAAGCCTGCGGGCGCCACCGAAAGCAATTTTTCGAAACCGCCCATCTTTCGATTTTACGTCTTTTTGCGGGATAAATCCGTGCTTCAAGCCATAGGGAAATCCCGAAAAATCTTTTTCGCTCTCATGAGTGTACGCCCCTTCGTTTAAAAAGCGGTGGTGGTGCTTTGCCCCAAAAGGTCGAATCGCCCTATAAGACGGTAGCGACACAGTGTCGCGATTTTTGGGCCTCCTTCATTCCTCCGTCGCTCATCACAATAAGCCGGCAAGCACTTATTGCGAGCGGCCCACTGCAGATTTGAGGAGCCATTCCCGCACGCAACCGATACCCCGGCAAACAAGACAAAATCACCAGGCTCATGCATCCGAGCTTGTTTGAGTCGCTATTGCCTTTTATTGCGGCGGCATGGCCAAAGGCACATCACTCTCTTCTCCCACCCTACTCAAGAATGAGGGCTGCAACTGTTCATGAGGCGTACCGCAAGGTGCGTAAAGTTCCACAGGAATTTCCAACTCCCCCGAGTGTCCATAAATCGTCGGGCCAATGATCCGCCATTCCAGTGGTCCCTGCCCACAACCCGGTGGAGGCACAGCTAACGACGTGAAACCCCACTTGCGGTGACCTTTTTGCAAGTACCTGAACCCTCGACAAAGGTCTCCAGCTTAGCCACGTCACGCCAAGTGATCTTTTGTCTGAAAAAATGAGACTCCGTGGCGGAGCCCGCCGGTTGTACAGGAAGTGGTGGCCGAGCTTCGCCTCGACCCGTGCACATTGCGTGGCATAATCCTCAAACCTGTCGGGGAAAACAAAACACATTTGGAACTTAAGCGTTAAGCCAAGCTGGTCCGCACCATCGAGGAAAAAGTCTCGGAGCGTGTCGGCGGCACCAAATCGGTCCTTTCCGACGTTCGGATCATCGCCCCAAGCAAGAGGAATCTCCTGGAAGAGGTGGGGGATAGCACGTTTGCCAAAACGTATATTATCGCCTGCACATCCCGCCGATTAGCATCCCGCTCTTGCGCGAGCGGAAGGAAGAAATCTCGGCCTTAGTGGAGTACCTCCTGCGGCGAATCGCCCAGGATCAGCCGTTCCGCATCGAAGCGGACGCCGTGGCCACTTCGATGAAGCATGACTGGCCGGACAACATCTGCGAACTGTAGAACACCTCGAAACGCACGTACCTGCCCGGCTCGGAGCACATCACGGCCGAGCTGATTCGATTGCAAATCACCCCCCCGGGCCGGAACTCAACGGCAGGAATGAGCGTCCCCTCGGTGGCCTTGGGTACGAAGCCCTCCATCTTCCGCAACAAACTGGCCAAGTACGTCTGGGGTACGCGGCCATATTCCTAGGAAAACACTAAAGTATAACTCTCCAGTGTTCGTCGGCATAAGGAACCGTTGCACGGCAAGAAGGCCCGGGTGTATGGGGACAAGGCCTACGTGGGGCGGCAGAAGGCGCTTCGCGAGAAGGCCCCCGGACAAAGCGCGTGTTCGGAGCGACGAAGCGCGTCTTCGATTGCGGGAAGCCGCGCTTTCGGGGGATTCACATAAACCTCCAATACGCGCTCGCGATGGCCGGCGCAGTGAACATCTACTACATGTACCGGCGGACGTTATTGCGAGGTCTGTCGTCTTTGGCGCCGGAATAAAGGGGAGATGCTGCGCGCCCGCTCGGCGATAAACGCCCAAACGAGTTGAGATGGATAAAGTGCATCCGGCAAAAACCTCACCCTTCCACCAAAAATTATCTAATCCGAAGCCAAGACAAGCACGGGGACTACTTTATCCAAATGGTTCAGAGGTTCCCTCCAGTCACACTCAAGACAACTACGGCGAGAACTCAGCGCCGGCTGTGAAGCGGTTCCTTTAATCCACGCCCGAAACAACCACCGCGACTACCTATTCCCGATTGTTGAGGGATTCGTTTAGAATCTCCCCTGGGCGATTCGGGGGCATAGAACCCGGCTACAGGTCATGGGGATACTCCCTCGTTTCCCTCTGCCTCGGGGACGTCCCGTGTTTGGTTCGCAGGACCGCTCTCTGTCGCCGCTTGCCAGCCGCCGCCCAAGGCTTTGTAGATTGCGACAAGGCTCATCACTACCTCCCCGCGAGCCGCGGTCAGCTGATCCTGCAGGAGGACCAAAGTGCGCTGGGAATCGAGCAGACGTTGGAAATCGACTTTGCCGACGCGGTATTGGTCTTCGGCCAACTCGACCGATTCGTTGGCGGCCTGGACGGCCTCTTGCAGAAATCGCACTCGCTGTTGGGCACGCAAGAATCGGTTGATGGCGTTTTCCACTTCTTGATGCGCTTTGAGGACGACCTCCTGATACTTGAACACGAGTTCGCGGAAGTGCGCCTGTTCGGCACGGATGTTGTTTTGAATGCGTCCGTAGTTCAAGATGTCCCAGCGGAAGCCTGCGCCCACGTTCCCCATAAAGGAATCGCCCTGAAAGAGACTGGACAAGTTCCGGGACTCATAGCCGATCACGCCCGTGATGGCGATCCGCGGATAGAGATCGGCTTCGGCGATTCCGATCCGGGCGCTTTGGGCGGCCACGAGTCGTTCCGCTCGCCGAACGTCGGGGCGGCGGACCAACAACTGGGCAGGGATTCCGACGGCCACTTGGGGCGGCACATCGGGGATCGGTCCGACGCCTAATTCGGCCTCCAGGTTGTACGGCGGAACCCCGAGGAGCACACAAAGGGCGTTCTGGGATTCGCGCAACGCGATTTCGAGCTGAGGGACCAGGGCTCGGGTGGCAGCAAGGTTCTGTTGCGCTTGGGTAACGTCGAGCTTTGTTGTTTTGCCTTCCCGGAACCGCACTTCCGCCAGGGCGAGGGTATTTTCCTGCAATTCGACGTTTCGCTTCGCCAGGCCGATGCGCTGCTGGGCAATGCGGATCTGAAGATAGGCGGCCGCTACTTCGGCTTGCAGAAGCACCAGCACGTCCCGGTAATCCTCCACAGCCGCCTCCATGGCGGCTTCCGCCGCTTCCAGGTTGCGCCGAAAGCGTCCCCAGAAATCCAATTCCCAGGAGGCATTTAAGCCGGTCCACCAGTCGTCGTAAAAGGGGACCTTGATCGGTTTGGCGATGGTGCGGCTCATTTGGGTGTGCGAGAAGGTCGCAAACGCCTCTTGGATTTGGGGGAAGAGGCTGCCTCGGGCGATGGCAAGTCGAGCTCGCGCTTCGAGAATTCTCTCTCCGGCCTCGCGCAGACCAAGGTTCTGCTGGGAGGCGGCAGTAACCAGATCGTCGAGCACGGGATCGTTGAAAATGGTCCACCAGGAGCCACTTGGAGACACGTGGGGATTCATTGGGGAAGCGTCGGCATCGATCCATTGCTCGGCCGTCGGGGCGCTCGGAGTGCGGTAGTCTGGACCCACTTTGAATCCTTGGGCTGCCCATTGCCGGAGATTGGTGGTACATCCGCTCACCAACAATAAACAAAGCCCCAGGAGCACCGCGCCACGGTCGGGCCGGCAGGCCGACGCTGCCTGTTGCTTTGGGCCACCCGGAGCCTGAGGATTCCGTCCGGCGATTTTCATTCGTTTCCTTCACCCAAAGGCAGAGCAAATGGCCCCCTCTTTTTGGGCGGTCTATCGACGTACCCTTACTATCGTTACTATCGTTACTATCGTCATAATTGGGGCCAACGGAACACATATGTTTGCTGTTGTTTGCTGTTTCTTGGATTGTCATTGGCGGCCAGGAGTGACGTGGAGGATTTGATTTCGTGGCGTTTAGAATGTTTAGGGACAGTTTGCCGGCTTTTGCGAATATGACGGCGTATCACGAAAGGCATTCCGAGGGGTGAAATGGGGAGCGAAAGGCGATTTGCACAATCTCACCCCCTCTAGAGCAGGAAAACAAGGAGGAAACATGAGGAAGCGGTGGATCGTGGGACTGGGGGGGCTTGTTCTGACCGCCGTGCTTGTGGTGATCGCTGCGAGTGTGGCCTTCATGCCTGGCGGCTCGCCAGACGGAGAGCAGGGATCGGACAAGGCCAAAAAAAGCCCCACCGTTCGCGTGGAAGCGGTGCGAAAGGCGCCGATTGCTCGGACGTTGGAATTGACCGGAGAAGTGGCGGCGGTCAATTCGGTGATTGTGGCCGCCACGGTCGAAGGCCCGATTCGCTTTTGTCCGTGGCGGGAAGGCGATCGGGTCCAAAAAGGGGACAAACTGATCGAGATCGACCGCCAGACGTACCGTGCGGAGGTGCAGGCCGCCCAGGCGAGTTTGGCAGTGGCAGAAGCCAAGCTGGACGACATGAAGGCGGGAACCCGTCCGGAGGAGATCGCTCAGGCCCAACAGGAGGTGCACGAATGGCAGGAGATGCTCGCCCGCGCGAAGACCGAGTTCGATCGAGCCAAAAGGCTTGTCGAGAAGGGAGCGGTTTCGCAAGAGGATTTCGAACGGAGCCAGGCCGAGTTCAAGACGGCTGAGGCGAAACTGGCGGCGGCGCAAGCACGGTTTGCCATGCTCAAAGCAGGCCCCACTCCCACAGAGATTGCTGTTCAAGAGGCGGCGGTCAACGCTGCTGCAGCGGCCTTGGAGCTGGCCAAGGCCCGCCTCGCCGAGTGTGTTATTACGGCGCCTTTCGACGCCACGGTGACTGCGGTGCACGTGCGCCCTGGAGACGTCGCCACCGCCAAGGCGCCGCTATTGGAAATTGTGGACCTCTCCACGTTGGTAATCCGGTTTGCCGTGCCCGAGGCCTACGCCAGCTCGATCCGGCCGGGCATGCCGTTGATGGTCGCCCTGGACGCGTACCCCGGCCAGTCCTACCGGGCGATTATCGAACGTGTCTATCCGACGGTCGATCCGAGAATGCGCACCCGCACCGTCGAAGCCAAGATGGTGGACCCGCCGGAGCTTGTCCCCGGGATGTTTGCACGATTGGAACTTGAACTGGAGCGGGTAAACGATGCAATCGTGGTGCCGGAGGAAGCCTTTCTCGTTACTCCCAAGGGTGAAAAATATCTGTTCATTTTGCATGAGGGAAAGGCCCTCCAACGCACGGTGACCACGGGCATCGAACAGGGACGGCTAGTTCAGGTGCTCCAAGGCGTCCAGCCCGGGGAGCAAGTGGTGGTTGCTGGCAACGAGAAACTCAGGGATGGAATGCCCGTGGCGGTGCCCAAAGTAGCAAGTGGAAAACCAGGTTCCGGCGGCAAACCGAGCTTGCCAGACAAAAAGCCAGTCGGTGCGGGAGAAGCGAAGCCATGAAGCTCACCGAATATGCAGTCTATCGTCGCTTAGCCACCAGTGCGATCATCCTGGCGCTGGTCGTGCTCGGACTGTATGGTTTGTGGCGTCTTCCGGTGGACTTCTTGCCTGACATCACCTACCCGATGATTAAGGTCCACATATGGTGGCGAGGGGCCACGCCGGAAGAGATCGAGCGCAACATTGCTGATCCCATCGAACGGCAAATGGCCACGGTGGACAACCTGGACTACCTCGAGTCGTCGTCGATCGAGGGGATGTACACGTTGCTGGTCAATTTCAAGTACGGCGTGAACATCGACGTGGCCTACCAGGATGCGCTGGCCGCCATGGCGCGTGTGGCTAGACAATTGCCCAAGGACATCGATCCGCCCATCGTCATCAAGGCCGATCCTTCCCAGCTTCCGGTCATGCAGTTGACCGTCAGTTCGGACCGGTGGGACCTGGTCAAGCTGCGCGACTGGACGGAAAACTGGCTGCAAGACCGGCTCATGGCCGTAAGCGGCGTGGCGGGCACGGAAATTGTCGGAGGGTTGAGACGGGAGATCCGCGTGTTGCTTGACACTGCCGCCCTCGAAAAGCACAAGCTCTCGCTCGATATGGTCCTCCGCCGTCTTCGGGAGGAAAACATTCAGCAAATGGGAGGGCGCGTCATCACCGGGCCGAAAGAGATTATCGTCCGGACCATGGGAGAGTACCAGAATCTGGACGATATCCGTTCCATCGTCATCGCCCGCAACGGGTCGGCAAAGGTTTACCTCCGCGACATCGCCCAGGTGGTGGACAGCCACGAAGAGACGCGCGTCATCACGCGTCTGAATGGACAGCCCTGTGTGAAGCTGTCGGTCTTGAAGCAGTCCGACGCCAATACCGTTCAGGTCGCCCACGCCGTCAGCCGCAAACTGGACGAGTTGCGCCCCGCACTGCCGGTCGGGGTGCAATTGGGAACCGTCGAGAATCAGGCCGAATACATCGAGGCCGCCCTGGCCGGAGTACGCAATGCGGCGATCGAGGCGGCGGTCCTGCTGATCATCGTGGTGTATCTGTTTCTTGGCAGTTTTCGTCAGGTTTTGGTGATGGTGATTGCCCTGCCCCTCACGCTAGTGCTCAACTTCGGGTTGATGAAGCTGGCAGGGTTTTCGCTGAACATCCTCTCGCTCGGGGGACTGGTGGTCGCTATCGGCGTGATCCTGGACAATTCGACCGTCGTGATCGAGAACATCACGCGCCTCCGCCACTTGCGGCCCGACGCCCCCTCGGACGCCGTAACGATCGAGGCCACCGGCGAAGTCGGGCCTGCCATAGTTGCGGCAACTCTCTCGTTTCTGGCGCTGTTTGTGCCTTTCCTGTTGGTACCCGGCTTGACGAGCCTGCTGTTTCGGGAATTGATCCTGGTAATCGCCGGGATCGTGGTCATCAGCCTGATCATCGCCGTTTCTGTGACGCCCATGGTGACGGTGCTCATCTTCGGGCGGGGCCGGACGGTGTTGCAGACCACGCGGTTTCAGCATCTGTTCGAGCGGGTCACCGAAGGGTACGGTTGGGCGCTCAACTGGGCAATTCCCGGCCGCTGGGCCGTCGTGCCGGCCTTCCTCGCCACACTCATCGCCACCTTCTGGCTGCTGGGCCGATTGGGCACGGAGTTCTTGCCGGCCATGGACGACGGCCGCGTGATGATCAAGGTTCGGCTTCCGACGGGCGCCTCCGTTTACGAGACCGACGCCGTCCTGCGCCAAATCGAGGAGAGGATCGCCAACGATGACCTAATCGAGACGGCCTTCACACTGGTCGGCGGTAAAGTGTGGGGCCTGTACACCTACGAAATTGCCAACGAGGGCGAGATCGACATCCAACTGGTGCCCCGAGCGAAGCGGAAACTGACTACCGCTCAGTACATCGAACAACTGCGGCCGATCGTCGAGCAAGTGAAAGTCCCCGGCGGCATGGCCATGGTGATGAAGATGCCCGTCAAAGGCATTCGCAGACTCGGGGAGGCAGACATCGAGGTCAAAGTCCGCGGCCAGGAGATGGATATCCTATTTGACCTGGCCCGCCGAATCCAGGGCACGATGAGCGAGCTTGGACATTTCACCAACGTCTATATGTCCATGGACTTGACCAAACCCGAATACCAGGTTCGCCTGGATCGGACCAAGGCGGCCGAATTGGGCGTATCCGCCGTGGACGTGGCCGACACGCTGCGGTCGCTCATCACCGGTGCCGTCGCCACCCTCTATCGCGACGGCCAGGAGTACTACAACATCCGAGTCATTGTCCCTGAAGAACGCCTGACCTGCCGTGCCGACGTTGAAAATCTGGTCCTGACGTGCGCTCAAAACGAACCCCTGCGTCTCAGGGATATCGCCCGGGTCGAACAGACGGTCGGGCCGGTCGAGATCGTGCGCGAGGACCAGATCAAGCAGGTCATCGTGCGGGGCGACGCGGCGGGCGCCAGCGTCGGCGAGGCGCTGCGGGAATTGAAGACCGCCCTGGAAAAAGTCGATCTGCCGATCGGCTACGAGATCAGCTACGGCGGCCAAGCCCGGATGATGGCCGACATGAAGCAAAACGTGCTGGCCGTCCTTGCCTTTGCCGTGTTTTTCGCCTTCATCGTGCTCACCGTGCAGTTCAACAGCGTCAAGCTGCCGGCCTTGATCCTGGGCAGCGTTCCCGTCTGCCTGGCGGGGCTGGTGTTCGCCTTGCATTTGGCCGGATTGCCGCTCGGCGCCACCGTGATCATCGGTACGCTGGTCGTCGTGGCCGCGACCGTCAATGACGGCGTCCTCCTCCTAACCTTCGCCGATGAGCTGCGGCAACGCGACGCCATGCCGCCCGTCACAGCCGTCATCGAGGCCGCCAAGATCCGCCTCCGTCCGCGGGTGATGACCACCATGACCACAATGGCGGGCTTTTTGCCCTTGGCTTTGAACCTGGAGGAAGGCGGCGACATGCTCCAACCCATGGCGGCCGGCGCCATCGGCGGCTTGGCCATGGAAGTGCTCGTTGCCCTGTTCTTTATGCCCTGTCTGTACGTGATATTCGCCCGTGCCCATCCTTCCAACTCCTAGACATCGCCCCCGCTAGGCAGGAGTAGGCATGGCGCCTGGCGCGGCGCCGTCCCCGAGCGTGGCACCCACGGCGAGCGGACGGTAGCGGCCTACGCTCGCCCCTCGTCCAAGACGCTCTCGCTGATCCAAAAAGGTATCAAGCCGGCGGTGCAAGGCGGTGGTGAAAGCACGGCAAAAGCGTCGCGCAAAGGTGAAAGCGTTGTGCCGCTGCTTCTACGTCGAGCTGACGCCAGAAGCTCGTGCTCGCGTGCCATGCTGGAGACGATTATGAACCGCAGATCTGAGAGCGTGTCTTCAAATTGCAAGAAATGAAAAAACCGCTAGTACTCCGTTCTTAACAATTACTGTTCAAAAAACACGCAGCCGCAGCGACGAAGCGCAAGTATCCCTTAGATTTGACGGATCAGCAGTGGGAAATCATTCGGCCGTGTTTGCCTCCCTCAACCAGTCGCCGGCGTAAGCCGCTTGATCAACGATTGCTCATCGATGCCATTTTTTACGTGCTGCGAATGGCCCGCCAGTGGCGGATGCTGCCGAAGGACTTTCCCAACTAAAAGTCAGTGTACACGGCGTTCTGGCGGTGGGAGAAACTGGGCCTTTAGAAGTAGTGGATGATGCCCTGCGCGAACAGCTCCGCCGGCAGGCGGGGAAAGAGCCCATGCCAACGGTGGCGGCAGAGCAAAGATTACGAACGAAAGCCCGAGACGAGCGAAACGCTGATCACCATCAGTATGGTCGCCCTCATGCTACGCTGCCTCGCCAAGGCCGATAACGCAATTTGAAGACACGTTGTGAGGAAGCGGGCCGGGCTGTACTCCTGATCACCGTTCGCCGATGTTGCAAGACCCCTCCCAAGACACCGCGCAAATCCGATAATTCGAAAACAATGCGTCTGCTGGGCATGCACATCGACTCCGGACATCGGGGCTTAAGGTTGGGCACGTGAGGCGTCCCTCGGTAGCGATGGGGCCCAGAATGCTGAACCCGCTTTGAAATTGTGCAAGCAATAACCGCACGATTCCGTCGAGGGCGTCTTAATTCGAGTGTCGCAAAAATTGATAAGAAATCCGGCTTAAGAGCGCGAAATGAGAAAACTATTGTGTTGCCACCGAGACTTCTTGGGCTTCGTTCTGGCAGCACTCGCGGCACATGACCTTGCCTTCACTGGCATCAGCCGCTTTACGACGTGATCATTGCCGCGCCTACGACCGTCACAGGTGTTGATATGGCAGTAGGATTGCCCCTTGAATAAGGTATTTTTCGCGGGAATGATGGTGAGCGACAGATACGCGGCGAGAACTCCGTCGGGGCGGAAGGGACGATCTGCTCGTCGCCCTTGCGCGACGTTAGAATCGTCATGGGCGAGACGGCCACTTCATCCCGCAGGATCGGCAAAACCGCTTCCACGCGGGACACCGATTCTTTCGGCACAAGTGGTCTTTTGAAAAACCGGCGTCAAATGACAAACGGTCATGCTTCGCCGCGAGAAAGAGCTCGTTACCACCGCTTCCCCTAAACTTAGCGGCCTGGGCAGAAACCGTCGCCGCCGGACAACATTCCCAACAAGCGTAGCTTTGGGGGCTCCTCGGGCAACAATTTGCCGGCTGCAACGATGGTTTAAATCCCGTTGTGGTTCAGCTCCTCCGCTGCACGCCGCTCCATCCCTCGGCAAATCGCCGCTCGGCACTCCTGGAGGGCCGCAACAGACGTAAGCGTGGTGCCGCTGCCCGGCACGACGGTGATCGTCGCCCTCTTTGCACTGGCCGCGTATGTGGGGCCTGAAAACATTCTCCCGCAGGGACCGGTTGAGAATCCCTCCGCCCCTCACCTCCAAGACGAGAAAGAATCGACTCCGACCGAAATGGTGGGAGATGTTATTACCATCCCAAGAAGCCACCGCCAATTTCCTATGTCCACCTCCTAAATTGGGGACGCTCTGCAGCCGCGACGACTTGCTTGGCAACAACCAATGCCGCTGCCGACACGTTTATTCCGGGATGGAGCGGGCGTGTTACGTCGGCCCCGGTCAAACGGACGAAGTTCTGTTCCAAGGCCGCCGGCTGCCCGTTCACGCACAGCTCGAACTCATTTGCGCCCGTAACGAGTATGTGGGCGGAAAAGACCTTGGATCCCTGGGAGATAGTAAACACGCGTCGGAAGGACTGCTCACCCGCAGGGCCGGCGGAGGCGGTCACCCTCCTTAGGGGAACGCGGGTAGGCAAAAAGAACAAAAGTCGAGGGGACAGTGTGGCGACGTGATGGAGGGCGTTGCCACATGTGGTGGCTTTTGTTCCCCCCGGCTGGGTGAATGGGCCATCAAGGGGGAAGGTCAGACATCCAGTAGGCATAATCTGCCAACTCTGTGGGCAAGTGAGCTACCTTTTTTGGCATAATCGGGTTTGCGTTTGAGCCTGGAGTATTCCTTGGCGACGTCGATCTCTCTTCATGAAGTCGGGCCTGGCGGATTCGATTGCGGTTTGGTGGCCCAGAGTCCGATGGCGAGCGCTGTTCCACCTCCGCCGTGTGTGGAAGTGAGAAGCGATAGTCAGCTGCGGCTCCACAGCTATGGCGTCGGGATCGACTGTCCCTCGAAATTCGTCCAAGTGTGTTCTCGACAGGCGCAGCGGGGAAGTCCAGCGTCTCGACCGGGAATTTAAGACCACGTGGAGCGATCTCGGTCGGGCCGACAACTGGATCAAAAGCCTTTTAGGAAAAAAACCCTATCGGTACTTGCTGGAATCGGTCGGCTACTATCACCGACCGGTAGTGTTGAGGCTGGGGC
This sequence comes from uncultured Thermoguttaceae bacterium, assembly GCA_938084835.1. Lineage (GTDB taxonomy): Bacteria > Planctomycetota > Planctomycetia > Pirellulales > Thermoguttaceae > DTLM01. Next base: position 218,943 of record CALKER010000017.1, read on the forward strand.
CTAAGCCCCCAGTGCGACAAAAGGATGTGCTTAACGGCACTGCGATCACACGGCATTCGACCGAAGAACGCTCGATCAGCATGATGTGCGGATGAGCACAAACCGCACAGCCCGCCGGGCGCGATGGCCTCATGGCACTGCCGATGCTCCTGCCAAAGCTAAGTTGGCCGGGAACACCGTGTTAGATCGCCGCCCATGGGTTTATAATAGGGCCGAGTCACCACTTGTTAAGTCGGTCGGTGGATTTCTTGAGTTTCTGAACTAATGTTGCGGAGGCCCGCCGATGAGGCGCAGACACTATTATGAAGTACCATTCGCGGCCATGCTCTTGAGCTGGACTTTTGGCCTAACGGCTCAATCACAAGAAAACCCAGAACATCAGCGGTTAAGCCGTGGGGATCTGGCCACCAGCCTCGAAATATTTAATCTGTGGGGCGAACAACCTGCGGAAAAACAGGAGATCATCAAGATTGCATATGAGTTTCTCCAGTCACGTCCCCGGGGCACAATCGCCGAGCTGATAGAGCAGGACGAGTTTCGGCGCGTTTGCCGGGAAGCGGGGCTAACCCATCTTGGTGGCCCCATGTTGGGCTGCCTCACTCCAAATGGGGTCACCGTTTGGCTCCGCACGCTGGGCCCTGCTCAAGTGAGTGTGGAAGTTCCCTTAGACGGCGACCTTCGACGGTTCGGGCCGGTATCATCAACACAGGAAACGGACTTCACCGCGGTTGTGCCAATCACGGACCTTCCTCCGGGACGGGTTCTGCCGTATCGTGTCCTAATTGACGGCAAGCTCGCCCGCATCCCTGAAAACGCCGTCATCCGAACACTTCCCGAAGATCCGAGAAAACTTCGGATTGCTTTTGGAAGCTGCATGCATCGGTGGGGGCTAGGCAATCCGCGGCTCAGCGCCCAAGTTCGAAGCCGCCAGCCTGTGGCCCTCTTGTTGATCGGCGATACGGCAGTTCAAGATCGGGATAACCACCTTGGCCTGCATCGCCTAGATTACCTTGTTCGTGATCTGACACCGGCCTGGCAACAATTGGTGGCCGAGATTCCGGTGTATGTAACCTGGGACGATCACGACTACTTTAATAATGACAAATGGGGCCTGCCAAAGGGCTTTTCGGAAGACGACCGCCTGGGCGTATGGGAGGTCTTTCGCCAATGCTGGAATAACCCATCGTATGGCCTGGGCGTCGGTCGCGGCGGTGTCTTTTTGGACGCCAGGATTGGCCCTTGCGATATCATCATGACCGACAACCGGTTTTTCCGCAAGAAAGGAAACTTTTTGGGAAAGGAACAAATGGTGTGGCTCAAGAGGCGGTTGCTGGCAGCCAAGGGGCCTTTCATTATCCTTTCTTGCGGTACCATGTGGAGCGACTATGTCTCCAACGGAAAGGATTCTTGGGGTGTTTTTGATCCGCAAGGTCGAGAAGAAATCTTCCGCCTGATCGAAGAGAATCGCATCGGTGGCGTGTTGCTGATTTCTGGTGATCGACACGGAGCACGCGGATTCACAATCCCGCGGCCTAATGGATTCCATTTCTACGAATTTGAAGGCGCCAGCCTGGGTGGTCGCAGTGGACCGCCTGTCCAGCAACCCGATTGGACAACACAACTGTATGGAATCTCAGGCGAGTACGCCTTCAGTGAATTTGAATTCGATGCGACCAAGCCTGACCCTGAAGTGACGTTTCGGCTGTTCAGTGAAACGGGAAAGCTCCTTCATGAACTAACCCTACCCCGTAGTCGATTATTGCCCCCCGCGGGATGAGGCTTTGCAGGACCCTTTACCCCTTCAATGAGCGCGTGGCTGTTTCTGTAAACGTGTGGCCGTGCTGAGATATTCGATTGTTGCGGCAAGTGAAGTGCAAAAAGACTCGGCTGACTTCTCCGCACGCGGAGCCTAGGAATAGGTAACGACCCAAAATATCTGCCGGCTGGCCATCGCAGGCTCACAAGTCGGGGTGTTGCCGGACAAGGAACTAACCACTACCAAACGGTCTGACCCGTCCCGGATACGACGGTAATCGCAAGATTTGCCCGTGGCGCGAATTGTGCAAATTTGAGAAAGCAGCTGAATTAGCCACGTGATTTTTGCTATTCTCAGCGTGCCCCCGTAGGACTCGAACGTGCAGCCTTCCCTCCCGTAAACCGACGCTTGATTCAATTGAGCCAGAGGCGCTTGAGGGGAATCATTCCACACAGGCCGACGAAATATCCGTATAATCCGGAACCTGAACGGCCAAAGCAGTTGTGACTCTTGTCCCGGCTTTTCATTGCCTCGTCCCCGGTCCTTATGTAATTGGAGGATTGTCCCGCCTGACCGTCGGACAGAATAACAGACTGGATGAAAGAATAACGGGACAGAGCACAGGAGAACAGACTGTGCCACAGAAATGACAGATTACTGGAGAAGATGACAGACTGTCGCACAGGATGACCAACGGTCTGTCAGTACAATCTGTTAGACGAGAGGTTAGTATGGTTATAGTTTGTATGTCTGGAGAATTCACGAATAAACTGGGGTTCAGGGGGAAACAGCGGAGTCAAAAGGGCAGCGTACTGGTTGGGTTAAGGGAAGCGGGGCTGGGAGGTGGGAGCAATCGCGGTGATCCTGGTGATCGGAGTGCTGGGGCTGGTGATTGTGTGGGGTCCGCGGGGGCAACAAACCGCCCGGAACACCTTTACCAGACCGGCTGCCAACACGGCAAGCCACAAGGAGCAAACCAAACAGGCCGAACCAGTGGATCGAAATCAGCGACTACCATCTCCGGAATTTACTCCCTCGGAAGAGGAAGCGTGCTAGAGAGTGCCAAAAAACTCCCCAAAAATGCCGTGAAGTGGCTTACAAGGTTGAAGTGAACCGGTCAATCTTGGTGTTCCCGTCAACACAGAGTACGACGCATGTTTTTGTTACCTATCGACCGACGGGCTGATCTTTTTGTTTGACTCCGATAAACCGGGGGCCAACGGGGCCGGGACATTTAAAGTGATAGCAGGCGCCGACCAACGAGCCTTTTGGCCCGCCGGTCAACTTGAGACCGCCGATCAACAGGGCAGCTGCTGAGTTTCATCCCTTCCTTTCGGCCGAGGGGCTTGCCCTTGTTTATACCGAGGCTGTAACCATTCCCGCCCCTTAAGCAGACATTACCCTTCGAGGCCACAAGAAGAACTGGCCACTGCTGCCTTTCATAGAGCCCAAGAGCGTGGTAGGAAAGTTGCTTACGACTAACGGCCGGAACATTACTATCCAAAGATTAGCCATCGTCAATTGAGGAGCACCGGGGCACACACCAATCGCAATCAGGGCAGACGGTGAGGAGCCTACTGTCGATCATCTGTTTGTGTATGGCAGGATGCTTGGGTGGGCTGAAGACATGGAAATAAGGTCAACGATTATACTAGGGGCCATCGATCTTGTACAAATGGCTAAGACGACAAATCCTTTTCCGGTCGGTCATTGACGCGGAGTTTGTTTCAAATCATTCCAATACAGTGTGCTCACTGACGTAGACGTATGCGAAGGTTGCTCATTGGCTTTCAGAGATAGTACCATCGGAAATTTTACGAATCCCGGCTGTCATCCGGGGGCCCGGACGGACCATTCTGAGACATGGAACAATCTCTCCGGATGTTGAGCGTGGGCCAAGATGTATCCCGGGCAACCCAAAGTTTTGGGGACCCAAAGAGTTTGAGTTTTCGGCTTCGGCAGGGGGGCTCGGCCATCGAAAAGGCCTCCAACGCCGGGGACACGGGCGTGCGGTGGACGCCGGAGATGATCAAGATGACCAACGTGGGCTTAGAACTCCGCCGCAAAGGACTAATTAAGTTTTAGGAGTCTGGGTTTATTTTGGCAGCGGAGGTGGGAGGATGCGGGCCTCTCTTTATCTCTGGTATGCTGATTCGTTCTGCGCGTGGATAAAATCGTCAGTGGGTGGCCAAAAACTCGTTCAAAGCTTTGCAGGAGCGCGCAAAGGATGGATAGCCCATATGGAACGCGGTTAGGGGATTTTTGCGGCTGCAACCCTTATACGGTTGCGCTTTCTACCCCGAGAACCGGTGAATCTCCGGCTGAAGTTATGGCTTTAGCTCGTTCGCGAAGCAGCTTTTTCCCACGAGCTCAACGGGACACGTTCCCTTGGAGGCCGGAAGTGTGTCTTGTGTTTTGGCTTTCGCGCGCCCTTCCGCTGTCTTTGCGATAAGCTCGGTTAGCAGGTGAGTTCCCCAAGGGAAGTGTAAAGCTTGGGAGACTATGCCACGGCCGAATTAAAATCGCCAGCCGGTAAAGCCGCGGTGCCAAACCCATCTGCAAGGCAATCAATTCCGTGACGGTGAGCATGAAAGGCAGGCGAAGGCTAGCCACTGTTGAGTTCTTGAAGCATGTAGACGTTGTCCGAGCTTCCTGTGCGCAGACCGCCATTGGTTGGGTTGCAGTGGCGGTGGCCGAAGAATTTGTTGTTGGGGTTTCGCTGGGGAATCGCTCCCATACCCGAGCGCAGGAGAGGTTGGAGGAAACTTTGTTCACTTTGTGGAAACCCCACATAAAACTTGTGTGGATTCCAAGCCACCCTTACGTTGGTCAAATTCGACGGTATTTGGAGGAACCAGGGGTAAACCTGTCACGCATCTCGGTTGCCGTACCTTTTTCGTCCGCATTTTGTCTGAGAGTTTACCGGCGGCTTCGGCACACGGTGCCTGGCCAAGTTATCACCTATGGAGAGCTTGCCAAAGAGGCTGGGATTCCTCGTGCAGCCCGAGCAGTGGGTACGTGGATGCGGAGAAACCCGGCTCCTATCGTGATCCCTTGTCACCGTGTGATTCGGTCGGACGGCACAGTGGGTTCCTATTCGGGGGGGGCGACCCTCAAAAGAATGCTACTCGAGTTAGAAATGAGGTGGGTACTGACTCATCATGAAAGCCCCATCAACCCCCACGGCACCTAAGCACACTTCGAGGTCTGCCCGGCGGAGATTGGCGGGATCTCACGAGCACCGGAGGGACAATTTGGCGAGATGAGATCCGCAGGTCCACCTTTTCGGCACGGTGGCGCCGCATAGCTCGTTCCGTTTTGCTTCGCCACAGCCGGGGGCGTAACTCGGCAAAGATGGAAATTGATCGCCACAACTTGCCCCGGTGCCTCCGCGCCAGGTGCTGGTGGCCAATCTCGCCAACAGGATTAAGATGTACGGGGAAATTACATCATGGAACCTAATCCCAATGGAGCGGGGTAAAAACAGGACCAGTATATAGGGAGGTTACCGCCTTTTTCGAGGTATTTGAGCTGTTGACCACTCTTGAGGAGCTCAGGAAGATAGCCGCGGATCAAATCGGGCATGATGGGCAAAACACGGTGGGTGCGACGTGATATGCTCCGCTAAAGTCCTTCCGTGCCGTGCGTAAGTCTTTTTCTTCGGGGGGATTTGTCCCGCTCGATTTGAGGGTGGGGTTTAGGCGGAAAGCTGGTTCAGCTACTTTGCGGAGCGGCACCTTTGGAAACATTCCTAGGAAGTCGGTCACTTTAACCTCGGGGCCAATAACCGTCGGACGAAAGAACGATGCGCAAGCGTGATCCCCGCACGCGAAAGATCCCTTCGGACGAAAGTGACTCCGGGAAGTCTGGGCCGATTGGCTTGTGGAAGGCAGTTCTTCCCGTTGGCCGGGGAATTGCTCGCCTCAGCAGTGGGAAAGAATTCCTAGCACGTCACCGGTGGATCTTTCCCCTACTTATCGCCTCCTTTTTCGCTGTGTGGAGCGCCCGGGAGATATCCCCCCCGTCGGGTGGTCCAGGAATAACCTGCGATGAACTCTATCATGTCTTTCATGCCAAGCGGGTATGGTCGGCACTCATTTTTCAGGGTTGGGAATTTTTCCATCCGCGGCGGATACGGGAGAATTTCCCGTATGGTGAGGCTGGAGCTCCGCCGTTTCACCCACCTTTGGGGTATTACTTGATCGGGGCGGTGCATTGGCTCTTTGACCCTTATCCTAGCGATGCGCTTGCCGTTTCGATTGTGGCGGGACGCTTTGCCGGGAGCCTGTTGTTTTTTGTTCTGATCTGTGTCGTCGGACTCTGGTTAACCGCTCGGGCGGGCCCTGTGGCCGGCATCAGTGGTGCTTGGGCCTGCGGGGCCATGCCTCGGCTTTTCGGGCATGCCCATTTGGCGGGACTAGATCTTCTGACCGCTTTAACATCGGTAGCGGCCATCTGTGCCGCTGTCGATGCGGAGCTGCCGACACAAAGCGGGGCTTCCCGCGAGAGCAACCGGCCCAGGAGAACTCTTTGGGCAGGATTTTGCCTCGGCCTTGCCATGCTCACTCGGCTCCACGGCATCCTTCTTTCGCTTCCCATGGCACTGTGGTTTGTGTGGGTAAGCGGTTGGCGCGGGCTGATGCGGGCCTCTGTTTGCGTGGGGACCGCTTTCTTCGTGTTTTTTCTGGGATGGCCGTGGTTGTGGCTCGATCCGTTTGACCACCTGGGACAATACCTCCACTCTTCGGCAAGCAGGCTGCCGCTTCGTGTTTATTACCTGGGCTCGGTGTGGCAGGACGTCGCAGTACCGTGGCACTACCCCTTTGTGATCACATTCGCGACTATTCCCGCGGGATTTTTGCTCCTTGGGCTTGTAGGAGTTGGGGCATTGTGCCGACAAATGTTCTATCAGCTTGTAAACAGCCCTCGCGGCTGTTTGCTAGCGGTACGCAGCCTAGCCGCGTACTATGAATGGATGGTGCTCCTTCAACTGAGCTTCTGGCTTATGCTCTTTGCTGTGCCGGGAATTCCCGTCTATGATGGCGAACGACTCTTTTTGACGGTCTACCCCTTGTGGGCAATGCTTGTGGGATGGGGGACAAAGTTCGTGTTTGAAAACCGTCAAGCATTCGCCTGGGCTGGCCGGCCGCTCTTCCTTGGGGTCGTCTTGATTTTAGGCTCGGGAATCGCCGGTCATTTTGTTTATAGGCCGGCTTATCTCAGTTTCTATAACTCGCTGGTCGGCGGGATCAAAGGGGCCTTTAGGCTCGGACTAGAGGTTAATTATTGGGGGGACAGCATAACCCATCGCGTACTCGAGGAGGCCTGCAGGTGGCATCGTCGTACCGCCTCCCGCGAGGATGGCCCCAGCTACCTTCTTTTTGCCCCCAATCTGGCTTCCTTTCACGCGGCGGGGTTGAACGTTACCTTCCGGCCAATCGATACCTGCGGGGCCGAGATCGTCGGCTGGGAGGCCTCCTGGTCTTCACCACCTCCCAAAACTAAGCTTGCGATTTTGTACCATCGGAGAGCAGAGCTGGAGGCGTTACCGGCGTGGCTTCGGGACGCCCCCATTGTTTACGAATATTCCTTGCGCGGAATTTGGCTGGCTCGCGTGGTTTTGCTTCCCGACCAGGTCTCAAATGTGCATGGTAAACATCTCCCTGTCCGTATTAGCATTCCGCGAGAAAAGTCCTGAGCTTGCTGCGACTTCATAAACAGTAACTGCAAGTTTTTCGCAGCTTCTTCCCGCGGTGAAGATCTCGACTGCAAACAGCTTTCCATCTCTTTGAAACCAACCAGCCAACACCAGCCATCAAGCCGAAAACATCCTGCAAGCAATCAACGCATCCTAAGGAATGGTGCCCTCTTGCGATCCCATCCCTGGAGGCCATGCTTTCGTGCACCCATGCTTTAGCACGGAAAATCGCGGTCTTTCAGGAGACATCTTCGTTCTCTACCTTCCGAATCATTGCCAAAAAATGTCGCATCGACGGGCATCGGCGATTGGGATCCGGTTCGATGCAAGCGTGGACAGCTTTGGCCAGATCAGGGTGAATGGAAGGTCGAAGCTCCCGAATATCCCGGCCGGGCCGGCCATGAGCCATGACTGCAATGGCAGTAGTCCCGCGATTCAACGCGGTGGTTCCTCGCGGCCAAGGTAACTGACCGGTTAGTATCTCGTAAGCCGTCACTCCAAAAGAGAAGACATCCAGCCGTTGGTCCGCCGGTTGCCTGCGAGCGACCTCAGGGGCCATGTAGTCGGGAGTGCCCGTCCGGTTGCCCGGGCGGAAAAACTCCGGAGTGGCCGGCACCGTCAACCCAAAATCGATAAGTTTGACGACATCCTCATGGGCCAACAGGAACAGATTCCGCGGGCAAATATCGTGGTGAATAAAACCAGCTTCATGAACGGCGGCCACGGCCTCGGCCGCCTGGCGGATGATCGTCAACTTGAGACCTTCCAGCCTAGGATCCCGCGCTACCAACAGATGGCTTAATACCCCTCCTTGGAGGTATTCCATTACCAGGAAAGGTTCCCCTTTTGTCGTCCAGCCGTACTCTAACGTGCGAACAATATTCGGGTGCTGAAGCCGGATGGCAATCTCCCCTTCCCACGGCTTCTTTAGCCCCCGAAAGCGCTGCTCGAACTGGGCCATTTTTTCTGGGTCGATGATCTTAAGACCCACAATCTCACCCGTGTGGCGATCGCGAGCCATATAAAAACGCGACATGGTGCCGGTTATCGCCTCGCGGAGAAGCTCGAACCGGCTTTGGATATCTACCGGCGCTCTACCACCACGGAATAGTCGTGCCAGTCTGTCCCAAATCACCAATGGCCTCCTCCCCAATCTTTCTCTTTAGTTTACCTCGGGGGTGACCTCCCTGCGATGATCTGCTGGAGCTAAAGTGGCCGGTGAAAAGCTCGCCTTCACCACGAAAGAGGCCGTCGGGCGAGACATCCCCGGCTGGAGTCTCATTCTCGAGGCATCACGGGAGCGCCTTAGCCATTTTCGAACGTCGCAGCTTTTTATTCTGCACCTTTGCCGGCTGCACCGCGCTGCGGAGACTATTTTGCGCCCTGGCACCAAGCCGGCAGCAGCACATCCGCGGATTCCAGGGAAGCTTGAGTTTTTGCCCGCACCGATGTAAAAACATGGTTCGCAGAGGCACAATCGTTGTGGAGCGATGAGGGAACTCCTGAGCAGACTGCTCCAAGCAGTGCCGAATAAGGCTGCAGGAGGCTGTGGGATACGTGGTCATTCTTACAAAATAAGTTTGGCCTGGCATTAAAGCTTAAAACTGAAGTCCACGGTGAACCTTGCGAGATGAAGACCTATACCGAGTACCTGACTTTCAATATTCCGAAACGGATGGACTTCGTAAACATCACCCCTCAGGTGGAGGCCGCCGTTCGTAAGAGCGGAATTAAGGAAGGAATTTGCTTAGTCAACGCGATGCACATCACCGCCTCGGTTTTTATCAACGACGATGAACCGGGTTTGCACGAGGATTTTCGTCGTTGGCTGGAACAGCTAGCTCCCTTTGATCCCTCACCCACACGTTATGCCCACAACCGGACGGGCGAAGACAATGCCGATGCCCACCATAAACGGCAGATCATGGGACGAGAAGTGGTAGTGGCCATCACCAACGGAAAGCTTGATTTTGGCCCCTGGGAGCAGATATTCTATGGTGAATTCGACGGGCGTCGTCCCAAACGTGTGCTGATTAAAATCATCGGTGAATAAATATGTTCTGACCGCAGGAAGGAAGCTAGCCGTAGGCATACGCCGGGAATAGCCTTCCGGTTTAAGCATCCGGCCGCTGCATCCCGGAAGTACCCGGAAGCTTATGCTGCGCCGGGATTTTGCCCGCCTCGAAAAACCACTTGAGGGTCTTGCGGTTTATGTGTCCCCGCGTAAAGATGAGAAGGATAAGAGCTCTAAGTGCCTCAGGGTACACTGCCTCGAGCAGCTATTAATTACAAGTGGCAAGCACGGGTTTGTCACGAGCACGCAATCCAAAGTGTGGGACAAAAGGAGTGATTTGCAATGCTGCGTGAAACCAGGCGGACATTTCTCCGGAAGGGTACTGTAGGATTTGCCGCAGGTAGTCTTCTGCTATCGGCCCGGTCGTATGGGAGAGTTCTTGGAGCTAACGAAAAAATTCGCGTAGGAGTGGCAGGAATTCACGGTCGTGGGCAGGCGCATATTGACGCTTTTATCAAGATTCCGGGGGTGGATGTGGCGTATTTGATCGACCCGGATAAGAGCCTTTTCGAAAGGCTAGCAGCCCGGGTCAAAGAGCGAAGCGGACTGACGCCTAAATGTATTCAAGATGTTCGCGAGGCTCTTAAGTCCGATGATTGCGACGCAATTTCGATCGCCACCACCAATCATTGGCATGCCCTTATGACTTTTTGGGCCTGCCAACATAAGAAGCATGTATATGTGGAAAAGCCCTGCAGTCACAACGTCTTTGAGGGTCGGCAGTGTGTGCGGGCAGCAGAAAAATACGGGGTAATCGTACAGCATGGGACCCAAAGCCGATCGTCAACAGGCTGGGCGAGGACAGTGGCCGCCGTGGCCAGCGGCAAGTATGGAAAGTTGATCGTGGCTAAGGCTTACGCCTCGAAACCGCGATGGTCGATCGGCTTCAAACCGGTGACCGATCCGCCGCCCCACCTTGATTACAATCTGTGGCTAGGACCAGCCCCATGGATGCCCTACCATGAGAATTTAGTCCACTACAACTGGCACTGGTTCTGGGAAACCGGTAATGGGGAAATCGGCAATCAAGGCGTACACCAAATGGATATCGCTCGCTGGGCAATCACCGCGGTCACCGGCAAAGTCGGCCCGAAGCGAGTCATCAGCATTGGCGACCGCTGGGTAAACGAAGCCGAGCGGAATTTCAAGGACCAAGGAGAAACCCCAAATATGCATCTGACGGTTTTCGACTTTGATGGTGTACTCCTTGTGTTCGAGATCATCGGACTTGTCGGTCGAAAGGGTGTCGACGGCCAAGTTTATCCCCAGAAAGTGGACAACGAATTTATTACCGACGAAGGTGTGATTCGGGAGAATCGCTTCTTCCCCAAAGGCAGTGACAAAAGTGAAGAATTACGCGTGGACATCAAACCACGCTCGGGCGACCCATTCCGGAACTTCATCGATTGCATCCGCTCCGGTAAGAGGGAAGATTTAGAGGCCGATATCCTCGAAGGGCATCTGTCCAGTGCCCTATGTCACTTGGGCAATATTTCTTGGCGACTTGGTCAACAGGTACCTGGTACGACCAAGCCCGGCTTCCTTTCGTGGCATGAGGAGATCGCCAAGAGCTGGGAGGCGATTACTTCTACGCTGAAGGGTACACTGGGAATCGATATCGCTAAGACCACCTATCAGCTTGGTGCCGAATTGACTTACGATCCGGCGCAAGAAAAGTTTGTGAACAACCCTGAGGCTGACAAGCTTCTGACTCGCAACTATCGCCACCCCTTCGTGGTGACCCAGGAGGTTTAGCTCGAGATCGCAGGGGAAGACTTGCCAGGTACAAGGCACCCGGACAAGGCCCTTGTAAGCGTTGTCTAGCAGGGGAAGCTAAACTTTTCCCACTGGCCGCGAAAGGTTGGTGGTGAACCTAGCTGGTTTTAGAGGATTTCGACTTTACGCTGGAACCCGGCCTGGTGTCCCCTGGACATCTGGCAAAGTCGTCAATGAAGGCTGGTTAAAACGCCTGTAGTACGAAACTTCGGGTTCGTTTACAGGCTACCAGTTAAAACCTTGTGTCCATTTCCGCGAAAACCTTCCGCGACCAGGGTTGCGGCGCGAAGCAGTTTGGCACTGAGGCAGACAATTCGGATGCTTTTCCCCTGTTTTTGCAAGAAGATTGAGGTATAAAGAAGCCCTTTGGGTGAAGAAAAGGTGTTAGGCCTCGTTTCCTAGCCGGGGTGCAAGGCAGGCTAGAAACGCTTGACCCAAGCGGTTCTGATCGGCACAAGGCAGGCTGTTCCGGGAACCTGCCTTCCTCCACCGGCTGGGAACGAGGTCTTTATGTGCTTGGGCGTTTCGGAGCTACAAAGGGTTCAAGGGTGGGGGCGGACGATACGGCCTCGTTCAGTAGCTGCAACGTCGGACGCTATTCGAAATAATTTTCGTTTCTAACAGCAAAAAACTCATTTTTCGGGGGGCATTAAGTTGAGGGGCCTGCAGATGCCTCAGGGTTTATCGCGGACGAACTAACCGAAAATGATGCCGGCACTATTCGCCGGCGAAGAAGCTCCACAAGCTCGTCAACATTTTGCGGAGTTCCCGCAGGAGGGAGACTGGTAGCAGGTCCCTTTAAACTTCCCCAACAGGCAAGAAACCCCGTAGGGTGAATAAACCATCCCGGGAGATCATCACGGAGTAGGCGGAAATCGATCTCTTGTCGCCGGGGATGGCGCACTACGCCAAGATTAAAGCCATCGTGGTAGATAATTCCTGCATAATTCCGGGGCAGGGCCCCCGGGTGATTCCCCCCACCAACGCGCAAGACAAATCGGTAAGGCCCGACCTCGACTTCTGGAAGAGGGGTACGAGCCATCGCTCGCTTTTGCCGTTCCGCATGGGCCAGGGCCCGCAATACAGGGACCATAACCGCGAGCACCGCTCGATCCAAATCCTCACCTGATCGGCCCTGGGCTTGTAAAAAACTGCGGACACTTGCAAGTATCCTGGCCAGAGAAAATCGCGGCTGGGCAAACCCCAACATGTCTTGTTCCTCTACCTCGGCCAGGAGATCACTGTCCGCCAAGTCCGCGGCCTCAGGCAGTGAGGCCGCCGCCGAATGGCAGACCCCGTCCGCCTCCAGATGTCCTTTAAGGCCGAGGGGATGATCTAAGATCCGTGCGTGTTGATAAGCGTGGGGAACCTCGGAGTAATTAGCCGGCAAGAAAAAAACATCTTCGATCTCCGCGCCCGTAAGCGCCACACAGGTTGCCGCGTCCAAATCCACCCAGGGATGAATTACCACGAAATTTTTGGGGGAATCCGGTGACGGCTCTCCCCAGCCGCCGGTCAGCCCGAGGACGCAATCCGTGTTTTGGTTTTCCGTCACGGAGCGAGCTAACTCACAACCGCTCATAAACTTCCTCTACTGAACTCGATGAAACTTTTTGCAGGGGCTTGCGCCTAAGCGACCTCCATCAGCCAACTGCCAACAAGGAACTCCGTCGAATCGTTACGTTAGAGGCAGCAATCCCGAAGCTGTGATTCGACGGGCTGGTCTCCATGTTCTTGTAGCGCTTTTTAGCAGGGAGTACTCTGCCCGCCGAAATTCGTGTATTGCCGCTTAGTGGCTTTGCTTATTTGCCACCGTGCCACCCAGGCAATTCGGAAAGACCGTTGGAAGGCCCGATGGGCGAAATCCGTCCATTAACTCTTACCACCTCGCGATCTAAAGGCAAGGGGATGGCTGTGGGCGGAGAGTTGTTTCGGTATTATAGATCTAGCCTAAATTCTTGCCCCAAAATAGCCTATCGGCGATGGCGTGATGCCGCTTTTGTTTCAGGGAGTCGCGGAAGCTACACCGTGGTTTTCCACATTGCTGGATGCGTTTACGTGGGACGATTCCGGCGGGCTGCTGCTCGGGGGGATTTCGGCTCAAAATACTTCCGGTGGAAAGCATTCACCTTTGGGCAACCCCCAAATTTGCCCCCCGGATGCATAGAGATTAGCCCACTATCTGTCCCAGGCATGATTTCCCGGTTAATATGATACGCGTCATGGCCACCTTCCTGGGATTCCTAGGCGCACGTCGGAAAATTGCTACCCGACGGAAGCCCTCTCAGCGTCGCCTGAAACTTCGGACATTTTGAGGTAGATGAAGAGCAAACCATGCGAGAGAGGATTAGAACATTTATCGCGGTAGAGGTGGATGATTATGTCCGGCAACGGGCCTTGGATTTGATGGATATCCTGCGGACAGCCCAGGCCGATGTTAAATGGGTCGAGCCAGAAAATCTCCACATTACCGTCAAATTTTTGGGCGAGGTCCTTTCCCGCGACATCTACCATATTTGCCAGGCTGTTAAGAAGGCGGTAGCGACCTTCGAGCCGTTTCCTCTGGTCGTCGGCGGTGCGGGAGCATTTCCGGACGTGGTACGGCCGAGGACAATTTGGCTGGGCTTCACGCAAGGTAGCGAGGAGTTAGTCCGGCTGCAACGGTCGGTGGAAGAGGCCCTTGTGCCTTTGGGTTTCCCTCGGGAGGGTCGGCCGTTCAAAGCTCACCTTACTTTGGGACGGGTTCGTCGGGCCAATCCGGGGCTTGGCCGCTTGGCTCAACTCCTCCGCGACCAAGCGGACTTTACGGGGGCGGAAACCTATGTGGAGCAAGTGGTCGTCTTCTCCAGCCAGCTTACCCCTCAAGGTCCAATCTACGAACCTTTGGCCACCCTCCGCTTCCAAGGGCACTAGGAAGCCAGAATGTGCCTTAATCTCGCGACCTTCCCGCGAAGCCACCCTTTAGCGGAAGGTCAATAAACTTGTTGGCCTGTCACAGAGGTGAGCCGCCTGGCTGAGCAGATTTCTTCTCTCCGGACCAACAAGTAAGAGGATCTTTTCGGGGCGCAAAAAGCGAGGACCGGCAACTAAGCACTCATGGGGTGGAAGGAAGCTTTTGATCTCAGCGTACGTGGCTTCTGGCACCAGAAGGACGCCTTCGCTCAGCGCTCGACCGATCTCCCGTTCGTCACGTCGAGTCAACTTAGGAATGGATCGACCAAAGTAAAATACCCAGCTTGGCTCGCAGAATTCGATGGCCGCCACCTCCGTGGACATATGGCCGAGCCTTTCGATAACGGCCTCGAGCCAACGGTGGCGGGACACCCTCGCGGGGACAATGGCCACGGCCATCAGGGTAAAAATGAAGGCAGTGGCTAGCATGCCATTAGTCAAAGCCTGGCCTCCCTTGTGAACGAAGAGCCACCAACAGGCCACGGCTCCCGCAAGAAGGATAAATCCGAGACTAGCCATCCAACTTTCGCCCCCGAGGAGTCGCTGGGCCACCAAGGGCAGGCTGACCATTGCCACGCCTCCGATTAACCCCAGGACCACCACCGCTGCTTTTGTCCAGGTGCGGATATCGGGTGCAGCAGTTTTAGGTAAGCGGGCCAGAAAGTGTCCGACAAAGAGGGCGACCGCCGGATAGCAGGGGAGAAGATAGCTCGGCAACTTTGTCTGCACAATGCTGAAGACACCAAGATAAACCAAAACCCAAACCGACAACAGCAGGGCCACCGCTCGCATTCCCCACTCGGTAACGCAGTCCCTTCGCCACATCAACACACACGGAACGGCGAAAACGCTCCAAGGAAACGTGCCAACAAGCAGGGCGGCCGGATAAAACAGGATCGATCCCCTATGACCTTCCAAGGGCTCAAGGGACCGCTGAAGATGATGGCGGAGGAAAAATTCCTGAACAAAGGCTCCGTCTGTGCTCACACCAACGGCGAAATACCAGGGGCCAGCCACCGCAAGAACAATCACAAGCCCGAGCGCAAGCTTCATCCTTCGGGCGGTCTCCCACCACAACCGGAAAGAAAGAACCTGTCGCATTCTGAGGAGTTGACCTCCAACAAACCCGCGTGTTTGCGACGAAGGCTCCACCGCCAGTGAACGGCGTATTATCTGTTCGAGACCGAGAAACTGGAAAATCACGGCGGCTGGTAAGACAAAACCCACCGGGCCTTTTGCCAGTGTTGCTAGCCCCCAAGCGGCGTACATTCCTAAAAGAGGGAGCAGTTTCTCGCGGGGCGCAGGAGTCTGCGAGGGAGCTCCGCCGTTGGTAACCCGCCCTTCTCGGGCCATGGCCGACTGCGGAAGCGAAATGCCCCCGTTTGCTCTTGGGAAATAGGCCGCTACAAAGCAGGCGATGCCTAAGGTGCCGAAGAAAATCAACGGAGCGTCCGGCGTGGCACTCCGCGAGGAAATGGCAAAAAGCAGCATGGTCGCCAAACAAACGGCAGACCAAAAAGCTCCCGGCCGAGGAAGAAGCCGGCAGCCAATTGCATAGGTGAGAAGGACGGTACCAGTCCCGAAAATCGCGGAGCCAACGCGGGCCGAAAACTCGGAAATCCCCAACAGCCAATAGGCTCCCATGATGACCCAGTAAAGGAGCGCTGGCTTATGGGCCCGCAATTCTCCGTTGAATGTAGGCACTATCCAGTCGCCGCGGGCAAGCATTTCCCGAGCGCAGCCGGCATTACGCGGCTCATCCCTGTCCCACAGCCGCGAGGAGCCAAGAAAGGCCATAAAAATGATAATCGAGATCATCAAGAGAAGACAAATTTCGCGGATTGGCTCGCGCTTCATCCTCGCACTATTCCTCCCGTCCGTGGAAAGTGGCCCTGCGAGCAATAGTTTCCTCGAATTCCCTTAGGGCCCCGACTGTAGGAGCCTGGAATTTGAGGATCACGAGTCCTTACCCTCGACTTGGCCTTCGCCTTTGCTTTGGCTATCACGAGTCCACCGGTAAGCAAAATGCCGGCCCGCTCATGGGATAACACTCAAACGCCTGGATGCTACTCCCCTAAGAAGTGGTGGCACTCTTTCCCCGCGCATGATCGGCCAATGCGCGGGGTAGTGGCAATACCAGTTTCCTCGAGCCGCGAGCGGTAGAGGAGCTCTAATCGGGGTACGATCGGCTGTCGCGAGCTTTGCCTAAAGCACGAGCAGTCAAGGGCCCGCCAAACTAACGGACGCCGGAGGCCAACGATGGCCTTGTCGCTTTCCCGTTTCGAGCTCTCGCTAGCTTTGAGGTACCTCGAATTCTTAATGGCCCGAATCTTGCGTTGAGGCACGGAGTTACTGCAAAGTGCTTTTTAAACAAAAATAGGCCGGCTCCCTCAGAGGAAGTCCGGCCATGAGCAAAGCGAGCAGCTTCAAGCCACGATAACCTAGTGGGAAATTCCTTCGCAGTGACGTCGGTCACTCGCAACCCGCCAGACTCAGCTAAAAGACACGTCTTCCAGGCACTAAAAGCGAAGCTGCAGGCCCGGACGAGGGACCACCGGCTGGGCGCCGGAATTACTCCTCCTGTGCCTGCCGCAGCCGGGCCAACACACTATAGTCTTCCAGTGTGCTGGTGTCCTGAAGGACCTCCCTTCCAGCCGCAATGTCACGGAGCAATCGGCGCATGATTTTGCCGCTTCGCGTTTTAGGTAGGGCCGCGGCAAACCGAACGTCGTCCGGCACGGCCAAAGCCCCGATCTGTTGGCGTACCCAATTCTTCAATTCCTGCTTGAGCTCTTCGCTTGGTTGGAAGCCTTGCGTTAAAGTGACAAAGACGCAAATGGCTTCCCCCTTGATTTCGTGGGGTCGGCCCACGGCTGCAGCCTCGGCTACAGCCGGATGCGCTACCAGAGCACTCTCGATTTCGATCGTGCTTAATCGGTGGCCGGAAACGTTCAAGACGTCGTCGATCCGCCCCAAGATCCAGTAGTAACCATCTTCATCCCGGCGGGCGTTGTCACCGGTGAGATATTTCCCTGGTACTTCCGTCCAATACTGCTGCTTGTAACGTTCGTCATCTCCCCAAATACCCCGAAGCATTCCCGGCCAGGGCTTCGCAATCACCAACCAACCGCCTTTGCCTGTTTCCACGGGGCTGCCATCCTCGGCCACAATTTCCGGAACCACGCCTGGGAGCGGATGAGCACAACTACCCGGTTTAAGTGGTGTCACCCCCGGCAGAGGCGACATCATAATCCCGCCTGTTTCCGTCTGCCACCAAGTGTCGACGATCGGGCAACGTCCTCCCCCAATCTTCTCGTAGTACCACATCCAGGCCTCGGGATTGATCCCTTCGCCTACCGAACCCAGCAGCCGCAAGGTCGACAAATCATGTTTTTCCACCCATTGATCACCCCAGCGAATGAACGAGCGGATGGCCGTGGGAGCCGTGTACAAAATCGTTACTCGATATTTTTCCACCATTTGCCACCACCGGCTTGGATCGGGCCAATCGGGCGCACCTTCGTACATCAGGATTGTGGCCCCTGCGGAGAGCGGTCCATACACAATGTATGAATGCCCGGTGATCCATCCGATGTCTGCTGTTGACCAATAGACGTCGTCGTCGCGGATGTCGAACACCCACTCAAAAGTCTTCTTCGTGTACAAGTTATATCCAGCGGTCGTGTGCTTTACGCCTTTCGGTTTGCCCGTGGACCCACTTGTGTAAAGCAGGAAGAGGGGCGCTTCGCTGTCCATCGGTTCAGCAGGGCAGTGAGGGGAGGCCTTCTCCATTAATTCGTGCCACCAAAAGTCGCGCCCCAGCGTCATGGGGCAATCTCCGGCCCCCCGACGGAAAACAATGCATTTTTCTACGGTGGGTGATTTTGCCAAGGCCTGATCCACGGCAGCTTTTAAACCCAAGACTTTACCCCGCCGATACCCACAGTCGGCGGTGATGACCAGCCGCGCCCCCGCATCGTTGTTTCGGTCTGCCACTGCCTCTGCCGAAAAACCCCCGAAAATCACCGAGTGTATGGCCCCAATTCGCGCGCAAGCAAGCATAGCAATGGGAAGCTCAGGCACCATTGGCATGTAAATGGATACCCGATCACCTTTTTGAATCCCGAGCTCTTTAAGCACATTGGCGAATTTGCATACTTCGCGATGAAGCATGTCATAGGTCAACACCCGGGTGTCGCCTGGCTCGCCTTCCCAGATATAAGCTGCTTTGTTACGCCGAACGGTGCTCAGATGAACATCCAAACAGTTGTAGGAAACGTTTGTCTGCCCACCCACGAACCATTGGGCAAAAGGCAGATTCCACACTAACACCTTCTCGAAAGGCTTAAACCAGTGGAGTTCTGCGGCGTACTTACCCCAAAATCCCTCTGGGTCCTCGTACGCCTCCTTCCACATCTGCTCATATTGTTCCCGCGAATAAATCCGCGCTTTAGCCACGAACTCCGGAGGCGGTGGGAATATCCGCTCTTCCTTCATTACGGCGGTGATTTCGGCTGCCTTCGATTGACTCATTTGCCTCCTTCCTCCCAGAATGCTGTGCTTACGCGTTTAACACTCCCAACAACTGAACAATCCCGAGGTTGACGCCTTTGGCCTACAATGTCGCCTGGGCGGTTTTACGGTTTAAACCTCCGCGTGCGAGCCCAGCGGGAAGACAACCCCATAGTAAGATTAGCCGCATGGCAACCACGCGAAAGCAGTCGGCCCAAAGCTGGACGCAATGATTCGATGGCTTTCGGGTACAGGTCATGCCATTGTAAATGGCGACGAGCTTTGGGTCAATTACCGCTGGACTCAGCCCGCCTATTGACGCCGAATCAAACGGCGACCTTCCTTTAGCGGAGATGTGACACAAGCTGGCGACCACTGAAGGCATCCGCAACGGAAGTTCCGAAAAAGGCAACCGGTCGCCCTAGGCTGCCCCCGATGCCCGGACTTTCAAATCCCCAATTAGGCTCACACCGTGCCTTCTTTCGTTCTTCAGTTCGGCAAGCCAACCAGGTGCAGCAATAGCGGGAAATAACGAATGGGAGGAAATTATCGGGGCTATTAGCAGGCCGATACAACCAGCCCCTTTCCAAAATGGCAAGCTCGTTGGGCTTGACGATCCACATGAGATGCAGGGAGGGTACTTCAAAGAGAGATTGTTCGCGCAGACCTACACTTCGAAATGTCTTAGCGCTGACTGCCACAACCCGAAAGCCCCACCCATCGGGCTAATTTTGCGGCCTCTTGGGCCAAAAATGAAGAAAAATTTCGCCGTAGTTTTCCTCTAGCGCCTTCAGAACAGCTTGGATTACTTCCTCCATCGAGAACGGCTTGGGAAGGAATCGTACCAACTGCAGTACGCGTGCTTGCGAAAGGATGCCCTCGTCGAAACTGGCCGAAACTAGGATACACGGCATAAAAAGCTGGCGCTGGCGGACCAGGCGAATCGCTTCCAAGCCACTTAATTTTGGCATGTGTAGGTCTAAAAGTGCCACATGCACCTCCTGAGAATCGAGGATCGCTAACGCCTCCTCCCCATCGGCGGCCAGAAAAGTGCGAAAACCCCGCGGGCGGAAGACCTCGTTCAACGTCTCCCGCAGGCATCGATCGTCGTCGCCGATAAGTAAGCTAGGGGTCCACATTCTCGCCGCCTCCTCACAGGAGGAGACGATAGCAACTCCCGTACCGAGAAAGATACAATGATTTAGAAAATTCCTAACCTCAGCTTATTCAGAGGCTTGCGTCGAATCAATACCTGAAATTTTGCAGGAAACTTGATCGAGGTAGATGCGGAGGCCTTACCCGGCCAAAATATTTATGCCATTTTGACAGGAGGAGGAAGTCACTCATCGAAATCTTGAAAATCCTGCTCGAAAACGTCGTCTGGACCGAACTCGCGACATAAAGCTAAGTCGGGACAAACTTTTAGTCAGGCCAGGGAAAACCTCCCCCAAACCGCACGATCTTAGCCAGTCCGTTTAAAAATACCCATGATGAGGGGACCCACGTGATACCTTAACCCGAGGTTTCGCCAATCCGAAGCGCGAATGCACTGAATCGCAGGTGCAGGAAACCATCTGAATCTATATGAAACTGAACCTTGCCCAAATGGAAAAATTATCTAGCTAGTAACTATTTATATGGCTAAAGAGGTCTCCGATACGATATGTAGCTCCATTTGACGCATCTTCTTTACGGCAGGGTCAAGTGAAAGGGCTTTAACCCTTGACCCTTTGCACCAACCTTTAACGTTTCTCACCTTTAACGTTCCGCACGCCCTCAGGGGCCCTTGACCGTTAACGTTTCCCACGCCGTCAGGACCCTTCGCCTCGAGAGCTTCCTCGAAAGTGGGTGTGGCTCCTTTTCTCGTGACATCTGTAACGCGTTCATGAAATAGAAATGCTGCCGAGCCAAGCTTTGGAACGGCCACGGCACAATTTCCCGAAAGACAGCCCACCTGGAGGGGTGAAAAATCCGAGTAAGTTTGAGAGAACCACTAAGTTTGGGAGGACCGCCCTTCACGAGCGTTCTTGAGCCCTTACAGCTCGATAATTCCCAACGGTCCCGAGCAAGGGATGGAACCCCCTGGCGTGGCTATATAGGGCCTCTCCGTCCCCGGGGCGAGGTTTACCCTTGCGGCAACTATCTGCCGAAAAATTCGCCCTATGAATCGCTCGAATCCGGCGGCACTCAAGGAACCGCCGGCAGTTCGCATGGGTCTGACCGTAAACTAAGCCCCTCACAATCCGCCATTCACGCCGCTCTCTCCCTTTTAATTGAGAACAAGGGCTCTTCGGGGGCACAATCCACCGCGCACGCTGTTTACTCACGAGTTGCCGCCAGAAAAGCTAGGCTTCCACCCAAATCTTTAGCGAACTTCCTCAGAGTCGGAGCTCCCGATAGACCTGCCTCTTGGCGTTTTTCCAGTTAGCATTGCCCTCTCGAGGTGAAAAAGTAGGAGTCGAAGCCCGGCAAGGCTTTCGGGCTAAACGACCCCGAGCGGTCCGTGCTTATCATCTCTCCCGACCCAGGATCTCGGACGACCGCGTTGGGGGCAAGATGATGGTTTGTTTCGATAAGATTTCCCTCACAGGTGGTCCATCGCATTTGCCCCCGGGCGTCTCGCAGCCTTTTCTCCCGGTGGTGTGACAGGCACATTGCCACATGCCGAGAATGCTTCCGCGAATAGCTGGCTTGCAAGGGGGACTAGGAAACTTAAGCTTCGGAAGGTGGGGCGCCGTAACTCCGCGTTTTTGCCGGGAAGTGCCCATTCGCAATTTTATTGGCTTTAATACCCTGTCGCAGGAAATTGTTTGGCAGCATTCCCTGATAAAGACTGATACGGGTCAGCACACCGGTCGGCCAGAAGCCAGATAACCGCCCCTACCTCGGTGCATCTGCCACCCGCATCCGGATAACAAGTATTCGCCTCCTTACTACTTTGGAGTCCATTGGATACCACTTCCCAATGTTTGCTGTCTCCCGCAGGCGTTACCCCTTTCCCTAATCTGTTGTAGGTTAATCTCCTGCAGGCCAATTTACTCTAGGCCGAGTTCCCATCGATTTGTCACGTGGTGAAGATTTTTTAACTCGGCCCGAGCTCAACTCGCTCCTCTGTACCTGGTGCCGTAGAAGGCCACCTCCTCCACCAAGCGGTACACTTGTCAGAAAATCGCGCCGGAGCCATCTTGCGCAATTCACAGGGTTTTTTTCGGTGTGGGGTGACGGATTAGATTGAGCGCTAATCTTTCTGGTCCTTCGTACCATTTTTACCTTGAGGATTAAGAAATTACCCCGTCAAAGTTGCACAACGACGTTGAAGTCTAAGGTCTCTTACCACCTGGATATCCCGGCTTTTCCCCGCGCCACTTTTTTGGCTAGGCCTTCTAACACTGAAGGCTCCCCAATCCGAAATCGCAAGCTAAGCACCCGCGCACTGGCGAACCCCAAAAAGCCCCAACCCTTACTGGCAAGAGCCACACTGGCCTCCCGTGACTACAGACCGAAACATCCCCTGCGCGGTACTGGCCGCGGGCCTTGTCATAGGTTTTGGGCCCCGATGGAGAGAGGATGCGAGCGTGTGTTGCCGGTGCCGAGGTCGACACACTGGCTCCACATCGCTTAAATCACTTTCCTCGGAAGCCAAGCACGATATCCCGGCCCGACCATCGCCGAAGCAATTTGGGAAAGGGCTTAACGACAGTAACGCCTTCTGTCGCGAAAGGGAGTCGGACTACCTTAAAGTTTGGTTCCACTTGAGCCAAGACGGCGGTGGTGGACTTTTTCCCATGATTCCTTCGCCAGAAGTGTGACCGCGCTGAGCAGTTAGCTACTCACCATGGGAGTACACCCCCCTGGACCAAATCCGGGCTTTGCCAAGCGATCTCCACGCAAATCCCCGTCAGCGACAAAAGTCGCTACTCCGCCCCGTGGGGCTGAACGCGGAGGCAAAAGAACCCCAACGTAAAAGGAACCGGCCTCAGCGCCACCGGTCTATGTCAACAGTTTTTGAATTTCTTCCGGCGAGAGAATCCGCCCGGCGACCTTGACCTCGCCATCAATGGCAAGAGCGGGTGTCATCATCACGCCAAAGCTCAAGATAGTGTTAATGTCAGTGATCTTCTCGATGACGGCCTCAATTTTCGCCCGTTTGACTGCCTCCTCGGCATTCTGCTTCAGCTTTTCACAACGAACACACCCAGGGCCTAAGATTTGAATGAGCTTCATTGTGTCCCTCCTCTGAAAAACAGCTTGTCCTTTATAACCCAATCTCTTTTAGTAAATTCCCATCTTTTAGTAAATTCCCATAAACGGGATACACCGGATTAAAACCACAAACCAAAAAGCATTCCTACCAAAGTGCTCATGACTACCGTGAGGGCGACAAAAGCGACGGTCTTTTTGAATCCCCACACGCTGTAAATCACGGCGACACTTGGCAACGACAAAGCGGGTCCCGCTAGCAAAAGGGCAAGCGCCGGTCCCCGCCCCATACCCAGGCCAATCAGCGCCTCCAGGATGGGAATTTCGGTTAGTGTGGCAAAATACCACATCGCTCCTATGACCGAGGCAATCGCATTTGCCCTTAGACTATTACCCCCCACCAATCGGCCAACTACCTCCTCGGGGATCAGAGCGCCAACAATCCCGGTTACCAATACCCCGCCAAAAAGCAGCGGAATAATAGACCTAGCAAACCACCAGGTCTGATTCATCCACAAAGTTAATTCATCTCGAGAGCACCAGCTTATGGCCATGGCCACTACTGCGACGAAACAGAACCCTGCGAAATACCACCGATGTTCGTAAACCCATTGGGCCCATTCGTAACCGGGTGGCGTGAGCGATTCAACCCGAGCGACTTCCGACTTGCGGATTTCCAGCTTCTTTCCTTGTGGCCAGTCGATTCCTTTCTCCGGATCTCGAAGTCCCTCCTGTAATTGCACACGATACATGTCTGTTGTTTCTAGGAGCACGGCTACTTTTAACGCCGTCCCATCAGCTTTTTGAAGTGACGTCACGCTTGGACTTGACCAGTCGCTAAATACGAGGAAGGCGATCATCGCCGCTAAAAACAGGGCCGTTTGCCAGCCCTTTCGGGACGGCGGAGGTGGCTCTGGCATAGCTGAGAATACCCGCTCCCTTTCGACTTCTTCCTTCCGGAACAAAGCAGCCATAATCAGCCCGATGATTACGGCAAATGTTATTGCCCCCACCACCCGCGCCAGACCCAAATCGAAGCCGAGCACGCGAGCCGTCAAAAAGATGGCCATCACATTAATTGCCGGTCCGGAGTACAAAAAGGCACTGGCTGGCCCTAAACCAGCCCCTACCCTGTAAATCCCGGCGAACATCGGCAACACGCTGCAAGAGCAGACGGCCAAGACGGTTCCGGATACCGAGGCCACGGCATAGGCCTCGATTTTGTTCGCTCGCGGGCCCAGATGGCGAAGCACGGCTTCTTTGGAAAGAAACGTGGCGATAGCTCCGGCAATGAACATCGCTGGCACCACACAGGCCAGCGTGTGGTTGCGAGCGTACCATTGGAACATGTACAGTCCCTCGAAAATGGCCTTTTGAACGGTAGGCGATGAAAAGTTGACAAAGTAACCTATCAGGAACACCGCCACTAAGAGGACAAATACTGTCAATTCCTTTCGCATAGGGCAACCCCTTAACTCACGGGGACTTTCGTGATTATTTGGCCAACT
Source organism: uncultured Thermoguttaceae bacterium (assembly GCA_938084835.1). Lineage (GTDB taxonomy): Bacteria > Planctomycetota > Planctomycetia > Pirellulales > Thermoguttaceae > DTLM01. Next base: position 243,419 of record CALKER010000017.1, read on the forward strand.
AACCAAACAGTTAAACAAACACCACTGACCGGCAATACTTATAACGGAAATCGGGCAGGCGAAAGGCAGGTCAAATTATCCTACCCATTTGTGGCGGGGCCTCCTTTGCCGCTGTTCAGCTCCTCGATTGGCTCTCAAAATCAGCCTGTTGGACCAATTAAGAAGCCAAGCCGCCCAACAGGGTTGAATAGCCTAAATCAAATCCCGAGCTCGCTAATGCCGATCGTTCACATAGTAGCGTCCACACGGTGCGGAGCAAGTGTCGTTCGGATACACCCTAAGTGATGCTCGTGCCAGGTGAATGACGGCAGCACTCCTCAACTAAATCAAGGCGACAGGGAGCACAACACACCACCGATCTTCCCATAGTGGTCGAGGAAAATCTGCTTTGCCGACAATTTGTGCATGGCTCCCCGTCGGCGGACTAGTCTCCCAGATCATTTTTTGATGAAGGCGATGCCCAAACACTTTTACGCGCCGCCACAGCGACCGCCCCACCGTGACAGGCACCCGAGGTTCGATCCAACCCAGTCGGCGTAACAACACATTAAAAGTCACGGACCTCGGCTTATTGCGAAAGCAGCTTCAATCGCTCTTCCACGTCAGCCGTCAAGCCGGAACGGAGGCAGTCCAAAAAATTCGCCAGCCACGGTGCCCGAATCCGGTAACTCATCATGGTGGCCTGTTTGGTGCAGGCAACCAGGCCCTCTTTTTTCAAGATGGCTAAATGTCGGGACACCGTGGACATGTCGGCCCCGACCATTAAAGTCAGCTCACATACGCACCGTGGTCCACCCCGAGCTAATTCCTCCACGATAAAAAGCCGAGTGGGGTGGGCTAAAGCTTTCAGCACGCCTGCCAAGGCTTCGTATCGGGCTCGCTGCCGGGAATCCCTCAAAGTTGGGTCAGTGCTGATGAGCATCACGCGCCCTCACAAAATTGTTCAGTTCAAAGCGTTCATTGTATTTTTTACCAAATAGCCAAGGAAGTCAAGGAACGAACCTATGTCTCCGAGGGAAATGCCTCAAATCGACAAACGGGAATTGGCGTCACTGGCCGCACCTCGTGCGATTCGATTTCACCGCGGGGTTTCTCTAGACCTCAGGTTAGTGGTCGAAAGTTCTTCGTGTCTTTACTCGGTTGATTTGCTGGCCGCAGGGTTTTGTTGAAACTCATGTTTTAAACCTCGCAAGCGAAAATGCCCTAACTGCAGACAGAGATAACATTCAAAAATGTAAGCCAGGTGTATGAACGCGAACATATCTGTTGATTTTCGGTCACGGGCCGTAAAGCAGAAAAATGACTCCAAAGCCAAAGTGGTTGTTCGACTATCATTAAGTTCAGACAGCACAGAGCGGTAAACCACACCTTAGCGCAATCAAAAAGAGACGGTATTCGCGCTCGATAAGTTTTGATTAGGGGAGCGTTATCATAAGGAAATGTTATAGTGCCGTTATAGCAGCAATCATAAGTGTTTTGATCGTGCTATGTTAAATTGTGCTGCTTTCCTCCCCAGGCATGAAAATAGTAAGAGGCTCTGCCTCGTCCGATCGGCAACACCCTTACCCCCGTGGGAGAACACCAGTTTTCCACGCCAGGACCCGCATGTCATTCGCCACTAGGCGGTGATCGGGCTGCGGATTGGAGCCAAGCAGCTTTGCTTTAGGTGGGTCAAGTTGAGCGCGAGACCCGACTGATCTATAACTCAAAGTGAAACGATGGTGGCCATCCGGAGGCAGGCCACCGCAAAAACAATGAACTGACTTAATTCGTATAAACCCGCTTCCCAAACGTCGTTGAACTTGGGACAATTTTTTGATACGGCGTCCAGCGAAGTTCGGTGTCCGGGTAGAATTGTGACTCTTGTCAGGCCTCGCATGGATTGTTGGCGATGGCTCAAAGGCTAAGGTTTTTAATTCAATCTGCCTTACAACGTTACTCGGCACTGTTAGTTGGCACTTTTGCATTCTAAAGACTGCATGAGATAAGGAAAGCAAATACTCCGGATTAATATAGCTTATGGATGTTAATAAGGCGGCGAAGGTGCGATTGGGGACGCTTGAAGCAAAACACTCATCGTTGTAGCCAACCGTTTGTTTCAACTGAGGAGGTTTTCTCGGGTGGCAGTGAGAATACGAATGAAGAAATTGGGGCGCCGGCATCGGCCTTTCTACCGCATTTGCGTAATGGATGCCCGCTCGCCCCGGGATGGCAAGGAAATCGAAGTCGTGGGTACCTACGACCCCATGATTCGGGATGAGGATGCCCGGGTCAGATTTAATTTGGAGCGAGTTGGATACTGGTTGAGTGTCGGCGCCCAGCCCACAGAGAAGGTGAGAATCCTTTTGAAAAAGTATGGGCCCAGTGGTACCCGGCTCAAGGAAAATCAGGAGGCGTTAGCGCGACTTGCAGAGCAGAGGGCGCGGCGCTTAACTCGCGCCAAGATCGCCGCGGCCGCTAGGGGTCGGGCAGGGCAAAAAACGTCGGAAACTTCATAGTCCCATTCGGCCGATGAGGAAATCTGAGACTCCCCAATTCCGGCCAACCTCCGGTAGCTTTCTCCCCGTCTAAAAGGGGCGTGATAAGCATGCGGATTGATGTCATTACGCTATTTCCGGAGATATTTCAGGGATACCTCTCGGAAAGCATGCTGAAGCGCGCGATTCAGCGGGGAGTAGTGGAAGTTCATCTTCACAATCTTCGGAACTGGGCCACCGACAAGCATCGCAGTGTTGACGATACGCCATATGGCGGTGGTCCAGGGATGGTCATTCGCGTCGATCGGGTCGTACCCTGTGTCGAGGACGTCCGTAAACTCTCGGAAGAGTGGGGACACCTTATTTTGTTAACCCCTCAAGGCCGCCGGCTAAATCAAGCGATCGTGGAGGAACTCGCCACTCATAGGCGGCTCGTCCTGCTGTGCGGTCGCTACGAGGGTTTTGACGAGCGGGTACGGATCATCCTTCAGCCGGACGAAATTTCTATCGGAGATTACGTACTGAACGGCGGGGAAGTCGCGGCGATGGTAATCATCGACGCGGTAGTGCGGCTGATCCCCGGTTTTTTGGGCGACGAGGAATCGAGCCGACAGGACTCCTTTTCGGGTCCCGACCGGTTGCTCGATCATGCCCAGTACACACGACCGCGAGAGTATCGAGGGCATCGAGTACCGGAGGTCCTGTTAAGCGGCGATCACCAGGCGGTAGCACGGTGGCGGCAACAGAACCGCGTGGAACGAACTCGCCGGCGGCGCGCCGATTTGCTAGTATTGGGGTGGCAAAAGGTTTGGGCAAATGATCGGGTTGTTTGCAAAAACCAGCCTCGGTCAAAGGACGAGTCGCCTCTCCCCGGTCTGCTCCGAGGGGGTCATTGCGGGGCTGTTTGGGAGCCAACTCAAGAACTCCCTCCAGCGGCCATTACGTGTCAAACCGAGGGTCCACCGGTTGAGTTTCACCCAGGCGAACAACCTCCCGAAGACAAGCCGCCGGTTGAAGGTGGCTCAGTAAACAACCCCCAGCACGCAGAAATTACAGAGGAAACTGGTAATGAGTCAGAAGATCATGGAGCTTGTGGAAAAGCGATTCATGAAACCGGAGATTCCCCATTTTGAAGTAGGGGATACCGTTGATGTCCATTGTCGATTAATTGAGGGCGACAAGGAACGAATCCAGGTATTCAGCGGGGTGGTGATTGCCCGGAGTGGGTCTGGCACTCGCGAAATGTTCACCGTGCGGCGGATTGTGCAGGGGGAAGGAGTAGAGCGGAAGTTTCCCTTGCATTCACCACTGATTGCGAAGATTGTGGTGCGCCGTTCGGCTGTGGTGCGGCGGGCCAAGTTGTATTTCTTACGGGAGCGCGTGGGCAAGGCGGTTAAGCTCCGCGAGCGACGCCGGTTTGAGGCTCCTCCTGAAGGCGAAGCCTCTAGCGAAAAGGTTCGGGGCCGTAAGCGTCGTCGAAAGCTTCAGGCCCAAGCGGTCAATGAGGGCGCATCAACCAGTGAAAGCGACTCAACCGATGTTGACGAGCCCTCGAACGTTGATGAGACCAGCTGATAATTTCTCCCTGCTTTTTCGGAAAAGTGGGTAGGGAACGTCCCAACTCAGGGAATTTCCTAATTCAGCGCAAGGCGGTGAGCGGCAGTCGTAACAGTGATCAGAACACGGCCGGTCCGAGACGTCCACGCATGAAAGGGGGAGACGGATTCCAGTGCGCCGCTTGCTTGCGCGGCTGAAATGGCTTGCGGCCCTTGTGCGTTATTATTTGGCAGCGGGCTCCCAGGCGTCAAAACTTGGCTGTTGGGGGGAGTCGGCTGCCGCAAGGCAGCTACGACGTTCCGGTCATCAAATCCTTGCGCGCCGGACTAGATTAGGTGGCGTGGAAGTCGATTTACTGACCCGATATCGGTCGACTTTGGTACTTGTTGAGGTCAAAACGCGTATCTCATCCAGACCGGTTGGGGATATAAACATTGTTGGGGAGCGGCAGCTTGCGCGTCTCCGCTATGCGGCCAAGGTACTCGCTCGCCGCTGTCCGGCCCAAATTGCTTCGGTTCAAGTGGATCTTGTCTTTGTAACCTTTCGCCGCAGTGGAAAAGATCCGGAAATCCTTCACCGCCCCAAACTGTTCAGTTTCTCCGCGCGCCGCGGGGTGCGACATTTTCGTTGGATTGGTCGCGGTGAATAAGCGCGAACTCGAAGCCTCTTTCAGCCCCTGGCTTCGCGCGTATTTGCAAGAAAGAATAGGAAAATTTAGAAATTGTGACACGGTGGGGCAAGCTGCTCGGATCACACAGGAGAAGGGGAATAAGTCTCACCGGCTCGGTTCGTGAATTTTTTGGAGGCATGGCCATGCCGCAGGGCTCGATGACCAGCAAACAACGCATGGAAGCGGCCATGCGACATCAGCCAGTCGACCGGGTGCCGGTAATGTGCCAACTGGCAATCGGCCATTATCTTCTTAACACGGATGTCCGCCCGGCAGAACTGTGGTTTACAAGCGAGGGATTTTCGCGGGCCCTCGTCACTTTGCAGCGGCGCTACCGCTTCGACGGGATTCTCATTAATTTACTTGGTACAGATCCCGAGTGGATGCGGTACGTAGCCAACATCGAAACGGCTCCCGACGGAAGTCAAACCGTTTACTTTAAAAACGGAGACCGTGCATGGTGCCCGGCCGATGACAATGTTCAGTACTACCCGAGGCAGGGGAGCCGCCGGCCCACGCTCGAGGAAGTTGATCCGGATCAACTTTATTACGACGATCCTCACGCCCTCGGTGGGTTGAAATATCCCTACTACTTCGGCCTAGAACCTTACCGGGCCGATCCGAGCAATTATTGGCCACCTTATATCTTTCGCACCATCGATCTGGTACTCAAGGAAGTGGGGGAGCAAGTGTCGGTTCACGGTGAAATTTTCTCGCCGTGGACGCAGTACATGGAGCTTTTCGGGTATCATCGGGCCCTGCTTTACTTGTATGATGATCCGGGAAAAGTTCATGCCATTCTTGACCGTTACGCCGAGGGCGCTGCCGATCTGGGCATCCGCCAGGCGCAACGCGGTGTAGACGCCGTGCTTATTTCCTCTGCCTTTGCAGGAGGAGGATTTATTTCGCCGCGTCATTACGAGCAGTTTGTCCTTCCCTACGAAAAGAAAGTAATCGATCGGATCCACCAGTCCGTGGCAACCCCTGTTTACATCCACACCTGCGGGGCCATAGGAGACCGCTTGGAACTCATTGCCGCTACTGGGGCCGATGGGATCGATACGCTGGACCCACCGCCGTTGGGGAATGTAGATCTCCCCGACGCCAAACAGCGCATAGGCAAGCAGCTTTTCATAAAAGGAAATATTGATCCCGTAAACACACTCCTTCAAAGGTCGCGGGAAGCGGTTCGGGCCGATGCTTTGTGGCGACTTAGCGTTGCCGCGCCGGGCAGTGGTTATATCCTCTCAAGCGCTTGTTCGGTAGCTCCGCGGGTGCCACCCGAGAATTTGACTGTCCTTGTGGAGGCAGCCAAGGACTTCGGCCCGCCGCCCATGGTGGAGCTGTGAACACTCGGAGGCGAGTCCCCGCTGTCGAAAACTTGGGAAGGTACCAAGCTTTTGGGGAATAAACCCTAAAGTCCAAGGACATCGGCCATTGAGTAAAGACCAGGCGGTTTTCCCACCAAGAACTTCGCTGCCGAAAGGGCTCCGTAGACATAAGCATCGCGAGTGGTGGCGCGGACAGTCAGTTCCAAGACTTCCCCAGGCATGGCAAATACCACCGTGTGTTGACCCGGGTCATCCCCTCCACGGACTGCATGGAAGCCAATTTCGTCTCTTGATCTTGGGCCGGGGCGACCGTGCCGACCGTGCACGTGTCTTTCCTGGCCCATCGCTTCGGCGATGATTTGGCCGAGCTTTAGCGCAGTTCCGCTGGGCGCATCTTCCTTAAAGCGGTGGTGTCTCTCGATGATTTCCACGTCGACATCGCGGCCGGCGAGAACATTTGCGGCCATCTGGGCCAAACGCATCGTCAAATTGACCATCAGGCTCATGTTGGGGGACCACACCACGGGGATCGTAGTGGCCGCCTCGCGAAGAACTTCCATTTGGGAGTTAGTAAGCCCCGTGGTGGCACACACCAGCGGCACAGATAATTCCCGGCACAAACGAGTAATGCTTAGCGCCCCTGCCGGGGTGGAGAAATCGATCACCACCTCGGGAATGTTACCAGGACTCAGCTCCTGGGAAATGAAGACGCCCAAAGGCGGTGTTCCGGCATAAACTCCTGCATCTTGCCCTAAGGCCGGATGCCCGGGTGCCTCCAAGGCGGCGACGAGCTTCCATCCGGGATCGGCGGCAACTGCCGCCACCACGCGGCGCCCCATCCGCCCAGCTGCACCGCAGACACCAAGTCGCAAAGGTTCTAGCATCAAGATTTCCCTCCTATGCGAACGGGGCACATTCTGCTGCCGTTTCTCGCAAAACCTCCCCTGCTAAGCCCGGGCCTTGATGACGCTTATTAACACGTCCGGGGGATTAAGTTCTCTGAGATACTGGTGATACGACTTCGTCAACAATCGATTAAAAATATAACTCCTGGTTTTGCTGGCAATACACCCGCTATCTTGAAAACGCGCTGTCAGCACTAGCTGCTGCGCAACCTTTCCGGTGATTTAGCGAGGTACTCGTCCATGGCTCCAAAGACATCCCTCAGGAGTAAAGACGAACGGCCTTAATGATTTCCTCCAAATCATTCGGGACAACGACTGCACGATTGGCGAAGGTAGCTCGGCGAACGCCCCGGCATCCTAGCACTTTACTGAATAGCTCTTTGTCCGTAGTGTGATAGGCGACTGTGGCATTGGGATCTTTGAGTTGGTGCCCTGTCAAGACGCATACCACCCGCTCGTCTTTGCCTATGATTCCCTGTCGCACCAATTCTTTGGTTCCAGCCACACTGGCCGCACTTGCGGGCTCGCACCCAAAACCTCCGATCCCCACCTGCGCTTTGGCGTCGAGGATATCTTGATCGCTGACATCGCAGACCACGCCCTCGCACCATTCCAGGGCCCGCAAACACTTTGTCAGGTTCACAGGACGATTGATTTCAATGGCACTGGCGATGGTGGATGCGCGCCGATTCTCAGCCTCCATCGCCCGAAAATACTCGGCAATTAAGTGCCGATCAGGCTCCCCAGCGTTCCAGCGAACCCCCAAGGTATTGACCAGTTGCGACAGGGTGTTGGCTCCTGAAGCATTGACCACTGCGAGGCGAGGGATTCGCTTTATCAAATCGAGCTGCTTCAGTTCCCAGAGGGCTTTGCCAAAAGCGCTCGAATTGCCCAAATTCCCACCGGGAACAACAATCCAATCGGGTGGCTCCCAACCCAGAGCCTCCAACACACGATACATCGTGGTCTTCTGCCCTTCCAGCCGGAATGGGTTGAGGCTGTTAACCAGATAGATTCCAAGTTGCTTGGCCACCTCCTTCACCCGGGCCATGGCATCATCGAAGTCTCCCTGGATTTGGATTGTCAAAGCACCGAATTCCAAGGCTTGGGCCAATTTTCCGGAGGCAATTTTTCCGGACCCGACGAATATAATGGCCCGCATGAGCCGGGTGACGGCACAGTAAAGCGCAAGTGAAGCGCTTGTATTTCCCGTCGAAGCGCAAGCTGCTCGCTGCGCCCCCAAAAGGCGGGCATGAGTAAAGGCTGCTGCCATGCCGTTATCTTTGAAACTTCCGGAGGGATTCATCCCCTCGTACTGAAGGAACAGACGACCCGGCTCTAGCCCCACATACGGTGCCACCCAGTCGGCCCGTTGCAGAAGGGTCTGACCCTCACCGATGGTGACACTTTGTTCCCGCGGTGCAAACGGTAACAGGCTGTGAAATCGCCACACGCCGCTGAAGGCAAACGGGTCGTGGCGCCGCGCCCATGCCGACTCAAACTCCCGCAAGGATTTTGGGACCGGCAAGCGGTCCCACTGGTAGTCGACGTCGAGAAGCTCCCCGCACCGCAGGCAGCTGGATAACGTTTCACCAATATCGAACGTTGCTCCGCACCGCGGCGAAATGCACCGTTGGAAAGCCCAATCGCTCAACTGAGACCGTCCCATGCAAAACGTGCGTAAATTTTCCGGCAAGTAACCATGTGTTTTAAGGCGGACTATGTGGTTTTTCGTAAGCCCGACTTGATTAATCTAGAAAAACCGATGTCATCCCGCAAGGATGGTCACCTCGCCAAAGACCGATTGCCGATGCGGATAAGGCTGCATGACACTTGCGGTCAGGGCAGTGTTCCTGACGCGTGCGAGGAGAGAACCCACGCGACTTCCTCCGTGGGTGCTAACACGTCGGGCATATTGTTATCGAGCTTGCGTCGCCAATTCCTCCGGTCGGGCTAGCGGTGCAATCTCCGGAATTTCCGGCTCGATCACTCGACAGTTTTGCCAGCCACCCTGAAGGTATCGCCACCAGAAGATAAGCCCCAGCATCCACGCCCAAACAGTCAACGCACCCCAGGCCCACATTAGTCCGAAACCCAAGAGACTAATTCCCAACCAAGTGACCACACCGGGAAAGGCCGCTGTATAAACTGCCACGCGGAGTAAAAAGGGGGTATCGCCGGCACCACGGAGCACCGCAGCAAAAATCACGCTCATGGCGTCAAAGACGCAGTAAGCAGCCACAAATCGCAAGAGAGCGACCACAAGGTCCCGAAGTCGTTCGAATTGTTCCACCTCTGCTCCCAGCCGGTAGGGAAATAGGAAGGCATCGGGCACAAGCACATAAAGAGCGGCAAGCGCAGCGGTATAGCTTGCCGCCAGTTGGAACCCGGTGAGTGCCGCACGCCGGGCACGATGTGGCAAATTGGCCCCAAGATTTTGGGCTACAAGCGTCGTAACCCCCATCGCCACCCCTAAAAGAGGGATGAAAGCCAAAAGATTGACATTAATGGCAAGGCTCGTGGCGGCGGCCGCCTCTTCCCCCAGTTGTCCTACTAGCAGCAAAAATACCGTAAAAGCGGCATTTTCGAGGAGCCATTGCGTTCCGTTGGGCGCGCCGTAATACCACAACCGCTTCATCAGCGGGATTTCTAACCGCCAAAAATCTGCTAAACGGTACCCACGGTATCTGAAAGAAAACATCTGCGGCGAATACATGAGGACCTTCGACCACTGGGCCACAACACTGGCCCATGCCGCGCCGGCCAAACCCATCTCTGGGAAACCGCCCCTTCCGAAAATCCAAAGGTAATCGAGAATCAAGTTGATAAGGGCTGCCGAAACGTCTACCACCATCACCCGACGTGTTTCACCGCGCCCAATGAAAAAAGAGGCTTGAACCCCGGCCACTAACATGGCAGGCGCACAAAACGATGAAATCCGAAGGTATTCCGCCTCTAGTCCTGCCAGATGAGGTTCATGACCGGAAAGTTCAAAGATCCATCGTCCCACAGCTCCCACGATCAGAAGCACTGGCGCTACGAGCATCGCCGACCAATACCCTTGGGCCAGGATCGTTCCTATGCGATGCCGAAGTCCGGCCCCTTCATACTGGCCCACAAGGGTGGTGATAAAGTTGATAACTCCTAGGGGAAGAGAGACCACACTCCACAGGACCATGGCCGCCGGTAAGGCCGCCGCTACGCATGCGGCATCGTACCACAGAAGGAACATTCGGTCCGTAAAGCTCATAAGCGTCCAAGACATGGACGAGATGACAAGAGGCAATGCCACAGCGAGCACGTGCCGGCCACCACACGGCCGAAGCCACCATCGTAGAATGCCTGTCCACAGAAAATGCCTCATGCAATACCGCGACTCTCACGGGGAATTCATCCACGGATTGGGAACCACTTTCAGGATGCGGAGGGCACCGTACCGAGCTTGCCTCCGAATTCCCAAAACAGGCTTACTGGGGTTGAATACGCCGAACCGCAGGGCGGTCGCACCGTATGGAGGAAGTAGCCCACAAGACCAGAGCGCAGCCCAGCTGCCGAATTTTTCACACACGCCATTAACGGAAGGAAGAGTCCGGCTGGAGGCTCCGACCGGTGCTAACCCCTTCTAACGCATCTTGTGCCTCGTGGTTTACCGGCGGAACCCAGCGAGGGGCTTCATCTAAACCCGAAGGGATGCCAACTTCACCCGCGCGGGGTTCATCCCCTAAATTCGAGCCCCCGGTCTTTAGGTTCACGGCTTTGCCATCCGCCAACCGAAGCTCTAGGACCGTCAGAGTCCACCTCCCTCCCAACCGACGGGCTTGCACAAACACATCTGCCGCCTTTAAAGAACCTGCCACTTTGAAAGCAAAGTTGGCTTCGCCGAGATCACCCTCCTCGTAAACCCTTCCCGCGGGAAACCATGTGACATCCCGAATCGGTGTTCCCAAATGTTCCTGGGCAATGGCAGAGCTCAATACCTGGCTCACTGCTAGGCGATACGGCTCCGAAGACCTAACGGCCTGGAGCCGGCTCCAAAGATTACTTCCCACCAAAGCTAACACGACAAGCAGCACGATGAGTAGCACCCACGGCCGGCAAAGAGGGCAACCGCATCCCCCCGACCGTCCTCTCGCTGGAAAGCAACAAGCCTGAGTCGAGGGCCATTGTTGTTCCTGCGATCCATTTTTTGCCTGCTCGTTGGTTAACGGTTCCTTTTCCATGGGGGACATGAACATTCACTCCTTCACCAACTGAATCCAATGCAACACCGCGACCGTTAAATCCTGAGCAACATCGCAACTCTTAAAACAGAACCCTCACATAGTAGGGGTCTTCGCCCCTTGAACAGCTGACTCGTATAGTCCAGTAGATTCCCGGGCTACCCTGGCTATTTCCTAAGAGGATTTTACGCTTTGTCGATCCGCCGGGAATAAAAGTTACTTTAAAATCGGTGCCAAGTATTCTCGCGAATCGAATGTTTGATCATCGCCAAATCATCATCATGAACATATAGTAACGAAACTTTCGATAGAGGTACACCGACCGTTTTTTTAGCTCAGGCTCTCCCGGCACAAGGCGAGGCTAACTCAGTCGATAAGCGAGGGATGGCCGCTCACGTTTGAAATTTCCTAGGCGGTAGATATACAGGTTTGAAATCTGGTGGGCGGTAGATGTAAAGAGTCGGGACGCTCTATCAATAAATTAGCGGAGCCTCAAACTAGCCAACTAGTCCGATTCCGTGTGGAAGGTCCGCTCACGGGATGAGGAAGAGCTTTTCGCCCGGGGGTGGGCTCGATCATAAACCTCTTTAAGTCGGGCCGCGTTCACATGGGTGTAAATCTGAGTGGTAATCAAACTTTTATGCCCTAGGAGCTCTTGCACACTGCGGATATCCGCACCGTGTTCTAAAAGATGCGTGGCGAAACTATGTCGCAGAGAGTGAGGAGTGGTTCGTGCATCCAACCCAGTTTGTCGAAGGTACTTTTCGAGGAGCCGAGCCACACTTCGAGTTGTTAGGCGTCGTCCGAACCGATTGACAAAAACGGGGGCTTCATCTCCTTGAGGCTCCCGAGGGTGAAGCTTCCGAACGGCTAAATATCGCCGGAGAGCCCGAATGGCATAGGATCCTAAGGGGGCAAGCCGTTCCCTCTTTCCCTTACCGCGGACCCGTGCTATACCGGCTTTCAGATCCAAGTCCCCATCACAGAGACTTACAACCTCACTTACCCGAAGACCAGCCGAATAGATCGTCTCCAGAATAGCCCGATCCCGCAAGCCCTGAAAGCCCTCGGCCGGGGGTGCCTTAAGGAGCTGTTCGATTTCTTGAGAAGTAAGCACGTGCGGTAAGCGTCGACCTCTCCGCGGATTTCGCAGGGGTTTGGCCGGGTTCCCTTCAATCCAACCTTCGCGTTGCCCAAAGCGGAATAAGCTGCGCAATGTGGCAAGCCGCCGCGCGATCGTCGCTGAGGAGTATCCCGACCTGTGAAGGGCAACAAGGTATCCACGCAGAACGGGTGTAGTGATCTCCTCAGGCCGAGGGTCGCGCTCGTTGCCTAAGTAGTGACGGAAGTGGCTCAGATCTTCGCGATAACTCTTGATGGTAAACGCAGAGGCGTTTCGCTCCGCTTCGAGGTAGCGGAGAAACCTGGCTATGGCTCGACTTAAGGTTATCCCCTCTTTGCTGACGGCCATAAAGTGGGGAATCTGGGTGCCGTTAATTTCTCGGTGAGATGTCGGGCACTGGGTCTTCATCCGTTGGTGTTTGGGAAAGGACTCATACGTGTCGAAAACGCGCCCTGTATCACACCAAGCATTTTGAAAACTGAAAACTCCCTACCGTGCGCTTCCGCTGAATTGGCAAAATACCAAACGCGTTTCCTGAAATATCCTGTCGGGTGTGCCAACGTCTATTCTGCTCGAATTTAGCACCCCGAGATTCCTGCAATACTTAGTGTCGTCAATTGCCGAGCCGTGTTGCCTACCGATGGGTAAAAAAAACATCAAGATCGTTAAAGAGGAATTTGCCAACAGTGACAGATACACAAATAGAATGGTCGGACGGGGGGTGGGAGCCCTTATCCTCCACAGTCTTCCGCTTCATCCTCGAACAGCGTCCGGGGCCAAACCCAAACGTTAGGGAATACCAAGTAAAACCGCAAATACCCTTGCTCAGGCTTCCTTAATGGCGATCTCCCACGAACTCGCAGGATTCTCCATGCGGTTTCGTGGCACAAACTAAAGCCTTTGGATTTTTTCGCTACGCAAAGGCCAGTTGTGAAAACACACAAAGATTGCTTAGACGTCGGGGCCAGCTTTGTTGACAAATCTGCATGACTTTGCCGCCTCGAGCCGGAACCCAAATTCCGAATTGCCGTCATGAAATATCATCCAGTAACGACCATCGCTTGCAGGAGGAAGAGTTTTGCGATACCGCCCGGGGATCTGTCAGATGCCACCTCCCGGAGGTTAGATAAATCATCCCTCTTGGGCCGACTGATTCACACGCAGCCTTTCCTCCAGTTGTCGACGCTGGGCCTCCTGCCGTACTTTTTGACTCAAAACGGCAGCATCATACCACGTGAAACTCAATTCGGGATGGGAGGCATACTTACTAAAAAGCTGCAGCAACTCGCGGCGATGAGCGTCGTCGTATAGGAAGATGTATTTTTCCTCACCCTTTATCAACGCTATCACATTAATGTCACGAGCCATGAATCAACTCCCCAGGTGCCTTGACGAGGAAGGACCTCGCGGAAACTTTTTTGTTGGAAGAAAACGAAAATAATTTGGGGCATCAACTCAAATCTAGCTTTTTCGATTTGCCTACCATGCACTGCTGGCTCTTGGAACCGGAAGGCTGCAGTTCACCCGTCTGTCCGCACTACGCCTGAAAACCGCTGGCAAACCTCGGCCTCCCATTTCATCGCCGCCGCCCGCCGTTTTGAGCTTCCATTGGTACTTATCGGAAGAAGGACCAGTCCCACCGCACTTGCTTTTTGCCAACCGCCCCACGCGCAACAAGCATTTGCTGGATATGCAACCGGCAGCAAAAACGGATGAAATCCTCGCTGCGTTCCAAATAACCTTGCCAACCGCCAAATCGGGCATCTTCCCGAAAACGGTAATAAGTTGCTAGCGCTTTCGTCACCTCGGGGTCGTTTCCGGAAAAGACCCGGGTGTGGACAAGAACAGGCTCGATCCTCCGACCAGTAACCCCTCCGACCTTGGGATCCGTGGGCTTGAGGCCCCCAGAATCGCCGTGCCTCGATACAAGGGCCTGTGGAGCTCCCATCTTCGCGATCGAAACATGGCTGGCCGGTACCTGCTCAATAGAACCGAACTCACCTGCAGCGGTCATGATGGGAATCCACTCTTGAGTCGGGGTTTCTGCCGCGTTGTTCCCATCGGAAGGAGATTGCCCGGGCGCATTTGGGATCCATTCCACATCGTGAAATGAGAAACTTTGGCTAGTAGCCTCCGCTCCGGACGTGGGATTGCCCTGCTCCTTGCCCGGGCAGGTCGGATCCGCCTGCCCGCGATCTCGCAGAATATTACGGGCCCAAGCGACGGCGGCCTCTGTCTTGATCCAATCCGGTAGCTTTCGTGCCTGGCGAGTGTTCCAAGCGATCCCAAAACCAGGAGGAATCGGGCACACCGACGAATCGCGAGCGTACCACTCCACATGGAGTCCCACTCGGGGCGGGTAATACGGGCGGTAATCGGTAACAACACCTACAACCACCGCGTCGACATCTAAGATCTCCGCCAGCCGGACCACTTCCGCAGGGTCGCTAAACGTAAGCCGGTGATCTTGAATGGCTTTGGCAACCACCTCGACCGGTACGACTTCGAATCCTGGCACCGACTGAAGCTCAAGATAGTAGGCACGCGCAAACTCCGCCCCGTTGACAGTCGGTTGATTGCTGTGGTTGAAGAAGGGGATGACGGCTACCCGCGAAAGCTCCGGGAAGGCGTTGTAAACTGTCGGCTGTTCATAACGACGCGGAAGGAACGCACAACCGGAGGTGACCGCAAGCCCCAAAAGAATGGAGACCATCAGAGCGGGCACCAAATACTCCCGGTAAAACGGGTGGCGGCTCCCACCGAAAGATTTACTACGATCCATCCTCTCAATTGATGGTAACATCAAGCCACACACATGGGGCGGATCGCTTGCCAACATTCACGATCAGGTTTAGAGAAAGGGCAAAATCCGATCGAAAGTTTTCCCTCGCTTCGCGAGATCCCCTCAGCAGTGATGCTCACAAGCGACACAACCAAGTGATCATTTCGCGATCAAGAACCGGCTGACTTGGGAAAAGTCGTGGCACTCGGCACTTAGAGATAAGCAGCTGTCCTTCGGACCAAATTTTGTTTTGTTGGAACCGATTATCGGTCGAAAAATGCAGCCAATTCAAGAATTTTGTGAGAAAAGCAAGTAGGGGCCTAGTCCCCCCGAAAAATTCAAAAACGGAGCTAGCCCCCGTGCCCACGTGGAATTACGGGCCGCTCTCCGTAGTCAGGACGGAAATTTTGAGGGCGTCAATCAGGATTAAAATGTGGCTGTGGGTGGGACTGACTCGAGGTAGGCAGCCAGAGAACTGACCCCAGCCCGGAAGTGCAAGCGCGAGACTTGTGGCCGCGTCCGGAGACGGATTTTTCTTTCCGTCAACGAGAAAACCCTTTGCGAAAAATGGCATTTTCAGGTGGGAGTTGGGTACCACGCTATCACGGAAGCCAATAGGCGGGACTTAGGAGCTGACAGGGTCAATTTAAGGAGTGCTAATTTGACCAAAAAATGTGGTTTCTCATCTTCGGAAAAGCGCTTCGTGTCAATTTGGAGCGGGAATAAGCAGTGCTCAGATATGATTTACAAAAGGGGTCACAGAGAATTATGATACACTAGTAATTTGACGAAGTTTGTCTTTATTCATAGGTCCTTTGGTTCAGTAGGCCGGGCCCGCAATGTTCGGTCCTTACGCGTCTTCGGCCCATTCTTTCGCTATACGAGAGATAGTAGAATTCTGCCGGACCGGCCGGAGAAAATAAAACCTTTTTTCCGAAACTAGGCCAAATTTTAAGAGCCTTACGAGGTGCTATATTTGTCAACTTTTTGGATAAAAATTATCAAATTTGCGGCAGTTAGTTCACGTTAGAGGGAATTGAACTGACGTTGTTCGGGAAAAGCTAGCGCTCTCCGGGAAACCCAATGCTTGAAATTTTGCCAAGAAGGAAAACTCGCAACATCCAAGTTCGCAGCGTCTTTTTAGGGGGCGAGCATCCGATCGTCCTTCAGAGCATGTGCGCCACGCGAACCGCGGACGTGGAGCGGACGGTGGCACAATGTCGGCAACTGGCTGGGGCTGGCGCGCAAATTGTGCGGGTGGCAGTGGACTCACAACGGGATGCGCAAGCCCTTCCTTTGATCGCCGAGCAGAGTCCCGTCCCTCTCGCTGTGGATCTTCAAGAAAATTATCGGCTTGCTGCCAAAGTCGCCCCTTGGGTGGGAAAAATCCGATACAACCCCGGCCATCTCCATCATACTGAGGGCCACGTATCCTGGTCGGATAAGGTTCGGTGGTTAGCGGACATTGCCGCCCGGAACGGCTGTGCGCTTAGGGTGGGAGTCAACTGCGGTTCTATAGACCCAGCTTTGAAAGAGCGTTGGCCACAAGCGGACCCTGTCGAGCTCATGGTTGCCTCGGCCTCCGAGCATTGCCAATTGTTGGAAAAGCTGGGGTTTACTAACTTTGTCGTCTCATTAAAGGATTCCGACCCTCAGAAAGTGGTGCAGGCCAATCGGCTTTTTGCCCGCGAGTGGCCTCACGTTCCCCTCCATCTCGGCGTGACCGAGGCAGGTCCCCCACCAGACGGGATCACAAAGACTAGGTTAGCCTTACTCCCCTTACTCCTCGCAGGCATCGGAGAGACCATCCGGGTGTCGCTTACGCTTCCCGTTGAGGGAAAGCATGAGGAAGTTATTGTGGCGCGAAACATCGTTGCGGAGGCAGAAAGAAGTCGTTCGTCGGGTACCGTTCCCGCGGAACTTCTGACCGAGCCGGAAAGAAAGCTGAATCTCGTTTGCTGTCCTGGTTGTTCTCGGGTGGAAAACGCAGCCTTCGTCGCATTGGCGGAAAAGGTGCGCGAGCTCACGAGTTACGCGCGACAGTACCCGTTGACAATCGCGGTAATGGGGTGCCGGGTCAATGGCCCGGGCGAGACAGATAACGCCGATGTCGGCCTGTGGTGCGCCCCAAATTACGTCAACTTAAAATTTCGCGGAGAATTGGTAGGCAGATTTGCTTATGAGGACATTCTGCCGGAGGTCAAGCGACTCCTAGACAGGTTAATAGCCGGCATGTCTCCGGGCTCATAAAGGCTCATAAGCCATGCATCAGCTCCGGGCCGATTCGGAGCGCAGCGGGTTGCAAGAGAACAAATCAAGCGAAAAAGCCCTCGGTATTTTCCGGCCCCTTATATCGACCTCCTACGTGCCAAAAAAGTTGGTCGAAACTGATTTACGGCATGGCTCCCCGTCAAGTTGCAGATTATAACACCACTCTTCTTTTCGTATGATTAACTTATCCGATGGTGCCGAGCTTTTAGCACGAGCACTACGCTCAACTTTCCTGCCCGAGAGAACCAGTCGGCCGGCAATCCAGGACGAAATTGGCGATTTAGAGAATAATCGGCGGGACAAGCGGGGCTCGCCGGAAACTCCCCACGGCAGCCCTGGAGGATTGCCAGCCCGATGATACCCCGCCTTGGGACCTAATGATATAACCCTATGGAAGGGTCTCTGTCGGACCTGCTCGGTAGGATTTGTGCTTGACGTCTTAGTTTCGGCATGGTTACTAAATCGCCATTCGGTGTGCTCGCTCCGAGCAGTAGTTCGTTAAGTTCTTGGGCATGAGCCGGCGGTAGCAAATCAGCATCGAAGGCCGTGGTTTCAGGCGGCTTGAGGTTTCGCCAAATATGATTCGCTCGCCAAACTGCCATGGGCTTCCCACCGAAACTGTGCCGATCGGTGGGATGGAAAAAGGCCAGCTCCGTCGGTCGATTTGATTCTTACAACCCGAGCTGTGGGCTGGCATGAAGTATCTTGCACTTTGACGGATTTGGCCGGCCAAAATGTGGGGCTCGCCGTGGTGCCTAGGTGGATAGGAGTCTTTCCGATTTGCCGCTCCAGCTTCGGAGAAGCCGATTGAGTTTACCCAGGGGCTCAAGCATTTGAGGAAATTCCAACCGTCTAGCCATAGAGGCCGTGAGTAAGGTTTAGCTTGCAGCCGTAACATACTTTGCAGGGGGAAAACGTGATAACGATTCCTCGGGGTGTCTTCTCCACAACCGGATGATCGACTTGCAATCGCGGTTGTAACCTTGTGTTTAGCCCTAATATCTCCGTGGACTTCTTAAAGCATTTGGGAGCCGGTTAGAGCCACCTTAAAGTATCGGGGCTCAAGACTCGTCAACGGTCCTATGCTGCGCATTTCATGGAGGGCCGGAGGGCTCGGGGTTTATCAACAGGTACGTTATCGAGGCACAAGCCGTCCCACAACCAGACGCAGGCCACCATGGAGCACCCGACAACTTCAAAGAGGGGAAACCCTAGCGAAGGCTTTCGCGGCGGAGGCGTATCCTTCCACCTTCCCCCGCGACTTCGCCTACTTTATATCGCGTGGCACCGTCGGATCGGCGCGTGGCTCCTCGAGGCTCTTGAAAGAGACGTATCAAGCAAGGTAAGTCGAGAGGAAGCCATCGGGTCCGTTGCCGGCCTTGCCCGCATTCAGGAAGACGATTTCGATCTGGTTCTAATTAGCCACGAACCGCCGGAGGTCGATGCCCTGCAACTGGCGCTAGCTGCGAGGACCGCCGGCGCCGATTTGCCGATTCTGATCCTCGGGAACCAAAGCGAGCAAGAACTGGCGGCAAGTGGTTACGAACATGGCGCCGACGCATATTTGTGTGCCCATACGGCGACGCTGAAGACACTCCTGTGGGTAGCCGCCCGGGCGATCGAACGATTCCAACTCCTTCGCGAGAACCGCCGCCTTCATCAGGCGGAAGAGCAGCGACTGGTCCGCGACCAGGAAGAGGTGGCTCGGCTTCTTGAAGAACACCGTCGAATAATCACTCGTGCGCAGGGAGCAGGGGAACAAAATCTTTATCAAGGGTATATAACTTTACAACACTCCGGCAAAAGTGGCACCAACGAGGAAGCATGCAAGCCCGGCGATGCCTTAGCACAGACCGCTGCACAATTACCCACCATTCCGTTACTTCCTCGTAGTTTGGCCGTGCATTATCGCGAGCTTCTTCGGGCCTATGTGATTATGGGGTGCGGGACACTTACCAGTGAGTTGAAAGAGCTGGTCGATGTGCTGGCATCTACCGGTATCTCGGCCACCAGTGTCCTTGAGCTTCACACGGCGGTGGTCAGTGATTTGGTCCGTGGTCTCGGCCGCCGCAGTGCGCGGCATGTGCTAAACCGCGCCCACCTTCTTATTGTAGAATTATTAATGCGCCTGACTGAAAGTTACCGCGAGCGTTTTTGGGAAAGACACCATCCTGCCGCGCAACTCTACCTTCCTGGATTTGAACCCCGCTTGGGAAAGGCCGCCTAGCACTCTCATCGGAGCATTCTGTTGAGGGATTCGCCCAACCACCGGTCAGACTTGCGCCGCTTTCGCCTTTTGGGGTTTGGGCTGTGATCCGGCTATTGACCCAAATCAACTGTTTTTGCCGCCTTGAGTCGTAGCATGAATAGGCCGACTTGGTTGGGGTGCGACGTAATTTGACCGCTTGTTAAGCCACGCTCTCCCAAAAGGGCGGCAGCGGAATTCGATTTATCGCCCTCGATCGCCTTGGCCGCGTAATTAGACAACAACCATTTGCTACTTCTGAAACGGTTGATTTTCAATAGTCGAGGAAACCATTGGTTAGTGCGGAGAGTCTCGATGAGTGAATTTTTGGCTGATCGGCAAGCGAAGATCGAGCGAATGAAAGAAATCATCCGAAGCCTCCATCAGGGCACACCAGTGGAGGAGGTACGGGAGAAATTTCGCACTTTGGTGGCCTACACAGATCCGCACGAAATAGCTGCGATGGAAGAACAACTTTTGGCCGAAGGGATACCAGTGGGTGAGCTGTGCCAGATGTGTGACCTCCATAGCCAGGTCGTGCGGGAGACAATCGCTCCTCAGCAGCTTGATTTCCCACCTGGGCATCCCGTAGATACATTCCGACGAGAGAATCAAGCCATTTTGAATCTTGTTGACGAAATTGGAAAGCAGCTTCAACTGTGGGCGAAAACAGTGGATTCCGAAGAGGCACACAAAATTTGTCTACGCATTCTGGAAGGAATTAACCGCCTGCAAGACATTGATAAGCATTACAAGCGAAAGGAGTATTGCCTTTTTCCCTATCTTGAGCGACATGGGATAACTGGCCCGTCGCAGGTTATGTGGGCCAAAGATGATCAGATTCGTCAGAAGCTAAATCGGTTTAGCGAATCACTGCGGTCGTCGTGTCCACATGTGGATAGCCGTCAAAGAGCGGAACTTATGCGTTCAGGCCAAGACATGCTGGCCGAGGTCGTGGAGATGGTTCAGAAGGAAGAAGATATTCTGCTTCCCTTGGCGGCTCGTACTCTTTCTGAGGAAGAATGGCAGGCCATTTGGGCACAGTCACCCCAATACGGCTGGTGCTTGATAGCGCCGGAGACGACCTATCGGCCTGCCCCAGCTGCTCAGCTCCGCCGAGGCGAGAGCGAAGCAGGAGCCATCGAGTTCCCCACCGGGCAACTCACCAAAGAGCAGCTTGTTGCCATCCTGCGAACATTGCCAATCGACATCACCTTCGTCGACGAAAATGACCGCGTAGCCTATTTTTCCGACGGCCCGGAGAGAATTTTCGACCGCAACATCGCCATCTTAAGGCGCAAAGTGCAACATTGCCACCCGCCCAAAAGCGTTCATGTGGTGGAACAAATTCTCGAAGATTTTCGCTCCGGGCGGCAAAATGTGGCCGAATTCTGGATCAATTTTCAGGGAAAATTTGTGCACATCCGTTACTTTGCTGTGCGCGATGAGGCCGGAAGATACCTTGGAACCCTCGAAGTCACCCAAGACGCCACACGCATTCGCGGGCTGGAGGGGGAGCGCCGACTCCTCCAATACGAGAGTTAACAAAAACGGGTGTTTCCAACCAAACCGCTAAAGGTGAGGGCGAAAAGTGGGGTTCCTCATGGAACCTGCCTCAGGAAAGGTGTGGTTTAGAGGTTCCCGGGAGCAAAATAACTCCTCATCAGGCTTCGTAGCAGGCCCTCATCAGCATTAAGCGATTCGATGGAAATCTGCTGGATGCAAATGTGAAGAGCTCGCGCAAGCCTGCGATCCGCAAGCCGAATGGCTGCGGGTCTAGATTCAGAGCTCCGGCGCAAGGGGAGTTTTCCCCGTCTAAAAAAGCTCGCACCATGGCCAGGCATTGCCCTGCCCACATCCAAGGACCGTCATCCTATCGGCACCTCAAACGCCTCCTCCCGTAGCAAAACTCATGCTTTGACCCTCGATCAAGACACAAAATACCACACCACCCTCGGGTTCTGGTCGTCGTCCCAGGAGGGAGGATTTTTATAATAAGAGCCAGCCCTTCCCCATTAGAACGAGGCCCTTCATTCTTCCAACGAAAATCGGGTAGGATTTGCTAACCCCGGGGTATCGAACCGAAACTTAGGGGCAGCCGCCAACGGCCGTGGCTCAAGCTTTTCAGAGAATTTCCAACCGTAAATTGGGCAGATTTGAAGGCCACCATGGAAGAAGTTCATCCTTCATCACTTTGGATTAGCCTTGGCCGCGTCTGCGTCCTGCCCGTTCGGGCTGCCCACATAGAGCAAGAAGTACACAATTGGCACCACTACCATGGTGAAAGCGGTTGAGGCAAAGATCCCGAAAATAATGGCCCAGGCCAAACCGGAGAAAATCGGATCCAAAGTAATCACCCAATTGCCGAGAAGCGTCGTGCCGGAAGTGAGGAGGATGGGTCGGAAGCGCACAGCCACACTGCGGACAATAGCCTCGCGCAGATCAAATCCCTCCTTCTGAGCGTTTTGAATGAAGTCGATGAGCACCACGGAATTGCGTACAACGATTCCCGCCAAACCGATCATCCCGATCATCGCGGTAGCGGTGAAAAAGACGGGATTGGGATAGCCGTCGATGGGTCTGTTGACAAGAAGATTGAGGAACCAAAACCCGGGCATAATCCCGATGGCTGTCAGGGGAATGGCAAGCATGATCACCAGAGGCAGCACGCGAGACCCTGTTTCGAACATAAGCAGGGCGAAGATGGCCACAAGCGCTACTCCGAAAGCGATTCCTAAATCGCGAAAGACATCGAGGGTGATTTTCCACTCACCCTCGCCCGCCCAATGTACATCGAACCCCTCCGGGATGGACCAAGGGTCGTCGCCTCCAGGACGAAGCCAGGTCCGCTTACTCAGAGGGCGAGGCTGTGAGGCTTCTGAAACTAAGGTACCAGCCGGTACGCGATCAAGTTGTATATCCACAATGGCTTCCGCAGGTGGCCGGCCGGCCACCTCCGCCGTTACATAAACAACTCGGCGTAAGTTTTTGTGATAAATCGTTTGCTCTTCTACCTTTTTCACAAAGCGCCCTAATTCGCCCAACTGAACGAGCTTGCCGCCACTTCCTCGGACATACAGTTCCTCAAGGTCATCTATTGCCGATCGCAACTCACGCGGTAGCCGCACGATTATTTCCAACGGGTGGACTTCGTGTGGGTCGTGAACCTCCGTCACCGACTGGCCTCCGAGGGCGAGGGCGAGGGTTTGGGCGATATTTTCTCGGGAGATACCCGAGGCAGCGGCCTTGACTTGATCTACTTCGAAGGCAAACAGCACCTGAGGATCCTCGACCACCGAGTCGACATCGACGACAAATGGCTCGCGGCGGAGTCGTTCCTCTACCATTTGCGCCACCCGGCAAAGGTCGCGATAATCGGCTTGGGGTGGACCGTATACTTCCGCCACTATTGTGGACAAGACCGGTGGTCCAGGCGGAACCTCTACAAGCTTGATTTGCGCGCCGTGAGTAGCAGCTATTGCCGTCAGCTGGTTGCGAATTCGCAGCAAAATCTCGTGTGACTGATGTTGCCGAAAGGCTTTGTCCACCAAATTCACACGGATATCGGCAAGATGGGATCCCCGCCGAAGGTAGTACTTTCGCACCATACCATTAAAATCCATGGGGGAAGCGATACCTACATAGAGCTGAAAATCTCGGACTTCCGGTACCGTGGCCAAATAAGCAGCAAGGCGGCGAGTGACGAATTCGGTTTGCTCCAGGGTGGTGCCCTCGGGCATATCGACCACTACTTGTAGCTCGTTCTTGTTGTCATAGGGGAGCATTTTGAGTGGAATCAGCCGCAAAGCCGGCAGTGTAAATGCGCCTAGTACCAGCAAGGTCACCACCGATAACACAAGCCACGCATACAATTTCCGCCGAAGGATTCCCCCGAAGAAGATCCGCGAAAATCGATACATCCGCGTTTGCGTGACCTCAAAGGGCGGCTCGTCCTCCCGAGCCTTGGAAAGCACCACCATCGCCAGATAGGGCGTAATCATGAAGGCTACTACCGTGGAAACGGTCACCGTCAGGGGCACATTCAGTGCCATGGGGGCCATGTAAGGACCCATCATGCCGGTGATGTACATCATCGGAACAAAACAGACGATAATGGCCAAAGTAGACATGATCAAAGCGGGTCGGACCTCTTGCACAGCGCGGAGGACGGCTTCCCGGGGAGAGAAGCGGCGCATGGCGAAATACCGAGCAATATTCTCCACGTCCGTGATGGGATCATCGACTAACAGACCAAGGGCAAGAATCAGCGCAAACAGTGTGACGCGGTTGATCGAATAGCCAGCCAAGAAGTTGACAAACAACGTAACACCGTAGCAAATGGGGACTGCCAAGGCTACGACAATCGCAGCGCGCCATCCCACCACAACACCAATAAGACCGATCACCGTGATGACCGCCACCGCCAGTGCTTCCACCAGTTCGTTCACTTTATCGTTGGCAGTTTCCCCATAATCGCGGGTGATGCGATAGTAAACCCCGGGTGGGAGGATTACCTCGGGAGAATGCGGATCCGCAAGCTCTGCTAAACGTTTCTCCACCGCGCGGGCTACCCATACCGCATTGCTCCCTTTGCGTTTAGCCACGGCGATATGGACGGCTGGGAAAAACTGCCCAGCTTCGAGGCTAGAGCCCTTATCGTCACTGGCCAGAACCCTCTGGCCCCCATGTCGGGCGTGGGGGAGTTTTTCTTCGCCGCGTGCCTTATAGGAAAAAGGCTCGTGGGGATCTTTCGGTTGGTAAGGTGTGACACCCGCTGGTCCAAAGCCAATCCAACTATAGGAGTCCACCTCTGCCGGGCCGTCGACAACATCGGCCACTTCTTTCAGATAGACGAGTCGGCCGTCCACCACCGAGATGGCCAGCTCTTCCAACTCCCACTTCGAGCGCACTGGGGGCCCGGCCTCGACGATAAATTCGTAGTTTTGTTGTTCGAATTTACCTGCCCTTAGGTTGACATTACTTGCCCGCAGTGCCTGAACCACATCAAGGGGAGCAATCCCCCGAGCAGCAAGTTCCATCGGCCGCAATAGGACACGAACCTCCCGGTGGCGTCCCCCCACCACGTATACCCGGTTTGTATTAGGGATGCGTTGCAGTTCGTGCTCTATCTGCTCGGCGATACGGCGAAGCTCGAAGTCACTATATAACTCCAGCCGATCCGACCAGAGAGTGATAATCACAATAGGTACGTCGTCGATTTCAACCGGCTTAACTACCCAACTTTGTACGCCTGGCGGTACCTGATCGATGTTGGAGTAAATCTTGTTGTATAACTTGGTTAGCGATCTCTCCCGGTCTTCACCTACAAAAAAACGCACCGTCACTACGCACTGACCAGGTCGACTCATGGAGTACACATATTCCACCCCGTCAATTTGATATAGGAGCTTTTCCAACCTAATTGCAATTTGCTGCTCCACCTCGGGAGCCGTCAGTCCCGGAGCATTAATGAACACATCTGCCAAGGGGACCACAATCTGCGGTTCTTCCTCCCGTGGGGTGACAAGGAGGCCTGCTAACCCCAACCCCAACGCAAGAAGCATCAGCGTAACGACCAAATCACCGCGAAGATAGGCAGCTACTATTCGCGTGAGGAAGGGAACGCGTTGTTCCTCCAACATTGACCTTGGCTCCTACAGCTCTTGGCTCTTCCATCTCTAAGGAGAGCTTCTGGGTCGCAAGACCGGCAAACTCAGGGAGAATCCCCGGATCCTACGAGGGTTTATGCACATCCCCCCAAGCTTAGGGACGAAATGAAAAACAGGAATGGGTGATTCTACCATAAAGCAAAAAATCGAGGGAGTCATGAACTACAAGCTCAGAGAATGAATGCTAAAAACCAAGAGAACAGGAAACGCAGTGAAAGGCGTGGGGATGCCAAAGTCATTGGCAAACTTCTCAGTGAAAACCCCTTTTGTCCCGATGGAAGGAGCCTTTTTCCGTGCTGCCACTTGTGGATTTCGCGGGAGAAGAACGTCACCAGGAGTAGAACCCAAATGTTGGCTCCTGGGTCGGTAAACATTTCCTGTGTGCGACCGCCTAGTCTCACTGCGGCCAGTTATCTGTCGGAGTAAAGCGGCGACCGGACGCGTTCACCTGAAGCCACATGCGGACCGACAGACAGTGGACCCGAGAGACCAAACTACGCGCACGGTTGGGTCCATTGGGCTAAGTCAATTGTCCCGGTTTAAAAGAGCTGCCTCCCGGGACATCTGACCTAGTTCGCGGTCCATTTGCTCGGCAAGTTCTCGGGGAACGAGTATTGCCTCTCCTGGAGAGAGACCACTCAGCACTTCCACCCACGCCCCATAACCCCGTTGTCCTGTTCTTATCAACCGGCGCTCTACGGCACCTGTGGTGGGATCTAACAATACTTTAACGAATTCCAGCTGGCCGACCCGCTCGATGGCTCCTGAATGAAGACACAAGTGCCGGCGTACACCTGCTGGAATTACCAGCCGACCAAACATCCCCTCATAAAGTGCGGGGTTTTCCGGCATCCTTACTTTGATGAAAAACGATCTCGTAATTGCCTCCGCCTGAGGAACCTTTTCGTCAACAATTCCTTCGAACTCCTGCTGCAGGGCATCGACGTACACGCGGAGGCGATCGCCGACATTTATATGCAGCCCGAGGCTTTCCATCACCGCCACTTCCAACCGAAGCGAATGAGGATCATAGAGAACGAGGAGGGGTACTCCCGGCTGAGCGATATCCCCATCCTCGGCCAAGCGGTCAACTACAATCCCGCTTTGGGGGGCGCGGATGATCGTATAGCCGAGCATCACCTGGACCTCCGCCACTGCTTGTTCGGCCTTAGCCCGATTGGCTTCGGCAGCCCGATACTGGCTTTCCAGGTTAGTGAATTCTTGTTCGGATATGGCGGCGGGGTTAGCTTCGCGCACTTTTTGCGCCCGCTGAAACTGGTCCCTTGCCTGAGCTAAAGCGGCCTCTGCCGCCTTCAAGGCAGCTTCGGCCTGGCGGAGTTGGGCTTCAACGGCCTGACGATCCAACTCCACAAGCACCTGGTGAGCTTCCACCCGATCTCCAGCCCGCACATGGATTTTTTCGATACGCGCCATGATTCGGGCTGCCACATTTGTCCGACGCGCGGAGCGGAGCGTTCCAATCGCCTCTTGGAAATAAGGCTTTTCCCGAACCTCCACTGGGTACTGGACAAATCGGCCAAGGTCCACCCGGGGAATAGCTGCCTGGACCGTTGCCTCCGGCACAATTTTGGGGGTAAATAACCCCGCAAACCATGCCATAGTCACGACCAGGAGCAAAAGTCCCACGACTATCACAAAAGGCCGAGATATCCCGCCACGGCGGCTAAGGCGGTCGCCTCTCTCGTGTCCGACTATTTTCGAAACCACCTCACTTACTCCTATTAGCTTAGCTGTCCCGATTGATTTAGCTCTATGCATCGACGCACTTGAGATTCATCGGCAGGCTGCAGATGTTTCAGCACCTGAATAATCATCCACGCAAACACGCATGCCCCGGCTACCAAGGTTACTGCGAAAAGCATAAAGGGGCTCCACTGCATGTTCACGGGACGTGTCCAAAAGCCATAGCTATGCAGCAACTCGATATGAGCCAAGTCGGCCAAGATCCTTATGAAACCTACGGAGATAATTGCCAACAGATGGAGGCCCACGAATAACCAAGCTGTAGCTGGTCGAACCTCGCCTGCGCGATGAGCGGAGCGAATAAAAAGAACGGACAACACAACGGGCAGCACTATAGCCAAGGCCGTCGCCGGGAGTCCCGGAAAGCCCATCACTACCTCCAAGGATTTCGGAAGGTAGCTCAAGTGCCAAATTCCCAAGATCACCATGGCAATGGCGGCCGGGATATAGAGGTTTTTTGCGAAACGCAGGGCTAACGCCCGGTCTTCGACGGCGGCGGTCCGCCGCAGCACAAGCATATCCAAAACGAACCAACAAGCGGTGGTTTGCACGGCCAAAGCGAAAATGACCAACCACCGCGGCCAAAACGCGGGATCGTCGATGTTCAAATTCAGTCCCGTAGCAGCTCCTGCTAGCTGGGCGCGATTCCAAAGCGCACTCCAGCGCTCCACACGGAAAACAAAGCTAAATGCATTAGCGAAAATAAAACCCATCACAACAAAAAAGCACGCACTTGCCAAACCGACCCACAGCCGCCAACCCCGCACTGGGCTGTCGAGCGGTATGCCATCCCACCCGTACGCATAAATTCCGTAATAGGCCGGTATTAGTAAGGCGATAATAGCTAGCCAGAACCACCCCATCAAAATTGTGGCCGAGTAAAACGGACCGGCAAATCCCACTTGAAGGAAAAGAAGGGGTACAATGCCCAGGTTCACTCCAAAGGCTATCACGACGGGCATTTGAAGCATCAGTCGCCGAGAAATCTGCCTCAGTCGTAGGTCCCGCGAAGTAGCAAGCACTATTGCCAACGGCAAACCTGCATACCACAGGCCCATGAATGCGGCATGCAGTCCGAAGCCCAAGGTTCGCAAGGCGATAATCATCCACTGTGGTGCACCGAGGGTCTGCGGGAACCCGGTATCCAAAAGAGGGTGCATCGCTGTTACCTCAAACGTCCGCGAAAGTTACTACCAAGCTCTCGACTCAAGAAGCTCTCGACTCAAGAATAACCACTTTTCAGCTACGGGTGAATTCACCTGGACGGGTAAAGCCGGATACTACCGCTCACCTTGATCCATTGATCCGGGGAAACACCCAAAAACTGAGCACAACCGGCAAAACGCATCTCTTGCCGTGGAGGGAGATCACTTTTCCACGGGAAAAATTAGCCAAATTTCTCACGTTGAGACAGCCCCAACTTCTTGCGCGTGTTTCTCCGGAGTGCGAAACTTGCGTTAACGCTTATTTGCGCCCGAATATTTCCGTGTTGCGCTCAAATGATTCCGTCCAGTGCCGACCCATGGTATGGACCACCTTTGATCTGGATCCCCGACTTGGCCGCGTTTAACAGACCTCAAAGCCCGAATCCCATGTGGGAGTGACCACCCACGTCATCAGGGAGCGGCAAAGCCGGTTGACGTCGAGGAGGCCGTGGCACTTGCGGCTTGCGGAAAAAATTCCTGCGTTCCCCCTGCGGCAAACACGTCCTTCGGTCGCGGGGGAACTATAGTGGCCAGATACTCCGCCAAAACCTCTGCCTCCTCCTCTCGGCCGCACCACGGGGGCATGTAGAAATACGGATCGTTGAGATTGACGATTAACTCTTTAATCTGCTTTTTTTCCATTCCCCGCATCAAAGGCGCGACGGCATTATAACCGAAAATGCCGGCGTGACAGTCATTGCAATGATGCAAAAACAAGGCTTGACCCAATTCCAGGCGGGCTTCCTTAGGGAGCTGGGCGAATCGGCTGTAAACGATGCGACCGTCCTCCACCAGCTCCGGAAAGCGATTCTGCACATAAGCCCGAGTCCAGACACCCGACTGCAAAAACCCTTCGCGGCGTAGCCGGCTCAGATCGCTTGTAAACACCTGGTTCCCCCAAATCACGTTGTAAACAACATACGGCTTGCGGATCGCCTCCCGGATAAACTCGGCCAGACTGAAGGCGGCCAGCCCTGTTAGAAACAGAACACCAGCAAAACCGGGGTTTAACCACTGAGGGAAGCGGATTGGGCCGACGAAGGTAAGCATAATCACTAGAAAGGTGAGCGCGACAAACAAGAGAGTGAACACGGTTACAACCGGAGCCGAGCCGATAACGGCCCTGGGCGACTCCGGAAGGTTCAAAAAGCCCCATGCCACACCGATGCCCACAAACAAAACTCCGAGCCCTACCGGCAAGCTCGACCGGCGTTGCACTAAAATTCGTAATCTTTCCTGGTCCAAAAAGATTGAAGCATGCATATAGACGTAAAGCGACGCCAAAAGGAAGGCCCCTCCGGTCCGAGCGACTACTTGTGGCAAAAATTGTGGATTGAGGAAGCCATCCCAAAATTTTTGAGTAGCCGGCCAGGCACCGGGGTGCAGCATAAACGAGGTGATGCCAGTTATAAGCACCAAACTGACCCAAGCGGCGCCGGCATAAATCCACGCCAAAGCCTGATGAAGCCAGGCCGGAATTCGGCCCCAACAATACAGAAACAGAAAAGCGGAGCCTAATTCCAGTACGAAGAAAACCCATTCAGTGGCCCAACCGAAAACAAAGGTCTGAATTAAAAGCCCTGTCGCCAACGGACTGCTCAATCCGATCGTCCACCAGATGCCAACACCCGTAATCGCCCCGAAGACCACTGTCACCAAAATGAAAAAGCGAGCATGCCGTCGCAAATAGGTCAAATAATCTTTATCCCCCGTGCGGTAGGCGTAGGTTACCTCCCGCGCCAAGAAAAACCCGCCTCCCACCGCGTAATGAGCTACCAGCACGTGCAGAACGGCGATGACGGCAATCAACATTGGGCTAGTAAGCCCTGGCACGAACCACCACGGAAAGTACATAGCCAGTTTCCTCGCGACGAATCCCTTGGAACTAGACGAAACCCCAAACCCATGCCGGTCCGTCGTGGGGATTACAACAGTTCTTCTCTTGCTCCAGTACCCTGAAAGCAAACGCTAATGTAACGCCACTTGCAGCCAAAAACGATCGGCGCAACGGGACACGATCAAATCACTCATCCCCCAACAGCTCGGGGCCAAACGACCAAATGTTTGGCTACCAGATCAATCCGAGCAGAGTCCCCCGTCCGACCAGCTTTTCGCAAATTTCGTCGGCCGTATGTGGTAGAAATTGTACGTGCCGAAAAACGCGGAAGAAAGGCAGCTCGCCCCGATTTTCTTAGTGTGTTCTAACGGCTGCGGGGAGGGCTATTGTGGTGCGTCGGGACACAGCTCTCATTGGCTGCGTGGAACCTTCGCTGGTCGGCCGCCATCTTTAAGCGTGGCGGCTTCGCTGTCCAACACCCCAGCCTGACAGGGGGATTGGGGATCGCACGTATTTTTGCCTTGGGAGCAAAGCTCTCTCTTAAACTACCAGTCAGATTCAGGCTCTCAAATTCAGTTAAGTTCTTGCCCCTAACAGAATCTGCAGCGATTTCGCGATGGCTACCGGAGAAATCATAGCTTGCGAGAGGCTTTCACCAACAATTTTGGCGGCAGGCTCCGCGGGGTAGGGGTTTGACGACGTCACCCTAATTAGGGGAATTAGATAACACCATGTAGGGGAGGAGCCTAGTACTCGCGCCCGGCTCCAAGGGGGAGCCAACCGACCATCGGATGAAAAGCATTCTCTCCCCTTACCGGGACGAAGCCGACGCACGGCAGTTCACGGTAGTGAGCGAGACGGATCCCGTCTCCCCACCCGGACAGAGCTAGAGTGGCATCGAAGTTTTTTCTGGCCGGGAATCTTACCGAAAACAGGCGGAAAACATTTTGACGTGCTTTGTCAAAGTCGGGTCAACGTGTCAGGTGAAAGTGGAACTCGTGAACAGCTTTGCGCGCGGAAAGATTGCCCCCAGTTTATCTTCTACGCCGGAAAGTAGCGGCATCTGTTGGGACGCGATGTGCGGCGTTTCCGGTTCAATCGCGACGGGCACACATACTAGTTGGCCAGAGGAAAAGCCAGGATGCATTGGTTGAGCAAGTTATCCAGTGGTTAACGGCGTGGCAAAGAGCGACTCCGGTCGATAGATCCAAGGGCAACCCGCCACGGAGATTAGTAAGGGAGTCAGTAAGGGGCGGGACATGAGCCGGAGGGCCTCGGTTGGTTCGTTGCGTATTTTGCTCCCCTATGCCCCATTAATAACTTCGCGCAGAGGCCTAGCAGGCTGCTCGGCCTAACACGCCGGAACTAATCGGCAAGCTCAGCCTTCCGCTTCGCCAGTTGTTCTTGAAGACGCTGCACAATGGCACTGTGCATCTGGCTGACCCGGCTTTCGGAAAGATCTAATGTGGCCCCAATCTCCTTCATTGTTAACTCTTCATAATAGTAGAGGATGATGATCAAGCGCTCATTACGGCTGAGGCCCTTTGTAATCAGGCGCATCAGGTCGGCTTGTTCCAGCCGCTTAGTGGGATTTTCGCCCTTTTTATCCTCCAGGATGTCGATCTCGCGAACATCCTTATAACTGTCGGTCTCGTACCATTTCTTGTTCAGGCTAATCAGATTAACAGTGTTGGCCTCGGACATTAGTTTTTCTAATTCTTCCAGGGTAATTCCGAAGTGCTCGGCCAATTCCGTTTCGGTGGGCTGCCGGCCAAGCTTAGCCTCTAATGTTTGCATCGCCTCGTTCAGCTTGCTGGCTTTGGACCGGACGAGCCGAGGCACCCAATCCATGGTCCGCAGCTCATCGAGCATCGCCCCACGGATCCGGGGCACACAGTACGTTTCGAACTTGACGCCCCGGTCGAGATCAAAAGCTTCAATGGCATCAATCAGTCCAAAGACCCCGGCAGAAATTAGGTCCTCCAAATCCACGCCTTCGGGAAGCCGCGACCAAATCCGCTCGCCATTGTAGCGCACAAGCGGCATATAGATCTCAACAAGCTTGTTGCGGAGCTCGATGTTGCTTGGATCCTTTTTGTATTCCCGCCACAGTTGCTCCACCTCTGCCGGGGCAAGCGTGCTGATCATCGAATCCTCCCTGAATTTCCGCTCCAAAAAGTCCGAGTATGCCTTCTGAAAGCAACGAACGAAACAACGCCGGCTAGTTCACCCCCGTTTTGGTTTTATACACGCTGTGGTGAAACAGGGATTGGTTCGCAAATGTGCCCATGAATATTCCCCGGCCCGGCTCTGGGTATTTACTTGGGGACTGAGGGCTTCCGTGCGGCAGGTGCGGATGGCTGATCACCTCGGGAGCATATTTCACCAGCAACCGTGCCCACTACGAAGCCGATACCGGAGTAGATAAGCAAAAAAATAAAACATCGACTGACGAGGGCATCCTCCGGCGCACCTTCCAAGATGCCCATCGTCATAGCGGTAACGCTTCCCAATAAGCCCAGAACGATCGCAAAAATCCGTCCCACGGGCCGGAATCGAATTTTGCGGTTTTGAGGTCACATCGCTTGTTTTGGCGTACACAACGTCCCCTTAGTCCATTAATCGGCAGCGGTGAGGCAAAGGTTAATTTTTTCTTCGCATCACCGAGTACCTCGCATACAAATCGAGTGATGAAAGTAATGAGAATTTCGGCCAAAGGAGGCTTTCCGGGCTAACTCCGTCTGGGTGACCGGGCGCCACTGGGATTGAGTAATTCCTGAGGATTGTCCCGCGGTGTTGATGCTTTGAATCTCAAGGAGCTCCGGCGTCAACGCGGAATCGTACCTGCCGGCAAAAGCTTTAGCTCTTCTGCCGGCCGTTCGCACATTCTGCCGGTAATACCGACACGTGGTTTCATCCCTCGGAGACCACAGCGGAGAGCACTTTTGCGAAGATAATTCGACGGGTGGTACAAATCCACCCTAGAGCGCTTTCACACCGGGGCATCTCTTCAAAGCATTTTGAGCCACCGAGGCCGAGTCGACGAGCTTCAGTACCCTTTACTTTCCGTCCGAAAGGACCGGTCGGACCTGTGCCAGAATTGCTGGCTGCGAGCTCACCGTCGTCCGACTCCTTTCAGCAAAAAAGAAACCCCCAGAAAGCCCACGCTGCGAACACAGGTGCAGGCGATGGGCTTAGGCAATCGGAAAAAGCCTTCAAAAATAGTGCGGCCCGAGAGCACCGTGAGCCATTCCCTCGGTTTTGCTCCCCGGATGGTCTCCGGCAATAGCGATAAGAACTTGACATTAGGGAAAACAAGCGCCTTCAAAGGGTCGAACAGTGACGTTAGGACATCCTGTCCCGGTCGGTCTCTCTTCTTTTACTTTGGCGGTCTCTTTTCCTCGAAACGCCGTTACCGGCGGAGGCAGTTGCGTGAAACTGCGATCTTTCGCTGCCTTTCCGGATCACCGGTCTTAACAACTGCCACAGAACTTTGTTCCCTTTCCCACGCGGCGTGTGAACCGCCGGCCTAGGGAGGCCGTCGCTTGCGAAAGCATCAGCTAAGCCGTCTTCGCGGAGCGCGGCCGGGACTCTGGTGCCTTCAGCGGGGCAGCTACAAAATGGATGCGGTCCAGAGGGGAATGGCCGAGACGTAGCCCAGTCGTCGAGCCACCCAAATGAGCCGGCGCCCAACGTGGGCGATGCTCTGGTCGAGCTCTTTCGACTCATTGGCAAACAAATCGCCCGTGGTGCTTCGTGTTCGGACGGAGCCGACACCCGGTGGTATAGTGCCGACAAACCACGGGGATATACCGAGGAACTCCTTTAGGGCTCCACTAAGTAACCGAAAAGCTTTATGTGCATGCCTCTTACTTTCACATTCAACAGCGAGGGCAATGCCAGGCGGATATTCTCGTAGCCGCTTTACTTGCGCATAACAGTCGATGAGATCGTTGCGTGAAACACCGGTGACAAGGAGCACAAAATGGGATTTTTTCCACCACGAGATGTTCCATAAGGGCCACCGGCGATCACCCGCAACCAGCACCCAATCGTACTGCTGCCCTTTGGGGTAGGCATGTTCATATGGCAGGGCATGCAGGGGGCAGACACTCTGCACAAAACGCGAAACGATGCGACTGACGCGGGGCCTTTCCAACTTTGGTGATTGCAGCTTATTTTTATGGCCCGTACCCTCGCTTGATTCCTCAACACAAGAAGGCAGGTCGGTTGCCCGCGAAAGCGCCGCCGCTTGGCTTTGCCCTAGCTCCGTACAGTAGTTAACGACAGGACTTGGTAAGGGGGGAATTGCTGGGTTCCATTCCTCACTTTGACCAAACTGTGGCTGGGACAGATGGCAACTTAAAACTTGGTATCCTCCATTGGCCAAATGCAAGCCAAGGCGAATTGTGACGCACTCAATTTTCTCTGGTGGTCCGGAACCTGTTACCAGGATCCTAATGGGCTTTGTGTGCCGAGCGGTGTTTCCTGAGGCTAATCCAACTCCCTGTTTTTCCAATGAGGCCGCCTGATGCTCTTTCACGTTGGCTTCCTTAATTGCGTGAAGTGTGCCGAGGAGTAAAGGTCGAGCCAGATTACGCAAACAAGTTCATCCAGCGCAACTCTAAGCTTTAAATCAAGAAGTACCACATCGCAGCCTGGACCTCTGAGGTTGGAGACGTCGCAGAACCAACCTATCCTCTAGCCCCGGTATCCCACCGGGAGTGCTAGATGCTAGATTTGGCAGCGCCGCCTTCAGAGCTTCAGGTCAGATTTGCTCCCATACGTCAGCGCCTTTTAACGGACTCCCATCCCAGCAATAGTCTTGCTAGGCGCTGGACCTCTGCCACTTCGATATCGTCCGGTACGTTTTGTCCGGTAGTCACATAACTTAAAGGCAAATGACAACTTCGGAGAACTGGCAGCAAGTGGCCTAAGGTACCTGCCTCATCCAGTTTCGTCACGATCAGGGCTGTCGTGCCCACAGCGGCGAATTGTTCGGCTGTAAGCTGCAGAGTTCGCGGCGCCGCCACCGCACTGAGGACAAGATGCACTTCATCCGCTCCCGCCTCTGTAAGAAACGCCTTAAGCTCCTGCAATTTGATTTCGTCGCGAGGACTTCGTCCGGCCGTGTCCATGAGAACGAGGTCCAGATGCTCCACGCGCCGAATGGTCTCCCGCATCTCGCGGGGTGTTGCCACGACGTGCATGGGCAGATCGATGATCTCTGCATAAGTTCGCAATTGCTCCACCGCTGCGATGCGGTAGGTGTCCACAGTGATTAGCCCAACGTTTCGCCTTTCCCTGAGGCGATAATGTGCGGCCAATTTGGCGATTGTGGTGGTCTTCCCCACACCCGTCGGCCCCACAAGAGCCACAAGACGCCGTTGACCCGGTTGCACCTTGATCGGCCCGGTTGTCGACAACTGCTCCTCTACAAGCCGGCCTAAATGGGTTTGAAGAAGCTTTGGGTCATGAAGCTCCGGCCCTGTAGTGGAGGTACGGACCCTTTCCACAAGTTCGCGAGCGAGTTCTTCCGGCACATCTGCCTCAATCAAGTCAGTAAACATGCGGAAAAGTGACTCGGGCAGCTCTGCGTGCCCTCCACGGCGAGACCGTTGACAAAGCTCTCGGACCATCCCATGAAGATCGTTGAGCTTGCCGGTAATTTCTCGCGACCAACTTGGGGAAGAGATGGCAGGGCCTTGGGGCAAGGCCACTTCCGCCGGTGTCTGCGCCGCTCGCGTAACGAGTGCGTGAACGCCGGGCGAAAAGCCCCCCGCGCAAGCGGAATCCGGTGCCAACCGCGCGGGAACGCGCACCCCGCAGCAGGCAGTCACTTCGATCTGCCGCAAACCGGGCAAAAGACCAAAAAGGCGACTCCGACGAATTTCCCGGGCATGGAGAATCGCGGCATCCGGTCCCAGCTCGCGACGAATTATCTCCATCGCCTCCTGCATACTGCTTGCCCGGTATGTGCGGATTTCCATAGCCGACCGCAAACCTCCTCGGAAAATTTCGTCCTCATTCAACCGCCCGGTGGCGGATCTTTGCAGCAGTCCCAATGTGAAAGTTGAAACTGGCTCCCCGACCCGCGGGAAGGTTAACGATTTTGTAGGCTAAACGAAAAGTGCGATCTTCTTAATGCGGAGGTTCACAGGAGCCTCTGTGCCCACCTGATTCGGTGAGTACTACCCCAGTGATGCCTTGGGGTTTAAATCGCGCCACTGATTAGATTCAAATTTCTTTTTGCCCACGTTGCCCATGTTGCCAAAATACCTTCAATTTCCCCGCTTGGTTACCGAGGATCTTTCTATTACCAAAAACGTTCGGCCCGACACCGTTCGGACGTGCGAAATAGGGTTCACCAGGTCATTGGATTCATCATCCAGTTGGGTTTGGGACCGCGCATGTTAGGTACGGCGTACCACGTGCTTATTGACATGGACCTACGAGCCTGCGAAGGGCAGCTTATCTGGGAAGCCTTTCAAATGGTAGCCCTTTCAGACCCGAGTCCGGCGACGCCGGGACTTCAACAATCAGCAGTGTACTGGTTCCCCCTGCCTTCCGGGGGCAAGCGTTCCGCGGCTTTTTCGCCACGGCTTTCTAAAAGTTGTCCATCCTTCCCTTGGCTCTTCTCACGCTAAATCCGGCACCATTGCCACAGATTCGACCCGGGTGTCCCTGGTGATTTCGTTGTAGCTCAGCACGATCACATCCGGCAGATACCCGGCGATAATCTGTTTAACGATGGGGCGAATTTGAGGGCTGACCAGAACTATCAAGCGCTTATGACGTCGAGCCAACTCTTGCAGAGCGACGCTAAGATTCCGGCAAATGGCCTCTATTTGCTGAGGGGGCATGCGCACCAGGAGTCCCCGCTCTGTGTACTCCGCCCCCGCACGGATTCGGTCCTCCAGGCGCGGATCCAAAGTGACGACCCATAGCTGCCCGTCCGGATCACGATATCTACCGGAAATAACTCGTCCCAATCGCGCGCGGACAAATTCCGTCAGAAGTATCGGATCCTTTGTCCGCGGTGCATAATCCCCCAAAGTTTCCAAAATCAATCCCAGATGGCGGATGGGAACCTGCTCCCGAAGGAGCAATTGAAGCACCTGCTGCACTTCCGCCAGCTTCATCACGCCGGGAATAAGCTCTTCCACGGTAGCCGGCGAGTGCTGCTTGATCTGGTCGACCAAGTGCTTGGTGGCATCCCGAGTCAAGAGCTCGTCGGCGTGCTTTCGCACGGTTTCCGTCAGATGGGTGGCAATCACTGCTGAGGGTTCGACGACGGTAAAACCATACAGTTCCGCTTCCTCGCGGAAGCGCGGCTCAATCCACAAAGCTGGGGATCCGAATGCCGGATCACGCGCGGGTGAACCAGGAATCTTGCCGGTAGTAACGCCCGAATCGATAGCCAGCAAAAGCTCTGGCTGGACTTCTCCCGAAGCCACCGGGATACCGTGGAGCTTGATGCGGTACTGGTTCGGCTCCAGATCGAAATTGTCACGGATCCTAACCTTAGGCAAAATGATCCCGATGTCCGCGGCCAAATGTTGACGAATGCGCTGAATTCTCTCAAGGAGATCTCCGCCCCGCTTGGGATCGGCAAGGCGAATGAGTCCCACACCGATTTCGATTTCTAAAGGATCAACGGCCAAGAAATCCTCGATTTTCTCTTCAGGGCGCTTTGCCGCCTCGGCTTGCTTGGCAGCTTGCTCGGCAGCTTTCTTTCGCACATTTCGACGCGATAACACAGTGGCCAAACCAACGCAGCTTCCGCCAATCAACAAAAGAGGAAGGGTGGGCAACTGAGTGAATACAAGTAACCCTAAAAATCCACCTGCAATTCCAAGAGCTTCCGGACGCGAGAAAAGCTGCTCCACGAATTGAGTTGGCAGGTGACTAGGATGACTGCTGCGGGTAATCAGCACACCTGCGGCTAGCGACACAAGAAAGGCGGGAATTTGACTTACGAGCCCATCGCCGATTGTCAGCTTCGTGTAGACTGAAACCGCCTCGGCGAAGCTCATACCACCCTCCCCCACACCGATTATCAATCCGCCAATAACATTAATGAGGGTAATAATTACCCCCGCGATAGCGTCGCCGCGTACGAATTTGCTGGCACCGTCCATTGCTCCGAAGAAGTCGGCCTGACGCGCGATTTCCTCGCGGCGGCGTTGGGCCTCTTTCTCATCGATTATGCCGGCGTTTAAGTCAGCATCGATGGCCATCTGCCGGCCTGGCATTCCGTCTAGGACGAATCGGGCAGCAACCTCGCTGATTCGGGTGGCGCCCTTAGTGATTACAACAAATTGAATCACTATGATTATCAGGAATATGATCATTCCAACAACAATTTTGTCCCCGGCCACAAACTCCCCAAACGACCTCACTACTGCGCCGGCTGCGTCAAGGCCTTCTGTTGGCCCGCGTGTGAGAATAAGTCGGGTTGTGGCAACGTTAAGGACCAACCGGATTAGTGTGGTCCACAAAAGCAGTGTCGGGAAAATGTTGAATTCCAGCGGAGTACTTACATACACCGTGGTGAGCAGCATGATTACTGAGACAGTAATGTTTGCCGCCAAAATGATGTCCACCAGCGGAGAAGGAAGCGGAACCAAAATTACAAAAATAGTCGCAATTAGGCCTAAAGGAAGGACGAGACTCGGAGCGTTGAGGGAAGGAGTCAAGCTACCTTCCGCCGGAACGGTGCCAACCTTTTCTCTGGCCATCGGCAAAGGAGTTTCGGATCCAACTATGCTACGGTTTGGACACTTAAAGACGAGTGAACGATTCGGACAAATGCTGAAAAGTTAGCGATGGACTGGTAGTTTTTGGACTCAAAGCTAAAGAGGGAGATTCCGCAGTTTGCATTCACGGAAAATTGATTTCCTCACTGTAACGTTTCGTGTCCCCCGGTATCTGGATTTTTTCAAGCGCCAGCCAAGGTTTCTCCCTCTCTAAGAAAGCCTCCCCTTTTGCGACGCACGCCCCAGCGAGCTGCAATGCCGGCGATGCGACCCCGAAAGCAGTTCTTTACACTTTTGACCGGCATTTGAACCTCTTGGCTCTACGGGAGATTACAAAAACAGTAGTTTTCAGTCCAGATCGATTAGTGGCCGTGCACCCTTTTCTCAAAGGCAAATTTAACCCGCGATGGGCTACCCTTGTTTCCCACTGATAATCGAAGCTGAAAAACAAATCAGTTGTTCTTTGTTCTTCTTTATCCCGGAGACCTATCTGATCGGAATTCACCGCTGGTTACCTTTCGGTTTTGCGATTAGATGAGCCGTCTGCACGCTAAGTCAAGCGGGAGATCGCGCATATCTCAAACGGAGTCGTGGACTCTGCACTTCTAATTTGGGTTTGTTTCAACTCTGGGGATGTCATAGCAATTGCTCTGCGAGGCAAATCCGCGTATTGATAGGCCAATTTGCACACCGGGCTGTTTGACGCTAGTTCCCGCATGCGATAAAATCTCCGCTACTTTCAAAGCAAGGATTCTGTCGGATTGAGAAGGGAGAGGCCATTCGGGCCTGCTGCTACCACTTAAGTGGCGGTCAATAATCCCATCGCGGGTGACATGCTCCGAGAATGGGATCTGAAAAAGTCAACGGTGGCACTAGTCCCCTCTAGTGATGGGGTCAAGTCGGGGGTTGTGGGGGAGATGCAGGCTCGGTTCGCGGCTTCGCAGGGGGGTTGGGATTTTCTAGGAAGTTTGGAAAATGGTCGTTACCTCGCAAGTGGGGGCGGCGCAGATGTAGGCTCGGTTCAGGAGGGTTCCTGGGATTTTAGTTGGCATCCAAGACATTGGGCGCTGCTTAAATAAAGACACACATTCCGCGGGGTGCGCGTGTCCCTTTTAAGGTGGGGTATAACGTCGGGAAGGGAATTTGCCAAAAATCGACAGTGGACAAGTCAGAATCGCGGTTCAGATCCGGGAAAAAGCCCTAATTGACAGGCAATCACGGGAAAGGCAAAGGATATGGCCCACAAGTACGTTTACTGGTTCGGACCCAATGAAGCCGAAGGCAATGCCGAGATGCGTGATCTGCTGGGTGGGAAAGGCGCCAATCTAGCGGAAATGGCGCGGATTGGTTTGCCGGTGCCAGCAGGTTTCACTATCACCACCGAGTATTGCACGCGATTCTTCCAAAGTGGCGGCAAGTTTGATGACGAGCTTCGCGCCCAGGTAGCAGAAGCCTTGGCCCGCACCGAAAAGACTATGGGTGCCAAATTTGGCGATCCAGAAAAACCGCTTCTGGTCTCCTGCCGATCGGGGGCCCGCCGCAGTATGCCGGGCATGATGGAAACCGTCCTCAACGTAGGGCTTTGTTCGCGAACAATTCCGGGGATGATTGCTTCGGTGGTCAAAGGGCGGGAAAACGACCCGGTAGCGCGAACACAAGCAGAGAGGTTTGTTTACGATGCTTATCGGCGCCTGATTATGATGTACTCCGACGTTGTGATGGAGAAGGCTGAGGGCATTGAACCGGGAGAAGGGCAAGGAATTCGTCAACAGCTAGAGCGGATCATGGATGCGCTGAAGACGGCCAAAGGGTATAAATCGGATCTTGACCTCACGGCGGAGGACCTGAAGCAACTATGCGCCGAGTTCAAGCAAAGGGTTAAAGAGGTACTGGGGCGAGAGTTCCCCGATGAGCCTCAAGAGCAATTGTGGGGAGCTATTGCCGCCGTATTCAAAAGCTGGAACGGGAAGCGGGCGGTTGCATACCGGCGGATCGAGGGAATCCCAGATGATTGGGGGACGGCGTGCAATGTGCAGAGTATGGTCTTCGGCAATAAGGGAAATACCTCAGGAACGGGGGTTTGTTTTACTCGCAACCCTGCTACCGGCGAAAACGTGTTTTACGGGGAATGGTTGCCGAACGCTCAGGGCGAGGACGTGGTAGCCGGTATTCGCACCCCTTGCCCGCTTAATGCCGCAAGCAAAAGCGAACAAAATAAACATTTGCCCACGTTGGAGGAAGAGTTCCCCGAAATTTACGCCCAGTTGGAGCGCGTGCGGGAAATCCTCGAGCGTCATTACGGCGACATGCAGGACATCGAGTTTACCATCGAGGAAGGCAAGCTTTACGTGCTGCAGTGTCGGGCAGGTAAGCGGACGGGAACGGCGGCGCTTAATATCGCCATGGATATGTTGGCAGAGGGCCTAATCGACGAGCGTACGGCCGTGCGGCGTGTGGAACCCGCCCAACTTGACGAACTCCTCCATCCCATTGTGGACCCTGCCCAAGAGCGAAATTTCAAACCAATAGCCAAGGGCCTTCCAGCAGGACCGGGGGGCGCTTGCGGACGAATTGTCTTCACCTCCGAGGATGCCGTCCTCTGGGCGCAGCAGAAAGAGAAGGTGATTCTCGTCCGCGAAGAGACTAGCCCAGAAGATGTCGAAGGAATGCGGGCGGCGGTAGGAATTCTTACTTCGCGAGGGGGGATGACCTGTCATGCCGCGCTTGTGGCCCGCGGCTGGGGTAAATGTTGCATCGTGGGCGCTGCCTCTATCGAAGTTGACTCGGTTGCCAAAGAAATGCGCGTGGACGGAAAAGTCTATCGCGAAGGCGATGTCCTCACACTTAATGGCACCCGGGGTTACGTTTACGAGGGTCGGCTCCCTCTGATCGATGCCGGGGAAAATCCGCGTTTGCATCAGTTTTTGCAGATCGTGGACAAGTATCGGCGGATGGGTGTGCGAACCAATGCTGATACCCCGGCCGATGCCGCGACCGCGCGGAAATTCGGCGCGGAAGGCATTGGACTTTTCCGCATCGAACATATGTTCTATGGAGCAGGAAGCGAAGAGCCGCTGTTTATCCTTCGCAAGCTGATCCACGCTACAACGGACGAGGAAAGACGCCAGGCGATAGACGAACTGGCTCCGTACGTGGAGCGGGACATCCGCGCTACGCTCGAAGTCATGGACGGGCTTCCGGTAACGGTACGGCTGCTTGACCCTCCCCTTCACGAGTTTGTGCCTAAAGGCGAATCAGCCCAGCTGGAGCTTGCACAGGCACTGGGTACTACCTTGGAAGAAGTGAAAAAACGCGGGGAATCGCTCCATGAAGTCAACCCGATGATGGGTCACCGTGGCGTCCGTTTGGGGATTAGTTACCCCTATTTAACGGAGATGCAGATCCGGGCCCTTCTGCGTGCCGCCGCCTCCCTCAAAAAGGAGGGCAAGAATCCAAAGCCGGAACTTATGGTCCCGGTGACCTGCACGGTGAAGGAACTTGAGTTTCTCCGCCCAATTTTCGACCGGGTGAAAAAGGAAGTAGAAGAGGAATTTGGCCTAAGCATCGACTGTCCGTATGGCACGATGATCGAAGTTCCTCGCGCCGCTATTTTGAGTGACCAGATGGCCCGCTCGGCGGAGTTCTTCTCCTTCGGCACGAACGATCTGACTCAAATGTGCTATGGATTTAGCCGCGATGATATCGGTGGGTTCCTGCCCACTTACCTTGAGAAGCGGATTTTGGATTTTGATCCGTTCCAAACCATCGACGTGGAAGGGGTAGGGCAGTTGATGCAGATGGCGGTGGAGCGCGGCCGTGCGGTGCGGCCAAATCTGAAAATCGGAATCTGCGGCGAACAAGGAGGGGATCCGGCTTCGGTGGCATTCTGCTACAAACTCAGATTCGATTATGTGAGCTGTTCACCCTATCGGGTGCCTGTGGCCCGGTTG
Source organism: uncultured Thermoguttaceae bacterium (assembly GCA_938084835.1). Taxonomy (GTDB): domain Bacteria; phylum Planctomycetota; class Planctomycetia; order Pirellulales; family Thermoguttaceae; genus DTLM01. The sequence goes on from CALKER010000017.1 coordinate 286,184, forward strand.
GCCGCAGCTCATGCTGCTATCGCCGCGGGCGATGCCTAAATTATTGAGCTTTTTAGGCCGCCTGCTGCAATAGCTAAGCCGCACAGTTGGAGCCCCATGGCTTTGATCCACGATGCATCCACTCGCTGAAATGTAGGCCTGATACTGACGCGTTGAATGGACGAGCATTCGCCCCGGAGGTCTTCGCCTTTCGGGGCGATTTTGTGGGTGATGCTCGGGAGCGCGGAAACCACTGGCCTAGGGATGTGGAAAAAACAAGAGAGAGCTTCACCACAGCGGATTTAGAACTCGGCAGTTGGCACTGTGTTGCTCGGTGAAACCTCGCAGGGAAGGAGCCACATCAATGCGAATCTTAATGATCGTCGGTGACTATGTAGAAGACTACGAGGTGATGGTGCCCTTCCAGGCTTTGCAAATGGTAGGACATCAAGTTGATGCCGTCTGTCCGGGAAAGAAAAAGGGTGAGCAAGTCCGTACGGCTGTCCACGACTTCGATGGCGCACAAACGTACAGTGAATGGCGAGGGCACAATTTTACCCTCAATGCCGACTTCGACGCAGTGGTGCCGGGAAACTATGATGGGTTGCTTCTGCCAGGGGGACGGGCACCAGAGTACCTCCGACTGAATAGTCGGGTAATTGAGATCATTCGCGCGATGGCCGAGGCTCGGAAACCGATCGCGGCCATCTGTCACGGGATTCAGCTTCTGACCGCTGCCGGCGTGGTCAAAGGGCGAATCCTCACCGCCTACCCGGCCGTCGGGCCCGAGGTAACTGCTGCCGGGGGTACTTTTGTGGAGGTGCCATTTGATCAGGCCTATGTGGAAGGAAATCTGGTCACCGCTCCTGCGTGGCCAGCCCACCCGATGTGGCTTGCGAAGTTCCTTGACCTTCTCGGAACCAAAATCACCCATCCGCGGTAAAGCTTCCCATGTTTCCTGTGCGCGTAGACAGACCGCTGGTTGCTGGGTAAGAAGAGCGTTTGAAGGGCCATGTCCCCTATGCGCGTAGACAGACCACCTCTGAGGCCGGCCCAAGTCAGGCGAAGATGCATGTCTCCTAAACGCGTGGATAGGCCATCGTAGGCCAGCAAGACATTTCTAAGCGTGGAAGTGGGGGACGCGACGTATACCCCGGCAGTACGGGGCCAACTAAAGTCACCCGTGTTGACTCATGGGGAAGCTTGGCACACAGCAGCCTGCCAAATAAGTACCGCCATACTCCCGAAGCAAAATAGCAACAAGGCAAGTTTGGAAGCGGCACCAAGACGCGTAAAAAATTAAGGTTGGCCTGGTTGTGGAGGAAGTTTGGAGCCCTCAAAAAACCCGGGTTGGTTCGGGTGAGCGAGCTCTCTTTCCCCGTTTGCAACTGCCGCCTCGGCTGGAACACCGCCGAGCGGTGTGGTTTCATTTTTCGGCAGCAACTCGAAACAGATGCGAAAAAGCCTTCGCCCTTGAGAATAGTGTGCGGGGTAGATTTCGGCCAGTTCCCGCTTCAGCTCTTCCAAAGAGGAGAAGCCATCGGCGATGGCATCATCTTCGGTGAGGTCGTCCAGCTGCACTTCCTCGACCGAGGCGACGATAATGCGACCCACCCCCGGGATATAACTTCGCTGTCCTGCCCGCATTAGTCGCCACTTCCAAAAGCGTAGGGTTTGCTTCTTCTCTCCACTACGGATGGCAGGCAGGAATTTCTTTCTAAAAAGGAGCACACAACCCTCTCCGTTCTATGCAAGAAAATTGAGTTCAAGAACAAGTTCCCCCGCGGCGAGTCGCAGCCAGCATGTGTGCCAAAAATTTTCGGACCCGGAGTTCATACGTTAAGAAGAATCCCGAGGCGCCCTTCTGCAACTCCGGAGCGGGGCCGGCAGCTTTCCTCCGTACCATACCAAATCCTCTCCGACTTTGGGCACCGAATCCTCTCCGGCTTCTGGCGGTAATATCCACGTGGATTGTACGGCACGGATACCTTCGGTGTCCTCCTAAGGCCTCTCCACCCAGATTTTCAATGGCTCGAGCCGGCAAGAGCCGCCGCCACTTAGATAACCGATCTATCCCACGTATCCTACTTTGTTCAATCAGGGATGTCCCATTTCCAACGCTCGGTAGGCTGCTATCTTGTGGTCGGTGCTCGGACTGTCAAGGCACCTCCAAAGCGCGACGAAATTGGTTTTAACCCCTTCAACCAGCGAATAGATACCACAATTTCCCCATGAAAACCGCTCGAAAGAAGGCTTTCGAACACTTTTTCAGTATTAATTCAGTATTAAAAAAGCTGTCGCAGAGCCTTTCCAGTATTAAATTCCGGGGACGATCACCTCGCGGAGATTTTCTGTGGGAAGAGCCCGGCTGAAAAGCCCGGTTGTGCCAAAATGTGATTAAGCCCTCAATCTCGTCGCCTAGCAACTTGTCGAAGTTGAGTCTTTTGCGTGTCCCGGGTGAGTATCGTGAAGCGTTACCTTAGGAGTGCTAAAGGTAGTTCAGGTGAAGAGTCACGACCCTCAGGAATTGCGGGCAATTCCCCGGGTTGAAGATTTCGCTCCTATGATTACTTGCAGATTTCGCTTCTGAGAATATTAGAAGGATCAAATATCCCGTATTAGAAGCATCAATACCCTGGGTAATCGTAAAAATAAAAAATGAGAGAGACCCCCTTAAAAGTTCCCCGTCTCCAATCAACCTGAGCAAAAAGTTATGCCGCACCCTTCAATAGTGGGGGAAATCGGAACCGTGTATCGTCTTTTGGCGCAAATTTGGTGAAGTGTCCGCTTTGGTGAAGTGTCCGCGTGAGCTTTATCGGCATGGAAATCAAGCGGCACTCATCGGGGTTGATATGCTAGACGAATCCAGCAACAATATTACCAAAGCACAAACAAGAATTTTGGCCGAGCCGCGTAATCTTTGGACGGAGGGTATCCGAATTGGTGAGGAGCCACACTGGAGATGTGGTGCCCCGAAAGGGGTTGCGGGTTCGAGTCCCGCACCCTCCGCTTCTGGAGGCTCTCTTCTGACCCTGTCGGCGGACTAATGTGTTCGAAGTATCATATTTTTTGTGATCTTTTTGTTTTTTCCCGGCTGTGGCGTGGAATTCTTGCCGAAGCGGGGGGTCGGTCGATGGGGTTTCTTTTTTGCAGCACGTGGAACTTTTCACGCGACCAAATGTCGGATTCCTTCCCAACGCGCTAGTTCCAAGTGCGCTGGAAGTGGTGTTCGCAGATGTTGGAGCACCTCGGCAGATGATTCTCGGAGGTCGAGATTCCTCTCCAAGATGAGGGGTGGTGATGGCGCCCATTTTCGCCGATGCGCTAAGAGCCCTCATGAGGACTTGGCGAAGTCAGGTTCACCCTCTGAACCACAGTATTAATTTTTCGGTGGTATTAGGGGCCAGCTTAGGGATTGCCTTCTCCCAGGGTCTTTGGCAAAGGGCCTGCGCACAGCGAATTTATTTTCCCAGCGAAACATCCCAGTTCAGCCAGTCACCCGCAAGCCCAACTGGTCCCCGAGCTATGAGGGAAAATTCCACGGACTTTTTAGGGCCCGGGCGTTTTGCGGTCCAATCGACGGGGCAGGCCGTGTCGTTCCATCAGGCCGGAAGTGCCGGAGTTGGATTATCCGCCGGCGTTGGGCAGACAGGGAGCGGAGTCATCCCTTACACGGGTGGGGGTGGTGTTTCAGGAAGCATCATCGCGGCTCCTACTTCCGGCGGAGGGGGTCCACAGTCGGTCACGCTGGCTCAGCAAAGCGTTATGCCACAAGGAGGCACACCGCTTGTGCCAACGGCTCCGCCAAGCGTGAGTCCTTCGCCTGGCACAGGGATTCCGCCCAATTGGGATCCTTTTGCTCCGCCAGGGACAACGCCGCCGCCAGGTTTATTCACTGAACCGGCCGGTCCCACAGTTTTTCCCAGGATTCAGGAAACTTGGTCGCAGGCGCGACGCTTTCTCGAGACGGTCAGCGTGGACACCGTTTGGATGCCCGGGGATGGGGCAAAAGAGCTGGGACTAACCGATGTGGAATTAACGGCCACCTTCGCGGTGCCAATTGGCCAGCTCGATTGGCCACTTTTTATTACCCCCGGCTTTGCTTTTCAGTTTTGGAATGGCCCGAAGCAACCACCGGCAGAACTTCCACCTCAAACCTACGAGGCCTTCTTAGAAAGCGCTTGGTATCCCCAATTGAGCCAACTGGTGGGGGCGGAACTTGCAGTACGTGTGGGCGTTTACTCGGACTTTCAGCAGTGGGTCGAAGAATCGCTTCGACTCCAAGGTCGGGGACTTGGCGTGATCAGCTTGGCCCCCGATCTTAAGCTCAAGCTCGGCGTGTGGTATCTTGATCGCAATCGTGTGAAAATCCTCCCGGCTGGGGGCTTGGTGTGGACACCCACTAATGACTCAAAATTGGAAGCGGTCTTTCCAAATCCCCGTTTGGCAGTTCGGTTGCCCGGATACACCGCCGTCGAATGGTGGCTCTACCTGCGAGGCGAGTACGGGGGTGATGCTTGGACGGTAGAATTGAAGGCGCCAGGATACGGTCCTCACGCTTACGAGGTAGACTACAATGACTTTCGCGTGGGGGTGGGGCTGGAATTTACTTCGGTGCGGCAAGTTACCGGATTAATAGAAATTGGTGGCGCATTCGGTCGGGAGCTTGTCTACGTGGAACCCATCAGTCAGCCAGCTTTACCGGCTTTTCGTCCCAATTCAACGATTTACATCCGGGGGGCTTTAGCATACTAATCTAGTCCGGGCAGGCCACGGAAAGCCGTCCGCCGTGGGAATCGTCGACGAGAATTAACCCCATGGCTGAGCCATCACAACAAGCACGCTCACTTACAAAGTTGTCTGCGGGCCTTTCGTGATTCACTGCAGTCTGCAAAAACAACGTAGCGATTTTTCGACAATGTCGAACCAACCGGAAGCTTCTAAGCAAAGCTTTTCGTTCCGCCGAGGCGCACTCATCTTTCCCAACACCTAATTTGTCAACGAGTTAGTAATTGAGAATTCAATCCGTGACGACCTAGGGGCCATGTTGTGAAGCTCCCTAACTAGCAAATGGACGGAACCCCGCTTATTGTGAAACGTCGCAGGCTAATTGGGCTCCTTATATTTTTGGGGCTGGTAGTACCGAATCACGTGTGCGAGGCACAGTTTCCGACGGCGCTTCCGGCCTCTGAACCGGAGACGATTTACCTTGGGCCAAGCCAGCCGATTCGTTTTAACGATCCCATCGTCGCACCCCCCACGGAGGCCACGCCGCCAAAGTCGGAGCCGGATGTTTCGCTGCTTTTGACACCGGCGGTTCGAGCAGGACCATTTCAGCGACTTATCGGCCATCAAACATGGGTGGCCCCCGGCGGAGAAGAAGAATTCGGTTTTTTTCAGTGGGAAATTAAGTCGGTTTGGGGCCTTCCCTTTCCGGACATCGGGAAGCCGCTGGTGCTAACCCCCGGCGGGGCAGTGTACTTTCTGCAAGGGCCGGAGGTGACAGATTTACCAGCCCGGCTCTACGATACTTATTTTCACATCCGCTGGTTACCTAAGCTCTCCCGATACTGGATGATCGATGTGGGAATAAACCCGGGACTTTTCGGGGATTTTGCTTTTGTGGATTCGTCCACATTCCGGCTTGGCGCCCATGTGATTGGCGTGTTTCAGTGGAAGCCGACATTAATTTTTAGTTTTGGTGCTGCCTATTTGGACCGCGAGGATGTGGGAGTCGTTCCGGTGGCTGGGCTCGTTTGGCAACCGCATGCCGATTGGGTGTTAGAACTTATCATGCCCCGCCCGCGCGTAGCCCGCAAGCTTTCTTGGGGCTGGTTGGAAAGGCCGGGGGCAGAAAATTGGCTATACCTTGCGGGGGAATTCGGTGGAGGTACCTGGTCGGTGGAAAGAGCGACCGGCGTGCGCGATGTGGCCACCTATCGCGACTTTCGCCTTTTAGCCGGCATCGAGCAAAAGGCCCCCCTGCGCATTTCGTGGCGCGTGGAAGGAGGGTATATTTTCGGGAGAAAACTCTCTTTCAGGCACGATCCGACCGTGCTTCATCCCGATGACAGCGCTGTCATTAGACTTAGTGTCAGTTACTAGGTGCTCAAGTCCGGTCCGAAAATGAAAGGACTACTTTAGCCACGCGTTGGAAGAGGTGATTTGTGAAAAACTTGCGCGGGTTATCCTTCTACCGTGGGGCAAAATTTTCAGCCAAGAGGCTTCCGCCTCTGTGGATTATTTTTGTGATGGTGTTGATTTCTGGTTGGGGCGGTGTCCACTCACGGGCTCAGAATCATGAGTGGCAAGAAATGTCGGCGGAAGAACTGCGAGACCGAATTTTCGGGGGATGGATCGGGATGCTAATCGGGGGCCTCGAGGGCCTGCCTCACGAGTTCAAACATCGGGATCATCCGCGGGATGAGCTGCCGGAGTTTACTTTCCTCGCCGAGGGAGCGCGGAGCGACGACGATAACGACATCGAATGGACGCATCTCTGGTTCATGCACCAAGAGGGGGCCTTGTTCCTCCCGTATCCGCGGCTTGCGGAAATCTGGCGGGAAAATATGAATAGCGGGATTTGGCGAGCCAACAAAGCAGCCCGCGAATTGATAGAGGCCGGTGTTTTCCCCCCGGAAACAGGTGATTTCCGCAGAAATCCGCACGCGTGGTACAACCTCTCAGGGCAATTTGCCGTGGAATCCTATGGGTTGGTGGCTCCGGGGCTTCCGCAGCAAGCAGCGCGTCTGGCCGTGCACTATGCACGAATTGCCGTCTCCGGGGAGCCACTGCAAGCGGCCCAGTTTTGGGCATCCATGGTGAGCCTGAGCTTCTTCCACCGCGGATCGGTGCAGGAGCTCGTGGAAAAAGCACTTCCCGCCATGGATCCCCGCGCGGCACTTCGGCTCGCCGTTGCCGATGCCCAGAAAGCCTATCGCTCATGTGGGCCGGATTGGAAGGCTGCGCGTCAACAAATCCACAACGAATGGTTTGTGCGGCGGAAATGGAACGACAATTCTACACCGGTTAACGGTGCTTTTGTGGTTCTTGCCCTTCTTTATGGGAACGGTGATTTCTATCGCACCCTTCAATATGCTATGGCCTTGGGGCACGACGCCGATTGCAATGCAGCGACGGCAGGCACCATTATTGGCGCTTGGCGAGGATGGAGTCACATTCGCGACTTTCCCCAAAATCAGGTGGTGGACCGCTACGTCAACAAGACACGGCCGCAATTGCCCCAGGAGATGACAATTACAGCGCAGGTGGATATTTTGTGTCAACTGGCTAAGAAATGTATCGAACAGTCGGGCGGCCAAATCATTCGCGAAGAGGGGAAAACGATCACGGTGCGAATTCCTGTGCAACCAGTGTTACCGATCGAGAATTTGCCATCCGAAGCACCCGAGCCGGAGCCGACCTTATGAAAGAGGGGGGTGCAAGACCACCGCAAGCGGCTGCGCTGTTGGGGGAAACGAAGAACCCTCACAGAAAAATGACCCAAAAAGTCATCCGGAAGCAGGCGTCAGTGGACCCTGTTCAGGAAGTGAAGGACCACCGCCTTGAACAGGGACAACGGTGGAATCAGGGGGAGTCGCCGGGCGAGGTAGTAACCCTACTTCTGGGGAGGCTGGGCTCGCCATGGTTGGTCGCAGACTTTCCCCGATGGCCACACGCCACCGACGGCCCTCCGACTCGATTTCCACCGCTCTCAACTCCACGCGAACAAGCTGGCCCCGCAAAAGTCCCAACTGAAAGCGGTCTCCCTCCCGAAGGACGTACAGTTTGCCTTCCGCCCGACTATAAATCCAAGCTTCCAACTGATCCGGAGGGCCCACGATCCCCGTGAGAAACGCGAAGCGACTCGCATCGAACGGCGGAGGAGGCGGTGGAGTACTCACCGGCGGGGAACTCACCACGGGCCGCGGTGGTTCACGGGGCGGACTATACGGGGCAAAAAGGTTTCGCTGAGCTAAAGCCTTCCGATATGTCTGCTGGTCACCAGCGGACAAAGTTAGCGGCGGAAGTGTCGGCAGAGAGGTTCCCGAAGCAGCATCGTGGAGAGCGATCGCCTCCACACTGAGATTGATCTCCATTTGCTCGCCCCGCTCCTTGGGCTGCAAACTGAGTGACCGGATCCGATGCAGCCAGTTGTTGGCGTAAAAGGCGTACAAAAACTGCACGAGGCCATCCCAATTTGTCTCGCCTTTCAAATTGAAGCGCAGGCTGGAATAAAAACCGCCGGCCCGGGAGTCCCCAATGTCGAGGAAGGTGTTTCGCCATCCCGACTTTTTGGCCACCTCGAGCAGCCAGTTCCCGTAAACAGACCGGGCCACTGCCGAATCGCCCGGTAGGGAACGAGTTTTGAACGTCTCTAGTTGCGCCTCTAGTTTTTTCTGACGGGCTACCCGATTTTCCAGCCGGGACACCTGTTGCTGGAGATTAACTCGTAACTGCCTCAGTTGGCGGCCGACCCCGAAAAACTCCGTCCACAGGGTGCGACCGGCCAGCGAGAGCAATAGGACGCCGGTCACCACAGCTAAGATCATTTCCCGTCGCGTCAAACCAATCATGGCTCCCCCCGACGTGGCATCAAGGGTGATCGTTGCAATCGCGTGGCAGCGGCGCGTCCGGCCGGGGCCTGTGTGGTTTTTTCCGGCTGCTTTTGGATGCGAATGGCCGAGCGAAACTCGTAGCGGTAATGCCCGGGTGATGGGAGCTCGTTTTTGCTTCTGCCCGCCACCGCGTGGGTGGCATCTTGTAGTCCAACTTCTGCCTGGCGAATGGCCTCAAGGGACCGGGCAACGCCATCCAGTTCGATCTGCCCACCTCCCACAATCGACGTACACTTAATTTGGCGCAACATTAGCTCCTGACTGCCCGGCAGTCTCGTAGCCAGCCGGAACAGCTCATCAAGCCAATTGATGGACTCACCGTCCCAAGAGGCGATTTCCTCCACCCGCTGCTCCAACTGCGCCACCTCGCGTTCCCGGGTTTCCAAAGCCTTCTGCCGGCTTTGTAAGGTACGGATTTCCTCGCGCAAAGCAACATCCCTCGCATAACCGTAAACGAACACACCCGCAAGGAGAAAAGCCGACGTAAGGAGACCAGCCACCACATAAGGCCGACGTGAAGGCGGAGCGGGCGGACGTCGCGGACTGACAAAATCGAGGGAACGCGGAGCTAAACCGATGTGTTCCTCGATAATCCCGAGCAAGGGGACAAACTGTCCCAAATTTTCCTTGCTCAGCGGCTCCAACACCCCGGCCACAGCGGGGAGGACACTAGGATCGAAAATCGCCACCTCTTGGCGAAGGTCCCCCCGCAATCTGTTGGCCAAGGCCTCCATGGCGGAACCTGCCCCGCAGACAATTACTTTCTCCACGCGGCGCGATCCTAGCATTCCCTGCCCTGCGGCCATGGTTCGACGGATCTGACCGATCAAATCCGCCGCTCCCGCTTCGTCGGAAAGCGGATCGCCGTGCAGCCGGGCACATCGGCTGAGAACCACCTGCCCGTCAAGAAGCAGCGACAAGTCGGCCTCGTCAGCAAAAAGTCCCACAACGAGCGTGGGGCTCACCCGCGCTTGTTGTTCTACTCGCAAGATGAGCGAAGCCGCAGTAAACGGCCGCACGCCGATCCGGGTCAGGCGCAACCGGTGCTTGAGGCAAACCTGCTCGATCCGGGTTAGGAGCGTGGGCTGAATCGCTGCCGCCAGCACACTTCGCGGTTGCGAGGGATCGCTGTCCAAAGGGAGATAATCAACCGGCCAGTCTTCCTCCACCGACGTAAATTCCCGGGCGGCTTGAAAACGCACTATATCCGGCAACTCTTCGTCCGGGACGGGCGGCAGATTGAGTTGACGAAGCTCCACATGGGCGCGGCTTACCACCACAAAGGCCTCGGCCCGGCTCACGGAAAGCCGCCCTAGCGCCTCGCCAATCTGCTCAGCCAACTTAGCCGAAAGAGGTGTCTCCGGTTGATCTCGCTCCTCAGGCGTGCTGGGTAAGGAAATACTCCATAGCCGCTCGACATTAACGGAGTTTCGCCTGACCCGTGCCAGGATGACCCTGAGCTGTTCAGGACTCCACTCAAAGGCTACTACCCGACTCATTGCCACCCACCTTTCTTAAAGTTTTGACGGACTCAAGGCAAAACAAGTACCGGCGGGGTGGCCTGTTGCCAAAGCAGTCCGCGAATTTCGAAGCTCCCGCGCCCTACCACGAATCCCCTTAAGCCGGCGAACCCTCCTGACCTGAACGCTAACTTAAGCTTTCCGAGCGTCTTTCCACAGACCCCAAACCCTAGCCAAAACCACTAATCCTTTTCATTATTGCTACGCACGCAGGAGCGGGTCGAGTAGTTCCCTTTGCAAAAGTCGACTCCTGCGGCCGAAAATTGCTCGAAGATTTCGGCCTGATTGGCCCTTAGACCCAACATTATGGGGAACCTACCGTGGCCCCCAAATAACTAGGCTGCTCGGCTGACTTCCGCGCTCCCAGCCTAAGCCCAAATGACTGAGGTCGCGCCAGAAGATAATTCGAGGCGGCAGCTTACTTGCATCCACAATGACCTCCACCCGTGCAAACGGTCCGCCACCGTCAAAATAACCCACTACCTGCACCCGATAAACGCAACCACCAGCGCAGACAAAAGGCATCAACGCTTTCATTTCTTCCAAACTGACGATGCCCTCGCAGAGGATCCACGTTTCGTGACGATAAAGCACATCAGCCTGGGTCGGATCTTGTGGACGGCGGCTGAGGATCTCCTCGATGATGGTGTCGGTCATGCCCGGAATACCCTGCAGCACAGCCCGAGGGGCTTGGTTGATGTTGATTCGGCCGAAAATTACAGGGGTATCCACGGCCGTCAAATGTTCCATGAGTAGGGGCAAGTGGATGGCGATAGCAGCGGGCTCATTGGGGCAAGGAGAGGCAAGGACACGTGGTTCTTCCTCTCCCGCGAATCGCACCCGAACTTCGCTGCCAATTAGGTCTAAGATGGTCCTGATTCGTGTGCGCGGGGGCCGACTGAAGTCGATCTCTCCAGCGCCTTCCAAGTCGGGTTGCGATCGCGAATCCCTCTCCGGATTTTCCCGGCCCTCGGCGTTTTGCTCCCCCCCCTCTACTTCCCGGTTGTCGCGCGAACTACCCTGCTCCTGCCCTTCTTGTTGACGATAGGCCACAATGAATCTTGCCCAGTCCGTGCCCAAGACTTCTTCCACCTCGGAGTATAACTGCTCGAGGTCGTCCTTGTTGACGTAAATTTTCGGGGATTGATCGCTCTTTAAGTTAAGCTCCATACTCCACAAAGTAAGGTAACTGGCCCATCCTAGGTACGCCTCCTCACCCAATCCCTGAAGCGTGCCGATGGAGTTCGGATCCGCGTCTCCCGCGTCAAGCATGCCGCTTCGATTCGTATCGGCGCCAAACAACAGCTCAGGGCTAACACCCCGCACCAGGAGCAACTCTTCGATCGTATCCAGGGGTCCGTTCTTGGGCTCGTACGGAGGATCGAGGCTCAGGTAGTACTCGGCTTCGCAGCCAAATTCGCGCGGTTCGTCATCACCATCCATCCAATCCAAGATGGCATCGGCTACATCTTCCGTCATTCCCGGCAAACCCATGAGCAGCGCTCTGCCTGCTCCCGGGAATTGTCGGTCGATTACCAAGAGAGTATTAAGGTTGAGTCGCACCGATTCGTCCTGAATTCCGTGGCGCACTCCGGTATAGACACCATCCCGCAGGGCCGGCGCCAGAAGCGAAAATCGCCCAATGCGGCGGGGATCCGAGTCATCCACAACGATTCGATCAAGCCAAATTGCCGGGTTGTCATAAACACCGCCAGCTTGCGCTTGTATCTCGCCGTCCAGCGTAAGGAACATCCGCACAGCATCCACACCGGAAAGGGCTAACTCTCGCGCCTGAGCACGGCGTCCGGAGATCAGCGCCGCTTCGTACTCTACCATCATGAGCTCGGAGTATGTGAATGCCACAAGGCTTAGGATCGGCACTACAGCCAGCACCATAACAAGAACCAATGCATGCACACGGCGCCGGCGGTGTTTTGTTCTCCGTTGTCGAAACATCGAACAGGTACCCCTAGATGGCGGCGTTCATATTGGGAAGGAATATTCCCGGAATTACCACCTCCTAGCGATCTTTCCTGAGGTTATTTGCTACGCTTGATTCGGATGCTAATTAACTAACTTGCCAATTTTCGGCGTTGTTTATTGCTCCGTTATTATCGCCTCAGAGGTGCTGGCCGTTGACGCGGCCTGAGCCACCGGCAAGTAAACAACGGTTCGATAAAGAACCGTCGGCTCTGCCGGTGCTACATCCATCTGGCCCGATCGGAGGCTCAATTGGCTTCGGGACATGTCCAGGCCAATGATTACTTCTACTGCAACCGGCAGCCCACCTTGCGTTTCGCTATCCCACGAATCGTACCACTGCGATCCATCGAAGTAAGCAAATTCAAGCCATACCACCTCTGGAGCCAGGGGACCGGTGCTTCGCACTTTTTGATCAAGAATGTTCTGCTGACTGGCCAAGGATCCCGTTGCCCGGTCCACCACGTCGCGGTACAACCCCCATTCTTCCGCCGCGACCAAGGTGTGAGACATGCTCATCGTACTGCCTGGGATCATCAAACCGTACAGCACTGTCTTTACTTCGCTGAGGCGGTCAAGTTCCCAATCATGCTGGCCTGTCCCCAAGGCGTAGTGTTGATATTCTTCCGGCCGAGGCAACCGGCTTACGTCTACTTGAAGCCAATCCGAGCCTCCAAAAAGCCCCGGAACCGAGCGCGGAAGTCCCAGAATGGTCTCCCCGGAATCCTGTGTTTGCTCGCCCTCCTCGGCAGAGGCCGTTGATGAAGAGCTCCCGGCCTGATTTCCCTCAGCCGATGAACTAGACCTGCTGCCACTAGGCGCCGGACCGCTCGTGCCGAGGATGCCTTCCAGGGCTGCGCTATCCACGCTTTCTACGAGGGAGCTTAAAGTTTTGGCCAGTTTATTTACGTCCACGCTTTGGGGCGGAATGGCGGCGCGGATATCCTCTGCAATTTGCTGCAAGAGCACCCGAGCAAGTTGAGCCTCTTCCACACGCTGCCTTCCCAAAAACGCCACCCGAAGATGAAGATCGATCGCTAGGGCAATGGCACCAAGCACAAGCACCGATAGCCCGAAAACCAATACCAGCTCAAGCAAAGTGAAGCCGGCACTTATTCTTGCCGCACCAAACCAGCTTTGCGCAGGCAAGCAGCCCGCACGGCAGCGAAAGCCACTCATCTTTTGATTTTCCACGGCCAATTTCGTCAACAAATGCCTGGGTCTTGCGCGCGCTGGCAATTCCGATCTGCCTGTTAGAATTTGCTTCGATTTCTTCCGAATATGCTCCACCATCAACAGCCCCACTCGAGGATGATCACCGATCAGCTGTTTGGTCCTTTTCCTCAGTGTGAAGTCACTTTTCTATCCCGGCGGTACGCGCAAGAACCTGTTTTTTAATGCGGTCAGGGGCACTGTTACCGCCTTGTTGCCGGCGCGTCTTGAGCTGGTGGCGTCGGGACGCGTCTCTCCTCCCCGGGCCAAGATCCTGAGGGGAATTCTGACTCTGGAGAACCACCTCCGGGAGACAACCTACCTCCGCTCTGCGTGGATCCAGAAGGCGACAAGGTGCCACTGGGAACGGTTCCACTTTGTTGCCCGCCGGAGCCTCCGGACGCAGGGCTTCGGCTGGCTCCCCCGGTTTCTCCTGCTTCGCGGGAAGTTGCCGTTTCCGTGCCACCAGAAGTTCCCAGTACCTGGCTACCTTGTGCCGAGGCTTCGGCCTGAGCGACAAGATCCACTTCGGCTCCAGTTGCCGGATCGACCATCCACCGTACAAGCGTCCATCGTACCGGCCGTCTTTCCGGAGGAAGATCTTGCTCCACTGTAACTCGTACTTCGATTAACCCGTCGACATCTAAGGAAGCGACTTCCACGGAATAGAGCCAGTCCGGTACCTGTCCGGTGTCAAATGGGACAGCACTTACTGGTTCGGCTGGCTCGATCCCAGCAAGGATTTCCGCAAGTTTGCCTTCGCACAAAAGTTGGGCCTGAGCCAAATCGCGGGCGCGACCTGCGTTGTGCATCGCCATCCGAGCCACCTCGGTCAGGATCGCCAGGGCCCCAGCCAAAATGGCAAGTGCCAAAATGACTTCCAGAAGTGAGAAGCCAACCGCAAATCGACTCCCGGAGGAGCTGCGGTTTGGTTTGGACCTGCGGGGGCTTCCAACCATCCCACCAAGTTGAAAACGCCCATGCAGGCCTATGGACGGTCGCCGCGTCTGGCTCATTAGGTTTCCTGCCAACAAAGCTCGATCGCTCAACGCCCGGCCGACACCGCAAGGATTGATACCACGAGACTTTCCGGAAGTAATATTTTCTGCCTTCAATATTGTGACCATGAGCCGGACACCGGCTTATTTTTAAATCTCTCAAATTTTGTGAAGTGAGCTTATGGCCGCCAACCGACGGACCCATCGCCGCGGACTACCCGGCCCACTTGTACCACGCCGGTCAGCCCCCGTACCCAAACGTTAATTTGTCGTCCCTGATCATTTTCTAAGATCACTTCTGCATCCGTTACTGTTCCGTCAGGGAAAAACACTACGGATTCCTCCTGAACAAGAGCAAACTGACCGGTGGCGGCAGTCCACTCTTCCAAAATCGTTTGGGCTCGCTCCTCCAAGGCTGTTTGGCCCGCGAAGAAACGGATGCCCTCCGGCAAAGAGCGCGTTGCGCTGCCGCCGGTGGATGAGCCAAAAAAACCCCCAAGCTCGCCCCCGCGGTCTGACCCTGCTGTTGCTGGATAAGCTTGATCCCAGCTAACCAGTGTTGACAAACTTCCCCAGCTTCCAGTTGTCATCGGCTCAACAACGTAGGTAGCGCCGCCCGATACATAACGAAAGATGTAGGGCGTTTGGTTCTTAATCGCTGCCAGACGAGCTCGAGTCCACTCCACGCGGATTTGCTCTGCTGCCGCGCGAAGACGTTGATTGGCCAAGGTAAACCGCAGTGCAGGCCAAGCAAGACTTCCAAAAACGACTAAGAGCCCTACAACCAAAAGCACTTCAAGAAGAGTAAATCCCCCGCTACGGCAATCGCTGCAGGTTTGGCGCAAACTCCCTGCACCCCCCGTGGGCTCCCGGGACTTTCCGGGCAAAAATTTCGCCTCGTACCTTGTAACGATGAAAAACACATTCATCGAACATTTTCGTTTTTTGAGCTTTATCAACGTTCGTTTCCGCGCTTGTCCGACCGCCACTACCCCAAATTGAATCAAACTCGGCCTGCGGCCGTCTCGGACGAACTGGTCCACACGGGCGAGTGGTAGCCCGGGGTGTTGGCCCGTACTCGTGGATCTTTACTTAACTTCGCGATTTAACATTCCAAAGGGGCGAGTCCTTAGCGCACCCGTCGCGCCACGGCTCACCGATTTATTGTTGCCAGCTTCCGATGTCGTCATCTGTTCCGTCGATGCCATCGGGACCAAGCGACCAAATATCTGGTTGACTCGGGTCAAATCGACCGGGGTATTCGTACTGATATGGATTACCCCAGGGGTCAAGCGGTATCTCGCTGTCCAAATAAGGGCCATTCCACTTGCTGGGATCGGGTAGGTCGGCCGGCGGGTACCGTAAAGCCTGAAGCCCTTGCGCAGAAGAGGGGTAGTCACCAATATCGAGCAAGTAGGCGTTCAAAGGTGTTTTGAATGCCTTAATTTGTGAGCGCGCCGCGTTGACGTAAGCCCGCCGCTGGATGGGCCCGTAGGCCGTCACAGCGATCGAGCCAATGATCACCAGAATCACCAAAACCAGAAGCACCTCCACCAGCGTAAACGCCGTTCTACCCGCGGACCGGTCGCGCGGCACGTTGCCCCGACGCCCGATAATTTTCGCCGTTTTCCGGTTCAGGTTTTTCTTGCGGGAGTAAGACACAACCCATTGTGGGATCAAAAATCTGCCCATAATCACCCGATTTGCGCGGATCATGATTTTTATCTCCGCTCTTAAAGCTTTCCCGCTAAAGACGCGAAAAATTTAGTAGTTGCTCTTGTTCTTCTTGGTTTGGGACGAAGCGTGACGCCCGGTACTCCACTTTTCGCCGCTTAAAATGCATTGGTCTTCGTTACCAACTACGTTCGCCGAAGGTTGCCGCAAACACCGAGCTTCGTGAAGGTTACGAGAAACTGCCAAACGTGTGGGTCAAAGCAGCAATCTTTCCATCGGGAATTTTGTTGCCATCTGGCGACTTTTCGCCCTCGGCAGCTCTCCGTGAACTTCATCGCCTCCGTCTCGCGGGCCAGGCCGTGGTCTCGAATCCTAACCGATGGCCATACTCATCCGCAGCATTGGATAAAGAAGCGCCACGACCAAAACCAGGACCACGGAAGCGATAATCATGAGCATTACCGGCTCAAGGAGTCGAACGGCCAACTCTAGGAGGCGCCACGTATCCCGCTCCAAAGTTTCGGCCACATCTAAGAGCACGGTATCCAAGGTATTGGCTTGCTCAGCCACGGCAATCATTTCCACGACGGTAGCGGGAAAATGCCCACTAGCTGCCAACGGTGGCGCGAGCTCGCGGCCTTCAGTGATATCGTGGGTGGCCTTCCGGATAGCCTCCGCAAACAAGCGGTTGCCCGTGGCCGTGCTTGAAATCTCAAGGGCTCGCACGATTGGCACACCGTTGCGAAGCAGTGTTCCCAAAACACGACAGAACCGAGCGACAGCAAAATTGCGGAAAATGTTCCCCACGACCGGCAAACGGAGTTTAAGCCGATCAACCCACCATCGCCCCGGTTCACTTCTGGCCCAGGTGCGAAACCCCCATAGGCCCCCCACAAGCCCCCCTAATAGGAGCAGACTCCACCGCTTAAGCTGAGTGCTTGCGGACAAAAGAAACTCGGTGATCCACGGTAACTCGTTTCGTTGACGAAGACTTTCAAAAAGCGGTTCAAACCAGGGCACAAAGAACACCATCAGGGCCACGGTGACGATGGTACCCATCACGGCCAATAAAATCGGATAGGCCATAGCTCCGATGGTGCGTTTCCGCAAATCTTCCTGAATGGCTGTGAATTCGGCCACTCGCGCAAGCGACTCTTCCAAGAAGCCCCCTTCGCCTCCGGCCCGAACCATGCTGACAGCCATTTCGCCGAAAACCGGTTCAAATCGCGCCATGGCATCGCCCAGGGAAGCCCCATCCTCCACCCGGCGGTACACTTCACCTAGGACCTCTCGCACAACCCGATGCGAGCTTTGGCGGCGAATGACATCCAAGGCCCGCAACAGCGGCACCCCGTTTCGTAAAAGATCGGCCAGCTGACGGTAAACGGTGGCCAGATGTTGACGAGGAACCCGACCTACCCGCAGCTTCTTAGGCGCAGTCAGCTGCCCGTCCACAGATATTGGGAACAGACCTTTTGCGGCCAAAACAGCCGTCGCTTCCGCCCGCGTGGCGGCTTCAATCATCCCCTCCAATTTCCGCCCGGTTGAATCCCGAGCAACATAGGCAAACTCAGGCATGAGCGTAGGCGATATCGTTCCCTTTGGTGACGCGGACGACCTCTTCAATGGTGGTGCGGCCAGCGAGGACTTTCTCCCAGCCATCTTGCCGTAAGAGCCGCATGCCCTCTTCTACCGCCGCCTGCTGAATGGCCCAGCTACTGGCTCGGTCGTGAGCAAGTTGTCGGATTCGGCTCGTGCTCACCAACAGCTCGAAAAGTCCCACTCGACCTTTGTAGCCAACATGCCGGCACATCTTGCACCCCACAGGTCGATAGATCACCGTGTTGGCTAGGCGTTCTCGCGGAAAATCATCGGGTAATTCTTCCGGTTTCGGCTGATACGGTTCTTTGCAATGTTCGCAGAGGGTTCGCACCAGGCGCTGCGCCATCACCGCTTCGACCGTGCTGGAGACCAAAAACGGCTCCACACCCATATCGATAAGACGCGTGTAAGCGCTGGCCGCATCATTCGTGTGCAACGTGCTAAAAACCAAGTGTCCGGTGAGGGCAGCCTGAATGGCGTTTTCGGCCGTCTCCAAATCCCGAATTTCGCCCACGAGGATAACATCCGGGTCGTGCCGAAGAATACTTCGCAGCGAATTGGCAAAAGTTAGCCCAATTTTCGGATGGACCTGAATCTGGCTGATTCCCTCCAGCTGATACTCGACCGGATCTTCCGTGGTGACGATTTTGATCCCGGGATTGCGGATTTCCAGGAGCGCACTATATAACGTGGTCGTTTTACCTGAACCTGTGGGGCCTGTCACCAAGATGATGCCGTGGGGCAAACGAATTAGTTCGCGAAACATCCCCAAAAGACGGTCGTCCATGCCCAACCGGGTTAGGGTGAATTCCATGGCCCCCTTGTCGAGGATCCGCAACACCACTCCCTCCCCGTGCACCGTGGGGATGATAGAGACACGGATATCTACCTCCCGGCCTGCTACCTTCAGCTGAATACGACCATCCTGAGGCAGGCGGCGTTCGGCAATATTGAGCCGCGCCATGATCTTGATGCGGCTCACAATGGCTGCTTGGAAACGCGTGATCTCCGGCGGAACAGGCTGCGGATGAAGGACCCCGTCAAGCCGATAACGGATTTGCAGCCCTGAGGCCTGCGGTTCGATATGCACGTCGCTTGCCCCGAGCTCGAGGGCTTCCAGGAGGATTTCG
This sequence comes from uncultured Thermoguttaceae bacterium, assembly GCA_938084835.1. GTDB lineage: Bacteria > Planctomycetota > Planctomycetia > Pirellulales > Thermoguttaceae > DTLM01. The sequence continues at coordinate 304,897 of CALKER010000017.1, forward strand.
TTCACCAGGCGAACAACGGAGGGCTCCTGCGCCATCTGAGACAGTTCAGAGCCATCGCCCTCTCCCTGATCGAGCACCTCGATTTCTTCCTCCTGCGACTGGGCAAGAAGTCCCTCGATGGTCTCGCTTCCCACCCCGAGGTACGTTTTGATCAGCTTTCCGATTTCCTCCCGGCTGGCCAAAACCGGCACTACCGTCTTGCCCGTGGCCACACTGACTTCATCCAGAGGGTAAAGGTTGAAAGGGTCACTGGTGGCCACAACGATGGCCCCATTTTTCTGCTGAATAGGGAAAATACCTTCGCGGTGTATCAGCCGAAGAGGAAACCGTTTCAGCAGCGACACGTCAACCTGCGTTTCCGACAAGTCGATGTACTGTAGGCCCACCTCCTCCCCAAGCGCGCGCAGGATGACTTCTTCCTGCACCAGCCCAAGACGGACCAAGGCGTGGTCCAGACGACCACAGTCGGCCACTGCCGCCCGAGCCTGCTCGAGCTTTTGTCGGTCGATCACCCCCTTTTTCAGCAAAACCTCGGCGATATCCATGGCAACATTCCTAGCCGAAAAACACTGGAGCAATATTTCAAAGGTGCCCCGCAATATGATTAGGCTTACCGGGAGACCAACAATCCTTGGATGACCCTGGATCCCCTTTTGCCTTTACCCTACCATGCCGGGCGATCCCACTTCCGCAAAGTGTTTCGGAAGTCAACACTGAAGGCAAACTTTACTGACGGTAAATCTTTATGGAGCAGCTATACTACCCCCAACAGGTGTGAATTCCGCTCCTTTGCATCGTTCCTGCCATCTTACTTGTCTCTCATCGCAGATACCCACCCCGCGCCTCTAACCCTTGAAACTCCATCTCGTACTTAATAATCCGCCGATCCAATGCCCCCCCCACAGGATACTCTGACTTTTCCCAAATACCCATTGAATCAGCGCGGTCCACCATCCTCAAGCTGCAGACAACATTTCCCCAATGTTTAGGGTTTTCCCGATGTTAAGGCCAAGCGCCCGAGGGAAGCGGAGACCTTATCGTGCCTTTCCCCCGGGCGCTCCGGACATTCGCAACCACACCCTAAACGGCAAGCCAATTCTTTATTGAACTTGCCAACATACTTATGTATCACGAACCTCTAACTGTGCGAGCGGAACTTGCCACAAAACTCTTCGGCAACAGTCCAGCGAAAGTGCCCTCGTCGGTATTGTTCGTTCCGCTCTCGATTTGCTTGCCTCAAACGTTTCCAGTCCGTCCTCTCCGGGCCCCCGGAGCCCCCGGTCGTGCTGGAACTTCACCCCCTTGCCGACCTCGAGGCCGAGCCTCACCACCGGGGGGACCAAAGCCTGTTCGAAGCTCAAGCCGGAAAGGAGCACCAAGCAACTCCTTTAGCTTGCCCATTTGCTCCGGCGTCAAAATATTCTCTACCTCACCGCGCGCTTGGGCCCGAAGCTCCTCCATCCTTTGCCGAAGTTGATCTCTTTGTTCCGGTCCTGCCCCGGGGCGGAACATACCTCGCATTTCCTCTTGAATTTTGTCTGCCACGGCGTTGATTTTCTGAACCTGGTCCTCGGTCAACCCGAGTGCCGATGCCACGTCTTTGCGGGTAAGCGCTCGGACGCCACCAGGCCCCTGAAGCTCCTGCTGCAGGGCAATTTGCTTCAGCCGCTTCATCTGATCCGCAGACAGTACCTTAGCGAGCCGTTCTTCCAATTCGGCGCGGCTTTCTTCCATAATCTGAGCAAACCGGGCTCGCCGCTGATCCTCGGGAAGATCCCTCATACCTTGGAAGCGCTGCCGGCCCTCTTCCATCAATTGCCGACCAAGTTCTTGAAGCTTTGCCTGTTGCTCCTCCGTTAGCCCTAACTCCTGCCTTACCTGCTCGGCCCGCAGAATTGCAAGCAAGCCCATTCCAGCGCCAAAACCGCCTGGTCCCATTCCCGGCCCTCGAAATTGACCAGGTCCCGGGGGTTGGGCTAATGCCACTGCGGCACCCGTCAAAGCCACTGCTAACGCCACCGCCACCATCCGACCGATCTTCATCACCAATCCTCCTTTTTGAAGCAATCGCGACACGTCTTCCTTCCACCAAAATCCCGACGCTACAACTCACCGGCCGGTGTCCTAGTCCAATAAACCCTTGAGGCCTCCCCAAAGTTTCGCGTGTAGGCACTTTTGGTTTGGTCTTTGCGTGGTTCGCATGATCCGGTAGAGGAAGGTGAGCTCAAAAGGGGGGGAACAATCTGAATAAAAGATGGCGAGATGGTTTCCAAACACGGCGGTTGCTGACTCCCAGACATAGTAACCCCGCCGATAGCGTAGATAATTACCACCCAAAAAGATGGTATAAATAGGAAAGTTTCAGCCTCATTCAAAGACGGGAGCAGACCCTCGGCTATGGCTCCTCGTTTCCTCGCTAAACGAATTGAGGGAGTTCTCCGCGATAAAGATTTTAGGTGGATTATGGCGGCTATCAGAAAATCCGTTGGGCTTTTCAGGGGTTTAATTTAATAGCTAGAGGGCCAAGTCAGGGCTAACTCCGCCCGGCTCGCTTTGTCTCGATTTTTTCTTATGGATGACTGACCCCGATTTATAAGTTTCAATGAAAAGCGAAACTTCGCCCCCCTGACGACGGGCGTTGAAATCATCAATTTACTGCAAGCAAGTCATCATTTGCTAAGCAGGTTTTCATCACTGCGAGTAGCAGCTGGACAAGACATTGAGCCCACTCTGGAGGCGGCATCGGGCAACGTCAGGCAAAAAGGCTGTCTCCCGAGGGAAGAGCGCCGGGTTTCGGCAACGAGGTGGCCGGGTTTCGGGAGAGCGCCACGGAAATTCCGCTGTGTGGGAAATGAGGCGTCCCGGGGCCCAACATTGGTTATTTTTTCAGGAAATGAGATTCCGCTGTTTTTCATGCGATGAGATTCTCCCCCGGTTGCACAACTGCTCAGACACAGGTTAACCGAATTTTGATCGGTTGAAGGCTATTTTTGCAGTTGATGGTGACTCTTTGCGGCCGATTGTGACGTTCTTGCGGTGCCGGCGACCTATAGACGGCAAAGTGAGAAGAAATCCCCGCTGGAATGTTGACAACGTGTCTGGGTAAGAAATCTGGGTGAAAAAGGCGATATGGGAGGAGCGGAAAGAATGTGGGGCGACATCAAGCGACGAGGGAGCTCATTAATGACTTCGGGCAAGGCTCAAAGGTGGAGTCAAGCTTTGCTCGGTCCAACCATCCTGCTTTCATGCGCTTTAATCTTCGGCAGCATGGCATTCGCTCAGTTTCTTGGAGGTGGCCGGGATGGTGGGTTTGGTTCCTTCCGGCCACCTGGAAGTGGTCCCACCGGAGGTGGGGATGGATTTCGGCAGGGCCCGGGTTTCTTTGGTGGCCCACCGGGATCGCCGGGGATGCGCCCCCCTTGGATGGCGGGTCGGGACATGCCAGGGCCAGCGCCATCGGGTCCAACTCCCGATCCCAGGCCTGGTGGTGATCGCGGTGCATGGGGTGGAGATCCGGGAGATCGTTCCTCACGGTTTGAAGGTTTCCTTCGTAGTCTGGATACTAACCGAGACGGGGTGATCGATCCCCGCGAGATCCCGGAGGATCGACGGAGGTTTTTTGGCTTCGTGGCCGAGCGCGCCGGAATCGATCCCAATAGACCTGTTCCGATCGATCGCGTGATTGAAATGATGAGATCACGCTCGGAGCCCCGGCCTGATGATCGCGGCAGGTCCGATCCGGGGCGGCCTTCTAGCAGCGCTTCAAGCCAACCCCAACAGTCCTCCGCAGCACGGTCAACCCAGCGGCAGGATACGAACACTTCTCCCGTTCCCGTGGCGTCCTTGATCCCGGGATTTGGTGTCTCCTCAAGTCAGGCTAAAGCTCTTAGCTTTGGGGAAGGAATTTCGCTGTCAACTTCGCTTCAACGTTACTTAACATCGGCCGCTGCTGCCTTAAATAGTGGAAACGCTGCCGATAGTGATCGCCAACGTCGAATTCGTGAATTTGCCGAAAGTATTCTTCGCCGGAACGACCGAAATAACTCCGGCCGGTTGGAACGGGATGAATGGGGGGAGCTCCGCGGAAATCCGGAAGAAATCGACAAAAACAAAGATGGGGTCATCACGCGGGAAGAGTTGGAGGAATATGTGGCTGGGTTTGGCAGGCGCCGTGAGGGGTCCGAGTCATCCGGGGGAGCCTCGCCTTCACCGATCCCCGCAGCCGGTTCGACTCGGTCGCCAGGCGATGTGCAACCGGCGGGAACGCGGTTCGTGCGGTTCCGCCGCCCACACGAGCTTTTGCCGCCGGGTTTGCCCGAGTGGTTCATTTCTAAAGACAAGGATGAGGATGGGCAGATATCGATGGCGGAGTTTGCCGCCTCGTGGAACGACACTGTGGTGGCGGAGTTCTTACGCTATGATTTGGACGGGGACGGGATCATTACCCCGCGTGAATGCCTCGCGGCTATGGCGGGAGCTGTGCCCTCACAAGTGGCGGGTAGTGCTGCTCAGGAAAGGTTTACGTCCTCTTCTGGTGGTTCTGGCTCAGGCCCCAGCGGGGGAACAACCGGTGGTTCGGCCCCAGCCTCGTCTCCAAGAGCTAGTTCTTCCACCAGTCGGAGTGCTTGGGATGACCCAGGGAGTAATTTTTGGTGATGACCTCGGGCATCCGTGGGAAGCCAGCCGCGTACATGTTTCGTGAAACAGTCAAACCCGGTTAGAAGTGACAAACGCGACTATGTCGCCGCATGTTTAGCCAGCTTAAAGGGGCAGAAATCTTTTCGCGTAGCATCGCTTGACGTTGCACCCCTGTTCCCGCGTCGGACTGCTACAGCGAGCGGCGAGGCTGTATACATTGTTCTTTTCGGTAATTACGCCAGATTTTCCGGAAGAGCACAAGACCAGATTTACGTGGCGGCAACAGCCTCGGCTTCACCGTTGAGGCCGTCTCGGGAGTTCTGGACAAGATGCCTCACGAGGGTTTTTGTTGGCGCCAAGGGGCTCGTTGGCAGCACATGATGTTTTGTAAATCGCGCCGTTCCTGAAGGTGGATCTCATTTTACTCAAGTCACGTCGCTTCGGTGTCCCTTTTTACACCTTTTCAAGCGGAGTAAGGTGGCGAGGTACTCTGCAAAAGTGAGTGCGTTAATGAACGCGAACAAGATATGAACGCACCTTCAGGAAGAGGTATTTTACTCCCAAAGCGGCTCCGCAAGGATGGCAGCAATAGGAACGAAGATCATAAGTGGTCCCCACGCGGCCAATGCAGGTGGTATGTAAGAACCCACCCCCAACTGTTGAAAAGCAAGCGATACCACAAAAAAGGCCGCCGATAGCAGTGCACAAAGCCCGATGGCGGCAAACGTATTGCGATTTTCCCGGTGAATGACGAGCGGTAAGCCCAAAAACAGCAGGGTCATATCCACAAGCGGCTGCACAATTCGGGAGTGAATGGTCACACGAATATCTGCTCCCATGTCGAGACTGGCATTGCGCATGGCGGCAATGAGCGTCGCGGTCGCAGAAAACTGACGGAAGGCAGCGCCGCCGCAGAGTTGCTCGAAGTCGAGCGAAGTAGCTAGAAAGCACTCATCCGATTTGAGCCAATCGGGTGCCTCACTTGGTGTCAACAGCACGGGTTGGTCTCCCAACCACACTGACGGGCACTCGGCGAGGTTGACCGGCCGGGTCACACCTCTTAACAAATAGCCGCCGGGACGAGCTGCCGAGGGTGGCTGATAGACGGCCTCGGCGGCATGAATCTGCCTCCCGAACTTGCTGGCAAGCTCCGGGGGAAGAAGGAGATTGGGATCGGTTATCAACTTGCGATCGCGATAACAGGCCCGACCGCGGAAAAGGATGCCGGTCTGCCGGTCAAATCGCGGGACAACGGGGTGGGCTCGGTCCCCCACAAGGTCCTGCGGCCGCCGCGACAGCTGATCCCGCAAACTGGGAATCACTAGTTCCCTATTGGCTATCGCCATCCCCACCAAGGTCGCAGAGGCCAGGATCACCGGTAACAGAATTCGCCACCGCGGGACGCCGGCTGCCAACAACGCCGTCATTTCATTGTGCCGCTGTATCCAAGTGACGGTAAACATCGCCGCAATTAGCATGATAAGCGAGGCGCTGCGATCCAACACCATCACCGATTGGCACCCATAATAGCGAGCCAGTAAAGGAATAAGCCCGCCATGCTTGTCCGCCGCCCGCAAAAATTCTTCAAGATTGGTAAAACCATCGAATATTATAAAAAGGCCGACAACAGCCACCGCCGCGATGAAGGCCGTCCAAAAGTATTCGCGGAGTAAATATCGGTCGATGATGGCCACTGACATCTCCTGCACGAACGTGTAGAGATTTCTTCCTACTACCGGTGGCTTTTCCTCCTCGAAATTTGCCGGTTTTGCGAAGGGAAAGATTGCGCCGTCTTATCACGGATGCCAAACCACCGGAATCAATCCAAAAACAAAAAAACCAAAATGTACGCAGCTTCGAGCAAAGCCTGCCGGACTACCACCCTGGGTGGAACCGGCCTTAAGCGGGCCTCTGATTTGCTAAAACTCGTGCTTGTACAATTCCAGACAACAAACTTAACCTTTTTTTAAGGGGCACACTTGACTGACACTCTTTTCCTGCCCAAAGAGAGCCTTGTGCAATCTAAAGCCAACTTCAGGCACCGGCCCCGGCGACTTTGGAAACACCAGCCAGTGGATTTCAGGAGGGATTTTCTCGGGGGGGCCGCTTGCCCTGAAATTGTCGGCAGCACCTCCCCCCAAGAATCGCCCCTGCTGGATTGTCGGCACGGAGGCCAGGAGATGACGCAGCGCCCGGGCAAACCGCAAAGGAGTTTGCCTCCGAGGACGGCGATGCATAATAAAAGTTTCGTATCAGCGACTGCAATTGCGATTGAATTGATAAGCTCAATCAACATCTAATTTAAATCATATCGCGGAGCAGGACTCTATAAATGTGGGGCACACTACCTCGCGGCGGAAAACGCGTGCGGAAAATAACGGCAGGAGAACGACTGCCTCAACCCTTTGCGGCTAAGGAGGATTTTCCAAACCTCGCACGGGCCGAGATTTCGCAACAAGATTCGATTCTTCGTGAGTTATTGGGCTAAGTGGGGCAATGAGGCACGGAAGTTCGCGGCGTGGCTGGAGAAATTAACTGCTTGCCCGAATAGGGGACCCGAAACGCAGCTATCCTCCCGCCCTGCTTAACGAAAACGAAAAATTTAAAAGCTCGTTTCGGATTTCGCTTTAATTTTCGGACCAAACCAACAACCAGAACCTGAGTAGTAACCGCAAAGTCCTAATCGCCTGCTGGATCCGATGGTAGCTTCATGCGTGGTCGTCAAAACACCGGGTACGATTCCTGGAAATACGGCAAGGTACCTATGTTTCCCAACGATGATTCCTATGCGATTAAGATTACGGGATTGGCGTTTTCCGCCTCGCATTTCATCACATTCGGCCGAGCTCGTTGCGAGCCTGTTCACGGACACACCTTTCGAATGGAGGTAGTTTGGTCGGGAGCTTTGGGGAAGTACGGTTATGTCCTGGATTTCCGTCAGCTCAGGAATCTCCTGATAGAGATCGTTCGCGATCTCGACGACCGACTGTTGCTTCCGCAGCGAAATCCATTCGTGCACCTTTTCGTGGACCGTTCGCATGTTCAGGTACAGACGGGAAGGTTCACCTTGCAAATGCCCCGATCGGCTTGCACTTTACTTGAGGTGGAAAATGTCACAGCTGAAGCGTTGGCGGCTTATATCGCTCGCCGGTTGGATGAGGAGGCCCGAGCCCGCTCGTTTCCGCCAGCAAAGATTATTTCGGTGTGGATCGAAGAAGAACCTGGTTGTTGGGCCGGTTATCAAATGGCAAAACCTTCCCTAAAATCGGGTTAGCCCGGTTCATTTGGGGGGCAAACGAGGACGGTCCTGACTGCACTACCTGCGTGAAAATAGGAAGCGATGCAGGTTGGCTGAGGGTCGCGGAGGAAGCGGGAAGTCAGCTCATGGAGAATTTTGACTTGCCGAAAAGGTTCTTAACCGCCCATTTGATTATTAATCTGTGCGCCAGTACGGCGCTTTGACCAACCTAGTTCTGAAATTTCGTAATCGAAACTTACTCCGCAGTCTCGAGTTTGCCGGGAGTTCCCGCCTTGGCTATCGAGGATGATCTATCCAGTCGATAGGGCAGACGGGGATCAATCACTTATCTTGGCATGGAGAGGAGCTTTTCGCTGTCCAGACATCTCCCACCGATAGCGCATCCAGGCGAAAGCCACGAAAATCCAATTGGCCACCAGAGCAAGGGTTACGTAGGCTCCTCCACCAGCACCTTCGCCGTATGAGTGTAAGCCACTACCAAATACGAAGTTCACACCGTACCAAGCGACGATGATAGCTGTGGCGCCCACAATGGCTCCGACTGCCAAGCCGAACTCGTTGAGCATTCCCACCAGCCGTCCGTGTAGAATTCCCAGGTACACAAGAAGGGCGATAAGCGCCCACACTTCCTTCGAGTCCCACCCCCAGAATCGGCCCCAAGACACATCCGCCCATAATCCACCAAAGATGGTGCCCGCTGCCAAAAGAAGCACCGCCACTTGCATACCCCGATACATAAACCGAGCAAGGGAGAGGCAAGCTTCTGGTGGAAGTTTCACTGTGACCGGGGAAGTTACGCCGCCATTGTTTTCCGTATCGGTTACCTTGACGAGCTGATATCTGCCGAGAAGGAAGTGTGCCAGCGAGAGGTTGGCAAGTCCCCACACCAAGGCCCCCGCACCATAGCTTGCTGTAATCGTCAACACATGAAGGGCAAGCCAAAAATTATCGCGGAGAACCGGCATTAAAGGCGCAATCCTCTTACCCGAAATAGGAGCCAAGTAGGCGACCAAGGCGGCAAGCAACGTTACGGCTGCGCTCACCACGGCGAGTGTTAAGCGAGTCGATGTTTCTTTCCAACGCTCGGAGGAGGGGATCTCCTTAAGGGTAAAAGGCACAAGGGCCGGGGTGAACAAAACTGTCAACAACACGCGAGGTACAAACCACGCGGCCACGAGCACCACGGAGAGGCCTACCAGCCATACGACCCAATCATTTAACAACATCACCCCGGCGGAAGAAACAGGGGGAAGAAGGTAGAAAACTGGCTCACCCCCTTTAGATCCCGAACGGATACTAGTCAACGCGACAAGGGTCGCTATTCCCAAAAGCAAACGCAAGCCGGCGTTTATCCAGCCCCAGCGATTCCACCATCGCGCTGGGGCAAAAGAGAGGTCCTGCTCGGTAAGTGCGGTGGCCTCAAAGCTGGAGGGAATAGCGGTCATCCGCCAGGCACGTAGGAGAGCAACTCCAAACCACGGCCAGAGAACAATCCACAACCCAAGAATTGCGGTAACCATGGCCACAAAGACGACCGTTTCAAACATGTTCGTCACCGGTACATACCCGGTTATTTGGGCGCGAAACATAAGGCCGACACCAACAAATGCCGCCGCCCCTAGCAGGCCCACTACGCCCACTACAAAAGCTAATTTGCGAGTGACCCCAAAGGATAATCCAAAACCAACCACCGCAACTCCGCTTGCAAAACACGCCCAAAAGAAAGGTTGCAACCGGTGGTACATTATTTCTGGCCGAAGCGACTTCGGATGCGGATAGCTTGTCAGCCTCCAAAACTCATCGTCCTGAGAGGCGGTGGGCGCCACTTTCCGATTGGCGCATGCCCAGCGTCCCAAATCCCCGAGGGCCAGTGAAAATTCCTCAAGTTGTGCGGTGAACGGCCGGGGATCCTTGGCGATGGCACCTGACCGATAGATTTCGGCTACCCGGCCGAAATTGTCGCGGACCGCCCTAAGTTTTTCCTCCGGCACACCTGCCCAAAGGTAAGGAGAGCCATCCAGCACGGTAGAGAGAGCGTACCATACACGGCAGTCTTCTTCGCCGCCATCTCCCCCAATCCCTGGGTCCAGAGCGGGTACTACCCGAAGTGCATATTCGGCTTCGTAAAGCTCAAGATGGGCATTTCGGAGACGTCCACGCAAGCTAGCTGCTGCGCTGACCAGCCGGTTGGACTGTGCGCGGAGTTGCTGCCACTCCTCTGGTCTGAGATCTTCCGGCCGAGGACGGTTAAAAAGGAAATCGCGAAGTATGAGGGCCTCACTTTCAAGGGCGGCGGCAGTTCGGCGTAGTTCCGTGAGCGCCACTTCCACTGTTGACACAACAGCGTTGTCACTACCTTGATTTTCCACCAGCTGATGAAGAAGCTGTTGGATTTTCGTGAGATGTTGGCCTAAGTTTCGATATGCAGCGATATCTTCTGCTGCGAGGACTTCTCCCACCTGCCGCCAACTGTCACGACATTCTCGAAAAGCGATGCTTACTTCCACCAATTGCTCCCACAGATGTTCCGGAACGGGAGCGTTCGGACGGCTACGGAAAATCACCATTCGGAAAAGCCTGTAAGCCTGGGCAAGCCGTTGACAGCTCGTTTCAAAGGGCGTCAGGGGGACCCTTCCACGTTGTGCCGTGCTGCCTTCCACTTTCTTTGAAATTTGCCTCAAGTTTTCGCGAAATCGGACCGACTGTGCCACGACCCGCGGTGGTGCGTAAAGCAACCGCTCTCCCCCCTCCCCGCGTAAGGGCAGCCCCAGGAGCTCTCTTAATTCCTCGTGACTAGCGCGCAAAAAAGGGATGTCCTCCCAGAGCTCCGGTTCCACGATCCAACTGAAAATTAGTTCACTTGCCGAAAACCGCCGCTTCGCGCCATTTGGAAACAAATGATCAATCTCAGGGGAGGGCCTTTCCGGCCCAAGAAGCGGGTTGGCACGGCCGCAAATCAGCTCTACCGTCTCCTCGGCAAACGTCACAAGAGGCATCACCCGGCCATTGTGATATACGGGAAGCTCCTCCCACGAAGCCCAGTGCCCACCACCGGCGAAAACGGTGCAAGTGAAGCCAAGGCACCATGCCGCCGCTAGACCTGCCACGCTGATCCTTGCTGGGAAGCTCTCGGTTGGATCTCGCCGATAAATCGGGTGATCCCCTGGGCTTTGAACCCTACACCGCAGGAGGCGGTCGTCCGCACCAACTTGCCAAATTTGGTGCACATTCAGCCCTAAATTCCTCACCGTGTTTACTCCTTAGAGATTGTATGAATGATCACTAGAGATTGTATGAATGATCACTTGACGCGCCGAGTTCTGCGTGAATTGTTCTAGGCTCCGCATCTCCGCACAATAAACTGCCGAGAGCTTGCTTTACCGCTCCAAGCATCTTTGGCACGTTCATCGGGCTAATCCTTACGTGAGCTTTTCGCCCTAGGCCCTCCCATGCCAAGCTAAACTGCGGAAGTAACCCCTCATATAGAAAGTGATGGCTATCCCAATAACAGTCAAAAAGGATCCAAAATACTTTAACCCGCGACCCGGATCGTAATTAAGCGTAAGCCACGAGAGGTAAAGCTGCTGCCGGGGTTCGCGTCCCTGGATCACGTGCTCAAAAAGGGGCTCACCGGGGCGAAAAGGCCCGCGATAAGCTTCCTGGAAAATACGATAAGCTAACCCCGTTTTGGGATCAGTGACTGTCAACGGTCGATTCATTGTAATCCACACGTTACGAAAGAGGAACCGATCCGGATCATCCCGGTCTCTGACATCCACGCGGCTTCCATAACTTGCCGGATGAGTTGACCCCGGTTCGAGCTTTCGCTCGAATTCATGCAGCTTGACGACGAACCCCAAATCTAAGGTGCGCGGCACTAGCTCCACGGCGATACTTCGGCCTTGGCCTGATACCCATCGCCGCTGCCCCATGTTAGTGTCTTCGCCAAAGAAAGGACTGGCAGGCCGTTCTTCCACCCAAAACTCTTCTTTATTTCCATCCACTGTGAGTCTCACCCGGGCAAACGACCGCCTCATACCTTGGTGGGCCCGCTGCACCTCCAGCGGCCGAACATTTTCCCCGGGACGGTCCATGGGGGTGAATTTCTCCACCCGAATTTCAATCTCCGCAGGCCGAGCTGCGAATAGCCGAATCGGCGTGCCATCGGCAGGAAGTATCCCCGAATCGGTGACCATACCTTCCGTCCAGGTACGGTAGTACAAGATACCATCGACACCCTGGATAATATCCACCCGTGGCTTAAGGGCTTTCAAGCTGCTCCCGCGCCCGCCCGCACTGGGGTTTGACAACGCCTGTGTCTCACCAGTCCCCGCGGCACTTTCCCCGCTGCCCGCTCCTCCTACGTCTAGGGGTGCGTAATACCAGAATGACCCGTAAACCCCCAGTACCTCGTCATAGCGGTTAAACTCTACCATATCCCCGAATAAAACCAGGCGATGCGAAAAGCCAGAGAAATCTCCTTGCGGTTCTGGGGATCTTCCCCAGGGCTCCAAATCGAGAACCAAACCTAAGAACTGGGGGTTAAACTGCTGAAATTTCACCTGCAGAAAAGCTTCAGGAAAGTCAGCCATTCTACGCTCGCGAAGTATTTCCAACGGTAATCGCAAGAGATGATTGCGGTGGAACAACACGAGCTCGCCGGTTTCCGTCAGAGGTTGCGAAGGCAAAGTGCGGAGAAAAGCTTCGGTTTCGGCTCGACTGGCGGCTACCCAAAAGACAATTCGATGCCCTGTTTCTAGCTCATGGCGGGCTCCCAAGCCGAAGAACCGGCCGCGTGCATGCGGATCCGGAACACCGCGGACCCGGCATTCCAAGGGTTCCCATGCCCGCCCGGGGCGACGCCAAGACAACAGGAGAGGTTCCCCCTCAACCACCGCCGCATTGCGAAGATAGTCTAAAACCTCGAGACGAATGTTATCTCTTTCAAAAAGAAGGCCTTGCGAGCGCGGCAGGAAACCAAGCAGCGAAATCGGCCAGCGCGCGTAATCCCTCCAGTGGAAGGGCCCAGGTCGGAAAGGTACGGATCGGGATTGACCCGAAGCCGGACGGTTCCAAACCGCATCACCAGGCCGCTTGTTGGACCATTCACCATCGCCACCTTCCCCAGCGACTCTATCTGACCAACTGTACATTGAAAGAAGGAATTCGGATTCATTGGTGAACGCCGTATGCGCACTTTGCCCTTCGAACACCGGAAGCTGGGCATCTATCCCATACCACAGACTAATAAGCGCGCCGGCGAGAATCAGGAGGATTCCAAAATGAGTCACAAGAAATCCCGTGTGGTGCCATTTCCATGGAAAACGCACAACGGCGGAAAAAAGCACGCTGCAAGCAAGAAGGAGGATCAAGAGGAAAAACCACCACGCGCGGTAAATGGCAAAGTGGGCCACCTCGGCTCCCCATTGCCACTCAAGAATCGTTGCCAAGGCCAAGACTGCCGCACTCAGCCCGAGAAGAACCACCGCAACCTGAAGGGAAGCGAGAAAACGTATTATCCGCCACAGGAGGCTTGCAGCTGACAGAAAAAAAACCTTCACGACTACCTCTCGGAAGTGTCCGAAAAACGGAAAAAACTACATAAACTTAGTAAAATTTCAACCAGGCCCAAACACAAATTATCGCGGAAGTTTTTTTTACTAATGTTTCTATTTTGACATCTAAGACTCGGTGTCGCTTTCAGGCCGGATTGAGCCAGACTCGGCGGGCTCTTACGCCGAAAAACCCAACTTCTAGCAATCGGAGGCCCGGCTTTTACTACTTTTGGATTGCTTCAATCCACCATACTCACGTAAAACCGTCAGTATTACATTCACGTGAAGTCGTCAAAATTAACTTCCCGACCTCTCTTGGAGGCAAAAGTCTTTCTGCTTCTTCACCGTCGGAAAGCAGATGTGGGCGCAAGTATCGTTTGCATCTAAGCACCAAGTACGGGGCTCATCCCGAATTATAAAAAGTCGGGGGAAGCTGACTAGCATCCGGAAAGACGAGGCGGCTTTGACCGTGCCGATGCCGCTCGAACCTATTGATCCTCGGCGGAGGTCCCCAAGAGAAGAGCTTCACAGGGGATTTTCGGAGCTGTCTCGCCGTGACTGCACGGGCCCCGGGCGCAGGGGACGAGTTTCGGGCAACCTGAGCCCTCTATCCGTAACACGACGGAAGAGTCGTGGTAAGGCGTCCTGGAATCGTATTCAAAACAAGAGGCTGCTTTCCCACGGCGCAAAGAACGTATCGAATCTGGGGCCAGTAAGATGTAATACGGCCGATGGACGGTTGTCAGACCGCGGCGCTTCCCAGTCTAGATTCGCACTCCCATCCAAGTTTCCGGCGCTACAGCTGAACATCGAGTAGTTCTCAGTAACAATGTCAAGAGTCGATTGATACCCTTACTCTTTGACCGTCAACCGAATCCGATTTTCAAGGTTTTTACCTCTCGTAGCTGAAAGGACCGTTACGACTGTTGCACAGCACTGGCACATAGCGGAGTGGGTCGAAACTCCCCACAAGTGTTATTTTTCTTAAAAGGCTAGGGGTTCGGGAACCCGGCCCAGCCCACCTCCCCACACAGTGCCGCCTGAACCCTCCCAGCTGGGGTCGCCGCGGAGTTTAGGGCATCTTCTTTCGGCCTAGCCAGAAAAATTAGACAATATCCGCCAGAGGCGAGTGCCAATCTCTGCGGCGATGTGACAGGACCGCTGAGGGTTGCGCAAGTTCTATTCTTAGGGCAGGTTTTGCGGTCAAGATCGCAAAGAGTTCGGCGTTTGAGCCGCGGCGCACGGCAAGGACAGTGGAAAGGTGGCCCAAGGTTTTCCCTAGAAAATTTTGTGCCCTCGACAGGCTACTGAGCCAAACTAGGCCGAATAATTTGTCAGCAAAATTAGCTTGAAAACTGAAAGTTAAAAAAAGTTAGCCAGTGTGTCCCCAACAACATTGGGGAGCCAATGCAACCTACGGGCAATGACCAAAGCCACCGGAAGCTAAGTGTCGGACAGGAAGGGTCCGTATGAATACCCTCTGGTACAACTGCGTGGTGGTGACAAGCTGGCTTGCGGCCATGGGCTGGCTTATCTCGGCAAAAGTTTTGCCCAGTCTGAGAATCGGTCAGCCGCCAAGCTACCAAAGCATCCTTCGATCTCAACGGGAGGATCCTCTGATAGGTTGGCGGGTTCTTTGTAACGAAAGCGAGATCGGTTGGGCTCTTTCGCTGACAAAAGAACTCGCAGATGGCATGACCCGGGTGGATAACGTAGTCTACTTGCAGCGCATTCCGTTGGGAGAGCTACTTCCCAAATGGCTTCAGGGCCTTCTTTTACCCTCAGGGGTTGATCCGCGGCAGATCCGCCTCGAGATGGATGTTCGGAGCGAAGCCCTTTTCGACCCATTGTCCCGGCTGATCAATTTTTCCTCGCACGTACGCTTTCCGCCTTTTGCGGAGAGTGTACGTGTTCAGGGAAGAGCAGACGAAGGCAAACTAATGTTAGACATTCGGTACGGGGAACTGCGCCAAGAATTGGAGGTTCCGTTGCCGCGGTCAACGCTATTCGGAGACACCAGTTCGCCCACCGCAAAACTTCCGGGACTTCGTCAAGGGCAGCGCTGGACCCTTCAGGTTTACAGCCCATTTGCCTCGCCTCATCAGCCGGTGGAAATTTTGGAAGCGCAGGTTGAAGCTCTGGATCGGATCGCTTGGGCAGGAGAAGTACATCCGGTATGGGTGGTGGTCTTTCGGTCCGAACCGGGTAAAGGGGCAAGTCGCACCGTCACACCGCGTGGCAGACTCTGGGTTCGGCCCGACGGAACCGTCTTGCGGCAGGAAGCTCAAATCCTCAGTGCCAAACTTAGTTTTATTAGGCTGCCAAATGCGGAGGCAGCCAAGCTCGCTGCTAAGTTTAGTCAACTTGTAGATGGCGAGGGAAGCTTTTAACAGGTCCCCATTGGGGGGGTGCGCTTCAGAAAGTGTGGCCTGCTGGTGTTGTTTCCGCTGGTGTTTTCCGAGGATCTTGAGAACGGCTTTGAGGTGGTGAATTCTTCGGCCAGTTGAAATAGCCTAATGTCCCTTACGACGATGATAAAGTTTGTCAACGTTACACGGCGCTTCGGAAGAACCGTGGCTGTAAACGACCTAAGCCTCTCGGTTAACCGGGGCGAGCTTTTTGCTTTTCTGGGGCCCAATGGGGCGGGAAAAACTACTACGATTAAGATGTTGGTGGGTTTGCTTCGCCCCAGCGGCGGTCAAATACAGGTGGCAGGTCTCGATGTAGCCACCCATCCCCGGCAGTGCGCTCAACTTTTAGGTTATGTTCCTGACCAGCCTTTTCTGTATGAAAAGCTTTCCGGACGGGAATTCTTAGAATTTATCGCTCAAATTCGGGGAATGACACGCGAAGAAACGGACAAGGCTATCAGCGAACAAGCCGATCGCTTCGAACTTCATGGCTTTCTTGATGATTTAGTGGAGACCTACTCTCATGGGATGCGCCAACGGACGGTTTTTGCTGCCGCTTTGCTCCACCATCCTCCCGTGCTTGTAGTCGACGAGCCGATGGTTGGCCTCGACCCAAAAAGCACCCGGCTGGTAAAAGATCTGCTTCGAGAGTGGGCTCGTAGTGGCGGGGTAGTGTTTATGTCCATCCACACTCTCAGTGTGGCCGAGGAAATTGCCACACGCATTGGCATTATCCATCGCGGACAACTCCTGTTTAATGGAACTGTTGATGAGCTGCGAGAGCAGCTAGCCGCCCAAGACGAGTCTTTGGAAAACATGTTCTTGCAACTGACTTTAGAGGAAAAAAGGGCGCAGGTGCCCACGTCAACCCTCGAGTAAGCTGTCCCCTGCTCCCAGAAAGACCGTGGTGGCTTAAAGATACGAGAGAAAGTTCCCGTTGAAAGAGAAGTTTTCGTGGGCCCGGAGCCACCAGACGGAGTGCCCCAAGTGGCAGGATAGTCCCCTGCGTCAACAATCGGTTGTCGACAACGGAGAGTCAGGACAAGGCCCGCTTTACCGCAGACGCTTAACGTCCTTTGAGTACGATGCAGCAGCTTAGCCTCACGCAGTATACAGAAGCACCCTCCGCCGGTCGAGAAACAAGGGCGGCAGCGGGCGATCTTGTTGTCACTTTTCCCCAACGGGATCTTGACCCCTGGGCAGAAGGTCGCACTTTTGCCCGCTTAAAAGTGCGCATCTTTCGTACGATCCTTCAGCAAACGCTTCGCGATTCATGGCTGCAGATTGTCATGATGACAGTCCTCAGCGGAATCCTTTGGCTGGTGTTGTTTTTTCTGGCCATCGATGGATTTGTTTTTTTAAAGAACACGATTCCGGCCGACCTTCTGGTGGAAGTGATCGAAGTTATCTTTGGGGTATTTTTTGTAACCCTCATGATCATGCTTGCCTTTTCGTCGGCTATTCTTCTTTACGGAGGTCTTTTTCGTTCTCCTGATGTTGGCTTCCTTTTAACCCTTCCGGTACGGCCGGAGCGGATTTTTGTGTTCAAATACGGGGATGCGTTCTTTTTAAGCAGCTGGGCATTTTTGCTTCTTGGTACGCCGGTTCTTCTTGCCTACGGCGTGGTGATGACAGCCCCGTGGTATTACTACGTGCTGATGCCGGTGGTGCTTGTGGCGTTTACGCACATTCCATCGGCGGTAGGGGGAGTGATTTGTTTGCTTTTGGCGCATCGTATTCTGCGACGACCTGGGCTTTTGGCCACCTTTGTCGCAGGGGTGGGCATTTTAGGTCTTGCCTGGGGGATTTGGTACGTTCGCACGGCCTTCAGCGAACAAACCCTTGCCCCAGAATGGTTTCAACAGATCTTTGCGCGTTTGCGGTTCACTCAGCACCGTTTGCTCCCTAGTTGGTGGCTCAGTAGCGCACTACTTGAAGCAAGCCGACATCAACTTGGCGAAAGCCTTGCCTTTGTTGGAGTGTTGGTGGCCAACGCGTTTTTCTTTCGGCAGGTGGGTGTGTGGATTGCAGCAGGGCTTTTCCGCCGGATTTTTTCCGAAGCGGAAGGCGGCCAATCGCGGCGACGTCGCGCCCGCCTCCACCGGCTGGACCAGGTTGTGTATACCCTGCTAGGGTGTTTCCCCCTGCAGACCCGCCTGCTGCTTTTGAAAGATTTTCGGTTATTCCGTCGTGATCCCGTGCAGTGGACGCAATTCCTTATCTTCTTTGGCTTGCTTGGGCTTTATTTCCTCAACATTCGCCGTTTCAGTTACGAGACGTACTACCAGGGATGGGTGAATATGGTAAGCCTGCTGAATCTTGCGGTGGTGGCCCTGTTGTTGTCGACTTTCACCACACGTTTCATCTTCCCCATGATCAGCCTAGAAGGACGCAATTTTTGGATTCTTGGGCTTCTACCCTTAAGACGTCAAACTTTGTTATGGAGCAAGTTTTGGTTTGCCACGGTGGGAACCGTGATTCCCTGTTGTGGACTCATTCTGCTGAGCGACAGCATGCTGGGGGTATCGCCCCTGATTACCGCCATGCATCAGTTGTTGTGTGTGAGCTTGTCGGTAGGACTTTCGGGACTTGCTGTGGGTTTAGGAGCTAAGATTCCTAATTTTCGCGAGCCCTCGCCGGCGAAAATCGCTGCGGGCTTTGGGGGTACATTGAATTTGATCCTCAGCACGGTTTTAATTGTAGTGGTGATTGTGGCAGCAGGTCTTCCCACCCACCTATTGCTCGGCTCTTGGACTCCCGGCGGAAGCACGATTGTGGATCTTTACCCCCAACTGGAACCTACCCTACGATGGTGGTGGTTGCTCGGCACGCTGGCAAGTCCCGCGGTCGCCTGCCTGTTTGCTGCCGTTCCCATGCGGCTTGGGATCCGCGCCTTTTGCCGAATGGAGTTCTAATACGCAAGCTCCAGGAAAAGGGATCAGGTGGCGGCGAGCTTCTCGGGCAGTGGTGGGTGAGGCAGCTCATTACCGTCCGAAAAGGCAGCCAGTCTTGTCGCTCAAGCGGCAGCTAACTCCAAGAACGAGGAGCGAGAAATGATTCGCTGGCACCAAGGATATCTGTGGGCATATCTATGGGCGATTGCTGGAATAGCTTGTGGGTTGGGAAGTATTCTTTTGGCTCCCACGACCGCCTGGGGCGAGGAGGGCCTCTTCCCATTTGTCGTGGCTTATGGAGAACGCCCCAATTTGACCGACGTGTCCTCGTGGCTTGATAAACCCGCGGGTAAGTTCGGCTATGTGCGCATCCAAAACGATCAATTTGTCACCGATGCCGGCCCGATCCGATTTTGGGGCACTAATCTCTGTTTCGAAGCTTGTTTTCCTAGCCGGGAAGAGTCGGAGCGCCTGGCACAACGCTTAGCGAGTTTTGGATTCAATGTTGTGCGTCTTCACCATATGGACAGCTATTCTATTTGGGGTAAAAGCCCAAATAAAACGATCATCGATCCGGAAAAACTCGACCAGCTTGACTACCTTATTTACCAACTTAAAAAGCACGGCATTTACGTCAACATCAACCTTCATGTTTCGCGGTGGCTCGATGAAAAGGAAGGCTTTCCGCATCGTGATCGGCGGCCTCGATACGACAAAGGCTTAGGAAATTTCGAGCCGAGAATGATCGAACTCCAGAAAAAGTACGCTCGCGATCTACTTCTCCATCGAAACCCCTACACTGGCTTAACTTATGCAGAGGATCCGGCAGTCGCATTCGTAGAAATTAGTAACGAGGACGCGCTCTATACCGTGTGGAATTGGGGAGATCTTGACGATTTGCCGGACCCGTATATGGCTACCTTTCGGAAATTGTGGAACGACTGGCTCAGGAAAAAATACGGTACCACAGAGGCACTGCGGCAGGCTTGGAAGGGGGGCGAGTTTCCTCTGGGTGAGGAGTTACTCCGCGGTGGAAACTTTGGCACCGACTTCGAGAAATGGTGGCGCATTGAACGAGATCAACAAACGGTAGTTGACGTCAACTCGCTCCAGAACGGACCGGACAATTCCTCCTCTCTGCGGATTCATGTTCAGCAGATGGGCGAGGTCCCCTGGCGCCCGCAGATCGCTCATCCGGGAATTTCAGTAAAGGCCGGGATGCCATATACCCTTTCAGGTTTTATTCGCGGGGACAAACCAGGGCGGATAACTGTCAACTGCATGATGGCCCACGAACCGTGGGAAAATCTCGGCTTAATGGGCTCGGTCCCGGTGGAGCGCGAATGGCGGTCGTTCCAATTTACTTTTTTTGCGACAAAAGACACAAGCAATGCCCGCATTACTGTCACAGGTCTGCAGCCGGGTACATATGAGTTGGCAAAATTCTCGCTTCGGCCCGGCGGCATTGTGGCGCTGGAAGCCGGTCAGACGCTCGAGGCCAACTCCGTGCCCGTTCCCAAAAAACGTGGGCCCCTTCCACCCGAGCAAGCTCGCGCCGATTTTGCAGACTTTATGTGGGAGGTCGAGCATAACTACTGGGTGGGCATGTATCGGTTTCTAAAAGACGAACTTGGGGTTCAGGCATTGGTAGCGGGAACCCAGCTGGGTTATAGTCCCGCGCATATCCAAGCGCAGCTTGATTATTTGGACGACCATGCGTACTGGCAACATCCCGCCTTTCCAGGCCGACCATGGGACCGAGATAACTGGTACGTCCGCAATGTAGCCATGGTCAACAGTCCTGGGGGTGTCTTGCTCACGCGTGCCGCGCGGCGAGTGGTCGGCCGCCCCTACACATTAAGCGAGTATAACCATCCCGCACCAAATTTTTATGGTGCTGAGGGATTTCCTATGGTAGCTGCTTTTGGGGCTTTTCAAGGATGGAATGGGATTTATGTGTTTACTTATGCGAATAGTCGGGACTTTGAAATCCGTCGATTGCAGGGCTACTTCGATATCAAAAGTGACCCAACCCGCCTGGTCCACATGCCAGCTTGTGCGGCGATGTTCCTCCGGGGAGACGTACCACAAGCCCAGCGATTGGTAGCAGCACCCCTCTCGGCTGAGAAGGAACGCGAAATCCTGCGCAGGACATTGGACTCGCGCCGGCTGAATACCGACGAGGTCGGACTTGCCTCACAATGGGGCCTTATCCATGCCATTGGGATCGATCTCACAGGAGCTCAACCCGTACCCACGCTCTCACAAGTTCTGACCACTGAGATCTTCCGATCGGACACTGGCGCACTCGAATGGAACATCTCTCGACCCGGGGCTGGCTATTTCCTTGTAAACACGCCTAAAAACAAGGTGTTTACGGGGTTTGTGGCCGAGCGCGTTTTTGATCTGGGGGAGGTACGGCTGCAACTTGGGCAGACCCGAGTCGATTGGGCCACCGTTACGCTTTGCGTGATAGAGGGTGAGGGATTTCGTGGGCCGGCCCGAATCCTTCTGGCCGCAACCGGTTATGCCCAGAACGCACAAGCGAACATAGAGAAGCTGGACGGTGACAGAATTACACTCCGCCGGAACTGGGGCACCGAGCCGATTCTCTGCGAGGGAATCCCGGGAGTGGTTACTTTACCTGTGCCTGCTGAGCGCGTTAACGCATGGGCCCTGGATGAAGCCGGCAACCGTAAAGCTCAGCTTCGGGTAAGTCGTCCCACCATCCGAGGGGCTCAGATATCCGCCGTGGAGATTCATCCGCGTTACCAGACACTGTGGTACGAAATTAGCATCAAGTGAATCCCCCTTGGACCCCTCACAGGGAAGAAGCCGTAGCTCTCAGGAAACTGAGTAGGAACTAAGCTTCGGCAATTCCCCTGTTCAAGCCCGAAGGCGTGAATTCTGGCTTAACTGGTTCGTTTGCGTTCGGCTTTGCTGCAGCCCCTGTGCTGCAAGGCACCGCTACAACGTACGTTGTGTTTTTTGGCAGTGAATTAGCCTCCGCAGATTGCGGACACATGATTTCCTGAAACCTGAGGCCCGCCTCGCACGAGGAGCTTGCCAAGATGAGACATAAGTATCGTGGAAAGCTACCAATCTGCTTGCTTATAGGGTCATGTTTTCTCAGCCCCATTTTGTTTTCTCACACGATGGTTGAATCGAAGGAATACCCCAACGTTGTGGTGATTATCAGCGACGACCAAGGATGGGGAGATCTGAGCATTCACGGCAATACAAATTTGAGCACTCCGAACATTGACCGCCTCGCTCGAGAGGGAGCACGGTTCCAGCGTTTTTATGTTAGCCCTGTGTGCGCGCCGACGCGTGCAGAATTTCTTACAGGCCGCTATCATCCCCGCACGGGGGTACGGGGAGTAACTGCAGGGGCCGAACGACTCAACTTGGACGAACAGACCATAGTCGAGGGGTTCCGCCAGGCCGGTTACGCGACCGGCTGTTTTGGTAAATGGCACAACGGCACGCAATATCCCTATCATCCTCTTGGCCGGGGATTCGAGGAGTTTTACGGCTTTACTTCGGGACACTGGGGACACTACTTCGATCCGCCTCTGGAACACAATGATCAGTGGGTCATAGGCAGGGGATATCTCCCAGACGATCTGACGGATCGGGCGATCGAATTTTTCCGAAAAAATCGAGACCGGCCGGTTTTTTGCTATCTAGCTTTCAACACTCCCCACTCCCCTTTCCAAGTGCCGGAGGAGTTTTATCGGCGTTTTGCTGATGCGGAGCTTTCGCTCCGCCACCCCGAACAGGAGGAAGATCTTCGCGTCACCCGGGCGGCTCTGGCAATGTGCGAAAATATTGATTGGAATGTCGGCCGGCTACGAGCAGCCTTGGAGGATCTTAAGCTAGAGCGTCGCACGATCCTTGTTTACTTTTCGGACAACGGACCGAACAGCTGGCGTTGGAACGGGGGACTTCGGGGGCGGAAAGGTTCCACCGACGAAGGAGGTTCTCGGGTGCCATGCTTCTTTTGGGCCCCCGGGCTCATCCCGCCAGGAACAATCATCTCCGAACCGGCAGCGGCAATCGATCTGGCGCCGACCTTGGCGGAGCTTGCCGGTATCTCTTGGAAGCCCGCAAAACCACTTGATGGGGTGAGCCTCGTGCCGCTACTTCGGGGAACAGCCACCTCCTGGCCTGAGCGATTCATCTTTGTCCACCATGCGGGCCGGATAAGTGTCCGGACGCGGAATTTCCTCCTCGACGATCGAGGACGACTCTACCTCCTCCGCGAGGATCCCCCTCAGACCAAGGATGTCAAAGCCGCTTATCCCGAAGTCGCCGCACAGTTGGCCGAAGCAGTCCAGCGATTCCGCGAAGAAGTACTCCCTCTCGGCCCAGACGACCGCCCATTTCCGGTGGGTTATTGGGAATTTCCCGTCACTTATCTCCCCGCACGCGACGGGGTGCCCACAGGAGCTATTAAACGAAGCTCGATCCACCCCAATTGCTCCTTTTTCACCGGGTGGAAAGCCGTGGAAGATTCCATAAGTTGGGACATCCTCGTCAAAACCCCAGGCTTATACGAAGCTACCGTCTACTACACTTGTCGTCCACAAGACGTGGGGGTACGCCTGAGGCTCAGCTTCGGAGCCCATAGTATTGCGGCCAATGTAACCGAGGCTTTTGACCCACCCTTAAAAGGTGCGGCAGAAGATCGAGTTCCTCGGACCGAGTCGTACATGAAAGAATTTCGACCGCTCCAGCTTGGGGAGTTGTTCCTCGAGGCCGAACGTGGTCCACTTGTTCTGCAAGCGGAGTTTATCCCGGGAGAATATGCCGTGGATGTGTGGATGGTCGCCCTCCGGCTCGTGAAGCCGCATGCCTCAGAGTAACAGGTGGAAACGAACTGGCACTTTTTGCCGATCGACCTCCTCCTTGCCCCCTGGCTATCCTCCAGCCACAATCCACTTCCGCCTTTTGGGGCGATTGGAATGAGGGTCCCCATTCATTCTCTACCTACGCTGTCCGCAGCTTCGCGTGCGTGGGCCAAAAGCTTCGAAGAGGAATCGCCCAAGAAGGCTACGGCGAGAACCGTCAGCCTATTGTGCGATTGGTATGCTCACCCGGCAATCAAGGTACAGCGAAAAGGTCCCTGTACAATTGTGGGAAAACAGCTTTATCAAACGCCCAGGTATTCTCATCCACCAGACTCACTACTGAAACCCGTATTTTCATTCAGCAAACTGCCGACTAAAATAGGCAAGCGGCGCCATTGAGGGAGTCCAAGGCGTACACGCGGAGTGGATTGGTGTAAGGCCTTCCGTCTAGCCTGGGTTAGTTTGTGGTCTGTGTGCGGAAATGACGCACTTCTAGGAGCATTTTTCCCGGCACGCCTGTGAATGTGCGCAGCTATTTCATGCGGATAACCCTGATCGGCGAGCTAGCCGGCGACTTGTGGAGCCTCAAGCTATGTATCCATTCAGCACCCATGCCCAACCCAAGACCGGTGCCCTGAAGAGTCCCGGTCCAGCCTTGACGCGAAGAGTCTTTGTTGGGGGAGGATCCGGGGCGATTTTGGCTAGCCTTCAAGGTCTTAGTCAACGGGCCGACGCTAACGAAACAGCTCCCGCAAGCGGGTATCGTATCGGGATATACACACGGCCTTGGGATGCTTTTGATTATCGCATCGCATTCGAAGGGATTGCCGCAGCGGGCTACCGGTACGTAGGCCTAATGACAACTACTGTGCCCGGTCGGCGCGTTGTCATTACCCCGGAGATTTCCGAAGAGGAGGCTTCCCAAATTGGTGAAGAAGCCAAAAAGCACGGCCTCATCGTGACGTCTGTTTATGGTGATTTTTTTACCGGAGGTGGCTTGGAACCGGCCATAGCGAGTCTCCGCCGGCTCATCGATAACTGTCGCGCGGCCGGGGCTCGGTCGCTTCTCTTGGGTGGCACCGGCAACCCAAAGTTATACGACCTTTATTACGAGGCAATTAAAGCATGTTGTGATTACGCGGCCGAAAAGTCCCTCGCACTTAGCATCAAGCCACACGGGGGGCTGAACGCCACTGGGCCGCAATGTCGCAAGGCCATTGAACGCGTCGGACATCCGAACTTCAGCCTTTGGTACGATCCGGGAAATATCTTTTACTATTCCGACGGACAACTTGATCCCGTAGAGGACGTGACTTCTGTGGACGGTTTAGTTCGTGAAGGAATGTGCATTAAAGACTTTGTCATGAGCATCCAGGAGGGAACGCTGCGTAAGGACGTATGGGTCACTCCTGGCAAAGGTCGTGTGAATTTTCCTGCTGTACTACGACGCCTCCGCCAAGGGGGGTTCCTCGCGGGGGATCTTGTTGTCGAATGCATTGACCGTCCCGATCCTCGCGATACGGAAATATTGTTGGCTGAGGCCAAGGCGGCACGACTTTACGTGGAGCAATTGGTAGCGCAGGTGCTTGGGTAACCTGTGGCAAAAGATAGGTGGCCTTTGGTGGGCTTTTACTACTTTCGGTCACCACTCAAGGATTGAACGGATCCGGAGAGAAAGGTCGTGGCCGATCAGCCGCGTCATTTGGACCTAGATCAATTGCTGATTGATTTTACTTCGGAGGACCCTTGTTCTTCTGTTAGTTTGGCTGGAGAAAGGAGCAGAGCGGAAACCCCAGCCCCACCGGTGGATGCCGGGGGGACGTCAGCTGAGCTCGAAACCACTCAGGCTTTTCCCAGTGAAGCTGAGACCACAGCAGGCGCCGCAGATCTCTCGCCGTCACGCTTAGCCTATCTTCGGTTGGCGCTTGTGGAGGGCGTAGGGCCACGAACGATTCGGTTTCTTTTGGAGAGATTCGGTAGCGCCGAAGCAACCTTGCAAGCTCCTTCGTCTACGTTACAGGAAGTTCCGCGGATTGGTCGCATTTTGGCTCAGCGAATTGCTGATGCTCTGCGCGAAGAACAAATACTGGAACTTGTGGCCACCTGCCGCCAGGCGGGCATCAGCATCCGCCTTCCCAACGATGCGGGTTACCCAATACTTCTGCGGGAACTTCCAGATCCGCCGGCCGTTTTGTTTGTCAAAGGTGAGCTTCGGCCTGAGGATATCCTTGCCGTAGCCATCGTGGGTACGCGTCATCCGACACCGTATGGCCTGAAACAAGCGGAACGTTTGTCGGCAGGGCTCGTGGCGGCGGGCTTTACCATAGTCAGTGGGCTAGCTCGCGGGATCGATGCTGCTGCCCACCGCGGCGCTCTCATGGCTGGCGGACGTACTCTGGGTGTCCTGGGCAGTGGCCTCCTTCGGATTTATCCAGCAGAGCATAAAGAGCTAGCGGCCCAGATCGAACAACAAGGTGCCCTGCTCAGCGAATTGCCTCCGTACGAGCCGCCAAGAGGGACCCACTTCCCCAAACGCAATCGCATCATAAGCGGACTGGCCTGGGGTACCATCGTAGTGGAAGCCGGCTCAAAAAGCGGCGCCTTGATCACGGCACATCACGCTTTGCATCAAGGTCGGGAAGTCTTCGCCGTACCGGGAAGGGCCGACGAGCACACCGCCCAAGGGTGCCATCGACTCATTCGCGACGGAGCCACCATGGTCTTGGGGCCGGAGGACGTAATTGAGGTTCTTCGGCCGATGATTGCGGAAGTGCAACTTCGGCTCGGCCGCCATTCACCCGCTCTCTCCGCACAAGAGCACCGCACTTCCGCGGACTCCCACCCTTCTCGCCCGGTCCTCGGAGAACAGCGGAAAGAAGGTGCTTCCGCACCACACGCCAAGAGCGGTCGAGAGAAAAATTCCGAATCCCAGGTCCCGCCGGGTCTTTCCGAGAAGGAGCAGCTGGTTCTTCAAACCATTGGGTACGATCCTACGTCGATCGATCAGATCGTAGCCCATGCTGGGCTCCCTACGTCGGAGGTATTGGCTGTAATCAGCCTTCTTGAGATGCGCCAGCTCCTGCGTCGTTTAGGCGGCAATTGGGTGTCCCGGAAATAGTCACAGCCACATTTGCAAGCTTGGCTGGTAGCGTGCAACCGGCTGGTCAGAGGGAGAGTTGAGCCTGACCGTAGACTTCGCGCGCCGATGAATAAAAAGTCGATTAATCGGTTTGTTCGGTCGCGGGAGAGAGCCTCTCCCGCAGGCATAGGGATAAGCAGAGCGACCGTTCTTTGGACCACTGTTTCGGATTTCGTCTTTAACCTATAAATTGAGGAGAGGGGAGCACTGCATCCCTACCAATTGGGAAGTCCGGGACTGGTAGGGGCGGGGTCGACCAACTACCGTTAGGACTCGTTGTGGCCTCATTACTAGCAAAAAAGGGGAAGCCTAAAACAAATCCAATCTTGGGTCCCGAGTGACATAAATATCAGTACCGTTTTTTTAGTGCGGCCCACCGGGCCCGGCGAGATCGGAAATCGGCGCTTCCGAAGGTCAGGAGTATAATGGCCGCCGCTGAACAGATTGGCTCGTTTTTGCTCGTTTCGAACGTGGCGCTGATAAAGGAGATTGCCAGAGGCAAGGAAAACGGTCGCCGACGCCCGCTTTCCTGGGGGTCAATTATCGGATGATGGCCCGAGTGGGAGCCGGCACCTAGTGGTTCAGGATGTACGGAGTTAGTAAATATTTCCCCAAATTCCAAAATAAGATTCTCACGATGGAGTACAGCCCGCGAAAAGTTGCCAACAATATCCCTTCAGAAACCCGGAAAGCCGCTCCTCGGGCGCAACCAAGCGTCGATCTTCGTGATCCATGGGTTGCAGCTTTTTTGGCGTGGTTGTTTCCTGGACTAGGACATTTCTACCAAAGGCGGGTGACGAAGGGGATCCTTTTCTGCACGACAATCATGACTATTTTTGTATGGGGAGTGATTCTCGGTGGAAGCCGGGAGCTTGGGTGGGGAAGAGCCGTGTATTTTTCTGCTCGACCTGGGGATCGGCGGCTCCCGTTTTTCTGCCAGGTCTGGGTGGGATTGCCAGTATTTCCCGCAATAATTCAGGCAATTAGGGTAAACTCGGGAAAAGAACCGCTTTGGAACTATTTTATGGCTCCCCCGGTATTGGTCCCGGAGCGGGACGATCCTCAAGACATCTACCCTCCTTTCACGCTAGACACACTACACAAAAGACTTCATCGGTTTTTTGATTTTGGCACGGTTTATACTATGATTGCCGGTTTACTAAACATTCTCGTGATTTACGACGCTTGGGGCGGACCGGTTGCCGCTGTCGAGGAAAGCTCCGAGGAGGAAGGCCCGGAGAAAGCCTAGAATCGGTGCAAGTGAGCCTTTACCGTCGGAAGGGTAAGGAGTCTTCTTCGCAAAGGACGCCGGGCAGCTGGTCCAGCGGCTCCGGTGCTTCACCACGATCCATTTTACTGCGTTAGCAACTTTGTCAGTTGACTGCTCATTGTCTCAGGGGGACCGAAGGGGGAAACATTCGCAAACATAAAAAACCTTCGGTTGAAATAGCAAAAATTAGCGCACATTTGGTTGGGGGGCTCAACGACAAGAATTTGGCACGCCTGGCTTTCGGCGGATCGGCCATCCCCGCAGTAAGCCGTGTGATCCCAAAACCACGTGATTTAAAATACGCATGGAACATTTCACTTAGTGGATTTTGCTTGAGGACACGACTGTTATCCGTGCCCACCTTATTTAGGCCAACCCGGAACCAAGGTGACCCCACCGGCAATTGCAGACCAATCGGCATACGGGTGGAGCGGGTTCCTGGCGAACCGAAAGTCGCGGCGCGCATGAGTCCCCGAGCTGCTATTGGTCTAGAGCAGACCGAATTTTAAATCACCCACGCGAGGATGAATCATCGACCCACCTAATCCCCGGCACGATCGTCCCCAGCATGGGTTCACCCGTCGAAGAACCTCAGGCCGATAGAACGTTACTTTGGGAAAACGTATCGGCCAAACGCCGAAATGTGCGAGCAACGTTTGCAAGGAGTTTGCGAAGTGCAACGACCCTGGTGGGAATTTCTGTGGGACAACGATCTGTGGTTTGCCATTCCCCTGATTATAGCCATCGCGCTAGTGTACGCGGGGACCAGGTTTGAAGAACTGCCCGAGATTTTGTGGTATGCTGCGCGCGTGGCCCGCTGGATCGTAGGTTTCATGCTAGTGCTTTTACTCGTGTTGTTAGTGCTGAGTTGGTTCCAATAAATTGCGAACCGAGTCGTTGTGGCATCACTCGTGCAGGCTAGTTTCAGCCAGGATAGGTATGTCCCGCGGAAACACTCGGAAGTCGTGAGCGGCAAAATTTTGTCCCGCAAGATAGGCCTACCTCTGAGACACGTGGCGGCGGTGGCGCGGCAGCTTATCAATTGGATCCGCCATCGCGTTTGGTCGTACCGACGGGGCGTCGTCATGGCCACAAACACTACATGAAAGGACCGACTTTCCCGCGGAAGACTGGGACTTTGGATCTTTATCGATAAATAAAAATCATCCCACAGGGAGGTTACGAAGTATTCGAATTGCGTGCGAGGTTCGTAAAGTAAACGACTGTGAGAATGGAACCCTGATTCATCCACAGGGTCAGTTCTAACGTGCCGTGATGGGAGAAAATCCGGTTTATGCAAGTGGTAGTTTTGGGTGCGGGGCGAGTTGGGCGGAATATTGCCGCCATGCTGGCTCAGGAGCGTCACGAAGTCACGGTAGTCGACCGCAACCCGGCGCTAATTCAGCGCATCAACGAGGAGCTGGATGTACGGGGGCTGGTGGGCGAGGCTGCCCAATCAAGCGTATTGTTTCAAGCTGGGGTGGGAAGTGCTGACATCTGTCTTGCCGTCACAGGTGTAGACGAAGTTAACCTAGTGGCGGCAAGTTTGGCGAAAGCTATGGGAACTCGGCGCTCCGTTGCCCGTGTATATGCTCCAATTTATCGCGATTATAGCACGTTCGACTACCGGCGTCATTTTCGCATCGACCGGCTTGTAAGCCTAGAGCACTTGGCGGCCATGGAGCTTGCCCGCGCCATCCGCCGTTCCGAAGTCTCCCTGGTAGAAAGTCTTGTCCGAGGTGAGCTGGAGATTCAGGAGGTATCCATTCGCAGTAAGGTGCCGGCGGTTGGGGTGCCACTGAAGAACCTTCGCTTGCCTCGGGGTGTCCGAGTGGGGTCGATCTCCCGCAACGGCAAGTGGTTTATTGCAGGGGCCGAGGATGTGGTAGCCGTCGGTGATCAGGTGATGCTAATCGGGGCCCGCGAACAGCTGGCAAAAGTTTACGACTTATTCGGTATCGAATTGTCGCGACTTCGGGTAGTGATCGCCGGCGGGGGCGAAACAGGTTACCATCTCGCCCAAATGCTGGACAATCCCAATTTCGCCGTGGTGTTGTTCGAAAATAATCCCGAACGATGTCAATTTTTGGCGGCACACTTGGAACGAGTGACGGTCCTCAACGCCGATGCTCAACAGCGCTCCGTGCTTGAGCAAGAACATGTGGGGGATGCGGACGTATTTGTGGCCTGTACTGGTGACGACGAAGACAACATCATTGCTTGCGTGGAAGCGTTGGACCTCGGTGTCAAACGCACGATGGCTATCGTCGCCCGGCCCGATTACGCCAACGTCGTCCACAAACTCGGAATCGAAATAGCAATTAGCCCCCGCTTGGTATTGGCCAGGCAAGTACGGAGCTTTCTTACACGCGGGCCCGTCGTATCTCGCATCCCTTTAGCCGAGCGAAGCGGAATCTTTGTTCTAGAGATCGAAGTCCCCGAGCGGGCCCCAATCTGCGGTTGCGAACTCGCTCAGGTGCCTCTGCCGCGGCAATCCCTTATAGCGGCTGTTATTCGAGAAGCTTATGCCTGGACCCCCGGTGGTGATGACCGTATTTGTCCTGGAGATACTGTCGTTGTTTTGGTGCGGGATTACGCTATCGAGGAAGTTATTGAGCAATTCTCCGGCGACGGGGGAGAATGAAAGCGGCGTGAATTGCGCGTTGCGGTTCGTAACCTGTGGCGAATCCATTTCCTTGAAGGGTGGCGAGCGAGAAGCTTCAAGCGCCAGCATGGTTGGCAATTCCGGAATCTTGTTAAAATCACTAGAATTGTTAAGGTTTCTGTCTCACGGGCTAATGCCAAAAAATCCAGCTATGCCTCATCTAAGGGGGGGGTGCGAAAAAACTGTGGAATGAAGAGCCATGTGCGGGGCCGAGTGGTCTTTAGCGACCTTCCTCAATTGGCGGGGCCGTGACGGGGCAAACGGCCAGCCGTTAGTCCTGGCGCAACTTCCGAAGCGTCAATTGCGCGGTACGAGGAGAGGAGAGGATTGATGAGCCAAACGATTGTTATTTTCGGAGCATCCGGGGATCTTACCCGGCGGAAACTGATCCCGGCTTTGTACGAGCTTGAACGCAAAGGGCGCTTGCCCAACCAAACCCGCATTGTTGGCTTCTCCCGTACCCAGTACTCAGATGATGCGTGGCGTGAATACCTTGCCGGGACGACGCAACAATTTGTGGGCCCGAAATTCAACAGGGCCCGATGGGAAGAGTTTGCCAAAAACCTTTTTTATCGGCGCGGCGATATTACTTCCGCTGAAAGCTTCGAGGCCCTAGATACGGCCCTCAGGGAACTTGAGGGAGATCAGCCCGGGCTGAGAGTTTATTACCTGGCGACGGCCCCGGAACATTACGAAACGGCCGCCCGACATCTCGGCCAAGCCGGGATGACCGTGGAGCAGGGAGCGCCGCGGCGGATTGTCGTGGAAAAGCCTTTCGGAACTAATTTGGCTAGTGCTCGTAAACTGAATGCCGTACTCCACGAGGCTTTTCAGGAGCATCAAATTTTTCGCATCGACCATTACCTCGGGAAGGAAACGGTTCAGAATCTGCTCATATTGCGGTTTGCGAATTCGATTTTCGAACCGATTTGGAATCGCAACTACATTGATCATGTTCAAATCACGGCGGCCGAAGCCGGGGGAATCGGAACTCGCGGCGGTTATTATGACTCGGCTGGCGTTGTGCGCGACATGTTTCAGAACCATCTCCTTCAGCTGCTGACGTTAATGGCAATGGAGGCGCCAGCTCGGTTCGACGCTGAATTCATTCGCGACGAAAAAGTCAAGGTTCTGCGGGCAATAACCCCGATGCACCCCAATGAGGTCGCCGAGGCCACAGTTCGCGGACAATATCGGAAATATCGGGACGAACCTAACGTCCGACCGCATAGCACGACAGCTACCTTTGGGGCCATTCGCCTGTATGTGGAAAACTGGCGGTGGAAGGGGGTTCCCTTTTATCTCCGCTCGGGAAAAGCTATGGAATGCGACACCACGCAAATTGTCATACAGTTTCAGTTGCCGCCGCACATGATGTTCGCAAGCGGCCCGCGGTCTGTTAAAGAGGCCAACCGTATGGTGATTCAAATTCAGCCTGCCGAGGGAGTACAGCTCCACTTCCACACCAAGGTTCCTGACGCAGGAATGCAGCTTCGGTTGACAGACCTTAGTTTTCAGTTCCGCCAAAAATTTTCAGATGACATGCCCGATGCCTATCAGAGGCTCCTTCTTGACATAATGCACGGCGATGCCAGCCTATTTACCCGATCGGATGAGGTGGAGCTAGCATGGAGCATCGTCGATCCCATAATCGAGACTTGGGAAGCGGGCCAGCCGCCTCTTGCCCTTTACGAGGCGGGCGAATGGGGGCCCCCGATCTGCGAGCAGTGGATGGAAGCCCAAGGACGACGCTGGTTCAACGTCTGTCCTGCTCTGCCATAAAGGTTTTGACTTTTCGCTGTTTGCGACGGATTGGGCTTCCACACGGTTATGGTTTTTCAAAGCCCACAAAGTGGCTAGGGAATTATTCCTGAAAATGGCTTTCCGGTTTTTCCCTACGTTTCCCATAATGGCCATCCCGGGCGGGAGTCTGGGAACATCGCGGGGGATAGCTTCTAGAGTCCGATTAAATAACATTTTAGAAAGTCGCTCTCTTACACGAGCGACGGTCACACGATCATTTCCCTCCGGAGTGAAGCTGTTTGTTGCTCGCGATACATTACCTCGGCCGCGAAATTTTGTTGACATGTTATGGTCTGTGTTTCAAATGGTAAGTGCTTGGGTGCTTGTCACCTGCTGCTAGAAATTCGCGCATTGGTGGGCATCCAAACCAGTCTCGAGTGCTTTTTTGGAAAACCCGGTACCAATTGGCCATCCTCTTCCGCATGCGGGGCTTTTCCTAACTCGCATCCCGGCAATAGAATATCCGCTTTCCAAGTCGCGTGTTTCGAGTGCCTGGGGAATGCTTGATGGTAGAGCAGTTTCCGGTAGTTGACATCTTGGTGATTTCACCCCATCCGGATGACGCAGAGTTAGGGATGGGTGGCACAATCCTTCGGTTAAAAAGCGAGGGCTGGAAAGTAGCGATTGTCGACCTAACCAGTGGAGAACCGACCCCCCATGGAAGCGAAGAGATTCGGGCCGCGGAGACGGTCGAAGCGACGAAAGTTTTGGGTGTAGACTGGCGGGGAAACCTTAATCTCCCGAACCGGTATTTGGAACCCAGCTTGGAAGCCCGGAAGCTTCTGGCGGGATACATAAGGAGGCTTCGCCCACGGTGGATTTTTGCGCCCTACTGGGAGGACGCCCACCCGGATCATGTAGCGGCCAATCAGCTAGCTGAGGCCGCTCGTTTTTGGGCGAAACTGACTAAGATCGATCTGCCGGGCGAGCCGTGTTATCCGGAGCGAATATGGTACTACTACTGCGTTCACCTCCGCCTCATCCCTCAGCCGGCCTTCATTGTGGACGTAACACCTTTCTGGGAGACCAAACTGGAGGCCCTCCGCTGCTATCGAAGTCAATTTTTGACGGGGACCAGGGTGGAAAAACCCACTTTCCTCGACCGGCTCACCGAGCAGGCGGCCACGTGGGGATGGAGCATCGGTGCCCGTTACGGCGAACCTTTCGCAAGCCGCGAGCCAGTCGGCCTGCGGAGCCTCCGCTGTCTTATGTGAGAAAGCCGGATAGCCCCACTTGGGTGGGGCTACCTAATGGACCACAGAGCCGCTCGCCCGCGGAGAGAGAATCAACGCGGACACTGCTCCAATTTTTCTCGCCCCGCACCCGCGAAAAAACGACGGGTGAAACTTTTCTTTTCCACTTGGTGCTTTTCGGTGCGGTCTTGGGCCTGACGGCGCGAGCACCTACGGCACCTCAGGCCGGATTCTGACCCGGATGTTTTATTCGGAAGCAAACGGATCGCTCCGTTACGAAGAACTTTCCACCGAGTAGCCCCAAATGAAGGCGATACAGGGCGCGTGGAAAAATTCATGGAGAATTCGTGCCGGCGTTTCCCGTCTGATACCACCCGCGATAATTAGCAAATCACCCAATAGCAAATTACCCGTATGTTGGCCGTTCGCAAGGTTCACGCGCAGAAGTGATTCGGGCGAGGATTCTTTCAGGTGCCGAAACTCGACCAACCACTGTTCTTTGCTCAGGTCAACTTTCAACCGAGCTACCAGCATGGGGCTATCAGCAGCCAAAAGGTACCGAAAATAAAAAAAGAGGCCGGGACCTTTCGTCTCCGGCCTCAGATGCTGGGGAACTAGGATTCGAACCTAGACTAGCTGATCCAGAGTCAGCCGTGCTACCGTTACACCATTCCCCAACTCGTCTCTTCCAAGGAAATTTTACATCTTTCTGCTATCTGCTTTCAAGAACGTTCAGCGCTCGCTTTTCCGGGCAGCCCGGCAGCATGTTATCCGAATTTTGACGAAGCTGCTCGTGGTTGCTTGTTTGCGGTTGGGGGTGTGGCACCAAGAATCTGTTTAACTCCAGAGATCGCCAAAAGAACTCCTCATTTTGGGGGACATAAATCTACAGGTTGCCGTGGACTAAAGTCTGCGTCGGTGTGAAGATTTCAGGGGGGCGCCATCAGTGCCCCTTAGGGCGTCGCTCCTTGCTGACGAGGGAGCTCCCGGGATCTTCCTCGGGCCGAACCGGGAAACGCCCATGATGGATAGGGTAGCGAGCATCCCCAACCAATAGTCCAAAAAAGTTACCGTTATGGATGATTCCGCTGAAGAAAATTGGCCTTTGGCTTTCGCATCTTGCGGCAAAATCGCGAAACGCTGAAAGCCGGACAGTATCTGTCCCCTGGACTTGTGTGAACCCACTTGGCGAGTAGGTCCCGAGGGTTTAAGAAATAGGATTTAGTTGCCGTGACGGCGTTTTTCTTCCCGTCGCCGACGTCGCTCTTCGCGTTCCCGAAGTTTTCGCAATCGGGCGCGCTCCTCCGGGGTCAAACGCTTTCCGGTGCCCTTTTTCTGCTTGGTAATGGTCATCGTGGGGTTGGCGGCCAAGACTTGACTAAGCTGCTGAATAGCCTGAAGTCGCCCCCGCATCCCCATTTGCGATAACCGCCGCATGATATCGGCCATTCCCTCGAACTGTTTGAGGAGAAGGGACACCTCTTGCTGATCGACCCCGGCACCGGCAGCGATGCGGCGACGACGACTTCGATCAATGATCTTTGGATCGCGACGCTCTTCCGGAGTCATCGAATCAATTATGCCGCGGATACGGCGAAGTTGTACTTCCGCATCTTCGTCGCCCATAAATTCCGAAAGCTGCGACATCCCGGGCAGTAAACCAAGCCAACGGGTCACCGAGCCCAGTCTGCCCACTTGGCTGAGCAGGTCGCGGAAGTGTTCCAAAGTGAACTGACCTTTCTGGATCGCTTCCTGCTGGCGGAGCATGGCTTCCTTGTCCAACTTTTGCCTGGCCTGCTCCACCAGCGTGAGAATGTCGCCCATGCCGAGGATTCGTCGCGCCATGCGGTCGGGATGGAATTCCTCGAGGGCATCGATCCCCTCCCCAACGCCAATGAACTTTATGGGCACACCGGTAACGCTCTTCACCGATAGGGCGGCCCCGCCCCGGGCATCCCCGTCAAGTTTTGTCAGAATCACGCCGTCAATCTCCAAAGCCTCGTTGAATGCCTTGGCGCTGTTGACAGCGTCCTGCCCGGTCATTGCATCAACGACGAACAGTACTTCATCCGGGGCCAACTCCGTATCCAGTCGGGTAAGCTGCTGCATTAATTCTTCGTCCACATGAAGCCGACCGGCCGTGTCCACCACGAGCGGGTTCAAATCGTTCCGGCGTGCGTAGTCCAGGGCATTGCGGCAGACCACAAGTGGATCCGAGGCCTGGCGGTCGACGAACACGGGTATTCCCGCTTTTTGTCCGAGAACTTCCAACTGATCAATCGCTGCAGGGCGTTGTAAGTCCGCCGCTACAAGAAGGGGCCTATGGTTCTGCTGGGCCAGGTAGCGAGCCAACTTCGCACACGTAGTCGTCTTCCCGGAGCCCTGGAGTCCACACAGGAGCACAATTCCCCCGTGCGGCCGCATGTGAATCCTGTGATCCACTGGCCCCATAAGGTTGACCAGTTCCTGGTAGACGATGCCCACCAACTGCTGGGTCGGGTTGAGCGATTTGAGCACCTTTTCGCCAAGTGCTTGCTGGGCCACGCGCTGCACAAATTGCTTGACCACCGGCACGCTGACGTCCGCCTCCAAGAGGGCCTGCTGAACCATCTTCAGCCCTTCCCGCATATTGGCTTCCGTCAGACGACCTCGGCCGCGAAGTGTTCGGATGGCATTACCCAGCGCTTCTTGCAAGACCTCAAACATCGTTCATTCAACTCCCCTAAAGGTGAGGATCTCCCTCCGCAGATATGCCGGCATAAGTTAATCCTTCCCGCTCAAAAAGTGGGCCGGCTTGAGCCCCCAGTTTTTCTCAAATCGGCACGGGGATTCTTCGGCCTGGTCATTCTGGTCATTAGGCCGACTACCGAGAAAGCGACCTGTTCCTTCGAAGCTTCGCCTTACTGGGGAAGTCACACTATTTACTCAGTTTACTTATTTCATTGCTTTAATAAAGATTTTCAGTCTCTTGCAGAAATCTTATGTTCCCTGCATCAAATCGCCGCATTTCTGCTGGAGAAGTGTTCTCTTCACCTCAAAAGGTAGCTGAACCGCGGTGCCGCATGACGATCACTTTCGCGGAATTAAAAACCGAAGCTTGCCGGAAGCCTGAGAGCCGGTTTTTCGGGATACCTGCGCCGGCTTGTTCGCTGAATTGCGGGGGGTCAACGTCGTCGGCAACGTTAGCCCCGATATCGCTGCAGCTCCCGGGACCCCGGACATTTAGGTATTATTTCCGGCGGTAACAAATAGTCTCATTGTACGCCGCCCTATGGAACTCTGCGATCCCACTCAACCCCTGCAAGTCTGGGTTTGGCCCCACCCAACCTTAGGACCCAGGCCTTGCGTCCTCGGATGCCCCGGGGACCCAACCGTGCTCTATTCATGGCTAATCCTTAGCCGAGCAAATCTCGATGAAGGGGTGTAAGATAGGCTGACAGATCGCCCCGCGCTCACCCCCCTCTTCCAACACGACCGCTTCGAGCGGGGCAACGCTCTCTCATGCCCCGAGGGCGAATTTTTTGGTATAGGTTTGTACACACCAGAAGGCGGAGGCGTCCATGGTGGTTAACACGAGTTCGCCACGGATCGGTGGCCGTCCGATACCCAAGGGGAAGAAGCCTCGCAACATTGGCTTTAACCTTCCTGTGGGAGGAAACATCTAAAGATGCCGACCGGTTTTCAACCCTTGGAGCCACCTACCAGGCCTTATCGCAGAGGGCCAAAGGCTGTGGAAACTATTCCCGTATTTTGATGGTATTTTTACACCGTCAAGGTGGGGGGATTGAAGCTGGTTTTTCGCTTCTTTGCTGGCGGCTGGCCAGGAGCTACGGCAACTGTGATGCCGGTACGAAACAATAAGAATCGACCGTTAGGCAGGATCATGCGTCCACAAAAGGAGAAAAGAGTGAAGGCTCTTTTATCTTAGGGGAGATTACACAACGCCTTAGCCAACACTGGGAAGATCATCGAAAGTGGACCGCCAAAACCGAGGGGCGCAAAAAAACGCTTTTGCCAAATACACCGCACAGGGGGAACTAGCCGTGCGTCCTACCTCCAAAATGGATGCCAAACCGAGCTCATTGCCCCCTCCGCACAGAAGTTGCAAAAGCTCTTTCGACGAGAGCCTGATCCAATGTCTGAGCGTGTCCACACGAGTTAACGAGCAGCGCTGGCCATCAAAAGTCACACCGATCTTCCGCGAAGCCACATCCAAACCCAGGGCCACAGGTCCACGGAGACCGCGCCGCAAGGCAGATTCCTGCATGTACGGCAGGAGGGCCTGGATCAACCCGATAAGATCCAGAACTTTGGCCATAAGCACGGGCCCTTCGAATTCCCCGTGCTGCGCTGCCACGTTCCGTCCGCTGGTCACTATTCGGCGCAGTGGACTATGAGCCGGTAAATCTATTAGGATCCAATTACGATTTTGCTCCTTTGCTTCTCGACATGCATGAACCAACAACTCGATTGCAAGCGACCGGGAACTTGGCGCCACGAACTCGACAATACGCCATCCCCGCCGCACATAATAGCCTAGAATCCTTTGCGGAGCCGTCATGGGCATCGCTGGGCTGTCCTCGGGAGCTTCACCACCCGGGACTGCCACATAAAACTGATCGAATCCGCGGCGGTCCACCAGCCATTTCCAGTAGGCCTGGCTTCGCTCAAAGGCCCCCCAGGATTCTCTCACGCTTTCCTCATAAAGGGTAGTTAGGGAAGGGACGTCCCACAGCCGGACGGGGCGAATCACCATCTTAGGTCTTGAACGTTTAAGGGGAAGAAGTCCCCGGGCTAAAACTTCCGCCAGGACGTGCTCAACCGTCAGCTCGATAACCGGGGGGCGATAGACGCTCGCCCATCCTCCCCCTTCCAGAAGCTGCGGATGGCGGTTCCACGAAAAGGCCAGGTGCAGACCCACCCGACGGGCGTGCTGTTCGAGCTGTTCAAGGAGGCAGAAAGGCAGATCGCTACCGCGAAACTCAGGGCTAACGTGAAGCCACCGGAGAGCGCCCACCTTGCATTTGGCCGGCCCGAAGCGAATGGTTCGCCGTGCCACCTGGGCAAGGCCGACAATATCGGTCCCTCTCAGTGCCAGAATAGTGTCGTGGACAAATCCCTCTGGATCATTCAGGCATGCGGCCACTTCGCCTCCCGTACAGTCTTTCATATAAGCCTGGGCAAACGCCTGAATCGCCGGTCGGTGCCATGGAGAAGCCAAGCAAAAAGACAAAGAAGCTACGGGCGCCGAAGAAATAGCGCCGTGCGGATCCTCTGGTCTGACCTTCTTACGGAAGTCCGTGGCAGCCGTAGCGGTTGAACTGGTGCCCTCCCTCATGGCACATGTCCCCCTCACAACCGCGTGTTGTTCCTCACCGGATCCAGGCCACGACCCTTTCCGCCAGCGGAGCTCGGACCGCCAGCCTCCATTCACCTCTGCCCGGCCTGCTTCTGCGCGAATGGACATTCACGGCTAGTTCCGCCTCGATACCG
Source organism: uncultured Thermoguttaceae bacterium (assembly GCA_938084835.1). Classification (GTDB taxonomy): domain Bacteria; phylum Planctomycetota; class Planctomycetia; order Pirellulales; family Thermoguttaceae; genus DTLM01. The sequence continues at coordinate 344,070 of CALKER010000017.1, forward strand.
AGATCCTTCTCGTCTCCACCGGCTGTTGCCCCAAGTTCTCAACATTGACATTCCCTGCTTTTCCCACCACCATGCCTTAACCAAGCAGGCACACCTTTAAGGTCTCCTCTCATCAAACCACCCGCGTGCTTGGGAGGCAAGCAGTTTGATCGAAAAAGTCGCGAAGCGTTTTTTCCTCAAAAAAGCAAAAGGGAAATTCCCGGAACCGCAAGATCTTATCGCGACGATGTTTTTCCTGCAAGTCATACAACTCCGTTAAAAGCTGCTGTTCAAGATCTTGCAAGAACTTGTACAATCGCTCATTTGCCTTGGTAATAGCATAATGCCGGGTGCGTGCGTTTTCTGGCGTCTTGGTGGTATGAATCCAAAAGAGTTTCTGTTGGATCAGAGGCTCAATCTCATGGATGGACCACTTCTCATCCATCAGCCGCATCAGTTGCGCACTATTACTCTCCTGCGATTTGTTAAGGAAGAATTTTTCCGGATGGAATTTTAGCTCTCGCAATTGGTGTTTAATCTTGCGGATGCGTTCTTCGCAGTCATGACACTCTGGCCTTGCCAAAAACAACGTGCCGCTTGCGACTGCGAATTTTGGCGGCTCCACCTGAAAGAGCCGCTGGATGATAACATCGGTAACTTGGTCGTACTGAGCTCCACCAATCCCGTGAACGAAGTAGTCCCCGAGGATCAACCTGACAAAGAGCGTTGTCATTAGGGCTCGCGGGCGGAAACGAATCCCCCTTTGCCGCAGGAAATTCAATTGAGTTGCCAGCTGAGAGAGCAAAGCTTGCGCCGAACATTCGAGCTGTGCCTCCCAGCCCTGAAGGTCGGCTAACACGATCGTGGTGCCACGGCGGCCGGCAAAAAGCCGCCGCCGGGATGGCAACTCGTCACTCCACACCCAATACGGAACTTCAAACCATCCATCGTGCGCCTGAAGGTTGGGAACCGGTTGAGCCTTATTTTTCCACCCGCGGAAGGCCCGGTACTCTTCCAGCGACTCATTATAAGCCTGCCAGACCCGGGGAAGCTCCAAAAGTACAAATCCTAGGAATTCGCAATGGCTTGGCAAATCGGCTATCACGCTAAGGGGGACATCCAAAAGTTCCACCCCCCACTCTGCCTCACATTGATTGCGTGCTTGCGCCAGCACATAGCCAAGCCGTGAATCAGAAGCTGAAAGTCGCAAAACTTTTGGCCAATAGCGGGTAAGAAGCGGATCGTTCACCCAAGCACAGAGATATCTTTGCGCCCTTTCGCCAAAGGAAGCAAAAATTTCACGATTTTCGATCTGTCGCATTTCAAGGGGTGCGGCCGTGGAACCCCCGTCTATTTCCAGGCACACAAGTCCTGGTTCGTTGGGACTTCCTCCGAGGACGGGCACCCAAAGCCTTTTTGGCCGATCGTTGTCTATTAAGATGTTAACGGCAAGCCCCCCCACGGCCTTAGCCAACCTGGCCGCCACGAAGTTCTTAAGCCAGACCCCCGGATGAAAAAGCTCAGGCTGATGACCCGTGAGAATAATAAGATCACATTGGTTTACGTCGACGTCCTCACACGGACGGAAAGATCTGGTCCACGAGTAAGCAGCGCAAAGAAATTCCTTACGCGCTCTTTTCACAAAATGATCAATCTTCCATTCGCCAATAAAGAAAGACCACCCAGTTCGGAGTGCGACGTTTTCTTGCGCATCCTGGCAACACCGGGAAAAGTCAGGAACCAAAAGCACCGCCCTATGTTCCCGGGGAATTTGCCATTGAATTTTCTGCCTCTTGATGTTCGTCATCGGCCGTTAGATGCAAAGAAGCTCGATACCAACCATTTTCGCCCGTACGTCCTCACTCCTGCCGAAGAATTCACATCCGTTGCAAACTCGGTGGAAAGTACGCTTCGGTGAGTCCGTAGTGTGGTAGATCCAGCCGGCTTTAAGGCAGCCGCGCCCACATTAGGGAACGGCTTGGTAAAAACTTAAATTGCAACATGAAATCTGGTCCGGCTCACCGCCTGTGTTGCAACGCTTGTCCTCCCATCTAGGGAGAATTGTTCTCCCCGCGATTCATTTCCAAAAGGCTGTCCTTCTGTTTACCAAACGATGTTAATTCGATCGAAGGATCACTTGCCGGACGCAAGGCGAAAATTCTGGGGAAAGTCCGTCCTCACTATTATTTCCTTGAGGAATTGACGAGTTACCAACGTGGGGAAGATTGCAGCAGCCAAGCTTCCTAGTCTTCCCATGCCGTGTAAAACCTTCCGCTCAGTCAAAAGAGATTTCCTCCCAGGCCGTAAGTCGCTCTGGCCAGTAACGCTCTAAACTTCGCCGGAGAACCTGCGAATAATGAGCCAATCGTGTCCGGGCATCGTCGAGGGCTCCGCCAAAAGATCGGCTTTCATCGAGGTAAACGCGGGGAATGGGCAGCTCCACGATTTTCAGCCCCATGCGTGCCGCCTGGACCCATAGCTCCAGCGGCATCGCATAGCCTTCCTCCGTGATGGAGAACTTCCGCAGCACCTCTACCCGGTAAGCCTTGAAACCACAAAAGGCGTCGGTCAAGCTGAGCCCCAGAAGGGCATTAAGCCGGCCGGTGATCAACTGATTGATTCGGCGGCGATCCTCTGGCGGCGGGCTGTCACTAGGAAAGGCTTTCAGATATCGGCTCCCGGAAACGATATCGGCCGTGGCCGCCGCCTTCACAAAGTCGTCAATGAACTTCGGCTCGTGTTGACCGTCACAATCGATAGTCACCAAAACTTCGTAGTGATGAGCCATCGCAAAATGGAAAGCCGAGCGCAGGGCCGCACCGTAGCCACGATTTTCACGGTGCCGAATTAAATGCACGTCGCTTCGTGCCGCAAGGATCTCCCCACTACCATCGGTCGAACCATCATCAACAACCAATACTTCCTCCGCAAAGCGCCGTATCTCGCTTAGGACCGGTTCCACATACATGCGCTCGTTGTAAATCGGGACGGCAGCCAATACGTGTTTCATGTCGATCCAGGAAGCGCAAGCCCCAAAACGGAGTATTTGCCTTTCTCTTTTTAATCAGCACTCGGCTGCTTGTCTTTCGCCGCGTACCCAAACACCCATGGGACAAAATCGCTAGTCCGACAAATTCTACGGACGACTCAACGTCGGGGCACGCCGCCGAAGGTCAGTCCCTGGCGACAAAGACGTCTTCTCCTGGTTTCGGCCATCCACAAAGATGGGCACTGCCGGCTCCCAAATTCTGACAGGTGCCCTTGCCTAGGGGAACCGAATAGGCGAGTTTTCCCGCAGCTAGCCTACCCCTGGGGTGAGATAATCTGCGTTACTAAGAAAGTCAAGCACGGCCCGCGCGTCTTGCCACACATGGTGCATAAATTTGTCGAGGATAAACAGCTTGATTGCTCCTTTCTGCTCCCGCGTGAGGCGCCCAGGGCCAACAATTTTCGACAAAATATCCTCATCCCCTTTTGCTAAACTAAGCAAAGCGTAACGCGGCGCCAGCTTGTAGCTCATCAGTCCTACCAGGCGGATACCGCCCTCGACGGGGCGCATTTTCAACTCGATAAGTTGGAAGTCCCCTTCCAACGGAAGCTCGTCAGTGTTTTGCCGAGCACTTACAAAGCCCATACTCCCCTTTATTTGCCAACCGCGTCCGTTATTCTCCCACAAGGCGTATACGCCTGACTTATCACAGATGAGGTAAACATTTGTACGCACGAACTTATCCGGCACGTCAACAGGGCGAATGGCTTCCTCCGCGCTTGGGGGCACAACCGTGGCCACCTCGCGGTCGGGTTCCGGGGGAGGCGCCCCTTCGATAAACTCAGCTTCCAAATACTCATCTGTGGGAAATTCTGGTTTGGGGACCCTAAAAGCTACGCGGCATTTCGGACATCGGCGGACCAGGCCTGCCAGTTCTTCTTTCGCGTGGATACGACTCCGACAACCGGGGCAAACTAAACGAATCATCGCCTCCTCCCCTCCCTAAAAGTGTGTCAACGGTACCCTGTTTCAACCACGCTATTTCAACAAACCCCTTAATCCACCTGAGGTTTACGATCGCCGGGGCCACCCCAATATCAGTGCAATCCAACCGCTACGAACGGAATGGATAATCTCGGCAGATTCACGGCAAATTCATACTATGCTTGAAAGCCTGCAATTGTCGATCTCGTCCGAACTTATCGGTGATCGCTTGCCACCTTTCGGCCGCTGCACGCAGAGCCTCTCGCGGAGAGGCCTCCCCGCAAACTGCTTTGGCCACCGCTTCGTCAAGAGCTTTGAGGTATTCTTCGCGACCGGGCAAAGGAAGACAAACTAGGGAAACAGGCTTTTCCAACATTTCACGCACAAGCAAGCCATACTCGATGGCAGCTGGCGGCGGAACAGGCGACTCCACCCAATTCCTGAACATTGTTAAGTGTTCACTTCGATACATTGTTACCTCGGGCAATTTGGCCGTAAACTCGGATGCTTGTTCCACGGAAAGCCAGAACAGGAATTGGAAGGCGTCGCTTTTCCGCTCGCTCGTTTTAAGGACGACTCCCACCCAGCCATCGATACCGAGCAGCGGAACCTGCCACGGTTCATCCCTTCGCCGCTTTTGCCATTGGGAACGGCGAATGTCGTACACGTCGGGCGAGCCGGGGAGATGGCCAAAGGTAACTGAGGGGGTGGGCTCGCTAACACTGAGCCGCGCCGTCGGCGAGGGCCAGGTGATCGCCATACCGCACTCGCCCCGCCAAAAGGCTTCCCGGACCTCGTCGGGTGTTAAAGAAAGGACGTTGGGCGGGCCCAATTTCGCTGCAGCACATAATTCTTCCAGGGCGCGAACAAAAGGCTCGCGATCAATGAGCGGACTCATATCTTCGATGGAAAAGTAATTGGAAAAGTAGTCCCGGTGGACAACGTAAGCAGCAGCTCTGGCCAGCAATACACAACCAGCCCATCCGGGTCCGAGAGGCTCGAGTGTGCCGAACCAACGAGGTTCGGTCAGAGACGCCTCCGCTTCCCCTCCGGCCGCTTCTGGAGCCGTGGGCGTCTGTGCAGGAAATAGGTTGCTTACCAAGAGGTTTTCCCCGGCGGAAGGCGTCGAGCTTTTCGATACCGAAATGATTCCCCCTTTGTTTGTGGTATTCATCTCGCCGGAGTGGGTAGATGTAAATTTGGGCTTCGATTGAGCCAGCTTTTCAGCCAGGAGTTGGTACTCCTGCCAGGTTGTGGGCGGTTTGGCGCCAAGGTGCTCAAGAACGTCCGCCCGAAGGTAAAGAACGAATACGGTCATTCCCAAGGGGACGGCCAGAGGCTTTTCCGCCCAGCGGAGTACGCGTACCCTCAATGAGCCAAAGATGTTCGTCCATCGTCCGCCTGCATCCTCAAGAAAGCCTCGCGGGATGGGCTCAAGTTGGTTTCCTTCCGCAATGAAGGGAAAAAATGAGTATCGACAGATAACAACGTCGCTATTCGTCGAAAATTCTCTTGTGTGCACAGAAAGTTCCAGCGCATCTGCAACGTCAATATTAAGCCCGTATCCCGCCTGGCTTTCCCATTCACCGGTTAGCTGGCGGAGACTCTCGGCCAAATCCTGATTTCCCACCACCGTGACCCAAAGGGGCGCCGGAGGTGCTTCAGATGGTTCCCGTTTTTCCAATGGCCGAGAAAACCATTGACACCCACCTAAGCCCAGGGCCACAAATAAAGCAAAGGCCCCGAACATCACTGCTTTGAGGGACATTAAGGGCTCATTGAAAGCTCGGAAGACTCGCAAGGCGTCTCCGTTGCCCTCGCGAAACCATCTGACAGTGTTCATTGGGAACCACACTACTAAAGGCGAATCAAGCGTTTACGAATTCAAGTCACTGTTGCAGGTAGCACGTGACAACTATTTTCCCGGGAAATTTCCCCGATCCTGCAACGATCCCGCCGAGGCCTTGGCCAAGGAAGTTTTTCCTGGGGCTTTAAAAAAACCCAGTGGCGCCTCACATAAGCGAAGCGGCGCGTCCGTCGTCCCAGGATAGGACTGGGAGCTTCCCACCGGGCGCGTACTACCTGCCTTCTCCTGGTAACTGAACGTTGTTTGCCCGCTTCTCGAAGCGTTTACCGCAAATCTTTTACGCCTCGGGTGGAAACCAAACCGTACCATCCAGGGCCGAAAATCTTTCGCACCCGTATGCGTTCCATCTGTCCGAATTCCCCCGCGCGGCCTCAAAATGCGGCAAAGTGCCTAGGAGAGGTTGCGCCTTTCGCTCACGGGGAAAATTACTGGGGCCGCGACACCCCCAAATCTACATCCCACTCCCCTCGGTGAGCACCTTCCACCTAGTCGGCCGAGCGACCTACAGACAAATCCCAGGCCCGGAAGTGGTGGATCCGCTTGGGGACGAGGCGGAGCCCTTTTCTGCCGACCCGCAAGCGTCTGGCAGGCGAAAGAAATATTCGCACGGAAGTTAATGTCCTTCCTTTGCCTGCCGTGGTGCCTTCCTCTACCGAGCTCTGAGAAACCGGCCATCGGATCCCCTTAAAGTGTTGCTTCGTCATTCGCACGAGAAGGCTAGCCCAACGTTCTTCGTCCGCATCTGACCGAAAGCTGCCGCCAGGTATCGACTTTTTCATGCAACTGGTCGCGCTAAAATCAGAGGTCTTTCAACCGATGGGTGGCCGGGGCCCACGCCTGACCACCATCTATGGGGGAATATAATGTCTCTCAGCGCAGGGGTAGCCAAACCCTCCAACATAAAAGGCAATGCCACAGTTTTAAACTGGATCACCAAAGGACGACCTCTACCTTTCCGAAAGGGCTCGTACGCTGTTAGGGCGGTAACCGAACAATGGGTTATGGGCGAATTCTAAGCGACCGACCTTCCCCGGGCTATCGCCTCTCCCGTCATAGGCTCCGATGGCGTCTCAGCGCGAGAGACCTCGCACACTTTAACCGATTCCCTCCTCCGATTAAACAATCTGGAAGGTGTGGCGTGCATCCTGTCTCGGACAGCACTTGGGTACCGTTTCGACCCGGGCGACAACTTCGGAAGAACATCACGCTACTTCCACGCCCGGAGTAGCTCCATCTCAGTAACCGTACAAATGCCTATCGCATTTCCACTTCCCGCTGCGGAAATGTTAGAAATATGATTTGGATTGCCGTGTAATACGAAATAACTTACACTCCCCGGTGCTCGGGTTGACACTGCGCTCGGCCGATCTCAGATGAGCTGGAGTTCCCGCTTGGTACGAGGTTTTTGCCGTGCGCTGGGATCTGACCGCCATGAAGAGAACACACAACACTTTAAACAAAAGGGCACGCGGGCTTTTTATCACCGGGACCGATACGGGGGTCGGCAAAACGTATGTCGCTGCGCTCATTGCGCAACAGCTTCACGCCGAGGGTTACCGGGTTGGTGTTTACAAACCGGTGGCAACCGGCTGCCCCCTACGCGATGGACGACTTATACCCGAGGATGGTTTGATCCTGTGGGAAGCCGCTGGGCGACCAGGCACCCTTGAGCTTGTGTGCCCCCAATACTTCGCCGCCCCTTTGGCCCCCCACTTGGCCGCCCAATTGGAAGGGAAAAAAGTTGATTGGGAAAAGATCCTTCGAGGTGCGAAAAGGTGGCAGGAGGAATGCGATATTCTCCTTGTCGAGGGTGTTGGGGGGTTAATGTCCCCCATTGATCAAGAGCATTATGTGGCCGATCTTGTGGCGGCCCTCGGCTACCCGCTTGTGGTGGTCTCACGCAATACCCTGGGCACTATCAATTTGACTTTGCAGACGCTCATAGCCGCGTGTGCATTTGAAGACGGTTTGCCCATCGCTGGCATTGTCATCAACGACATAGTTCCACCCGGGGAGGATCCCAGCGCTGAGTTTAACCCACGCGAACTGGAGCTTCGGTGCGGTCCCCCGGTTCTTGCCAGGGTGTCCTTTGGAGCTCGGCAATTGGATCGAAAAGTCGCCTGGGCCAGTCTTGCGGGCAAAGGCAAGGATCCGGAGGCAGGACAAATGAGCGAATGGTAGGCTCTGGTCTCACAGAAGCTCGTGCCTCCTGCTCAGATTTCCGCTTCGCCAATGGCCTCGGTTTGCGCGGGTGCGAGGTGGGTGGCGTTAGAGTTTGGTGCCAGACAGCCAACTCAGCCCGCCTCGTCCAAACGGTTATAACTGTAACACAAGCCGAGACGCGATTGGCCCATCGTGAATAGCCCTGGCCGGCTTAGACTTCAATGGATAAACGCGAGCTCGGGTAGCTACGAATTTTCCACCCAACCTTATTCGGCTCTCAACTCCTTTGGTGGCACAATCTCAGGTAATTAAGGCGGAACAAGGTCGGACCTTGGGAACGGTCCCACCAACGCGAAAGTCGAGCGTGAACGTCTTTGCCGACGAGGCCGGTAGGCTCCCTTGGGTTGGTTTTGCAGGCGACCTGGCTTTAAGCTCGTGCGCTGTCCGGTGGAAAACCCTGGGCGGCTCAGCGACTTCAGCCCTTGCTGGAAGCAAAGCGGGAAAATTTTAATCACAGACGTTGTGTTTGGTACGCTACCGTTGCAACCGGCAAACGAGGTCACTTTTCATTCTGGGACATCCCCTCGGGCAAGAGATTATCGCGGAAGATCAACCCCTCAAGCTCCGGCAAATGGAATGCAGGATGAACTCCCTCCAACTTTTTGTTGACATCGGTGACGACATTCCCCACAATGACCAAGCGCCGACACCCTTCGTCGGCAACAACCGCCGGGCCATCAAGCCCGCTGAACTGATTGCCGGAAATTGCGATATCCGTTGTTCCCGTGAGCCGTGTTCCCCCGGCGAAGTTGTCCGTACCTGAGCGGCGGGTGGATGGACTTACAAAGCTATCGCAAAAGTTGTTACCGGTGATGGTGATTCGCCCACTCTCGGGGCCAACCCAAAGAGAATCCTTCCCATTGAGAACAAACGTGTTAGCTGAAACAGCGCACCCCCAGGCATCCAGTAGGCGAATTCCCCCGCCAAAATTGTGCGCAATAACGTTGGCGCTCAGAGTGATGCCATAACAATCTCGATCTAGGACAATTGCCGTCCCTTGGCATTCCTCAATCATATTGCCGGAAACCACCGAGCCGTACGTATTCTCGATCACCACACCGTCGCCAAGATGATCGTCAATGTTGTTTCCCGTCATGCAAAGGTTAAAACCGTCCGCACACCGTACGGCTATTTGATTCTCCTCAAGTTGATTGCTAGCCACCACGATATCATGTCCCCCTTCGATATTGATCCCTACGCCCCGGTTATAGGTGATGTTGCAACCGATGATTCGAGGATTTTCATAACAGTTAAGAAGGTAAATACCGTGGCTTCCGTGATGATCCACTGTGATCCCGTGGATAAAAAGCTCGTTGACGTTTTGCGCGAGAATGCCCGGCCCACTTTGTGCTTGAGTCATTTTGGCATCCACCGCCGCGTGATCTCCCTGGAGCCGCAAAGCTGTGATTTCAACCCGCCATAGCGAGGAGGAGGCTTTTGTTCCCGATCCTTCGGCCCGAACGACAAGTGTTGGCTCTCCCGGCTGACAATTGTTGATAATCAGCGTAGCGGGACCAGCGCCCTCAAGCCGGGTATTGCCCCGGGTTAAGACGAGCGGTTTTTCGATGGAATACCGACCCGGGGGAATTCGCACAATTCCTCCTGTGGCGGGCAAAGCATCCAATGCCGCTTGCAGGCTGGGGTACTGGCTCGCATCAATGGACGCCGAATTCGCCGGCACTTCCGCTTGGCTAACCTCGGCCCTCGGTGGCGGCTCCACACTGGCCAAACAGAGCACAACTAAAGCACCAACGATCACCCCTGACGAGCCTCCTACAAGCCACCGCCTCCGATTACTTCCCCCACAAACGGCAAGAAAACTGAACCCGGCCATCTTTACGCCTCCCAAAGAGCGTGACCTTCCCAGATAGCTCCGGCTTGGACCATTTCCGACCTATCTAGTTTAGGGCCCGCGATATCGCTTTGAAGCCTAAGGCCCTACGGTTTAATAACGCAGGAGAATTCCCGCTAAAGCACGACGACGAGTTTTTTGTCCTAGCCCGCGGAGCCAATTTTTCCCAAGTTCCTTCCCCCAAGACAAGTTTCTCCGAGCTAGAGAAGTGTGTCCGATCTGGAGCAGTTTCCTCAACCTAACGAAGTTTCTTCCACCTAGCGAAGTTTCCCCGCGAAGATCCGTCCCGAACGAGTTTGTGCTCCAAATCACAACAGCTGGATCTTCGTGCCCCCTAATCCGTAGGTTGTGTCCACGGCGTGCCTGCAAAAAGGGTGCTAGGCCGTCACCACGTGAATGGGAAAGCGGCATCCCACGTGTCCGGAGAAAAGGGCTCCAGACCCCTGCGAGTTGATCTTGCCACCCTGTGCGAAAACTCGGAGGCCCAACAAAATTTCGGAAATGTATGTCGGGTCTGGTCGATTTGCATGAAGGCTCTGGTGCCAAGCCCTTCCTGTTGTCCCCCTTACCCGACACACCCTCAGTTCCAGGAAAATCCCTTTTTGAACCGCCCGGAGCGTGAATGTGAGCCGTCTTACCTTCCCGGAATCGCAGTCAGTGCTAACGGTTCAGCAAGGCGGTAAATCTCTTCTAAAAGGGCAGGAGTAGCCGCGGCCAAAAAACGTCCCGTCGTTAAAGAAAATGGTTGGCGATTGAGATCGCCTACCACACCCCCAGCTTCTTCCACCAAGAGGATCCCTGCTGCCAAGTCCCAGCTGTGACAAGAAAGCCCCCAAGCGGCATCGAGCCATCCAGCCGCAGTAAAAGCCAGATTTAAGGCGGTGCACCCGGTCCGGCGGATCGAGTGGCATCGATTAATCGCAGCCAAGAACAGACGAAAGTCGGCCGAGTCAAACTTCACCCGAGCGGGAAGGGCAATCGCCACTAATGCTTCCGCGAAAGTTGAGCAACCACTTGTACTTAGTGTACGATCGCCGAGCCAAGCCCCACCCCCACGATAGGCGTGGAACATCTGTCCTGAAAGGGGGTTATAAATGCACCCCGCAACGGTAATCCCCCGATACTGTACCCCCACAGATACCGCAAAGAGGGGAAAACTATGGAAAAAATTCGTCGTCCCATCAAGTGGATCGATATACCACCTATAAACACTAGATTCCGAACCCGCATCTAAACCGGGCATATCTTCGCCCGGATTAAGCTCACATCGGGTGTTGTCCCCCATCACCACGGGGGTGGTCGGTTTCTGGCCGCCACCGCCCGATTCCTCTGCAACAATCTCGTGCTGAGGGTATGCTCTCCGAATCACTCCGATGATCGCGTCCTGAGCTGCGAGGTCTGCCTCCGTCACCAAGTCTGCCGGGGCTTTTTCTCTGGCGGTTACCTTTCCCAAATAACTTCGGATGACCTCCCCGCCGCTGTTTGCTGCCTCGATCGCGACATTGAGCAGGGTCCTAAGCTCCTCTTCAGAGGGGATCTGGGAAGTATTGCTACTTTGCATGACTCAAATTGGACCTGAACCTTCCGAAAATGTGCAAGCTAAAAACCGAAAGTGTTGATTCTCGAAACTCCGGGATTTTTAAACACCATTTTTATCCGAAAACTCAGCTGGAATACACCCTCAGGATAGAGTGCGCTTCCAGCGGCTATTTCGGGGCCTCCGATCCAGACCAAGCCGCCACCACCACGCTGACAATCAGCAGATATTTTGCAAAGATTGCAATAAAGCTTGAAGTGCCAGTTCCAGCTCCAATTTTCAGGCTAAAGTCCCGGGTGTGGACGGTAAAACCTTTACAGTCGGGCGTGCCTCCCTCACCTAGCAGGAGCACTCGCGAAGCCGATTGGTCACTGCTTGCGAAGAAAAACCGCGGAAGCCGGCCAGTCCGGTAAAACTTGCCCGAAATGGCCGCGATAGGCATTTCTTACGGCATACCGACTATCTATCGATCACCCTGGTAGATCTCGGAATCCCTTCAGAAGGCACAAGGCACCAGTTGATGACAATCTCCGTGCGGATGGACATCCGTGCTGATAATTTGGGAAATTTGGGCAATCGTGCGAGAAAAACTACGATCCGAAAACCGCCTGCACATTCGGCCGTTATGTGGCGGCGTAAAACATGTGGCGACGAAAAAATGGTAACTGACCAAGAATAGCCTTTTCCCCGAGCTTAGGAGGATTTATTCCGGGTAGCCGGCAAATTACGGCATATTTCCTCCTTCTTCCCGGTTGTAGGTGCGCTGATTCCCCCGGGGGATTCCTCCGCCTACTTTGATACTCTTCAGTGCGAGTCGTGTGATCCGTGCGATACATGGGGATTCCTCCGCCTACTTTGATACTCTACCGCCCCATGGCCCACACCCCTTGGGGATCGGCCGTGCATTGGCCCGGTCAGGGGAAGCGACCAATGGGACTCACACCCTCAGCTAGGCTCCCATGAGGAAACGGTCTTCAGCTTTCATAGCGGGGCTTCCAGGTGTGAGACCGCCATCAAGATCGCCGTTTGACCCACTCTCAGGTCTATGATTAAGCTTTAATTCTTTGAGAAAGCCACTCGTTCCACCAATCCTCAAAGGCACTTGCTGCGCCGGAACTTACGGAAATCGTTTGGCCAGGTAGGAGAAAAGTCGTATGGCCAGCTAGGAGAAAAGCTTGGGCATGGAAAATCGGTGAACACTTGGGGGCATTGCGTTCGGTGTCGGGAAGGTGAACACGTTGCTTGGAAATTCGGTGATGGTACATTAATTGGGGGTTGATAATACTGCTAATTGCGGGATTAGATTCTTTAGGACACTAGGAAAAAATCATGTCCTTGTTTGAGGATCCCCGTTACAGCTGGCGGGAAACGTATTTCGTCCTTTTCCGAGCGGACAGACGGCCAACTCTCGCTAAGATAGAGAAGGCTTTGCGTCGGCTTAACCCGTCTTTTACCTTGCTTAATCAAACTGCAGATGAGCAAGGCCGATTCCAATCGTTAACTCTTATTGCTCCGGATGATTTTGCGGGGATGGACATCTCGTACCTCGAGGGGCAGGAGGTTATCGACGAAACCGAGGAACTTATCGAGCAATTGGCTGCGGGCGAATGCACCCCTGAAGATTGTCAACGACTTCGACAGTTGTCACGAATGAATGCCCGCTTCGATGTGTATCATTTCGAGGAAATCTGCGAGGACGATTATGATAACAGCGAGGACCGAGAGGAACTCCTCGATCCAGGGACCTTACTTCTTGTGCTTGATCTACTGGCAAAGATGACGGGCGGCATTGTTATCGATCCCCAATCGGGCACATTCGTGTGACGATTGACTAGATTCAAGGCACAACAAGTTATTCGTAAAGCATAAAGAGAAAGAGTAAGTTGCGAACGACAAGTCCATATTGACGCACACGAAAGTGCCACCCGGCGCACGGTGAGGTGGTTAAGCAAGAGGTCTCCGCTCTTACTTCCACCAATAGAGTTCCGCGCGTGACGTATTTTTGTTTGGAAGCACCTCTCGAATTTTTTGGCAAGCGGCCAGCTGCTCGCTGCTTTCGAACTTCTTCCATGTCGCTGCGGTTGCAAATCTGGGATAGGCGCCTTCCAAAGAGGCCCTCGTACTTCCCCCGGGATCGCGGAAACCCTCCTACGGGAGTGGATTAACTGAAGGGGTGGGCGAGCTCGTCGTCCCCACGTTGGGGAGATTATTTGCGCAAGGAATCACCAAAGCTCCGAACCGGCCTAATTTGGTTTCTCCCACATTGCCCCAGGCAGTAGTTCCTCGGAGTTAACTTAAGATGCGCCCCCAAAATTTTCTATCTTAACACGGGGTGGCGAAGCCCATTCTTGGCCGCCGAGGTCCTTTTGTATGGAGAGGTATCTGACCTAACTCAGGATGCCTGGGAGTTTGATACAGCTCGGTCGGCGGGTAAAATAGCAGCGACTATAGCTTAGAAGATGGGTCCCTGCATACACAACTTATTGAATTCTCCAGGGAGGTAAGAACATGGCTGTGCCAGGCACAATGGGCCGGGTTGCCTTTGTGGATTTGGATCGGGAGGAGATCAGAATCGAGCAACCGCCGGACGAGGTGTATCTTGCCTATTTGGGTGGCTATGGCCTAGGAGCGTATTTTCTTTATCGCCTTCAAAAGCCCAAAGTGGACCCGCTAGGACCTGAGAATCATCTGGGTTTTTTCACCGGTTTGTTGACAGGTACACCTGCGATAACAGGGAACCGGTACGTTGTGGTGGGCAAGAGCCCGAAGACGCAGACGTGGGGAGACGCCAATTCGGGTGGGACGTTTGGTCCGCGAATGAAAGCCGCCGGGTTTGACGGAGTGATCTTCCGCGGTCAAGCCAAGCGACCGGTATATCTGCTGCTTGAGAACGGATCTGCACGGCTTTTGCCCGCCGACGATTGGTGGGGAAAGGACTGCGTGGAAATTGACGAAATCGTCCGGGAGCAATACGGTGCAGAAGCGGGCTCGGCCTGCATCGGTCTGGCAGGGGAGCGTCAACAACTTTTGGCGGCCGTCATCAACGACAAAGGCCGTGCGGCAGGACGCAGTGGCCTTGGCGCGTTGATGGGTTCCAAGCGGCTGAAGGCTCTTGTCGCCGTGGGTGATATGACGCCCTCCCTGGCCGATCGCGACGGACTGGAAAAGTCTTTGGAGGAATTCCGTAGATTTCTTCGCAATCAGGATCTCTACAAAGTTCTGCACGAGTACGGCACAGCGGGTATTACCGCCGGGGCAGTGGCCACGCAGGATTGCCCCATCAAAAACTGGGCGGGTAGGCCCGATGACTTTCCTACCGCCAAGAATATCAGCGACGATGCAGTCATCGCCATCCAGCGGCGAAAATATGCCTGCTGGCGGTGCCCCATCGGCTGTGGTGGCGAGACAGAAATCTCCGATGGCCCCTTCAAATCCCGAACTCACAAGCCGGAGTACGAAACGCTGGGCTCCTTCGGCGCGATGCTGCTGAACGATAATTTGGCTTCGATCAATTTGTGTAACGAAATTTGCAACCGCTACGGCCTCGACACTATTAGCACGGGATGTACCATCGCATTTGCCATGGAATGCTTTGAGCGGGGCATTATAACCGAGGCCGACACCGATGGACTGAAACTTACCTGGGGTAATGCCGAGGCGATCGTCGAGCTTACGCGACAGATTGCTGAATATCGGGGTTTCGGAAAAGTGTTGGCCGATGGGGCTAAACGTGCCGCGGAGCGGATCGGCAAGGGTTCCGAGGAGTATGCGATGCATATCGCCGGAGAGGAGGTGCCCATGCACGATCCGCGGCTCAATCCGGGAATAGCCACAAGCTACAAAATGGATGCTACACCAGCGCGGCACACGCAGATGTCCGCATGGACCATTGAGGCCGAATTCGCCCCACCCGGCCTTTGGACAGAAAAAATCGAGCGGTACAAGTACTCCGGCAAAGGCAAAGCTCATGCAGTGGTGAGTAACCACTTCCACGCAGCTTCCGCGGCCGGGATGTGCCTTTTCGGATGGTCGGTCTTGCCGCCCACGGCCATCTGCGACTGTCTGACCCACGTGACTGGAAAGACGTTCACCTTAGAGGACGTTTTGACGCTTGGGGCGCGAATAGCCACGTTACGCATTGCGTTCAATCTCCGCGAGGGCATTCGCAATGTGGATCTAAAAGTCCCGGGGCGAATTCTGGGCAATCCGCCACTACCCTCAGGCCCAGTGGCCGGGGTCACTGTGGATCTGGACACCCAAGTCCGCGAATATCTGGAGGCCATGGGTTGGGACCCCCTGACCGGGATTCCACCCCGAGCCGCTTTGGAAAGAGTCGGGCTGGAGTGGGTGATTCCTGACCTTCACGGCTAAGTCACATCTTTAAAAGGAGGCTCATCATGGCTGTTTCCCGGCGAAATTTGCTGGCGAACTCCGGGGTAGCAGTTGTTGCTAGTAGCCTGCCCCATGTTCGTGCTTCAGAAGACAAGAAGGTTTACCGCACAGCGCTAATCGGCTGCGGCTGGTGGGGAATGAATATCCTCCGCGAGGCAATTTGGTCCAAGCAGGTTAAGGTGATGGGCTTGGCCGATCCCGACCAAAGTCATTTGGAAAAAGCAAGCAAAGAAGTAGAACAACTGACCGGTGATAGGCCGCCAGGTTTTGCCGATTATCGGGAGCTTTTGGCCAAGGTAAAACCGGAAATTGCTATTGTGGCATCGCCCGACCATTGGCATGCGTTACAGACCATCGACGCATGCAAAGCTGGGGCCCACGTATATGTTGAAAAACCCATTTCCCACACCGTCCGGGAAGGTCAGGCCATGGTGAAAGTAGCGCGGGAAACCAACCGGGTGGTCCAGGTGGGGACACACCGCCGGGTTTCGCCGCACAACGTGTCTGGGATGGAATTTTTGAAAAGCGGCAAGGCGGGTAAGATCGGGATGATCCGGGCCTTCGTCCACTACGGAGGTGGTCCGGAGCAGCCCCAGCCGAATGAGGAGCCCCCACACGGGCTAGATTGGGACCTGTGGTGCGGTCCTGCACCCCTTCGGCCATTCAACAGAAAAATCCACCCACGCGGTTTCCGGAACTTCCTCGATTATGCCAACGGAACTTTAGGGGATTGGGGAATTCATTGGCTTGATCAGATTTTGTGGTGGAGCGAGGAACCGTGGCCAAAAATGGTGGCATCGGTGGGTGGCCGGCCTATTGCTGGCCCGCCCATCAACGACGGAAAGGTTCAGACCACCGATGCCCCCGATCATCAAATTGCCATTTACCAATTCGAAAACTTCTCCGTCACGTGGGAACACCGTCGTTTTGCAGGCAATAATGCCGAAAAGACCCACCCGCAGCAAGCCGTGGGGTGTTACTTCTACGGCACAAACGGTACCTTCCACATGGGCTGGCTCGACGGTTGGACCTTCTACCCGGTTAACCCAAAGGCAGCTCCGATTCATCAGGAGGCTCAGCTTCACGAACCAGACGCGCAGAACATCCGGGAGCTTTGGGCCGACTTCCTTGACGCCATCCGCACCGGGCGCCGACCGGTGTGCGACATTGAGATTGGCTATCGGGCCACCGCGCTCAGTTTGCTGGGTATGGTGGCACTTAAGTTGGGACGCAGCCTGCGATGGGACGGCGAGAAGGGTGAAGTCATTGGCGATCCAGAGGCCAATGCGCTGTTAGAGCGGCCCTATCGAAGCCCGTGGAAGTATCCTAAGGTTTGAGGCAAGAAGTCAAATGACTGTGACTTGACTCACTTGATGCCAGAAAGCCCAGGCGAAGTCATTCCACTTCGTTGTGCGCCCGCTTGCGGTTGGCCTGGTCGTCACTAATTGACCTGGTCGCCATTAATTGGCACTACTGTGCGGCAAGCAACAGCATTTTTAATTCCCGCAAATATCTCCTATAAGTAATGCGAATATCTTCGATTCGCAGGGGAAGTGAGTTGAGATATCTTAGGCCAGTTGACTGCTGAAGTTAGATCCTTTCCCGCCGAGGCAGTTGCCCTCGCAGTTTACACCAATTCTGGCCGGTGCGCTAATTGCTTGGGAGTGAAGGCGAACTTAGGTCATCTAGGACCTCCCCGAGCTGCTGGCCGGTAGCTTTGCGCGGAGGCGAACTGAGCGGAAGGCAAAGGGAATCTTGGGGTCATCTTGGTGACAAGTGGCCGGTACGAGATTCCCGCATGTAACATGTTGGATCGCGAAAAGCATGTCGACGTCTCGCTTCCGGGCTTGGCAGTGGGGAGGGTCGTGGTCTCACCCCCTTGCGAAAAGCGAAGCATTTTTTCCCTCAATAATTGTTGTTGAGAGATGATTCCCTAACACACTGTTAGTTGCGCCACACAGCGCACGCCCGGCTGCGTCCTGAGGTTGCAGGTAATCAACTTTCTGCGGACTCCGGACTTACCTGATCTTGTGAACTAGTGTTTATTGTGAGCTGTTTATAGCCGACAAGATGTTTACCGGTTGCCAATTTTTCGGCATCGCGGGTTCTCTTCCGAACTTGGCCGCACTCCTGCGGGAGCTGGTTGCCCAAGTCCCTCCGGGCCGGGTTACAACCTACGGGTTGTTGGCCGACGCGTTGGGCGACAGAGCGGCCGCCCGTTGGGTCGGCGAACTGCTGGCTCATCATGAGGCATTTCTACCCAACAGTGGATGGGACTTTGTGAACTTGGCGACGGCATGCCCTTGCCACCGAGTCGTACGCGCTGACGGGTCCCTGGGGTTGTATGCCCACGGAGACCCCACTGTCAAGGAGGAACTTCTGCGCCGAGAAGCGATAGATATTCACAACGGTAGGGTCGATTTAGACCGGCATAGCTTCCGGCCGCTAAGCCCCGAGCCCCAGCCTCTGCGTCGGCTTAAAGAGCTGCAGGAAGAGGTAGCCCGGGCAGTCCGGCTCAAGCCACCCGGCCGGACAATTCGGCGCGTGGGCGCCGTGGACGTGGCCTACTGCGGGGAGGAAGCTTTTGGCGTCTACGTGCTTATGGATCCCAAAGGGGAAAAAATCCTCTGGGAACTTACGCTGAGCCGCAAAACTGAATTTCCGTACATATCCGGATTTCTAGCTTTTCGCGAACTTCCTCTCCTGTGCGCACTGATGGAGGCCGCTGCCTCCGCCGGTCAACTTGCTGATGCGATCCTTGTTGACGGAAGCGGAATAGTTCATCCCCGCGGGGTCGGTGTGGCTTCGCACCTCGGAGTGATTTGGGGACGGCCCACGATCGGAGTGACCAAAACACTTTTATGTGGAACTCTGGAGTCCGTCCCAGCTCATCCGTGGGTGACTCACTGGATCAAGCGGAATAACGAAACGGTCGGGTTTGCGTTTAGGCCTTCATCGCAAGGTAAGGAGCTTCTTTACGTGTCGCCGGGTCACCTTATCGACCTGCATACTTGCGAAGAGATTATTAATCCCTTACGTCGGGGGCATCGTTTACCGGAGCCACTTTATTGGGCCGATCGTCGCAGCAAAGAGCTAAGTCGCGCTACAAGGAGTGCTTAGTTTGATTTGTTTCTGAGCTTGGGAACGTTTGTTCCGTGGAGAATTACCTGCCATTTTCTTGACATCGCTCTTTCACCCCTCTATGCTGAACGTGTCAACGGTGACATGCTTGCCCCGCCGCTGAGCTGTCCAGCGTTGACATTGCAGGCCAGGAGCATTCAAGGCACATCTGGCGAATCGGGGAAGGAGTCAGCCATGTGTGAATCGTGTGAATTCGGCTTTGATCGCAGAACTTTTTTGGGGAGCACTTTGGCGCTAACCGCTACAGGGAGTTTTTCCGCCAGCTCCGAGGAAGAGGTACGAATACCGCCTCGGCCCAAGGAACTTCCGGTGATTTGGGTAGTGTTTCTCTACCCGCCGGCCGAAGTTGTTTATGCTGGACAGTTGGAGGATCAGTGGCGGACACACCAATGGTTTACTTGGCCGGGGAACCAGTTCCAGCCGGAGGATCAAGAACGAAAATTTACCGAAAAGCTTAAGGAGATGGGCCAGCGTCTGAACGTTCGACTTCACTTCGCTCCTCAGGCTATTTACCAGTCAGCCAAGGTCGAGGAGTTTATCCAGGCGGCCAAACAAGCTGCGCCCGACGCTGTGTTGGTCATCAACTTTTGGAACACGTTCGCCGAATGGTCGTTCCGCATTGCTACTGAGACCTGTGCCCGCTCGATCGTGTACCAGCCGGTAGGATCGAATCATCAATTGCCCCGTGAGTACCTGCGGCAAACTCCCGGCCTTTGGTATATCCATTCCATTGAAAACTGGAGTGAGCTAGAGCGAAGCCTCCGGGCTGTCCGCGCAAGCAAAATGGTGAGTCAAAGTCGGCTTCTTCGTGTTTCCACCCGAGTGAAAAACGTCACTGAGGAGGGTGATCGCGACCTGGGAGTAGAGATTGTCCATGTGCCTACGCAGGAATTGATTGCCATCTTTGATGCAATCACGCCGGAGGCCCCACACTTTCTTCAAGCACAGCAACTCAAGCAAATGGCCGCAGGGGTATGGGATGTCGCTGACGAATATTTGGTTGAGGCAGTCCGCGCCCATCAGGCGGTGCAAACAATCATGGCGAGGTACGGCGCCGATGCAGTTACCATCGAATGCTTGATGCTTAAACAGCGGAAGCCCTGTGTGAGCTTCGCCATTCTCAACGGAATGCTTACTCCGGCCGGCTGTGAGAATATGGTGGATGGTACAATTACGATGATGATCGGCCGTTGGCTATGGGATCGCGCCGGTTTCATGCACAACCCGGAGTATGATACCAGCGAGAATTTGT
Organism: uncultured Thermoguttaceae bacterium; assembly: GCA_938084835.1. GTDB lineage: Bacteria > Planctomycetota > Planctomycetia > Pirellulales > Thermoguttaceae > DTLM01. The sequence goes on from CALKER010000017.1 coordinate 364,286, forward strand.
ACATGGGTGCCCACTGCACTTGCGCCTGGAAGTTGCACGGTCCCACAGGTCCTGATCAAAAATTCATTATTCGTCCGTTTTTCCATCAACTGCCCAAGACGGCGGCCCTTGATGTCCAGTGGACGCCTGGAGAAGAGGTGGTTCTGGCGAAATATTACTCCGGCGGAAAGAAAATATGTGGTTGGACGGGCGAGGTGTTAACTTCGCCGCCGTGTCCCCCCGTCGGTGGTTGTGCCACACGAGTCTTAGTCCGCATTGACAAGGTGGAGGACGTTTGCTCCACTTACCCGGGCATCCATCCAATTCTCTTTTGCGTGAGCCGGAAAGAGGCCAAAGCCCTTCGAGCTTTTGCTCACCTCCTCAAACTGGAATGGATCGGCAACATTTGAGGATGGGCTTGTTGCCACATGCGTTCGTGCGTCGATTGCTGCGGGAGTTGAGGTTTCGGGATCAGCCCGGTGCGTTCATAGTTCCAACAGGAAGGCGGCGGGCCCCGGCCGGGTGCTGAAAAATTGTGCCTGTGAAGCACGATAGGGGAATGCCCCTTCGTAGGCCTCTTGCCACTTGCCGAGAAATTGATTTACCTCATCGCAGGTGACGAGGGCCCACACCGCCCCGCCAAACCCAGCACCAAAGGCCGAGGCAGCAACCGCCCCTAGTTGCCGCGCTACCTTGGCCAAAAAAATTGTCTCGGGCACCTGATTGCCCAGAAGATGTTCGGCCCCCCATTGCGAGCGATCCACCAGCTCACCAAATCGGACAAAGTCCCCCTCGCGAAGGGCCCGTGCCGCGTGCGGTAAAATTTCCTGATTCTCCAGCACGAAGTGCTCCAACCGGGACAACAGAGCGGCCCGTTCGCTTTCGTCACGAATGTGCTCGGTGACAATGCTCCGCAATTGAGCCACAGCTTCCGGTCCGAGACCAGCGATGGCTCCAAGGGTGGTTTCTTTGCCACCTGTCGACTCTTGCCACAACTCGGCCAGCTTTCTTGCACGAAAAGAAGCAGCGTTGTAATGCTCGAGCGCTGTCCCTGTTTTCTCCGCAACAACTCCGCTTGTCGCGATGGCGAATACCCAATTTGGCGGAAGGGGTATCGATTCAATAAATCGGACTGGGCTATACAAATAGCGTAGGAGTTCTCTTGGCCTGGCTAACAAAATGGCGATGTGATCTTCGCTTCCCCCATGGGTCCCCACGCCAACATCCCCTTCAAGGCTTCCGAAGCTTTGACCGTTCTCCACCGTCGCTAGGTACCCCGCTAAATCTTCGCCAATGCGGATGTTTTCCTGCCACCGCTCTGTCTCCCATAACCGGTTCACCTCCGCGAGGGCCAAAAATATGGCCACAATCAAGGCACTGGAGCTGCTCATGCCTGCCGCTGGCGGAAGATCACTGCCGAAGGCTAGGTCCACCCCGACGGAAATTTCCGGAAAATTCCGCGCCACTCGCCGCGCAACTGTCATTGCATAGTTCACCCAGTGCCCACGAACGGGTGAAATTTCTGGCGAAAGCTCAACTGCTACTGTTTCCGCACTGTCGACATTTGTCAAAAACAGACGTTTGTCTGAGCGGGGAAAGGCCACCAGGCAAAAGCCACGCTCTACTGCCGCAACGATACTTTCCCCCCCCGCGTAGTCGGTGTGCTTTCCGAGGACTTCCACCCGGCCTGGGACGTAAAAGGCCAAGCGAGGTACTCCCAAGGGAATGGCTGCCGCAGCGGCGCAGAAAATCTCCGCTTTTCGGGCCGCCTCGCCAGCCGATAGCCCCACCCGTTCTAAGAGATCGGAAAGTTTACTTACATCTTCCCACCCACTAGTCAACTTCCATCGCCGAAGCATCATTTCCCGACCCTTAGGTTTTTTAGCTACTCTCTAGGTTCCCGTTACCACAGAATGTCCGGTTTGTCTTTCCTGAGAAGTGCTCCATCTCGATCGCCACATCGCCAAAACCGCAAGAGAAGGCTACCGGGTCTCTGTTTCTGAGGCAATGCCCGGGTCAAATGGTGTGGAAAAACTTCGCCCACTTACTCCACAGGGAAAAATGCAGAATGTGTCAACGATCGAATTCCGCAAGGACCCACAAGCCCCACTCGGGATCAGGCCATACTTCAGGTCAAAAGTGCCGAGATCATTATAAAGAGCTTTCAGCATTGTTTTGCCGCACCAGTCTGGCAAGCTCCAAAATTACATGCCAGACTTTCGGAGAGCTTAAGATTGAGGTTTCGCGGAAACATTACCTCTGGCCGTTTGTTGCCGAAGGGAAACATCGGGCCCTTAGGCCCCGGGCGGACTTTACGCCGACTAAGCCGATTGCTTTGCTTCAGGAGCCGATAAGACGGGCGCCGAACAGCTGGAACTACTAAAGAGGCTCGGAGATTGACGACGGAAGGGGGATTGAAGGGAAAAACACTCGAAAATTTGGCGGTCGTTGAAGCCGACCATGAGGATAGAACCATTGGGATAGGCCTTGTTACGGGCCCCACCTCCGCGAGCCGCCGAGCACACGCCCCCTTACAAATTTACCGGGACATTTTTCAAAAATCGGGCGACCGCCTGAATGTCCGACCGTCGGGTTAAATCCAGAACGCCCGCGCGTATGGGAACCACCCGGAAGCGCTCACCGAGATGGTCGATGGCATATTGGACGGCGTCCGTGAGTTCCAATTCGCCTCGGGGAGAAGGCCTGATATGGCGGCAACCCTCAAAGATCGAGGGTCCAAAGCGCCAGCAATTCATACTTACCCACAGTGGCCGAGGAAGCTTTTCCAACACCTCCGGCAGAGGCTTCTCGAGGATGCGAACTAGGCGGCAATCGCCATTGGTGAGCCCCACAGCAAATTGACGGATCCGTTCTGGCGAGATGTTGCTTTGGGCGATCATCGACTCCTGTTCGAAAAGGGCCACCGCAGAGCCTTCGACTTCCCTCAAGGCTCGAAGAGCTTCCACTGGGTAGTAGTTATCGGAATTTATAGCAAGAAAGTAATCATTTCCCGCGAAATCCTGGGCCGCAGCCACTGCATCGGCCGTTCCGCGCGGTTCCTCCTGGACCGCGTAGTGAAGACGAAGCCGTGTAATTTTCACTTCCTCCTCATAATATCGACGCACCAAATCGTGCTCGGGGGCCACCACCAAGCACACATCGGTGTACCCGGCGTCGGCCAATGCGCTGAGGAGGTAGTCTAGAAAGCGCCGGCCGATGGGAATCATGCCCTTTAACCCTAATTTCGCCACCTCCATTTGGGCGGGGTCCAACTGGAGGCCATTTTCTTCCTCTCGCATTCGTTTGCCCAAACCCCGCGCAAGAATGACCGCTTTATGCATAGGGATTTCCTCCCCGAGTTTCGTCTTCCGGCCCTTAAAAGTAACCCCAGAATACAAAAGTTCTTCAAAAGAAATTGCCGAGTAACTTCAGAAAGTTAGAAAGCTTCGCGCCAAAAATTGCCGAGACCCTTCACCTCGTTACGCTACAGCCTAATTCGAACCGCCATCAATGCCATCGACAAGGAGTGCGATCCCGAGGATCTGTATCCCGCTGCAATTGCCGTGCCTAAAGAGTGTGCTGTTTAAAATGTGGGCCAGGAACAAAAACGGACCCCGAACGTTGTAGTGGGGCAGCACGAGCGCCGGACACTTCGATCTCGCCACCATGGGCTGCCCTGTGGGTCGGACGTCACTAGGTTCCCTTCCGTCGTCCATTTTCTCCAGCCGAATCTCTCCCAAGGCCCCACACCACGAGACCGGAGAATTTTAGGCGTGGCTCTTATCTTGTGGAGCGCTTTGCAAAGAAATCGCTATGACATTACATTCCCCCAGATGTCGGAACGTAACTCCGGCGGCTGGGGCCAGTCCCGCCCTGCTATCGGCCGAGCTTACTTGAGCTCGACCCTGTTGACTACATCGATCGGGAATCTCTGGCAGAATGGGAGCGTTGCATGAGGATTCGACTGGGCCGATCGTTCGAAGATCCAACTCGGACTTTGTTCTTGCGTACCTGCCTTGCCCTGGGCGCGTTTTTCTTGGTAGTGGTTCCGGGGAGGGAGGCGGGTGGAAGCTGCAACCAAGGATGCCACTGGCCGCAATTCCACGGACCTCGGCGAGATAACATTTCCGACGATTCCGGGTTGGCCAGCCGGTGGCCTGAAAACGGGCCTCCCCTCCTTTGGTCTGTGGCTGGCTTAGGACATGGGTTTTCCTCCGTGGCTGTTACCGCGGGGAGGATCCTTACCACAGGCGACCGCGACGAGCGGCTTATTATCACCTGCCTTGACCTCGAGGGAAAGATTCTTTGGCAAACGGAAAACGGTCCCGCCTGGACCGGACCCGTACCCGGGGCGCGAAGTACGCCCACCATCGATGGCGAACATGTATTTCATCAAAATGCTCACGGCGATCTTGCTTGTTTTGACCTGAGCACAGGTTCTCGCATGTGGCATGTCAACGTTCTTCAGATGTTTCGTGCGGAGAATATCGAATGGGCCCTGTCGGAATCCCCGCTCATTGTTGGCGACCTTGTGATTTCTTGTCCCGGGGGACCAGAGACGGCTGTGGTGGCATTTGACAAACGCACGGGGCAACTCCGGTGGAAGTCTCCCTCGGTAGCAGACAAGGCCGGCTATTGCTCTCCCATTCTCGTCCAGTGGCGAGGCCTGCAGATGATCATGGTGCTCACAGCCAAAGGGTTTATCGGCGTCAACGCGGACAATGGAGCTCTTCTCTGGCATGTGCCGCACGAGACACCCTTTGACGAGAATATCACGAGCCCTGTTTTCCATGACGGCCTTGTGTTCATCTCCACACGGACCACTGGGTCTGTGCAGTTTCGGATTGAGACGGATGGGTCAAAGGTGACCCTGCAGCCGACTTGGCGCAATCGTGACCTCGACAATCAACACGGAGGGGTCATCCTTTACCGCGGTTTCCTCTACGGGGCCAGCCATGTGAATCAGCAGGGGCGGTGGATTTGCCTCGAGTGGTTGTCCGGACGAACCGTCTACGCAGATCGACCCATTGGTAAAGGCACGCTGGCATTAGCTGACGGAAAGCTTTACCTGTTAAGCGAAACGGGAGAGGCCGCGCTTGCCCTTCCGGGTCCGGATGGTTTGCAGGTGGTAAGTCAGTTTAAGGTCCCCCGGGGTGGTCACGGACCTTTTTGGGCACATCCAGTTGTCTGCGGAGGGCGACTCTACATTCGTCACAGCGACCGGTTGTTCGTGTACGATGTCCGAACGGCGTCAACTAGCGGGTCAAATGAGCTAGTAAGTCGGCCGACAGATTCTTCCAGTTAGATGACTAAGGCGGGGCACCTTCCCGCGGCAATGATCTCTGTGACTTGAAGGCGGCTTGGGACAAATAATCAGCAGTCTCCTCCGCAGCCGCTGTGTGCAAATGACGGTGAACGAATGGTGTCTGTGGCTAGGAAACGGGATTCGATTTCAACCTGCCTGTGGCCCGTGGTTGGATTCCACGGATTTCAGTGGCCGCAATCCGGGGACTGGGGCATCCCGGAGGTCGGGGGCGTCGAGCTCGGCGATTGGCTGTGATTTAACTTCAGGGTGGTTTAGTTCCTCCTACTATCTCGGTGCTGTATCTCCACCCTCAAAAAGGGCACAGACCCAAAACGATGACGTGACGACCACGAGGCCCAAGTAAGGGTTAAGTTGCCCTGCAATTTGATTGCGTGGCTTCGGACAAGGTTTTCCCCAAGTTGTACCGTTATTCTTCCCTTCCTTCAGGACCTCTCTAGCCAAATGATGGTATTTGCATGGTTGAAAGCTTGCAGGGAAACCTTATTTCCCAGGGTGAAGATTCGGATCACATAAAGTTTCCGGAATCCAGACTTGACCCCTCCCGGTGAGCGCCTAAAAATTTTCTTGAACACAATGAGCTTTAAACGGCCCCCGCGATATTCGGTAAACTTGCTAAAGTTTTTAGCAAGGCCTTTCGTCCCCCTCCCGGTTGTGGCCGTGTTCCTATCCTTATGGTGGGGACACGGCCCACTTTATTCTTCCACAGGTCACCTGGCTTCTGAAAGCCGGGCACTAACTCATTTAACTTCACAGAAGCATTTGATCTTCCTCCTCCCTGCGGCATTGAGGCAAATCGCGTCAGATGCGCAGCGGTCCCCGGAATTTTCCTAAGAGACCGTTTCCTCAACTAGAAACCCCACGTGCTGAAATAGCGGACAAAATCACCGTCCTCAGAACACGTGTCGGGAACCACATCCTCGATAAAATACTTGCCAGCTTTCTGCAATGACCTTCCCCGGCTGAACTTCAAGGATGATCAGACCCCCGAATTTCGCTGCTCCAGATTTCTGATCGGCAGAGCGTCAACGGCCAACAAAAGCTTGAGACTTCCTGGGTCCGCAGAATTTGACCTTGGGAGCCGCACAAAAGTTATGAACCACACCCCCCTTTTCGGGACACAATCGCGCATTTACCATAGGGGACTTGCATGCAGAGCTTAGGCGTTTAGCCGTTTTCCGCAAAAGGTTGGGTAGCTTGACGGAAAAGCAGGGTTTTATAGCTCGGAAATCCCAGGGTGAATTTAGGTTACCACGAGGAGGCTTGCTAGGGTCTGCCGGGCTGGCGCCAAACAGAGGAATCATTGTGCCGTAATTGGTGGACGGAGCTGCTTATTCCGACCGCTTCCGTGAAGCTTGTTCTTTCGGGCAGAATTTCACGACGCACATCCGGTCGAAAACCCATCGGGAGAGCCGCCGAATTGGGTTAGGAGTGTAGGCCATGCCCCACCTTGGTGTAAATGTAGACCATGTGGCAACAGTTCGGCAAGCTCGACGGACATACGAGCCAGATCCCGTATGGGCTGCCGTCCTGGCGGAGTTGGGCGGGGCCGATGGAATTACTATTCACCTGCGTGTAGATCGCCGTCACATCCAAGATCGCGATTTACGCCTGCTACGCGAAACTGTGACGGTGAAGCTCAATTTAGAAATGGCTTGCTGGGACGAAATAGTTGAAATCGCTTGTCAGGTTCATCCCGATCAGGCCACACTTGTACCGGAACGCCGGGAAGAAATCACCACCGAGGGAGGATTAGATGTTATTGCCCACCGGGAGCGGGTTTCGGAGGTCATCAAGCGGCTTAAAGATGCGGGAATTTTCGTGAGTGTCTTCCTCGATCCTGATCTAAACCAAATCGAGGCGGCAGCCGAGCTCGGAGCCGACGCCATCGAACTTCATACCGGTCCGTATGCCATGGCCAAACCGGGGAAGGATCAAGAGCAACAACTCCGCATTCTGGAGCAGGCGGCCGAGCATGTCCGTCGCTGCGGGCCGGAACTTCACGCAGGCCACAGCCTCAATTACAAGAATGTTGTTCCCGTCGCGCGAATCCCTGGAATGCTTGAGCTAAATATCGGGCATGCTATTGTGGCTCGTGCCATCTTCGTGGGAATGGAACAGGCCGTGCGGGAAATGAAGCAGCTGATTTCTTTCTAATTGTGCCGCCGGGAAATTCCCTCGTCCGCAAACAGTGCAGAAGTTACCGGTAAACCATGCTGAAAAAGGCAATATGCGAATCTTTGGTCTAGATGGGGCGCGCCAACTAAGTCGGCTTGGGCAGGAGTATTTCGACTTGCGCAAGGAGTAGAAAGCGAGCACGGCTCAGTTCGAGCTTCTGGCCAAAGCATTTCAGTATCCTATCTAGTGTGAGTACAAGAGAGTACAAGAGTGTTTGCCGGGGACGGAAGTCCTCTGCGGGGTTAAATTTGAGTGGAAAAATTTGTCTGGGGATATGGCGTGGCGGTAGCCGTGGGGAGAGGCTTGCGTAGTCTCCGTCAAGTGCGGAGGAGCCCCACACTTAGCACAGCGAACTTTGGAAAGGCGTTGAGAACTTTCCACCGCGAGGAACTCTCGTTAATTTGTGGGAAAGGGCGGTTTTGCAACTCTAGTCCGCCGTAAGTGAATGTTAGGCAAAGGGTGTAAAGGCCATGCCAACGCGAGCGGAACAATTTGCTGGGGTATCGACGGCTATCATTACCCCCTTCCGCAACGGAGAGGTCGATTACCACGCGCTTCGTCAACAGGTGGAATTTCAGATTGCCGCCGGTGTGACATGTATCTGCCCGGTGGGGACTACGGGCGAATCGCCCACTTTATCTCACGAAGAGCACGAACAGGTCATTGCAGCCGTTGTGGAAATGGTGGGAGGCCGAGTCAAGGTTATGCCGGGCACGGGTTCCAACTCGACGGCAGAGGCACTTCGGCTGACACGTTTTGCGGCTCGGCACGGGGCTGATGCCGTGCTCATCGTTGGCCCCTATTACAATCGTCCCACCCAGGAGGGGCTTTATCGGCACTTTCGCACTTTGGCGGAAGCAGTAGATATCCCCGTCTGCATTTACAACATCCCAGGTCGCACAGGGAGAAACATAGAGCCGGAGACAATCATTCGACTGGCCGAAATTCCCAATATCGCTTTAGTAAAGGAAGCCAGCGGATCGATGGATCAAGCCTCGCAAATCATCGCTAACACAGATTTGACCATTTTGAGTGGGGATGACAGCCTCACGCTGCCGCTAATGGCCATTGGTGGGCGAGGGGTGATCTCTGTGGTCGCTAACTTGGTGCCCCAGGACATGAAAGCGATGATCGAGGCCTTCGACGCCGGTCGGATTCGTGAAGCGCAAGCGTGGCATAAAAAACTCTTCCCCCTTTGCCGCGACCTTTTGTCTCTGGCTAGCAATCCGATACCTGTCAAAGCCGCCATGAAACTCTTAGGGCGGGATTCCGGCGAGGTGCGAATGCCCCTTGTCCCGTTGGAGGGGGAGTCACTGGAAAAACTCCGCCGCACGTTGGTGGCTTATGGACTTCTCAGTGACTAAATGGGCCGCACAGGTGGTTGGAACCCGACCCTTTTCGTACCATGGGAGCGCGAATCGCCATTTTTCACCCGTACCTAATGGTACTAAGACCTACCAACGACGACGGCCCTTGCGGCTGCCTTGTCCCCCGCGGCTGGCATTTCGACAAGGCCAGCTGTGCCCTGGTATGAACTTTTTTTCTCCCATTGGCGGTGACGGGTCCGGGGAATCGACATAGCGAGCATGCTTGGGACGCTGAGCCGTTTCTTCTCCGCCTCTGGCTTTCCGGCAGGTCTCTTTAGGTGCAGGTCTGATAACCCCCCTTGGTGGGGTGAACGACGTAAGGCTCAAAATGCTTACTCGGTTGACGAATAAGGTTGACTTGACATTAATATTTGAAAAATCTAAGCTTGTTACAACGTAGGCGGTAATGGTTTTTTCCCTTCCCGCCAAACGAGGCGGAGTTTCGATCTGGAGGTGCTGGCTGTGACCAAGCGGGACATCGTTCGCGTCATCTCCGAGCAGGTGGGCGTCTCTCAGGTCCAAACCCGGGAGATTGTTCAAAGAACCTTCGATGCCATCTTGGAAACCTTAGCCCGGGAAGGACGAATAGAGCTGCGCAACTTCGGCGTCTTCGAGGTCAAACGCCGTAAAGCCCGGACAGCGCGCAACCCACGTACTGGGGACCCGGTAGTGGTTCCAGATAGATTCGTGATTCGGTTTAAGCCCGGCAAGGAGATGATCGTGCGCATTCGCAACTTGGGGCGGCTGGCGGCTCAAGGGGGCAGGACTGTCTAACCCTCCCTAGCTTGTTGAAAACCTCTTTTGCCCGCAAGACAATATCGTGGTGGTTAAACCTTCTTTCCCAAACAACCGCCACGCCTCGGAATCAGTCCCCTGCACCATACTTGAGACGTAACCCCGATAAAGATGTCTCTAAGTTTCCTCAGGAGAATTCCCATGAACCGCTTCGTGCTTGCGGGAACGAGGAGGCTTTGGAAAATCTTTGAGCGGCTGGGATTGGCTGCCTCAAAGAGGTCTTGCCGCGAATTCCCCGCAGACACGGAGAGCAACGACTTCTGCTGCCAAAAAGTTCCGGCCAGATTCGCGACCAGAAAACGGCTTCCGCAGGCGGCCATGGCATTTCTTGGGATTGGGGCGGTGATTTTTTCTGCCGGAAATTTAGTTGCCGGAAGGACCGAGGTCCAAGAGGAGAAACCCAACTTCATCTTCATCCTGGCCGATGACCTCGGTTGGGGCGAGCTAGGCTGCTATGGTCAACAGAAGATCCGCACCCCAAACATCGATCGTCTTGCAGCCGAGGGCATTCGGTTTACACAGTTTTACTGTGGGTCGCCTGTGTGCGCTCCATCGAGGTGTGTGTTACTTACGGGCAAACACTCGGGGCACGCTTATATTCGGAACAATTCAGAAGTGAAACCGGAGGGGCAGCTGCCGATCCCGGACGAGGAGGTCACACTTGCAGAACTTCTCAAACAGGAGGGTTACGTAACGGCGATCATCGGCAAGTGGGGGCTCGGGCCGCCCCACAGCTCAGGCGACCCACTCCGGCAGGGCTTTGATTTTTTCTTCGGTTATAACTGTCAGCGCCATGCTCACAACCATTATCCCACCTTCCTTTATCGCAATCATGAGAAAGTCTGGCTGGATAACCCGGAATTTGCAGCCCATCAACGCTTTCCCGAAGGTCTGGATCCTAACGACCGGAAAAATTACGAAGCCTACGCAGGCAGCCAGTATGCCCCTGATCTCATGGCTCAGGAGGCCGTTGCGTTTATCCGAAGGAGTAAAGATCGACCATTTTTCCTTTATTTTGCTTCCACACTCCCACACCTCGCTCTTCAGGTGCCGGAGAATGCTCTGGCGGAATACCTTGGGCAATTTCCAGAAAGCCCCTATCTAGGTGACCGCGGGTACACTCCGCACTTTGCCCCACGAGCTGCCTACGCTGCAATGATCTCGCGGTTGGATCAGCACGTGGGACAAATCCTGTCGACATTGGAGGAACTGGGGCTTACCGAGAAGACTATGGTGTTTTTCAGCTCCGATAACGGACCTGTCCATGGGAGGGGACCTCAAAACCTGGGTGTGGGGGGGACGGACACCGACTTTTTCAACAGCACCGGCCCCTTGGCAGGCCGAAAAGGGAGCGTTTTTGAAGGCGGGATCCGTGTGCCCTTAATCGTTCGCTGGCCGGGAAAAATTGCTCCCAACCAAGTAAGCGATCACATTGGGGCGTTCCAAGATGTCCTTCCCACGATCCTTGCCACTTTGGGGCGAACCCCCCCAGCGGAATGCGACGGGATCAGCTTCTTGCCCACGTTGCTTGGGCAGGAGGATCAAAAGAAGCACGACTACTTGGTGTGGGAGTTCTACGGTTACGGCGGGCAGCAAGCCGTCCGCATGGGCCGATGGAAGGGAATTCGCCTAAATTGCTACAAGGATCCGGCTGGTCCGATGATGTTATTCGACCTTGAAAATGACATCGGGGAAACGACTGACATAGCCGGCCAGCATCCGGAAATTATCGCCGAAATGGAGGCGATCCTCGCCCGCGAGCACTCCCCTTCACCGCACTGGGACTTTGCGGAAAAGCGGCGTTCGTGAAGACGTTGATTCGAGCACCTTGTCAAACGGCGCCGGCTCTTTCGCGAAATCAGGGAATTAGATGCCCAGAAAGCAAGGTATTGAGGCAACGACGTTCCTCAAAATTCACCCGGCAAAGGTAGCAAAGCCCTATTTTCTCGCGGCGACCATCGCAGCGAGTGAGGGCCTCACCGGGTAAGAGGGCGTTTGGCCTCAGTTGAGATGCTGCTCAATGGGCGGTGCTCCCGCACGCGGGCCAACGTACACGATTCTTACCCGCGAATACAACTGTCGATGTCCCTTTTTTCGCCGATATCGCTTGCGCCGCTTGAATTTTTGCACGACAATCTTTGGCCCGAGCGCTACTCCCAAAACCTCTGCCACAACGCAGAAGTTACTCAATTCTGCCTGCCCGAGCTTCATCCCCTCGGAGTCCCGAAAAGCGACCACCGGTCCAAGCTCGATCTTGGAGCCCTTTGGCACAAGCCGGAGGTCAAGCTCAAATTCGTCGCCAACACTCACGCGATATTGGCGACCGCCATCGAGAACAATCGCATAAGGACGAACACTTATTTCCTGTGCCATGGGAACATCCATTGAACGCTTTGATGCTTGTGCAGAGAAAGTCTTGTAACCTACCTCCAGTTTTGCAGATTCAAACGGGCCATCCGGGTTTCATCCGCAAAACGTAACACCTTTCATACTCATCGACCTCGAGTGCAGAATTTTACCCGGCATTGGTGCTGCCGCGAGACCTAACGCGGAGAAAACCGCAAGATTTCTCAATGTATCCCAACTGGCTGAAGAAGGCAACCGCCTTTAACAGCCCCGAATCTCCATCGATGAGAGCTGCTCTCAGATTACTTCGGATGGGTTGGGGGCGGGGCGATACAGCGGGCGTAAAAAGAACCGGCCCAGTTTGGCTTGCCAAACTGGGCCGGTATTCGATTCGGCGATATGCGAGAAACCGCCCAAGGGGCAAAAGGCGGCGGATGCTAGCTGCCGCTAGGTGAGGACTGACCCCACAATCGCCCACAACGGGTTTCCCCGAAGGGGCTAGGATCACGGATCCTTAGAAAGGAGGTGATCCAGCCGCAGGTTCCCCTACGGCTACCTTGTTACGACTTAGTCCCCATCACCGAGTTCCGGTTGAGCCCATTCCTCCCTTTCGGGTTGGTCCAAGGCCTTGGCCGGCCCCCGGCTTTGGTGACTTGACGGGCGGTGTGTACAAGGCTCAGGAACACATTCACCGCAGTATGCTGACCTGCGATTACTAGCGATTCCTCCTTCACGTAGGCGAGTTGCAGCCTACGATCTGAACTGAGCCACGGTTTATGGGATTTGCTAGCTCTCGCGAGTTTGCTGCCCTTTGTCCGTAGCATTGTAGTACGTGTGTAGCCCAGGATGTAAGGGGCATGATGACTTGACGTCATCCACACCTTCCTCCGGTTTATCACCGGCGGTCTCGCTAGAGTGCCCAACTAAATGCTGGCAACTAACGACGTGGGTTGCGCTCGTTGCGGGACTTAACCCAACATCTCACGACACGAGCTGACGACAGCCATGCACCACCTGTCACTGCGTTCCCGAAGGCACTCTCTCGTTTCCAAGAGATTCGCAGGATGTCAAACCCTGGTAAGGTTCTTCGCGTTGCATCGAATTAAACCACATACTCCACCGCTTGTGCGGGCCCCCGTCAATTCCTTTGAGTTTCACACTTGCGTGCGTACTCCCCAGGCGGAACACTTAACGCGTTGGCTACGACACCGAGGGGGTCGATTCCCCCGACACCTAGTGTTCATCGTTTACGGCCAGGACTACAGGGGTATCTAATCCCTTTCGCTCCCCTGGCTTTCGTCCATGAGCGTCAGTTATGGCCCAGCAGAGCGCCTTCGCCACTGGTGTTCTTCCCGATATCTACGCATTTCACCGCTACACCGGGAATTCCCTCTGCCCCTACCACACTCTAGTCTGTCAGTTTCCACTGCCGAAATGGAGTTAAGCTCCACTTTTTAACAGCAGACTTGAAGGGCCGCCTGCGGACGCTTTACGCCCAATAATTCCGGATAACGCTTGCCACTCCCGTATTACCGCGGCTGCTGGCACGGAATTAGCCGTGGCTTATTCATCAAGTACCGTCAGATCTTCTTCCTTGATAAAAGAGGTTTACAGCCCAGAGGCCTTCATCCCTCACGCGGCGTTGCTCCGTCAGGCTTTCGCCCATTGCGGAAAATTCCCCACTGCTGCCTCCCGTAGGAGTCTGGGCCGTGTCTCAGTCCCAGTGTGGCTGATCGTCCTCTCAAACCAGCTACTGATCGTCGCCTTGGTAGGCCTTTACCCCACCAACTAGCTAATCAGACGCGAGCTCCTCCTTAGGCAGATAAATCCTTTCACTTTTCAGCATATGGAGTATTAGCAACCGTTTCCAGCTGTTATCCTCCTCCTAAGGGCAGATTCTCACGTGTTACTCACCCGTCCGCCACTAGAGTTGAAAACTCTCGTGCGACTTGCATGTGTTAAGCATACCGCCAGCGTTCATCCTGAGCCAGGATCAAACTCTTCGTCCAAAAGAGCTCTCTTGAAAATTTTCAACAGAGTATCGAAGTTCATCTCTTTGCCGTCTATCC
>CALKER010000018.1 GCA_938084835.1 uncultured Thermoguttaceae bacterium
TTTTGCATGAAGAATTGTTGGCCCGATGGTGACCTACCAAACTTCAAAGCAAGGTCACAAGCCGTCCAGTACAGGCTGCATCACTTGTTGGCTGCAAGCCAACGCAAGACCAACTTCATTTGTTGACATATACTCAACATCGAATAGCTCTTTATACAGCTCAATTGACGCAATTTCCAAAAGTACGCTTGCATAACAACATCCCCCATTAGCCGCCCAAGCGGATCCCAAGACCGAATTGAAGACCGTCATCTACAGCTTCCGGGTTCGACCTTTGTCAATTCCTCAAATAGCACCGATGAAAGCAGCAACTTTCCCAATCGACATCGTACCCATGGGCAAGGAGTACCTCGCCCCCAACTACTCGAGATAAGTTGTCAACAACGGCCTCTCCAGACCAAAAGTTACGGGCAGAAGAGCTTGGTAAAAACACTACGGAGTAGCCGAATAGCGTGTGTTTACTCTGCCCCACCACCTCTTTTAGCCTTATGCTGATTTAAAAGTCTGGAGGAGGGTTATCCCTCGACCGGGTATTCAAGATCCGTAGCCTTTTTTAGTCAGGTCTGTTTAGCCGAATAGATCAAGTGGCCAAAGACCGCAGCTCACCTGCAGAGAATAATCCCTCCTTCCGTGACCAGAACCTCCACAAGAACATCGTGCGGAGTCAAGGGGAGCTCTGGGAAAAGCTGACACTCGTAGGCAAGTCCAACGCGAAGGCAACGGGCCGGCAACCTCCGAAGAAAGCGATCGTAAAAGCCCTTGCCCCATCCCAATCGTCGCCCACTTCGATCGAATGCCAACCCCGGGACCAAAACAATGTCAACACGGTCGAGTGGTACCCTTCGATCTGGGTTATCGCGAACGGATACGATCGGCTCCGGAATTCCCCACCGCCCCGGAGCCAGTTCCTTTAGCGAAGAAATCGCCCGCACCTCCAGCTCGTCGCCCGCGCAGAACGGCACCAACACCTGCTTTCCGTGAGCAAGCAATGACCGAAGCCCGTCTTGCGTTTGCACTTCCTCCGGTAGCGCGACATAGCAACAAACAACAGAGGCTTCCAGAAGCGGAGAAAAAGACCAAAGATGCCCCCACACCTGTCGGCTGCGCTCTTCCTTGTCCACCAAGGCCCTTCGGCGAAGGAGCGCTTGACGACGAATCTCTGCTTTCGCCTTCCGCACAGCAGCTTGAAACTCTATGTCAGTCAACTTTGTTTACCCCGACTATTGCAAGCCGAAAAAAGTCGTTACGCTTAAAAGGTATCTTCCTCAAGAACTTTCCCGCCTAAGCAAGCGGCCGATTCGTCGAAGCTCCCTGAAAAGTAGCTAATCTTCTTTGTACATGAATTCGGCCAAGTGTGCATACCCGATATCGAAACCGGTACGGAAGCTACCGCTTTCCTGCCCGCGTGAGGCTGCGAAGGCACGGTACTTTCTGGCCAAGCACTCACAGGTGAAACTTTTGAGGATATTACCCAAGGTGATCGGTAGAGCTTTCCTTCACGGCGCTATGATTGGGCCGCCAGATGATCCTATATTACGCTTTATAATTCAGTTATCACGAGACGCCAGAACGTCAACTCTTCCGACAGAAGCGGCTAGTAACCATATCCAGCATATTCGTCGACAGCTTCAGCTTGTTCCAAGGTGCGCTCGGTGCTGGTAGGATCAACTTTGCGACATGATTCGGTAAGAACAGAAGCAATATCCAAGAATTCGGCCTTCCATTGTTCCGGATCATAATCGGCAGGAGCAAGCTCCGCGAATTCCCGAAGAAGGAGTATCATCCGCAACAAATGGCGAAATAAAATTCCCTCCTGCTTTTGTAAGGCCCTGGCTGTGACCACCTTATAAAAGTCACCCCCCATTTCCAGGAGTTCCCCTGCTACCCACACGGGCACAATCTTTAGATCATGAACCCCTGGATATTCGTGCTCAAAAAGAAGCTTGAGTTTTTCGGCAAGCGTCAGGATTCGCTTGGGAGGCTCCGCCAGACGACTTCGCCTTCCTCTATCCTCCGGGGTGGAGTCACCTTCTTCCGGCTCCTGCCGTAAACGCAGCTCCTCATAGCTAGCCAAGCCAAGGCGCACCAACTGCTCGTCCAGCCGTGTAAGCGCCAAAGGTCCAGGCGGCAATTTCCGTTGACTAGGCACAGGAACAGAGCCAGCAACAGACCGAGGAAAGTCGAGGACACTTTCCAAGGCTTGGATCCGCTCGGCTTGATCGGCAATCCCGAGTTGCTCCACCAGAAAAACCCCATAGAGCGGGTGGACACTGCGAAAGACAAGTAATTTTTCCAACGCCGGGGTCGGTCGGGCAACCATTGGCCTGTACTCATGGGCAGATCCGCTAGCGCGGGAATCCTTTGCCACCGTCTGAGCCAGCTCCTCCAGGGGATCAGCATCCGGGGAGTCTTCCTCCTCGGCGTCGTTGCCCGAGGCGGGCAAAGTGAGATTGAGCCAGCCGGGACGGCCAGCTGCAACTTTTTCCTCTGTTATCTCAACCGGCGCGAGCCCTCGAGCGATCAGGTGAATTGGCTCCGGTTCGAGCGTTACAAACCCTCCCCGCCACAAGGTGATGAGCATATTGTCTAAGGATTTCAAGCATAGGTCGATGCGAGATCGCTCCATCAGTCGTTTGGACACAAGGTGGCGGATGGGCTCAACGTACGGACTTGCCAGCAGCATGTGCGCCAAAAGTCGCCAAGGGATCGGTCCCCTACTGCGTAGGTTCTCCGGCGGAGAACGGCGCAATTTTTCAAATTGAGCTTCTGTCCAATACTGTTCATTGGGACTTCGCTTAGGTTTTTTCCGCTCAAGCTCCTTTTTCATCTTCAGGATGGCGGGATCTTTGACGTCCTGGGGCAGACGATCATACTGCTCTTTCCATCGTGCCAACCGGACGTCGTCCTCATGGGCCAAAGCGATCACGTAACCCTTAGTGTCGAATTGTGGTCGCCCAGCCCGTCCGAACATCTGGTGGGCACTGCTGGGGTCAAGCAAGCGGCGCTTTCCTGCCGGTCCTTTCACCAGGCTTCGTAACACTACCGATCGGGCCGGAAGATTAATCCCTGCGGAAAGCGTCTCTGTGCAAACACACACCGACAACAGCTTGCGATTGAATAAATCCTCCACAATCCGTCGGTATTTCGGCAAAACACCCGCATGATGAACACCCAGGCCGCGCAAGAGCAACTGCTTGAGCTTAGGGCCGGCTCCCTGGGAGAAATCGTATTGCTTCAATTCTTCAGCCAATTCAGCTTGCTGGCTGTCCAACAGGATCCGTCGCCCGCGGAGTTGTTCGGCAATCGTCCAGCAGTCCTCCCGATTGAAGCAGAATATCAAGGCTGGAAGTAACCGCCTATCCTCGGGGCCCTCGGCCATCTTTTCAATCTGCTCAACAAGAAGTGCATCCCCCACCCAGCGGAACTCCAGGGGAACGCGGCGCTCAAAGCTTTGAACAAGTTCCAAGTTCCGCCCATGTGTCTGGCGAAGCCAACCGAGAAACTCGACAGCATTGCCCACGGTTGCCGACAAAAGCATCAGGCGTACATGCTTGGGCAGAAGGCCCAGGGAAAACTCCCACACCACGCCCCGTTCCGGGTCGTTGAAGCTGTGAAACTCGTCCATGACCACCGCACTAACGTTGTCGAAATCGAAAAGCTCTGGATGCAACAACCGATTAAAAAGAATTTCTGCTACCACGACGAGAATGCGCGCGTTCGGGTTTTCTCGGCGATTTCCCGTAATCAGTCCCACGTCGGAGGCGCGAAATCCCCACCGGATCGCTGCCGCCTGAAATTCCCGAAATTTTTGCTCCGTCAGGGCGATTAGCGGTGTCGTGTAATAGGCCACCTTTCGCGCGTGGAGCGCTTCGAAGAGCGCAGCCTCAGCAATAAGCGTTTTCCCCATTCCCGTGGGAGCTGTCACTAGAACCCCCTCTTCAGAGGTAAACCAAGCAAGAAGAGCCTCCTCCTGAAAGGGGTACGGTTCCACCCTCTGAAGGGCTAAGAACAGGTCCAGGAGCTCCGAGCGACTCGGTGGTTTGAAATCGATTCGCCCCACGGTTGTTTAGCTCTCGACTCAGGATAATTATGATTTGCTGTATCCTTGTGTCGCCGGATCGCTTTATAGTCTCCGGAGACGACTCCCGCCCCTTGAATCGAGTGAGTGCCTTTCGTGCTTGGGCGCTCTCCCCGCAAAAACACCAACTCCTCGGTGGGAGG
The DNA here is from genome assembly GCA_938084835.1 of uncultured Thermoguttaceae bacterium. GTDB lineage: Bacteria > Planctomycetota > Planctomycetia > Pirellulales > Thermoguttaceae > DTLM01. The sequence goes on from CALKER010000018.1 coordinate 4,222, forward strand.
GAGTAATCCCTGCATTTCTTTTTTACGCGGGAAAGCCCACCCGCGGAAAAGCTAGATTGGAATCGTCACTTGGCTAGCCAACGGGATGCGTTTTGGCCACTAGGATAGCCCGCGGGCGGTAAGCACCCAAAACCACATCCGCCATGCGGCGAACGGCGCGGTCGGGCATCTCCGGGTAGATTGGTAGGCATACCATACCAGCTAACAGCCGCCTGGCTTCCCCTAGCGGAAGGTTTCCCTGGCCAGGCCGAGGATCAATGACGATCATGCTGTGAGTCCGGGCGGCATCAAACCCCGCTTGTTGCAGTCGGGTAGTAATTTCCATTGGGTTTTCAACTAGGATCGGGAAAACCCAATGGGTGCGTCTAAGGGCTTGGCATCCTGGACAAAAGACCCGCTGACTTAATATCTCCAAAAGAATTTCGCCCTTATGCGCCCGGCGAAGTAACCGGGTGTAGTCGTACTTGCGGAGTCGGCGATGAAGTAGGGCAAGAAGCGGCCCGGAGGGCTGATGGCGGATCTTTAATAGCCAATCCTCCCCCGGAAATCCTCGCACCGCGGAATGGATGATTTGGTCGTAATCAAAGCCCAGCCAACGACACCCCAGCACAAAAGTCCCAAACGGAATCGGCCGGCACAACACACTGAACCAAGCATACTTGAGAAGTGTGCGGAGATATCGCAGGCGGCTCTGGACCGGCCACCGTTGCTGGACCAATCGCATCTTCTCCAGCAAATCTGGATCTCTAACTCGAAATAAAGCCCCTCCTAGTGCCGTGGCCGTTTTAATTGATCCGAAGCTAAACATGCTCACGTCGGCCTCCGGGTGCCCCCGGTACTCTTTTCCGCAAAAGGCCTGAGCACAATCTTCGATGACCCACAGTCCGTGCGACTTTGCCCAGCGCAAGAGCGGCTCGACGTGAACCTGACCGCCGAAAAGGTGAGCCACCACTAACGCCCGACTTTTGTCCGAAAGCGCCGCCTGCAAAAGAGGCACTTGGGGTCCCATGGTGGCCAAATCCAAATCAACAGGCACAGGCACCAAGCGATGCCGACGAATGATTTCCGCCATGTGGGGAATGTTTACTGCGGTGATAAGGACTTCCGAGCCTTCGGGCAGGGCCAGCGCTTCCCACAGGGCATCAAACCCGCTCCGCACGGACAAAAATGCCATACCGTCTCCCTGCGGCGCCCAGAAATCCTCCAATCGCCGACGGGCAAGCTCCCTTCGCACACCCTTAAGGCTTAGGAAGACCCCAAGGGCAATGTCGTACATTGCGATGTCAAACCGTTTTCGTGGCCACATGAACCCACATCCCTCCGGCCTGTTTCCAGCCTAATCTGCGGTGCCACCCTTCGGCGATACCACTCGACTTAATCGGGGCTGGAACCCTTAACGAAGCTATCTCACCTGCATCGCGGATAAATCCCGGAGCCCTTCCCGGATGAACATCCATCATCCCATGCACGCGGAAGAATTTTCCAGAAATAGAGTATACCGCTGGCAGAGGAAGAATTCAGGCGGGCCGTGATCTGTGGAAAAATTTTCGAAGTCGTCCCTCTACCGCAAAGGGCGGTTATCCCTCTTTTGCTAGAGAGGCAGGAGGTGTCGAGCCTCTGCCGGCAAAGCCTCGAGGGGGCCTCCGGGAAAGGCACTCCCACTGAAGAACCATGTCGTCCCTTGGTGCGTTGTGCCCCAAGAAGCTTGATCAGATCCCATCCCCGGGAAGCTCAGGGGGCATCCAAACCGGGTAATGACCTACCTGATCCTCGGCCGACTGGGAAACGGGAAACCCCCATTGCCGGTGGAAAGGTGCCAAATTTCGCTCCACAACCCGGGAAAAGCGGATTACCCATTCATCAATCTTTTGCTCCGGAGTGGTGGGGAATGGCTGCGGAGGATTGACAATATAGTCGGAAAACACCCGCTTGAATGCCTCCCATCCAAAAGCCTCTTGGAGCTGAAGATAGGGGATGAGGGCCAAAAAAGGATCTTTTCCCAGTTGGGCTAACCCTACACCGCTGCCGAAGTAACTGGCGATCCGCTTTTGCCGGTTCTTCAGTCCGGGATGCATCGCCTCCCGGTCTTTCATACCGCAAACCGTCTCCAGAATGTAGATGGTAAACAGATTGCAGGTGACCTCCGTCACCTCAGGGAATGTCCAGGCCGGCGACTGGTGGTTATGTCCCAGCTCATGGAACAATCCCCACCTGGGGTCCGCATGCCGCTGATTAGGGCCAACGATCAGCTCCGCCACATCGAGATGAGTCATGATGGGATAACCGGCGTGCATGTAGCCGGCACTGATTTGACGGTCGGTCACAATCCGTTCGGGGCGTTGCCGAGGGGCAATCCACCCTGCAAGATCGGCGCATGCATCTAACACTCGATCCCAAAACGCCAGCACCTCATCGGGACGATCCACCTGACGCAGTACCGAACTTGGCAAGGTCAAAATGATGTTGGAGCTTTCCAGCTCTCCCCAAGGAACTTCTAACCTGCGTAAATTCTCCCATTCTGCTGCCGAGGTTTTACCCGCTACAAAGTAGGGTGACACGACCCCACCCGAAAGTTCCAATTGGGCCGCAAAGCCGGGGATCGGGCGGAGCACCTCCACGTAGACAAGGCCCCCGAAGGGACTTGCTGCCTGAATGACACGCTGATCGATAGGAATTCGCACGACTATTTCGGGCGCGCGCCGCCACTCATTGGCATGCCATAAGGAGTCCGAATGGGAGCCAATGCGGAGACCAAGATGGTGCGGTTTTACATCCTCCTTAAGCCGAATGGTGATCAACTCGCCCGGTGGTGCATAATAGCCGGTGCTGTGCCATCCAATCTGACCCGCATCGACGTCAACAACTTGAGACACCCGGGGAACTTTCGCGGGGACCAGTCCCGGAAAATCCGAAGCTGCCGGGTGAACGGGGACCTCCTCCGGAGCGAGCCAGGGTAAGGTTTCCCAGAAAACGATCAGCTGCAAACGCTCTTTTGGCATTTGAAGTGTGATCGGGCGGTTCGCCGTAGGAACGGGCTGCCTTTCGGCAAAGGCCAAGGTTTTCATCGCTTGCCAGAATTTTTCATTTTCAAGGGGCATCGCGCGACAGGCCGCCCGAACCATTTGCAGGGCCTGAGCTGTTCCTTTTGCTTCCAGTCTTTGCCTGCCCTTCTCTAGGAGGTTCCCCCTAGCCGAGGAATTCCCCGCCCTTTGCGCCAAAGGATCTCTCGCTCGTTGAAAGAGATCGTTTGCCACGAACCGCCAATCCTCATCTAAAAACCAAGCTTGCAGGACCTCGCCACCGGCCCAAAATCCTTGGGGCGATGTTGGAGCAACAGTAAGATCAGTCCAAAGAATACCTGCTTCGTAAAGAAGCCGGTTACCTACGCTGACGTGTAAAGTCTTCCCAGGATTTAGCTGAAGCCACCCCCAGCCTGTTTCCGCCAAAATCACACCACCCCCATCCTGGATAAACCCCTTAAGCTGTGGAATCAAATGTTCATCAATGTCGGAAGGCTGGAAACAAAGCACGCCACACCGGCTAAGAACCTGTGGCAAATCCTCCTTTCTAAACAGCGTACACGCAATACCCTGGCTTTGGAAAAAAGCGTATAACATTTTGTGCCGGCTATAGACACCGACGGGACCATTTCCGCACCAAGCAACGGCATTCAGCATGAGGCGGCCGGTATCGGCCTTCTTCAAAGCCTCTGTCCGAAAATATCCATCATGGCCGAAAGCGACAACGCGACCCCTTCCCCACCGGCTAGCTGCAATTACCGGAACCAGGAAATCCTGATACCTTCCAGCCGCCAATGCGATTGCGTTTTCCCTCAAGAGCGCAAGCCCCCCTGCCACCCCGGGAGTAGCAACCTCTTTAACACCGGCTAACAGTAATTGGCTATCCGAATCGCAGTCGCATGCGGCGGCAACCGAAGAAATAGTCTCGAGGATCCCCGCTGCCAACAGCACCCACTTTATTAAATGAGAATCGATGCGCATCGTCCTTTCCGGTAACTGTTGCTAAGAACGTCGCTTGGTTATCCACACATTTGTGGGGCAGCTTGAAAATGGTTCTTTCAACGCGAGGTATTTGCTACCGGCCGCACGCAGGCAAGGCCTGTGATCTAGAAATGCCTACCAAAAAGACGGCGTCCCGTGCCCCACCAAAACAAGCGAGACCCGATAGCGGCGGAGAGGTGGAGTTGCGAAAGGCTCCTTCGGCTCAAACTAGACCGCCAGCCACGGTTTCCCGCTGTGGTCGCAAAAGGTTGAGCTTCGCCCGACCTTTAGTTCCCTACGGCACATTCGGACCGAGGCTAATTGGCACCCATGCTTTCGCCCGGAGTCCGGCTTCACGCGTTTGGCCGGGTGGCTTCCCCGCCTCGGCGATCCAATCATAGTAATTTTTTTGGAACTACCGACAAAGTGTTGAGACCCACGAAGCAGAGACATACGTGGCTTTGGAGCAAAGAGCCACCGATGCATTCAGTAATTTACGGGCAAAGAATGATTAACCGGCAAAGCGAGCGTTACTCCCAGCTTTGCCCTACTCGCTAAAAATCCTTTGGAGGGCCGTTTTACGGCGGGAGCGGCGGACTTAGCGAATGTTTACTCCTGTTCTTCCGGCATAAGGTGCTCAGCGGGGATGGTGCGAAGTACCTCTTCCATACTGGTTTCCCCTTGCGCGACTTTCAGCAAGGCGGCGCGGCGGAGGTCGAGCATCCCTTGGCGAATCGCTTGATGACGGATCTCCCGAAGAGGTCGCCGTTCGAAAATCATGGTGCGGATTTCCCGCGTTATACGGATGATCTCGGCCACGCCGGTTCGGCCCACAAAGCCTTCGAAATGGCAGGCAGGACAACCTTTGGCACTGTAAATGTGCTCGCCTTGGCCCGGCTCAAGCCACCGCCGGATTTCCTCAAACGTGTGGGTCGCGCCCGTCAGTTCGTAGGCCACTTTACATTCGTCGCACAACCGCCGTACCAAGCGCTGGGAAAGACTTCCAAGAAGCGATGCCGCCAAAAAGTGTGGGTTCACCCCCAAAGCTAACATGGAGTTTATGGCGCCGGCCGCCACCGGTGCATGGAGGGTGGCTAAAACTAAATGGCCGCTGTTGGCGGCGTGTACGGCTGTTTCCGCTGTGACCGGATCACGAATCTCGCCAATCATGATCACATCCGGAGCCTGCCGGAGAACGCTCCGTAGTAGCTCCGGGAAATCCAAGTCGATTTTCGGCTTGATCTCCGATTGCCGCACGCCCGGCAAGACAAGTTCCACCGGATCTTCGATGGTGTTGATTTTTCGCGTTCCATCATTGAGATAGTGAATACACGCATAAAGTGTTGTTGTCTTGCCCGCACCAGCCGGTCCGGTAACGACGAAAAGACCAGCTGGACTGCTGATTAATACTAAAAGATCATCCAAAACTCGTTTATGGAAACCGAGCTTATCCAGGTGCAACAAGCCTGCCTCGCACTCCAGCAAGCGGATGGCCATATCCTCGCCCCATAGTGTCGGGATGGTGTTGACTCGCAGGTCGATTTTGACCCCATTTTCTAAAGTACAGACCCAGCGGCCATCAGCAGGTCGCATCTTTTGCTCGAGGGCCATGCCGGCCATGGCCTTCACGTAGTTGATATATCGGATCACCTCGGCCCGCGTTACCGAGGCTAATGGCTTCAAAATGCCAAGGTGCCGAATCGAAATGCTACCGCCTGCTTCGTCCGTGTTGACGAATAAGTCACTGGCCCGCAAAGAAGCGGCATAACTGATCAGTCGGAGGACGGCTTGTTCGGTATCTAAGCCGTCCAAACTTAATGGCTCGACGGGAAGGAAGCGGGCTTGCTCGTTCATACGTGTTGCCTTCGCACTTGTTGCAGCGCTTGGACTTCGTCCTCGGCCAGATTCAACACTAAATCGAGCCGCATCATCTTTAGAGTCCCCAACACATTTGGAGTCAACGAATGCAAAACAAGCTGCCCCTTCGATTCGCAAAACCGTTTGTGCGCTACAAGGAGCCAACTAAGACCACTAGAGTCGATGAAGTCACTCTCTGACATGTCCAGCAGGACGATCTTACTATAAATGTCTCGACCGCCTAGTCGCACAAGGGGATCGCTGGTGGGATCCGTGGTCCCACGAACAATTCGGTCCTGCAGTTTCAGCCGCACCACGTCCCCCTCCTCGCCGACTACCTTGATATCCATAAAAATGGACCTCCCTAAGCTGGAATGGCCAACTTCCCCAGTTCAAATGGAGAAATTATCACAGAGTTTATCTACTTTTCCAATAGGGAGGTATTGCTGGGGACGTTCCTAGGCTTATGACAACCCTCTCAGCCCGGTTTCGCCAGCTCTGGAAGGTTTTGCCCGGGGACTGATTCCCAACCGGTATCGGCAGGCTAGTTTGGGCAGTAGAGGGCAATCACCTTCCCAAAGTTCCTCTGCGTATCTCCGCAACGGATATAGGCGTCCTATTATCCGCAAAAGCAGAAGGGCATAAGGACTTTGCTACCGACTCCAAGAAGGCAACCCAATCGTTCCCCAGGAGAGAACTTGTCCGTAGCTTGAGCCACGGGGAAGGGAGCTGCCCCCTACCCCATGGAAACCTTATCAACGAAAAGCATCGCCCATAACACATTAACCTCGCTTGAGGTCGTTGGCGGGGTCCTCTCTCCGAAAACCCCCACATGGTAACGAGATGCCGAAAAAGGCCGCAGATCGAAAGTTAGCAGCCTACCCCATTCGAGGAACGGTGGCAGAGCGAACACCGCCCACACAAGCAACGAATTTCCGGCAAATGGCTTGGCAGCGGGAAGGCTCGGTGAAACCCCACTTTCAGTCTTCATGCATAGCGGTCGCGGGAATGCGAGCCTCAGGAGCTCCCGCCTCCGGGCTACCCAACGCCTGATTTCGCGGAACTACCACCCCGCAGCTCAAGATGAACTGAAGAGCTTCCTCGAGCGTCAGTCCCAAGTCCACGGTTTCACTCTTTCTAACCTGCACGGTGAAACCGGTCATCGGCATCGGGGAAGTCGCAATAAGCACCGTCAAGATCGGCTCGTTGGCTGCATCACGTATATCTCGCATTCCCTCGCTAGTCACAAAGCCCAGCGCCCACGAACCTTTCCGAGGCCACTCCACAGCTATAACCCGAGAAGCTGTGATTTTTGGCCGAGCAATCAAAAAGTCGCTCACCTGTTTGGCTGCCGAGTACACCGTTCGCACAAGGGGCACTCGGACAAGTACAGCCTCCAGCTGACGATACATAATCCGCCCCATTTCTGCAGCCATCAACTTTCCAATGAAGTAAAGGAGCAATAAAAACAAGCACACAAAAGCGACAGCTGTTTTCCAGGGCTGAAGATACACGATGTCAACATAGTACTGGTAAACCGTCCTTGCCGAAGAGAGGAGATTCTTTGGAATTTTGGCTTGAACAACCCGATCGTAAACAACCTTCGGCACGTAATCGCCATCGGGCAAGCGCTGATAAATCACCCCGTTAAACATGGGATTCGTGGTTGTGCCTAGGACGGTGCCAGCCTGCTTGGCCTCCTGAAATAGCTCCTCTGATTTGATATCCTGGATCGCCCATAGCACCAGCTCGCGGGCCAAGCCGCGCATCGGCTCGAAAACGTAGAAAGTAATCAGCTGAACAATCCAAATCACCACAACGATCGTCACCAAGGGTGGCAGGATGACGGTCAATCCACGGAGAATTGCTGAACGTATCGGCGAAAAAAGCTGACTAACTTTTCCCCCACTTTTATGGGTCCAGGACCGCCTGTCCGGAGCATACAAGTCGGGAGTTTTCATATCGTGAGGATTGCTACTCAACGGTTACCCTCCACCGAGCAGACCCAAAGCTTTGAACCCGTGCCACTTACACCAAGAAAATTTACTTTAGGCATAAATTAACTAATTTCAAAAAGGTTAGCTCTTCCCTTAAACTTCCTTTCCGGAAAGCCTAGCCTTTTCCCTGTAATAGGACAACCGATCTGTTTTTTTCCGTCTCCACAAATTACGGCAACTCGCAAGAAACGTGTTCTTTTATCCCCCAACGAGAGCAGTTCAAAATACTTCCTTAACAGGGTGTCACCAAATCGTGCTTCAAAAGATCGTATTCAGGGGTCGCAACACTTTTATAGGGTTTGAACGGCTGATTTCCCACCCATAGAGTTCATGTGTTTGCGAGTGCCGATGCAACCCGACCCCTTTAGAAATATAAGGAAATGATCTGTCCTTGACCCGCTGGATTGGAAACTCGGTTTTGGGTTCAGTACAAAGATCCCCCTTCTGGGTGATATAGGGCCTAAGATTTTGGGTCATCGCCCCAGGTCGTGTCGGCCAGTGTGACATGAGAATTCGGCCAACGGTCTGCTAAGCAGTAAGGCTTTTTCACGGCTCAAAGGCAAGCATCCGCCGGGGAAGGTTCGGGATAACGTCTTGCGTGGTCTAACGAGCTCGTCGCTCGGACCGCATGTTACCCGTTTTGTTTAGCGGATTAGTTGCTTGGCTTTTGCGAGGAACCGAATTAACCTGAAAGTTGAGAGAACTATGCAATGGTCATGCGGGGTGACGTCCCCCTTCCAGAACGGTCGCCGGGAAGCACGGCGCGTGCGAACGCCGCGCCAGCAACAAAGGATTTAGCCCCTGGGACCGCGCATATGCTTGATGAGTCTGCACTTGCTTAACTGGGTGTTCCATCCTTTAAACCGACGAAAAATTAATTGTTTACCGGCAAAGTTCCAAAATACCGACGGCGTGGCCTACATTTGTTCTATTACCTCTTGCCGGCCCAAATTTACGAGGGACCAATAGCGAATAAATCGATCACAGATCCAAGCGCGAAGGCATCATCGGCACGACCTGCCGGGTGGGCGTCCGCTTGGGGACTGGCGTTTTGGTGGCGACTTTCCCAATGTCTGAAAGGAGGTAGAGGTCCGATGAAACTTTCCTTTGCAGTCCGAGCCGTGCTTTTGGCTTGCGGAGTGGCCGCGGTCGCCTCGCTTGTTAGCTTAGGTTGGGCCGCGGAACGGAAGTCCAGTTCCGAACCCGTCCCGGCGGAAGAAGTTGATCTGTTCAGTGCATTGGAGGCAGGGCAAATAAGTGTTCGGCTTATACCTAAAGATTCAAAGCAGTGCACAGTGATGGTGGAGAACAAAACGCAAAAACCACTCCGGGTCAAGCTACCTTCGGCATTTGTAGGTGTCCCTGTGCTAGCTCAACTCGATGGGAGGGGTGGTCTCGGCGCTGGAGGAGGAATCGGCGGGTATGGACGCGGTGGTTGGGGAGGGGCCCAAGCTTTTGGTGGCGGTTGGGGTGGCGGTTGGGGAGGTATGGGCGGATGGGGCGGTGGTTTCGGTGGTGGCTGGAATATCCCCCCCGAACGCGTCGCCACTTTCAAACTTCCAACCGTCTGCCTCGATTATGGGAAGCCGGAACCTCGCCCGCAAATGACGTACGAAATTAAAAAGATCGAGGATTACACGGACAACAAGGTTGTCCATGAGGTTGTGCGCGCCCTAGCTGCTGGCGTGGTACCTCAAAGAATCGCCCAACTTGCTGCCTGGCATGCGGCAAACGGGGTAACTTGGCAGGAGTTAGCAAGCCAAACTTATCGTCACGTCAACGGGATGCGCACGCCGATTTATTCCCCGGCGGAAATTCAGGCTGCTATGCAGCTTGTGGCGACCGTTCAACAGAAGCTCCAGGAGCAAAAGCCGAGCTCCGGCTACCAGCCGGTAAGCACGCAGTAGTAGCCGGCACAGGGCGCAGAAGCGAGCTCACCGGGCATCCACTTAGGAACGGGGGCTCTCGCGGGGCGCTACCAACGCCAGTACTTTGGGAAAAGTTGCTCAATAATGGTGACTTCTTAGCAAAGCCCGGGCATCAAAAACCGGGCTTTGCCATTTCACCACAGAGCGACTTACCACCTCACCTCCACAAAGGTAACTGGTTCTTCCTTGTACTTTACCAATCTTGAAGTGGACCGTAAATCAACAAGCGCTGGCCCTCAGGAGCCTTGCACCGCACAGGCCTCGCTTCGTGTTATCAGGATACTTGGAAAACGATTTCCGCTAACACCTGATCTCACTCCCAATGTATATGGTCGCGTGTTTTCAAACGAGACAAGCTTTCGCGGAGCCGCCCAGGTGCATTACGGATCGTCACCGGGCGCGGCGCGACGGCCGCCATAAGGTAAGGAAGATCCGTCACCCGTAACAGCCCGAAGCAAAAGAAGTCCGGTCGTGAGGTCACATCCCAATTGTTATCGATAACATCCTTGATGGAGCCGAGAGGATTATTCAGTTCCATTGCATCAAAAACTTCGTTGCCGGCTACGGCCGCCAGCAGGACGGCTAATGTTGCCCGTGGGCCATCAGCGACGAGGCGAAGCTTTGTCCCGCGATTCACCGACTTCCACCAAACGGCTGAGGCCACAATTTCCGCCGCCTGAATCCCTAACGTTCTCTCGCCTATAGAGGCGAGCATGAGATGCCATAAGTAGTTGAGGTTTCGCTCTCCGTAGCCGATGGGCCTTATCGCAAGCACCGTTTGGCCAGCTTCTAAGTAACGACAGACGTCACGCGAGATTACTCCGGAGTCTCCTTCGCGGACAAGCAGAATTGCCGAGCGTCCAGATTGCGACAATTCCGAAGAGCCATTGACGGGATTGAACTCGATTACAGGAGTCGTAAATGTCTCGTCCAGAACGAGCCGCCACAACTTGGCCCGAAAGTTTTCGCCACTCTCTTCTCCGACCGCATGTGCATGTACCGTGAATTCTCGAAAGCGAACGATTTCTTTCACAGCGCGTCGATGCTGGGCCTGCCACTGCCGAAAATCCTCAAGATCGGCAGGGATGTCCGCTTCCAGGGGGAGCGCGGCCGCAAATTTCCGAGCCAAGCTGTTAAAATCGTGATTCCCCTCCGGCAAAGGTACGAATAGCTCTTCAGCCGATTTTACTTCACCGTCTGAAGGCAGCTCCGAAGCGTCAAATGCTTCCGGATCCGGGGCAAAGAAGTCTCGTAACATGCGGTAAAACGCCTCTCGATTTTCCCGCTCGTAATTGTGGGTTCCCGGGTCATAATTGACGTGCGTCCGCAGGAAATCACCCTTCCCATAAAGCTCGTAAACAGGCCGGGCTGCTTGAACTAAAGGTTCCAAAGCATAACCTGCTTCAAAGCAACATTCGTCCTTAGCGTTATAAGTCAGCAGTGCCGGCCGCGGCGCCAACAAGGCCGTCAAATGGGTGTAATCGGCCAAAGCCGCCAAATCAGTTGGCGTTTGCTCAGAATCCCCCAAGTCCTTGGCATGCCAAACTCGCGTTTTAAAACTGGAGTATCCCGCTACCGGATTCGCCAGAGTGATGCGCGTGTCCAAAGAACTTAAGACGATGGTTTGCCAACCCCCACCAGACAGGCCGGTCATACCCACCCGGGTAGGATCAACGGTTTCTAAACTCAAAAGCACATCCAGTCCTCGCTGCATATTCAAGTAGAAAACAGCCAAGCCACTGACCCCGCACAAATCAAGCTGATTCATCCGACCGTGGTGATAACCATGCGTATGAAATTGGCCCATGCCCACCCACTCGATGTTTAGCGCAATCACCCCCTTTTTTGCCATGTTGATGCACCGAATCTGCTTTGGGGGGTATTGCTTGCCCGCGGACACGTGACCGTTGACATTCAGAACAGCTGGGACTTTCCCACGGATGGTCTCCGGCTCATAAAGGATTGCGGGGACCCACAGCCCAGGTAGTGCCTCATACCGTAATTTTCGCATCCGATAACCGGGACCGGCAGGAATGAGGTCCAACCATTCCACGCGGAGCGGAGAGGTCCGCCATTCTGCCGGCACACCCCGAAAAACAATTTCCTCGAGGATTCGCTTGCGCAACCCGGAGGCATACGCTTCCCATTCCGTGACATTTGTTACTTCAGGAAGCTGGGAAATCTTCGCTTCGCAGAAGCGCTGCACTTCTGCCAAAGTCAATTCCCCGAGCTTCGAACGTTCCAAAGCCTCCGCGATTTGTTGGAGCTGCGCCGGCGCGGCCTGTTCCTGAGCCAATCCACTCCCTGCCCACAAAAGGACTACTACGACAACCACGACACAGAAGTAACCTCTCCACAACATACATAGGGCTCCTCAAAAAAATCGGTTGTGACAGCCTATTTGGCCTGAAACTCCGGTAACCATATACCCAAAGCATACCCTGTAAACCACATCACTTCCGTACCTAACCGAGTTTCTCCCTGGTCCTCGGTCCCGACCGGAAAATCCAATCCCATGATTAAGGCTGGCAGCGGGCGAGAAGAAATTTCGCAGACCACGCTTGGGATCGGCACACGCGCCGATCGGCTCTCCCACTCATCGACTTTTTAAACAAATTATTTACAATTTCCACAGGGCTAAAACAAGTCAATACTCACCTTTTTGCCTCTTGGGAGCTTCTCCCTCCACGGAACTGTTTAACGACCCGACCCAATGAGTGGCCATCAAGCCGGCCAGTAGTCCTAGGTTCTTGGCCCAAGTAGGCTCGGCAGGAAAACAACTGCAAAAACTTATCCTGGATAAACAAAGACTCCGAAAGATAGTTCCTCTTACGCTATTGGCACGGTTGGCCAGGAATATTCAGCTTGCCACCCTACAGGATCCTTTCGTTGGTTTCTCTGTGCCCCTGTTTATCCCAGGTCAAGCCAGAGTTGGGATGTTGCTGCAACCCCTGCCCCCGGCTCATTTAAGCTCCAAAAGTGCCAAGGGATTCGGCAGCATGGCAATAGGCGACATCACCGCCTATATCCGAAACGCCCCCCCTGTAGAGTGCCCAGGAAATCGTGCGGCCGCTACGAATTTTCTGACGGCCGTTCTCCCGGGTACGAATCGTAGGGTCAGACAGCCGCACGGAAAACCTAAGTGCCACCCCCAATCCTCACACGAAAGGAACCGGATAAGCACAGGCAAGCTTTTGAAAACTGAGCGGTCTTCTTCCGGAATAAAGAGCTCCGCTAGAATTTTAAGGTGCGGGGCGCTCCGTGTGGTGCTTGCCGGTCGAGGGAAACTTGGGGCCCGGATCGCCCATGAGCGAAGTCAAGCAATCCGAAACATCCGCACCACCCCGTCGCCGTCGCAGTGGGAGGTGTAACCACGCTCGTGATTCAGATTCGTTAACCCCTCTTTGGCAGTTTAGTTAAAGTCAGGCAATGCTTGCGCAACCGCAAAACTTATCCACCGCACCTCGATCCTCGCATGTGTTAGGCGCTATTGACATTGGCTCCAATGCCATCCGCTTGGCAGTAGCGCAAATCCTTCCCGATGGGCAGATTGAACTGCTGGAGCACCTGCAACGGCCGGTGCGGTTAGGTCACGATACTTTTCGCCGAAGCCGCCTTAGCTTGGAGAGCCTTCGGTCGGCGGTGAATATCCTTCGCGATTACCGCCGTGTGCTGGAGCTTTATCAAGCCCTTCGGGTGCGGGCAGTTGCCACAAGTGCAGTTCGGGAGGCAACCAATGCCGATGCATTTCTCGATCGTGTATCGATGGCTACTGGTCTGGAGGTGGAAATCATTAGCACGGCCGAAGAAAGTCGTTTGACACTCTCGGCCGTCTACCACAACTTAGGTGAGTCCTTCTTTCAGCCATCGGAGAAAGTGCTCGTCGTCGAAGTGGGAGGTGGAAGCACGCTGTTGACAGTGCTCCAAGGCCGGGTAGTGGAAAATTTTCGCAGCGCTCGACTGGGATCGATCCGCATGCGGGAACTGTTAGGGCTGTACGAGGAAAGTCCAAGCCAAGCGGCCCCCCTCCTTCGACGATATATCGCCAAGGTAATCAGCGCGCTGGAAGGTACAATCGATTTGCGAAGCATCACTAGGTTTGTCGCCGTTGGCGCCGATGCTCGCTTTGCTGCCCGAGAAGCCGGGTCGCCTTCACCTCTTCCCTCGGTACACATCGTGACAAACCACCAACTAGAGCAGCTTGTGGATCAGTGTCAAGTCCTCTCCGTGGAAGACCTTAGTCGGCGGTATGCTCTACCCTTGGCAGAGGCAGAAACCATTGTGCCCGCCCTTCTTGTGTACCAAAACCTGTTGGAAAAAACGGGCGCCTCCCACATTTATGTTTCTTTTATCTCTATGCGCGACGGCTTAATCCTCGAACTTGCGCGCGATATCTTAGGTACGGAGGACCCGTTTCTCGGGGAAAGTGTGCTACACGCTGCGGAAGCAGTTGCCCGACGGTACCGCGTGGATCTTTCCCACGCTCTTATGGTCCGCGACCTGAGTGTGCGAATCTTCTCCTTGCTGGAAGAAGAGCTCCGTCTTAACAAGCGCGAGCGACTTCTACTTGAGGTCGCAGCTCTCCTGCACGAGGTCGGTGGATTCGTGAGCAGCCAGGCGCATCACAAGCATAGTTTTTACATTATCTCAAACACAGAAATCTTCGGGCTTAATCGTCTGGAAACTCAAATTGTGGCTCACGTGGCCCGCTATCATCGTCGCAGCGGACCAAAACCCCCTCATGTGGAGTATGCGGCCTTGCCGGTTTCGGCACGCATGGTCATTAACAAGTTGGCGGCAATCTTACGGGTTGCCGACGCACTTTCCCGCGTGCAACTGCCTCCGAACAAACAGTTACGCCTCCGAAAAACTCGCGACGAGTTGTTGATTACCGTTCCTGGACCTGTGGATCGACTTCTAGAGCGGCACGCCATCGCTCTGAAGGGAAGTTTATTCGAAGAGATCTTCGGATTGAAAATCCGTTTAGAAGAGGATTAGACCTCCTAATGAGTAACGAGGCCTGAAATGCCGGCGATTAAAAGTAGTCTTCCAGTGCTGTGAGCCCCAAAATCACCGCAGGCTTCGCACGATCGCGCCAATCTCACCAGTAGCTTGATGGATCTTCGCGAAAATCATTAACCAGCCTTAGAATGTACAGACGCGGCCAAGAAGCACATTGTGGCAGCGACAATCAGTGGCACTTCCGCACGTAAGGGGCCACTCTCCATCCGCGATGGAGTAAACAAGCTTCCTAACAAGACAAGTGAGAAAAAACACCATGCTATTAAAAATTTGCTTTTCTCGCGAGGGACACAATGGGATCCGATCCTTCTTTGGGCCGATGAGGTAAACATGATAACAACAATCGGCCTTCGGGTCTTCCGTGGTTGATGGCGGAATCCGATCACACAACGTGAACTTCCAGGGATTTGCGTGATGAAGGCATGGCCAAGTTGACGAAGTGACGGTCTTCCGAGCCACGCCTTTAGCAAAAACTGTGCTTGCGGGAACCTGCAAATCAAAGAAGGAGAATCAATCTTCACCGATGGTCCAGAACCCCGTCGAGAACTTAAAAGTGAAACCCCTTTTTTTCAACCGTGAGCTAAGTTGGCTTGAGTTTAACAATCGCGTTCTTCAAGAAGGCATTTCTCAGGATGTACCGCTCTTGGAGCGGCTTCGTTTCTTAGCGATTGTGGACAGTAATTTGGAGGAGTTTCTGATGATTCGGGTAGCCGGCCTGAAGCAGCAATATCGGGCCGGTATTACCCAAGCCGACAATTCAGGACTCTCTCCTAGGGAGAAGCTGCAATTGATAGCCCAGCGCATTCGCCAGCTGGTCAAAGACCATCAGGAGGGAATCCGTGATGCTTTTGCTCAACTGGCCAGCGAAGGCCTGCAGGTCGTGCGGCGCTCCCGCTGGACAAGCGAAGATCGCTCCGCGCTTCGCTCCTATTGGACAGAGGTTCTCTTGCCCGTGGTGACCCCACTGGCCGTGGACCAATTGGATCCCCCACCGCTGGTAGCCGGGCAACAGCTCCATGTAGCCTTTTTGGTGGAGCGACGAGGCCAGCAGGACAGGGCCCGGCTGGTGATCGTTCCTTTGCCAGGACAATTCCCCCGTTTTATTCCTTTGCCCGGTACGGATAAACAAAGATTCGCCCTGTTGGAGGAGGTACTTCTGTACCATGGGGCCGAACTTTTCCCCGGAGAAAATCTTCGGGGAGCGGGCGGCTTTGTTCTGGTCCGCGACGCTGACGTGCCCATCGACGAAGAGGATGCCCGCGACCTGCTGGAGACGGTGGAACAGGCGGTACTTGCTCGCCGCCACCGAATGCCTGTGAGCATGTTTGTCTCAACCGATCTTTCCGACGAACTTAAAGAGCGATTGAGGGAATTTTTCGGGTTGGAGGCCTGGGAAATTTACGAAATTTCTGACTTGCTTCGGGCCTCGGCGCTTCACGATTTACTAGCAAGGGTGGGCTTTCCCCACTTACGCTATCCGGACTGGCCGCCCCAACAGCCGGCCGATTTGATCGGCCAACACGACATCTGGCATGCAGTGACGGAACGAGACCTGCTTTTATTCCACCCTTATGAAAGCTTCAAACCCGTCATCGACCTTTTGCAGCAGGCTGCCACCGACCCCAATGTCCTTGCCATTAAGCAAACCTTGTATCGCACAAGTGGCGATTCCCCCATCGTCGACGCACTTGCTGAGGCTGCCCGAAACGGCAAAGAAGTCACTGTTATCGTTGAGCTGAAAGCCAGGTTCGACGAGGCCCGTAACGTCCGCTGGGCGCGGCTCCTCGAAGATGCCGGCTGTTACGTCATCTACGGTATCGCTGGGATTAAAATTCATGC
Organism: uncultured Thermoguttaceae bacterium; assembly: GCA_938084835.1. Lineage (GTDB taxonomy): Bacteria > Planctomycetota > Planctomycetia > Pirellulales > Thermoguttaceae > DTLM01. Next base: position 20,866 of record CALKER010000018.1, read on the forward strand.
CAAAGCACTTCTCATTTTGCGGCGGGAAGATGGTCGCCTGCGGCGGTATGTCCATTTGTCTACAGGCAATTACAATGAAAAGACAGCCCGGATCTACTCCGACATTGGCTTTCTTTCCTGTGACCCCGAGCTCGCCGCCGACGTGGCTAGCTTTTTCAACCTTCTTACCGGGCGTTCGGAACCTGCGGGTTGGCGGAAGATCACCGTCGAGCCCCGTGAACTTAAGCGCAAATTCCTCAGGCTCATCGCCCGCGAAGCCATGGCAGCCAGCGTTCAGCAGCCAGCCCTCATTATGGCCAAGGTCAATTCCTTAGAAGACCCCGAAATCATCGAAGCTCTTTACGAAGCCAGTGCCGCGGGAGTGAAAATCCAGTTAAATGTTCGCGGGATTTGTTGTCTGCGACCTGGGGTCCCCGGGCTGTCGGAAAATATCGAGGTGCGATCTATTGTCGATCGTTTCTTGGAGCACGCCCGCATCTTCTACTTTCACAATCGTGGGACTCCAGAAATCTATCTTTCGAGCGCCGATTGGATGCGCCGCAACCTGGATCGACGCATCGAACTCCTCTGGCCGGTCACCGATGAGCGGCTTCGTCGGCGATTGAAAGACGCCTTGGAACTGTATTTTGCCGATAATGTCAAAGCATACCGCCTTCTGCCGGACGGAAGTTACGAGAAGCTCATCCCCCAGGGCGAAGCCATCCGGGCCCAAGAAAGACTCTATCAACTGTGTGTGGAGGCGGCGCGACTGGCAGAACTCTCCCCTATTCGCTTTCAGCCTTTACGACCTCCGGAAGAGGACGAGGATTCGTAACGACCTCGGCGCCAAACCTCATCTCCCCCAAATGCCAGCCCAAGTGGCAGATGGGAATAATAATTGCCGAAAATAGCGCCACAAAATATGCGATCACAATGTGAACAAAACCGACGAAAAAAATGGCAAAATGCCCAAAAAACGCCAAAATTTCCCTCAACATCCCCACTGCTGGGGGTGGCGGTCCTGAGCCGCCTCTATCCCATGCATGATCCCAACTCGTTTGCGAAGCCGTGTGCAACGTTGATAAAAGACTGATCAGGGCAAAGCTAATAATTAAGGCACCCACCACAGAGAAACTAGCGGCGATCACCGGCGCAGACTGCCCGAGGATTTTCCCGGTGCAACCCAGAAGCGTAGCTCTCACCCGACTCCCCTCTCCCAAGAGTGTCTCCGGCCTCCTTTCTTTTTGTGGAAGCTCCCACCGGGGCGAAGCTGTTAGAATGCTCCCGGTGACAAATTGTGCCAATCCAAAGCCTACGAACGCCGTGAGCAAAAAAGTCCATTCGTGCCAGAGATCGGCCAAATAGGTCCAAAAGAGAAGATTCGATAAGCCACAAATCCAAATAGCCCCCGCAGCACAGGCACCCCACACAGCGGGTATGGACTCCAGTTGGATGCTCCGGGACAAACGACTTACCTGAACCAAAGCCCGCGCAAGTGGCCACGCGATGACTCCCAAAGCTCCGCACATCAACGTGCCTGAAAGTAAGAACAACACCGCAGGTTTTTCCCCCTTAACAAACATTACGAGCCCGGCCACAACCAGCAGAGTCAGACCACCCAAAGCCCCGCCAAAAAAGACGTAGGGCATTGGGTAGGCAATTTGATCAAGCATCTCCCCCACCCAACCCGGAAGAAGCGAAACAATATTTTTGGAAGGACGGTCGATTTCCCCTCGCGATATATTTCCTGGTCCACCAAATACCGAGGTGGATGAGCCCGGCCCCACTCCTTCCAAGTCTTGGGCGGGTACATCCTGCTCTCCAACGCCGGAGAGATCCATCACCGAAGAGCCCGCAGTCCCAGGAGCAACACCGAATCCATTCTCGGCGAAGGAGGAGACGGCCGGGGAAGAACCTTCAGCGTCAAGAGTTGCCGCAGACTTCGCACCACCGATCCGCACGCGCTGAGCGATCGCACCTGGCTGCCTCTCAGAGGCCTTTACCACTTGATCGCCAGTTCTTGTACCTTCCGGCAAATCCGAAGGACGCACCTTTTCCGGCTCGGGCCCTCGGGTGTCTGCTTCCGGAGGTGGCTCAGGAGGGCTGGGTGGAAAAATCCCCCGCACTTTTCGGGCCGGGACCCACGAGGGTAGCCCCGGCCGCCAGACAAGATCGGCGGGTTTTAACTCCCCTTTAGCTGCCAGTTCCTTCAGAATTGAAGGGGAAACCGGCCCAAATTGCTGCCCCCCAATGATGTAATACCACTCTGCCCTTGGCATCGGAGACCTTCCTCTCCTACTCCAATGTAAGGCCTAAACGACTCTGATTATAAAAATCGTGAACCATCGCTCGCCATTGGATGCTTGGCGCGGGCACGATTACCCAGTTCACGCATTTCCTCCGAGGAAAAGCTGGCACCTGACACCCCGCTTTATTCCCGGCAGGACTACCGACTAGTGCCCAACACTAATGTTGCCCGGAAATACTGCCGCTTAAAACAAACGCCACCAACCGCGGAATCAACACCTCGCAACAAACTGCCAAATGCTCCCCCCAACTGGATAAAACACAAAACAACTGGTTATTGACATTGACTTAATTTCCAATCGGAAAACATGACAAAGTTTATAATCCTTGATTAATCTCATCGAGTTTTGGATCCCGCGATTCCCCCCATTTAATGGCATGATATCATCCTAAAATTTCCGGTCGGAACGTCCTAGCAACCATCGGAACGTCCTAGCAACCATAAGAACCGCTAAGGCAACCAGAATCCACTCGCACTATGCACTATTAGATTTCAAACTCCGCGAATACGATCTTACCCAACCCCCGCGAAATACCGCGGACGGAGAAACGCGATCATCCCGTGATGCGCAAACTGCTAATGTTTAATAGCATTATGGGCGATCTAATCAATTTTGGGTGGACTCCGGGGGTTAAGAGATTTCATCCTTCCGTAGCTTTTGAAGGCACGAAACTTTTCCTGAGGAACCACCCAATGGCTCATAATTAAGACTGAGAGCAGAACTCTCGAAATCTTACCAATTTGGACCTTTAAACTCAGGCACTATAACCCAGGCAACTGCCCTTTCCCTCGAAGCAGAAGCTCGCTGAAAAAATTCACGGAGGTCCCTTCCTTCCACCGCGACGTTCTTTCAATTAAATGCAAGCCAGATTTCTCCACTGAGGCCAAAGGGCACGCGCATTAGACCCAATTGAAGTGGGTTCTACACCCCATACAAATCACTTCAAGCAAAAAGTTCGAACCTGTACAAAGGCAACTTTCGGTTTGAACCAATGGAAAGGGAACTTTCAAAGCGGTTCTAAGCAGTCAACGGGTCAATTAGCCGAGTGCCTCTCACGGTGATTGTGCAGCGTATTACTTCCCTTGATGATCCTCGTGTAGCCTTCTACCGAAATTTGCGGGAGCGGACGCTCAGGGGCGAAAGCATCTTCCTGGCGGAAGGTAAGGTCGTTACTCAGAGATTACTCCAAAGTGGCTACGATGTTGAGTCGTTACTTCTCGACCAAAGGTACCTAAGCGAATTAGCACCATTAATTCCGGCCAATGTGCCGGTGTACGTGACCGAGGAGAAATTTCTGGAACAGATCGTCGGTTTTAAATATCACCAGGGCGTTTTGGCTGCAGGTCGACGAAAACCCGAGCCAACTTTGGACGACTTGGTCGCGAACCTTGCGAGCCAAGATTCGTGGCGTTTAGTCATCTGTCCGGAAGTTACCAAGCCAGAAAACCTTGGGCTGATTTTTCGGAGCGCGGCCGGATTTGATCTTGATGGGGTGATCCTTGGGCCACAAGCGTGCGATCCCCTCTCGCGACGTGTTCTTCGGGTGTCCATGGGAGCAGTGCTGTTTACCCCGTTTGCTCGCTGCCGAGCACTTCCGGATGCTTTGAAAAAATTGAAGGCCGAGTATCAGCTAGCAATCGTGGCTGCGGTGGTGGATCGGCAGGCGACTCCGCTAGACGATTTCACGTTTCCCGCTCGGGTTGGGCTTTTGGTCGGAAGCGAGTATTATGGCGTGCCCGAAATTTTGGCACCATTGGCAGACTACCGCGTCACGATACCGATGAGCGACAAGATTGACTCCCTCAATCTGGGGGTAGCCACAGGGATCCTCGCGTATCGAATGAGTTTGTCAGCATCGCGCTCACGAGACAGAGGTCATCCCTACTGAAGTGGGGCCGACCTTGTGCAGGGTTTAGTTTACCAATTGCTAGCGTTGATCATGTTCTGCCAACGTGGCAGATCAAATTCGGTGCCTGCGGATGGCTTTGTATTTTAAGCTCGAAAGTTGGGAAAACCCCATCTCGGATTGAGGGGCCTAACCAACTGTCGCGAAGCACGCGATTGCTAATGAATCGTTGCAACCCGCCGAAAACAGTTCCAAATCAAAAGACCCAAAAAAGTGCCATCGTCATGTTTATCGCTTTTGAGGGTGCCGACGGCGTAGGCAAGACCACGCAACTTCGACTCTTGGCCGCAGCGTTGGAGAAGGTTGGTTTGTCGGTTGTGGTGTGTCGCGATCCGGGTTCCACGGCTTTGGGAGAAGAGCTGCGGCAAATTCTCTTACGCAAGCTTGATGTGCCGGTAGGTCCGGTGGCAGAATCGCTCCTGTACATGGCGGCTCGCGCCCAGCTTGTGGACGAGATTATTCATCCGGCCATTGTTGCCGGCAAGGTTGTTTTGTCGGACCGATTCCTGCTTTCTAACGTGGTTTATCAAGGTTATGGGTGCGGGGTGGACATCGACCGACTGTGGGAAATAGGTCGGTGGGCCACCGGTGGGGTATTCCCCACATTGACCGTCATCCTCGATTTACCTCCGGAAGAGGCCGCCTGCCGCCGCAAGTCGCAAGGCGATCGTTTGGAAGCCCGTCGCGACGAGTTCCATCGCCGGGTCCGCGAGGGTTTCCTCCGCGAAGCCGCCCGACATTCCGGGTGTTATGTTGTGGATTCGCGGCCGCCGGTAGAAGAGGTACACCAAACAATCTTACGAATTGTTTGGAACGAGCTCCATAGGGAAGGGCTTTTGCCACCTCATGCTGGAACAGCCAAAAATGTATGATAATGTGGGGAAATTGTTCGGGTTTCGAGTATCCTTCCGCTTGCAATCGACCAAGCCAAAGGAGCGCAACTTTCGGGAACAAACAACGCCAACCTGCACAGCCCCACACGCAGAAAAAACTCCGTCAGCTATAGGGCAACAAAACACCGAGGGAACATAATTACCTACCCGGGCAGAGTCACGTTATATGAGTTGGCACGGACTTGAAGGGCATGATTTGTGGGTGGAAAGATTTCGTCGGGCCGTGGCCCAAGGGCGCTTGGCCCACGCTTTTTTGTTCGTTGGCCCGGAGGGAATCGGGAAGCGGCGTTTTGCTTTACTAGTGGCAAAAGCCCTTCTGTGTCAAAAACATGCGCCCGAAGAGTTAAATCCGTGTCACGACTGTCGCAGCTGCCTGCTCATTGAGGCAGGCAGTCATCCCGACTTATTCGTGGTTGCTAAGCCCGAGGACAAATCGGAATTCCCCGTCGAGCTTCTTATCGGAGATCGGGAGCATCGCGGACAGGAGGGGGCATGCCGCGCACTTGCCCTGAAGCCTGTGCTCGGTGCCCGGCGGATCCTCATTATCGACGATGCCGACTATCTGAACCCCGAAAGCGCAAATGCCCTGTTGAAAACAATCGAAGAGCCTCCGCCGGGAGCTCTGATTATTCTGATTGCCACCTCTGCTGCCCGACAACTTCCCACCATCCGCTCTCGGTGTCAGCTTGTTCAATTTCGGGCGTTGCCTCGGGAGGCAGTGACCCGTAAGCTCCTGGAGCTAGGATACGTCCAAAGTGAGGCGCAGGCCTCTAAGATTGCAGACATGGCCGGGGGAAGCATTGGCCGGGCCATCACCTTGGTAGAGCTTGATGTGTTGAGGCTTCGCGAAGAAGTAGCTTCGGCACTCAAAGGGTTGCCCCAATCCTTGCCCACACTTTTGGAAAAAATGCTCCAATTCGCCGAGAAAGGCAGCTCCTCGGCCGAGGCGAAAGCTCGCGTGCGACTCCTCTTCGAGTGGGTGGCCGAAGATCTCCGTGAGTATCTTCGGGTCAATAGGCTACCCTCGCAAGCTAATCAGAGTTCCCAAAGACAACCGGATTCGACCACTCCCGCGGGCAAAACGGCCCCCACCAATGGCTTGTGGTGTCTCCGTGCGGAACAACTTCTGGTGGCGCTCGATGTCACTTTAGGGCTGGCCGACCTGCTTGACAGAAATGTCAACAGGACCTGTCTTCTTCAGGCCTGGCTCCAGCGTCTGGCCGAGATCGCCTCTTCCTATTCACCGGGTTAACCTGGTCACCCGGGTTTGCCCGCACCCCGCGAGCCGTTATCGCCAGCACGAAGTTTGCCTCCGCGAGAAACCTCTCGCGTAAGATCAATCCCCACCTAAGAATCAACGCCCCTAAGCTGCACCCGATTCGGTCAAGGATTGTGCCCTTCACACTATATGGCGAAGAAGTTAACCATTGGCACACTAGCACCTTCCCATATTTTTCCGCAGCCGACCGGCCGCATGCGTACCGCCGCCAACACCGTCGTGAAACCAAAAGCGTGTGGGCTCCTGACAACAATGCTGGCCCTTAGCAAGTGTCACGATAAATTTCCGCCCGCAAGCACCTTTCAATATGTGACGCTGCCAGCCAATAGCCCACACTCCTAACATCTGTTGACACAGGCGATTTTTCCGCCGAATGTTTAATTTTCGCACGCAGTTGGCGAAAGCGCGGCTTGACGAATCGCTGCCACCAGCTTCTCGATTTTTTCGAGAAAAGCCACCCGATCCACCGGTTTGGCGATGTAGTCATCGCAGCCAGCGGCCAAACAATCTTCGGCAGCTCCCGCCATGGCATGTGCCGTGAGAGCCACTATAGGCCGAGCGAACCCCGCAGCCCGAAGCCGACGAGTGGCTTCATACCCGTCCACGACGGGCATTTGCATATCCATCAGTACAAGATCGAAGGGAGTACCCGCCGCTTCCGCCGCCAGAGCTGCATTCACTGCTTCCTCTCCGGTCTCCACGATCGTCACCTCGGCCCCACACTTACGGAGAATAAACTCAAAAAACCGCTGGTTGTCCGGCCCATCTTCCGCAAGAAGAATCCGCGCGGAGATATCGAAATCCCATCCACGTGTCTTTAGGCCTCGGGTTGCGACAGCCTCTGGCGAAAGAAGTCCACCTGTCAACATAGGAATGCCGGAAAGATTACCAGGATCGATCCACACGCGGAAAGTGCTACCTTTGCCCAAAGTGCTTTCCACTGTGATATCACCCCCGAGCATCTGTGCTATTCGTCGACTAATAGTCAGCCCAAGACCGGATCCGCCAAAGCGACGCGCCATGGAATTATCCGCTTGCTCGAAGGGCTCGAAGATACGCTGAAGGTTTTCCGGAGCGATACCAATACCCGTATCAATCACTTCGAAAACGAGTTTGCAGTCCCCACCCGAGGCGCTGTCCAAGCGAACTACCACGCGGACTCCTCCGGCCTCGGTAAATTTGATCGCATTGCCGATTAGATTAATAAGAATCTGACGCAGGCGAATAGGATCAGTTTCAAAATTTTCCGGCACTGGCCCTGCGTTTTCGAATGTTAAGCTGAGATTCTTTGCCTTGGCCCGGACCTGCATTAAGGAGTAAATGTCGGCTAGAAAAGAAGGAAGATGGCAAGTGTTTTTTTGTATCGAAAATTTTCCTGCTTCAATCTTGGCAAGATCCAGGAGGTCGTCCAAGATTCGAAGTAAATGCTCCGCATTGCGGCGGATTGTGTCTAGGGCGAAAATGCGCTGGGGAGGTGCTCCTTCGTTGATCGCTTCTGTCAGCAGCAGCTCCGCATAGCCGACAAGCGCCGTCATGGGCGTGCGAATTTCATGGCTAACGTTGGCCAGGAATTCGTTTTTAGCGCGAGTGGCATCCTCAGCCGCTACATAAAGCTCTTCAAGTGTTTTATTGGCAGCCTCTAACACAATGTTAAGCTGGCGAATCTCTTCCTCTCTTGCCTTTTGCTCCGTAATATCAAAGAAGCTTACCAGCCAGCCTGGTCGTCCTTCCCACCGAATGGCACTTGTTTGGCAAACGATCGTTCTCCGCTCTCCATCTTGCAAAACTAACTGCTCTTCCCACACTTTTCCATTAGCCGCAACGTCGGAGGGCGCCATTTCGTCCCAGGTCCACGAGCCGAGGCGTTGGCATTCCTCCCAACTTCTGCCCAGCAACTGATCCGGGTCAGAGAGACCGAAAATTTCCGCTGCCAACTTATTGGCGTAATTGATCCGCCTGTCCTCTCCTACAACAAGGACGCCCAGCGGAATAGTCTCCAAGATGCGCTTAAAGTGGCGCCAGGAGCTTTCCAAGGATTCCTCAGCTAACTTCCGCCTGTGGACATCCATAAAGGCAATGGCGTAAACAGGGGGTCCTTTCGCGGGGGAAGCCACACTTGTTCCATGAAGGGAGACCCAACGGATAGTTCCGTCATGGCAGCGAAGCCGAAGCTCTCGCTCCGAGATCTGCTTGTTTTTTACCAGTTCTTCAAAGAGGTTTTGCGCGTAAGGTTGGTCGACCTCGGCCACCAGTGCCCTCCACCAAAGCTGCCCCTCAAGCTCCCCAGGATTAATCCCAAGCACGTGCTGCACCACATAACCGACGGAGAGGATTCGGCCGGTCTTGTCCACCCCGCAGGCGATAGTCCTCGATGCCTCGGCAAGCTGGTCAACAGCCTGTTTAGCCAAACAAAGCTTGGCCACAATGGCTTGTTGGGAGGAATAGCCCAACCACACCACCACCATCACCCCGCCCCAAAGTACCCCAAGGATTGATCCATAAACAAACACTGTTTGGAGAACCCGCGTACGAGCAGCTGCCAAGCTCCGCGTGATCGAGATTGCCGCTAGCTGCACAGTCACTTCACCCACCTGAGGTGGTCCAGCCACCAGTGTGTACAGGCTTCGCAGGCCCGCAGGACTTTCTTCCTCCAGGCGATGGCAGATAAGACACTCGGCCTCAAAGCGGTCAGGGCGAGCCACCAGAAACCATTGCTCACCGCCCCGTGTCACAGTCCCCTCCCAATGAGAAATATTGGGATTTTCTTCAAAAAAGCGAATCAAAGCTTCTTCCTCAGGTGTAGGTAAGTTTCCGGAATTCATCGGGTGACGGGAAATAAAACGTAGTGTCATCTCCGGAAAGTCTTCTTTCATGGTTTGAAGAACTCGCCTGGTGGCAAAGGTTGTGGACATAACTGCAGGGGAAAATTCCTCGGGTAAAGCCTGATTCAAAGCCCATGGGCGAACACTTATTTGAATATAATCGCGGATCGATCTGGCTACGCTGAAAAGCAATCGTGCCTGCCCGCGGGCTTCTTCCGCAATGGCCGAGTGCGCCTTTCGCCACTCCAACACTAAATGCGCCGCGAAAATAGCGGCACAGATAACGGTGGCCGAGATGATCCACGTGACAGCGCGCCGCTTAGACGTGGGCATCTCTTCATCCTCAGCGTCGCAGCACCGGCGAGAACAGATTTGGGCACATACTTGGATGCTGGCTCCGCAAGAGTTTACGGTGTCGGGCATATAAAATTTTCTCCCCGTTACCAGCAATTTGGCCCTAGCAACGTAAGCGATGGCCCTAGCGAGGAAGAGCCGCATCAGCCGAACCATGGATCTAGACCCCGGCAAAAACACAGCAGTTTAGTCCTTGAGCTTTCCACCGGTTTCTCGACGGAGCGAAACGTTGGCCGCGGACGAACTCTCCCTCAAGAACGGTGACCCCAAAGTAGGCGGGAAGTATTTCTCGCAACGGTTGCGTCCGGGTACAGCCACCTTAGGCCTTCAACCGAATTTAGATTGCAACCTTACACAAATTTAGGTCAAAATGCCCCACGCGACCCGAACAATCTCAAGGCGATAAACTTCAAGTCGCAACAGTTAGCTTAGCGCCGATGGGTGAGATCCAACGCCCTTTCGCGCTCCCGCCAGAAAAGATCATGAAATACCCCGGCAAGGCTCGCGATGTGCCAGCCTCTCCTACTAGTGCTGCTGGAAGGAAACCAACTACTTAATGCTGCTGGAAGGAAATTAACGCCATCCCACTGTTGTCGACATCGATTGGCTCTTTGCGTCGTATCTTTCGGCCAGAATAAAACTTTCTGCTAGAACTTTCTGCATCAGAAAACGGACTTCGAAAGGCCCGCGAACCGCAAGCAAGCCAATCACACCCTGCAAACACCAGCGGCGCAGGTCGCGAAGAGGTACTTGACAATTTAGGGGGATCTCCGAGGCAAAATTCTGGAGGACCCGTGAAGCGATTAACCGACACGAGAAGCAAAAATTGCCCGACTCGTAGAATCGCAAATTTGCGTGTTAGCAAACCAGATATTTCAACAGCGACATCTGGAGAAATTGTCTGAAATCCAACTCTTTGCCTAACCTGGCGTAGGTGGTGATCTTTCGGCCCAGGAAGAGTTTCTTAGAGTCGAATTGTGCCGAACCGATGCATTCTACTCGCGCCCGGGACGCAGCGAACCCGTATCAAAGGCGAGCCAACCGCTGGGGCCTACGCACACTCCCCCAGTACGTACCGGACCCGTAGCCCGAAGCAATCAAAAAAGGGCGCCAGCGACCTCAAAAAACGCGAACCTTTCCTTCGGCTAGACTCCGTCATGGTTTTTGTAAGTCTTCAGTGTTCTTTCTAAATATTCCATCGTTCTCGGTGTTGGAAATTTTTATCAGAAATTGCGAGAAAAAAGTTGGAAGCCTCCGATGTGAGGCTGGACCACCCTCGAAGAGGAATCCGCTTTCCGAAAAATTTTTCGCCGATACTTGACAAAGGGCAGGGAAGTGATAAAATCGTCACTTGAATATCGCGTTAAATTGAGGTGATTATTGCCACTGGCCGGTCGTCTGGGCCGTTGAACGTCTCCGGAAGGCCGGTCAAATTTTTTACCCCCAGCGTGCCGTTTCGGAAAACGGCTTCGTAGTGGTCTGTGGTAATTAGGTAGAGTCCAGGTAGTAGTGAGGGTTGTCACATTCATGAAGTCCCGCAACGTTTTCGAGGCTATCCAAGAATTTGGGAACGATGAAGATTTCACTCCGATCGAAACCGAAGAGTTTGTGCCCACCGACGCGCCCGCGGGATCCAAGAAGAAGCTCGAAGTTCTTGCCGAGCGGGTGCGTAAAGGGTTGCCTTTGTGGCATCCCCTAGATCGATCCGATTATAGCGGGCTTTCGGCCGTCACCGATAAACCGCGACTAAGCCGCAAAACCAGTACTTAAACTAGGATTGCCCTGCAGCGTTTAATCTGACGTCCTCCTGTCGGCCGAACTTAGCCCAAAAAACCGCTTGCCGCCTTGAGACCGAGAGGTTCAAGGCGGCTTTTCTTTTGCTGAAGCTCCCTCCAGACCCTAAAAAGGTCCATGCCACACAACGTTCCCTTCATCGCCCGTCCGGCGGGAGTAAGTCGCGGGAGGAAAAACCCCGCGGAAACTGTCAGCGGCCTGCTCTTGTCGAAAAAGGCCGTACCGAAGACATTTTTGCTCTACCCCCGTTCTCCAGAAAGTCCGGAATATGCGTTGGCCCCGCACAAACCGCGGGCAGATATCAAGGCCGACCCGGCTCCCTGCCGAAACTTTTGCCAAGGCTCGACGAAGTCCGAAGAGAACGCATATTGGTTACGCCGTGAGGGACAAAGACCGTGAGCGCTCTTCGATCTTGCAATTACACTTTCAGGGTATCGATCGTCGCCCTTTTGTGGACCCTGGTCCATTCGGGTTTTATACCCCCCGCCTTGGCAAACGCAGGCACACCTGCCGGACCAAGCTATTGGGCCATATCCACTCGGAAAATACCAAGCCACTCTGTGACGCCCGGCGTGAGTCGAAAAGCTGCCGTTTTTAAAGTAGACTCAGATGGCTGTTTAGCGCAAGCGGACTTAAGTGCCCTCCAAGAAGCGATCGAGACCACCAGACGAGTGGTGATTTACGTACCCGGTAATCGTTCCGATTTTCAATCCGGCCACACTGAGGGTTGGAGCCTGTTCCAGATGTTGACTGATGGGGCTGGCTCTCAGCACTTCGTCTTCCTGCTGTGGTCTTGGCCCGCGGATCGGATCACCTTCGGTGAACGAAGCGATATTTGGATCAAGGCATGCCGAGCCGACGCAGAGGCCTTTATTCTTGCCGATTGGCTCGGGAACCTCCCGGCAAATACCTCTGTGACCCTTGTAACCTATAGTCTAAGTGCTCGAGCAGCTGCGGGATCACTCCACCTTCTCGGAGGGGGAGAAATCGACGGGCGGCAGTTGCCCACAGGTCCGGAGGGACGGACTCTCCGCTTGCGAGCCATCCTCGTCGGAGCAGCCATCGACGCCCATGCCCTGGGACCAGGTGGGGCTTACGAGAAAGCCGTGGCCCAAGCAGACGAGATAGCGATTACAGTCCACCGTCGCGATACGTTGCTCCGGCTTTATCCACTCCTTTATGGACTCCGCGGACCTCAAGCCCTTGGATTCGTTGGGCCAACATCTCTGGACCCGCAGGCGGCTGGAAAAATCACCCTCATCCCGGTTGAGGTGTGGACGGGTAAGGGTCATAGCTGGAGCAATTACTTTTCTGCCCTTCCGGTGCGAGGTTGCTTGATTGAGATGGCTACCGGGCCGTGATAGACGACGGCTTCTTTTTGGATAGGCACTTCCCGACGCTTGTCCCGGGGCAGCCTCCTGCAAATCGAAGGCCGGGACCCAAATCATGCCCCGAATTTCCCCAGTCTGCCGGCGTGAGCCATGGCAAGTGACATCAAATATGCCGCGGGGAATTGCCCCAGTCCTCCGCGTAAGCACTCCCTTTCGCCAAAAGCTCGGGACCCGTCCGGCAAGCAGGTATCAGCCACTAGCAAAACAGGCACCGGATGCCAACTGTGGCTTCGCAGCCGAGAAGGAGTGCTGTGATCACCGGTGACAATTAACACGGTTGGCTTCAGGGCCTCCACGCGAGGTACGATGCGATCGAATTCTTCAATCATTTGCACTTTGGCGGCAAAGTTGCCATCCTCGCCTCGGCTATCGGTGTATTTGAAGTGCACGAAGAAGAAGTCAAAATCGTTCCACACCTTTTCCAGAACGTCGATTTCTTCGCTTAAGCTGGCAGGATTTCCCACCACTGTCATACCGACAAGCCTTGCCAGCCCTTTATACATTGGATAAACGGCGATTGCAGCGGCCCGAAGCCCATAAATCGATTCATAGCTTGGCAATTGAGGCCGAGCGGAAAACCCCCGCATCGTTAAGCCGTTGGCCTTGGGATGGTCCGCTAAGATCTCCCGCGCTTGGGCGATAAAGCGTTTGGCAATATCGGCCGTCCGCTGACTCTCATAGTCGTTGGGCACGGGATCAAGCGGGGGAACGTCCGTTCGCTGCGGGTCAGTATCCGCGACATTAGCTCCCAACCCTTCCCCGCGGAAAATAACCACAAAACGGTGCTCCCGGACCGGCTCCACAAAAATTTCCACCCCCGGAATTTGAATCTGTCGCAGGCTGATGGCAAGAGGCGCACTTTCCTCACTGGAGATTCGCCCAGCCCGGCGGTCGATGATTCGCCCCTCCTGGTCCAGTGTGCAGAAGTTACATCGTACGGCAACGTCTTTTGGGCCAACTTCAAAGCCGACTCCCGTTGCCTCGAGCACACCTCGGCCAATGACGTATTTCACCGGATCGTAGCCGAAAAGAGCCAAATGCCCCGGCCCACTACCCGGTGTGATTCCAGGAGCAATGGGGATCATGCTCCCGCATACCCCCTGCTGGGCCAACCGGTCGAGATTGGGCGTTTCCGCGGTTTCCAGCTCTGTCTTTCCCGTGGCCGGATCGGGCAAGCCTCCGAGACCATCGGCCACCAAAAGCACGATCTTCGAATCGTTTTTCTCTTTGAGCTCAGCAATAAGTTCCAAAATTTCCATTGACTCTCACTCCCGGAAGTCTTCCACCTAATCTCCCCACGGCCCTAAGATCGGATTCACCAATTCGGAAATGAGTCGTGCCTGCGATGATTAAAGTTGGCCGGCCACCTCCATCACTATTGGCAGCTTGATTTTCTTCCCCCTCATAAAAGTAACGGACACCATTGTCGACTCCAGCATTTCTTCGCTGTTTGCTCTCGCGTGGACACTCATGTTAGCCGATAAGCACCACTTGCTCAAGAGGCCAGTCTTGCCATCGAAATGCCGCTCAGAACGGGAAATTTAGCGGCTCTAGGGCTTTCGGGATCTCCTCTCGCCCAGACTTTTAAAATCGCAATACGGTCGTAAGCTCAAGATTTCGGAACCGTTTGCCCATCCTCTGCCAAATCAGTGAGGAGACCAACGTCGCTTGTGCGACCCTCAACCTGGAGAAGTCGCCGACGGTCGAAGCTCTGCCGCCCGCCGAGCGGCCCGCTCCACCGCGGCCATCACCCCTCCCCGAACAGCGCGTTCTTCCAAGATTTTAAGCGCGGCGATGGTAGTACCGCCAGGGCTACTTACCTGCCCGGCAAGTTCCGCAGGATGAAGTCCCGTCAAGGAGAGCATTTCCACCGCCCCCTTGACCGTCTGCAAGACAAGCTGCCGTGCCAACCCTCGGGAAAGTCCCACCAAAACTCCGGCATCGATTAGAGCCTCAATAATTACGTAAACGAGAGCGGGTCCGGAACCGGAAAGCGCCGTGATCGCATCGAAAAGTGCCTCCTCGGCCTGGACACATAGTCCTACGGCCCCTAAAAGTCGCCGAACTAGAGCGAGATCTTCCGGCGTAGTTCCCCCCGCCGGGGCAAATGCGCATGCGCCTTGAAGGACCCTGACAGCCGTGTTGGGCATGACACGGACGACTCGCGCCGCAGGACCAAGGATAGCCAAAATTGCCTCCGTGGTCACACCCGCCGCCAGCGAAATGACAAGCTTGTTCCCCACAGCCGAGGCCAATTCCTGAAGCACCCCAGGCAAGAGGCGGGGCTTGACCGCCGCCACCACCACATCAGCCCCCTTTACTGCCGACATGTTATTTGCGTAAACACTCCCCTTGGTCACGCGCGCAAACTGCGCGCGGGCCTCAGGATCAGGATCCGATGCTGAAATCTGGCTGCAGGTGACCACCCCCGCTTTTAATAATCCCTCGGCCAAAGCTCTCGCCATTTGGCCGGCACCGATGAAGGCCAAACGAACATCGTCTCCCATGACCCGTCCTTTTGACGTATTACCCATTGGCGAAACAAAGCTCTGCCGCAAGCCATTTAGAGGTAACAACTCACCCAACCCATTGCAGTGGCGGTGTGGTGAAATGACCGTCGCCTGAGGTGATTTTGGACCGGAAAGGCACCGATCCGCAGTCGGGCGATGCCCACGAGGCATCCGCGTTAAACTTTCCGATGCCCATGCTTCGGCGCTGAGGCTGGTGTCTGCTTGGCACCTAGTGGCCCTCACAGACGAAGCCCAGTAGTGTCAAATTCCCACTTCTCTGCAGTTTGCATCATCTCTTTCCAAGATACCTCTTGACGCCGGTAGGCGGCCATGCGCCCGAGAATGGTGACTAAATTGCTCCGCACGCTTGGTTCCACGGTTGGGTTACTGGCATCCCCGCTACGAATAGCCTCGTAAAAGGTGCGGATGTTAGCCTCCGTGCCCGTAGTGTACAAACCTTCCACGCTTGTCTCGGGGAAAGGATTCTTGCCAACGATGCTTACAGATCGCCAGTAATCGGTGTCGGCGGTGCCGTCCGGTCCGAAAACGCGACAAGCAATTGTCTCATAACCAGTGCCCAATTGCTTGGAACTAAAGCTGAGCACGACATCCCCCGGAAAATAATAGATCACCGCAAAGTGATCCGAACAATCGCCACCACCTGTGCGAGCCTTTCGGCCGCCAGTCCCATAGGCTTTGATGGGATCGGCATTGATGAACCAGGTGGCTACGTCCAGAGCGTGGATATTCTGTTCGGTAATGACATCTCCTGAGAGTACCCGCAGCGCTGCCCAATTCCGCAGCTGAAGCTCCTTGTTATTAGGGTCTTGCGCAAGGGCTTCTTCTCGCCCAGGGTGGTGACTTGTATAGTAGCGGGCTTCCGCGCAAACAATAGGACCAATAGCGCCGGCGTGAACCCGACGGACAACTTCCTGATAATGCGCATTAGCCCGCGTTTGAAAGTCCACGAGGAAGCACAATTTCTTTTGCCTCGCCTGTTGGCCGGCACGCAGTACGTCAAGGCATCCCGGCACATCCACCGCCACCGGTTTAGCCACAAAAACGTGGCTTCCGGCCTCCACAGAGGCAAGGCACTGCTCGGGATGAAAATACGAAGGTGTCTCAATAACGACCGCGTCCGGCCTGGTTTCAAGCAGGCGGCGATAACCGAGCAAACCCGTGAAGCGGTTTTTTTCCGGTACCTGATGGGCATTGCCGAGGGCATCCACACGATCTTCAAAGTAATCGGCCACCGCCGTGATGGAGTACCCCCCATGCTTGCGAAAAAGGTCCGCAATCCATCGGCCGCGTCCCCCAGCACCGATGATACCCAGCGAGACTTTCTCATTCTGCTGATAAGAAAAGATCGCCTTCGCGGGCACAACTGAGAGCGTTCCGGCTGCCGAGGCAGCCAGGAATCCTCGCCGCTCCACTCCATGCGAATTCTGAGCCGTCGATTGCCTTTTCATGACATGATCCCCTGACGCTTTGGGAAACTAGCTTCGATAATTAATGTGGGCCTCTACGGGATAACAAGACTCCCCCAGCTTCGCCACCGTAAATTTTTTAAAATGCTCCTATGTATTTCCCGTGACAACCTACGCGGTTATGACAACGCTTTAGCATCGTCGCCTTCCGGCATTCCCGGGAGGTGACACCCCGTGCGATTAGGGCAATGCCTACCAATATCCCGGAGCCTTGGTAAGCTCAAGACCTTCGCCATCCCAAGGCCCATCCCCTCTCCGAAGCGATATCCACACACACCCGAACTGGTAATACACGCAAAAAATTTTACCGCAACAACCACCCGCAATTTAGCCACCCGGAGGTCACGCACGCGAAGGTGACCTCCTACTCTCGTCTGTGCCCACCCCCGAATTAAAGTAGCTCCAGTACCGAGGCAACACGAGCAAACATCCGAACTTAGATCCACAAAGGCCGGATCACTAAAATTCCGATTGGGCTACGTACCAATGCGTTTAATTATCAACCGGTTTTCGCCGTTGGGATAAAAGCCACGAGCGCAGTTCCGACTCCAAGTAAGCGTGCCGCCAGACATCATGACCGACGCCCGGATACTCAGTGTATTTCACCTCCCGCGCCCCGGCAGCTTGGAGTGCGCGCACGGCCCGGCGCGAAAGCTCCGCCGGCACAGCCTTATCTTCAGCGCCGTGAAAGATCCACAACGGAATGTGGGCTATTTTGCAAGCCTCTTCCCCTGGCATCCCTCCACACAACGGAACACCAGCAGCAAACCATTGCGGCTTTCGAATCAGGAGGTCAAAAGTTCCGAATCCTCCCATGGAGAGCCCGGTCACATACTTACGGTCGGGATCCAGTGAGAACTCCCCTTCTAATGCCTCCAAAAGCTCGATTACAGCCACCATCGCTTGGGTAGGCGGCGGAAGATGGCGCATCCCATCTCGAAAACTGGGCCCCAGGTTAATCCAGGTGGTGGTCGGTGGACACTGCGGGGCCACCAAAAAACACGGGTCCGACGCGTCAATTGCAAGCCGTACAAATTGCGGATGCCGCAGCTGGGCCTCATTATCCGTGCCGCGCTCTCCAATGCCATGCAAAAAGATGATGAGGGGCCATTTCTTCCCCGGATCGTATCCTGCCGGCACCAACAGACGGTACGGAAGCTCGAACCCGTTGGCTCGGCGAAAGACTCGTTTTTCCATTCGCTTGCTCACTTCAGTGAAATCCAGCTCTTGACCCACGGCCGGTAAACTCCATAACAGACAGCCAAAGTTGATAAACGCTGCAAGACTAGTCAAAATAAACCTCGTACCAAGGCATTTATCGGTCGCACGCTTCACAAGCAACTTCTCAATCATGGTTGTCATCATGCGAATTGCTCCCATCAAGCCCACGCATGCTCTAGGCAGACATTAACTCCAACCGTGAGATTCCCCGCGATTTTCCTTGATACCGTGAACCTCCTGCCGGCAAGAGCGCCTGAGCCCGAAGGCACATTGCGAAACCTCTCAAAAATTTGATGATAAAGCTTTCCTTACCGGAATGCTCCTAGGGGAAGTTGAGTGCCGCATCATGCCGAATACCAAGGCAAGCCCCTCCTCAACGGCGCGCACAATGACAATGCCCCGGCGCTACCGATCCTCAACCGGCGCTTGGCCGTGCGATGGGTCGGTCCAAGTCTACCTCCGAGGTAGTCTCTTGAAAATGGGCCCCTGATCCTCCAACTTTGACGCCAAAAGGCTAAGATTTCGGAACAGGTTGAGAAAGCTCGCCTCCGGCCATCGGATTATGATTGGCGAAGAACGCGGCACTACCCTCTTCCTTAAGAAGAAGCTTGCCCCTATCTCCCACCCGGCACGGACCCGACGACGGAAGGAAACGCTGCCAAAATGTGAGGCACAATTTTGCCAGGGTGACTTAACACGCGATGGGAATCTTGTTAGACTTGCCCGTGGTGCGTTTACCACTGCAACCTCCGTCAAAATTGCTTACCACAACACGATTTTCAGTTCTCGGAATAACCCACGTTGTAGGTGCGGACGCTTTCCCTAAGAGATCGCAGGGCTTACTTAGTCTGAACGAGGGCAAAAACCGGAGCAATCAACGATACGAAACAAAAAGCAAGCCCGAGAAGACACAATAGTGGCATCAAGCCGATGCTTCAACTGTCCCGAAATTCCGAAACGCCTTTTCTCAGTGGGGGTGCGGCGATGTGGTTCACAAGGCTTAAGGCAAAGCTTTCTTGGACTGGATTGATTTGGGCCGTGGCCCTGGTCATCGCTGTGAGTGTGGGCCGGCTTTCACCCGGGTATGAACCAGCCAATCGTAATCTTTGTCCTAAAGGTCGCGAGATCCTTGATTACTTTCGCGAAGTTTACGGCAAACGTCTTCTTTCCGGTTACAACATCTACCCCCACACTCCCGATGTTTACGAGCAAACGGGGATGCTTGCTGCCATTTGGGGCCGGGACATGCAGTGGCTTGGTGATGTTGACGAAGTAATTGCCCATGCAAAGGCGTATGGATATATTCTTACCCTCCATTGGCACTGGTTTTTCGACGGTGATTCTGCGTGGTCGGGCAAACGAAAGTCGCCAGTGGACGTAGGCCGCGTTGTGAGCCCAGGGACTCATGAACATGCAAGAGCCCTTCAAGAAATGGCGGCCGCCGCGGACGTCCTCACCCGTTTGCAGGAGGCGGGTATTGTGGTTCTGTGGCGACCTCTACACGAAATTGACGGTGGCTGGTTCTGGTGGACGGATCTTAAAAAACCCGAAAATACCGCCGAATTGTGGCGGATGATGTTTCGGTACTTTACCTATGAGCGAAGGCTCAACAACCTGATCTGGGTTTACAGCGCCGGGGTGGGTGATTTGAGAAAGAAACCGGTGGAACTACGGAAGCGGTTTTATCCCGGGCCCGAGTATGTGGACATCTCCGGTATCGACCTTTACGGGGTGGACCCCTTGCAGGACGAGGAACCGTACTGGAGGTTTTTTAAGGCCATGGCCGAGGTCTCGCCGGGTAAGCTTCTTGCGCTTGGCGAATGCGACGAGCTGCCCAACCCGGAGAAGCTGGCGGCGGGTTTAACCCCGATGTGGCTTTATGCCCTTCCCTGGTGGGGCACACCAGCTCCCCGTCGGCCGATAGACCGTGCCCTTGCCTTCATGCGCCACCCGCTTATCGTCACCCTGGAGGAGCTGCCGGCCTTCGGAGGTGAGGACACGCCACCGGTAGTGGGGATTCTTTGCCCACTTGACGACGGCTCGGCATGGTTCGACGGCCGTGAGGTCGAGATCGAAGGATATGCCGTGGACCGTCGGGGAAAGGTCACCCACGTTGAATTTTGGGCGGGAGATGCCCAGGTCGGGCTTCTCCGTGATCCTCCGCAGAAGTTCCGTTGGCAGTGGAAGGACGTCCCGCCGGGGTGTTACGATCTCCGCGCTGTGGCAGTGGATATTGCCGGCCAAAAAATGCGTTCCAACCGCATCCATCTTGCGGTGGGAGTGGTGGATTTAGCACGGGGCAAGAGGGTGGAAGTCTCCGGCGGTACCAATCCCGAGGCCGCCGTTGATGGGTCTTATTACACCTCGTGGCGCGCACCACAAACGGCCGAAGAAGCCTGGATCAAGGTGGACCTCGGCCAACCGTACCTTATTAGCCGAGTGAACCTCGTGTGGGGTTGGAAAATTCACCCGGAGCATCTCGTCGTGGAAGTCAACCTGGCGTCCTCCTCGGATGCAGAGCAGTGGCAGGCGGTTTACGAAGCCAAAAACCTCCCCTGGCAGGTGTGGAAAGCTACGCACCGCTTGGAGTTTGAACCCGTCGAAGCCCGCACGATACGAGTGCGGCTCCTTCGCAGAGCCAACAGACAGACGTGGGGTGGTTACGATTTAGCCGCCTTAGAAATCCCCGTGCCAGCTGCAGGTAGATAGGTGAACTTCTTCCCCAAAAAGTGCGTGACAACACACACCCTTAAAGTAAGTGAAAATGCTCAACCTCATCGAGGAGGCCTTAAATCTTTGCCCAAACCGCTTTGATTTACAGTTCTAACATGTTGACCAAATCTCAAGGCATGTCGATTAAAATTTGGGCGCAGAAGTTTTCGTTGACAGCATGAGGGGATAACTGAAGGGGATGCACCGGCGCTTCTGCTTCTGGTGACCAACGAAGCTCCCGCGTGTTGATTTGCAAGGCTGTGACAATCAGCCGGGTTATCACCGGTTCCCACCTTTGGGTGCTATAGCAGTGTTCCACAAATTTTCGCCCCCTTTGACCGAGAGTACGGCGCAGGTCCGGTGAGCGAGCCCACCGCTCCGCTACGACGGCCCACTGCGCTTCATCGACCGCAAGCTCGCCCGTTTGGTTTGGAATGACCATTTCGCGGTGAACGCCCACGGGATTAGCAAGGACGGGTAACCCGGCGGCCATATACTGCAAGAGTTTTAAGCCGCATTTGCCGCGACTCCACCCGTCCGGGGGCATCCACGCTACCCCAATAGTTGCAGAGGCCAGTGAGAAGGCCTCCGTCTGGCGGCTCCACGGCCAAAGCTCCATGGCAATGCCCGATAGGCCCGGCAACCGGTCGCACACAACCCGCAAAATAACATCGGGTAGCACCGCGGCTATTTTTTGAAAATATGGCGAAGCCCTTTCGAGCGAAGGCAAGGTCGCCGCGCTTCCAATCCACACCAGTCGAACCGGACCGTCAGAATTTTCATGCTTGGCAAGAGGATAGAGAGAAGGATCAACGCAAGTGGGAACGATCACACAGGGAGGTAGAGGCTCCTTGCAGCCGGATAGCTCAGGGTCCTGGCAGTCGATGGTTCGTTTGGTACGGTCGGAGGTGCTTTTCGCTTCTTGAAATCGCTTCACGTGGGCTGCTAGAAAACGATTACCCGCGATGACAACATCGGCAGCACGCACCGTTAGCGCAAAACGCAAGCGACGATACCAACTGGAGGCTCCCTTCCGGTGAAAGCTATCTCGGCGAAAGACAGCGTCGTCCACATCGTAGATGAGACATCGGCAGCACCGCCGCAGAACTGCAAGCTCCCAGGGAGAAAAGAGCTTTCGCTGAAGGAAAACCCCGCGGGCGGCGCGGAGTTGACGAAATTGCCGCCACCGTTGATACAAACCGCGTGCGATCGGCCATACTTCCACGCGTAACCCCAGGCGCTCCAGTGCCGGCCGATATGGCAGAAACCGGTACCGGTAACAAACGTGATCGGGAGCTTCTATGAGGACCACAAGGCTGTCGGCCGAGGCATTTGATTCCGGGCGCATAAAACTTAAGCTCCCAGCCCGACGGCAAAATTCATGCGGTTTTCCCGCACCAATCCGCCCATGAACCATGTCTTGCCGGTTACGCAAAAAATCGGCACGAAGACCCCCGCTTGGTTTCTATCAATGTCAAACGCGGCTTGAACCTCTTTTCCCTGAAACAAATGGCCGAACTTTGCCGGCCACCGGGCCGCGCGGGACTTCCCTGAGGCAGCGCCTAACTTTTGGGGCGTAAGTGCGCGCTTGGACGCCAATATCATCGGTGCAGCATCCATGAGGGTCCTGCGCTTATAATCGTGAAAACTCAATATTGCCTGAATTAAATGCCTTGCCTTTGCTCCGATATGATCAAATTCCCGGCAGGGAGTTGTGGTCTGAGCCAATTAGTTCGACAATCGCCTTTGTAATCTAAGCCTTTGGCCGAGAACAACCGCCGCCGAAAAATATGCCGCCTTTCGTCAAAGCAGTCACCGGCAACCTTTAACCACATAACCGCGAAAGATGCGTAATCCTAAGGTGTTTGTAGTTCTGAGGAGACGATTTTTCCCCGAGCGGCAGCTAAAATACAAGGTCAATTCGAGATCACTGAGGGCAAGGAAACAGCAAACCACTGAATCCCAAGGTTGTGCGGACTCGAAGTCATCCCGCAAAATGTCAAAAAGATATCAAGAGGCAGAGACGCGAGGCCCTCGCACACTCCCGTTGATTGAATTTTCCTTAGCAACCAGCAAACTCCAGAGAGCTTAACCAATGGTGCGTGCATCGCGAGCGGTCCAGGCGGCACAACGGCTTTCCAATCCACTCCGAAGGCCTGATGTGCCACTTTTCTGTCGAAACTTAAGGGCTCCAAAGTTGTTCCCTGGGGACTTACCCTCGCTTAAAACTCTCTTCCCATCTTTGCTTTGGAAGGCTTGGCCACTGGTGACCCTCTTTGTTTGGCCGTTGGTCACACTTTTTGTTTGGCAAAGGGCCTGGTGCCACGATCAGCTTTCAAGCCACCCGACTGTAGCCACGGGCGAAATCAGGGCGGATCTTCCATTCACTATTTCCTTCCCGGCGCAGGAAGCACGCTTTGTTCGGGTAGTTATCCATCAAAGTGTGCACGGGCAAGCATGCATCGACGAACTGGAGATTTTCTCCCCGGATGTTGCCGGTAATCTTGCTTTGGCTAGCCGGGGAGCTCAGGCTAGTGCCTCTTCCTGTTTGCCTGGATACGACATCCACCGCATCGAGCACCTCAACGACAGTCGCTATGGCAATAGTCATAGCTGGATTGCAGCCAGCATGGGCGAGGAATGGGCACAAATTGCCTTGCCTGAGGTTTACCGGGTCAACCGGATTGTGATTTCTCGCGATCGCGAGGGTGTCTACCACGATCGCCTGCCCACAGAGCTCAGCGTGTCGCTTTCCCTTGATGGGAAAAATTGGAGGACAGTGGCTCGCGCCCACTTGGTGCCTGCGGATCCACACAAACCGCGATACACGGGTCCGCTTAAGCTTCCTTCTTCGCCAACCTACGGAGCGTTAGTGGAATATGCCTTTGACTGCGAACGATACACGTGGAGCAAGATCTCAGCGGAGGATCACTTGTCGCCGCTGCGACAGGACCGCCCCGCGGTGCCAGGTGGACCTCCGTATTGGGCGGCGCTGTGCCGCAGGGAACCAGTGGAACGGACCTTGTTTCTTTTCTCCGAGCTGATCAAGCGATTGAAAGCCAAGGGCGTCAACACAGCCGAGGAAGAATCCGAGTGGCTTTCTCTTTCCAACCAGTGGGAAAAAATACGCACCTTTGCTGGAGCGGAGGAGAAAACTCTCAACGAGTTCTATCGACAAGTTCGTTGGGCGAAGCGCCGTGCTTTGTTCCGAGATCCGGACTTAGCCCCGCTTCAACGCATCCTTTTTGTCAAGCGACACCCGTATCACAGCTCTCATAATTACAGCGATATTCTCGACTCCGAATTCCGACCTGGTGGAGGCGTGTTTATTTTGGAAATTCCGTACGTAAACGGAGGGCTGGAGCCGGCAGCAGGGCAGTTGCGCAAGCTATTCGATGCTTCCGCGGGTATTGCCCGCGACCCGGTGGCCGACTTCGATGCCAAAACCGTTTATTTTGCTTACCGTCCACACATAAGCCACCGGCCCGATTGGAGGTCGTATTGGCACCTGATGGCGGTCGGTGTCGATGGCGTCAATCTCCGCCAGCTAACCGACGGGCCATTTCACGATTATTACCCATGTCCCCTTCCCGACGGCGCCCTTGCGTTTATTTCCACGCGAATTCAATCCCGGTATTTGTGTTGGCGACCGCAGGTGTTCGTGCTCTTTATTCTGGAGGCAGATGGCTCGCTGATCCGCCCACTGTCGTTCGCCAATTTGAGCGAGTGGACACCGACACTCCTCCGCGATGGCCGGATTTTGTGGACAAGATCGGAATATTTGGACAAAGGAGCAGATTTTGGTCACACTTTATGGGCAATCCGCCCCGATGGTACACAAGCGGAGCTTATCTTTGGCAACAACACCTTCAACTGCTACATCAACGCTCACGAAATGCCCGGGACTCGCGAGCTATGTTGCACTCTAATATCTCACGGGGGCGATCATAATGGACCGATTGCTTTGATCGACCGCAGCAAAAGTCCTTTCGATCCCTCAGCCATTACCAATATCACACCCGACGTCACCCCACAGTACAACATGAATTGGTTGCGGTGGGAATGCTTCCGGGATCCGCATCCCATTTCCTGGGAATACATCTTGGTAAGCCATGCGCCAACCGAGCATTTCGGCTTGTACGTGATCGACCGCTACGGGAACCGGGAGCTACTTTACCTTGACCCGAAGATCGGCAGCATGTCCCCGTCACCGTTGCAGGCGCGACCTCGTCCGCCCCGCCTGCCTGTACTAACCGCTCCTGCTTTTGCCCGAGAAAATACAGCCGTTGTCACTCTGGTGGACGCGTACGCAGGAGTTACACCGCCACTTGTGCGCGGGCAGGCCAAATATCTCCGCGTCTGCGAAGAAGTGCGAGCACCACTGGAAAAACTTCCCAACGGGGAATATCGGTGGGATCATGAACCGTTTATGGATTTCTATGCCACGCCCACGCATTTGATCAATGGGCCTTGGGGCTGGCCCAGCTATGTGGCCAAAACTGCTTGGGGCCTTGTGGAACTGGACGAATCGGGCTCGGCTACCTTCGAGGTGCCGGCTGGGCGGATGCTCTACTTCCAACTCCTGGACAGTCAATTCAACGAGCTACAGCGGATGCGAAGTGTGGTGCAGTTTTACCCTGGCGAATACCGAAGCTGTATCGGCTGCCACGACGACCGTCGCAGTGCTCCGCCAGCGGTACGTCGGCTGGCAGTCGGGGCCACGGTCAAAAAGCTACTCCCTCCTCCCTGGGGCCAAAAACCATTCTCCTATGAACAGATCGTGCAACCAATTCTCGATAAGCACTGTGTTTCATGCCATAACCAGACGGACCCCCGCGGCCTAGATCTAACCGGTCGACTCGATAGCGAGCTAATACCGGCGTCTTACCGCACACTGATTGCCGGGGGATGGGTTCATTACTTCGATTGTCGGTGGTCGCTTCAGCACTCAAAGGCCGAACCGTTAACCTTTGGCACCCTCCGCAGCCGGCTGTGGACTGTCTTGAATGCCGGCCATTACAACGTTCGGTTAACGCCGGATGAGGTTCATGCGCTGAAATGCTGGATCGATCTAAACTGTCCCCTTTGGCCTGACTATAAGTACCGCCTCCACCGGACCCGTTCGGGGGACTTGAGCACAAGATAATCTTTTGGCAAGTCTTTCCAGTGTTGCCTTCCTAGTCGGCTAGCTTAAAGATCCCCTGAGCTTTGGGACCAAAGGCTGGTTGTTGTGCTTTAATGCCCTGGAAGAGGGGAAAAGGTTCCTTGGGCCTCTCCGAGACGACCGGGCAGGAGAAAGCTCACTTCATTCGCGATTGAAACCACCCTTACCCACTCCCCTACCGCCTAAGTGGGGAAAGGGTGTAAGTCCATCGTAGACTCGTGGGCCCATTGCTTGAATATTAAGTCTGGCATCACCTATGTCCCGCCATGCATTCTGGTTCCTTAGGGAATGTAACGCGGGCGTCATTGCGAAAGCTTCGATCGACAAAATCCCTACTAACAAAATTCGCCAAAGTCTGACCGGATGAGCCGATGCGAATTCCCCGGGCAAGATATTGGGACAAAGTTGGGAACTATTTCCCCATACAGATCCTCTCACCCCGGCCAAGGCCCTGCGGTCCTGCAAGATAGCTAGATAAGCCGGGGCGCGATGGAAGCGGCCGTCCTCCACAACCAGTTGCCAAGCACGAGGCCCATGAGTAAAACCGGTTAGCTTACCGCCTTACGGTCCGGGACAAAGCGTGCGTAAAATCGGAATGCACGGACCCTCGGCTATCACCCCGCGCTAGAGGCCTACCCGCAAAACCTGGGACGACTCCCAATGGGGTACCATGGCGACTGGGCGGTGATAGTAGGGAAATGCAAGCTAGGCCTAGTGGCATCGTTTTTAAACGCGTAAGTTTTTCCTGGAGTCAAAGTCATGGGACACCATTCTGGGACACGCCGACAATTCCTGACGCAGTTGGGAGCCTGCACCGCCACCCTCAGTGTACCGCTTTTTGTACCTAAGTCTGTGTTAGGCCGGGGAGTTCAGCCTGGGCCAAACGACCAGATCGGAATTGGTTTTATTGGGGTGGGACGGCAGGGCTCGGCGCTTCTTGCGGCGCTTCCGCCAGACGGTAGGAAACTAGCCGTAGCGGACGTTTATCGCCCGCGTGCGGAAACGGTGGCCGCCAAAGTCAAAGCCAAGGCATTTACGGACTACCGATATGTTTTGGACTTACCCGATGTTCACGGCGTTGTGGTGGCCACACCGGACCATTGGCGGGCGATTATTTGTATTCGAGCGTGTCAAGCGGAAAAGGATATTTACGCGGAGAAGCCCTTGACACTTACGATTCGCGAGGGTCGCCTCCTGGTGGAAGCTGTGCGCAAATACAGCCGGGTGCTTCAAACCGGTAGTCAACAACGTTCTGATCCCAGAAACCGGTTAGGATGCGAGTTGGTGCGGAACGGAGGTATTGGCAAAATTCACACTGTCATTGCGCACAACTATCCCAGCCCGTGGCATTGTGGATTGCCAGAAGAACCGGTGCTCGAAGGCCTCAATTGGGACATGTGGTGTGGACCAACCCCGCTTGTTCCCTTCCACCGGGATATTTTCGCACCGCGGGCCAATCCTGGGTGGATTTCATTCCGCCCTTGGTCCGGTGGGGAAGTGACCGGGTGGGGTTCGCACGGTCTCGATCAGATCCAGTGGGCACTGGGAACCGATGAAACAGGCCCGGTGGAAATCTGGACGGAAGGAGGAAAATTCGATCCGCCTACTTATACCCAACCTGAATCGCGAGCCCGCGGTGACCGATTATGTTCTATACCGAAAGTGTGCTATCGCTATGCTAACGGGATTGTAGTTAGGCTAGAAAATGGCCCGGCGGGAGGGGCCATCTTTCAGGGAGACCTCGGGTCGATCACCATCGACCGCGGTAAGTTCGAGGTCAAGCCGCCTGAGCTCGGCAGGGAACCCCTCGGCCCCGATGCCATCCGTCTTTACCGAAGCGACCACCACCTTCAGAATTGGCTCGATTGTATACGAACCCGTCAGCGGCCGGTGGCTGATGTGGAAATCGGTCATCGCACGGCGACGATCTGTCATCTGATTAACATAGCACGCGAACTAGGCCGGCCTCTCCGATGGGACCCGCAAAACGAACAGTTCGTTGACGATCCAGAGGCTAATGCCTTGCTCGACCGCCCACGGCGAGCTGAATACGCGTTGCCAGATTCCATTTAGACATCCCTTAGCTATTTGGGCACCCTCCGATGCTCGACGAAGTTCACAACCCGTCCCACAGAGCAGGCAGGCGCCACGGTGCACCTCTCGGCCATTGAAGTTACCTGGGAGAAAAACACAAATTTTAAAAAGGAACTTGTCATGAACGGCCCACTCAAGCGAATCTCCCCTCAGGAGTTACAAAGCGTGGGGACGCAGCCCATGGCGGGGCAAGTTGCCATGGGGGTACGTAGTCGATACCCAGCAACAACACCCCGCCTCCCCCTGCGGGTGTGGAATGGCGTAGCTGTGATTTTGACTTTGTGGATAGCTCTCCAGTCGGCTGCTACGGCGCAGGACCAAAACCACAGCTCGGTCGTCGTGTTTTTGGCTGGTGAGTTGGGGAGCTATTGGGAAAAATCGGTCGGCGGAGCTCAATTGCAGAAAATCGTGGTTACCTCCACCGAGGAGGTGCTGGTAGGGCCTTCACGGCTTTTTACGATCATCGTACGGGATACGGCAACAGGGGCCACCAGGAGCCTTTCTGCTGACAGCGGTTGGAAGCACGTCGACGTCACGGTTCAGGGCGATGAGCTTACGATTTACTGGAGTGGTCCAAGTTTCGGGCTCCCTGAAACTCTTCGAGCTACTCTGCGAGTAAGACGGGCGGAGGCAATCTCTGCCCTAATTTGGCAGCTTGATGTCACCGTGGGTGAGACCGAGGCAAACCTTTGGGAGGTCGAATTTCCGGTCCTCTTGCTGCCCCAAATTTCAGCCGATGCGGTTCTTCTTTACCCAAAAGCACCGGGTGTGGCCGAATCCGGAGTGTGGGAAAGGCCTTTCCACTTTGGTGGTCGCTATCCCAGTGGCTGGTTAACCATGCAGCTAAGCGCAATCTACAAAGGCGACGGAACAGCGGGTGTTTATCTGGGGATCCATGACCCGCTGGGTAGCACCAAAGAGATGAATTGGCGGAGTGACGTAAACTCGAAGACTTTGCTGTTTTCGGTGCGACATCCTGTGCCCAACATGGGCCGACCGAATGCCGAGTTCCACTTCCCAGGAAATTTCGTGACGCGATTTTTCCGGGGCGATTGGTTCGATGCGGCTCAAATCTATCGCAACTGGGTAGAGGCCGAAGCCCACTGGTTTCCCCAGTTTGGGGGCGACAGCCGGCCAGATACTCCGACGTGGATGAAAGAGCTGCCGGTGTGGGTTCTCGGCGGTGGTGCTCCCAGGGAATGTGTCCCGGCGGTCCTCCGTTTCCGCGAATTTCTAGAAGTTCCCTGCGGCTTCCACTGGTATAACTGGCACCAGATTCCCTTCGACAACGATTATCCCCACTATTTCCCCACCAAGCCGGGCGTGGCGGAGGGCGTGGAGCAGCTCCAAGCTGCAGGTGTACACGTCATGCCGTACATCAACGGCCGGTTGTGGGACTCGCGCGATAAGGGGACCGAGGATTTCGAGTTCAGTCAGATTGCTCTACCGGCGGCCACGAAGAACTTTGCAGGTGAGCCCTTTTTGGAGACCTACGGCAGTAAAGAGTCCGATGGTTCTCCTGTCCGTCTGGCCGTGATGTGTCCCACTACTGCGTTGTGGCAACGAAAGGTAGCAGAGCTGGTTCACCGGCTGTTTACCGAGCTGGGCACCTATGCTGTTTATATCGATCAGGTGGCAGCGGCTGCTCCCACGTTATGTGCAGATCCGACCCACGGTCATCCCCTTGGTGGTGGCCACTGGTGGAACGAGGGCTATTGGCAACTTCTGGAACACATTCGTGCTTCCATGGCCCCAGACCGAATAATAACCACTGAATGCAACGCCGAGCCATTTATTCGCTGGTTCGACGGATACTTAACCTGGCATTGGCAGTACGATCAGCAGGTTCCGCTATTCCCGGCCGTATACAGCGGGTCGATCCAAATGTTTGGCCGATGGTTTGACACTCCCGCAAGTAGCCCGAGCGAGGAGGAAAAACGCAATCGCGATCTATCGGTGCGTATGCGATTAGGGCAGGCGCTTGTCTTCGGCGAGCAATTGGGATGGATCGGGGCTGGGGTGCTCGATGAGCCCGATAACGCCAAGTTTTTGCGTCATCTAGCCCACCTGCGGTGGCAGTGGCGTCACTTCTTTTCAACGGGTCGGATGGCCCGGCCACCAAAGTTCACAACCCCAGTCCCAAAAGTCACGGCGGATTGGAAATGGCAAGGTAAGTCGATTGTGACCACCGATGCGGTTCTCATGGGCCAGTGGGTACGGCCAGCCGACAAGCAAGTTATCATTTTGGCCGTAAATGTCACGGAGGAATCTCAATCGGCGTCGATAAGCGCAAATCTGGGCGAGCCCTATGTGCTTGGCACCGTGTGGAAGATTTTAGGGGCATCGCCCGCCACAATCCCGTTAGGGACGCTGGAGCACGGCCGCTGGAACGTTGAATGTACCATTCCACCATTAACGGCATTTGTTTGGCATGGTGTTGCGGATAAGAATTAACCTAAATTCTTCCGCGTGTATTATTGATAAGGCTCGAATCCAACACCTCAATTCGCGATCGATGTTCTCTGCCGGGGTCGAGCTGTGATCGCAGAGGAACGATTAACTATAAGCATGATCGCGGAGGAACCATTCATCGTGAGGTGGCCATAATTTTTTAACATTTGGAGCTTTGCCAGAACGCAGAGGGCCGAAAAATTCCCCCTAACCCGCGTCGGGGCAATTTGCGAAACAATAGATTCGAACCGTTTACCGCGATAAACTCCAGCGAATGGTCAACCGACAAAGAGGCACCCGGGTAACCTTAGGCGGGCAATAAGCGGCCAAAACCACTTTGGAAAACAACCGCCACATTTTTGCCTGGCAAAGAATACTGTGGCGGTTCAGTCCGTGCCGGTAGCTTCAAGGCTGAAGGACGGGCGGTTTCTCAGAGTTGCAGCTTGGTTGCTCAAACAAGTGGGGTGGTGTTGGGCGCGGGGTTGTCGTGAAGATTCGAGCCTCGACAAAAAATCGACAAAAATGTCGAGAGGTTCGAGAGTCTTTGTAACAAAATCATGCCGTAATGTGCTGTCATAAACGGTGCTATCATGATGCGCAGGCTTTGCGTCTCCCTAACTTCGTTACCGATATCAGTGCTGTTAATTGGCATCGGATTTATGATCATTCTGGGAGGATGCGGGCCAACGGTTCCTCGGGAAGAATTGGGCGAAATCCTGACGGTAGTCCCGCCCGAATTCGAGTTTCAGGAACCCTACCCTGTCCCCTGGGTCAAAGGATTCCACTCGGAAGAAGGTAGCGCGTCTGAAAGCGAAGTCCCACCGCCGGACGTAGAATCTGCTGGCTTGGAGGAGGGTCAAAATTCCGCGGCCGCCGGCTTTGGTTCCGAAGATCTTAAGGATTTATAGAGGATTTTTATGAGCTATTAACTCCGCGGCTAACGTTTTTGCCGGCACCAGGCGCGGAAGCGGGGCTTGGTAACGTACACTTTCCCCCCGAGACCGGTTCCTTTCTGCGCCTCACGGCTAATGGGGCGAATAAGTAACATCAAGATAGTAAGACAAAGGAAATTTCCTTTTGGCAATAAAGCAACGTCCCAACCCACGATGCCCCACGAATTAGGGGAAAGACCTCGCCATGAATGCTCTTGCGGTAACACTTCTTGCTTTCGGTGCACTTGCGTTAGCGTATGCCGTTTACGGTCGGTTCTTAGCGCGCCACGTGTTTTGTCTGGATGCATCGCGACGAACACCGGCCCACGCGAAGTTTGACGGGATCGATTATGTGCCGGCCCGGACCCCGGTGCTTTTTGGGCATCATTTCGCCTCGATTGCTGGGTTGGGTCCGATTCTTGGGCCCGCTATTGCTCTAATCTGGGGATGGGTCCCCGCACTGTTATGGGTCGTCTTTGGAGCGATTTTTATCGGGGCCGTTCACGACTTGGGAGCGCTGGTAGTCAGCCTTCGTTTCGGAGGGCGCTCCATTGGAGATGTCGCCCGCGAACTTATTAGTCCCCGCGCCCGACTGCTTGCGCTCATTCTAGTGTTCTTTCTCTTAGCGCTGGCCATGGGATCTTTCGTGCTGGCGATCTCCGATTTGTTAGTTAACTACAACCCGGATGCTATCATACCATCCGTGGGTTTGATGCTTGTGGCTGTGGTCATGGGAGTGGCGGTGTACCGCTTCCGAGCCAACTTAACCTTGGCGACAATCATGGGCCTCATCGTGTTTGGCGGGCTTATTCTTTGGGGGGTGAAGCAGCCCGTTCTCTCCTACTGGGCATTCTTCACGGAGGAGCAGAAGGAGGTGTTGCGATCCCTCGAGGAACCATCAATTTCCCCTCAGGATGGCCTAAAAAGCCTCCGGCAAGAATTGTCGCAACCGACGATTCCAGTGCTTCAGTGGGAAGCGCCGTACGGGGCACACCAGATTACCCGATACTTTACCAACCTAGAACACCTGGTAGCAGACGTGGAGGCCCAGCAGCCGCTTCAAGCCCAACGACTTCGGGAGAAAGCTGACGCCGCCCTTACAGCATGGCCGGGTATTCGCCAGGCCATCGTCTCTGCCCAAGAGAGCTGGATTGTGGGGTTGTTGCTTTATGCTTTTTTAGCATCGGTGCTTCCGGTGTGGTTGCTCCTTCAGCCGCGGGACTATCTCAACAGCTTCCAGCTCTACTTCGCCTTGGGCACATTATTCCTCGGGCTACTCATTGCTGCAGTGGTAGGTGCCGAAGAAGCGAAAATTCAAGCAGCGGCATTCCGGCCTATTGTACCGCAGGAACCTCTTCGGCCGGGTCAGAGCCTCGCCGATGTAGCGCATGCCCCCACGTGGTTCCCCCTGCTTTTTGTCACTATCGCCTGCGGGGCAGTAAGTGGATTCCATTCGCTTGTCTCTAGCGGAACCACCGTCCGGCAACTGAATCGGGAGACTGATGCTTTGCCGGTGGGTTATGGCGCGATGCTGGTGGAAGCAGTTCTTGCCATTCTCGTCATCATGGCTTGCGCCGCTGGGCTGGGAGCCGCAGCTTGGCAGTCGCAGGGCGAGTATGGTAGTTGGAAAGGCCTTGGGGGGGCCGGACTTGCAATTCAGTTAAGCGCAGTCGTTCGTGGGGGCGCTAACTACTTAAACTTCTTGGGGATTCCCTTGTCCGTCGCATCGGCCATCCTCGCAGTGACCATTGTGGCGTTTGCTCTGACGACGCTGGACACCGCCACCCGGTTGCTCCGATTCAATGTGGAGGAAATCTTCCGTTCTCTGGGACTTGGGTTTTTGGCCAATCGTTATTTCGCATCGCTGGTGGCTGTCTCGGCCATCGGCTTTTTCGCGTTCTTACTTTCTACCGGCGGTAAGACTCTGTGGACCCTTTTCGGAAGTAGCAACCAGCTTTTAGCGGGATTGACGCTCTTGACCGCTTCCGTCTTCCTATTCCGGCTGGGCAAACCGATCAGATATACCTTGGTGCCAATGATCGCCATGCTAGGTGTGTCCGGTTATGCGCTCTTCCTCCAATTAGCAGGATTTGTCCGCGGAAATAATTGGCCCATGGTTATCATCACAGGGGGAATTATCGGCATGGCTCTCTGGCTTGTGATCGAAGCCTTGATGTCCTTCCGCGGACCTGCCCATCCCTCAATGCCCATGGAGGCGGTAGAATCAATTTCGGCACGGGAGGAACCGGTTGCCGTGCGCTAGCAACATGTGCCGGTCGCCTGCGAAAACGACGCCCGCTTGAGACTACAGACACACGCCCCGGACAGAGAAAATCTTTAGCGGAAAACACTTCTCACCCATTAAAATCCCACATTGCCCTAGGTTCCCATCCTTGGGAGGGGGAAAGGCAGGTCCATGAAAGGTAAATGGCAAGGCACGACGATCCTCACGGTCCGCCGAAATGGCATTGTCGCTATGGGCGGCGATGGTCAAGTGACCTTGGGGCACACGATCATGAAGGCGGATGCTCAAAAGATTCGCCGCCTTCTGGACGGTCAAGTACTGGTTGGCTTTGCGGGAGCCGGAGCCGACGCCCTGGCCCTCCTCGAGAGATTTGAAGAACGATTGCGGGAATTTCCGGGAAACATGCCCCGCGCCGCGGTGGAACTGGCCAAGCAGTGGCGGACGGACCGGGCACTCCGCCGACTGGAAGCAATGCTCGCTGTGGCCGATGCCCGACACACCTTTCTCATTACCGGCACAGGCGAGCTTGTTCAGCCCAACGACGGCATCCTTGGGATCGGCTCAGGGGGACCGCTGGCGGTGGCAGCCGCTCGCGCCTTAGTGGCTCATTCCCAGCTTTCTGCCCCCGAGATTGTGCGTCGTGCGATCGAAATAGCTGCCTCGATGGATGTGTACACCAACCTCGAGATTACCGTGGAGCAACTTAAGTGCGACCTTTAACACCTCGGCAAATTGTGGAGGAGCTTAATCGCCATATTGTGGGGCAGGATGCGGCCAAACGGGCGGTGGCGATCGCCGTCCGCAACCGATGGCGACGGCAACAGTTGCCCGACAGCCTTCAAAAAGAAATCACTCCGAAAAACATCCTGATGATCGGCCCCACAGGGGTGGGCAAAACGGAAATCGCCCGCCGTTTGGCTGAGCTCACCGGTGCCCCCTTCGTGAAGGTTGAAGCCACAAAGTACACCGAAGTCGGCTACGTCGGTCGCGACGTGGAAAGCATGGTCCGCGAGCTGGTCCAAAATGCCATCCACCTGGTGCAACAGCAAGAACGAAAAAACGTCGAGGACAAAGCACGAAAACAGGTCGAGGAGCAGCTCCTGGATCTCTTGATAGGCCAGTCCGACCTCAGCGAGTTCTCCGAAGACTGGTCGGTGGAAGAAGAGGAAGAAGAAAGTGCGGCCTCGCGGGCCGTTCGCACCTCCCGACGGAAAAAAATTCGCGAGCGCCTGCGAACCATGCTCGCCGAAGGCAAGCTGGAGGAGCGGCGAATCGAAGTCCCCGTTGAGCAAAAAGCATTCCCGCCTTTCTTAGTCGCTGGTGGGTCGGAACCTGTCGACCTGGAAGTTTTAAACTTGTTCGAAAGGCTCTTTCCAAAAAAACAATCACGCCGCCTCATGACCGTCGCCGAAGCTCGGGAGTACCTCTTTGAAAAGGAGTGCGATGCCCTCATCAATCCCGCTAAGGTTCATGCCGAGGCCATCCGTTTGGCGGAGAATTTAGGAATTATTTTCATCGATGAGATCGACAAGATCGTCTCCACAGGCACGCTTCACGGACCAGATGTCTCGCGGGAAGGGGTTCAACGGGATTTGCTCCCCATCGTCGAAGGAACTACTATCCACACCCGATATGGGACGGTAAATACGGATCATATCCTGTTCATTGCTGCCGGGGCCTTCCATCGGTCTAAACCAAGTGATTTGATGCCCGAACTTCAAGGACGGTTCCCGATTCGGGTAGAGCTCTCCGAGCTGACAAAAGCCGATTTCATCCGCATCCTTAAAGAACCAGAAAACTCCCTCATCCGGCAGTATCAAGCCCTGTTGCGAACAGAAGGCGTGGAACTAGTCTTTGAAGATGACGCCATCGAGGCCATCGCGGAATACGCGTACCGCGTCAATCAAACGACCCAAAATATTGGGGCCCGCCGGCTGGCGACCATCCTGGAGCGTGTCCTCGAAGACATTAACTTCTCTGCCGCAGAGCTTGGTCCCACCACGTTTGTCGTTACTCGCCAGTACGTGGAAGAGCGCCTTCACAAACTCGTTCAGGATGAGGATCTAAGCCGGTTTATCCTCTAGTCGTGCGAAGCTCTGCTCTTTGGGGGGGCTGAATTCCTACCGCCCTCCCTCCGAGGCAAAGCAGCATGTCAAGCCCAAGGAGTCGCCTTAAAAGCCACCTGCGGATATCCCCAACGATCGTACAAAATCCTGCCCCAAAAGGGAGGCTTTCCTGGAACGAGTGGCACAGCCCGACGAACACTCAACCCCTTCTTAACGATCACAAAGCTAGCAAAAAGTATGCTGTGTCGACTATTTTGGCTCGAGCCGCCCGAGCTTTTCCGCCGCGATTGCAGCTTCGCGTGATGGTCACACCCCACTGGGTACATCAACCCAGCTACTAACTCATGAACACCCCCAGTTGGGCCAACAGATCTTGGAAGTCTCCATGGCTTTTAGCACTTGCAGGATCTCCCACTGGGCACCACTGCCATCAACGGAGCCTTGTTGGCCCCAGTCAAAAGCATTATTCTTCGCAATTGCGTGTGGTCTTCTGACCCATCCCCGCCGATTGGCGACCTTGGGATTGATCTCTCTCCTGTTGGAAAAGGCTATAACCCGGCTTAAGCCTGCTGACCATAAGCTGCGACTGGCCCCTCGCACGCTGAGAGGCAACCACCTTGCTTCGCTCCTTCCGACTATACCTGCGCCCAACCGGCTCGGGCAGGTTGTGGCTCCCCAGGACCTTCAACTCGCAAGTCTTTGGGCTCGAGCGGTTCAACTCGCCGAGGGAGCTGGGCCAAAGGGCTTTTCGTATAAGCTGCGTCTTCCGCAGTTTGCTTTAAACACATTCCAGAAAGGTTACCCGCTCCCCTATTTAAGCCTGCCGGTTCCACCAAATGGTTTTTGGCCACCGCGTGCTTCCGTGGTACTCACAAACTCAAGTACCCACAAACCTACACAAAACTGCTTCGAGGCATCACCCCCTAGCCGTCTGGCCCCAACCGCCAAAATCGTTCCAATGAGCCGCTCGCTTATGACCTTCTCTTCTCTGCCAGAAGTCCACCCTCCACTTCCACCCCACCCACAGACCACGGCGGCCAATTTCCCTCCGCCATTCATAGATCTAAACGACCTTTTAGTGTCCAGGTTGCGCAGGGGCCGAACCGCCCCGCCTCACCCCTCAATCGCCGCTAGGATGGGGTCCAGGTTACTTAGGGACTGAACCCTTCCTGCCTAGTTCGGCCCATGATCCCGTTTTTCTGGCCCACGCCGACTCCCTCATCTATGTTTTTAATATTGCCAAGCCCCCAACTCCCCTTCTCTCGGCCCGAACAACCCCACAACACTCCGTCTTTCGGATAAGGGAGCCATCCGTCACAAAAACTCAATCAAAGGAAGGGATCAAGTTAAATTCTTTTCCTCTGTAGAGTGATAATTCACAGAGAGAAACTGTTGGAGCCTAGATGGGCCGCTGCACCCGCTAAAGCCAGGCTTAGGATTCGCTCTCCCCCTTTTCGGACCTAGCTTGGGTGCCGGTAAGAGCAGGCACTACTTGTTGCTTAAACCCGGAGGGCTTATCCGAAATTTGCCAAGCTATCGGAGCAGGCAAAGAGGTAAACGAACGCCTACCCCTAGGGGGCAGATACATCCCACAAGAGGAGCTTTTCCTTTCCTGCCGTGCTCGGATCGGGCTTTCTCTAATCGCGCGGCGTGGCTTTTTGGGTTGCTTGCCACGGTCAATAGCTGGAATCGACTCCCCCTTTTCCTGGGTCTTTCTACTTTAAGAAAGAAAATCCCATAAGAAAGAAAATCCCACGGGGTGGCTTTTGATGAGAGTCTTGAGAAAGATGTTCGGGCAACAAGTAAGCAACACCTCCCAACAACGGCTTCTTGCGATTTCGGGACAAGGTCGTCGGCCGCGGCCCGTTGCTCTAATAGCCTGTTCGACGAGTGACGGGCGAACCTATTTGGGGCGTTGAAACTGACCCCAGGTCGCAAGTCGAAGGCCTCCAGGATGACAGGTATTTAATCTTAGGGGAAAGTGTGGAATCGCCGCTTGCGTGCTGCGAGCTGGTGTTGCCAAGTGCCCGCAAGACGAATATGGAACCGGATCAGCCGGGGTAAGAGTGGATGGGTTGACCTGGGGCATTTTGGTTGCGCGCACCCCGCGGGTGGTGACCAATCAATAGGAGGTGGCCCACGAGGCCATTGCCCCTCCGATGACCATCTCTGCCAATTATCTAATCAATGACGATGAGTAGGCGGACCCGCCGCAGAACCATGCCGCCGCCTTGGGCAAGGCGAAACGCTGTTTGTGACAGGACACCAGAGAAAAAATCTGGCAGGAGCCCTCCTTCGGCGCCCCTTGGTCCTCATCGGCCCCCGATTTAGAGGGCCAGAAAGCGGCTCCAGCGCCCGAGTGCTCACAATTGCAGGGCGATTCCCCATAAAAAGCCGGCACCTAAGGATTCTGGAAGATGACGGACACAAGGCGGTCGAGGAATTCCGATTCGATGATCCATGATGATCAATCTGCCGGAAATGGTTATCGGTTTCGGATTAAGGTTCCTGCCGTTAAAGCTGCTCAGAGCGAGGCCGAGTCGTGCGCGAAATGGGTTTTGTCTTAAGGCGACGGATACTAAGTCTCGCGACCCGCCGTAACTCGGTTCGTGAGGCGGCGCCCACATTTGAGGAGCTTCCAGTCCAGGCCAATAAACTGGCCAATAAGACATACCCGACACTTCTAAAACATAGCCTACACCTCCGACCCTCGGACAAGCGGCCGGGGAGCAGGGCCATGAGGCGGAAGGGTTCACACACCAAGAAGGGCCAGCTAACCCCGGCCAAAGGAACGCCAAAAGTGCGACCGTCCGGTCCAACGGTTCAGAATGCATGAAGGCAGTTTGCCACACTGTGCCTCCTGTATGCCCTTAACCGAGAGAATTAGGAAATTTTCCCGCCGACGGAAAAAGCTGCTCCTCTGGCAAGTGCCTCTGGTAGGGCCACCTCGGGGCCATGCAAAAATCGTGGGCAGGAGGCATGACCCATTACCGAAAGATGCCCCAATCGGGGCCACCCGTCGCTTGTCGATCGTGCTTCCGCACTTTCGCCGCCGCCGAAGATCTTGGCCGGGTAATCCGCCGACTACGCCGGCGGCCGCGTACAGCCTCGGTCGGTCGTAAGCCCCGACCACGTAGGAACCAAGGTGAGATTTACCTAAGCTGCACGCGAATCTACCGCCGTTATGAGG
Source organism: uncultured Thermoguttaceae bacterium (assembly GCA_938084835.1). Classification (GTDB taxonomy): domain Bacteria; phylum Planctomycetota; class Planctomycetia; order Pirellulales; family Thermoguttaceae; genus DTLM01. The sequence goes on from CALKER010000018.1 coordinate 59,665, forward strand.
AGGGTGGGCGCATACCTGGCCAGCGTGCGAAAGCTCCTTAGCTGCCGGGATTCCCCCCCTGACAAACTCTAACCTGAGTGAAGACGGGAACTACCGACCGAGGAGCGTTCACGGTACGCCTGTCAGTCACCATTTTTACGCCGCAAAAAGGATGAAATTGGGGCAGGTGCGTCTAGAAATGTCCATGTGCGGGTCATCCCGGCATCATCTAAGCGACTGCATCGCCACCCCCTGCAGACATTGATCGCCTCCCCAGATGACTTGTGGTCTGCCCAAAGAGCTTGGCTCTTTTGCAATTTTGCGGCGAAAGTGTTTAGGGCCAAATGACGCTCCGCGACTGAGCCGGCGGCGAGAATGGTCTTCGGCGGGAGCGGTTCTCGTCCCGTAGTGTTCATTTGTGACATTAGTCGCCCTAGGGGCTAAAAACAAAAGAAAAGGGCTTGGGGCAAAAGGCACCTCTCTTAGAAACCATTATCAAGGCGTAGTAGACACGGGGATTCTTTGCCAGGTTGGCGATGCAAAGTGTCGGGCTTTAAACCTTGGGCTCAAGGAGTCCCACCTTCGGATTGAGCGGCAAAAGGTTGGGCGGTGAGAAGGATGGAGGCACAGTTGAACAAATCTCCAGAATCCCCCTTGCAGGATTTTGAAAGTTCGATATCATATTGTGACGATAATTCGTTGCAATCAATTGATTGGCTTCGGGAACTTGTCATTTAAAGCGCTTGGCAAAGGACACAGTCGAGAAGTTGATGCGCCGGGGTGGTCCATCCGTTGTGGTGACGGATGCCGGTTGCATCATGATTAGGTTGCTCAGGTGAGGAGGTTGAGCCGTGGCGACCAAGAAGACCGAGAAGAAGGCCGAAACCACCCAGAAGTCAACCAAGAAGGAATCCAAGTCCCCCAGCAAAGGCAAGAAGTGCTAACGCAGCACTCGGCCTCACCGAAGTAGCACAAACTTCCATTAGCGTGTACCGACGAGAAAGGGCCGCCTTGGGAGACAACCTAGGGCGGCCCTGAACTTTCAACCCACCATCCCAGGATTCGTCTCCACGGGCACTGCCACTTTTCACCGTGAAATACTGTGAGAGCTTCAGGTCTTGAAGGTGGCTCGGTGGCAAAAGCTTTAAGGGAAATCAGGGGTAGCCTCCGACCCTCTTCTGTGAAGCTCAGCGGGCTATCTTCGAAGAGGGCTTCAGCTAGGGCCATTTTGCGGCCCGCTTCTAACTGAAATCCTTCCCCGGGGGACCTAGTTGGCCTCCGCCAGCTTTCTCATATTCGTTCAACCCTAAAGTGAGCCGACAATCGACCTCGGGAGGACGCGATATTTCCGCCTTTCGGCTTGCTTCTTGAGCTTTCGGAGGGGAAAATCGCACGGACGAACTGGGCGCCGACCCGACGGGTTCGAAGTGCGAGAGGGCTCCGCAGCCTCGGCCTGGGAAGAGAAGCTTTCGGACGATCTGGAGATTTGTCCCACCCCTGCAAGTGCCGATTTTGCCCGGGTTGTTTTAATTCTGGGCCATCCAGTGCTGCTCCCAACTCACCCCTGGAACCGCGGGGAACAAAGAGGTCCAAGCACTCAATGGATGGGGTTTCCGGAGGTGAGAGAAAGATGTCGCAAGCCCGGAGACGGCCTTCAAGGCGTGCTTAGGAGTGAAACCCATGAAGGTACTCCTTCTTGGCGCAAACGGCTATATGGGCCCACACGTTGTTCGGCGTTTGGGACCTCGACATTGGCTGCGGATTACGGACATACGTCCGGCGCCGCAAGAAATTCGCAACGAGTTTCCCCACTTCGACTATCGGGACGTGGACATCAGCAAACGAGACGAAGTTTTCGCGGCTGCTGAAGGCATGGATGCCATCGTGAACTTGGCGGTGGTGCGGCAGGACCCGGTGCTTGCTTTCCGCGTCAACACGCTTGGATGCCTGCACGTGATGGAAGCCGCGGCTCAGTTTGGTATTCGGCGCGTTATTAACACCGGTCCGCATTTCACCGTGGCCGGGCCCAGTTACGAAGGTTTTGACTTCGCCATCCCGCCTGATGTCCCTCCCCACCCTGGGGTGGGCTTATATCCGATCAGCAAATTTTTGGGTCAAGAAATCTGTCGGCTATTCGCGGAGCGATTCGACATTTTTGTGATCACCTTGCTCTTTTACCTCCTGCGGGATGTAAGCGAGCTCCGTCGCGGTGCCGGCGGTATTCCTTTTATTGTCAGCTGGGGCGACTGTGCGGAGGCTTTTCGCCTCGCTCTGGAGATCGAGGCGGAGAAGCTTCCTTCACGGTGCGAAGTCTTCTTTATTCATGGCAAGGTTCCGCAAGGGAAATTTCTCGTCGATAAGGCCGAACGGATTCTCGGCTTTCAGCCTCAAGACGACGTCTCCGTCCTGTGGCGCCGTCGCGATGAAAATATACATAATGAGATGTGACGGAAGTGTTCCTATGTATCCCTCCTGCTGTGGGTTGCCTGTTCGGGCGGGTGCGTCCTTCGGAAAGCCTGTCTTCTCCCCATAACTGCGCCCTCTTAGCCGGAAAGTTAAGATCCATTTTGCTTGACGCGGCGAAATCCTGAAAGTATCCTTCGGGCGGCGGTGGGGCATCTCCTGCCGCAGCTGGGCATGTCGGATTAAAAAAGTTGGCGCCTTGAAACACGCGTGTAGGTTTCCCTCGGCCAGCCGCCAACAAAAGCGCGAGGTTATATCGACATGAAAGAAGCTGGTGGTGAGCCTTGCCGTGGTTTCTTGGAAGAAAGTTCAAACAAGAGGGATTTCGCCCGATTGCACCCGTATCTACCCCACGTCACCGTGAGTAAACTTGCAAAAGCGGTTTGCCATTGCACGTCGCGAGATAGCATGTCATGCATGCACTGGTAGCTGCCCTGCCCATTGTTGGTGTACTTGTCCTTTTGGTTATTTGTCGTTGGCCGGCATCTCGGACCATGGCGCTGGCCCTCGGTTTGATGACCCTTATCGCCGCCGCCTATTGGCGCGTACCCGGAAGATGGTTGCTCGCCGCAGCCGCAGAGGGCGTGGTGATTGCGGGGACATTGCTTTACATCATTTTCGCAGCTCTCTTACTATTGAATCTGCTCAAATACTCGGGTGCTGTGGAGACCATTCGCCGGGGATTTCACCGAATCACACCCGACCGACGACTTCAAGCTGTTGTGATCGCCTGGGGTTTCGGAGGTTTTATTGAGGGAGCCTCTGGGTTCGGAACTCCGGCTGCCGTGGCCGGGCCACTCTTGGTGATTCTCGGTTTTCCGCCGATGGCAGCCGCCGTTTGCACCCTTATCATTCAAAGTATGCCTGTGTCTTTTGGGGCACTAGGAACGCCCATTCTCTTAGGAGTTCACAAAGGCCTGGAAGGGCAACCGGCAGTTCGGCAGTACCTGGAAAACCGGGGTGAGCTTTTACCTGAGGTTTTGTCGCCCGACCGGGAGGTGGCAGGCGGTGATGCTCCGGCCTTAATTCGGAAGGCGGTGTCGCTTGGAGCACCCGCCGCCAAGCATGACGAGGCGTTTGACCGGCTTCTTTATCAAATTGGTATGCGGGTAGCGATCGTACATGCGGCGGTGGGATGTTTGATTCCGTTGATTATGATCTGCGTTCTGACGCGATTCTTCGGTGGAAATCGATCGTGGCGGGAAGGACTGGCAGCAGCCCCCTTTGCCTTGTTTGGAGGGCTTGTTTTCGCCAGCACATACCTGCTGTGTGCGGTAATCCTTGGGCCGCGATTTCCAAGCCTGGTAGGGGGGCTGATTACCACGGTGGTAACCATTGCAGCCGCCCGGGCTGGATGGTTTCGCCCGAAGGCGGTGTGGGACTTCCCGCCGTCATCGCAGTGGGCGGCTCTCTGGGGCCCAGTGACTCCTATCCCCAGAATTAATGTGCCTCTTTTACGAAACGATGGCACGCCCGGGGAAATTTCAACGAGCAAACCCGACGAAGTCGCTCCTCCACACGCGCCGGCAGACCGACGCGACTGCGGCTCCGCGAACGCCGCGGTAGCTCCCGGCCAAAAAAGCCAACTAAATACCGGGCCGACCAAATCTGAGATTACCACCACAATGGCCGTGCTGCCTTATTTGATGGTGGCCGTTCTGTTAGTTGTGGAGCAATTACCTGCAATAAGGGCCTTCCTCCATCGGCTGGAGCTTCCCACGGCGGTCCTTGCAAACGCCTCCTCGGGAAAGGCCATCGCGGTGCGATGGAATCCTGCGTTGTCTCCCGGGACAGTACTTCTTGTAGTGGCAGCAGGGACAATCGGGCTGTACCGGATTGGCCGGCTCCATCTGAGGGCAGCTTTCCGGGAGACGGGTCAGCGGACACTTCAGGCGGCCGTGGCCCTCCTCTTTGCTGTGCCCGCAGTACGAATTTTCATCCATTCGGATGTGAACTCGGCCGGTTTGCCCGGCATGCCGGAAGAAATGGCCCGAACGGTCGCGGAGCTTGTGGGGCCGGTATGGCCCGCTTTTGCCGCAGTCATTGGCGCCCTTGGCGCCTTTGTAGCCGGCAGTAATACGGTCAGCAATATGACCTTTGCCCTCTTTCAGTTCGAGGTGGCACTCCGAACCGCTCTCGACCCCAGGTGGGTGGTGGCACTCCAGGCGGTGGGGGGAGCTGCAGGCAATATGGTCTGCGTGCACAATGTTGTGGCCGCCTCCGCCACGGTAGGCCTGACCGGCCGGGAGGGCCTAATCATTCGCCGCACACTTCTTCCCACCATTTACTATTTGACGGCCACAGGGATTCTAGGGCTTTTGGTCACGCGTTTCTTCCTCTGAAGCTTCCCTTCCCGCTTTCGGACTAGTTTCGTACCACAGTGCTTAAATGCATTTACGGAGTTACTAAAACGGTCAGAAACCAGCTGGAGGAGGGTTGCCCGCTCCAGTCCCGCAGGCAGCCAAAAATTCTCCCCAATCCCCCAGTTGGTGCTTATGGTTTTTGGTTTTTCTGCACACGGTGGGAAGGCCTCCGGTCCGTCTGATTTATTTAATTGAACTTTATCAAAGCTGCCGATAAAGCAAGCGAAAAGGGATACACCGTCTTTTCTGCGGGGATAAGCCATGGAGCGGCGTACTTTCGCAAAATATTCAGTTCTCTCCATCTTGACAAAGCCTTGTCTTTTTCCCAATACACTCCCTCGACGAGATCAAAGAAGTTTGCGCATTCGGAAACTTCCCACACGACTAGGCGGAGGAATGGTTCCGCGGATGAGAGCGGAGCAACTCGCAACTCTCGTCCGCGGATTTGTCCTATTAGGAATTGGAAGTATTTTGCTAGCAGGGATCGTTCCGGCGGAGGTCAAAGCCCAATCTCGATCCCAACCCATTCAAACCCCCGAGTGGCTGCGCGATCTTGGCGAGGCACTTTTCGGGGTACCTCGAGGTAGTGAGCCAGCCAGCGAGACAAGAGCCGCGGTGCCGCCTCAGCGTAGCCCTGCGGTAGGCCGCCAGAGTCAAGGAGGTTCCGCCTCACCCGGCAGGAATACCCCAACAGCGCAACCGCCGAACCACCACACCCACAGACATCCTCAGCCTCACCGTCCGGGGACGAATGCACGATCGGCTGGGAGAAGTCCTTCACTAAACCCATTGGGCCAACTTTTTCCCTCGCATAGCAGCACTCTGCCTCCCCATGAACGCTCTAAAGCACCCACGGCCTCCCCAGGTGCAGCTAAACGAAATTGGCTCGACGATCTCCTGAGCCCGGGTCCGTCACAAGCATTTGCCCAGCCAGAATCTACCCACCCATTTAGCGCCCAAGCTTCAAATTCGAACTTTCATTCCGCACCTACTCTACGGCCAACTCCCGTCGGCCAAAGTTCCGAATTCCCTGCGGAGCTGCCGGCACAACAGGCTCCACTTAAGAACCTTCCCCCCTCCTCGGAAGATATGGCAGAAGTCAAAGGAGCACCACCGCAGGAATCGGCGGAGACTTCCCCTTCAACATCGGGGAACCAGCTCTTCGAACCGCCGTTGGAACCGGTGCCACCCGCGACCGGTAGTGGGTTAGCTACCCACAACATCATTAATAAGGTAACTGATGATTCGTCAAAAATCCTAAGTTTAGGGGAACGCGTGAGTAGGCCCCAGGGACCCGATCCGGCCATTGAGGCAACTCGTCACCCTCCCGGCCATAGGGGAATCTCGCCCCAAGGATCTTTCCCTCCCCTCCCTAGAGGAGACGAGGCGGGAGGAACGGGAGTTCACCGGAGAATTGAACAGCTGGTAAACTCACCGTTCGAAGCTTTGGGCGGCGCACCGATGGACGACGAGGAGGCCGGACAACCGCACGAGACTGCGCCTGCGACGTCGCGCAAGCCCCCTGAGCCGGCCCCTGCCCTAGGACTCTCCGGCACTGCTGGCCGGGCCATCGCAGCAGAGCTCACCCCTACTCCCGCCTCCACGAGTAAATCATCGCCGGCCGAACCGTCCGCCGAATCCGCTCCATCTAAAAACAGCCCACGGACAGCCCCTGGCATGGAAGCCCCAATGGGAACTCATTCCCTCCAGGGGTGGACAACTTCGCCCACTAATCAAGCTGCAGGCAGCGCGACTTGGCAATCCTCATCCTCCAATTTAACTTCCGAGCAGCCCGCACCCTCGCAGATACCGCGAGTTAGTTCGTCGACGGCCCAGTCTGACCAGCAGCTTCAATCTGACCAGCAGGTTCAAAACCTTGGGCAGAAGCCTCGGATCCTTGTCACTCATCAAGGTCCGAGCATTCACGTAGAAGCATTTGGCCCTGAACAATTGCTAACCGGTCAAGCAGCTGACTATACACTTCGGGTGCAAAACTCCGGCGATTTGCCTGCGGAGAATTTTACCCTGCAAGTTAGTCTTCCGGGTTGGGTTGAGCTTGTGGGATCGAAACCAAGCGCGGGTCGGGTGGAAACAGCTCAACAGCTCCCGGGTGCCAGCTCTGAGTTAAGCCGGCAGGTTTTCTGGCAACTCCCGTCGCTTCAACCAGGGCAAAGCCAAACGCTGGAGCTACGTCTTTTGCCAAGGAGAAGCCAATCGCTTGATCTTGCCGTGCTTTGGTCGCATGAACCGGCGCAGAGTCGCGCGGTGATCCAGGTACACGAGCCTCGGCTTGAACTTCGGCTGGCTACAGGTCGGGAACTTCTCGGTCGAATGCGCCAGCCCCTGGAAGTCCGCCTCCTAAACCGAGGGACAGCCCCAGCCGAGAATGTACAGCTTCGCTTCGCCGTGGACGGTGCCGCCGAAATCTCCCCCTTGGCTGTTCACCTAGAACAGGTAGCGGTTGGCGAAGAAAAGTCGATCCTCGTCGATATCGCTCCCCTGCGGGCGGGTAGTCTTACCCTCACCTGCCAGGCCGCAGCCCAAGGTGGCTTCCAAACCCAGTTTAGCGAGCGGTTGCTCGTCCGCGAACCCCGCGTAGTAGCCCGTTGGCACCTGCCAGAGACCATGTTAGTCGATACGGAAGTTGAAATTCAGCTGGTCCTCGCCAACGAGGGCGATGCCCCTGCCGAAAACACCGAAGTAATCCTCCGGCTGCCACCAGCAGTGGAAATCGCTCATCGACCGACCGAAGTGGAATCGGGATCCGAGCGCGGACAACTAATCTGGAAACCCGGCACCGTGGCCTCTAAGGAAGAAAAAACGCTCAGCCTCCGCCTTCGGCCCCGGGAAGTGGGCCAATTTGTGTGGACAGCCTATGTGCAGACCGGCCCGTGGCATGCCGAGGCTACGGCCCAGGGGAACGTGCAGGGCTTTGCCAACTTGCAACTAGCTCTTCGCGATCCAGGCAGACCTTCCCCTGTGGCAACAGAAGTTCCCTACGAGATCCGTCTGGAGAATCGCGGAACAAAACCGGTGGACTCTTGCGAAGTGGTAGTGTTTTTCTCGTGGGGTATTGAACCGGTAGCGGCCGAGGGAGCGCCGGCTCTCATCGCACCCGGCCAAGTCATTTTTGGCCGAGTTGGCCCCCTCGCACCGGGCGAGGTGAGGACACTGCGCGTCTTGGCTCGCGCCGAAACATCCGGAAACCACGCCTGCCGGGCCGAAGTAATCGCCCCAGACTTCCCTGCCCGGCTTGTGGCCCAGCAGCTGACCTTGTTCTATCAACAAAGCGGTCCGCGCATCGAGGCCGATCGATTCTTCGCCACAAAAGTGCCCGCCCTACCCCAAACCGCAAAGGGAGGCAACTCGCCCGAACTCCTTCCTGGCGAAAAGACGATAAGCCACTCCGCCCCAGGTGAACCCACTGTCTCACCGGAAGTCGATTCGGAATTTGCGAGGCCAGAGGATCGGCTCCCTCGTATGGCTGCTGAGGACCAAACTAAAGGCCATCAGTCGCCAAGATCCTGGCAAAGATAGTTGGAACTCCTCCCCTCAACTGGCGGTAGTTTCACACGGATCGTGTCGCTCCGCCGTGGCTGTCCCACATCACGCCCTCCTCACGGCAAGCCCAGCTCACGACAACGTTTTGTGATCATATGTACACTTCCTTCCAAGTGCTCCGATGGCTCCCGGGTTTGGTGCCCCACGGAGGCTAATGGGATAACGACGCCTCTTCTCGGCCCTGACACGTTGCTTGATACGTAGGATCACCAGCTTCACACAACTTTTACGCCGTAGGATACCCAGCGCGCTTACGAATTACTTTCCCCCTTGCGGAACACTTTCTCGAGTAGGAATTGCGAGTGCCACCCTGGCCTCCTCGTGTCGCGATGTTTTGCGGCTTGTCATTTTTTGGAAGAGTGTTGAGCTAAAATCGTTGGCCAATCGTCCTTGAAGGACTTGAAGCAACCATCCCCCAAAGTTAGACTTTCAAGCTTTGAGGGACGAGTTTGCTGGCTGTACACAGCAGGTTGAGGACCTGCCTTCTTAAATATCGGGAATAAAGCGCCTTCGGCTGACAGCAGCAGAAATGTTGCCCCTGAGCTCTGGGCTAAATTTGCCCTCCCAAGTTTTGCAGCCCTGTTGTGCCCCTGTCAGAAGAAGCAGCAAACATCAAGGTGAAACCGTGAGTGTATTTCGATCTATCCCACTTGGCCTCCCTACAATCCTGTTGATCCTATGTGTCAGCCAATTGACCTTTGCGGAAGAAACTATTTGGCAAGAAGGCGAGTCGCCGATCGCTCATAAAATGAACCGCCATGGCTGGTATGATCATGTGAAAAAGGAAAACTTGTCGGGGGGAGAGTGGATCAGCAATTTTTCCCAGGAAAAAGAGGGCCAAGCGACATACAGCGTGGAGGTGAAAGAGGGAGGCGAATACGCCTTGTGGCTTCGAGTTAATCCGGTGCGATGCCGTTTAGATTTTCAACTCAACGATGGCCCTTGGCAAGAAGTTTCCTTGGAAGGAGCCCGAGAGGTCACCAACATCGCTGCCGACGGCAAGGTTGACCTCCGCTTTATCGGGTGGGTGTACGCCGGAAAAGTCAATCTCTCACGCGGGAGCCATCGGTTGACATTTCGTTTTTATGGCGAGCTTCAAAACCATGGAGCCCTCGATGCTTTTGTGCTCACTAACGCTCGATTTGTGCCGCGGGGGTTGGCTCGGCCTGGATCCCCTGAGACGGTAGCTGAGATCATCACCGAGGAAGATACTTGGGCGTTTACCCCCAAAGAGGATCTTCAGAGTGACGATTGTCTAATCGATTTGCGATATCTTAACGAACCTGTGGCAGGAAGTACGGGTTTCATTCGGCTTTCTTCCGACGGGATGAGCTTTCTTCGTGGCGATGGGAAGCCTATTAGGTTTTGGGCTGTTGTGGACTACGGCTGGCGGCAGGAACCAGAAACGATGGCCCGACAGCTCCGCTGGCTTGCCAAGCTCGGCGTCAACATGGTCCGCGTTCATGCTCAGTTGTGTGTACCACACGAGGGCGCAAAGATTACAGACGTAGACGAACGGGTCATCGATCAAATCCAGCGATATGTAGCCGAGGCCAAAAAACACGGCATTTACGTGACCATCTCGCCTTTCTGGGCGCACATTGGCAAAATTCCCGCCAGTTGGAGGCTGGAGGGCTACACTGGTCACTCGGGGCCGGAAGGTCTTTTGTTCTTCGAGCCTGTGATGCAGGAAGCTTATAGAACGTGGGTTCGGCAGCTGTATACCCGGGTGAACCCTTATACGGGTGTACCGCTGTCGCAAGAGCCGGCCGTGGCCATTATTCAGGTACAGAACGAAGACAGCCTGCTGTTTTGGACTTCTCAGGGTATTCGGGAACCTCACGCCCGTCGGCTGCGGAAGCTTTTCGCCGAGTTTTTGGTGCGTAAATATGGGCGGTTGGAGGCAGCAGCCCATGCATGGGGTCAAGCTAAGCACCCACACGACAATTTTTCTGCCGGAGAGGTTGGCCTTCAGATCATTTGGCACATGACCTCACAGGCACCACCCCCGACGCAGGCATGGTCTCGCCGACTCAGCGATCAGCTTGAGTTCATGAGTCGACTCCAATATGACTTCTATCGCGACATGGCCCGTTTTTACCGCGAAACTTTGGGGTGCCGGCAGCTCATCAATGCCACTAACTGGAAGTCGGCCGACCCGGTACTGCTGGAAGATTGTGAACGCTGGACCTACACAGCCACGGATATTGCCGCTGTCAATCGCTACACCGGGGTGATCCATGTAGGCCCCAACAACGGCTACCGAATAGATCCCGGTCACCGCTACGTAAGTCGATCCTGCTTGCTTTTTCCGGAGGAATTCCCCGGCGCTTTAAAACAAACGGTAAACCAGCCGATGATTGTCACGGAAACCGCCTGGGTTCATCCCGGTCTTTACCAGACGGAAGGACCTTTTCTTGCGGCAGCCTATTTATCGTTAACCGGGGTGGACGCTTTTTATTGGTTTTCTTTCCATGGTGATGGCTGGACAGTTGATCCGGTGTGGCCCTGGTGGAAAGTCGACGGGCTGAATTCTTTGAAAAAATGGCAAGCCGACGTTCCCACCATGGCTGGGATGTTCCCCGCTGCTGCCCTGGCCTTTCGCCTGGGATATGTCCGGGAGGCTTACGAACCGGTTGTTTACGAAGAGCGATCGCTCTCCTCCATGTGGGAACGGCGAGTACCGATTATCTCTGAGGGCGGCAAATTCGACCCGAACCGGGATCCCGGAGCATTCGCACCGCAATCCCCGCTGCAACAGGAGTTAGACCGATTGGCCTTCTTCGTCGGCCCAGTTCATGTGAAGTTCAACGGCGACGAAGCCCATTCCCGAGTTGTTCCTCTCGAAAAGTACATCGACCGGGAAAGAGGAATCGTTCGAAGTGTAACCGGCGAAATTCTCCTAAACTGGAAGCAGGGTTTCTGCGCTGTAGACACTCCAAAGTTCCAAGGATGCACGGGGTTCTTGGTTCGGGCAGGCCGACAGTTTTCCTTCCGGGATGTGACGGTGCAGTCTGATAACGATTATGCCACTGTTATGGTGGTGGCCATGGACGACCGGCCCCTACGGGAGTCTGAAAAAGTGCTCGTGCAGGTAGGTACGACCGCGCGGCTGCTCGGCTGGATCGAGCAAGACACTTCACTGGAGGCACAGGGGCAACAATTCCTCGGCAAGGAAATCATTGACACGGGCAGGCCGCCGTGGCGCATCGCCGCGACAAAGGTGACTCTCACGCTGGCAAACCCGCGCCTAAACCAGGCGTGGCTTGTTGACCCCAATGGTTGTGCCCGAAAACCCCTTCCTCTCTCCCGACAGAGGAATGGTATCCAGATTACCCTGCCGGCCGATACCATGTATGTTGTTCTGACCCACTAAACCTGCCTCGGTCCCACCGTCCACAGGAAAAATTTCGGAACGTCGCCACTGAGGTTTGACAACTTTGATGAGCTCCCCGCCCGGTTTTTTCCGCAGGAGCAGTTCGATCTGGCAGGCATGCTCCTAATCATTAGGCCGGCAGGTTTCCAATTTTTGCAACAATTGTGCCCAACTTAGGTGGCTGGAAACTAACACAAGAGATAACGAGGTTGCGGCGGGCTCTTTAGCATCCTAAGAACCAAATAAAATTACTATACTCAGAAATCTTGTAAACACTCGCGGGGCGAGCTAAACGCGATCGGGAAGATCGCGGGCGTATCTCGCGAAGGAAGAGTACGCGTCAAGCCATGAATCAAACACGGAAGAGGATACTTCCGAGAAAAACTTTCGACAAAACCCGTAAGAAATGGCCGCAGTCGACCTTTTTAAGCGATTATTTCACCATGGCACGTATCGTCGGCAATTGTCCCGCGCAGCCGGCTTCCGGGTTCAGCTTTCTCCGGAAGCTCGAACCCTCGACAATTGACCGAACCTGGGCAAGAAATACGTTCCTAATTGAGTAGAGACTCCGGGATATATGCTCGCATTTTGTAACATGAGAGGATAAGAGAATCTAGGCAGGACTTAGGGATATCACCTTCGTCAAAGTCAGGATCGTAAGTTTTGAGGTGGTATGAACCCGGAACGGGGTTTCGTTTTTTGCCCGAGAAACCTGCCACGGCACCGCATAGCAGCTCCTTCCCCTACCTGCCTCCGAGATTATCCCCAGAAAGGGTTAGAAGCGCAGACTCTGCATCCGAGCGAAATGGGAAACTTGATGAATTCAAGGTAAAAAGTGAACTTCATTTTTGCATTTAAATGATAATTGATAGACAAGCATTAGAGCTGAAAAGCACTCCCAATGAGTACTGTTTTCGAGTCAATTCGCTACCTAGTTCCTTTTGGACCGAAAGAAGTCCCACACTTTTTTACGGATGTTCTCATCATTGGAGGCGGACTTGCCGGCTTCCGCGCCGCGCTAGCGGTCGATCCCAATATGTCGGTCGTCGTAATCACGAAGGCCGACCGCTGGGAGTCGAACACCGCTTATGCTCAAGGAGGTTTGGCGGTCGTCGTCGATCCAGAAGACTGCGTGCAAAATCATATTGCCGACACTTGCGAGGCAGGTAGCAAACTGTGCGATGAAAAGGTAGTGGAGAAGGTGATTCGCGCCGGTCCTGAAGAGCTCAAACGCTTGCTGGCGTGGGGAGCTCAATTTGATCGGGATGGAAGCAAGCTAGCCCTAGGCTTAGAGGGGGGTCACAGCCGGCCGCGGATCGTCCATGCCCGAGGCGATGCCACCGGCCGCGAACTTGTTCGAACAGTTCTGAGCCAGGTTGAGGCCGCTCCAAATATCGCCATTTGGGAACACACCTTCGCTATCGACTTGTTGACGGCCGACGGGGAGTGCCGGGGGGCTCTTGTTTGGAACGAGGAGCACGGCAAGACACTCATTTGGGCCAAGCAGACCATTTTGGCCTCTGGCGGTGCGGGCCAAGTTTATCGGGAGAGCACTAATCCGGAGATCGCCACCGGTGACGGTCTGGCTATGGCATGGCGAGCCGGTGCGGAACTACAAGACCTGGAATTCGTCCAGTTTCACCCAACCGTACTGTATATCGCCGGAAGTGCCCGGCATTTAATCACAGAGGCCATTCGTGGGGAGGGAGGCTACCTTGTCGACCGAGATGGCCACCGTTTCATGTTTGACTACGACCCCCGCGGGGAATTAGCACCTCGAGACATAGTCACGCGGGCGATTGTAGCCCAAATGGCTAAGACTAGGCACCCCAACGTCTACCTCGATCTAAGGCATTTAGATCCAGATTTTGTGCGAACCCGTTTCCCGGGCATGGTGACCATTTGCGCGGAATTCAATCTGGATTTGACCCGGGATCAAATTCCGGTTCGCCCTGGTGCCCATTATTTCATGGGCGGAGTTCGCATTGACATCGAAGGTCGTACCTCTTTGCCCCGACTGTGGGCTGCGGGCGAGGTGGCCTGCTCTGGTATGCACGGTGCCAACCGCTTGGCATCCAACAGCCTCCTCGAGGCTGTTTGCTTTGGGGCCTGGGCTGGCGAGGGAGCCAGTCGCTGTGCTCAACCACTTGAAGATCACTACAAGGCTCTCCCGCTAAGTAACTCCCGCACAGTGACACCAGAAGATAAGCTTGACCTGCTGGATATTTCCAACTCCCTTAAGGCCCTTATGTGGCGGAACGTCGGGGTGATCCGGGAGGAAGCTGGGCTGGCAGAGGCAAAAAAACAAATTGAGTACTGGGCGCAATATGTCCTCACCCGGCAGTTTCGCACACCTGCCGGCTGGGAGCTTCAAAATCGACTGACCGTGGCCTGGTTGGTCATTCAAGGGGCCCTTGCGCGCCGAGAAAGCCGCGGTGCTCATTTTCGACGGGACTTTCCTTTTGCTGATGACGAGCATTTTCTCCGTCACATCATTTTAAAGCGGGGCGAAGGTGCATAACCGAACCGTACCCATTGGCCCATTTGAGCCTCGCAGTTTCACGCCGGCTTCCAGCAACCTTAACTTATGAAGGCCGGAAACTCCCCGCGATCCTATCCCGGAAGGTTCTTCACTCGGGGTAGAGAAGATACTTACTTCGCCGGCTCCGGAATGCCTCCACATCTGGTTGAAAGAGCGGCTCGATTTCCTCATACGACTTTCCCGCCAAAATGGCTTCATACACCTTTTGGTTGCCTAGTAAACGCAGATAGGGCTGCGCATTCCACTGCTCCGGGAAAAGCCTACGGAGGGCTAGAGCCACCTCCAGACCGGTGCGGACCGGCTGCAGTTGGCCGCGATCCTCGATTTGCATCCGAATACCGCGGCACTCTTCCCCCCGAAAAATGTAATCGCGAGGGGTAAACGTTATCGTCTGCCACGTAATCCCCGGAAGTTTCCGATCGTGCAACACGGCCAGAAGTTTTTCGGCATCAATCCAGGGCGCACCGAAAAGCTCGAAAGGAGTGTCCGTGCCCCGCCCAACAGAGACGTTGGTTGTTTCCAAAAGTCCGATGCCTGGATAGAGGAAGGCCGCAGGGATGGTCCGCATGTTGGGAGAAGGTGGGAGCCACCGAAGACCGGTGTCTTCCCAGTACATAGTCCGCCGCCAACCTTCCATGGGTATCACCACCAGATCCAGCTCCAAAGCTCGCTCCTCCCGGAACATTTGTGCAAGCTCGCCGACGGTCATCCCATGGCGGATGGGCAAGCGGTGATAACCGACAAATGATTCTTTGTCTGGATCGAGCATCGGACCTTCCACCGCCACCCCCCCAATTGGGTTGGGCCGGTCGAGAACGACAAAGCGAATTCCTGCTTTGGAGGCTTCCTCCATCGCATAGCCCATAGTGGAGATATAGGTGTAAAACCGGCTACCGACATCCTGAAGGTCAAACAGTAGGGCATCGATCCCCGCAAGCATTTCCCGAGTGGGGCGCCGCGTCTTTCCATATAAACTGTATATAGGTACATCTGTGAGCAGGTGCTTATCATCGGGGATATGAGCCACATCGAGAGTGCCCTCAAACCCATGTTCAGGAGCAAAAAAAGCTACCAACTTCACCTGCCGCGACCGCACCATCCGCTCCCAGGTGCGCACGCCATCCCTTCCCATCCCCGTGTGGTTGGTGATTAATCCCACACGCAATCCCCGCACGGCCCAGAAGTCCTCGGCTTCCAAAACTTCCGCTCCCGTCCTGACCACTTTTGCTGCCGGCAGGGTTTTCAGGGCCCGGACAGCCACGCTGCCGATTCGGCCGATCAATGGGTTGACCGAGCCTTTGCCATCCGGATGAAGCCGATTACTCAAGAAAATTACCGCAAGGTCCTTTTCCGGATCGATCCACATCCCAGTGCCGGTGAAACCTCCGTGCCCGATAGCCCAGGGGCTATATTGCGGGCTTCTGTTGGAGGAGTACGAGCTGTGCACATCCCAACCCAGGGCGCGATAACCTGGTGGGTTCGGAAGACCTCGCGGGTGGGTCATCAAGCGATAAGCGGGAGGCGACAAGAAAACTTTTCCGTCAACGGTACCACCATTGAGCATCATTCGTGCATACCGCCATAAATCCGCAGCCGTGGAGAAAAGCCCGGCATGACCGGCCACACCCCCAAGCTTCCGCGCCCGCGGATCGTGAACCACCCCACGGAGAAATTCTTCTGCCACTTTTTCGGTGGGTGCTACTCTGGGATAAAGCACCGCATCCGGAGAAAAACCGGTGTCGCTCATTCCGAGGGGTCGGAAAATCTCTTCGACGGAAAAGCGATCCAAAGGTTGACCACTGACGCGCCGAACAAGCTCTCCGAGCACGATATAACCCACATCGGAGTAAACAAATCGATCTCCCGGGGAAGCAATCGGCTTTATGGCTTGGATACGTTTGAGGGCCACCTCCGGCCCGTGATCATAATCAGTAAGCGGATTGGCCGCAGCTACTCCGCCGACATGCAGAAGAAGTTGTGCCACGGTGACCTTCTCTTTTCCCGAGCTGGCGAATTCGGGAATGTACCGCGCCACCGGAGCATCCAGCTCAATGGCCCCGCGCTGCCACAAAAGCATAACACTCGTCGCGGTGGCAATGGGCTTGGTGAGCGAAGCCAGGTCAAAGATGGTATCGAGGGTCATTGGCTCCGGAAAAGGTTGCACCTGTCGGAGCCCATAAGCCTTGGCGAAGAACACTCCTTTCCGCCGCCCAATCACCACCACGCAGCCTGGCATCTCACCGCGGGCTATGGCTTCATCCACAAGGACATCGATCGCCTGGAGAGCTTCCCCATCGACACCAGCATCTTCTGGAGAAACAAGCGGGAAAGCCTCACCTGCCCGCACTTCTAGGTGTGGACTAGACACCGTTAACGCCGCCAATACGATCAATCCCTGTAAGAACGCATGCTGCCTCCAACTGTGAAGTATCTCCGGGGTGGGGATCATCACTTTGCAGCTCCTCCGGGGCTTGAAGCGCCGCTGACTCCCAAGCTTTGCATTTGAGTTCTGCATTTTCAGCGGTAATCAGTGTCACAGTGAAGCGATTTCGGCTATTCTACTCCTCCCGATGGCCGAACACTTCCCAGGCAAGAACTTCGGCTGGGAAAACCGGTCCCTCCACACACGCGCGGCGATAATCCCAGTCATCAGAGCCCGTTCGCACTGGCACGGCGCAACTGAAACAAATCCCTATGCCGCACGCCATCGGCGTTTCGAGCGAGACCCAACAGGGAATCCCGCGTGCCAGACAAATTTGGGCAGTCTCCCGAAGCATGACCTCTGGGCCGCAGGCAAGCACCTTAACGCATTTTGGCGGAAGTTGAACACGGGTACCGCCTTCCGGATCTGCAGTAACTGTGCCCGCACAACCGCTGGTCCCCAGGAGCTCGAGCAAAAGCTCGGTAACAACACCGCGACGCCCCGCCGAACCATCGTCGGTACTTACTAGCACCTCAACACCCAGTTGGTTAAATTCATGGACACAGGCCAGACGAGCCGCCGTGCGGCTTCCGTAACAAAGTGTCAATCGCTGGCAGAAAGGCCCCCTGAGAGGAGGGTGGCCATATTTTTTCAGTCCCATCGCCTGTTTCGCAAAAGCCAAAAACGGAGTAATCCCGATGCCACCGGCAACGAGGATCCAGTGGTCAGCCTCCGCAGCGGGAAAACCATTCCCCAGGGGTCCCCAAACTTCAAGTTCGGCCCCTTGACCCATCCGCGCAAGGCGACGCGTCATTTTGCCTACAACTTCGTAAACAATTTCTAGAATTGCCGGGCCACCGGTGGCATCTTCGGCAACATCGTACAGCGCAAAAGCTCGGCCAAGGAGCGGATCAATCGTCTCCGGCAATCGCACCATGACGAATTGACCGGGAGTTATACGCTGGGCGATTTCGGGCGCCCACACTCGAAGACGATAAATCTCCTCCGCCACAGCGACGTTATCAATGACGCCGACGCGTCCAAACCAAAACCGCTTAGCTCCTCCGTGCTCCTCAAGCGACGGTGGCGGCAAAGCACGATGCGCACTTTCTGCCTTTACCGGTTCCAAGTTTTCTATCATGGGGTGATTCCGTGCCAGCCCGAGGACATGGTGCTATCTCGTAGTAAGCCACTCGCGCGATTTCTGCAAGAAATACACTCGGTACTAAACGTGCTTATTCTCAATTTGTCGGCTTGCCCGAAAAAAACCATCTCTGCCTGTGGAACTTTTATAGACTAAGCGACATGTGGCTTGCATCCGCGTCTCCGATTTGTCGTTCTCAGTGATTCCGGCCGAGGGATCACGAACCTATGCCCGCGGCCCTCCGAAGTGCCGCCACCTCTTTTGGCGTCAACAGGCGGTACTGACCCGGTTTGAGTTTCCCCAAACTCAAAGGTCCGATGGCTATTCGCTTGAGTTTGTACACCTTGTGGCCAAATCTAGCAAGCATTCGCCGGATCTCGCGGTTATGCCCTTCGCAAAGTTCGATTTCGAGAACGGCACTTTGCTTATATTTTTTCAACATCCGCACCCGCTTGGCCCGCGCTACGAAGTCTGCAAAATGAACGCCTCTGACCAGCTTCGTGAGCACCTTTTTATCGGGTACACCAGCCACCAGGATGCGGTACAGTTTGGGCACACCATATCGCGGATGTGTCAGCCGCAGGGCAAGTTCTCCATCATTGGTCACTAGGATGAGCCCTTCGCTGTGCAGATCAAGCCGCCCCACAAGGAAAAGTCGCACGTCACTTTCGGGCACAAGATCGATCACCCTCAGCCGCCGTGAGGGATCCTTGTGAGTGCACACGACCCCGTCAGGCTTATACACGGCATAATAGACCCGCTGCGGGATCTTGATGGGCAAGCCGTCTACCCGGATCTCGCTTTTTTCCACATCGACCTTTTCGCCCAACTCGGTGACAATTTTCCCATCCACCATGACTCGGCCAGCAAGAATCAGCTCTTCGCATTTACGGCGGGAGCCAAATCCGGCCGCTGCCAATACCTTTTGGAGCCGGTGCCTACCTGTTAACACAGGGGGAAAAGCCCGCGGCGTGCCTTCCGCATCGTCTGTCACTTTCTTTGGCATCAATTTTTCCCCTGTTGTGCGCCGCAGCGGTATCCTCGCTTCGATCCAGCAAGCCTATCGCACGGATGCCCACGTTAAGAGGTCAAAGTGGGGACGGACCATATCCGCTCTACGAATCAGCAAACTATTGGAACGTCTTGCATCAAGAAGCCAGTTGCACGCAGCTTTTGTGTCCGGGAGTTGCAATCGTTTCCCCCAATTTTCCCCACATGAATGGTCACATTACTTCCTAAAGAATTGTACCCTCTACACCCTCGGGGGCCGATAGCCCCCACATGTGAACTGTCAGGCCTATTTGTTAAGCAAACTGAAGCCTTATACGAGAACCATCGCTCGGTAGCGTGTGACCTTTGTCCGTTGCCCTTTCACCCCATGACAAACATAAAAGCCCAGAATAGAATCCACAATCGGAAATTAATTGCCGCATACCGTCCAGATTCCTACGCACAGTAGCTAGTAAAGTGCTCGTAATGTGTGTCTTAGGCTCGGCCCACCCTCCTGAGACATGAACAAGAAATACACCAGCCGCTAACGACCGTTACGGCAGATCAGTTAGCAAGTCACGGATGCTTGAGAGTTGAATTTAGGAGGGGATATGCTCGACAAAGAAACCTCACACGAACAAAACCGGAGGCCACCTTCAGAATCGCCGGATTCTCGCCCAGTGGGTCGGAATAACACCAGCCACAACGAACCTAGCTCGCTACCTCCTTCCTGGGTCGCGACGGGCGAGGATTCTTCCAGTCCTTCCAACGATATTTGCCAGAATGGGCCATCACTTTCGCAGGACGTGGCATCAAGTGGGCAGGAAAAAAACTTCACCGCCCTCTCCCCGCCGAGCCCCACATCTCTCGAGGTAATCGAAGGGGAGACGCTGGCCGACGTTTTAGCTAAGTACAAAATCACGCTGCAACCCGATAAAGTAGCGCTCCTCGACCTATATCGCCGGCTCGTTTGGGAGTGGAATACTAAGATTAACCTTACGCGACACACGGATTTGGAAAAGTTTGTGACCCGGGATGTCCTCGACTCCCTAATGCTGTCTGAGTTTTTGGAACCGGAGGAACTTGTCTTGGACGTGGGAACCGGTGCAGGTGTGCCAGGAGTGATTGTGGCCATTCTTCGACCGGATTTGCGAGTGGTCCTGTGCGAGTCGGTGATAAAGAAGGCGAGGATCGTCGAGAAAATTGTTTGCCAACTTGGGCTCAAAATCCCCGTGGTGGCAGCACGAGTCCAAGATCTCTTAGGGCAGTCCACCCAATTTAATACCCTCATGGCCCGGGCCATTGGATCGCTGCGCGACGTGCTGAAGTGGCTCCGCCCACACTGGCGTTATTTTGACCGACTCCTTCTTGTCAAAGGTCGCTCGTGGCTGGAAGAGCGTGGGACGGCTCGCCATTACGGAATGATGCATGGACTGGCGCTACGAAAGTTGAAGGAGTACCACAACCCTGCCAATGACGCGTATAACGTGATCCTGCAGGTATGTCCGGAGGACCGGGTAGGCAAGGGCAAAAAATGCCAACTTCGCGAACTGCGAAGCCATCAGCCCAAGCTTCCACAGCCGCCGATCCCCCCGCCCCCGTAGCCGCACTTGGGGCCGATCAAAGCGTGCCGCGCCTTGACCTGTCAACTGGACACAAGAGTTGCCCGAGGCGGGCGTCTCTGCTGTCCGAACTATAAATTTCGCCGCAATAAACTTTCCTGCCAGTGACTCCCGTTAAATTCCGCCCAATTGCCGGACCCGAAAACGCGACATGTTTTTGGCGGATTCGTCGGACACGGCCGCCTCTGGCTTAAGAGCATGCTACCCCGTCTCATAGCGGATGCGACGGTTTAAGAACACCTACATCATACATCGAGCGGAGCTACCCCCTCTCAAAATAAATCCGACAGTTAGCAGTGGCGCAAAAGGTATGGTTGACGAGCTCATCCTGGCGCCGCAGCGCCGAAAACCGCACGCTAGCGAGAAATTGGGCATCGCTTACAAAAACTTAAAAACACACCAGTTCGCACCGAACCTGACGCGAAACAAAAGCTGAAAACGGAACGGGGAGAGGTGCGGATCATTTAGCCGGAATCAGAAAGGGTCTAAAACGTACCAAATTCCTTGGGGAAAAGCGGAGCACCAAACTTCCTTTTAGGCTATAAGCCGGTCCCCGAGCCTCCAAAAGTTTGTCTAGTGCCCCCTGGAGGATTCGAACCTCCGACCCACTGATTAAGAGTCAGTTGCTCTACCAGCTGAGCTAAGGGGGCAATCAACCCGGCTGAGTTGTAGCTGATGATTTATGGATTTCGCCAAAAAAAGCCCAATTGTTAAGCAGCCGAGACCCTCTGATCTGGGTCGTAATAGCCGGCCGGTCTCCGTTGGTCCGAACCTTTTACCTCGGAATCTTCCTGGGCATCAACACCGAACCCAGCTGCGAGGTGGCAGTCTCCCAATGGATGCGTCGGTTACCATTACAAACCAGTCTAACACGAATGCTTCAAAACGACTACTACCCCCAACTGTCTGATGTCAAGCTTCTCGTTCCAACCCTTCAGGCCAAAGCGGCGCTACCCTCAAGAGGGTAGGCACATATAGCAGTGTGCAGCCCAAGGATCGCGGAAAGCGGCGAAACGCTTGCGGGGGCAAGCCCAAAATTTGTCGCGAGGTCTTTGGGTGACCCACCTCATGGCCTCCTCCCCATGTCTCACAGCGCTCACGTGGGCCAAAGCATCAGAAACAAACTGAATTCCGGCGAAAACCGCACAAGCCAAATGATTGATGCCACTTCTCCACATGAAGGGAATGGGAATTACTCCATCGTTTCCTGCGTGGTCCGCCCAGGTGCCTTCCCCACTTGTTGGAGTGGGAATCAGATTGTCAGACTTCACTGAATATCAAGAAATGAAACTTCAAACTTCTCTAATAGCATCAATTATGCTTTTTATCCCGGAATTACTAGTTTACTTTTTTAAGTAGCGAACTGTTCTTCTAGGAAAGGCTCTTTTGGAGAACCGTACCCGCCCAAAAAAGAATGACCGTTTACATTTGCATCGCTGTACTAACGGTGTTAGATCGCGGCAACCCATCTTTCGAAAGCGTTTAAGGAATTAACTGCTTGAAAGATAACAATTACGGTCGGAAGGTCCTTTTATACCCCCATGGTATTAATTGCGTACGCCACTATCATGCGAAACACGAAAAAACGGATCAACATTATGTCGCAATTACTTTCTGCCTATACCGGAAGGTTGCCAGCGCCAATTTATAGCCCTGCAACTTTCCTACTCTCCAAGGTGCAGGAAAGGGTTGAAATCGGAGCAGAACACCCATCGCGACTTCCCTCACCTTGATAACCCGCAAAACCAATGTTACGCCGTTTCGACGTTTGGTGCCCTCTGAGGATGGAGTTGCGCGCTGTTTTCCCACCTACGTGACAGTTTTTCACAACCCAACTGAAACCAGCGGTAACAATACACAAAACTGACCGGAGAGATACACACTCAAAGTTTCTCTAGATTATTTGGATTACCTATTTTTTCATGTTTCCAATTTCGAATAACAATGACACTGCGGAATAGCTGAGCTACCGGTCGGTTCAGAACTAGCGTCTGCCCTCGACTCTTTAGTTTGCGAGCTCGAGCTCAGAGGCATCTGAGCGCGAAGGGGTACCAAAGGACGAAGGGGCTCACCCGCAGTTCCGCACGTACGAGCCATGCATCGCAATGATCATCCTTACCGACATTGTCCTATTTCCATAACTGGTAGACTTAGACTCTTCCCGGCTAGCGTTAAAGTGTTTCCCCGAATATCAACCGCCCCTGGACAAAACCAGATGGCTTGCGAACTGAAACTTTTTTTTCGGGCCTTCGTGCAGGGCAATGCCGGGTGGCAATCAAGCAAATCCTTACTGAAAGCTTGCTTCAAAGGCATCCCCTGGTTTCTCTAGAACATAGACAAAGTCGGTCGCACAATTCGGTTAACACTAGTGCGTTTTGCCCGTTTTGTCGCGGTTACGTAAAGGGATGGGCCATGGGGAAAGCGCATACTTGGGCAGCGCTGATCAATCATGTTAGCGGGCGCTCTGAGAGCGAACGGCGGGTCCTGCGCTACTCCATACTGGCTTTTTTGGTTTTGATGCTTGCCGTAGCGGTTGAAGGATGCCAGACAGAATATGACAAAGTGTCGCCCCATGCGGCGTCTCCCACCCATGAAGGCGTTAAGTCTTACTTTTTGGGCGAAAAGGGTACCTTCGGCTCGGAGGTAGTGGAGGCATCCGCAGCCAAGAGCGTCGCAAGGGACTCGGTGCCGGACTCGGGGGCACAGACCTCTCTCGGTGGGTCGCCGCCAAGTTCCCAGTTCGAGGCGGTAAGCGAGGTGCTTTCCGAGAGGGGTTTGCATCCAGAGTTTGAAGCTATTGAGCCTAACTTACCCCGGGAGGGAAAGGAGTTGGCGTCCGAAACGCCGCCGGCGGGGGCGCGGCCCTATCCCCTGGGGGCCCCAAGCGCTCGCGCTCCGAATGGTCAGGCTAGCGGCCAGCCACGGGGAGTGCGTCCATCAAGGCCCACCCAAGAAAGCTTCGGGCGTTTGCCAATTTTGCTTTCGGCTGGGGTCGCCATTCCCCAAACCTTGCCCACAGGGACCGCCATGGGATTTAGCGTTGATTATCGCTGGGTAGAGGGCCGGCCTGATCCCTCTACAACCTATTTCTGGGTTATTGAGTCCGCAGGAGCTCCGCCGTTACGTCAGCCTGTCCGCCTGCAGCAACAGGGCACACTTCAGGGCTTCGCACTTGAGCTGCGTCCGGAACATGGTCCCTTTCACACGCAGATTGAAGATGCTCATGGGCGGCGACTTTCAAGTTCGGTTCCCTTGCGCTGAGAGCGTGGTTGCTTCCGGCCGTGGTTTGTAAGCTTACCTTGCCGAAAGCTTCTCTTGAGGCTTGGGGAAAATTCCGGCAAGGAGAAAATTTACGCGTAGGCAGGCGAGAATCGGCAGTTAAGAGGGTCATCTGTCGTAAATCAAGCCGGTCTTTCTCTCAAGGAGAAGGTGATGGCTCAACCTAACCTTCTGAGTGCGACCTTGGTGTGGTTAACGTTGATCGCTAGTGGCCACTTCGCGCTGTCGCTGGAAAGGGCACACGCGGAAACAGGGGCTTTTGTTTCTGCATGGACAAAAGAACAGGTAGAGGCCGACTGGCTTCACGCCGACCTTCTGCGCACTCGGAGCGCCACCGTAGCCGGGCCGGTAACCCCAGAGGAAGACGCACGCGGCGGTTGCGACGGACAAATTTCGGGCCGATGGGGCTTCCACACGGCACGCGAGCCACAACCTTGGTGGCAAGTTGATTTGGGCCATTTGTACACTCTCAAGCGGGTGGTTCTCCACAATCGAGGCGACTCGTGCGGCGAGCGAAATCGCTTCATCAAGCTCCTTGTGTCCAAAGATGGCGAGAATTGGGAACAAGTTTACCAGCACGATGGTACCATGTTTTTCGGAGGGAAGTTAGGACCACCCCTCACAATCTCTCTTCGGGGGATAACAGCTCGCTGGGTTCGCGTTCAGCTTCCCGGGACGGACTATCTACATTTAGACGAAGTAGAAGTCTATGCCTTAGGGCAAACACGTAACATTGCGCTGGGGTGTGAGGCCACCCAAAGTAGTGTGAGCCCATGGTCCGTTCGTCACCCGATCCCGGGCCAAAAAGACCGTGTAGACGTGTCGCTCGTCAAGGACACGATCCACAAGGGCACGCAGCTTGCCCGAAAGTTGGCGGAATTAGGTGTCGATACGCGGAAAGCTCTGGAGAAACTTGGAGCCTTTGAGAAAGAATTAGCCCGATGGGCAGGCAAGTCGGCTGGCTCATTACCAGCCGGCCGTCCGCCCAGGGAAGCTCCCAAGCCACAAAAATGGAACGAGGCCCACGCCCAGGATGACGGAACCCTGCTTGCACTTTATCAACAGATTCGCTGGACCATTCGGGACCTCGCTTTTTCAAATCCCCTACTGGATTTCCACAAGATTTTGTTCGTCAAGCGAGCCCCGCCTGCCTTTCCGCACATGTCGGACCAGTACTACGGGTGGTGGATTCGCCCTGGTGGTGGCATCTATGTGCTGGAAAACTTTAAGTCCCCGGAGGCGCGGGTGCGTTCCCTCACTGAGGGCTGGCCGACTGGAAGCTTCCTTGATCCGGACATTTCCTACGACGGGGGCACCATCGTGTTTTCCTTCGCGCGGTACTACCCGGGGACCTTCGCGATTGCCAACAAAGTGGACAAATCTAACCTTCCTGAAGACAGTTTTTACCACTTGTACGAAATGACCATTGACGGCCGCGAGATCCGTAAGCTCACTTGGGGCAAATACGACCACTTCAGCCCACGGTATCTTCCGAGCGGAGACATTGTCTTTTTGTCTACGCGTAAAGGGCTAGCGCTTGCAATCGGTCCCTGGAGTTACCGACAAGAGCTGTGTGATTCTCGCGAACCGGGCGAAGTGGACGCCCGCCCGGATAGCTACGTACGCTGTGGAGGAGACAATTGGCGGCCGGTGCCTGTGTTCACTCTGCATCGGATGGATGCCGCCCGAAGGCGAATTTGGCCAATTTCCGCATTTGAGAATTTCGAATGGACGCCAGCGGTGGCTCCCGACGGGAGAATCTTTTATGCGCGCTGGGATTACATCGATCGCTTCAACGGACCCTTTATGAGTTTATGGTCAACAAATCCGGATGGAACGAATCCCCAGCTTGTTTATGGCAATTTCACCTATCGACCACAGTGTGTCTTTGAGGCTCGGCCAGTGCCTGGCTCGGCGAAATGGTTGTTTGTCGCGGCAGCGCATCACAGCATCTTGGGCGGAAGCCTCGTGCTTTTGGATCGCGCACGCGGGACGGAATTTGATCGGCCCATCGAGCGGGTCACACCAGAGGTATGTTTCCCGGAAACAGAAGGCTGGCCGGATCACTATTTCGTCAACCCTTATCCTCTATCGGAGGACTTCTATTTGGTAGCATGGAGCGATCGTCCTTTGCCTCAGCATTCGTTTATGACTGACGAGCGTAATCCGGTCAATCCGACCGGCATCTATCTACTGGATCGCTTCGGCAACATGGAGCTGCTGTATCGCGATCCGGAAATCGGAAGTTTTTACCCGCTCCCGATCCGTCCGCGCCCGATGCCGGCTCAGGTTCCAGATCGCTTTGTTGCATCCACACCCGGTCCAGGTTACTATTTCGTTAAGGATGTTTACCGCGGGTCAGAGGAAATCCCTCGGGGGACAATCCGGGAAATTCGGATCGTGGGAGTGCCGCCTAAAGTGCAGCCGCATATGAATGTTCCCCCCTTGGGAGTTTCCAAGGAAGATCCGGGAAAATACGTGATTGGATCTGTACCGGTAGCCGAGGACGGGTCCGCCTACTTTGCCGTACCCGGCGGCGTACCCGTGTTTTTCCAGCTGGTGGATGCCGACGGCTTTGCGGTTCGCACCATGCGAAGTTTGACCTATGTCCAGCCGGGACAGACCTTGGGCTGTGTGGGTTGTCACGAAGGTCGTGAGGAAGCTCCGGCCGGCGATTTATTCCCTCAGGCCATGCGTCGGCCGCCGGTATTTCCGGAACCGGGCCCGGAGGGTTCCTGGCCATTGCGTTACGATCGCATGGTCCAACCGGTGTTAGACCGGCATTGTGTCGAGTGCCATCAGCCAGAGGCACCGACTCCCGCAGCCGCCTTCGACCTTCGGCCTGAAAAAAGTTACGACAGCCTTTTACAATACGCTAACGGTGATCTAGCAAAACTTGCGCACGAGCGCGATCACTCGCTGCCTGGTGATTGCCCAGCCAGACAAAGCCGACTCGTCGCCTTTCTGCAAAGCGATCCGCTCCACCGTCAAATCCCTCTCTGTGTGGAGGATTGGACCCGTCTCACCACATGGATGGACACCTACGCTCAGCGGCAAGGTCATTTTAGTGTGGAACAAGAACAGGAACTGGAGGAGCTTCGCAAGTGGTGGAGCTCGCTACGTCCGCACAGGGCCTTCACAGCCCAGCGCACGAAGGATCAGGTCGTGCACGAGTGAGTGAACGACGTTACCGTATCCAAAACACTGTCGTCTGGTACCTGATGCCTACGGTGTGTTTGTTGGCTCATACAGGGTTTTGCTTTGCTCAAGAGAAAATCATCCAAATTCACCGCGGCATCGAGCTAAAAACAGAAGTGCGCTACAAGCCGCGACTCGTCCGCCTTTACTTCGTGAAAATTGACCTGAAAACGCCCGGATTGATTTGGGACGTGGCTGTGGGACCGGACCCCGACGGGGACGGCCCCAGCGAAGCCTCGCTTGTCGACCCGGTTCGGTTGGCCGAATCGGCAGGTTTTCTTGTGGCAATCGCCGCTAATGCATGGGGCATGCTTCCGGCCAACACCACTCATCTCCCAGATGGCGCTTCTGGAATCTCGCTCCTACCCCCCGTCGTCAACATTTCTGGCTGGGTGAAAACCAAAGAAGGCACGATTAGCAAACCAGAGCCTGGCCGATGGTCTTTCTGGATTAACTCCGAAGGGTTTCCCGAGATCGGAAATCCATTGGAAGAGCCGCCGGCACGGATAGCGGCCTCTGGTTTTGGCCCTTTAATTCTTCAAGGCCGGATTGTAGTCGCACAAAGTGCCGTTCCAGAAGTTCAGTCGGGCGTGGCGATCGACCCGGGCCGCTCTTTCGTTCTCTTTGCGGTGGCCGATGGGCGACGTCCGGGGTGGAGCCAGGGGCTTACCCCGTACGAGTTCGCGGAGATACTTCGAAGCCTAGGAGGTACCGAAGCGATGAGGTGGGATTCGGGCGGAACCGCAGCCCTCCTGGTACGACTCCCAAATGGGCAAGTCACGGTCGTCAATCGACCTTCAGATCTCTTCGGCCCACGACCCGTTCCCGTCTTAATTGGGGTGAAGCAGGCTCCAAAAGGATAGGCTCTTCACCGTACACTCCCGCACCGTTGTAAACCGGGGTCTGTCAATACTTTAATCCAGGCATCCTTGGGGGGTCGGTTAGGCACATATTTAAAGAGACCTCTTACAAGACTCCTGTCTGCCGATAGACAACCCTTTGGGGTTTCATGCAACGCGTCAACTCTCACGAAGGGAGGTTCTATCAAGGAGCCATTTGGGCGGGAATGGGAAAAGAACCAGGCCAAAAGGCGAAATAAGTCCCCCCTTTCCGCCGGTCACGCGGGCGGAACTTGTTTACAAAACCAGGCGCAAAGCAGCCACGACTAATTGCTATGCGAGTGCCAAAAAGACTAAGCACAATTAAGATTTGGATCAGCCCAAAACTGGTGACAAGTTCGGACGGCATTTCGCTCTTGATGTGAGGCCGGCAAAATCCGAGCACGAAGTCCCCAATAGTTTTGGCCAATTGATTATTGAGGAGCAACTCGCCGGCCAAATCGCCTCCGCAGCAGCCACAACCCGGCAGAGACAGCCAAAGCACTAATACCCAGCACGCCCGTTCCCGGCTCGGGGATCACGAAAGGAGGCTCCCCGACTCCAGAAGAGCCCCCACGCGTTCCTACTCCACCGCCCCCTCCCCAGAACCCACCGGAACCGGGCAAACTAAACCCCCGTCCCAGCGAGCCTCCGAAACCCGTGTATCCATAGGTATCGTAGCGGCTCGGTGTGGAGCTGAAACCAACCGGAGTCACCTGCCCCGCCGCACACCCACAGTGAGCCTCCTCAGGTGACAATGCATAACTGCAGTAACCGCCGGCAGCAACAGCCACAAAACCAGCCCCAAGCGGCATGGTGGCACCATCAGGTTCAAAACCCCACGCCACTACCGAGCCGTCACTTCGCAGTGCCACGCTATGGTACAGTCCCCCTGCCACAGCACGAAAATCCTTGCCGGCAAGCGTTGACGCTTGCCCAAACTCATTAGCACCCCACGCCACAATGGAGCCATCTTTTCGCAAGGCCAAGCTGTGAAATCCTCCTGCCGCCACGGCCACAAAATCGTTACCTTCGGGAGGAGTAGCTTGCCCGTAGTCGTTCGAACCCCAGGCCAGGATCGAGCCGTCTTCTCTCAACGCGAGACTGTGAAAAGCTCCTGCCGCAATGGCGACGAAGCCGGCCTCGCTAGGAGCCGCCAATTGATTGTGGTGATTGGCTCCCCAAGCAATGATTCTCCCATCCCGAGTCAAAGCAAGACTGTGATAACCGCCTGCGGCGATGGCTACGAAGTCCTTTCCCGGCGGGGGAGTCGCTTGTCCGAAATCATTGGCCCCCCACCCGACGATTGTGCCATCGGCCCTCAAGGCCAAGCTATGGAATCCGCCCGCCGCGACAGCCACGAATCCTGTACCCGCCGGGGCACTTGTCTGACCATAAGAGTTATCCCCCCAAGCCACAATCGATCCATCAACTCTTAGCCCCAACGCGTGATACCACCCCCCGGAAACTGCTATGAGGTGCTCACGACACAGATTCGCAAAATCCCCACCACAACCCCACCCCCAAGAGACGAGAAATCCGCCAGGCGTCGGAGGTTTTTCCTCAAATGAACCAGGTATCACCGGCGAACCCAATAACTTGCGAATATCCTCCGAATCGAGCCGAAAAATAGGCTCCGAACTCCCGGGATACGACGGGCGTATGGCCACAATCGGGGCTTCCGAAGTTGCATCCTCAGCTATTCCACCGGAAACCGTAAACAAAGCAAAAAGGCCCACGGCTCCCAGTCCGCACGACAACAACGAAATTGTGCGGCCCCCACCTGGTCGTGGATGTTCCAATCCTCGAGGCCATAACCGTTTTGAACCGTTAATCATGACCTTATCCCAGCGCGGCATAAAATCCGATGCATATCCCGCAAGTTCTTCCCACCCTGGATTTTAATCACAACCGATCCTGATTTCCACTTTTTTGATAGCTCTAAGGGCATCAAATGGTGGGGCGGCACAAGGGGAGGATCGCGCTCTGAGGCCTCTCCTCCGGGACGACGAGACGGATCGCGCGGCAAAATCCAGGTAAGAACGCACCTCCCAAGCTTATTGGGGGCACCTAGTTCGCTAAATTTGCATCCTTTCCACGATTGTTTGCACGATTGTTCGATTACCTCCACAGATTGGCTTAGGATGCCCATGTTTAGGGGACAAGCGTAACCAATAAGAAGTTATTTCCGCACGCTTTTCATTTGACGACGCCCAGTTCTCCCGCGGAGACCGCTAGAAAACGCTCAGGCGCGGAGCGCCCCAACTCTAGGGAACCGAACTTAAACGGCTGTTAGTGTTGAGATCGACGGACTTACCGGTCGGATCCTCAGCGTTACTAAAGGACCGACCGGGAGATACCCCCTGAAAGCACCGGGACATGCCCCAGAAAAACGCATAGATAACAGAAGACGATTATTAACTATAAGCACAGCTGATTTACAGTTCACACGATTTAGGCTTTACTCTCGCGTTCAACCATCACCCAGAGCCGAATAAAGCTTCAAAACGACTTTCGGCTGCCTATTTAAATCGCCGCAAAGGTTGACACAGAAAGCCAATGGGGGCTCCATCGGAGCCCCAACACCCCCAGACTTTCTTAAGAGAGCCAATCGGCCCCCATTGTTCGACTGCTCCAAGCCCGCGACGGCGGGGAAAAGCCTCCCCGGGGCGGCTCCAGTCAAGTTCCGAGCTCAATTCTGACGATTAGATTGTGGCCGTCCTAAACAAAGCCGTGCATCGTAAATGCCAATATATCACTTAACCAATCGCTTAAGAAATCAATCCTAGAGTAATAGCCGCGCGCAATGAACCAGCGAAGACTACTGCCGAGGGATCATCATCCGGCGCGTCGGACGAAAATTTTGGGGTGTACTCGCATCAATATGCGCCCAGTGGTGTGGGTGTTGTGTCTGTTCCTGGTTTGCTTCAATTCGGGATCTCCAAAGACCCCACTTCTCCCGCCGGGCGGAATTTCGGCGGCGCTTGGTCAGGAAATCGACTCTGTCCGCGCTCTGCAACGCGCATGGCACGCGGTGGTGAGCATCCGGGGCGAGAAACGGCTTGAGGGGGCTGTGATCGCAGCTCGCGGGGAAACCGCCCGTCGAGTAGCCGGCATGGGGACCGGCGTGATCATCGATCCCCGAGGCTACATTGTGACAAACCACCATGTGGTCGATGGTGTTCAGGAGATTCAAGTCAGCCTCGCTAATGGTAAGGAATATATTGGCCGAAGGATCGCGCGCGATACAGAAACCGATATCGCCATCATCAAGATCGACCCTGATGAACCGTTGCAGCCAATCGCCTGGGGCTCATCCAGCGCGCTTTTACCGGGGCAACCGGTGGTAGCCTTAGGAAACGCCTATGGATATCAGCACACGGCTACAAGAGGAATTATCAGTGCTGTGCATCGGGCCGTGCAGGTGACCGACGCGCAGTTTTACGACGATCTCATCCAAACCGATGCCAGCATCAATCCGGGCAACTCTGGAGGTCCTCTCCTCAATCACCATGGGGAAATGATCGGACTGAATGTCGCCGTGCGCGCCGGGGCTCAGGGCATCGGCTTTGCTATTCCGGCGGACAAGGTGGCCGCAGTCGTCAACGAACTGCTGGTCTCTCTCTACAGCGAGCAAGTGTGGCCGGGATTAGTGCTCGAACCCGAACCTGCATCCCGAACCGATGGGGCAATAGTGCAAAAAGTCCTCGAGGGAAGTCCCGCGGCAGAGGCGGGGTTTGAGCCAGGCGACATGATTACGGAAGTTGACAACCAAACTATCTGTCGGCCTATGGATTTCCACCGTGCGATGCTTGAGCGGCAACCCGGCGAAATACTTTCTATCCGCGCTAGCCGGCAGGGAGAAGAGCGAAAATTCCAATTAACGCTTCGCTCCAATGAAGAATCCAAAGCCAAAGGTCAACATCCGTACTGGGAATTGTTGGGTTTAAAGCTCGAGCCTATTTCCCAAACAGAATTTCGTCAACGATTTGGGACCCGTTACCGGGGAGGTCTCTTAGTGACCGCGGTTCGGCCTGGCGGGCCAGCGGCGGAACAAGGGATCCAACCCGGCGATATTGTGGTGGGAATCCATGTCTGGGAAACCGTCACCCTCGCAAATGTGGACTACATTTTGCGTCGCGTCAGCACAGACGGAGTCAATCCGGTTAAGATTTACATCATGAGAGGAAAGGAGACCTACTACGGCTATCTCCCCCTTTCGGAGTCGGTGCGAACTGCCCTGCAAAAGAATTAGCTTGTCCTGTGGACCAACGAGGATCTAGGTATCGGCTCTAGGCATCTTCTCCACTGTCAGTTCTTCCTATCGTATGTGGGAACAGTGAGATCCACCTTTCAATCCTTCATATCTTGGGTTTCACGAAAAGGACGTCAGCTCGCTGGATCCAACCTTTTCGCAATTCCAGTCGGTACCAACCCTCTTGGTTGGCTTGGTGAATTCTGACTATGGCCCGTTTGCCAAATTCGATCAGGTCATGTTCTGCCCACGATTTGCCCCCATCAAGCGAAATAATTACTCCCGCGTGGTAGGGGCAAGCAGGTCCGAGGTGTCCGGCCAAAACAATGTCCCCATCAAGGAGCATGCAGCCGCATTCGTAAACGGGGTTATAATGGAGCGTGTGTTTCTCCGGCGAAGTAAGATCTTCCGGTAGGGCAGAAAAAATACCCCGATCGTGAGGAAGTGGACCGTTGGCATCGCTTATCCACCAGATCCGACCATCAACACAATTGATGCCGCCGGACTTGTAGCGTGTGTTCTGCGATGCAGAAATTACCACACTCCACTGCCACCGGTCGCCTTTGCTATCATAAGTACCTCGAAGCCAATGGCATTCAAACCATCCCGGCCGGTTGAAATCCCCAGTGCAGCAGTAAAAGGCATCTTCAGCAGGATTGTACGCCACGCTGTGAATATGTCGACAAAGCACAGGATTGTTAGGATCCCCGAGAAGTGTTCCTGTCGAGCCGCCCCCCTCCGATCCATCATCTCGGAAATGTGGATTCTGGCCAAAAGAATAGGCCAGCTTAACCGTTTCTCCATGATCCACGGAATAGTAAATGTTGATGGGCGAAGCCCCGCCCAAGACATTACAGTAGTTCCCCCAGACGAGCATTTCGCGCCCGTGAACCGACCACGAAGTCACTCCCGAAAGGGTATTAAAATACCATCCAGGCCGATTGGGATCTTTTGGAGAGTGCGGTGTATACTCCGAGCCATCGGCTCGCCGGATTGCCACCGGTTGTATTGTTCGAAGCCTGTCCCCAGCAAGAAATAGCTGATTGGCCGTCGCGAATAGCACGTTGCCATCGGCAAAAATATGACTGAAGGTAATTTTTTGTGCTTCGGGGAACTCCGCCGAGTAACCCCACGAGCGACCGTTGTCCTCCGACAAATAGACACGCTGCTGAGCAAAGGCGAAAGCCCAGGGACCCCGCTGGGAATCGATATAGATACCTTCCGGTTGCAGTCGGTACCAAAAATGCTCTGTGGACCGAGCTTCCGGCCAAGGGAAAATCTCGCCGGCTCTCCCAATCACCGTGGGCAGGGACGACGTTGCCAACACGCTGGTGGCGGTCCTTAAAAATTCACGGCGTGGAAAGGTTCGCTTCCGCATGAGAAGTACTCCTTTCGAGATGTGCACACCATACCAACCCAGGCTGGAAAATTGGTCAAACCCATTTTTATGCTAAAGACGGATTCCTCTTAAAGCAAATATCGATCGATTTCCGGCTTGATGCTCACCGCGGGCTAAGCCTCTCCCTTTCCCCCGACAGACTTGTTCTCCACCGAGGAACATTTGGAATCTTGAATCCCGCATTGTAAGAGCCGACGGGTATAGGCAAAAAAGCTCGCACGTGAGGAAGCTTGTTATCGAGTACTCCACAGATACGGAAACCGCAACTTAATTTACCTCTGATGAGAGCCTTGCTTTCTTTCGCGAAGACAGCGAACATCTTCCCGCGGCACCTTCTCAGGAGAGCAAGCACCAAAAGTAACCCACGAGGCGTAAGGCGTGCCTGTCCCTTTAAATCAGGGTCATGTGCCAAGTATCGGGGCCTTTGGGTCGTGAGTCATTCTCGCATCCCTGGGACAACATTCGGGAGCCGGTTGTCGACTGGAAGCTTCGGGGGATATATCTTCCTGAATCGTGTTTTTGCTACAATCTTGGCAAGGCGCGGGCTGAAAGTGCACTTGAATTTCCAGCCTTTCAACATACTTCGTGAGCCAACAGCAAGGGGACTGAGCTCATAAGATCGGCAGCGGAAGTTTGTCCCGCCACAATCACACTGCCGGAGAGGAACTGCATCACACGGAGCGTTTAAGATCCCGGACATAACGCGGGGCCTGAAGCGATCTTCCTGTGAACCAGCACGAATTGTTGTGTCTCGCCCCTAGCTGACGGCAAAATATCGAGATTTATCTGCCCATGGCAGACTTAGGGGAACCTGCAACAAGTTAGTTCGGAAATGAGTCATGTTTGTTTGGGGAAACGCATATGGTCGACACACCTCGCTTTGTCTCTCCCGAAAGTGTCATCACAGGCTGGGATTTCAGTACAGGTGCGGTAAAGTGCTTGGCGTTCGACTTGACTGGTGGGGTGTTGGCGGAGATCCGCTTGCCCACCGACCTTTGGAAGGGCGACCCCTACGACGAGCGCATCTCAGAACTCAACCTTATGCAGCTTGAAGGCCAGGCGCGAGCTAGCGTCCGCGCGATGGTTGCCGCCCTACAGGAGCTCGGCCGCCTGAAGGATTGGATAGCCGGCGGGATTTCGGCCACACATCACACTGCGGGGCGAATCGACAAGAATCGCGTGCAAATTCGCCGCGCCATTTGCTGGAATGACCAAACGTTGGCAGATTATCGCCGAAAAGGCGAAAACCGGTTGGGAGGCCCCCATCGGGTTCGAGAGTTGATCGGCGGACCGTGGGCCGATCGATATTCCCTCAGCCATTTGGTCAAAGACGAGGACCCCAGTTATCTGCCGCCCGAAGCTTGGCAGCGAACCTGGCGGATTTTGCCCCACGGTCCCCTGGCAGCTGGCTTTTTGACAGGAAATTTCGATGTGATCAGCGTCTCTTCGGCGGCTTCCACGGGAATTATGGATCTGCGAAGCTGCCAATGGCGCTGGGAGATGTTGGAAGCTCTGGAGTCCGAACAGTATCGGCGTCTTGTCCGGCAACAGCTCCCGCGGATTGTTGACATGTATGAGCCCCTTGGGAGGCTGGCATCCCATGTATGCGTGGAGGTGGGTTTAATTCCTGAAAAAGCACCGTGGATCTTCCCTACTTCCGACGATCAGCAAGCCGGCTTGGTGGGCGGCGGGGCGGTAGATGCCGGCCAGGTGGCTGTGATCCTCGGCAATTCGGCCGTGGTGAACTCGTCCTCCGATGAACTGCCCCAGACGGACGAACTGGATGTGATGCGTCTTAATTGGGGACCGTACCTCTGGATGCGGTGTTATAACAATGGGGCCCAATTCCTAGATTGGGTTGTGGGAGAAAACCCCGACTGGCCAGCCTTGACGGCCGCCGCTCGGCGACTTCCGCCAGGGAGCATGGATGTTCAGGTGATGCCCTTTATCATGCCTGAACCCTCACTTGGCATCCGCGGCAATGTGCAACCGGCTTGGTATCCTTCCCCACCCGAGTCGGTGGCGCACAAATTCCGGACGGCCCTGGAGGCTATTGCTTATCTCATCCGGCTGGGAATTGAAGCGCATGAACGGGCCGGGCAAAAAATTAAGCAGATCACGGTTTCTGGAGGAATTGCCCGAAATGACCTCATGTGTGAAATTTTGGCCAGTGTTTTGAACCGGCGGTTGGAGCGACTAGTATCGGCCGAAGGCCCGGCATTGGGCGCTGCCGTCACGGCCCTTGCCGGCGTGGAAACCCTTTTACGACGACAGCAGGGAGTGGCGGAGCCATTCCGTGTTTCCGAGGCCGTGGCCATCATGGTCCGGTACGCCGAACCTGTGACACCCAACCCTCAATGGGTATCCACATACGAAGAGGAAATGGCCAAGTTCCGCCAGCGACTCGAGCAATTTCGGTCCGCCCTTTCCGCCGCGTAAGCCAACCGCGGCCGGACTGCGACCCCTAGTAAATAGCGACGATATCGTGCCCACACCTAGGTGCGGGAAGAGGGGGTGGGGTTTACCGTTTGTTTTCGGTTCCATTTTGCTGGTTCTTCCATCCCGGCTTCCCTGGGATTGCAGGACAGTTTTCGTTATATTGGCCAAATTTCCCCGTAGGCGTTATTGGCAACCCAACGAGGTCCCAGCCCATTTTAAGGTGTCAAGGCTTGCGGGGAACGATGCGACCAAATCACGCGGCGATTCCCGAAAGGCTGAGGGGCTTCCGATGGTGGCATGGCGGGATGTTCGTAGCTTGCCCATTGGGCTGCTGATGGATAGGGGATTCCCTGCTCCGCGCTGGTGCGGAGGACTCCCGGGTGGCCCAGGAAAGATACCGGGTTGTGAGCCCAAGCTGCCGGGTGGGGAACAGAAGCGGCACCTTCAGATGCGGGCGCCACACCGGGTGCCATCGGCCGCAACCACTGGGCCTGAGGCGGTACAAGCTGGAGATGTGGTTGCTCATCCGTGGGATCAGGCCGATCCGCGGGCTGCGATGTGTCGACAGGCCGCCCGTAGGCAGAATTTCCCGCCGGAGAAGAGGAGGCTGGGCCGGTCCCGCGAACCGTCATTGGAACCGTCCACACGCGGGGCTTATTAGCCACGGCCGACTCGCTTGCCCGAGATGTTCCAGCAGGGTCACTGGACCGCGGACCTGGCAGGGTCATCTTCGCCTGTTGGCTCACTATCGTCTTACCTGCCCTGCTAGTAAAGCAGACAATAAGACTGATCGTACGCTGAGGGCCGCCAGCTTCATCCCAAGGGATCCACACACTGTAGGAATGCCCCACTCGCGATTGACTATAGCAGCTGGCAAGTTCTTCTGGCGTAAACACATAGCGCCGATCCGGCATCACCTTCTGTTCCTGGGAATTTGTCTCCTCAAAGGCATAAACAGCTAAAGTACCGTCAACTTTGACCGGCCTTTCCCTCCCTTCTTGAAAGAACATGATGCGCCCGCCGAATCCCCTCGCCGGTGGTTGCCCCGGTCTATGGGCAACAGCATAAGTCCACACGGCCACGATAGTATCCGGGATACCGTACTCCTTTCTATCGCTTTTCCACAGTAAGGGAACAGGCAGTCCTTCTGCCCGTACGGGGAATGCCGCAAGCGCTATCCATCCCAAGAGCATGCCGGTTATAACTTTTGTCTGATATCGCCTCATACCTTTCCCCCAATTTTGAGGGTTTTTCTATCGGATGCTTTTACTTGGACTGAGTTCTGTCTGGTTATTTCGCGAAAGTTCCATTTGTTTCGACGTGGCAAATAACGGCTTTTTGATGAGTTATTTGCGGTGTCAACATCTACCACATTTGCGACGATTCGATAGGGGGTAACACCGAGTGTTTCGGGTCCGCACCATTCGGAAGTGGGATGGGAACGGGTTCCGAAGGACTTTCGTCGATTATCACTGGGGTTTCCATACGCGGGTGTTGAATGGGGACCTGCCACGGAGCCGGTGGCCGATACCTTCGGGAGCTGAGTCCGCTGGCATCGTGCATCTCCATCACATCCCGCAAACACCAATCAATGCGCGCCGATTCGATATGCTTCATCCGCTCAACGTCGGCATCCGTAGTAATAATGTGCGGGGTCATAATGATCAGAAGCTCCGTCCTTATGGTGCGGAGGTAGTCATAGCGGAAGAGCCGACCCACAAGGGGAATGTCTCCGAGGAAAGGAACTTTTCGCGCCGCCTGACTCTTAGATCTCGTAATAAGCCCCCCCAAGACAACTGTCTGTCCGTCGGCGGCACTTACCACCGTGCGAGCCGAGGTGGTGTTGATCCGGGGGGCACGGATGACCTGACCTTGGGAGACGGAGACGGGTATGCCTTCCGCCTCCGGACCAACCTCAGACTTGGTGGCATCGATTTCCATGACGACCAGTCGATCGGGGCTAATCCGCGGAGTAACGGTCAGAATCAAACCTACCTCTCGCCAGGTAATGGTGTTTATTTGGCCACCCAAGTCGGTAAATTGCGTGCCACTAATCGTGGGAACTTCCTGGCCCACTAGAATCTGAGCCTGCATATTATCCATCGTCATGATCTGCGGCCGGCTGAGAATCTCCAGTCGCCGCGAATCCCGCAAGGCCCGAATCAACACGCTGATCGACTCACTCGAGGCGGAAAGCACAAGCCCACCAAATCCCAGCTCAGCGTTACCTCGTCCTAAACTAAAATTGGTGATGCCTTGAGTCCCAATTCTGTCCGATTGGGCCAGCGCCGCCGGAGAGTTGCTGTTTCCCAGCGGATCGGTGGTATTAAACAGGAACCCAGGGACATTCGTGCCGGTCAAGGCACCTGTACCGGCCACGCTGCGGTCAAACAGGATAGAATCTTGCAAGCCTAACTCGACACCGGTTTCGTTTACATCGGAGAGGGTCAGTTCCGCAATAAGGACTTGGATCATCACCATCGGTGGACGGGCATCCAGTTCCTCCACCAAACGGAGGATGTCTTCAAAGAATCGGGGAGTCGCGCTCACGATCAGTGCGTTACTGACCGGTTCCGGTACAATAACCACCTCTCGTTCGATCTGTTCAAAGGCACTGACAAGCCCGGGCGCTACCTGGAGGAGTTGGCGTTCGCTGCGAAGGAATTCGTTCAGGGCGTTTGCCACGTCATTCGCAGGCGAATTTTTCAGGCGAAAAACACGGTTGACACGCGCGCGAACCTCGGTGGTATCCAGTCGCAAGAGAATGGCTTCGACCAAAGCAAGATCGCCTGCGGTCCCGGAGGCGATGATGCTGTTGGTACGCACATCCACAGCAAAGCGAAGGGGAACGAGCACGCTTTCGCCCGGTTGCGCCCCGGTTCGGATGGCTACTTGCTGGGCAGCTACCTGTTGACCGAAAATGGTCTGCAACATTTCCGCCATATTTTGTGCATCGCCGTTGACAAGTGTAAATACCTTGATTTGGGCTTCCGCCGTGGGCAATTGGTCCAGCTCCTCGATCAGGGCTGCTATCAGCGGCATGCTGTCAGGCGAAGCGGTAACCAACAGGGAGTTCGATCGTGTATCCGCGGTTATCACTGCGTCGGTAAGGATGCCAGAGCTAACGATCTGCCGACCTCTTTCGTCGATGGTCACAAATCGCAGGATGGCCGACTTCCGCTCCTGCTGTTGGGTAGCTGCTACCTGCCCCGGGGCCACCCCCCGCACTCCGTAGGCTTGACCGGTAATGGCGTCTTGGAGGATAGTGGCCAACTCCGAAGCCAAGGCGTTTTTCAACTTGAACACACGAATCTCACTTTGTGCCTCGGTGTGGCTGATATCGAGTTGGGCGATGAGCTCGGCCACCTCGGCCATATCCCGGGGGCTTGCCTCCACAATGAGAGAATTGGAGCGGAAATCGGTGGAGACCCGAACCTGAGTTCCCAACCCAGCGCGAGCTTCATAAAACTGGGTCATGGTTTGTGCCACCTGGTCTGCCGGGGCATGCCGCAGCCGGAATACTTTGAATTGGGTTTCCGGACGAACCGGACGATCGAGTTGTTGCGCCAGGTCGATGACCGCCTGAACGCTCTCCTGCCGGCCGGCCACCAGAATCGCATTCGGCTTAACCAAAGCCAGGATCAGCACAGAACCCAATCGAGGTTGGTACACCTGTTGATAAATCTGGGTAAGCACAGTGATAAGAGGCTCACAATTGACATGCCGAAGTTGATGAATGTGAATGACGGGTACGATTTCGGCGCTGAGCCGCTCGATTTCCTGGATGAGCTCAGCCACTCGCTGCACGTCGCGCTCATGGCCGCGAATGATCAGGATGTCAAGTCCTTCAAGCCACTCGATCTGCACAGGGCCGATAAGCCCCGCCGGTGCCTCGGCTGCTGCTGGCGGGGTCGGCACTGGCTCGGCCAACGGTGGCTCAGGCGGCTGGGATAATTCACCCGGAGCTTGCGCAAGGAGCCAATCGCCCCGGGCAGGAACGTCCGATGGTATTTGCCCTGCTATTGTGCCACTCCGAAGCAGATTGCTGCGTACCACTGCGGTAGCCGGCTCCCCCATCTCAGGTGATGCCAGACGATCTCGCGGTACAGGCGCAGCATGCGATAACTGCTCCAAAGTGACCAGCGCTTGTTGAAGCGCCACTTGGCGGGGCCGCTGAAGTGCCACAAAAGCCGTCGGTGGGTTCCCTGACCCGGGAGCTCCGACCAGAAAGTTCTGCACAAACGACCCGAATCTAGGCACTAAAGAACTGTCGCCTTGCACAAGGAGCGCACCGGCTTGCAGATCGATCGTCACAAGTAGGTCACCCCCGCTGAAGTTCCGGATCCGGTAAGTCTTCTGCCCTTGAGGAGTGTGTCCCAGGGCTTGAAGCCTTGGTCCAAATACGCCGAGAAGATCAGCTTCAAGCTGGTCCGCCGAACTGGTTCCCAAATTGATAATCTGGAAACTGGGGGCGACTCCGACACCATGTCCCCCCTGTAGAGTAGATGGCCTCACCACGTCACCGCCAGCCGGCAGCGAAGGCGCAGTGTGAGTCTGGTCGGATGGACTGGGAGCACCCTCAAACCCGGGTGTAGGCTGCCCCTCTAGCGATGGCTGCCACGAACTGAGAAACCGTGCCACCACTGC
Organism: uncultured Thermoguttaceae bacterium; assembly: GCA_938084835.1. Taxonomy (GTDB): domain Bacteria; phylum Planctomycetota; class Planctomycetia; order Pirellulales; family Thermoguttaceae; genus DTLM01. The sequence continues at coordinate 100,222 of CALKER010000018.1, forward strand.
CTGAACTGCGGCTGGTGCCAGCACAATGAGTTGGTTGTTCCGCCGGTCGACAGCCACTCGGAGCGACTCGCTGCCAAAGCGCTGTTCTAACGCATCTCGTGCCGCTTGAAGGTCCCCGGAGATCCGGTATTGTCGAACCACACTCTCCCCCCCCACCGGAGCCGGCGAGCCAGCAGCGGCCTCATGGCCGCCGGAGCGAGTGGCCCCGGCCGAAGTGATCCCAACTCCTGGGTGGGCAGGGGAAGCCTCCCCTACAGGAGACTCATGGGAGGCAAATTGAACAGGATAGGGATAATGGGATAAAGGGGTAGACCACGGTGAATTGCCAGGGAATGGTAGGGCCCTTTGTTCCCTGTTACTTCCTTCTAACCCGCCCGAGGTGTGGGAAGGTCCCCGAGCCAGCAAACTCCAGCCGATCGCCCCAAACCCAACAAAGCCTAGTGCCACCAAACCCCAGCGAAAGCGCAAAGAAAGAGCACGAAGCGATTGCGAGGTCAGTTCCATCTTGGATCACCTTGACCATAAACAGTCAGAAAAGCGCTTACAAAAGAACGACGAAGATGAGTCTTCCACCCCTGCTTACCCCAGTCAGCGGCATTTCTGGCCGAATTTATCGAACACATTTCCGGAAACCTTTAATTAAATATTATTTGCGATAATTGAGCTCTCCCACCAAATCGCTAAGTGCTCCGGCCAATGGATCAATCCCACCAAAATTTCCGAGGACTCGCAACCAGCTTGGGCTTGGGTAGTTTCTCACCAACACATGTTTTCCCCGGCGGTTCATCCATTGGCCAAGCTGATATCAATTAAGAAAAACGCCAGCCTAAGTTTTCGTAACTCTTCCAGCCCGTTCCAAAACTTCAGCCCAGGGGATAGCACTTCCTCTCCACCCAGATAGGCGAAAGTTTGGCTTGCCGAAGCGTCCGGTCGCCGCCGTCACTTCCTCTCCACTCCAGATGGGTGAGACCTAGCGTGCCCCTTCGGGAATTCCGCGCGGATGGATCCTCCCCACACTGACAGGAACATAGTACGGCCGGTTGCGCGTCCGTCCCGCTTGCTAAATTCCTCTTGCACCGAAAGAGGCCTGCGCACCGAGAGAAACTCGGGCAGCTTATCGCCACACTGCGCCCCACACCCACAAGGGAACCAGCGTTCGCGGCTGCACTCGCCCTCAAAGCCCTCCCTGCGCCCCACACCCACAAGGGAACCAGACATAAGCACAAGCACAAAAAAGACAACAAAGTGCGCTCCACAGCCACAAGGGGAAGAGGCCGAGCGGCTGGCGTGGAAATAGCGTGATTCTTTACCTCCGCACCTAGAAGGGGGAGAGAGGATACGAGGCACCCGGTTCGGGTGGTCGAGGATCGCAATAAGATGCGAAATTGAGACGTAGAATCTTGTCGAGATGCTGGATCGGCTTCTTAACGAGTCTAATTCAACACGGATTCAAAATGGTTTGTAGCCTCAAAGGAGTGGGCGCACAAAGTAGCGACTAGCTTCGTTGATGCCCCGGAAATGGCCCAAACCAACTTCGGAGTACTTATCGGCTCCGGAACGCCGTTGGGGAACGAGGTCGCGAACTTCTGGTCCAAGAAAGTTCGGGACAAGGTGGGACAAAAGACTATCCGTGCTTTTCGATAGCGGCTCAGTTCTGGCAGTCCCGGCTTAACAACGCGGGGGCCGGAAAAGGCAGGATCCATGGCCGTCTGATCGAGAAAAGGTTCTTTGCACGTCCTGACCCGTGGCGGCACTCCTTTCCGATGCTGACAAAGCTTCTGCTCCTTAGCATAATAGCCAAAGGATTTGAAGCCAGCGATTGGCACGTGGCACCTATTTGGCGGGTAAAAGCAGTTCGGGACCCGTTCTCATCTCTTGGAATTTCAAACCGAATTAATTCAAGTTGGGTGCTGTTGCCAGGAAGCGTAGAGGGCAGTAGAATTTCCTGGCGATTCAGTCATGGGTCTCCCGGCGTAGTTCTTGCATAGGAAAGGTGCTGAGCACATTGGCTTAATCTTCTATGGCCTTAAACATAATAAAGCTCGTCGGGATTGTTGTGATCGTTGCGTGGCCCTTATTTGGCCGCGGGCCGTGCCCGTGCACTCTCTCGCACGACCCGGGGCAAGAAGGGCATGCCACGACAATCCTTTCGCCGGATTGTTGTGAGGAGGGGGTTACAGCGCCCGGGCTCGTTACTCGAACCAGTTGTTGCATACCTCGACCGACTTGTGGCATACCTCAAGCGACTTCTCATCCAGGTGTTGAAGAACGCCGCGTCAATACTCGAGGCGCTGATGGCGAGTGTTGTGATCCTTCATGTAGCTGTCGGCGCGCGAGCGGTCCGCTGGGAGTTCCCAGCAGTGTCTTACGGCTGCCGGATATTTCCCAGTCGCATAGTCGCATTTTGGAGATCGCTCCATTTGAGGCGCCCTCAGGTGCGACTAAGACGGAATTCACTTCCGCCGGTCATTTGGAAGGCAATCGTCTAGCTCATCTTTGTCGGTGGTTGAAATAATCTATTCTGTTTGATCACTCTTTCGCCGCGTTACCGCCCCACCGATCGGTCCAGCCAATTTTGGCTGGCAATTTATCCACCTTTAATAGGGCCGTGGAGTATCCCAATCGCTAAAATAGGGATTGGTATTTTCAGTTTCGGGTACCCTTGTTAGCTAGGCTGGTGCCCAGATTCAGCCATTTGGTTAATTGGGGGGCGGCAACGCCAAGCTTAGCGAGATTTGCGGGCTGCCAGTTAAACTAGCCTTATGACGATAGTTTTCTCTAGCCAAGAACAGGAGTTGAAAGATGAACCGACGAATGTTTGCTTTGATCCTACCGGCTTTGGCAATTGGCGGGCTTGTTTCTTGGGGTTTTGCCGGTCGCGCAGCCCGTTTCAATGCCGACTCTTCGGTAAACGTGGCATCGCCATGTACGTGTGAAAACTGCACGTGCCAGTGCTGTAGCGAGGAAGCGTGTTGCTGCCAGGAAGGTTCTTGCGAGCGCGGTTCTGGCTCGTGCCAGAGTGCTGGTCGCTGCGAATCCTGCACTTGCGAGGGATGCAGTGCAAACGGCGGCTGCTGTGATGGCCAGTGCAACTGCCCGGGTTGTGAGTGTGGCACTGGCGGTGCTTGCACCTGTGAGGGATGCGGCTGTCAGGCCGGCCAAGCCTGCCCCATTGAAAAAGGCCAGAGCGACGCCTGCTGCACCAAAACCTGACCTGGCCAGGTTAGAGGAAAAAGTCCCATAGTCGAGCACGGAGCCGGGACCTCATACAACTGGGTTGAGTACCCGAGTCCCGTGCGACATGTGGGGAGTTTCCTCCATTTTCTGAAAAGGGCGGCATAAACAACCGTTGTCGAACGGTTGTCGTGAATTGCCGCTTGCGTATTCAGCTTGAGTTTCATCGACCCCTCCGCGTCTTCCAACGCGGAGGGGTTTTGTACTTTATGGATTAGAGTTTACGGGAAGCTCGTGCCTCTTGTCGTAAGCACAGGGGATTTGCTGCCTCATTCGACCAGGGTGGACTGAGCTCAACAGCGCGCAATTTTTGGTCTCGGTTTATTTTGCCTTGTGCGGAGACGATCAGATCTTGACATAAAGCCGGCCTGTCACGTTTTTAACGCGCATTTCTAAGAATGGCCCCGCGGTTTAAGGCCTGCCTTGGTATAGATAGCGTCGATCAGCCGCATATTGGCAATGAAATCCTGCGGGCCGGTGGGGAGGGGCTCCCGAGTATGGACAGCCCGAACAAAGGCACGCAACTGGTAATCATAAGTCCCTAAACCGGGGAACTTCTCCGTCCTGGAGCCTTGTGGACTGAGGACGCGCACGCGGTGGTACACAGTTTGGGGCGCATAAGGATTGAAGACCTCGATACGGCCTTCGCTGCCGCGGATAGAAGCACGACTCCGCAGAAGGATTAGGGAGAAGAGCGAGCAGACGATTCGGCCTTCGACGTCACCGGGAAAGCGCAGCCGCGCCTCGGTCCATCTATCCACCTGAGGGGCATGAAGTTTCATGCGAACGGAGACAACCTCCGGCTCCGCCCCTACGATGAACCGGCATAAATGGAGGGGATAACACCCCACATCCATCACCGCCCCCCCACCCAGCTCGTAGGAATAGCGAACCGGATCGGGGAAGACAGCCGGCACACACAAATGACCTTCCACAGCACGCAGGACGCCGATCTCACCGCTTGAGACGATCTCTTTGAGGCGGGCAAACAGGGGGTGATAGCGAGAATGCAAAGCCTCCACAAGCAAGCGGCCGGTCCGTCGGGCCACTTCCGCCATTCTTTCGGCTTCCTGGGCATTGGCTGCGATCGGCTTTTCGCAAAGGACATCTTTGCCGGCTTCCATTGCCCGAATGGCCCACTCCGCATGAAGCGAGTTTGGAAGCGGAATGTAAACGGCGTCCACCTCAGGATCCGAAAGGACCTGCTCATAGCCATGATACACTCGCGGGATCCCCCATCGTTGAGCAAACTGCTCCGCTTTTTGCCGACTCCGTGAGGCAACAGCCACAACCTGAGCCTCCGGAAGTCGCCTCGCAGGCTCGATTAAGCCCTTCGGCACAATCCGGGCACACCCCAGGACACCAAGCCGCACGACACCGGTGCTCGCCATACGCCACTCCTCTTGCTTCCGGATCCATAACAAAAAATTTTCCTCACAGTATGCTCCGCCGGTATGCAAGGTGCCGGCGAAGCGACCGGCTCTAACATAGCTCTGCTGCCCTTGCCAAAACCCTAGGGTTCGGTCGTTTTTATTGACACCTTACAGGCCGTTTTTGTTGACACCTTATTCAACTTGCCGAGATTCGTCCACTTGCTCCTAAGTTGAGCCTTCTTCATTTAAAGTTTGGCAGACATGAGTGGCTACCCGCATGGCATTGGCCATGATGGTAAGCGTGTGGTTTTTTGCCGAGATGCTCGGCAAAGCCGCGCCGTCAGCCACCCACACACGGGGGCAACCGGCCAAACGTCCCCATGGATCACATTCATATTGGGAGCGAGGCTCCTTTCGCATTGGCAGGCACCCAGCATAGTGAATTGACCCGCCGTAGACGCTCCGCTCGGCGAAAAAGGACAAGCCATATAGGCCAAGCCTGCGGTTGATGCGCAGAGCTCGGCGGATCACCCACGCGGGAATCGACTTCTCGGGCCCACGAAGCTCCAAAACTCCGTCGGGGCGCAAGCGAAGACTCCCAGGAGGCAAGGCCGAGCTTGGGAAATAAAGAATCACCACAACCATACCCGGCAGTACGTATTTGGTAAACTTCAATGCCGTTTTCGCCGCAAAAGGCATGTGCCGATAAAACTCGGCACGCGGCACATTCATCGTCTCGAAGACAAGTCCTTGCACAAAGGGCCGGTATTCCGGCCAATCATATAAGATGGCCAGCGTGGCAAACCCATAACCACTGACATCCAACTTTTTGCCTATTCGTCCCAACAAAAATGATGGCATGTACACAGCCGGATTATCACAAAGGGGCAACACCGTCTGAAAGTCACAGAAACTGGCTAGCACGATTCGGGCCGAACTTACTGCCCCCGCCGCCAAGATGACGTGGCGTGCCAAAAACGATCGCAGCTCTCCCGTGTTGATATCCCGACAGAGAAGCTCAACCGCAGCATCGGTCTGCCGAAATTGCCACACAAAATTTCCCGGTTGATACACAACCGCCTTCTGAGCGATAAGCTTGTCAAGAGTAAACGCCGGATTGTAAAAACAGGTCACCTGGGCGAAGGCCTCCACATTTGTGTAGGGATATGCGGACCGCCCGTCAAGCTCCTTGGTGAGCACTGCCGAGCGCATTCGTCCCACGAAGACCCCCCGTCGATTAAACCAATCTTTTCGCCGCCGATAATTTTCTAGGATTTGCCGGGAATTTTCCCCCAATCGCACAGCGGGCTGAAGTCCTTCGGTGGTGCCGTAGTAAGGTGTGAGATCATCCTCCTGACCGTTAATGCCGATTTCGGCAGTAAGATAATCATAAAAGGGATCGAGATCACTGGCCTTTATGGGGAAGCCCTCCAGATCGCGATCAGTATAACGATAGGCGGCAGCCCCCCACGCATTGGCCAACCCCCCTTTGGCAAGCGACCGCACAACCGAGATTCGCTCCTGGTCCACCGGGATAAGCTCGTCAGCACGCGCCCGAACAAAAGCGTACTTCGGCACGGTCAGTAAAAAAGAAATATGGGGATTTAGCGGATTGAGATTATACAGCCCAGAAAAATCGTGGCCGATGAGAAGCTCAAACGTAGGGTGCTTTTCCGCGAAATCGTAAAAATTCTCGTCGATCTTCGGCGGTGTCCACGAAGGGGTAATCCCCGCATCCACAATAGTGGGAATGACGCCGCAACGGGCACACCCCAAGGCAGCAGCCACCCCGCCCGGTCCCGAACCTACGATAATTACCGGTTTGATCGGAAGATCGCTTGCACTCATCGAGGCACACCTCGAGCTTAGCGACGATTACCCCATCCCGCTGGCGTCGGCAATTCCTCTCAATCAGAGGGGCTTAACCAATCCGGTGACACATTAACTGACCAGCAAACTCCCACCGAAGCCTTGACCTGGGCACTGTCTCATCACAGACGCTTTTTGCTACGCGAAAAGCTTATTGTAGGCGAATTTTGTCCCTCCAGCCATAAGGGCCATTTGCCCAATACGCCGAAGAATGGTAAAAGGGTACGAAGAGCCAACAAGTAAACAAGCTTTTTCCGGGGGAAGTCCGGTCGGCTTGCGGAGCCATTCCCGCCCCAAGCGACAGATGGCGGCATGAGTGCGGAGCCGCGGTTGGGCAAAACTGAGTTTTCTGCGTAACAAGCCGCTAAAAAGAAGAAAAGGAGAAAAGCCGTGAAGAAAATCGAAGCGATCATTCGGCACTTCAAACTGGAGGAAGTCAAGCGTGCTTTGGTAGGTTGCGGCATCTCCGGCATGACTGTGACCGAAGTACGGGGCTTCGGCAGACAAAAGGGGCGCAGCGACGTTAGCCACTCCGGCGAATATGCCGCCGAGTTCCTGCCTAAACTCAAAGTAGAAATTGTAGTTCGCGATGAACAATTGGACGAAATCCTGGACGTGCTCATCCGCACCGCCCGCACCGGACAAATCGGGGACGGCAAGATCTTCGTTTACGATCTGGCCCGTGTGGTAAGAATCCGCACAGGTGAATTGGACGAGGCCGCGATTTAATCTTCATCCCCACGAGGTTGTACCGTCGGGCGGAGCCGGATATGCCGAGCCAGGATCCACCGCAAGCCGGCCCAGCCGCTCCTACCACAAAAGAAACAGGCTCAGAACTTCTTCGGCAATCACCTGTTGCGCGTTAGGAGCGAAGCCCCACTTCGGAACGGAAGTGACCTAACCAAGCCTAAACTACCACATGATGCGGCAGTTGGCCGCATCCTCCGAATGTCACGTCACCATTCAGGCAGCTGCCAGCCGTCTTCCTTTTACCGTCGGTAGCGATTAGGTAGCAATGTCAACCGAGCAAACAGAGTTTTTTAAATTGGACCCCGAGGTCCTTCGGGCACGGGAGCAGCTTGCTCAGGCCATGTCGGAGTGGTCCACGCGCCTGCGGCGGGGAGAAAGCCCGTGGACTATCGCGAGGAACATCGTCAAATTTCGGGAAGAGTGGGTGATCCAGTCGCTGCGGCAGGCAGCTGAAAAGGTCGGAGCGACCGAGGGCGAACTTTCGTCAGCACTGGCTATCGTCGCCCATTCGGGTTTTGCCCGGGGAGATCTGGCCCCATATTCCGACACCGATCTCCTTTTCCTTTTCGCTGGAAGACAAAGAGAACGTTATCGCGACGTGGTGCGGGAGCTCCTTCGGCACCTCACGGACCGGGGACTTGTTGTGGGGCATTATCCCTTCACGCTTTGGGAGGCTTGGCGGCTTTCCGCCGAGGACCCCCTTGTGTTTACATCGTTTTGCGAAATTCGGCTCATCTGGGGCAATGAGGCACTCTTCCGGCGATTTGTCTTTGGGTTACGGGTTATCGCACAAGTCTACGCACCTTGTCTCTACCGCAAGATCGTTCAAGCACGGGCGGAAGAGCGGGAGCGATTCGGCGAAACAGCATACCTCAACGAGCCCCATGTTAAACGCTCGCACGGGGCGTTGCGCGATATCCACATGATCCGTTGGTTGGGGATCCTCAGGGCTGGATTGTTTTCTGCCAAGCAATGTCCTTATCCTCGCATTCTTACCCATGATGACCTGCACCGCCTTCAGGATGCGTGGACGTTTCTTTTGCGGATACGACAGTGGATGCACTTCGAAGCGGGATACACCTCCGATGTATTGACGCGTTGGCAGCAGCTTCGGTTGGCGGAGGATCTCGGATACGCTGGTGGACAGGGGCTGCTGCCGGCAGAAGACTTCATGCGAGAGTATTTCCGTCACACCTACGAGGTCGGGCGATGCCTAGGACTGGCAGTTGAGGAATTACGGCCTTTTATCCGTTTAAGAAGGACGGTGCAGCGGCTCCTGGGGCGGCGCTTGAGGCGCGACTGGATTGTGACGCGCGGGAGTGTGCTGCCCACCCGTCGTGGTTGGGGACGCCTGGGCAGCAGTCTCGAGGCTGTGCTCGAGCTTTCTTTCGTGTCCATGACCGCCGATAAGCCTGTCGAAGCCTATGTGTGGGAGCATATCCGCGCGGCCCATGCAGAAAGAGAGAACGAGCTTTCGCCCCAGGCGCGGGATATTTTCTGGAAGCTCCTCGGTGGTTCCCTCCGCCTAGGAGAAATCCTCGCTCAGCTTCACGAGGCCGGTATTCTGGAACGCTTTGTACCGGGACTTGCGCGGGCTAAAGGCCTTCTACAATTTAATCAATACCACAAGTATACGGTGGATAGGCATTGCCTTCGAGCCGTGGCATGGGCAGCCAATTTGCACACCTCGGGGGAGCTTCTCGGGCAAGTCTATCGCCAAATTTCGCGCAAAGCGGTGCTGCACCTGGCTTTGTTAATGCATGACTTGGGAAAGGGGTTTGAAGAAGATCATCGGGAAGTAGGTAAACGTTTGGCGGAGGAGGCAGCCCGCCGCCTCAACTTAACTGCTGAAGATGCCGAAGACCTGCTTTTCCTCGTAGCCCAGCATTTGTTGATGAACCATCTTGCTTTTCGCCGGGATATCAACGACGAACAGCTTGTCGTGCGATTTGCCGTGGACGTTGCCTCAGCAGAGCGCTTAGCGATGCTTTTCGTGCTCACAGCTGCCGATCTGGCGGCCGTGGGACCCGGCGGATGGAACTCGTGGAAAGCCGACGTGCTCTCCGACCTATATCAACGAGCCCTCCGTTACTTGACGGGAGACATTCTCAGCGTGCAGCCCGAAGTGCTCACGCGTCAACGAAAGGAAAGGGTGGCGGAATGGCTGGGCCCTTTAGCGGAGCAAGAGTTTTTCGCACGCCAATTGGCCCAACTCCCTACCACATATTTGACCAGCACCCCCCCGTGGAGGATTGCGGAGGATCTTCGGCTTCTTTCGCGGCTTCGGCCCGACGAAGTTCATGTAGAAGTGCGGTGGAATTCGCAGCGGGAAACTGTCGCCCTGTTTCTGGCAACCAACGAAGCCATAGGACCGGGGATCTTCCACAAGCTCGTGGGGGCCATCAGTAGTGAGGGGTGGGAAATCCTGGCTGCCGACATTCATACCTTAGAGGGTGGATGGGTTATCGACCGGGTGGAGGCCCGAGATCCCGATTACCTCGGCAAGCCTCCAGAGGATCGACTTAAAAGAGTGGCCGAGAAAGTCCGGCACAGTGTAATTTCGCCCGGCCCAATCCACTTTCGCTTTCGTCACAGCTGGTTTTCCCGACCCGCGGCTCAGGCAACGGTAGCAAAGGCCTGTAGTCGCGTACACATTTCCAACCGAATATCCCCCCACTTCACCGTGATTGATGTCTTCGCCGTCGACAGACCCGGCTTGTTGTTTACGATCGCCAAGACACTCTTCGAGTTGGGGCTTTCCGTGGCTCGGGCCCGCATTGGTACTTACTTGGACCAAGTGGTGGATGTCTTCTACGTCACCGACGCGCAGGGAAAACCGATTGTGGGGGACGAAAAGCTCGAAGTGATTCGCCAGTCCATCCTCAGCGCCGTTGAAAACCCACCGAAGCAGCAGTAGCTGCCTGCCCAGCCTCTTCCTGATGAAAGCCGGCAACGAGTGTGTCGAGCGGAGGAGCAAGCAAGACCAATCCGTTATGCTGTGCCACCTTTTGCCGCAGTTGGGCGATTGCCTCCTTTTTCCCCCGCTGCCAGCGCGAGTTGTCCCAGCGAAAAATCACTACCTCCCGTACTGGGGGCTTACGGAAAAAATGCTCTCGGCAAAAAAGCCACGCCGAAACCACTCCGAGGATTCGCCCGCCGTGGATTTGCTCACATTCTTCCGTTGAGAAGGAAGCCACTTCTTCCCCCGCCGTAGCCAGGAGCGTTCGTAATAACTCCCCGCGCCACGAGTTGGTTAAAAGCTCCTCTCTGCTAAGTACTATGGCGGCGATTTTTCCCGAGTGGAGGTATAACCAAAGGTCATCTACGGCAATCGTGTACCGGCCCGACCATAACCCGGTGTAACCAAGACAATCGGCGACCCACGCGCTTGGCGGCGTGTGGTCGCGGAGCCATATCGCCGCTTGGCGATCCGCAACCGCGGTCACGTTGGGGGGATTACTGAGTGCATCCCCAAAAAGAAGGCACCCCATGGCCGCCACCACTGCGGGCCCTCCCCAGGCGCCGAGGCCACTACCAACTTGTCGCAGACACCATGCCGCCGGAGCAGCTCCCAACACTACTACCGGGCCAAAATGCCGCGCCGAAATATAACCATGCTGCAGAGTCCACCAAAGGCAAACACCAGTGTGAAAGATTGCATAACCCCAGGCCAAAAGATCCTTCGCGCCGCGACGCGGCCAAAGGGCAATTGCGCCGAACAAAGCCGGTACACCCAACAAATAACCGAAGGCATCCGCAAGCTCTTGGCCGACAAGTTTCAGCCGCCCAAGCCATTGCGGCCGCAAGTCGTTCGCAGAAAATTCCCGGAGAATAAAACTTTCACGCAAGAAATAAAGCTCTTTATCTAGCTCGCCATCGAGCGTGGCCACACCATCCTTTCCTTCCGGCTTTAGCGAGTCCTCCAGGGGCAATCCCGACGACGGGTAGGGTGCGGGCTCATGCGTCCCAGCGGAAGCCCGCTCGTGTTCGGGAGGACACGTAGGATAAGGAGCCTTGGCAATTCCATCTTCCACCATCGACGCAATCAGCTCTTCGGCATTCGCGGGCTGGAGCAAAGACCAGTAGATGGCATACACAGTGAAAAAACCCCCCGTAAATAACGCTAGGGCGAAAAATGGCCACCTTAGCGCCGCAAAGCCGATGCGCTCGCCTCCGCCAACAACACTTATGCCGAAGGGTGAACCGTTAGGCTCCTGACTTCCCGCAAAAATGACGGAATTACAAGGAGCATACCAATCTCCGGACTTCTTCCCAACCTGGGTCCGTGCTATCACCCGCAAGTGTGTCACTATTTTTACACGCAAGTGTGTCACTATTTTTACAAAAGCTACCAGCAAACACCCGCCGAGAGCCAGAATACCAAAGGCAGCAAAGGTCAGTGTGGCCCGATGACACATCGCGGCAGTGGCAGCCATCAGACCGCTCACAAACAACTCGCCACCGGGTAAAAACGTCGCCCACCTGAATTTCGCTTTAAGGATCCAACCCGGCTTCGGGGAAGTAATCTCTGCGGCGGCATCGTCCCCACCGGAAGATGAAATTCCTGTCCGTGCCCGAACCCAACCGCGGAGAGAATCTTTGTTTTTGGTGTCAAAAGGTGTTCTTTCGGCAAAAATCCCTCCCCACGATCGAAGAAATAAATAAATGGCTCCGCTTGCCAGCGCGATACTCCAAGCATCTGCGATTCCATCCGCGCCTAGCCTGGCCATTTCCGGCAAAAGCGAAAACAGCAAAGCCGAAGTTGTAGCAAAAGTTGGCCCGACGAGCTCCAGGCTTAGGAAATACACGAAGAGTACAGCGAGCACGACACCCGCGGCCGCTGCGATTTGAACCGAAACTGCCCAATCGGCTTGGCCTAATGACAGTTGGCTCCGCACCCAATGAACAACTGCCACAATCGTGGGAAAAACTGGCTCCGAGCCTTGCCGTCGCCAGGCCGCAATAACCCCCTCTGAAAACACCTGCTCGGCACGGGCAATAAAGCGGACGCCGTCCGGAGCCGGCCCTCCCGCAATGCTAAGCAAGCACATTTGGACAAAGAAGGCCCACCCTGCCAAGGCGGCGACGCAGAGGAACGTGTTCGCCCAAAGGCCACTTCCGGGTAAGCCGTCTATTTCTGCGTTTACTTCCTTCGCATCCGTGCACCAACTTGTCATAGCTTTCCCGCCCCTTCGACGAGGTCAACTTACTAACGAATAGTTACAAGGGCCACAAGAAACGCTCAAACAGGAGATGGGGTGAACGTGTAAAAAGCATAATCAACGCGGTTTCCGTGAGAACACAAACGTGAGTGCTGGGGCCGTGAACTCTCCTGCTCCCGGTGGGCGCGGAATTAATTCCCTCCCACGGGAGGGTAAGGAGCTCTTCCCTACAACTCCTCTGCAATCAACAGCCTTCACTTCGCAAAAACCGGATGATATTTACGACCAATTGTGGGCGCCTACCGTAAAATCCGCTAGAATCGTCATTAGCTGTAAATGAAGCGCACAGTGAGACGATATCGGTCACCGCGTAGCTGAAAGACGTCAAGTCTAAATGGGTGCTGGAAAATGAATCCGCTCACCAAACCGCTCATCCTCTCTTCAGTGCCGGTCCTGGTCACGTTGTTGGCAGCCGGATGCAATGTCGTCGAATCAGTGGCGCCAATTGGCGAAAAGCCGGCTGCATTAAAACCTGAAGAAATAGAGGGGGAATGGTACCACCCGGATGGGACCTTGACGATTAGCATACTTGACCCGGGTAACGGTTTAGTTGAGATCGGCAGCATCAAAAAAGACGCTCAGGCCGCTGGAAGATTGAAACTTGAAACCGAACGGGTTCTCGTTCGGTCTTTCAATGATTGGCTTTTTTTTAATATTCGGCAAAAAGATCCTGAGCGGAAAGGAGCGTATCTTTGGGGCAGGGTGAAAATAGAGCCAAAACGACTGTTGGTGTGGTTCCCGAATCCCAAAAAATTCGCTGATCTTGTCCGAACAGACAAAATTCCCGGACGAGTTGATGACAAAGGTAATGTAATTTTGTGGGAGTTGGAGCCAAGCCATTTAGAGTTAATTGCCAGCGAGCCCGAAGGTCCCATGTTCATTTGGGACAGTCCGATGGTGTTATTTCGCCGATCTGATCCCTAGTCCGCGCTTTTGACTAACTTGCTCGGCTCGCTGCAATTTCCTTGCCGCACGTATACCTTCAAATGACCGGCTTTCAGATGAAATCTGTCGACTAGATGACATCTGTCGATCGGAAAAAAACTCGCCAGAAACTAAACGATGTTCTCAGAAACAAGCCCTCCGAATCTTCACTAAAGGGAACATTTCTCCAGAAGCAGCCGGGCCGATTCAGAAGTATATAATCGTGATAAAATTACTAATTATTTCGGGTATTGGAGACCCCAGCCCACCGCAGACTCTCAGTTGTTGCAGCTTTTTCGCCTAATTTGGGAAGACGATGTGAACCGAATAATTCAAGCCCAGAGATGGATATCTGCCGGCATTTTCTTTGGCGTATGCCATAAAACTGGTTAAATCTACGTTTTAGCCAGCTTATTGAGACGCTGAGCCAAACGCGATTTTAGTCGAGCTGCCTTGTTCTTGTGAATTACCCCTTTTGCGGCAGCCTGATCAATCTTCTTGGTCGCCACACGGAACTCCTCTTTAGCAAGTTCCACATTGCCAGCAGAGAGGGCCTTCAAAACCCGCTTACAGTGGGTTTTTATCATGTGCTTAACTGCCCGATTCCGCGCTCGCCGTCGAAGGTTTTGACGAAGCCTCTTTGCTGCGCTTTTAGTATTTGGCATCTTCGCTTCTCTCAGCTTTCCTCAACTTTTTGACTCTGCCATCAAACCGTTAATGACCCGAAAAATCTCATTAGCTTTCCTGCTACCAGTCCGAGGCCAGCATTCCAAGCCGGTTTTTCAGCAGGACAATTACATAAATAATAACCATTTCCCGCTATCGAGGATCCATAACTCGCTTTTACCAGGATACGCCCCTCAACGTGGTCCGGACAAGGGTATCCGGGATTCACTTCGATGAGATCGAGGCCATGGAGAACTCAATAATCGTTTAAATTTCATCCCGCCCGCCACCTGCCTTAGACAAGATTGTAACGATTCTTTCAAAAGCCGCAAACGCTTTACGACCACCAAATTCGGCAGGGCAATCATCCCTCTCACTTACCGGACAAATTAAATTCGGACGTAGGAATCTAAGCGGGTCTGAAAGTTGCTCTACTAGTAGCAAATTAGAACCACTTGGGGGAACTAAACCACGTCCAAAAAGCCACGAAAGACTGTGCGAGCGCCACTGCGGAAGAATTGGGCCCAACAAAATGGTACCCAAGCTTCGACTTGTTTATTTAAGGGGAAGACAGCTGTCTCCCTCTCCCGGTCGAAAGTCCGGTAAGACCCCCGGCGAAAGTCGTTCCAGTGACAACTTTTCATGCCACAAAAAGGGGAGATTTATCCCCCACGATGACGATTCACCAATTTCTGGGGACTGGGGTATTGAAGCTGGCCAACTTTTCCACAACTTGGAAGCGCGGTTGTACCGGCCGGTAGGATTACTAACCTCCCCACAAGTCAACCCATACGGGGGCCAGAAGGCTAGCCCTGCGTGTGTCTTGGTTCCCCGAGATTCTCGCCGCGTTCCGATCATACCGCACTGTCACTGCCGCCGACACAAGTTGCACGCACCGTGCGAGGGCGGTACCAAGATTTGTCAACTCGAAATTATGGCTTCTATCCGTGCACTCGTTTCACGAAAGACCTGCTAAGATCCCCCCTTTTGGTGGAACAACCGCTCAACCTAGGTCATGGATCGTATCACAGTTCACTTAGTTCACGTCCAGAGAACGGTGATTGCTCCCGAGGAGTTTCGGCCGTTGGTCATGCCGCAAGAACCGCCTTGTGCTTGGTTTGACGAAACAGGCAAAAAATTTGCGATGTTTTTCTGAAGATGTTAGAATTCAAGCGAGGTAGTTGGTAGACGTGTACACTGACCAAGTCGTGGGCCAGCAACGCAACTAGGATTTTCGATTTAAAAGGGTTGTTTCCTATCGGGGTGTAAATCTTTTTATGGTGTAAATCTTTTTATAGATAGGCTTTTATAGATAGGCTGGAATCGGTCATCGCGTGGTTTCCTTGTTGCCGTATTCACCGGTCAGCAGCCCGAATCTTAGATCCGCTAAAGGTTTCCGAAATTTCGCAGAAATCCTAGCGGATGAAATCTGTGGCAACGGTTGTGAAGCGAGGGGCGGAGCGATAAACGAAGCCGCAAAAGGCGGTCCTTATCGCGCGTTGCGAGTCCCAAATGTGTTTGATGTGTGTAGCTTTAGGAATTCTTTCACGCCAAAGCGTTAAGGATTTTTTCGGAGCAAAGCCCAGCCCGCTGGCAGAATAAAGGAAAATCTTCGGTCAATAACGGGCAGACTGGTAAACGGGAGTTTCACTGCTTTTGGGAATGTCAACTTCGGGGCCATCGTCCGTGGCTCTAGCTTTGACCGGTTGTGCAGTAACAAATCGTTTTAGCGCTTTAAACAACTGCCAGGTTGGAGGAGCTGATCATGCTTAACCCAGCGGGAAGAACTCGATTCAAGAAGGCGTTCACTCTCGTGGAGCTTTTAGTAGTTATTGCGATTATCGGGATTTTGATAGCCTTACTCCTCCCCGCCATTCAGGCGGCAAGGGAGGCGGCGCGGCGATCGCAGTGTTCGAACAATTTAAAACAAATCGGTCTGGCACTTCACAACTATCATGACACTCATAACACATTTCCGTTCTCCGTAATGGTACATATTCCCCCTGGCGCTTCGACCGTTCAGAACGCTCAGAGCTGGGCTATTTGTATACTTCCGTTCATCGAACAGCAGGCTTTGTATGCTCAGTACGATTCCCGATTTCCACCGCTTTCGCCGGCAGCCTTACCCAACCCACTACCTCCCCAACAGCCATTCATCAACATTCGGGTGACAAGTACGATAGTAACCTCGTTTATTTGCCCCTCTGCTCCCGGCAGTCCGGATAGCCGCGTGTACGACTCATCCACTTCGATTCAGGGAGTGACAATTTATTGGCGCTCGGCCCCCTCGGACTACTGTGTCAATTCTGGTGTTGGGCAAGACCTTAACAATGTAGGCCCGGCCGGAAGCTTCGCGCCGATTGCCTACGCGAATTTCCCCGGTGGGGCCGTGGGAAGCCGCGAAGGCGTCCTTAACTTCGTTGGTTTCGATCCATTCTTGAACACGACACTGATGATGACCAGTCGAATTGCCGATGTCCTCGATGGGACTTCTAACACTATCATGATCGGAGAGCGAACCGGGGGTCGCATCATCTACTTGGGGACGCGTGTAGCCCCATCAACCCAAGCCCCCTACAATCAGCTAGTGGCGGTCAATGGAGGTGGTTGGGGTGATCTTTTTAATGGTTACCACTGGTTGATTGGAACTTCTCAGGATGGGACCTCGATGCAAGGGGGATCTTGCGCGATCAATTGCAACAACATCCGAGGCCAATCATACCACTCTTTCCATCCGGCCGGTGCTAATTTCCTTTTGACCGACGGATCCGTTCGGTTGATAAGCGCCACGGTCGATCCATTTACTTTTGCCAGCATGCTAACGCGCAGGAAAGGCGAGCCGATATCAGCCCAATAGTAGCGATGACCGCTGCGGGTGGGAAAATCCCGAGGGCCGGAGAGAACTGCCCCTGGGAAATTAGGTAGAAACATTCGGCGGCCGTGCTAATCCGCTCCGTGGAGTGGGAAGAAGCGTGGCGGCGCTTAGTGCCTGATGGGCGCTGTGACACCTGGAATCGATGACTCACTCATGCCGAGAAACTAATGCCTTAAACCTGGTTGATTTTCTCGGTCCCCTAAACTCTGAAAGACGTGTTCGTCCGCATTCTGAAAAGGTTAGTTTGGCCAGCCCGGGAGGTTAATTAAGCCTCGGTCCAGGGTATCAAAATTGACCGGTCCGAGGCTCCCCTGCATCGTTTTCGGTGTCGCTTTCCCCAGCAGGCTGCGTGAATGTCCGGCAGCAACGATCGAACTTCTCCACGCGTAATGTGCAAAGTGGAGGTCTCAAGCCTGAGCACTCGAGACCTCCACAAGCAGAAGGCCTAAGTGTCGGCTGAAGCATCGCATGCTCCCGTTAACATCGGGTGTTTTTCCCATCCGTTTTAGCCGGACGGGGTCGCGCTGCTGGCGCAGGCTCAGCTTTTCAGACTGGAGAAGAAGGGAGCGACTTGTTTGCCAAGTTCGGCAGTTTGATCAGAAGCCAAGCTTTTCGGCGACAGTTCGCCCAGGTCTTTGCTCTCCACAAATTTTGGAAACCGGACAGTCTTGAGAAGCCCTGTGCTGTTGCGGTTTGAGGACTTGCACTTGTTCAGGCGGAGGGAGAATTCTTAAGACCCGAAGACCAAACTTTTCGCCAACCTTTACCGCCTCTCCCTGTGCGATTATTCGACCTGCGATTTCGAGGTCCAAAAGCTCCTCACAAGATTTTTCGAACTGAATAATTGTGCCGGGGCTCAACTGGAGAATATTGGCAACGGGCTGCTTCCGCCGAGCCAGGGTCACGCTCGCGCGTAATGGGACGCGAAGAAGTGTCCGCAAATAGGCGGAAACATCCTTTCGCTTGGCCCGCGAGCCGGCGGCCGGATTCCAGTCGGAGGCCTCCGGGGCCCGGGTAGCACCGCCCAATCCCTCGAATTCCTTCTCAGCACTTCCGACTGGGGCGGAGAGTGCTTTTCCTTGCCCCTCCGGGTCCTCAGGAACGAAATTTTTCCTCAGCTCAGGCTCCCTGCCCAAAGCGACAAGCGCTGCAACAATTTCCCCCTCGCCAGCAACGTACCGAACGTGAACGCCATGGGGTGACTCAGAGCCGATCCCGGCTGCGGCCCATAATTCCGGACAAATTTCACAGGAGGCAGTGGCCTCGAAATCTTCCGGAAATAAGATCACTGCCAATTCCTGGGCCAAGGTATCCATGATGGCTCGGCTGGTTGGCGAAGGATTTCGGTAATCGGCGGGAAGGAGTTTACCCTCCGGCACCAGCAGGTCAATCTCGCCTACCTTCGACCTCAGCCGAATGAGAATCCCCGGCCGGGTTAGGGCAAGCTTCAATTCCTGACCATAGCACAGCGCGAATTCTACGGCCCCAGGCAACCGCAGAGTTCGCCCAAGAACCTCCGCGATTTCCTGCCGATGTATTTCGAGCGTTTCAACAAGCCAGCTCACGGTGACAATAACGACAACCTTAGTCGGAACCCACAGGATTTTCCTGATCGCCCAGCTCGATGATCAAACAAGGTTAAGAAACCTGATGTTAAGGAATTCCAGGTTCAGAATCGGCAACCAATTCGTAAAACTTTGCGTGTTTTAGCGATTTTGCTCAGCCCATGCATTCGATAGGAAGGTTATATACCCTTCTATCGGGGGAATACTCGCTTGAACTGCTTCAGACCAAATAGTTTCAGGAGAACAAACCCGCATAGTAGGAGCTTTGGTATCTCTTTTCTAAAAGCCCGTTCCTTTTCGAAAAGCCCTTTAACGAATCTTGTCCCGGATGTTTGCCCCTTGACCAGTCGATGCGAACCCTCATTTTATGCGGTCCTTCATGTTATATCACTTGAATGATTAAGCTAGTAAGATATCGTGCGTCGAGCTTACACTAGTAGGTACAACCTTTTGATGGGACCTCTCCCCCTCAACACCCCAAAGACGATTTTTCGGAGCTCAGCGTTTCGGCCCGCATGCCACTCGGGGATTGGGCGGCCATTTCCTCACTTGTTCCTGACTGCTCAAGAACGCCGTAACGTACAGCGAGCCCCAACAAGATTACACTTCC
Organism: uncultured Thermoguttaceae bacterium; assembly: GCA_938084835.1. GTDB lineage: Bacteria > Planctomycetota > Planctomycetia > Pirellulales > Thermoguttaceae > DTLM01. The sequence goes on from CALKER010000018.1 coordinate 119,310, forward strand.
CCCGGCCAAGGTCCACCATGCTGGGACCTCACCCCATGCCCAATAGACCCATAGCGGCATCACAACCGGTTCGATCAAGCCGATGACCACCGCCTCCTGACTTGAAATGCGGCCAAGGCCATAAAAAACAAGAACGTATGGGATTCCCATCTGAAAAACCCCAAAGGCCGCGGAGACAGCAAGTTGTAGCTTGCTTGGGTAAATACCCCACCAAATGATCACTGGTAGAAGCACTACAACTACAAGTAAGTGATTGAAAGCGATAATCCAGGCAGCCTCGATGTGCCGAACCCTCCGCATGAAGACAAGGACCAAGGCGTAAGCCAGTCCTGAGGCAACGCCGAGGAGAGTTCCCCACTGCTGGCGACTTGCCCAATCAAATCCACCGGAGAGCTCACAGCCCAAAATGAGCCCAACGCCCGCGAGAGCAAAAGTCAATGCCACTAAATCCTTCCCGGAGGCCCGCTCACCGAAAAGAAGTGTGCTAAACACAAATACCCATGCCGGCGCTGTGTACTGAAGCCAAATCGCGTTAGCCGCCGTGCCCATCACCATTGCCGAAAGGTAACAAATGTTCATCATGACAAAGGCAATACCTAAGGGGATGAGGCTTGAAGGAAAGACTGGGCGCCGCACGAACGGCAGAAGGACCATTGCTGCAAAAACGGCTCGCCAAAATGCCAGGAGAATCCCTCGTTGGGTTTCTGGCCACGAGGCAAAAACCGGCGCGGCTTTGACAAAAACGCCGCTAGAGCTCCACATCAAAGCGGCAACAGCCACCAAGATCCGCCCCTGCCAACGAGGATTTTTGTTCCCACAAATAAGATTCACGAGCGTGCAACCCTCCGTTCGAGCTGGGAGCGATTGGTTGACCGAAATCACGTTTTTCCAAACAGGTTCGCATCCGAACCTGCCGCGAAGAAGCTCTCGAGTAAAAAGTTATCTGGTAATTTGCGCGCGATAGTCTCACTTTTCCATTTTCAGTATTTTCTGCCCGAACATGCAAAACTAGGTGGGAAGGATCTTCCGAGAGCCTCCGGCGGAACCCGGGATCACCCTCGGCCTTGATGGCCACTTGGCCAGCCTGTGTGCCTTGTATGAAGTTTTCTCGCTTGGTTTTGACATATTCCCGATAAGCACCACATTTGCCTGCGGTTTTTCGGAACATTCATGGATTAGCCACTTCGATTTGGATCAAAGCAAACTGTTGACGAAGGCAACGATTTGCTCAGTTGCCATTATAAGCCTCGACCTTGTCATCCTCTGGAACGGGGATTCGAAGAAGGCTGTTCCATGTTTCGGACATCCACACCTGCGGTTTTTGCTCCGGGGGAGCATGATCGGGGAGAAAGGCCACAAAAGCTGCAGCCCCGGGCAATTTTTCCAGCAAAGGCAGGCCTTCTTTAGGACCAAGAACGCGAATGGCGGAGGCCATGGCATCGGCCGTGGTTCCGTCTGCGGCTACTACCGTTACCGACATATTCCCAGTCATCGCCCACCCCGTGCGGGGGTCTATGATGTGAGAATACCTCGTGCCGTTGATGACCACGTACCTTTGGGTATCCCCGCTTGTGGCGACCGCACAGCGGCTCAAAAGCAGGATTTGGAGTGGTGAATCATCCGCCCGCAAAGGTTCGATCGCAATCCGCCATCCGGCTGCATTGGGTGGCGGATCACCCAGGCAGATATCTCCACCAACATCAACAAGGACCCGCGAAATCCCCTCTTTTCGGAGAAGCTGGACGGCTTGATCCGCAGCATATCCTTTAGCGATCCCCCCCAAATCGAGTTGCATGCCATTCGCTAATAATGTCACTTGCCGAGTAGCGAGGTCCAAATTCACCTTTCGATAACCTATGGAGCGACTGGCCTCTGCTAAGCGATGCGGCTCCGGAAGTGTCTGTTGACGCCTTGCCCGCCGCCACAGGCGGACTACCGGCCCAACGGTGATGTCGAACGCTCCGCTGGTAAGTTCGCTGAAATACTGTGCCCGGACCAAAATATCCCACAGTGCCGGGCTCACCGGCATGGGCGTTCCGCTAGGGACTCCGTGACAAAGCCGGTTTAATTCGCTCTCCGGATCATAATCGCTGAACAACGAGTTTAGCTCATTGATCCGGCGGAAAACCCTCTCCACTGCAAAGGCGGCCTTCTGGGGTTCCTCGGTATAGATTATGATTTTCACCGGCGCGGCCATTGCCTCGCCTGTAAACTCAAACCGCCGAGGCTCTCCTTCGCTCCTCGCCCCACCAGGTGAGCTCCACAACACACCTACCGCCACCGTAATAAGGCAATAGTTGAGAATCATCGTGCCAATTCTTTTCCACCGAATGCTTACCCTGTCACCCCGCCAGTTTTTCTTATCGTGCTGCAGGATCTTGGGACTCCCCAAAAATGTCGCCGCAGAAACGAGACATAACCCATTCCCGCAGAGGACAACGTTCGCACCATTTTACTGGAGGGCAAAGGTGAGAGGCACTTCGATACACCTGAACCTTCCCAGAAAGAGGTGCAAAGAGCAGTTAGCTGTCCATAAATTTCTGCCTCAACAAATGCCAGACTTCCTGAAGGCTGGGTTGGCACCCCCTGAGCGAGCCCTCTTCCGCGGGAAGTTCCGGAACTTTCTCCAAAAGCCTTTTCTCAGCTCAGAGGGGCCGATTAGGCACGCAGAAATTACTCAAAAAGGGCGATTGCGTACCTGAGCAGATGTTTCCACCCGGAAACACGCGCTGCTACCGGAGGCTAGCCGACAACGAGGCAGATCTAAGCAAGAAGACATCCGATGATCAATCCCGAGCCTCCCTAAATTCCGAGGAAGCATCTTTGGCGGGGGTTTGCACTCCGTTTCGCGAAGCCCTAGAATAGGCAGTTTGTAAAAATTGTGTGCTATTAAGTTCAAGCAAGTTTGACCCGGCCCTCTATTTCCTATCCGGGCGTAATTTTGCGTGTCGAAGTACGTTCCAGGGGAAAGCATGGGCCGAGGACCCAGGCTATTTTACCGACTTCTGACAAAAATCCTGGGTGTTTATGGTGTTCTGTTGAGGCCACATGAGGGTTTTAATCGAAGGAGGTGCGTGCAAGATCATGACGAATTGGGTACGACTTGCGACTAGAGGTTGCCACCAAGGTTGGCCACTGGCTTTCGCTGGCTTGGCATGTGTCCTCGCTTGGTTGGTCATGCCCGGCGCATTTGCGCAGGAGGAGTTGCCTGAGGGATTTGACCCCAATGACCTTCTTGCTGAGGAAGTGCTAAAGATTTTCAAACCGGGACCTGAAACAAAAATCCCCGAAGCAGAAGCCACCACTCAAGCCGAGATGAAACCTTACACGGAGATCATCCCGGGCACTGACATCAAAATTGAGATGGTCCCCATTCCTGGCGGAAAGTTCCTTATGGGTAGTCCCGAAGACGAACCAGGCCGGCGTGACGATGAAGGACCTCAGATCGAAGTGGAGATTGAACCATTCTGGATGAGCAAGTATGAGATCACGTGGGAACAATACGATGCCTGGGCATTGAAACTGGACGCCCAATACCGAAAGTTGCGGAGGGAGCGCGAAAATCGCCCCCAAAGTGTTTGGGAGAAGATGATCGATGCGATCGCCCGGCCTACTGCGGCGTATACGGACATGACATTCGGAATGGGTCGGGAAGGTTATCCGGCCATTTGCATGACGCAATATTCTGCGCGAATGTATTGCAAATGGCTCACGATCAACACCGGTCGGTATTATCGTCTTCCCACGGAAGCCGAATGGGAGTATGCCTGCCGCGCCGGTACTACCACAGCTTACTCTTTCGGAGATGATCCGGAGAAGCTCGGCGAGTACGGATGGTACTTCGAGAACTCAAATGACAAATATCAGAAAGTAGGCCAGAAGAAACCAAACCCGTGGGGCCTTTACGATATGCATGGCAATGTGGCTGAGTGGGTTATGGACCAATACGTGCCCGATTTTTATAAACGCTTCGTGGGGAAAACTGTGAAGAACCCCTGGGCAGTTCCTAAGGAGGAGTACCCCATTGTGGTTCGGGGTGGATCCTGGGATGACGACCCCGAGGACTGCCGGAGTGCAGCTCGCCGTGGTTCACATCCCGATTGGAAGATGCAGGACCCTCAAATCCCGCAAAGTATATGGTTTCTCACGGACGCTCCATTCGTAGGTTTTCGAATTATTCGACCCTTACGCTGGCCCACACCAGAGGAGGCCCGGTTGTTTGAGCCTGATCCTCAAATTGTGAAGGAATACATTAAAGCCCAGGGTGGAAAACGATAGTAAGCCAGACACCACCCATCGTCCCCAATGCTTGCGGGGAAAAGTATTTGGCAATATCGGTTATGAGCGCAAGCGCCTGCAGGGGGCTCGGACATTTTGATCAAATTGCCGCGGGATTATTTGCTCCCAGTGGCGCAGTTTAGCTAAAAGGATATCGGCCCTTTGGCGGGCTAAAGAAACACTTAAGAAAGATCTGCCCTGCCGCAGCTGCTTGGCAGCATTTCTGCCTCGTGGAAATTTCTCCCCAGTGGACACCGGATGTCCGGATACCTTCCCTAATGAGGTTTCCGAAGGAAATTGACATGGAGTCAGTAGAAAGCATGTTTTACAGCATGCAGCCAATAGTCCGACACCGGGGAGACGTCCGGAAGCGCTGACCAGCTTTCCCTGCTCTTGGAACGACCCAATGTCAGGCATGGCAAAACTACGTGTTTTGGAAAAAGGTGGGAGCCCAAGAATTGCGAACAATTGTTGGCTAGGGTTTAATAGGCTGCGGCAAGCTTTTGCCGAAGTGGGCGTGGCGTTGGGGGTTGCTTAGCATGTTGCAATCAAACTGTTGGCTGTCAAAACGCAAGTTGCGGGGTCTGCAGAAAGGAGAAAGCCAGTATGAGTCGCACAAAAGGGACGCGCCGTGATTTTCTGCAAACTTCGGGAGTGGTGGTAAGCTCGGCTGCTCTGGTTACCCAGACTGGAATAGCACGGATGGCCCATGCCGCAGGAAGCGACATTCTCAAAGTGTCTTTGATCGGGGCCGGGGGACGAGGCCACGGTGCCGCCCAGGATTGTCTTCAAGCCGCCCCAAATACTATGATTGTCGCCGTGGCCGACGCCTTCGAAGATCGCGCACGCCGAGTGGCTCAGGCCCTCCGCGATGAACCCAAATTCAAAGGTCGGGTGGATATCCCCAACGATCGCGTCTTCGTAGGGCTCGATGCGTACAAGGCAGCTATCGATTGCGGCGTGGACATCGTTCTGCTGTGTGAGCCACCGGGGTTCCGACCTTGGCATTATCTCTACGCCATCGAAAAAGGCAAACATGTGTTCATGGAGAAACCTTGTTGCACCGATGCTCCGGGCTACAGGGTCTTATGTGAAGCAAATAAACTTGCTGATGAAAAAGGCCTCAAAGTGGTGGTGGGGCTTCAACGGCGACACGATCCGCGATATCGGGAAACCATCGCCCAAATCCATGAAGGGGCCATAGGCGATTTGATGTATACACGAGTCTATTGGAATGGCAGCGGTGTATGGATCCGCGATCGTCGTCCCAACCAAACCGAAATGCAATACCAGGTGCACAACTGGTACTACTTTGTATGGTTGTCTGGGGACCACATTTGCGAACAACATATCCACAATTTAGACATCGCAAATTGGGTCCACAAAGGCCATCCGGTGGAAGCCAACGGAATGGGCGGCCGACAGGTCCGCACAGGTGCTCGGCACAACCACAACGTAGGTCACATCTACGACCACCACTTTGTGGAATTTACTTATGCCGATGGTACCAAGATGTTTAGCCAATGCCGGCACATTCCTAATTGCTGGAACAATGTGTCCGAACATGCGCACGGCACCAAAGGATATTCCAATTGCAATGGTGCGATCGATGGCGAAGTGACATGGCGTTATCGAGGTCCCTCGGTGAATCCCTATGTGGAAGAGCACCGGCACTTGATCCAGGCGATAATGGAGGACCGTCCGCTCAACGACGGGTATCACGGGGCCGATGCCAGCATGACCGCTGTGCTCGGACGAATGGCCACCTATTCGGGCCAGGTTGTTCGCTGGGATGAGGCAGTTGCAAAGGGTCCGGCCGAGGTGCCGCCGCCTGAGAAATGGACTTGGGATGCCGAGCCGCCGGTAAAGCCCGACGAGAACGGCTCGTACGAGCACATGGTGGCAATGCCAGGAATTTATAAGGCTTATTAATAGCCTTTTTCGGGCCGGCATCCTCAAACCTGAATCTCGCAACCTTCAACAGACTTGGCTGCCGGTCCGCCCAAGGGTGCGCAGTTCGGCTTGAAGTGCCGTTTCCCGAGCTGCACCATGCCCACGCAAGATACTTAGGAAAAAAACCTACCGCCGTGAGGTGGTATATTTCCCCTAACGTCCTCTTCCGGCGATCCTTTCCGCCAAAAAATGCAAAGGTGCGAGGAAGGATCGGCTAGCACACCGGTAGAGTTGTCGCTTGTTTCGAGAATTCGCCGCTGAGGGATGACCCACCAACCTCGCCTCAGCGGTATTTTTTTGCGCGCCCGCCTACCCCCTAGCTTTCTACGCCACCACCTGCTGGGAGACTAGCTGAGCCTTGTTTAGCATCTCCCGCACCCAGGGCTAACGCAACCTCCAAACGCACCGGAATTGTAGACCGATCAGGCGTTTCCTAGATAACAAACCGTGCGAATTTCCTCGGGGGCCGGTCACGCCAAGAGCGTAATGCCCGGTTTCATGCCGCCGGGGTCCGTGGGGCCTCTTGAAAAAGCCGCCTGAAATTTTTCCGCGCCACGATGAATTAGTCGCCGGGGCAGGGCGGAGCTTAAACGTGCCTATTACCTTCTGGGGCCAAACACCAATTGGCTACGGCGGAACGCTGCCACAACCAGCTAAGCCAACTCATTGATGAGGTTCACCCGAGCAAGTCGACAGAATCGCTCGAGGTCTTTGCGGATGTCGCCCAAACAGGTTTGCCGATGAAGTCCGGACGACCAATTCCGCCACAAGCGTTCTACATCACCGTCAACTCGAACGGTGATCTTCGTTCGGCAGCCGCGTTCTACGTCAGGAGTATCCACAATCTCCCCGGTGAAGTAAAGCATGGTGTTGGGGTCGACCAGAAGAGCTTGGGTGGCTCTTTCACCCACGGTCATAAATACCTGAGGGACGACCCCCTCCTGCCGTTCCATCACGCAGCGAATCTTAAAAGGCAGGTCGGGACCGGTCGGGCCGTGCATCCGCACCGTACCCATACAGTGCGCGAGAATAATTGTGTTTGTTGACTGATCGACCGTTGGATCGCTGATAAAACCGGGTCGGCCTACCAGTCCCTGGAAGATGATGTGCGTCAGGGCACACCGAAGATCCGATTCACAAATGCCGCCCCAGCCCATGCTGTTCAGTCGGGAGAATCCTAAACAGGGGTAGGCCGGAAGCTTAATTGTCCGGTCCCACATTGTGCCGTAACAGTCCACAGTGAGCACTGTAGCATCCTCCTCGTCCAGGAGGCGCTCGAAAGCCAAAGCAAGTTTGCAAGACCGAACAATCTCTTCCCGGGTTGGTTCCACGATCTGTTTGGCGGCACTCATCCACCGCTCCGCCTCAGCCTCCGCTTCGCGATCGGAAATCTTTTCGTAAACTGCCACCACCGGTTCTAGGCCAATGTGCTTTATTTCTGTGCCAAATTTGGCTTGAATCTCCTGGTGAAATCTTCCTGTAGGCCGGAGGGTCACATTGACCACTTTAGCCTCGCGCAAATGATGCAGGGCGCGGATTGGCCGCACTGCTGCTATCAGATCGCGCTTGTCCGCGCTTAAAATGGCATCAAAAGGCGGAGGTTGGTCTTGGCGAACCAACGGCCCAAGTCTCACCCACTCGTGCCCGGAATAGGGAACTGCAAAAAACATCAACGGTTTGCCCATATTCACCAGCGCTTGAAGTACCGCGCTGATTCCCATGCTCAAATGAATCGCGAGGATTCCGTCGGCTTGTGCGATCCTGTCGGCAAGAGCCTCAAGTTGCGAAACAGAAGTTATTAATTCGTCCACAAAGAAATCAACATCCGCAAATTCCTGAGCATTTTCTTGGAAGAAGCGGTTATAACTTTCCCGCTCGGCCGAAATATCCATTTTCGGGTTCGGCCAATGACCACCCGGTGTCCCTAAATAAAGCCGAGCGATTTTCACCTTCGACCGCCGGCACCCGGGGCTGATAAGCTTCGGACTTCGGGGAATAAGCTCCCCACAAGCCGAAGCCCCAAAGCCAAGGCCCAACCCACACATGCCTGTTCCTACCAGGGACAGCTCCAGGAAATTGCGCCGGTGTACCGTCGAGTTCATGGCAACCCCTCCCTTTAGGTAAGAAACACCAAAACCAGACTATGACAACGAATTCCCACCAACCACCATGCGATTTTGACTTTGTCCTTGTAGATTCGTCACCATCGCCATTTCCAACTGCCCACACTATTTTTTCTATGCCTCCCGTAAACCTATCAGTGTGCTATTTTATCCTCGCCACAGTTCAACCCCGTGTCAATAAATGGTGCGACAGGAAATGGGCCCGTCAATCTCTTTACGAAGTAGCTGGGGAAAGCCGAAGTTAAAGGCGACGAGCAACGCGCCCGAAGAGCCCGATGGTCTCCTGGAACGAGGACCGAGGCCGCTCAGAGCTAAAAAGAGCCTTCCACCCAACCTCAAAAACCACTCAGCTCGTCCTTGCTGTGGCAGGTGGGTGAAAACCTAGGATTGCAAAAGCAAGCCCGATGAAGTTTTCGAATGTTGAGGAGGACCCAGCTTTTGACGGAGCCAGCGGGCCGAACTTTCCCCAGCCGGGCTCAAAAACTTGTCCTTCTCACCGGGAAGCCAAATGGGAAAGATCCTTCGAACTGGAGAGACGCCGCGCCTGCCCAGATTTTTTGTCAACTGGTTAGCACGGCCATCATGGCGTACCTGATATCACACGGATTGGTTACGAAAATTGGCTTAACACGTGGGCTCAGGGCGGACAGGTCGTAGCGCTAGGGGATCAATTCGGGCGGGATACCCATTCCCGGCTCACCGGCGCTTTTGGACAGCCCTCGCACCCAGTCCTCCCATTGCCTGAGGGCGGATCGCTGGTTTCGAGGATCATCCAGGGGACGAAACCCGCGATCACTTCCTGAGTCCAACCCAAGTCGCCACAGAGCCATTACGCGAATCGCCATCTCCGAAGATTGAAGGGCGTCAACTAACTCCTTGTATTGGGACGCTTCCAACTTAGTTGCCAGGTTAAACACAAGCTGTGCCATTCGGGTGCCATCCGGCCCGTACCGTTGTCCCACAGCACTTGTTATTTTCTCAACTGCAGGACTTCCGCCGGTGTATGCCTGTGCTAAAAGCTTCGCGATATCTTTCCACCGTTTGCTGTCTTCGCGGTTACCCAAACTCTCCACAAGGGGATCGTAATCTTCCACAGCATGCAGAGCACGATATGCCAAGAAACGCACTTCTTCACGACGATTTCTCGCAAACTCACGAAATGCCACTAACGGGGTTTTCCCCTTCTGCAACTCCCCGACGACAACACCCCGGGCTAGCTTGTCGACCGGGTCGATACGTTGCTCCCAACTCGTCCATTCCGGGAGGGTTTTTGGCTTGTCCAAAATAGCCCCTGAGTTTTGGATGGTCAGCTCTGCAATTTCGTCCAACTGAAGAAACTCCCCCGACGAAGGAACAACCGCCACCTGACCATTCACCCGGTAGAGCCTGGCTAGGGCAGGCTCCGCCCCTAAAGGCACTTCTGGCCCACAATGCTTCCCATAGACTTCAATAGCCCAGTGAGCACCAGAGGATGTAGCAACCACCCGGACATCAACAGGCGGCGCGATGCAGACAACCCAACGCTCCGGCACATCGTGAAACACCAATCGCCCGAATGCCACCCGGAGCACTATTTCGTTAGGGCTGGCACCCAGGAGGAAACTGAGCTTACTTGGACCATGTAATTTAATGCTTAACTGACCCCCCAACCTCACGATAGGGTAAAAACCCGGAACCGCTAAGTAATCCGGCCCGGCCGCAAGCTGACTTTTCGGAGCCACCCAGCGCCACTCACTACTTCCCTCGTCAAAGACCAGCAAAACCTCCGAGCTAGCGTCGAACTCCAAACTCAGCCCCTTCGCTTCCTGGGCAGGAGGAGGAGTATCCGCAGGGGTTGGAGCCGATTCCCCTGGTTTGAACTGGCGCAGAACCCCCTCGGGCTGCTGGAGAGTTGCCCCCCGAGCTGTGGAAGACTCCTCATCTCGGGAAGAAGATTCTGCAACTCCCTCAGTGATCCTATCAAGGCTTGAGGCTGCGACCGGTGGTCCCGGCTTCGGAACTTGAGCCCCCTCTCGCATCAGATCGGCGTCGGGACCTGAAAGCTTATCCTCCAGCACGCCAGGCTCGGACGGAGTCTTATCTCCCGAGATGGGCTCTTCCAGTCGGGGAAAACTCCCATTTTCGCTCGAAGGTGGACCGTCGGCCGCAGGTACCCTGGGCCCAATGTCCTGAGCCGGGGGTATTTCAGCCCCTGACCGACCCGCATCCGCAACCGACTTCCTTATTGCATTTGGCGGACGGCCTCGCAGAAAGGCCATCACGGCGCTATCCTCGCGGAGCTGACCCGTCAACAGCAAAAGTCCCACTACCCCCAACCCCATTCCCACCGCCCCCAAGAAGGCAGTCACCACAAGTCGTAACACAAGTTGGAAACCCGAAGGACGCAAGCCCGCATGCCTAGTTGGCCTTGCCTGAGCATAGGATGGAAGCACCCCGCTACCGGATGGAGCGTCCGGTGGGGTAGTCGTGGTCCCCCCAGTGGGTGTAGCTGCCGCGATTCCCTGCGCGATAAGCTCATACATTCTCTGTCGGGAAGCATCAGAGATCGGGACCGGTTCTGTCAAAACCTTTGTGAGGATGAGGTGGCAACTAGCAATTTCCGCTAGCTGATCGTCAGATTCAAAGCATATCCGCTCAAAATCCGGAACGCGTTCCGGGGGGAGGACGTGATCTAGATACTCAGCGACCGTATTTGGATCAAGACGAGCCCGTTGGTCCTCAACTTCCGGGGCCTCCAGCGAGCGCCGGCGAACAACCTCACCGATTCGCTCCAATAATTCTTTGGCGAACGGGCTTTCCTGAATCTTTCGGGCAAGTTCTTCAGCCTCTTGAGGACCGAGCAAACCGTGCCTGTAGGCCAGGAGGTTCCGCAAAGTGAGACGCATCTAATAAACTCCGCAAGGTGACAGATATTAGTGACTTCGCCAAGGAGGCAAGGTAATTCCGGCAGTGTGAGATCGAAACCTCGCTAATGGCCCGACCGGCTGAATTTGGCTTTTGGGGCCACAACCTCAATCCTCCGGTTGAACGCCATTCCAGCAATGGCCAGCTATTTCAGCGAAATTGGTTTTCGTTCGCTCTGCCCAGGTCAGTTCGCGCAAAGCGCGTAGTTCTGAAGACGCCGTCGCCCACCCCAAAGCGTTGCACGAGACCCCCTTAACACTTTCCAGCGAGCTTCCGGCCGAAATTCCCGATCGCAACGAATTTCCCTTTTACTGAGGCGAAATTCCGATTGGCACGCTAAACGAACCCTTTACTTCCGTCCTATGCAAGCGGTAGGCAAACCCCAGAAGTCCAACCAACCTCTAACCAAACCTCCTTAAAGATATGGTGGCAGCGCGCCCCTAACTTTCGTACATCATTAATCCGCTAATGTTTCGCATGAATTGTTTCCAATTGGGACTAACTATTCTGGGAATCAACTCAGACCAAGAAGCGCACGTACTGGCCGACTCGAGATATCGCGAAAGATCCGCGCGGCGCTCAGAAGCGAGATCAGTGGGCGTCGAACCGAACCCCAAACACAAATTGTCCACAATTTCCAGCGAAAAAAGCCTGCGATCGTGGTGTACACCCGCGGACGAAGACTTCCGGCCCCTAAAGGAAAATTTCCCTACTGGTAACCACTGCTAAGTCGGAGGACCGCTGTCAAGGGGCTTCCCCCCCTTGCCATGCCCGGCGACAAAGCCGCCACCCCGGAGCCCGGTCTTCGCGTCGGCCATTTACGAGCACTACGTCATAGCCGGGCTCATTGACTCATGAGCTCCACAGTGACGCGTTACGGACATTTTGCCCCGGGGTAATAGGATGAGTCGTACCACTCGCCAAGACGCCGCCAGTTTTCGCCCAACGTTGGATCGTTTGGCGCAATGAGCTGGCCCCATTGAAGGAGTTTGCGCGCCCGAGCTAGTCGGCCCGCACGGACTTCATTAACCGCCCAATTGTTCAGAATACCAACAAGATTTTCCCACGAGGCGGCACTTCTAGGACTAAGCCATACGGCAACCAGTTGGGCCCGGCATGCAGCCGCGAACTCACCCACCGCCAAAAGATCGACAGCTCGATTAAAGTAAACGGTTCCGACTAGCTCGCTAGGCGTGAGGACCTGCCACTCATCTGGGAATAAAGGCGACACCAAACTTCCGTGGAGCTCTTCGCCGGTGGTGACATGGGGTACAACCCCCGCCGGCCGAATGGCCTCCGACCACACGGAGGGACGAAGTGTCGGCTCGACAAACCAGAATCGCCCGGAGGTGCTCACCACACAGGCCACATGCCCAGGACGCCCGATTGGCGCAGTGTGCCATCGAAGCCGTCGGCAAACCTCCACGAAGACGATCGTGGCACTCACACAGTTGAAGCGGCCAATCCTGTGGACCACAATTGGATTGGTGGCTTGCCGACAATACCCCCCGGTGAGAACCACCTCGTGAAGCCTCTCCAGAAGCTGAATTAATAGATCGACATTCTTGGGAGTTTGCTCGCCAACAACAGTCAGGAAATCTGCGGCAAACCTATCCAGTCTTCTCGCAAAAGCTGGTGCTTCATGAGCCGTGGAATCGTAAGCCAGCGCTGCCGCAATCAGCTCGCTCCCAGCGTCCAGATAGAAGCCAGTTGTCCATCCATCGACAGGAGCGTCTTCCCTAGCCATCCGGCCTTCGGCAAAAGGCAGGCCTCGATAAGAGCCTGCTAGCATACCTGAAGCTAAGAATAAAGGTCCCACCCGGTACGGCTCCACCAATGCCAGAGGTGTTGAAGCGGCGAGGCCACCCTCCACCAGCTGATTTATGGCCGTCCACAAACTTTCGAGCACCATAGAGTTGTTGATGCGGGGCCGATGAGACGCAAGCGAGGACACGACCGATCCCGAGTCGTTCGTGCCACCTTTCAGGTACAGCCGGCCGAAGTGAAAGAAGGGGAGCCCGTCAATAGCTGGGCTATCGGCTTCATTTTCTGGGTAGTGCCCTAAGGTGGCGCGGTGGACAGCCACGCCTTTCTTCGCGTCGGTGAGCTCAGCTCTGTGGGCCCAAGACGAACTTTCAGGAAAGCCCGGACCGTTCCGATCGTCATCAGGCCAAGCCCGTGGCATGAGAAAAGCAAGTACCAAAAGGATGGCAATGGGAACGCCACTACATCGTGCCAACTGCTGCGTATGCTTTCTTTCTTCGCAAGGGGCCGGCGGTCCTGGCATGGTCCGTTCCGGTTTGACACGGGACCTACGCCTCGATTTGCGGGCGGCATCCACCCTCGGAGGGATTACCGTACCGCCGTGTTCGGAGACCTCTCAGTCAAATATAGGTCGCAACAGAAGCCTTTTGCCCCTTACCTCCAGCGAAAGGGCATCTTCACAGTGGAATTTCTACCAGAGGTACGGATTATTCCGAAGCATCCGCTTGTGGGAACGAAAAAAGCAAAAAGGTCTGTGGGGAACGAAAGATAACATGGCGAGATGCGCGTCTTTGAGCCTCGGTCAAAGTTATGCCCCTCTCCTAACACCCGCCGTTTTCCTGCTGTAGAGTTTCACAAAGGGGTAAGATTCCTTGATTATCCTCCGGCAAAGGGGCGATCGGTGCTTGCGAGGGAACAGGAAGCTAGGCCACCGCGATTGCGTCTCAAGCCTGCGGATTGATTAAAATTGGCAAGCTCTGGAGTCAGGCTCTTCGACGCTTGGGAAACCTCAAAGGGCAGCAAATTTAAAACACTCGCGCAGGATTGATTCCGGGAACGATCTGTTTGCGGATCAACCCCCTGGGAGCCGGGGAAAACCTCAGTCGAAGCACCCAGAACGTCGTGCGAGGCTTCACACTCATGCAAAACGATGAACCGATCCTCAGCATTTCCGGCATGCGCGGGGTGGTTGGGCGGCAACTGCGTGCCGATAACGTCGTGCGTTACGTGGCCGCGGCATCCCGACTCTTGCCAAAAGGTGCTATCCTCGTCGGCCGTGACAGTCGGCGAAGCAGCCAGATGTTGTGGCACGCAGTAGTGGGAGCCCTTCAGGCTTGTGGTCGAGCCGTCATCGACTTAGGAATTGTGCCCACACCGACCGTTGGGGTTGCAATCCGTTGCTTGCAAGCAGCCGGCGCGGTTCAAATCACCGGCAGCCATAATCCCGCCGATCAAAACGGGATCAAACTGCTCGATGATCAGGGCAAAATGCTTTCCCCGGCCCATGCCGCTGAGGTCATTCGGGGATATCGTCTCGGGGAGCTGGGGTATGTTGAGTCCCTTGTGGGCCAGCCTTCGCTTACGTCCCAGCCGATGGCCCAGCTTTTTCATCTCACCAAAGTTTTGCAGATTGTCGACACGGAACTTGTTCGTCGGCAGCGCTACCGTGTCCTCGTTGACGCTAATGGAGGCGCCGGAGGCCTGTTGGCAAAACGACTTCTCGAAGAGCTTGGATGCAAGGTGATCGGTGTGGGCCTCGCGCCAGACGGGTCTTTTCGCCATCCGCCGGAGCCGCTGGCAGAAAATCTCGCCGAGTTGTGTGAGCAAATTCCGAAGGCCGACGTCCATATTGCTTTTTGCCAGGATCCTGACGGAGACCGCGTCGCCATTGTTGATGGCTCAGGCCGGTTTGTGGGCGAGGAGTGTACACTTGCTCTTTGCCTCCGCCATGTGCTTGGTAAAAGGCCAGGTCCCGTTGTTATCAATTGTGCCACAAGTATGATGAACGAACACATCGCCTCAGCATTTGGGGTCCCCTGTGTCCGTGCTCCCGTAGGGGAAGCTCATGTAGTTGCCGCCATGCAACAGCACCAAGCAGTATTCGGAGGGGAAGGCAACGGTGGTCCTATCGATCCCCGGGTGGGGTGGATTCGCGACAGCTTCGTGGGCATGGCTCTTATACTCGAAGCCATGGCAAGTCACAATGCCACTGTGGCCGAATTAGTTCAACAATTACCCCAGTTTGTAATGCGCAAACTAAAAGTGCCGATCCCCGCGGCCAGCCTGCCCACTGTTTTCGACCGGCTTATTCATATTTTCGGCGATGCAGGAGTGGATCATTCGGATGGTCTTCGTCTTCATTGGCACGACCGTTGGCTATTGTGCCGTCCCAGCAACACAGAAGCCATCCTTCGTATTATTGCCGAAGGATCATGCGAGGAAGCTGTAAACGAGCTTTGTCGCCAGGCGCTCGAAGCCCTGGCAAGGATCCATTAGTCGACAAAGGGGCCTCGCCGCGTGTCCACCCTGGCCGAGAATTATCTTCCCGACTGAGACCACATCTGACGCCATGCAACTACCTGCGGATCGCCGTCAAAGACAGTCCACACGGTGGTTTGAGCCCGTAGTTCCGCTAAGTAGCTCTGGATTCTTTGCCGCCGGCGTTCCTCGAGGATTCGTTTACGTATCTGTGCTTGGGCTTCGGTGAAAGGGATTCGCGCCGGTTGTTTTCGCTCCAAGACGCGAACAATGTACAGCCGATTACCGGATCGGAAAATCTCGCTCCACGCGCCCTCGGGCAAGTGAAGGACTGCTTGCTGGACGATCGGGTCGATAAGAGGGGAATCCAAGGGCATCCAATCCCGTCGTGTTCCCTCACATCGTGGAGGCTCCGAAGCTTGCCGGGCCAGCGCCTCTTCTAAAGGCAGACCGTGGAGCAACATGTTTCCAACGGCCGCAAGTTTGGCCCAGGATTCCTCCCCCGAACTGTACCGCGGCAGTGTCACCCAAACCTCCTCCCAGCGAGCCTGTGCTGGAGTTTCGAATTCGTGGAGATGATCCCGATAATAGGCGAAGAGTTCCGCGGGATCCGGCTCGGCTATGGGACCGATGGCATGAAGTAACCACTGGGAGGCAATGGCTCTTTCCGTAAACAGGCGTCGCTCATGCTCAAGGGAACTTCCTAGCCGCTCGAGTTTGGCTTTATACTCCTCAAGCGAGGAGAATTTCCCCTGCTTGATTCGCCGTGGAAGTTCCTCCTTTTCGAACACTGCCGAAAGCTGCTTCTCAATAGCTGCCCAGCGTTCGGCAGGAATCCGCTGCTTAGCCGCAAGGTATAAAAGCCGGGTCTCGATCATTTGGTCCAGAATTCGGACTGTGGCCATCCGCTCCACAACGGGGAGCTGCCGCGGCGAAATGGAAGCCATTTGCTCTTCCAAGACCTCGGCAACCCCGAGGCGAATATCTCTAGCCAGGATCCAGCTGCTGCCCACCTGAGCCAGGATCTCTACATCGTCCAACCGGCGGATTTCAGCAACGGGACCAGGTGGGGTAGGCAGGCCCGCATTGGGCGGGAGTGGGACTCCATCCGAATGAGGAGCTGGTGACCCACCATACTGGGATGTTACGAACCCACCTCTCGACTGGTGTGGACTACCACTGTGCCAATTGTGAGCACCGGCTTGTAAGGGCCGACCCGTTCCCTTCGAAAAGTCCGAGGTTGGTTCGGAAAATCCAAAAGGGTTAATTCCCCCATTTCGGGGAGAGTAATCATCCTGGATGCTCAATAATCCTTGCGCCGGTGGGACCAGGCAAAACTCCCGTCCTGGCCGAGTTTCAGAGATCCCCTGCCCCTTTGCCATACCCCCCACCGCGAAACCAATCGCCAATGAAAGCACGCTACAAACGTAGATGACTAGCCCCCCTGTTATAATGGGTGCAGACCGCAACTGGCTGCAGGCCGGTTGTGACCAGCAGTTTTTCACACCGATCTTCACTAGGCCGATCGCGCCAACATGCATCTATCAGAAACCATTCTCGGGCCCGGCATCACCGTGAATTTGCCCTCGAACTCCCTCCGTAACCAGAGACGAGTCAAGCCCGGCAAATGATTCAGACCACACCCGGCCGTTTCAAAACGAATGTCCTGGAAATGTGCAGAAAATGGATAAGATAAAGAGAACACACAACGTAAAGAGCTCAGACGCTATAGGAATTTCATTGATAAAAGATGCTGCAATAAGATACTTCCCTTAGATCCTCAGCCGCTATGAACGCACGGTCTCTACTGGCCCGCAAAGGCTTAATTCTCCGATGGAAAGTTTTCCCTTATCCACACAAGCGACCACCCTCTTCAGAAGCACTCCGACTCTTCGGACACAATTTTGACCCTCGGAGCTCGTCACTGGTTACCCGTTTCGGTGCCCACGCCAGACCAGCATCCCGCAGTTCTGCCGGTTTTCCCGGCAACCCGAAATTTTCGGAACGACCAACGACAGATCACAAGCGACAGCAAATATAAGACGTTGCATGACAACCCGGCAACTGTGATTTCTTTCGCCACCTAAGCCTGAAGGTCGATTGGTAGCGTCCCGATTAAACCCCCGGGCATTTGCGAAGATATCGTAAAGCAAGCCGTCTCCTTCCTGCCGAGGCCCCGTAAAGCTCTCGCGTTAGACCTGAGGGGGCTAGCCGCCTAAGGATTCGCTTCAATAGTCCAACCGCGCCCGACCATCGCGATCGGCTCGGGGATCTCGCCGGTCCGACTTTATCACTCACCACGCCCCCCACAATTCGCCTGGCATACGGCACCTGATAAAAATTCTTCCTTCGCAAACGAGATTAGAGGTCTTTAGCCGGTCGGCTGTTGTCGGAAAGCAAAAACACTGGTGCCGGGGGACATGGAAACAGCGTGAAGCACGTTGGCCGCTTAAGTTCATTTACATTGGGGGCAAAGAAGCTGCGCAAGTTAGGACCTCCTGCCGACTGTACCAAAAGTTCGCCAGTCAAATCGATAGGCTGCGGATGTCGTTCCCGTTAGCCACGGCTTTTTTACGACCACTAGCATCTTCTTCCGTAAATTAATCAAACCCAGATTGGCAACGTGAATAACTTAAGTCCCGCTCCAAGCTGACAGCAACACCAGCTTTTCCACCCCCTTGTGTCCACGAACCAACTTTTGAGGCATCTCTTGGCGTGAAAACGGACGCGGTAGGCCAACTACGACAAATTACGACTGCCGTTGATGGCCAAGCCGCACCTCACTTTGCAGGTCCTACTTCTTCAGGCTGGTCGGAGAAAGTACTTTAGCTCGCGAAGCAGGCCCGGCCCTCTCAGCGCTTGAGGAGGAAGAGGTAGATAAGCCGATCGATGGTCAACTACCCGTAATCTTCCCCGCGAACGTACCCGCAATTCCTCCACAAGTGCTCGAATCAGGTATCCGAAAACCACAAACTGATCTTCGATACGGATGGAGCAAATAGCCCACTGCTGAGCCCCCAAACGGAGTTCGGCAAGGTGGAAGAGGTTTGCCACTTCCGGCGGTAGCGGGCCAAACCGATCCCGCAAAGCTTCTCGTAGCTGTTCGAGCTCCTGTTGGTTTTGTACCCTCGTCAATTGGCGATAGATGTCGATCTTTGTGCGGAGGTCCGGCACGTAAGTTCGGGGCAGGTAGGCAGCGCACGGTAAGTTGATTTCCACGTCGAATTGGGGTTTGGGCGGCAAGTTTTTCAGTTGCCTTACTGCCTGCTCAAGTAACTGGCAATACAACTCGTACCCTACGCGAGCGATATGACCGCTTTGTTCCCGGCCCAAGATGTTACCCACCCCACGGATCTCAAGGTCGCGCATGGCAATGGTGAAACCGGCCCCAAGCTCGCTGAAATCTTCAATAGCTCGTAGCCGCTGGGCTGCCTGTGGGGTGATGGGCTTCCTTGGATCAAGCAACAGATAACAGTAAGCACGATGTTTATAACGCCCCACCCGTCCCCGGAGTTGATGAAGATCTGCCAAACCGAAGCGGTCCGCTTCATTGATAAAAATCGTGTTCACGTTCGGGATATCCAAGCCGTTCTCAATGAGGGTAGTGGCCACAAGGAGATCGAATTTATGCCGGACAAAGTCGAGCATCACCCGCTCAAGCTCGTCTTCCGGCATCCGGGCATGAGCCACAGCCAGTCGCGCTTCGGGCACAAGGGCCCGCAGCTGCTCGGCTATTTGGTAAATATCACGAATGCGGTTGTGGACAAAAAAGACCTGACCCTGGCGGCTCAGTTCAAGGAGCACGGCACGCCGGATTAATTCGGGATCAAACCGACAGACATGTGTTTCCACCTTCAACCGATCCTGTGGCGGTGTGTGGAGTGCCGAAATATCTCGCAAACCCAGTAAAGCCATATGAAGCGTGCGGGGAATAGGGGTGGCCGTCATCGTTAACACATCCACAGTTTTTCGATACGATTTAAGCCGCTCCTTCAGCTCCACCCCAAAGCGCTGCTCTTCATCGATAATGACCAGCCCCAAATTGTGGAATTGCACATCTTTCGATACGAGCCGGTGGGTACCAATGACAATGTCGATGGCCCCGGTCGCAAGTTGCTCCACGATCTGCTTTTGCTCTTTCGGGGAAACAAATCGCGAAAGCATCGCAATTCGAAAAGGAAAGGCAGCCATCCGACTAGTGAAGGTGCGGTAATGTTGTTCGGCAAGGACTGTGGTGGGAACAAGGACCGCGACCTGATACCCGGCATCCACCGCTTTGAAGGCTGCCCGCATCGCTAGTTCCGTCTTTCCAAACCCCACATCCCCGCACAACAAGCGATCCATGGGGCGTGGGCGGCTCATGTCCGCCTTGATCTCAGCCATGGCCTGAATTTGATCTGGAGTCTCCGGATAGGGGAAAGAGGCATCGAAAAGCTGTTGCCACTCGCTATCCGGCGGAAATGCCACCCCTGGTTGAGTGGCGCGGACGGCCTGCAGTTCCAAAAGTTCAGCAGCAAAATCGGTAACGGCTTGCAACGCCCGCTTTTTTTGCCGCTCCCACTTGAGGCTCCCCAGTTTGGAAAGCGGAGGGCGACGCTTACGTGGTCCCAGATATTTCTGGACCAATCCAATCTTCGTCGCCGGCACATAAAGAAGGGTGTTTTCCGCAAACTCGAGGACCAGATGCTCCTCCTGATAGTCTGCCCCTTTGCGGAGCAATTTGATCCCCCGGTACCGGGCGATTCCGTGGGCCACATGGACCACGAGGTCCCCTTCCCGTAATTCGGCAAAACTATCGATCGGCTGAGCAGGAAGTCGGGTAATCGGCCGGCGAACTTCTTCCCGCGACAGCAGTTCGCCTACACTCAGTACGCAAAAGCCTAGATCGAGAAGACGAAAGCCGCGGCTGAGTCGCCCTAGCACCCACCGTAGGCGCCCTTCGCGAGCGGCCCGCGAACGCCCAAAAAGTTCGCTTAAACGGACAATTTCCGCTTCCGTTTCGCAAACAACATAGATCTCGTCCCGGCCGATGATTCCATCCAGTTCCTGAGACAAAAGGTCGATGCGTCCCTTTAGTCGTTCCACCGATCCTGCCCGCATCACCCACGCCGGAGGCTCCCCAGGTGGTGCAAAGTTATAAAAGAGTGCCCGGCCAAATCGTTGCGTTTTCCCCAGAATTGCAGCGAAGGTCAAGAGCTCTTCGGCCGAGTCCAACCGCTCCAAATAAAGCTGCAGCTCCTCCTGAAGTCGCTCCGGCTCTATTAGCACTAGGATTGTCTGGGACGGCAGATAATCCCCGAAAAATGCAGTCTCCGCACAATCCGGAGCCAGCAGGCTCACAGAAAGCCGGTCGTGCCGCTCCACGCTTCGCTGGGTGTCAATGTCGAAAGTGCGGATGGACTGAATCTCGTCCCCCCATAGCTCAATCCGAGCGGGGCAACGCATCGAGGGAGCAAAGATGTCAACAATACACCCTCGGACGGCAAATTCCCCGGCACACTGAACCACCGGAACCGGCACGAAACCATGCGCTAGCAATCGGTGCCGAAGAGCCTCCAGGTCAAGCCTCCCACCTTTTTCAAAAACCAGTGTGCTGCGGGCCAGCTCGGAAGGAGCGCACACTGGCTGGCAGATCGCTTGAATCGAAGTCACCAGGAAGGAAGGGCTTCGGCCGGCGGCCAGAGCCTGAATTAGTCGAAGGCGTTCCCCAAATGCCTCATCGCGGAGAGTCCTCTCGTTTTTGGGCTTCTCCCAAGGTATAAAGTGTGCGACAGGCTCGGTGGCAAATAGAGCCAAATCTTCCGCGAAATCTTCCGCTTCCTTTGGCGACGGGAGGATGGCCACAACGGGTTTTGCCTCCTCCAGACCCAGCACCGCGACGGCAAGCGCTGCCGCCGAACCCCACACGCCATCAACCCAGGCCTCCGTCCCTGCCCGTAACAACGATAAGAGCCGCTTTGCCGAACCCGTGTTTTTTACAAGCTCGGTTAAATGCCTTAGGTCGTGCAGCACATCGGATACTGTTCCGGTGGCCATCTCGTGTCAACACCCCTTCGTGTGAGTGTGGGGTTCGCTCGAGTCATTTCTGGAGAGGAGCATCTTGGCTGCATGGTAACTGGACCGCACGAAGGGACCTGCCGCCACCTGCTCATACCCTAGCCGGCGGACCAGCTCTTCTATCCATCGGAATTCCTCTGGCGAGAGATATCGCACCACAGGTACCTGCGCCGGAGTGGGCTGCAGATACTGCCCAATTGTTACCATGCGGCACCCTGCGGAATGGATCTCAGCGAGGGTTTCCAGCACCTCTTGGATCGTCTCACCCAACCCTAGCATTATTCCGGTCTTAGTTTGTATTGTCGGATTTCTCTGGCCAATGCGGCGAAAAATTTCTAACGTCCAACGATAACTCGCCTTTGGCCCGCGGATCGGCCGATAAAGTCGGGGTACCGTCTCCGTGTTGTAGTTGTACACATCCGGCTGGGCATCGATGATCCGATCAAGGGCCTCGCGGCTTCCCCCAAGATCAGACGGGAGGACTTCCACCGTGACCGCGCCAACCTTTCTTACTTCCTTAATTGTCCGCACAAATTGTTCTGCGCCCCCATCGGGGAGGTCGTCCCGAGTCACACACGTAATAACCACATGCCGGAGGCCAAGTCGTCGCACAGCCTCCGCCACCCTGGCTGGCTCGTCGGGATCGGGGGGGCGCGGGCGCCCTTTGGCCACGCTACAAAATCGGCAACTACGAGTACACCTGTCCCCTAGAATCATGAAGGTCGCCGTCTGCCGACCGTAACATTCAGGACGATTGGGGCACCGCGCTTCTTCGCACACCGTGCATAGTTGTAAATCCCTGAGGACCTGCGTGGTAAAATGGCCCAAGGGTCCCTTCGGCAGATTACGTTTGAGCCACCGGGGAAGCCTTCCCGCCCGAATAACGGAGGGATTAAGGCCATCTTCCTCCCCGCCCTGGACTTCTGGCAAGGTTGGTTCACTGAAATGCAGTTGAGAGTCGGGACGATCCATTGGGGGCTGCACCACTCCCGCACAAATTTTGAGTTTTACCGCCCTGCGGCGACGGGAATCTTAAAACCGCTCGCCGCGAGGAGCTCATGCCGCCAAACGATCTAAGGGAACCTCCCCCCAATTGTAAGTCCCCAAAAAGGTCGCTCGCGAGTTGGGAATTTTCGGCTTCCTTGCCTCCCAGGGTTCGTTGCCTCACCGGGGTTTAAGAAAAAATGCTGCTGGGAAAGGCAGCAGCACCCTGCAAGGCCAAAGTGACGAGCTCCAAATTTTACGAGTGATGCCAGGCCGGCGTGGAATGCCAGAGGCCGGTCGAAAATGCAATCCACTAAAAACTGAAGTAAAATTCTCCTTCGTATTTTTGGGCTTTTCCTTAGGAAAGCTCAAAGGTTTAAATGTCCCGGTTGAGATATCTGAAGAGCTGCCATGGCAAAGAAGGAAGCCCGTCAGACAGGGAAGCCCCAGCCCTCGGTTAAATTAATCACCGAGAATCGGAAAGCTCGTTCGAAATTCGAGGTCCTGGATACCATCGAATGCGGCCTCGTGTTGCAAGGGAGCGAGGTTAAAAGCCTTCGGCAGGGCGGTGTGTCCCTAGACGAGGCTTATGCCCGGTATCGCGACGGCGAAATGTGGCTTTTTGGCTGCTATATTCCTGAATATCCGCAAGCCAATCAATTTAATCATGATCCGACACGCCCTCGAAAGTTACTGATGCACAAACGGGAAATTCGTCGCTTTGCGGCCCGGGCGCAAGAAAAGGGCCTAACTTTAATTCCTTTGAAAATTTACTTCAGAAATGGCATTGCTAAGGTACTTCTAGGATTATGCCGAGGGCTAAAACTCCACGATAAGCGGCAAAAAATTCGCGAAAGGGAGGCTCAGCGGGCCATTCAGCGGGCTTTGCGGCGCCGGTGACTCATGCCCCAAACAAGTTCCAAATTAGTAATCGACGGATACGACGCTATAAGCGAATCTAGGGAATGTAAATAATCGACAATACGAATAGTAATTCGCAAGAGGAAAGATACAAAAAAACACACCGAAAAAGACACCAAAAGAACAAAAAAGACGCGGAAACAAAAGAAGGCAGCCTATAGGGGAAAGCATAGACAGGACGAAAAAATTTAAACCCAATCTCGTTAAAACCTGTCGCATTGCCCGCGGTGTGAGCCTCACGCGAAGCTCTCTTTCGTTCGACACATCCAAACGCGTTCCACCGAAACCAAGATCGTATACGCGCAGGAACTTCACCCAAAACCTCCGCGCCCGAGACTAACCATCCAAGCATTCAAAATTAAGCCTTTGATCCCCCTGGTTTTAGTGGTCGCTCGCCTGTCACCATAAAGCGGAGCAGCTCCCTAACTTTATGTGCCAAGGTTTTTTGATATCGCACACCCACCAGCCCCTCCTGTGGGGGAATCGCTATTACGTTCCAAGTCGGCTGAAATATCCCACCCAAGATAAACCTGCGGCATCGACTGTCTACGCAACAACATCTAGGAAACCTGGAAAAACCTCTATAATTTTAGTGACGATTGTAACAGGGGGAAACTTCTCCGGAGCGGGAGGCGTATTAAAAGTTGACATCCTCTGAAAAGTCCATTTCACACGGGCTCAGAAGCTTGATGACCGCATGCTGGCGTGGTTGGAGGTCCAAGCTCCTACGAACGGGTCGACAGAGAGCCTGGCTTTAAATGCCGACGTACTCGCAAGTCCAAGGTTAATGGAGTCTTGTTGCACCTTGCCATTGGTGGGAGGATCTTGTGAGTTGCGCTTTGGCGGGCGTGGTAAGTTTGAGTCGGCCACTGGAGGGGTTGTTTGAGGAATTCCGGTCGCGGCGGCTCTTCCAACTTTCGGCACTCATTAGTGGGGGAAGTAATGCTCCTAGTTGTAGAAGAGATTCGAAAGTCGTTTCCCCAGCCGGATGGGGGACGTCTAGAAATCCTGGATATCCCCTATTTCGCGCTGGACGCCGGCGAACAAGTTGTTCTCGTCGGTAAAAGCGGTAGTGGCAAGACAACTTTTCTCCATGTGATCTCGGGAATAAGCCGGCCGGACTCCGGCTCGGTTCGTTTAGACGGTTGGGATATCACTCTTCTGAGTGAGGCCGACTGCGATCGCTTCCGCGCCAAAAGGATCGGCTACGTGTTTCAGACGTTTAACCTTCTGCCTGGGTTCACAGCTTTGGAAAACGTAATGTTAAGTATGTACTTTGCCGATGGCCGGGCGGATCGCAATCGCGCGCGACAATTACTCGAGAGGGTGGGTTTGGGCCATCGGCTGGGTCACAAACCCACAATGCTTTCAGTGGGAGAACAACAGCGGGTGGCCCTTGCCCGAGCTTTGGCCAACCGACCGCAGCTGATTTTGGCCGACGAACCCACGGCCAACGTAGATGTGGGTAATCAGCAAATAATCATCGACCTGCTGCGCGAGACCTGTCGTGAGGAAGGGGCCGCCCTGTTACTTGTGACTCACAGTCCTGAAGTGGCCCGGCAGTTCTCCCGCATTGAACGCTTGGAAGAACTAAACATGGTGGGTAAACGGGAGGTATCAGAAAAGGTATGAATTTGTGGAAAATCGCCTGGCGAAGCATGGAACAAAGGGCGTTGGCCTCGTGGCTGACGGCGATTTCGGTCAGTTTCGGTGTGGCTTTAATCGTGACCGTGCTCGTCGTTCATCAGGTGGTAGACCGTTCTTTTCGCCGTGGCGCGCAGGGGTATGACCTCATAATCGGGGCCAAAGGTAGTGCCCTCCAGCTGGTGCTGGATACAGTGTTTTATCTTGGGCAACCGGTCGACCTCATACCTTGGAGCTATTACCGCGAGTTTACCGAAGGACGGTTTGTGCCCGCAGTTCGTGTGGCTATTCCCATCTGCACCGGCCACGATTACAAAGGCTTTCGCTGTGTGGCCACTATTCCGGACATGTTTGAACGCTTGACTTATTTGGACAATCGCGAGTTCACCTTTTGGAAGGGACGAAATTTTTACCTTGAAAACTATTTCGAGGCCGTGGCCGGCTATATCGCAGCCCGGAAACTAAAGCTTGACATCGGACAAGAAATTCGTCCTACTGGTTACGGCGAAGGAGGAAAGAGCCAGCACGAAGACGAGCCTTTCACCATCGTAGGAATCCTTGCACCCACAGGAACACCGATCGACCGCGCCATCTTTTTAAACCTTGAAGGGTTTTTCCGGTGCGAAGCACATCAACTAGGTCCCAGCTACGAAGAACAGCTGCTAAGAGAATCTGAATTCCGCGTGGTTGAGCATACGGATACTTCGGCTCATCCCACACCATGTGTTCAGGAAAATGACTCGGTCAATGGCGCCGCGGAGCCGCCGTCGGCTGCCAGTGATCATACGGCAGAGGCTGTGCCCATCGTCGCGGAGAAAGAAGAAAAGCGGCGTCTGTCAGCGATCTTGGTGGTGTCCGACATAGAGAATAATCCCCAGCTTGCCATGGCTCTTCCGCGAGTTGTTAACGAGGAACCTTTTGCTCAGGCCGTGGCCCCGGCTCGCGTGATTGCGGAATTATTCGACGGTGTTGTGGGCAATGTGCAAAAGGTACTTCTCATCCTGGCTGTGTTGGTAGTCGTAGTGGCCGGAATTGGGATCACTGTGAGCATTTACAATTCCATGAGTGAAAGGCGCCATGAAATTGCTGTCATGCGGGCTTTGGGGGCTAGCCGGGGAACGGTCATGGCGATCATCATTGTGGAATCTATTTTGCTTTCACTCGGCGGGGGGGCCCTTGGTGTTATTGTTGGTCACACGCTTGTGGGAATCCTCAGTCCCACTATTGCCGAACACACAGGCGTGATTGTCAGCGCTTTGGACTTTCAGTTGACGGAGTTGATTCTGATCCCGGGCCTTGTGGCACTGGCCACGGCTGTAGGTTACTTGCCGGCGCTCACGGCTTATCGCACCGACGTAGCTAAAGCGCTGATTGCTGCCCCATAAGATCTAATGCTTGGGAACATGGCGCCCCGTAAAAAACTTTCATGAGGGCCACGGACACGACCCCGGCCTGAGCTGCGTAGATAGATAAGCGGTAGGAGCTGACGTTATGGCAGAAACCGTTTTCCAGCAAACGTTCCGCCCCTTGCTCAAAGAGAGGGTGCGCTATGCGTTCGATCGCGGTGGGGGCCTCAGGTATCGAAGTGTGAGCAGCATGGCTGTGCTCAGTTTAGCCCTTGCACCTTTCTCGCTGCTTACGGCTTTCAGTTGGCTCACACATTTTATCCCAATGGTGGCCATCGCTTTAGCGTTGGGGGCAAAATACCGAATTCATCGCCGGCCGGACGTTCTTGTGGGGAGCCGGATCGCAACTGCAGGCCTCCTGTTAACACTTGTTCTGTGGAGCGTGGGTACCGCAGGCCTGATCTATTTACAAATGAAAGAAGTACCACACGGCTACACACCGATCGGGTTCGAAATGCTTGCTCCACCTAACCCTGGTGCGGAAAATCCCATACCCCCCGACATCGAAAAGTTAGATGGTGAAAAGGTGTATATCAAGGGGCACATGTACCCAGGCCGGCAGAGTATCGGCCTGAAGTCCTTCCTGCTGGTGCCGACAGTGGCCCATTGCAAGTTCTGTGCATCTCAGATTCCTGCGCACGAAATTGTCCAAGTGGAGTTGGTGGCTGATTTAACCACCGACTATACGTCTGCCCCTACCGGTGTCGGTGGTCGTTTGCGCGTGGATAAAGACGTAGCCAAGGGTAAAAAATTTGGCCATCTTTATAAAGTTGAGGCAGACTATATCCGCTAGCTTTCCCAGGGATGAGAAGTTCTCCACGCGGGGCCACTCCAACTGGGCGACCCCCATGCGTATAGCTGGCGCAAGGTTCTCATTAAGGTGGGACAAATCCCCCCGGGCGCAAACCGCTGAAGGGATTGCAAACCTCTGTCTTGTCGACAAAACGCTGAACTAACTATTTAAGACTTCGGTTACTCGCTTGACAGGCAGTTTCGGTGCCATCGAATCACACCGACGGTTGCACATTCTAGGTAGCTCATCCCCTAGGCCTTGCGGAGATAAAATCTGCGTGCCTTAAACATCGCAAATTTTGACCGCTTCCCACAGCGAACGAACAGGATCGCGGGTGGGGATAAACTCCTGGGCCACAAAACCCTCGAATTTAGTCTCGGCGATCGCCCGCATGATAGCTGGGTAGTTAAGCTCCTGATTTTCATCAAGTTCGTGCCGCCCAGGAACTCCCGCTACATGATAGTGTCCGATATACTCCGCAAATTCTCGGATTCGGGTAATGATGTCACCCTGCATAATCTGCACGTGATAAACATCGAACAAGATTTTAAGGCGAGGGGAGCCCACCCGTTTGCAGACCTCCACCCCCCACTCTACCGTGTCGGCCATGTAGTCCGGGTGGCCTTTCATTTCAACATCAACCCGACTATTGAGCACCTCGAAGATGAGGTTCACCTTTTTCTTTTCTGCGTAGCCCACCACCGTTTTCAGTCCGGCCACGGTGTTTTCCAGCCCCTCCTCATCAGACATCCCCCTTCGAAATCCCGAAAAAGTGATGACATTGGGAAAGCCAGCTTCGGCGCAGGCATCCACGGCAGCGACAATTTTCTGGCGGCACATCGGCCAATTTTCCCGACGATTCCATCCGTCCACAAAACCGTGACTGTTTGCAAGAGCACAGACCAGTCCGTAATTCTTCAGGAGTGGCCAATCCTTTGGGTCCACCAGCTCCACCGACTCGATGCCGATGGCCACAGCCACCTGACACAGCTCCTCTAAGCTCATTGGCTTTGGGGACCACTTACCGGTAAAACACCAGGCACACACAGAGTGACGGATTCGGCCTTTGACGGCTGCGCGTTCCAATTTCCACTCCTGCGCACCGGCAGTGCGTGCTACTTGAGCGGCCCCAAGTCCTGCCAACATCCCGGCACCGGCTTTGAGAAAGCCTCGCCGCGGCACATTTTCCAGCATATTGCCACCCTGATGGCGAGAATCGAATGCGAAGTGGCTCACCATTGGAATGCTCCTTCCCTCAAACAAGGTTAGCAATGGAAAGCAACCGAGACCGCACGTTAATCAACTGCTCGAAACTTACCCGTTCCAAATGTCTGCGACCGGAATAAACACCAATAACCGCACTTAACCTTACACGCCAAGTCGGACTCTCGCAACCTGAAGGGGGAGAGTTCATCGGCTTTGACGGCTAGCTGAGAAACGACCACGTTGCACCTCGCACACCACGTGTTCACTCTCCTTCTCGGGCCAGCCAACGGATCGCCCGCCGCAAGATCTCCCGGTAGGTCTCCGAGAGATAGGCCCTTGAATCATGTCCCAAAACCGAATGCACAACTCGCCCCTTGCCGATTTCACGCACGAAGATCATGGGATAATCTTCGCCGTCAACTTGCGATCGGGCTACCGCTAAAAGTTTTATCGACTCCTCACCCCCCAAACACGTGTAAAGCTCATCCATTGTTTCAAAATCGCTAAGACCTTTGGTGATGGGATGCTCGTCATCTACGATACGAACCCGGAATCGCCCCCAGGGGTCATGCGGTCGTTTCTGCCGATCCCAAACACGGCCTGCAATCCGCACAAAACCTGGCCACTGCTCGAACGCCCCACAGGCAAAATGCGTGAGGAGGATCCCGCCTCCGTTGTCAACGAAGCTGGCCAGGTTGTTATAAATTTTATCCTCCCGTGCAGGAGCTTCGTAGTTCTTGAAGTGAAGCACGATCACTGTATAGTCGAAGATAACCTCACTTGCTAAGAATTCAATGTCTTCCACAATCCGAACATCCACATTAGGCGCCTGTCGAAGGATATCGCGAAGCACCGGAGCGGTACTCCGCCAATCATGCCCAATATAGTCCTCGCCGGTGACGATCAGGACACGGATCACACGGGGCTTGCCGGAAGCGAGAACTTCGCTAGCATTTCCCGCTGAAATCGCAAGCCACCCCACAGATACAAGTCCACACATTAAAACAATGAATAAGCGCGGCCCATGATGGCCAGTACACCGAGCCTGCGACCTCATCGCTTGTCTCCTTTCACACAGAAGCCAAAATCCTAGGGCAGAAGTGGGCCGACAGTAACTCCGGAAAGGCTTTGCAGCACTTTCGTGGGCGGTCAGCTCCCTTAAGCCTCCTGCGTTTCCCAAGGGACTGCTTTCCCGCTCTTTCGGGGACTCTGGGAGAGAGAATGCCATTTACTACCTCGCCCTGTCGTTTTCACCGAATGAGCCACAGACGCACCACAATGCTTGCCACCGAGAGTTCCTCAAAGCGTCCGAAGATCCTGCTGATTATCAGTAGTCATGAACCTTTTTGGCACCCCGCGCTACTGCCGTTCCTCCTCGGGAAGAGCCCAATCATTCGTGGACAAAGCACTCTGGCGGTAAACCTTCGAACAGGACCGTTCCCAAGCGAACCATAGTGGCGCCCTCCTCAATTGCCACTTCAAAATCGCCACTCATACCCATCGACAGCTGGTGCAGAACTACTCCCGGGGGACAGAAAGAGGAAAGGTCGTCCCGCAATTGCCGGAGGCTGGCAAACTGCTTGCGCCACACGGCGGCTCCGCCTTCTAAACCTGCCATTCCCATAAGACCCCGCACCCTGACGTGCGGGTAGTGCCGCAGCTCGGCTACTACCTGGGGCATCTCCGCAAAGGCAAATCCATGCTTTGCTTTCTCTCCGGAGATGTTTACCTCCAGCAGCACATCAACAGATGTACCCAACTGTTGAGCCGTATGCTCGATGGCTTCCAGAAGGCGCAGACTATCCACCGAATGGATGAGCTCCACCAAGGGCACTGTCCGCCTTACCTTGTTTCGCTGGAGGGGCCCCACCAAATGCCAATGAATGGATAGATGACGGGACGCCTCTGCCTTTCGCCAAAGCTCTTGAGGCCGGCTCTCGCCCAGATTGAGGCATCCTAACGCGACCAATTCCGGAATGATTTGTGGAGTGACATACTTGGTGACAACTATCAAACAGATGTCGGCCCCAGATCGGCCGGACCGTTCTGCCGCCCGAGCGATACGCGCTTGAACACTTTCCAAATTCCGCGCGAGGATGGCTCTTATCTGCGACTGAGTCATTCCCGGAAGCGTCGATTCTCAAAAATCTTCCCGACAGGAAGGTCGCCACCGACTCACAGGGTGACGAAATCGCTCCCTCGGCTCGGAACGGAGCCAACTGGCGGGTACCAACTAAAAGTGTAATCCTTTCCGAGCTTTAGGGAAAGCACATCCGGAGTGACCCCGCATAGGCAGTCGATTTCGCACTTTCGTGCCGAATTTTTGCTGGCAAATAAATTTCATCACGTCAGCCTTCCCAAATAAGCATGAGATAGGTCTAGCACGCAAGCTGCCAGAACCTGAAGGCCGCAGCACCCACGAAGTAGCCGGGTTTTTCTTTCGTTGCACAACTTCCCTTCGATATGTTATGGTTGAATTTAATGGCACGCAGCTCCCCACCAAAGCGGGAGCTATCATGCTTCACTTCGTCCAGAAGTGTGGCACCCTGTGCAATCGCTCGGCGCGTCTTCAGAGGCAACATCGCAGCACATTGCTGTAAAATGTTGGGAATGCGGAGCAGGTCCTTGCAAGGTCCTCGCTTTCGTTGGAGAGGCAACCAACCAGATGCCTTGGTCTGGCGCGCATGGAATGAGCGAAAAATGACTTTCGGGAGAAAAACTTCCCTTCGCAAAATAAATGTTAAAGCTTGGCGAAGGAGCAGGCGAGGCAACGATGGCCAAAGTGGAGATTAGAGAGGTTCAATCCAGTAAAGAGAAACGTGATTTTCTCACTTTACCTTGGAGGCTTTATCAGGGAGATCCTCTGTGGGTTCCCCCCCTGCGGAGGCAGCAAGCGGAGCTGGTCGGCTATCGACCTCATCCTTTTTGGCGACGCAACCGAATCCAAACCTTCGTCGCCTACCACAGGGGTGAGCCATGTGGACGAATAGCCGCGATCGTCAACTATGATCACAACGAATGCCACAACGAGGATCGCGGCTTTTGGGGATTTTTCGAAACGGTAAATGATTTCGATGTGGCTGCACAACTCTTCCAGGCAGCCCAACGGTGGTTAACAAAACAGGGTATGCGCACGCTGCGTGGACCAATGAACCCGTCTCTGAACTACACTTTGGGAACTCTTATAGAAGGCTTCGACAAGCCTCCCTCCCTGATGATGACCTACAACCCCCCATACTATCCGGAACTCATCGAGCGATTTGGATTTCACAAAGCACAGGACCTGTACGCGTACGAGGGGTGGGTTCACCAATTGCCGGAGGTTACAGCTAAGTATGGTCCCACGGCGTTGCAAATTATGGATCGGCTGGGGCTGAAAATCCGACCTCTTGACCGCCGACACTTCCTTCGTGATGTTCAGGCTTTTATTGGTGTTTACAATGCTTCGCTTAAAGGTACTTGGGGCTTTGTCCCCATGAGCCCCGAGGAAGTCATTCACATGGCTAACGCCCTGCGTTACCTTCTTGTGCCGGAGTTGGCCTTGGGGGCAGAGATTGACGGGCGGCTTGTGGGCGGAGTCCTGTGCTTGCCCGATTATAATATGCGAATCAAGGCCATTGACGGGAGGCTCTTCCCTTTTGGCTTTATTCGACTTCTTTGGCGAAAAGACAAGATCAAACGTGTGCGAGTTTTGGCGGCCAACGTGCTGCCCGAATACCATCGGATGGGCATTGGCCTGGTTCTCCTCCACTCGCTTGCCCCTAAGGCTCTAGAGTGGGGAATTAGGGAGGCAGAGTTTTCCTGGGTTTTGGAGTCGAATTGGCTCTCCCGCGGAAGCCTTGAAAAGGGAGGCGCAATTCGCACCAAGACTTATCGGATCTATGATCTTGATTAAGAGCTTCCTGATTAAACGCTTCCTTTATCGAAAGGAGCTTGCCGCTAATCTTCATTCCGAACGCAGACCTTATTTGTGTCCCAATTATCAGGATCTAGTTTTCGGCAGTTAGCCGTCGACAAAATGTCATGCAAATAGGGAGGATATTCATGAAAATCGAAGTGCGCAAACCCACACCCGAAGAGATAGCGGAAATGAAATCGTGCCCCATTTGGGAAAAAGAACCGTCAGAATTTCCCTGGCATTATGACGAAAAGGAGACCTGCCTCATCCTTGACGGCGAGGTGACGGTTGAGGCACCAGGACAGAGGGTCACCTTCGGCCCGGGTGATCTTGTTGTGTTTCCCAAAGGTCTCAGCTGCACATGGAAGGTGCAAAAACATGTGCGAAAACACTATAAGTTTGGCTAAAGCTACAGCCAAGCTAAGATCACTTGCGCGAGTATTTCGGCCGCGACATCCTGACTTTTCGGTCCGCCGAGCTATCGAGTCGCTTCCGGTCAGCAATTCGACCGCGAAAAACGTTTTGGACTCCGAAACGAATCATCGAGACAAGCCGCAGTTGGCCTTAGCTGGGAGTTTAACGCTCACAGCCCTAAGGCTAAGAGATACAGATTTGGAGTTCCGTGTGGGACCGGGGGTGGAATTAAGGGGAGAAGCGGTACCGAGGGTAAAATTAAGGAGAGAATGGGCCGATGGGAGGGGCCGATCTCCGGAGGTTTCCCAATCGCCCTCCGCGCGAGGATGCGGGTTCAATTGTTTTTTTCCCTTAGCCCGGACTAAATTGGGGAGCGCCGCGAAAGGAGAGGGCCTATGATCCCGCTCGGAGATGCCGTGTGGTTTGTCTCCGGCGGCTGGCTGGCGGGTTTGCTGTGGCTTGTCGCGGCAGTTCTATGTCATTTGTCCGTGATCGGAATTCCATTCAGTATTGCCTGGTGGCGGATCGCCCGGTTCGCCTTCTTCCCCTTTGGCAAAGAGATCGTCGATGCGCAGATTCTCGGCGGGTCGCCCAGGAGATTTTCTCTCGCCGGTCGGATCCTCTGGATTGTTGTTGTGGGCTGGTGGGTGGCCCTCGGTGAGGCCATCGCCGCCGCCTTGGCGCTGCTTTCCTCCGCGTTGATCATCCCGATTTTCGTCGGAGGGCCCATCTCCGCGCTGGGCCATGCGAAACTGGCCCAAGTCGCATTTGATCCGTTGGGCATGAGAAGCGTCCCCGTGGAGGCCGCCAAGCGACTCCGCGAGTAGTGCTATGCAAAGAAGCATCGCCTCAGTTAACACGATCTTTGGAAGGTAGCACCGGCGGAAACTTCCAATCGTGTATTTTTGCGAGAATTAGTTTCGCCATCTTCGCAGGGATCGCAGGTTTTACCCCGAGAAGTTTCTCCCCTTCCACTCAGTGATGACACCAGACGGGATTCCCTGCTCGTAAGAATTTTTTCCCAAGGACTGGCGCACATGGCCGGCAGGCAATTATTGCGAAGCGGTCTTCCGTACCCGCGCTACCTTTCCCTCATCGCGGCACTAATAAGTTGTGTTTTAGGGCGTACCGTTCCACATTGTGCCGCGGACGCTTCCCTTAATGGTGGAGGAGAGCAAACACGATGGTTTGCGTACCGCTGCCCTTATGCGGTATTTGAGTCGTCCACGCTTCGCCGATTCGCGGAAGCAGGTGTGGAAGTGGTGCATATCTCGCCCCTTAATACGCTTTCTTCTGTGGGCGAACCGTATAGTCCCTATCCCCCGAGTTGGATAGGTCCCGGCCAGTTTGACTTTTCCCCGGTGGACCGCTATATCGAAGCGGTCCGGGCCGTTCACCCGCAGGCCCGAATTATTGTGGGAGTTGACCTTAATACCCCTGCATGGTGGCCGCGACTCCTCGGGGCCATGAACCGTGTGGACAGCTTCTGCGAATTGGGCCGGCTTGCCGCTCACGAACGTTGGCGCGCAGAAAGTCGGGAATATCTTCAGGCATTTTTGCGACATACGGAGTCCCGCTTTCGCGACATCATCTGCGGCTACACCCTATTTGGGGGGATGACCCTCGAGTGGCAAGACCAAAGCCTGGGTCAAGAAAGTCCTAGTAAAAGGGCTGCATGGCGGCGATGGATGCTAGCTCAGGGTATGCCGGACCCCGTTGACATCCCACCAATGTCACTCCGGGAACGCGCAAGCCGCGGATTTTTCCGCGATCCGCTGGAGGATTCCCTGGCCATCCATTACTGGAAATTCAGTAACTGGCTCATCGGCGACCTTATCCTTTTTTACGCAGCAGCGGCTCAAGAAGTCCTGCACCACCGAGTGCCCCTAGGCACCTTTTACGGATACCTATGGGAGCACGCCGTGCCGGGTCGGATCCCTTACGAAGGCCATCTGGATTTTCCCCGTGTGTGGATGTCTACCGATCTGGATTTTTTCATGGCCCCGGGAAGTTATTTCGACCGAGCAATCGGGGGTGCCGGGGGTTACATGTTGTGCGTGGACTCCCTTCGAGTGGCGGGTAAGGGGTACGTTCACGAAATTGATCATCGCACTCCCACGGCACGATCAGTAACGAGTTTGGGACGCCCCATCCCGGGCCATGAATCCGGCTTCCAGGACGACAGTGCTGCAGTTGCCGGGCTAAGGAGGGAGTTTGCGGCTGCGTTTATTGGTGGCCATAGCCTGTGGTGGTGCAACTTGTTTGGCGGGTGGTACGATAGCGAACTATTGCTCCAGACAATCGGCCACATGCGCACCCTCTGGAGCTCCTACGGTTCCATCCCGACGTGGCCGGTGGCGGAAGTAGCCGTGTTTGCCGATCCTGAAAGCATGTACTACATCGATGGTCGGGCGGACATTCTGGCTGATTTCCTGTGGCGTCAACGGGCAGGACTGGCCCGCATGGGGACACCTTACGAGATGTATTCGCTCACCGATCTGTCCCGCGTCGATTTGTCCCGGTTCAAGCTCGTCATTTTCCCCAACCTATTCGTCATCGACGAAAGATGCGGGCAGCTCCTCAAAGAGCGAGTATGCACAGACAAAAGGACAGTTCTTTGGATTTATGCACCCGGGATAATTACAAACGGTAGATATGACGAACGTCACGTGGAAGAGTGGACGGAAGAGCGTTTTGGTACCCCCCAAGTTTCCGTTAAAGAGTTGGGAAGCTGGCGATCGGTTTTCGCCCCCAAGCCCAATCTATCGGCAAACTTGCTGCGAAATATCGCCCAGGAAGCAGGAGTCCACATCTACTCCTCAGTAGAGGAACCGCTGTGGGCCAACTCCCATTTTATCGCAATACACTCGGCCCATTCCGGTAAGCGGACAATCAACCTCCCCCGAAAAGTGGCCCGAGTCATCGAGCTTTTTTCAGGTGAGGTCGTAGCCAACAACACAGATCGATTTGAGGTCGAGGTAGAGGCCCCCAGTACTCTGCTATTTTTCCTGGCACACGGCGAGAATGCAAACTTCCCAACGACAACTCAATTGTCGGGGAATGCCGACTAGAAAACACGGTATGCGGCAAGTCCGGGGCAATCGTCCCGCGATATAAATTTCCAAAGCTTAAAGACAAACGTACGCTTCGCCGCTACAAGCGAACATTTGGAATGATTTGTCCCGGATGCCAAAATTGTCGGCAGATCCCTTGTCCCAACTATTTCGTTTTTCCGCCGGTTTGTGCAGAAACAACGGGGCAGATCTTTAAAATTGTTAATGCGAGGCTCCTCGCCACTAGGGTGGGCTCCTGTGCAATCAATCCAATCGCGATGTGCCTCGTTCACATTCAGGGCCAAGGGATGACCGAGCCTCGGCGGGCGGAAAAGCTTACCTTATAAGACGGCGGAGTTCGCTCTCTAAAGTTGCCGTCTGAAGATTTCGGCTGACCACCCGTCCTTGTTGGTCCACTAAAATAAGTGTAGGCACGGTAACGATACCCAACTCGTTAGCTAACGGGCTCTCCAATCCTCCTGGCTCGTAAAGTTGTGGCCAATTAACCTGATATTCTTGCACGAATTGCTGCATCGCCTCCGGGTTGGGATCGAGGTTGACTCCCACGATGGTAAAGCCATAACGACCGTAGCGTGCTAAAAGATCTTTCAGTGTGGGCAAATCAGCACGACACGGTTCGCACCAACTTGCCCAGTAGTAAATAAGGGCTACTTTGCCTTGGAGCTGGGCGATGTCGAAAGGCTGTCCCGAAACGGTGGAACCGCGAAGTCGGAGCGGCTGACCGGCAAGCCCCAGCCGCCGCAGGGCACCGCTGGCTTTTGCCGCTGGTGGAGCATTCGGAAATCGCTCCACTAGGAGCGAATACCACTTCTTTGCTTGCTCCTCATCGCCGCTTAGCTCGTGCGCTACGGCCAACTGGAAGATCGCTTCGGCACTTTCCGCAAGTTGCCCAAACTCCCTCGCAAATTGTTCCAGTTTTTGTACCCATTCTTGATGAAGCTTGACATAATCGGTGCCCGGCTGCGTCAGTGCCCGTCCGTATTCACCCATCAGCTGACGATAACGCACATAGGCAATTAAGCCCCTGTGGCCTTGACTGAGCATCGCCTGATACAACCTTTCCAGCCGCTCTTGAGCCTGGGGGAAAGAGCCCTCCTGGGTGGCAAAACTAAGCTCATCAGCAAGTTGACGAATCCACAAGGCTCTTTCCTCGTCGGTTGTTGCCGACTGAGCCAGTCGTTCCAAAAGGTCCGCTTTTTGTTGGTGAAGCGAGGCAACCTGAGCAGGAGTGGTCGCCGAGGCTAAAGCCTGTTCGACTTTTTCCAGCTGCTCCACGAGCTGCTGCACCTGCTGGCTCGGCCCTTGCGCCGGTGTCGGTGGAGTCTCCGCCGAACGTCTCCGGAAGAAAAATCCACTTAATTCCACCGGCGGGGGACTTTCCCCGAGAATTTGCGGGACATCGATCACCTTCCACGTATCTCCCACCGCAATCAACGTACCCACGAGGATCTGCACGAATTGTTGACCGGCCTCCGCCACAGTCACCACGTTTTCATACACGCGGAGGTCCTGCGTGGATCCGTCCGTCCCAGCCGGAACAATCCCCGGCCGGCCACCGGCAAACTGCACCCAGCGAGCCCCCTGGGGAAGCGGCGATTGAGAATTGGCCAGGCGACGAAACCCTTCCGCGATAGCGCCAAGACGTTGTTCAATTTCCCGGGTCTTTTCCGGCCCAAGGCCCAATGCCTTCAGCTCCGCGGGTGTGAGCACCACCGTCCGAAAGCGGTCTAAATCCCTTGTGGCAAGGGCAGCCACAATCTCTGCGGTTACTTCCTCAGCGGAGATCATCTTCCAGAAGTCCACCCGGCCATCTTCGTTGGAATCAACCCCCCACTTCGTTCCTGCCGTGTGTAACCACCGATACTGATCCGCCTTACCGTTGAAATTACTATCAATATCTCGATACACCTCGAGGCCATCCTTGAAATAGCACCACTGATCCACCATGTTGTCGCCGTTGCTGTCCACAAATTTCCGAAGGATAGTTCCATCCGGTCCTCGTACAACCCAGCCAGCTTGCTTGCCCGATCGGAAAGACTCCATCGTGCATTGATCGATTTCCTCGGGCGAGGGCGTATCGTATTCCACCTCTTTCTGCACTGGGGCAATTTGAAGTGCCTGACGAACCGAAGGCGTGGCACGGTTCTGAGGGGCTGCAGCACTGGCGCTTTGTCCTGGCCGCGAGCCAGAGGCTTGACTGCCAGCACCTGCCCCACTGCGACTACC
Source organism: uncultured Thermoguttaceae bacterium (assembly GCA_938084835.1). Taxonomy (GTDB): domain Bacteria; phylum Planctomycetota; class Planctomycetia; order Pirellulales; family Thermoguttaceae; genus DTLM01. Next base: position 157,433 of record CALKER010000018.1, read on the forward strand.
AACCTGCGCCATGCTTATGGAGACAGCAACACAAGCCAGCACGACGACAAAGGCAGCAACTATGCGGTTTCCACACATGTCTCGATCGCAATTCCTTTGCACCTTGTTCCTCCCCATGGTCTACCTTGTCAGGGTCAACACCCTTTCACTACAAACTGACTTGTCGAATTCCCAGTCTTCTAAGGTCTTTGCTCCTCGTTCCCGTACCGATGGCCACCGTTCCGTCTACTGCAGCCTTCCCGCCCTGAATATCTCATCCGGAAAAGAAGTCAAACCGACCCCCATCAAATCGATCAACAACCTGATCCATTGACGGCATAAGGCCTGCCAAAAAACTCCAACGCCCGGGGGCAGACGTTAACCCCGCGTTTTTTAGTGGACTACCCATTAGCAGCAGAATGGTTTGACTTGCCCAAATGGTCTCCTACCCCCCTCCAAGTTAGTGGTCTCAATCACCCGCGCTAGGGATCGCAGGGAAAACTTGCAGGCGGATTCACACGCAATATCAAACCTCTTCCTTTTTGTCGTTTAGCTCCCACCCGCCCAACGCCCGAGAACGCTTCGTCCGCGAAAAACGCCTCCCTGATGTGGGTGCGAATATCACTTTAGCGGGGGAAAAAATAGTTCAATAGTAGTGAACACCGACACTTTCGGCACCGGAATGTGGGCCGATCTTGTTGTCGGACGGTTCACGGATCCTACTTACCGGAAGCAGCTTAGCTCAAGCGGACTTTCATATTAAACGCCTTACGCTAGCGGAAAACCACCTTCCGCGTTAGCGTCAAACGCTTTTGTTTCTGAAGGAAGAAACGATTCGAGTGCCCCCAACCCTTGGGCGTCATGCGTCCCTGCAATACCACCGCGAAGCGCACATGGGAACCACCCCGCGCGAGGTAGCTTCCTGCTACTCAAAGAAAGAAAATGCCACGGGATGCCAGACCCACCCCTTGCGCGTGGGATTCGCACTCTCCCCCGATGTGGGTACCTGCACACCAGCCACTTTCGGATCGTTAGTCAAACGTAGGGGTTAAGATAGGATTCGCTTCGGCGTGGGCAATCTCAGTGGGTTTCCCGAAGGTAATGGGAGCCATTTCGGCCTCTCTGCGGGCCGGATCACCAGCCCCTCCTCGAGGTCACGAAGCACGGACAATGAGGCGGCACAGCGGATGTCCGCAGTTAAGGGGAAACCCTGAGTTTCCCTTTAATTGCCGACTTCAACCGGTTCGCTTCGTCATTAGGCGCTGGCACCCTAGAAGCCCAATGAACCAATATCCAGTATTGACCTCTTACTTTTGGAGCTCAAACTAGTAGATGCCACTTCCTGCCAATCCCACGAATGCCGATGTCGTTGCCCAGCGGAAATGGAAACAAAAAGGGAGCCGACCATGATCTGGCGGGCAATTTATGCCAATCGCACATTTGTACTCACGGTGGCAGCTTTCGGGTTCGCGGCTCTCCTGGCTAGCTTCCCAGAGTGTAGAGGGCACGAGCTCGCCTCGCCGGCAGTGGGAGCCATTGTGTGGATTGAGGCTGAACATTTTGGGGAGCGTGGCGGATGGGTGAACGACGCCCAATTTGTGGACCAAATGGGCTCACCTTACCTTTTGGCGATCGGCCTTAATGGACCGGTAGCCGATGCTGTGACCTCCGTGCAGGTACCCCGGGCTGGTTCCTACCGCTTGTGGGTCCGGTGCCGCGATTGGTGTGCCGAGCATAGCCCGGGCCGCTTTCAAGTGGTCATTGGGGGAAAGGTTGTAGAGAAAGTCTTTGGCGCAAGTAAACAGGAACAGTGGGTGTGGGAGGATGGAGGCGAGATTAACCTTTCGGCAGGACCGATCGAAATTCGTCTCCACGATCTGACAGGCCATTATGCGCGATGTGACGCCTTAGTGCTTTCGGCTGATCCGACCTTCCGCCCTCCAGATGATTTGACGTCTCTGGCTGAGGCGCGGGAGCGTTACGGCGGTGTTAGCCGAGAATGGAAGCACCACGGTCCTTACGACACGGTGGTGGTGGGAGGTGGGCTTGCGGGGACTTTTGCGGCGGTAGCTTCGGCGCGGTTGGGAGCCAAAACGGTGCTGGTCCAAAATCGGCCGGTGCTTGGCGGCAATGCTAGCGAGGAGATTTTGGTGGAGCCGCAAGGCGACACCACGCGTGAGCCCCTCGACCCGCGAGAGGGAGGCCTGATCGAAGAAGTCCGCGGACCGGTGGAAGGATACTCACGCCGCCTGCTTGAGCTGGTGCAAAAGGAGCCACATTTGGATTTATTCCTCCATACTCATGCCACAGGAGTGGAGATGGCCTCACCAGCACGCATTGCCGCTGTGAAGGCTCTTGATGTCAACACCGGAGAGCGGCATGTGTTTACTGGGCGCATCTTTATCGATTGCACTGGCGACGGCTCGATTGGTGTGTGGGCAGGGGCGGAGTATCGCCACGGCAGGGAGCCCCGCTCCATGTACGGTGAAACGCGAGCTCCGGAAGTGGGGGACTTGCGAACTATGGGCGGAACCATCCGCTTCGCCAGCCAGCGAATGCCGGCTCCAGAGGGATTCCAAGCACCGCCATGGGCCCGCAAGTTTACCTCCTGCGAGGATTTCAATGTGGGACGCCACCCCCAACTGAGTTTTGGGGGTTGGCAGTGGGTTATCGAATATGGCGGGATGCTTAATACGTATACCGATGCCGAAGAAATTCGTGACGAACTGCTTCGAATTGTTTGGGGTTTATGGGATCACCTCAAGAACCACTGCTCCCAGTTTGCCAACGAGGCTCCCTACTACCGCCTGACTTGGGTAGGACATGTAGTGGGCAAGCGAGAGTCGCGCCGGCTTATCGGCGACTACGTGATGACCGAACATGACATCGCACGGCAAACCTTGTTCCCCGATCGGGTGGCCTACGGTGGTTGGGGGATTGATCTCCATCCGCCGGGCGGCTTCTATGATAAAGAACCTCCGGCCGAATTCTCTCATCGGGTTAAGTTTTCGATCCCATTCCGAAGTTTATACAGCAAGGATATCGAAAACTTGATGATGGCCGGCCGGTGTATTTCCGTCTCGCGGGTGGCCCTGGGAGCCACGCGGGTGATGGTTACCTGCGGCTTGCAAGGTCAGGCCGTGGGTACCGCAGCAGCTTTGTGTAAACGATATGGTGTCTTTCCTCGACAGCTGGGTCAGCAGTACATCGAGGAACTTCAGCAACAGCTGCTAAAAGACGGATGTTATCTCATCGATGTTCCCAATAAAGACCCGCGCGATCTTGCTCGACAGGCACGTGAGGTTCGTGCTTCGAGTGTCTCGCCGCCGATCGAAATCCCCGCTCCAGAAGGTGCGACTATTCACCGAATGGATCACGATCGTGCGGTAATGTTCCACTTCGAAGGCGGACGACTTCAATCGGTGTGGCTTGCCCTAATCTCCACAAAAGACCAACCGCAGACCCTCGAGGCCACCCTTTGTAAGGCGGAAGTGCTGGGCGCCTTCGAGCCTGCCTCAGTGGTAAGTAAGACAAAGGCAATCGTGCCACCGCGGTCGGATGACTGGGTGGAATTTCCCTTTAATCTTGAGCTTCCGTCGGGATTTTATTACGTGTGGCTTCCTCGGACCGAAGGCCTCCAGTGGCGTTTGTTCGCGGTGGCACCGGAAAATACGGCTCGAGCTTACCGAGGAGCTGGTGGGCGGTGGCAGCTGATGCCAGATTGCTACATGTTTCAGCTTTCCAAACCCACAACCCCACCGAAACCGCTGCCTACAAAAGAGCCCGCGCCGGAAACGATGTTCGCTCCTGCCAACGTCCTTAACGGTTATGCTCGGGCGATCCGCGGCTGGCCCAATTCGTGGCGCCCCCACCCCGAGGCCCAACCGCCACATTGGCTAGAGTTAGTTTTTGGAACACCAGTTACCTTCGACACGGTTCATATATCCTTCCAAACACACGATTTACGGGCGGATGATTTTCGGCTTGAGGTCCCGCAGGATTCGCGTTGGAAAACTATCGCCGAAGTCCGTAATAACCGTTCCCGCCGCTGTGTGATCAGCTTCCCAGAGGTGAAGGCCGAGCGGCTACGACTGGTGATCGAAACAGCCAGGCCGGACATGGGCGTTTGTGAAATCCGTGTCTACGATGAGCCGTAAAGTCCCAACGTTCCACCTTCCAACAATTCCAACAGCTTGAGCGGTGGGATGACAATCTGTTCAGCCCTTAAGTCGATCAGCACCCCTGTTTAAGCCTCGCGGCAAATCCAAACTTGTTTGATGACTTTTGGATATCCCCACGCTCTCCGCGGTGGGCTATCTGAGGCTTTTCGAAAATCACCCAAATCAATGCCCGGCTCTATTCCACCGCAGCCAGCAAGTCCATTCGGATGGTTTAATAACCGTCCGAAGATCGCAGCAACATTGGATCGGTCGCGTAAGATTTAAGCAAATCGTTGGCCTTAAAAATTGGCCTCATAAAATATCTTGGCTTATGGGACAGCTTTATCTGCAGGCTGTGAGAATTGGGTGGTAAGCCGGCTACATGGGAAAAACGGAAGTGGCATGGAAGGCTCTTTCGGATAACTTCCCCTAGACGATCTTCCAAAGGAAAGGGAGCAAGACAGTACAATGCAGTCGAAAGGCAGCTCTCCTCAAGCGGCGGGGGCGTCTCGACGACCATATCGCGTGGAGGACTTCCCCACTTCGCCCATGCTGTTTTATTACGAGGTGACGCAAGCGTGCGATCTGGTGTGCAAGCACTGCCGAGCCTCGGCCCAGCCGTTGCCTCACCCGGAGGAGCTTTCCACAGAAGGGGCTCGGCATCTCTTGGCTCAGGTTGCGACTTTTCCTCGGGCACCTACGGTAGTGCTAACCGGTGGGGATCCACTCAAAAGGCCCGACATCTACGAACTGATTTCCTTTGGGACAAAACTCGGTCTGGAAATGGCGCTGACACCATCGGCAACCCCCCTTGCCACTGGTGAAGCTCTCCGACGGGCAAAAGAGGCGGGAATTTGTGCACTTGGGATCAGCCTAGATGGCGCAGATGCAGCCACACATGATTCCTTCCGGGGATGGGAAGGAAGTTTCGAGCGAACGATGCGCATGTTGGCCGATGCCCGCGATCTGGCACTTCCTGTCCAGGTAAACACTACAATTACGCGCCGCAATTGGCAACAAATCGACGCCATGGCGGAACTTTTGGCCGGACTCGGCATCGCCATGTGGTCGGTGTTCTTCTTGGTACCCGTCGGTCGAGGGGTCCTCGAAGAGCCAATCTCGCCGGCCGACTACGAGCTTGTATTCGCCCGGCTTTGGTTTCATGCTCAACACCAACCGTACGCTATAAAAACGACGGAAGCCCCTCACTACCGGCGTTTCGTGCTTCAGCAGGGAGGACACCCGCTCCGACCGGCTCCGGTTTCACCCCCGGCTGCCGAAGCAGTCCACACGCAAGCTGCCTCCAGCCCCCCGGTAGCACGGCGGCGGCTCCATCGAGCCCCTCTCGGCGTGACCGATGGCAAAGGAATCATGTTTGTAAGCCACACAGGGGAAATTTATCCCGCAGGATTTCTGCCCCTATGTTGTGGTCGTTTGCCCCGAGATTCCGTTGTTGACGTCTATCAAAACCACCCCATTTTCCGGGCCTTGCGTGATCCTGACCAATTTAAGGGCAAATGTGGAATATGCGAATACCGCTATATCTGCGGCGGAAGTAGAGCCAGAGCCTTTGCAGTGACAGGCGATCCGCTCCAATCGGAACCGGATTGCGTATACCAACCCCGGGGAGACCGACCGCCTTTACGTCCCGAAGACTTGACTTTTTAGACTTTTTAAGGTCCTACTCCGCCTGACTTTCGGACCCTTTCGGTTGCTCAGCAGTCGAAAACTACGCCTCGGACTGCCCGAGACAGTTCCCTCCACAAAGATGGCGCTTTCGTGATCTCAAATAAGAGTGGTATCGACAAACCGAGGAAATGTTTCACCAAGCTACGCGAAGGTGAACAACGAGGCGATAAAACTTTTCGGGCAAGCTCTCGCTTGTCTCGCCTTGTCGTTCCGTAAAGGTAGCTTCGCGCTCGGTGACGGCGTTTTCCCGGAGCTCTACTGTCTCAGTCCCCAGGGGGCCAGCACGGCGCTGCGCCCTTTGGGCATCAAGCTTTGGAGCCGGGCGTGAAACACCAGCTCCCCCAGGTTGAATTCCCGCGGCTCTTCGGGACAACGCACCCACCAAAGATTGAGACTCAGGAGCTGCCGCGCCCTGCGCCGACAACGGGGAGAAGTTCTCCTGGCGGGCAACTTCCCACGCCTTTTCTAAATCCCCCCCCTTGCGCGCGGCCAGAAGCTGCCGTCGAACACTCTCCGGGATTTCGACGTCCGGGGGAATAACCAGCGTTTCGATCGCCGCCTCACGAGCTGAAGCAGCCAATCCTTCCAAAAACGGCACAATGGCCGAGAGATTGCCAACCAGCGAGATGGTGCGTTGGATTTGCCCATCAGGCCCACATGCTTCGGAAAAGGGGTGAGCCTGAGCCCCGGCCCCTTCCTGCGTACGAGACGCCGCTTCTACTTCTGCCGAAGCCTCGTGCGCAAGCTTCGCCGCCGCGAATTCCGCCGGCAATTCCAACAATCCCTGGCCTGCCTGAGGCACAGGCACCGATAAGGCACCGACTTCTTGTCCCCATTCGGAGGTTAGGGCCGGGACATTCGGGGAAATATCTTCCTCGAGGGAATGTTGTTTAACCAAACTCCGTATGGTCCGCGCGATGGACTCGATCTGCTCTTTCGTGCCGGAAAAACAAATCACGAGCAAATGTGGCTCATGATGCACCGCATCGCGCAAGGCGCTTTCATCAACAGCTGCTACCTTCCGGGATCGCCGCCAGCGATCCCGCAATTCGATTGGTAAGCCGGCTGTGGGTGGAGGAACCAACCGATCAACCTCCCCCTCCCGTTGCCCCTGGTTGCCCCCAACGTTTGTTTGCACCCCGGTGGGCCCCGTCAGATCAAAACCCCAAGCGGAGGGTTCGCTCTTCGGGCGCCCCACGGCGGACTTTTTTTCCCCTTCCGGCAGAGACTCCGGTGGAATTCGACCGGTCAGTAAGTCACCGGCCGGTCCGTCCTGAAGGATCGGAGGTTCCTGATCCGTCACAAACCCCGATTGGCTTTCGGCAGGCCTGCCGGGCTGGACTTCATCGGCTGGGATCTCTGCAAATGGCGAAGACCGCTCGGAGCGAAATACAATGGGCTCCCTGCGGGTTCGCTTAAGAACCTCCGGCTGTAAAGGCCAGAAGGCGAGCAAAAGCGCCACGGCCACCGCCGCAAGGGGCCAGACCCAGGTACGAGGGTTCGAAAGTGGCCGTCGCAAAGCTTGCCACACCTCGGCACCAACCCGCCACGCAACGGGTCCCTCCGCCGATACGCGTTCGGAAGAGGGCCAGGTACCCCCACTGGGCGGCACTAATGCCCGAGCTTCTCGAGACTTAGTTTCCGCAATTCGACGAATAATCTCTGAGCCAAGATGCTCCGGCGGAGACATGGCCGGCAGTGACCCAAGGATTCTCCTAAGTGACTTGAGCTCCGCAAAAAGCTGGCGCAGGGACTGATCAGTGGCAAGCCGAGCCTCAACTTCTTGCCGCTCGTTATCGTCCACCTGGCCATCCAGGTAGGCACTGACCAGTTCGATATCGCGCTCGGAGTACTGCGTCATCGCCGAGCTCTGCCTATCTATTCCCGAACCAAACTGTTTTTACCGATCCTCCTTTTCCATGTGCCCGGCCAATCAGTACTCATAAACCATTCGAATTTCCTATCTTCTGCAAAGCTTCTATTTTAAGACCCGAATTGACCTAGACTGCCAAAAAACCATTGCCAAGATCTAAAATGCTTACCCGCTGGAGACAGATGGTCCGAGCGTGAGATCCGTTCACAACTCCCCAACAAGCCGACTGGAGTCGCCAAGCCAAAAGTTGCGGTCTCTCCACTGAACCTGCATTTTGGTATTTCAGCCCCCCAGTTTGGCCACAGCGATAATCTGGAAGCTATTCCCCTGGTAGCCATTGGCTCAGAGCTTCGCGTAGCCTTGCCCGGCCTCTTGCAAGCCGACTCCGCACGGTATTAAGGGGAATCCTCAATACAGAGGCAGCCAATTGATAATCAAGTCCCTCGATGTCCACCAAAACCACTACATCGCGAAATTTTTCCGGGAGTTCCTGGATGGCCCTCTGAACCTCAGCCACCAACTCCGCACGAAGAACCTCTCCGGAAGGATCTCCTCCTGAAGAGGCAATTTTCCTGGCCTCATCGCCGGTACTTTCCCCAGGATTTTCTGGAGCCGACTCCCCCCTAAAGCGACCGTATCTTTTACCCCTTCTGCGGGCAAGACGGTAGGCAATTGCGCACAGCCAGGTATAGAAAGTGCTCTCCCCCCGAAATTTTCTAACCGACTGGAAGGCCCGCACAAAAGCCTCCTGAACAATTTCCTCCGAATCGTGATAATCTCCGAGCAAATAAAAAACAAATTTGAACAACCGAGACTGGTAACGTTGGACAAGTTGTCCAAACGCCTCCACACTCCCGCGCTGGGCTTCGCTAACCAACTGATTCTCGTCCCACACTGCTTCGCCAACAATTTAGACCGGACTGGCAAGAGAAAAGTTCCGGAATATACCAAGAAATGATGTCAGTCGTCCCAAACTTACTTGCCGCCCGACTGAACATCCCTATTCGAGGGGAATATGCCCCCACCAGCTGCTTGACGTTTTGGCCTTCCCGTTCACAAGATGTTCTCCCGTCGTTGCCGTAGCCACGGTGTTTTCCCTGAGTGTACTCGAACGATCAGTTCCCGAGTCGATGCAATTTTTCCACGATCCTCATTATACTGCCAACTTTTCCCCAAACCCGGAGGTTTTTCATTCGATCCGGGCCAAAAATGTCGGCGCTGCGCACACTCCCCACAATTTTTGGGCTACCAAGCCGCTTTCCCCGGGTGAGGAAACACTTTTCCGAGGTCCGCGATTTTTCGCGCTCCGGGCGGTGGCGGATCATCCTCCAAGGTATATGCATATGAGCCATCCGGCGTTTGCCATTCCGAAAGAAGCCGAGGCCGGGGACAACAAAACACGGATCGATCTGATCGCTTCTTGCCAGTCGGGGATTTTTCCTGAGGAGATTCAGCTGAAAGTTCGCCCAAAGGCAACTCCCCACCAGGCCGAACAACATAAAAAATCGGCACGCTGGTACTGTCAAGGAGCTCGCTTGCCGCTTTTGTCGTCAATCGACACACACCGTTGGGCTCATTTACCAGGAACACTGGAACAAACTCCGGCCCTGGCCTGTCCCAAGCCCAAAAACTTACAGAACCCGGCGGTTGAATTCGCGGGGGACCGCTCCCTCCGAACTTACCTTCTTCGCTCCAGCGAGTCATCCACATTCGTGTCCCTTGCTCGGTGCAAATCTCATACACGGGTATGGGCAACCGGAGGGATTCGTCAGCCAGATCCAGCCGATACATGATCTGATTGTAGTCGTAATAGGGGGTGGTGGTGGGTGCATCCGAAAAAGCCGCTGTATAAGTACCTTCGAAGTAAATAAACCGACCACCTTGTTGATCAAAAAACGGATGATGTTTGGGATTGTAGAAGCTATACCGATCGTGGGTCACAACCTTCTGGGTGTATCCCCACGGACCAAGAAGCGTATCGCCCTCGGCATACCAAACCTCGCCAAGAAGCGAAGTGCCGCCGAATTCGGTAAAAATCATCACGAAACACTTGCGAAAGGAATTCCACGCCAGCGATCCGCGGTGGGCGCGCACAGGTTTACCCGTAAACACGTCATAAAGGACCAGTCGCGCCTCTTCCGGAGGAATAATCCCTTTTTCGACCCACTCTGCCAGCTCAATGGGATGGACGTACTCTGTTTGGGCCTTCCAGTCCCAACGGATCTTCCCGTCTGTTAAAGAGTCAACACGTTGCTCGTTTCGGCGAGATCCTGGCACCAGAGGCGTCCAGGCCTCATACGACGAAGGATCCTGCAGAGATGCCTCCTCCGCCCGAACGCGAAGGAGTGGAAACGGGTTGCAGAAGTACACAAACAGCCCGTCTCCCAAATCGAGCATGAGGGGATGGGCCCCGTCGGGGAAAAGAGATTCCGGGGGGAATTCTTTCACCTTCTCGAAGATTTGCTTTTGCGGATCGAAAACAGCCAATCCACGCTCTACGGACTTGAAGCTTGGACTCTTCGAATCAATCACTACATAATGAGCGAACATCCTTTCTGTAGAGGCGGTGCCAAGCACGACAGGTCCGTTGAGCCACACGGGACCGGCGCGGCTAATAGGGGCCACCGGTCGCACAAATCCATCCTCTCCCACGAAATATTCGAAGGGGATTCCCACTTCAGGATCCACCTCCCCACTTCCCGGCAAAGCTGAGGTAGCACCAGTCGTCCAGAAGTTTCCCAACGGATAGCTTGCTCGCTGAGTATCGCCCCAAAACCAAAAGATTTTGTCCTGAAAAACCGCGGCCAACACACTATCACACCCGAGGACTCCTCCAGGAAGGGGCCGATACCATCTTGGCACAGGTTGGCCTAAGATGATGCTGTCGCGGTAGATGCCCTGTCCCGTGATCCGATATAATCGTTCGGCAATATTCTTCCGGCGGATTTTAACAACGCTCGTCGTCCCCGGTACTACCTCGAGCCGGAATCCTTTAAACCCAAAACCGTCTGCTGGAACCTCATATCCGTGGGAACTAATGAAGAAAAACACTTCTTTTCCGAATAAGTCCGGTTCGCAAAAAGCTACCCATCCATTGCTGTCGGTGACATATTGGACTGCATTGACCGTCGCTAACTGAACTAGAGGTACACCTCTGCCAGTCTGCTCGTCAACGACGTGGATGCCGAAATAGGGCCATTCATTCTTCAAGCCCAATTGGTCCCTCTTCCCCTCGGCAGAGGAAATGAGCGAAAACCTCTCCTCGGCACCAGCGACCAAATACCGCGGGCATACCCCACAAATCCAAAGGGTCAGAATGGTAAACCATAGCCCGAATGACATACCCTGACCCATCAACATGCCGGATTGGAGAGAAAACTTCCCGACCCAAAGTTTATACGGAGCTTCAGGCTTTCGTTCCCTCAGGAAGTAACTTTCGAAATCCAGCACAAGCCAAATAGCAGGCATCGATAAAATGGACGGGCGCTGCGGCAAAATTTTCCTCCCGCGGCCAACTTCAAACACGAGCTTGGTCAAGTAGGTCGCCTCCAGTTCACGAAAACGGGGTACGGTACCAACCGCACCCCGTCGTTTGATCAATCATCGCAAAACACTTTTTCCTGATAACACCGCGTTTTTCGCCGAAGAATCCGCGGCGATGGGCTTCCATTCAGCCCGGCAGGTTTGAATTAGATGGAAGCAAGCCGCAGCCAAAATTTATCTTGCTCTTTTCAGCAGTGCTGTTGCGCGCTTTTGTGTCTCCGCATCCTTTGTCCGAGCCAAGACTTTCTCCGCGGCTTTGCGAACGGCAGCAGGCTGGGTTCCCACGAGCTTTTCTCCAACGGTCACTGCTGCCCGAGCAGCATCTTCGCCGACTTCCGGATCATCCACCAGGGTGGCAAGCAACTCGAGCGATTGAGGCGTAAATACCCGGGCTAACACCTCAATGACCAATCGCCGCTCAGCATCGCGCGTGGCTACCGCCAAAGCCTCGCGGCACATGGCCACTCGTTCATCATCGGAAAAATCGAACTGCCTTACGATTCGAATAAAACCGCGCAAGACCCGAATTCGCAGACGTTCGGGCAAATCGCTCTTAGCCAGCTCAAGGAGGGCCGGGGCCGCGTCCGTGCCCATCCACTCACCGAGCACCTGGGTCGCACTATCGCGGATGGCCTCGTCTTCCTCCCGGCATTTTTGTACCAGTACTTCCAAGGCCGTCTTTCCGCCCACCAACCCCAGAAGCCGCATAAACACAGGCTTGAGGTCGGCCGGGGCTTTGTCTAGGCACTCCACAAGGTGCTGAGCGCACTGTTCTCGCTCGGGAATCCGAGGACACGCCGCCCGCAGCGCAGTTTCGAGAGCGTTCCTTTCGTTGGCGTCAGTGGAGCGCAACATCCGCGCAGTCAAAATGGGCAACTCACCTAGCTTTACGGTGTAACCCAGGGCATGGATTGCAGCCACACGGACTTCCTCTTCGGCGGAATCCAAGGCCTTGGTCAACTCGGGGACTGCCGCGTGGATATACCGCAGGGCCGCAAGCCTCATCGCCACCACCCGTTGCGAGGTACTTCCCACGCCAAGCTGTGCCACAATTGCCCGATCGATCTCCTCGCCTTGCAGATTGGCTAGCACCGTCTGAGCGGCTTCTGCTAAAACGGTCTCGGCTGCGCTTGCTACTTCCAGCAGGACTGGAACGACCGAGGCATCCCCCAACTTTTCCAAAGCCAGCACCGCTGCGTGGCGCACATCCAGGTCCGCATGCTCCAAGGATTTCACCACCGCTGGACGGGCGGCTGGATCGCCACGATCGGCAAGGAGGGCAATCACCTTAGCCTGTCGCGCCGCTGGCAGCTCCCCCAAAAGCGACACTAATCGCTCGGTCAGCCCCACCGTCTGCGGAATCTCCCGTGCCACTCCTAAAGCGGCTTGAAAAGCGGCCTGATCACCGGAGCGAAGCTGTTCCAAAAGCAGTGCTATTCCAGCTTCCCCGCGATGAAGGATCACACCTCTCAACCCCGCCACCCGGAGGTGGACTGGCACTTCCGCGCGCCGAACAGCTTCATACAAGCTGACAGCCACAAGCGGTTGCCCTTCTCTTGCAAGCCGCTCCGCCGCTTGAAGGGCAGCTCGCGCCGCTGCTTCCCGCGGGACCACCCGCGACATTTTCGTCGCCACTTCCAAGCGTTGTGCGGCTGCCGGCGTGGCAATTCGACCCAGGGCTAACGCTGCTGCTTCAGCCACTTCCTCCTCGTTACTTTGGAACAGTTTTTCCAAAAGTGGGATAGCCTCCTGGTCGCGACGATTTCCGATAGAATCGAGCACCCCTACGAGCAATCGTCCCTGAAGCCGGCCTGCGGCTTCCCGTAAAACCCGGTCCACTTCGGCGGAAGGAATTGGCTCGAGCGCAAATCGGGCATAATGGGAGAGCTGCGGATCATCCAGAAGCCGGCTGAGAGTTTCTACCGCCTTGGCACCCCCAATAACAGCAAGCTTCTTGCATGCCAGGGCCTTTTCGAAAAGGGGCATCTCCGGATTTTGCAACTTTTCGATCAGCTGCGGCTCTTCCTCGGCTCGATAGATGTTCTGTTGGGCAAGAACCTCTTCCCTCCCCAAAATTGTGATCAACACCGCAAGCCATCCGAGCCACACCAAGTTTTCCATGCGGTTTGGCCTTCTCATCGTTCAAGCTCCTTGTGACGCGCCGACATATTCAACACGTGGATATTGTCCGAAAAAGCGGAGTCGTCAACGTTCAGTCCCATTTTTCGACGGGCATACCCAGCCCCTTTTTGGGAAATTCCGGAATCCCTCTTTCCAGCTCCCGTATAAAAGTTTAAGCACCTAAGAGAAAACCGCCTCAAAAAACCCGCTGTTCCTGTGAAGCATCCTTGTTTAAAGCCACCGCCGGTGGGACACCAACCCGAAGCCATTGAGGCCCGTTGCTTTTCATCCCCTGGGGCAGCCTCTTGCGCCTTTGTCGTTGACGTCTTTCGGCACAGCGCCTCGACGGGCCGGACCATCACAGGTGCCAAGGCTCGCGAGTCGCCCGCGAGCGCATGCGGTTAGCCTCATCATCCGCAATGAATTCATCTTTGCTCGGATCAAAACGAACCTTCCGTCCCAACTGCCAAGCGATATAAGCGGCATGGCAGGCAATGTGTGATTGACAAGCTACCTGAGCATTGGCGGCGGGCTGAGACCGCGTCTTCACACAGTTAAGAAAGTCCCGGATATGGCGGCGTGGCGCGGTACCAGGTTCGGTAAAGACGGGCACCTCACTTCGCAGGGATTCCGGCCAAACCACAATTCGGCCAGTGTCGCCTGTTTCGATCCACCCCTCTTCTCCTTCAAATCGCACACTACAGGTACCCAATCCCAGCCAACCGGTATCACGCATCACCAATCGTACTCCGTTGGCGTAGACAGCATGAACATGATTGCCCACCGGCTCATATTCCACAGGGGCTGTGTCATCGGCTTTGTTCGCCCATTGACAAAGATCAACAGTATGGGATCCCCATTCCAGGATACCCCCGCCGTGGAAATCGAAGAATCCACGCCATCCTCCCCGCACATAGCGGGAGTTATACGGTCGCCAAGGCGATGGACCTAACCACAGATCCCAGTCTACCTCATCCTTTGGGGGCAACGGTTCCTCCGGAAGCCAATCGTGCGTGGTGGCCGGCGGAAGCGTATTGGCATGAACAGTCTTGAGGGCGCCCAGCTTCCCGCTCCATACTAGTTGAATGGCAAAAATGAAGTTGCCAATATTTCGGCGCTGAGTCCCAGCCTGATAAATACGCCCATAGCGGCGGAAAGTCTCCGCTAAAGCTCGACTTTCGGCTATGGTCATGGAACAGGGCTTTTCGCAGTAAACATCCTTTCCCGCACGGGCAGCCAAAATCGAGGCAAGCGTGTGCCACCGATCACCGGTGGCAATAAGTACCGCATCAATGTCATCACGCGCCAAAAGCTCGAAGGGATGACGGTACATTACACAATCATTGTTGCCATATCGCTCATCGACTATGCGTTTGACTTGCTCCCGGCGGTCCCGTTGGGCATCGCAGATGGCCACAAATTGGACATCCGGCTCGGGGAGCATATTTCGTAAACACTCTTGCCCACGTGGCCCGAGGCCAAACCCACCTACCACAATTCGCTCACTAGGCGCCACCCGACCTTGAAAACCCAGGGCCGTGGGCTTAATGTACATGGGAAGCGTAACACCACCCAAAGCTACCGCCGCATTTCGAAGAAATTGGCGACGGCCCACACGCGTCTTCCTCGTGCCTACCATACCTGCGGTGCTCCTTCCTGCTCAGGAAAATTCTTACCAGGCTGTGCCTTATGTTGAACCACACATCCTCATCTGCCCGACGCCCCTATTACCACACGCCCTTTTAGTCCTACTTAAAATACAACGTTGCGAAACAAATCTCTACTCCGGGGTGCAAAAACCTCGCCCCCAAGCCTGTGGCTGAGCCAAGTTCTCTTGGCTGATAAGCCCGCCCAAACCTGTGCGTGGCTCATGTGGTTACGGATCGCTCGCGGGCAAATGCTGATGAGACTGGCCGTGGATAAGCGGAAAGGATAGGGAGG
>CALKER010000019.1 GCA_938084835.1 uncultured Thermoguttaceae bacterium
CAGCTGGAGGAGTTCGACGTCAAAGTAGGTGAGTCCGCCGAAAAGTGCCCGGGTGACCGAGCTGTCGGTGACTGTGTAGCTATCTCCCCGAGCCTGGGCGTCATCCCGCAGGTTGAGAGTGTCGGCACCCGGGCCGCCCACGAAGGTAATGGGGTCAGCCAGGGCATCCAAATTCTTACCGGCGGCTGCCAGCCAGAGGGTGTCATTACCCCCTCCACCTGAGACCACCCAGGCAACGGGGCCTGCGGCTAACGCGCCGCGTGTGAGTTCGATCTCGAAGGTATCGTCTCCACTAGCACCGACCAATGCGTTTATCGGTGTGTTAAAATCATCGGCCAAACCAAGTACCTGGAACACGTTGATCCCGGGGGCCAAATTGATTGTGAGAGACCCGGAGGGGGAGGTGAAATCAACCGATTCCGACATCGCAGAGTCGATACGCGTCAGGGTGCCAGAGATGCGCGTCAAAGTTCCGTTGGTTACTGCCGTCGTAAACGTGAATACGCGGTGGACTACGTCCAGATTGTCAGTAATCGGTTCGAGGTTAACATACTCGATACTGTACCCATCCACCTCCACTTGGCCGGCTCCGGACGTGTCCAACCGGTGCACTGCCGACGTAGCGCTCCCCCCCTGGAGGGCCAATTCATCCTCATCATCACCTCCGTCGTAAACGATCCCCCCGACGGGCACGGGATTCCCGTTAGACCAATCGACGATCAGCCGATCGTTTCCCGGCAACGCGTTGACAGTAATTTTCGTCACCAGTGCGTAGGGATAGCTGAAAGCAAGGACTCCGTTTAGCCAGAACTCGAGGTTACTTCCGCTGGCATCCCGCGTGATGCGCAACTCATCGTCGGCTGAAGTACCGGTAAAGAAAATAGGCACCGGCGCGCCGGTTTCCCGTAAAGCGCCAAGAGCTTCGACAAGTCCCCATCCGGTATCGAAGTCATAACCGGGCAGGTGCATGTCGATTGCCGATCTCTCCATGGCGGCATAGATTTCGGTGGGACTTAATGCCGGGGCGGCCTGTCGCAAAAGGGCTGCCAAGGCAGCCGCGTGTGGTGCTGCTGCTGAAGTACCAAAGAAATTGGGAAACCCGTCTGCGTCATAATCCCAACCGAAGAAAGTGGTATTGACACCATCAGGTGCCACGATGTCCGGCGTTTGACGAATCACCGGCGCGGGCAGACGATTTCCGTTGGTGTCGAAGAGAATCGGAACACCTCCCGCTGAAGACCATGGCTCAACGAGAGGTGGATCCACACCATAAGCAGGTGTCAATTCATAAAGGGCTGCCCCAACTGCCGAGGCCCCCGCCGCGTTAGGGTGGCCATAAGCCGTGCCGCTTGCTGTATCCCATTCCAAAAAAGCAAAGTTCCCACCTGTAAATACTACCGTCTTAAGAAGCGGCGGCGGCGCAACGGGGCCAGCATAGTGCAACAACACAAGATTAAATTCGGTGTCGGGAATACTGTCAGCGTCGAAGTCGAACGAGCCGTCGTTATAAAACACGAAGAGCTCGAGAGGATCGCCGCCAATGTTCCAGTCAATACTCCAAGCCAGAATGTAATTTTCGGTTTTGTCGACGAGGGCAATATCCATGTCCCGGGAGGCGCCGCCGCTCCCCGGAGCCCAAGTCCCGAAGGGATCTTCCCACTGGAATACGACAATGAAAAATTCACCGACGCCGAGAGAAATCTTTTGCGCGATATCCACCCCAGGACCTGGGTCAAAATCATGGAGCTCCCATTGACGACCGCCTACCGAGACAAGGACGCCCGAAGGCGTGTACAAGCTTTCGTACGAGAAGCGGTTTTCGTTCCCCGCGGCGGAGAAGTAAGTCACACCTCCTGCTACGACCTGGTCCACGGCTTGAGCCACACCACCATCCATGAACATAGGTTCAGCAAAATAGATGACGTCATCCACAATTACGGTGCAGCCTGCATTAGCCAGATCGAGGATGCTCTGAGCAAAGGCGGCTTCCCCATACCAGGCAGAGGCAAAGGCCAGTGAAGCCCCGGGCGCAATGTCGTGAATAATCTGGAGCATGGCCCGGCCTTCATCCGAGCCACCTGGATAATCGGAAAGTACCTGAACAGGAGTCAAGTATCCATTGGGATTGCCAGGTCCCGGCAGGTCGCCACTTATGATGTCGTCGGTCGCGCCTCCAAGCGCGTCAAAGCTATCCGATAACACCCCAACCTTTTGGCCGCTACCATCTAAGCCAAACCACTGTCGCAGCAGGTCACTTCTCATGGCGACATCACCCTGCGACGTGGTGAGTCCCATGTGGCTCAGCGTAGCCGCACCCCGTGCGTACGCTAAGCTTTCCAACGATTCCAATTGGGGAACGACGCTAGCCGGCACCAGTGCGGAGACCATCCGCTGAAAATATCCGGTGATCTGCGCCCCGAGTCCCACCAAGTCCTGCAGGAGAAGAGCCGGATCGCTTTGAGCCACCGCGTCGACAACAATCATATCGCCCACTTGCGCGGCGACAGGGTGGACACCCCTAAGAGCGTCAACGTTCCAGTCTCCCAGGGTTAATCGAGCAGCCGCGTGGAGGTTCCAGTCGAGCTTCGATTCCTTCGCATTGAATTCTCCAAGGATACTGGAGGCCAGCTGCCATTGGAGCACGGAACTGCCCACGTCGAGCAATACCCGGCTCTCCAAGGGTTCGAGCTGAAGCCGACGTCCCCAAAGAAATGGCTGAGTCTGCCTTCCCAGCGTTTGCCCCAACCGGAGAGACTTATGGCGGCTGCCACGTTTAAGCCTTTCACTGCGGGAGCCCAATTGAGGTTTATTCCGAACACGAGACATGACTAGGACCTCCGGCAGCATTTAAAAGATGGGAAGAAGGCGCAGCTATCTTCAGATGCAAGGATTGCGCTTGTTCGATCGTCTGCAACCAAATTGACGGATTTAACTACTGTGCCATTTTTATCAGAGGAGAGTCTCGCGTCAACTGTTTGGTTCACGAAGGTTGTCCAAGATTAGGAGAAAGGAGAAGCTGGTAGGAAAAACGAAAATGTTAACAACTTCGCCTTACATGTGTGCTGTTCGGCGCAGTTTCAGTAAAATCTTGTGGATCAATCGGCATCGCAGGATTTCCGGAAGCTAATGCATTGTCGGCGCGGATGTTTCGGGGAGTGTCTCCGCAGAGTGGTCGGGGGCTGCTAGGTGTGATCGGCGGCTCTGCCGCTCCAGTTACCACGTCCGTCCGACGCGAAGACCGTGAGTCATCAAGGCCTTACGTTGGCCCCTAGAGGGTTGGTCTCTAAAATTTCCTGAGATTTGTTCCCTTGACGATCGGTGCGGAAATCGGTCTTAGAGACTGTTACCCTGTTACCGCACGAACCGGCAATTTAGGGCTCATTGATTTGCGGACTTTTGGATGCGTGATTCGAGTGACACTCGGGGGTGAGCCTTACAGGTGACGAGAGCTTGGATGGAGGCAAAAAGCCCCACGGAAGGAGAAATTCTGGGTATGAGCAAATCCGGCCATACATGGCAGAAACTCCGTGGGCTCGTAAAAGGTCCTGTGATTGACCGGCCATAAGCTTCCTTTGCGACGTGTTTGCTTTTCTAGATTGAGGTGGAGCTTCCGGGCTTTCGGGTAGGTGGGCACGGGGTGATTAGAGCTTTAAGGATGTAAGCTGTGCGAACATGCGATACGGCAATCATTCGGGCGCTTGATGCTAACGCCAATCGTGGCCGAGAGGGGCTACGGGTGCTGGAGGATATCGCCCGATTCGTGTTGAACGATGTGTTCCTCGCCGACATGGCGAAGGGCCTTCGGCACCGGTTAGAAGAAATTTTGGGGGCAATTCCCTCCCATCAGCGCCTCGCCAGTCGTAACACGTTAGGTGATGTGGGCACATCGCTATCCACAGAGCAAGAAAATCGCCGGCCCGATGTGGTAACCCTGACAGTGGCTAACAGCCGGAGGGTCGAAGAGGCACTTCGATCCCTGGAGGAATTTTCTAAGGTCATCGGCGCTACGGCCAGTGTGCAGTTGAAAGATCTTCGTTATCAGGCGTACACTTTGGAGAAATCGCTTGTCAATGCCTTTATTTCCAGAAGTCGGCTTGAGAGTGTGCGCCTGTATGTGTTGATCGGTGCTGGGGAAAGCGAGCAAGGATTTTGTGCTTTTGCTCGGGCACTTGTCGATGCCGGTGTTGACGCTCTCCAATTGCGGGTAAAAGGGGTCTCAGATCGACTGTTTCTCAATCGCGCCAAGCTTCTGCGCAAGCTCACGACGGGAACAAAAACCTTGTGCCTGATCAACGACCGAGCCGATATTGCGGCAGTTGTGGATGCCGATGGGGTACACCTGGGGCAGGAAGATCTTCCGGCGGAAGAAGCACGGCGGCTCCTCGGCCCGGAGAAGTTAATCGGAATCTCCACCCACGATTTGTCGCAGGCAGAGCAGGCCGTGGTGGCCGGCGCCAATTACATTGGCGTCGGCCCAGTCTTTCCTACTAAGACAAAGCATTTTGATTTCTTTCCTGGGTTAGACTTCGCCCGAGAAGTTGCCGCCCGACTATCGATCCCAGCTTTTGCCATTGGAGGGATCACTCTTCAAAACCTCCCTGCGGTGCTGGCTACCGGAATAAGCCGCGTGGCGGTGAGCTCAGCTGTGGCAGAGGCCCAAGATCCGGTTGCCGCAGTGCGGCAGTTTCGCGCCATGTTGGATAGCTCCGCGCAGCATTCTTCTCCAAGCATGTCCGGGTGATCCAAAGGGGGAGCTTAAAAGACTGGGGCAACTCTACTCACCCTTGTCTTCGAGTGTCCGCAAAAATCGTAAAAATTTCGACTTAGGACAACGAAGAACCGATGACTGCCGGTGCAGGGTGTGCGAGCTAGGGGCTGGGAGAGAATCGCCTGTTTCTCAGCTTTGGCAAGCCGGGGCGACTGTCTCAAACAAGTTGTTCCTTTAATGATCTTCTCGGATTGCATTAAATCGGAGGGTGATCTTTGGCGGGATCTTGGGGTGGCTTTGTCGAGAATAAAGGCCGGAGAGCCCAGCTTAAATGGCCCGATAGCCTCAGTCGGATGGCTTTTTAAGCTGTTTCGTTTTGGCTATATGATTAGGAAGGCTTTTTGAGAAGGCTTTAGGTGGGGGCGCACAAGCTAGGAGTGGTCAGCCCGGATTTTCCTTGCAGTAGGTTTTTTGCCGACCGAAAGTCCCATATAATTGGCACGTAATGGCTAAGCGACAAATTTACTGTCTCAAAGGCGTGCTTACTGCATGCGGCACCCGACAAATTTGAGCACCTGTGGTCCGGTCGCATTACGCCGGGTCCAAGCAAAACGATATGCTCGGGGGATCCTAGTTTGGCGGAATAACGAAATACGACCAAATGGGTCGTCTTTTGCTGAGTCCCTTATGTGTTTGCCGTTAACGGTGGGGGGCCTTGCTTAGATCGATTCAGTCCGAGAAAATATTGATTAAACCAGAATTGATTTGGTATTTTTTGGGCTCCACTTCTATTTGCACGCAAATTTCCGGCTTTAGTTGCCGGGGAGGCGTTGTGGCGCCGTAGCCAAGCGGCTAAGGCAGCGGATTGCAAATCCGCCATTCGCCGGTTCGAATCCGGCCGGCGCCTCTACGTGAAATCGCGAACTCGGCTTTTCTTTCGCTTAGCGGCCGCTTCGCATACCTACCGAAAGACGGACAAAGTCACCGAATTTCTCACTTACAGTGTTTTTCTTTTTTTCCTCGTACCAGACGCCGGACTCGCATTCAGGCCCCTCTTAGGACGCACAACGTTTCTTGCCCTCGGGGGGGAGCTCCAAAGAGCTTTGGGCAGGATGCGTCTTGGAGTCCATCCATCAAAGGGTAGCAGGGCTTGTACTCCTCTCGGACGTTGTGTTTCCCCTTAGGAAGGGTTGGCACGGGAAGGCAAGATGACTTTTTCTGCGGAGTCAGTTCAGTATCAGGTGATTGTTGATCTCCCAAGTTGAAACCTTTTTTTTCCAGATTTGTCAGCTCCTCAAAATGCTGAGAATCTTGCAGCGCCGTTTGCATCTGGAGGTCAAAGGTCGCGGGCCGCTTTTGCCTTTTTAAAATCTCATGTGTCCTTCCATAAAGGCTGGTCCTGACTTTCCCGTGCTCTCGCAGTTTTTTGAGAATTGCTTGGCACGAAACGGTAGGTGTGAGGAAGGCCGTCCGCTGTAGGGGTGGGCTATTTCCGAGCTAAGACCGTGTACGAGTGAGCGTCCTGAAAAGCCGGCAATGGATGCATGCTCGGGTGTACAGTCAACACAGTTCCATTGTATCCACCGGGATTTTCCTGTGGCAGTGATCGATCTTTTTGCCACGGGACAAGGGCTTTTCCCAGTGCTGTGTTCCACGGTGTTAGGACGCTGGATGTCCGAAATACCGGCCGTAGGCAAAAACGGCTGTGGGATAGATGAAACCACTCTCATTGGGAGAAATCATTTCTGGAAGCCAAGCTCAGCCTACTTCCCCCTCCTCTTGCGCCTGGCGTGCAAAGGGAAAAAGGTTGTTGACGGCTTGCCAACTCGCAGCCGTAATGCGCAGTTCGCCTGCGGAGGGGAGAAGGGGCGCAAAAGAGGTTTTTGCCTCTGGGGCCGGCTCAGGAGCTCCTTTTGCCGTTGGCTTGGGTTTCGGTGTTTGCGCCCGGGGTAGGACGTCGTTCATCAGGCGGCGCCACTGTTGCATCCGCTCGATCTCCTCGAGGGAGGCATTTTGGGGCTGAAAGGAGGAGGGATCTATGTCGATGTACAGCGCCCGGTGCAGCGCCGGATCAAAGTTTGGGTTAGGCTGGTTTTCTTGAGCGCCGATGGTTTGCCGCCATTGTTCAAGGGCCTGGCGTAGCCGATGGGCCAACTCCGGCATCTTGTCGGCCAGGTTCTGCGTTTCGCTTGGATCTTGATCCAGGTTATAGAGTTCCAGTTGGCCAGTTTCATATTGTTGGATGAGTTTCCAGGGGCCTAGGCGTACTGCGCCGGTGGGCCTGCCGCCCTGGTTGGTATAATGCGGCATATGCCAGAAAAGGAGTCGGCCGGTTAGCGCGGAATCGCCAACACCCGGCGCCGGGGCCATTTGCCCCGAACAAGCCGGCTGGGAAGGGTGACTCGGTCCAGCAGAAACATCGCCTTCCCTCGGGCAAAGTAGCTGGGCCATACTTTGGCCGTCTAGGTCCTTTGGTATGGGCAGCCCCAATAGTTCCAAAAGCGTGGGCACCCAATCGGTATGGATCATTGGTTCATGGATCACTTTGTCAGCGGGCATTCGGCCAGGCCATCGAACAATTAGTGGGACCCGAAGCCCCCCTTCATACAGGAAACCTTTGCCAGCCCGATAGGGGCCGTTGTGAGTGATAAGCCGGTGCGGCCCTTCGGGCACATGCAAACCACCATTATCCGACGTGAAAGTCACGATGGTACGCTCGGCCAGTCCAAGCTGATCCAATGTTTCTAGCAGTCGGCCAACTGCATCGTCCAAGGTTTCGATCAGGGCGGCATAGACTGGCTCGAAGGCCTTCGCGTTCTTTTCGATTAGGGCTTGTCGGGCGGTGTAAGGAATGTGGGGAGAATAATGGGCGAGATAAAGAAAAAAGGGGCGGTGTCGGTTGGCGTGAATGAATTGCTCGGCAGCGGCTGTGAGATCATATTCCCCTTTTCCGCCCTCGGTTTCTGAAGGAACGGTATTCGCTTTGCCGGGATAAACGAAATCGAACCCTTGCTCGGCTGGACCGAATCCTTGGCCGCCCAGGTGCCATTTGCCAATGTAGGCCGTGGCGTAGCCGACCTGTTTGAGCCGCTCGGCCAAGGTGATCTCTTCCCGCGCAAGTTGCATGACGATTTTTGGATGGAGGAGCTTTTGCGAGGGTGCATCTGGCCGACCGGGTAGAAAGGTCGTCAGGTGCAATCGGGCGGGGTCTTTGCCGGTCAGTATGGCCGCCCGGCTGGGTGAACAAACCGCTGAGGCCGCATAGGCGCAAGTAAAACGCACCCCTTGCGAAGCCAACCGGTCCAAGTGCGGTGTGTGATGCTCCGACCGGCCATAGCAGGCCAGATCATACACACCCAAATCATCGGCCAGGATAAATACAATATTCGGGGGATCGGCCGATTGGGGAGGTTCGGTTGCTGCCCCACCCACCGCACTTCGCACGCCCAACACTGCGAAGACAAAACCTACCGCCCAAATGTTCTGCACTCGGTGCATGAGCGGAACGTCCTCCCTACGAAGCGAACTGTCCCTTGTACGACAAATTGTTTCCCGACCTTTGCTCCATGATAGTGAGGCCACGACAATGCCTAATGGTATCAGATCGACGCCAGAACTTGGAAGTGTATGCGAGAGAAAACGTAGGCCGACTGACAAATAGTTAAACCTTAAGAGGCTCCTCGTGCAACAAGTCAGTAATAAAAAGTCTGAAAATTCCCAGAGGGCTCGGCAAAGCCGACGACGGTACCTGCAGGTTTACACCGCGTTAGCGGCTGCCAATATAGCAACGCGGCGCAGATTACCTTTGGAGCGAACGTTTCACGCTAGGGGAAGTGAGATTTTAAAGCTTGGCTTGGTGGGCTGCGGTGATGGGGGAACGGGGGCAGCTGCCGATGCCCTTCGGGGGGATCCCCACACGAAACTGGTCGCTATGGGTGATCTGTTTTGGGATCGGCTTGAGCCAAGTCGTCGAAATCTCCGAGCTCTCTTCGGCGATCGGGTGGATGTACCGGAGGAGAGGGCCTTTTTGGGCTTGGACGCCTATCGGCATGTGATCGAATGTTCCGATGTGGTTCTGCTGGCCCTCCCCACGTTTTTTCATCCACATTATTTGAAGGCGGCTATAGAAGCTGGCAGACATGTTTTCTGCGAAAAAATTCATGCGGTGGATGCTCCCGGAGTGCAGATGGTGTTGGAGGCGGCGGAACTGGCCCGAAAAAAAGGTCTTTCCGTTGTTTCCGGCTTGGCCTGGCGATATGATACAGGTGTTCAGAAAACGATGAAGCGCATCCACGACGGTGCCATTGGCCAAATCGTAGCCATGGAAGAAATCTGCAACACCGGGTTCTTGCGCTCTGTGCCAAGATGGCCGGAGTGGACCGAAATGGAATATCAGTTGCGGGATCGGTACAACTTTTTCTGGCTGGCCTGCGATCTGCCAGGATTAAATATGGTGCATAACTTGGACAAGGCGGACTGGGCCATGCATGATGAGCCGCCGTTACACTGCTGGGGCATGGCCGGACGGCAGACCCGCATCGGCCCCCAGTACGGTGACGCCTGGGACCACTTTGCCGCTGTGTTTGAATATGCCAGCGGCGTAAAACTT
Organism: uncultured Thermoguttaceae bacterium; assembly: GCA_938084835.1. Lineage (GTDB taxonomy): Bacteria > Planctomycetota > Planctomycetia > Pirellulales > Thermoguttaceae > DTLM01. The sequence continues at coordinate 9,318 of CALKER010000019.1, forward strand.
TTCGGCTTTTGTCGGCAACAGGATGGGACCGTTACCGAAATCTCCGACCGGTTCTATGGCACGGCGGGCCGATGTGACCTCTTACGCTATCGCATCGAAGGGAAGATTAAGTGGCAATACGATGGACCCCCTGCAATCGCTTTGAACGAGAACAAGCCGCCCTTCTCTAATCGATTCGTACCGGTCAGCTCATTAACAACGGCCTTTACATGGCCTGGAGTAGCCTGATGGCTATCATGATGACCCGGGCGGGTTATACGGGGCAGGTAATTACGTGGGAACAGGCCATGGCCTCGAATCGAGTCTTGGCTCCAAAGCGTTTAGCACCGGACGCCGATCCGCCCACCAAACCGGATTCTCAAGGTAATTATCCGATGCCCATTCCGGGGATTACCCGGTTTGAGTGATGGGGCCTTCGGAAGTCTGGGAATTACTCCTCCATGACATATTTCGATGGAACCTGGCGTATAGGAGAACGGATCGGCTTTGCGTGAGAGAGTGTTTGCTGGCAACTGCCGGCGAACAACCTTTTCCAGCTTACTGTACACAAACACAGGAGGCTAATTTGACCTCGGTGCGGGCAAGACGGCGCCGAATGCTTTTGCATTTATGGGACGTAGGGGGTACTTGCCATTGGCAACCGGATGTCACGTGAGATGTACTTGGAAATAGTCGGAGGCTGGCTCTTGCAGCTCGAAAGGTTCTCCCTCGGCCTGATGATAACGACCCTCTGTTCCATACCGTAGGAAGTTTTCGGTAGTGGCCTCGTTTTTACCTTTTCAGGCGCGGTTGTTGACCCATTTGGGACCTCGATTTCTCTTCGAGTGGGTCCTTTTGGGCGGACTAAAACTAATTCGCCAGGAAGTTTTCGAAATAACTTTGAGGGGGTACTACCTCTGCGGGAAGCAAAGACGGGAGCTCACGCGCGGACGCCTCAACTGCGTGAGTTGGTCCAGGCGCATTTTGTGGGGGAATTTCCACTGAACGGAACGCCGGTTCGCTGGTGGGATGGACTTGCCTGGGACGTTCCTCGCACCCTTTTGTTTGCGAAAGGATTCAAGCAAGGATGATTACCGAGCCACAAGCGGAATTTCCAGATTGTTGAGGCTTAGGTTCGGTTATCACTCAGTTCCTCCAACATGTCTAAACATTACTTTTTGGTCTCAAATGAGGAGGAGGGTGCCAGTTCGTGCTTGCTCGGGACAGGTGTTCCGATGCGAACTTTTCTTGGTGTTCGGACCTCAACTGCAGGTTCAGCGCGTTGGGCTAACGTAAGCCCCCGGCTCAGAAATGGGTCGAATTTCAGCGGCTTCTCTTTCAGGAAGCACGTGCCGGCCACGCATCTGTCGGCCTGGTACCGAGTGTAGCTGCCTTGTTGCCAAGATCCCCGGAGTTTTCTCTCTGCCATCTTCTCATCTTCTATAGATGCAGACGGAGCACCACGATCTTTGTTGCGCGCACGACAAGGCTTTTTCCGGAAGCGGCCGGACCGCCGTCCATTCGGCATGTGGCGGGTTTTTACATTCTTGGACTCCGGTCTTTACACTCCGTGCGTGCCTTGACTTTTTCTGTTGCCCGTCTTTTCAGAAGAGAACGGGGCAGGGGAAAGTGGGGCTGGCAGCATTAGGTGCTTCGGTCATCAACTTTTCCGCCACCGTGAGCGAGCTCAATTGATCAACGGAACCCGAGAGAGTGGTTGCTTGGCGCGCTAGCCTGCTGGCTGTTGCGTGGTAATCCCTAACGGACAAGTGTTCTATGCTGCGGAGAGATCGCAGTTGCGAAAAATGTGAGGAAATTTAGCTGGCAAAGGAGCACGTGTAAGATTACCCGCCAAGCAGCTTGTTTCGCATCCTACTCGCCCCATGGAGCTTGACGCTAAAACATCTCGCCAAACTCCGCAGCAGAGGATCGCGGCCTCCTATCGACCGGCTTAAGGTCTTACGAGCTCCAAAGTGAGCTTAGCACAGGCAATGATCAACACAATCGCCAGTATGCGGTTGAGCGTAGCAGGCATCAGGCGGTGCGCGCCGAGAAACGAGCCGATAAGCCCCCCAATTACGGCCGTTAGCATGGGTAGGCGAAGGGAGCCAATCGCAAATGTCCCACCAATGGCCCGTGCAAGAAGCCCAGCTAGTGAATTAAGCAACACGAACAAGGCCGCCACGCCCGCGGTGTCACGCGGTGTGGCCCAGCGTGTGAAGATCAAAAGTGGACTCAGAAAGATTCCGCCGCCGATACCCACTATGCCCGAAATTAGTCCAATTAGGCTGCCAACACTTAACGCTAAAAGTGGCGGCGGTGATTTGATACTTTCACGCCGTGTGTTTCCAGGAGTTTTCCGACAATTGTCGGAGCTCACCAGGATCAGCCGCAGGGCAGCCGTTGACAACCCGATAACAAGCAGAAGATTAAACAGCCAAAGCGGGGGCCTTATAAAGCTTCCCAGAAAGGCAGCAGGGACGGAGCCAAGGAGAAAACACAAAGCCATCTGAGCGGGGAAAGATCCCGCCCGCGCAAATTGCACCAGGGCTAGCGCCGAGACGACGCTGTTTAAGAGCAAGGCCGTAGTGGAGGCCTCACCGGCGCTAAGTGTCGGCGTTGTGAGGGCAAGTAAGCCGAGGTATCCGGTAGCACCGCCGTGCCCCACCGAGGCGTAGAGCAAAGCAATCACAAAAAAGCCGATTGGAAGCAATGCCTCAGCCATTGGTACAGCCTTATTGGGCCAAGCGTGGCACCGATGATTAGCTCGAGGTTGTAAAGGTGTTGTCCAAAGCGACAGTCCCGCCACACCAACCCCTCATGCGGAGCCGAGATCGAATTCGCCGCTGATCCGAAACGCAATGTGATGACACAGCCTATCCTTTCCGGTGGTACCAGTTTTCGGAAAAGATGGTGGAGTAATCTGTTGTACATCCGCTGATTCCCAAGTTCCCGTGCCACAGCTAGGCCTGATCCTGAAGGTCCTAGTGGCGAAAAAAGTCCGGATGAAAGGACTCCGCGGTGAGAGTACCTCCTAAGAGACCCGGCTGAGCGCCAAATTGTTTGCCCTTGTTTGAGCTTGCCGTCCGCGACGCAAGTTTGAATCGCGACGTTTTAAGTTAGTTACTAGCAGTCGGTTTGGGCGTTCCAGATTCCAAGGTGGTTTCTAGCCGCGGTAAATCGCAAATGGGAAGTTTGCGTATTTCCGCCAACCAGTGATTAAAGGGAATTCTCAGAAGATCGCTGTTCGGTTCTTCCCACGCCAGTACGGCGGCCTGGGCCACCGAGGGCAAGCTTACATCGAGCGAATCCCACGTGGTAGCCAGAACACCGAGGAGATCTAACTCCTTGGCAAGGTTGACCAAAAAGACGGTGTTTCTTCGAGTTTTCCAGGGGCAGACGACTACGGGGAAGCCCTTGTCGCGGAAATACTTGGGGATAGGCCAGGGTCCGGCTACGTCGTAGTTCCAAGCGGCAATAATGATATCCCGGGGGAGCTTTTCCAGAACCAGATGAGTGTTATAGGGTGGGAAGCTACCGGCGGGGCCGGCTCCACCCAGTTCCGGATCGGCTCGCTGTACCCGCATATCGTGCCACATAAGGAGTTGAATGTTTCGGTCGGCGAAAAATCGGTGGAGTTTCAGAAGGTGTTGGGCGGCCAACTCGTGGGGCTCTTTTCCCGGGGGCAGCTGGAGCTTCACCAAGCCCATATGTCCCCACGCTTCGTCCAGGCCCACGTGGAAATATCGCACCGGAGCAAATAGTTCCAGCAGTTCCTCATATCGATCGAATAAATGTTCGTAGATGGCGGGATTGGCCAAGCGAAACGACCACCCATCGCTTTCGTACAAGTCGCGAAACTGGGGAAACCGATCTAGCACCACATGTTCCCCTGATCGAGATCGCATCCCGCTGGCATGACCCCAGCTGTTAAGCATGGGGATCATTTCCATGTGAAGGGCCTGACCCAACAGCACCAGCGGCCGAACCTCCTCGGGGTGATAAGCATAAGCGTAGGCGGTTTCAGGTCGCCGACGGGACTGTAGCGAAGCCCATGGTTCAATGACTACCGCGTTGCATTTGAAGCGAGCCGCCCACAGAATCGCTTGCCGAATCGCTGGCAACTCCGTATTTGGGAATATGCACAAATGCACACCTCGAAACGGCAATTGAGGCCAATCAACAATTTGTACACCTGGGAGCCACACCAGTCGTCCAGAGCGGGGAGGTTTTCTGGAAGAGGGTGGGCTGGGCACACTCGGTTGGGCGTCCGGGGGTCTAGGGCCTCCCCCAGGTGAGTGGTGCGACAGAATATTCGGTGTCGGCTCAGCGCGGATCATTTGCAACAGAGTCTGGCCCCCATACAGGCAACCCCTCACCGTTTCCGCCACCAGCCAGGCTTCTTGTTCGTTTATGCAGAGTGCGTACCCCTCCTGGGGATTTCGGGGCGGTGGCCAGCGGAACCAATCTTCGATGGCCGCTAGCCGCGCTTGGCCCTCCGGGGAATCACGCAGAAGCAGTTTGATTCGGCCCGTTTGCCTTTGGTCTTTGTCTTTAGTGGGTCGTCCAAAAGTCTCGCAGGGAAGGCTATTGTCCGGCAAACAACTGCTTAGCTTCGCTTGCGTAACAGTGGCTTGCGTCTCACCCTCCTCCGGCTTGACCAGCACCACCTCCGCATGAAGCCCCCAAAGCCGTCTCATTTCGGCAGCCAGTAGTCGGGCCACCTGTTCCAATTGAGCAGCCCGCACCTCAATCACGGGTACCTCTCCCAGAAAAAGCTTTTTTGTAGTCCATTGGATCCGTTTGGGAGCAGGCGTCAACAGGATGAGCTCTGGGTTAGTAGCCAACTCCTCTCCCGAGACCAATCCTGTAAGACTTAGCCAACTGGCACAAATGGCAGCAACACGCGGTGTCATGGGAAGATTCCTTGCCACGAAAAAATTTGGCGGCCTCGGTTTTTGTATCAATGGCCACAATGGATCTTTACACAGTTTTGGTCAGTAAGGGTGCTTTTACGTCGCCTGAGTTCTCAAGCGGACTGCAACTAGGGTAAGTCAATTATTTATCCGTAAGATTGCGTTGATGGCCTTTGCGGTCAAGCCTCAGAAAAATTTTTCGGAAACACCAGGTAGGAGAATTTCCCTTAGCCGGTGGTTGGGTGCCGTGAAAAAAGGAATGGGAAGGCGGTTCGACCCGGAACCCGCCGACGAGTTATTGATTGTGAGGGATGTGAGCTCGAACGCCAGTCAAGCACTTTGCCGGACCGGAAAAACGCTCAGTTTCCGTTGAAAACTAAGCGCGAAAATATCGGTGAAAGCAGCTTGTCGGAAAGCTTGTCAACAGCCAATCCGACTAAGTACCTTTTGGGTGATCGAAAAGGTCGGTGTGCTGGACATCGGCTTTGTCTATGATCCGCGTGGAGCTTACTACATAGAATTTGGCCAGAGGGTCGAGAAACGCCAAAGCATCACCGGCGCGTTGGTGGCCGATTACCATTTGGAAACTGCAATCCGGTCTACGGTGTTTCTTCGTCAATTGGAGGAAGTGTGCCGCTTAACAATTCAATTAGCACCTTTTCCACGCGACGATGGCTCGCTTCGAGCACTTTAAGGCGGATAGAACCCAATTGAAGTTCATCACCTACCTGAGGTACCCGCCCTAATTCAGAGAAGAGCAGCCCGCCGATTGTTTCAACTTCGCCGTTTTCCGGCAGCTCGAGATGGAGCTTTTCGTTGATTTCGTCTATCCGCGTCCTGCCGAGGACTTCCACCCGCTGTTCGTCAATGACACGAATTTCCTTAACTTCTTCCCGATCCGATTCGTCAGCAATTTCCCCGACGATTTCCTCCAAGATATCCTCCAAAGTGACCACGCCGGAAAGGCCGCCATATTCGTCGAGCACCACCGCCATGTGATTGCGAGTTCGCTGAAATTGTTGAAGGAGGTCGTCAACGCGTTTGGTTTCCGGCACGAACATGGGCTGGCGGATTAATTCGCTCCAAGGTCGCTCAGGGACGCCTGCGCAGTCTGCCAGCAGCGGAAGCAAATCCTTCACGTAAAGGATGCCGACAATGTCGTCTCTGTTGCGATCGTACACCGGCAGTCGTGTATGACCGCTTTGAATAACCGTGTGGAGCATCTCTCGCCAGCTGGCCGACTTTGGGAGCGAAACCACGTAGGTGCGAGGAGTCATGATCTTAGAGACGGTGGCGTCTGCCAGCTCGATTACGCTGACAATCATCTGTTGAGCGTCGGCTTCCAAAATACCCTCGCGATGACCCTCGCTTACAACGGTGCGCAGCTCCTCCTCCAGAACTTCTTCCGGAGGCGGGAGCTCGGTCTTGCCCCCGAGGCGTTGAAAGAGGATCTCGAAAAAACGATTTCCCCACATCAACGGTTTGAAGATCATGGCCGTGCGATACCACAGCGGCCACAGGTAATAAGTTAGCCCGGCTGCCCAGACCCGGGACAAAGCCCATGGGACCCAATAGGCCGTAAGCAACATCCCAAACACTAACCCCCCACTCCATGTAAGCCGCCCAAGCCAGGAAAGCTTTGGCCACATCGTCTGGAGGAGGTATGTTGCCACCAGTCCTGCGACCACGAGAAGGCAGAGGAAAATTCCCTCCAGGATGATGGCAACCGCTTCATACTTTTTGAGAATCACACCGACAAGATGCGGTTTTTTGCGGCGTTGACAAAGCTCCTCCAGCTCCGCCCGCGAGAACTCGTGGAGGGATCGCCATCCCACAGCGGCAAAGAAACATGCCAGGACAACAGCTGCCAAAGCATAAGTGGGTAGCCGTTCCCCAATCTGGGCCCAAGGGAGCTCGGTTCCCACCGCTAAAACCAGGAGTGCCATTCTTACTGCCCTGACGAAGAAGTCGACCGCATGTGCAGCTGCGAGCCGAAACGCCGGAGATACCGTTTTTCTGCCCTCCGCATGCGAGCCCGATCTGCCGATCGGTGATCATGGAACCCAACCAGATGGAGAGCCCCGTGAATCACATACAGTAAAAGCTCCTCGCTTGGAGTCGTGTTGAACTCTTCCGCTTGTCGACAGGCAGTGTCAGTGCTTACCACAATTTCCCCTTCGATTGTTTTCCGCGATTTTTCCAGCGGAAAACTGAGAACATCGGTGGGCGAATCTTCGTGGAGGAAAAGCCGATGAAGACGTTGGATTGTCCGATCGCTGACCAAAGCAACCGTCACTTGGCCACAGCGAAAACCGTGATCGTTGAGGATCTCGCGCACAACTCGACGTAAAAGCACGCGGTCGATCTTTAAGCGGCGCTGGTGGTCGGCAATGAAAATTTCTAGTTCCTTAGGTGAAGATTCGGGCTCAGCATTTCGGGAGTTTATTAATAGTTTAGGTCCCGCGGTTCTATTGGTGCCGAAGCCACTGCGTTTGGTTTTAGTTGCCAAAGGGACTGTTCGGGTTTTGTTCCCCGTTGACTTCTGCCGGCTTTCGCCATTTTCCCGCATACCGGACGGTGAGCTTTTGCCGGTGATGGTTCCGGTGAAACTCCCTTGACCTACATTAGTTTTTGAGCGGCGGACTTTTCGGGGGGAAGAATCTTTACTACTCATATCGCCGCCACCGTTGGATACTTGATGCGTCCGTGATAATTAGCCACCAACGAATTGATCAAACTGTTCTCTATTTTGCGGAGTTCTTGGAGTGTCAACCCGCATTCATCGAATTGGCCGTCTTCCAGTTTATGACGGGAAATTTGGCGGACTAAGTGCTCAATGCGCGAAGGTGTCGGTTCCTCGAGCGTTCGGCAAGCACTTTCCACGGAATCGGCCAACATCACGATGGCAATCTCTTTAGTTTTTGGTTTAGGTCCACGATAGCGGAAGGTGTTTTCGTCAACAGCAGGCACATCCCGAGTTGCTCGCCATTCCTCCGTGGCGCGATCATAAAAGTAGCGGACCAAAGTGGTTCCATGGTGTTGCTCGATGAAATCAATGATCGCTTGAGGCAATCGGTATTGCCGCGCCAAGTCCACTCCGTCCTTCACATGAGCCATGATTACAAGACTGCTCATTGCAGGCCGAAGGCTATTATGTCGGTTTTCCCCATTGGTTTGATTCTCCACGAAATACTCCGGTTGAAGTATCTTGCCGATGTCATGGTAGTAAGCGCCGACTCGGGCCAAAAGGCCTCTTGCGCCCACGGCCTCCGCAGCTGCCTCGGCCATGGCGCCGACCAATACGGAATGGTTGTGAGTTCCGGGCGCCCGGCGGAGTAATTCTTGGAGCAGAGGTTGCGACATATCGGCAAGCTCAAGCAAGCTGATATCGGTGAGTACGCCGAAAAGACGTTCAATCGGTTGGAGCAGCCCAAAGATAAGGAAGCCTGCAGCAATTGTCCACAAAGTGTTGTATATCGCAGCCTTCCACGCTCCGGCGGAAAGCGCTCCATGTTCAATGGCAAGACCCGCAAGGCTGAGGAAAAAGGCTGCCGCTCCTGCCACGATCCCTACGTGGATCAGCTTGCTTCGCGTTCGCACCTGCCTCAGTTGCAGGCAAGCTACTGCCATGATTCCCAACACCACAAGGAGACTTGAAACAGGCTGGCCGAGGGCTAGGACACTTGCCAAGGCCACAAGGCTTCCAAAGAGCAGGGCCAGTTCCCGCCCGAGGGCGATGGCCACGCCCTGGGAGAACACAAGCACGGGCACCAGCTCTCCCCGCCATGCTTCATGGGAGAGCCAATGCGCCACCGCCGCCGCACCTAAAGCCATCAAAAGGATCATCATCAATCGGCGGTCGTCGGCAAAAAAGGTGGCGGCGTGGACATGTAGATAAAACCCGCTTAGCCCCAAAAGGGAGACCATTAGTAACCACACCCCGAAGAAACGGGCTAACCGCGCCGACAACGGGCGATCGCGGTACACCGCAGCATGCTCTGCCCGCAGGAGCTGGATCTGCTCCGGGGTTAAAGGCCGACCGGCTTCAGCCAGAATTTGCCCCCGGCGGAACAGCACGGGCTCGGAATCTAACGAAAACGGGTAAGGCGCAGTAAAGTCAACGCGACTGACGAGCGGTCTATGAGATATGTCTCCTGCACGGAAGGGCAGGGGCGGATCCCAAGCACCCACCAAGACCCCCCAGGCAGCCACGCCCACACAGGCGAAAGCCATATATCGGACAAGCGGTGGTTTAAGCAACAGCTGGGTCAATCGTTTTGTGCGGGATTGACCCTGGGCAATGCTGGCCACCCGCATCGCCCGCGTTTTTGCAGGTGAGCCGGAAGCCATCGAAAGTAGTACCTTTACATATTTCGACGCCCTTTACCGCCGGTTGGTTGCTCGTACGCATCGACAATCGCTTGTACCAGCGGATGCCGCACAATGTCGGCGCGGGTTAATTGCACCGTGGCTAATCCCGCAATTCCCCGCAGCCGATCGAGGGCGTCGACCAAACCACTTTCTGTGTGCGGCGGCAAATCAATTTGAGTAATATCTCCCGACGCCACAATCTTCGACCCCACGCCCATCCGAGTGAGGAACATCTTCATCTGGCCCACCGAGGTATTCTGCGCCTCGTCCAAAATCATAAACGCCTGATTCAGCGTTCGCCCCCGCATGTAGGCAAGCGGGATGACTTCAATAAGATCCTCGGCCGTGAAGCGTCGGATCATCTCTGGGTCCATCATCTCGTGAAGGGCGTCCATCAAGGGCCGAAGATAAGGGTGAATTTTCGCCTGCAAATCACCCGGAAGATAGCCCAGGCTTTCCCCCGCTTCCACGGCAGGCCTTGCCAACACGATCTTCCGCACCTGGCCGCTTTTCAGGGCAGAAACCGCCATGGCCACGGCCAGAAAAGTCTTGCCAGTTCCCGCAGGACCAGTACAGAGCACAATGTCGTGATCGCGAATGGCTTTGACGTACTCTGCCTGTCCGGAAGTGTGGGGTCGGATTCGCCTTCCTAAATATACTTCTATCGGAGGGAAAATGCCCCCTCGATGGCCGTTTTGTACCTGGTCAAGCGTGCGTGTGACGTCCTCAGCTGTAAGAACACCAAACCGATCCAGATGCACTCGAAGCATTTCGAGAACTTGAGTGGCGTTGTGAACTGCCTCGGGTGCACCTTGGACGTGAATCCGACTTCCGCGCGCACTGATCCGAACGCCCAGCGCTTCCCGGATCTTCCGGACGTGCTGATCGCAACTTCCGAATAACCGGATGAGCGTTTCGTGATTGGAAACCGAGATTATCGCCTCACTCATTCGGAATCGCGCCGGAAAATTTGCGGCGCAAATAGTTACCCCTCAAGTCGTTGGATCTGGGCCACCTCCTTTTGGCCAAATACTCGCAGGAATCCTTCCGCCACCTTCGTTTCCTGAAGGCCATCCGTCTTAAAGTCTATCTCGGTGGCGGACCGCGATAAACCCAAGACTTTATGCCCTACAGACCCGCAGAGCCGCGGAAACCCATGGATTTCATTAATTCCTATTCGCCGGAACCCCCAACTTACCCATTATCGCTAGATTTTTTTGACTTTCGAGTCGGATCCGAAAAATTTCCCAAGATACACCGCTCCAAACGGCTCCGCTTGTGCATCAGCCTATCCGACCCGAAGGACGATCAAGAAGTGTCTCGCAAGCTGTCGGCGATCGCAATTTTGCCATTTAAGGGTTAATAATTCTACGCGAGCTAAGCCTTTCAGTCATAGGGCTCTGACTTTTTCAGTGCTAAATATTTCGCTGATTTCGCTGGGAATTTCAGCCGCAAGCGGAAAGTGCCCCCGGAGGGGATCGCGATCGACAATCTAGGGCTCCTTCCTTTGGCCAACAAAGTCATACCGATCCGTCATGGTTACTGCAAGAGGTAGAGCCGACTTCACGAAGCACAGGCCCCCTTTTTTGGGGATATGGTCCCACATCATGATCACAGCTCGTTCATGTGAAAAAGCGGTAGCAGGTTGGAAGAGTGCAGTGGCTAGGCACTATGGGTAATGTAAGATCGGAACGCACCGTGGACTTCACAATGCATTGTTGTGTTGTTGTTGTGTTGTGCGCTCCGAAGGCTGGTGGACTACATAAACTGCGGCCTGGCTGAATTAGTCAGGCCTTTAGTGATCTCAGAGAATTGCTCCTTTTGTTGGGGGCTTTGTACACGCAGGAATAGCGGGAAATTGCAAGGTTGCAACCGGCACAGTGCTTGGCACTTCAAGCAAGCGCTTGAGCTTGGCCGGCAGCTTCAACGAATTGGCCCAAAGCCGGTCCGCGGAAAACTTACCGTCAAACCAAGGGGGTATCAAACCACCAGTTTAGGCGGTCTTCCGGGTCTTGGGCCCATGGGTGTTTTTTTACGATAGGGGACCGTTAGTTTCTGGACTCAGTTAGGAATCGGCATCGCCGTCGGGTACTCCTGGTAGGTCATCTGGGGGTAAATGATGAGAAGCTTGATCGGAGTGGGGTGGTATTTCAAATGGCCTGGTTGAGGGGGGCCTGGTCCTGACCCTGCCCGGGCCAAATCTCCCACTGTTAATTGACTTTGAATTTACAGTCTTTTAACAGACCTTGACCCTACAGGCATGCGCGATGTAATGTGCTGCCAAAATTTTTTTGGGAGGGTTTCCTTAGCAATCGCAACGGGGGGAACTGGCAGGGATCGCTGAGGGATCCCCGTCGGTAACTTGTCCCTAGGTAACTTTTCGCAGCTTGTGCTGGCTTACTGCCAGTGGGCTTTGAGTACGAAGAGGTTTCTGAGTTTCGCTCGCACGACATGGTTTTCCGATCGTTTGCCGCCAAAAGTGCGGACGGTGGCTTTTCGGGCAGCTAGTGAAAACCTGTTCTTGAAGGTCGCTGCACCTCACAGGGAGGTAAGGGGGAATAACCGCTTTCCCTCTGAACATCCGGAGACGGATAAGAAGACGGCGTCGGGGTAGCTGCGCCTCTGCAATGGCGTAAGGGGTGGAAAAAACTTCCCGAAAATTTTTCGTTTCGAGTTAGCGAGGAATATGGGGCCTTAAATTCCGGTAGAAGATGGCGGCTCATGAAGCAGAGAAAGCATCGATTTACTCCGGATTTGCACGTAACTCTTCTGATTGCTTGGTTTCAGTTTTCTTTTTTCTTCGCTGGTCCTTCGATGCTTTGGGCTGCCGGCGAGTATGGGGTGGTTTCGCGTCATAAGGCCGGGGGAGCTCCAGGCACCCAAGGCTTAGTGTTGCTACGGAATGGGAGCGTCATAGAAGGGACAATCCGCCGCGTAAACGGAGGGTACGCGATTCGTGTTTCGCATGGCGAAATTGCTGTAGCGGAATCTCAGATCGATGCCGTATGCAGTACCATCAACGAGGCTTACCAGCATCGGCGGAATCGCCTGCCGGTGGGGGACACCAAAGCACACCTTGAGCTTGCGCTCTGGTGTCTGCGGTACCAACTTGTCGACGAGGCAAAGGCGGAGATTGAGGCAGCCGCAGCTTTGAGCCCCCAACATCCAATGCTTCCGCTGCTACGCCGGAGGTTGGAGCTTCTTATAGAGCAGAGCGGAAGAGAGGAGCAACTGCCTGCCCCAGAGTCCGGCGAGTACTTCGATCAGCAAGCGACCGCCACAGTGGCGCACGCGGGCTCGCAGGTGCAAGAAAAAGCCTTTTTTGACGACGGTGCAGGAGTACGGCCGGCATCATTGGTGATACACCCTGCGGCCCGAAATGTTGCCGTGGAATCAGTGTACCGTGTGGAACCCAGGACCACTTCAGAGCTGGAACTTACAACTCTGCCTCCTCTGACGGACCCGTCATCGCAGAGGGGCGGGGCCCCTTCCGTTCCGGGGACTTGGGCCGCTCCTCCAGCACGACCTTTGCCTCGTCAACACGGGGAACCGATGACCACAAGCGGAGCCGATAAGACACGCTTTCGGCAACAGCAGCTGGATCAGGTATTGCGGGGTTTACCTCCCGGGACTGTCCAGCAGTTTACAAATACTGTTCAGCCGATCATCACTCATTATTGCGGCACTAGCCGGTGTCATGGAGGGCCGCAGCCAGAGGGATTCCGGTGGCTTCGCCCCCCGGGCGCGATGCCCCCCACCCGACAGACCACTCAAGAGAATCTATTGGCGATCCTGCGTTTCATCGATTGGGATCAACCTGGCGCAAGCCCGCTTTTGCGAGTTCCCTTGCAACCGCACGGAGGCTTACCTACGCCGGTTTTTAGTAGTGCCAATAGTCCCCAATACCAGGCATTGGTGCGGTGGGTGTGGAGCGTCGCCGCCGGGACGTCGGCACAAGCTCTAGGCGAGCCGGTTGGCCCGACACCACCGGGGGATGTTTCGTACTCCCAGCCTGAGAAGATGTCCACAATAATTAGTCAACAAGCCGATCTTTCGCCAAGCCCCTCAGGATCGTTGGCTTCCGGATCGCCCGCTTTAAGCGGGATCGATTCGCGGAATCTCCAGAGCTCCGTCTTCTCCGGAGGTCCCGCTTCCAGCGGCCAAGAATGGCTTGGGGGAGAGCTTCCGGCGGGAGGAGGCCATGGCCTCAGTGGAGCAGACGTCTGGGAGGGTGAGGGCTCAACTTCCTCTCAGAACCGCGTGAGGGAAGTTCGCCAACCGCTTTCATTCGGCGAAGTCCATAACCATCTGCTTTCGGCCCCCCACGGGGAGGATCGGGGAAGCCAGGGTAGTGGCTTGGACTTTTCCCACGGCCGCCTTGGGGCGATCTCCGTTGATTCTGATTCGCACGAAGTGTACCTGGATGGCAGGAAAACCCTTCCCCCGGCCGTCACCTCATTCCGGGGCGAGGCCGGGGAACAGGTACAAGAGTCGGCCCCCCATCCCGCCGCCCATGGACCTGCGGCAAGGCTCGGCCCTGTCGGCTCCGAGCCTTTGGGCAAAGCATTACCGGGCAACTCTCTCGGTGGCGACAACCGCACGGTTGGAAGCTCCGCAGGGGTAGAAGACCCGTCGAGAGAGAAAGCCTCACGATGGTTCTTACCGTGGAAGTTGCGGCTCAGCGAGATTTTCCGCTAAAGGATCTCCTTGCGTATCCGGCTTATCCTGGGTGAGCCCATCCCCGCTTTTGAAACCTGCTGAATATACGGCAGCTGTCTGAACATGCGCCTAAGACCATTCCTGCCGACTGCTTCGGCCCTACCGTTCGATCTTTGATTCTCCGCGTAAGGGTGGGGGTTCTGCCCGCCTGCACGGCACGAGCGACGGGGAGACTCCTTCTTTGCATGAGGGCGGGGTCTTCAGCAACTCGGGCGGCCTCCTGCTGAGCTACCTCGTTTCCCGCGTAAGGGTGAGGGTCCCTTTGCAAGGTATTCGGTCATCATGTTACTTTGGAGTTGGGTAGTTGGTCAGGCTGGAATGCAAGGCGGAGAAGCTTCGCCCCACACCTTGCGGAATTACTGCCGACGCTCATAATCCTGTGAACATCTGAAGTGGGGCGTGCTCCTGTGGGTAGGAAAATATGGTTCCACTTGGGCCTGGTGCACCAAGTGCAGTGGCAATTAAGTACCCCGCTGGACTATTTGAGTCCGTGAGGGGTGAGGTAGGGGACGTCGTTTTGATCTTTGATACAAGCGTTACGGGCTTGGCACTGAAGTGTAGAATGGATAAAACCACGGGCCTGCTGGGGATTGAACCGTGTATTCCCATTTTGGGCCATGTGTTTCGGCAGTAAACCACGGCTTTTGGTTGTTTGTGTAGACTTTTGCATGAAAAGCGAAAGTGTTTTGCCGCAAAAGAAGAACCACTCCCAATGTGATTGGCGCTTGGTAGGGGCGGCCGCGGTGGTTCTCCTGCTAGGTGTGGGATTCGCATTGCTGGCCTGGAATATCGCGCCGCTGGCACGAGGGGACTCGCCGGTTTTGGGTGACGTTCCTCGGGCACCGGGGCCAATTTTCCTCCGCGATATGACTGCCCACACGGGGATTAACTTTGTCCACACAGACGGAAGCAGCGGTCGTCATTGGGTGATCGAACCGATGACAGCAGGCCTTGCTACCTTCGACTATGACGGCGATGGGTTTATTGACATTTACTTCTTAAATGGGGCTCCCTTACCGGGCTACGAAGTACAAGTAGCTGCGCCCCGTAATGCACTTTACCGAAATGGGGGAAACTGGCGATTTGAAGATGTCACCGAAAAGGCAGGCGTGGGTGATACCGGCTACGGTTTAGGTGTGGCCATCGGCGATGTTGATAACGACGGATTTCAAGACATTTACATCAGCAATTTTGGAGCAAATCTCCTCTATCGTAATAACGGTGATGGCACATTCACCGATGTTACCGAAGTGGCAGGAGTGGCTACGGGGGACAATATGCCTGCGGTCACGAAAGTCGGAGCAGGCGTTTGCCTCTTGGACATCGACGCAGACGGCGATCTGGACATCTACTGTTCTAACTACATGCGATTCCGCTTCGAAGATAACATTGTCCCGGTCGTGGACGGCATTCCCCGTTATGCGGGGCCCAAAGACTTCGATCCCGAGGCAGACCTACTCTTCCGCAATGAAGGGGACGGAACCTTTGTGGATATAAGCGAAGCCAGCGGCATCGGTAAGTATAAGGGAACAGGGATGGGAATTGTGGCCTTGGACTTCGACGACGACGGTGATACGGATGTGATTGTGATGAACGATGTGCGCGGCAATTTTGTGTTTCAGAACGACGGTAAAGGGCGATTTCGTGAAGTGGGCTTAGACATTGGGTTGGCCTTCAACGTGGATGGCATGGAGCTTGCCAGCATGGGTGTTGATGCAGCCGACTACGATAACGATGGATGGATTGATCTTTTTCAAACTTCCTATGCTAGCGAGTTACCGGCCCTCTACCGCAATACGGGTCTTGAGTTCTTCGAGGATGTCACCCGCAGTACCGGCGCTGGTGCAGGCACTTACCAACATGTGACCTGGGGTTTGGGATTTGGAGATTTCGACAACGATGGATTTCGCGATCTGTTTATCGGCTGTGGGCACCTCCAGGATAACGTGGATTTATATGACGACAGCACCGCGTACCGGGTGCGTAATGTCGTTTTATGGAACAACAGACAAGGAAAATTTGTGAATGTATCCCACAGCTGCGGCGATGGACTACTGCCGGAGGAAAGTACCCGAGGCGTGGCCATCGACGACCTTGATGGCGATGGGCGGGTGGATATCGTGGCTCTGAATGCCCGGTCGATTCCTACCATGATTCGCAACGAAAGCCCCGTTGAAGGGCGCAATTGGGTGAGCGTGCGTCTTTTCGGCCGCACCGTCAATCGCGATGGAGTAGGCGCACGCATTCACGTGGAAGCCGGTACCCTTGCACTTGTTGCCGAAGTGCATTCGGGACGAGGTTATCAAAGCCATTTTGGCAGCGAGGTTCATTTCGGGTTGGCAGAAAACCACCACATTAACGCGTTGAGAATCCGGTGGACAGGCGGCACGGAAGACGTCTTTCACGATCTGCCGGCCAACCGACGTTACATCGTTATCGAGGGAGGGCCCGTGCTAACCATTCCTTAAGTTGCGGCCAGGCATCGTGGGGTGGGGGCGTAACCGGCCCGGCCACAGCCTCGGGAGCACCTTCGATAAGGATCCACCATTTTCGAGCGGGAAGGTTTTCCCAAATTTGTGTCGACCCACCGTGCCACCGAACCTCGAGGCGATCAATTTTTCGATGGTGTGCCACACCAAAGTGAAGTTGGGTCCCACAATGACCCTGGTAGCTCCGCCCGCTGTGAACTTCTCGAAGTTGACGAAGCTCTCCTGCCACCACTGTCACGTGGCTTCCGATGCCTTCGCGATTACTCCTGGTTCCCACTAAGGTGACAAGTATCCAGTTATTATGGCCCGGAGAGACATTTCGAAGAATGCTTGGGCGACTTCGGGCGTTAAGCACAACAATATCTACACGACCGTCTTGGTCGAGGTCATCGGCAGCAGAACCGCGGCTACTTTCGATAGGGCGAAGACCGCTGCCCGCTACGGAGGTGAGCTCTTCGAATCTTTGGCCCTGGATGTTCCGAAGTATGGTGTTTTGGGCCCGGTAAGTAATGTGAGCGGCAAGATCCTCGAGGTTGTCTTGCGTGTTGCCATTGGCGACAAACAGATCTACCCAGCCGTCGTTGTCGAAATCGACAAAATTACAGCCCCAATTGATGTGCGGAAAAAGGGAAGTCCCCGGCACGAGCTGAGAAGCTATTTCCTCGAAGAAACCTTTCCCTGTATTGCGATAAAGAGCGGGCATCTGCTCCGAATAGGCGGTGTGGAAAAAATCGAGCCAGCCGTCGTTATCGAAGTCGGCGCAATCTACTCCCATGCTGGCTAGGTAGCGTCCCTGAGCATCGAAGGCCACTCCCCGGGGAAGGCCCACTTCGCTGAATTGGCCCCGGCCGTTATTCTCCCAAAAATAATTGTGCGCCACATCGTTGAGCACGAAAATATCCGTATCCCCGTCGTTATCATAGTCGGCACAAATCATTCCCATGCCGGTTCCCACACCATCCTCGATGATGCCGGCCTCGGCGGTAATATCGCGGAAAGTACCATCGCCCTCGTTGCGGTAGAGGATGTCGGGCACCCCGTCGTAAATCATGGGACCCGGGTAGATATGGCGCCCTTCAATAATGTGGGGCCGGTAAGTTTCGAAAGAGAAATCGACGTAATTGGCCACATAAAGATCAAGATCACCATCGCCATCGATATCGAGAAATGAGGCACCAGCTCCCACCAGGTCTCCCGCGTCTACTCCGGCTATTTGTGTTACGTCCACAAAAGTTCCGTCACCGTTGTTGCGAAAAAGGAGATTAGGGCCAAAATTATTGATGTAAAGATCCGGAAACCCATCGTTGTTGTAGTCCCCCACGGCCACGCCGAGGCCGTAGCCTATGTCTCCTACATTGGCAAAGAAGGTGACATCCTGAAAGTTGAATTTACCTTGGTTGCGGTAAAGCGCATTCGGCGGGTGCGAAGGAGGTTGAGGACACCCACGAAGCCAGGCACCGTTGACAAAGTAGATATCGATGAACCCGTCGCCATCGTAGTCGAAGGTGGCCAATCCCGCCGTAACCGTTTCCACAATGTACCGGTGTCCACAACTTCCGTCGGTATGAATCCATTGGATTCCACTGCTCGCCGTCACGTCTTCTAAAACAATGGGCGATTTCGGGCTGCCCCGGGGCGCCCACCAATAAAGGCCCAAAGCGGTGCACGCCACTCCAGCAGCGGCTGGAAGAAAAAGGAAGCGGAAAAGTCGCATGCTATGGATCCGTCGCTCTCTTCTCACCTATATCGTTTTGGATGCCTCTCGCGAGCAGCGAGAATGCTTATTGATCATCTTTTCTACACTTTACCCTTGGAAAGCGAGATCGCTTGCGGAGATTTCGCAGCGGTGACTGGCTATTCGGGCGAAGATGACTCTCCCCCCTCCGAGCCGAGATGTTTGGCAGCAACCGTCTTCAGCCGAGTTAAGAACTCTTTGTATTGTCGACTGCCGGGATCAAGCACTGCTGCTCGCTCGGCCGCCTGAAGGGCTTGCTCAGGATCGCCGGCCGCCCAGTAAGCCCGGGCTAGTAAAAAGTAGTGGTCGGCGGTTGGCTCAAGCTTTACTATCCTTTGCGCAAGGTCCACCGCGGTGTTGACATCTTTGCCTGTTACCAAGGTAAGTTCCACCAGACCCACGTAGCCATCCGCCCGATTGGGGGCGAGGTCGCATGCTGCCTCGAAAAATGCGCGAGCCTTGCTATAGTCCCCGGCAGCCATCCACGCTGCCCCAGTGTTGACCCGGTGCTTCACCTGATTAGGCTCCAACTGGCACAGCTCCTCTAACACCTGAGCGGCTTTAGCCCATTCCCGCCGGAAGGCGTAATAGTCAGCCAGAAAGAGGCGGCATTCCCGGTGTTCTTTGTCGATTTCCGCAGCGCGCAGCCACATTTTGGCTGCCTCGTCCGGCTCACCCTGTTCTATAAACAGCTTCCCTACATCTGTGTACGCAGTTGCCAAACTCGTGCTTAGGCTTTCATGGTCGTCGTACCGCCTTCGTGCCTCCTGATGACCAGCATGGAAAGTCGTTTGCAATTTCCTGCAAATGGCGAAATATTCCTCCGCTTCTGCCTTCCGCCCAAGCCGTTGCGCAAGCATCGCAAGACCGTGCCACGCCTGGTAATTATCCGGCTGAAGCCGGATTACCTGCCGATAATGATGTTCTGCCTCGGTAAATTGACCAACTCTTTCTAGATTATGAGCCAAATAGAATCGGGTCCCTGGGTGATCAGGCATTTGTTCCAGCTGCTCACGCAACACAAGCACTGCTTCATTATGCCGGCCCAAAAGGCCCAAAGCCTCAGCCAACACCACTCGGGCGTCGGCAAGCGGAATGTTCAAGGCTACGGCCTGCCGAAGAAAGTTAATCGTTTTCTCGTATTCCCCCCGCTTAAAACGATCCAGGCCTACCCAATAGTAAGGTTCGGCAAAGTGCGGCGCACGCCGAATGCACTCCAACAGACACGCTACGCCAAGATCCCGACTCAGGAATTTGTTTAAGATTAATCCGCGGATAAAAAGCGCCGGGACACTTTCTGGCCATTTCGCGATCACCAGATCTGCTAGTGCAAGGGCCTCCTGTTGGATAGGGTTAACCTTGCCGCGATACCGATCAGCTACCGGTCGATAAACGTCCGGGTGGCCCTGGGACAGCTCTGGTTCCGCCTCCGTCTCGATTTGACGGAAGAAGCCGACTTGCCACATGTACAGATATTCTCCGGCAGTGATAAGCATTAACACCAAAAGAGCGATTATGAGACCTCGAAGGCGGTTTGATGCTGAAAGCACCTTTCCACCTTCGCTGGAGGTGGCGGGTGTTTTCCCGCCGTTAGTTTCAACAGCGCCGCTCATAACTCGTAATCTCTTCCAACGGCCTGGCCCCCCCGGCTAACCCGTCTACCGCTTTTGATCGCAGACCTGACGTTACCCCATTGCCTCCGCTCCATCGGATGTGCCGTGGCACTATTTGCCTCGTGTTTTGCCGACTTCCAGCCAACGGTTAAACTGGAATGTGTAGCCTGTGTGCTATTGTAACGAAACAGCTACTCTTTCTGACTGGAAAATTTCCCGCGGTTTTGCGGTAGATCGGATGAACGCCCAGCGCACCGTGGGTATGTTTTCTCAAGGCGAACTTCGAGACAGTTCTTTCCTTCGGAATATTCACTTGTTCTTGTGATCTCCTGATCGGCTTGCCGGTCCCGGGGCGCGACAGCCTCTTTAGTTACGACTGCTAAAAACACTTTGTTGATGGTATTAGTAATTTTTGTCGATGTTCTGCATCCCCAAGCTCTGATTTTAGGCTCGCAGTGGTCTAGGGAGTGGTTTAGCGATTTAAGGTTAGGTCAGCCTGCCGGTGGCGTTGGAAGGCTTATAATCGACCGGTTCAGCCTGCTCTGTGCCTTGAACAATCCTTCTCTCCGTAATAAGGTAGGCTGACTAGCCCCTCCGATTGGAGCCGGTTTTAAGTACCCTTTGACCGGACAAGGGGTTAGCGGGTGGCTAGAAAAGTTGGCAGGCGTAGCTAAATTTGCAGACTGAGTTCGATCAGCAGACGAATGCTCCCTAAAAAAGGTGTTCGCTCCCGGGGAGGGCGGTTGTGATAACATGAGTTTGCTGGCGTTTTTAGTTATGGACTGGGGGGTGCTTCTCAATCCATCATCAAGGGCCTGGGCAGCGGGTTTTCCGGCCAACCGGGGTGAACCCATGGGTTGTCGACTTACCCACTTAGAGGGGTATGCGTACAGTTAGAGAAATCGCAGTTAAATTTCGGCTGATCTTATTGACACAATGCCGATTTTGAATTAAACTGTGGGCACAAAGCCTAAAAGGTTGCAGGGTGGGTGAGCTCCAAGCTTAGGCTCGATAAACGTTATTGGGGGGCTTCGTTAGTAAAGGGTCCCGACTTTTGATTGCATAGGCCGTTAGCGTGGGTTATTCTCGCTGATGCCCTCGCTAGTCATTTTGGACGTCGGGGGGATGTATTCGGCTGCGTTCGGGTTGTTGACGTGTGGATGTTTGGCTTTTTAACTTCGGGGGACTTAGTGTCTTAGAGGAGGACTTGTCATGAATAAACGACTAGGGTTTACGCTCGTGGAGCTGCTTGTTGTTATTGCGATCATCGGCATCTTGATTGCGCTCTTACTGCCTGCGGTTCAGGCGGCGCGGGAGGCTGCAAGGCGAAGTCAGTGTACAAACAATTTAAAACAAATTGGTCTTGCCATCCACAATCATCACGACATCCACAAATTCTTGCCGACTGGGGGGCATGGATGGGAGGACTTCCCGAGCTTCACTGGTGATCAAAGTGACAACTATGCGGGTTCGCCAGAGGTAGCTCCTCGTCAGGGCGCCGGGTGGATGTACCAAATCTTGCCGTATTTAGAGCAAAAAGCAGTTCATGAAGGCGGCGGAAAAACTGGGTTGCAGCGAGTGTGGGAACCGATGCAGCATGCCATCCCGGCTTACTACTGTCCCAGCCGCCGGGCCGCTCGACCGGACTACTTTGGTGGATCCCCACCACAGAACCGATACCGAATGACCACCATCCAGCAGCCCACAAACATCTACGTGGGTAAAAACGATTACGCCGGATGTTGCGAAAACGAGTGGTGGAACTGGGGTGACCTCTTGGATGCTTTCGGCGGTGATGCGGCTGCTGCGGACGCTGCCTTTCCCCAATATTCGTGGAATGGTTCCGGGGCTATTGTGCGAACGCGTTGCCCGACCGGTTACACGGGTACCGACCGCGAGTGTCGCGTCCTAACCTTGGGTGATCTACGGGATGGGACATCGAACGTCGGCATGGTGTCCGAGAAGCGACACAGTTTGCGTACGATTCCCGGCAATCCGGGTTGGGATAATGAAGGTTACATCTGCGGATGGGACTGGGACGTTATCCGCCGCGGCAACTATCGACCGATGCCCGACCGGCTTGACGCAGGTGATCCGGAGCCACGGTTTGGCTCGTCCCACCCCGGCGGAATCAACGTGTTGCTCGGCGACGGTTCCGTGCGATTTATCCCGTATACGATCGACATCCTGACCTTCGCTAGGATTTGGCACCGGGCCGATGGGCAGAGTGTCCAGGTGCCATAATTGGGTCGATGGGATCGATCGGAAGCCTGCACGCGTATGTGTACATCGCTTCTAAAAGTATGGCTGGGGCGGAGGAGCTGTTTCGCCGCGGAAAAGCTACGAGCTTGTAGTTTTGCCGGGCCGGTGATTGGTGTGCGAGTTTGTCACTCTCGCGGGTGTTTAGAAAATTAACGTTTTCGTTGTTTTGGGCGGAACCACCCGGCGAGGAGTTGACCGACTTTGAAGCCGATCGAACCGATCAGTCGTCTTTGTGACTCGAAGATTGTTTGAAACAAGTGAGGCTCGGTCTTTGGCGCCCGTTGTAATTAACACCTGTGGCCGGCTCGGTGGGCTGGGGCTCTGGAGTGATCTTGATCGTGTGTGGATCCCAGCAGCTACCGATTGGAACGTGTGTTTTGCCGTTATTTCTTCTGTGTCGTGCAGCGCATTGAAGGAAAGATTTGCATTGGTCTAGTTTGTAGTGGTCTAGACTGAAGATCGCGTAAAGGATGCTAGTTGGGAGGGGTCGATAATGAGAACTGCCGTGTTTCGGGTGTTTATTGCAATCTCTTTAGCTGGGGGGTTGCTGACAGGGATTTCCGGCTGTGGCGTGGGCGGTGAAAAGTTGGTCGTTATTCGCGGGAGGGTTGTAGAAAATGGCCAGCCATTAAGATTGGAGTACGGCGGGCCGCGGGTGGAATTGAGTTTTCATCCCGTTGATGCAGCCGGTAATCCAGTTCCGGACAAGATGAGTTACAGTTGCAGTGTCCAGCAAGACGGCACATTCGTTATGGACGGGATCGGGAAAGGAATACCTGCAGGACGGTACAAGATTGCTGTGCGGGGTGAGCCAGGCTCCTCGCAGTATGATCCCCGGGCACCGAAGGCCGTTGGTGGCGATATCTACGAAGGCCGGTTTAGCCTTCAGAAGACCCCGTTTATCTTCGAGTTTACCTCAAATCAGGAAATAACCATCGATCTGGCGAAAGGTGGTGGTTCGCAGCAAGCTCCGCCAGAAGCCCAGCCCACCGATTTGCCCTCGGAAGGGTAGGGTTATTTCGGAGGTTACCGGATTGTGGATGACCGGGCCCCGGATTGTTCGGCAAAAAGGTCTCATTTGGGAATTTGGCGCCGGCATTGGTCTGGGGCCGTTTTTGCTAGAAGTATGATCGACTGAGACTGCCGCTGCATGGAGGCGCGGCTGTAGTCTGAGGCCCAAAGCAATTTCCCCAAAAAAGTTTTCGTGAGGTGGAGCGGTCCTGAAGGGGTCGAAGGGAACCGCTTTACGGGCTGGCGGGAGAAAAATTCCTATCGATTTGTTGTTGGTTCCCGCCGCTTACGAGATGTTTGAATCGCAGAAGCCGGGGCGATCATGGGGACCTCGCATGGTGTGGCGAGTAGTCCGGGTGTGGCTACTGATAGGTTGAGCTGCCAACGCCAAAAGCCGTTGATCCGAAGGCTATCTGGCCTGCGCTTTCTTTTCACTGGTTTGCTCCTGGTTGCTGGCTTTACTATCGCAGCTGGAGTCCTTAGCTCCTTCTCGCTCAGGGGAAAAACTCTGTTTCGTCCGGGGGATTGGAAAACGCGACAGGCCTCCCTGGAGGATACGAATCCGGTGACTGCGGTACCGGCTGCCCGAGGGGAGGCCTTAGCTCTTATTGGTGAGCTTGAGGGATATTTCTCCGACGAACCAGAGGCTCTTTTCGTTTGTGGCTTGATTGAAAGCCGTTTTGGCGATCGGGTGCGGGCGGTTCAATTGTGGCGCCGCGTGCTGCAGCTTGTCCCGGAGTATCCAGATGTTTACGTTGCTCTGGGGGAGGAAGCGCGCCTGCGCGGAAGGACGGAGGAAGCGTTGAAGTACTTTCGTAAGGCGGCAGAGCTGGCACCAGAGCGGGCCGATGTGTTCCTGAGCTTAGGCCGGCTACTTGTGGATGAAGGGAAAAACGCTGAAGCCATCACAGCTTTGAGTCAGCATGTGTTTTTGTCGCCATTTTCCCTGGAGGGTTGGTATCGGTTAGCGTTAGCTTTGCAGGCAGAGGGTCGGCTCGGGGAAGCAAAGGCGGCTCTTCTTGAGGCATGGAGGCTTGATCCCACCCATCGGGCGGTGCTGTTTAGCTTGGGTGAGGTCTGCGACAAATTGGGTGAGCGGGGCGAAGCCGCCAAGTTCCGTCGAGAATTTGCGGCTCAGGAAGCGGCGCTTCGACTTGATCCTGAACAACGAAAGTCCTGGTATGACGATATCCGTGCTGCTCGGGAAGCGTTGGCAGCAGCCCACGTAGCCGTGGGCCATTTTTTCGCAGCTCGTGACGATCTTGCTCGGGCAGAAGAGCATTGGCTTCGGGCTGCAGAGGTCGACTCTGCGAATGTCCCTGCCCGCATGGCTCTTCTGGAACGCTGTGCGCAACGGTCGGCTTGGTCCGAAGCCCTGCGATGGGTTACTGATTTGGAGATGTTGCAGCCCCGCCATATCGAGTGGCCATTACGCCATGCGGCCATTTTAGTGCAGCTCGGTCGGATTGAAGAAGCGGAGCAGTTGTTCCGTAAGGTAACGGAACTTGCCCCCCACCGGCCCGAGGGATTTGTCGGTCTGGCTCAGCTGGCTATTTTTCGCCATCGAGATCCCGCTGGGGCCCGGGAGCACGCACGGCGTGCCGTGGCTTGTGAGCCAAGCGCGGCCAACTACCATTTATTGGCTACGATTTGCGAAAGATTAGGGAGTTTGGAGGAGGCGATTACGGCTGCTACCCGGGCTGTGGAGCTACAACCGTCTAACCCCGACTACAGGATGGCTTTAGATCGTTTACATGAAAAGTGGCGTGAAGCGCAAAGCGCCAAGGAGGAGCCCAAGTAACCTTGCCTTGTAAGATTCTTTGATTCGGCCGGAGACTTTTCTGACCGTCGCGGCGTCGGAAGCTCGCAGATTCCGTCATCCAGGGGGGTGTGGGGATGAGGGGGAAGAGAGAAGATTTGGCGGCTCCGTATGTTTATCGGGCTCCTGTGATTATGTGCCTTCTCGGTGGCGCGGTGTTTGTGGCTACAATCGGGCTGTGGATCAAAAAATTGATACCGCGTGTCCCTTCGGGTATACAACCTCCGATTCATCTTAAGGACGTAACGCGTACAAGTGGAATCAAGTGGCGGCATACCGACGGGGGAAGTGGGCGTCGTTATATTGTGGAAACAGTGACGGCGGGGCTTGCGAGCTTCGACTTTGACGGTGATCTGTTGATCGATCTCTACTTCCTCAACGGTGCCCCTCTTCCCGGTACCCCAAAGCCGGGGACTCCTCCGAGGAATGCCCTTTATCGCAACCGTGGCGAGTTCCGTTTTGAGGATGTGACTTCCCGAGCCGGTGTGGGGGATACGGGTTTTGGCCTCGGGGTCGCTGTAGGGGACTTTGATAACGATGGGTTTCCTGATCTATACGTCAACAACTATGGCCCCAATGTGCTTTATCGTAACAATGGAGATGGTACTTTCACCGATGTGACGGTTCCCTCCGGTGTGGATGCCGGAAACCTCATGGGCGCGGGGGCTGCTTTTCTGGATATTGAGGGCGACGGTGACCTAGACCTTTATGTCGCCAATTATGTTCGCATGGATGTGGCCAATCATCCCGTGCGGACCGCCGAGGGCTATCCTATCTATCCTGGACCAATGGATTTCCTGCCCGAACAAGATATGCTTTTTCGCAATAATGGTGATGGAACATTCACCGATATCTCTCAGGCATCCGGTATTGGGCGTTATCGGGGGACGGGGATGGGGATGGTCTGCGCGGACATCGATCTAGATGGGGATACGGATATAATTGTTCTCAATGATGTGGCTGGCAACTTCGTCTTCGTCAACGACGGGCGGGGAAATTTCGAGGAAGTGGGGCTATGGTCCGGTGGCGCTTATAACCGTGAGGGTCGGGCGCTGGGAAGTATGGGCGTGGACTGCGGTGACTTCGATAACGACGGGTGGCCAGATTTCTATTCCACCAGTTTCGCCCGCGAATGGGCCGTGCTCTTTCGCAATCTGGGACATGGTCGTCTTGAGGACGTTACAGCAGCCACGGGAGCCGGTGCCGGGACTTTTGAGCATGTCACTTGGGGTGTGGCCTTCGTCGACTTAGATAACGACGGGGATCGCGATCTTTTTGTAGCTTGCGGGCATCTGCAGGATAACGTGGAGCTTTTCGATTCCACCGGGACCTACCGCGTACCTAACGTGGTGTTGGAAAATGTGGGGAGTGGAACTTTCCGAAATATTTCGTCTCAAGTGGGCGATGGCCTTTGGCCTCGCCACAGTAGTCGCGGGGTGGCTGCTGATGATTTGGACAATGACGGCCGAGTGGACATTGTGGTGCTGAATTCTCGCGAGTCGCCCACGGTCATAGCCAATTGGTCCCCTATTGCTTCTTCGCGAAATTGGCTGTCCGTCCTCCTGTTGGGGCAAAGCTGCAATCGGGACGGAGTGGGAAGTCGCGTGGGGGTGACTGCGGGTGGTCAGGTGCAATGGGCAGAGGTTCATGCCGGACGGGGCTATCAGAGTCATTTTGGCACAAGACTCCATTTCGGTCTGAATTCCGCCACTGTTGTTGACATGCTGGAAGTCCGCTGGCACTCCGGCAGGCAGGAGGTTTTTCGCGATATTCCCGCCAATTGCCTCCTGCTTGTTGTGGAATCGGCGGGCCTGTTCCTGTTACCCAGCTCTAGGCTCGATAAGGAATAGCAAGGCGCTGGCCGACAGATTGACGAAGCCCTTAAGGAACGGGAAATGCCCGGGGCTCCAAGGGACAATCTTTTCGATACTTCGCGAACCAATTCGTGTACTACCGAAGTGGTCAAGCGCGCTTCTGGCATGGTAGAAGGCTCCTCCACGGAGATGCTCATTCGCACCGGCTTTCACAAAAATCGGCATGTGTAATATCGGCGAGGTTGATCCTGAGCGCGGTCTTTATGTGACGACGAGTTGCAAAATGGCAAATGGTGATTTGGTTGCCACTTCCGTGACCTGAGAATGTCAGCCGGTGGCTCCTTTGACGCAATAATTTCCCCGCTCAATGAAAAAGCGGAAAGGCGGGTAAAGTAGGAAAGATGCTGAAGTCCGGAGTGCGGTTCGTCCCCTTTTTGTGAAAGCGCCAGCATGAAATCCCTTCTTTTTCTTTGACGGTTCCGATTGACAGCTGGCCCATCGCGGGGTTACAGTTTGTTGCCCAAAGCGCGCCGGATGTTTTCTCTCGGAACACAGGAAGATTGGCGAAGAAAAACATCCTCTTTCGCCCCTTACGCGGGGTGATTGGAAGGGTCGTCAATATGCGTAAGAATTCAATCCGATTGATGATGAACGAATGTTCCCACAATCGGAAAATTTGCCTTTTACATCACGATCTCTCTCATCCGACCGAGACGGAACCAGAGTACCTGGTCTTCGTCCCGGAAAACTACGAACCGAGGTATGCCTATCCTCTGTTGATTTGGTTCCATCACGCGGGCAGTGACGAAGAGCAGCTTGAGCGCATTATGCCTTTCGTCAGTGCGCGAAACTACTTGGCTATCGCACCTCGCGGGATGGCCATGCGTTGGGACGATGGTTCGGTTGGCTACGGCTGGCCACAGAACCCTCAGGGATTGGGGTATGCTCAGTACGTGGTCGCCACAGCGTTGGAAAAAGTTGCTGCCAAGTATCACTTTAGCCCACGTCGTATTTTTGTTGCCGGATTTGCTGACGGGGGATCCATGGCGGTGCGTCTAGCATTGACTAGCCCCGCCCAATTCGCCGGTGCTGCCACTTTGGGGGGACCGATTCCCACTTGGGGGCGGCCCTTTGTTTGGCTCCGATCGCAACGCCAGTTGTCTTTTCTCTTTATGCTCGGTGCCCAAAGTGTCGTGTTTTCCCCGGTTGAAGCCTGCCGAGCTCTGCGATTGTTCTATGAAGCAGGACTCAGTGTAGTGCTCCGTCAGTATCCCTGTGGCGATCAAATTCACCACGCGATGCTTGCTGATCTTAACCGCTGGATCATGGGGGAGATCACCGGTCGGCGGCCTTTCCTGGCCGATGGGGATAGCCCCGCAAAGTTTTTGCAGGATCGCTCCGGCACTTCCCGAGCAGATGGTGGTTTTCTCAGCGACCGGAGGTTCTATTCCGGTTGAACATTATGCCGGCGCCCGCTGCGGCCGCCGCGCAAAAAGATTCGGGAAAAGCCGATCCGATCAAAAACAGGGAGGGTTCAAGCTGAGTAAGCGGCCGAGGCAGAAGCAGGGGGATCGTCTTCGTGGGCTTTGTGGTGTTTGAGCGGTGGCTTCTTGGCGACCAGTTGCCGCAGATAGCACCGCCGCGCAAATCATCAAGCATGACACCCTGGAATTCGTGCGTTGGTTATCCGCGGCAGGCTTACGCCCGAAGTTCAAATGGCTTTTTCGGCTAATTTCCGGACCGGTTGCGAGCCGAATTTCTCCCTGGTCCTTGCTACCTTTTCGACACCGGTGTGTCAACGGCTTCTTGGTTCAGGTTGAGGCGAGCGGACCCTCTTCAGGAAGCAGAGATGCAGAGATAGTCTTTTCCTGACTTGCATGTGCAGGGTACAGATGGGAGTCTGGCTATGGGACGGTTGATTTGCTGCGGTATCCTTTTGGTGGTGCTTTTGCTTGGGGTCGGTCGTGGGCTTGCAGCGCAACGCCCGCGGGTGAACCTTGATGCCCAGACAATGAAGGCGGCACTGCGCACGGAAACTCCCGAGGAGCACGGCTATATCGACGAGGTGCTTCGCCGCGTTCAAAGAGGACAGCTTCCCCGGAGTTTGGTTGAAGCCACCTTCATTTGGGCACGACACAAGCCGGAACACCGTTTCCAGTATTTTCGGCAGGCCCTTCGTATTCAAGCTGCCCGGCTTGGATTTTCCGCCCCGTAGCGCCGATGTCGCCTATTAGAGCATCAGATTAAACGTTTTTTCCGAGTCGTGTCCCTCGCGACGACTGGCTGAGCGTACCTGATTTACTTCCTTAAGTTTTTGTTTGAAGTGGATTTCTCATCCTGTAAGTTGGGATCCGCTACCCCTAACGAATTTTTGCCGCTTCTGTGGGAGTCCTTGGGTTAAGGGGCCAGGTGTCAGGGGGAATCTCCCGCCGGCGGATCTTTCCCTCTCTAATGCAGTCGCCGAGTGGCAAGATTTCTCTCGTACGCCGTAAATTCACCGGCGGCGCTACCTAAGGTTATGTGGCGTAGGCGAGGCGATTTCTCTTTCCTATTAACTCGCGGAGGATTGTAGGGTGCAGTGCCTCGAGGGAGTCGACAACAAGGTCAGCCTCCGCAAGGCTTTCTCGGGTTCGGCCGGTGCTTGCCAGCCCGACGGCGGTCATTCCCGCCGCCCGTGCCGCTTGGATCCCCACCGGGGCATCTTCGATTACCACGCACCGGGCAGGAGGCAGACCTAGGCGTGCTGCGGCAAGCAAAAACACTTGAGGATCAGGTTTGCCGCGTGTTACGTCCATTCCGGTTACGATTGCCTCGAATAACGGACGGGCGTCCAACTTTTCCAACACTAAGTACACATTTTCTGGAGGACCTGAGGAACCAAGCGCAAGCTTGAAACCCGATTGATGCAAATCTTTCAGGAGCTTTCTGGCTCCCGGCATCTCCGGAAAACAGGAGCTAATGATGCGGCGGAAGTGCGCCTCTTTGCGGGCGTCAAGCTCGCGGATCTGTTCGTCCGTGAGCCGTCCTATCCCCCAATAGGCCTCGACAATTTCTCGGCTGGTTCGGCCGAAATGACGGACGAAATCAGACTCGAGCACTTCCACACCTAGCTCAGCCGCGAGGTCCCGCCAACTCTGAAAATGAGCATGGTAACTGTCAATAAGCACACCATCCATGTCGAAGATAGCCCCGAAGATTTCTGCATCAGGTCCTTCCCCTGCACCCTGAGCCATTGCCATATCCTCCTTCGCAAGCAAGACCGAATACTGACCCACGCTGAGCCGACTTTTTTGAGATTTTCGTCAACGCCTGGCCGCTCGTGCCGGCGAAGGGAGCAACCACGTGGCAATGGCGGCCATGATAAGGAGGGTCGTAGCTAAGAAATAGGCTGGCGCAAAACTCTGATACAAATCAAAGAATCGCCCGGCAGCAAGGGAGAGCATGAAACCACCCACTCCGTACGCTGTGAATAGCATGCCGTAGTTGGTTCCAAAGTGCTTCAGGCCGAAAAAGTCCTTGGTCGCCGCTGGGAAGAGCGCCAAATTGGCTCCGAAATTCGCTCCAATTAATGCCGACAACACGCTTAGCACGAAAGCATTGCCTAAGGGCGAGCCCTCGCGGACGGCAGCCAGCATGAGAATCAAAATAGCTTGGAACAGGAAACAACCAAGAAGTGTCAAGCGGCGCCCCAGGTAATCCGAAATGGTGCCTGAAACAATACGGCCCAAGCCATTTCCCAAGGCCAGTGCCGCCACGAGGAGGAATCCAAGCTTTAGACCCGCTTGCTTGTCTCCGATGGCAGCCAATTTGGAGATGATCATGAGGCCTGCCCCCGCCCCGCAGGCGTACATGAACCACATCATG
This sequence comes from uncultured Thermoguttaceae bacterium, assembly GCA_938084835.1. Lineage (GTDB taxonomy): Bacteria > Planctomycetota > Planctomycetia > Pirellulales > Thermoguttaceae > DTLM01. Next base: position 39,910 of record CALKER010000019.1, read on the forward strand.
TAAAAGGGTAACGAGCAGAGGACCTCGGCGGGGGAGAGGTCGTCCCCACCGGATTGGGGTTTGGCGACTCCACCGCCACTGGTGTCCATCGCAGGCTTCGCCGGTTTTAAGTCAGGTGGTGGGACTGTAAGAACTTGGGCAAGGAGGACCACCAGCACCAAAAAGCTGACTCCCAAGATCAAAACTGTTAACGAAATGCCGACCTGAACGATCAAAAACTCCGTCAACGGAGCCGCATAGAGGGCCGCCAGCCCAAAGCCGGAAACTACAATCCCCGAAACCATGCCCGTCTTTTCTGGCGGAAACCATTTCACCGCGGTAGGAACAGGAGCCGAGTAGGCAAACCCTATCCCTGAGCCTACAAGTACTCCAAAACCAAGGATCCACCCAAGAGGCGACGTCGTGAGACTGGCTAAAATAAATCCCGTCCCAAGGAGCACCCCTCCGACGGTGGCAGCGACCCGCGGGCCAAAACGATCCTGGAGTCGCCCCCCGGGAACCATCATCAGCGAAAAAAGCAACACTGCCACCGAGTAGGGAAGCGACCGATGCGTTTCCGTCCAACCCCAGTCGCTGGGAATCGATTTACTGAAGACGCTCCAGGTGTACAAAACCCCAAGCGAGAGATTAATGCCGAGCCCGGCCAAGGCTACCACCCAGCCGCGATTCCTCACGGGCCAGGTTATGCGGGTGAGCTGCTCACTCATAGAGAATCTCCGCTATCCTCGGTGTGATCAAACCACGTAGGTCAAATACAGTACAAGATCCCCCGGGTGAGGCAGCCGCGTTAGTAACGGGGCTCACAAAGACACCCGCATGGTTTTTCGGGAAATTGAGAAATTGCTGGCGCAATCGCCGGATTCCCGCTTTGATCGACGCCTCGAGGTAAACTCCGATGTAACTCTAACGCCTCGGGAGTTGGCTCCGGGAAGTTCCAAAATGGGGTCAGGATTTGCTGGTCTGCCTTAAGTTCTGGGAGTACCGGGTGCCACCGGGGGATCGCTAACCACCCAAATCCGATATTTGCCAGCTTGATGACCTTCCTCTGGCCTGGCTGGAAGGCCAGCACAGACTCTTGAGGCGTTCCAAAGACTTTCGCGGATTCGGAGGACACTCGCGCCGGAGTGTGACATTATAGCTTGCGTTGAGGTTTTCACCAGGGTGCGACCGCCGAGGTCGCAGTGAAAACTGTCTGTCAGAGAAGACCTCCTCGGTTCGTATGGGCCAGAGGTCGTTTTGGCCTACTACGGATAGTTTCATCGTAAGCTCGGCGACCTTCCGGGAACGGGAACACCCTGCGGCCGAAAAAAACCCGTGGTTTCGGGGCGGTATGGTGTTCCCCAGCCGGGCCCATCTTTTGGCCGCCTTGTCTCTTGCGGGGTTTGTTAATCTCTCAATAAGGGGGAGGGGTTACGACGTAACGAGGCATTGGCGAGGCTCCGGAAACGGAAGGCGTCCGCGGGTATTTTGCGAATGTGCCTTTAGGTCTAACGTAGTTTTTAGTGGGGACTTTCGTCTCATTCCCCCGTCTTAATTCCGTGCAGTCAGTTACGGAGGAGGAAGGGGCAATACGTCAAAAGCTCCGGCAACGTTTGTCGGGCTTGCCGAGCGGATCAACGGGCTGCAGGGCTCGGCGGAACGTGATAGTTGCGGCCGATATCTCCTCCTTCGTTCGCACCGATTTCTAACTGTTCCTTTTCAAGGAAGCTTCCCTTTGGGAGAGGCCACCCGGCGTTGTTGGCTTCCTGGTAGGAGGAAGTTCATGAAGGCTTCAAGGCTCGTTGTGTTTGAAGATGTTTGCGCAGCCGGCTGCGGGCGGCGTGAAGCCGGCGCTTCAGAGTGCCAATGGGACACCCAAACACTAGGCTCATCTCCCGAAGAGTTTGCCCCTCGAAATAGTACCTCTCCACCGCCTGCCGGTCGGCTCCCCGCAGGCAGTTTAGGGCAGTGCGAAGGGTCTGGACCTCCTCTTGGTGCTCGAGCACTTTAAGAGCACCCCATCCATCGGTCGGTGTAAAGACTACTCGACCCACGAACCTGGAAGCGCGGAACGCTTGTAAAACACGGTGGCGGTGGTATTGGCGAACGAGCCGCTTAGTGAGGGTTTTGAGCCATGCGGCAAAGGCGCGAGGATGTTTTACCTGGGCTACTCGGCGGAAAGCTCCGAGAAAAACTTCTTGTGTTAAATCCTCGGCCTGGGTGCGGTCTTTGACCTGTTTAAAGATGTACCTATGTACCCTTTCGTAAAAGTGACGGATGATGACGTCCCACGCAGGAAGATGTCCATCCTGAGCAAGTCGAACCCAGAGCTCAAGCTGCTGCCAGGAAAGCTGTGGGGTTCGAGGCTGCGGGTTGGCCAGGGTAGGACCCTCTCTCCTTTTGCGCCCGGATTTGAAGTTGGCACCTTTTGGGTGAGCTTCGGGAATGGAAATCTCAAAAGGGTAAGATCGACAGATCATCGTACGTTTTCCTTGTGCCGTGTTGTTGCTCGATCATGATCGCAGTTTGTCCCGGATGTAGTCTTTGTCAGGCGTCACTTCCGTTGATGCTCCGGGAAGTTCACGCCGCCAAATCCCCTGGGGCTAATCAACAGCAGCAACGTGAACTATCGTACATTTTGTGTGGATGAACACACATGGAAAGTGAAGTTGGGGAGAAAGCCGAAGGCAGGGCCTAGCCGAAGCGGTACACTGTTAGCTTCCTAGCTGACCGGCAAGGAGCCGGATTTGGAACAGGGTATTTTCTATCAGCCTGCTACAAGTTAGCTTCGGCGGCTGACTTCGGCTTAGAAGAGCAAGCCGACGGCGTGGCCCGCGGTGCGGCGTGCCAAGATTGCCCGGTGAACTACCTGGCAATCACCGTACCGCCGGGCCAGGCGCCCTTCACCTCCTTTGTGGGAAAGTAGGAATGTTGGAGAAGAGTTGGAACGGTTTACGAAGGTGGAGCCCAGTGAGCACCCCCGGCCTGGCCGTTGCAGACAGATCACGGCCGCGATCCCACCCGATCCATCCGAGTGGGAGAATATTCGGTGACTTTGAACTTCCCTAGGGGTGAGTACGCTCATTTCACCGGCTTCCACATGCCGCTTCGTGAATTACGAAAGTCAGCCCTGGGCGTTTCAACGGACGTTGGGCTTAATCCATTGAGGTTTTCTCGGCAAAATTTTACCCAAAATTCTTTTTAAAGCCAAGAAATTTTGTGGCAGTTACGCACGGAGGTGGGAGGATTTTCGCGGTTATTCAAAGGACTAAGGATCATTGACCGGTTGTTGAAATAAGAATGCAACCGGTTAGGAGCCTTTCCGCTTATCAATCCCTCTTTATAGGGGTCTGGTATACAGACTTTGGGTAAGGTCCTCCAGAGCACGTGGAATTTGATGTCCGAGGAAAAGACTCATGTTTCTCTTAGGAGAAAATGTGGCTCTGATCATCAGGAAAATGCGGCTCTGAGAGGTGACGGCTTTGCGGAGAACAACTCCAATGTCCGGGCTTTGCCGCGAAGCAGCGGTGCCGTTTGACCTGCTTCCTCCAGGACGCCAGGGGAGCTACCGTCCGGGCCAACTTCGCTAACAGTGGGGCGCTAAGCGTGAATCTTACTCTGATAAAGTGGTGACGGTAATTTGTGCGTCAAATGCACCTTCTTCCCGTAGAAGGAGAATATCTCTGGACGATATGGCCAGACCAACCCGGCACCGCGGTCTTCCCGTAGAGGGAGAATATTTCTGCGTCAAAGGTCTCAACTTGCCGAATCCAGTGCCACGCTTTCGGGGATTAAAAGCAACAACTGGCAATGGTTCTTCATTAAACGTCACTTCCCGCGACGAGTCGCAGTATTTGCGGGCTTGAAGCTCCGCCGTGAGCTGGCAGGCGGCCCCTGAGCTCTCCCCCGCATCGTGGCGGAGTGGCGGAGTACCGGGCCTGGAGTTCTTCTTGTCAGGATCGATCGGTATCATAGGTCGAATCTGGTTTCGAGGCTTTGTGATGGAGGTTCGGATACACTTTCCAAACCAGCTAAGCAAGCCGATCGCTGCGGAACTTGCCTTCGAGGTTTTGCCACCACATATCCGCTTAGATAAAAAGGCCAAGTTCGTGCTTGAACGTCCGCGTGTTTGTGGGAAGCTTAATTCCCTGAAAGAAGCTCCCAGTCTGCGGTGAGCAGTAAGCACATTGACAATCGGGAGGGTGCGTCAGTGGCAATGAAAGTGGCCATGTTGGTTACAAGTTTTTTTGCGGTGGCTGCGGTGGAGACGAGATTTTTGGGAATTACCGGACAGCAGCCTGCTAATTTGTTTCCCGTTCCTAACGTGCAAGGTACGTCGGAGGCCCTTTGGGGGACCTTCTCCCCTAAAGGGGATGGAAAGATCTTGGGGCAAGGAGCTTTTAAACTCTTTGTCAGTGAAAGGGACCAGATAGTGTGCCGCGCGAACCGACTAGTGTCGCGCGGCAATGTGCGACTAGCAGATAGCTTCCGGGCAAGGGCTTTCATTTGCTCAAAAAGTGAGTTTGGGGGTGGCGTCGCGGTTTTTTTGACGAATTTCTCGGCACGCGAGGCGTTTGCCCTCGGCATCCGATTTGTGGCACTTCATGAGAGTTCGACGGTGAGTGGGCCGTCTGAAGGGATCCCCTCTGAAGTACCGAACCACATAGTACCGCGCGGGGGTAAACCGTTGCCACCGCCAGACACAGGGACTACGTCCTCCACGGAGCCAAAATCCGTAGCAGTGGAGCAACTCCAGGCTCGCTTGGCCCAGCTCTTTGTGTTGGGGGCTTCTTCTGTGGGATCGGGCAGCTCGGTGCGACTTCGCGAGGCGCTGGCTCGCATAGCCGACCGCTCTCGACAGGAAAGTATTGTGAAGGCATTTTGGGAAACCTTGGCCGCCGGCATGCGCCTTGGGGCCAGTGTGCAGTGTCTGAAGCGGCTCAAAGATGCTCCTATTCCGCAGGAATACGCCGGGCTCGAAGCAGCCTTCGAAGCTCGCCTCCGCTCGCTTGCGGCCGAGCAGGGGGTGGTCTTCCGTAGTGGGCAACACCGACTAGCGATGTTGCTGGGAAGCCAAGCGACTGGAGGGCTTCCCCTGCCGGCAGACATGTTTGTGCTCACCGAGTATCGAACTTATTTCGAGGAGGTCTATGCCTCCCGAGACTTGCCTTTACGGCTCCGGCTTTTGGGGCTCACTCTGCCCCTTCGTTTCAGGGAAGTTCAGTTGGCGGCCAGATCCCTGGAAGCGGCAGAAGACTGGTGGGACGCTGTTCGGGCAGGACTAGCGGAGGGTAGAGTGTCCGGCGCGATGCTCTTTAGAGCTTTGGAAGAGTTACAACGTCAGGAGCAAGCTCTCATCGAGAGCGTTTGCCGCTATAACCAGGAGATTGCCGAGTACGCTTTGGGAGTGGCCGAGGCCGGTCTCGCGGCAGATACCTTAGCGTGGATGTTAATCGGTAAACGAGCGACACAACCGGAGGTGGCCCCCGTAGAGATGCGGGCCCAGCTTGGGGAAGGCGCGTCCCCGCTTTCGCCACCCACTGGGGTCACCCCGGCCACTCACACCGCGCCCTCTAACAATTTAGCCTCCGACGTTCAGTTGGGGTGGCAAAAACTCCCCCCGACGGGCTCATCCAGCGGAAATGCCCCAGGATCTTCTCCGACTCCTCAGCCGGAGGTAACTCCCGGGGGACTGGACCAAGCCGGCTTACCGCCCGTGAGCATTCAAACCCAGCCTGTCGTGCCGGTCGAGGAGACCGAAGGGAGAGCGGAATTATCGATTCCACCACCGCCTTTAGATGCGCCTCCAGGGGGTGAATCCGGTTTGTCCTCATCCGAGATGAATCCGTCCACACCTGGGCGGCTGGACCTCTTGCAGAATGGAAAGTTTCAAAATGTTGAACGGGAACACCATGTGGTGCAGAAGCCAGTGTTGACCACGGAGTCCGCACTGTTGCGGCAGTTTCCCGGGTTACAGGTTGCTCCTCGGCAAAGGCGACTGCCATTTCTTGCGGAGCTGCTGTTTCAGCCGGTGACTAAGACTTTGGAATTCCCCGGCCAGACAGAGTCTCTCGACGTAAGAGCAAGTTCGCTCGAGGATTGTCTAGGCCGCTCGGATGTGGCCATGCGGTTGGCAGTGGTGCAAACCTACTGGGCGTTAGCCCGGGCGTGGGCAGAGCGAAATTTAATCGACAGCCAGGAGGAGCTCATCCTTCAAGTGGCGGCTTTGGCGTTTGAAAATCGAAATCTTCCTGGAATGGCCGAGGGATATTTGCATCTTAGGGTGGTCGAGCGCTCGTTGGAGTTGGATCGGGCCCAGGCTTCGCTTGCGATTGCCCGCGCAGACCAAAGGCTTAGCCACCTTTTGAAGCTTCCTCCGCGAAAAGAAGTATTTTTGCCAAGCACCATCCCCTACGTGGGCGAGTATCCGCTTGGGGAGGTCGGCCTCGCGACGGCACAAGGTAAAGATCCAAGCATGCCCGCCATGGAGGAGCAAATTTCAGGACATCGGGAGGTGTTAAAGTTGACGCTGGAAGCTGTCTTGGAGGCTGACAAGGCTTGGGGCGCCACCTTAGCTCGTTTTTCCTCGGGTGGCTGCCCCCTAGAAGAAGTGCTTGCAGCGTGGGAAATGCTGTATCAGGCACAACGGCAATGGATTTCGCAGGTCATCGATTACAACCTCGCAATTGCGGAGTATGCGGACCTGGTGTTGTCAAAGGAGCTTCCCCCGCGACAATTCGCAGCTGCCTTGATGGGTGGGGAAAAAGAAATGTGATTTTCGTAGTGGAAAAATTTAGATTTAGTTAGCCTGAAAGTTTAGGGGCCGGGAAGAACCAATGAGCACGGTTTTTCGAAACATGCGGGTAGGACCTAACGTTTTTTGTCGACAAGAAAGGCGGTTCACCAAAATACGAGCTTTGATCCCCACGCTGAAGCAGTCAAGCATCTTGCGGGAAAGACACCTGGCAGGTTGTGGGTAAAGTCCGAGTAAACAAGTGAGCTTTTGCTTCAAGTTTGCCCAACTGTTGGTTGGGCGATTTGCAGGGGTTGTATATCCGCGCTTGTAAGATTTGCACATGTGCGGGGAAATTATGGCAGTCGTGCCTATTCGGTTAGGCAGTGTTGTTATCGATCCGCCGCTCTTTCAGGCTCCTCTTTTTGATTACACTAATCATTTCTTCCGCCTACTTCTTCGGCATTTTGGCGGTGTTGGTCTTACGTGTACGGAACTTGTACACGCTCGCGGCCTTGTCGAATTGTTCACGAGGCGGGGACAATTCCCGGAACAACTTTGGGGGGTGCGTGACGAACCTCGGCCCTTAGCAGTTCAATTGTGGGATAACGATCCTGTATGGTTAGTCAGGGCGGTTTCTCTCGTGGTGGCTGAGCTTGCGCCCAGCGTTATTGATCTCAATTTTGGGTGTCCGTCGCATCGGGTGAGTCAACGTTCGGCCGGGGGTGCTAACCTGCTTAAAAACCCGGAGCAAATCGGCATGCTGGTGGAAGAAGCGGTAAAGGCCGCGGGAACAACGCCGGTGACCGTAAAAACTCGATTGGGATGGGATCCCACGTGTTCAGTCGCTGGACGCGTGGCTGAAATCGTGGAGCAAGCTGGTGCCGCGGCCGTGACAATCCATGGGCGATTCGCCACGGAGCGAATGCGAGGCCACGCTGATTGGCAAGCGATCGCCGCGGTGAAAAGGTACCTCCGGCGGATCCCGCTCATCGGCAACGGCGACATTCGGACTCCAAGCCAGGCCGTAGCTGCTTTTGCCTCTTACGGTGTGGATGGTGTGATGATCGGCCGCGCCGCTGTGACCACCCCCTGGATTTTTCGGGATATTCGCGCACTTTTGGAAGGTCAACCTGTTCCCCCTCCGCCTGGCCCGGACGAACAGGTGGAGCTTTTGCTTGAGTACATGAATCGATTGGCTGAGCTGTTAGGCCCACACAGGGCCCTGACGCTCACGCAAAAATTCTGTTGCAAGTTCGTGGTAGGAAGACGAGGCGCAAGCAAGTTGCGACTTGTAATCTCGCAAGCGCGGAGCCTGCCCGAGCTTCGGCGCGTTATCGCCCAGGTGTTTGTTGGTGAAGGGCCCAAAGGGTAGGATTTGTACCGCTTTAGATGCTTGCCCTTTCTAGGTAAAGTTGGCGGCAAGGGATAGTCCGTGTCATTCGGCGCATGAACGAAAGCATTTTGTGATTGAGGAAAGGCTTTAAAGCTTCCCGAGAGGGGTGTTCGGCAGGGAAAGGCACATTACGGTGAGAGATAGATTTGGGAGATACCTCCAATCGAGGGTAGCCTTCCCGACTTCTGTGTTTACGAAAGGGAGGAGGCTCGTGGCTGGCCTTGTCGCCGCCTTGAGGTCAGATGAATGATCAGCACGGCGATATCGGCGGGAGTGATGCCGCTGATTCGCGATGCCTGGTCCAAATTATGCGGCCGAATCCGTGAGAGCTTTTCTCGAGCCTCAATTCGGAGGCCTGGCACGGAAAAATAATCGAACTCACAAGGGATGCGAAATTCGGCCAAACGTCGCTGCCGCTCAATTTCCGCCTCTTCCCGAGCGATATAGCCCTCATACTTGATATCGTATACAACTTGTTCGACCACCTCCGGGCGAAATCCTGCCAATTCTGGACAAAGGTTCACAAGGTGATTCCATGTCACCTCGGGGCGGCGCAGGAGGGTAGCTGCCGGCACCCCTTCCACCCGAACAGTGTCCAGGCAGGCACGCAGGGCCTGGATCTGCTCTTCCTTTTCTTGAACCCGCCGGTACCTGTCGATATCGACAAGACCCAACTTGTAACCCAGGGGGGTGAGTCGGCGGTCCGCATTGTCGTGGCGAAGACGGAGTCGAAATTCGGCTCGGCTGGTAAACATCCGGTATGGTTCGTCGACCCCTCGCGTAACCAAATCATCAATCATCACACCGATATATGCCTGATGGCGGGAGAGCGTCAACGGATCTTTGCCCTTCGCTACAAGCGCCGCACTGGCGCCGGCTACTAACCCCTGGGCGGCAGCTTCCTCGTAGCCGGTGGTGCCATTTATCTGACCGGCACAGAAGAGTCGCTTTATCTGCTTCGTCTCAAGCCAAGGCGTCAACTGCGTCGGGGGGAGATAGTCATACTCGATGGCATACCCATACCGAGTAATAACGGCTCGTTCCAAACCAGGGATAAGCCGCACCATCTCATCCTGCACATCCCGGGGGACACTCGTGGACAAGCCGTTGACATATATCTCCTGGGTAGCTCGTCCCTCGGGCTCGAGGAAAATTTGGTGCCGCTCTTTCTCGGCAAACCGGACTACTTTGGTTTCTACCGAAGGGCAGTATCGAGGTCCCACCGACTGGATTTGTCCGGTAAAAAGCGGCGCACGATGCAGATTCGCACGCAGAAGTTCGTGGACGGCAGGTGTCGTATAGGTAATCCAACAGGGGAGTTGCTCAACCTTTAAGTGATCGGTTAGGAACGAAAACGGTTGGGGTGGGTCATCGCCTAATTGGACGGCAAGACGATCAAAGTCGATCGTGCGTCCGTCCAGGCGTGGGGAGGTGCCCGTCTTAAAGCGGGCCACTTCTAGTCCCAGCCGCTCGAATGTGCCGGAGAGCTCGTCCACGGCTGGTTCGGCAGCCCGACCGCCCGGGAGGATGGTGGGCCCATAGTGGAGAATTCCCCGGAGGAAGGTGCCCGTGCACAAAACGATAGCTTGCGCGCGATAGACGGCTCCCCCCCGAACGCGGACACCGGTCGCCCGGAGGTCCTCCCCCTGCTCCTCGATCAAGAGATCTACTACAGTTTCTTGGCGGAGAAAAACGTTAGGCGTTTGCTCCACCAAGTGGCGAACGTGGAGTTGGTAGGCTTTCCTGTCCGCTTGGGCGCGGGGGCCGTGCATTGCCGGTCCTTTGCGGCGATTGAGAACACGGAACTGAATGCCGGTGGCGTCGATGGCCAGCGCCATAACCCCGCCAAGCGCATCGATTTCGCGGACAAGCTGACCCTTTGCGACCCCTCCGATTGCCGGGTTGCAACTCATCTGACCAATAGTATCGAGATTGGAGGTTAAAAGTGCCGTTCGCGCCCCAAGCCGCGCAGCTGCCGACGCGGCCTCCACGCCCGCATGTCCACCTCCCACTACGATTACATCGAATTCATAAATAGCCGCCATAACCGGTGATGATTGCTACGACTATGATTGCCACGATATCAAGATTTTAGTTGAATTATTGTTCTTGAGAGTTATTGTGCCCTGGAATCTCGGGTAATTCCCTTGGCGGCTAAAGCCCCAGTGTAGGGCACGCAGCCGGCCCAAGGAAAGTCTGCTCCTCAATCGTACGGATCGAAGGGAGGATGAGCCGATAAAATTTGAGCGAAACGGCGGATATACCACTTTCGGCTGGAATTGACCAACACTAGTCTTGAACTGTGTATGTGATTTCCGCCATTCCCTTATAAGATTATAATAATTCCTCAAGATTCGCCGGAGGTTTGCTCTGCGGGTGAAATTCCTCCAGATGTGAATTTTTTGGGGTTTGGCGTCGTACTTGGGCCGAGCATTTTGATGCCGGCGGGGCCCGGAGTAAACAAATCTCCTTGAACGGATCTTCGACTACCCAGATGGAGGGAGAGCCTCGGGTAGTATGGAACTGAGCTATCGGGGTATCGCGCCGGCTGCCCGAAGACAAAAGGTCACTGGCCCCCGTTACTCGGGTTTCTTTCGCGCGAAGTAGGTTTGTCCTACTTCGGCGAAATTGTGCACCCAGCTTGAAACTGGAAGGAAAAATGAGTAACAATTTAACTTTGGAGGAAGAATAGAGAGAATTAAGGAGCTTAGCTCGCTTTAGGCTTGGGTGATTTTTTTTGCGTTAGTGGTTCATTTTCGGCGGAGGAATGTTGAGTGACCCCCTGTCGGCCCGTGTGAGTGTTGGCGGGTCGACGGGAATTCCTTTCAGGTTTCGGGGCGTAGCGCAGCCTGGTTTAGCGCGTCAGACTGGGGGTCTGAAGGTCGCTGGTTCAAATCCAGTCGCCCCGACTTGGTCTCACAAGTCTCAGCCCATGGCGATTCGCGCTTTCATGCGGATCGCCAATTTTTTTGCTGCAGAAGGGCTTGCCGACAGGGACACCTCGGCACTTGCTCGAAATAAGTCATGTGCCTGGCGACGGGCTAGTTCCGTCCTCGGAACAGGGCTTTGAATCCCAATTCGCACAACCGCTGAAGCTCACAACCCCGCTAAGGCGGGCGGACAGCGTTGGCATTGCTGTAAGAGCCACCATATGGGCATATCAGCTGCCAGAAGCAACATCAACAGGTGGAGAAAATCGCCTGACGAAAGGTGGAGAAAATCGCCTGACGAAATGCCCGTCCGATTACCCGGGACTTTTTTCTACTGGAGGACGGCTCAACACCGAAAGCCCGGGGCGGCTGTAGCGGAAGAGCGAAAGCGCGTATGTGACTTTTCCCATCGTTGGCACCGGCCAACTTTTGTTACGCAGCGGATTCTCGGAGTGTGGGTCGAGCGCTTGCCAGCATGCGTTAAACAAACCACGATGGGAGGAAACCCTCGTAGATCCGTTTTTATGGGGTTTATGTCACCGGTCGTCACTGCACTGACAAATATTTGTGGCAGCACGAGAATGGGTATGGCGGCCACCACTAGCTCTTCGGGCCAAGCCACGGCGGATACGGCCAGGCCCAGACCAAGCCCCCAGAGGTTCAAACTCATCAACACTAGGAGCCACCCTAGCAAGTTCACCCCACCCAGGTCCTTAGCCAAGTGCTCCTCAAGCGTCTGACCGCACCCCTACCGCACCAAGCGCAACAAGACGCAAAGCTGTAGTAAGCTAATACCTGGAAAAACGCGATCTTGGCAACGAGGCAGGCATCAGCCTGTAGTCCCGCCATGCTGTCCTGAGCAAATTGCCGGCGCTTGCGCCTAAGCTCCCAGACCGTATTGTTCATTCCCAACCATACCGCGACCACAATGCTGAAGAATAGAATGGCGGTCATCTTTCTCGCTCGGACTTGGGGTAAAATCACAAGCAAGGCCAAAAGTAGAGGTTGAGACACGATCATCGCCACCGGTGTACGATCTCGTAGGGTGGTCATGGCGGAACGAATCACCGTTTGCCACCACTGAAAAAAGAATTCCGCAGCCAAAGGGCGATTGGCCCGCTGTCGGGCTTTAAAGACCCGAAACGCCTGCGCCCATTCTGCAGTAGGTGGGGTGAAGAGCTCCCCCCTTGGAGCACAGCTTTCCTGCCCTGGTAGAGTTGTGGACGAAGCTCGCCGGGGAAGTCACCTCACTTTAGCAGATCATACCAATCGGCTGGTGCTTTCCCAACGTCTGGGAAAAGAAATTTTCTAATTCTTCAGGAGTTCCGCAAAAGAAAGCCCGACCAATCCCCTCGCACCGAGGGAGGACCAGCACTTGGTCGAATAGTCGCAGCGCGAAGACCGAGTGCGGGGACATGCCCACGATCGTATTCCGGCGGGTCAGTTGACGCAGATTCTCCACGATGCGAGCTTTGTTGCCAGGATCCGATGCCGAGGTAGTCTCATCAAGGAGCAAAATTCGCGGGCCGCGGAGAGGTTCAACAGCCGCCCCGGCACGCTTCCGTCGCCCGCCACTGAGGACGGCCGCCGGCTGGTCTGCGTTCGGGCGGAGTTAAAGTGGTTCCGAAAGCTTTTCGATCAATTGTCCCCGAGCCTCCGGGTGTAAGTTCCGCACGGCACACCTGAGCCGCATGGTCCAAATTTTCCCCTGGCGTCAACGAGTCCAAAGGCACTTCGGCTTGCGGAATAGAACCCACCCGCCTGAGGTACATCTCTCGGTCTTTCCAAATATCTTTCCCCTCAAAAACCCACCGTGCCTTAGTCTGGGCAGTAATAACCCGCAAGGGCGCGTAAAAGCATCGTTTTCCTAAGGCCGCTCGGAGCTACAGACCCCACTTAGTCTTGTTAGTCTTGGGGCTCAAAGACGGCCGGCACGTCCGTCCCAAGTTGTCTTCCTTGCCGAGTTGTCTTCCTTGCCGAATGATCCCTACTTGCTCGGGGCTCAAACCACCCGAAGAACGAACTTCCACGTCCAAAGCCTAAAGTCGCACAATGTACCCAAGCTCCAGGCCGAATCTTACTCAGTCGTCAACGCAAACGATCCGCTCCCGGATCCTCTGACCCTTCACGAATATACCGTATCGGCTCTCCAAGTTTTTGATCAACAACTGGCCATCCCGCGATTCCAGTCGCGGATGCTTCCCCGATACCGAGGGACTCTGCAGCCGCAGATCCGTATTTCGGCGAAAGCCCCACGAAGAGTGGCAGTTTTGTGAACGGCACGATAAGCTGTTCTCCATCCCTGGGATGTATCGTCGCCTCTTTTCACTTTTGGTTCACCTAGGATTCATGGTTCACCCAAAAGTCGGCAGTGGTACTGGACCGCCAATCGCAGATTTGTCTCAAAACGGGTCTCGAAAAGCAAGTGGTCGGTAGAAACCTCTTGCATTGTCGCTGCGATCGATTGTTGCGATTGCTCGACAAATCCGTCAGGGAGGTTGTGGTGTAGCTCACCGCGAGGCGTCAAAGTTCCTACACCTCGCTTGGGTGCGTTCATGGCATTTACCTCGCACCTACCTTGGCTTATCCGCAGTACCATATAGCCCTTGTCCCCGGTGTGGGGGTCTCGCAAGCGTTCGATGGTTACCACCCCGGATGGCCGGCCCCGCCACATGGGTGACAAAGGGCCGATCAATTCCTGCGTCTTCACATTCCAGTAATTGCCCGGTTTACTCTCCTTATTCCTGAGGATGTAACATTGCCTCAACACCGCACGTCCTTCTAAATATGATCGCTCGTCCTCTGTGAGCGTACAACCTAATGGGCTTGCGGTGAATTACTCCTTGGCCATCGACATACGTGACACGGAATCTCTTCCTTTTCAAGAATCCACTATCGCCTTCACTTTCGAGGTAGCTTGGTTGAATCTGGCCCGAGTGGCCGTGTTGATGATGGGCCCCGTGATTTGCTCGATCGCAAACGCGATTGAGGTGCTTTGACCACTTGTAAGCCATTCGTAAAGAAAACTTAAAACCTAAAATCCTGGCTGTTCGAGAGCAAGCTTGACTTCTGTATCGGTAAGTGGCTTCACCCCACGACTTTCTCCCACGTGACAGAGGAGGCCACGGTCCGCCGCCTTGTGTCTCTCCCGCTCGGGCGCGGGGGACGAGTTTGGGGCGGTGGTAGCGCGAGGACTCCTCCGCTGCGGAAAACTCGCTCAGGGCGTTGCGATACCCCGCAAACGTTATTCCCCTCGGCGAACCGTCACACTATCCCTCCGGC
>CALKER010000020.1 GCA_938084835.1 uncultured Thermoguttaceae bacterium
ACGTCGTGGATCGCGTGCCCCGCCACAATTCTCGCCACTAGGGGGTTGATCGCCGCGATGGCCGAGAGGGCGGTTCTGCGAAGACAGTGAAAACCATAGAGCTCGTTTGTCGGAAGGCCCACCCTTGCAGCGATCCGACGCCGCCAGCGCTGCAGGCTGATCATCGCGCCGGCCCAGGGAAAGATCGGCCCGGCCGCCCGCCGAATACCGTCCACGGCCCGCCTTGCTGGCGAATTCAGATAGTACCGCCGTCCAATGTCGCCCCGCTTCGTGGCCTCCGGAGGCACATTGATCCAGTCGCCATCTACCCATTCCCAGCGGACACTTAAGGCCGTCCCGATCCGCCAGGCGGTGTTGTACAAGACGATGATCAAAGCCCGCCACCAAACACCGGATGGAATGGGATGGGTTAGAGGTGTTTGAAAGAACGAAGCCCCTTCGACCAACGACCGCACTTGGTCCCGCGAAAATGTCGTCACTGGCCGCTGCGCAGGCCGCGGGGCTTCGATGACGGGGATTTCCCGTAACAGGCCGATCCCCCGCGTTGTTTTCGGGCCTAGCAGTCTGAGGATGGACTTGAGTTGTCGCAGGTGTTTGCGGACCGTGTTTCGGGATAGTGTTGTGCCTGGGCGTTTCCCAGGGCGGCGCAGCAATTCTGCCGCAAAATAGGCTATCACCTTTTCGTCGATTTCCGTAATCGGTGGATCTCTGGTGATTTGCGCCCAAAGGTTGAGCGTTGAGCAATACTCCGCCAGTGTTTTGGAGTCCCAGAATGGCCGCCGGGGAAGAACTTCCCGCTCGAAGGCCTCGGAAAGGGTAAACTGCCGCTGCTGCCGGGCGCCATCCGGCCAGAAGAGCCTTAAATGTGTCATTGGTGCGTCTCCATGGGTGCCAGGCGGCCTCTCGGGCCGCCCTGCCCCCGGAGGACCGCGGAATCACGACAAGACTTCCCCTGTTGAAAGCATGCCATATTCCGCGCAAAAAGAGCGCATGGGAGCCGCGCAT
This sequence comes from uncultured Thermoguttaceae bacterium, assembly GCA_938084835.1. Classification (GTDB taxonomy): domain Bacteria; phylum Planctomycetota; class Planctomycetia; order Pirellulales; family Thermoguttaceae; genus DTLM01. Next base: position 1,006 of record CALKER010000020.1, read on the forward strand.
AGCGACACTCCACGATCCTCATCGCGGGCTAGACGCCAAATCCTGTTTTAGGGCACCCGCTCAGTCGCCGCAGCGGCGGCTAAGAAAGGTGCCGACGTTTTACTGACGCAATAAATCCTACACCGCGGTGGAGAGTTTGTCAATACCCTTCATGTAAAGAAATATGTTCTGATCCAGCCTGAAGTTACGACCTTTTAGCGGGAGGGCGTCCGACTTTGCGCGGTCTCTGCTGAAACTTTTTTAAATCTTCTTCCGAAATGAGCCAAAAAGTTCCCACTCGCTCGGCCTTTAGTTGTCTGGCCTTTATCCACTGCCACACACGCCAGCGAGTGACACCAGTAATTCGCGCAACTTCTTCGGTGGTGAAGTAGCGTGTCTGGTTAGCTTCAAGCATCCGGCTCATACCCTTATTCTAAAACGCGGTGGAGAATTTGACAACAAAACAATGGCAGGTGTCAGTAGGCACGTCGGCACCGCCGAAGCCCCCCGGCCGTCGCCGAACCGGGCACCTGCCGCGGAGTGTTATCGGATGCATAGTCCGATAACACCCCGATTACCCCCTAGGGGATTCGAACCCCTGTTTTCGGACTGAGAATCCGACGTCCTGGGCCTCTAGACGAAGGGGGCATCACTCTAGAGAAAAACAAATTGGCGAGTTGACAACCCCGGAGGATTGTTGTTGATAACAGCCTCCCCGGTATAGACCTCTGCTAATGCATCAAATAGGACTATATGGGATGCTAAAATTCAACTAATGCAAATTAAAAGCTTTTTTGCTGGGTATAGGTACCGTGCCGTAGTACCCGGTCACGCGTAATAACGTCCACCACCGCATGCAGACGCTCGACGAAACAACTCCCAGTTAAACCCTACGGTCGGGAGGCAGACTCCTGAGCGGCGAACGCTTTCGGTGATTTCTTTCCGTATGGTCCACTCTCTGCTATTTGTAGTCGCGGACGAACTTCTGCAAATACTCAGGTAGTGCTCCCAATTTCAGTGCCCAAGTTAGGTAACGTCGGGCTTAACCCTTGTCGCGTTGCTTATTCTAGCCTCCCGGAAGCCTGCGGAGAAGACCTCCCCGCAAAGAAAACCACCCTAACAAAGTGCTTCCTAGGACGGGGTCCAGCTTTTCTGTGTTGCCGCTCCAGAGTCTGAGTACCTCCTGTCCGAACAAAACCGCGGCAACAAAGAGAATCGCGATTATCAACCCCAGGAGCACCGAATACTCTACCGAAATAGCCCCACTTCGCCGAGCTCTCGGTCCTCTGCCTGAAAAATAGCTTGGCGCACACCCTTGGGGGCGGAGGCGTAATTCGCGCTGGAATCTCGCCTCCGAAGAAGCCAGCAGTACAGGCACTTTGAAGCGGCCCGGCACCGGTCGGGTACCCAGAAATATCCCTACACTAGGGAGGAATGATTCCCCACAATCGGTCTCAGTTTGGAAGGGACTGTCGCGGGTTGAATTTGCCGCCGGTGGCTCGAGGAATGTCTCAAAGGAATCTCTGACATGTTCGCTACCCGAATCGTTAAGGGGAATCCAATTCTCAGGGACATGATACATCGCAAAACCCCTCGATTTACTAATGTTAGCCAATTTTTGTTGCTTGGCCTTAACTACTAAAGGCATAACTACTAAAGGCATATATCCCCGGTCTGGATTGCGCCAACCCCCTGGAAAAAAGCCAGACAAAATTGGTTTATCAACCTGCCCTCGTTAGGTCTTCAGTCGAGATCGAGTGTGGCCTCTGCGTTATTTCCAAGGAGATATCGATGACATTGCCGAGAGATACTCACAGTCAGAAAAATCCCTTCAGACGACTAACGCCTGGCGGCTTAACGCGACTTTTGGATCAAGCGGCCTGGCGAATCCCCGGAGGAGAGCCGATTAGGTCCCCTTACGCCCGGCATCTGGCAACGGCTGTGGAGGTTGCCCGAAGGAGGCCTTCTACGTAAAAACATAGCTTTTTGTGGCGCCTTCTGGTGCAAGACGTAATAACTTCATGATGAGTTAATGGGAGCATACTTCGCGAAAGTATGATGCGTTCACTTTGGGCAACCCAGAGTAGACAAGGTGTGGCCGAAAAACTGCTAAGCTCGATACGATTTCACAATTTTGGTCGCATGGGAAAGTGTTAACCGATGGAAGATCCCCGACTCTACAAATTGGCCAAGGTGTTAGTGGATTACTCGACGGCGGTGCGGCCTGGCGAAGAGGTACGGATAGCTGGTTCGTTTGTCGCCCGGCCGTTGATGGTGGCAGTCTATCGGGCGGTGCTGGAAGCGGGCGCTCATCCTCTTGCGGACGTTTTCTTCGAGGATGGCGCTTGGCTGAAATTGGAATACGCTGGGGACGATCAGCTGCGATTCGAAGATCCCATTTCGCTGTACATGATCGAACGAATTAACGTGTCGATTACGCTTTTGGGGTCGGAAAACACTAGGGCTTTAAGCACATATGACCCGGCAAAGCAAGCGCTTTTAAACAAAGCTACCGAAAGGCGATTCCGTCGGCTCCTCGAGCGGGCGGCGAGGGGTGAGCTTCGCTGGGTGGTGACGCAGTTCCCCTGCCCGGCGGCAGCCCAAGATGCCCATATGTCGTTAAATGCCTATGAACGCTTTGTCTTTTCGGCAGGCATGCTTCACTTAGACGATCCGATTGCCTTTTGGCGGCGACTAAGCGAACAGCAGGAGCGCATGGTGGATTTTCTCAGTCGGGTTCAGGAGCTTCGTTTTGTTACCCCTCAGGGGACGGATCTCCGGGTAATGGTCACGAACCGGCGCTGGATTAATTGCGACGGCAAAGAGAATTTCCCCGACGGGGAAGTTTTCACTGGACCAGTGGAGGAGGCTACCGAAGGGACTTTTGTGGCAAGCTTTCCGGCAATCCATCAAGGCCGACAGGTGGATGGGATTCGGTTGAGGTTTCGGGACGGGCGGGTCGTAGAGGCCTCGGCCACTCGCGGTGAGGCCTTCCTCCATGCCATGCTCGATCAGGACGAAGGCGCACGCTTCGTTGGGGAGATAGCTTTGGGGACTAATTATGGTGTGCGCCAGTATACTCAGAACACACTTTTTGATGAAAAAATAGGCGGAACATTCCATCTGGCCTTAGGGGCCGCCTATCCTGAAACCGGGGCAACCAATAAGTCGGCGCTCCACTGGGATTTGGTGTGTGATCTTCGTGAAGGTGGCCAAGTGTATGCCGATGGCCAGCTGATTGCTCACAACGGGCGTTTTCTCCACCCCAGCTGGCCGCAACCGGAAGGGCACATGCTTCCATAGAGTGACGGCGCCGCTTCACCGCTCGGTCTGATCCCCGAGGTCGCTGCCAACCAAGGGGACTAGAGACGGCCTGCGGTGGGTTTGGGATCCATGAACCGGAGTCAACACGTCGCCCTAAATCCGTCGTGCGAGAAACTAGAGCCGGCGTAAGAACCCAATCGCCCGGCGAATTTCTTCGCAAGGGTCACATCCCGGCGGAGCGCTGACGCAAAAGTATCCGCGATAACTTGCTTCTTCAAGCTGGGCAAGCACTTCAAGCCAGTCAACGGCGCCAAGGCCGAGCGGCACGAGTTGGCCGCGATAATGAAGGAGATCTCCCGCAGCGTCGGTGGCATGAACGTAAATAATACGGGGACCTAATAGGGCCGCGGCTTGTTCTGGGGAGTGCCCCGCAGCGCGTAAGGCCCCAGGATTAAACGTAACACCGATGAGTCCTTCGGGCAAGCGGGCCAGAAGCCGCGCTAACCGTTCACCGGGTTCTGTACCGGTCTCTGCCCCCAGGATCGCTCCCGCGCGACCGCCGTATACTGCCAGGTCAGACAGCACGTCGAAAAGTAGTTTCCATCGCTCGCTTTTTTCGTCCTCGGGGACGCGTCCCACGTGCGTTACGACCACTTGTGCGCCTAATTGATAGGCCATCTCCATCACGGCTTTGGTGGCGGCGATCCGACGGTCGAGTTCCTCAAGCGTGTCGAAGCCCAAGGGTTGGGGGAAGCGAACCGCCGCACAACGTAGCGCAAAATTCTCTAACCAATGACGAATTTCTCGAATGGCCGTTCGCGTCACCCGACCGGGGGCGAGGTCCCCGGTGGCCTCCAGCTCCACCGCATCGGCTCCGACCTCTCTAGCCACATGCAGGGCTTGGCGGAAGGGTTCGTCGAAGGCATTCAGATCCACCGCAATCGGAACAAGGGGCACAGCGGCACCTCCTTATTTCAAGAGCGTGGTTCTCCGAGGCTCGCGAGAACGAAAACACCTATCACCTATCCAAAGATTATCTATACAGAGGGATTCTGCGAAGTTGGGGCCACTCGTTCCGTCTCCCAATTGGCGCTTCCACAATTGTCATACTCCCTCGCATTAACGTGCTTCCCCCGAGGCCTCCGACTACGGTTGCGGACGTATCAGCGTATGACGTTACGTAGTCTGAGGGCACATGTGATAGGCGGCGGAGGTTAAGACCACCCAGGAGCGCTATTTGTTGAAGCACGACTTTTTTAAAGATCCATACCCGGCTCTTCACATTTGGCGGGGAACCCGTCCAAGGTCGGCTGCAGAAGGTAGCGTTGGATTAGGGCGGAATGGTATTTCATTGTGGCGAAATAGTAAGGGTGTTCCCCATTTGCAATGCCCAAGAGTTTTCAATCGGTGGTCAAAATCTCGGCTGTACCGGTCGGAATTCATCGATGGCACTCTCGCTAAGCTGGGATGAGCCTTGGTTCAAAACTAATCAAAAGGCAAATTGACCAAAGAGGTCATTCGGCCGCAAAACACAGGCGCGATTACACGCGGACGGGTTTGTTATTCTGTTTGATCATGGTTTAGCGATTTGGGAGCTCTGCTGGGGTGGCTCGCCGACATGTTTGCGGCATCAATTTGCCTCGGAGGTGAAAATTCATAATGATTGTTAAAGAAATAATATTTTCCATTAGTTTGGCGGTGATTTTCGCCGAAACAGCATCCAACTCCGGACCCAAAGTAGAGGTGGTCCCCATGGGCACGGAGGGAGACAAGCCATCTTTCCTCAGCCTGCAACGCTTCACCTTGCAGGGACCGGGTTCGCAGCGATTCAGTGTGGTTGGTAAAACCCTTCTTAGCTATCCAACGACTACGATTTGGGATCGGGACCACGATTCCTGGCCCGACGGCTGGGTCCGCGAGCGAGGCCCTAATTTTCCGAGATTTCCTAAAGTTTATGTATATATGGAAGATTCCGTAAGCTCGGGTTTTGGCGGCAGCGGTGCCTCTCCAGCTGGTTCTCTGCTTCCAGAAAATCAAAATCGAGCATTTGAAGGGAGGATTTTGGGGAGTTCTCCAGGATTTGAAAGTGTCGATCTGTCACCAGACCATGTGACAGCGGAAAAAGAGAGCACCAGCCCCCGCCAGAGCCTGTGCATTGAGCCGGAAGGGGGAAACGTGGCGATCGCATACCGGATGCCCTGGATAGGGGGTTTCCAATACCTGCTTTATCTGCAAGTTCGGTCTCAAGAGTTTCGAGGGACTTTCTGGGCCGAGCTCTCCGTATTTCAGCCCGACCTCATTACGACCCCGGTAAGGGTGGCGCGTTATTTGTGCCTCCCCTGGGAGAGCGCCTCTTGGCGGGAACCGCCGAAAGACTTTCAGGGGTGGGCAGGTCGTACAGGCCCTGCTGCGTTCCTGAAGGAACCAGAAATTCGGCAGGAATCGGAGGGATTCACTCAGGAGTCCGAACTACCCAGCCAAACGTCCGAATTGTGGGTAGCGCTTTCCCATGATGGTGTAGGTTCAGCAGAAAAGGGGTTCGAAGGGGAACTAATCGTCCGACTGATTGTAATTCCGGCAGGCAGGCATCTCCCTCGGGGGAAGATTTGGATTGACCGACTCGATTTGTGGCGGGTTCCGCACGTGAGGATTTCCCTCGGGCAGCAGTTGGGCTCCTTCCGGGCGGTCGATCAAATTGTGGGGAAGATGTCCCTCTGGTGGGAGGGTCCTGCGCCATCGGCCGAATTGGAGCTTAGGAATAGGAATGAAGAAAGCCGCTTAAGATTCTCCGTGCCCTTAACAAGGGTTTCTCAAATTTTGAAGGCTCAGCTTCGAGGCAAATCCACCTCGTCGGTTGATGATCGGAGGGCCGTGTTGCTGGCTTCAGGTGAAGTTTCGGGACGTGATTGGGGTAAGTCCTTATCCAACCCCCCTAATGGCGCATCACCACGTCCCACGCCGTCCGTAAAAGTTGACACTTCCGACGACAACTTCATTGCTGCCGACGATGTGTTCGGCCTGTACGAAGGGAAGTTTGAACTTCCAAAAGTTGATCCCGGGTTTTATTGGCTCCGGGTTAAGCTAACCTCGAGCTTAAACGGGCTTTCCCACGAATACTGCCACGGAATTACTGTTCTGCCGGATGTGCTCTCGTCTTCCCAGGACAGTTCGGGTGTGAATCCGGGCTTTGTGGCGCTGGGGGAGATTGGCCATCGGCGGCACTTCGGCTGGAGCCTGCCTGAATGGCTTCCATTGGTGTACGGTGCTCCGGCACTCGGCAAGGCGCTCACCTCCGGGGCGGAGCTTTTACGGTGGGAATGGTGGGATGACCCCCCATCGGTTTGGAATGACACGACTCGGAAAATTGTAGGTCCGGTATCATTCCCTGCTGCGAGCTCGTCGTCCTTGGGGGAAGGGCTTCTCATCGTTAGGCCGCGAGCCGAGGTGAACGACCTGCTTCGGCGGTGGTCAATAGACGAGCTTTTTTCGTTAGATCCGAATTTGGACCGCATTCGATGGATCCAATTGGGGGACGAGAAGCATCCGTGGGCAAGATCTTCCAAGGAGGCTCAAGGCGAACTTAATCGCTTGGGCCAGGCAGGAGCCCAGCCAGGAACGAAAATCCTTGTTCTCATGCCGTACGAGGAAACGACCGGCCAATCTCATCTCCCCTCGGGAGCTGGTGCGGGTATGGCTCAGGAAGAGGCTCTGGCGATTATTCGCGATGCGGTAATGATGGCAATGGGTGTGGAGCCTGGCGAGCGCTTGCCGCCCACACAGGGGCCCCGCGATGGTCAAGGTGTGTCGCTCAAGGCAGCTTCGGTCTACCAACAACTTAGAATCGCCTCGGTCGAACTGCCTGCCCGCGGGGGCGATCCCACAAGGATCGCGGGAAGCTTGCTTCAAGGACTATGCCGGGCTGTTGCGGGGAATTGTCGGTGGTGTTTTATCAGGTTTACGGAGAGCAACTTTCACCAAGTTTTTGCGCCTCCGGGAATGCCGGGCGAACTGATAGCTCCCTGGCTGGTTGGAACCGAGCTTCTTCGCACCGCGGAATTTCTTCGGTCCCTCGACCTTGGCCACGGGGTGTCTGCCTTGCTATTCCGCCGGGGGGATGACGCCTTACTTGCCCTTTGGTCTGACCAGCCTAAGGAAGTACTGCTGGTCGTTCCGGAGGGCGGAAGCCTCATCAATGGGTGGGCTCAAGTGACCGCGCTTCCTCCCACGGGGGAGCCGATTGGTCTGCCGGTAGATACGATGCCTGTTTTTCTTCTGACTGGCCACCTGTGGCCTTTCCTCTGGCAACACTTTGCCGGGTTTGAGCCGGGGGAGTTAAGGCCAGAGCCTGGCCGGTCGCAGAGGTTCACCGTGCATTTTCGCAACACAACCGATCTGAGCGTTGCCGGTGAGCTTCGAGTCCAACCGCCGCCTGGGTTTCGAATAATGCCGGAAAAATTTCACTTCGTCCTTGAGCCTAACGCGGTGTTCGCACAACCTGTGGAAATCGTAACGGCACCGCATGCGGTGGGGGGACTACAGCGTTTCCGTTGGGAATTTGCCTGGGAAAAACCAGTTTTGCGACGCCTCGTGGTGGTGCGAGATATTCCCCTGCGGTGGCCGGGGTTGATTGTCACCGCATACCTTCAGCAAGCGGGTGAGAGGTCTTGGGTGGAGATAAAACTTTCCAACGATAGCGGAGAGCCTTTGCCGCTCATTGTGGAAGTGTTTTCTTCGGAAAGGAAACGGGCCGGACTTCCGCCCCGAGTTTTTGGACCGGGGCTTCATCACGTGGAGGTTCCGCTTGAGTTTGCGGGAAACAACCGCTTTGAGGAGATGGTGGTGCAGGTCCGGGACGCGGAAGGTCCACGGCGGCTCCGATTGCCGGTTTATCGAGTACCAACGGCTGCTCCCCCTGCGGATACAGAACTTTCCGGTGACGGTCGCGTGGAGAAATCTACGAGTGTGAGGACCGGGGCTGTGCCGGGGCCAGCTGTCAACGATAGGTGAGGGTTGATGGAGGCGGCCGAGCCAAATGATCGTGCTTGTAGGGATCAACCAATGAAGTTTGCCAATATTTGCCTGATAGCAGCGCGGGAGATCCGCGACCATTTGCGCGACCGGCGGACGCTAGCCATGATGATTTTGCTGCCGGTCGGTCTCTACCCCATTCTCGCGATAAGCGTGTACCAATTGGCTCAGTTTCTGGAAGAAAAGCCCTGCCGGGTGCTTGTGGTAGGCGCTGATTTGTGGATGGAGCAAAGTGGGGTACCGAAACTGTTGGATGAAGATCATCCGCAGTATTTTCACCCGGCGCTTTTCAGTGATCTTCGGCGACAACGCTTACTGGAGGTTATATCCGGTGCCGAGGTAGGAATTGCGGGTCAGGGAACGCCGGAGATTCTGCGACGAGAAATCGAGCATTTGGTAGCCTCAGCCCGGGTTGATGTTGCCGTTTGGTTCCCGCCGGAGTTTTGCCGGTTTGTTGATGAATGGGCTCGTGGGGAGGCATTTGGGTTTCATCGTGCGGGTGAAGGGTCAGGGCCACAACTATTTTATTCCACAGCCAGCGACCGGTCCCAAGTGGCCTATGGCCGCCTCCAAGCAGTCCTTGACCGCTGGCGCGAGCTGTGGCGACGGCAGGCTCTTGCTGCTCGGGGTGTTCCTCAGGAAGTCCTCGACCCTTTTGGAGTGGCTGCGGCAGACGTGGCGGTGGTCCGCGGTAGGCAGGGGGCCGCGCTGTGGGCAAGGATTCTACCGGTGCTGTTGATCATCTGGGCCGCTACCGGCGCATTTTACCCTGCGATCGATGCTTGTGCTGGAGAGAAAGAGCGCGGCACACTGGAAACTTTGCTGATCAGTCCTGCCAAGCGAGTGGAGATTGTTCTGGGAAAGCTCTGCTCGGTGGCTTTGTTTAGTGCCCTCACCTCGCTCACCAATGTGTGGAGCATGATGGTGAGCGGATGGCTCTTTTTGCAAAGACTGCCACAGTTTGGCGCCCCGCCGCTTCGCCTTTCCTTGTGGTTGGTAGCGGCGGTGATTCCGATAGCCATCCTTTTTGCGGCAGTCAGTGTTGCTCTTGCGGCCCGAGCCCGCAGTACGCGGGAAGCCCAGTACTATCTTATGCCGGTTATTTTGATTACCATGCCTTTGGTGCTTCTTCCCACCACACCGGGTGTGGAAATGTCCTTGGGCATGAGCTTAATTCCCGTCACCGGGCTAGTCCTTTTGCTGAAAGAGCTTTTGGCTGGGCAGATCGCTGATCAATGGGGGTATGTTGTGCCGGTTGCGGGAGTGACGGTTGGACTGTGTGTCTTGGCAGTCCGTACGGCCATTCGGCAGTTTGAATCGGAGAAGGTTCTCTTCCGCGAGGCCGAGATTTTGTCCTTAAGGACCATAGCATGGGCAGTCGGCAAGCTGCGAAACCAATCTCTGGGGCCGAGGCATGGGGTGGCGGTAGGTTTGGTGATTTTGTCGCTCAAGCTGGCATGGAGTGTGCGAATACAGACCCCCACCGATTTTCGGGGATTTGTGCACCAGCAGATCCTCGCGCAAGTTGTGGCTTTTGCGCTGCCGGCTGTTTTAGGTGCGATCCTCTTGAGCCGGTGGCCGGCAGCCACTCTTTCCCTCCGCTTTAGTTCTTGGAAGCACTTGCTGACCGCAATCATTTTAGCCTTTTTGCTGCAACCGTCAGCGGTTTTTCTTCAGCAAAGGCTAAGGTACCTTTTTCCCCCAGGACATGCCACCCAAGAATTTCTTCATCATTTGGACACTTTGGTGATGGAAGGGTCACTGCCGCTTGCCCTCCTTGCTTTTGCGTTGATACCGGCAGTTTGTGAGGAGCTTGCCTTTCGTGGAATGGTTTTGGGAAGCTTTGTAGCTCGGGAGCGTTATCTTTTGGGTGTGGTGACCAGCGCCCTTATTTTCGCGGCAGCACACGTGTTTGCTGTACAGCAAATCATGGCCTTGGCCTTAGGGTTAGTGCTGGGAGCGATGGTGGTGTCAACAGGAAGCCTGTGGCCGGCGATGGTCTTTCACGCTGTTTACAACGGAGGCATGCTTTGGGCGAGTCGGATCGGTGCTGCCAGCCCTGCCCATTTGGTACTTCGGCCCGCTCTGGAGAGGTTCGATTTGGCTGAGGATCCGCGGGCAACAGCGACCATCCTCGCCCTCCTTGCGATGGCGGTGGTCTTCGTTTGGGGGCTTGGCTTCGGCTGGCAACTTAACCAACAACGGGCGCGGCCAGTGAATCGGGAACAGGGCGTGCCGCATTGATTGATTTGCGCGAAGGTTACGTGTGGCGAACTGCCAGGGCATGCCCGCACTGCCTCCGAGAGTGAAATGGGATTTCTTCGAACTGGGTGTTTGCCCCTCGTTGCGTAACGTCCACCTGAGGTGTCGATGTGGCCAGCGGGTGCCGATTCTTAGCGATTTGTGGGCGATGGGTTCTGCCAATTGATCGACCACCCGTCGAAGATGGCAGCGTGATCGTTGGCGGAGGGAAGATTCAGGCGGTTGGTCGGTGGGCGAGGCTTCGGCACGATCTGCCGGTCGGCTGCCGGGTTTGGGATTTTGCCGACAGTGTCATCCTTCCTGCCTTTGTCAACGCACACGTTCATCTTGAGCTAAGCGATTGTGATCACCCCTTTGTCGCGGAGGACCGATCGTTTGCCTGCTGGATAAAGATGGTGATCAGTCATCGCCAGGCCAGAGGCGGGTATCTGCCCGAAGTCGTGCGACAAGGACTGAAAGAGTCCCTTCGCCTTGGAACATCGGCCGTAGGGGACATGGCTCATGAACTTTGTCACCCGGAAGATTATCTCGTGGATCTCCCTGAGGAAGAAGTACTCACGGTTCAGCCGCACTTCGAAGTCGGCACGGAGTGGGAAACTTGTGCCAAGCGGGGATCGGCCAACTCCAGCCCTGAAAAACGCGATAGCGGTGGTTTCTTTCGACTGAAAGCAAAGGGAGTAGTATTTGCGGAGATAATCGCGCCCCTCATGGAAACTTCTGGGCAGGCTTTGAAAAAAGCCGTGAATTTCCTTCAGCAAGGTTGGGAGGAAGGGCTTACACCGGGCTTGGCACCACACGCTCCCTACAGTGTTCATCCCACCACGCTTGCGCAGATTGTTAAACTAGCACGTGAGCGCAACTTGCCTGTGACATTTCATCTTGCAGAAAGCCGAGAGGAGTGTGAGTTGTTGACCTCTGGAACAGGCCCGCTGCGAGCTTTTCTGGAGGAGCGGCAGGTATGGACTCCTGAACTCGTCGGGGGGAAGAGTTTCGCTGAATACTTACGAATTCTGGCCGAAGCTCCGCGTGGGTTAGTTGTTCATGGGAACTTCCTTTCTTTGGAGGAGTATCGCTGGATTGCGCGTCAACGGCATCTCTACCTTGTGCACTGTCCGCGGAGCTACCAGCACTTCCGGTGGGGGGAATTTCCGTTGAAGGAGCTTCTACGGTGGGGATGCCGGGTGGCCATCGGAACCGACGGACGGAGTTCCGTTCGGGACTTAAACATGGCTGCCGAGCTTAGCACGCTAATTCGGAACCATCCATCTATCCCGCCGCTGGAACTGCTGCGCCTTGTTACTTGGGGCTCGGCTGAGGCGCTTGGGTTAGCCGAACACTTGGGCACGATTACGCCGGGGAAAGACGCAGACTTGGTGATCTACCGTCTTAACATCTCGGGGGGGAAGGACCCCCTTAGTTTTTTGGAAATCGGCAGTCCACTCCCGGCGGCTGTGATTCGGGATGGCCTTCTCGTGTTCGCCGCTGACTAATCGTTGGGGTTGGTAAGTGGGGATATTCTTTCAAGGTGGATCTATCTGCCGAAGGGCGACTTATCTCTTTCCCAGGTTCAGGCAGGGCTTGTGGACAGGGTAACAAAATTTGGAACCCATGGGGTAAGATTGACTCGGATGGGGATTCCTGGGATGGTCGCTTGGGAGGGGCACGGAAGTTGGCGGGAGAACATGCAAGTTGACGAGAGAAATTTATGCGCATTGACGGGAGAAGTTTAGCATGATTTGGGAGCGGGAATAACTTCGCCCGGCAATTCCCTACGCGAAGCTGGTTGTAGGTTAGGAACCATTTGTTTCGGTGGTTTGCTCCTCTAACCACTGTCGCCATTTTTCGGCGACACTGGCGCCAGGAAGAAGTCGGCTACGTTCAAGCGTTTCCTGAAGGGCGGTGCGAAAGAGTTGCCTCATGGCCGGGTCTTCCAGCCGGTTCTGGAGGGGCAAAAGGGCATCCAGCACGGTGGCAGCTTCCCCAAAACGGTTTTGCTTCACAAGCAGCCAGTACTGCCCGGCCAAGCCAAAGGCCTGTAACTCCGGTTCGCTGGAGTCCAGATTGGCCAATTCTTGAAAGAGCTTCATGGCGTCGTGGTCGCGACCTTCCATGAGCGCCAGCCAGGCCAATTGCTTCTTGGCCCGGCGAGAGTAGTAGGTTTCCTCGGGAAAGTATCGCACCACGGCTTCCCAGGCTTCTTTTGTCCCGGTGTGGAGCGCAAAGAGTACCTGTGCCCCAACGGTTTCAAATTTAGGGACAGCTTCTCCACCTGTGGGAGTGGCGAAAGCTACAGTATGCGTGTTCATCCATTGTTTTCCCAAATAGGTGCCGGCAAAAAATCCAACCACGATGAGCCCCGCCCAGGCTGCCAGGATGACGACGGTGGGCCAACGCCGGTTTTTCCGTTGCATCATTGCCTGGAGACGTTGGGTAGGCGTTGTGCTGGTTGCAGGTGCCGGAACTGCTGCCAACTGGGTTGCGAGGATGCTGCTTTCGGCACTGTCGCCCAGATATTCGCGGGCTAAAGGGCTAAGGTCTTGGAGCAGCTCCCAGGGGCTTTGATAGCGCGCATCCTTGGTCTTGGCCAGCATTTTGTGGACAACCCGGCAGAGGGCCGGCGGGAGGTCCGGCCGGCGATGTTCCAGGGGAATGGGTGCTTTTTTCAAATGCTGGATCGCCACGCTTAAGGCTGTATCGCCTTCGAAGGGGGGCGCACCTGCCAGCATGTGGTAACATGTAACACCGAACGAGTAGATGTCGGAGCGGCAATCGAGAGCTTTTCCCTCGATTTGTTCCGGACTCATGTACAGGGGCGTTCCCATGGTCATGCCGGCCTGGGTTAGCTCCACCGCGTCACCACCGCCGGGAAGTCGTGCTAAACCAAAGTCGGCTACTTTGACCTCTCCCCGTTCGGTGATCATGATGTTTTCCGGCTTGATATCGCGATGAACGATCCCGGCCTCGGCTGCCCGGCACAGCGCTGCTGCCACTTGATGCATGATTGCTAGAGCTGTTTTTGTGTCCACAGGGCCATACCGGGCTAAATGCTGCTTCAGGTTCAGCCCCCGCACATACTCCTGAGCGATGAAATAAATACCGTCGATACAGCCGACTTCGTGGATTTGCACGATATTGCCGTGGACCAGGGCGGCGGCAGCCCTTGCTTCCCGCTGAAAACGTTGAATATAGGTTTGGTCCTTAGCCAATTCCGGCTTAAGAATCTTCACCGCCACCTGGCGTTGCAAAGAAATCTGCTCGGCTAGGTACACTTCCGCCATGGCTCCTTGGCCAAGGCGGCGAAGAAGGCGATAGTCTCCCAGTTGTTGACCGCTAAGGTCCCGACGGATCGACGATTCTTTGGCACTATGCTCGCTCATAACGATCTCTGCCCTTAATGGGCCAAAGGCTTTCTACCACCACCCCTCCTTTTCAACCGCCCCTCCTTTTCATTCTAGGTCTCCGTGTTGTGATGGGCAGGAACACTGGGTCGGCCAAGCCGTGGGCGGCCCTTTTTGAAATAGCTGCAGCCATTGAAAAGTGATCTGATCCGCCACTGTCGGGGACTGGCGGCATTGTTCCGGTGTTTTGCCCCAGTAAAACCCGATCCACCCTGAGGCATAACTGACGGAACGCTTTAAAAATTCCTCCAGTTGTTGGCAACTGCATTTCAGGGGAAAGATTTCCTCGATCACTACAGGCTTCCCCACTCGAAAGCCCGCTAATGTCTCCAAAGCTTCATTAAGTTTGTTCTGCTCCGGAAAAATGTGAACCGCCAAAAAATCCAGTTCCGAGGCGATAATTTCGGGCACAAAGCCGGATGTTAGCCCTGGCCGGTCCAAGCTCCACGGCACAAGCCCCACTGTGATAAGATGTCGTTGGTCTACTTGTCGAATGCCTTCAGTGAGGGTGCGAATCCAGCTTCGTGCGATCTCCGGACGGTCACGGCCGGCACGGTCCAGGGTAATAAACTGAACGAAGTGTTTATCGCCAAATGGGGGCCCCAGCCAATCGGTGCGAGGAGTGTCACCGCCAGGGACTACCGGTTCGTTCATGAGGTTGTAGCAAAAGACGATGGGTTGGTCGGTGCAAGTTTCCGCCACTGCCCTCCAAAAGTTAGCCTGGGCTTGCCATCGTTCTTCTTCGGAGAGTCGGTCGTACCATTCAGGGACGTCCTTTCGATGGTAACAGCCCAGGCCGGTCAGGTTAAGGTATAGGCCCGTATGGGCGGCAAGACGGAGCAGACGTCGCAGCTGCCGGAGTTGTGGCTGTCGCGGTTTGTGTGGTGTTTCCATGAACTTACCGAACTGGAGGTGAATTCTGACGACATTGGCACCCAAAGCTTGCATTTCCTGAAAGTCTTCGACCACTTTCTCCCACGCGGTGAGCCAATAGTCCTCGATGAGACGGCCGTTTTCATCGTGGTCGTAATTAAAGCCCCACGGCGTGAATGTCTCGCCCGTCTCCAGTTTGATGAAGCCGGTTCCCGAAGAGTTGACACCAATCCACGACAGTCTAGAGTTTGGTTGCCCGGGGAGTGAGTTGGCCTGCTCGCCCGAAGCTTCAGGAGCCCAATCGGAAGAGAAAATACCTATCGCCAAAACGGTAATCTGTGCCCAAGCTTTGGGCAAGGCGAATGGTCTACGGTGTTTCACAAGCGGAGTCTCCAACATGTGACTGGGACAGGCTACCAACGATCACTCTAACCAAATCGTGTGCCCGCTGTGATTTCTGCAGCTTCGAAAGGCTCAACGTGAACGAGAACGTCGGCAAGATTTTCCACTTGGCTTAGGAGGCGATCGCGCACCGCGGTAGCGATCCGATGGCCTTCGCGGACGGAAAGATTGGGGTCAACAAGTATGTGGAGGTCCACCTGAAGCCTGGATCCGATGTAGCGCGAGCGCACCTCGTGAGTTGCGCGGACGCCTTCGGTTTTCAGCACAAGGTCGACAATTCGCTCCACTTCCTCTTCGCTAAGACCGGCATCAATCAACTGGGCCAGAGCCGGCACAATGATCGTCCAGGCCACGTAAATAATTAGCACCGAAACAATAATGGCCGCCACGTGGTCTAAAAACTGCCAGGCAGGGTAGAGTTTGCTACCGGCTACTGCCACCGCCACCGGTAGAGAGCTGAGGGCATCGGAGCGATGATGCCACGCATTGGCAAGAAGTGCCGAGGAGCGATGCTTCTTGCCTAGACGAAATGTCCACCGAAACAGCCACTCCTTACTGACAATGCAGGCACACGCGATAACAAAGGCAAGCCAGCCTGGTGAGCTTGCATGCCCCTCATGAAGTGCTACCAGGGCACTCCATCCCAGCCCAATTCCTGCGGCGGCCAGAGCTAATCCGATGGTAGCCGACACCACCGTTTCAATGCGACCATGACCGTGGGGGTGTCGGGCGTCGGCCGGGCCGGTCCACCATCCTGCCCCCACCAACACTACCACGTCCGTTATCATATCCGATAGGCTGTGGACCGCGTCCGCTACCAGGGCACGACTGCCGGCAAGCGCTCCGGCAATAAATTTTGCCGCAGCAAGAAAAAGGTTAATCAGAAGTCCTACCCTGGTGACAAGGCGGATTACCTCTGCTTGCTCACGGTCAGATACTGGCGATCGATCATCTGTGGAAGAACTACCGCTCACATTCGTAGGCGACCTCTCCGACTAAGACCTGTCGAAACACACACCAAGCCCCGGGGCGACTATGGCCAGGTTTCCCACGGTGTGTCAACTTGTGTTAAGTCATTGCACCTGTGAGCTCGAAAGTTTCTCAATGGTTAAATTTTCTTGTTTTTGGAGCAACGCAAGAACTTTCACAGCATAATCCCACGCTTCGGGTTGATCTGTCGCAAGCTGGACTTGGGACTTAACCGCTGCCAGGGCTAGGGCTTGGGGTAGATCAAGAAAACGTTCCACATTGAGAAAGTAGGGCCCTTGCCGATGCTCGTGGGGAGGTTGGGACAAATGGATTTGGTGAATGCCGGGTTCAAAAATGGCAGCGTACAGTGCGAGAATGCCGGCGATACCTTGGCCAGACAGCACGATTTTCGTTTGTGCTAGGGCCGGCATTTGCCTGAGCAGCTGAATAGCGCGGCGAACGTCCCACACTCGCATCCCATCGGAAGTTTGTCCAATTAGCATCAATCGCCGTTCGATTTGGACCCGCTTTCGCTCGGTGGGATTCCATGCGGTAGGGCCTGTCCCCCGCGGCAAGACGTAGGCATGCCAAATGTTTTCATCTCGTAGCTTTTTGGTGAGCTCTTGCCATGCCTTCTGGTCAGGTGGTGGCAGGGAGGAATCTTTATCTACTAAGGCGTCCTTGATTATATGTTCTTCAAAAGGAACACGAAGCGTGGCGACGAACTTTTCCCACCCTGACTGGTCCAGGACGTTGACGAACATTGTGCCAGGAAGCAGGTCCGCGACCGGAGCCAAAAGGTAAAGCCTCAACCGAACTGCTTTTTGCGAAGTAAAATCCCAAGCGGCAAGACGCATGCCGTCGGCCTCTAGCTCGTAGGCTAAGGTGATATCAAGCGAAGCTACTTCCTTGGGCCAGCCGGCAAAGCATTTTTCTTCCAGCAGCCGGCGCCACTGGTTTGCCATCTCTTCCCAAGCTTGTGCTGAGCTGGGCAGCTGCGGCATGGCTTTGGGCACAAAACTCTCATGGATGGTGGTGTTGAGTTGGTCCTCCGGGAGGAGTTCAAACACCTTGAGCACTTCCGGCTGTAAAGGACGCAGGAGGGGCACTTCCACTGGTTGCTCCTGCCCTTTCAGATGTTTATCAAACCACCGCAACGTGGCTTCCTGAAGCGGTGGCACGTCCTCGTGTTTCCCAGGGAAAAGCGCTAGGGCTACTTGATCCTCCGCCCCAATTGCGGCGTAAACTTTTCGTACTTTTTCATATAGGCGGCGCACTCCATCTTCGGGGAAGATGTCATCGTTATCGGTGTTGCCGATCAAAAGGGCCCGCGGGGCCACAAGGGCTGCCACCAGGGGATAATCCCACCGATAAGTGTTGACGACGTACATGCAATCACAATGCCCCTCCACACAGCCGTCAATAACATGATTGTGAAGGTCGGTAATACCTGCCACCGGCACGGCTGCTTTCACTCGTTCATCGATGGCTGCTGTCCACCAACTGTAAGCCCCGCCGCCACTTCGGCCGGTAATCCCAATGCGTTCGGGATCTACCTCCGGTCGCGATTGTAAATAATCGATGGCTCGAACACTATTCCAGGCTTCCACTCCTGCTGGCGTATATCCGCGATTATTCCACCACCACATCCCGTAGCGATAGGTGCCGTGGTGGATGCCTTCTATCTCGCCAAGCTGTACCGTGTCAATGATCAAGCAGATGTATCCTCGCCGCGCAAAGGCGATGCCATAATAGTGGTAGTGGCACTTGTTGCCGTAACTTATGTTTCCTTTGCGCACCGCACCGTGACCGCACACGTATAAAATTGCAGGTAATTTTTCTTTGACCTCCTTTGGCCGATAAAGATTCGCCGTGACATAAAGCTTGGGCATGGATTGGAAGTAGATTTTCTCGACCAGGACATTTTCCCACTCGAAGGTCCCGGTGATGACCGGTTGAAGCGGACTTCGCTCGGGAAGTGGGTCGAGCCCGAGCATTTCCAACAGCTGTTGCCGATGCCGGCGTTGCCATTCCGGCCATTCTGCGATGGTAGGAAGCTCCGCCAGGCAGCGATTACTTAAATCTTCAACCTCCAGGCGGAAATACTCCATGAGCATCCGGTCGCCGGGACGTTCCCCCAGCTGGATCCATTCGGGCCGGGGTGCACCGTATGCTTCAGAAGCAAGGATCCCCGCTGGGAGGAAGAGCGTTGCCGCCGTCAGGAGAATCCACCGCCATTTGTGGGGAAGCATCTCACACCCTCCTTTTCCCTCGGAACCTAAGCAAAGGGTGGTAACACGCTTTTTTGAGAGGTAGCGTCTTCGTCGCCATTTACTGGTCCGCTAGGGAGATTCTACCCCAACTATTGGGCTGGGTCATGTCTTCTCGCCGAGGACAAAAAGCATCCAGGGCGACCACTCGGCTCAATGCCTGGATTTTGTGGCGAAGGCCACCGGGGATCCGCCACATCTGCCCCGCTTTAACGCGAAAAGTCTGATCGCCGATGACAAATTCCGCTTCTCCTTCGATCATAAATCCAATTTGTTCATGCGGATGGGCGTGTTGGGCGATCAGGCTGCCCGGTTCCATTTCGACAAGCGACAAAGTCATTCGCTCGGCCGCCATCGCCCGCATGACCACTCCGGGAAATGGTTCCAGGCGGACGCATTCGTCTAGATTGACAAGGTATGGTTCCATGGCTTTGACCTTTCGGCGGCAGGATAGAGTGAGTTCGCACCTGGGTGGTGGCTTATTTTGGGGACCAATTCCCTTGGTTGCAACCATGCCCTCGTGGAAACGCGAGGGCGGCTATGTAGGTTCGCGAACGACCGATCCCGGAGGGATAAGCGCCCAAGGCCATAACGTTGCCCGGGTGGGGTGGTCACAACGCAAACACCAACTAGAGGTTGCTGCTTCGAGGCACTGACGCATTACTGTGGGCGGTCATCGGAAGTGGAATCGGGCACCGAAGTCTCGCCCTGTAAACGGGTTTGGATGCTGAGAATGGTTTTTTCGATTAGTTGCCGGTCGGCAGCGTTTGGAGGCCATTCCTTTAGGATTTTCAGGGACTTCTCAGTACCAATGCTGGCAAGCACATCAAGCGCACACATTCGCGCGGCGGGTTCCATTTTAAAAAGTTGACGAAGGACAATATCCTCGGCCTGGGGGCCGATTAGTTTCAAAGCTTCGCTGGCCTGGCGAGGCCAAACGAGCCTTTCGGCCAAAAATTCGATCACCGCGGGCGAGGGAACTCGGGCCAACGCCAGCATGGCCTCTCCAGCCACTAGCAAGTTTTTATCGGCGGCTGCCTGAAGAAGCGACTCTTGAGCCGAGGGGGTAGCCCACACGCGGAGAGCCTGAGCTGCCCTTTGACGCAAAAGCTGATTTTCATGCCGTAAATACGGTAAAATTGCTTGGCAAACCGCCTCAGCGGGCTCCTCCCGTTCCGCCTGGGAGAATCGCTCTAGCGCGCGTTGTTGACGGAAGAAATTCTCCGTGCGGAGCTCCTCGAGCAAAGCCTCTTTTTCACCGGGCAAAAGCGGTCGCGGTTTTTTAAGTTCGGCGATTTTGGCCTGGGCGGCCGCTCGGTCGGCCTCGCGTTTTTGCCGCCATTGGCTTACCTCCTGCGGTGTCCATGAAGTAACAGACATTGTCGCGCGCGCACGGGAGGTCTTGAGTTCTTCATTTTCCGTGATCAGGTATTGGAAGTTCAGCTTGCGCACTCGGCCCAAGGAAGGATCAAAGGTGAACAACCCTCCTCCGGTAACTTCAAACCGCGGTCGATCTGCTGCTTGTTGATCTGTTTTCAGCTGAACATTTTTCTCGATGTGGATTCCCACGTCGCCGGAACCGGTAACCTTATAGCAACTTTTTTCGGTAGCGCTGAGGCGGGTCACCTCGCGGGCGGCTCGGGCCATCCAAAGAGGAGCGAGTACGGGCCCTAAATCTTCCTTGAGCACCACGTGCACTTGCTCCTCGACGGTCCACTCCGATACGGCCTCCTCCGGAAGTCGCTCGAAAACCAAAAGCTCCTTGTAGCCCAAAAGATACGGCAGCGGTGTCAGTGACTGGCCTTCCCGCATCACACCCTGGGCTGAGATCGTCAAGCGTGGCTCAGCCTTTTTCCCAGATAACATTGCCCCAGGAGCCAAAAACATCGGTGGCCTAAAGGGAATGGGAATCATTGGCTGACCTGAGGAAGACTGTCTTTTGTAAATGAGTTCGTCGCTGAAATCAAACTCCACCTCGTCTTCCGTGGCAGACTTCACAGTGTAAATAAGTATACCTCCCCAAGTTTCGACGGTTTCACCTGTCTCCACGCGGAGTTCCAAATAGTAATGCCACGTATCCCCACGGGTGGCCTGATACCGCAAAGGTGCTGCCTCGGCAGAGACGGAAATACAAAGTATCCCGACTCCTACCACCCATCCACCACCCATGTTCCACAAACGAGCAGATGGCCTGTTGAAAGAGTGTAACATCGTGTGAGAGGAGCCGCGCATCGTCGTAGACCTCCGAAAAAATTTGTCTTTTGCGACCGTGTGAGTTTCTTGAATCCCGAAAACCCGCTGATCACCCCGGGCAATATCATAAGTCGTTCGTTAAGCGTCATGGACAAAATCTACTCCGGGTTGCTCCGGAAATCAATGTTGAGTGCGCCCCCTCTAAACATATTACTGGCTGAAAAGATGGATTTTTCCCTGTGCGGTAATTAACCGCCGGACTCCGGACAGGATCAAGTTATGTTATAATAGTTATAATAAATTGGTGAAACATCCACTTAACCTTATCTTATAAGCGTCCAAATGCGAAAGTCAGCTTTTCAGGAAATTCTCTACGGGAAAAGTGCTTGTTTGTTAAGGGAATCGCGGTTTGTAAGTGAGTCCCGAGTACATTGAGCGAGAATCTTGAATGCGGGGAGGAACTTCGTTTTCTGGGCGTGTTAACACAGGGGACCGCGACACTTTTCTGTTAGGTACTGAGGAATTTCGCGCGATGAAGTGTGGCCGAGAAAGGGGAGCCGAACCTTCTTGGCCTCTGGGCACCTCGCATGTGGATTACCACTGGAGCTACTTTGCGGCTAAAAGAGGGTTGGCCGAAGCAAGTAAGACCGACCATGTGGGATACTCACCGGAGGTGGTTCCGAGTTTTTCCCTTGGAGAAACCACCTGCTCAATGGGCAGAAAAGCAAGGATGAGCGGTTCGACAAGCTCCCCGTCCGAGTTATAGATCTTGCGGACGCGCGACCGTTTCCCGCTGACTTTGGGGATATGCGCTCAGTACATTTTCGGACGGGATCGATGAGTCTTTCGCCAATCCCTAGATGTTATCCAGCACGGTGAGTGTTACCGGTTTCGGAGAAAACGAGGATCGGCTCGTGTTCCTGTTCTTCAGGCCATGTTGGCAACGGTAGTGGTGAGGGGCGAAATTCGGGAATTGGCGCTCTTCGGTGGGCGGGTATCTCATCTTCGAGGATCACCGGTTTGGGGGTAAACCCCACCACTATGAAGCCCAAGGCGAACATTCCGAGCAATTTTCTTCCCATTCCTAAGGGGATACTGTCGTCGGCAGTGGGCGAATGCCGCGTGCCAAGGAAAAGCAAAAGCAAGAGCATTGGCAGCCACCACCAAAACACGAGCGTTGCTATTGCACCTGCGGTGAGAAGGAGCAGGGCAATGGTGTTCGCGTGGCGAGGTGTAAGGGCATACAGGATATGGCCTCCGTCCAATTGACCAATGGGAAGGAGATTGAGCGAGGTGATAAATAACCCCACCCAACCGGCCCAAGCCATTGGGTGCAAATACACATCGTGACCAGGTGGAATCTCGCCAAATCGTAGCTGGAAGAGCCATTTGAGCAACAGCGGTTCGCCGAAGCGTGGAATTCCAGGCACAATGGGTCCTACCGACGAATACTGGAGACCTACGATACAAAAAATCAGTGTTGGGATCAAACCTGCCACCGGTCCTGAAATACCGATATCAAACAGGGCCCGCCGATGCCGCACAAGGTTGGACATCGCAATCACCGCGCCGAAGGTTCCGATTGGCCCCAATGGAAAAGGGATAAAATATGGTAAGCTTGCCGGCACTCGATATCGCAAGGCCTGAATGAAGTGTCCTCCTTCGTGGAAGAGAAGAATGGTCATTACGCAGGCAGAGTAAATCAGTCCATACTCCCACCGATTCATATTGTGAACACCCACCCAGAAAGTCGACAAGCACGTAGCCACAAAAAGAAATAGCGGCAGACGCCACCTAACGGCGGAGAAACTACCCTTAGGCACAGGTTCACTCTTTGCCGATTCCACTTTTAGGGGAGCGCCGTGCAATTCTTCTCCTACGCTCCACACCATAGGCCCCGTTTTGGGCGGAAACGGCTCAGGTCCAAGCGGATTGTTGGAAAAATCCCGCTCGTTTATCGGCTCCCTTGGCTCCAAGATATCCACGGGGATTTCCTCGTCATAGTGACCAGTACTGAAAGGCAGTTGACAGCCTTCTAGTCTCTTGTTTGGAAGACGAATTTTTGGTTGGATTGTTTCCTAATTGACCGTTTTATTCTTTTCTGTGGTTTCCGCCCGGTCAACGTCTTTGCGGAGGACCGAAGACGATCTTAATCGCCGAACCGGCTGCGCCACAGCGAATCGCTTCCGTGGTGCCACATACCGAGAAATCGGCCGCTTTTGTCGCTCCTCAACCGGTTTCGGGTCGTTCTACTCCCATTCGATAGTCGCCGGTGGTTTCGAGCTGATATCATAAACGACTCGGTTGATGCCGGGAACTTCGTTGGTTATACGCCTTGCGATCCGCGCAAGGAGGTCATCCGGTAGCCGGGTCCAATCGGCTGTCATAAAATCTTCTGTGTCCACACATCGAACTGCCACCACGTCTTGGTAGGAGGGGGCGTCACCCATGACGCCGACACTTCGTACGGGCAACAACACGGCAAAAGCCTGGGCTGTGCGACGATACCACCCAGCCTTTTTGATTTCGTCAACGACAATCCAATCTGCCTCCCTGAGTCGGGCGATGCGTTCCCAAGTAACTTCTCCCACACAGCGAACGGCCAAGCCAGGACCGGGGAAAGGATGCCGCCAGATGATTTCTTCCGGCAAGCCGAGCTGATGCCCGAGCTCACGCACTTCGTCCTTGAAAAGTTCCCGTAAAGGCTCGATTAACTCAAAGTGGAGGACTTCCGGTAATCCCCCCACATTATGGTGAAGTTTAATAGTGGCTGCCGGGCCGAAAGGGGCGCGACCGCTTTCGATCACGTCGGGATAAAGTGTGCCTTGGGCAAGAAATCTTACCCCAGGGATCTGCAAGGCCACTTCCTGAAAGCATTCCACAAAGGTGTGGCCAATTATCCGACGCTTTTCTTGGGGGTCGGTAACTCCCTTAAGGGCGGCGAAAAACTTTTCTTCTGCCTTCACCACCCGCAGATCCGTCTGAAAGTGTTCGGTGAATTCGCGGATGACGGCCTCCGCTTCTCCTTTTCGGAGCAAACCGTGGTCCACAAGCACACACGAAAGCTGTGAGCCGATGGCTCTGGACAAAATGGCCGCCGTTACCGAACTGTCTACCCCTCCGGAAAGGGCGCATATTACCCGATGAGGTCCCACGCGTTGGCGTATCTCCTCCACCAACGTTTGGGCGAAATCCCCAATCTTCCATGTGCGGTGACACCCGCAGATATCCTCGAGGAAGTTCCGCAGGATCGTGCTTCCAAACTGAGTGTGGGTTACTTCGGGGTGGAATTGAACTCCGAAGATGGGCAACTCTCGATGCCGGACCGCTACTGCAGGGCAGTTCTCCGTTTCGGCGAGAATAAGGAAACTGTCGGACACTTCCAGCACGTGGTCGCCGTGACTCATCCACACTGCGAATTGGTCCGGGAGGCCCGCCAAGAGAGTATCCGCGGCAAGGCGCCGGCATTGGGCCGACCCGTATTCCCGAACCTTCCCGTGTCGCACCGTCCCTCCCAGCATCTGGCAGATAAGCTGCATGCCGTAGCAGATCCCAAGAATGGGGATACCTAACGAAAGAAGCTCCGGGTCGCACCGTGGTGCGTTCGCATCGGTGACACTGGCAGGACCACCCGAGAAGATCAGCCCCCGCGGTTGCCACCCTTTCACCACTGCCGCAGGAATGGTTGGTGCCACAATCTCGCAATAAACCTGCTGCTCCCGCACGCGGCGGGCAATTAGCTGCGCGTATTGCGAGCCGAAGTCCAGGACTAAGATGAACTCACTTGGTCGGTTGTGCATCGAGACTCGAGGATATAAACCCTGAAGAAGTTTCTTCGTACCTTGCTGTAAAATCGATTGACCTGAACGTTCCACCCAGAATCTCGGGATGCGGTCGCAACCCTCACTGGGGTGCCAGAATCGGAGCCGAGGACATTTCAGCGGGCAAGCTTTTTGGCGAGTTTTTCAGTCAGCAGCCCACCGGAAAGCTCGCCCCAGGGACCATCACA
This sequence comes from uncultured Thermoguttaceae bacterium, assembly GCA_938084835.1. GTDB lineage: Bacteria > Planctomycetota > Planctomycetia > Pirellulales > Thermoguttaceae > DTLM01. Next base: position 25,653 of record CALKER010000020.1, read on the forward strand.
TCATCATTACGTGGTATCAAAGTTTCTTGCCCAAGCTGTCGCGCCCTAACGGTTGGAAGCCTACGGGCAACAAACTGCGACATCGCCCAATCGAGGGCTTAGAAAGTTAAAGTATACGGCGCAGGGACTGGCTTTCCTATTAACGGGGTTAATCCGCGAGCACGAGACCTGCTGGGGAAAAACGGGGCCGGGCCCAAGCGGGCGAAATTGCAAAGTCTTTTTCCATCAAGAACCGCGTGTTGGCGTGGGTGGGAAAGTGTCATGGCGGGGGAGGAGCGTTTTTTTGGCATAATTCGAGATGACGGCTCGCTTGCGTTCGACGGCTGATAGTCGTTCCCCCTGATGGAAGGGTAGGTGCCTAAATGCTAGCTCTCATCCGCTCCGTGAAGGTGAGAATTCGTGCAGTTGAACAGAGGTCGAAAAGTACATGCTAGTTGCCAAAGAATTATGACATGTGTTTGTAGATTAAAAGGTTGCCACCTGTATTTTAACGGTCCAGTCAAAACGGGGTTTGCATCGAACTCCGAGGCTGGCTGACTTGCCGTGGTTCGAGGTATCTACGCAAACTTTCGCCGGCTCAATTTTCATGAGGCGTCCTGGGAGTCGATTCCTAATCTCGCTCGCGAACAGGAAAAACTGGTGAGTTAGGTCCTCGTTACCCATAAAGGAGGGTACGAAGCCGCTCTTAGGATGGATGCTGGGTGACTTTGCGCCGGGTATACTCGCTCAGGCCGTGAGAGAATAGAGCCTGAATATTCAGACATGAAGTTCCATGTTTGGCGTTTCCTCGGGAAACTTGGGGCCGAGCAAGGGTGGCCGCCTCTCAACCCGTATGACACCCTCGCGGGATAGCCGCACGGTCTCAAAACTATCGTCGAAGAATTTGGGGACAAGCGTCGTTCCGAGGCTCCTGTATCCCCCTTGAGCGGCGAAAGGAATCGCGAATTATCCCGGACTGGGAAATAGAGCTTGGTGGGGGCAGGAGTTCAGGCTTTTGGCAGTGGAATTTGTCTTAGCCGAGAGATTTACGGGGAAAAAGCGGAAAATTTCGGTGTCAGTGGGTTTCTGAGCAACGAATTTTTCCACGTTCTCTTGTCATTAGTGATCACCCGCGCTACTGGATGACATTCTGACCGAAAAGTTGGTGGCTTTGAGTTCGCTTGCGAGACTTCAATGCTAGGGCTCCTAATTTCATGTTCGCTCTCTTGTTTATAACCTTTATGGGGGAGTTAATGCCAGTAAGCGGTGGCAGTTATCGAAACGGGGTGCCCGACTATTCCGGGAAGGAAGATCAACTTTATGGATTATCAATAATATCAACTTTATGAACTATCAAATATTCGTTCTTCCTTCCACTGTGGAGGCCTTGAGATTGTCAGAAGCGATTTAGATTCCGATCACCCTGTGAGATGCGACTATTCCTGCACTAAGCGAGCGTTTCCCCACTAACTCAGACCGACAGGCGTGATACAATCCCAAAAAAGACTTGGGCCTATGCCAAGTAAGTAAGCTTCGAGTTACGACGAGGGTGGTGAAAATAAACGGAAACAAGAGTTGTTGAAACAAACGGAAATAACAGACAACAAGAAAACAAAAAGCAACAAAAGAGCCCATAGGCAATCGGTCATAGAGAGTGCACTTCCGTGATCATTTTACTGACTAATGACGATGACATTTTTGCGCCCGGTCTGGCTGCGATGAAGCGGGCCCTCTCAGCCTTGGGAGAGGTTTATGTAGTCGCTCCGGCAAGGGAGCAAAGTGGCGTAGCGCATTCCATAACCTACTTAACTCCGCTCATTATTAAGGAGGTTTACGTCGGTCAGGAGCGTTGGGGGTGGGCTGTGGAAGGGAGTCCGGCCGATTGCGTTAAGATCGCCGTCAGGGAACTATGTCCGGCTCGGCCGGAGCTGGTCGTCAGCGGCATCAACATGGGACTCAACGCCGGGATTAACGTGCTTTACTCGGGTACTGTGGCTGCCGCCATTGAGGGAGCTTTTTTCGGCATTCCCAGCTTTGCCGTGTCGCTCCAATATGACGAACATGCTGACTTCGATCGGGCGGCCACAATTGCCAGGCAGATTATTTGCCAGCTAATGAGCAAAAATCTGGGAGGAACACGACTTTTCAACGTAAATATCCCCACGGCAGCGCTTGTCGGTCGGCCGACAATCCGGGTTGTCCCGATGGACGTCAGTCAATATCGGGAGCAGTACGAAAAGCGGGTGGATCCTTACGGGCGACCTTACTATTGGCTTGTGGGAAGTCCACCCACACCTGCGGAGGATGGCCAAACCGACTTATCCGCTCTGGCTCAGGGGCATGTGACTATAACGCCACTCCACTACAATATGACAGAGCAGCGAACTCTCGAGTTATTGTGTGCTGAGGAGTTCATCGTTTGTCCCGACGAATGCGGTGCTGCGATTTCCGAGGGACCCCAAAAGGACTTGCCCTCTGACCTGCGGAACGTACTGCCCGGCAAGCTGCGTGTGACACGGAAAGTGGGTTAGCTGTGTTCCCTAGCTGAGAACTGGCTTTTAGAATCGCTTCGATCTACCTTTCGATCGAGATATCGGGAAAATGTGAATCAGGTGTGAATCAGGGAAGTGTGACAACTAACTTTGGGCAATCCTCTGCGGCCCTATGCCAGAAAAAGTTTGCGGGAATTGGGGTTTTCAGCCGGGCGTGGCGCGTGGGAATTTATTTGGCCCGTTGGTTGGATTCGGCTGGGGAGGTGGCAATCATGTCTGTCACGAAAAGTTCTTCTGTAAACGGCTTTTGCTCGCGAGGAGGGATTAATTCGGGCGACGAAATTCGATTTTCTACTGGGGATTGCGAACGAATTTGGGGGGTTGTGTGGTGTCTTATCCTTGGGGGCCTGCTAGTGATGGGCCTCGTGGGATGCGGGGAGCTAGACTCTTATAGTCGGCCGCAGGTCCGCCCAGATCGCTACGGAGTGGTGACCAATCCGGAAGATTTGGCTCGGCCGGCCGAGGCGGCCAGCAGCGGGAGTTCGCCGATGACTCCGGCTGCACCGACTAGTTCGTCTCCCGCTCCGTCGCCGCCGCCAACGGAAATCTCGAGGCCAGCACCTCCCTCGGAAGCCTCCGCTCCGTATTCTCCACCCCTGCAGCCGCCTACTCCACGGCCGGGATATGTCAGAGAGAGGGCCGGCCTGGGAGCCACCGGAAAGGGTGATTATCGGCCGGGAATCTTAACCACTCCCTTGTCGGTGTATTTCCGTGCGCAGGAACGAATTGTTTTCGAAAGCCAAATTCCTCATGCAATGCGGCTGTACCATGCCACAAATGGTCGGTACCCTGCGTCATGGGAAGAGTTCGAGAGGGAAATACTGGTCCCGAACGGTATTCGGTTGCCTCAGCTGCCGCCCGGGCACAAGTACCACTACGATCCACAAACCGGGCAACTAATGATCGAAAAGCCCGCGCCTTAGCGATCGTGTCCTTTCTGCAAAGATCAGCTTCGCAGAGGTGCTTCCACACGCCCTTCTGCCAAATGGCTTCTCGGCCGCAGAATGAATTCCATCCGCACCCGGGTGAATTTTCGTCTTTCATTTTCACCGCACGGGAAAGGCGGCTCCGTATCATGCGATTATTCGGCGGCAGGATTTCGCGTTGGCGTTCAAAGGGCTGCCTCCACCGATAAGGGGCCCGTATCGCACAATAGCGACCAAGATCCTGGCTTTGAAACCACAATCATTTTCCTGCGGGAACCTGGGGCCGCACTCGCCGACGCGGAAACCCACTGGGAGCCCGGGACCAAGGAGATCACACGGCGGCGGTTTTTATTGGCGTCAATTAGGCCGCCTGATTAAACTCGACATAATGAGGGATACCGACATATACGGTTCCCGATGACTACACTTGTGGCCTGAAGATGAGGGCGTGGGACCGGAAAGCCGTCTTCGTTGGGGGTGGAGGGATTCCCCGGACAAGCTGGACTCCGTTCAAAAGTGGAAGCGGAAACGCTGTCCTTTGGGAACTGGCAGACAAGCCGGGATCCTTTTTCCGGTAGAGATCACTTAATGCTTGGCTGGAGACGAAAATCCATTCGAAAAGCTCTCTGGTGGGTTCTCTTGCCGCTGTTGGTGGCGTTCGCGGTTTCAACGGGCGCATTTGGCTCTCAGTGGGTGTTTATGCGTTCGAGCTATTCCCACTCGGCGGACGGTTCTCGTCGGGTGGTCCAGTATGCTCCCGAACCCACGGTAGTTTTGCAGCATGACCCGACATTTCTTCGGAGTGGTTTCCGGCACTCGGAGATGCATCTTCGCAGCGGCCGAAGTGCCGATCGATTCCACTTGGTGGAGACTTGGGGGCAGGGGGCCTACGTCCGACCATATGGCGAGTGGGAATATCCCTTCCGCGCGGGAGCAACCCCTTTTGGCCCGTGGGGAAATCCCCAGGGTCCGTGGACCACGCCGTTTGGGGCGTGGGTTAATCCGTATGGGCTGGGGCAACTCCCGTCCCCGCCGTGGTACCTTTATTGGCCTGGAGGAGGCCCATATCTAATGCCCGGTCCGGTGTTGGTGCTGCCCGGAGGTACTCCACCCGGCGGTGGTTCACCCTAAGCTAGGTGCTTCGCCGGAGGCAGAGGACAGGCGTGTCATTGCCCGTTGCCCGACATTTTATAAAGTTGAACCTGTCAGTTTCCCACCAAATTCCTCAGGCGGCTTGAGAAACAGAATTTGTGAACGTGATTCGCGGTGCCTCGGACTTTTAAGTTACCATACGTCACTTTCGTTCCGGGTTGCCGAAAGGATCTCTTCTTGAAAAATCCACTCACCGGTCTTTGAGATACCTCTTCATTCTTTTGTATTGTGCCTTTTTTGCATTTCCTGTCTGGCGTACGACGGTGCCCGATTTTTCGTCGCAAGTTCGGCGGTAAGGGCCCCGCTGAGTTTTTCCCGGAGGTTTAAGCCGGCTTTACCCCTTAAGCCGGGGCGCCAGGATGGTTTTGGGAAGGATTCGCGCGTTTGCCGAAGATTTTGATAAGCCGAATTTCCGGCAGTTCCGCCTAGGTGTAGCGATTACTTTGAAATGGCCGGATTTGTGGGTTTTATCGAGATAGCGCGCGGGGACCGAAAAAATGTCGGGAATCCGTCGCTTTGCCCTCTTTTTACTGTTTTGCGTCGGAGCAGCAGGCCTGGGATACCTTCTTTGGGCTGTGCAGTCGGGAACTTTATTGAGTCTTTTGACGTCGGATTCACAAGGCGCGGGTGCGCCGGTGCGCGCCGAGGGTCCTCCGGCACGGTCTGCCTCGGCAGGGGCAAGCGGGATGAAACCGCTGCGTTTAGCGGTGTTCTATCCCGGACCAATTGACCCTGCCCGTGTGAGGGATCCGGCCTATGTGCGACATTTTGCGGAGATCGTTCGACACTTTGATTTGGTGGCCGTGCATGGATTTCGCGGACCTGGGCGGGGCCCATTCCTACCGCTCTTGGAGGCCGTCTCGACAGGCGAGCGCTCCTACCAATCTCTTGTCTTCGTACCCCCACGGGGGCCAGAGGTCCGACAGTTCCCCATCGTATTCTACGACCCGGAAACGCTTCTTGTGGACAAAACACGAGCGGGTCCTATCGAGGATCCCAATCGGCTTTTCCGATGGACACCGATCGTCATTAGCTGTGCAGCGAAAAAGCCAGATCTTTCGGAGGCATTTACTTTCACAGCCGTGATTGCCCGCGTAGATCCTCTACGAATTCCTAACGAATTGGCCTTGCTTGCCGACCTAATGCGGGTGGTTCTTTATCAACACGCACCTGAGGATGACGTTCTCCTTCTTGCTCATCTGGAAGCAACTGAAGACGCCGTAGCGGAGGCTTTTCCGGAATATCTGGCCGCGGTGACGGGAGTGCCGAATTCGGCAGCTGGCACCCGTTTGGCCTCCAACATTTTGTTTCATCCGATGGCCACCTGTGAGTTTACCGGGCGAAGCGGCGTGCTCTCGGTGGACGAAATCCTCCAAGGTGCCGATCGTCGCGTGTTGGAACCCCTCCATTTCTTGCCCGTGTGGGCCGAATTCCTCCCGATAGAGACTCCCTTTGATCGCTTCACAACGGCAATTTTCGATATTTCCGTCTTTTAGTCTTCCGGTGGTGTTACTCGCCCGGTACGTGTGTCTTCATGGTTTTGCCTTTCGCAAGAAAATCTTAGGCCAGCTTGTTGTTCGAATTGCGCGGAGGGGGTAAGGAACCAGTGGCCCACTCGGAGATTTTGCGCGCCTTGGGGAGGCGCGGAAAAGGCGACATCTTATTCTGGGTTAACTTGCATTCCGTATACTTTACGGTGTCCAAGCATATGCTTGGGGCCGGGCGGATGCCTCTCCGTTTCGGCGATAGTTTTTTGGCGCTAAAGCGCGCGAGATTTTGACCACAAAGGACTGCCCAACCTTTGGGCCCGCCGTAGCGAGTGAAACCCTCGCTTTGGCGATATTCTCGTTGAGTACGTTGCCAGCTAACAGCCGGAGTTGCTGCAAGGACCTTGCTTTGTCGCCGCGGATTTTGGAACGGGCGAACTGATGCTCGCAACCTTCTTCGTGAGCAGAGGAGCCTTGTTAATCCAAACTGAGGACGCTGCGTTTTTGCACGCCAAGGTGTGGTGCCGTGAGGGTCGCCCGCGATGAAGTGAAGGTGTATGGGGCTGGTGAGTTCTGGCTCTCGCAGAGCTTGACTTTAGGAAGCTTGGAAGTGGGGAGTTCGGCGCCTGCGGAAGCCACTTTGTAAGGGGGCAAGCTTGCGCTGGGACAGTGAATCCCGGGTGGCCGCAGTTGATCCTCACCCAACCGCGTACCTCTTTCGAAGATTGTGGCTTTGTCCCAAAATTTCGTGGCGGCTGGTGGAAAACCCGCGCCCTCAAGAAAAGTGACAGTCACCTGCCGGCTCAGTCGCTTGACAGTGGCCGACCTTCTGGGCAAGATCAGCAGTTATTGCAAGTTTTTTGCAGAGGGGAAATTTTCCGCTACACAGGCCGGTAACGGCCGGAGATCGTAGTCCAGCTCTGTTCGAGGCAACCGGAAGGGAAGTTTGAGAACCATCTGCTGATTGGGGAGATGAGCCGTGAACATTGGTCTCGATCTGTACCTAGCCCTGAGTGCGGCGATGTTTCTGGAATATGCAATCTGGGGTGCGTGGGCACCGGTTTTAGCGGCCCGGTTGTTGGGGCCTCTCCAAATGTCGGGGCGACAGACGGGCTGGATTTACGCCACATTACCCCTTGCCTGCATCTACGCGCCGCTTATCTCGGGATTCCTAGCTGATGCGTATTTTCCTATCAAGTGGCTTCTTGCAGTTTGCCAGTTGTTGACAGGGATTTTTTTATTGTTGGCGGCCAATATTCGTACTTTCTGGCCACTGTTGGCAGTGATGCTTCTTCACTCTACGTTTTACGCGGCGACATTGCCTTTGGTGAATGCCATTTTGTTTGTCAATGTCAAGGATTCGGTTACGCAATCGCTGGTCTTCCTGTGGGCTCCGGTAGCATGGGCTTTAGTCGGATACGCGCTTACGGGTTGGCGGTGGGTGTTTAAAACGGAAAAGGAAGGACGTGACTGCCTCATTTTCGGCGGGGTACTCGCCCTGGTGATGGCGGCCGTCTGCGCGATATTCCTGCCCACCAATCAGCCGGAGGCAACGGGCAAAATCCCCGTAGTGGAAGCTTTGGCCAAATTGCAGGACCTGGATTTCCTGCTTTTCTTTGTGGTCTCGCTTGTGGCGGCCGGGATGATGCAGTTTTACTTCCTGGGCTCGGCTCGGTTCATGCAGGAGATCGGAATTGCAGCCCAGAATGTGCCCGGTATTATGGCAATTGCCCAAGCGGTGCAGGCTTTGGCTACTTGGTTTCTGTTAGGGGTGGTGGTGAGACCAGAAAGCTTAGGATACAAGTGGACACTTGTGGTGGGGCTTCTGTGCTGGGGTGTGCTTTACTTGGTGTACTTATTGGGACGGCCACGGGTGTTGATTGCGGTGATCCAGGCGTTCCACGGATTGGCTTACGTGTTCTTTATGATTGCCGGGCAGATGTACGCCAATGCCGTGGCTGAAGAGGCCATCCGAAGTTCCATGCAAGCGCTGATATTCATGGCCACGACAGGGGTGGGACTTTTCTTAGGGACACAGTTGGCTGGTGCGGTTATGGATTGGGCCAGGACCGGTGAACGCTTTGAGTGGCGGCGAGTGTGGATGGTTCCTGCGGTCATCCTGGCAATATGTTTTCTTGCCATGGCCATCATTTTCCAGGGTAAGGCCGCCGGTTAGCACACTCTGGCCCCTCAACGGGCGCCCCACGTGGGTTGGGGTCTTGGCCTGCTTTCATTGGTGGATTCCGCATTGTGGAGAGAGGACATTCCGCTGGCCTATCTCGGGATGCACGCGGGAGTGAATTCCCTGACGCGACGAGAGTTCTCTCCCCCGAGAGCTTTAAGGTTGGGATACCCCGTGGAGTCCGCAGCATGGGCAAATTCCCCGATTCGTTGGCATCGGTTTATACCACTCCTGACGGAATCAAGTTCTCGGATGTTCTGTCCTGCTGAGCGATTTGAGCTAAATGAAGAAATTTTCGGAGGTCAGTCGGCAGGCAAACGACCGGCGCAGTTTTTTAATTAAAACAGTATGGCGGAAGAACGGGTGTCGGCCTTAGAGCTTCGTTTCCGTTTGGGCCAAAATTATTCATAAAGGCAGGCCGGCAATACTCGCAGCGCCAGTCGTTCAATGAGTCAGTCGTTGGCAGGAAGATGTTCGTAACTTTCCCTCGGCAGCAGGGTTAAAGCAAACGACGGTTCCGACGGGAATAGCGCATGCGAAAGAATTTCGTGAAAGAAAAGTTGCGACGGGGGGAAGTCAGTTTCGGGACCTGGATCACGTTGGGGAGCCTTCATGCCACTCGTTTACTGGCTCGAAGTGGTTTTGATTGGCTAACGTTGGACCTGGAGCATGCGCCAATTGATTGGTCGCAAGCGGCTAGCCTCATCGGTGCGGTTGCCGATGCCGGCTGCATTCCCCTGGTGCGAGTTCCCGACGGGACCGTTCCCTTCATAAAACGAGCGTTAGATGCCGGTGCTTTCGGCATCGTTGTGCCGATGGTAAATACCCCTGCTCAGGGGGAAGCTGCAATTGCGGCTGCGAAATATCCGCCGGAGGGAGTGCGAAGCGCGGGCGGGGGTATGCACGCAATAAATTTTGCGACCACTGTGGAGGAATATTACCACCGCGCTAATGATGAGATTCTTGTAGTCTTGCAGATTGAAAGTCCTTCCGGTGTCCACCACGCAGAGGGGATTGCAAGCCTACCCGGGTGTGATGCGATCTTCATCGGCCCCGTCGATCTGCGCTTCACCATGAGGCAGGCCGATGGCTCTTTTCCCACTGCGGCGGAGCATGAGCAGGCTGTGCAAGAAGTCGTCGCGGCTTGTCGACGTTGTAGCAAGCCGGTGGGTATCCATTGTATGGACGCCGATTCTGCCGTTTTTCGGGCCCGGCAAGGGATGCAATTTTTGGCCGTCGGGAGTGACCTTAGGATGCTCGCAAGTGAACTTGCAAGGTGGGTGCCGATCCTTTGGCCGGATCGTCCTCCGGCGGACGTCGGGGGCTACTAGAGTCGATGCCCCTATCAGGCTATCCTCCTACCGCTGTTTTAGTTTGCAGGTCAAGTACGTGTAGCACTTGCTGAAAAAGTCGCTTTCCCCCGCAGAAAGCGCGGGTTAGGACCTCTTGCAGGCTTGTCGGGAAGCCGTTGGAAGCAATTCGAAAGGCTTCCTGTTTGGACCGATATACGAGTGCGGGTTCGACTTGGTTGGTCAATCCCTTCCCATCGCTGCGGAAAATCTTTCGTTTCCCTATTAACTTGTTCAAAACTGCCCTCTTTGCCAATTTGCAAGAGGAGATACAATTTCGCGACATTACGCCGACATTGCCGGTGGTACACTTTCTGCGTTTTTGTGCTGCTCGGGTTGTGAGCGGCCGCACGGTCAGGAAGCCTCTGAGCAATAAATGCAAAGAGCGTGGCTTGGTTCTTGCTTCACTCTTCGCGGATGCATGTTCGGCAAACATGGCCTGCGTGAATTATGGATGAGATGATAAACATTTAAAGGATTTGGAGAAACCTATGGCCGATTTCCTGCAGCTATCCGGCAAAAGGATTTTAATCTTCGGTGTGGCTAATCGGTGGAGCATCGCATATCACATTTCGCGGGTGCTTCGCGAAGCCGGTGCTGTGTGCATTTATTCGGTTCGTGATCAACATATTGCGGATAAAGTTCGGGCGATTATTGAGCCGGAAGAGCACGCCCACGTGTTTACATGTCGGGTGGAGGAAGCTGGCCAATTGGAAGCGCTCCGAGACGAGGTGGCCAATCGTTACGGATCGATTTACGGGATTGTCCATTCCATTGCTTGGGCGGATTATCCTCCGGGAGGTCGACCATTTCATGAGACACCGAAGGAAGCATTCTTCAAAAGCTTTGACATTTCGTGCTTTTCTTTGGTAGCTATTGCCCATCAGTTCCGTGAGCTTATCGATCGGCACGGATCGGTGGTCACGCTTTCGATTGCCAGTCCGCACATGGCGGCAGAGAACTACGGGTTAATGGCCCCAATCAAGGCCGCGCTCGAAGTCAGTGCGGTGTTTCTCGCCAAGTCGTTCAGCCGGTTTTCTGAAGTCCGATTCAACGTGGTGGCGGCAGGCTTAGTGCGGACTACCGCTGCGGCCGGTATCCCCGGTTTTATGGAAAGCTATCTCTATGCGGAGCAAGTCATTCCGCGACGGCGGGCCCTCGAGGCTGAAGAAGTGGCCAATGTGGTGGCTTTTCTCCTCAGTCCACGCTCCAGTGGCATCAACGGCCAAAGGGTCGTGGTGGATGCCGGTCTGGGGTTTAACTTCTTTGACGACGAGATCATTCGCCGCGTGTTGGCCGCCTCGCGGGAGCGAACGACTTCCAGCAATTCTTAGCACCCTTGGGAAGCTTCGGGTACAGAGCAAGAGTCAGTACTGAAATCCCGCGGGGAGCTTCGAGAGCGTATTTTTGGCCTCCATTGGCTGAGCATGCTTTTCGTCGCGTGTAGGGTGTGCTTCGCGCCTTAACATCGCGCAAGCAGAGTGGTGCTGCCTTCTGCTGAGAGCCAGACTGTTGCCAAACCGCCTTCCTTGGCTATGGCTTGGTTTGTCTGGTCCGGTCCAAGTTTGTCACGGATTCGTTGACCACTCGCAGAAGGGCCGAGACCAGCCCGTTGTCCCACTGATTTAGTGCCCACCAGCTAAGTGTTGGTCTCAGACAGGCGGATTCTTCATGCTGTTGAAGGGAATTGATTTCGGCGCGCGGCGGTCGAAAGTCGCCGGGCCGGGCGTTTTTAAGCTAATCCCTCTGGAGAATCTTCCGACTTCGCTTTTCCGATTGAACCCGCAGCTACTCTTGCAGCGAGGCTGCCCTTTACCATAATGAGGGTGGAGAGGTGGAAACCTACCCCAACATGGGGTGATCGGAAGCCGCTTTAGCCAGTAATTCTCCCGCAGGGTAGGCCGAAATCACACAGTGGCTGGCCGCGGGTGAAAATGTGAATAACTTCCCCGCAGGCGAGGGCAAAAAGCTTTGTTATGAAGGCTTGAGGCTGACGAAAGGCCGCTTACTTTGAGGAAGAAAGCCATGGTAAGAACGAAAAAGGCATGTACGTTAGGTGCAACTGCTTGTTGTGGGGGGCTAGGGCGGGTTTTATCGCCTCCTTGGGCTATAGGAAAAAAGTCCTTCGGGCACCAGTGGCAGCCGGGTCTGGTGGGTGCGGTTGTGTTGGTGGTGCTATTTCTTGGGGGATTTGGTGGAATCGCGGTTACCGCCGCGGTAGCTGCCCGCCCGAACATCATTTTGATCGTGGCCGATGACCTCGGTTACGGGGATCTGGGGTGTTACGGACAGCAGATTATTCGCACACCGGAACTTGATCGGATGGCCAGTGAGGGGATGCGGTTTACGCAGTTTTACGCCGGATCGACGGTTTGCGCTCCCTCGCGGTGTGTGTTGATGGTCGGCCAGCATACTGGCCGGTGTAGTGTTCGCGGAAATGCCGACAAAGTCCGTCAGTCCCTTTCGGACGAGGACTTCACCGTGGCCGAGTTACTGAAACAAGCCGATTATGTAACAGGAGTGATCGGAAAATGGGGCCTCGGTGAAGAGGACACCCCAGGACATCCCAATCGGCAAGGCTTCGATTATTTCTACGGCTATCTTAATCAAACTCATGCCCATAACTACTATCCGGAGTTTTTATGGCGAAATGACACAAAAGTGTTTCTCAGGAATGTGCTTCGCCGGGAGGGCAAGCCCTACGAGGAAGTGGGAGCGGGAATAGCAGAAAAGAAAGTTGACTATAGCCATGATCTTTTCACGGCAGAGGCCCTGGCCTTCATCGAACAGCACAAAGACCGGCCGTTTTTCCTCTATCTCGCCTATACGATTCCCCACGCCAATAACGAGGCCAGGCGGTTGTCCGGCGATGGTCAGGAGGTGCCCGATTACGGAATCTACGCGGGGGAGGACTGGCCCAACCCCGATAAGGGCCAAGCCGCTATGATCACGCGCTTGGATACGGATGTGGGGCGAATTCTTCGGCAGCTGCGCCAGCTGGGAATTGCCGAGCGGACTTTGGTCCTTTTCACTTCAGATAATGGGCCGCATAAGGAGGGCGGGCAGAATTTCGATCGATTTCGCCCGGCGGGTCCACTTCGCGGGTGGAAACGCGACTTATATGAAGGGGGAATCCGTGTGCCGTTTATTGCGTGGTGGCCGGGAAAAATTCAACCGGGAAGCGTTTCCGATCACATCGGCTACTTCGGGGATTTCATGGCTACAGCGGCAGAGCTAGCCGGTCTGTGCCTCCCGTCCGAACTTGATTCGATCAGTTTTGTTCCTACCCTTTTGGGCCGCCGGGATGAGCAAAAGCAGCATCGATACCTTTATTGGGAGTTTTACGAACGGGGCTCCGCGCAGGCAGTTCGCGCGGGCAAGTGGAAGGCTGTCCGAAAGCCAATGATATACGGACGCACCGAGCTCTATGACCTTGAATTGGATATTGGCGAACAGAATGATCTTGCCGCGCAATTTCCGGACGTAGTGCAGCAGTTAGAGGGATTTATGGCCGAAGCTCATGTCCCTTCTCCTCGCTGGCAGGTACCCCCGCCTCCTTCCGAGGTAAAGCAAAAACCGTAGCGAGATCTTTTAGGGAACATGCTATCCGTTGGTGAGAGCCGGGGGCTATGGGACTTGAGGCTTTGCCGGGGAGGTGTTGTCGCGTGGGGAAGGCGGCCATTCGGAGTTTCAGGCTCGGCAGGCTCGTTGTCGGCAGGTTTTGGAGGCTAGCTCTATCAGACTTTTGATAGAGGCATTTGATTGTAGGTCAGATCTCCTTGCGCAAACCGTGGCTAGTTAACCCTGCAGTGCTTGGCCGATTGATTGCCTGACCATTAAGGTGATTGTGCAACCAACAACGGAGACGAAAACAGGTTTTATCTTTTTCCCTGGTCAAGACCAACATTAGGCAAATTGGAGCAAGCTGGCGTCGTTGTTAATGCCAGGTGCCTTAAGTTTGGGTGGAGGTGGGCGCCCTGCGGTGAAATGGTCTGATTACCCCGCGCTGATGTCAACAGCCTTCGCCAAGTGACGAATATGGGGATATTAGATTAATTTTGAAGCGGCTAGAGATCGCACCGGCGGAACAATCTTCCGATCTATCTCGCTCATAAAGGGGACCGGTGTTCGAATCGGAACTGAGGGTAATTGCTAAGGCTGCCCACCGGCAGATCGTGCGGATCGGACCGTTGCAAGAACCGGTGGCACTCTGACTCATCCCAAAAACCTCATGAACGAGCTGGCCACGGCCCGAATTGTGTTTGCTAAATTCGTTTATCACGACAAATGGCTCCGCTCAGTGGATGTTTGCCCGGCGGCCGCTTGTGAAACCAAGCCAAGTAAGGGGCCTTTGATAACGTCGTGACCTCCGATGTCTGTAATGTGCGGACCGATTTTGGAAAGTTAACAAGTCTTCTGGGTCAGTTCCGGACCATTTATCCACATCGTCGTAGTTCACCAAATTCTCTAGCGTGGTCGCAGGTGATTTAGCGTTATCTACGTCACCTTCAAGAGCTCCTATGGACCAAGTGCGGCGATGTAGTCGCGCGAAACAATCTGCGTTCTGCGGGGGTACTTGCCTAGGCGCTTCAATATCGTTGTGGCTGGTGGCTTGCGCTCGGGTTTGCGCTCCACCATCGGGATCGACGGTCGGCGTTGAGCGGATGAACTTGTACCCTGCGAACCCTCGGCCGGCGAGGACCTACTCCGCAGCCCAGAGGCCAGTGAAAACGCTTTCGTTTTGACCCGTTGCAGCCAGGCGGGAGCCTACGTTAAGGCGGGAGCGAGGCTGTCGCGCAGCGATTTGGGATAGCTGCAGTCGTATTCGGAAGTGACTGGTCACGTGCTGAACTGCGAAAACACCTGCGCCTCTTGCAATGGTACTTCTCAGTAATTGGTTTGAAGCACAGGCGATGCCGCGCCGGCCGGCTCTTCTGCTTTGCGATGCCTATGGGTATGTTAAGAAATGCATTCTCAACCGCCGGCAGTGTACGCCTGCTGTTGTTGCTGGCGCTACAGCAGAGTTTATCGGCGGAAAATGGTGACGACGTCGACCCGGGTAGCAACTGGGCGCACGCGCCGCGCGGCGTCAGCCGGTCGGGCTGGTAGGGTAAACAGTTTGCAATCGTTGACAAGCCTTTAAATCGCGATTTCTCCCGCACGTTTGCTCCCTGAAGGTGCTCATCCTGATTTGCAATCCCACGGCGATTGCTCGTGATAGCGACGTCGCGACTTAATCGGCTTACAACAGCAAGAAGGCCGATTTTAGTGAAAAGTACATTCCTAAGGCAATGAACACACAAGCCGTCATTCGCCGCCCCCAGCATTCAGCCTGCGTGAGCATGTTATAAGTGCGTGCCAGCGACCGCGCTCCGTAAGCTAGCACAAAGGCCACCAGTATTACCGGCAGCGAGGTGCCGACGCCGTAAATCAATGGTAGGATCAAGCTGCCACCGCTAACGGTAGTGGGAGGAAGATTGATACCCACCTTGCTTAGTTCGGCCAGTATTATGGGGGCTTCCGAACCCACGATTAAAGCAACGAGCCCGAAAAACCACAAGGCTGAGGTGGGGCAAAACGACAGGGCAAGCAGCACCCCAAGTGCCAGGGCACCCCAAATGCCCATAGCGTCCACCCATTGGTGAGCCTGGCGCCCGATCGGTACGATCCCCACAGTGATCTGCACCATCTCCAGCAGCAACATTCCCGCCAACAAAAATACTGGGCCTAATACCAGATACATGTACTTCTGAAGGAACAAAGAGACTGCCGGTATGGAGAGGGCCGCGGCTGAGATCACCGTCGCCAGCGCCAAATAGGTCATGCTACGCCCGAGAGTGTACAGCCAACCGGCAACAATCACCGCACGCGGATCCCCTATCTTGCGTCCCAGATAGGAGATGGCAGCGATATTGGTTGCCAGTGGGCAGGGACTGATGGAGGTAAGCACTCCGAGGTATAACGCAGCTAGCAGGTACAACGCGGTGGTGTACATGAGCGTTTGACTCGCTAAGATGTTAGATCTCACTTCGCTTCGACTGCTTAGGCGTGATGAAAGGGTTGATAATCCCGTCTGCCTAGGATATCAGCTCAGCTTGGTACCAAAGCTGGTCGCAATGAGGTAGTCGCCAATAGGTGGCGTGGGTCCCCCGGCGCCATGCTTGACGCAGTCGGTTGCAACCCGGCCGAGGACGAAGATGCTGCAGCCTTGCTAGCCGGCAACATGCTTTCGATCTGCTCTCGCACGTATTTTGCGAAAGCCGCTCTGTCCCGGACAAGCATCCATACGCTGGGCAAGCTTCTCCATCGCTTTACTTGATGATTGCTTTCGGCAGCGAGCACGACCATCGGCATGGCGATGTTGAACTCGCGCGCCAAAGCAGCATAGGAGGGTTGCTCGAAATTGACCGACTTGAAGACTACTGTTCCCTGTCTGACCTGGTCCGAGAAGTAACTTTCCACTATTTCCCGAGTGAGCGACTCAATTAGCAGACAGGTCGGACATCGCTGAGAGCCATGAAAGTAGTAGACCACCAGCACTTCGTCGCTAGGGCGTGCACTGGAATTGGCCGATGAAGCGCCGACCGGATTATTAGCACCCTCGGAGGCCGCTGGTGTTGGGTTTCCGGCAATGCTGTGACCGGGGGCGAAACCACCCTGCTTCCGCAGTGCCCGTAATTCCTCTGCGATCTGAGCCAAGTGAGGCTGCAATTGCGAGGCAGCCTGCATGTCCAGAGCCCTGGCAATAAGCAGCACCAGGGTAGCGGAAAAGAAGGCAATCAAGCAAACGGCGAACGCATTTTTCAGTTCCACGTTTGGGCTCCTTTTCTTAAATGACGACTGCGGCCTAGTCTGAGAGTCCTTTAGCCGCCTGGATCACACGGCAAATGCTATTGTGGGTATGCAAGCTGCGACTTCTCTCCTTTCCCAGTCGATTAGCCGCAAGTGCGGCGTAATAGGATAAACCCTTGTGTCGGAGGGGATTCGTGGCGTCGCTTAGTCCCCGACCGTCAATAACCAGATTAGTGAGGGCTGCTTCGGTTGAGGTCGTAATGCCGCTCACACGCGCGGCGATCCTTGCCCGACCATAGAGGCTGCCTAAGCCCAGCTCAGTCAACTGCCGGGCTGCTTGACCGGCTAAGCATCCCAGGTTCGACGCGCTAGGGCAAGAGAAGATCGTTTTTATTGACGAGGGACACAGGCACGACAGCCCATAGGCATCGGCCTGTTTTGTGTTTTCGCTCATAGAAGTCCTCTGCATTGGTGAGCTTCGGTTGGGGCCTTACGTCGGCAAGCTGGTTTTAAAAATTGGCTGGTTGACTCAACCAGATAGGTTATGGCTCCCTGGGTTGGCAAATCCGCTGCTGCAAGGTGTTGCAACGATAACCTGGACTCAAGGTGCGATTGTGAGGCTGAACCTGGGCCAGGGCGACTGCGGCCACGTGGCGGCTGGGCTTCATAGCAGTTGTTTCGGCATACTACCCGGCGGAGATGTTGTCCCGTCAGAGGTTTCGAACTTTACCGTCCCAAGAGTTGGTATGGCATCCGTCGCCGGCGATGAGGATCTAGTGGCAGACTAACGCATTTATACGCAATAACCGGCTCTAATCGGTTTTTTTATGGTCTGACTTCTCGGTTCTTCTTCGGCGCTGCCCACTCCGGCGACCGCCCCGGCACCAACCGTACTGTTCGACCCGAGTGCCCTCTAACGAAAATAACCGGCAGCGACTTAGCAATCCCTCGCACAACACCGTCGTGGTACCTAAGTTTGCCGCGGAGCCGACAGTCGTACCGCTTACTTCGTCAACGACAGATTTGGTGACTTCGGCGCAGAGGTGATCGCGGTGGCCTGGTGTGGGCGGGACTTTCGTCACCGCGCAGGCCGGGGTATCGTTATCAGTCCCTCGGTTTGGTAGCCTCCAAACAGGCGACCATCCACAAATGGCAATAGCACTCTGTGATAAGGGCTCCTATCCTTACCCCGGATGGAGGCAATGTCCGCGAGCTTTAACTGTGCCCTTGCCACCGACCGGTCGGGTGGGTCCTGGAGTCCGTAGTCCCAACTTCCTGCAAGCAAAAACCGGGATGACAGGAGGCCGTATCCGAAAGTGCATCCCTGGATTTTGGAAAGACCACACCGGTCGGGTTAGCTGCGGTATAGAGTTTGAAAGAAAATGTGCCCCGCATTGGCCAGACACTCATGGCTGATTGGCCGCGCAACCCTTTCATAACAAAGCACATTTTGCTAGCGAAGCACACTTTCTCGCAACGGCGATTTCATCGCTTACGGTGAGCGCACCTTAACGAGGGCTTTGACCTCGGCGTCAATCAAAAGCCCCATCACCAATACGCGGAAACGGTCGATTTGGTTCTTATGGACGATCTTTTTGCCGTCAGCACTTCTGTCCCATCCTCCTCGGCCTCCCTAAGGGTTGTTGGTCTACAGACGTCCCGCGCTTACATCAACTCGCGTCAAAATTGTGATGAATTTTGTGTATTTTTCCCTGGTCGGCTCCTAGCCGACCAACACGAAGTTACGTCGCTAAACCAACCAGAACACCTAGCACGAATACTACTCATAGCGATTGCCACCGGCGCAAATCCCGAAATGTTGTTCCCACGCAGCACAGTGGCATTCCAGGATTCTGCCCAATCAGGTGCCTTCTCTGGGGCAACTCCGCGAAACGTTGCCGACCTCTATGATGGCTCGACCGCAATGTGGCGGGAAGCATAGCCTTAAGCTTCCTTCTGCCCAGGGTGCTCGGCGAATGCGTCCCACAACTCTGCGGGCTCCACGATTAGTAGTGCGACGTGGCCCCACGAGGTCGCCGACTCACGTAGGGGTGCCAGGGCTTAACACCTCCTTCGAATTTAATTGGCTATTTTACTAAATAGCCAATTAACGTCAAGCCATTTTTCAATCTGGGCGTGAAGATGTGTGGCGGGCTTTTTCATGCAGTGCTGGGTGGGGAGAAAAATTGTTCAGGAGGATGAGCAAATTGTTTGGTACAATAGGGCCTCAAGACTCCAGGCAAGCCTAAAAACCACACAAGCGGGGTTTCAGTCCTCGGTGTCAATCCTCGGGGATGGAGAAAAAGTTTATCGATTAGCCCTCTCAGTTTCCATTAAATGGCTGTCCTCGGATCCTGCTTTGGAGGCGACCAAAGGGGTGCGCGGACGTTCAGTGGACTTGGTGATCGGGAGGCACGCCCTCTGAGTGGGTGAAAAGTTAAGTCGAGAGAAAATGCCTCTACGGGACGAGGATTGCGGTGTGTCAGGTCAGGCAAGGTGTTTTGTCGACGCTGCGGTCCGCGATGCGATTTAAGCCCGGTGGAACAAGCAGTTAAATCGTTGCACTGTGTGGCCCAATGGGACGCTCTTGAAAGCTCTACCACAGGTGTCGAAAGTGTTTTTTCCGGGGCGCTGGCGTCCGTTTTAATCCGCGCATTCAGCTCTCGCACTAGCTTCGGGAGGGCCAAGCGTGTACGGGATCCTCAGCGTGTGTGGAAGGCCATTAAAGAGGCAGGAATGTTTGACGAGTCGTTGGACCCGGCACGATTTGCGATACTGAGAAAGCGAAAGCGGCGGCAATGGTGTTTCCAAGGAGGCTACGGCAAAGGTGTTTGTAAAGGACCCTGAGCTGCTACAAAGGTCGATCTCAAAGAAGCACTTGGGTCGCGTGCCGCCGCTTTTGGATTCCACCTATGCCTTGCCCCTTTTGAGGGAGGCACCGGTGATGCATGGTCGTGGGGTTGATGCTCGGAGGGCAATGAGCAGCGCGGCTGAATAGTCCCTCGCGTGCGGAAAGTGATCGAGGAACTAGCTCGTTGGTACCAGAAGTTAAGGGTACCACCACGTGGCGGCTCTACCGTCCCGCGGCGTGGCGTGGTTTAGCGCGGTCGAATAGTTTGGAAAAGAACCGCAGTCGAATGAAATGCGCGGAATCTCGTTGGTGGGGACTCTTCGGAAGCACGGCGGAGATAGAATCGGTGGTCAAAGGGATCCATGGAATGAATCAAGAGTCGCGATGTCCTGGAACAACTTCCAGGCGTAATCTTTCCGGCAGGTTTGGGCGATTTGGTTCCACCACGATTCGCACGCCTTGGCGTACGGAAGCGCGGCATGGCTATCTATTCGCACGTCGTGCTCAAGTCCCAATTTTCTCCGGTCCCAATCTAAGAGCTTTGTTACACCTGTAATGCGATCCTTAGCCATCATTGCGTTAACTTTAGGGCCGGTCAAAAAGGGAGCATGGTGATTTGAACCCACGACCTATAGGTGTATTTGTCAACGACTTGTATCGATCATTCCAAAAGAAACAGGGGTCCGAAATTATGAGACTGAACCGAAGAACTTTTGTTGTCGGACTGGCGGGGAGTTCGGTTTTGATTCGCCCTGCTTTCGGAGCGAACTGCCTGCCTGATGTAACACCCCGATTTAAAATTGGCGCTTGTGATTGGTCGTTGGGGGCCACCTGCCAGGTGAAAGCATTGGACATCGCCAAGGAAATTGGGTTGGATGGTGTCCAGGTTAGTTTTCGCACGGTGGAGTCAGGCGAGGATCTGCGGGAAGAAGATGCCCGGGGGCGTTATCGGGCCAAATCGGCCGAGTTGGGTGTTGATATTTGTTCACTAGCCATGGGAGGGCTTAATCGGGTGCCCTTGGCGATCCACGATCAGGCCGAACAGTGGGTTCGCGAGTGTATTGAGGTGATGCCGCTGCTCGGGCAGAAGGTGGTGCTCCTTGCTTTCTTCGGTCAAGGTGATCTTCGCAATAAACCCGATTGGCAGCAGATGGTGATCGAGCGGTTGCGTCGCCTTGCGCCGCAGGCAGAAAAAGCCGGAGTGATCCTTGGCATCGAAAGTACCCTGGATGCTGCAGGTCATCTACGAATCCTCCGCGCTGTGGACTCGCCCGCTGTAAAGGTCTATTACGACATGTTAAACATGCTCCACCAAGGCTACGATCCATACGAAGATATGCGCCAGCTTGGAGGAGATGTAATTTGCGAAATCCATTGTAAAGAGTCCGGTACCATTCTGGGGAAAGGAAGGCTTGACTTTCCCCGTATTAAAGCCATCCTCGATGACTTTGGGTGGAAAGGATGGCTCGTCTTGGAAGGTGCCGTGGATCCTGCCTTGGGACTTGTGGAAAGCTACAAAAGAAACGCCGAATACTTGCGCAAAGTGTTTTTGTGTTGACGTCCTCGAGGCAGGGCGCTTAGTTTTTTCCCGCAGGAGGCAGCGAATAAAAAATTGTTTTTCCCCGGTATCGGATGTAAGATACAATCCGGACGAATTTAACTGCAGATGGTGCTGTAGGCGATCCGGTGCATTTTCGCTTGAGTGGTCTACAACTCAAGCAGAGGATCAGCAAATTTGAGGGGTGGTAAACAGCTGCAAAGGGCGGCGCATTTTTGCTGAGCCAGAGAGGAAAAACTGTACGCGACTTTCGCCAGAAAACGCGGAGAGGTAGATTTCGCTTTGGGGATGAATCAGTGTAAGCTCGGGAGATGAACCTATGTGTACTCATTGTGCTCAGGGTTGTAGTCAGCGTTCCACGTGTTGTCCTGATGTGCGTGCGCCATTTTCCTTCGGAGTTTCCCGGCGGGGTTTTCTGAGCAGTGTAGGCGGTGCGGGCTTGGGCGGCTTCATGTGGGCATCGTTGTCCACTGCCGGCCAAGCTTCGGGAGAGTTGCCCGTGGCGCCTCCACGGAAACCTCTGGTTGTTAAACCGATCTTCACGTATCGCCTGTACCAGCCTCGGCCGCAAACCAGTTGGCGTCCTTGGGGGGGCATCCATACTCGCGAAGATCTGGAAAAGGAAGTGGGCCGAATCCAATCCGAACTAGATTGGCTCAGTACTCAGGCTGATTTCCCGATTCGAATGCTTTCTTTGTCAGCAGTGGATAACGAGGGCCTACTGGCAGGCGATCCCGAGGTGGCCCAGGCGGATGTCCTGCTGGTTTTTGCCTATGGGGGAGATCTCAATCCGATCGGGAAGCTGGGAAAGGATACGATCTTTTTCGTACGTCATCAGTCTGGGCCGGTGTACTTGCATTACGAAATTGTCATACCGCGTTTTTTGCGGCAACACACCGATACCCGACAGATTCCTCACATCGGCTACGACGATGTCGTGGTTGACGACATGGGCGAGGTGCTGTGGCGGCTCCGCGCCCTTTGTGGACTGAAAAATTCAATTGGGACCCGGATTATCGCCATTGGGGGGCCTGGGGCGTGGAGTCATCCTTTCGCCGTGGTGGAGCCTGCGATCCGCGACAAATGGCAATTCGACATTCGGGCGTTACCTTACGACGTGCTTGCCAAATTGATCCAGGAGGCCCGACAAAATGAGGCGATGGTCCGGACGGCCCGCGAGCGAACGGCGGCTCTGCTTGCAAGTCGTGGGGTTACGTTGGAATGTGATCGGGGGTTCGTGGAACGGGCATTCCTTTTGGAACATGTCTTCCGCCGGGTGATGGCGGAGGCTGACTGCCGGGCTATCACCGTCTTGGGATGTATGGGCACGATCATGCCTGTTTCGGAGACGACGGCTTGCCTGCCCCTGACAACGCTCAACGACGAGGGCTTCATGGCCTTTTGCGAGTCGGACTTTGTAGTCATCCCCGCCTGTGTGTTGTTGGGAAATATCTCCGGGAAGCCAATCTTTTTCTGCAACCCGACTTATCCCCACAATGGGATCATGACGCTAGCGCACTGTACGGCCCCACGGAAAATGGATGGCAAGACAGAGGAGCCGGTTCGCATTCTCACTCACTTCGAGTCCGATTATGGTGCTGCGCCTAAAGTTGAGATGCGGAAGGGGCAACAGATCACCTGCGTGATTCCCGACTTCTCCTCGGAGAAGTGGGTCGGCTTGGTAGGCCAGATTGAGGATAGCCCCTTCCTCGATATTTGCCGTTCACAAATTGAGGTGCGGCACCAAGTGCCCGATCTCCTTTTGGCCGAGCGGATGCGAGGGTTCCACTGGGCAGTGGCCTACGGGGATTATCACCGCGAGATGGCCTACGCCTTACGACGGTTGGGTATTGCTTGGGAGTTCCTAGGATAAGCGGTGGCTGTCCTTTGCAGAGCCACATTGGTAGAGGTTTGAGTCCAGCGGCACAGCAGGCTGTGAGGGACAAATTCACGTTGGACCACCATGAAGGAGGATACCGCCTACTTACACATTCTTTACCTTGTTCGGCACGGAGAGAGCTGTTACAACGCTGAAGGGCGCGTGCAGGGGCAAAGCGATGTTCCGCTGTCGCCTTTGGGCGAAGAGCAGAGCGAAGCGGTGGCCACCGCTTTATGCCGGGTGCCATTGACTGCTATTTACTCCAGTCCGCTTCTTCGGGCCCGGCAGACGGCCGAGCGTATCGCCGCACATCACGGGTTGCCAATCCTGTTTGACGACAGACTCCAAGAGCTCCATGCCGGCATCTTTCAGGGGAAGCTTCGCCGGGAACTGCCCCTGCTCTTTCCCGAGGAGTATGCCGCGTGGAGCACAGGGGACCCCTTTTATGTAATACCCGGGGGGCAGTCGCGGCAACAAGTGCGGGAGCGTGGTGCCGCGGCACTACGTGACATAGCGGCTCGCCATACTGGGCATACGGCCGTTGTAGGCCACGGGGCTCTTTTTCGCTTTGCCTTGGCAGCCCTCGTCGCTGGGGAAAATACCCTGGAGCTACCTCCGCTTGCCAACGGTTCTATCACCACCATCGCTTATGCTCGTGAGGGGACATTTCGGCTGCTAGCCTACAATCAGGTGGATCACCTCCGCCATTTGGCGCCGTCTTCCTTGGGCGATCTGTGAGAACTGGGGAGCAGGCTTTGGCTGCCTCAGCCAGTGATGATGCGTGCCTACGCCCGGTCAAGCTCTCGATGAGGAAGTTAGATCGCTGGTGGCAGGCGAGCTGAAGTGAATGGTAAACTTGCCCTCCCGGGGAAGTTTTCCGCTTTGTCTGGGCGAGGGACACTTGCTTGGGTTTTTCTTGGTAAAGGATGTCTCACCCAAGCTTAGCGAGTCCAGCGCCCCAACCTCGAGGGGGCGCATCTGAAAGCCTGGTTCCTCAAGTTCGAGGGGACACACCGATTCGATGTAGTTCCGGCATGAAGTCGCCGGTCGGCCTCGGCGAAGACAGGATCTTGGTCGCTTGGGATGGCCCTATCGAATCGCTTGCCATCCGTCGGATGAGCCGGTGCGCAAGGAAGCCCCTTGAGAAGAGACGAAGGAAGGGGTCGCCGGTGGTTTCGATTGGCTCCTTGTTTTTTCCTCCCATGCGATGGCTGCTGCAGCCTCACCTATCCGAGGTCGTTTCTCCCGATTTGTCTCGGCCCCTGAGTTGATGGGGCTCTGAGTGGCCCCCACCAGAGCTGTGAGGTCTAGATTAGCAATGTCGAACTTCTGGGCCCGACGGGGGATTGGCTCCGCTGGCTGGCCGTTGGGCGCAAGCAGCTGAGGGCCGGCCAAGTCGGTTGTCTCTGATTGCCACGGAACCCGGTTAGCCGAGAATTGATCCTGGAGTAGCTGAGGATCCATGGGCTGAGATCCCCGAGGCATGGTGGGAGGTGTGACAGGGTCTGGGGCCGGTTCTGCTGGGATCGGCTCCGGCGGGGGTGTGGGAATGATTTCTGCGGGGATCTCACCCGCCCTCTTTGGCAGGCGAACCTCGGGTTCTGGGAGCTCTTCCGGCTGAGCCAGGATGCCGACATGTTGACGATAGGGTCCGCGGCTGACTACAGAAGGTTCGGTGAAGCCGTAATCGATGTAAATCGCGGCATCCCGAGCGCGGGCGCGACGAAGAGCATCAAAGTAGGCTTTTTCCGGCCAGGGACCCTCCGCTAAGTGAATCCCGTTATATTCTAAAAGGGAACCTTTCTGATAGTGGAAATTAGCTACGGCGAGGTTGTAATCTACAAGGGCGCGGAAGTAGTCGATCTCGGCTTCCGCCACTCGCCGCTGAGAATCTAGAATGAAATTCAGTGCCGCCTGGCGGACCGGCAGACCAACGCGTTCGCGTTCTTTGTAACCTTCCAGCTCTCTTTGGGCGGCAAGAAGGCGGTTCAAGTTGGTTTGTGCCCGAACGTAGCTCTCATCCATGGCCCGATAGGCGTCTGCCAAGAGCTGAACCACGGCAAGTTCTTGCTCTTGCAGTACTGCCCGGTCGCGAACTAACTGAAGTTGGGCATGGCGGACCGCGGCCATTTCACGGCGGAAGCCAAGCGGCATCTGGAATTGCAAGCCCACCTCCCACTCCTGGAAGTCCCCGCTCATCAACGAGGAGTAGGCATCGCTCCCGCTTGCCAAGGGATTGGGATTGCCGCTTGAGGGATCGATCAACTCGTCTCCCAAGCCGACAAAGCGATATCGTCCGGTCAGGTCCAGGCGGGGGAGAAGGTGATTTTTGGCGGCCGCCAGTTCCAGTTCCCGTTGTTTAATCCGCCAGCGTTGGCGCCGGAGGTTCACCGAGCGTACCAAGGCTTCAGCGTGGGCGGATGTCCAGTCGAAGACAAACTTGGCAGTGGTGGGCTCGTCAGAGGGCCTGATGAGCCGTCCATCTGCCGGCGCTAGGCCCAAAAGATAACGGAGCGATGCCTCCCGCCGAAATAGGTTAGCCTGCGACTGCTCCGCCAAGCTCCGAAGCAGGAAATACTGGTGCCGGGCTAATCCTTCATCTTGCATCGAGGCTTTGCCGGCATCATACTCCGCTCGCACTTTCTGCCACGTGTCGAGCGCTTCTTGCAGGGCGCGGTTGAGGGAGTCCAGGGAACGATAGGCGTAGTAGAGCTCCCAATACGCCCGCTCCACCCCAAAGACCAAATCTCGCACCTCGGCTTCAAAGTCGGTGAGCGATATGTCGGTGTTTATCCGTGCGATCATCACTCCTTGGTAAACACCCGGGGGAGCTCCGGGACCAGCGATCCGGTTGAACCTCACTCCATTGCCTTGAAGCAATGGATGGGAGAATTGGGCCTCGAGGCTCACCGTCCAGTCGCTCGGATGTTGGCGAAAAGGCTGATTGTTGAAGTCATAAATCACGCGGTGAGTTAGCGATACGGTTCCGCCGGTAGCCAAGACCTTCCGCAGCTGGGCTTGAAACGAACCCATATCCTGCTGGAATGACTCGGGACGGATGCGGAAGCCACCAATGGCGGCCGAATTTTGCGGGGTGTCATTTTTTTGGAACATGAGACTGGTAGCAAGTTGGGCATCGAAGGCGGCCAAAGCGGCCTCCGGGCCAATTCGCGGATTGGCCTCTGCCAATGCCGGGTCATAGACGCTCCCGGCAAAGTCGGGGTTCACAAGCAGACTTTGTGGCTGATCCACCACACGGAACACCTTACTGTTACTTAAGGCAATCCGCATGGCTTCCTGAAGGCTGAGATCCCAATAGTTTTGGGGATGCGGATTGCTGACCGTCAAAGGTGCTTGCGCCAGCGCGGCATCCGCGAGGCTGGGTTGTTCCAAATCCGGGTACTCGATCTGCGTGGCCTGATTGGTATAGTGCGACAGGTCACCGTCTTCCCGGAAAAAGAACGGTTGTTGGGGTCGGCAACCGAATGAAGCAACCACAAAGGCGCCAAGGCCAAGGCCAATCAGAACCTGATGCCGACGCATGAGGAAATTGCCTTTTTTCGCAACCACGATGAGTCTTCACACCGGTCAGAGAAGAGGATTTACCAAGCGTTTTGCGAACGCAGACCCGCATCGATAAGAGGAACCTTGGGTCTTTTAGGGCCCCAAGAAGCTGGATTCTGCGGCCTATTATCGGGTGTGTGGATAGAAAACTTTAGGAAAATCTCAGCGCCTGCGAAAGTTTTGCTTCGCTTTGGGGCTGTCGCCCAGTTAGGAGCCATGGGAGTAAGCTTTAACCTACGAGACCTAGGAAATTTGCGAAAAATACTCGCAAAACCCGGGAGCGACCAAAATGTGAAGACCGAAATTGGGAAAAATGGGAAGACTGCTCGCCATTAATCATTTCTAACGCACATTTAGGTTCGGAATTGCAAGTGAAATGACGTATGTGGAAACGACCCTTGAATGCCTTACCTTACATGAACGCTTTACCTTACCAGATGAACTTCACCACCATCTGGCAGTTGCATCCTGGCTGGGCTGCCGCCAATAGCGGAGGCAGGGGTTTGGTTGCAGCTACGAATGTGCTTTTCAGTGCGCCGTTACTGTCACTAGTCAAGAAACGGGTATTTGTTGTTTCCACCTTTTGCGGAGCCGTTTGGTGACCGATCAACAAGGCCCCTGCTATCTTGCAACTGCTAGCACGGTTATTATTGTGGAAAGGTGTCCGAAAGAGGGATGATTTGGAAATTAGTCGGCAGTTTGCTTGGGGGTCTGCATCCGCCGGGGGGCCGAAGGGTTTGCAAAACGCGACTCTCGCGGAAGCGGTGAGAAACTAACACATCGCACGATTTCCACAACGTCAGAAAACATTACCCGATGCAGGGATTTTTGCCAGAATACGAAATCAATCCCGCCACGTGGTTTTACTTATCGTCACTACTGACGATAGGGATATTCTTCAAGTTTTACCGGCTGGCGAGTATTCGTAATTTCGACCTCCTGGCTCTTCTGGCTATCTCACCCGGACTGTTGTGGGTTTCGCGAGGAGTGGCGCAGGGGTATGAACTTCTTTTTGTGTTGACGCTATTGTTTTTCTTTAGGACCCTTTTGGATCCGCTTTTAATTCGCCGCCCGCTTTTGGAACCGAACCTTAATCCGAGTGGCCTGGCCTTTACCACTGTAGCCTTGCTTGTGTTCTTAGTTGGGGGTTTGGCAACGGAGCGAATTCCTGAACTTGCCCGTGTAGGGGTGCTAAGCCCGGCACGGGCAGTGGAACTAAAGCGTCCGCTTCTATATCGGTTGGGGTTTGTAGGGGTGATGTCGCACTCCTCCCCCGAAGAGGGCAGACCGGAAAGGCCCGGGGTGCCAGGGCCAACTTCCGGTGATAGTGCCTCGGTAGATCGCCGGCAGGTGATATTGGTACGGCTGGCAGTAGTGTTGGTTCATTTTTTGATCGTACTTGCGCTTATCTGCCTGGGTTATGTCCACTTTGAAGACATTCATACGGCGGTGGGGATGGCTTCGCTTTATCTCCTCCTGCCCTACACTGTCCAAATGAGCCCAAGGCTGGATCATTTCCTTCCTGGGGCTCTTCTTGTGTGGGCGCTTGCCAGCTATCGCCAGCCTATGGTGGCGGGGATTATTCTAGGAATTGCCGGATGGGTGATTGGGTACCCCTTATTCCTTATTCCCTTGTGGATCAGCTTCTATTTCCGGCGGGGCCTTGTGCGTTTTTTACTTGGTGGCCTAATTTCCCTTCCCGCCACCTGGATTCTTGTGTGGTTTTGCACGTTCCTAGCCTGGGTAATGGGAGTTGAATCGCCAGGGACGACGTGGACCAATTTTCGTGAGCTTTTAGGGTGGATGGTCTTTAAACTTCCCCAGGCTGATGGTTTTTGGGCAGATCGGGTTCAAGCTTTCCGCATTCCGGTGGTCGCTGCCTTTGTGGCCTTGGCCGCAAGCTATGCGTTATGGCCTGCCCACAAAAGTTTGGGCACCTTGATCAGCTGTTCCTGTACCCTTCTACTGGGCGTACAGTTATGGCATCCTTATCAAGGCGGCCTTTACCTCGGATGGTATTTGCCGCTTCTGATATCAACCATCTTTCGGCCTAATTTGGAAGACCGGATGGCCATTTCGGTGGTTTCGGAATCCTGGCTCCCCTCGCGTACACAGTTGTGGCTTACCGCTTGGCTGGAAGATTGGGGTTTTTGGCCGATCCTCAAGTGGTGGACGCGATGGAGAAAGAAAAATGGCGATTAACTGGCATCGCTTGATCTAGCCGCATGGAAAACTACGCTCACCTCGTAAGTCGGCCGCCACTGGGGCTAACGTTTTGTTGGCGCAAAAGATATCAGAACAGATCAATTTTCATACTCAATCCCTGATCGCTGCGGTCCATTAAGCGGAGTAGGGCGGTAAGGAACCGCTTTGCGATGAGGCGTTCCCGCCACACATGGGGCTGCTTTTGGTTTATAAGTTGGGCGAGGGTTCTTAGTCCCGACGTGGACTGATGGTAGTTTCCGATCGTCGTTGGGCGGCATACCAGGCTCGCCACCGGTTTTGGTCGAAACCAAAGTTCACCCCACCGGTGAGAGTTACCAAGGCATCGAGGACTTGCCTATTTTGCACAGCTTGGGTAACTACCGTGGGTCCCCCGCCCACGGAAAATCCCGTACCTCCAGTACCAAAACTTGTGGTGATCTGACCCGGGTTACCGCTCGCAATCTTGATCTTGTGTGTTGTTACTAAGGCCTCGATCAACGCTCCGACGGCCGATGGGTCTCCTAGGGCAGCCAGAGCTACTGCCGCTCGGTTTACCTCCACATTATCCGCGCTCCGTAACCTGCCCACGAAGTAGTCCACGACGGCGGGGCTGTGACGCTTCTTTAAATGGTCGAGACAAGTGAGGCGAACTTCTTCCGCCGGATCGGCCAAAGCCCAGTAAGCTAAGGCCTGCTCGGCCCGAGTTGTTCCAATCCGCGCCAGGGCATCAACGAAAAGGAGGCGAGCCCATGGGCGTTTTTCGCTCTTGAGGGCATCGACCAATGCGTTCACGGCAAAAGGATCGTTAATTTGAGCAATTTGTTCACGGGCAAGGGCTCCGCGATTGGTATCGAGCCAACCTTGCCAACGATTGATTTTTTGCTTCCATTCACTCTGGGCGGTCTCGATTTTTTGCTTCTGTTCCATGAGGCGGACCACCTGCGGCAGCACCCATCTGCCACCGTAAAGAACGTAACCGTCGGCCCGCATGAGCTCCTCGCGAGTTGTCCACTGACCATCTCGCGAAATATATCCCAGGAGGCGCCGGGCCTCGGTGTGATTTGGGTCAAGCTCAAGAATTCGCCGCAGATGACGTTCTCGCTCGGCATTGAGCGATCGCTCCCGACACCACTCCGCAAGTTGCCAATGTCCGTCCACCGTGTCGGGCAGTTGGGGCCAAAGCGCTTCGTATTCAACTAATTCTTTGCGGATTTGCGCGAAATCCTCTACAAGCTCTCGCGGAATGGTCACTTCCATCGAATTGTTCAGTCGCACCCGAAAGCTTTTGCGGGGCAACTCAGTCGGGTTGAGCAACTCACCAACGACCTCACTTCCCGTGGTTAGCTTAATCCGCACGAAAGACGAGCCGTGTGGTCCTTCCTTTGACGGGCCTTCCAGTAATTTCGGAGTGGGCTCGGCCAGAGGGGGATTTTCTGGAGATAAACCCCCAACACTTTCGCCAAAGCTATGACCACCTCCCCAGCACCACAACCACACTACGGCGACACCACAAGCGGCAATTTTGCCTAGTACTGTGATCGTAAATTGGTGACCGAGCGCGTCCCGAGGGGGTGCTTGGGGTGGGCTAGCCCAAAAAAAGCTTTCTCGACCCATCAGAGGATCCTCACCAGCAAGAAGATGCTGCACCCCGAGCAAACTTGGAGTGCGACATCCCGAAAACATCCCAGTTTCCCCTGGTGTAGGGAATTTATTCACTATCGCGCTAATGTTACTTGAGTTTCTCCTGGCTGGCATCATTTAATAGCGTTTTTGTCATGTCGGGCGTCAGAAATTTGCGGCCCAATCGGCCAAAAGTTTGTCGGGTTCGATACAACGGCAAAACTTTTCCGTTGACTCTTCGTCCCGGCGTTGGGTCTGCGACAAACACCGTGGTTTTTCTCGATCGACAGGAGGTCCTACCCTCCACCTGACCGATTTTATTCACCGATCAGGCGGGAGTGTCCCCCATTGAAGTATATTTCCCCAACGCATCCGGGACGATCGGAGGGCAAGGTCGCCGATTCAGAATGCCTAGCCAGCTCAGCAGACGGTAAGGACGGAGAATCTCTTGCAAATTGGGAGGAGACAACTCTCTTCTTCACGAGCTATGAAATTGCTTACTCCCGGTAAAGGCTTAGCAGGCCGCTTTCGAAGCAAGCACCGCCCGGGGATCGCCCGTGTCGGTGAAACCGCTTGAGAGCTTCATGGGCCGACGGGATCCGGTTGTGCCCGCATATTACCGGCTCGGCGACTGTTGTGGGCGTCCGTTGGCTTTGCGTTACGACGGATTTGATGAACTGACCCTTAGCCCGCCCCGTTTGCTTGCGAGCCAGCCAACCAACTTGGCAGGCGGTCCCGGGGGGGCAAGCGAACAATTTTTGCCCAACTCATGGCCTCGTGAGCGAGGACTTCGCGCAGGGCCTCTGCTGGGGGAAAGCTATCGAGGGACAACACACCCACGGCGGGTCCGCCGGGGCGATCCCACTCCCGGCCTACCGACATCCCTGCGATGTTGACTTGGTGCCGGCCGAAAACCGTCCCTATATGCCCGATCACTCCGGGAACATCCTTGTGTTCAAACAAAAGCAACAGTCCTTCCAAGGGGGCATCGAGGCGGAAAGAGCGTTTCTGGACCAAGCGGGGCATTTTGCCGAATAAGGTTCCGGCGGCAATGGCTGTTCGCTCCGTTGATTCCACTTCCGCCTGCACAAGGGAACTGAAGTCCCCTACCTCGCCACTTCGTTCTTCCGAAAGTTCAACACCTCGTTGACGAAGGAGCCACTCGGCATTGACCAAGTTGACCGGTTCTTCCATAGCCTGTTCCAACAATCCGGCGGCGAATGCTGCGGTCAACAGTCGCGTTTCTCGTCGAGCTACTTCCCCTTGATAACGAACCCGGCATCGGCGTATACCTTCTCCCTGGACCTGCGCTAGCAGAAGCCCCAAGCGGTAGGCCACGTTGAGATAACCACCCAGCTCTCGCAGGAGTTCCCCGTCCAAGGCCACGCTGTTGACGGCTTGGCGCACGATGCCTTTAGTGAAGTAGTCCACGACAAGCTCGGCTGCTTCCACCGCAACTTGCTGCTGAGCTTCCTCGGTGCTTGCGCCGAGGTGTGGGGTGCAAACGACATTCTCCCGGTGGAAGAGCGGGCTTGCGGTACAGGGTTCCTTCTCGAAGACGTCCAAGGCAGCGCCGGCCAAGTGCCCGCTGTCCAGAGCCTCTACAAGAGCTTGTTCATTCACAAGGCCACCACGAGCACAGTTGATAATCCGTGCACCCCGCTTCATGAGGGCAAGCTCGTCGCGGCCAATAAGGTTTTTAGTTTGCTCGGTAAGCGGCACATGCAGGGTGAGAAAGTCGACCTGCGGCAAAAGTTCGCGAAGGGAGGTGAGAAGCTCCACACCCCACTGGCGTGCCTTGGCGACAGAAACAAAAGGATCGTACCCAAGCACGCGCATTCCTAGGGCGCGGGCCCGTTCCGCCACCGCTTGACCTACCCGGCCTAATCCCACCACCCCCAGCACCTTCCCGTACAGTTCGGTTCCAAGGAATCGGCTTCGCTCCCACCGCCCTTCTTGAAGGGATCGGTAGGCCGGGCAAATCCGCCGCGCCAAGGCAAACATTAGCGCCAAAGTGTGTTCCGCCGTCGAAATAGTATTGCCCCCGGGGGTGTTCATCACCACAATCCCCTGCCTTGTGGCAGTTTCCAAATCGATGTTGTCCACCCCCACCCCAGCGCGAACGATCACCCGAAGTCGCCGATTTCCTAGGAGCACCTCTCGCGTGATTTTGACACCACTGCGGCAAATGGCCCCGTCGGCGGAAAGAAGGGCTTCTCGCAGGGCTTCACCTTTCAGCCCCATACGCTCCTCGACCTCGAGGCCTCCGGCTTGCAATCGCTCTAACCCGGCGTCTGACAAAGGGTCCAGGATAACAATCCGGGGCATGACGCGTCTTCCTCCGATTCTCCGTTCAATTCGTGACCCTGCATAATTACAAATTTTCCGTGTAAATGTATCGTTATCAGATAACTAATCTTTCTTGATGCATTTCTCTCAATTTTATTGGTTCGCACGCGGTTCCGCTGAGACGCAGCTAGAACGCACTATCATGCCGCGAAGTTTCCGGGGCTTCTATCCCGGATCTTAATTCCTGAATGCCGCGGTTTTCCTGCGTGGAGGAGAGTGGCCAAATCCAATCGGTCCCGCTTCCAAACCTCATGACCCCCTTTGCCCGAGTCAGCTCCTAACTAAAAACAAATGGAAGATGCGGATTTTTTCGATAATCTGCGGGATTCGCTCTCCTTGGAAAACGTCGGAGGGCTCTGTGGGGTTCGGTTCATCGGGGGCTGCCTCCTCCGGCGCGGCTGATTCCCAATTTCCTCGGAAGTAGCAGTGCCCTTAATGTTCAGGCTGGTTCTGCGTCAAAACGGCGCCTGACAGCTCTTTCCTCAGCGACTGACAATTTCGCCTCCGACAACGCCGCTAGGTACCCCCAAGGTCATGAGGGGGAAAGTGAATCAATATTATGTCCGAACTGTAAGCCAAGAATAAACCAGGCGGTAAGCAGATTTGCTAAGAATTTGTAATCACGAGGCCGAGGCCCACTCAGGGCGACCGAGAAGCATGGCGGCTGGTCTGACATTGATCGGCGGGATTCAAGGCAAGAAACGCCGGCCTCCACCATAAAGATTACTTGTTTCGCGAGATTGTGCCCTTGGGCGTGCGATTTTACCAGGGCTTGACCCCTCCCAAGTTACGGGGTATTTCCATCGCCCGCCGGTTCTGAAAGAAGACGAAGTTCCCGGGGAGGGCAAAACCGAAGAGTTTCTTCGCGGAATTTGCGCACTTCCACAGTGGCTCCAAACTTCTCCACTATCCAATCGATGCACTCCTGGACGGACTGTTCCGGTGCGCTGGCCCCGGCGGTAAGGGCCACGGTTTTTGCATCGGCCAGCCACTTTGGGTGGATTTGAGAAGCCTCGTCGATCAAATAAGCCGCAGTCCCACAGGCTCGGCCAATTTCGACCAGCCGGCGGCTATTCGAGCTGTTTTGACTTCCCACCACGAGGATGACGTCAACCTCCCCAGCTATCGCGCGGACGGCTTCCTGGCGATTTTGTGTAGCGTAGCACAGGTCGCCGTGCGGTGGTCCGACTATTTGAGGAAACCGGGCGCGGAGTCGGGCCGTGATGCGGTCAACTTCCTCTTGAGCCAATGTGGTTTGCGTCAGGTAGGCAACCGGCAAGTTATCAGGGACCTCCAGCCGGTCCACGTCCTCAGGGGTGCTCACAAGGCGGATGGCCTCCGGAGCCTCTCCCATGACGCCAACGATTTCTTCGTGACCTTTATGGCCGACAAGCACGATGGTGAATCCTTGCTCGGCCAACACACGCGCGCGTCGATGGACCCTCATCACCAAAGGACAGGTGGCGTCAATAGTCCTGAGCCCTCGCTCTGCCGCTTGATGTCGTACTTTCGGAGCTACTCCGTGGGCGGAGTAAAGTAACACGCTTCCGGCGGGTACATCCTTCAGGTCCTCCACAAAGATGACTCCTCGCCGCCGGAATGATTCCACAATTGCGCGATTATGAACTATTTCGTGGTAGACATACACTGGTGGGCCAAAACGCCGGAGGGTTTCCTCAAGGGCATCAACGGCCATGCGGACACCGGCGCAGAATCCACGCGGTTCCACGAGAATTAATCGGAGGTGATTTTTTCGCCCGGCGGGGTTACGGAAAGAGTCCTCCGCGGACGAGATCAGGGACCTTTTTGCGTCATTTCCCATAGTTGTGGCAGTTGCACTGTTTGTCGGATACATATCTCACAAAGGAGCCTAGGACTCGTTCTTTCCTTGGTATTTCCGCAGTAATAAGGAAACGGCTGGTCGATGTCGAGCCTAATCACCGGACGGGGTACTCCTTTATGAACTCCGATGCATTATGTTGGGCGAAGCTTCGAGTTGGAGCAAATCGCAGAGGAAATCCACCAGGCGCCATGTCCTCGGGTGCCCCGGCGGCTTCATGCGCCCAACCGAATATTTTGCTATAAGATTGATAGGGTCTCCGCTTAGAGCCTGTCAGCCATGTCAAGGGACTGGCCTTGGAGGACTGCCCGGCGTCGAGCCAAGCTTGCGTGCGTTTCAAAATTACAATGGCACATTACACTTTAGTCACAGCCAAAGAAGATATCGCATCAATTGGCAACTACCGCTCGCGACCTGGGTATACCCGGCGTCGACCTCCGCGGGAAAATTCTCGGTCGTGCGATTTTCGTCAGCCCACGACTCTGGCACAGCCCGTTACAAGCGCGTACTGAGCATCAGGCCCAAAAGGTATGCTAAGTGTTCCTGACCATTTGGTGGGTAGGTCGGCCGCGGATCTCCAACGTTATGGACCGTTGGAAACCATCCGCCAACCGGTGGACCTCCGCACCGCGCGGAAGTATTGTGCTCAGTTGGTGCGTGGCTTTTTCCCCAATTTTACGCTTTTTCGTCTTGTTGTGCCTTACCGATTACAGCAGCATCTCAGCAACATCTTTGCCTTTTGGAAGTGGGGAAAAGATTTAAGCCTGCATGTTCAGGATCGGCGAAGCGGCCTTGCCCTCCTGGATTGGTGGCACCGCTCGCTTCAGGACTGCTACGCGGGCGTGGCCGTGCATCCGGTGTTTGTCGCATTGCGGGAAACAATCGAAGTGTTCACCATTCCTCGGGATCCTTTCGCCGACTTGCTTGCCGGGTTTCGTCAGGACCAGCAGGTGCGGCGTTATTATTCCGTGGAAGAGTTACTCGCGTATTGCCGGTACAGTTGCAACCCACTTGGTCGCCTGGTGCTCTATGTGGGAGAGTGTTCGCATCCGGCCTTTTTCAGAATAGTGGATGATTTGTGCACGGGGGCTGCGTGGGTGAGCTTTTGCTTTAATCTTGCCCGCAATGTGCGTTCACAACGCATTCTCGTACCTTTGGCTCGGGCCGCTCGTTATGGTTATACCGAAGAGGATTTTCTTGCAGAACGCTACAACGAACCCTTTTGTTTATTCCTCCAAGGAGAATTGGCAGAAGCCGAAGGTTGGCTGCGGGCGGGACTTGACGGCGTCGATCGGCTGCCGCGGTGGATCCAACTTGCCGCGGGAATTCTTGTTTGTGAAGCTCTGGAACTAATCCAGCGCTTACGAGCCCATAAATACAATGTGTGGACGATATCGCCCCCACAAAGGCGGTGGCGCGAGTGGTATATAGCGGGGAAAGTGTGGTGGCTGTGTCGCCGGGGTCGCCTTCGGTCGCTCCTGCCTTGAGAGCACCGGGAGAAAAGGCCGAAATTAGGTGGCCACGCACGTGTTTTTCTCTCCGAGGATCGCCTGGCTGAGTTTACGGCAAAACAAAAGAAGCCACTTTTTTTAGATTGTGAAGCTTGCGCCTTGTTGGGGGGTTGCTCTTTCTAGTGTCCTCATTGCTTGACAAGCAGTGAAGAAAGAGGATAATAACGGCGATCTTGTTTTCTCTGCGGTGGTGGTCGACTCCTCGGCCTGGGGAGCCGACAAACAAGGGAACACCGGTGCAAGTCCGGGACGGCCCCGCCGCTGTGACCGTGCATGTGGGAAGTCCCACTCGTTTTCGTGGCCATTGTCGCCAGCGATCCGCTTCCGCGGGTCCAGGGGGTGATGAGAAGGCCGGGACTTCCGACGCGGAAGTCAGCAGACCTACCACTGCAGCAGCCGGGTTCGCCTGCGCGGGCAGGTTGCCGGCTAGCGGTGAGGCCTCACTTTGGCGATTTAGCCCAGGCTTTATCAGCTTCGGGCGTTCGTATCATCGGGCTGTAAGTGTCGTCCGCGCGAGCGCGCATCGTAAACGGTAAAGTCTGCGGCTCGCTCACGGTGATATTCTGCGCCCAGCAAGGGTGCTCTCGGGCCCCAGGCGGTTGGGGGATCGTCAATCTGGGCGATGAACCTCGCGGAGAGTGATCCCTCACCGGCTTTTTTGCGCCGCTTGTTTTCCCTCAAAGCCATGTAAAACGGAAATGAAGAAACGAGTGAGGGTGCGTGTCAATCCTCCGAATGTCAATTCTCCACACAGGAGCTTTAACATGTTTCCCGGATTTCGAATATGTACAAAAGTTCAGATCCTGAAGCCATGGCGTCTGCATCGGGCCGCGTTCACGTTGGTGGAGCTGCTTGTCGTCATCGCGATTATTGGCGTTTTGATTGCCCTTCTTTTGCCGGCGGTTCAAGCGGCTCGAGAAGCAGCCAGGCGAGCCCAGTGTGCGAATAATCTCAAGCAGAATACGCTTGCCGTGCTTCTTTATCACGATGCCTTTCTGTGTTTGCCCCCTTCCACCATTCTGCAAACCGATTGGTCCCAACCCACGGTCACATGGTTTGCAGCAGTGGATTACTCCACCAACACCGTAAACACAGAAAAAGGGCTGATCGTTCCGTACATTGAGCGGAATACAGCCGTTTACCGTTGCCCCACACGGACCGATCAGATTGTGCAGTTATACCAGGGGGCCACGGGCGGTTACGGGTACAACATGAATTTGGGTTATGTGGACTACTCTAATTGGCCGAATCCCCCCCGCCAGGTGGTGCGGAATCTGGCGTATTTCCCTTCCACAAGCCGAACAGTTGTGTTCACTGATGCTGCCCGAATTCAGCTTCCCTGGGCCGGCGATCCTCAACTTAAGGCCACTGAAAATTTCTACATCTCCGGCCCGGAGGACTATTTTCTATTTACCGAGCCAGGAACACATTTTCGCCATGGAGGGAATGTGGCCAACGTGAGCTTTCTCGACGGGCACGTGGAAGCGATGAAAGAAGTTTGGGTCAATTCGCCTAGCCACTGGCCGCCGGAAGCCGTGGAGCTTCGCAAAAAACTGGTCATTGGCTATCTCAGCGACAAAAGTGTCGAGCTTTACCGACCATATTAAAATGCTGGGCCAGTCGTTGATGGAAACCGATAATTTTGGCTTGCGCACAATCCCGCAAGATCTCGTTTACGGAGGCGTCGGGAAGACTTCATTCGCCCGGCCCAATTCGAGCAAAGCCCCCGACAAAAGGCAAATTGATGGAAACATGCGAAGTACACCCCCGACGGTGGGGTGAGAGCCTCCGATCTGGCAGTTGCACGGGAATGGGCTTACTTTGACTCGCTAAAGTCAAACCGGCGGACGGTGTCCCTACTGCGAAGTTCAATCCAATCGATCTCGGCCCAGTTTGCCCCTTGCGGCAGGTAGATGCGGATGATGCCGAGCATCTCGCTTTCTGGTATGAGCACGGAAATCGTTTGAAACTCGGTACCGTGCAGTGTGTACCAGAAACGTCTTGGTTGGCGATCAGACGGGGGCAGGTAGTGGATTTGTCCTTCCCCCTCCTGTGCGACGCGAATTCGGAACGTAACGCGGTGTGGTCCTCGCGCCTGACCGGCAGAAAACCCCAGGAAGGGTGCCGGCGAGTTTGCCACTAGATGAAGGATCTCTCCGGATATGGTCCCCGTGCAGCCGCGAAGTTTCCATCCCAGTAACGGATCCTTGGGATCAACTGGTGGCTGAGCTGTTTGTGGGTCGTAAATGGGGATAACCGCCTCGGTATTGGTCAGAAGGTCAGCTAGCTTTTCTGCCATCACGCGGACGCGTTGTGGTTCCTCGGCGGAGCGGTCCCGCGTTTCGCCGATGTCCTCGCGGAGGTTGTAAAGCTCATACCGATCTTCGCCATTGGCGCCGCTGGCAAAAAATCGGATTAATTTCCAATCCCCTTCACGAAGATAAGCACTGGGCAGAAAACCGTCGATCCGCTCCGCTTGTGCCCGACCTCCATGGGGAAAATGGCAGAAAATAGCGCGGCGCGGTGCTTCTTGGCCCAAAAGGGCGGATACCTGGGAGATGCCGTCAATCCCTGCAGGGGGTTTCAGGCCACACATCTCCAGTATGGTAGGGAAGAGATCTACACTGCTGAGCAGTGCGTCACTTGTTGATCCCGGCTGAACTTTACCAGGCCAAACCACGAGGCACGGAACCCGTGTTCCCCCTTCATAAATCGATGCCTTGCCGCTTCTTAGGGGGGAGTTGCTGGTGGCGGGAATTTCGCTCCAGCCAGGTGGATCGGTTTCATTGCGTGGAGGATACGCATAGCCCCCATTATCCGAGAAAAATATGACGATAGTCTCCTCGGTAAGACCGGCCTCATCGATGGCCCTCAACAGAGTTCCCACAGCGTTGTCAAGCGATTTGACCATCGCCGCGTAGACAGGATTTTGTTGCGGGGCGGTCGGATCTCGGTTCTTTCGGAAGTATTCCACAACCTCAGGCTTGGCAGTCCATGGGGCGTGGACGGAATAGGACCAGTAGTTAAGGAAAAACGGCCGATTCTTATTTTCGCGGATGAATTGTGCTGCTTCTAAAGCCATCCGCTCGTCGATGTGCTCGCCCGGTTGCCCGCGAACTGCCGGGTTTTTAATGAATCGCCAGGGAGCTAAATAGCCTCCGCCCGGGCCCGGCACCTGAGGTGTGCCGGGCCAATCGATAGCGAAGCCCTGATCCTTAGGCTCGTAGGGACCGTTATGTCCGAGATGCCACTTACCAAAATGTGCGGTGACGTAGCCGGCCTCAGCGAGAAGCTCCGCCAATGTGGTGTATTCGGGCCGAAGCCGAGTAAGGCTCCGCGCTACGCGAATGGGCTGACCTGGCCGGGATGGTTCCAAACCTTTCGTGAGAATCTCCTGGGCCCAGTGGCAGGCCGGGGAAGTAATTCCGATCCGGGCGGGATAAAGCCCGGTGAGGATACTGGCACGCGTGGGCGAACATAAGGGGCTTGCGCTATAAGCTTGTGTGAAACGCATCCCCCGCTTGGCCAGGGCATCGAGGTTCGGCGTTTCATGATATGTGCTTCCGTAGCAACCTAGGTCCTTCCACCCAAGATCATCGGCCAAAATGAGGATAATGTTGGGCCGCTTAGCCAATACAACACCGGTGGGGTTGGCGATCAGAGCTCCCACACCCACGGCAATGGCGAAAGCTCGCAGCACCGTGCTCATGCATCGCTGGATCACGCTTAAGCCTCCTCCGCAAGTGCGCCTATGCGGGACAGGGGATATGATTTTTTGAGTTTTGGAGCAGAGCTCACGACTTTTGGGCTCCCTCTGAAAGCCCGGACTCCGAGAAACAGGCAAGGTTTCGGTGGGGCGCCCGTTAAGGGCGTGCCGTCCGTGAAAGAATTTCTCCGCCATGTGAAGAGTTACTCCTCGACCGTGACGTTCTCCCAAGCCCAGGAGCTTCGTGAATCTGAATGCCGGCTCAAGATTCTTCAAAATGCCCGCTCAGGCATTCTTCGAGAGGAAAATGAGGAAGATTTTCCTCGTTGTTTTTCTGGGGAATACACGCCCCCTTAAGGAAGTAATTTTAGTGTACCCTACGCTTGGCTCGGCGCGTGAGGGAGTTCCATTGCCGGCCACCTGTGGACTCCACTCCGCGCGTAAGGGAGTTCAAAGCGAAGGTACCCCTAGCAATGAGCGAAGTGTGGGCCTACGCCTCCTTCTTGAGCATCTTGATCCCACCCTCAATGTGGCCGGACTTGGGCTTTGCTACCACGCCCGGGTTTGACCTGGTACTGCGCACGGATAATATCCGTGTTCGTTTGGGACAACCGGGGGTGTAGCCTCCCAAGAGAGTTCCGCTGGCCCCAACTCTAGGGTGGAGTTTACGGCCTGTTCCCAAGTGACTTCTTTTCCGGAGTAGGTGGCCATTCGCCCCATAATGGCGGTCATGGAGCTTTCGGCGGCCCAATCGGCTTCGTTGTAGTCTTCGCCGGCTAAGATCGCCTGGAATAAGTGGTCCATTTCCAGTTGATGTCCTGCCGGTCCTCGAGGCCAACGCATCGGTTCTTTGCCGGGAAGGATGATCTGACCTGGACCGTGCCCCTCAATTTCTGCTACCCCCTTAGTTCCGTGTGCGACCTGAAGGAACGCATTCCAGCACCCGGGCATATGCCGGCAGACACTGAAGACACGGATCCCTCCGGGATACTCAAATTCGACGCTATGGTGATCGAAGATCTCTCCCACCGCGTCAGCGCCGTACCCCTGGGCTTTCCCCCAGTCGGGGGTGCGAACTTGACGTCCGCCCATCCCCCACGCCCGAAGGGGATGCGATCGGACAATCCAGTTGGCCACGTCAATATCGTGCACGTGCTGTTCCACAATGTGATCGCCGGAAAGCCACGTGAAGTAGTACCAATTAGAAACCTGGAATTGCATCTCGGTCTGGCCTGGGCGCCGGGGTCGGAACCATACGCCCCCCGAATTGAAATAAATTCGCACAAAGCGAACGTCGCCAATGATCCCATCGTGAATTCGCCGAATGACTTCCAGATGCTTAATCTCATGTCGGAGGTGATGGCCCACAGCGACGGCCAACTTCTTCTTTTTAGCCTCAGCACTGGCCGCGAGCACCCGCCGAATCCCGGGAGCATCGACCGCTACAGGCTTCTCCATGAATACATGCTTTCCTGCGTGAACGGCGGCCTCGAATTGAGCCGGCCGAAAGCCCGGAGGCGTACACAAAAGCACTAAGTCCACGTCGCTCTCGATTGCCTTTTGATAGCCTTCCAGCCCGACGAACCGCCGCTCTGGAGGCACGTCCACTTGGTCGGGACATTGCGCAGAGATGGCCCGGAGGCTGTTTTCTAAAGGTTCCGCGAAAGCGTCGGCCATGGCCACGAGCTTCACATTCCGGGTAGCGGCATTGCGAAGGGCATTGACTGCCGCGCCTGTTCCCCGGCCACCGCAGCCCACCAAGGCAATGCGGATAAGATCACTGCCGCCTCCATGAGCGGCTCGGGAAATGGGAAGCGTTAGCTCCTGCGTTGTCACTCCGATGCTCATCAGGCTCCTCTCCTATGGTTTTTGGTCTGTATCAGTGACAAACCGTTGACACGTGATCGTAAAGCTTCGTTTTTGTGGATAAAAATTATTTGGCCGTTTGTTTAGGTTGAAATTGTGCCTCCGCCGAATTTGCAGTTTTTGCTCA
The DNA here is from genome assembly GCA_938084835.1 of uncultured Thermoguttaceae bacterium. Classification (GTDB taxonomy): domain Bacteria; phylum Planctomycetota; class Planctomycetia; order Pirellulales; family Thermoguttaceae; genus DTLM01. Next base: position 67,148 of record CALKER010000020.1, read on the forward strand.
CCTTCAGGAAGCGCTTGCTCAGCGCTTATTGAGGGACAGGCCTACTCAGTAAAAGCGATGCACGGAGATCCCGGTTGCGGTATTCCCACCGATTCTACCATGGCGTCCCTGAGAAACAACTACAACGGGTTGAGTATGGCCTCCCCGAGCGGTGGGGAACCCATTGTCGTCTGATCTTACAGAAGTGATTGCCCTTTGGACGGAGGCAATTAAGGGGATTTTGCGGTTTGGGGGGAAGTGGGCAATTTATGCCGCGCGGGCATTTGGTAGCGGTTGTCAGAGGCAAGACGATCTCCACCTCGAACTTTAATCTTTTTTTGGGGCGAAAGGTCCTTGTCTTGACGTATTTCGAAATCCAAGATGGTTTATGACGGGTGAAGAAGATTTGCATCGCGTGCAACCAGAAAGCGGACTGCTGTCTTTCTGACCCAATTCATGCTCTGCGGCTATCGGTCAGTCGGGGAGAGGATTTGCCGCCAGTTCTCGGCCCGCTGTAACAGAGTCGATCGAGTTTGCTCCAACCCATGAGGGTTCGGGCAGGGAGAGAAGCTGAAACTATTGGAAAGTTAAAAAGAGCGACGGCCAATCTAAGGGAGCTGGTCTCAAAGGACCGTCGGAAGTTGGTAGCACTTAACCAAGCTGACTTTTGATCTAATTCCTTAGGAGGGGGACACCTGCCGCATAAGGGGCACAAAATTGGCGAATCAATGATGGTCTCCCGCCTCCTGAAGGAAAGCTAAAATTTTTTGGTCGACTGTCCGCGCAGATTGGGGCGAGGAGGAGAGGCGGCTTAGGTCCTCGCAGTGATAGCGATTGGTAGTTTCGGAAGTATCGGCCTTCCCAATCTTGGGCGGTCGTCGGTCGTGTGTGTGTCGCCAAAAACTGATAACCCCAAAAGGTGTACCGTCTGCAGGGCGAAGGCTTGTGAGTTTGGCTCCGTGGAAAAAGCTGCCCTGAAGCAGAACGATTAGTTCTGCGGTGAGAAGGGAGGATCCCTCGATGAAGCGAACCATCTACGTAACCTTCACCTTTTTGGCGGTCGTTCTGGCGCCCTGGGGCCGGGACTACATGAGTGTTCCTGCTTGGGGACAGTATTGCACGATGGTGGGAAGCCCGATCGTTTCGGCTCTTGGCCCCACTTATCGCCTCGAGTATCAAACGGTTTATGAACCGCGGCAAACGACCGTTTACCGAATCGAGCATGAGACTATTTATGAACAGCAACGGGTCACCCGATATCGGCCGGTTTGGCAGACGGAATATCGCCAGAATCATTATCGGGTGGCGCGTCCCATTCTGGAGACTTCCACACGCGAGGAGCGGTACTGGGTCCGAAGACCGGTGTGTGAGACCGAATATCGCACTCGGGTGGTAAACCGGATACGGTACGTGACGGAAACCTCGGAGCGTGAACAGCATTATACAGTTCGTCGACCGGTGTGGGAAACTCACGAACGCGAAGAAGTATTTACGGTGTACAGACCTGTGGTGGAAACTAGCTATCGGTTGCAGCATCGGACTGTGCTGCAACCGGTAGTAACATATCGGCCTGTCCTCCGAGACGAGGGCTTCATGACCGAACAGGTGGTGCTCCGCCCGGGTCTTTTGCCACAGGCTCGTTTGTCTTGGCAACCGCCTGGGTGGGTAACCGATCCGGTGACTGGAGCGGTCACTTGGCAACGAATGGGACTATATTGGGAGCCAGCCCCTCGGGGCCGGTGGGAAGTTCAGCGCGTTTGGGTACCGCGCCCAGTCACCTACCACGTACCGCAGACTACGCTTGTTCCCCAGACTATTACCGAACAAGTACCGGTGCAGGTGACACGTCTTGTTCCGGAACAGCAAGTCCGCAGGGTGCCGGTGCGGGTGTGCCGAATTATTGAAGAACAGGTGGTCCAGCGCGTGCCTGTGACCGTTCAGCGCCCGGTCGTGGAGCAAATTGAGGAACAAGTACCAGTCCGGGTTTGCCGGTTGGTGTGGCAGGAAGAAGTTCGGCAAGTGCCGGTGACTACTTATCGCCTCGCTTGGGAGGAGCGGGTGGAGAGTGTGCCTGTCCAAGTGTGTCGATGGGTGGCAACGGAGGAGACCGTCACCGTTCCGCGGGTCGTTGAGAAACGGGTGCCCATTGTTTACTCCTATTACGTGCCGCGAACTATTGTTTGCAGAATTCCCATAGATCCACTGACAGGGGAGCCTCTACCAACTTCGCCTCCGGCGACGCAGCCTCAGGCCGGTCAGTCTGTGTATGGGGCGCCCGAGCGCATGGAAGTCCGCAAGCCGGTCGACCAAACAAATTCTTCGGAGGCAAACCAGTCGTCTGCGGAAACGCCTTCTCTGCCGCGGCCTCATCCCACAAACAACGGCTCTTGATTTTCGGTAGGGGCGCCAGCAACCCCGCTTCGGGCTCTTTGCCTTCAGATGTTTGAAGCGCGGTGATAAGTTTCTGACCGTACAGACCCAAAGGTCGGGCACGCCTTTCAGCATGGTGCGTGGCTTTGCCCTTGAGAAATCCGCCACGTGTTCTTCTTGCCCGAAGGCTGCGATGCTCGCTTGCTTTCCCGGCAGGTGCCTACGCTTACCTCTCCCAAAGCCTGGGAGCAATGCCATAACCGGTGTTCCAGCGCTGTCGGAATCTCTCACCTCTCCGAGAGCCTGGGAGCAACTCGTGTGGCTCACGCTGCAGGTGCTGGCTGTGTCCCACCTCTGTGAGAGCCTGGCAGCAACTCCGCTAGTGCGACTCCCCCAAACATAGGCGAATACTACCCACGGAGCTTTCGCCCGAAACGACGGCCGGACCTAGCTCCACCGCACAAGAATCAAGCATAGCACCCGTGGCGGCTTACTTTTCCCAGTAGGCCTGCAAACCACTTCGCTCTGCGTCGAGTTTGCCTGGGAGCTGTGCCCCAAAGAGATGAGTTCCAAGACTTTTCCAATTAGTACCGGCCGCTTGCTGCGGTTGGGCCGGAACTTACAACCTTTGATATGGCGGTTTCAATGAAGCCGAATGTTTCGGTCACCCACGGAGGGGTGATCAATTCTCGGATGATAATCTTTCCGCATGCCTCCGGTGCGGGAATCAGGGTGTAGGTACAGAAGTTCTCTCTTTAAGCAAGCCGATTGCAAGACGGTGCTTTTTGCGGGAAAACGTTCTTTAGCAGATTGGTCAACTTCTTCCGACCGGGAATTTTCAGGCGGGCATCTCGAGAATCGAGGGAACTTTCGCGAGGATCGATTAGGCAAGGAGCGGCCTTTCTTCGGCTGTTTGACATTTTCGCTTTTAGTACCGGAGAAATTTCTAACTATCGGGTTCGCTTGACTTTGCGAATATCATAAAGCCATTTTCCCGAGGTGGGGGCGCCATCTGTTCGGGAAAGCCGGCGTGAGGATGGTGGGCCACCGAGGCCGTGTCCCGGAGGGCCTTTTATTAGATCCCTTGGGGACTCTTTCAGAACATTACAATGTCTATAAACTTTAGGCTTTTGCGAGTTTGGGCGATTGCGTCCCACTTTCCGACGCCGTGTTGGCAATGGCCTATATTTTCTGGGGTCAAGATGTATCTGCTTTCTGGGGGCTCGAGCTAGGTCGTGCGGCATTGGCGGGGTCCGCTGTCCCCCTCGTAAACGCGGTGAGGCATTTTGCATCTGGGAGGGGCCGGAGGGCAGCATTTTGAACCTAAGGGAGATAGCGCTGAGGCAAGAATTCGGGAGACCCAAGGGAGGCGCGCTATGGCACAGGAGCTTCTCGAGTCGGCAATTGCAAATAAAACGGCAACAGTCGGGATAATCGGTCTTGGTTATGTTGGATTGCCCTTGGTGCGGGCCTTTATCCGTGCCGGCTTCCGCACTATGGGTTTCGATGTTGACCCGGTCAAAGTGGAAAAGCTACGTAGTGGCGAGAGCTACATCAAACACATCGGTAACGATTGGATTCGGGAAAGTGTTGGCACTAGCCGCTTTGAGCCCACGGCCGACTTCACCCGCCTCAACGAACCGGAGGTGTTACTGATCTGCGTGCCCACCCCGCTCAACGAAAGTCGGGATCCGGACCTCCAGTACATTGAGCGGACAGCCAAGGATATTGCCCGGGTGCTCCGCCGCGGGCAGCTTGTTGTCCTTGAAAGTACGACCTATCCTGGCACTACCCGCGACGTGGTGCTACCCATTTTGCTGACAAGTGGTTTGAAGGTAGGCACGGATTTTTTTCTCGCCTACAGCCCGGAGCGCGAAGATCCGGGGAATCCCACGTACAGCGCGGAAAACATTCCCAAAGTGGTTGGGGGGATCGATGAGGTGAGCGGCCGACTTGCCCAGGCTCTTTATCGGCATGTGGTGGCCGAGGTTGTGCCTGTTTCCAATTGCGAGGTGGCCGAGGCTTGCAAAATTCTGGAAAACACCTATCGCTCTGTCAACATTGCTCTTGTAAACGAACTTAAGGTGCTTTTTGCCCGAATGGGCATCGACATTTGGGAGGTCATCGACGCCGCGAAAACAAAACCCTTTGGTTTTCAAGCGTTTTACCCGGGGCCAGGGCTTGGAGGGCATTGTATTCCGATTGATCCCTTTTATCTTAGCTGGCTTGCCAGAAAGCATGGCCTAATGACCCGGTTCATTGAGCTAGCCGGCGAAATCAACACAAGCATGCCCGATTATGTCATCCAGTGTGTGGTGGAGGCCCTTAACGAGCGAGGTAAACCGCTGCGCGGTAGTAAAGTTCTGATTCTGGGAGTTGCCTATAAAAAAGATGTTGACGATCCGCGCGAAAGTCCGTCATTCGCGCTAATGCAGCGGCTTTTAGCTGGCGGTGCGATCATTAGTTATAATGACCCCTTTATTCCCTCCCTGCCTGCCATGCGCCACTATAAGCTGCCCCCCTTATGTAGTGTGGAACTTTCTCCGGAGCTGCTTCGCTCGCAAGATTGCGTGTTGATCGCTACGGATCATTCGGTATATGATTATCAGTTCATTGTGGACCATAGCTCCTTGGTTGTTGACACGCGCAACGCTACTCGGCTTGTGACAAGAGGGCGGGAGAAAATCCGGAAGGCTTAGGTGCATCCGTTTTAACTAAGGGCAAAAGTCGGCGCTCAAGAGCCGCTGGACGTTTTTTTGTTGGCCCTTTAATTTTTGTGGAGTTATTTCCCTCGATGATGGGGGAACTAAAGTATAGGTAATGGCTTGGTCGATGGCGGGAAACTATTTGGTCACCGGTTGTGCTGGTTTTATTGGAGCACGGGTGTGCGAGCTTCTTCTTGAAGAAGGGCATTGGGTCTACGGTGTTGACAACCTCAATAATGCCTATGATCCGCGGCTAAAGCTGTGGCGGCTGAAGCGGCTAGAACGGTGGACAACCTTCCGCTTTTGGCCCGTGGACATTAGTGACCGCGAGGCTGTTTTGAGACTTTTTGAATCGTCATTGGCTGAGCCGTGCCTGCCCTCCGGGAGAGACGTCGCGAGGAAGAATCTCTCCACACGCGAGGAATTTCCATCCCAAAGTGGTGGGGTATCCTTTGATGCCGTGCTGAACCTGGCTGCGCGGGCTGGGGTACGGGCCAGCCTCGCTGATCCCTGGGTGTACTACCGCACTAATTGTGAGGGGGCACTCAATCTGCTTGAGGCCTGTCGCCGTTTCGGCATTCGGAAGTACATCTTGGCGTCAACGTCCAGTCTTTACGGCGCGCATAATCCCGTGCCCTATGAGGAAAATACGGATACCAATCGACCGCTTTCCCCCTATGCGGCCTCGAAGAAGGCGGCCGAGACCGTCGCCTACACTTATCACCACCTTTACGGGATCGATGTGACAGTGCTACGCTACTTCACAGTGTATGGCCCGGCTGGTCGTCCCGACATGAGTATTTTCCGCTTCATCCGCGCCATTGCCGAGGAAGAGCCGATAGTCGTCTACGGCGACGGAACCCAAAGTCGAGATTTCACTTTTGTTGACGACGTCGCTCGAGGGACCATCCTTGCCTTATGCCCAGTCGGATACGAGGTGATCAATCTCGGTAGTGATGCCCCTGCAGTGCTTAACGATGTGATTGAGGCGATCGGGCGACTACTCGGTAAGCCAGTCAAAAGAATGAGCAAACCCCGTCATCCAGCTGATGTCCCGGCAACGTGGGCCAATATCACGAAAGCCCGGCAGATCTTGGGCTGGTCACCTCAGGTAAGCTTGGAGGAGGGACTTCGCCGAAGTGTGGCCTGGTATCTGGAGAATCGCGATTTTGCTTCTACACTCGAACTTGGGCCTTGGTAGCTCGAGTGTTCAAGTCACCGGTGAGGTCTGCGGCACTTTTTGGTTGCTACCCCCTTGTCAGTCGCCTCCTTGTTTCGACAGTGCTTCCCTGAGACCGCGGCCGTGGGCAGTAAAACTAGAAGTCGGCAAGGCGTCCACAATTTCTAAGTCATGGCAACGTTTATCGGGGTGTTGCCTGATTCAGGCGGTAGTATGATTCAGGCGGTAGTAACTATTCAGCTAATCTTTCCCTGCTTGATATTAAAATTTGCCGTCCCTCACCTGAAACATGGTGGGCTTGCGCAGGGTTGGGCCGCCTCGTCTGAGCCAATCGGCAATCCAAAGGATGAGTTGCTCCTCGGGCACCAAAGGTTGGCCTAAAAAGGGGTAACTTCCGCGGGCATCGTTGAGGAGAGCATCGGGCCCCTCCGTGCTGCCAAAGCGGACTTCTTTGCCGAATAGTTTTGCAAATCGCAGGGCAACCTCCCGCACGGAGAGAATGGTTGGTCCGGCTACATTGAAAACCCGTGGAGGCACAGATGTGTACGCCAAGGCCCGTAGCGCCATGAGGTTCGCATCCCCTTGCCAAATGGCATTGAAATAAGCCATGGACAAGTCCACAGGACGCTCTGCCAATACAGTCTGGGCAAGATCTACTAACGTGCCATAACGCATTTCGTTGGCATAGTTTAGCCGAAGCAGGGCCGCGGGAGTGTTATTTTGTTGACTAAAATAAGTAAAAATTTGTTCCCGTCCCAAACAGCTCATGGCGTATTGCCCAATCGGTCCCGGTGGGTCCGTCTCCTTGGATCCGCCACTTGACGGCGAAACAAGCGGGTAAACATTGCCGGTGGAGTAGGCAACAATGCGAGCGTAAGGATAACGTTGGCACACAAGGCCAGGGAGGAAGGTATTGATGGCCCAGGTTGTGGCCTCTTGGCCAGTGGTTCCGAACTTCATGGCTGCCAGGTAGAAGACGTATGGCGCCTCGGGCAGTTCCGCGAGTTGTCGCGGATCGAGCAAGTCGCATTTTCGCACTTCGATTCCCTGCTGGCCGAATTGTGCTTCAAGTTCGGCGTCGATCCGCCTTACCACGGCGATGACCCGTCGACGCTTTCCAGCTAGATCGCTGGCCCGGCGGATCATGCGGGCCAAGCTCGGCCCAATTTTGCCAGCCGCACCTAATAGGATCACATCGCCATCAAGATTCCCAAACAGCTCGACCACCTCCGGGCTCGGCAAGCTGAGTAGTTCTTCCAGCATTTCTGTGTCGCGAATCGATGGGACCGATTCATACCACCCGGGTGAAGCAAGAACTTCGGCCATGGAGCAGATCCTTCCCTTCCCGCTATGACCTTAGGTGGCGGCAAGCAACCAATCTTTGCATACTATTTTCGGCAGAAACTTAATCCAAGATTTTAAAGCAGTTCCGCGGACAAAACGACATCCCTTCCCGCGCATTGTCTTGAAACCAGGGGGAGCAAGTTGTGCTTGGGAGGTGTTCATCTTCACCTATGGAGTTAGGAACGTAACTTCGGGGGCCATACCTTAGGAGTAGGGTTCATCTTCGCGTGTAGAGATAGCGGCCGGTAGACGGGGCCAAAGTCCGCTATGCCGGCGGTTCATCTTCGCCTGTAGAGTTAGGGCACTCGAGCCAGTTCCCTAGTGCCTTTAAGGGCTCGGTTCAGCTTGGGGTGGGGGGGTGAGGGCCTCCGTTTCGAGCGATTTGATCGCCGCACTTTGGTTCACCTCCACGTGTGGGGGTGAGGGGGGTTGCCACGACGCTCCACGAATCTTAGCAGAGTTCACCTCTGTGGGTGGGGGTGAGGGATGAGCCCGATTATCGACCCACCGGTCGGGCGAAGATTCACCTTGGTGCGTGAGAACGAGGGCTTAGCGTCGGATCTCGAATCAGTTACTTGTCAACCCTGCCCGATGCATTTGGTCGCAAGCCCTTCAAAGAGGGCACGTTCTGTGGAGCAGGTGGAGCTTGGCAACGCGGTTACAGGGCGTTTTCCTCCTTGTAGAGAAGCAGGAAGCAAAAAGGCGGATCGGTCACAAATAGTGATGGGCCCCAAGGATCCGCTCAGTTGATATCTCTTTGGAAGAACTTTGGGGTGTTTGGGGTGAAACGTTGTTTCAGCCACCATGCCCTCAAGCTCTTGCCGGTTTAGCATAGACGCCACATGTTATTACGAACTTGCCATGATTCCTCCGGAAGATGCAAGAAGCCTTTTAGCAGTTTTAATCTTTTTTTTATTGGCGAGCGTTGATTCTTTTGGCCCGACAAAGTTGGCATCTCCGTTATCGTGAGAAAAACCGGAGCAGATCGGCTTCCACCGAGTGGAGTGGCCCGAAAATCTTCTCAAAGTCGCTCACCCGGGCCTCGGCGGGGTACTCTTCCAACAAGGGACGGGCTTTCATCAACTTGAGGTAATTTGTCATTTTTTGTGGATGGCGTCGCAAGAGGAAGTAGCAAAGAGCCCAGGCCTCCGCATAGGCATCAAGAGCCGCTGACGGGTCGCGAAATCGGTCATCACTCTCGATCAGAGAAAGAAGGGAATTGGCACGCCGTCGCGGAAGAAACGCTTGAAAATCGGCTGCACGTTTGGAGTTCATTTCCCCGATGCCTGCCCAGCCGGTACTGCTCTGAAGGTCCGGTGTTTCGAAGAACATCGCGATTCCCTCTGAAAGCCAGAGGGGTACCTCGGCCAAGCGGGAGAAAAGTCCACAATTGAAGCACAGCTGGTGAGTAGCCTCATGCACGACTGTGCTCACAGCTCGAGCAGCTTCGGGATGGGCCAGCATGCGGTTGATTTCGGCAAGCGAGCGTCGTCTCGCCTGCGAAGAAATGGCCGAGCTTTCTGTGAGATCGTAAAGGATCATCTGGTTTCTCTCCAGATGGTAATAACCAATAATGGCTCCGGCCGCCTCGCCCACATCCTGCCGCGCGAAACGAATAAAATCCGCTTTATCTTTGAACACTATGGCCACGAGGGGAAATTCGGGGGGATCAAGGAGGAGGCCACGTCGCCACCAAAAATTTTGAAATCCTGTAAACAAACGCTCGAAAAGCCACCCGCACCAAGCGGCATAGGATTCACCACAGTTATAAATGATCACATAATGCGCCGTTTTACGAACAGCAAAACCTTGTCCCAGGGAATCGCGGAGCTGTCGAGCCAGTTCGTCGGGCGTGAACGGTCGGAAAGGTTCTCCACTGTCCTGACGGTCGGTGATTTCCTCCGCAGTCAGCACCCAATAGCGCCCATCTCTTTCCTCGAGAAGAAGCGAGCCATCGGCTGCTTCCATTCGCACCCTACCAGAGAGCCTAAGGAGGCGTCCCTCCCGTTTGACGAGGAAGTGCTCTAGGGTTTGCCCTACCGAGGGAGTAGTGAGGGAAACAAGTGCAGCGAAAAGTGCCAGGGTTGGGCCGAAGGGGGAAATCGTGCGGGGCCACCAGCGCCCCAGATGTTTGCGCATGTTCATCGGAATGAGTCCACTGTCCTGTTTGGTACTTAACAGTCCGGAGTGCGTGGCGAAACGGACTTAAATTGCGAGAGTTTCGAACACCTATTCCTCCGGCACCAACCGCAGTCCGGCCTAGGAGGCTTGGCCCAACTGGTCGCCGCGCTGCCTACTCCATTTTAGCCTGAGGTTCTGAAGCTCGTGTACACAACCGTGGGGGGCTATCCCCACAGTTACGAGGGGGCGATCATGGACGAAGCAGCCGGCCCCGAATCGGATTTTAGGCCTCAGAAACTTTCAATAAGCGCTGCATTTTCCTGAAATTTCGACTATTCTCCCGAACTTTGCGCCTGCCGGCGCCTGCGGAGACAGTCCCCGCTTCCCATTTTGGGAGAAAATAACTTCAAAGATCCATTTACCTTAATCGGCTTAAATCGTGGGACCAGAGCTTTATTCATGAGACCTGGTACCGCCACCATGAGCCGTTTGATTCCCATTTTTTGCCGTAAGTTTTTTTGTGAAGTGTGCTTCCTGGAGCCTTGGCGTGGCAAGAGATTTTTCACCGACCCGCCTTGATGGCAGGGAGGAAATCAACCTCTTGTGATGGGGGGCGGGTCTGGCTAGAGTGCTTGAGACGCCGTTCCCGAACTACCCGGAACGTTTAGGGAAGTTCCCCTTGCGGTTGAGCCACCCTTAATTGCTTTGTAACCGGAAGGGGCGATGGCCATTTATGACGTTCCTTCCCGGATGACTACCGCTGCCCAGTGACCGGATCCGGGGGCTTCGACGGGCGCCCAGTCTCCGCCGGCCATTGTGCCAGAGGGTCCGCGATCTCCACGATCGATGGAGATCCAGTGGACTTTATACCGGCCTGGGTGGCTGCGAAGATCCAAGCGAACTTTTCCGCCGGCAGGGAAATAAATGATGTACGCCTGTCCCGGTCTTGCGGCTAAATAGGCTTCGTTTTCTTCCCGGTCTGCAAGGAGGGCCAAATTTGGCTCGACGTCCCAAAACTTGACCATCGACTCTACTAAACGTGCTGCCCGAATGGAAGCTTTAGCTTCAGGGGAAAGTCCGATGCCAGATTCGGGCCGGTGGAATCGCACTGCTGCTGCCCCGGCTAGTAGATGCCGCCACCAGCGTTCGATTCCATCCCGAGTTGTGCCATACCGGCCGGTGTCGGCACCGTAGGTCTTCACCGTGTTCATGGGTCGTGGCCTGCTGCGAAGATAATCTCGAGCCCACATGAAATTTTCCCAGTGCACTTGCCCGCGATTATGGTTATTTTGGGAGACGTCCACAAAGTCATAAAGTTCGGGATGGTCGAAAGTATTGCGATGCTGGGAAGCCCTAAGGTCCCAGGCATCCCACATTTCGGTTACATACACACGGCGGCCTGCCTCCTGGGCACGCTTCTTGATGAATTCGGCCCAATGAGCGGACCAAGCGGGATCGCCGGAAGTCTCGTTGTCTATACAGTACAGCACATGATCGTATTTCAGTGTGTAGGACAACATCTTATCCACGAACGCTTCCTGAAACTGATAGACCACGCGGTTATTTCTCTGCCGGGGTGTGGTAAAGAAAAAGGGCTGCTTGTTTCGCCCAGGATGGTCGGGATAGGCAGGTTCGAAGCCTGATTCCTCGTACGTGTAATTCACGTTGTTTTTGGGGTTATAAGGATGAGGGTCCCAATTTTGACGAGAATAGTCGAATCGGTCCCATACTTCGATCTGTACAATGATGCCTCGCTCGTGAGTCCAACGAAGCAAATTCTCAAAGCGTCGCCAATATTCATCATTCCATTGCCTTAGGTCATATTTTCCGTTAGGCAACTCTTTGAAGGGATACACTTCAAACCCTAAGTCACGACGATCGCTCATGGTGTTTCGGATGTAATTGGCTCCCACTTCCACCATTTCATCCAGATGTTGCTTTAGATCGGGAATTTGGAAGAGATTGTCGTCCTTGCTTCCGCCGAGGAGGAGCACCGGTTGTCCGCGATATTGCCAATACCAGGGATTGTCCTTCCACGGTTGAATGGCTTGCGATTTATCAACAGGGGCTGGTTCGGCCATCACGCGGGAATGGACCAGACCGAGCACAAGGCCAAGCACCAGGACAAAAGCAGTGGCGATACCAACCGAGCAACTCCTCGGGTTTTCCCGCCTTAAGAGTGGCATTGAAATTAGCTTTTGATAACAACCAAGGCCGGGGCGCGATCGTATTGGCACCGCTAAACACCCAGCTGTGGATTTAACGAAATGTGCGCCGTGGCCCATCGTGCGATTTAGGGTTGACCAGGTGAGCTGCGCGGACATAAGTATCCTCCTTTACGAATTCAGGTGAACACTGCTTGTCAAGCGACGATCTGCCTTTCTGGTGGCAAAAGGACGCCTCCAAGGGGCTCGTCTTCAGAAGCTCTAAGTTTTCGCCAGTGCAGATCTCGGGACAGCCTTTTCCAACAGGTTTTGGGCGGTGGTGGCGTCGTCTGGTGCACTCACTGTTTTTGATCGGGTTAGAACTCATGTTATGGGGCCGCGTTGACCTAGCCAACAACCGCTGAGCGGTTGCCCCTAAACGACTTGGTCCATTCCTATTTTGGCTTCGGCCTGGGACAACCGCCATAGGCCTGGGGATCGGAGCTCGGGTGGTGAAAAGTTTCGCGGCACCGAGGTGGCCAGCCATCGTAAGCTGCTTCGGTATGTCGCCGGTTTCGCCCCTCGAATGATTTTTCAATGGAGTAGAACGCCCGAGCCGGCCAGCCCCTTGGCGCACCGTTTGCCCCTCATCTCTAATGATGGTAGGGAGGTAGCAAGCAGGCGATGGCTTCGAGGTGTCTGCTTAAAGGTAAGATGGCCCATCACGAAACGTTTTCTCGTTGACGACGGATACCATGCTAAGGATTAAAGTGGTTTGGGTGGCTTTCACAGCAATTGTATTGCAACTTGGGGAAGGGTTTTTTATGGCGCCCTTGTCGGTTGCGGCCGACGGGTTATCGCGTGGAGGCGATAACACAATGGAAGCTGCAGCGGGGCTTCTGATCACCCCGGCGGCAGAGCGGGCCATTCAACGGGGTCTGGAGTATCTTGCCGGGCAGCAGTTAGCCGACGGTTCCTTCGGCTCCGGGGCCTACCGGGGAAATGTGGCGATCGCAGGGCTTGCCGGAATGGCATTTCTAGCCTCCGGAAGTACACCGGGCCGAGGGCCTTATGGTCGCCAGATCTCACGAATCATCGATTATCTCCTGGCCCACACCGACGAGAGTGGATACATCTGCTATCTGCCGGCTGCCAGTCACGGTCCAATGTACGGTCACGGCTTTGCCACGTTATTTCTGGCCGAGTGTTACGGAATGGATCCTCGGCCGGAGTTAGGTACCGTGCTCCGCCGCGCTGTGCGACTCATTGTCGATACACAAAACGACGAAGGTGGCTGGCGTTATCAGCCACGTCGGGCGGATGCCGACATCTCTGTTACGGTGTGTGAGGTGATGGCGCTTCGGGCAGCCCGAAATGCTGGGATTTTTGTACCCAAGGAGACGATCGATCGGTGCGTGGAGTATCTCCGCCGCTGTCAGAATCCCGATGGCGGTTTCGCTTATCAACCGCAGGTGGGAGAAAGCGCTTTCGCTCGCTCGGCTGCAGGACTAGTGGGCTTTTTTTCCGCAGGTGTTTACGAGGGACCGGAAATCGATCGTGCTGCACAATATCTGATGCGTTTTCTTCCTCAACCTGGGCAATTTCGTTCGGATCCGCCGTATTACGAGTATGGGCATTATTACGCCGTGCAGGCCATGTGGATTTTAGGAGGCTCGTATTGGAATCGATGGTATCCTGCGGTCCGAGATGATCTCATCGCCCGTCAACGGGACGGTTATTGGCGCTCACCTCTTTCGAACGAGTATGCCACTGCCATGGCGCTTCTTGTCCTTCAAGTACCAAACAACATGTTGCCAATCTTCCAGCGATAAACCGAGGAATGGGCCCAATGTCGAAGATGCCAAGCCAGAAAGGAAGCCGGCAACTGCCAAAAAAAATACTCGAGCCCTGTGTGGAGGATGGTAGTTCCACAGGGAAGCCAGGCTTAGCTCGAGGGGACTTGCATTTGGCGGATGTCCTGGCAAAAAAGGGGGCAGTCGCTTTTAGGTGGATCCTTGCCGTAGTTGCAATGAGCGCCCCCTTAGTCGTGTGCCCGAGGGATATGGCAGCTGCCAATGAACTTATCCTTAGGGACGGCCGGCGACTTGTGGGCGAATTCCTCGGCTTTGGCGAAGATCGGCGCCTACGCTTTGTGGCTGATCTCGAGGCGACCGATCTTTTATCCGAGGAATTTATCCTTTGGGGGCGACTCCCCGATATCACCGCCCCCATAATCGTCGTGCTTGCCGACGGCTCGCTGCTGGGAGCGTCTTTTGTGACAGTTGTTGACGAGGTGGTTCGTATCCGACCTCTGCAGGCCTTAGATGTAACTTTTCCTGTGGAAACCTTGGCCGGTATCCTCCTTGTGCCGCCGGGTGACCGAGAAAGGCGGGACCGGCTCATCCATGAAATTGTGGCGGCTACCGAGCAGGAGGATCACCTGCTCCTTATCAACGGAGATCGCTTGTCAGGCGTTGTCCTGCGAATTGATGAAAAGATGTGTCTTTTGGATATTTCGGGAGGCACGGCCACTGTCGGTCGGGAAAATGTAGTGGCGGTGATCTTCCACCCGCTGCTGCGGGCTTCGCTGCCCCGGAGGAATGGATTAGGCCAAAAGGAAGTTACTGATTCACCGCCGCGGATCTTTGTGGGCCTTTTGGACGGATCCCTCCTTCTGTGCGACACCGGGCAAACCCTTCGCCCCGCGATCGAACTTCAGCTCAGCCTGGGGCCGGTTCTTAGTGTGAAAGCCGGCGCGATCGTCTTCCTGCAGCCGCTCGGAGGCTGGGGTGTGTATCTCTCCGATTTGCAACCTATCGACTACGAACATCGGCCTTTTCTCGGTATTGAGCGCTTGTTGGGGAGGGATCGCACTGTGTTGGGAACGCGGCTCCGCAAAGGGGGTCGCGTTTACCCCAAAGGTTTAGGTATGCAGAGCTGGTCGCGAGCGGCGTTTCGACTAAATAAAAAATTCACGCGGTTCGAGGCAGTCGTGGGCTTAGACGATCTTGCCGGAGATCGCGGCTGTGTGGAATTTGTAATTCGTGTTGACGGCCGGGAAGCCTTCCGCAGTGGTCCCGTCCGGGGAACCGATGGACTGAGGCCGGTTGCGGTCGATGTTACCTCCGCCGAGGTGCTGGAGCTCAGGGTCGAATTCTCGGAGAGCGCGCACGAATTTGACTTTGCCAATTGGTTTTTGGCGCGACTTCTTTTTTGATCTGCCTTGGCCAAATAAATTTGTCCAAAAAATACCTGACAGAATCCCAGCTCCAAGGTATCATCGTCAAGGATAAGCTTGGCTTAATAACCCTGGGCCAGGCTGAGGAATAAAAATCGTGCTGCCCCTATCCAGTCCCTCCGATATTTGCCCAGTGTTCAACGGGCTTTTTGCCAGTGTGCGATATTAAAAAAGGTTATGGATTGTGGGACACCCGCCGGGCTGTCTCAAATTTGGTACAGTGATTCGCGGTGTGCCCCTGGGCCTCTGGCAACGTGTGATCGCTTTGGAGACAGTGAGGCCTGAGATTTTCTTGAGGGCAATTCTCGGCGCAAAAAGGGAGACCGGCCGAGGGCCGGACCTCGTGTCGAAGCCCCCGTGTGAAATTGGACGGAGATGGGAAATGAGCACACAATCAGCCTGTCAAGTAGGAAACACAAAATTTGTGAAGAGCATCATCGATTTGGCTCTTCTGATCTTTGTTGTGACTGGAATCTGTGTGGGGGTAGTATCGACGGGGTTTGGCCAAGAACTCTACACGGTTGACGAAACCGATGAACTAATCCGCATCGAAACCCCACATCTTCAGGCGGCTATTCGTAAAAAGGGCTATGTCAGTGGTGTGGCGGCGCAGAGCTTTGTAGATAGAAAAACGGGTTTCCGCGATCCGGGCTTCGGTTTAGACATTGTCGATTGGATTATGGAGCCGGGAAGCGACGAAGCCTATCGTGATCAGATAGCTCATACGGACTTAGTGTACGAATTTAACAACCTGGTGCACGGCCGGCGCGCAAAAAGATCGATCGAAGGGCCGCAGATCTGTACCCGAGCCCGCGAGCTTAAGCCGGAGATCATCCGAGGTAAGGACTTTGTGGCCATCCGCCAACAATTCACCTACCACATAGCCGCGCCCGGGAGGAAGACCGGCTCCCGCTGGACCCAGATCATCGTCTTTCCCGTGGATCGCCGCTATTTCTTTTCGATGGACCGCGTTGATAGTGTCAACGATAGTGAGGCTATGTTTTTGCGGATCGATATGCCCGGGCATATTCGCCACAAAGAGGGTGACACGTTTTCCGAAATTTATCTTAGCTATCATGGTTTCCTTCCTGCCCGGGAGTTTTTCCGGGACTTTCCGCCCGATGAGAAATTCGATTACGTGCGCGGCCGAGATCCGATGCCGGCGGAATTTATTCGGGCCTGTCGGCTCCGCGATCCGCACTCCGGGGCCCTTGGACCGTGGCTCGCAGGAATTGTGTTGGACCCATCGGTTGTATACGAAGCATGGTGTCACCAACGAGGCTACGTGTGCATGATCCTTGAGTTTGGCGGCCGACCGATTCGGGCGGGAGAGTCCTTCAGCGCAGCGTTCGTCGTGGGTTATTTTGATACGGTGGCGGAAATGCATGAAGTGGCCAGGTATTATCGCGGGTTTACAGCTTTGGAGGTCTCCCCTCAGGGATGGCGCCTCACAAATAGGAACCTGGGGGAATGAGCATTTGGGCCGAGGCGATTTCTTCACTTCCATCCCGGCCGAAAAAGCCGGGACTTCCTCACAAATCACACTGAGCCTGAAGGGTCAGAAAAAGAAGGCCTGATCGGGCCGTGAACATGTGGCACGGCAGGTTGGTCTTCACAGGGGAAATACGAAAGGCACGGGAGTGTTGTCCATGGGTCAAAGGGAAAAAGTTTCCGGCTATCTGCGCATTTTTGGGAGAGGGTTCACCTTACTTCCCGCCGTGTCCCTTGCGGTCTTCGCTGCGGGGGAGTGGGGATGGGGAGCGTTTGAGCATGGAAGCGGGACGAAACCCCACCTTAGTGTGTGGACTGTGGTGGAGACTCGTCGCGTGCTTCGCGAGGAAAAACCTCGGGAGCTTTCCCCACCGCAACTGGCTGCAGCGCGGGGCGAGTGGGAAAGCTTCCAAGTGCTCCTGCGATCTACGAAACCGGTGAGTGGGTTGACCGTAGAAGTTTCGCCACTGACCGGACCATCAGGGGCCGAAATCGGACGAGAACATATCCGGATTTTTCGTCAGCACTATTTTCATATCACGCAGGGCACCTATCGTAACGACGAATTTGTGCCAGGTTGGTACCCTGATCCACTTATTCCCAGCGAGCATCCGTTGACACGCCAGCCGCTGCAAGGGGGCAAATATCTGGCCATGCCGTTTGATCTCCCGGCGGAAGAAACCCATGGTTTTTGGATCGATCTTTATGTCCCGGAGGATCGGCCGGCGGGGCTTTATCGGGGCACTAGTCGCATTCGTCAGAATGGGGAGGTAGTTGCAGAATTTGCCGTGGAAATTCGTGTGTGGGATTTTATCTTGCCACGTGTTTCGACGATGAAAACAGCTTTTGGTTCGCCCGCGGCCCGACTTCGGGAATATTATCGGCTGCGGGAAAAAGAGCAAGGAGAAGCCCCACCGGGCGACTGGGAGATGGTGGAGCGTCAGTGTGCCGAGCTTGTCTCGCGTCATCGAATTAATGCTACACCGCCTGGTGAATGGCTCCGACCGGTGGCGCAGCCTGACGGCAGTTTCGCTTTTTCCTCGGAGCAGGTGAAGGCGCTCAAAGGATTTGTGGCGACCTATCATGTCAACGCGATTCAGATTCCGCATCCCTCTTCCGTGGTCAAGGATCCCGTTCAGGAGAAACCGCGGCTGGTGGCGTGGCTTCGCGCGTTTGACGTCTTGGCCACAGAGCTCGGCGACCCCAACATCGTGCTTTATATTTACCTCCGGGACGAGCCGAACGATCCCCAAGCCTACGAATATGTCCGCCAATGGGGACGGGCTATCCGCGAAACCAACACCGTCGTAAAGGTGCTGGTGGTCGAGCAGCCACAACCCCAGAATCCGGCTTGGGGAGACTTGTATGGGGCAGTGGACATATGGTGTCCGTTGTTTTCCTTGTTCGAAGAGGCCCCGGCCTTGGCCCGGCTAGTTAAAGGCGAAACCATTTGGACGTACACTGCTTTGTGTCAAGGAAAAAAGACCCCTTGGTGGCATATTGACTATCCGTTGCTTCATTACCGGGTGCCTGCGTGGATCAGTTGGCGTTTTGGTATCACCGGGCTTCTTTACTGGGGTGGGATGTGTTACTGGCGCCAAGTGGATGACCCGTGGGAGGATAGTTGGACCTACGGCCGACAGCAGGAAAAACGAAGCCTCATTTACCACGGGGAAGGCACGCTGGCTTATCCCGCCCGGCCGGTTGGCTACGATGGAATAGTGTGCAGTCTTCGGCTTAAGGCGCTCCGGGACGCTATCGAGGACTATGAGTACCTGGCCATTCTGGAGAGATTGGGGAAGAAAGACCAAGCCATGGAGGTAGCACTCCCGTTGGCGAAAAACTGGTTCGAGTGGGAACCAGATCCCACCAAATACCTCGATGCGCGAGAGAGATTAGCGGAATTAATCCTCGCCTCGCAACAACGTCTTACCCGGCAATAAGATTGTGAAAGCTTAGACACCTGTTGAGTTGCGCGGAGTGACACTGAGGGTACTGTACTTCAGTATAAATATAGGTAGTTTTTCGCGGCGTGGATGAAGCGCGGAATTTCTCCCCACAGCTATTTGATAATTGGGTACTACGTGGAAGTTGAGTACATTGGAACCTTGCCGCCGTAAACTTTGAAGACGAAAAAAGACCACACCGGGGCTGACCGGCTAGTACTAGGAAGTACGACGTTTTTCGCTTACCGCCGGGACAGGAGGGATTACTGATTTTTCGCTCATTGGCGTCAGCGGAGTGTCGAAAAGTGAGTAGTTTCTCACAGTGTCCGCGTGTCGGAAACGTGTTCTTTTTGCAAAGCGTGGTTCCGCGGAATTCCACCAAAAGGAGAGCTGGATAATGAAGGTGTTGCGCCGACTCAGGTCGTTAACAAGCCCGACGTTAGTGGTGATTGTTTTCATCGTGGCACTTGGCTTTTCTTTGGCCTTGGCGGGGGCACAGGAATTTAGAGGAACATGGCGGCCTCTTTGGGATGGAAAGACTTTCAATGGTTGGCATCCGATTGGCGTGGGCCAATGGACCATTGAGGATGGGGCGATCGTTGGCCGGAAAAAGGCCGAGGAGAAGGAGTACGGCCATTTGGTCAGCGATGAGCGGTTCGGAGATTTTGTAGTGCGGCTAAAGTTCAAGGTCCTTCAGGGCAACAGCGGGTTTTATTTTCGCGTGGAAAAGGCCGGGTTTAGCGGCGTGACCGGTTTTCAGGCTGAAATTGAGCCCGGACCGTTGACCGGGGGGTTGTACGAAACTAACGGCCGAGGTTGGGTCGTTAAACCCTCTCCGGAGCTCGGACTAAAGGCTTTTAAGCCGGGGGAGTGGAACGAAATGGTAGTGTCAGCCAAAGGGGGTGACATTACGGTTTGGCTCAACGGGATAAAGACTGCCGAGCTCAAAGATGATCCTGGCCGACGCGAGGGACATTTCGCTCTGCAACTTCACGGTGGTAACGATATGCTCGTGATGTTCAAGGATATCGAAATCTTGGAGGAGCCCCGTTAAAACTCCTTTTGGCTGCGGCAGCTTTAGCGTTGAATCGGGCGGGTGATAGTCACTTCGGGCCGGGTTGCTATTGCAGCCGACCGCCTTTGAGTGGACAAAGCGCCACTTGACAAGCCGGGGGATCGGTGCGCCACGATCTTCCCAGAAGACCGGGTCGATGTCTCCGACGGCAAGAGTGAAATCCTACGTGCAAAAGAGCTTGGTGCAGGGTAATTCGCGCAAGTAGCTGCGCTCCTTAGGCCATTTTGCCCCGCGGCGGTCCGGTGTTGACAGACGGCACATCCTCCCGTGGTCGTCGTGGGATTAGAAGCAAGCTCGGGGGTGGCAGGGGCACTGGTAGCAAAATAACTGCCAGTTGCTTCCATCTTTGCCCAGGGTCCAACCCAATTTCCAAAGTGGTCACAAGGTTCACATCCCCGAGGGCGAAGTGGCCAATCGCCCAAATAAAGCTCCCCGCAACCTGTATCCGGATATCCCCAGCAAAAGATGGCAAAAAGCGGTGAAAGCGGTCCCCAAGCGGGGATCGGCTGGCAGCATGTGGTTGCGGGGCTGATTTCTCCGCAAGGTTCGCATGCGGGTTGTTCGCATGGTACCTCCGCGTCACAGTAGTTAACGCTAAAAGTACTTATCACCGACCCGGGGAGAAGGGGCCCGCATGGGCTTGGGCCGATTACGCCACACGGTGCGGCGCAACCCGCCATGACAATAATCCCTCCGACTGCTGTCAGCAGTGATAGAGTTGCCCTCACCATTGAAAAGCTCCCAACCAATCCTCGACTTTCCCGTCGCGTATGCGAGCCATGATATGTGGTTCGCTCCCCGCATGAATCACCCCACGTAACGCAAAAATGTTTTTTTTCCGATGTGGCCATGCGGTAGCTCGACTCGCTTCAGCAGACGGGGCGACTAACTGAAAAGTCCGTGACACAACTGGCCGAGGAGAATCGGCGTCCCTTATATCGGCAATTCAGCCGCGTGTGATCCAAACAAATTGCTTAAGACAATCCGGGAATTTTCCCTCTTTCCTAGATTGCCGAATTTAACACTTTATCGGGGCTGGATAGTTCGGGACTTGGTGCGACCGAGGCTGGGTTCAGAGAAGTTGAGGGTGAAAGTGCCAATCGCAAACAATGGACTCGTTGTAAGTCCTCAGTCCTTTTGGGGAAAGTTCGTCGGACGTGCTGGGTCGCAAGCAAGCCTCGGCGATAGCCGGTGCAGGTTTAGGGGAGTTAAGGTTCCGTTCAGAAAGCCATGGCCATTGGCAGAGGGTTTGTGTAAATGGCGAGATCGCTGATCAGGGCAGTCTGATGCCACACCGGCGGACGTAATCCTAGGTCAGCTTTTGCTTTGGGTTGGGGCCTTTCGTGGAGTTATCCGAGCTTAGGACAGGGTGAACCATAAAATCGCCACATGAAGCGCTCGGGAGAGCGGCCTGCCCTCAATCGGGGCTTACCCCCGCGTGAGGGGTTCGCACGGACGTTAAAGGCAGCTGTTACGGCTTGGATGAGGCTTACCAGCGCGTGGGAGGTTCGCATGCCCTGAGCCCCGAACTGGGTTACAAGCCGCTTTTCCCGGTCTAGGCCACCAGAGTTTGCGGAGGCTAAAGCTCAATCAGTGGGTCACGCTTGAAATGACACTAGCTCATGGCGAGGGTTGAGTTCTCGTTAATCGAATTCGACCTTTTCCCCGAAGATATGGGCAAGGAGCCTCCCCACATAGCTGTTGGCGCGGGAGGGCGCGGCGGGGTCGTGTCGGGGGATGTCGCGGAGTTGCGGATGGATGGAGGTTGCTTTGGCGCCAAGAGTGTCGATCACCCAAACGGCGAAAGCCGCCGTATATGCCCCGTTTTTGTCCGCCGGCGCAAGCTGCAGGAGACAATCCAAAGCTTTTTGTCGCGCCTGCTCGGTGCCAAATTCCGCCAAAGCCCAAGCGGCTACAATCCGTACGGAAGGCGACTCATCGGCAAGAAGGGCATCAAGCTGACTTGCCCCTGCGGCCACCGCGTCCTTGCCGCGGATCAGAAGTCCCATAGTGGCCCAGTAGCGTACGCCGCTATCTGGATCCCGAAGACCATTCACAAGTGGCGCAACGGCTTCCGGATCATACCGCGCTGCCAGCTCGGCCATGGCATAAATGCGTTCCAACGGATAGCGCTTGGGGTCCTGGGCGAACTCGAAGATGGAAGTTTCTCCGGCGCGACGATGCATTTCCGGCTCGGGCAGAAAGCCTGCATCTCGTACTGTCAAAATATGGTCACGAAGGGCCGATCGCATTTTTTCCAAAACAGGGCCATAAGCAGGTTGATCGGCAAGATTGGTTATCTGATGGGGATCGTCTTCCAGATCGTAAAGTTCTTCGGGAGGTTTTGGCTCCCAAAAGGCCCTCTGTACAGGGGTGAGCTTGCCTGCCTCGTACAACGATTTCCATATCCGTGTGGTCGGAGTTTCGAACATGTACGCGAGATGCTGACCATAGGGCAGATGCGGCATATAATTTCGGATGTAAAGGTAGCGTGAATTCCGCACGGCACGAAGGAGGTCGAACCTTTCGTCCATTCGTCCCCGGAAGCCAAATATATACTCTTGCTCAGGGGAACAGAATTTTCCCATAAAGGGCTTGCCGTGCATCCATTCCGGCGGTTTTTCCCCAATTAAGCTAAGGAGAGTGGGCGCGAGATCGACAAAGCTTACCAACCGCTTACTCACTCCTCCGGGGCGATATTCCGGCGGGGCAAGGTGTCGATATTTCTCGGGAATATATACAATAAGTGGGACTTTGAGCCCGGACTCGTACAGCCACCGTTTGTGCCGGGGCATTCCACTTCCATGGTCGCTGTAAAAGAAAACAATGGTGTCATCCGCTAAGCCCGCCTCTTCGAGCTCCCGCAGTTTTTGGCCCACTAAGGTATCCATGGTCGTGATGTTATCATAATATTGCGCCCAATCGTGGCGCACCTCCGGGGTGTCCGGGTGATAAGGCGGTATGGGAGCCAAAGCAGGGTCGTGCACAAGAGTGTGAGGCCGACGGCGGATTTGGCTTTCATGCGTCACCGTAAAATTGAAGATGGCAAAAAATGGCTTTCCCGCAGGCCGATTCTTCCAATGGGCTTTGGACGAAGACTCATCCCACACTTGCCCCGGTTTGGTAAGGTTGTAATCCTCTTTAACATTGTTAGTGCAATAGTAGCCAGCAGCGCGAAGGAGCTGCGGATACATGGCCATAGATGCAGGCATGCGAACTTCGCTTCGCATGTGTTCCGCGCCTAAACTTGTGGGGTATGCCCCAACAATGATCGCCGTGCGAGCCGGCGCGCATACCGGGGCATTCGACCAAGCATTCAAGTAGCGAAGCCCCTTGGCCGCCAGTCGATCCAGATTGGGAGTGACCGCGTACGAATCTCCGTAACAGCCAAGATTGGGTCCCATATCCTCGCAGGTAAGCCAAAGAATGTTGGGGCGAGACTCGTCCGGCTGTGCTTCCGCTTTCGTGGCAACTAAAGCTGTTCCCGCACAGAACAGGACCAATAACCCGAACTGAGCAAAGGGCCGCAACATGGTTGAGTCTCCTTCCCGGATTGCTTTTGGGTTTCCGGTGGGCTTGTCGCTGAGGGGGGCTTGCCGCTAGGCTCCCGCATTCCCGTAACGCGAGTCGATGCCTTTTAAACCAACCCAATGTCGCCTACCTAAGCGATTTTAACTTGGGGCAAATCACGCCGGAACCCCAGGGGCTTTTCTGCCCCCGACCTCCATGCCGCCGGGCGTTTTTCGCTCGTAG
The DNA here is from genome assembly GCA_938084835.1 of uncultured Thermoguttaceae bacterium. Classification (GTDB taxonomy): domain Bacteria; phylum Planctomycetota; class Planctomycetia; order Pirellulales; family Thermoguttaceae; genus DTLM01. The sequence continues at coordinate 90,494 of CALKER010000020.1, forward strand.
AGGGGAAAGTAGGAATAGATTGGTTGAACCCACCTTTTTCTGGGGTAGGTGTGCAGCTTGTTCGGAAAAAGTTGCCCGCAAAGAGTATCCCAAGAGTTGCCCGCAAAGACAATGCAAATTGTGGGCCGACGGGAGCGTTGAGGAAGTTTTTGTTCGGTGTCGGCCAATTAAAGTTTCGAAGAGTTTTGGAAAATTTTCGGAAGTTGCCTTGACAGTTCCGAAATTTTGGCTACACTTTGTCGCCTCAAGATATTGTGATTTCATCCTGGATTTGGTACAATATATAGTGGTTGACGAGCTTCCTGCAAAGTCTAAAGAATGCACAACTGTTGGGATCATCGGTCGAGAAACTGCTCTAAAGCTCGCATCGCGAGGACCCAGTAAGTGGCGGAGCTTAGATTCTAACCCGTAGGAATCTAGGCCCATTTGTTAGTATACAAGTGTCCAAATTATCATCTTTAAGATTTGGCGGTTGTAAGTGGCGCCGGGAATTTTCCGTCCCAGGAGTGGGGGGCATCGAAAACGAGCCAAACAAGGATGGTAAGCTTCCGCGGGAAGAAAACTTCCAGCTTTTTTGGGGGTTGCCGAAATTTGCGTGCTTCAGCCCACGAATGGTGTGTTACATTTGGCTTTTGCGTCGACGAAAATCTCGGGCTTTTAAATTACTAAAGAGTCTCTCAAGTTAAGTATTGTGATCCGCAAAGTATGGAGGAGTACCAACAATGGCCACTTGGACGGTGGCAACCGCGCGAAAACTAGAGATCAAGCCTGTGTTTTGCCCAGCGGACGTTCCCGATCCGTTTGCTACGGTGGAGTGGGAAGAACGCACAGCGCAGATTAAAGACGATCGGGGTCAAGTACTTTTCGAGCAAGGAGGATGCGAATTTCCAAAGACGTGGAGCCAACTGGCCACCAATGTCGTGGCGAGCAAATACTTCTACGGGGAGGTAGGAACACCGGAGCGCGAGCGAAGTGTTCGACAGCTCATTCACCGGGTATGCCGGACGATTGCCGACTGGGGGATTGCCGACGGATATTTTGCCTCCCGCGAGGATGGTGAACTTTTTTACAGAGAGCTAGTGTGGTTATGTCTGCATCAGTGTGCGGCATTTAACTCGCCTGTATGGTTTAATGTTGGGCTTTATCACCAATATGGAATCAAAGGCAGCGGAAGTAATTGGGTCTGGGACTCGGTCACAAGCAGTGTTCGGCAGCCCGAAATTCCTTACGAATACCCGCAGGCGTCAGCTTGCTTCATCCAAAGCGTGCAAGACACCATGGAAGACATTATGGAGCTTGCTCGCAGCGAGGCCTTGTTGTTCAAATATGGTTCGGGTACGGGAACGGATTTGTCCACACTTCGCTCAATGCGGGAACGATTGTCCGGAGGAGGCAAGCCTTCGGGGCCTCTGTCGTTTATGAAGGTTTACGATCAGATTGCGGCGGTGGTTAAGAGCGGGGGAAAAACCCGCCGCGCCGCAAAGATGCAGTCTCTGAAGGTGACTCATCCCGACATTCTAGAATTCATCGAATGTAAACGTAAGGAGGAGGAGAAGGCCAAGGCCTTGATGGCTGCCGGGTATTCTGCGGAAGAGGCGTACGGCTCGGTTCATTTTCAAAACGCCAATCTTTCGGTACGGGTCACTGACGAGTTCATGGAGGCCGTGGTGGCGGATCGGCCCTGGACCACCCGTTGGGTGACGGATCCCACCAAGGCTGGGCCTACCTATTCGGCGCGCGAGCTTTTCTACAAGATGGCGGAAAACGCTTGGGCTTGTGGTGACCCCGGTATTCAATACGACACGACGATCAACAAATGGCATACGTGTCCTAATTCTGGGCGGATTAACGCCTCCAACCCGTGTAGTGAATATATGTTCCTTGATGACTCGGCATGCAACTTGGCGAGTCTCAACCTAATGAAGTTTCGTCGGGAGGATGGCAGCTTTGACGCCCAGCGTTTTGCCGCTGCGTGCCGAATTGTTTTCATTGCTCAAGAGATTTTGGTCGATCACGGGAGTTATCCCACGGCGAAAATTGCCCTGAATAGCCACCGATTCCGGCCGATCGGTCTGGGATATTCCAATTTGGGCAGTGTCATCATGGCCTCGGGACTCCCCTACGATTCCGACGCGGCCCGTGGGCTATGCTCGGCGATCACGGCGATCATGACCGGGGCTGCATATCGCACCAGCACTGAATTGGCAGCGGCGGTGGGGCCGTTCGAGGGCTTTGAGCTTAATCGCGAGCCCTTCCTTCGGGTTATGGAGATGCACTGGCAGAAGGTGGAAGAGATCGAACATGCACCCGAGGAGCTAAAAAACTATGCCCGGAAGCTGTGGGACGAGGTGTTGGCCAATGGCCGCCGCTATGGGTTCCGCAATGCCCAAGCCACGGTACTCGCTCCCACTGGCACAATTAGTTTTATGATGGATTGTGACACAACCGGTATCGAGCCGGAATTGGCATTGGTCAAGTACAAGTTTCTTTCGGGCGGGGGGACTTTCAAGATCGTCAATCAGACGGTTCCTCTCGCTTTGAAGTCGCTAGGTTATTCGCCGGAGCAAATCGAAGAGATTGTGGCCTACGTTGAGCGGGAGGACGGAATAGAAGGCGCGCCCCATCTTCGCCCGGAGCATCTGCCGGTTTTCGACTGTGCTTTTCCGCCGCCGAAGGGGACTCGATGTATTGCCTGGCGAGCGCATCTTCGGATGATGGCCGCCGCCCAGCCGTTCCTCTCCGGTGCGATTTCCAAGACCATCAATATGCCACGGGACGCCACGGTGGAAGATGTGGCTAATGCCTATATGGAAGGGTGGCGGCTTGGGCTAAAGGCCGTGGCCATCTACCGCGACGGTTCCAAAGGGGTGCAGGTCTTAGTTACGAAGAAAAAGGAGGAAGCTGCCAAGAAGCCGACGGAGGTCCCGCCGCCCCGCCGCGAGCGCTTGCCGGACACCCGCCGCTCGATCACGCACAAATTCTCGGTCGCCGGTCACGAGGGCTATATTACGGTGGGACTTTATCCGGATGGTCGGCCCGGCGAGCTTTTCATTACCATGGCCAAGGAGGGGAGCACAATTGGCGGGTTGATGGACTGCTTTGGCACGGCTGTTTCGATGAGCCTCCAATACGGTGTTCCGCTGGAGGTCTATGTCAACAAATTTTCCTACACGCGTTTTGAACCGTGGGGGTACACTAATAATCCCGATATCCGCGTAGCGACAAGTATTGTGGATTACATCTTCCGGTGGCTCGGAATTATGTTCCTGCCGGGATATCGGGAGCAGCTGCGATCCCGCAGTGGCGGGGGAGCGACGGGACCCGCGGCACCAGCAGACGGTGGGGCTAAATCCCAACAGTTAAGGGCACCATCCCCAGCCCAAACCGCCGAAGGCCCCACCAGCACGGTTGCCACCGCGCTCCGCCCGCCGGAGCCGGAGGGGACCTTGACTGGCACCCCTTCAGGCAATGGGGACGTGCGCCCTTCGGATAAAACCACTCTCGTCCCCCTGTGGGACTATCCGTGGGAGACAAACACCAATTCCACATCGGCCTCCACCCATCCGGCGCCGATCGATTCCTGGTTACGTTATCAGGATGACAACCCCATTTGTGACACCTGCGGCTCTATTACGCGCCGCGCAGGCAATTGCTTCTTATGTGGCACATGCGGCACGAGCATGGGTTGCTCGTAACCGAGGGCCTCTATTGCAGTCCGGGGATTCTGGCCCTTGGGGGCGGTTGTGTCCGTTCGGGATTGCCTTCCGGTGGCAAAAAGGAGCAGGGGTTGTTGGTCGGGTTGTCGGATGCCTTTGGGCCGGATTTAACGGGCCGATGGAATGCCCGTGCGATTGGTCCAGGGACCATCAGGTAATTGGGGCTGTGAAGGTAAGGCCGATCGCGCGCTAAGTTGCAGGGAGCCGTTGCCATTCTTAGGGGCCGGCTGGGGCAGATTTTGCTCTGCCGGCCTCTTTTTCTTGAAGGAGGTCATTTGGCAAGGCAGCTTTCCAGCCGGCGCGGAGGAGCTCTGCCATTTGCCGCCGCACCTCCGCGTAAGCGGGGTCATCCACAACATTGATCGTCTCCCAAGGGTCTTTTTCTAAATCGTACAAGGCGGCAGGGATGGCACCTCGCTCAAACTCCATGTAACTGAATTTCTTGGTCCGCACGCACTGACCAAAGGCATCGGCATCGTCCTCAACGATGAAAGCGGCTTTCTTCCAAGGCCGATCGGGATCGACAAGAAGGGGGGCAAAGCTTACGCCTTCTAAATTTGGGGAAAGCTCTAAATCGAGGAGCTCACCCAAAGTTGGCACGATGTCGACAAATTCCACAATTTCTCCGCAGCTTTTCCCGTTGGCTGGTGCTCCTGGCACCCGCACCACTAGGGGGGCCCGATGGGTGGCCTCGAGCATCGAATACTTCGACCAAAAACCATGATCCCCTAAGTGGAACCCGTGATCGCCGAGAAAGATGACTATGGTGTTTTTCGCCAGCCCGGTCTCCTCTAGAGTCTGAAGGAGCATGCCGATGTTGTCATCGACGAATGTAAGACAGGCATAGTAGGCAGCGATTGCTTCGCGGGCCTGCTCCGGCGTGGGCTGTTTCAGGGTGAAAATATCGGGATTGCCGCCTACCGCCCGCTTGGGGTAGGGGAAGTTCACGAGGCTCTCTGGTGGGGCCGGAGGCAGAGGAATCTTGGCTGGATCGTACATTTGGATATACTCTCGCGGGCAAATGAGTGGCGTGTGCGGGCGTGACTGCGCTACGGCCAGGAAAAATTGTTGCCCGGTCTGGGAAAATTCGCGGAGCAAAGCTGCCCCCACGGCTGCCATGCGGTAGTCACCCTCTTCTTCCCGACTTAGCCCAGAGTCGCCATACCGGTCGGAATGCTTTCGCCGCCATTCTCGATACTCGCGGCTTTGTCTGTCCTTTGGAGGGGGTTCCCATCCTGGCGGACGGGACACCGGCGGGAATTTCAGTATTGGCTCTGGACCCTTCCATCCTGGCGGCGGCACGTACATCTCAATGCGATCAAACACGGAAAGCTGCTTCTCCGCGTACTCAGTCCGGTGGAAGAATTTTCCTACAACCGCCAGATAGAGCCCTTTGTTTTTCAGGATTTCCGGTAGCGTCACTACCCAATCGGGGAAGTGGGCGTCCATTTCCTGCCCGTTGTTTGTTACTCGATTAGTAAGCGGACGAAGCCCCGTGAGAAATGACGCGCGCGACGGGTTGCAAGCCACAGCTTGTACATAAGCCCGATCAAAACGCACACCTGTGGCACATAGCCGATCCAAATGCGGTGTTTTGCAAATGGGATTCCCGTAACATCCAAGAGCAGCTGCATTGCAGTCTTCGATGTTGATGAAAAGTACATTCATCTTGGTTGTATCGGGAAGCCCCGGGACCTTCGCTGCCAGACACAACGGGCTAATCCCAAATGTTGCTATAACCACAACAAGGTTTGTGCAGCCTTTCATCTTTCATCCCTCCCAATTTGGGTAACCAAAGCCTGAGCCATTACCCGGTTCCCAACCAGGCTCCTCCCACAAAACGCCTTTGGCCCCCTATCCCAGTGGACTTGCAGGAGAGCTAGCCCACTCGACCGAGAAATTCGCCCGTCCGCGTATCGACCTTCACTTTTTCCCCGGGACTGAGGTATTCCGGGACCTGGATTACCAACCCTGTTTCAAGCTTTGCCGGCTTATTGCGTGATGTTGCAGAACCACCACGAACCGCTGGAGTGCATTCCACAATTCGCAACTCCACTGCCACAGGGATCTGAATGGCAACACATCGGCCTTCGTAGATTAAGGCGAAGACCCCCTCCAATTCCTCGGTAAGATAAGGTCGCTCGTCCTCCAGTTCCTCGTGTGCCAGTGAATACTGTTCAAAGGTTTCCTGATCCATAAAGTGGCAGTGGGTCGCATCGGCGTAGAGGAATTTCACGGGTCGCCGTTGGAAATCGGCATCTTGCAGTTGCTCTTCCCCCCGGAGGACAATGTCGACCTTTTTCTTGGTTTTTAGGTTTCTTGCCCGGAGCTTATAAATAGTGGCAACTCCGCGAGCCGACGGTGTTTGCACGGTCACCGATTCGATGTAGCATGGGGCTCCCTGGTAACCCACTACCATTCCTGGTTTAATGTCCTTAGCTAGCATCGATCGCCGTTACTCCCTGAAACGTGTGGATTGTTTTTGGTCCTACGTTGCATTCAGATTTGTTTTTTGCTTTCTCTAAAACACTCCGAGGCGGCCAAGCTATTTGCTTGGTGCCCTTGTAAGTATATCTGCAAGGCGAGCAAAGCTCCAAAGGATAATGTCCCTGGATGGCAGATATCCCCTGAGGAAGGAGGAGTTCCGAGTGGTGGCCGCGACACGAGCCTAGTGACTGCACGGTGTTGCCTTGAGGCCCCTTCGGATATTCGTTTGTCGAGCTGGCACTGGGGAAAGGGGCCTAGACACCGGCGTAGGCCGAAAATCCCCCATCCACCGGAATGATCGCTCCTGTCACAAATGCCGAACGATCGTCCACCAGCCACAGAAGCGTGCTCAGAAGATCGTCCGGTTCCCCGTAGCGGCCCGCCGGCGTGTGAGCCAGAATGGTCTGGCCACGAGCGGTGGGACGACCTCCTTCGTCAACAAGCAGGTAGCGATTCTGCTCCGTAAGGAAAAATCCAGGGGCGATAGCGTTGACCCGAATCTTGGGCGTGTAATTCTGCGCAAGATGCACAGCGAGCCACTGAGTAAAATTTGCTACGGCGGCTTTGGCAGCCCCGTAAGCTACCACCCGCGTCAGGGGACGGATGGCGGCCATCGAAGTGATGTTGATCACCACGCCTCTCCCGAGCTCCACCATATCGGGAACGAAGACCTGGCAGGGAAGAATCGTCCCCAGACAGTTGAGATTAAAGACCCACTGAATCGATTCCGGAGTGATGTCGAAAAACGACTGGTCGGGACTTGCGGTCGCCTGAGGCCGATTGCCTCCGGCACCGTTGATTAAGATCTCCGTGGGACCGAACTGTTCACGAATCGTTTGGCGTGCGCGGCGTAAACTCTCTTTATTAAGCACGTCGGCTGCCACAGCCAGAGCTTTTCCCCCATTCAGGCGAATTTCACCTGCCACGCGGTTTGCCGCCTCGAAGTTTAAATCCATTACGACCACTTGGGCTCCGTGCTCGGCTAAAGCCTTGCACATTGCGCTGCAGAGAATTCCTCCCCCTCCTGTTACCACAGCGACCTTACCCGCCAAATGAGCCATGATCCATTTCCTCCTCGATCGGGCTAATTTTCTTCCCGGGTCGTGCCACTTTGAACTGGCAACCTGCGCGAGCCAGCCGTTTAAACCGAACTATCTTAAGCAACGCCCGGTTACGTCTCCCTAGCATAAAAGCACAGGTGTAACGCGCAAATTTTGGTGGTTACTTTACAAGCCACAACCATTTGTTGCCATGGCTTCTCCGGCGCGGGTAGCCCTCGGTCGGGCCTCGCACATCACTGCTGCTGCCTCCCACGCTCTGTCAGCACCAGGCAGGGCAGACGCAAAGGTCCCCCCGAGCATCCGGCTTGTGCATTAGGAGGAATCTTAACTGTTTCCTTACTACGTACAAGTCGTGCAGAATTGTGTGGCATCTATTCGGCAGTCGCCTTTAGGCAACCCGAGGCTCGTTCGCCACGTGAGGGCAACCTTCTTTCTTGGCCAGTGACGCCGCGGCCGGTCACGGTCGGTTGGGAATGTGTTTCCGAAGGAATTCCGTCCGGCAAGAAACTAAATTTGTAAGGAGGTTTTTTCGAAGAGAAACGCCTCCACTGATTCTGCACAGTATCTCACAAGCTAACGAGCCGAAAACTTCTTTAAGGTAACACACAGGTTTAGAGGCTGGAACGCTACTTATCGGAAAAGGGGAGGCTTAGGCCACCACTCAGCCAACTGCGAGCTCTGTGTCGGCGGCAGCGAAGCGATCTGCCTGAGGGGGCACTTTGCCCGAACTGCTCTCCTCACGATTCGGGTGAAGGCTTTCGAGGGTTGCAGCTTCCTTTGGAAAGCGGGAAGTAATCGGCTTCTATTCATGTGTTCAAGAGAATGAGTCCCACTGCCGGTTTGGAGCCCGTTAACGGTTGGATCCCATTGTCGGGTGGTATCGAATGATCCTGTATCTTGCATTTCCAGTGTGTGCTTCCCCTTCGGCACAGTTTGTAGGGACCGGAATGCATCCGAAAGTGAACGATTGTCGTTGCAAAAAGGACCTCGCTCCTCAACTCCAAAATGTAAATCAGCCGGTGGCAGGTATTTGAGGGGCCACAGTACCCATTACGAAGTACGTACTAGGAGGTGTGGAGATACCCAGCGGTTTAGAGGGTTAGTTTCGTTTTTTGCCGGCGAGAATTTCATTCCTACCTCTGCCGGAAAATGTCTCCCGACTTTGCAAAGAGCCCAAATTCCCGGAAAAACTGATACACTAAGTCTAAAGCCTGGGAAAAAACCTAAGACCTGAGAAAAATCGGTGTCCCGGAGGGCGAACAGTCCTCACCTAAAGAAGTGGTGATCACGGCGGTGGTGGGACCGATTTTAAAGCTGGCACAAAAGTTGCAACACGTGGCTTCTATCTACGTGAAACGATGTGGGCCCGGGTGCGATGGGCTGTGGCTCCTGCCAGGGTTTCGACTAGCACTTCCACTAGTTTGAGCTGGGTAGCACAAGGGCCAACTGCCCCGGAAGCAGGAAGAACTTGTGGCAGTTCCTGAGAACAGTCTGTCAACTCGGGGGAACTCGCCCGAATTTTCAAGCTGGCATTGAATTTTAGCGCATGAGAGTGAGATGCCGGCCGCACCCAGTCCCGTGTTGACGGCGGTCTGCCGCACGGCAAGTGTGGGGTATGGACACATTTTGGCGAAGCGCGGGCGGAACGTGAGAGGTGAGGTTTTCCGATGACGTATCGCGAGTTGTCTCTTCTTGCGTTGCTGGTGGGTCGAGAAGTCCCGCAGCTGCTTTTTGCATCAGCATCGTCCGGGGAACTCCAATTTGAGTATTGGCTTGCCGGCAAATTGCGGAACGATCAATGGATGCGGCTGCTAAAGGCTGCCGAAGAGAGCCTTGCCGATCCGGACAAGCCGCCCAGCCTAGCATTTACCTCGACGGCCGCAGAGGGCCTTGCGGTGGAGATCTTCGCCACAGAACTGCTCAGCCGGGTGTGGGCAGCCATTAGCTGTGGCTGGGATCATCTGGGTCACGAGCCGCAACTTGAGCCCTTGGCGCATAGCGTCCTAATGGGACACCTGCAGGTCATTGCCCGGGCACGCCAACTGCTTACAAGCTTGTCCCAGCACGGACGGACCCATCAGCGTGTGACACATGTACCTGAAATCGTAGCGGGGTGGACCGATCAACTCATCGGATGGGTCGGATCATGGGTACCGGTCACTCACTATGCCGCCGATCCCGATCGGGCGGCCGAGTTCGCAACGGAGTGGCGCACCCAGGGGCGACAAAATCCAGTGATTTGGAAACTTCTGCGGAACTTAATGGAACACCGGCTGGCAGGGCTTCCCGAGGGGCTTTTGGCAACACGAGAGATGAACCGCCGAATTGGCACGGCTATCCTTGGGGTGATACCGCGAAGCGTTGTATGCCAAAGTGAGTTCGCTTCGCTTTTTTTGCCGTATTGGGTGGATCAATTTGCCGGACGTATGCAGGGGCTCATCGACCGTGCCGTGGCAGAGGCATGACCGCGATTTCTCGCACACTAGTGGTTGGTGGTGAGCCGGACCGAAATTGCCCGGAAAAAGAAAAAGCCGTTGCCATACATAACAAACCGCATGGCTTTTTGGCCTCTTTGGTAGCCGCTAGTTTCCCCTAGGTTCACTCTTGAAAGACTCACTTACCTGCCCGAAGCGGCACCAAACCGTGCTAAGCTTGGGCGACTCCATGCTCAACAAGAAAGCCTGCTGTCGGTATATTTGGGCGGCCTCAATCCCGCGCAGGTTGCCTCGAACTTTAGCCTTTTGCCTTGTTAAAGCCTTGCCTTACTTGAACTCTATTCGAGCGTAAAGTCGATCACGTTCCTGCCCGCCGACACCTTTGCCGACAGTCCGCTTGTTTGTGCCGATTTGTAGTTTGGGGGTACGTTGATTGGCTGCGGTGGTGCCGCCTGCCGTTCCTCGTCTGGGAAGGGAGGTGGCGGGTCGCTGAAGTAAACTGTGTAATCCCCCACCGGGATCTGGGGGATGCGATACCGCCCGTCAGCTTCCAGCCGAGCGGATTGTACGACACCTGCTTGGAGGTTACTAAAGACGATAAAGCCGCCCGTCACCGGATTTCCTTGGTGTTTAACAGTTCCCTCTACCGAACCCACCTGCCGAGCCGCAGAATGTCCACACCCTGCGATCGCAAATGCGAAAAGCGCCGCCGCCAGCCCCACGAATATGTGCCTTCTCAGCTGGTTCATGAAGATGTCTCCTAAGGTACCGGAATTATCGGTTCTCTTCCTGGCCGCTGTAACCTACCAAGCGACCGGCTGATGCCGGCAGAAAATGATCAGCCACGCGCTGAAAAAATCATGAAAGAAGACAGAAAGCGCGAAGGGATAAAGCCGTGCTGGGGGCCCAACGATTTTCCTGCTGCGTGCAGCACCGGCAAGGGGTGATTCCCACACCGTATTGGCAGCACCGGAAAGTCCATCTTGGGCTCGATTTTAGAACGACCCAAGTGTTAGCCCGTCATCCGCCGATCCAAGGCGCCGCCAGGTGTCGATGTCAATCGTGTCGCTAATAGCGCGCACGCTCCCATCGGCCAAACAAACGTTTACAACGCCCGGATGAAACGAGTTGATGATTGTATTGGTTCCGTAGGTATATCCGGAGCCCTCGTTTTGAATATCATCTCCTGCAGTTGGATAATTAGGTGCGAATTTCACATTGGTCAACCCGGTACCATAGAAACGGATAACAGAGGTGATTTGGTCCACACGGCTGACGTCGAGACGTTCGGAGTCACCGCCGGCCCAACCCCCAATCCATTGGCAACGGATCGGCCGCGGGCGAAGCACTCCGCCCTCCACCACTCGCACTTGACCTGATTGCTCCGCAACCAGCATGGTGTTGGAAGTACCGTCGATGAGTTTCGCAAAGGACTTAGCCTCGTTAATGACCAGTGGACCGGTTCGACACACCTGTCCATAAAGAACCTGCCGACATTCCGTGGTTCGGCCGGCGGGATCGGGGAATGCGCCAGAGATTCCCACGTATTCGTGCTTCTGTACCAGCTCCATCGAACTATGGGCCCATGCACCCCTGTCATTATCGGTGAGAGGATGCCACGGCGATGAAGGGCATTTGTACACACCAACAACGAGTCGTTCTAAGACCAAGTTTCCGGTAATTCGGCCGTCGGGCCAGGGGCAGAAAAGCCCGCTAATGAAGTTGAGTTGATCGAAAACCGTTCGTTGCTCGATAAAGGGAAGAATCGCAGTCTTCCAATTGATGGCCCATCGAATGGAGAAGCCTGAACCCCTCATTGCCAACGTGGACCCTGGCGGCAAGGTACTATACACATCGTGATAGTTGTGAAGAGCCAGCCCCATTTGTTTGAGATTATTGACACATTGCGTGCGACGAGCCGCTTCCCGGGCAGCCTGAACTGCCGGGAGCAGCAACGCAATTAAAATCCCGATAATCGCAATAACGACGAGCAATTCCACAAGGGTAAACCCACGAGCGCTTTTTTGCTGACACAGACGCATGGGAATAACTCCT
>CALKER010000021.1 GCA_938084835.1 uncultured Thermoguttaceae bacterium
CCTCCCTATCCTTTCCGCTTATCCACGGCCAGTCTCATCAGCATTTGCCCGCGAGCGATCCGTAACCACATGAGCCACGCACAGGTTTGGGCGGGCTTATCAGCCAAGAGAACTTGGCTCAGCCACAGGCTTGGGGGCGAGTTAGCCAACTTCGTGGGAGTCGGATTCTTTCGTGGAACTTTCTTCCGAAACGGAAACCTGAGAGGCATTTGGAGCTTCTTGAGTAGCGAGAGATCGGGACCGAGCGGCTCGCCGAGTCCGCCTGCGAACCCTCCTCCCCGCTGCCCCTTTTGCCGCACGGTCGCGGAGGAGTTCTTCAGCCCGCTCCGCCGTCAACTCATCAACGGTTAACTGCTTGGGTAGAGAAGCATTGATTGTGCCATCGGTTACATACGGGCCGTAACGCCCGTTCATAACGCGTATGACGCGCTGACCATTTTCACCCAAAACGAAAACCCTAAGGGGTTCCTGAGCGCGAGTACGAGTTCGCCGGTCCTTTGTCTGGGATAAAAGTTCACAAGCCTGCTCGAAGGTAACTGTCAGCGGGGCAATCTCTGGGGGCAGCGAACGCGTCTCTTTGCCGCACTCGACGTATAGACCATATCGGCTGATCTTGACCGTAATCGGCTTGCCGGTCTCCGGATGTTTACCAATTTCCCATGGCAGGGCCAAATACTGGAGGGCCAACTCCAGCGTAACCTGATCGCGGGAAACGCCCCGAGGAAGCGACACCTTCCGGACTTTCCGACCGTCGGTACCATCACCGAGCTGGACGTATATACCAAAACGGCCGGATCTGACAAACACGGGTCGACCAGTCTGAGGACAAAAGCCGATAGGCTTTTCTTGTTCTTCAGCTTCTCGTAAAAGTTCCAGTGCCTTTTCTCCCGTCAGCTCATCGGGAGCCAATTGCGCTGGCACCGGCGCCCGTCTCTTTCCTTGCTCCAGATATGGGCCGTAACGGCCCAGCCGGAGGTAGATCGCCTCCGCCTCAGGACCTTCGCCCTGGGGTTTTCCGATCAAAATTCGGGCAACTTCACCCGGCTGAATCTCCCCGATTTTTGCCTCCAACAAGGTTTTCAATCCGGGGGTCTCGTTGCCGAAATAAAACTTCTTCAGGTACTCAGTGGGATCGGCCTCACCGCGGCTAATGGCGTCCAGCTCCTCCTCCATTTGGGCAGTGAACTGATAGTCAACAAGTTCCGGGAAGTGCTTCTCCAAAAGTTGTGTCACTGCCATACCTAACCATGTCGGTACAAGAGCAGGGCCGCGTTTGAAAACGTAATCTCGCGACAAGATCGTGTCGATAATGGTGGCGTACGTGCTGGGCCGGCCGATTCCCAAGTCCTCCAACGCCCGGATTAAGGTTGCCTCGGTAAACCGCGGAGGCGGCTGCGTCGTGTGTCCTTTCGGTTCCAGGTGCTCGCAGATGAGCTCCTCTCCCAAAGACAATGGCGGGAGGAGCACCTCCCGATCCGCAAGCTCCGATTCCGGGTCATCACGACCCTCCACATAAGCCCGAAGGTAACCTGGGAACTCAATGGTCTTTCCCCAACCTTGAAAGCGTGCCGGTCCGTAGGCAACTTCCACCATCAGCCGCTTGCCCACTGCGTCCCGCATCTGGCAAGCGATCGTCCTTTTCCAAATGAGTTCGTACAGCTTCCATTCATCGGCAGACAAAATCGAGCGGAGCTCCTCCGGAGTCCGAAAAGGATGGCCAGCCGGGCGAATGGCTTCGTGGGCTTCCTGGGCATTGCGAACTCTGGTGCGGTACACCCGGGGTTCCGGGGGTAAATACTCGGGACCAAAAAGCGAGGCTATCATGTCGCGGGCACATTCCACGGCCGCAGTCGCAAGGTGCGTCGAATCGGTTCGCATGTACGTGATGTGACCATTTTCATATAAAGCCTGGGCCAACTGCATGGTGTACCGCGCTGTGAAGCCAAACTTTCGGTTGGCCTCCTGCTGTAAGGTGCTGGTAATGAACGGCGGAGCGGGTCGGGAAACATAAGGCTTTTCCTCAACATCGGCCACCCGAGGGGGATCCGAATACTGACGAAGCACCTGCACCCAACGCTCGGCTTCCGACTTTGTCAACACAAGCAGATCCGGCGACTTGGGCTCACCCGTGGCGGGATCAAAATCACGCCCTTCCGGAATTCTTTTTCCCTCTAAGCTGACAAGCTTCGCCTCGAAGCCTCCGTCACCCCTTTTATGGAAGACGGCCAATAGATCCCAGTACTCTGCCGGTCGAAAGCGAATCCGCTGCCGCTCGCGTTCCACCACTAAACGCAGGGCCACACTTTGCACACGCCCCGCCGAAAGACCGGTCCTAATCTTCCGCCACAAAAGAGGAGACAGGCCGTATCCGTAGAGCCGATCGAGGATTCTCCGCGCCTCCTGCGCCCGCACCAAATGCTGGTTGATCTGCCGGGGGGACCTTAAGGCCTCTATAATGGCTTCCCGCGTGATCTCGTGAAACACCAGGCGATGGACCGGAACCCGCTTCTTTTCTACCTCATCTTTCAGCACCTCGAGCAGGTGCCAGCTGATCGCCTCCCCCTCTCGGTCTTCGTCGGTCGCCAGGTACAGCTGCACTGCTTTCTTTACTGCTTGCCGCAACTTAGACACATGTTTCTGTTTATCTTTGGGAACAACGTAAATCGGTTTAAAGTCCTCCTCCACGTTGACACCCAGATCGGCCCACGACCTCCCCCGAAATTCCTGAGGGACATCCCCCGAATTATTCGGCAGGTCCCGCACGTGTCCCATACTGGCCTCAACCCGGAACTCCGACCCCAAAAAGCCGCTAATGGTCCGGGCTTTGGCCGGGGATTCCACTATCACAAGCGACTGTCCCGACGAAGCGCTTTTCTTTGCCATGGCTTACGAGCTTATCCGCATCGATTCTTAATCCGCGATACTTCATCCGTGGTAGCCAACCCTGCCATCTCCGGGTCGGTTAATACCCCCAAGGAGACGCAGGCAAGACGCCGACCTTTGGTTTATCCACCCGCAAGAAATTTAGTCCTGCAACATTATCCCGTACCAATGACTAGGGCAAGTCGGCTCCAGGCTATCAACACTGTCTTAGAACAACTATTGTGGGGTAAAGACATACACCAAAAGGGGAATTTCCCGGTAGCTATGTCGGAAACGATCTCCGCGCACGCTAGGTCAGGCATGCTAATTGAACAGTGCTTGATGGCTCCTCGGAAAGAGTTACCCTTCTAAAGGCAACCTAAATATTGTGGGTATTGATACCCCCACTTAGTATTACTAATGTGCTAATCATGCAAGTAATGCAATTGCTTGGGATCAAATGGCGGCCGAGTAAATCAGCGTAGCCAACAATCTAAAACTCGCCCAGCCACAACCAGGCTACGAATAGCAGCAAAACTCTGCTTATTGCAAGCAGAAGAATTCACCAAGATTGAGCACCAAAAAATCACCAAGATTAAGCACCATGAGGTCTCGAGGTTTTATCGCGTAACGACACCGCGTCACGACTTCTTTTCCCTCTTCTGTGTCCCGCCACACCAAAAAGATCGAAAGACAACCATCCATTCCGGATTTTCCTGGTACTCGCTATCAGTTGTGCCGCGCCTGGGTCGGGGGTTGCCTACCCATTCCGCGGATGAACGTGCCTTTCGGGGAAGGAGAGAGCGAAAAGTGATCATCCTGAATCGATCGCTCGCGGTTACGCACCACATGGCACTAAGCAGATCCGCTGGCGCTTTTTAGACCAACCCCTCACGCGCGATAAGACCGAAGAAACTGCAAACCGGAAGCTTAAGCCGTCCAAAATCCCAAAAGGAGGCCTGCCATCCGCTGTGGCAAGTCCAAACTCCAAAGTTTAAACTGGGTACCAAGCCGTCACCCTCTTGCCGGAACAACCGCCCCGCGCGACCCCTAATGAAGACGAGTAACTCCCCGGATTTCGGACGATTGCGCCGAAAAATTGCCAACGGATTTTCGAGGCGAAATTGGTTCTGCACAGGTTTACATAGGTCCCCCTTCAAGCGGGCGGTTTCTTAGCCGCGTCCGTTGCTGGTGGTGGGCTTGCCGCAAAAGTGGCGGACTTTTGTGCGGGTGGTGGTGCTGGCGATGCGACACTCCCGGAAGCTTCGCCGACTCCCGGCGGAGGAGGCGGCGGCGAAGGACCTTTCAACTCTGTCTTTATCTCCGGGAGACTCACCGTCGGCCGATCCCCAAGATAGATCTCGTCAATTTCCGTCGCATCCACATCCCGACGAAGCAAAAGGTAAACCGCACAGGCACTCGTCCAGAAATAGCTATAAAGGAAGCTGGCCGCCACTAGTTTCACCAAAGCACTCCAAAAGCCAAGGAGGTTGGACCCAACCCATCCGACGGGTCCTAATTGACTTAATCCTAGGAGAATGCTTCTCACATCTCTTTGTGCAGCCGATTCCACCGTAGCCCAACGGCTAACGTCGGCGCCCCAATCCACAGCCCAAAACGTGACAAAAATCGTCGCCGCTGCGAGGTTTGCCACTACCAGCCAACTCAGAACACCTAGGGCAGCTGCCACAAGTACATAAAAGAGGTAATTGAGAGGACGCTGGAAGAGGTAAGAAAAACTTCGGCTGACTGCATCAAAGGCGTCGGCATTTTCCGTTGCTAATGCCCCCCACATGAGGGGCCACCCGAGGAGTACTCCCACCCCTAAGACAACCATGAGCAATCCAACCGCAAGAGCCAACGGCCACAACAAAGCCACCAGCAACGTACCCCAGTCTGCCCGAAGGAATATCCCCCCCAAGGCAAGGAAAAAGGCCCCCAGAATTACCGGGATTAAGGGTATAGCCGGTGCACCGATGTGCGATAGCCATTTCTTGCGGGCATGAAGCAGGCAATCTCTGAAACTGATGTACTCGTCGCGGGAGAGAGCCAAGGCCGCCGTCCGACACATCGCCCCCCCAAAATACCCCCAGACACCTATGGCCCATAGCCCGGCCAAAACCCAGAACCCAACCTCTGACAAGGATCGGGCCCCCACGATAATCTGAAGGAGGGGTCGGGAAAACTGCTCCCAGGTTCCGAAAATAGGGTCGGGCCACCGCTCCAGGAGGATCGCCCGGTTGGGCTGATGACCTAACCAATGATCCAAACTGGGCTTGTCCGGCACCAAGGCATCCAGACCTAAGGAAACGGACGCACTGTCCGGCCCTCCCTGGTGGGGAATTATGCCACCGATTCCGCGAAATAACGCGTCCAGAATAGCCCACCCTCCGGCCGTTACGACCACCGCCGCCGCAGCCAGGACCAAAAGCCGAACTCTCCGAGCAATGCGAAATAGCCGGAAAATAAGCAACCACGGGAGTACTTCACCCCATACCACTCGACGAATTCCGGGATCTTGCATTGGCATGTGTAGCCCTCCATCGCGGACGCCAAACGCAATGCCGGCAAACGGCTTGGCATTATAATGGGCTAGAAACGAGCCGCAAGCAAGGTAGACTTGGGTGACATTCCCCCCAACGTTTCAGTTTAATTACCAATTTCGTGAGACCCCGACCCAACTGGCAGGTCGTTTAACAAGCGGCGATGCTGAAGGGTGGTACGATTGTTCGTCTCCAAAAGCCACACGTGTCGCCTAATCGAGGGACTCTGCGATGATGAATCTTCTACCCGAGGGCGGTCGCACTCCCTTTGCTAATCAACCACCCGAGACCGCGCCGAATCGCGAGGACGTGGATGCTTCCTCCAACCTCGATATGCCGGAATCGCACCCGCAGGCTACGAGCTCCTCGGCAGGCTTAACGCCGCAGGAACCCCCCATCTTAGACCGAGACGCACAATCGGCAAATAGTTCGATTTCTGGAGACCTTGCCGGCGAAAGGATTCCGCAGGCCACATCACTAGAGAGAACCGTACCAGATTTAGAGAGAACCCTATCGGAGGAGGCCATTTGCAACTTAGTTTCGGCGGTTGGGGATGCCACGCCGGAAAGGTCGGTAGGTCCTCGCGTTACGAACCCTCTCCCCGAGGGATTGGACACCCTACAGGCACCCACTCGGTCCGATGCGACATCAATCCCAGCTCCCCAGCACGATGTGGACCAGAACTCCTCCTGGTGGGGGGAATCAATCTCCGAAGGATGGGCCATGGCGCGACTTGTCCAGCGGGCCTCACTAGTTTGGTCGGGCCTTGTGATCCTTTTGTGTGTATCCGCAGCGATCTTAGCCTGGGGGTGGACTCAGCATCTTAGTCATTGGCTTGTTATGAGGGGTCTTGGCATTCAGATTGGGCCAGCTTCAGAACCCTCCTTAAGGCAATCTGGGGATCAGGCGGAGCAGAACCGGGGTTCTGCGGAGCAAGCTGCGGGGGATGTCCGGGGCCGGCCGAGTTCGCCCGGGCGAACCGCGGGCGGTTTGCCGCCCATGCCACCCCCGCCGGCCGATTGGGAAACACGCGTGAAACAAGCGGGGGAATTGCTCCGGCTTCCGACCAAACTCCCTGAAACTGCGGAGGAACTCAATCGGGAGGCATTTTTGGTTTGCCAGCATCTGATTGAAGATCTTCCGGATCGGCCGGAAGCCCTCGCGTTGGCTGCCATGCTCCACAACCGGCAAGGCAAATATGTGGAGGCAGAGAAGCTCTGGCGTCAGGCTCTAGAACTCAATGCGAATTTCGCCCCGGCCTTCAATGGGCTTGGGTGGTTGGCATCGCGTCGCGAGGCACTGGATGAGGCAGTCGATTATCTTCGCCGCGCTGTGCAGCTTGATCCTTACGCCGGGCATTCACACAGTTTGCTTGTGGACGTACTTTTACGACAGAATCGTGGGGAGGAAGCGCTGGTAGCCGCACGCAACTACGTCGCCCACTTTCCCAAAGCCGGCGATAGCAACTATTGGCTGGGTCAAGCTCTCATGCAATTGGGCCGGTTCGAGGAAGCCAAAAAAGCCCATTTGGCGGCTATTCAGTGCGAACCGGACTACACCGCGGCGTATCATTCGCTGTCGCTAGTATGCGCCCGGCTGGGGGAAAGAGAGGAGGCTAGGAAGTGGCGGGAGAAATTCGTCGAACTTAAAGAAAAGGAAATGGAGCAAGACCGTCAGCGCAGCCGACAGTATCAAGATTTGCCCACCCAACAGCGGTTGGCAGCCAACTTCCACTTGGCAGCGGGAAATGTCCACACAAGCTTCGGGGATCCGCGCAAGGCCGAAGCCCATTGGATCCGGGGCGCCGCCATCGCCCCGCACACCATGGATTGCCGCCTTGCTTTGGCCACGTTTTATGAACAGTCGCAGCGCCTGAGGGAAGCCTGCGAACAGTGGGAGGAAATCTCGCGGCTCCCCGAAGCGCAGGCGGGACATTGGTTCCGCAAAGGACAGGTGGAAAGGCGATTAGGACTTTTCGCCCAGGCAGAAAAGTCTTTTCGGCAAGCAGCAGCGCTTGCGCCCACTGCCCCAGAGCCATATGAGGCCCTTGTTGACTTGCTGCTTCAATACGGTCATCATGTTGACGACGCCGCGACCCTCGCCCAGAAGGCCGTGGAACTGTCGCCCACACCCCAAAACTACTTCGCCCTAAGCGCCGTGCGGGAAACTTTAGGCGACCTGTCAGGGGCTCTTCAAGCTCTGGAAGAAGCCCTTCGTCGCGAGCCTGCTCATCCTCTTTTAAAGGTGGCTTACCAGGAGCTCCAAAAGAGATCTTCACAATTAAGACCGCAGCCGTAGACGATTTCTCCGGACAAGAGCCCTTGGCAGTCAGCAAATTCGGACAAATCCCAGCCTGATTGCAGGGGGCCATATAGTGAAAATGGGGTACGAGGCGGGTCAACATCGGGGCCCCATACCTACGAGCCTGCAAAGGAGGATTTCGGTGGAAGCTGTCGTCGCCGCAACGCTCAGCGCCCCTACCATCGCTATTTTCGTTAGTATTGGCTTGATATTGGTGGGAGTGGCGATTGTTTTATGGAATTTTGGCGGATTATGGTTCCGAGCCTACATGTGCCGGGCTAATGTGAGCATGCTCAGCCTCATCGGCATGAGCCTGCGGGGAGTCGACGCGCGGGAAATTGTCGAATGCAAGATTATGGCCGTGCAAGCCGGTCTCGGCCCCGAGCGAAACACCGGAATTACTGTCAGCCGTCTGGAAGGACTCTATCTTGCCGGGGGAAACGTGCGTCGGGTCATTCAGGCTGTGATCGCGGCCCGGCGGGCCGGCATCAACCTAAGTTTTGACCAAGCCGCGGCCATCGACCTTGCTGGACGAGACGTCTACGAGGCAGTGCGAACCAGCGTCCATCCCAAGGTGATCGATTGTCCGGCCCCAAAATACGGGGAGCCAGGATTCCTCAGTGCTATTGCCCGGGATGGAATCGAACTTCGCGTCCGCGCCCGGGTGACCGTACGGACCAATCTGGCACAACTTATCGGTGGAGCGACCGAAGAGACGATCATCGCCCGGGTGGGACAAGGAATTATCTCCGCCATTGGATCCGCTCGCGATCACAAGCAGGTCCTGGAAAATCCGCGGCGAATATCCGAGAGGGTCTTACAAAGCGGTCTGGATAGCCAAACGGCTTTCGAAATTGTTTCCATCGACATTGCCGACATCGACGTAGGGGAGAACATAGGCGCCCGGCTTCGGGAAAAGCAAGCCAAGGCCGATATGCAGGTAGCCAACGCCCGCGCCGAACGCTTCCGCGCTTTGGCGGTGGCTCAAGAAGCGGAAAACCATGCAGAGGTGATGCGGAAGATCGCCGAGCGACTTCTGGCCGAGGCAGAAGTCCCTTCCGCCATGGCAGAGTGCTTCCGACGCGGCGCGCTGGTCGCATCTCCACCAGAGAGCCAGGCTCCCCAGCAAGGCGCTTAGATTCTTGCCCCTGGTAGCCCGCCGCAAAAATGAGTGTGGTTTCCGTCAAAATCTTGCGCTGTGCCAGTCGCGACTATCTTTGGTTCCCCTCCTTCACCCTGGGAAACAGGTTCGCGCTCTGCCGTTGGCACCAAGTGCCCCAGGCTTGCGCTTAGGGCTGAAAGCGACCCGAGCTTTAATATTTCACCGCTCTCCCCGACGTCCGCTTTTGGCGACGAGCGGTCAGAACAGAATACAGCTACCTCCTTATTTCGTAAACGATGTGCCCCAATTCCGGCAAGATCAGTCGTTCCATGGCCAGTCGCACTGCCGCTGGTGAACCCGGGAGTATAAACACGGCCGTCTTGTGGATGACAGCTGCCAAGGCCCGGGAAAGCATCGCCGCCGGACCAATCTCCTGGAAACTGAGCATCCGAAAAAGCTCGCCAAAACCGGGGATTTCGCGAGTCACCCAAGGTCGGACCGATTCCGGGGTGACATCCCTGGCGGAAAGTCCCGTTCCGCCGGTGAGCACGATGACGTCTACCCGGTCGTCGTCGATAAGCCTTTTGAGGATGGCTTGGATCTGCTCCGGATCGTCAGGGACGATGCTTCGCGAAGCTACCAAATGGCCTGCGCGGTCAAAAAGCTCGGCAGCTAACGCCCCCCCTCGATCTGTAGAAAGTGTACGGGTGTCACTGACGGTGACCACCGCACATCGAAGGTGTTCCGGGGCTTTCTCGCGGTGGAGGGCGGGAACCTCGTTCGGCTCATTCCCGTGGCAGTTTAAATGCATCGCGATCGACTCCCTCGGCGCCTATTTGTCCCCACGATTCCCGTCGCCACTTGTATTCTCGCACACTTGTACTTGGCCAGCAATCGGCGTGGCGCCTTTGGTTCCTGTTTATTCCCTTGCCACAGTCGCAGTGTTTGTACAATTTGCCGCGCTTCCCGATTTTTGTCACCCGCAGAGCTCCGGCTGAACATAGGATGCCAGCCGCCGGGCAATTCACAGGACTTCAGGAACTTACTGCGGCAGCGTCGGGCGAAACTTTGCCAGGATTTAGCCAGTGTTTTTCGACCTCAAGGCGTCTTTCTCTCTCAGCAGGCGGTCATGCCTGTGGATGCCGCAGATCCGGTAATCCGTAAGCGGAAGCCAAAGTTAACCGGATCCCCTTGTGAACTGACATCAAACGAAGCCAAAAAGCTTGATGTCAAATCGAGCCAAAAGCGCCCGATCACTTTACGGAGTTATCCCTTTAGAAAAAAACGGTGGTTTCAGCCCGGAAGGCCGACTCATGCCTCAAACAAAGTCACTACCTTTCGTGGGTGCACTGGCGGGCATCGGAGGGTCAACCCCATCTTACATGAGAGGTTGGGAAACCTCGTTTACTCCTTGGATTCCTTGCCCCCAGAAGAGAACGCGCTCTTTACTAAGCCTAGGCCAGAATCTGGAATTTCAGTCAACACTCTCAAGGGCTAGAGAACCGCAAAGTAGGTGGCTACCGCTAAGTCGAGATACTCCGGCCTGACCTCTAAGGGAAGTTCATGATACACGCAGTAGTTTCGCACCTGGAGGAGTAGATCGCGAGGATGGCAGAACCGCAAAGGCCGGCCAACAGCCCGATAATGTTTTTCCAGCAAATATTCTATCACCTCCTCTTCCAGCGCAAGTCCCAGCTGACGAGCGGTAAGGGCAAACAGTTTGCGAAACTGTTCCTCGGTAGGATCAGGAATCTCCACTTTGTAGGGGATGCGCCGGAGAAATGCCTCGTCAACAAGATCGCGTGGCTCCAAATTCGTGGCGAAAATGATGAGCTCATCGAAAGGTACCGTGATTTTCCTGCCATTAGGAAGGCTGAGAAAGTCGTACCGCTTTTCCAAGGGTACGATCCAGCGATTGAGCAAGTCGGTTACCGAGACCCGTTGCCGACCAAAATCATCGATGACTAGAACCCCGCAATTGGCCTTAAGCTGAAGGGGTGCTTCGCAGATACCGCTGGAGGTGTTAACAGTTACCTCAAGAGCGGACATGGTCAACTCTCCGCCAGCGACAATCGTCGGCCGACGGATGCGGACCCAGCGGCGGTCGATGGCTCTGCCGTCGTAAAGGCCAGGAGGTTCCTCCAGCGGAATCTCTTCATGGTTCAGAGGATCGAAGAGGCGAATGATTTCACCATCGACACCTATGGCCCGTGGGATCCAAATCATTGGGCCGAACGCCCGACATACCCGCTCGGCAATACTTGTCTTGCCATTGCCCGGTGACCCATAAAGGAAGAGGCCTTTTCCGGAACAAACAGCAGGTCCGAGGCGATCGAGGAGGCTTTTATCGATTATCAGATCGGCAAAGGCAGCTTCAAGAGCCCGTCGGGTGGGAACCTGCCGGCTTAAGGTCTGAGCTCGAACACTGGCCACATAATCGCTTAAGGCAACCGGTGCTGCTCCAAAATAGCTGCAGTGGGCTGCCAATCGTCGGGCTCGCTCTCGGCCCATTTCGGTCAACTGGAAGACATAATCGTTCATCGGGGCCGCCCCCCGATGCGCCACTAACTGATCGTTTTTCATCCCACGCAGGAGACGCTCAACAAGAATAAAGGGAAGCTTCACCTGGTCCGCGATTTGTCGGCCGCTGGCCTCCCCCCGCGCAAGCAAAAACTTCAGGATGAGGGCCTCGACCTCGCTTTCGGTCAGCTTCGCCTCCTCCAGGGACCGCGGCTCCATAGGGACAAATTCCCCCCCAAGATCCAAATCACGGCCCACTCCCCCGGCGCAATCCCTTACCATCTCTGCCGGCAAATCCCCTGGAAGAGTTCCCCGACAACACAACGCCAACGGCCCATCGGGGGCTCTCTCCTGCTCGGAGGTATCGGAAGACTCCCTATCGCCGCCACACCCGGCTAAAGAACCACGATCATCACAAAACTCACCTATCTTGTGATCATTATCTTGCAAAGCGCAAGGCCCTGCAGCAGGGACTAACTCGCCCGCGATGGGGTCTTTCCCACACAAAGACACATCCTCATCATTGGGGGTTTCAATATCCTCTGCCTTATTTTCCGTCTGTCCCGGTGTCACCAATCGCGTAAGGCGCTTCTCCTCCGCACGAGTTAACCCGAATCGGAACATACAGTCATCCTTCGCGAGTTGTTAAACTGCAAACCTCCTCCGCTTTGGAAGGAGACCCCAACTTGTTCGAAACAGAATTATGATGAGACCCCCTAAAGGTCGGTTACCTGCCTTTTAGGGGAATAAAGAGTGGATCCAAGAAACTTTAGCTTAGAAATGCGAAAATCACCTGAAGTACTTCCTGATGTTTACCCCGCCACGCACAAGCCTCGCACTGGCCCGCCCGGATTTCGGTCCCCGCCCAACGCCGTTAGCCGGCGCCCATATAATTCGGCAATCTCCCGAGGTGGCTGGGGAAAGTTCCCTCGGGTCCCAACAACTAACGTCTGACGCTCGTCTGACGC
>CALKER010000022.1 GCA_938084835.1 uncultured Thermoguttaceae bacterium
GCTAATGGCAGCCGAACAAATTTAGTGGCAGAATTCCTGCCACTTTTTTATTTAAACATCGGCCGTTCGGAGTCGCGCTTGTCCAAGCCCGCAACAGGTTTGTTCTCCAGCGTGAACGGTACTCCCATCTTGTCTTCCAGAAGCATGGAACCTATTCTTCCTTGTAGAGTGTGGTCTAGTCTCCGGGCTGAAGAATGACCTTGAGGAGTTCGGGACTGCCTTTTCGGAGTTGATTAAACCATTCTGGACCCTCTTCTAGTGGGGCTACCGCCGAGATGAGGGGTGCCACATTGATTTTTCTTTCTCCCAGCATTTGGACGGCCAACTCGAATTCTCCCGCGCTGGCACATGACCCAAGCACCGAGACCTCGCGTGTGACAACGCTCTGAAGCGGAAAGTCTACTTCTGGTCTAAGATTTCCTACGAGGACTACCGTGCCCCCTTTGCGGACGCAGGAAATGGCAGCAGTGACGGTCTCCGGTAACCCCACAGCTTCGATCGCCACATCGGTCCCGCCCGAGGTGCGCCGCACGATCTGAGCTGTGGCCTGCGAGAGCTGATCCGAGTTGTTGACGTGAAAGATTTCCGTAGCCCCAAGCTCGGCAGCCAACCGAAGACGTTCCCTCTTACGGTCAAGCGCAAGAATTGCACTGCATCCCGCCAACCGGAGCGCCTGAACTACCAAAAGGCCGATAATTCCTGTGCCGAAGACGGCTGCTGTTTTTCCCAAAAGGGGCGAAACGCGCAACAGCGCATGAAGCGCCACCGATAGAGGCTCACTCAGAGCCGCTTCCACAAACGAAACTTGTGGAGGCAGTGGAACTACGATCCTTTCTGGAACCACAACATACTCAGCAAAAGCTCCGTCGCGCCGGTATTCCTTGCAAGCAACACCAAGCACCTGCCGCCGTTCACAAAGGTTAATGGCTCCTTTGCGGCAATAAGCACACTGGCCACACCATACGGTGGAGTCGAATGTGACCCGATCGCCCACTTTGAATTTATCCGCGCCTTGGCCCAATGCCACAATCTCTCCGGATGCCTCATGACCCATGATGAGAGGTGGGATTCGCCGGCCTGTGCTTCCGTCTAGTCCGTGCACGTCGCTGCCACAGATGCCACACGCCTTCACGCGAATAAGGATTTCTTCTTCTCCTGGCTTCGGATCCGGTACGTGGGCGATTTCCAGAAAGTTGTAATCCTTTAGTACTAAGGCCTTCACTCCAGGAGCTCCTGTGATGTTATGAGTGGTTGCCTTTTGAGGCCAGGCTGGATGTGGCTTGCTAATTCCCGAAATACCCCGTGAGTGTTCACAAAATACTTGTGTGGAGGAAAATCAAAATCGCTCCGGCTGTAGTACCGACTCCGCTGTGTTTTGCTACGACTTTCCCCGAGACCAGTATGATGGAATGAATCTTTGTGCTGAAGCCATTTAGTTTTTCCCTGGGCCCCCGCTGGCAAAACCGAGTCTCTGAGTGTCCACATAAAACGCTGGCACCAAAAGGCTGCTGCTTACCATCGCGGTACTCTTGCTTGCACTTTATCGCTATATTATTATGGGCAAGGTTGGGCAAGCTTTTGAGCGCGGGTTCGGATTAACAATACTTGAACGGTTTCGAGGTTGGGAGCTTTCCGCTCGGCCAAGGGGGTTGGTGTAGGTTTGTCGCCTATCTGGGGGCTCATCGAGCAAGTGGTGCGGCGAACTTCGTTGCCTTTAGTAAAAAAGTAGATGGCTTGCTTCGCAACTTGGCTGAAAGTTGCCGGTAGACATTGATGGGAGGATGTGCCCACTTTTGCCTGAGGAGATATTCCTAACGAAAGCTGTTTATTCGGGGGACGTTCGGCTGTTACCAGTTACGCGAGATTCCCATGCGAATATGATAAGCGAAAAAAGGAGGATGCGGTGGTGTCCCATTACTTATCGCGAGTGGGTGCCGTGGTCATACTGGTTTGCGGTGTATGCATCGGCATGGCCGCGGAAGTCCGCCAATCGGCACGTGACATTCCCTTGGCGTATGATGTTGACGTCCTGGTCGTGGGCGGTACCTCGGGAGCAGTGTCAGCAGCGGTAGCTGCAGCAAAGGCGGGGGCGAAGGTTTTCCTTGCCGCACCACTTTCCTATCTCGGGGAAGATATTACTGGCACCTTGAAATTGTGGCTCGAGGAGGGGGAACAGCCAGCCGATCCCCTGGCCGATGCTATTTATCGTGATCCCCAGATCCGATCTGTTCCGGGAATTCCCTTGTCCTTTCAGTATCAGGCCAATCAGCCCTCTGTTAAACCGCATGTGGACACGGATCCCCCAAGCCGCCTTCGGGATGGTCGCTGGGGAAATGCCCCCACCGAAACTGTGCAATACAACGATAGTGTTTCCATCTTGATTGATCTTGAAACCCCCCAGGAGCTAACGGAGGTCCGTGTTGTCTACTACCATCGTGGTACGGGGGATAATCCGTTTAAGGTGGCAAGAATCATACTGCGTGCTGGAGATTCGCCCGGTGAGCTTGTGGAGGTAGGCCAGTACGACGGCGGGCCTGTTTTACGAGAAAATCCGAGCAACGATCCCGCAATCGTCGCGGAGATTCCATGTAGGAAAGTTTGTCGCTATTTGGAAATTTTTGTGGAGAAGGCACCGGATTCACCACGGATTCTTCTTGGGGAGATTGAGGTGTACAAAGCTTCAAATGGGGAGGAAATCTCCAGACTCCGCCCGATGCCGCGACCCCTCCACATCAAGCGGGTGTTGGATAATGCTCTTTTGGCAGCCGGAGTGGAGTACCTCTACAACTGCTACGTCACCGACTGCCTTCGCGGTGCTGACGGCCGGTTGGCGGGCGTGGTCATGGCCAACAGGGCCGGCCGCCAAGCAGTGCGGGCGAAAGTGATACTTGATGCCACCGAGCGGGCCATCGTGGCGCGACTGGCCGGTGCGCCCGTCCGGCCTTTCCCCCCGGCCGAGTATACTGTGGACTTCGTAGTTATTGGCGGTGAACCAAAAGACCATCCGTCATTAAGTTGGAGGATCATTCCACCGCCGTACTCGGTCGTTAACGTGGGTGCACGGGCGGCTGTTGGTGGTGGGGTTTACCCGGTTATCCACTACCAAGTAAAGGTGCCGATTGATCAGCTTACCTGGCCCCGTTGGGCCCAAATCGAGCAGCACATCCGAACCATCACCTTTGACAAGCGGCAGGAGTTCACCTCGGATTGGCCGTCGCTTTTACCGCCGGATCCGATCATCGCCGACGAACCTGTCACACGCGAAGATCTGTCCGTTGTGCAGATACCCTTGGGAGCTTTTCGTCCACGGGGACTCCCGAATCTGTTTGTACTGGGACCATCTGCGGATGTCCCCCGGAGCGTAGCCCGGAAGTTGACGCGCCCCGTTTTCGCAACCCTCGTAGGTGAGCGACTGGGAAAGCAGGCGGCGCTTGTTGCGGCGGAGAGCCTCCCGCCGGCAGAAGTCCGGGTGTGTGCTCGTCAGGCACAGTCGCTTCCCTGGCCCATGCTCGATGTGCGAGAGATCCTAGTCGGTGTTCGGCCAATTCAGGAGTTACCTAGAATTCGCCAGGAGGAGTCTGCTCTGCCCATCCTCGGCCAGTACGATGTGATCGTGGTAGGAGGTGGAACCGGGGGGGCGCCGGCAGGAATTGCTGCTGCCCGGCAAGGTGCCAAAACCTTGGTAGTGGAAATGCTTCACGGCCTAGGGGGCGTGGGAACCGAAGGAGCCATTTCCAGTTATTACTGGGGAAATCGGGTTGGCTTTACCGCAACAATTCCCACTGGCAATCGCTGGCGCATCGAGGAAAAGAAGGAATGGTTCCGCCAAGCGTTGCTCGAGGCGGGCGCGGAAATTTGGATGGGAGCTGTCGGTTGTGGTGCGATTGTGGAAGGCAACAATGTTCGGGGCGTGGTGGTTGCTACACCATTTGGCAGGTTTGGGGTGTTGGGGAAGGTGGTCGTGGATGCCACAGGTAACGCCGATATTGCAGCGGCGGCGGGTGCCAAGTGCTATTACACCGACGCTACCGAATTCGGCATGCAGGGCACCGGCCTGCCGTATCGAAACTTGGGGGCAAGTTATACGAACACCGACTTCACTATAGCCGACGAAACCGACATCGTTGACATCTGGCACCTCTTTGTTTACTCCAAGGATCTCTATCCCGGTGCCTTCGATCAAGGACGTCTTGTTGACACGAGGGAGCGGCGACGGATTGTCGGGGAATTTACGATGACGCTGGCCGACCAGTTGCTCGGGCGAACCTATCCGGATACGATCGAAATCGCCTACAGCGACTTTGATACCCATGGATATACCATCGATCCGGTGCTGGAGCTTGAGCATCCAGAGAGACGAGGATTTTACATTCGGGTTCCCTACCGCTGCCTGCTTCCCCAAGGACTTCGCTACATTTTAGTGGGGAGCTTGGCGGCCAGCATGCATCGCGATGCGGTGCCTATGACGCGAATGCAGGCCGACATCCAAAACCAAGGCTATGCTGCAGGGGTAGCGGCGGCTAGAGCCGCTAAGAGTGGGGTCGATGTGCGCGAGATCGACATCCGGGAGTTACAGCGCCATCTGGTGGAAATCGGTAATTTGCCTAAAGAGATTTTGGAGGAGACGGATAATTTTCCTCTACCTCCGCTACGAATTGCTGAAGCAGTAGAAAACCTCCCCCGCCAGGAGGGGCTGGCAGCCGCCGTGATTTTATCGCATCCACAACAAGCTAGACCTCTTCTGAGAGAGGCTTACACGAAAGCCAAGGAGCCGGAAGCCAAGCTTATTTACGCCCAGGCCCTTGCCATCTTGGGCGATGCCACTGGGCTAGAGACTCTGCTTGAGGCCATCCGCAGTTATCAGGACTGGGATGAAGGATGGAATTACCGAGGCATGGGTCAGTATGGCCATGCCCTTAGCAAATTGGATCGATTAATCATTGCAGCTGGTCGGACACGTGACCGTCGCGCGGTGCCGGTCATTTTGGAGAAACTCGCGAAATTGGACGCCGGGAGCGCATTCTCCCACTATCGGGCGGTGGGACTCGCTTTGGAAATGATTGGCGATCCTGCGGCGGCACCGGCGCTTGCGGAACTATTATCTCGCCCGTACATGA
Organism: uncultured Thermoguttaceae bacterium; assembly: GCA_938084835.1. Lineage (GTDB taxonomy): Bacteria > Planctomycetota > Planctomycetia > Pirellulales > Thermoguttaceae > DTLM01. The sequence goes on from CALKER010000022.1 coordinate 5,118, forward strand.
CCGGTTATGTGCATCGGACTGTGGCGGATGCCCGCGAGCATGCCTTGAGAGATCCCGCGGGGACAAACGGAGTTCTGAGTCGGCGAGAATCTTTGCGGGAGCTATTAATCGCCAGGGCGCTCTTCCGCTGCGGGGACTATGGAAACTTGGGACGCCGGGTGCTGGAGAGTTACCTTGAGGACCTCCGTGGGCATTTGGCCCGGCATGCCAAGGCAGTCTTAGAGTATGGCCCGAAGCCCTTACCACCAGGAGAACTTCATTAAAGCTTCTCCACTTTGGGTAGATTCCGTTGAGGCCGCAAGCGTGCCGGCGCAAACTCCCTAAGATTGCGTCCTTCTGCGTGGCCTATTCGGGCTAGGAAAATGTCTGGCACTTTTTGATGTGCTGACCTCGGAAGGTGCTGAGGTGCGGCCTAGGCCTAGCTGAAAAACGAAAATACGGATGTTGCGCAAGGGGACCAAGAAAGTGAAGCTCCTGGTAAGGCCTGCTACAGGCAAAGTGTCCTTGGAAGAGCACGACACTCAGAGCGTTCAGGCCGGAACTCTAATCATTGAGGCCGATGGCTAGCGATCAGTGCCAAAACTCTAACTTCGTGCGCAAGGGACATGTAAACGTCGCGAATCCCTTAATCTCACCTCCCCCAGTGGGGTTTCTGGGACTGTCCTTAGCCGAAGCGGGATGTTTTAGCCGGACGGCTCATGGTCTGGGGCAGTTGCTTATTGTGGCGCCGTACTGAAAATTTACGGGTAAAGCGCAAAGATCCAAGGCCGGACCTTGCAAGTGAGGACCGGTTTTATTCGATGATCACGCAAGGTGGGTAGCTTGTCGATAGCTTCTTGCAAACTTCCTGGCTCATGACGCCGCCCGCTCACCCAAATTACGGGAGAGGATCTTTTTTCCAGCCAATCATCCCAACTGCGAAGCCAGATATCAGGTAGCGCCGAGGGGCCTTCAAGCCATTCTATTTCGAATAGCCCAACCCGTGCGTCAGCGTGCGAAAAATGAGCCGAAGATTCCCACTTATCTGATGCGGCATGACGTGTCTGGAATTCGATGTGGTCGCAGTGTTCTGGCACCTTAATGGAGTCGAAGTGCCTGCGGGTGGTACGGGGCCACCACCCGAGCCGAAGAAGTTCCCGAACCGCCCACGCGCTGGAAAACCAGTCATCCACGAGAACAAGGCAGTGCGGACGTGACATTATAGCGTGTTCGAACGCCACCGATGCCTGAGGGAAAACGTCTTTTGCCTCGGACTTCATCCAGCACCAAATTATCGGATTCCATAGTAGCCCCTCAAGGCGACGAGGACCATCGTGGGTACCCGCCACAACCCAATTCTTGCGTGTCACCCAAGTGGCGACTGTCAATGGTCCTCCTATCAGTTGGCAGGCGCTTATAAAGAGGATGAATAGGGTAGCGATCTTTCCCCAAAACCCACGAGGAATACTGATGCTACCAAGCCCGTGACTTGCTAGTCGACACACAAAGGGGGTAGTGTACAAAAGATATTTTGGAGTAGTCAAATTCCAACCGTAAGCACACAAGCTGGGCAGAATACCCAGGGCTATAAGACCTAACTCTTTCCGCGATTTTTGTCTTCTCAGCCGGGCAATCCCAAAGACCATTAAAACAACCAGTGGGACGCTGCTCCAAACGGTCCAACTAATCAAACTTTGCCTCAATTCCGCGAATCCAAATGCATGGCTTATCCCCTGGGCGAAGATGGCGTCCACGCGGACATCTGTCCCGGTAAGGAGGGCAAAAAGTGTGCCCAGGTAGGCAAAAAGGAAAAGGCTTCCACACAGCAGTCGGTGTGTTTCTCCAACGAGGCAGATCCATAATGCTGCCGGGAGTGCCAAGATAGCATCAAATCGAAACCAAGTACCGCACGCCAGAAGTGTGCTCCCAACGAATATTCGGATGACAAGCCGCCTTGTATCGTTTCCTGCTATAAGGGAGTTACCCGCCATTCCCGCTAGACTGCAATGGGTGGGGAGGACAACTAGAGCCAGCCCCACCAGGGCTGCAGCGGGCATGGTTGAATTCCCAAAGTAGCTGGCCACCCAGAGTTCCTGGATCAAAAGTGGTAGCCATAGACCCATCGGGTGGGAGTTGTTTACGCGGTAAGTTGCGTAGAATGCAGAGGTCCACCAAAGGAGAATGCCTCCCAGACCACTGGCCCACGCCAGGCCCACCGCTGTGTCAATTCCAAAGCGACGATAAAGGGAACTCACCAACCAGTAGATCCCCGACTGGGGGTCGTAGCGGTAAACGAGCGGATGAGACGGGGAACCACCGTCTGCAAGGAAAAGGGCACCGGCAGCGATGGCAAGGTCATCCCCTTCGACCGGCACCGCGGGGAATAGTCCCACCGAAAACCACGCCAAAGTAGCAACGAAGATTAAGCCTATCAGAAGATGCCTAGGTTGCCATTGGCCAACAAGCCGCTGTGACCGGCTATCGGTGACACGAAGTTTCATGGATAAACCTAAGTCCCGATGAATTGCTCGGCTTTATGAATTTCCGATCTGAAAAATGGCTGTATCTGCCTAGGTGCGAATTTCCTACTGGCACATTTGCCCGTGCCCGATTCTCTTCTGACGCAAAGCTGCTCCCCCGCAATAATTTAGGACCTGGACACAACTCCTGCGTAGACAAAAACTGTGGTTCAAGGCTTCAACGGCATCGGCTAATCTGATTGTTTAACACGGCGCCCGCAAAAAGATTTTTCCTTTTATTATCCGGAAGCCAATCGGTATCAATGAAAGCGCATTCTTTGCCGCTTCTTCGATCAAGGAAAAAAGAGACGGAGAAAGACTACTCCTCGATGACCATAAAGTAGGAACTCACGTTAGGTTAGGCAGCGTCGAGCCGGACATGCCTTCATGGTGAGTGATTTTTGGCCGGGCTCTCCAAGTCCGAATTTCGCGCCATAAACCGGAAGAACAGGGTTTCAGGACTGCCCACGTATTGAACGAAGAACGTGTGATCGCGGAACATGCGAACGAGCGGATGGGTTGTAGAGGCCGCATTCTGAGCCGACCATTCGTTAAGTTCCCACAGGCTCCAGACTGCCGATTGTTCGGGAATTTCCACGAGCCGTCCGCGTCGAAGTGCTTCGCGGAAATGCGCATAAAGGTCGGAAAAAGGAGCTGTCGCACCTATCAGGAGAGCCCCAAAGAGAATAAGTCTTCTCACCCGCGGAATCTCTGGGCTGGCTAAAGCCCGGGCAAACCATGCGGCCAGCAAAAAAAGCCCGGGAAGTGATGCACGCATCACGAGGTCATTACACGCCCCGTAACGGAATAAGGGGAGGATAGCAAGCCACCCAAAGGACGCGAGGAAAAGCCGAGCTTCAACTCCGCTGCCAAACGGTTTCATCCACGCGATAAGTGAAGCCACAATGGCTATTTCCACCACGACAAACAGGGCGATTCGAATGAGAAAATGCAGCCAGCTCCACTCGGGGTGTCCGATTCCGAACGAAGTTTCTGCAGCGCTTGCAAACGGAAGTGGCCCAAACCGTGCCAAGTAATAGAGGAATACCACGATAAAACCCGGCAGTGCGAGAATGTTAACCGGTGAGAAAAGCGCTTGGACTAAGCCTGAGCCCCTATGATGAATGCGATATGCTTCGATGATCAACCACATTACAAGGGGTATCAGGCCAATCAATGCAAGGGGCGACCACAAGGCCAGTAGTGTACAAAACGCGCCAAGCAAGGCCAAAGCTTTTTGGGGGGCGACGGAGCCTGTAAAGCTGAGAATCCCGGTAACGACCCATCCCGCCAAAGCTTGGTGAGGGACAAAAAATAGCTGTTCGATGGGGTTCGGATAATTTCGGGCAAGTTCTATATCCCACCAGCGGACCTGCCAATTCCACCAGCGAAGGGCCGCCCAATCTATGTGCCCGAGACCAAACAAGCTCCACTCCAATCCAGATTCTTTTAGCCCCTGCCAGGAACGGACAATGGCTGCTCCCACCACATCCCACCCGGAAAAAAAGAAAAAAACCGCCGGCACGCTCCACGAATACCGCCCCACTACCAATCCAAACCACCCCAGCGACAACAGAAGCCCGAAGGTACTCCATAGCTGGAGAAAATGATGAGCAGCCTCCCAGCCTAAGATTTTGCCCACCCAAGCCGCTGGCAAATAATAGGCGACGTAAAACACCAGGGGAAACTTGCCCCGGTCGCTATCTACAAAGACAGGCCAGGGGTTTTCAATTAGGGCTCTGAGGATGGCGTTATGCTTTGGATAATCCGAGTCCTGTGGTCCATAACCTCCAACGCCCCACAAGAGGATAACAGTCAACACGAGGATTGTGGTTAACACGAGTGGAGGGAGGCAAGCACCACCGGGCAAGTAGCCTGGCACATTCGTGCCAGTTGCCCGAAACAAAACGTCTTTGCCCGGAATTTCGCGAAGCACTCGGGCCATCTGCTTGCCGGTGGCAATCACTGCCATGAGCAAAGTGCCACCTGCTAAAAGCGACACAACTGGCCACGTCCAACCGTAAAGGAAAAGAAATACGGGAAGAGCAAGATACCCTATCGATCCGTATGCTAAGAGTGCGATTAACTTCGGAAGAGTTAAGGCCTTGCACATACGGCGTATATGGAAAGTCGCTCACGCGTCGGGCGAGTTTCGTTCGAAGCTTGCGAACATCTCTCGTCGACGGTTCATGCTGAAGTTGGGATTCTGCTTTATGAAGTTCGGTTTCTGCTTTTTTCTGTCTTCAACCCTGCAGATTAACTGGAGAAAGATGGATCGAAGCCCTCGGGATTGTTGTCGAGCTGCAACACGACACTTTTAGGAGGGGCGAGCATTTCCCAGATTGGCCGAATCACCCTCCGATTAAGTTGGATAATCGAGCCCGTGGTTGCCACCAAAAGTGCCACAACAAGGATCGCGTTAAACACCCAGCGGCGCCAACCCCGGCCCACAGCATCGCCGATATAGGAACGCGAATTGTTGAGGATAAGGAACATCAAATAAGCAATAGGCAGCATAGTAAACGCGATTGCCGAGGCGACGATGGGAAACCAAATGACACGATTAATGTTGAAAACGACACCCATCACACCGATGGCTGGCGTCAGCGTAAACAAACGGTATCGCGCGGGTGTGTATTCTAGCCGCAGCATTTCGCACATGGTAAACCCGCACACGACCATATGAGCACTGATCGCCCCGCAGCACATTCCTAAAAGCCCCAGGTCGAAGACGATACGGCCGAGCCGAGCACCCATCACCTGCGACAACGATTTCGAGGCTTCAAGTGGCGACATCCCCGATTTGACAAATTCTTCTTCAGGCCTGTAGACACCCGACACTGTCATTGCGAGGATGATTAGCGATGTTACCAAAATGAATGGGATAAACATGGACATTGCCAGATCCCACTTGGCTAAGGTTTTATGGGTAGGTCCCCAACCCTTCGCCAAAAGGGAATATCCGTAAACGAAGGTCATGTTGATTCCCACGGCAGCCCCAAGCATTCCCAAGACCAGAGTGAGCGAGTCGCGGTTTTCGGGCTTGAGGCCTTCAGTGGCCGATACCGTCGGAATCCCATACCAGCCGGTAAACCCGCGGAGGACTTCGAGCCAATCTACCTTATGGATGTTAATCACTACCACAATGCCAAAGGAGATGATTATTAGCGCGATGACTGCGCGCAGGAACCATTCGTACAATTTAATCCCCCGTGCGTGGCTGCCGTAGTTCCACGTGGTGAAAATGTTAATTCCGAGGATGAGTAAGCCCGTACACCAGCTAACGATCACCCCAAGGGTCGTAAGCTGGACGGTGTCACCAACTCGGACCTCTGTCTCCGCCCCACTCACAAAGGCTACCAGGTCTCGCATTGCACCCCCCGCAAGTGTGTACTGGGGAAAGTGCCAAATTATCGACGCCACGATGGCCCCTAAAGCCCATAGAAACACAAGCGGCCACCCCACATGCTTGGCAAAGCCGGAATAGGGCCGTTCCTGGGTGGTGAGAACTATGTTGGCCAGCGCCGCCATCATGCACACCCCCAAGAACATCGCCGCAGGCTGAACCCATAGAAGCTTGTACCCGAAGGATGCCCCTGCGATGACCGATGCCGAGGCACTTCCCGCTCCCAAAGTCATGGCGCTTTGGAGTAGCCCTGGACCCGTCTTCTTCAGGTAGCCAAAGAATCGTTCCCAAAAAGGTTTCGCCTCCAAGGCCCGAAGTTCTTCCATTTCCCTTTGGAGTCGTTCCGGGTCCCACTTCGCCGTCATCGGTAGGCCTTTGGAGGTGGACATGAATTTGTCTCCTATAACTCAAAAAGGCGACAGGCGCCGAATCCTCGTGCCACGCTTTGCTTCCCGAATCTTCGCTTATCTTAAGCTGCTTGGTTGGCGAACTTCATTTGCAATCAGGCTCAGAACCTGCACAATCAAGCTTAGACCCTGCTTGGTTGATCGCTCAACAAACTCTTCTGAGGCGAAAACATTGCCACGGGAGACGTTTTTCGCCCCCTCTGGTCTCAAGCTCGAGAAAGGCTCCCCATCTAAAGTCGGAGGCGATAGCTTCCCGGGCCGAGGCTTCCCAATTCTGTCCTCTCCCGGTTTTTACGAATGGCCCAAAGGGCAAATCACCACAGTCGGCGGTGAACTTGGAACACAGGTCGAACACTTCCACCGGCTTTTTGAGATCCCCATTTTAGATTCCCGATTAGCTTTCAGCAAATCGAGTTTGCAAAGGAAGTCACAACCACTTGGCGGCCGAATTCTCCTTATCATTCAGCCCTTGCCTGCAGTATTTTCCCGCAAGGACTTGGAGGTGCATGCACGGTGGGAAATCAGTGCCAGCCTTTTTCGGTCAACCACCGTTCAGCATCAAGGGCGGCCATACAACCTAAGCCTGCTGCGGTGACGGCTTGACGATAATTTTTGTCGGCCACGTCGCCGGCTGCAAACACTCCCTCCACACTTGTGTACGTGCGGAACGGTTTGACATAGCGGACGTAACCATCTTCAGTGAGTTCTATTTGACCTTGCAAAAAGGCGGTATTCGGCGTGTGGCCGATGGCCAAAAATACCCCGGCGACTTCTAAATCTACTGAGGGTTCACCCACAGTACTGGCCAGACGTATACCTGTCACTCCTTGTTCGTCATTTCCCAAAATTTCCTCGACCACACGATTCCAAAGGATCTCGATTTTTGGGTTGGCCATCGCGCGTGCTGCCATGATTCGGGAGGCCCGAAGTTTGTCACGACGATGAACCATGTATACTTTGGAAGCAAAACGTGTCAAATAGGTGGCCTCCTCCACGGCACTGTCGCCGCCACCGATCACCGCTACGGGTCGATTTCGGAATCGCGGTAACGCACCGTCACAAATGGCGCAAGCGCTGACCCCTCGATTTTTAAATTTCTCCTCGCTGGGTAAACCAAGATAATTGGCACGGGCACCGGTAGCTATAATCACTGCCAAAGCCTGGTACTGCTGCCCGTCAGAGGCGTGAAGGACAAAAGGGTGCTGCGAAAAGTCGACGGCAACGATATCCTCCGTGATCACCCGAGTTCCAAAGTTCTTGGCCTGTTGACGCATCAATTCCATTAAGGCAGGACCGGTGATGCCCTGTTGTCCGTCCTGAGGCAAGCTGGCATAGACCTCCGGGGCAAGAGCGCTCCTCAGGTACTGGGATAGGTCCCCGCGAGGAAAGCCGGGATAGTTTTCGATCTCTGTGGTCAATGCGAGCTGGCCCAAAGGCAAGGACCCTTTTTGAGCGTTGGTTTCCGAAATCGCTCCCTCGAACACCAAGGGATTTAAAGCTGCTCGAGCGGCGTAAATGGCCGCTGTCCATGCGGCAGGACCGCTTCCGATGATAATCAACTTCTCTACCATCTCCGACCTTTCAAACTGTGGATTTGCCTAACGAAAGTTCATTTCCTTCTCACTTTTCCGCTGCCTTTAAGAAGTGAACGCTTAGTGTTTTCTCTTCCGCGGGAGGGAATTTCGCACCTTTTTGCGCATACCACTTTTAGGCCAACTCACTCTCGGGATGCTTCAGAGCCCCTGAGGCACTTGGGCCTATTGCTTGCCAAACCGACCTTTCATTCGAGGCGTGGGAACCGCGGATATCTGGGTTTTACAGCCTCGCTGCTTGGTATTTCCAGTGGGTGGTAGCTTGGGGGCTCGTCCAGGCGACATCAGTTCGGAATGATGGGTTCAGTTTCAGGTTTAATACTCCGGACCTGCACAATTTGAATACTCCGCGCCACACAAATATAGGGCATAAAATCTTGGGCATATTTTGGCTTTTGTGCCCGCACCGACGTCAATTCGGTGGGCCGGATGGCCATGAATGCTCAGGCAAAATGGCCACGGGTGAGTCTCTTAGTTTCTCGTAATCACGACCTCAGTCAAGCGGGTCCCCCGACCCTCCCGCTAGCCATGGGGTTGGGCGAAAGCACCTGGGCAATTAGGGGTAGGGGACAGAAAGGCTTGCGGCGTTTTTGCGTGCTATCACGCTGCCGAAGAGGAATAAATGTTCCGGAAATTTGTGAAAACCCATCGGAGAAGAAAGCACAGAACTACCGGGCTCGTGCCGTTAGGCTGTGCGGTCGAAGCCGCGGGGAATAAATTCCCCCCTTAATGTCCCAGCTCTCACTACCCGGAGATTGTCTGACTTTCACACCGTGAAGAAGCTCCTATGACGTGAGACAGAAGCTCTTGTGAAAAGAAGAAACGTGTGAGCAGTAAAATATCAGGGATTTTCTAGTGTTTGAATCTGTTCGGCCCCTCCGGTCAACATTGGGACTGGTGGTGAGCTAATAGACGGAGCCGGGTGGTTAATCCACCCGGCTCCAGTGTGAGCTGCCTTCCTAAAAACTTCTAACGATTTTTACGTTCGGGCTGCCTGAGGCGCCTTCGCTGTCAGGAGGTTGCGGAAGCGGTGCGGGTCCAACCCTGTTACTTAATTCGGCAAACCCTAAGATCGAAGGGGCTCAACGGTGCCGGTCCAAGCCGTGTGAAGCTCAGCTGTCAGCTTAGGCAGGCCGATCTGTTTCGTTGGGTTAGAATCGGAATTCGATCCGACCGACTAGTCCGTCGAAGGTCATAAAGTCCCCCATGCCGACGTAGGAGTTTGTCTGAACAGCCTGAATATATTCCGGGACAGTTATTGGATTGTGCCAGCCGCTGAATAAGTAACCAGCAGTTAGCCGAACCGTTTCGCTCTGGTTTTGCCATCCGAGGCCGATCTCCAGGTCTAACATGGAAACCACGCGGCCAGCTTTCCACGAGGTCTCAACCAACCGTTGACCGAGGTTATTGTCTTGACGATATCCGCACCGGAATTCCCCCACTGTGAAGCTCGCTGCACTCCGGGCATATATTAGCCAACAACGAGTCGTATCGAACCATTCCCCTTCAAGTCCCACGCGAATGCCGCCGCCATTGTAGTTGACATCCGTGGCTACCTCGTCTCGACCGGTGGCTACGAAGAAGCTTCGCAGCTCTTGACTGAGGCCGACGTATCTGGCCCCTACCACGAGGTCCAATTGATGAAATGGTCCGAAATTCAGCACGCGCACCCAATCGACGTCAAAGAGCTCGATGTCCAGCAAGTACCGTGCCCCGGCATCGAGGAATTGCCGGTCGGCCAAGCTTAGTTCTGGATGTGTGATCATGGGCCACATCACCCGCGGCGGATTGGTGGAACCCCAGGCGTTGGTGGTGGCCTCTAGCCAAGTGAAAGTGCTCCGCAGTTTGCTACACTCGCTTAGTTGGAAAGTGCTCCCCAAACGAAAGCCTGGATCATACCCGAAGTCGGCTAGAACGGTGGGGCCGTTTTGAACGGGCACTCGGCCAAAATCGATCGGACCATCGGCCGGCACGGCGATGGCCACCTCTTGGTTGCGTGGGCTGAGATAAATTATGTCTGCAAAGAAACTCCACGTGGGTACTTGGGGTTGGCACAATAGCCCCGGACCTGCGGAAGTGGTGCCCAAGTTTAAAGCATTGCCGCCGGCTGGGGGTGCCGCTGGCTCAAAACCTGCCAAGTGAGCTGCCGGCGCAAAGAAATAACCGGGGGGCGCCGCACCTCCCGGAGGTCCGGACATCTGCGCTAAGGCGGAAGTCCCAATCAACAAGACTGCGAGAGTTATGGGCACTGAAAAGATTCCGCGTCTCATTTTCGACCCCTTGCGATCATTGCTGAAATCTTTTTCCAACTTTTGTGGCGTACCTCGCGGAGGGTTTACCCTACCGGCGCCCCTATTGCGGATCACGGGGCACGAAGGTGTTCATCGTCTCTTTAAGCAAAACGGAGCCATCAGCCTGCGAAAAATGGCTGCACGCTAGGTTTTCCTTGGTCCAACTGGTATTCACCATCAATCCTGATCGACCAAGGTGGCGGGAAAGCAGCATAAAAAGGGATTTCCTCGGAAAAGCTTGCCTAATTTGCCTCGTCATTGGCAAATGGATGCATCTGTTGAATGAGGTACCCGATAAGGTGGATGAGCCTCCGTATGGGTTCGATGAGCACTTGGGTCACAGTCGCACAAAGCCCGCTTGTGGGTAGCGATAATTCTTACGTCTTCTCACCCTTCTTTCGCTTGTTTGTTGGCTGAGGTAGCCGACTTTGCGACACGCAGGCTCCTGAGACTGGGTTGTCAATAGCCCTGGCGAGATTAGTCCTAGTCGCGGAAGTATCTCCGCGCGAAAAAAAATGCGCGTTTTTTTCCGAGATGGAGAGTGTATCTGACGCTCCGAGTCGGGAGCGATTTCGGGTGACAGCACTATGTCGACCTGGTATCATAGCTGAGTAAAAGTTGCTAAATTGCAACGACTGAGGCACCGGCTTGAGAGAGCTTCCTCCAGCCAGGGGACTCAAAGCTTTCAACGCGGAATTCCATCTCGAGAGCAAGACCCTCGCAGTTCCGGATGAGAACCTGACTCTGTGGTGATGATCCATCCCGTGCCAGCGCAAGGGACGCGACTGACATCAAGGCTCGCACCTCCATCGGGTGTGTGCCGCAACAACGGTCTCCGTGGATTATAGAAACCCAAACGCCACTTTAAAGAGGAGTCTCGGCGAGGAAATGAACGGCATCTTGTCGCGACGTCGGTTTTTAGGCTCCGCGCTGTGTGGATTAAGCGGGGGATTTTGGGGCCAGAGTAGCTTTGCGGCGAACTGGCAATCTGCTGCCGAGGAGTCCGCCTGTTGTAGCCAGCCGCGATATCCGATCCGTCTTGGAGGGCCCATCTTTAAGCCGCCGGCGGATCCCGAAGAGCTGGCCATCCTCCATAGGAAAAGCGGTTATAGTGCCGCTTATTGCCCCTCGGTTCGGTTGGATGATCGCGAGCGTATCCGCGACATCGTCAACGCGTTTTCGAAACATCAGGTTGTTATCGCCGAGGTTGGAAGGTGGTGCAATTTAATGGATGCCGATCCTGGCAAAAGGAAGGCCAATTTCGACTCGGTGTGTGAGGGGCTTGCGTTGGCCGATGAACTTGGAGCGCTTTGTTGTGTCAACATCGCCGGGTCTTTCAATGAGAAGGTCTGGTTCGGCCCTCATCCCAAAAATATCTCTCAAGAGTTTTTCGACCTGGCCGTCGAAAATGCCCGGCGCATCATCGATAGTGTACAACCCAAGAGGGCAAAGTTTTGTTATGAAATGATGGGATGGACTTTACCGGACAGCCCGGATAGCTATCGGGAAATGCTCCTTGCCGTGGATAGGCCAGCATTTGCGGTGCATTTAGATCCGTGCAATCTCGTGAATAGTCCCCGGCGCTTCTACGAAAATGCCGCGCTCATTGACGAGTGCTTCGATAAGCTCGGTCCTTGGATCGTCAGCTGTCACGCCAAGGATGTGGCTTGGGAAGTGGAAATGCAGATCCATTTTCGCGAAGTGATTATCGGGACCGGGCAGTTGGATTACCGCCGATACCTTACGCGGCTATCCCAGCTCCCTCAGCAACCTCCTCTTATGATGGAGCATTTGGCGGGACCTGAGGAATACGCACAATCGAGGGAGTACATCCAGGCTGTAGGTCAGGAAATTGGCGTAACCTTCCTGTAAGTGGCTTGACGAGGGAGAGAACGTCTGGCAATGTTGTGCCTTCACCCCGAAGGAAACGGTGGCGCTTGGTGAGCTCCTTCTTCGCTCGTGGGCCGAAGGGAAACGTGAGGTAACCGAAAAAGCCGGCGACCTGTTAGGGATGATTGGGTGGGAGGGAGTGTCACCGGGGCCGATAGCCCAAATACTTCGGGTACCGCTTGGGAATCTCCGGAAGGGGTGCTACGTAGGACTCGTAAGGGTAACTGGTGGCAGGGGGTTGTGATCAAACGTAGAGTTCCACTGCATGGGTTCGAGCAATCGACAGCCTCTGCTATCATTCCGGTACGAAGAACGTTCGAATGATCGGGGAAAAACAGTGGGCCGAATTGTAGCCGCAGATGCTTAGGGGAGGCATTATAAAGGTGCGAATCGGTAGCACATGGTCACTCGTTGCGATCTCAGCTAGAGCGGTTTTCCTCGTTTTTACCCTACTGGCGATGGGAATTTCCTGCGGCAGGGCAAGTTGCGGAAATGGAGCTTCTTCTGAGACCTTGCAGTCTTTAGGAAATCTGCGGGGCCTTGAAGCTGGTTCACCCTGGGTGCCCGACACAATCGTGTCCGCGGCAGGACTTGAGGCGCCGCCTGGGCCACAGGCAGCGACATATGAAGTGGGCCTTGTGGCCTCCCCGGAACCAGGCTGGCCGCAATGGCGTGGAAAACGCCGGGACGGCGTAAGCGATGAGGTTGGGCTGTTACCTTCGTGGCCGGAAGCGGGTCCGAAATTACTTTGGGCTGTTTCCGGCTTGGGACGTGGTTGGGCTTCCCCCATTGTGGTGAACGATCGGGTATTTGTTCCCGGTGACGTTGGCGATGACCTGGTGATTTTTGCCTTTGATACTTGGGGCAAGCTGCAGTGGAAAGCAGTCAATGGACGAGCTTGGTTAGGGTCATATCCTGGCTCGCGAGCGAGCTGTGCTTTTTCTGAAGGGCGCCTTTATCATGCCAACGCTCACGGGCGCGTTGCTTGTTTCGATGCGGCTACCGGTGAAGAGTTATGGGCAGTTGACATCCGGAAAACATTCGGAAGTCGGGAAATCCCTTGGGGATTAAGTGAGTGTCTTCTTGTGTGCGACAATCGCGTTTTTGTGACGCCGGGCGGAGAGCGTGCCCTGATGGCAGCTTTGGACAAGAACACAGGGGAGGTTCTTTGGACGGCACCCCCAATTTCCGCGGATGACTTCGTATCGCATGGTTCGCCCATCCTGTTTCGGTGGGGCGGGCGACTAGTGGTGGCCAATTGCTCCGCTGCTCATGGCTTTGGCGTGGATGCGCTAACCGGGGAACTTCTTTGGGCAGTCCCGCTACGCAACCAGTACGATACCAACGTGGCTACGCCCATTTACGGTGATGGACGCATCTTTTATGTTACTCCGTACACACAACTCGGCCGGCAGTACCGGCTTACTGGTCAGGATGGAAAAATTCGTGCAGACCTTGTGTGGACTCATCCCGTGGACACTGTTACCGGTTCTGGAGTGTTGGTCGAAGGGACTTTATGGATTGGGGGATATCGCCGGCCCAAGTGGTGGTTTGCCATCGATTGGAATACGGGCCAAACCGTCTCCGAGACGAAAAGGCTCACCACAGGCGCGGCAATCTTTGCCGAGGGGCGATTGTATGTTTTAGACGAGACAGGCAGAGTTGCGCTGATTGACACCTCCAGCCGACAGTTTGATATCCGGGGGATGTTTCAGCTGCCAGTGGGCACAGTCCGCGACGCGTGGGCCCATCCGGTTATTTGCGACGGCAGGCTTTATCTCCGCCATCATGATATGATGTGGTGTTACGACATTCGCGCAGCCGAGAAATTGCTCGAAGACTCCTCGCGGTAACGGGGTGTTCTCGGTCGTTTTGATACCTGAGGTCTGGGCGCTTGTCACGGGCCTGCTCAGGATAGTCTCTAATGATATGCCCTTGTTTCCTAGGTTAGGTTTGGGTGACAGGGAGGGGAACGGGCTTCTCAGGGGCCCGGGTAAGCCCTCGGTGCGAGTGCAACACGGTATGTCACCAGTAGGGGATCCACCTACACATCCACCGGAGGAAGTACGGTTTTTGACCTATTCCGTATGGGTTCCTCAAGTGCCCCAACCGGGCAGCTAAACTAACCGCATTCAGAGCCCCCTCAGTCCCCAAGTACACCCAACGGCTATGGGGGGCAGAGATATCGCTTTGTGCTATCCCGAAAGATATCGTGAAGGAGGTCATCGTTAAGTTTTAGTACATTCAAGCCGGTCATTATTAGCTTCAAAATGGGAAATTAATCCGTTTTAAGGGGGCTTTCGATCAAAAGATCAGTTGGCGGCTGCCAGCTTCGGTTGACTCACCCCTGTGCGATTAGTCAGTGGGTCGACAAAGGTTTCTATTGCTTTTGAGCGCTTTGACGCGAAATGGCAAGAACGACAGAGGTGAAGCACCCCGCGATTTCGCTGTAATGCTCCCGAGTAGGAAAAGTTACTGTGTTCATTCAATAAATATGCTTTCAGTGGTGTTGGCGGTGTCGTGTGATTACTTGGTTTGATGCTGTCGCGCGGAATCCAATAAGATGTGATACATGTATGAAGTCGTCATACGGCCATAAAGCTTGGGATATCCCCAGGGGGAAATTTGGCCCACTGCCGCGTGAAAAATTGACGGTTGCTAAATTTGCGGGGGCTAAGCCCCTGGCGGGGTTTAAGGGCCATTGGGCGGCGCGTAATTGGAATTTTTCGGGATCGTGACGAAAATTTTAGGTCGCAACTAAGATTTTGTTGGAAATCCTCAGGCAAAACGGCAAATTCGCCAGGCAAAACGGTGCATAACTCCAGGGGTTGCTTTGGTGTCGGCGTTGTGAAATACGACGAAAGCGTCTAGAATGGGGCCTCCGGCTCGAAGCCAAGCCCTTTTAGTGGCGATCGTGCGTTGGGGGTAGGGCTCTCGGAGGTGGCCCGCCAGGCATGGGAAGGGCTTAATAGGTCGCAGCACATGGTGAGCGTTTTAATTGAATAAGAAGGGCAAAATAGGCTGGGGTGTTTGTTTTATCGGAGGAAAGCGGCAAGTTTAGGTGATGTTTTGTGCGCATTTCCGTGTGGACAGTGTCTGGTGCGATGCCGGACATTCGGCCGAGATAACGTTGCGGGATTACCCCTCCGAGTGCCGGCATGGGGGTGTTTTCAGGACCACTCGGGGGGTGTAGGAAATTGACTGAAGAGATGGCGTTTCGGAATGGTGGTTTTTGGAGACTTTGCGTTCGCGGGAATGTATTTCGCGGACGCAACTTTTCCACCTATAACATGGCTTTAGATTAGAGGTGTGATTGACAAATGGCGGTACCAAAAAGGCGGCAAAGCAACGCTCGAACTGGTTCGAGGCGGGCTCATGATGCATTAAAGCCAAAGCAGCTTGTACGATGCCCAAGGTGTAACCGGCCGGTCCTACCACACCGAGTTTGTCCGGACTGCGGCCACTACATGGGTCGAACGGTGGTGGAGCAGGAGAAGTAGTTCCCACCAATGCCATCGGAGGGGGACCCGGTTTTGAGCCGCATTGCCTTCCTCTTCCCTGGTCAGGGAGCGCAATTCGTTGGGATGGGAAAGCGCCTATATGAGTCGTTGCCGACCGCACGGGCGCTCTTCGATCAAGCCCAGCGAATTCTGGGATATAATCTGGCCGAACTGTGCTTCCACGGACCCGCCGAAACTCTCGACTCCACTTTGTACAGTCAGCCGGCTATTTTCGTCACCAGTTTGGCGGCGGTGGAAGCGCTCCGGGCTGAATCACCAGACGTGGTTCTCGCTTGCGAGGCCGCGGCCGGATTGAGCCTCGGAGAGTACACAGCGCTTGTCTTTGCAGGTGTCATGGACTTTGAAGAGGGGCTAATGATTGTGCAACGGCGGGGTGCTGCCATGCAGGAGGCTTCGGAGGCAACTCCGGGGGGAATGGTAAGCATCTTAGGGCTAGAAGTGGTTGAGGTTGAACGAATTTGTGAACAGGCCAGCCAGGGGGAAATGCTTCGAGTGGCCAATCTACTCTGTCCCGGAGTGACGGTGATCTCGGGCACGACAGCTGCGTGCGAGCGGGCCGCAGATTTGGCTGTCAAAGCCGGTGCCACTCGGGTGGTCCCAGTGGCCGTGGCAGGAGCGTTTCACACACCGATCATGCGGCCTGCCGATCAGAAATTGGCCGAAGTAATCGCCTCGGCCCGGCTTCGTCGGCCGCGAATCCCAGTGATTTCAAACGTAGACGCTCGGCCCCACGACGACCCGGAGGAAATTCGAGATTTGTTGATCCGACAGGTAATCGAACCGGTTCGTTGGGAAGACTCGATGCGATACCTTCTGGCGTGTGGATTTGATCAGTTTTACGAGGTCGGACCGGGGCGTGTCCTTCGCGGGCTTTTGCGGCGAATTGATCGATCTGTGGCGTGCTATGGCGTGGAGGTGTGAGACAGCCGCCATGGCTGCGCTTGCTTTCTGCAGCTACCACCTGATCTGTTACAAAAAAGTTGGATGCTTGGGTTGCCGTTGTGGTGGGGCACAAAGTGGGAACCAGTTAGCGTTGTGGCCTTTGCCAATCCCCGAAAAGGCATGCGGGGGTTCGCCGCGAGAAAGGCGGGCTGTTGAAGCTGAGCTTGGGGATCAATTCACAACCGCAAATGCTGAAGTCGGCACAGTGAGGAGTCAGATGACGACCGTTAGCCAAACCCGTCTTCGCGTAGATTTGTTGGGAAAAGTTGCCCTTGTGACCGGTGCGGGAAGGGGAATCGGCCAGGCCACTGCCTTTTCGCTCGCGGAAGCCGGCGCAAAGGTCGCCTGTGTTGATATTAACCCTCAACTCCTCGATCAGACGGTACAAACTATTACTGATCGAGGTGGCAGCTCCAAAGGTTGGCTCTGTGACGTAAGTGACTCCGCCCAGGTCGATCGCGTTGTGCAGGAGATACTAAAAGAATTCGGACGGATTGACATCCTGGTCAACAATGCAGGAATTACCCGCGACAATCTTTTGTTAAGAATGAAGGATGAGGAGTGGGACGCGGTCCTCGGTGTGAACTTGCGGGGGCCCTTCTTGTTGTGCCGTGCGGTGTCCAAAGCGATGATCCGGGCCGATGGAGGCCGAGTTGTCAACATCGCCAGTGTGTCCGGAATGATTGGCAATCCCGGCCAGGCGAATTACTCTGCCAGTAAAGCAGGCCTTATCGGTCTTACCCGGACACTGGCTAAAGAACTTGCCAAGCGAAATATCACTGTCAATGCAGTCGCGCCGGGCTTTATCGGCACGGAGATGAGTGCCAAGCTTGGGGCGGAGGTGATCGAGGAAATCAAGCGACGTACGCCCCTTGGTCGCCTCGGGGAGCCTCAGGATGTTGCCGATGCCGTTTTGTTTCTTTGTAGCGAGGCGGCAGGTTTCATCACTGGACAGGTGATCGTGGTGGACGGGGGATTAACCTGTTAAAGAGAGTTGGCTAACGTTGGGAAGGTTTTCACGGGGCTCCTTCTGGCAAGATGCCGCTAAGCTTATGTCGCCAAGAAATCGGGGTTTTGTGCTCCACCCAGCCCGGTGAATTTTGAATCAGCCACTTGCATGAGTTTGGTTTCGGTATTTGTTTCGGTGATCCGTTATACCCCGGAATTCCATAGGCCGTGCTGAATTTCGAGGCCATTTACTGGCAGCTTGCCGAAGTCGCGCAAGCAGATAAGAATCGGCAAAATATTGAAGCTCGGCAGAAATCTAGTACCCAAGAATTTGGCGGTAAGATATTCCCCTTTAGTGAATTTCGGAGCCCTTAGGTGGAGAGATTGCCTGGGGCTTCACACCCCGAAAAAGTTGCTCTTCCGATTTACGGGGGGGACGGCAGGTTAGAGGTAACAAAAATGGGTGAAGACGGCATTCTTTAGTCGCGAGAGGCCGGCAAAATCGGGCGAGCAAACTTGGTTTGGGGGTTCATCGAGCTAGACAGCTGAAAGCCGAGACGTTATAGGATGACCGTATGTTTTGAAGGGATTCGCCGGACAAAAAGGGGACGACCGGAATCAAAAAAGTGGAATCGCATTGGATGGAAGGAAAAGGACGCTCACCGGGGTGTGCCCCCGGCCAATCCGGTGTTTCGGGAGGCGGTGTCTTTAACTTTTTAAATCTTGAGTGATCTGCTTGATTTGGAATATTTTTGGCTTGCTGGTTGGCGGATCCGAATTATTGTTTTAACCGCTTCGCGGTGACTGAAATTTCCGTTTCGGTAGAAGAGCTGCAATCAGAAGGAGGACTTCGAAGTGAGTAAAGTTGCGGAGAAGGTAATGGACATTATTGCCGAGGAGCTCGGTGTAAGTCGGAACGAGATTACCCCAGAAAGTCACTTTATTAACGATCTTGGTGCTGATTCTTTGGACCAGATTGAGTTAGTAATGGCTTTGGAGGATGCCTTCCAAATCTCGATACCTGAAGAGGTTGCGGAGAAAATCCAGACAGTAGGTCAGGCAATCGAGCATATCGAGCGGGCGGTGGCCGGCTCTCAGGAAAGCAAACAGCAAATTGTTTCTGACGAATCCCTCGGATGAATGATGAAACGTCGAGTTGTCATCACCGGAATGGGTCTCGTAACACCTTTGGGGTGTCATATACCCCTTGTGTGGGATCGTCTAGTGCGAGGGGAGAGTGGGATCCGCCGAATTAGCCTTTTTGACCCCTCACAATTTCGTTCCCAAATTGCGGGGGAAGTGATCGAGTTCCGTCCCGAGGACTACCTGCCCGACAAAGAGGTAAAACGGCTGGATCGGTTTGCTCAATTCGCGCTCATTGCGGCGATTGAGGCCGTCCGAGATTCCGGGTTGGATTTCTCGAAGGAGGACCCGTCGAGGTGTGGGGTGATCATCGGCTCTGGAGTCGGTGGCTTGCGGGAAATTGAATTGCAGCATTTGCGGATGTTGGAAAAGGGCCCGGAGAAAATTTCGCCGTATACGGTGCCCAAGATGATGGCCAATGCGGCGAGCGGTCAAGTTTCGATTCAT
Source organism: uncultured Thermoguttaceae bacterium (assembly GCA_938084835.1). Lineage (GTDB taxonomy): Bacteria > Planctomycetota > Planctomycetia > Pirellulales > Thermoguttaceae > DTLM01. Next base: position 24,203 of record CALKER010000022.1, read on the forward strand.
TTTGGTTTAACGGGTCCGTCGGCCGCTGTGGCCACCGCGTGTGCTAGTGCTGCTAATGCCGTGGCAGATGCGGCGCGGAGCATCCGTCATGGCGAAACGGACGTTGTGATTGCCGGGGGTAGCGAAGCCGCGGTGACACCGTTGGGCCTCGCCGCCTTCGCGGCGATGCGGGCTTTGTCCGAGCGGAACGACGATCCCCCACGCGCGAGTCGGCCCTTCGACGCAGCTCGGGACGGATTCGTGCTGAGTGAAGGGGCCGGCATTGTGGTGCTCGAGGAATTGGGGCATGCACAGAAACGTGGGGCGCGGATCTACGCAGAGCTCCTCGGTTATGGCACGACCTCCGATGCAAATCATATCACTCAGCCCGACAAGGATGGTATCGGTGCTGCTCGAGCCATGGCCTTGGCACTTCAGGATGGGGGGGTCGCTCCCGAGGAAGTGGGCTACATTAACGCCCACGGGACGAGCACTCCTTTGGGAGACCAAGCTGAGACGGTGGCCATTAAAAAGGTATTTGGTGACTATGCGAAGAAAGTTTCAATCTCGAGCACGAAGAGTCAGATAGGGCACCTTCTCGGCGCAAGTGGCGGGGTGGAGCTAATCTTCACTGTATTAGCATTGGTGCATGGAGTGATTCCTCCCACGATCAATTATGAAACTCCTGACCCGCTTTGTGACCTTGACTACACGCCGAATGTTGCTCGAGAGCGGAAGTTCACCGCTGCTCTTTCGAATAGCTTTGGCTTTGGCGGGCACAACGCGTGCTTAGTCGTTGGAACTCTCCGAAACGGAAAGTCCTAAATTTGTCCCTTTATGAGGAACCGTTTGGCGTGCGGTGCGGTGGAAGCCTGCGGGGGTTCCTACGGTAGCACCACCCACCCCTTACAAAGACTATAGTGGAATCGCGGAGTGGGTGCCCCCTCGTTTGGAAATTGTGGATGGCACCTGGTTGGGGCTTGAGACTCCTTCTCCAGGGGTGGTTCTTTACCGGAAGAAAAACGGTCATTTGTCCGACTAGGAAGACCGCTGGCTTCGTTCGGCTTAGGACTGACCTTTCAACGAACCACCTGTGTTGCCACTATTCCGGCGGGACTTTACGTTGGGAAACTGAAAGCTGAAGGGTCCGTTCGAAATAGCTGAGCTTTTCTTTGCGTGATCGGTTTGGGCGATGAGCAAGCCAACTCTCGGCGGGTGAGTGGTTGGCGAATCACTGAGCCGGAAAGGGCTCTGCTCTTTTTTTCGACAGGGCACTTTCATGGGGCAGGGTTGTAAGGGGCCGTCAGTTGGCTCGCTTCGTTCTTAGCGAGGATACAAGTATGAGATGGGCCAGGGATGGCAGGCTGTTCGGCACGTTCCGTCGAGTTGGCGTAATTCGTTTCTTGTTTTTCGTTTTGATTTGTGGAGCTTCTAGTTCTTGGTTTCCACGTGAGAATGGCTTAGCAGCCTCGGGTGGGTCATCGCCTACTGGGACCGCCAGCGCCTCGCCCGAAAATCCATTACCGGGGGATTTAGGCAGCTCCTGGGGGTGGCGACCTGGAACTGGGAGTTCCAATGAGTTATCTCGCTCCACTGGTTACGAAAGTCGTCGTTCGAACGATTTGGCTGGGGTTGGAACCGATTCTGCGGGGGGTGTGGCCGGCGAAAGCGGCCGTCCGGTGGGCGGGGGAACTTCCGGTCACGGCGACCCTGGCAGGTGGAGATCAGGCGAGACGGCAGGTGGGATGGGACAAAATACTCCGTCTGTGGGGGCTGACACTGCTGGGGTCAGCGGATCGAGTTCTTCAATACGCGGGGGCGCATCTTTGCCGGGATCGACACGGGGTGCAGGGGTGACTCCAGCCTCGGTGTCAGCATCGTCGGGAGTTCAGGCTCAGTCGGGTGGAGTGCATGGGCTGCCATCCTCCCACGGACAAGTGTGGCGCGAATACGATATTCGTTCCTATTGCCTGCAGGTTCAATCCACGAAACGGCCGCAAGCAGCCGTTGTTGACTGGATCCTTCGCGAGACAGGCTACGAGGTGTGGCATGGTGAGGTACCAGCCTTACTTTGCGCCTCCCGTGAAAAGGTGCTTGTTTTTCATACACCGGCGGTCCAGGACGTAGTCGGCCAAGTGCTGGAGCGATTCCTTACCAATGGGGCTCAGCCGGTGGGGATTAACTTTCGTCTTGTGGTAGTGAGTAATCCCAGCTGGCAAGCCGCATGGCTTCACGCTCTTACGCCTGTGAAAGTCCACTCGCAAGGAATCCGCGCATGGGTACTTTACCGAGAGGATGTTTCGCTTCTGGTGGCGGACCTTCGCCGTCGACCGGACTACCGGGAGCATCCTGCGCCGCAGCTGTCGGTTCCCAATGGGCAAACGACGGTAGTCTCGGCGACACGAGCCCGGCCTTACACCCGGCACTTAGCGTGGCGGCCTGAGTCCTGGCCGGGTTTCACACCAGAAACTGGGTTTGTTGACGAAGGATTTACGCTGGAAATTAGTCCCCTCCTTAGCAGCGATCGACGTCAGGTAGATGTTGTACTTCGTCTAGAAATCTGGCAGGTGGAGCGACTTGTTCCGCTGACGCTTGAGATAGCGGGTGGTCCGGGTCAACCGGCGCGACCACGTCTGGAGATTCCGCAACGCGTCCAGCTGTCGTTCCATGAGCGATTTCGCTGGTCCCCGGACCAGGCTTTATTGATTGACTTGGGAATGGTCCCGGTACCAATTCCTGTGGAAAGCGCAACCTTCTCTGCCTGGCTTTGGCCTTTTGCCACCCAGGCACCACGCGGCAACGTGTTGCTCTTTCTGGAGGTGCGGCCCTTGTCAGCCATGCCAAATGATACCCCTAACATGGCGACACCAAGCACACGATTCCCCAGGGGCTATTAATCCGGATGCGTGGGTCCGGGTGAAAGAGTTAAGCCTGCAGCGGTTATGGGGTTTCAAATTTTCTTGGCAACAGTTTCGCCCATTTTGATCAGCAGTTTTTGGCACCCGAAGCTTTTCCGCAGTGTAAGGAAGGGTTTTTCTGCCCTTCCACGCGTCATGAGCTTCTGGCCATCGCTTTTAATTTTTTCCGGAAGTTAAATCTCCCCGACCTTGGAAAGCCGCAAAGTCACTTAAGGTACCCTGGGAGTGTTGGCAGCGCAGCCATGTTCACAACTATGTTCACGGTATTTCCGGAAAATATAAAAGGCTCTAATACCTCAATCAGGGGAAAGGGGATTGGCACGAGAAGCGAAGAGCCTGTTGTGTCGACTTGTAGCCTTAGGACCCGTACAATTACGCCTTGCTGCTAGCGTGATGTGAAAACCTTGAAAAAAGGCAACGAGGCGCCTCGGAAAGGAGCCGGAAATCACGAGGATTTTCTGAGGATGGCTTGCTTACCGTAATGCCAATCGCTCCGTAGTGAGTTCGGCGTGGTTTGGGAAAAGCAAATTAGCTTTTAGTGCATGTGGCTTGGTAGTCAGGTTAACACGATGCCCTCAACTGAGATTCATCCGCGGGATGCTTTGATAACAGGGGTTGGTGTTGTTTGTCCGCTTGGCCTCTCGCCGGAGGAACTGTGGGGTGGACTAACCGAGGGTCGATGTGGCATCGCGCCGTTTTCGGTGGCAGGTAATGGAGCGGTACGGCCGGACCTTGTGGACAAAGTGCCACTAAGGCTCGCGGCGCCGGTTCGCGGCTTTACGGGAGCCATAGAAAATTTCGGGGCCGTCCCCAGCGACATCGCTAAGAGTTTGCGAAAGGGCCTGAAGCTCATGTGCCGGGAGTCCCAGATGGCTGTAGCAGCCGCCCTTCGCGCGCTTCAGGATGCCGGTTGGCACCCGGATGCCTTTCCGCCTGAGAGAGCCGGGGTACTCTTTGGTTGCGATTACCTGCTTTCTGTGCCCGAAGAGTTTGTAGGAGCCATTAGGGCTTGCATGGAAAACGGATCTTTTCGTTTTAGCTTGTGGGGCACTGAGGGAATCAGGCAGATGACTCCCCTGTGGCTTCTGAAGTATTTGCCAAATATGCCCGCCAGCCACATCGCTATCTACTGCCAATTTTGTGGGCCGAGCAATTCGATCACCTTGCGGGAAGCAAGTGGGCTGGCTGCTCTGGGCGAGGCAAAACGACTGATTGCCGACGGCCATGCGGACCTTCTTGTTGTGGGGGCCACTGGAAGCCGCATTCACCCAATGAAAATTATCCATGCGTTGACCCAGGAAGAAGTTGTGACTGACGGTGACCCCCACACCGCATGCCGGCCGTTTGACCTTCACCGTGGTGGAACCGTTCTCGGTGAGGGTGCGGCCGCGGTGGTCGTGGAAGCGAGGGAATCGGCTCTTAGACGCGGATGCCGAATTTATGGCCGAATCGAGGCAGTCGCTACCGCGTGCACAATGGGACCCAACTGCCAAGCGAATCCGGAAGAGGCACTCAAGCGTGTGCTGGGACGCCTGCTGAATGACAAAGAGCCCACTCGGAAGACCCGGGGATTCATATCTGCCCAAGGGCTGGGAATGCAGGGAGCCGATCGTGCCGAGGCCCAGGCTATTGCCGCCGTGTTGGGGACCGGGGGTAGCGCACCCCCTGTGGTGGCAGCCAAGGCGTACCTGGGACATATGGGGGCTGGAAGTGCCGTGACCGAGCTCGTGGCTGGCTTGTTAGCTCTTCAAGAAGGGCGTTTGTATCCGATACGCAACTTCGCAACTCCGGATCCATTTTGCCCTGTGAACGTAGTCATAAAGGAGGATCTGTTGGCGGGCGATTGGTTTATTCAGCTTGCATGTACGCAGCAGGCCCAGGCGGCTGGGGTGCTCGTGACAAGGGCCGACTGACCCGTCAATGTCCCGCATGAAGCTGGCCAAGGCGACTCACTTACCGCAGCAACGCAAATGTTGACATCGCGAAGGGAGTTCACGCGGCGTGCACATCGGAAGGAGCTGGTCGCCAAACATTGGGAGGAAAGAAGGGGAGAGTGGATTCGCTGTCCCCAACAAGTTCTTGTCAGCTAACTCTATGCTAGTCGGTTTAAAATAAGAGCCCACCCCGCGCTTTGGCGTAGAGATGCTGATTGGCCACTGACTCCTGAGATAACGTAAAGCAGGGGAAGCCGTACTATCCCGCGGAAGGCCTTTTTGCTCTTTTAATGAAAGCTGGAGCACCTCCCCAAGTTTCTGTTTCGCGGCGTAAACGCCGATGCAGAACACACCCACATGCTGGGAGCATGGGGGTTGTGGGTCCCTTAACCTCCGTTGGGCTCTTAGAAGAATCCATCGGCCGGAAGCTTACGTCTGAGGTGGCGAAGTCGGAGTGCTTGCTGTTTGGCTCAAAGTCTCCAAATTAGTGAGAAGCTCTTGCAACTGCTCGTATTCCGCCCGGATGCGATCCCGCAAGGTCTGGCGTTCGAGGTCTTTCGTATCACAAATGGCGAGCACAGCCTGAAGTCGTTCGAACAGCTGTTGCAAACCTTCCCGAGCCGGGCCGGATTCGGGAACAACCGCCGCCACCCCGTCCATCGGGCGATTAGCTGGTACCCACATCGGTTCGTCAACACCTGTGATGGCGAAAAAGGCAGCGTTGAGCTGGGCCTTCAGCCGGCGGCGATTCGGCACGGTGCGGTCTTCCGTGGTTTGCTGAGGTTGCCGTCCAGGTCCGAATGCCGGCGAGCCGGGCATGCCCGGTGCGTAAGATTCCATCATGTACGTTTCAGTCATATACTCGGACATATATTCCCCAGGGTACCCGCCATACGGCCTCATTCCCGGCGCAGAACGGCCCGTAGGGGAGGGTATATCACCCATTTGGATTTGCGCATCCAGGGTTTTAATCTCCATCTCACATACTTCAGCGACGTATCGGCCAAGAGCATAGAGGATCTCGGGGACTGTCGGCTTACTCACGCCGGAAAGATCGAGCATGCCTAAAGCCCGTACCGCCGCCCGGCGGACAACGACGGCTTCATCGCTAGCTCCCGCGATGTTAGTAAGAAGCTGGGCCACCGCGCCATTCGGTCCTGGCAGGCCCAGAAGTCCCAAAATTTCGATCGCTCGGGCGCGAATCCACTGGTGGCCCTCCAAGGAGCGACCTGGTGGCGGCACCCTAGTGCTTGCCAATGTCAGCAGCCGAGGCAGTAGCTCGTTCTCGAAGAGTTGCTGATTCTCGACTCCCAGCACAGCATGGCGGCGAAGACCTACCAACGTCGCCGCCACCACCGCATCGGGAAGGTCATCGCGTTTCAAGAGTTCCACCAAAAGCGCAGCAGCTTCCGGTAGCGGGACGACCGGTTGCTCCCGAGGATTGACCGACTCCGCGGCATTCAGATCGGCGATGGCTAAAACGGCACTAACCCGAGTGGCCGGGTGGTACGGTCCCCCCTCGTCCCGGGCAAAGCGGGCCAAAATCTCAAGCGCTAAGTCTCGTAATCGACCGTGAATCGGTTTACCCCGGGCTGTGAGAAGCTCGTTCCTTAGTTCGCGACGAAATTCCGGAAGCTTTCCAAACTGCTCCGGCCAGGTCCAACGGGCAAAAGCATACTGTTCGTAATACTCTCGGAACAGCTCCTCTTTATCCGGCGGGATGGTACCGGCACTGAGAAGCCCCAAGATTTCGCGGGCTCGAAGCTGCGTGTAATAGCGTTCAGTTCGCCCCTCAGGCGGGCGAAGCTCGACGTACTGCTGGGCCGGGGCCCCGCTTGAGGCGGGTAGAGCTCCTCCGGCAGGAGGCGGTGCAGGAGGAGGAGCGGTTACCGGAGCCGCCGAGGCCTGCGGTGCTGCAGCTTGCTGAGCCGGCTGAGCCGTTGGTTGAGCACTAGCCCCGGCTGTCGCAGCGGCAGCTGCGGGTTCCTCCGATGCCGGCTGCTCAATTTTTCTGGATAATGGCTGCTGAATTTGGCCGAATGCTGACGGACCAACAGGACCAAGGCACACAGCCGCGCACAAGTAAACAACCCAAAAGACCTTCCCCCCAATCAGCTCATTACAATATCGGGACTGGGGAATCCAAAAAAGTTTATGAATTTTCCAGGCCAAGCCCTGTCCTCCCTTAGTTGTGGCTTGAAATGCCTATAACCAACTGCCGCTTCAAGCGGAGGGGTAGATGGAAGCGAGCTTCGCTGGCCACGCGATAGTCGGGCGGTCCGCCTTTCTGGAAACCCGTATAAACATTCAAACCCGCATACACATCCGTTTTCTTCACTTGCTACCTTGGGACATACTTTCCCACCTGCTAGAGTACCACGCGGCTACGGGAAATGTCAAGTTTTAGCCAGCGAGGTAGCGTACGGAAGTTTTAATAAGTTTTGGGCTTACGCAGTTACGGCCATCGGCGAACTTTCGGGAACGGGTGTTAAAAACGAAGTTTCGCAGCTGACTCAGCCGGCGTATCGGGAGTACTGAGCCTATCCCCATGAGGCGGCAAGGGAATTGGCTTACTCACTTGGCGGATCCAAAGCACCATAATCGGCCGTGATTTTGCTACCCTCAGGCCGACTTAAAGATTGCGAGTCTTCTGGGAGATTTTGCGGCGCATCTCTATGGGAACCACATCCGCATGTGAAGCTGAGGATTTTGGTTTGGAAGCTACGCGGAAGGCAAGTGGCAGGCCGAGTGCACTGAAAGTTCCCGGCTCTTGCCCCGCGATTGTTCCCCCCTTATAAGGGAAGGCGGCGTTGTAACCGCAATTATTCGACAGTTCTGGGTTAGGAGTAGGTAACAGCTCGGTAAGGGGCATGCACGGCGGGGAAGCAATATTCAAAAAGCGATCTCTCAACGGGGCTAACAGCATGAGATTCTCGGATTGTGAGCGGGGTGGTAACTTAAGTCGAAGGTGCTCAGGAAGTTTAAAAGAATTGTCCAAATTTTTCGGAGGCCAGTTCGCACACCTGTTAAGCCCTGGGAATTTACCAATCGTTCGTACAGCCGCTAAGCTCTGCGAATTTATGATTCGGTTAATTCCACGTGGTACTGTGCCGGGATTAGGATCGCCAATCGCGTATTGCGAGCCCTATGAAGAGGCTCGGCCGGATGTGGCGACGTGCAGCGTCAATAGTGTGAAAAACCAGTTTGGCTTCCGACAGAAATGGAGGGAGACGTAGCCATGGCAGACAACTTCAGCCGACGAATGTTTTTAGCCCAGGGTATGGCTGCTTCCGCCGCCACAACCGTTGCATTGGGGAATCAGGTTGAAAGTTCATCTGTGGGATTGAGCCGTCCGGTGCGGATTGGGGTCATCGGCGTGGGAGCCCGGGGAATGTACCTTTTGCGGCTTCTTCTTGGACTGGGTGCCGAAATCCCGGCTATTTGCGACCTTCGCGGGGAGCGCCTTGCCTTGGCCTCTAAGCTGATTGCTGAAGCTCGCGAGGGTAGAGAGCCGGCTACTTACGGCGAGAACCCCTTTGAATACCGGCGGCTTTTGGGCAGGGACGACATCGAAGCAGTGTTGGTGGCGACACCAATGCAATGGCACGCCGTCATGTCCATTGATGCCCTCCGGGCCGGAAAACACGTCCTCTCCGAGGTGTCGGCAGCAGTTACGCTTCAGGAATGTTGGGATTTGGTCAATGCCGTGGAAGAGACGGGGAAAATCTACATGCTCGCGGAGAACTGCTGTTTTTGGGAAAACGTGATGATGGTCCTCAATATGGTCCGGCAGGGGATCTTTGGGGATTTGACTTTTGCTGAATGCGGGTATGTTCATGACTGTCGGGCGATTGCCTTCCATCCTGATGGCTCGCTCACGTGGCGAGGCGAGCTGGCGCGGGACTATCGGGGGAATTTGTATCCCACTCATTCTCTCGGTCCGGTGGCCCAATGGTTGGGTATCAACCGAGGGGACCGCATGGTCACCTTGGTGGCTGCGGAAACTAAGCATGCGGGCATGCGACATTTTGTGGAAAAACGGTTTCCGCCGGAGAGTCCCGCCCGGCAGGTAAAATTTAGAGCTGCCGACTCCACAACGGTTTTGATTCGCACGGCCAAGGGAGCATTGATCGATTTGAGATATGACGTCAAAAGTGCTCGGCCACACCCAACCACCGTCTATTACGCGCTCCAGGGGACGACGGCCAGCTATGACTCGCGGATCAACGGGATTTGGATAGAGGGACGATCCCCCGGTTACCAGTGGCAGCCTCTTGAAACGTATCGAGCGGACTTCGAAGATCCTCTGTGGCGCCGGCACCGGGCCGTGGCGGAAAAGACCGGCCATGCGGGGGGAGACTTTTTTGTACTTCAGCAATTTCTGGATAGTGTTCTGCAAGGAAGTCCTTCGCCCATTGATGTTTATGATGCCGCCGCGTGGAGCGCTATCATGCCGTTGTCAGAACTTTCTCTTAACGAGGGAGGCCGGGTTGTAGAGATTCCGGATTTCACCCGCGGAAAGTGGGAATCCCGCATCTAAGAAATGTGGGTGGGTTGGCAACCGTACCTATCCTGCGGGAAAGCCACGCTGCGTGCAGTCACGGGCCGTTGCTTTCGCTTGTTGCCAGGCGGTTGTCGACGTGTTTTCGGCCCGGAAAGGCCCGGGGCGGAAAAAAGAACATGGCACCCACCACGAAGGCTGCTGCCCCAATGTATATGGCATTTAAGATTGGCAGTGGCACGTTGACAAAGATTAGCCGATGGATCCATCGACTAATGAACGTGGCAGGCTCCGGCTCCTGTCCAGCCATTTGCCGCAGATGATCCTCAAGAACAGTTAGTGGACACAAAACGCCGAATGCCCCCTGAATTCCCACGATGCCAATCGTGATCAAGTGGGCCCAACGAAAATAAGGGTTTCGGGTCCATTGCCAGCGAAACAACAGCCCTCCGAATATCGCACAGAGCCCAAATACGTTGAATCCTACGATGAGGCCATGAACAACCAGTATGAGCTCTGCCGCCAATCGATAAAAATGATCCATGGGTAACTTCTCGTGTAAATAGTCTACCTCGGTGGCTACCGATCAGTGGTCTTTCTTCCCCTACGAGTTAACGTTATCGATACTTCCACAACGGATTTTCTTGGGATGCTCTCACTAGGGTTAAACGGATCAGTGGTTAGTGTCGCGTAAATCGAAGATTTCGCATGGCTGGGAAGACCTCCGATTAATTATGAAAGCGAGATCTACCATAGTCGATCGGACGAGGTAATCGCCATTGGGAGCCTATTGAACCGTGAGCAGTTGGAACATACCATTTCCTCCGAAAACCGGCATTTTCGTGATTCGGCAGGCCTAAGCGAAAAATGTCAAAGCCGTTGAAGTTTGCTCCGTTGATTGATCAGAGGTTCTTGAAGTGGCTTTGATTGGGTGACCTTTCTAACTAACAGGAAATTTCAGCTGCTGAGAGAAGACGCAATGCACAATCCCGAGAGTGAAGAATTGAAGGTTCGTCAGTGGATCGACCTGTATTTAAAAGGTGAGTTGTCATTGCCGCAATTTCTTCAGAGTATTCGTCAGGTGGGGATTATTGATCTTGACGAAGTCCAACTGGATGTTGATCGGCCCCGTCGCTGTGGATTTCCCGAAGTGATCTATGGCGAAGGTAAGTCATTGGAGTCGCTGGAACGCATATTACGGACGATGATCGAACGTCGGATCGACGTATTGGCTACCCGGATTTCGCCTGAGAAGGCAAGTGTGTTGCTCGAGAAATTTCCTGCGGCTCGATATAACGCAGTGGGTCGGACCTTGCGAATCTCGGGGCTATCCACCCAGGCTCATTTGGAGCCGCGTGGTAAAGTGACGATCGTTACCGCTGGAACGACAGACCAACCGGTGGCAGAAGAAGCACGCGAGACCGCAGAATGGACTGGTGCCGAGGTGCGGATGGTCCAAGATGTGGGTGTGGCGGGACCGCATCGGTTGTTGGCGAATCTTCATTTGCTCGAAGACGCAGACGCCGTGGTCGTGGTGGCAGGCATGGAGGGCGCGTTGCCTAGTGTGGTCGGGGGTTACGTGGCCTGCCCGGTGATCGGCGTCCCCACAAGCGTGGGATACGGTGCTAGTTTCGGTGGGGTGGCTGCCCTTCTGAGTATGCTCAACAGTTGCGCGGCCAACGTCACGGTGGTTAATATCGATGCCGGTTTTAAAGGGGGTTATATTGCCGGGCTCATAGCTAGAAATGCCGCGAAGGCACGGGCAGAATCCGGCTCCACCCGCTGACAAACGGCTTTGGCAGGCCGGAACCTAGCTAAAGGGTGGCGACGATTTGATTTCCGTTTGTCAGTTCTCTTAGAGCCTCGGTGCCCGTCGAGGTCGGGCACGCTACTAACGGAGATTTTGACCCCAAATCTTTCCTTTTTTGGTCATCCTACTGGCGTTCTAGGAAATTCTGAGTATGCCCCTTAAAGTTGCCCCGAACGGCATTCCCTTACCCCTACTACCGCCTCGTCATCCCGATAGTCATAAGGGAAGCTTTGGCACCGCGTTAATCATCGGCGGCTCAATAGGGATGACAGGGGCAGTCATTTTGGCAGGCAAGGCTGCCCTTCGGGGGGGAGCAGGGCTCGTCCGGGTGGCAGTTCCTGCCCCATGCCTGTCGATCGTGGCGATCGGAGAGCCGTCCTACACGACTATACCTTTGCGTAGCGACCCGGCCGGGAAAATTGCTTGGGCGGCGAGAAGCCAGATTGCTCAGCATTGGAAAAACGCAACTGCGGTAGCTTTCGGGCCGGGAGTGGGGCGTTCCACGGGGTTGGAGGCCGTGGCATGGTGGATATACGCTAACTGCCCCGTGCCGCTGGTCGTCGATGCCGATGGATTGAACGCCCTGGCCGCCCGGAGGAACGTGGTGGGAGTATTTCCGGTCCCAATAGCGCCGCGAATTTTAACGCCCCATCCAGGCGAATTTGACCGCCTCGTCGGCCTCGGCAAGCTTGATCGGGAAAAGCGGCGCATTTTGGCTAGGGAACTTGCTTTAACCGCAAAGGCGGTGGTGGTGCTGAAAGGTTATCATACACTCGTTACCGACGGAGACCGGGACTACCTGAACGAAACGGGCAATCCGGGAATGGCGACCGGCGGTTCGGGGGATGTTTTGACGGGCCTTATTTCGGCTCTTCTTTGTCAAAAGCTCACTCCTTACGAAGCCGCCGTGCTGGGTGTTTATCTTCATGGACTCGCGGGCGATTTGGCTGCCGAAGATCGCGGTCAAGAGAGTTTAATTGCGAGCGACCTAATAGAGTTTTTGCCCCGGGCCTTCCAAGATTACCGACGGATAATGTCCCCTCCATCGACTTGACATTATTTTTCATTAATTTGTCACTAAGTTGACCGACTTTTTCTCCTAGCAGTCACTGCTGTTTTGTGCGCTCCTGTGAAATCCAGCAGAAGTGGAAAGTTGACTTCAGTTATTGTCAATATAAATTTCGACTAGAGGTGTTGTGGGTTCTGAGTTGAGCTGGTTAGCGATGCCGAGTCGTAGAGGTATCAATCCACTGTGAGGGATGGGTATCCCGCGACGGTTGTGGCGGACGCGGTCGGATGGAGGACCTTTGGGGGCAACATGGTCTGCACGACCGACACTTTCTTAATAATCTTTGTGAAAGCTCGCACCGGTCGTTGCCTTCCATTAGCTCCGAGTGCGCGGATGTGGTATTAACATGGAAGCATTTGTTACCGACGTGAAAAAGGTAAGTCGTCGGGTTGTCGTTGTAGATCCATACCCGTTAAAATCATCCTAAGAGCTCAGAAGGATAGGCTATGCGTGCCCCACCCACGGCTCGCAGGAGGGCACCAGGCTCATTGACCCACTTGAGATCAGGGAGTGCATCGCCACGTAGAGCGCGGCCAGGACCGTAGGTGTCTACGAGGGATCGCGGGGCAATTTCGTGTTGTTTGATCGTTTGATGCTGCTGTGCCTTCGACGTCCAAGCCACGTTAACCGGTACCGCCCAACAGTTTGAGCTCCTGATATGTCCCCGTAGCTCAATCGGATAGAGCGTCGGCCTCCGGAGCCGAAGGTTACAGGTTCGAGTCCTGTCGGGGACGCTCAAGGTTATGGCGCTTCGGGAGAAGTATTTCATCTTCGGCAGCGCGTCTGGGGTGAAGTGAACGCCGAGAGTTTGATCTAAATAAGGCGAATGGAATCAGCTGTGAGGTCTTGTATAAGCGGTTATTAGATCTTGGTTGAGAGACTTGCTGCGGAACGGGCCTCACCGCAGCCGGTTAGGAGAAAAAGCCGTGACGATGGACAAAAGTCTTCGCGTACGTAAGACAATGGTGCGAAATCGCAGCGTGCTCACGCGGGCAGAGAGAATACAGCGTTTGGTATCTTTAGACCGCTGGCAAGAAGGGCAATCTCCCTTGGCTCTTCCTAAAGTTCGCGTTCAAAAGATCTCCCTTAAGAAAAAGAAGAAGCAAAAGCGAGCAGAGGCTGCCCAGCAGCAAGTTCAGAAAAAGGGCAAGTAACGCTTTGGGATAATTTACCCAAGCGTGGGGAATATATTTTGAGATCATTCGGGTGGCCAAAGGCGCAGGGGCTTTGCCGAGCCGGCACTCTGAGTCACTGGTTAGGCAGATTCTGATCGAGTGGACGCAGAGAGAGTTGGTAAACCTGATCACAACGCCAGGAAATGGGCGCACGGTTGACCAGCTCAAAGCCATAGGCGCGATAAAGCCGGACGGCGCTCTGCAAAGAAGAGTTGGTTTCCAGCTCGACGACGCGTACGCCTTTCGCTCGGGCGTGGTTCAACATTCGCTCCAGAAGTATTCGACCTAGCCCCCGCCCGCGGAAGTCTTTTCGAAGATACATTTTTCGAAGTTCGGCCTTTCCGTCGGTTCGGATGACGAGTCCGGCGGTGCCGACGATGGCTCCGTCGCCAGACTCTACAACTTCGAATAGTCCCCCACTCGCGAGGTATGTAGATTCGACATCATTCAGGTCCTCATCAAGCCCTTCTGGATCCGGGGTAAGACCGAATTCTGTAAGAACTGAAAACACGAGCTGTTTGATAAGCGGCGCATCACGGTTTGTCGCGAGACGGATCTTTACCGAATGGGATAAACTTTCCGCACCATGCTCGTTTCCGTACATTTCGGTCATACCTCGGCATGGAAGTCCGGCCAGTTCGGGAAATTTTCCCACGGCTAACTTTTATCTGCCAGGCGACAGCCCTTTTGGCGACTTTCGTGGGTTTCGCCCAATGAATGGTGAGTTTCCGGATCTTTCATCGGTTCCACAAGTGGCGGTATCCAAGAATTATGTCGCCCCTTGTGGTTCTCCTTTGTTTTGCCTTAATTGTCCCTCTCGCCTTGACTCCCCGGGCAATTTCAAAAGGCCGTAAGTTTCCTCGGCGTAGGGCTTATTGGTTAGGTATTATTTTAGCTTTTGCGTTTTCGTCTGCCCGTCGCCCGTAAAGCAAGCTTGAGATGCTAATTTTTTCAACGCACAGCGAGCCTGATCTTTTAGCCCAAAGTAAATCAGGATGTTGTTTCCACCGGTTTGCGGGGGTTGATCTTAGCAGGAAGTTGAGTCCTTGGCATCCCAGCCGCCAGTATCTCAGGTGGGACTTCCTCGCGTAAAAGTAGGATTACTAACCCAAAACCGGTTACAACCCTTGCATTCGTTGAAGAGCTTGACGGGGGCTTTTGCCGTAAATAAAAACAGGTTGTTGACAAGCCGCTCCAATATCAAGTTCGCTGCACGAACAATCTGGACCCTGGGGAACTCCAATTATGATCTCGGAGGATTCTCCGTGTTGACTAGTCCGATTAGCGGTGATCCCTGAAAGGTTTCATCATCCCCTGACTCACTCGCCCGCGCACACCCTGGCTTAGCCGAGACCCTCCTCTGGAAAGTTTTGTGGGACCCATTTTATAAATTATCGTAATCGGTATGTCTTTTGTGGCGATAATCTGAATCTTATGTCTTGAAAATCCGCTCGAGGCCCACCTATTAAGGCAGTAATCCACTCCACAAATGTTTGCCGGCCTGCCGGCTCGCGAGAGCACGAATCGGCGTTCCGCACCAAACTCGGCATGGGATCGTTTTTTGGGAGCGAGGCCGACATCCAAAGCTGGAGCTCTTCCATGCGGGATCTTAGCCTCCGTCCCCCGAGGGCAAAAATGGACCGTTAGCCCACCGATTCGATGACGACTTGATGCACAAGCTCTGCAACGCGCGAGGGTCGCAGTCGGCATGGGAGCAATTGTTCCAGGTTGTCCACAGCTGCGGCTATGCCAAACCGCAGTGCCTCAACGATGTCCTTACCCTGACCTAGAGCCACACCCAAGGCCCCAGCCAAGGCATCGCCGCAGCCGATAGGATTTACCCATTGGATTGGGCGAGGCGGAAGAATGCGAAAGGTGCCTTCGGGCCCAACAAACCAAGCCGCCCCGGGACCGTCGGTTATCAAAACCCGTTGGGCTCCGCGGGCGCGAAGATCTCTCATTGCTTGAAGGATTTCGTCGTCTGAAACCACTGGCCGATTGAGCGTTCTGGCCAACTCCTCGCGGTTCGGTTTCACTAGGAACGGTTGACGCTCCAGAGATTCGAGCAACGCTGGGCCCGCGCAATCAACAATGACCCGCCTCGGGCTAACCCGCAGGAGCTCCGCGAAGTATCCAGCGGGTGTTTCTGGAGGAAGCGAGCCGATGAGGATAGCCACCTTGGCTTTTGCAGCTTCTTCACGCCAAGCTGTCCAAAATTGGTCAAGCTCGGCACGGGTAAGTGGAGCAGCTTCCTCGACCAATTCGGTGACTAGCGATTGACTTCGGTCGATGATCGTCACACACACCCTCGTAGGCGCCTCGGTGACCACCCAACGGTAGTCGAGCTCGTAAGCCTCCAGGTCGTCTTCAATTTGTCGCCGAGTTCGGCCACCTACCGCGGCCAAAACTCGCGCCAAACCGTTTAGGTGGTAGGCGGCCAGGCCGGCATTGAGCACCTTCCCCGATGCACACCACACCGTGCGAGAGGCGCGATTTACGCGGCCTAAGCTCAGCTGGTCAAATACTAGGATGTGCTGCCAAGCAGGAGTCAATCCACCTATGAGAATCACAGCAGGGCCTCGAGTATCTCTAGAAGTTCCTCGTCCGACAGCTCACGTGGGTTTCCTTGCATACTAGTACCGCGGGAGTCTCGCACGATGAGCGGCAGTTGCTCTCGGCTAACCCCCACATCCGAAAGCTTCCGCGGAATGCCGATTGTTTCGCACAGCTCATCGAGTTTTTCCGCAAAAAACGACGCCGCTACTTTGCCATCCTGTGGCGCCTGATCTTTATAAACATAGTTTACTAATTCGGCGAAGTCAGAGGCGGATATCTCCGCATTGGTCCTTACAGCCGTTGACACCAGCAGAGCACACGCCAACCCATGGGGCACCCGGCAATGCACTCCCAAGGCTGCTGCAATGCCATGAGCCATACCCAGTCCGGAATTTGCTAAAGCCATGCCGGACAAAAGCGCAGCGTGCGCCATGGCTTCCCGAGCGGCCACATCGTGCCCGTCCTGAACTGCTCGCGGGAGGGCATGAAGCGCAAGCCGAAGCCCCTGGAGACATAGCGCTTGCGGAATTGGTTGCCGCCTCTTGGAAATGAAGCTTTCGACAAGCTGTGTGATAGCGTCCATGCCGGTTGCTGCCGTGATTGGGGGAGGGAGATCGACCGTCAGCAGCGGATCGATTAAAACAAGTTGCGGCATCAATCGGCTGTCCCGAAAACTTTTTTTGAACGGTGGATCATACGAAGAAATAACGGCATTTCGGGTGGCTTCGGCACCAGTGCCTGCTGTTGTGGGCACAGCGATCACCGCAAGAGGTGGGTGATGAATCCTCCGGCCGGTTCCGACCCCCTCCAAAAAATCCACAATCCGTGGTGGCCAGGCCGAACCCTCTCCCAATGTTTCCCCGACCAAGCCCGCCACGGCCTTGGCCAAATCGATCGCCGACCCACCCCCAATCGCAAGTATAGCATCGTCCGCTTTGGCACCTTCGGCAACGAGGTGCCGGGCCAGTCGGTCGACGTCATCCACAACGGGTTCCCGATCAATCGGCGGGAGTTCGAATACTTTCACTCCCCCCGATTCAAGCCCCGCAGAAAGATCGTTTATAACACCCCGGCGAACTAAGCTTCGGGAGCCGGGCACCAACCACACCCTTTGGGCAATAGGTCGTACCCATGCGGATAACTCTCGAATGCGACCGCAGCCAAAAATAATCTGCCGCGGAGCAATAAACTCATAGTTCATCCACCAGCCTCCTTTTTAGCTGGAGCAAAAATCTGATCCCTTACCCCGCCGAGGACTCAAGTAAACCGGGCGTCGGCGGGCACATGCGTGCTTCCGTAAGGGCTGCCATGGTTTCGCTGCCTAGCAAGTTTGGGGGATTTCGGTTCCTGCAGCAGAAGGACATATTTTACTCTGGCTCCGCCCAACCGTTGAGCCACCAAAGGAATGCAGCGACAAAGCCCCAAAACCTCTGCGACCGGGAAGCGTCTGGTCCCGCGAGGCTCGTATGTTCCCTCAGGGCAAATAACACCGTGTAAGCCCCTCCGTTCGTGAGTATGCTGAAGGCTCGGGTGTTAAAGAGTTCCAGAGTACCCGCTGCAAGAAGTGACAGCAAAGGCCCAGGGAGGACTTATGCGTTAAAGTTGTGGGCGGGCATAGGAATCGGAGGCGAGGCATTCGGGCGGAAGAATCCAGCCCGTGGAGGCCTTGCCCTACACTCCACAAGTTGTTCATCCGCAGAGGTATGGAGTTCAGACCTCCTGACAGCTCAAAGGTCAACCATAACGCTCGGATAATTTAGTTGTTATTGCAGGGCTCCACGGCTCGGGAAATTCCGAGGATATCGACCCAGGGCCTTTTCATCGTCACGGTAGCGCGCACGGAGTCACACCGTCCTAGCCTGGCCCAATCGCCCACTTCCACTTGTCCCCCCGCGCGCAGGGAATTGCACCTTAAGTACGATTTGTTGATAACTGTTGAAATATCCTTGGTCATCGAACAGTTTCTTTTACCATCCGCGAGCACGAAGTGTTCATGCTCCCAAGGCTTAGAATCTTTGCCACCCGATCGCACACCTCCGCTTACGACTGCTGGCCGGTGAAGGGTACAATTGATCGAAATAGGATGCGCTGGAGCTTAGGCTTATGCCGAGTTATTTTCCGTTGGGACCGAAAACAATCGCAACCGGTTAAAAATTTTCCGATTCACCAAAGAGATTTCCCTTTAGCAAAAACGGATTGCTGGGTAGAAACAATCTGGTTTCCGTAGGCAGGCTTTGTAGGGTGCTTACCATGCAAGACATGAACCTATCACAAAATTGCGTAAACAGTGGAGTGCTTGAATAATTAAGGGGTTTATTCCAGGATAAGTGTGGCGGACAGCGCTGTAGGTCCCACAACCCCGGTGGGTCAGAGATGGGACTTATGCACCTGGTGCAGTGAAACTGGTAACAGCTCAAATTGGTAAACGATCTAAGGATTTGTTGTCGCGAAAGTCCTCGATTCACAAAGACGGTTACCTTATTCTTATTCTTAAATTCCCGTTGTTTGGTAGCGGGCGCACGATTTCTTCCAGAAAAGCGGAGAAACCCTCCGCCACAGAAAGAACTTGAAGACGTCCGGAGCTTTGTTTGCCGTGTCTCGGAAGTATCTGGTGGATCCCTGAACCTTGCCGATGGAGGGCTGTGCTGTCCGATGTTCTCTTGCCTTAGGGGGAGATTTTCGTATGTCAGCATACATGAGGTCAGGCCTGCGCGTTTTGGCAGCTTGCCTTGTGGCTGTGATGACCACGTCAGTTGCGGCGGGGGCCGAGCCGGTTGATCGGGAGTTGATTCCTGAGGGTCGGCGCCTGCTCGAGTATTTGAGGTCTATCGAAGGCAAAAAAATTATCATGGGCAAGCAGCGAAGCGGGGGTGGGACAGGTCCCTTCGAACAAGTGCTGCACATAACGGGGCGGGAACCCGCCCTCCGGGGGTGCGATATAGCGGGATTTCATCCCGTGGGAAGCGAGCTGTACCATCAGGTACTGCGCGGCGCGGTTGCCGACATGAATTGGTGGTGGCTCGAGAAAGGTGGCATCGTTAACGTGCTCTACCACTGCGGCAATCCGATGCATCCGGAAGGTACGGCCTGGAAGAATCGGCCTAAAGACTCCAAGCCCCCTGACATCGGCAAAATGGTCGCACCGGGGACGGAGGAGTATCAAAAATTTCACGAGACCCTGAAGTACACCGCAGACTATCTTGAGCAGCTTGCCGCGGCGCGGGTGCCCCTGCTGTTTGCACCTCTACATGAAATAGACGGCGGCTGGTTCTGGTGGACGGATCTGGAAACGCCAGAGAATACGGCAGCCCTTTATCGGCAGACCTTCAATTACTTGGTAAAGGAACGCAACATTCACAACCTGATTTGGGTTTACCATGCGGCGCACGTTTCGTGGGGACCTCATCGATCACAGATAAAGAAAGAGCACAACAGGACGCCAACTTTGGAGGAAGAAGCCGAATATCGCAGACGCTTCTACCCAGGCGATGAGTACGTAGACATTGTAAGCATGTCGACGTATGTCAGCCGGGACGTCTATCCCGATTGGGGTTGGGGGGCGGGTTGGGAGGATGCTCGGCAAGGAGCCTATCGGTTGCTCCAGCGTATCGCTCCGGGCAAACCTCTGGCTATCAATGAGACGCCACATCCGATTCATCCTTTGGTGGCCCAACAACAGAAGCTGGCTTGGCTTTGGTCCCGGGTATGGTTTGACGCCCCTGCAGATTGGCAGCGATACACCTACAACCATGAGCACATGATTACCCTAGATGAGCTGCCGCTACTCCACGACGGCAATGTAGCGCCGAACGTGCGAATCGAATGGCCCATCGACGGCCTTGAAGCCGGATGTGGCGAAATTGACCTGGCGGGCTTTGCCTCAGACCGGAACGGCGACTTGGAGAGTGTTCGCCTGTATGTGCTGAGCCAGCCCTGGCTTGAGTACTCGGAACGGGATGATCGGGCAATAAAAGAGGCGTTTGCTGGTGCGAGGCTCCTCGGCGAAGCCCGCCTGGCTGCTGCCGGCCGCTGGACGATTACTTGGGCCAATCCCTCGACGGGATTCCATCAGTTGGTAGCCATGGCTCGGGATAGCCAAGGCCTTGTGGCCCACTCCAATGTCGTACGCATTACCGTGGGGCTGAAGAACCTTGCGCGCGGTAAGCCAGCTTCGGCTAGTATCCATCAGGAGCCGAACGAGCCTACCAGGGCCGTTGACAGTGATCTTTATACCGGTTGGTGGGCGGGTGTTCCCGATAAGGCGAAAGGGCCCCAATGGCTTCAAGTGGACCTAGAAAGCGAACGCACTATCGGCGCAGTGAGCGTGCTTTGGTGGAAGGCATATGCCACCGACTACACGGTTCAAATCTCTCGCGACGCACAGACCTGGCACGACGTGGGACAGATCGAAGGACGCCGAGGCTACTGGGGAGACTCGGACGTAATCCTTTTCCAACCCGTGCAAGCGCGTTACGTTCGACTCTACTGCAGGAAGCCATCGGTAACGTGGCAAACCTACTGTGTAAACGACTTCGGTGTGTATGAATCAATTCCGGAGTGAGGACCAGTCAACTTGGGGCGTGGCTGAATTACTCCATAATCAGCCTTACGAAAAGGAAAAGCGTTGGCAATTCTGGCTGTTGCGGTTGAGGCAAGCCGTTGGGCTTGATTTCCTTGAAATGGGAGACTCGACAACTTTGGTCTCGGCATCAGAGCAGGTTGTCGGATCGGCTGGCGAAGAGGTTTTGGCAAATTCTTGGCTTTGCCCATAAAGACACAGGCTGCGCGAAACCACGTAGCTGGCCGGTGGGACTATTCGCGCGGCTTCTTGCCCATTTGAGCGAAACGCTCGAAGGTGGCAGTGAGCCGGCCTTGGCTGGGCGATCTCCCCTGGCGACTCACCGGCGCTCGGTGCGCTTGTCGCCATGATCTTGTCCTCAAGGTGTTCCGATATCATTAGGCAGTGAGGTCCCCGAAGTACAAAAGCACAATCCCAACACCTGGCCTGCCGTATTGGCGGCGATCATTTGCTGGCTCGGGGAGAGACACAAGACGCCTGAGCGCTGGCTACTCTCCCTCATCCGGAGGGAGTTGAGGAGGCTGCGGCTGAACCGAGCTACGGTGTGGGGCTTTTGGCAAG
The DNA here is from genome assembly GCA_938084835.1 of uncultured Thermoguttaceae bacterium. Lineage (GTDB taxonomy): Bacteria > Planctomycetota > Planctomycetia > Pirellulales > Thermoguttaceae > DTLM01. Next base: position 45,285 of record CALKER010000022.1, read on the forward strand.
TGTGGCGACTTCCCTTAATGTCGGTGAGGAAAGGCTTTAAGGCCTCATCGTTCATGGTCCCGCTGGCGAATTTGCCGACGTCGTAAAGGTGCGCAGGCACCGTCCAACCCTTGCGCGCCTGACTGCGGATGGATGGTGGGATCCTCTTGCGCTGGGGATCGAGCGAATTAAACTCCTGCTTCAAAGCCTGTGACTGCTCTTAGGGAAAATAGCCGGACGCTTGGATTCCGATTCACCGCGGTAAATCCTGATAGTTAATAAGTGGGCAGTCCTGTTAGTTAATAAAGTTCGTCTCGGGCGTAACTAGATGTAATGTTTTGCTCTTTTCGTGGCGTGAGCCTATTGCCGGGTGGGGATGGCAGTCACTGATGTGCCACGACCGTAAACTACATGCGGTAAGCCCCCTTATGTGGGGCTTGCGCTGCCAAAAGCTGAATCCTCAGCCCTCGGCCGCCACCAGGCTATCCCGAACACGCCTATAACAGCGTGCGAGTGGATCGCAGCTTTGGGGGCTACTGCGCCAGCTGCACGAGAAGCTACGACTACAAGGTGGATCATCCGACCTGAAATCGGCTAGACAAATACATACAGTGCCCGTTACTTTGTGTTAAGTTCGTGAAACTTTCGGATTCGTGCCCGCCACGCCGGGAACTGAATGAAGTCAGCGAGGCTAAAGGATTCCTTTCTACCAATGGCCAGCCATAGCTTGCCGGTTTGGTTTTCTGGCGAGAATGCCACCAAATAATATCGTCCAGGATTAACCAAACGGACGGTCTCGCTCCGCAAGATCCAGGAATCGGTGCCAGTGAAGTGTTCGTGAAACACCCGAGGCTTTTCCACTTCCTGAGTGGGAAAAACCAACACCCCCATCCCCTCCGGTATCTGGAAAGGAGTAGCCTCGTTCGGCAAGCCGGGCCCTATCAAGACCATACTTGGGCGGAAGGTCTTCAGGCGGTCAATCTTCGGAACACCTATTTGGATAAACAGGTCAAAATCTTTAGGCACCGTAAATGTCAGCCACACTTGCGGCCTTTCCTGGGTGATTTCCCGATAGACAACTTGGGAAACGTCGGGATCGGAGATCGGTATGGCTATGTCCGGGCCCGTCGCCGCGTTTTCCGAGAAGATTGGCCGGTGCGCCAGTAGATGTTGCGGAAATGAAATAATACACCATAGGAAAAGTAGAACCAGCCTCAGCCTGAGCGGTGAGAGCTTCCTGGTGTGATCTTGGGTTTGAAAGGGATGAAAGTAAACTTTAACACCCTCGTGGGTACCTGCGGTATGCATCACTCTACCACCAGAGGAGGGACGACTGCTTAGAGACTGGAACTTGTGGTACATAGTGATTGATCCGTAACTTAAGGAAATAGCAGCTGGCGGAAGCCCCACAGACGCTGGCCCGCAATTCCATTACCTTTGCGCACCCCCGCCCCTAACTCCAGCAAACCCACAAATTATACCGCCTACCGGTTCGAGATAAAAAACGATTCAGCTTCTGCCGGAGGAAGGTCGCCGTCGTGCGCCATGCATGCGGGCTTTTGATTCAACTGGCCCATTTGTAAGCGACCAAGGGGGTCCCGAGCGAACGTTCGACCGGCTACGGTAATCGTAAGGAGTTTCCATCAACACCACTTGGTCATCCATGGAACCAGCAGAACCTGGTTGCCTGGCCAATCGACGCTAGTCTGGAGGAGAACGCTTTATGACGATTTGCCTCGGCCCACTTTTTCTGGATTGCGGGAAGTACTTTCGGGCTCAGACCATTTAGCACAAAGTCCAAAAATACTTCTTACATCGGTAGACGTGGAAGCTCATGAGTTCCGCAAGAGTCGGCGGCGCAACTCCGACCATATCACCAGGTTAGGGAGTCTGCGCCCCCTCGGGGGTGCAAGACGAAGCATAAGGCTGCCAACCGGATGCCGGCAGCTAAGCCGCCGTGAGGCGCCCAACCTGTAAATCCGGGGGGCCTTTGTTTTAGCACTCCTAACGGCAGCTTGCCGGGTTAACTGAAGTGCTTGTGAAGAAGGGTAAGGGGCGATACGACCTCGGGGCACGACTTCAAGGGTTGCCTGATCATGCTGGTGAACTGGGAGCTTTTCTCTGGTCCTACTGCTGACGGGCGAAGCCTCGCTGGGAAGAGGCCGCGCGTGGTAGGACCTTCCTTTCCATCCCTCCGAGAGACAGAGGGTTTACTGGGACTTCTCACGCCACCTTGTCGTTTACCTTGTCACCTGTGCCAGCCGCCACGTCACACCTCGCGGAATCCTCGCTCAGCCAGCCCGCGACGCGAGCCTGGTTCCAGCACCCGGCGGAGGTTTGGAGCTGTCTATAGTGAGAGGTTGGTTTGGAGTTGACTACTGTGGCCACACGCTAGTGCGGTGAGATTCTCTCCCCGGCGCGCCTCAACATCAAACGGCCGCGCGTTATAGAGGAACAGGCTATTTACCGCCGGATTGGTCGCCGACTAAACCTAGCCGAAGGCATCACAGCCTGGACGGTTCCAGAGGCCGCGGAGTGAATAAATCGCCATACCACACGAAAAAGTGGTTGCCCGCGTGATTGTCCCTGGCTGCGGGTCGAACTGAGCAATTTGCGCGACCGTATTCGGGTGCTTCGTGGAGGAGCACATTACCAGCTCGCCCGTGCCGCCCTCCACCGCCTCGTCGGCCGGTATCTGGTCCGCGGGTGGATCGCACAATTGGCGACGGTGAAGGTGGCCAATCTGTGTGTCCTGCGTACGGGCCCGTCACAGGTCCACCACAAGCCACGGCGAGTCTTTTACGACTTGCTTGCCTGTCGCGGACCAAGATGGGTCGACCGTGCGCACGGCGTGTACGCCTTTTTCGGTCAGCTTCCGTGCTCGGCGATTAAAGTCGTCGTAGAAATCCCTCGCCGATTGTCCACAGAGAGGGCACACCATGCGTAAGGGATCACGCTGGCCACCTGGAGGCCGCCCAATTCTTTCGCGTCGGAGTCCTGAATCACGCGATCGTCGAACCCTAATTTGCCTTCAAACAGTGAACGGACGTGCACGTCGCGCGATACAACCGGCTTAGCTTCAATCACGTCGCCACGCAGCACTTGGCGGGCCACCGCAGGGAAGACGCCGAGCACATGCGGCGCCGTGACGTCCCATTGCTGGCGTCCCAATCGCGTACTGAAGCAGCCGTCGTCCCGGTTCTGGAACATGAAGGAAACATCCCAGCCTTGCAAACCAAAACCGTAGGCGCCCATGATGGCCGGTCCTTCCACGCCCATCTCGTTGGGGAATACGTGGATCCACTTGGAGAGCATGAAGGGACGATTGACCACTTGCTGCAAGCCGGCACTGAGGATCCCCGAACCCGCTCCGCATTTGTTGAAAATGAGCCGAACTCATCCAGGTAAAGCACGTATTGACGATCCTTTGGTCCCAACGAAGGTGTTCCGAAGTGTGCCGAGAGCGCGACAAAGATGCCGACTTCCTTCAATTTTGCCACCTGGTAGTCCATGCGATCTAAGGCCTGGGAATCGAATTCCAAGCAGCTTTCCGGGGCTCGAATGCCGGCCCACCCCGGCCCGTTCGCGAACATGCGTAAACGAACAGCGTTGATACTGTAGCGGGAATAAAGCCGAGCGCGCTTCTCCGCCAAATTTTTTTCCGGGGCGCACGCGCTATAACATAGATTAATCCCCCACAGTTTGATCGGGGGATCGCCGTAATGGCGCTTATCCTCCCGGCGGACAATTCGCCCGCGTGCTCCCGCCGGGTAATCCAACCAGTCCTCCAGGCTGATGAGACTTCCCTCCTCTAAAACGGTCGCCGTCCATACGTACCACCTCTCGCTTTCCGGCTCATCAGGAATGTCGGCCGGGGACGGGTACCACGACACAGCCTCCGGCATTTGCAAGGTGAGTGCAACCTGCGCTTTTTGCGAGGCCTTCAGATGGTCAGCCGCTAAGACGATCCACGCCGCCCCGTCCACCGGAACATCCCGGACCTACGCTGGGGACGTGTTCACTCGTGGACCTACTTGCAAATCCGCGGCATCGGCACCCGCCGGAACGAGCACTCCGATGGCGATTAATGGGAGAAAATGAGCCCAGATGAGCCGGTCCGACGCGTTTTCATTCTTCTACTCCTTAAGGTCCTAAAATTCGGCGATCCCGGGAGAAAGCCCTTGCCCTTTGCGTTTTCGTCCGGGACACACGCTCACGCTGGCCGAGTTGGACACCTCCAGGCCATTTCTCGAGAGTTCTAAGACTCCACGGGCCGACCTGTGAGAATTTCAAAGGGGGCGGAACCCTCGGAAGAAATCTTCCACTTTGTCAAGGCGGTTTCTGCGACCCGGCAGAAAAAGGATGCAGAGTTGACTCGGACTGAGCCAGACCAACTCGAGCCCACCTTGGCATGCTGGGTTAAAGCAAATTCCCACTTCAGTTGGCTGGGCGTGCCAAGCGCTATGTGTGATTTTTGTCGATCACTGTGGGCTGAAAAATTGCAAACGGGATCCATCGCCCTCGTAAGGGCCTAAAGACGGTGACCCTGCCTCCCCCCGGTTGCTTTTGAGTTTTTTTCCCTCCCGCTGAATGCGTCCTTGTACCTAGGAAGCGCGACCGCTTTCGGAGGAGAACCCCATGATGAGGCGTGGGACTATGAGGCGCGAATCATGGGATCACGGCTGCTCTCCACAGTCTGCCGTGGGTCTGGGAGCGCTTCGGCCGCTGGCCTTGGATTGTTCGAGAAGAGACTTCAGCTCTGTCACGATGTCCGGACGTTCAGCGTAGAGATTCTTCCTCTCCCCTGGATCCGTGTCCAGGTTATAAAGGGCGACAGGGGCCGGGTCGGGAATGTGGAAGGGCTTCAGGGCAGGGTCACGCTCGTAGTTGTTTCCGCCGGAGCCGGGGTGGTCGAGGTACTTCCATGGACCGCGCCGGATGGAGAGAGTGCGCCCACCCCCGAAAGCTTGCACGAGAAGATAGGGACGAATAGGCGTTCGATCTTCGCCCAGCAGCGCGGGCAGCAGGTTGAAGCTGTCCTCGGCGGCGTTATCAGGCAACTTCACCCCGATGATGGCGGCGATGGTGGCCATCACGTCGGTGAGGCTAATCATCTGCGCACTGGTGGTGCCGGGTTTGACTTTGCCGGGCCAGCGGACGATGAAAGGCACGCGATGACCGCCCTCCCAACTGTCACGTTTCATGCCGCGCCATGGCCTCGCGCCATCATGAGCGTACTCGGCACGCATATGAACGACACTGGTCGTCTCCGGGCCATTGTCACTGGTAAAGATGACCAGCGTGTTGTTGCCGACACCGAGCTCTTTGACCGTGGCCAAAAGTTCGCCGACCACCCAGTCCAGCTCGTAGATGAAATCGCCATGCGGACCCGCTTTGGTGGCGCCTTTGAACCGCGGTGCCGCGAAGGACGGAAGATGGACGGCCTGGGTGGCGTGGTAAAGGAAGAAGGGCTTGTGCGGCGTCTGGCGGACATGTTGTTTAAGGAACTCACGACTCTTTTCCAGAAACACCAAATCCACCTCTTCCATCGGAAAGTTTGGTGCCATTAACCCGGGACGGCAGTCGTTGGCCCAGGGGTGTTGAGGCAGCTGGGATTTATCGAGTGGGGTGGTCGGCGGCACGGGTACGCGGTCGTCTTCGATAAAGGCGTAGAGCCAGTCGGTGGTGGGGCAGCAGGCTGTGCCGAAGAACTTATCAAAGCCATGATCCAAAGGGCTGCCCACAATGCGGCGAGAAAAATCCACTCGCCGTATAGCATCGATACCATCGCCGCGAACAGGTTGCCCCTCTTTGTCGAAAAACGTCAATCCGAGGTGCCATTTCCCCACACAGGCAGTGGCATAACCATTCGCTCGAAGCATCGCAGGCAACGTCAGCCGACCCGGCGCAATCAACGAAGGTCCTCCGACGCCAGTAAAGACGATACCGCCATTGGGAACCCGAAAGGGCATTTGGCCCGTGAGTAAACCGTAGCGTGACGGCGTGCACACTGTGGCTGGGCTGTGTGCGTCGGTGAAGCGCATTCCCTCTCGGGCAAGACGATCAATATTCGGCGTAGGCACCTTCGACTGGTCATTGTAGCAACCCACATCGCCGTAACCGAGGTCGTCGGCGAGGATCAACAGGATGTTGGGCCTAACGGTCGAAGCCTCGCGGGCAAACGCAGGATCGGTGCACCACCCCAGCACAGCAGCCATCAGCAAGATGTTAAACCGCCTGATCGTTTTGGCTGTCATGGATTGCACCCCTGATTCAGTTGGCAAAGGGAAGTGGTCGTTTGCCATTTTTTCTCGCTCGAGGTTCCTCTTCTTCATCCGATTGGTTTGCCAGAGTCCGGGGGCAATAGTGCCACGAAGGAACGTTGCTCTATGAGGGAACTTTTCTCCTAGTCGTTGTCTAGCAGAAAATGACAGCTGCCTAATTTATCGCACATTTTTATCGCTGTCCCTCTGCGCGCGGTGGACAAGACTTGAAGAAGTTCCACACGGCCTCGCGGAAGTCGAAATCACGGCAGGTCCTGCCAACCAACAAATCAAGCCTCTGGGAGCGAGTGCCGGGTAATGTGTGACCGCCGCCCTGGATCAGCCAGTATTCCATCTTCACGCCTCCCTCACCCGGCGGCCAGCGCCGCACACGAGTCCGGCAACCGTCGTTGGGATCAGCGTCAGGAAGGAGTTCTTCAGTGGGTTCCCCGGTAATCCCGTTGCGTTTGAGGTAGAGCTCGAGCATTCTCTCGGTAGAAACAATGCGCCCGCCGCGATCACTACCGGCAATGGGTCCCCCACCAATCGGCACCAGCGGGTCGGCATCACCTTGAATAACAAGCAACGAGATCGGGTGGCTGGGCTCAAAATCAGCGGCCACCGGTTCGGCCAGCCCGCCGATGATCGGCGCAATCCCCGCAAATAGGTCAGCTGCTTTGGCGGCCAGATAATGGCAAAAAATTCCTCCGTTGGAGCCGCCCGTGGCGAAGATCCGGGAGCGATCAATCGGGTGATGTTTGGCCAGTTCGTCCACAATCGCACGGACAAACTTAATGTCGTCCACACCTTCCTGTTGGGAGGCGATCCGCGGAGCGTTGCGTCCGTCGTTCCAATGTCTCTGCCAAGCGGAAGGATAAACCGCCAGGAAATTCTCTTTCGCCACCAGTTCGCCGAAATTGGCCCTGACAAGCATGTTTTCCGCTTGCCCGCCGCCACCGTGAAACACAAACAGCACAGGGAGCATTCCTTTTGGCGACTTCGGAGCCTGAACAAGGAAGAACCGTTCCCTTCCGTCCACGATCAGTGTGTGGGCTTTCTGGACCACTCCCTTTGGCGGCGGTAAAAGAGGATCTCTTTCTAACCTGCCGACCGCCTGATTGCGAAAGGCAGGCTGAATCTCCGCAGGAGAGAGCGTGCCGTCATAGTCGCTTTCTGCCGAGGTCAGAAACCGCCCGAGACGCGGAAACATCTCCACTTCCTCGGCCAAGAGCCTCCCATCACCGTTCCGGTCAAGTTCCTTTAACCGCTCCACGAGACCGCCACCTTGCTGCGGGAGAAACATCAACACGGTAATAGAAATTGTGAGAGAGACCATCTCTGTCTTCATACGTTTTTCTTTGCTTGCGTGCCTCAGTTCGTCCCCACAGACGTTCCCCTGCGCCCCAGATCCGAAACAATTTCGGCCTCCGGTCGCCATTATAAGCTCAGGCCGTTGCCTGATGAACTCTTCGAAGGCCTTGAAGCATCAAATCAGGTAACGGTTGTACTTGTCCTGGATTGAGACGGAACATCCTTCGTGAGATGAAAAGATTCATATCTTCCCGCAACGGATAGCAGCTGGAGAAAAGCAGAGCATAGCCCTTTTTCGATTGCTCCATTCCGCGCCGTACTTGGCGTCGTCACTTACGTTCACAACGTAACTTGATAAGCCGAAAAGCCCTCCGTTGCGTGGTATCCCGGCGTGCTTTTTAATATTACGAGCGGTTGCTCTCTGGAAGCCAGCTCCGGGATGCAAAGATCACTCCTGCGGAGGCCAGCTTCGACGAAGACGCGCACCGCTTTGGGTTGGGGATGGAAGCTTTCAGGCTGGGGATCGCCTATCAGTATGACCCCTATTTTTGCCTTTCTATCGCTCATGTCGATCCCCTTCCCCAGCAGCTTGAGGCGGTCTATCAATACTTTGCCTCCTGCGTCGCGTGTTCGCTTTTTATCGGCCGATGACACCGGTGCCGGGAAGGGCATGAGGGCGGGCTGACTTTTGGCAGAGTGAAAATGACAGAGTGAAAAACGGCGAGGGTGGGTTTCTCGGACGTCGGTCGTGGTGCCCCGCGGTATCGCTTTCGGTTGGCAGTGGGAGCTTCACGAACGGGTCCCAATGAAAGTCTTTGCAACAATGGCCTATGATCGATCACCCATGCCGGCGAGCTCGGCTGTGAGCGAGCCGAAAAGTGTGGCGGCCGGGGTGGTACCGTAACTTTTTGCCGGGGATTTGGGACCGGGTGCCACCCGGCAGATTGGAACTTGGTTAAAAGGGAGAAAACTGTGAGGCAGGGCTGCATTGTTCACTTTCGCAACCGGGACTGGGTCGTACAATCCACGGACGAGGACGAAGTGGTGCTGCTCCGCCCGCTTACAGGCACGAGCGACGACGTGGTGGCTGTGCACCGGCGCCTGACGCAGCTTTTAAGCTGCACGTTTCCTTCGGAGTGTATCTCTCCGTCGCAGTTTCCGCTTCCGAGAGCGGACTCTGTGGCAGACGCGCAGAGCGTGGAACTCCTTTGGCAGGCCGCCCGCCTGTTGCTCCGCGAGGGGGCCACGCCTTTTTGCTCGTTGGGCCGTATCTCCGTCCGCCCCCGGACGTACCAACTGGTACCCCTCATGATGGCCTTGCGCTTGAGCCCCGTGCGCATGCTCATCGCCGACGACGTGGGCGTGGGTAAGACCATCGAGGCGGGCCTGATCATCCGGGAGCTGTGGGAACGAGGGGAGATCGCCCGGTTGGCCGTTCTCTGCCCGCCCTACTTGTGCGACCAGTGGCAGAAGGAGCTGGTGGAGAAATTCCACCTGGACGCAGTGGTAATTGGTTCGGGGACCATCGGGCAGCTGGAGCGCCGCTTGCCCTCGGATCGCACTGTGTACCAGCACTATCCCGTCCAGGTCATCAGCATCGACTTCGTGAAGCACGAGCGCAATCAGCACACCTTTGTTATGCACGCGCCCGAGCTGATCGTGGTGGACGAGGTTCATGGCTGTACGGGAGGTCGTAGCGCAGAGGAGCACCTGCGGTACGAACTACTGCGGGAGTTAGCGCGCGACCCCAGGCGGCACTTGATCCTCCTGACGGCCACCCCGCATAGTGGCATCCCCGAAGCTTTCCAGCGCCTGCTCGGCCTGCTGAACCCAGAGTTCGAAAAGTGGGACCTGGCTCATCTGGATGAATCCCAACGAAAAGTTCTCGCCCGGCATTTCGTGCAGCGAACGCGGAAGGACATCCAGAAGTATGAGGACATCCAGAAGTATGGGGAGTCCAATCAGTGCTTCCCCCAGCGCGAAGCGAAGGACCGCACCTACACGCTCTCGCCCAGTTACCTGCGTCTTTTTGAAGAGGTGTACAAATACTGCCAGGGGATCGTCCACAGCGGCCAAGAGCTTCAAGAGCACCGCCGGCGGATGCGGTGGTGGAGTGCCTTAGCCTTGCTTCGCTGTGTTATGTCGAGCCCCCGAGCGGCAAAGGCCGCCCTCCAACGGCGGCGGAGAGGGCCGGAACCGCCGGATGGCGAGGATGACTACGACACTTCGCTCGTGTACGAGCCGGACAGCCGCTTCCCCACCGACGAGATCCCCACGCCGCTCTTGAGCCAGGCAGAGACGGACCTGGCGGACGCCGAAGGGAGTCGGCTGCGGGAGCTGGAGCGCATGACCGAGGCTATCTCGGAAGGCGAGGACAACAAGCTGGCCGAGTGCATCCGGATCGTCCGGGAGCTTCTGCGCGATGGCTTCAACCCCGTGGTGTGGTGTTTTTACGTGGAAACTGCCGAGTACGTCGCCGAAAAGCTCCAGGCAGCCCTGGCCGCTGAGGCGCAGGTTCTGTGTCTCACTGGAAGAGTGGGGGAGGAGGAGCGGCGACTGAAGGTGGAAGAGTTCATGAGGGAGCCTGGCCGGCGGGTGCTGGTGGCCACCGACTGCCTCAGCGAGGGCATTAACCTCCAGAAGGGCTTTAACGCGGTGGTGCACTACGACCTCCCCTGGAACCCCAACCGGCTGGAGCAGCGGGAAGGGCGTGTGGACCGCTACGAACAGCAAAGCCCCGTAGTGCGAGCGGTTCGCTTTTACGGGAGGGACAACCCCGTCGACGGCGCGGTGATCCGTGTGCTTTTGAACAAGGCCGAAGAGATCCGGCAGAGCTTGGGGACATACGTACCCGTGCCTCAAGAGGAGCGCTCCGTGGTGGAAGCGCTGGTCCATGCTTTGTTCTTTGGTCGCGAGCGGCCTGACCCTCAGCTACTGCTTCCCCTAGAGGAGGATCCGCTCCCGGAATTGCACCGAAAATGGGAGCTCGACGCCCGGCGGGAGAAGGAAACCCGTACCCGCTTCGCCCAGCACGCCCTTAAGCCGGAGGAGGTCCGCCGAGAGCTGGAGGCCACGGATCGTGTGTTGGGCGACCCGGCCGCGGTGCGAAACTTCGTCTTGACAGCCTGCGAAAAACTTGGAATTCAGGTGAGGCAAAGCCCTCAGCATCCCGATGTTTGGGAAATCGTCACCGAGCGTGCGGCTTTGGAGGGGACTCCTGAGGCAGTGCGCCGGGCGCTCCCTACAGACCGTCGGGGGCGGTGGCGGGTGACCTTTACTAGCCCCACCCCTCAGGGCGCAGAGTACCTGGGCCGTAACCACCGGTTTGTGACGGCGCTGGCCCGCTTCCTGTTCGAGCAAGCCTTTTCCGGAGAGAGGCAGGCCGTGACGGCCCAGTGCGGGGCCATCCGAACACGAGCGGTGGACCGGCTCACCGCCCTCTTTCTCCTGCGACCACGGTTCCAGATCCTTCAGGCGAACCGACCGTCGGTGCTCGCGGAGGAAGTGCTGGTGGTCGGCTGGCTGGTTTTTAGGGGACAGTGGCTGGCTCCCAAACGGGCCCTCGCTCTCCTCACAGCCGAGCCGGTAGCCAACATCCCCAGCTCCGAAAAAAAGGAGCTCGTCTCCAACGTGCTGAAAGAGATTCAGCGGATATTCAGCGGGAGTGATCCGTCCACGAACGGAAGTGACGACTCCAAAAAACTGTGGCGGATCCTTGAGGATAGGGCTAAGGAGCTGAAGGAGGCCCATCGCCGCGTGCGCCAAAGCGTCGGCCAAACGGTCCGCGGCCTCGATGTCGAACCGCAATGGCCTCCGGACCTCCTGGGGATCTTGGTCCTTCAACCGTCTTTGGAGCTAGGACGATGAGCATGATCCTGTCAGCACCGCCGGCTGGTCCTCGCTCCAGGGTGAAGGAGCGCGCGGTCCATCTGGAAGGTGGTCTGTTCGGCCCGGATTTTCTGGAACAGCTTCAAGCCGGCAACCTGCCCGGCCAGCGGCCGGCAGACTTTGGCAATTTGAGGAGGCGGACCGTGGTGGAAGAGGCCGCGGAGGCCTACCGAGATGCCCGGGACCTCTGGAAGGTTTTCCGCCGGAGACTGGAGCGCCTCCCGGAACACGACCCCGCTACGAGTCTCACACGCGAGGGTTGGATGATCCCCTTGCTGGGGATGTTGGGCTATGAGCTTTTCTACAACCCCCGGGCCTATGAGGTGGGCGGCCTCAGTTATGCCATCTCCCACCGGGCTGGTAAGGGCGAGGACGCACCGCCGGTGCACATCACGGATGCCCGGCGGGAGCTGGGGCGGGTGGATCCCTCCGGACGGCCGCGGATGTCTCCCCATGGCCTCCTGCAAGAGTTCCTCAACCGCTCCGAGCACCTGTGGGGGATCGTCACCAACGGACGCATCCTCCGACTTTTGCGCAAGTCCAGCTTCCAACGCCGCCAGGCCTACGTGGAGTTCGACCTCCAGGCTCTCTTTGATGCGGAGGAGGGCGAGCGCTTCAGCGACTTTCTCATCCTGTACCGGCTGCTGCATCGAACCCGCTTACCGCAGGGGGTGGCTGATGCCGGCCAGTGCTGGCTTGAGCACTACCACCAGGAGGCCCAGGAACAGGGCAACCGTGCCCGGGACCGCCTTCGGGATGGGGTGGAGAAGTGCCTGAGGGTCCTAGGGACAGGATTCTTAGAGCGCACCAGCGACTTGAGGGAATTCTACACAGAAGCGGACGGGTCAGTAGCCGACCAGCTTTATGCGGACCTTCTGCGTTTGGTCTACCGATTCCTGTTCCTGCTGGTGGCCGAGGAGCGGGGCCTTCTACGGGGAAGCGACCTCTATCGTGAGCACTACAGTATCAGCCGGTTGCGCAGGCTCGTAGACCGCCTGGAGGCCTACACCGAGGACGACGACCTGTGGCAGTCCCTGCGGGTCCTCTGGCACCTCCTGCGGGATTCCACGCCCCAGGTCGAGGGGAAGCCCCTGGCCAGCCTTCTGGATTTGCCTGTCCTAGACGGCGGGCTTTTTGAGCCCATAAAACTGGAAGGGGCCACCATAAGCAACCGCGAGCTCCTCACGGCTTTCTGGTACTTGGTGTACTACGAGGATGAAGAGGCTCGCACCTACCGGCGAGTGAACTACGCGGCCCTGGACATCGAGGAGCTGGGTTCAATCTACGAAAGCCTTTTGGACAACCACCCGGTGATCCAGGAGGCAGGCAACGGCCCGTCATTCACATTCACCGAGGGCACCGAGCGCAAGTCTACCGGCTCCTACTACACCCCGCCGGAGTTGGTGCAGGAGCTCATCCGAAGCGCCCTGGAACCGGTGCTGGAAGAGAAGCTCCGTAACGCGAAGGACGTAAAAGCTCGGGAACAGGCAATCCTTTCTTTAAAGGTCCTCGATCCTGCCACCGGCTCCGGGCACTTCCTTTTAGCGGCGGCCCGGCGCCTCGGCCGAGAGCTGGCCCGCATACGCACCGGCGAAGACGAACCCTCGCCGGAGGTCCTTCGGGAGGCCACCCGGGACGTGATCGCCCACTGCATCTATGGGGTCGATAAGAACCCACTGGCCGTGGAGCTCTGCAAGGTGGCCCTGTGGATCGAAAGCCAGGTCCCGGGCAAGCCCCTCACTTTCCTGGACCATCGCATCCGCGTGGGGGACAGCCTGGTCGGGGTCCTCAAGCTCGACGTGTTGAAGGAGGGGATCCCCGACGCCGCCTTTGAACCAGTCGAAGGTGATGACCGCGGGCTCGCCGGCGCTTTAAAGAGAAATAACCGCCAGGAACGCCAGGGACAGATGGACATGTTCTCCGGCGACTTGGAGGAGGCGCTGCGCCAACCCGCAGCGGCGGCCAGAGAAATGGAACGCATCCCCGACGATACCCTGGAAGCCGTCATGGAAAAGGCCCAGCGCCACAAGGGCCTGCAGGATTCCTTGGATCCCCTGCGGCGGGCCGCAAACCTCTGGACGGCGGCCTTCTTCCAAGAGGTGCAGCGGGGAAAACCTGCCATCACGACCGAGGCCGTGCGGCAGGCGCTTGAGCGCCAACCCGTACACGGGCAAATCGTGGGGCTTGCGGAGGCCCTGGCCCACAAGCACCACTTCTTCCATTGGCCCCTGGAGTTCCCCGAGATCTTCGCCGACGGCGGCTTCGACGTCGTCCTGGGTAACCCGCCATGGGAGCAGCTTCAGCTCGAAGAACGGGAATTTTTTGCTACCCGTGCTCCGGAAATTGCCAACGCTTCCACCACGGCTAAGCGCAGGCAACTTATCGCACCGCTGAAGGAAAAGAACCCTCTGTTATGGCAGGAATACCATCAGGCTCTGCATACGACTCAATGCTTAAGACGTTTCTTAGGCGGTTCTGGTTTTTACCCTCTCACCGCGATTGGACGGGTGAACACCTACTCGGTCTTCGCCGAGCGTATGCGGGCGCTTTTGAAACCCGGGGGACGCATGGGCATCATCGTCCCCACCGGCATCGCCACCGACGACACGAACAAGCACTTCTTTGGCCACGTCGCAAAGCACGGAGAACTCGTCGGCCTGTACGACTTTGAGAACCGCAAGAAGCTCTTCCCGGCAGTGGACAGCCGCATGAAGTTCTGCCTTTTCACCCTGCGCAAGGGCGATGGCCGTTCCCCGTCTGCTCGTGCCGAGTTTGCGTTTTTCCTCCACGAGGCCGCGGACCTTCAGGACCCCGAGCGCCGGTTCACCCTCAGCCCCAAGGACTTCCGACTGCTTAACCCGAACACCGGAACCGCCCCCATCTTCCGCAGCCGCCGGGATGCCGAGCTCACCAAGCACATCTACCGCCGGGTGCCGGTGCTCGTAGAGGAAGGCAAAGGGGAGGCAGGCGATCCGTGGGGGGTCCACAATTGCATAAGGCGATTCTTCGACATGAATAAGGCGGAAGTCGTAGCGCTTTGCAAGCAGGCGAAACCTGACACACCCCAGCCTCCTAGAACGGTCGCCATGTACGAGGCCAAAATGGTGCACCAGTTTAACCACCGCTTCGGCGACTACGCGATGCAGCCGCCCGGCTCCCGGAGCACCCAGCTGCCGGAAGTGCC
>CALKER010000023.1 GCA_938084835.1 uncultured Thermoguttaceae bacterium
AAGGCGCCATATCCGTCCTTCTCACCTAAGGCGATAAATTCGTCACTTCCCACCTACGGTGATCCCTTCGTCATTTCCCAGCCACAGTGATACATTGGCCGGTGTCACCCAAGGCGACCTGATCGTGGAAAAAGTTGACTCCCCAGCGGGCTGTTTTATTTTCGTAAACACCGAAAGCAACCACCACGAAAGAAGTTCCCCCTGCTTTTACGGGGTATTTGCGACACGTGGAACACCGCGTGATGTCAGACGCCCCTTCGTGCGTTTTACGGGGGCTTTATTTTGGCAAGACCCTTCAGCCATGATAGCCCATGGCTTGCGAGAGCCGCTACAACGGACATCCACCAAGCTCTCTGCGCCGAAGCTCATCCCGCGAACAACCGTTAACGACCCCCCGAATGAGTGTCCCCGAAGGCGGTTTTTATTTGCCTTAGGGAAGGCCTATGCCAAACTGTAAAATCATAGACTTACCTGAGAACGAAGGCGCTGTAATTCTGATGCGATGTCGGACCAGGGGACATCTCTTGGGTCAGAATTGTGAGAGGCAGCCAAGGCAGCCGCGACACCTGCCGCTTCCCCCATCGCGACTGCATTTCCGGTGACGCGGTAGCTCGAGTGGGCCACAAAATCCCCGCTTATGCACCGTCCGGCAAACAGCAGGCCACCAACATCGGCGGCCACCAAGGCCCTGTAAGGGATATCGTAGGGCTGCGAGCGAAAGCCCGGACTTGCAATTCCCTTGCTCCTCTTTGGATCCGTGGAATGGATATCGATTGGGAAGGTGACAGTACAAACGGCATCTTCATGCCGAGTGCCATTTTTCAAATCTTCCACCGTCACACGGTACAGGCCATAAGGGCGTCGGCCTTCCCGGACCCCGATCTGCTCGTTTGTGGCGACGATGTGGATGTTCCTCCACGGATCGCCGAGCGACCGAAGTGCCTCCACAATACGATGGACTTCTTTTCGTGAGCGAAAGGTGGCGGCGGTGATTTGGGCGGCATCGAATGCCGACACGCCATATTCGTGGTTAGCCATTAGGCAAAACAAACCGTGGCCCAGATAAAACAAGGTGGGAGCGTGGTACGAAGGATCGTGCCCGCCGCGCCGTATTTCTTCCAGGAGTCGCCTTTTGGGGTTCCGTTCCCCCGCCGGCTCTGCCAAGCCGCGCACAAACAACTTGACAGCTTCGGGATCCAGCCCCACAAGCATGGCCAGCATGCTCATGGGTTGGGCCGGGCCTCCGTTTTCTTCACCGTAGTCAAAACGGCAGCCTGCGAAAGCCGCAAGGTCACCATCGCCGGTGGCATCGATGAACACCTTTGCCTTCCAGGCCTGGCGTCCCGATTTTGATTCGGTGATGACGGCTCGTACCCGTTTTGATTCATCCACGTGAGCAGCGCAAACACGTGTGAAGAGCTGCACCGCCACGCCCGATTCATGCACCATTTCCTCAAGAACCCATTTCATCATCTCGGGGCGGTATCCAACGGCGTTTTTTGCCCCCTCGGGATAGGTTACGATCGCGTCCCGTTGTTGGAGACGGTTGATGACTTCTCGGATGACCCCATTTTTGTTACCCGCATCGAGGATCCAGGATAGAAGCCCTGCGGTCCAGACACCTCCCAAGCAGCCGTGAACTTCCAACAATCGTACCTTGACACCGAGTCGTCCCGCGGCAATAGCCGCAGCAATACCGGCTGGTCCGGCCCCGCAGACAATGACATCAGTGTTCTCAACAACGGGAATCCGTCGGGCAGGTTCATTCAAGACCGATGTGTCCTGGCTCGGTTCGAAGAAAAAGCCAGTCTGCCCGGCACACATCCCACCTCCTATCGTAGAGATAACCAAAGGGTTTGTAACCGACCAGCGCAGGAAATTACGACGTGAATTTTTCATCGGCGGACCTCTCTGGTCAGGAGTAACAATTGGGATCGTTCGGTTGTGCAATCCACATAAATAAATCTTAGGGAGGCTGTGCACAAACCGCTGTTTCACAGTATAACATAATATCCCGACATAGGATCACAGAAAGCCTGCGTAAAGAAGGGCTTCATGCGTTGTTCCCATCGCTTACAAATGTAAAGACTTTTGCCGGATGTAAAAAAGCCGTTTCCCGCAGGGGTGCGAAATCCCCTCTTCTTCGCCCCTCCGATGATTTTTTCGCGATTTTCCACTCTGCGTAGAACCAGGCGGGCATCGATGGCCTGGTTAACTCAGCCGAATCAACGCTCCCTGTCTGGTACTCCTGTCGCTCAAGGAATCGTCCGATGCAGATTGCCGCTACCAACCGTTTTTTGCTTAGGATGCCCAGGAAGATAGCCTTACCATCCGAACCTTGCAGGAATTTCCGGCCACCATCCCCGATGGGTTCTCGAGGCGTTCCTTCCTCCGGTCCCCAACGAAGCGGCGGAATGACTACCCGGTGTACGTCCCTTAAGGAACGTTGCTGTTGCAGATCGCACTGCGGCATGCCACTGGGGACTCCTATCTGGCCGAACTGAGGCCGAACGGCGACCCGCGTCGACTGATCGGGATCCAATCGCAGAAGAAAGTCCCTCACGCCGGAAACATCTCGCCGGTTGAAGAGGTGTTGGGGAAAGAGCCTTTCCGCACGTATTGGAAGGAGATCTTTGATGAGATGATTCGGCGGTTGGGATAGGTGGTGCCGCTCCTCGGGCGCGACGTAGCGGGAGATGCAACAAGGCGAAGCACACCGTGGAAAGGTTAGGCGGAGGTGAAGGAGGATGCGGAGGAAAGACTTTCTCAACCCAACACGGGGCCAATACACATGAGGTGGGGAAGGTGACACGGGTGAATAGCGTGGTTTGACTTTAGGCGGGCGCTGCCGGTCGATGTGAAGCCCGAGGTGATTCTGGGTGACGCGCTCAGCCACAGCATCAGGGGGGAGATAGAGAGCTCTTACCGCTGATATTGGAATAGGCTGAGAAGAATTTCCCGGCGGGTCGGATCGAGACCTTGGCCTCTGATAACGCCCGACACAAAGCCCGTGCAAGAGATATTACCACGGACAAGAATCGATGGCGTGATTGACTTCCGTTCTCTATGCAAGGACAACGCCGAACGGATGTTACCATGCGCATGGGAAAATGGTCTCCGACGAGGTGGGTGGTCTGCAGTGTTATGACCGAGTGAGCGACCCGAGGCTGCAGCACAAGATGTCCAACAGTGGGGCTGAGCCGTCGCGGGAGTCCCTCCACTCTCGTTGCCCAGCGAAGCTTGGGCGGTGGGAGTGTAGCACGAATGAACTTTGTAAGGCGGCGGAGTCGCACGGAAAAACGCTGCAAGTGCCGCAAGCGATCGATCTCCAGTGGTTCTCGGCGAGGGGATTGCACAATCAACCTGTCTGGGCCGGGGTTGCTGTTCCGCTGCTAAGATTGTTGGGGTGCGCCCAGAAGGCTACTCGTCCCTAAAAGGTCATCCCCGCACGCGGCGGGGTGATTTACGATGGCCAGCCCGTCGAGGGGGTGATAGTTATCTTCCAATTCCGTCGGGGCCGTGGGGGAAGCCGGAACTGCAAGCGACAGGCCCACCGCGAAAGGTTTGACCGATTCCCAGGCACGCTTCACTCTTTGGACTTACGAATTAAATGACGGAGCGGCGCCTGGGCATTGCATGTCGACGATCACAAAGGTTAACATCTAGCCCCCGAAGTAGGAGGATCCGGAGAAGGAGCCGAAGGTGGCACCGCCACCTCAGTACCCCGTGCCCGACCGATACGGAAATCCGAAGACTTCCGGCCTGATTGCCACTGCAACACGCGAAGGGCGCAATGAGTTTCAATTCATTCTCCAAGACTGAAAAGACTGATTTGTTCCAGCCCGCCTCAGGGATTCCAAGCCCTCGATGTAGGGCGCGATAACCGTTGTTCTCTTAGTGAGAAGCTGCTTGCAGGCTTCTAGGTCCGCCCTGATACAAGATGGGCAGGACGCCCTGGCCCTGTCCGCTTGCGTGGGAGTCAACGACCGAAAGCTCCCCAACACACCGAGGCATGGTACTTCTTTCCCATGGTGACACCGCTTGCAGCCCGAGGGTGCAGCCCGCCCGAAGGGAGGGCGGAGGAATACTTGACTAAACTGGCGCCAAAAGGGGCTCAAGGCGAATCTCCTGGACCTCATCAAGGAAGTTCAACGCGGATAACCCACCCCCGAATAGGTGCGGCGAGGCACCCTTTACGGTTGACGGCGGCTCTTCCACGGCTTGCGAAAAGACTCCTCAGGGTGGCCGCCTCGTCCCTTTGACCGAGCCCTAAAAGGGGCTGAATGGCAGAAATTGTGAAGAAGACTGCCCCCGTTGACACAGGCGAGGGTCGGTCCTCCATGAAGATTCCTCATGGCTAAGTTCCGCTCGCTCCATCAGCGTTTCAGGGCATGGGGCGCTGCTTGCAAATAGATGGCCACCTCGATGCTAAAATCCGCTGGCTTTGTCCACATTACCGGGCCGGTCCGAGATTGCTCGAACCGAACTTTTTGTGATTTGCCGTCAATTGTGTCGAACCACAAGACGTGGTACTGACCCTGCGGGAGCTCCCTCAGCCCCATGGCCCGCCTGCAGTCGTAGGAATAAAGGATGTAAGATGAGCCGGGTTGGGCGAGAACCCATTTCGTGTCCTGGGCTGCCAGCTCATCGGCAGGTTTCATCCGGAACCAGTCCGTCTGTTCCATAAAGGCCACAACCTTCCCCGCATCCCAGATGCGATCGCGACGATCCATGCGGGCGGCATTAAGCTGGGCTTCGAGGGCGTGCATTCCTGCCAAAGCACACGCCCAATTGTGCACCCGTGCCGTGCGCCGGTCGATACTGTGATATTCCGTCTCGTTGCGCATCACGATGAAGACATCTCGGTCGCGCCACGCATACTGCAGATAGGCACGATGCTGAGCATCGAAGTCTTTCCCATGCGGGGGAATATGAAGCCACGTCACCACATCAATTATTGGATTGTCGCGATAATCGGTGCTAGTCACACCATCGGGGTGCATGTCCCTCTCGGCAGTTTCAGGAGTTACGAAGCTCTGCACGATGGGATGCTGATAGTTATCCACTTGCCGAATAAGCGCCGCCATTTTGCGAAAGTGCGCGACCCGACTGCGGGGAAGTTTGTTCGAGCTTTCTCCCAAACCCCACATAATGTTCTTGAGATGCTTGAACCGTCTGACAATGCCCTCGATGAAGCGCCGTTCGTGGGGATGGAGATTGCCCTCGCCGTCAAGCTTCCAGCCTAAGAGCTCCACGTCAGTTGCATCATTATAAAATTCCAGGTGGACCACTATCCCTCGTTTTTCGAGCTCTTGCAACCAGTACTCCCATTGTGCGAGGACCTTTTCATTCAACGGCTTGGAAGGATCATGATCCACAAACGGACAATGGGTATCATCACCTTCGTCCTTAATGTTGCACCGCCGCATGCGAAACATCATGAAGTGAAATGCATTCACGCCGGTCTGCTCGAGAAAATTGATGATCTCCATCTGGGGACCATCGCGGGTGCCGTCGGGAAGCAGTTTCCCGAGGAATAGGAAGTCTTCAGGATTATCTGGCCCACAAAGAAAGAGGGGCCGACCACCATTAATTTTTAAGTGGCCGGGTCGTCCTCCTGCCACAATAATCTGACCGGGCAAAGCCGCGGGATTATCGAGGGGAACACCCGGGAGCGGGACGAAGCGTTGCCTCGGGGAAGAGATTTCCCCCGAGCTAGTGGGGCTGCCTGCCCGTGCGACAATCGGAACCACGCCCAGCGGTTTTGAATCCTCCACATCTTGTCGACGAAGTGCCAGATAGTCCACCCATGGCAGGTTTCCTTCCCCGGAGAGAATCACCTTCTCGCCACGGCGAAACTCTACCCCAGGAAACACATGGATCTTCCAGCTGGGGATCTTTCTCAAGAATTCGTACACAAGCTTCTGCTCAGAGCCGGAAATGAGCCGCAACACCCCGGGAACATCGCTATCGGATTTGTAGGCCACCGCAACACCGAGCATGGCGGTTGCGGCTGTGGAGGGTTCATCGAAAACTATCCCTAAGCGGGCACGAAACGCCCCGTGGATAGGGGCGGCACAAAGCCGGTGGGATGAGCTGCGGTGCGATGACGGTTCTAAAAGATACTGTGAGATCTCTTGGAAGTTTTCGGCCTCGAGGCGGACAACATCCTGTTCCAAAATCGGTTTGCGAATTTCTCCCGGTGTAAACAGTCGCCGCAATTTCTCCGGTGTGGCCTCGGGATCCTCCATCAAAGGGAAATACATCATCCTGGCATCGGAGGGATCCGGTCGTGTGGAAGTAAGCAGTCTTTCCCACAAAAAATGGAGCGCCGAATTTCCCGTATCCAGCATCCAAAAATAGGGTAGGAACTCCTCGGGAGTTGCGGCGGCCCATGGGAAGCGCAAGTTGGTGGATGCTGCCGCTACGGTACGATAAGGGCTGGTGCTTAGAAGAGTGTTTTGATCCGCAATTTGAACCCACCGAATCCCAAGCTCGATCATCTCCCAATTCCTGGCCGTAAATTTGAAGTTAGGCGCAAAGCCGTCATTCCACCGGCTGAGGGAAATGCAGGACCCACAAGTTTCCGGGGCCGCAGCGCGGGGTGCCCCCTGGGGTACCTTAGCGGGCCCGGCAAGGATCAGGTAGACTGGAGAGTCAGCGGTGGCGGCATTGATGACCCCTGTCGAATGAGCCACAGTTTCCGCGTACTCCTTTTGACAATCGAAAAAACAGCTCCTAACAAATCCAAAAATCTCGGCGGCGCCCAGAACGCTTTTGGCGTGTCCCGCCTCCCAATGAGTATCGCTGGGGGACAGGGTGGAGTGATAGTCGAAAGGCACCAGCTTATCCTGCAGGCCCGCCACAGCCAAAATACCCAAAGCTACAGGCGAAGCAGCCCAGTCATCCGGGTCGTTAAAATTGCCATAGCAGCTGTAGGCAATCTTTCCATGGAAATCTTTACCGTCAAAAGGCATCTTTCCCTGCACGAATTGCCCCAAAGGTCCCATCACCAGGTAAACGGAGATCCCGAGCCATGTCAGACAGAAGGGATGGCCTTTTCGAGGGCGAATTCCTGCCCCAGTCCAGTCCGCGCTCACGGCAGGAAGCATTGCTTGTCTCATGCTCGAACCTCCCTCCCTCGTTATGGAACAAGCCCACCACAGCACAGGTTTTAAATCGGCCTTAAGATCTGATAACACGCTTCTTGTTATTGGCTTGGGCGCAATCTTTTCGAGCCACCCGACAGATATCCTTCCTGCCTGCATTTGCCTCGCGTCACGCAAATTTTAACGGAAGATCTCCCAGATCGCTTTCGCCGCGGCCGTGAAATTTCCCTCTCAAATTCACTCAAATGTTGCGGGTAAAAACACGTGATGCGTACCCCCTTGAGGCCAGGATTTCAACACTGGATAGCGGACCAGACGATCCTGAAAATAATCGTTGTCAGTTCGCAAGCGACGTTTGGCCACGATCACATGGTTTTTGTCCGAGCGACGGATCATGTTTGCGCTGAAGGCCGGAAAGACTTCGAGCGGTGATACGAGCGTGCCCCTCGATGGCAGCCCGTAGCTCGGCGCGCAGATCGAGATCTTCCCAAAGGGTCGCCTAAGCAACATCAGCCATTGCAAGAAAGGTTCTAAACGATGCCGCCCTGGCCCAAAGCCGGAGTTGCCTTTAGCAAAGCTCCGGGCTGTTTGGCCCCATTCGGCCCGATGAGGCCTGATGTGCCCCTCAGGTTTAATTCCCACGGCAACGGAAATTCCTCATTGATTTGCATACGTTCGAAGCCGAGGCAAATCCTCGCCCCGGCAGCTTTGCGCAGGAAAAAGCAACAAATCGGCTCCTTCGGCTCTGGCCTCGGCGAGGCCCTCCAGCATCTCCCCGAGGTGATCGGCCACCGTTGTCGACGCCAAGGTGATTTCAGACATTGTGGCGGTAAAGGGCTGAAGCGTGCTTTAAGGGACTTGACCGTCATAGAGCCCGCGACCGACATTCCACAACTCTTGGAAGGCGGAATGGCCGCTCCGCCCAAGGGCCGCCCTCCCCGTCCACAAAGCTCCCTCGGGGAAGACGACAACACGAGCCCCCTCACTAGCCGCCCGCTTCGCCCAGTGAACCATGCGATGACTACTGGTTTCCAGATTGAGTACGACGAGCATTTGGACAAGTCCTATTCGCAGTCTGACACCTTCGCCCCCGAAAACCATGACAAGACCACCTCGGGGCACATAAAGGGAAAAGCAACTGGGCAGGAGCCAAGGAAGCCGGCGTTGTAACGGCACTGGCACGCTCCAAACTCCAACCGAAGGATGAAAGATTTGAGGCGATCACACCATCCCTCCGTCCGGCCTTGAGATCAAGCAGATTGACGCCCATCTCAGGGGTGCCTTCGCCCACAGACGAAACGGAAGGGCTACCTTGGAGCTTTCCGAAAATCACCCCGAGAAAAAAGCCCTGCTATCATCACACAATCAGCGTAGTCATCTTTTGTCTCTTTCAAAAATCACTTTTCAAGCCACTGAGCACTTTCCCGAACAAGCCTCCCAACAAGCGTGGGATAGAGTCACAGCTGCTGCTTGCGCCTGAGGATGCTGTTGCCGATGCGAACTAACTTTCCCCCGCCATGAGATGATCAGTCGATCTCTCCCACGGGATTCTTGAGGCGAAGAAGTGGGGAAACTCCACAATCTCTCGCCAGAGTTTAACCAAATGACGTTTTAGAGCCTTCCAGAAAAGCAGGAATTTAGCTGTTTAAAGGGGTTCTGACGCTTCTCGATTGGCACTGTCACAAAGATGATAACATCCCACCGTTTTTTCGAGACTTGCTCGGAGGTTTTTTCATCCGGCTGAAGTAGTACCGATACCCCATGTTAACCAGCACCTACCGAAACTCGAAACTCCCCTCCGTGAAAAACCGCTGCCCCTCATCAACCAGCATTAAATCCCAGAGGAGTCACCGAAACTTGCCGAATTGCGTAACTTCTCGTTCCCGGGCACCCAGGAGCAAATCTTATTCAGCGGGAACCACGGCTTCACTACCGGTTTCAATGGGGGAGAGATTGGGAAGGCCGACAAACCATTTGGTTCGGCAGGAAATCGGCTTAGCCCGGTCGTTAAGGTTTGCTTTCTAACACGGGTCAAAAGCCAGCTATCTGCCATAAACCCCTAAGAACGAAAGCAAGACCACGGGCCTAGGGTCAGCCAAAAACATCCGAATGCCTAAAGGGGGGACAATTGGAAGCACTTCTGGCATGCCGTTTGGTACCACGGGGAAGATGGTTCGAAATATCGAAACATCGGTTTGGACGGCATCCAGCACGGCAGCGCTCGTTAGGAAAGCCTGCCGAACAGGCACGCGCCTACCTGTGTGAGAATATGTTAGCATGGGCATCGACTGATGGAATTTATGTCAAAAATCTGGGGAACACCAAGTAGGGATTCGTCTTAGCCAAGATGCTCCAGCCGCCTTCAAGGCTTGGCATGCATCCAACTTATCGCTGGTTAAAATTACGCTAGGCTGCCAGGGCGAGCCGAAATCGCCCTGTAGCACCACTAAAACCAGCTTCCAAAAGCCACCAAGAGTGATCTCCAGCCCTTTGCGTCCTCCTGCTCGCCCCGCCAATGAAAACCGTAACGCGCGGATCAGACTCTCGGCGGAGCTAACGTTTATCCACAAAATGCTTCGTTTTTCTCTCGGATAAATCTTTTCGGCAACCCCCACGCATCCGCAGGGCTTGGCCTGAGCGGACAGGGAGCTGGTTGGGGCACCTCGGCCCTCAAAGGACCCTCAAAGGAGTTGCTCTTCCGAACCTTTTCAGCTTGGGGGAGGTGCCTTTGTGAAACTCCCCGCCAAGCGATTGGGGGCAAAGTGAGTGGGATCCCACATTTCGGCTGGCCTACGAATAGGCTCGTGCCGCTTCGTAGGCAAAGCTAACAAACTTGATTCAACCGTCCGAACTGTCATACCTTGTTCACTTTGGGGCGAATAACTTGTGTTTGAATAGCTCCACCAGTCCCTCTACGCTGGGAGGACCTCCCATTGACACCACTTCGCCATCAAGAGCAAAAATCGGGAGGGCGTTTGCACCGAAACTCCGCAACAACCGCAGGACTGCTGCGTCGCGTTGGTTATCCAGTTGGCTAACCATGCTGGCGTCAATTATCTGGACTTCCACCTGCCCCAACTCCCTGCGCAGAGCGGCCACGTAGCTTTGAATCTCCTCCTCCGTTTGTCCGATCGGCCCACAGCAACCAGAGTTGGGTCCACAGGGGAAGGTCAGTGGTAGGTAATAAACCCGAATGGTCGGTACGGAGGCGGTCATCGGCGAAGGTCTCCTTCCGACGGTGCTTCAGTGAGAAATGTCAAAGATTTATCCTGCCAGTTTACAACCAATAAACGCTACCTCAACATGGGAGGGCCATTACCTTGGCCCGAGATACCCCCAAGAAAACATTGCAAGGGATGGCAAAGAAAGACTCAGACCACCCCACAGGATAGGCCAAGGTGGCGCCTAATAATTTTACCATCCTCATCCACGCCAAGGGAGTGAGCAGTTTCACATAGGTACACACACAGGCCAGCACTGCCCCGGCTGCCGGTACCAAGAGGTTACTAAGTCTAGGACCCCCAACGAGGCAGCTGACCCCCTCGGTCGGCGGAGGGACTCCAATCGCCCCCCACAATAGCGGTAAAAAGGTTCGCTTTCAAGCCTCCCCAGCTCATCAGGGCTTGTACCTTTTCCCACGATACGCACACCGCAAGCGCGGCCGCGATCAACACGCCAAGTGCCCAAGACTGAGAAAGTTCCACCAACACTGCCGCCCCATTAATGGAGATGGAGCAATAGCACCAACGGGATGTTCCAAGTTAAGGGAGCGCGACGTTAAGGGACTTTCGATCTCTGCCAATTGGCCTTCCTTGCGGATAATCCCCGCCGGCTGAAGTAGCCCGTAGCGGCAAATGGCAGAGATGGACAGCCCCTGCATCCATGCATACACGCGGGCGCTGACGCACACCACCACTAAGACCAAGTAGAACCAGATGGCCGCGGTCCGCTGGGAAAATGACACCTCACTGCCCGGACCGAAGATTGGAGTAGGGGCCGCCCGGCTGGCCCTCTTTTAGAGAACGAGCGCGACCAGTTTTGCCCACCGGCTCAGCTTCAATAATCCGTCACCCTCCATTTATGGCATAGTTTTGCACTCAGGATGCTGGTCGTATACGTGCCGGGCGGCAAACTCGTCGATAGGGTGGTCGCCCGCCTGACGGGTAGCTCAAGCGAGATTTACCACCGCTTCAAGTGCATCCCCGACAACGCCTCGCGTTGCCTCTTGCCACAAATGGTGGTTGAAGCACGAGGCACAGTGTCCAACTACCGCCACTGTGGCTGCCGCCAGTTGGTAAAAGGCCGGATCCAAATTTCGATGGCATAACCGCCCCTTCATAGGTGCGCAAACCGCAATGTGTACGTCGGAACACGGGACGAAGCTCGTGGGACTTCCTTTTCCCGACGTTGCCCGAACGTCTCTGGCAAAAAACCTACGTGCCCTCCCAGCCGTCGGGCCACCCGACCAGGCCGCGACCCCTTGTTGCTTCGGAGCCATAAGCCGGACGAAGCTACGCGCCGCAGCATCCAGGGCCAGCGGCCGGCCCACACCCACCCCAACGCGGCATACCCCGATTCCGTGAGGAAAGAACATGCACCCCTGAGAAATTTCGCACCACCTTTTTGGAGCCGCAAACCGGGCAGGCAGGCTGTAGACCTTGAGCGTATTCGCTCATTGAGGCTTGGACCGAAAATGCGTGCTCACAATCCTGGCAGACATAATCGTATGTCGGCATACAGAGGCTCCTCCCTCAGATACATGGGTAATACGACCTATCGTATTTCGTCGATCTACAAAGTAGTAATGATGGTTATTCATGATGGTTTATCGTCGATTTACCATGCATTATATCGATCTTTCACCGGCAAGCTCCAGGACGGTTACCCTTTACGGATCAAGTAAGCACGTTGTTGAAGGGCACTAGCCCCTTTTTAACAGCAGCTTGTCTCGCTCAGCGACGTTTTGAGCCGATCCAGCCCGCTCGGCGCCAGTTGGTAGCAAACCCTAGCCCCGTCTGTGGTGGCTTGGACTAACCCCCGCCTAAAGCAATACCCTCAAATCTTGCAAGACGGCCGCCTGAGCCATCGGGACTGACTCCTCCAATTCGCCACAAAGGCACTTCTTCCGTTAGAGAAGAATACGAACGATTTGGACGCCCACCGGATGGCCTCACGCCTGGGCAAGATGCGCTATCTCCCGGTCCTCCCCATCCAACAGGCCCCGCGCAGCTTGGCCAAATGCTAGCGCAGATGTGCAGCTCTTTGGTGGACAGATAGGCAGCACATCGCGCGTTGGAGTTCAACGGCATTTGACCTAATTGACAACATCTCAGCCCCACCGCATACCGCTTCCCGTGCAAATATTGCCCCATCCGTGCGGCAATATGAAGTAAGCCTGCAAGATTCACCGGTCTTTACCGTAATACGATATTTTACGACGTGATGTCAACCCGGCGACCGCGCCCACGCACCAACAAACCCTCGATCGATCCCGGTCCCTGTTAACTTAAGACGCAAGAAAGGCCTCAGGACTCTTGCTGGGGGGTTAGTGGGTCAGCCGAAGGGCAGAGAATGCCGAGCCTACAGGAACCGAGAGGGTGCCGTCTCCGATAACACGGGGCGGGCTGTGCCAAAACCGAACCTAGAGGAATCGGGAGGGTGCTTACGCGCCACGGGGCTTGGTACGGCAAGCCAAAGGATATCGGCCGCATCCCAAAGAAGGCCATGCGGGGGAAGATCGGCTGGAAAAGTACGTTTGTCTGGTGTCACAAAATCCGGCGCAATATGTTGCGGCACCGAAAGGCCCATGACGGCAACTAAACTCACAACCGCCTAGACAACCGGTTAGGACGTCATACACCTGACCCCCGGAGATAGTGTACAAGTGTGTAATGGAGGCGGCGGGAATCGAACCCGCGTCCCGCGACAACGCAAGCACAGGCTTCTACGTGCGTAGTCGGTTTTTTGGCTCTCGCCGATTGGGCTCCAACCGACAGGATCCCGCTCGGCCAGCCGGATGTCGGACTGATGTCGGGCCCATCCGGCTAAACCCGACACGAGCCGAGTTTGGGGACCAGTTTTCGGAACTCCTCGGCTAAGCTCCGAAAACTGGGACTGCGCTTTGTTTAGGCAGCCAGAGCCAAGCTGTGGTTGGCAGTTATTGTTTGGTCAGCTTTTTACGTGGGCCGCTGACCAACCACGGCACGCCACCTGCACCCCGATTGCCCGGTCGAATCCAATTCGCCCCCCTTTTAGCGAGGATCATCCATCGATAGGAAAACCGCTGGTTTCGGCGGCACCCTTGGATTACACTTTCCTCCGGTGTGTAAGCTGAGCACGACTATCGCGGCCGGGATCAGTTCGTGCTCGCTTCGGCGGCACGCAAAAATTCTCGACCCCTAACAAGTCACAGTGGCCTCTCCATAATATATACGACGAAGCTCCTCGGAATTTTCAGCTTTTAGCTGCGAACTTCCGAATTTCACATCCCCCAGTGTACACTCCTTAAATTTTTTCGTGTCTTCCTCCTAAATTCTTCGTGTCTTCCAAGTGTAGCTGCCAAAGGTCGATCGTTCGATTAGTCGCCGAAGATTTTACCACCATTATTCCACGCCGGTTATCCTTACACTTCGTCCTGCTGACGGTTTAATTTGCCGACTAGAAAGTTGGACACCAGCCGATCAGGCGATGGGTATTTGGAAAACGCGGAATTGTCCGCGATAGGCCTCCGGCCCCCCGGCCACGACCAAAATCATGACCCGACCGCCTTCCCGCCAAGCCGCGGCGGACACCATCCCCGTTTGAAGCATCGGCCGGGGGGGAGGCGCCGGCGGAAGATCCGCAATCGTCACTTGCGCTACGTACAAAGTAGCGAAAGTTCCCCCCTTACCCACAAGGTCGTAGGCGATTGCCGGTACTCCCTTCCCGAGGGTCACCCTCCGCCACCGGCTCTCAGCAATGCCAACCACTCTTTCAGATGGCATCAATCCACCAGGAGGAAGGGATCGAACTAACATCTCTCCCGTACCAAAGACCTCCCGATCGGCGGAAAACCGCATGATCGCTTGCTGAAGGAGGGTATCCTGCCCCCAATACGGCCGGCCGGAAGAATTCCAAATTCGGGCAAGAGGCCATAACGCACAAAAAGCAAGGCAACCCACGAGAGTGGCAACAAGTACCCGGGCGGCAAAATGGGGGATAGTCCGTGAGGCTGGGATCCGCCCAATATCCAGCGGTGCCCTCGAAACATCACTTTTTCTGCAAGCATAATCCATTTCGGAGAATTGGTTAGCTTTTTCGCAAGGATCATTCATTTTTAAGACTTGGTGAGCGGTAGGTTGGGATATCGATCCGGTTGCCTTGGAAAATGACTCCTCAGCTAAACATTTGGACGATGGGGTTTCGGCGGCGGAGCTCACACCTGATCCACCCGAACGTTTGGCGGGGGAGCTTTCTGAAACGTGCCCGGCGCCCAGTCGCTCCCAGACCCGACGGGCCAGCTCAGCTGGGACTGGGGTTTCGCGGATCGTGCGACGAATCCAATCATCGTCGACCTGGATGCGTTCGAACTCTGCCCGGAGCTCTGGATTCAAATCCAAAGCCTGGCGTAACGGAGCGAAAACCGGATCTTCCCACGAATCCCGCCCGGGCTGAAAAAGTTCCATCAATTGCCGTAGCTGGTCGGGACGAGGTCCGGATTTGCCTTCATTCCTCTGCATGAATGGAAACCTTCACCGTCCAGAATGCCTGTGAAATTACGGAACTTTTTTCCGAAGAGGAACGGGTGAGCCGAGCCTCGCGCGCAATTGATTCTTTGCGCGAAAGAGACCACTCATAACCGTACCAATCGGTACTCCTAAACGCTCAGCAATTTCGCGGTACGAAAGTCCCTCGAAATAAAACATTAGGAGGAGCACCCGGGCGCGGGGCGACAGCGCCGCCATAGCCTCCTGAAGCCGCCCACCGCCATCTTCGGCAGGGCTCGGGGCCGCATCGGCTAGCCGGTCCAATTCTTCGGGGGATAAAAGCGCCGGTGAACCTCGCCTCCTCCGCGAATTTAAGAAAAGGCGGCGACAAATGGCATAAAGCCAACCCTTGACTTGGTCCCGATTCCTCAGCTGCCTCCACTTCCGATGGGCCCTGAGGAAAACTTCCTGCGTCAAATCCTCGGCCTGGGCTGGCTCCCCGGTCAAATAGAGCGCATACCGGTAAACGGTGTCCGTATGCTGTCGGATAACTTCCAGGAAATCTTGCTCGCCGCTTTGATCGCTCATGGAGGCGCCCCTGCTTCTGTGACAGCGCAAGCCGCCAAAAAATTCCGCAAAAAACTCCGTAGCCCTCCTTCAAGCCGGACAACACCTGGCCTGAATTCGCTGGCAATTCAGCCCTCCGATGGTGGTGATAGCAGATCCACCAAAGACAGGCCGAGGCGAAGTGGCCTCTTGCCCACGACTCTTCCGGGGTTTTCGATTAACCTCGCCAAGTTCCAACTTACCACTAAGGCTCCCTAGGAGGAATCCTGGAGGGCGGCTTCCGGCGATTTTGCCACGGTTTCTAACCAAGCTTGTCCCCCTGGCGGGCCAAAGCAATACATTCCGCGGCCCCTTGGGATCGAAGCTGATCGGCGAGCTTTTCCCCCAGGCTCTCGGCAGCCGTGGGTCGGTCAGAAAGAGTTCCGTCGATCCTCCGACTTCCATCGGGGGAAAGCACCCGCCCAGCAAGGATCAGCCTATCACCACGAATTACGCCCAAAGCAGCTACGGGGGCCAGACACCCTCCTTTAAGGTAGTGGAGAAAAGCCCGTTCGGCCTCTACCGCGGCACGGGTGGGAAAGTCGTCCAGCCGGCCTACAAGCTGAGCTATGGCACTTGCTTCGGCGGCGAGCTCCACAGCAATAGCTCCCTGACCCGGTGCCGGCAACATAAAAGCCCCGGGCAGCCGCTCGCAGTAATGGGGTACTAACCCCAGCCGAGATAACCCGGCCTCTGCAAGCACGATGGCGTCGTACTGGCCTTCACGGAGTTTCCTAAGCCGGGTATCAACATTCCCCCGGATAGGCTCCAGCCGGAGCTGGGGGAAGAGATAGCGAAGCTGCGCTTGGCGTCGCGAGCTACTGGTACCCACGCGGAGCGGTTGGCTCAGGAGCTCCAACCCGCCCGGGCCTGAGAAAACCACAAGATCGAAAGGCGATTCGCGAGGGAGAATCGCCGCAATACGCAGCCCGGCTCGCTCCCCTGTAGGGAGGTCTTTGAGGCTGTGGACGGCGACATCGATTCGGCCGGCGAGGAGGGCCTCCTGCAACTCCCGTGTAAAGATGCCGCGAGTTTCTCCAAGCGGTGGCAATCCTTCCTGGTGGCGATCGCCTGTGGTGCTAATGACCACTATTTCGACAACGGCTCCCTCCTGCTCCAGGCAACTGGCGACTTGGGCAGCCTGTTGCCTTGCCAACTGACTTCCCCGAGTTCCCAAACGAATTCGCATAGCGCCGCTCCTAACGCCGGCTTGCAAACCTGTTGCCGCAAGGAGGCGAAGCTCTCCCCAGTAACCCAAGTGAAGATATCAGCAAGCCAGCAGAATACAAGAAGTCCACAACTCCAGGAATCGCCCCGTGGCGCGAGCCTCCTTTTGAGCCAGCAAAGGAAAAGAGTGGGCCGGCAATTTTGAGGCAAAGTTCAACACCAAGGCCGCAAAAATGGAAAGCTGTAACCTGCGGTCGGTTGGCCCGATGGAGGCCCAAACTAGCCGGATCAACCACAAGTCGACGTCAAGTTGCTCAGCGGTTGGAAAGCTTTCCTTAAAAACGGTTTCCAGCGGGGAGATGTTCGCCCGCCAACAAGCCCACCTAGCCCGGGAATTCGCCGGCATTTGGCAGGGAAACCGGAACAGGTGCAACACGTGGCGGCTTCAATTAGAAACCCTCTGACGTTACTGGGGAAAAAGCCGCTCGCACTGGGGCTTCCTCGAGGGCATCGAGCACCGCACCAAGGATCTCCCGCTCCACCGGGCTCGTGGGTCCCAGCTGGTTGTAAAGGTCATACTGACGAACGATCTGTTTGGTTGTCAACAGGAGGCCATGGCGGGCGACACTTTCCCGGAAGGCCTCAACGGCCTTACGGCGGAGGTCCAGCGGTGGATCTTGTCGTGTGGCAAACTGCACCAAGGTGCTTTGCGAGGAAGCCGTTCCCACGCTTCCTAATAGCGTGATCGCTGCGGAAGCACGATCAGGGAAATTTAGTTGCCGGACCAGGACCGATTCCAAGCGCGTCAAGGGCACGATTTGGGCCGACCGATTGACATCTGCAGCAAGAACATCCAGAAGGGTTTGAACCACATAAGTGCGTTCTTCAGGCGAGAGGAGACTCCCGCGGCTATAGCGGCCGAGTTCCCCAAGTTGCCACTTGATTGAATCGAGGGAATGCGGTCGATAGAAAGCTCGGGCTGCCGGATGTTTTGTGGTCAAGCGTTCAGCACGATCGAGGGTTCCCGCCCGCGCTAGCACGGCGATGGGCACTGGGGCCGATCGGCAATCAGCCGCGAGTTGTTGCAGAAGAACCTCCGCCGGCGGGTCACTAATTCCCATGTCCAGGAAGACAAACTCGAAATCCGGTGAGGTCGTCAACATGCGGAATGTTTCCTTTCCACTGCGGGCCACCTCAACCTCGTAGCCAAGCTTCACGAAGAAGCTTGCCATTTGCATGGCCTCGGAGGCGCTCGGCATAGCCAGAAGGACGCGGTTTTTTCCTTCGGAGGCCAAGAAGAACGAAATCGCCTCGCCCAGCCAACTTGCTCCTGCGAAATGACAATCCTGGGCATGTCCAATGACGCACAGGAGGGCGAAAAATCTCAATCGGCGATCGGGGTGACGAAGCCCTTCGACAATCAAGCTTGGTTGGATATGATTGGCAGCCAAGAGGCAGTTTGCCTGGCGGCGGGCCAGCACCGCCAAGGCCACGGTGCCTCCCGCCGGAAGGTGGTACTGTCGGCTCAGACCAAAAACCTGGAGGAGCTCCCCGGAAGATCTCTCCGCCCAGGAGTTTTCGAGCTTTGCAACGGCATCGGCGATTTCACGGAGGGACCCTTGTCCAGCCAAATGTTCCGCCTCCGCCAAGGCCCACAGCAGTTGGGCCAAGGCGTTTTCTGGCGCAAGCTGAGCCGCAACGGAGCCTAAATGGAGGGCTTGCCGGAGGGCTACCTGGCGTGCCGATATTTCCACAACGGTGGGGGAGCCCGTCTTTTCGTCCCACACCCACATCTCCGACGTGGGATCCTCCTCCGGCACCGCGGCGCGGGCAAGCAACACTTCTAAGTGACCAACGAGGAGATGGGCGCACGCCTCGCGCCCCGGGACCTGCCCGTAGAGTTGCCCTAGCGCCTTTTGGGCGGCCAACCGGAGATCTTCGTCCGGGCTGAGGTAAGCCGGTCCCAGCAAACAACTTGTAGCCGCCTGGAGGCGCAGTGTGCCGGCCAGTTCTGCCGCAGAACGGGCCAGTCCGGGAGGACCATGTTGCAAAATGGCACACAGCGGTCCGATAACCTCGCTCCCCAGAGCCCGGAAAACGTCCCCGATCCGCCGGCGCCAGGTTGTGCCGTTGGGGGCTTTGGCCAAACCCTCAAGAAGCGGCAAAACGGCATACCCGCCGCAGCGGCGAAGCTCCTCGCCCGCCCGAAGGGTCGTTTTCACATCCTCACTAGCTAAATCCGTAACCAATTGTCGCAGTCGGGTGAGGTCTCGCCGATGGGCATCCAAGGCCAATCCAAGGGCCTCGGCCAAAAGCCGGGCCTCTGGATTAAGCTCCGGACGACTGGCCATTTCGTAAAACATCTGCGCGCCGAAACGAGCCTCGAAGTCCACCAAGGTGGCCCGGCGCTCAGCCTCGTCCAACCTGTCCAGGTGGAGGAGGATTTTTTTCAAAAAGCCCTTGGCTATTTCGATTTCCTGAAGATCAGCAAGAATTCTTGCTGCCCGGGCCCACTCCCATGGCAACGTAGGGTTTGTGGCCAAAATGGCCTGAGCAGCGGGACTGGGAACGGCAGAGGCTTCTCCCGATTGCAGTAAATCCCCTTCTGGTTGGGGTTCTTGAGCGTGCCCCATGCCCCCCAAAATGACCAAAGGAATCACACCAAAGAGCCAGAGAAGAATGCTTCGTGCAAGCACACGTTGCCACTGTGGAGCAACGGAAAGCCCCGGCTCCCCCGTGTGTTTTAACTGCGACGGCTTACTGCGGGATTTGGGTCCTCTGCTCAAGAGAGCATTCCTCCAGGCGATACTGCCGTGTGGTAGCCGTTCGAGCTTGTCAACAATGGACTGAGGAATAAGCACCCGTAGCCGAGCCCCTGCGGTTAGTCTCTGGAAAATCCCGGTGTCACAGGGAATATTTTCGCCCAAATGGTCACCATTTTCACTCTAATCGAAATTAGCCCCCACTTTAACCAAATATCCCAATTTTGCAAACTTTACCGTTTCCTAGGCCGACAGCGTAATCCGACAAGGCACATCATGGTTGTTCTATGCCACCCGATAGAGCGGTAGATTTTCAACTTGGGGTTTTCCGAAACCTCTCACCTCTCCGCGCCGCTGGCCGGCTTTCTTCATGGACGCTGTGATCAAACCCTGCTGGCTTAGCCCCGTGCGCCGTTGGCCAGCTTTGGGTCCACCCTGTTTCGTCTATTTCTCCCACCGCTGGTTGTCTTGGCGAGGGGCGAAATAAAGTACGGTCACCCTTGCTTCTGGGCCGGTCTATGTCTCCCGGCCGGTTTTCGAGCCCTCCTCCTTGCCCGCCGATGATAGGCCAGCTTCATCCGGTGCAAGGCCAAGCCTCACTTTCCACCGTGCCACCTGCTGTTTTACCAGCTCCGGCTGGGTTGAGCCCAGACTCTTCATAGCCGCAACCGCAGCGGCAGGACCCAGCCACTGGTAAACCTCCGGCCCAATGGCAGGAATTTCCTGGCGAAATTCGTCCAAAGTGAGCTCCCCCAGGGTTCGCCCAGAATCCATCGCCCGACGCACCAGTCGGCCCACTACCTGGTGAGCATCCCGTTGTGGTATTCCCCGGCAAATCAATTGCTCCATGAGGGTGGTGGCGTCCACAAAGCCGGTGCCCACGCTAGCTTCCAGTCGCTGCCGATTGAGCTCCGCGTGGCGAACTATTTCAGCCGCCATTTCCAGACAGTCGCTCACGGTGTCATACGCACTGAACAGGGGGATCTTATCCTCCTGCAAATCGCGGTTGTACCCAAGAGGAAGACCTTTCAGGAGCACAAGGAGTGACTGAAGGTCCCCACACACGCGCGCACACTTTCCTCGCACTAACTCTAGCACATCGGGATTCCGTTTTTGAGGCATTATGGAGGAACCAGTACAAAAGGCATCAGGCAGATGGAGGAAATCAAATTCGGCGGATGACCAGAGGATCCAGTCCTCTGCCCAACCGCTAAGATGAACCGCGATAAGGGCCAGATCAAAGACAAATTCCGCCACAAAATCCCTATCACAAGTTGCATCGATGGAATTTTCGGTAATGCCGTCAAATTCGAGAAGCCTTGCGGTCATGTGGCGATCGATAGGGAGGGAAGTTCCCGCAATGGCGGCCGAGCCCAGCGGGCAGCGGTTCACACGGCGCCGGCAGTCGGCGAGCCGCTCGCGGTCGCGCTGCAGGCGTTCACAATAGGCAAGCCACATGTGGGCCACAAGTACCGGCTGAGCCCGGCGCAAATGCGTGTAGGCTGGCACAATAATCCCTTGATCTTTTTCGCACCGTTCCACAAAAGCTCGCTGCAGCTCTTGGAGCCTGCGATCGATGTCGTCGATGCCCCGCCTTATCCAAAGCCGAAGATCAGTAGCCACCTGATCATTGCGACTTCGGGCGGTATGGAGTTTTTTTCCTAATTCGCCCAGTCGTTCCACTAAGGCCTGTTCAATGTGCATGTGGACGTCTTCAAGCTCGGGGCGGAACGGAAACTGGCCGCGGCTGATTTCCTCCTCGATTTCCAAAAGAGCGTGCTTTAGCCTCTCCGCTTCCTCGGGCAAAAGGAGCCCTACTTGTGCCAGCATCTGGACGTGGGCCATCGAGGCAGCAATATCCTCGCGATATAACCGCCAATCAAAGCTGATGCTTTCTGTAAACCGCTCGACACTAGGTGCGGTTGTTTGTCGGAAGACTCCACCCCAACGTTTTTCCAAGGCGTTGATCCTTTTTGCAAATGATTCCACATTAACTATCTGATCACCACGGT
Source organism: uncultured Thermoguttaceae bacterium (assembly GCA_938084835.1). GTDB lineage: Bacteria > Planctomycetota > Planctomycetia > Pirellulales > Thermoguttaceae > DTLM01. The sequence continues at coordinate 21,342 of CALKER010000023.1, forward strand.
CACCAAAAAATAGTTATGGTCTCAGGAAATAGCTTCCCAGGGCTTTGTCGTGACTTTTTCCTCAAAGCCCCACCTCGTCACAGAATCCGACAAATGAAGCACTTAAGATAGTCGGTTTCCGGGCAAAACACGTTTACAGGATGGTCCGGGGCTGCTCCGCGTTGCTCAAGCACTTGGATCGTTCTCCCAGTTTTCTCAGCCACACCAAACAGCACCTGCAGGAACTCTGTCCGCGAAACGCGGCCGGAACAACTACAGCTTACCAGAATTCCTCCCGGTTCGAGGAGCATCACGGCCAAGCGGTTGATAAAATGGTAAGCGCGAAGTGCCTGGGCAATTTGTCCCCGGCGACTGGCAAAGCGAGGAGGATCGAGCACCACGGCGTCAAATTTTCGCCCCTGGGATACGTAGGTCTCAAGGAGGGGAAAAACCTCGGTCTGAGAGAACCGCACGCATTCGATGGAATTTTCCCGCGCCCCTTCCCGCGCCAGCGCGATCGCACGTTCGCTGGAATCGACGGCCTCGATGGATTCCGCACCGCCAAGAGCGGCAGCTGTCAACGAAAAACCACCTGTGTAGCAGTAAAGGTCGAGCACGCGTCTACCCCGCAGGTATCGGGCCGCCGCCAATCGGTTTTCGCGTTGGTCAAGGTAAAAGCCGGTCTTCTGCCCCTTGTGTAGATCTACCTTGTGGCGAATCCCATGTTCTGCAATCATGACTAGGGGCGGAACCTCTCCACAAACGACGCCTTCGGGCAGATCGAACCCTTCCGCCCCAGCCGAGGTGGGTTCCTTCCGAACCACAATCCCTGCCGGTCGTAGAAGCTCCTGGAATATTTCCACAAAAATGGGCAGCCTCTTGCCCAACCCGAGTGCGGTAGGCTGAATCACCAAATATGGTCCGTAGCGATCCACAATCAGACCACTAAGACCATCCCCCTCGCTGAAGATGAGACGGCACGCCCCATCCGAAGCCATGTAGCCGAGCACCTCCCGAAGCTCGATCGCCGTGCGAATCTTCTCCTTCCAAAAAGCATGGTCTAGCTCCACGGCGGAATCCCACGTGTAAAGGCGAACGCGTATTCGGCTTTTTTTGTTGTAAATCCCCCGGGCAAGGAATTGGCCTTCCGGGCTAACCACATCCACCACATCGCCATCTGCAATACCGTCCTCCACCATGGCCACGGAGGTACTTAGCACCCAGGGATGGCGGCGGACGAGGGCCACCACTCGCTCCTCTTTTATGTAAACACGTTTTTTGCGGTTGCTCATTTTTTTCTGATGTCCCGCGGCCACAAGCCACAACAACCGAGCGGAGGGTGCCTCCAAAACCCAACCTATCGGCTAAAAGGCTACCCAGGGGAAAACACCAATGGAGCCTGCCCAGCCTACTGGATCTCCGTTTCCTCTGTCAACCGTCCCACCGTCCACCTGTCCGTGGGGCCAAGGCTGGAGTAACCCAACAATCACCCCGATATGGCCCAGCGGTTGACTTCTTTGCCCGATCGGGGCCTTCTTCGCACGGAGCTTTACCCATAATGGCCCCTCTAAAAGGAGTTTTATCTGTAAGGGCCGCTCTACAAGAGGCCGCGTCATATAATGATTTAATTTCCTCGGCAAATTTGAAAAAGCCCCCGGCTCACGCAAAACGTAAGCGAATTTGATTGGTTCGTGCGTGCGACCGGGGCTCTCACGGGGGAGGCTGGGAGTTGTCGGCTCATGCTCGAGGCGGGATTACCATCCTTTTGATTACCGTTGGCTGCCCGAGCTCGTCGAAACGTCACGGATTCTCTCCGGGGAAGTGCGTACCACTACGTGTCCTTCCCTTGAGTTTGGCACTTTCAAGCAGGAGCCCGGGATAAAATCACTTCGAATAGAGGCACCTCTAACAACTGATGAAGCATTTTCGTCGTGTTGGTGGTGGGCATCTCGGCGCTTACGGACGCAGTACCAAGCACAAAGGAGCTTCACAATGGAATACGAGTTTGTGTCTCCGGGTGCGTTTATGATGCTCAAGGTGAAACTCGGGTACGGCGAATCATTAAAAGCGGAAGCGGGCGCCATGGTGGCTATGAGCCCGACTATTGACGTGGAAAGCCACCTGGAAGGTGGAGTCGTAGGTGGGGTGTTGCGGATGCTTGCCAGGGAGCGCTTTTTCTTCCAACGGCTGGTTGCTAGTCGCGGACCGGGGGAAGTCCTCCTCGCTCCGTCCTGCCTTGGGGAAATCATGGCTCTCGACTTGGATGGGACAGGCGATTACATCCTGCAAAAGGACGGATTTTTCGCGGCCTCGGGCGAAGTGGACATCTCCAGCAAAGTCCAAGGGTTGATCCGCGGACTATTGTCGGGCGAAGGATTTTTCCTGTTGCGGGCTTCAGGTGTGGGAAAGCTTTTTGTCAGTTCTTTCGGTGCAATTTACCCACTCGACGTCCCGGCAGGTGAGGAGCTTGTCATCGATAACGGCCACCTTGTCGCCTGGCCGGCCACTGCCGACTACTCCATCACCAAAGCAGCCAAGGGGTGGATTTCCTCATGGACTTCCGGTGAAGGATTTGTGTTACAATTCCGCGGACCTGGCCGCGTGCTCATCCAAAGCCGTAACTGCAGAGCCTTTGCCGATTGGTTGATACCTTATCTGCCAACGAAAAAAGGCTGAAAAATCCCTCGCAAGCGGCGAAGATCCACTTCCGTTCTGTCGCGGCGGTTCTCCGATAGCACCTTTGGTTGCGATCACCGATTGGTCCGCTCGCGATTGCGCGCCGTGGAGATTTCGTCCCGATGCGGAAGATCCGCGGGCCCGGCTTACCCCTCGTCCTATTCCGAAGGAAAGCTGTATTGCCGGAACCGGAGCGATTGCGGCCTTCTTGAGATTGCCGAAACCACGACCGAAGTCGATTACTACCTTGGGCAGTGATGCGGTGATTCAGTTGGTGTCACAACTCCTAGGAGAGGGTTAAAGTGTGTGAGTCGGATGTTATTCGGCCCGAAGCCAACTCCGCTTCGCCCCACGTAATGCCGAATTACTGTGCAGGTGCCTCTTCCGCCCGCTAGCCTCGTAGGGGTTAGCTGCCAACCGAGAGTGTGCCCGGCCTGCCGCCCCCGGCGCCGCGCCGGGTCGTAACACTGGTTATGGGTTTGCTCGAGGCCGACTCTTGCCCTTTCCGAAAACGGGTTGACCGCACAAAACTAAAGAAGTGCCCCGGGCGAAACTCGAGGCTGGAAAAGACCCAGCCCGTTTGGCTGCCTATCCCCTGGAAAACCGGCCGAAGCCGCCCGAAACTCGGCCTAGCAATCCCACGGTTATTTCGGCCTGTAATTTCTCCGGGACCCTCCCGCTGAGCTCTCCCAGAACGGAGTAAAGCTCTCCCAAAATGGACGCTAGCGCCGCAGTCTTGACCACGCCGATGGCTCCCGAAACGTGCCTATACCTACTGGGGAGGTGGCAGTCTTGCATCCGATTTCTTTTGCCGGCCTTGGATTCTCACCCTGCTGACTTTGTGTGCGACTAATCACCGGGGTAAATTCGAAAATTAACCCGCCCTGCAAACTTCGGGCCTCGCGATGTGCCGGGAAATTCGTTAACCAGCCAGCTGGCAAGACAGCAACCGCCTCCATTTTGCCATTCAGAGGGGAACTTTCATGGTTTGGGTGCGCAACTGGTCGAAAACTACTTCGTGTACGAAACTCACTGATAAGTTTCGCCGCGAAAGGATAGCCCGCCGAAGGCCCTCTTCACGGCCGCACATTTGGTGTGCCATCTGCTTACTAGGAGTAGGTAGCGCCTTCGCAGTTGTTGGCACGAGGGCCTTCTGCGATGAAGAGTCCCTGCCTAGGGGAGTTACGGCCCAACGGCCGGAGGCAGCACCGCGCCTTAGTGCCGTGTGTTTTTCCAGTCGATGGGTTCGGCCCAGCGGGTCGAACGATCCGCATGAAACGTTTCGTGCTGCCGAGGCCTTCGCTGCCACCGATTTTGTGTGGACATATTCGCTTGACCCTACCTTTGTGCAACGGGCCAAAACGTACGGCGGAAAAGTGTTTTTGGCGATCAACTCTCTGGTGCCGGATGAACCCACCGGTACCTCCCGGCAGCGTGGGCGGATTGTGGACCTGGAAGGCCGGCCTGTTACGGCCCCGTGGATGCGCCACGGCGGCCAGCGATTCTGGGGATGCGTCAACAGCCCAGAATACCGCGAAAGCTATCTCGCTTATGCCCAGCGTGCCATCGATGCCGGCTGCGATGGCCTGCAAATGGACGATCCGTTGACCAATCTTCATGCCGTCCAGTGGGGAGCCTGCTTTTGTCGCCACTGCATGGAGGGGTTCCGCGATTTCCTAAAGGAGCGCCGAAGTCAGCTCGATTTGCCGGCCCTGGGCATCGCCGATGTGGACAGCTTTGACTACCGGCAATACCTTCGCCAGCGGGGAGCCCCGGTGGGGGATGCTTTCCGCACCTACGACGGTGGCCTCCTAAAGGAGCTTTTCATCCAGTTCCAGCGCACCTCGGTGGAACGCTTTTTCCGTGACATGCGTGCGGCTCTTGACGCATACGCTGGGCGGCACGTCGTTTTTGCCAGCAATAATTATCGTGGCTCATGGGAATTTCCCTACGACCTATTCGAGATCGGCATGGCTGAGCTCCCCCAAAGGGATGCCACCCCGAGCACGATGTACCGGCTTTTTGCCGAAGCTCGCCGTCGGGGGAAGCCGCAGATTTTCACCTTGGTGCCGGCCATAGAAGATGGCTCAGAGGTGCGCATCACTCGGTGCGCCATCGCCACAAGTTACGCTTGCGGTGGTCACCTCATCGTCCCTTGGGATGTGTACACAGGGCCGCATACACCGCGTTATTTCGGCCGACCGGAAGATTATGCCGACCTTTACCGATTCGTTCGGCAGTATCCGCACCTTTTTGACGAATACGAGGAATTGGCGGCGTCGGTGCCGGGTGTCTCCAACCCTCAACTATTCCACGATGGAGGAGGCGATGTGACCCTCGTCCTCCGCGGAAAACCGCATGGACCCCGCAAGGAGGTGGTCATCCACATTATCGACTGGCGAGAGGAACCGCAGCCTCTGTCCCTCGGGCTTGACCTCACGCTCCTTGGCTCGCCTTGCGAACTTGAGGCGATAGTGTTTCAGCCCGGCCAGGAACCGCAGCCATGCCGCGCGGATTGGGGCCGGGCAGTGCCGCCCCACATCGTGCGACTTTCGTTGCCGGCGCTTCGCCCGTGGGCAATTGTCCTCATTCGCCCTGATCCCCATAAGCCGAATAAGACAACGATTCCGATTGTTTACGCAACCGATCTTTTTCATCCACACGATGATCCAGATGATCATTTCGATCTAGCCACTCTTTTCGCCTTAGAAGAGTTCGATATTCGGGGGATAATTCTCGATATTGGCCGGTGGCAAAAGGAACGGCCGGGCACCATACCCGTCTCCCAGATGTTGACAATAACCGGTCGCAAGGTCCCGATAGCTGTTGGCCTCGGTAATCCCTTGGCAGGACCAGATGATGACGGCAGCGGCCAGCCGGAAGAATTTCAGGGTGGGGTACGCCTTTTGCTCGACGTGCTCAGCCAAACGGACCAGCCGGTCGTTATTTTCACTACGGGAAGCCTTCGGGATATAGCCGCCGCTTATCTTCGCCAGCCAGAGCTCCTTAAGGCCAAAGTACGGCGTCTTTATATCAACATCGGCGATTCGTGCGGCGGTCCCGAGCATAACGTGACTTTGGATCCTTGGGCTTACCGAGTGATCATGCGGAGCGATCTTCCCGTGTATTGGTGCCCATGCTTCTCCGGCGGGCTATGGCGACGGGATACGGGCTTGGCCACCTACTGGCGCTTTCGGCACGCGGAGGTGCTTGCCGGCGCCCCTTTGGTCCTCCAGAATTTCTTCCTCTACGCACATCGGCACGAGTCGACGCCCGCCATCGACTATCTCTCCACGAAACACCCGGACCACACTTACCAGTGGCTTTTCGGCCTGGAGCGCAACATGTGGTGCACTGCACCACTGGTGCATGCTGCCGGACGTTGCATTTTGGAGGTTGATGAGGGGAAATTCGTGGCCGTCGCTCCTTGGGAAAATAGCCAGAGCGAAAAAATAAAGAAGAAATCAGCGGACGGGTTTCCCCGCCGGGTGGTTCCCTATGACTTCGTCAGTCGGTGGATTGGCGAAACACCGGAGGGCCAGGTGGCCGTACTTCCCGCAGGCGAGGCACCTCCTCCCGGGGCGCGAAAGGTTCAATGCTTCGAAATCCGCGACCCGGATCGTTACCAGCCAATCATGACCAGCGTGCTTGCCGAGCTTTTCCGAAAGTTTCCGGCACAGATACCGGAGCCAAAACCTTAGCACCATAGGGTCCACCTTTTTGAAGAAAAGATGGTGTCCAACTCTTCGAAGAAGTGAGTGCGACAACACGTCGCGTCAACTGAGTTTGCCTACTTTCTTTGTTTCCGCGGTGAAAAGTGTGGGTGTCGGCATCGTATCCGCTGGCAACGTTAACCAAGTGCAAAAGGAGGAACCCCATGCGACGGTGGACGCGGCGACAAACGTTACATCACGGTGTATGCCTCGGCGCTGCCGGGGCTGTCGCCCCCCTTGTCTTCAAAGCAGCAACTGTTCGCGGTACTCAGGCCAATAGCAGGTTGCAAGTGGCCTTAATCGGCGTGGGTGGCCGGGGACGGTGGTTCCTGGAGACCATCCCCCGCATGGAGGATGTGGTGGCCCTGTGCGACGTCAACGAACGCCGCCTGCAGGAAGCCTTTGCCCTCTGGGACGAACGGGCCAGCCAGTGGGAGAATTCCCCCGAACCCTGGCAACGCCGCGCGGCCGAAGTTTATCGTCGACATTTGAAAAATCGGCCACGCGTGTATGTTGACTTCCGCCAGATGTTCTCCGAAATGGGCACCAAGATCGATGCCGCCGTGGTAGCCATGCCAGACCATACACACGCCGTGGCCTCGGCAGCAGCCATCCGGGCGGGCAAACATGTTTTCTGCGAAAAACCGTTGACGCGCACGGTCCACGAGGCGCGGACGCTTCGCCACCTTGCCCGGCAGTTTCGGGTGGCCACAGCTATGGGCAATCAAGGCACGTACACCGGGCCTTTCCGCCGCGCGTTGGAACTGATCCGCAATGGCACGATCGGACAAGTCCAGGAAGTTTATGTTTGGAACGACGGCGGGGGTGCCGATCGTGATGCCCCTCCGCAAGGGGACATGCCTATTCCAGAGGGCCTGCACTGGGATCTGTGGCTCGGGCCGGCTGCCTGGCGACCTTACCACCGCGAGTGGATGAACCGCAATGCCTGGCGAGATTTCGGCACCGGCCAACTGGGCAATTGGGCTTCGCACACAGCCAACCTTGCGTTTATGGCTCTAGAAGTCCACACCTTATGGAGTACGACGGTACCCGCGGAACAACGGATCATTCGTTGCTATGCGGAATTTGCCCGGAAGAACTCCTTGTCATTTCCCCGATGGGAAAAGATCTCCTGGGAGATCCCCGCCCGGGGCCATTGGCCCCCCTTGACGATCCAGTGGCTTAACGGGCCAGCACCCGGTTTCGAAGAGCTCGTGCAACCCATCGTCGCCGAGGCTCCTCAAAATCAGCGAAACCTCTGGCATTTTGCCGGAACACTCATTGTGGGAACCAAAGGCAAGATCCACACCACCGGGCACAACGCGTGGTTCCGGCTTCTGCCAGCAGAGTCATTCCGGGGAGTGTCATGCGATCAGCCCGAGACTGTGCCCAGGTCTCGTGGGCCGGAACAAGACTGGCTGGATGCCTGTCGTGGCGGGCCTGCAGCTTGGTCGGAATTCGACTACGCGGCAGCTCTTAATGAATTTCTCATGCTAGGCAACATCGCCACCCAAGTGGAAGGGCCTGTAGAATATGACCCCCTGGACATGAAAGTCGTCAACAATCCCGCAGCCGATGCTTTGCTCCGCTCGGAGTATCGCGCGGGCTGGAGCCTGTAGGAAGCCCAGCAGGCCGCCTTGTTGGCCCGAGGGGAGCCTGGGCGTTATGCCGCTCTCAACCTTAGGTCGCGAAAGACTTTTGCTTCGTTTGCGCAAATGTGACACCGCACGAAGCCTCCCCATGGGGTGGTCAGGTACCTGTTGTCCCTGGCAAGTCACTTAGGAGAAGCTGAGGATGCTCAGTCGTAAACACATGTCGCTTTGGCCCTATTTGGTGGGAGCGTGGGTTACGCTTGGGGTGCCCGATGGAACCTGGGCCGAAAATATCCCCGAAGCCCACAAACGACAAATCCGGGCGGCCATCCAGCAAGTTCATCCGCAGGTGGAACCGCTTCGCCCACGAAGCGTTCTAATTTGGAACACGCCGCCCCACCTTATGGACAAAGATCCCCACAAAGGCTGGTGCATTCCTTACGGCGAGGCCGCCTTCCGCCTCCTGGGGGAACTGACTGGGGCTTACCACCCCGTGGTAAGCGATGAGCTAGCCGTTTTTGCAGGGGAGAACCTCCGGCAATTCAACGCCATTGTGCTCAACAATGCCTCGGGATCGTGGATCACTCCCACCGATGCGACCCTAGCCCATCCCGCCCTTCGCGCCTTGGGACAAACGCGGGAAGATGTGGAAGCAAAGTTGCGAACAAACTTCGTTGAATTCGTTCGCAGTGGTAAAGGGGTGGTATGCATTCACTATGCCATAGCTGCCAACCGCCATTGGCCGGAGTGGGCTGAGATTTTCGGTGCCACCTTCCTGGGGCATCCCTGGACCGAGGAGGTCGGAGTGACGGTCGAAGAGACCGGCCATCCGCTTGTGCGAGCCTTTGGCGGGCGGAATTTCCGCATTTTTGACGAAATTTACGAGTACGGTCCGCCGTATGACCGGGGAAAGGTGAGGGTCCTTTTGTCCATTAACCCGGCTGAAACCAACATGGGGGCCCGATGGATCCACCGGACCGATGGCGACTTCGCCTTGGCCTGGGTGAAGAATTTTGGTCAGGGGCGGATCGTCGTCACCAGTTTTGGCCACATGACGCATATCTTTTGGAATCCGCAAATTCTCCAGTTCTATCTGGATGCCATCCAGTTCGCCTGTGGGGATCTGAAGGCGCCGAGTGAACCCCGGCCCACCCGGCCAGTGTACACGAACATCCCTGGCACAACTCCCGTCCCTGAACTTCCTGGATTTGTGTCGCTTTTTGATGGACAAACATTGGCCGGCTGGCAGGGTGACCCGGCCATCTGGTCGGTACAGGAAGGAGCAATAACCGGCCAAACTTCTGCGGACAAGCCCCTGCGGCACAACGAATTCCTCGTGTGGAAGGATCAGGTAGAGAATTTCGAACTTCGCCTGAAATTTCGTTTGGAAAATGGAAACTCCGGCATCTACTTCCGGGCCAAGCGAACTCCTCCAAGCCAAAAGGAAGGCGACCCCCTGGTGGGGCCTCAGGCGGACTTCGATGCCTCCGGACGGTGGACGGGCGTTCTCATGGAATACCTTGGCCGAGGACCCGTAGCCGAACGCGGCGAAAAGGTCCGCATCGACGAAAGCGGGACCAAGCATGTCATTGGCTCCGTGGGCGATCCGACGCAACTTCTTGAGGCCGTCAAGCCCGGGCAGTGGAATCAATACACAATCATCGCCCGCGGAGGTCATATTGTGCTCAAAATCAACGGGGTCACCATGTGCGAGGTGGTGGAAGACCGCGATCCCAAGCGACCCGAGCACGGTTGGCTTGCTCTCCAAGTGCATATGGGACCACCCATGCGCGTGCAGTTTAAAGAAATTTACCTCAAGCGGCTGTGAGGGGATGTTCCCCCAGCAGGCTACGCCCCCAGCTTTGCAAGCAGGGTGAAAGCGGCTGGAGACGGAAATCTTTGGCCACGCTGGCTTCATTCAAATTGCTGCCCGCGCGAGGCACGGCCGTCTCCGTGCCCAGCTTCAGCTCTCTGTTCCCCCGGGGCAAAGTATTGGGTGTAATCGCACTATTTACCGTTTCTCCTGAAAGGTGGCGTGAATTTGTTCACTTCCTTTAGGGTGGGTCGAAAGTGCGCTCCCGCAATATCCGGCGGCTCCACCCTTGGGAGCAAGTCTGCTGCTTTTTTTGGGTAAAACTGTCCACCGAAGAGCTTGATTGCTCTTTTATTGTTAAGGACAATAGGGGTGAAGCAGCTAGCCGCAGATCCGCAGCCCGGCCAATGTGGCTTTACCTGCCCAAGCTGGTTCCACCGGAACTACTGCCTGCCACTTTGCTAGCGACGCGATAGAGGAACTTTCCCCTGGCGATTGCGCCGCGACACCGGAGGGAGAGTTCCCGCGTCCCCTGCTTACTTTATCGCCCGCGGATTACGCCCAAACTCAAAAGGGGGCCGACGCTTGGCATACGCTCCCCCGGTTGAGGCAAGCAAGTTTGGCAACGAACTTTGTCCACACGACAGTCTTGGCACTGACACTCGTAGGAGATGCTAGCATGAAAACGGGCCTCCGTAGCCAAATGGTCTTGAGACTCGGAATCGTTTATGCGGCGATTTTTCTTACCCTGGGAGGGATGGAGTCGCACATTTTTGCCCAGGTACGCCAGCCCGTGGCCGCCTCTCAGGAGGGGAAAGCTCCCACGGTGCGTGTTGTGGAGGCGCTTGATCGCGGTGTCGTGGCGGTTCCTTCGGGCCCGGGGGAAGTGTATATTTCCTGGCGATTGCTCCCTTCAGACGGCCGTGACATCGCCTTTGATTTGTTCCGTACTGAGCTTCCCGAAGGGAAGCCCATCAAGTTGAACTCTGAACCAATTCGAAAAACCACCGACTTTTTGGACGCCACCGCGCGCCCAGGCGCGCGATACCGATACGAAGTGCGCCCCGTTGGGGGTCCGAACAACGCCCCCGGCGGCAGAGCCGAGGTCACGGGACAAAACGCCAAACGCAATTATCTTTCGATCAAACTGGACGGAAACCATACCTTCCAAAAAGTGGCTATTGCCGACCTTGATGGGGACGGTCAATATGACTTTCTCATCAAGCAGCCCAACGAGAACATCGATCCTTATGAGCTTTACTGGAAGCCAAGCCCTGATACGTACAAACTGGAGGCCTACCGAAGCGACGGCAAACTGCTCTGGCGTTACGATTTGGGGTGGGCCATCGAGCGAGGCATCTGGTATTCCCCTTATGTTGTTTACGACTTGGACGGGGACGGCCGGGCGGAAGTGGCCGTGAAAATCGGCGAGGGCGATCCCCGGGGACCGGATGGGCGGGTTCGCTCCGGACCGGAATATCTCGCTATTTTGGATGGTCTGACCGGACAACTACGCGACCGAGTTCCCTGGCCTTCCCGAGAGGGCTTTGGCGAAGACCTTCGGGGATATAACTACGCCTCTCGCAATATGATGTGTGTGGCGTATCTAGACGGCAAAAACCCATCCCTGATTGTCAATCGGGGAACCTATGGCCTGATCAAAGTGGTGGCCTATCGATATCGCCACGGCAAACTGCAGGAACTGTGGCGGTGGGATAATTCCGGCGAACCAAAAAGCTACTGGGGACAAGGCGCCCACACGCTGAAGGTGGCTGACGTTGATGGCGACGGTCGCGATGAGGTGATCCTCGGGTCGGCCGTTCTCGACGATGACGGCACCGCCCTGTGGAGCACTGGTCTGGGGCATCCGGACCATGTTTATGTCGGAGATCTCGACCCTACCCGCCCGGGCCTGGAGATTTACTATGGCATCGAGACTCGGCAGCGGGAGCGAAACGGCATGTGTCTCGTGGATGCCAAGACCGGCAAAATTCTCTGGGGGTATGAGGGGCCAACCCGGCACGTTCATTCTTACGGCATGTCGAGCGATATCATCGCCGAGCATCCCGGAGCCGAATGTTATAGCGCCGATACTGACGAAAAGAAGGATTTCGCCTGGGGAATCTTGTGGACGGCTCAAGGGAAGCCGATCGCTAAACTCAACCTCGGAGGCTTTGGGCCCCGAGTTGTTTACTGGGACGCCGATCCGCAGCGCGAGTTGATCCTCGGCCGTCGAATTGTGGACTACGGCTCCGACAAACCTCATGACACAGTCGAAGGGACCTATGTGGCCACCGCTGATATCCTCGGCGATTGGCGCGAGGAGATCATCGTCAGCCTCCCGGCAGAGCTACGAATCTATGTGACGCCTATCCCAGCACAGGATCGGCGACCTAGCCTAATCACCGATCCCATTTACCGCTTAGATGTGACGGTCGGGGCGATGGGTTACTACCAGTGCCCACTTTTGAGCTACGATTTGGCCAGCACCCCGCCGTGGTAGTATGGGGCATCCAGTGCTTTGGGGCAGTGTTGCAAAGATTTTTCTGAGTTAGAGCAGCCCGCCAGTGACACCCCGGGCCGCGCGGCCAGCTTTGGGCGCCAGCTTTTAGGTAGTGCGGCGCCGGACTTCTTCCCGGATGGTTGCCTCGAATGTCGTCAGCCGGGCTTCCAAGGCTGCTTCAGCCTCCCGGGGATCAGAGAAAGCCTGAGGCGGTTCGAAGGCAAAGAAGTAAAACTTCACCTTGGGTTCTGTGCCCGAGGGGCGCACCGCGGCACGATTGTTTGGCCGATCAGTATCGAAAAACAAAGTATTCGTGCCGGGTCCCACCAAAGGTTCCTGGGGGCCACCAACCGGGAATTGCATCCCTCGCCCGTAGTCCCGCACCCAAGTGACGCGAAGCTCGCCCAATTTGCGGGGAGGATCTTGGCGGAAGGAGGCCATTAAACGCTCAAGCAGGGCCATGCCTTTGGCGCCCGGCAACCCCAGGGAGATCGTTCGCTCCCGAAACCATCCATATCGACGATAAAGAGCGACCAACTGCTCATAAAGGGTTTTGCCTTCCGCCTTTAGTCGGGCGGTCAGCTCACACAGGACCAGGCTGGCCACAGCGGCGTCCTTGTCTCGGGCGTGTGTGCCGATAAGAAACCCGTAGGATTCTTCTGCCCCCAGAAGGAAGCCCGCCGGACCGCGTCTTTCTATCTCGTGAGCAATCCACCGAAAACCAACGGGCAAATCGCCAACCACCCGGACACCAAAGGCACCGGCAATCTCGCTGATCATCTCGGTAGTTACCATCGTTTTCACAAGATAGTGCTCCCCGAGATCGCTCCCCTCAGCCTGGGCGCGACGAATGATCTCATCGGCCAGCAGCGTCCCCAGCTGATTGCCAGTCAGTAACCGCCACTGGCTTTTTTGGTCCAACGACTCCCGCACGGCACAGCCAATTCGGTCACAGTCTGGGTCGGTGGCAAGGACGATATCGGCCCCTAATCCACGAGCATACCGGATTAGGTCGGTAAAGACCTCCGGCAGCTCCGGATTGGCAATATGGTTGGGGACATTGGGAAAATCACCGTTCGGTTCGGCATGAGGGGGAAAGAGATGGATGTCGGAGAAACCGGCCGCCTGCAGCACCGGCACAACCGCGGTAGCTCCCACACCGTGAAGGGGAGAATAAACGATCCGCAGATCGCGGGGACCGCCCCGACTCTGACGCAGCACGGCCTCCACAAACGCGGAATCGGCCTCCTGCTGGACATAACGAACCCAACCTTGAGCCAAAGCCTCGGCAAAAGGAAAACGGTTGATTTTCTGCACCTGCTCCACCGCTTGCTGCACTCCCGTATCATGCGGTGGGACCAGCTGACCACCGTCCGACCAATACACCTTCACTGCATTGTCCGCAGGAGGATTATGACTTGCGGTAACCATGATCCCGCAATCACAGCCAAAATGACGGATAGCAAAGGACAGCTCCGGCGTGCTCCGATGGCCATCGAGGAAAAATACCCGAAAACCCGATGCCACCATCACTTCCGCGCACAACTCGGCAAATTCCCGCGAGCGATGGCGGGTGTCGTACGCAATGGCACAGGTCAGCTCCGTTTTCGAAATCACCCTCCGAACGTAATCAGCCAGGCCCTGGGCACTTTCGCCGATAGTCCGCTCGTTGATGGCATTGGTCCCAATTGGATACATCCGGCCGCGTCGGCCACCAGTGCCGAAAGCTAAGGTCGTGAAGAATAGATCTTCGAGCAGTTGCCATTGTTGCTCGCGGATGTGCCGGACCAGGTCGTCCCAGGCCGATTGGTACTCTGGCTCGGTCAACCAGCGGAGGATGTTTTGTGATGCCTGGACGCTTAGCTGACCCCGGGCAACCGCCTCCCGCACCTTTTCGATACTGACGTGAATTTCCTCGCTCGAAACTGTACTAGTTGTGCATCTATCCTCGTTTGCCATGCAACAAACCTCCGAAATTCACCCCTACCAAAAGTTGTTCTCTATCCCTTGGAGTGACCCGATTGATGACGCTTTTCGCTTCGACATGAGGTGGGGCGCTGTAACCCCCGCCGGCAGCGCACAAACGATTGACCACCCGTTTACCGCAGGCACTTCGCCCATCCCATTAGGGCCAGCAGCGAATCCCAGATGTCAATCCCACCAAAAGCTCCCAATGCCGTACCCAGGTCAATTTCAACAACCTGGCTTAAATTCGGGACCTCAACACGGGCGGTGGGATTCCCAGGTAGGTGAGGGCCTTGCTCTCCACTGCCGAAAATCCAGTCCCCTGGCCACACCCCTCAGCCTGAATTTGCTGACAGTCTTGCGCTGCCTAACTCACCGGGAACTGAACGATTACATGATTTTACGGGCAAAAGGCCAGAGCCGACATTAGCCTGGCCCCGACTAGGCATGATAGCCCTTGACCCACTTTGGCGAGATCACAAAAACTGACGTTTGTTAGGTAAAACCACAGAAGCCGACAGTCTACCAGCGCGGAGTCCATCTCGGGCTGTCTGAACCCTCCGGCCTTTTTGCGAAGAATGGCGGCCGACAGCGGCGGAATCGATTTACATCGGCCGGCTTAAAGTGAAAATCGGCAGTAGCACCGCAAGGCCAATGGTCCCCACGATGGCTCCCATTCCTGCGATGAGAATCGGCTCCATGAGAGCCGTTGCCGCTTTGACTGCGATATCGACGTCGGCCTCCAGATGATCGGCCAACTTCGTGAGGACGTCGGGCAGTTTTCCCCCCTCTTCGCCTGCGGCAACCATTTGTACTACCGTAGGAGGGATAAGAGATGTGGTGGCAAGCACCTCCGAAAGGGCGTTGCCACGCGTTACTTCCTCAGCCACAAGGTGCCAAAAAGAGGTAAACTCGGCATTTCCGGAAGCTTCGGCTGTCAGACGGAGGGCTTCCAGCATTCCGACCCCCCCGGTCAGAAGGGTGCCCAGGGTACGGATGCTTTGGGAGACGGCTGCCTTTCGGAGAACCGGTCCGACCACCGGCAGCTTCAGCTTGACGTGGTCGAGCCACCGTCGGCCTCCGGGAGTTTTTCGGAGAGTTACATAAGCGAGGAGAAAGGCTGCGGCACCCGCTAGCCAGAGGTACCACCATCCCACCAACGCGCCGGATATGCTCAGGACGATCCGCGTCGGGGTGGGGAGCGACGCGCCGCGAGCTTGGAAAAGCGGAGCAAAGCGAGGAATTACGTAAGTAAGTAAAAATACACAAACCCCTACAGCTAGAACAAGCATCACAACAGGATAAGCAAGTGCCGCCCGCACACGGGCCCGACTTTCCTGGCTTTTCCGAAGGTTGATCGCCAATCGCTCCATCACCGGGCCCATACTCCCGGAAGCTTCCGCGGCCTTTACCATGGCCACATAACTCTGATCGAAAAGCCGCGGAAAGTGACTTAAGGCCTCGGAGAAGGCCTCGCCCCGCTCAAGCGCCGCTACCAGCTGGCCGAGTACTCGTTGGAGACCGGGATGCTTCTCCTGGCGGCGAATACCCGCCAGAGCCTGGCTAAGATTGATTCCGGTTTGAAGCATCACGGCAAGTTGACTTGTTAAGTAAACAATCTGATCTCGCGAAATTCGACCGGCCCCTAAACTCATCGCCGGGGATTCCGGAGCTGCTACCGGCGGCGGAGGGGGCCGCCGCGAGGCTCTTCCCGAAGCTCCTGGCCCTCGGCCAGTGCCCAGGCGATTTTTGGTTCGCAGGGCGGCCAGTGGATCCCGCGCTTTCACCTGTGCCGTGGCTGCCATAGGTACCGTAGTTACCCCCTGGTGTGACTTTGTGCTGGACGAAGATCATCGCAGGCTTTTACAACCCTTGGGTCAAGTCCCTTCCGCTTCCGGCAATTCCTTGCTTTCACTGCGCTGATCCCAAGAGTAACGGGTGGGTGATCGAACTAAACTAGGTTCATAGCGGTTCGGCGACCTCTCCCACGACGCGAAAGACCTCCTCGACGGTGGTCAGGCCTTCACGGGCCTTTTTAAGGCCGTCAATCCGCAGCTCGATCATTCCTTCGGCCAAAGCTAATCGTCG
This sequence comes from uncultured Thermoguttaceae bacterium, assembly GCA_938084835.1. Classification (GTDB taxonomy): domain Bacteria; phylum Planctomycetota; class Planctomycetia; order Pirellulales; family Thermoguttaceae; genus DTLM01. The sequence continues at coordinate 37,671 of CALKER010000023.1, forward strand.
GAGTTGCCCGATATTGCATCCGGCCACGATGCTATCGCGCATCTCTTCGGTGATGACTAAAAGTTCATGCAAACCTAACCGACCTTTGTAGCCGGTATTTCGGCAACTGCGGCAGCCCACACCACGATAGAGTGTGTCGCAAGGGAGGGCGACGCGCTCGAAAATTTTTCGAATTGGCCGGGGAATTTCCGCCGCCTCACGACAGCGGGGGCATATCCGCCGCACTAAACGCTGCGCCAACACGCCATTGAGGGCGGCGCTGATCAGGTAAGGCTCAATACCCATGTTGACCAAGCGGGTCACCGTAGAGCAGGCATCATTCGTGTGAAGGGTGCTGAGGACCAAATGACCGGTCAGGGCGGCCTGAATGGCGGTGCGCGCTGTTTCCTCGTCGCGAATTTCGCCCACCATGATCACATCCGGATCCTGCCGCAGGAGTGTCCGCAGCGCCCGGGAAAAAGTCAGCCCTATCTTTTCCTGGATCTGAAATTGATTTATCAGGGGCAAATGGTACTCAATTGGGTCTTCCACGGTACAAATGTTGATCTCCATCGAAGCAATTTCGTTGAGGGCGGCGTAAAGTGTCGTGGACTTGCCGCTTCCCGTGGGCCCAGTAACCAGAATGATGCCGTTAGGCGCCTGGATCAGCTGCCGAAAACGGGCGAGGACATCCTCCGTGAACCCAAGCTCCCCAAGATTCAGGGAGACGTTTTTCGTATCCAGAATACGAATGACCGTTTTCTCTCCCCGAATTCCGGGAAAGATACTGACCCTCAGGTCGACCTTTCGGCCCTCCAGGGCGGCTTGAATTCGGCCATCCTGAGGCAAGCGGCGCTCACTGATATCGAGCCCAGCCATGATTTTGATTCGGCTGGTGAGGGCCGCCAAAAGGTGCAGGGGGATCTCCAAGGCTTTGTGCAGCCGACCATCGATGCGGTGACGGACACGGATAGATCGCTCGGCCGGTTCGATGTGGATATCACTGGCGCCCTCCCGGACTGCATTAAAAATGATGTAGTTGACCAATCGAATCACAGGCGACTGACCGGCAATTTCTTCGATATTGCCTAGGTCTTCGATCGCCTCTTCGATCAGGGTAACATCCGCTTCGGCAGAATCGCCGATGAGATCGTCGATAACAAATACGCGGGTATTGGGCAAAGTGGTGATAGCCCGACGGATATCGCGCGCCGTGGCCGCCACAAGTTCTACTTCCAAGTGCGTTAGGGCGCGGAGCTCGTCGCGTAAGAAAGGGTTGGTCGGTTCACAGGTGGCGACAAACAAGGTATCTTGCACCCGAAACAGGGGCAGGACGAGGTTGTTTTCGATGTATTCTCGCGGGAGAAGCTCGGCAATGCCGGGGTCGAAAAGCCGGCCATCGATGCGAGCAAACGGAATGCCTGTTTCCTCAGCTAAGCACTCGAGGACTTGGTCTTCGCTACACAGGCCTTCTTCGACGAGGATTTCTCCTAGGAGCCTGCCGGGACCTGTCTCCCGCTGCTTGGCCAAAGCGCGATCGAGGGCCTCGGGCGACAGGTACCCTTTGGCCACTAACAGTTCGCCAAGTCGTCGCCGCACTCCTGCTGTCACAGGTGTCGGCACAGATTCGCCCTCGCCTCATGCACACGTGGAACCGATGTTTTCGGGAGAAGATCTTACGACCTTCCCCCGCTATGTTCATCAACACTCCAAGCCCGGACAAATCGAGATTCGGGAGACCTCACAAGGACTTAAAGCCCTTCGTGACGGAAGCTTCGCACGGCATCCAGCACCGTGGGGAAAACTTCGAATTGCTGATCCATTCGGGTAATTTCCAAAATTTTGCGGTTGGTAACGTCGGCCGTGGCGATTTTCAGTTCTCCTCCGGCGGTGCGAAGCTGTTGACCAAGCTCGAGGATCGCGGTTAACCCGGCGCTGTCCAAAAGTTCCGTGCGGTCTAAATCGAGGACTATCCGCCGCTGGGGCAAAGCCAGTACCGCTTGACAAAACACGCGAGCCTGTTCCCCGGCAAGTTCTTCCGGGACATGAACCACGGTCACAGAGCCAAATGTTTCTGCCGCTAGGGTCGATCCCACCATTTGTCGTCCTCCGCCGCGGCTTCAGCGGGCCACCACATTTCATCCGACGACTGGACAAAAGCCACCTCCTAACTCACGGCCAGAGCCGCTTCCCTCTTGCTTTGCGTCAACCGTTCGACAAGCTGGAGAAGCTCCCGGGGACTGAACGGTTTATCCAAAATCCGGTCGATCGACCACTTTTGCCGAAGTTCCTCACAGGCAAGCTCGTATCCCTTAGCGGTTAAAAGTACGATGCGCACTGCGGCCAATTGGGGGTGGCTCCGCACGCGAGCGATCAGTTCCAAGCCGGTCAGCCGTGGCATTTGCAGGTCGGTGACCAAGACATCCGGTGGGTTGGCGAGGATTTTCGTCCACGCCTCTTCGCCGTCGAAGGCTTCTTCCACGGCGTATCCGGCCCGCACCAGCTTGATGGCCCCTGCCCGAAGAATTGTCACCTCATCGTCGCATAGGAGGACTCGCCCTTTCATGGATTCTGTCCCCTAAAGGCTAAGTAAATCACTAAGTAAGTTGCTGTGCTTTGCCGCCATCGGCCTTCTGTGTCCCGCAGGAAACAAAGAGGTTGTTCGCCTTTAACCCCCGTGGCTGGCCTATTCCCCTGCAGCTTAGCCGACCGATACCGCCTGGTGACTTTTTAACCGAACTGTGAAGATTGTCCCCTTACCGAGGGTGCTTTCCACAGAAATATGTCCGCCGTGAAGGTCCTCCACGATGGACTTAACTAGGGCAAGTCCCAAGCCGGTGCCCTCGGCCATTTGCTCGTTGCGTTTGACCCGATAGAAGCGGTCAAAAACCCGTTGACACTCCTCTTGGGTAAGTCCCACTCCTGTATCTTCCACTTGGAAGAGGACTTCGGAATCGTCCAGCCTGCTACGGAGGATCAAGCGGCCGCCGCTTGGCGTATACTTAATCGCATTCGACAACAAATTGATCGCCACCTGTAACATGAGGTCGCGATCCACATGCACCGGTAGGAACAACGGACTTAACTCCAGCTCCAGATGCTGCGACTTGGCCTCCGCCGCGGGTCGCACCACTTCCGCCGCTTGTTCCAGGATCTCGTTGAGGGATATGGTGGACTTGTCTACGCGAAGAATCCCCGCTTCGATCCGGGCCAAATCCAAGAGGTTTTGCACAAGCCGCTGGAGTCTTTCCACCTGCCTGTTGATCACGCTGAGGAATTCCTCTCGGCTGGCAGGATCGTCGCCCTCGTCATCGGCCAAAAGTTCGGCATAGGCGCGGATGCCCGCAAGCGGTGTTTTCATCTCGTGAGCCACGGCCGACAGAAATGCCGCTTCTTGGGCACGCACGGCTTGCAGGTCGTCCTGAGGCTCAAGGAGGATTGCTATCCCGCACGATTCCTCTCCCCAAGAGGGAACCCCGCGCAACACCGAAACACCTCCCCCGTTTGCACGTGGGCTACTTCCCCAGGGGTTGGAACCTGAAAGAATTCCTGCCGCGGGCAAAGTTTGGCCATTGCCGACTCCGCCTGCCGCCAGGTTCGCTCCATTTCCGCTTGCCGCATGCTGATGAGACGAGCTTTCCTCAAGGGGAGCCTCCCATTTGTCAACAAGCTGTTCACTTGCCGGCATTTTAATCACTCGGCAGCGAAAGCGCCGGTCACGGCCATCGGGCCCGGGGAATTCCACCTCTTCAGTCCGCTGAGCTGCCCCTGGGCGTCGCACAACTGCTTCGACGAGGTGCCGAAGGCATTCCGAAAGCGCAAGCTCTTCTGCCGCACCGTCCGGAGTCGTCCCCTTTTTGCCCAGCACATCCCAAGCGGTACGATTGGCGAATATAACCCTCAGTGTGCCGCTTAGCAGCACCACCGGGTGAGGAAGGAGGTCCAGGACCATCTGTGCCTGCCGGACCTGCTCCATCGCGCGGCGCATTCGCACTTCAAGGGCAGCTCGGGCTTGTTGAGCCTGGGCAATGTGCCGGGAAAGTTCAGAAAGGCTCTCCCGCACTAACCGGCTTACCGCGTGCCACGGGCCTCCCCGCGGCAGGTCAGGCAAGTACTCTGGGGCATTCCCTCCAGATTGGAGGTAAACGCTTGGCTGGCATAAAAATTGGAAATGGGCCTCGATCCGCCCCCATCTTCGCCGGCACCACAGCAATGCGATGAGCACCCCACCAAAAACCCCCAAGCCCACCGCCACCATGAAAAGCTCTACCGGTACCATCGTAGCAGCAGCATTCTTCACCAGAATCGCACCATTCATCGCAATCCCAAACCTGCAGCTAAACCTCAAGGGGTACTCTGGCTTTCAACCTGGCCTTGAGCTGGGGCGCAGTAGGCCAGCGGCAAGCTATGAGCGCGGGGATACCCCGGCAAAAAGCGGCTATTTCTTCACCTCTTGCCAAGCGGCGCCCTTCCTACCCCAAGAAAACCTAGGCCAAAACTTACACCCTGTCCAACCAGATCACCTTCAGGCAGTTGTTTGGCCACATGTGGCCTTTCGTCAACAAGCTGAAAGCGGCACTTGAATTCCTTTTTGCGGGGAGAACGCGGAAGATCGATCCGGGCGACACCCCTCCTTTGTTGGGGCCTCTGCCTCGGGCGTTGGCCGTAAGTATGCTCCGGTAACTGTTGCAAGCTCGGAGCAGGCATCCCCCACGCCAACGCCCCCATTCACCCCCCAGCGGAAAACATGACGCGATGGCGAAAATCACCCACCGGCCGACTTTGGGTCATTAGCGGCTTCAAGCGGTTACCACCGTAACTCCGTAAACCCCAGCGGTCCTAAGCGCGCAGGTAAAGCGTGCGCAGGGAATGCGCTCTCGCTAGCCTGCTTGGGGCAACAAGGAGGCCTCCTCCCGAATCGATTGCCGGGATTGGCCACGTTCCTTGTGTTGTAACTATCCTGCGGCACCGCAAACTGCTGTGGCTTAGCACCTCGATTTCCGAAGATGGCTTGGTAGTGGGACGCTACCGTGCCGCCTTGCAGCTCGAATGCCGAGGGGGAACTACGCATCGGAGTGTGCAGGACCGGTGCCTGGGAGGGCGACGTCGCACCAAAAGCAAAAAAGGCGAGTCTTAACGCTTTTCAATGAATGAAGACACCTTAGAAAGCATGGCACAACAAAACTATTCGCATGTGAGGAGCGAACTAGGAGGTGGCACAGGAGGGTCAAACGGCAGGACATTGAATATCCCCTGCCGAAGTGAAAGTCTAAGCACCAATAATCGCCATAAGCCGCCGGCAAGGTGTTCAGTTGGCTCGCCAATCACCACGAGGTTCTGGCGGGGTGAGGGATAGTCCCGCGGAGCGATTCGGTCGAGCCATCGGTCCGCAGCGCAGACAGTCGGCTGACGTAGCGAAGGGGATCTCGATCAAATTCGTAAAGAGTATCCTCGCTTGCAAAGAGGTAGACCCTCCCCTGATACCAGACGCCGCACTCCCGTTTACCAGGAACAAGGAGACCGTTTTCGGCGGCTAGGACCACATCGTAGCCCGAAAATACTGGGGCGTAACGCTCCGGATTGGCGGCAAATTTGGCGCGCTCGGCAGGGCCAGCGCAGAAGTAAGTCCGACCTTCGTGGATCACCCCCCACTGCGGATTCCCTGGGACCCACTTCTTCTCGTCGCTCAGAATTACCGGACAAAATCCATCCAGTCCCACTGGCGGCATTGCGGCAAGCGCCGCGGTGGAACCCGGACCCGAATGGGAAGAGTCGGGGGTCACTGGGCGTGAGGTGCCAGAGCTTGTAGGACTTTGCTGCGGACCCTGAAATGCTTCGCTCGCAACGGGGGCCGGCGGGGCAGGGGGAATACTCGCTCCATCCCATCTTGGTGCCGGCCCGACCGTCCATGAGGCTCCATCGTTACCCCCTCTGGGAGTACCAAAACTTCCGGGAGCCTGACCCGTGGAGCCATCCCCTATTCCCGGGGGATTATTTATCCCATTTGTGGCATACCCCCCCGCGGTTGACCCTCCGCTGAAAGCCGGTGGTAGGCCTGGGACACTGGGCAAGTTAGGAGTTGCCGATGAGCTTGCCATCTGGGCTGTGCTTACGGGAATCATCCCCATGGCAGGCGGTGCCCAATTGTCCATCGTAGGTGACTTAAGCTGCTCGGGCGGGGGTATCTGGGGCGCTGTGAGGGCGCTTGTCATCGACCCGGACATACCCGGTGTCGTCGGAGGGCCTCCGCCAGCCGGCCATGACGCCGTGGGGCTTACGCCCGAGGCTGTAGAGGCGGGACCGCCTGCCATCTGCGCCCGGGCCTGCCATTTGCTTCGAACCTGAGTAAGCTGCTGAAGATACCGCCGAGCGTCGGTCGCTCCAACCCAACGTTCAAGTACTTCTCCAGTGGGAGCGAGAATCACGCACGTTGGAACCGCACTGACACCGTACTGCTTCGCTGTATATGGCAACTGGTCGACGTTGATTTTTACCGGTTCAAAATGCTCCGCAAGGTATTGCAATACCTCAGCTTGTGCCAGTACACGCTCGTTCATAAAGCGGCAGGGTTGACACTGAGAAGACCAAAAGTGGATCAAGACAAGCTTGTTTGAAGAGGCGGCCCGCCGTTGGGCCGTGGTGATGTCGGAAATCCACGGGTCGCTCCTGGAGGAGCTTGCCTGCACTCCGGGGCCAAAGCCGTGGCCTCCCGAAAGTGAAATCATAAGTACAATCGCAAAATAACTTGTGATACGTGAGCCAAAACGGCAAATGGGCGATTTCGCCGCCATCCATGCACTCCGTAAAGCTCATATTCTTTGAGGAACACGGCGCGCTGGTGACAGCCCCTTCCCCATATCACCAAGCCGCCGTGAGCCTGCCGGACGGCGGGAATCGGCTTCCCGGTGTAACAATCCCGCCGCGTGAATCTGCGGCCAGGGGAGACTGCAAACTTATAAACAAACATTTCTCCACCCGGGGAGCTAATTCGGGCGGCCCCATCATTAGCTAACTCGATGCGCCATTGAGTTTTTCGAGTGCTCCCCCGGCGAATCTTCATTCGCGCTGGCCGCCCACAAAACCGGGCCTTTGGGGCCAGTCCTTTTTCGGTCAGATTCCGCAACTTTCTTAAGGAAAATTTCCTGTGAATACTCTGCCCCAGCCGGGGCGTGGGAGGCCAGAACACACCCCACCACTCATGTCCTGTCCCCGTTGCGGGAAATCAAAAATCGGGTTGTAACGGCAGTCACATAGCCAACATGGCCCAAACATTTCGGAGCCTTGCTTAAACACCGGCCCTTAAAACCCATGTTCACCGGTAATCAAGCCTTCGGCCGGCTTTAAGCGAGGCGTGGAAACGTCGGCATCCCGAATCCGGAGTTGTTCTCCCGTCAGCTTCGGAATTGCCTCGACGTGCTGCTTTCCCACCACGAGGTCTTCCGTTATGAAGAAGAGGCGTTTTCGTAAGGAAAAACAGGCCTATCGGACGGAAGAAGTGGTTAAGCGCGTGCACAAACCCGGCCCCAGAAAATGCTGACTTCTCCTTCCACTTCCAGGCGTTGTCGCGGATCCCTTCTAAGCGGCCAAAATCCGCCATAGGGCTCCCAAGCTGTTTGGCCTGGCCTGGAAGTTACAACTTTCAATTTCAACTCAACAAAATCGAGCCCCGCAGAGGCTCGCGCAGATTGTACCCCGCGAAGGGGATCGTTCCGTTTGGTTCGGACGCAGCAGGCCAGCCGGCCGTAATCATCGAGAATCCTCGGAGAATTCCGTTGCACCGCGCTAATTCGGAACGTATAAGAAATGAGGAGGTCTTTAGTGGAAACTGGCGGAAAGCGAAAGACTTCGAAAATTATCTCACCACTTGACTTATTTCGGACGAAACTTAAAATTGCAGGTGCCAGAAAAGGAAATCCGCCAGGTTTCAAGTAAGACTAGCACTTAAACACAGGGAGCAGCCATCGGCGGGGCTTGCCACAACGGCTTTTCCGCGGTCACCTGTCGGCCGAGTGCTAGCGGGCGGTGAATCGAAAAATGCAGCTTTTTTGTGGGGGTTTTCGGCCGAGCTTCGCCGATGAGGGAATTGGGCTGATTCTGACCGCAGAGCAATAAGCTGCCGCATTCGACTACCGAACCGTTGGGGGTTTCCGATTAGAGGCTCCGATCTTTCTAGTTGTGCCGAGCTCTGCCGATAAGGGGCTGCCATCAGGTGGTCGCCTCGGTCACAGGAGAAGACGACCGGAGGAGACTCGCTTCCGGTCCTCCAAAAATCGCAAGAAGAATTGGGCTGATAGAGTGCATCGTTGAAATGATGCGCTGCCTTTCGCACGGCGACAAAGCTCGGTTTTAAGGGACGTAGGGCCAAAGCGGAGGGCCAGCCCGCTCCGATTCGAGTCCTTCCGTGGTTTCTCTGCCCAGCACAATCCTTGCGGACTGAGGATTGCGGGCCTCTTTCTCCCTCCGAGGGAAGCGGCTTGGATCTTTTTTCGCTGTCGAGCTTTGCCAATTTCCACGGCTCTTTAAAATTTCGGGCTCCGGAAAAGGTATCGTAAGCACTCCCCGTGCCGACATTTATGCGCCAGGTGATTTGTCCTATGAAGAGGCATCAGAAACTCGGATCTCGCGATAGAAATCTCGTCTCCCGCGATCGTAACCAGCGGAGCAATCGAAATGGGCGGATGTCACGCCCCATGGCGGCGCCCGTTGTGTTGACACAAACTAGTAACGGCCAAGGCACTGGAGCCTGTGTGCCGGCCAGCGGGGTACTTGAGCTACACCCCAGCGGCTATGGTTTCCTGCGGGATCCTTCGGCCAATTATGCGCGCCAATTGACCGATCCCTTTGTTCCCGCCACACTCATCAACGAGTTCGGTCTGCGCCTTGGGGTATTTATTCGCGGATTGGTGGAAACCACTCAGAAGCAACAAGGACCTCGTCTGCGGAAAATTTGCGAAGTGGACGGCTTACCCCCAGAGCAATATCGGTCGGTGAAGAGTTTTGACGAGCTCACGCCGGTCAATCCTTACGAATGGCTCCGGCTGGAGACCGGGCCCGAACCCATCACCACCCGGGTCATGGACCTCCTGACCCCCTTGGGCAAGGGTCAACGCGCCCTGATCGTAGCCCCTCCCCGCACGGGCAAAACGGTCTTGCTACAGCACATTAGCCAAGCGATTGCCACCAATTATCCGCATATCAAGCTCATTGTCCTGCTTATTGACGAACGTCCGGAGGAAGTAACCGAATTTCGGCGTGCAGTCAAAGGCGAGGTGGTTGCCAGCAGCTTAGATTGCGAGGTGGAAAGCCACGTGCGACTTTCCCAGCTGATCGTGGAGCGCTGCAAACGTTTAGTCGAATTAGGCCACGATGTCTTTCTGCTGATGGACTCGATCACCCGGCTGGCCCGGGCGTTTAACAAGTGGGTGGGAAGTACCGGTCGTACAATGACTGGTGGGCTAGATGTCAAAGCCATGGATGTGCCGAAAAAACTTTTCGCCACCGCTCGGGCCTTTGACGAAGGCGGCTCCCTCACCATTGTGGCCACCGCCCTCATCGATACGGGGAGCCGCATGGATGAACTCATCTTTCAGGAGTTCAAAGGAACTGGCAACATGGAACTTGTGCTCGATCGCCGGTTGGCTGATCGGAGGATTTGGCCGGCCATCGACATTAGCCAATCGGGAACACGTCGCGAGGAACTCATCCTTCCGCCTGACTACCTGCGGGCGGTTACCATCCTGCGGCGGATGCTCTCCACCATGCATCCGGTGGAGGCCATGGAACAGCTAGTGGCAAAGCTGCGAAAATTCCCTTCAAACAAGGAATTTGTAGAATTGCTCACGAGCGCTTATGCCACTCACTCGTAGTTACTAGCTCCCCACACGGCCAACAGGCCGGAACTTCTTCCCACCGGTGGGACAATCCCAGCTCGAATGCTCCGGAGCCTACGTGCTACCGATTTTGGGTCGCTTCGCCTTGTGGGAAAAAACATGGGGCGCTGGGGCCATGGTTTTGGGGTAAGGTCCAGCTGGGAAAAAGCGGCGCTTATTTTTCGAAGTCCTCACAAGAATCTTCTTAGGCTGTCATCATGGTTCCGGTTAAATCTCCACCCATTTGCCCGGCTCGGGCACGGGATATCGCCCGGATGAATCAGGGAGCACTGGCGGTGGTGTATCTTCGTTCATTTCATCGATATTTTCGCACCACTGGAAGTTCGACCGCATAGCCTCTTCCCACGTGACGACCTTTCCGGAGTGCACGGCGGCCCGCCCCATGATCGTTGCTAGGTTAGCAAAGGCGGCCCGCTCCATTTCGTTGTACGGCAGGTCGTTGTCAATAGCGTGGAGGAAGTCGGCCCACTCCGCCTGCCAGGGAGTTAGTTTCTCCTCGGGCGCTTCCCACAAGATGTTATCCTTGTGAATCCGCTGATCCTTGTAGATGCGCACGGTACCGGCGTGAATTCGGCCCGAGAACTGGGCCGCCCGCTTGGTTCCGTGGACAAAAGTGGCAAATTCCGTATGACAATTTGGGAGGTAGCGGACAACATCAAAGCCTTTACCGCCGGAAGGAAAGGTCCACTCCACGCTGTAGGAATCCAGGTTTTGGCTCAAGTCTGGATTACCCGGCGAGCGGCCGCCTACCCCGTGGGCGTCAACCGGCCATTGGTCGAAAAGCCAACAGATCTCGTCCACCTGGTGGATGTCCATTTCCGCGAATAGGCCGCCCGACACCCAATAAAAACGGACAAAATTGCGAATCTGCCAGGCAAGCTCCTTCTCCTGGGCGGATTTCGGGCCTAGCGGTCCGACGTATTCCATGCGATAAGCCCGCACCATCAGAATCTCCCCCAGTTCCCCCTCCTGGATGCGGCGGATCAGTTCCTGCCTGTTGACAGAATGACGGCACTGAAGTCCTGCCGCGATCTTCACATTCTTCTGCTCGGCAAGCTTCGCTGCGGCAAGTAACCGCCGGATACCGGGCGGATCGCAGGCAAATGACTTCTCCAGAAAAGCGTTGACGCCCCGGGCCACTGCATACTCCAGCTGCATTGGCCGGAAAGCCGCATACCCAGTAAGCATGGCAATATCTCCAGGCCGAAGGCAATCAATGGCCTGTTTGTACGCCTGAAAGCCTACGAATCGCCGTTCCGGAGGACAATTTACTTGTTCGGGAAATAGCTTCGAGAGGTTGTTAAAGGCGGCTTCCAGCCGATTGGGAAAAATGTCGGCCATGACGTAAAGTTCCACGGGTCTTTTTGCCACGCTGAAGGCATCGCGAACTGCGCCGCTTCCTCGGCCCCCGCAGCCGATAAGGGCTAAGCGAATCGTGTTGTCTTCGGCAGCATGCACCGCGGGAATGACCCCCGGCCGAAGAGTGCTTGCCACCACAGAACCCGCGCCTGCCATTAGGAAACTGCGGCGGCCAGTGAAGCAGTTGCCCTCCGGCGTACGATCCGATCGCGGGCGATCCTGTCCTGCCCGGGGACACGAATGGAACTTGGTCATTGCTGCATCTCCGCTTGGTAGGGGGACCACGAACATGGCGTTTATCACCGCAGTACGAAGCTTAATGCTTATCGATCCACACCGGGAGGTGTGATCGGGCCGTAATTTCCCTCGGGCGAGCTTGGCTTTTGACTCCGCTCGGTGTGGCCGAGAGCGCCGCTCCCAGGCGGAAGGAAGTTGGAGGGCCCAGGTCACGGGCGGGATGCTTCTTATTGTGATTCCGGCCCCGGCGGTTTGACAGGGGGTTAACACTTTTGGGACCACAACCAGTTGCCAGCCCAAAAGCCAGGGTCGCCCCGCTTACGTGCAACAGTAAATGGACAAATCGGTCCTCCGACACGACGCAGATCTGGCCCCAAGCTTTGGCTCATCCCACAGGAGCGCAGCCCGGCTGGCAACTTGTGGGAAAAAACCGCATCAAACTGCCTAAAGTGCGATCAAGCGTGGCGATTTCACGGCGGCTCAACCAAACGGTTTACCACGCGAAATGACTTTCCTGCGGTATCCGAAAAAGCAAATTCTTGTGCGCAAACTACTGGGCGATTGAAGAAAAGCCAAGTTGGGAAAGAAAGCAAACATTTTGCAAAAATTCAAACCACGGTGCTGGGAGCTCGTCCCAGAATCGCCCACCTTTGCGCAAGGTTTCGGCCAAGCAAAATCCGCGAAAGTCCACAACTCCCGTTTAGCACGCTCCCCGGCGGAAAAGGTTGGCGGCCTGGGCAGCCCGAGGCCCTCACTCCTTCTCCCGATGGGCCCCATCCCTCCCGGCGCGCGCCAGAGGAAACTTCGCAGCAAAGCGCGTCATCGAGCTAAACATTTGTCACCTCATCGGCGCTCTGCCCATGGATCAAGGCATCCAGGGTGCGAGCCAGAATTTCTTTATGCTCCGGCTTCTGGGCATAAACCCGACAAATACGATAGCTGAGAGGAATATGGCGGAAAAGGTCCCGGTCCTCTAAAGGCCGAACTTCTCCGGTGGCCTCATCAAAGAGGAAATTCTGCCCTGCCGTTGGCGCCCACGAGCCCGGTCTGTACACATGACGGGCGGGGTCAAACCGCAAGGGTAAATCTCGCAGGTGGGGGGGCAACCGCCGACGAAAGGCCTCCTCGAAGAGTCGTTCATCACTGAAGATGCTGGCTTCCTCAGATTGCCCAGGTTCGAAGACCAGTGTTCGCTCGCAAGCAAGTTTCCAGGGGATCTCGCGGCGAAGGAACGCCCGCCACCTCTCTCCTAATTTCCGTAGACGCTCATCTGTGGGGTGATTGGCCCAGCGAGAAACATCGGTGAAAAGCGACCAGTCGGTAAACCGTTGGTATGCCTCAAGGTCCTCCAGTGGATTCCGGGAGAATAAGTATGGTTTACTCTCCAGGAACAGGTCGCGCAAAGTGAGATCAATTGCTCGAACCGTTCGGTGGTAATACACGGAATGAAACAACTCGGCCCGCACCGCCACAAAGCGAACAAGGGCGGACAGGCCTCGCTCGTGGATCGTCAACCCTTTAGGGGAGAAGATTGTGTACTGGAGCAGACGCTCGAGGTCGAAAGCCCGGGTGTTATAACCGGTCATGTAGGCATCGCGAAGGACAAAATCCATATTGTCGAGCGTATAAATACCACAAAAGAGGCTCCGCAGAAACAGAAGCCATTGTGGCTGGTTGGTTCTTTCGCCACTCCGCGGGCGGACGATGAGAAAGGCCACTTGCTCAGGATCGAGAGTCTCATGGGGTTCAAGCGCGCTGAAGGGATTTCGCCGCAACCGTTGAATCAACAAGGCAAAATCTCGGCGGATGATCTCCGCCCCCAGGGTTTCATGGGTAAGTCCAAAGTCTGCCAAAAAATATTGGTCAAAAAAGTGGCCAAAGGGGCCGTGGCCTACGTCGTGAAGAAGTGCCGCAACACGGAGAAGCGACTCCACATAGCCGCGACTGGGACAATCCGGACACACCGCCTTCAAACTGGGGTATAACTGGGCGGCAGCCCGACTGGCCAAGTGCATGGCCCCCAGAACGTGTTGGAATCGGGTATGCTGGGCCGCCGGAAATACCCACCAGGCGCACTGAAGTTGGTGGATCTGCCGCAACCGCTGCACCCAAGGATGATCGAGAAATTGTTTTTCTGATACTTCCTCTGCATTGGCCGAAGCCGCAGTAAAAGCAATGTATCCATGAATCGGATCGTGGCTAAGCGTCTTATCTCCAAAAAGTAACCGGAGCTCTGCGGACATACCTGTTTGTCCCTCGTGCAGGATCACGATTGGGGGGCCTGCCCCAGCCTTTTTCAACTCTTCTTTGTAAGGGCTGTGCCTCGTATGATTAGAACACGCATTTGAAAAGTGAGGAAGGCATCTGCACGGCACGCGCAAGCGGCGTGTTTCCCGGTTGTCTCGGACCCTGCGGTGGGTCTTGCCGCGGGCGATTCCACTTTCCCGAAGCAATTGTGGCCCACGAGCCTTTCTTCCCGTACCGGGCAAGATCCGATAACTTTGTCGAATCGCGATACCAACGCGGGAACAAACTTAACGTCATCAGTGTTTAATGCGCTGACACAGGTGCCTTTACTCCCCACATCGGCAGGATGGGCAGGACGGAAGAATCCGGATGTTTCTGCCCCTCCAGCTTCGGTCCTAAGCGGGGCAATCCCGAGGCTTAATCTGGTTCACGTGGACATGGCACAAAAGATTTGGTACTAACCCCTTAAGCTCAAAACTTCCTGGGATAGAGGCTATGGAGAAACTGGCCAGCAAAGAGGCTGGACGTCCGCAGTATCTGCTTTGCCTGGAAACCACCTGCGACGAAACGGCAGCCGCGGTTATTTCCGATCGGCTTGAGGTCTTAGGGGCGGTGGTTGCCAGCCAGGACCGTCTTCACGAGCGTTTTCGCGGTGTGGTGCCGGAGATTGCCTCCCGCGCCCACGTGGAGCGAATCTTGCCGGCCATCGACCTAGCGTTTCAACAAGCGGGGATCAAACCCACGGATCTTTCGGCGGTAGCGGTGGCCCATACGCCCGGGCTGGCTGGCTCGCTGATGGTCGGTCTGATGGCCGCCAAAACGATGGCGCTTGTGCTTAAAATCCCTCTCATCGGCGTGGATCACTTGCAGGCCCACGTGTACGCTTGTCGCATTGCCTCTGGCGAAGAGATTTTCCCCTGCGTAGGGCTAGTTGTCAGTGGCGGCCATACCAGCCTTTACTGGTGCCCTAACGCGCTAGAGTTCCAACTGATTGGAAGCACTATCGATGATGCAGCGGGAGAAGCGTTCGACAAAGTCGCTTCCATGCTTGGGTTAGGGTATCCCGGAGGACCGGCGGTGGAGCGTGCAGCAGCTTCGGGAAATCCGCGGGCCTACAATTTTCCCCGGTCACTTTTGGACGACCCGGAGCGGCTGGACTTTAGTTTTAGCGGGCTAAAAACAGCAGTGCGGTACGCCATCTGTGGTCCCGGGAAAGTCGATTTCTCTCGATTACAACTCCCCGCGGAAACGGTGGCCGATTTGGCCGCTAGCTTTCAGGAGGCCGTGGTGGACTGCTTGGTGGGCAAAGCGTTTTTGGCCCTCCAGAAGATGGGTGTGTCCACTCTCTGTGTCGGCGGGGGCGTAGCCGCTAATAAACGCTTCCGCCAAAGACTCGAAGAGGAAGCCGCCCGACGCAAGGTGCGCCTCTTTATCGCCCCCTTAAAACTGTGTACGGACAACGCCGTGATGGGAGCTATTGCTTGGGAGCGGTATCGGGCGGGGTTGTTCGAGCCCCTGGAGCTCGATATCCAGGCAGGGCCAATTCGGCTGAAATCACCCAAGGGGGCAACTCCTGGAGCATGACACCCGAGTCCCACCTCGCAGCCTCTGCCCGCGCCTTAGACTGGGAAGCGTGGTCGTGGCCCACCGTCACTTACGACCTCCGGGCTTGCTAGCTTTGGAATTCTCCCCCGTGGTCTTTAGCGCCGGCACCTGACACTCCTCGGAAGAGGTGCCTAATCTCGGCGGTTATCGCACAATGCATCATGAGGCCGATAGGGGGCCTTACCGCTTAAGGTGTCCATGATCGTTTTGAGAAGCAGCGTTTTTGCCGGGGGGAATTTGCCACGTGCTTTCATCTTAAGGGGTCATAATTACCAGCCACCCTCCGCCTGTCACTTTGCTTATACTGCCCAGGCTTCTCGAGCGCAAATTCTGCCAGAAAGAGGGAGGAAGGCGGAGGCCTGCCATCGCCGAGGTCAGTAGGCGCGGCAAGGAAACTTGGCCGCCCCCTCCCTGTGAATAGAATAAAGCCGAAGGCATGATCACTTAAGCTCACCGGTCGAGTGCCGCCTTTGATGGCGCCGGCAGAAGGTGGCAGACTAGTGCATGAAACGTTCCTGGAGAGACAAGGCAGCTATGAGCAGCCCCGCGGCCACCGAATCACGTCCCAGCACACTGCGCGAGCTTCGCGAAAGCGGTTGGGTCTCCAAACCAGTCAAGCGTGAAATTTACGATAACTTCATGTTGGCCCTATCCCGTGGCGAGGACCTTTTTCCCGGTATTATCGGTTACGACGATACGGTCATACCCGAAATAGCCATCGCCATTATCGCGGGTCACGACATGCTTTTCCTAGGTGAAAAGGGGCAGGCCAAAAGTCGACTGATGCGACTGATCGCACGGTTCCTGGACGACGAAGTCCCATATTTGGACATCCCCGGTTGTCCGGTGCATGAGGACCCATACAAACCCATTACGCGAATGGGGAAAGAATTCGTGGCCAGCCGGCCTGAGGATGAAATCCCCATCCGCTGGTGGCCGAAAAGGGATCGCTATGCTGAGAGACTTGCGCCTGGGACAAAATTTGCGGACCTCATCGGGGAGATCGACCCAGCAAAATTGGCGGCCGGAATTAGCATGTCGGCCGAGGAGGCCCTTCATTTTGGCCTGATCCCTCGCCTGCACCGAGGGATTTTCGCCATCAACGAGCTGCCAGAGCTCGACGAGGCTGTCCAGGTCGGGCTGTTTAATATCTTGGAAGAACGAGACGTTCAGATCCGCGGTTATCCTGTACGTTTTGACATTGACGTGCTGATGCTCTTTTCCGCCAATCCTGCCACCTACAACCGCAGTGGGAAGGTTATTCCTCAGCTGAAGGACCGAATCGGTTCGGTCATTCATACGCACTATCCTCGCGAGCGGCAGCTGGGAATCGAGATTATGCATCAAGAGGCGGGGATCGATTTGGGCGGGGAATATCCCGTGGTGGTTCCCTATTTTATGAGCGAAATTGTGGAGCAGATCAGCATTGTGGCCCGGCGGTCGAAGTACATCGATCAGGCCTCCGGGGTGAGTGCCCGTCTGAGTATTGCAAATTACCGCGTGATGGTCGCCAGTGCGCGCCGACGTGCCGCCATCTTGGGGGAGCGGCCGGCGGTTCCCCGCATTAGTGATTTGGGGCACATTTACTCCTCTGCCCTCGGCAAGTTGGAACTGGATCTAATCAGCAGCCATCAAATGTCCGAGCGGCAAGTGCTGGAGGCCATCATTGCCGAAGCCATTCGCGACGTATTTCGCGAATACGTAAACAAGCATGGCTTGGAGCAGATAGCCGAGATATTTGGCCGGGGAGTGAAGATCGAAGTTGGGGACATGTTACCGTCGGAATATTACGCGGAGCGGCTGAAGCGAGTCCCCCCGGTGTGGGAAAAGGCGTTCGAAGTCAATGCGTCGTCCCACCCGGCCATCCGCGCTTCTTGTGTGGAATTTGTCCTGGCCGGTCTGTACGCCGAGGAGCGGATCTCCCGCACTCAGCGCCACGGGAGAATCATTTATGAAATCCCCTGAAAAATCGGCGGGCCCAGCCCGTAACACCGGTGGAATCATTTACACCTATCAAGGCTACGACCCCAAAAATATTCCTAGCCCCTTCCAACCTCCGCCAGATCTCGTCTCGGGGGCGATGGAGCATCTGTTGATGTACGGCGATTTCCGCGAGCTGACGGAGGAGGAGCTGGCCCGGGCTGTGCGCATTGATCCCAGCCAGATTGCCGGGTTGGGCCCTAGCCTTCAGTCGCTAATTGAAATGCTTCTTCAGCGCAAAAAGAAGATTCTGGAGACCTATGAAACAGAAACCGTGTTGGAAGAAGCAACCCGCCTTTTTCGGGATTTGGCCGCTCAGATGCAACCTCCGCGGGCACTGGCCTCCTGGTTCCATAAGGCCGTAACCGAAGAGCAGCTTTACGATCTGGAACGAATTTGGTACCACGTGGAAACGGATCGGCCAGACTTCGCCCGCCAGCTTGTCCGCCTTACTGCCCGCCTTGGGGACAAATATCAAATCGAGGAACTTGCCGCAAAATACCATTTCACCGGCCGGACGCCGATGACCATTCCCCAGGCACTGGAGGTCAAGGCGGAGCTCGAGATGATCGATCGGCTGCTGAAGAAGCTCGAGGAAGCCATGAAGACGGCCCGCATCGGCATTATCGACCTTAACGAGCTGGCACACTTTGCCTCTCAGGAGCAGCTCGACAACTTACGTCAGCTGTCAGAGCGGGTGCGGGAGTTTCTCCGACATCTGGCCGAGCTTCAAGGCCTGGAACGGGGACCGGAGGGCTATCGACTGACGCCTAAGGCCATGCGGATCTTTCAAGGATTTCTGTTGCAGAGGATTTTTAGCGAGTTAAAACCGGCTCGCACAGGTCGGCATCAAGGTCCCATCCTCGGCGAGGGAGCCGTCGAACTTCAAAGTACCAAACCGTACGAGTTCGGCGACTCCCTGACCAATATGGACATCTCAAGCTCGTTCGTCAACGCCCTCATTCGCCAGGGCCCAGGGGTTCCTGTGCGCCTTCAGCCGGAGGACATCCTCATCCACAAAACAAAGAATAACCCCAAGTGTGCCACAGTAGTACTGCTGGATATGAGCGGGTCGATGCGCTACGCCGATCTGTATGTGCACGCAAAGCGCATGGGACTGGCCCTGCATGGGCTTATCACTCGGGAGTTTCCTGGCGATTATCTGCAGTTTGTGGAGCTTGCCACCTTTGCCAAGCTCCGACATATCAGCGAAATTCCCACCCTTCTGCCCAAAAATCCTACACTCTTTGATCCGGTCATCCGACTCCGGGCGGATATGAGCGACCCGCGGATCACCGAATTAGACATCCCGCCGCATTTTACGAACATTCAGCACGGCCTCCAGCTGGCCCGCCATTTGTTGGCACCGCAAGCCACCCCGAATAAGCAGATCATCCTTATCACCGACGGGATGCCCACCGCCCACTTCGAGGGATCAATCCTTTACCTACTCTATCCGCCCCATCGGGAGACCGAGGCGGCCACCCTCCGCGAGGGTCGCCTGTGCGCAAAGGAGGGCATCGTCATCAACATCTTCCTCCTTCCCTCGTGGGGCCAAAGCCGGGAAGATGTGCAATTCGCTTATTGCTTGGCTCGCGAGACCCGCGGCCGCGTCCTGTTTACCGCCGGTAAGGATCTGGACCGATTTGTCATTTGGGACTATCTTGCGCGACGGCGGGAGATCATCGGTTAAACCCGCTTACAAAAGTCGTTAAACCCACCTGCGAAAATCAGCGATCAAAAGGAAGAAAGTTCCCAGCGTGCCACAACGTGCAGATGCCACTCACAACAAAGCCTGTTTTAGGGGAATATTCTTTTGGCGGCTTTGTTCACTGTTGTGGACAGCACCGAATTCGCTGGTAGGACTAATTCTGGGCGGTGTAGGCCTGCTAAGTGGAGGTGGTGTAGGTCGATGTCCCGGCGCTCTTGAATTCTGGGGCGGTCTTCCCGCTATTGTCCTCAAAATCTTGCCTCTGCGCGGTGGCGCCCACGCCATCACATTTGGCCATGTGATAATCTATCGCTCACGAACACTAAGAGAAGCCATTCGTAAACACGAGCTAATCCACGTCCGGCAATACGAACGATTGGGACCGTTGTTCATCCCGGCTTATCTGGCAGCATCACTCGTCGCCCTTTTGCGCGGGAAGGATCCGTATCGCGACAATGTTTTCGAACGGGAGGCCTTTGCCGCTTCGGAGGCCCCCTACATGCCTTTCCCAGAAGAATTACTGGCGGAAAAGAACCACGAAGGGTTAGCTTCCTCCCCGTCGCCAACCCACAAACCCTTGAGTTAGAATGGCCGCTCGGATGAGGGGTTCAGAGGAGTTTCCGGCGAGTGTGCTCAATTGCGCTCCCACGTGGCCGGCTGCATTTCAACCTCGGCAGGAGACGACCTCCTCGCCCGTCCGCCGATCTGACCCGAGAAGATCGACGCCTTGGCCCGAGCCAAAAACCCCGGACTTTGCTTTGCGGCAGTTTGCGTTGAAGCAAAGCGAATCGCCCTGGCTTCTCTGAGCGGTTGGGGAACCCCTTGGACAAACCTGTGGATAGAGCCCGCCCTCCCCGCCAGGGTGCGCTATTTTTGGGACGAGGCCCGTGATCCGATGCGGAGCCACATCCGCTTGGCCCAGGCTCAAGCCTTCACCCAGGGAACACAAGATTCCGTTTCTGAGGCCGGTTGCCCGGGGCTCCTAGTTTCCCTTCCGCGGTTTGGGGCGCCCGCGGCATACGGGCTTCACACGTCGCTTAGCGAACGTATCCCTTACGCGGTTTGGGGCGCCGGATGGCCGATTTCTTCGAAAACGAATTCCCCTTGGCGATAGTCCACGCGGATGCGGATTCCTTCCTCCCAATGATGCTTGAGCATTTCCACGGCCAAAGGATTCTGGATTTGCCGCTGGATGACCCGCCGCACCGGTCGGGCACCGAAGACGGGATCGTAGCCTTCCTCGGCAATGGCGTTGACAACCGCGTCGGTAAACTCGAGCTGGATTTGTCGCTGGGCCAGCTGCTGGGCAAACCGCTTCAATTGCAGCTGGACCACCTTACGAATGTGCTCGCGGCTGAGCGGCCGGAAGATAATGATTTCGTCAACGCGGTTAAGGAATTCGGGCAAGAAATGTTTACGAAGGATGGAGAATACGGCCTCGCGCATCTCCTCCACGTCGCCACCCTCGCGAGCAATTTCCTGGATCATCTGGCTGCCCAGATTGCTGGTCATCACGATGATGGTATTGGTAAAGTCCACAGTATGACCCAGGTTGTCTGTCAGCCGACCGTCATCGAGGACTTGGAGCAAGACGTTGAAGACGTCGTGATGGGCCTTCTCGATTTCATCGAGAAGGACCACAGAATAAGGCCGACGCCGGATGGCCTCGGTAAGGCGCCCCCCCTCTTCATAGCCCACATAGCCTGGGGGAGCCCCGATGAGCCGGCTGACGGTATGACGTTCCATAAATTCGGACATATCCAGGCGAACCATCGCCCGCTCGTCATCAAAGAGGACCTCAGCCAGGGCCTTGCAAAGTTCGGTCTTACCCACGCCGGTGGGCCCCAGAAAGATAAAGGAGCCGATGGGGCGGTTGGGATCTTGAAGACCGGCCCGGCTGCGGCGGACGGCATGGGCCACGGCCTCCACCGCTTCCTCTTGATCTACCACCCGCTCGTGAATTCGCTCTTCCAATACCAAAAGTTTTTGCCGTTCCGTCTCAAGCATTCGTGCCACGGGGATACCCGTCCACGCGCTGACTACCTCAGCGATTTCTTCAGGACCGACATCGGTGCGGAGAAGTCGCCGGCTACTGCCGTCGCCAGCCACCGACTCCAACTCGCGGAGACGTTCCTCCAGCTCCTTTTGCCGGTTGGTCAGTCGGAGCAACTCCTGGAATTCCTCTTCGGGCGGAAGGATACCGGCCGACTGTTTGCTGTGGATGCTCGCCCGCAACTGATTGGCCTGATGCTGTACGGAGTTTAAATCCTCGCGCAGGCGATGGAGGTCGGTCAGCACCGCTTTTTCGCGCTCCCACTGGGCCCGCAGGCTGGAGAGCTTCTCCCGCAGGTCGGCCATCTCTTTCTGGACATCGGCCAGGCGCTGTTTGGCCGCTTCATCGGTTTCGTCGGCAAGCTGGCGCGCAGCAAGTTCCAGTTGAACCAATCGGCGCTGCACTTCGTCTATCTCTGCCGGAACACTTTCCAATTCCATGACCACCCGGCTCATAGCCTCGTCCATCAGATCGATGGCTTTATCCGGGAGAAAGCGGTCGTGGATGTAACGATGGGAAAGGGTGGCGGCGGCTACCAGCGCCGAGTCTTTAATCTTCACGCCGCGATGATGCGCTTCGTAGCGAGGTTTCAACCCGCGGAGGATAGCGATTGTATCTTCCACCGACGGTTCGCCGATGAAAATTGGCTGGAAGCGGCGTTCCAGAGCCGCATCTTTCTCGATGTACTTACGATATTCATCTAAAGTTGTGGCTCCGATACACCGGAGTTCTCCCCGCGCCAAAGCCGGCTTGAGGAGGTTGGCAGCATCGGCCGTGGCTCCTTCCGCCCGACCAGCACCCACCACCGTGTGGAGCTCGTCGATGAAGAGCATGATGCGGCCATCAGATTCTTGCACCTCGCGGAGGACCGCCTTTAGCCGTTCTTCGAATTCCCCACGATATTTCGCCCCAGCCACAAGTGCCCCCATGTCCAGGGCCACAATGGTGCGGTCTTTCAAGCTTTGGGGGACATCACCCTCGGCAATGCGCAGTGCCAGCCCTTCCACAATGGCCGTCTTCCCCACCCCCGGATCACCAATCAGCACCGGGTTATTCTTTGTCCGGCGACAAAGCACCTGGATCACCCGCCGAATCTCCTGATCCCGGCCGATGACCGGATCGAGCTTTCCACGCCGGGCCCGCTCCACCAGGTCGATCCCATAACGCTCCAAAGCGCGGAATTTCGCCTCGGGCTCTTGATCCGTAACCCGGGCCGTACCGCGAATCGATTTCAACGCCTTCAGAACGTCATCAGGCCCAATGGCGTTGAGTTCCAAAATCCGCTTGGCCTTGGAGTCGACTTTGCTTAGCGCAAGGAGCAGATGTTCCGTGGAGATATACTCGTCTTTTAAGGCGTCGGCTTCGCGCCACGCCGCTTCCAA
This sequence comes from uncultured Thermoguttaceae bacterium, assembly GCA_938084835.1. Lineage (GTDB taxonomy): Bacteria > Planctomycetota > Planctomycetia > Pirellulales > Thermoguttaceae > DTLM01. Next base: position 60,114 of record CALKER010000023.1, read on the forward strand.
CACGCGATGTAAAGCCGATCCAATGGCCGGCGGACTCCCCCCCGAGATCTTCGGAAATCGATCCAGCTCCCCGCTGATCATCCGAGTCAGCTGTGTCCAATTGACGCCGATCCGTTCCAGAATAGGTCGACACAGCCCCTCCGGTTGCTCGATGAGAGCCACCAACAAGTGAAGAGGGTCAATCTCCGGATGACCGTGCCGGGACGCAAGAGCTTGGGCATCCTGAAGTGCTTCTTGGCTTTTGATCGTCAACTTGTCAAAGCGAAATGCCATAAAATTGATCCTGTTCTAAAATCACAGCCCATCATTGCCTGTGGTGGGAAGCGATCACGGCCTCCTTGCACAACCATCTTACTTCCGTCCCACCGGCCCACGAAACTCCTAACCCTCCTGCCGCGTTAACAAAGAAGCTTCCACTTGGAGGCGGGGTAAGCGCATCGCAGGCTGCTTCCGCATCACCTGTGTAGCAGACAACCGCCACCCATCAGCCGGCACTTCCTGCCCACCTGCGGCGTTTTGACGGAGAAGCTTCTGGGACAACCTGCGACTACCACCCGGCGGTGGGCTTTGACAAAATCGGGATCGACGGTGGCACGGAGATCTGTCTCCCAATGCACACTCGATCCCTTCGGCCGTCAGTGCGGCTGCTTGCGGAAGCAACCTGTAAACTTCTTTCAGCCCCTCGGCATGTCAGCCTGTTGGGCCCTCGAGATACCAGCAGATCCCACAAACTCACCTGAGCTTCAGCGCTCAACCGCCAGCCGAATGGCACAGCGGTCCTCGAGCTTTGCCGGGCCAGGGTTGAAACCCACCCGGATAATTAGCCTTTGACCTCGTAGTCGGCATCGATGGTATCGTCCTGGGAGCTCCGAGTGCTTTCGCCGCCGCTTCCCGAGCCCGTCGTGTAACTTGCCCGGCTCCCCACCGATTCGTACAGTGTCTTGCTGAAGGCGTGGAGGGTTTGCTCAAGGTCGCGGAGCGAGGCTTTGATTTGCTCGGGATTGTCGCCCTTAGCGACCTCTTTGGCGCGATTCATGGCTGACTCCATGGCCTGCCGATCGGCAGGACGAATTTTGTCGGGATGCTCCCGCATGAACTTTTCGATTTGCCAGCACATACTGTCCACTTGATTGCGGAGCTCAGCCAGCTCGCGTTTGCGTCGATCCTCCTCGGCGTGCATTTCGGCCTCGCGGCGCATCCGCTCGATTTCCTCCTTGGACAGTCCTGCCGACTGCTCAATTCGGACCCGCTGTTGCTTGCCGGTCCCCAAGTCCTTAGCGGTGACGTTGAGGATACCGTTGGCGTCGATGTCGAAGGTCACCTCAATTTGAGGCACACCGCGGGGAGCCGGCGGAATGCCTTCCAAGTTGAACATGCCCAGCAGCCGGTTGTCAGCTGCCATCGGACGTTCACCCTGATAAACTTTGATGGTGACGGCCGTTTGATTGTCTTCCGCCGTACTGAAGATCTGCTTTCGCTCACACGGGATCGTGGTATTCCGCTCTACGATCTTAGTAAACACACCCCCTAAAGTCTCGATACCAAGCGACAGCGGGGTCACGTCCAGCAGAAGTACGTCCTGAAGCTCGCCGGCCAAGACTGCGCCCTGAATCGCAGCTCCTACCGCCACTACCTCATCGGGGTTGACACCCTTGTGGGGTTCTTTGCCGAAAATTTCCCGAACCAAAGCCTGGACTTTAGGAATTCGGGTGGATCCCCCGACGAGAACCACTTCATCGATATCCTGCGGGCGAAGTTTTGCGTCCTTCAGCGCCTGCATTACTGGGCCCCGGCACCGTTCGATTAGGTGATCGACCAATTGTTCGAACTTGGCCCGCGTGATGGTCATCTGAAGATGTTTCGGACCGCTGGCGTCGGCGGTGATGAACGGCAGATTAATGGCGGTTGTCTGGGTGGAGCTTAGCTCCTTTTTGGCCTTTTCGCAAGCCTCTTGCAGCCTTTGAAGGGCCATAGGATCCTTTCGCAGGTCGATGCCGTGTTCGCGCTGGAATTCGTCGGCCACGTACTTGATCAACTCTTCGTCAAAGTCATCGCCCCCGAGGTGGGTATCCCCGTTGGTGCTAATGACGCGGAAGACGCCTTCAGCCACTTCCAAAATCGAGATATCAAAGGTCCCGCCCCCGAGGTCGAAAACGGCGATTTTCTCGGTCTCTTTCTTTTCCAGGCCGTAGGCCATAGCGGCTGCGGTTGGCTCATTGATGATCCGAACGACCTCCAGGCCGGCGATTTCCCCGGCGTCCTTAGTGGCCTGACGTTGAGCGTCATTAAAGTAAGCCGGGACCGTAATCACCGCCTTATTGACGCGATGCCCGAGGTAGGCTTCGGCGGCCTCCTTAAGTTTGCGCAGGACCCAAGCGGAAATCTCCGGGGGGGTATAAAGTTTCTCTCCCACCCGGACTTTCACATACTCCTCCGGCGCCCCAACGATCTCATAGGGGACCATAGTCTCCTCAACGGAGACCTCTGACCGCCGACGCCCCATGAACCGTTTGATGGAGAAGATAGTCCGCTTCGGATTGGTGATGGCCTGACGCTTGGCCGGCTCGCCGACCAGTACCTCCCCACTTTCGGTGAAAGCCACAACGCTTGGGGTCAGGCGGTTCCCCTCCTGATTGGGGATCACTTTCACGTCCCGACCTTCCATCACGGCCACCACCGAGTTGGTAGTTCCCAAGTCGATACCGATGATCTTTTCGCCTTTTGCCATACTTATTTCCCCTAACTCTATCCGCTAGATTTCTCCATTGACCCGCGGTAACTGAAAAAAAGTAACCACGGTGCGCGAGGTGTCCAATTTCCCGAGCTTCAACCCAAGTCTTGCCCGCATCCCCCGTTGCGGAGGCCAGGCTTCCTTCCTTGCGTTACTTTTTTGCGAACTGTTACTAATAACAAATCTCACACAAAACGCAGAGCTCTCACAAATTGCTCCAACCGCTTCGGGGGTACCGATCCCTAAGTCCTCCCCGGAGTAAACCCGCGGGGGCGATGTCTTGATGTTAAAGTGAGGTAGCAGGCCAGCAAAATTCCCAACTTTGTCCCATGAGGGAAGCGAAGCTGAGCGCCGGCCACACCTCCACCGTTGTCACCCCCGCCGAGGTAACCCTGTTTGAGGCAGAAATTTAGTGCGAGAGCACTTGCAAGCAAACCCTGTGCCTCAGTTCGGTTTTACCCGGTTGCTATTCGTAATATATTGCAGCACTAAGGGTTAGGACTTCCGTTCCAGGGATAACCTGGAAAAGATTCTCGGGTTTCACATCTGGCTATCACGGCGGAGTGCCATTTTGGCACCGTCCTCCAATCGGTAAGGGAAGCTGAGCTACTCCGCAGTTTCCGCAGCGGATTGACCCGCGGCACTTCTGCCAATTTGACAGCCAGGTCTGGAAGAATCTTTAGGCCCAAATAATCGGATCACTTTCCTGGCGGCTGCACCACACGGAAACCTGAGGAAATTTCTGGCTTAGCATCGCAGCCAGACGCTCCATCGCAAAGCGTTCGCTTGCAAAGTGTCCTACCAGTAAAAGGGAAAGCCCGGAGGCCCTTGCCAGAAGGCAGCGATGGTAGGTCATTTCGCCCGAAATGAGCACATGGCACTGGCGCCGGAGGGCAAGTGGGATCAACTCGGCCCCACTTCCACAGGCTATTCCCACGATTTGGACCCGGCTTTGGAGATCCCCGACCACCCCGACGCGAGAAATATTAAGTAGCGATTTGACCTTGTCTGTAAGCTCGGCGAGGGTTTGGGGTGCTGGAAGCTCTCCATAACGGCCGCTGCCCGCGCCGTCGGGCCGGGGCTCATCAAGCGGTCCGATTCTTCCAAGCCCCAGAAGCTCCGCCCACTGCTGATTTATGCCCTGCATGGCCGAGTCCCACGCGCTGTGGGGCGAGTACACGGACACTCCGCCCCGCGCCAGCCGCCAAAGGACTCGACCCACAGGGTCGCTAGTGACAATTCGACTAATGGGTCGGTAAATGACCGGATGGTGCACAATGACCAGGGAAGCCCGCTCGCGCAGTGCCTCCTCGGCCACATCCTCGGACAAGGTAAGAGCCGTCATAATCCGGGTCACTGCAGCCGCGGGATCGCCCACAAGAAGGCCGACGTTATCCCCGGCGGCGGCAAGGTCGGGAGGAGCAAGTTGGTCGAGATAATCGACGACATCCTGAACTTTCATCATGACTGACTTCCACCAGAAAATTGAGACCGACGTAAGCGGAATTTAAAAAGGCAAACCGGCTTTCGACTCATGCCCTTCTGCCGCAGGAGCTACGTCGGGTCAGCTCATCGCAGAAATTCACATCCGCCTGAGTGAAGATAACCTCGACAAATTCAATTCTTTCCATACCCACCGAGCCGTCGAATAGTTCAGGGTTTCCGGGATAATCCCTGCGGCTCATTCATTTTCTTGAAACCGTGGAACCCTAAGCGCCCATTTTGGGCAAAAAACTCAGGGCAAGCCAACCGATGCGATTTTTGTAGTAGTCAGGTGGCGCGCCAAACGGAGGTCGATTTCGCAGAGCGACCAGACTTCCGGTTTCGAATGCACATCTTGATCGACGCGACGCGTAGTGTTTTGCGAAGTTTTGGCGCCTATGACCGGCGGAAACTCCACGGGACATGCCATGGGCCAGGAGTCGCGCTCCGAATCAATTCAATCGCGTGCTCACTATGGGCAACCAGGTGAAGTTCCCGCCTAGATAATGTGGTTCAAACATACTCTAAAGAGGGGTATTCGACTTACATGCCGGCCATGCCGAGGCGGCCTGGGAATTGGTGGGGACGAGAGAAATATAACTAGGCCCTTGCAAAAGTAAACCGGCAAATTAAAATAAAATGGGTGTTTTGGGATACAAAGGAAGTCTGAGAGGAATAATTAAAACTCTGTCCCGCCTTGGCCGATTCTCTCTAATGCCGACTTCGAAACCATCGCCGGAGCGCTCTGGGCTTGGTTGAGAAAAGTCCACCAAGTTGTCGGCTCGCTGTTTGCAGGTTGTGTGTCACGGGTTAGGGTCCAAGTAAAGAGGAGAGCTTTACAATGAAGGCGTATCTGATCCCGTTGGCTGTGTTGGCCGCGCTTCTGATGAGCGTGCATGCCTCGGCCGGAATTCTGGGCCAACCACAGGCTGCGCAAGCGGAAGAACAAGCTGTAGAAGCTGCAGCGGTGCACGACTGCTGCCCCGTGTGCTGCACCCCAATCCTGAATGCGGTTCGGAATGCTCGGGCGCGGCTTGCGTGCTTGATTGCCCCGCCGTGTGGGTGTCAGCCCGTTTTGAGCCGAGTTCGTGCTGTCCTTGCCTGCCCGCCAGCCTTGATTTGCCGGGTCAAGGCAGCATTGTGCTGCCCTGTAGTCACCTGCGATCCTTGTGCCCAACCTGCTGAGGCCAAATAACGTGCTTGGCTCGGTTCGGTTTTCCGGTTCCCCGCGACCCAAAACGCTCCGTCATCCGTAATTGTGCATCGTGCGGTAGAGGGTCGTGGGGCTGATCCGGGAACCGGGCTCCTGCCCGGGATCGACGTGGGTGATAAATTAACAAGATCCTCATCGCGATCCAAGGCCGAGGGCAGCGGGACAAGGGGTGGGCTTCTGCGACCAGGAGAAGCGCGGTGTAGCCATAAGCGCACCTCGGGTGTTCTCGAGAGCACCTGTTGTCCCCAGGGCGGCGCCCAGGGATGGCCGGCTCCGGCCGAGCCGCGATGAGAACCGACACCAACCGGTTACCATCCACCCTGGTGGCTCCGGGGGCTGATCGGGACGGCAGCTTTCGGGATGGTTCTTGTCGACCATCCCGATTTTTTTGCGCGTGATCTTTAATTCTTTGCGCGTGATCTTTGCCCCGATCGGGGCCCGCTTTCCCACGGGTGGCTTATTACGCCCGGCTGCAGCAGTTCCCAGTTATAACGGATCGCCGGGGAGCCAAAGTTTTGGCCTTCCCTCTTTACTGCTCGGCTCAGGACTGGGGGACTTAATCGAGGGATCGGCGCCGGGCTTTGCGGCAAGTTCCTCGAGCGGCGAACCTGTGGTTGCTGGCTGCCTGGAGTCGGAGCAGCCGTGCCCTTGAGCCCACGCTCCCTTCGCAGCGGATCCCCGCCGCAGCCACTCGAGCAAAATTCCCGGCGGGCGGAGAAACCCGAGCTCCGCAAGAGTCAACAGAAGTTCGGTCCGCACCGTCGGATTCGACCAGTACCGCCCTCGAAGCTGCCAGAATCGCTCGGCAAATTCTTCGCGACTCCCCCATAGTCCAAAGAAAGCCAACCTCAGCAACTCCGCTGCGGGCAGTCCATCGCATTTAACCTCCTTGGGCTCGGAGATCAAGCGGAGGATTTCTTCTGCCTCTTGCACAGAATTGGTCAACAGGAGCCTCTTTCGGGCTAGCTGCAACTCCTCACTGTCACTCAGTAGGTGGCGAAGGCGAGGATTCCCCGCCACAAACCGCCACAGCACCATGACGGCAAGTTGGTGCAAAGCCGACTTGCCCTGTCTGACCAAATAAGAAAAGAACCTTCCATTCACAGTGGCGGGATCCACCCGAAGAAGTGCCACAAAAGGCACACGCCGAGGATGAAGCGCCCGAGCATCGATGAGTTGTGGGCTTCCCAAGTTCAGTCGCTCGCGGACAGCGTGCAGAACGGGAAAAAGAGATGGGTACTCACCGAGGAGGGAGAGCAACAAGCCAATCAGCCGTGCACGAAGTTGCGGATCGGCAGCGGCCTCCAGGGGAGTTTTGCTGTCAAGTTCCGGTCGCGGTGAGGACAAGAAGCTCGTTTCCACGTAGCGAATAATTCCGCGGCGAAGGACACAAGCGGCAGTGGTCTGATCCTCCGCCTGCCATGGCCCGCGAAGACTCACAGGGATGAGCCGGCCGGCTAGAACCTCGCAAATTTGCGCCAACTCCCGTGGCCTTTGCATCGGATCGATGTGCCGCCACGCAGAAGGTTCCGCCCGCAACGTGCCCCGCAAGAATTGCTTCAAGCGATCCTCGGATTCGAGGCCGGTCCACAATACCTCAAGATCCCCTTCCTGGCGGCGCCTCACCAGCCCTGCTGCCTTCCAAGCTTCTGCCCGAACGGCCGCGTCAGCTGGCTCCAGACCGGGGATCGGCTCGAACCACCCCAACAAAGCAAACTGCAGGTTCTTCAGCTGGGATGCGGGTACGCCTTGGGGGGCGAGGATGTCTACCGCCGGGTGGCCAGCAAGAGTTTCTAAGGCCTCCGGAGAAATTTCCATCTGCCATGTCGGCTGAGTCTTAAGTTGTTCTAACCAGGGGCCAACATAACAAAAGAAGGCAGCCCAGGCCTCCCCCTGCTCCTCGTCGGAAAAGCCGGCCGAAGCCATTTCCTCCAAAGTTTGCCGAGCTTCCTCCGGCCGCCACAACCACAGTTGCAGGGCCAGGGTGTTCCACCACGCGGCAAAATCGGCCGGATTTTCTCGGCGCCACCTATGGCCAGTCTCCAAGGCGGTAATCAATCGCCCCTGTCGCACAAGTTGCGGAAGTGGCCGAAGCCACTGCGGAAGTGCTCGACCCACTTTACGAGGACGCAGCAAACCCCCGGGACCGACAGCCAAAAGGTGGCCGTTTCGTTCCAGGATTTGATGAAGCTTTTGGCGGGCCTCCGGCACCAACAGTTCGGCAGCACTTCGCAATATCCATGCCACCTCGAACACGTCGAGGGATCGACTGGCCAGCCCTGCTAAAGCGTGGCTAAAAAGGCCGGCCAGGGAGCCGCGGGGGCTATCCGGAAGTTTTTCGCACAGATCGACATAAGCAAGAAGGGCCCGGGGAAGGTCTTCCTTTCGCACCTGCGAGACCATCTGGGCCCAAAAAACTGCAGGCCAACGCGGCTCCATGGCCGCCAACGTCTCACGGTAACGTGACGCCTCTGCCTCCTCGCCGCACATCTCGTGGGCACGCCACAGAAGGTACATCACACAGGCTCGGGACGGATATTTCCCGTTTAACGCCACGGCCAAATTGCGTGCGGCATGATATTGACCCCCAGACAACGCTCGGGCCACCTCCGTCAGCTTTCGCCCCAAGTCTCGGCAACATTTGCTTACGGGAATTCCCGTCCCGGCGGGGCAGGGAAAGGAAGTTTCTTGTGAGCTCAAATGGCGCTCTCCACACTGAAGCCATCGATCGTAGGACATTCCTCCTGGTGGGATAGCCCCCCATTTTCCACTTGCCGATGGAAGCATTGTACCACATCTCGATTATGAGAACTTCCTGCCCTCGGCCGACGAGAAAGCTTGATCCTGTCCGAAGGGTTATAGAACGAAGGCAGGGACTCCCGGCTTAGGCCCACACCAGGCGGAATGTCCTAAGGAGAAAATGGGGCGAGCAAAAGACACACTAGCCGGGGTGGACTGGACGGCCTCAAGCAGTGACGATCAAAGTCGAGTTAGAGCCGCCATTTTGCAGGAATTCGGCTTAGTACACTGAGGCGACTCCCCCTCCAACAGGTTGTGTCTGTCTCCCGGACTGGCCTCAGTCGAAATTTGCTAAACTTTTGGAAGAAACAACAATGTGAGGCACACCATTACCCATTTTTATCTGGTCACACTGCTATTAGTACAATCACTTATCCAATCTGGAATCACGTTGAAAGTGGAAGCCCAGTTGAAAAGCAGCCCGGAAAAACCACTTCTTATCCAAAAAACTTTAGGAAGAAAAGTGGCCAAGCGAAGGTTTCCGAACTTCACTTGTCCGGGCTCTCTGGCTTGGGCACTCGGGACAGCCTCGTTCCACTCGATTAACGCTCGATTAACCATTTCCCCGGGGAACTTTCCAACGTTACCCTACCGGTTATACTTAACTGAGAATCCAGACACAACTTTTGGCAGAACCCAAAGTTGTGGCTTGCGGAGGAACGCGGGGGAGGCTATACTAACGGCCACTACCGAGAGGTTCTCCAGCCGATCCTTCCTACTTTGACGGACTTAGGGGGTGTAGAGTTTTTCTTGAAATTCTCAGCTCAACAGGAGTTTGCTCATGCGTAGTAACCGCATTCGTCTCCAAGTCGGATTTACCTTGGTGGAGTTGCTTGTAGTCATTGCGATCATCGGGATTTTGATTGCCCTCCTGTTGCCTGCGGTGCAGGCCGCCCGGGAGGCAGCTCGGCGCAGCCAGTGCACCAATAACCTGAAGCAGCTCATGCTGGCTTTTCATCATTATCACGACACTTATAAGCGTTTCCCGTGTGGCATGGTCAAGAACGGTACCTGGTTTGTGACGAACAATTGTCCGGAAGGCCAATGCGCCACGTGGACGTGGGGCTCGTTTATCCTGCCGTTTGTGGAGCAGGGTCCGCTCTATCAACAACTGAATCCGCAGGTTCTGGCAGCTGATGTAGCAATTGCCCCCGACCCGGTTTACAACGCGTTGCGGCGGCCGCTGCCGGTATTTCGCTGTCCGTCCGATCCGGGTCCGCAAACCAACTCGGCCCGAAAAGTTCCGCGACTCGGGTTTTACGGGGATGCCCAGTGCATCACGGGCTGCGTGGAAATAGCAACGGCTAATTATGTTGGGTCCAACAATAGTTTTGATCTGAATCGTGAATACACCGGCACAAACCAATTCAATGGGCTCATTGGTTACGGTCAGACCGGTGACCGACCGCCGCGATGTGTACCCGTGGGGGAAGTGACTGATGGCACCAGCAATACTTTTGCCCTAGGGGAAAGAGCGTGGCGTTTAGGTCAACGCGAGTTACGTGCTGCTACCCCAATCATAGCCAATGGCGACACAGGCAATCATTCGCTCGAGGGTCAAGTGTACGCTATGGCCTGTGGCCGGTGGCCCTTGAATTGCACTTTTGCCCAAGAATGCGATCGTGGCTTTAGCAGTGCTCACCCCGGTGGCGCAAACTTCGCCATGGTCGATGGCTCGGTGCGGTTCATTAGCGAAACAATCGATCATAACCCGGCGACCGCAGCCGTCGATAGTGTGTATGAACGGTTGATCGCGATTGCCGATGGGCAAACCGTCCAGGTGCCGTAAAACCGGCGAATAGGAAATCTTGCACACACGTGGAATTGAACGTGCCCGCCAACAGGTATGGTGTCGCAGCTATGAAGCAACTAGGGCTTACATTTGTGTGTTTGATGGTCGCTTGTTTTCTCGGATGCGGACCGAGGGGTCCATCCCTAGGCCAAGTGGAGGGTACCGTGACGCTAGATAGCGTTCCCCTCCCTGGCGCGACGGTGATATTCACGCCGGTTGACGGCGGTCCTGCCTCGATGGCTAAGACAGACGGGCAGGGTTATTACTCCCTTGAGTCTGCAGGTGGCAAACGGGGGGCGGTTGTGGGCAAACACAAGGTTAGTATTTCTACTTACGAGGCCGGCGAAACCGATGATTCGGGACAATTGGTGGGCCATGTGCCCGAACGCGTGCCTGCCAAATACAATCGTGAGACCACTTTGGAGCGCGAAGTGAAACGGGGACGTAATGTTATCAATTTCGAGCTCCAATCGCATTAGACTCGTTAAAACGGTGTGGTACCCGATTTTCTAGGGAAATGGGAAGCTCTGGTTGGTTTGAACCTCTTGGTGAAGGGAGGTGCGCCATGCGAAATCATAGGGGATTTACTCTGGTCGAACTGCTGGTCGTTATCGCCATTATTGGGATATTGATTGCGCTTTTGTTGCCGGCGGTCCAGGCCGCCCGGGAAGCTGCACGACGGTCCCAGTGTACCAATAATCTCAAGCAATTGATGCTTGCCGTGCACATGTATCACGATACCTATCAACGTTTGCCGTCGCGGCAATCTGGGACGGGAAATCTCGCTGCGTACGGCCAACGGCTCAGGCTAAGCGGCTGGGTTCAGATCGCACCTTTTATTGAACAAAAAGGGCTTTACGATAGGGTGATGCAGGCCAACGATAACCCGTGGACCGCCGGGACGTGGCAGCTGGTGGAATTGCCCGTCCTTAATTGCCCCAGCGACGGTGGCGATATCGCCCCCCGTGGGGCAAAGAGGGGAACGACCAGTTATGCCTTTTGCTCCGGGGATAGTTACGAGGCATCGGCTCACAGCCCCCAAGAACGTAGCGATGCCAACCAGGCGGCAGCGCTTGCTGATGTGCCCATCCGAAACCGAGGAATTTTCGGCCGGCAAAATTACGACAGTTTTGCCCACGTGGTTGATGGGACCAGTAACACGATTGCTCTGGCGGAAAGATCTCGTCCGCGCCGGGATAACGACAAGGGTTCAGCCGTTGACGATGCCAGCGGTGATCCCACGTCTTATGTACCGCTGACCTGCCGGGCCTATTGGGCCGGCAACGGCTACATCGCAGGAGCTCCTATTTTCACTGGGGACACTTCACCGGGCTACCGTTGGGGTGATGGTGCCGCTTTCTTTGCTGCCGTGAGCACAATCCTGCCGCCCAACTCCGCCGTATGCATGTTGCGCGGCGGCGGATGGACGGGAATTCCCGGCCATTTTGCCCCTGGAATTTGGACGGCCACAAGTGAGCACCCAGGTGGAGTGAACGTGGCTATGGCCGACGGAAGCGTCCGCTTTATCAGCGAGACCATCGATTGTGGCAATTTAGGAGTGGTAGCTCCCGCTCCTACAGCCACCGGACCAAGCCCATTTGGCGTCTGGGGGGCACTCGGCACAAAGGCGGCCGGAGAACCTGTGACCAGCCTCTAAAAGCCGTTTTACGAAATTGGCAAGGTAGTCGCAAAAGTAGCAATAGGTGGCTTTCGTGTTGACGGCCAATAGCTCGGCCGTTGTGTCTAGCCATTTTTTTCCGAAAACTTCACCGGAATGGTCCAACACTCGCCGGAAGGTCCAACTCGGTCCTTTCGTGCAGTTGGCGTCGTGGGGGGCGGGGGCTCAGCTGACCGAGCGCCAGCCAACACCCTTTTTCATATTTTCTTAATACCTTCCGATATCAGCGTGCAGTTTTGACCGAACATCAGCGGGCCAAACAACGACCTGGAAGAGAGGATCCCATCGAATGAACCGGTATCCCTGGGAAATGGCGATAGTGGTTTGGGCGATCTCATTGGGTATTATTGCAGGGGGATGCGGGGGAGGTCGACGCGGTGACATTCCGCCGACAGTACCAGTTTCCGGCGTTGTAACTCTCGATGGCCGCCCTGTGGAGGGTGCCATGGTGGTTTTCGTGCCCGTGGATCACCGCTATGGCGCGTATGCGCTAACCGACTCCAGGGGCCGGTTTGAGTTGCAAAGCTCGCCTGAGGTTAAAGGCGCTGTCCCGGGAAAATTCCGGGTGCAGGTCACAAAGGTGGTAGCCGCGCAAGGGGGTGGGCAGTTTATGGTGCAGGAAGATGTGGAACACGCTTTGGCAGCGGGCGGCACGGTTGCTTCCAGTCCCCAAGGCGACGCAAAGAATGTCCTTCCCGAAAAGTATTCCAAACCGGACACCTCCGGGATTGAGGTCACTGTACCAAAGGAAGGACTAAAAGATTATGAAATCAAACTGACATCGAGCTGACGGTCTGCTGTAGCCCCAAAGGCTAGCGGGGGGCACGTTGGCTTTTGGCACTAGCCTATCCGCTGCTGGCAACGATGGGGCCGGGGCTTTCGGCTTGGCTCAGGGGATCGAATCAAAAGTGTGTCTCCTCACTCGGGGGTGGTTACTCAGCATAGTTTTTGCCCCGCATCCTCGAGAGGGAAGGATCGAAGAATCTCCGGCCCGGTTTTGGCACCCACTTTGGCTGTGGGTCGGTGTCTATCTGTTACTTGCTCTTATTGCCTACTCTCCGCTGTGGGTCGGACCATTTGGCGTGGTTCCGGCCGGAAAAGTGCCGTTTGGAGTAGTTTCTCTTTTTAATCTGTGGACGATTTGGTGGAATGCAGACCGGCTGTGGTATGGGCTCGCCGGCTATTGGGATGCCCCGATTTTCTGGCCCGAGCGGGGAACTTTCGCCCTTTCGGAGCCTCAGGCTTTTACCCTGGCAGTTTCGCCTGTAGTGTGGTTTTTCGGCCCCACCTTGGCCTTCCACGTTTACTGCTTGGGCAATTTGGTACTCAACGGCATTTTCGCGTTCCGGCTGGCCCGGACGTTGGGAACCGCGCCGTTGACCGCAGGACTAGCCGGTGCTTTGGTGACTTGGCACCCGCTTGTCATGGACCAACCCGAGCTTACCCAATGGATTCCACTGTGGCCGGTTCTTTGGAGTTGGGAGGCGACCATCCGATTGGCTCGCACGGGGAGGATTGTCGATGGAACAAAGATCGCCATCCCATTGGCCATCGCGGTGTGTGTAGGAGTTAACTTGGCGATCTTCAACGCCCTGGTATTATTGTGCGGCGCCCTGGCTGTCGCGCTGAAGTTCCGGCAAAGGGAAACAGCGATAGGTGTTTTGCTAGGCTTTCTTGTCGCCGCTATTGTCTCCCTAATTTTGATCCTTCCGATGTGGCGAGCACTGACCCGGCATGGCCAACCGCGACCACCCCAGGTCGTCCGGGCTCTTTCAGCGAGTCCTAGCGACTGGCTTTCGGTGCCGAAGCGAAGCCTTTTCCCGGGATTGGAAGGGGCCACCGGCTCGGGGCGGCCGCTCCTTCCCGGGATCGTGCGAACCCTCTTGGCCTTCCTTGGGGCTTACTTACTCGTAAAAAGTAACGCCTGGGGACAAATCAGCCGCCATGGGGTCCTTCTCCTTTGGGTCATAGTAGTAGCCGGAATTGTGGCGTCTTGTCTACCCCGGCTGAAACTCTTTGGGATTTATCCCTGGGACCTCGCGGTTAAGTGGCTCCCCTTCCTTCAATGGATTCGCAGCCCGTACCGATTTGCTTACCTTGTCGCACTTGCACTCCTTGTGCTTGCTTCCCTTGGTTGGGAGGTATTCCGGAACAACCTGCGGGAACTCATTCGGGTGAAAATCACACGTCCCCAGAAATGGGCCCTAGCATCTTGGACCTTTATGGCTGGACTCATGGGATTGCTTGTGGCGGAGGTGCCGCCGGCCCGCAGTTATCTGGTGGCCGCGCCCCGGTTCTGGGACCCGCCCGATTGGGTTGAGGTTCTCCGGCAGCTTTCGCACAAATCTGCGGCAGTGCTTCTGCTTGATTTTCCCCGGGGGGAGCATCCACTGCTTTACGAACGAACGGTCCGCACCATGTTGTGGCAGGGGATTTTTCGGCTTCCGTTAGTCAACGGTTATTCTGGTTTTGCCCCGCGTTCGTGGGCGGAAACGGCAGAAGACTGGCAAGCAAAGCCCTATGCGGAAAAGTCGCTGGAAAAGTTAGCCCGCCACGGTGTAAGGCTTCTCATTCGGCCACCGGAATTTCCGCCGCCGCCGGCATCGGCAGTAGGAAGATTCCGGTTGGAGTGTTATTTCCGCGACGAAAATGGGGTGGAAATCTGGCAGCTGGCCGAGGATGCCTCGGCCGAAGGAAACAACCCCTTGCCGCGATCGTTCAGCACGGAACTGCCACCGGGAGCCATCCCTCCCGCAAGCGCCAATTGAAGATCCGCTTGCGCTGAGGCGAGGCATCAAGCTGCCGGCTCTGCCCTTGGCCCATATCCCTAGGCCTAATAGGCGGAAGTGTCGCCTTCCGCACCGTCCGCTGGCACAATAGCGGTCGGCACTAAGACCAGGCGGAGGAGAACTATTTCACCAAGGCCAAGGGGTGATCGTCGGCAATTTGCCGAAACACCGAGATCAGCTGCTCGCGGTACTCCTCCACGGAGATCCCGCCGGGGATCCGGAAGTGTTGCCCTTTGCCGATGCGGGCGATTTCCTCCATCAACTGAGCATCAGCTTCCACGCCGAAGCTAATGGCGAGAATCTGATACCCTTTACTGACGGCAATTCGGGCTTGTTCAATCGCATACTCCCGCGGATTGGAGGTCGGGCGGTTGGCCCACCCATCAGTCATCAACACAATCACCTTCTTGGCGTTGGGGCGCCCTCGCGCATCAAGCTCCTCCCACCCTTGGCGTAAGCCGGCACCAATGTTGGTGAATCGATCGTAATGGCCTGCCTGGCGTTCGAATACAGTGGTGGCCACGATGTCCATGTCCGCGCTCAAAGGCTGTTCCAAAAGGGCAGTACCGTCCGGCGAGTTGTAGAGGGCAAGTCCCAGTCGGTCATCGGTTCGAACACGCTTCAGGTGGTCAACAAACACCGCGACGGCCTGCTTTAGGCTATGCACCGGCTCGACGCTGGTCCGCCAGAGCACGGGGGTTTCGGTAAACTTTGGTCGTTGCTCCAGCCAATAATTCACCAACGTCAGAATGCCGTACTTTTTGCGGTACTTGGCTCCGTGAATGAAACTACTACTCTTCACGTAGTTGATGTACTCATCCCAACTTCCTTGCGGAAAAGGATAAGGCACGCGATCAAGGCCGAACCACTGCTTAATTCGCGTGTTATCATTGGTCCAGGAGGCTTCGAAGCGTTCACCATAACCCGGACCATCGTTTGATTGATTACACCCGGATTTTACCCAAATGCGGGCTATGCTCTTGGCGCCCGATCCAAAGATACCAGTTTTGCCCGAAAGATTCTCATACCTTTGCGTGCTGCCGTCCGAATATTGCACCACCACGTTGGAAAGATCTTTGGTGGACTCGACGTACACTCTTTGCTCATATTCCAGAAATTTCACGCGAATGAGTGGTTCGCAGCTTCGTGAGGGCGTCCTACCGACAAGGGTCACATAATCGGGCTGGCGGGGCAATGAGCCAAACTGAGGTGCCCCAAGTTCTTTCCACGTCTCCAGCACTTCTGCCTCAATGTGCTGACGCCACGATTCGCCGAACTCGCTAATTCGCCGCAGCTCGCTGTCGTCGTTCATGGAAGCCGAAAAGTCAAGCACCAGCACGATATCGCGGGGTTGGAACCGGGCGATTGATTCGGCATGGAGGTCGAAGCTCTGCCGCCCGAAAATCCGTCCGAAGAAAAGAGGAGCACCCCGAAGATGGGCCACCACGCGGACGGCTGAGGGATGATCGGTGGAGGCCACAAACTCTCGGGTGACAACATCCCAGTGCCCCACCTCAAAAGTAACTGCATCCGGATTTGTTTCCAGGAATTCGGTTAGCCGGGCCAGTCGATTCTCCTCGCCCAGAACAGCGCGATTGGCCACCGGGTTGCGAAGGAGGAAATCCACGGCCCGCAGATAAGCCACCTCGGCACCTTCGGGCAGAGCGCCGGCACCGGCCAAGGCGGCTGCGTCCGTGGCCCTCTTCAGCTCTGTCCGCACCGTGTACACGTAGCCTAAATCCACCGACAGAGCCACCATGCCAGCCAGTACGAGCATAAGCACCGTAGAAAGGACCAGGATCGCACCGCGACGCTGGCGCCCTGGCACGTTACCTCGGCCAGGGCGGCAACGCCCCGCACTATTTGCGGGTAGTCGATTGGCTCGAAGCGCCATGACAAAGCCCTCCAGGAAAAGAGGATCAGCTTTTGAGACGGTCACATGATCCGCAGAGATGCGACTTGCATCGACGAGTTTTTCTCCCTTCTAATTAAAGCATAGCTTATCAAGGGCAGGGAGGTTGGGAGGTTGAGGGCAACAAAGCGGGATGTGAGCAATGCTCCGGAAAGACGGAAGATTACCACATCAGCTGCGACCGGTTCGGATCCATCGCCATTTTGTGCAGTCCAGTGCCGGCAGCGTGTTAATTGAGTTCGGCAATACGCGGGTGCTTTGTACCGCCAATGTGGAGGCTCAGGTCCCCCAGTGGTTAGCGGAACAAAACCGCGGTTGGATTACGGCCGAGTATGGTATGCTTCCTGGGGCCACTTCTCCCCGCAAAACTCGGGAAAGGGTAGGTCGGATGGACGGTCGCAGCGCCGAAATTCAGCGGCTAATCGGCCGAAGCCTCCGCGCAGTGACCAATTTGGAGGCGCTCGGCCCTCGCAGTATTATTGTTGACTGCGACGTGCTCGAGGCTGACGGCGGCACGCGAACCGCCGCCATCACCGGGGCATGGGTGGCCCTGGTCGATGCCCTCACATCTTTGACCCACCAATTGGGTGTAGCGCCCAGCCAACTTGTGCGCGAGTCTGTCGCCGCTGTCAGCGTTGGCCTTGTGGGAGGACAGATCCTTTTGGACCTGAGCAAAGATGAGGATAACGGGGCGGCCGTCGACTTTAATTTCGTGATTGCTAGTTCCGGTAAACTCGTGGAAGTACAGGGAACGGCCGAGCAGGCCCTGTTCAGCGAAGAAGAGTTATTAAACATGTTGGCGATGGCCCGACCTGCGGCGCAACAGCTCTTCCGCCTTCAACGGGAAGCATTAGGGGCCGACTGGCCTTTGCCGGAGGCCTCATTCACCTGAAGAGGCGCAGGCCGCTGCGGCTCCCCGGGCCATGAGGTGGCGGGGGGTGGGTTCGTCCCTGATTTGTCTGCACCCGGTTTATTTCCCTCAGTCCCGCCACATGAACATTTTCGGTAACCCAAGTTTCGCAGCACTTCGAGGATTTCACTACATGTGGGGAACATCCGCCCACTTGCGCGCTTGTACTGATCAAGAGCAATCATGAACTCAATTTCTTCCGGGGTATAATCTCGCTCGCACGTGGTAGGATCAATCAGTCGCCGGCGCTGGACTTTCCGCCGTTCGCCCTGGCGACGTTCCACCGCGACTGGAATCTGCTGTTTGCGACGATCCTCGCCACTACGACGATCTTTTCCGCTTCTTCGGTCGATTGTCACCACGTCGGAGGGAAGTGTCGCCACCGAGTCGGCACCACCCTCGGCTTTGGCGCTACGTTTTGCCGAACTACGAACCGAACTGGCCTTTTTAGCAGAGACCTTCTTCCGGGTGCTTGCGACCGATGCTTTAGTCACGGCCGAACACTCCCTACTATGGATTCATCAGATGCTGACCGAGTCGATTCTCTTCCCCCATGGCCGCCGAACATTCCAGGCTGACTTCTCAGGCGCTTACCGAGCACAATAGCCACCTGCGTTCCCGTGCGAACACTCCCCCGGTTCTTCAGGCGGGTAGTCGATCGAGGGCCAACGCTCTCACCGGCTCGAGGTGACGACTTGTCGCGCACCCATGCACTTTAAGCTGTCCCGAGGAAGTGTTGGGGGTAAAGGCGTATACTTCTGGCGGGCGCATCCGGAGGCGAAACTACTCGTCCTCTCCCGCGCCACGCTCAGCGCGAAACTTTGCTAATAGGGCAACCTATCAAGTTTAGGTCATCTTTTCTGGAGAAGGTAATCGGCTAGTACGCTTGCGAAAATTGATTGTCTGCGGAAAATGGACCGATAGCATAGTCTGTAGGGTTTGGAGAAGAAGTGCAGCCAAACTCACCGCTGCCAGTCCTCGTACCCGCCGACGAGGTCTCGAAAACGTGCTTGATCACATGCGATGCCGCTAGAAAGATCGTTGCATTAAACGGCTGGAGAGACAGGAGGCGAAACCCCACCGCACGGGGTAGTTAGAGTAAGACCTAACAATGTTGGGTCGGGGGAAAAAGACTGAAAGGACATTCCCAAGGACATTCCCTGAAAAGATATTCAGCCAAGAGGGCAAAGATTTCCCCAAGATTTCCAGATTTGTGCGTTGACACTCGCGGTTTGTCGGCACCTCGCGGGCATCTTGCTGCGATCTAACAAAACTCTTTCCCCGATTTACAAGGAGCTCGCGGTAACCCGCGGAAATGGGGGAGCAAAGGGCTCAGCCCTAAAAAGGTCAGCAAGGGAAAGTTTTGTTCTTCAGCTGGCGGGGCGCCCCGGAGCCTTTGCTACCAGAGATTCCATCCGGATGAAGAAATCTTCCAAAAAAGAACCCGCCGGAAGAAGCCGACGGGTTAGGAAAAAGGGTGGGAAGGAGGTGGGAGGTGATTTGGGCTGGCCGCTAAAAAGCTGCGGCTTGGGTGGATGTGGGTCAAACCAATTCCTTCTTTGCGCCTACAAGCGTACGAATCCGTTCGGCAAGAAGGGCTACGTCAAACGGCTTTTTGAAGATCTCGTTCACAGCCGAGGGATCCAAGCTCGTGGTGCTTCCATCGTCCGGCAGGAGG
Source organism: uncultured Thermoguttaceae bacterium (assembly GCA_938084835.1). Lineage (GTDB taxonomy): Bacteria > Planctomycetota > Planctomycetia > Pirellulales > Thermoguttaceae > DTLM01. The sequence continues at coordinate 79,098 of CALKER010000023.1, forward strand.
GCGATAAGAATTACATCTGCAAATTCCTGATTGCGCCGTAGATTTTGGCAAATTTGGAGGGCCTCAGTCCGGCCGATGGAGAAGTCGACCACGATGCAGTCCGGGCGGAAACTTTCTGCCTGCAAGCCGGCCTCAAACCCGCTTGCGGCCACGGCCACCTTGTAGGACTTTTCCGGCGGCAGCTCGCGTTTCAGGTTGTCGATTAATACCTGATCTTGAGCTACCACCAGCACCTTGGCCGTTGTTTCATCCTCCAGCTCCCCCAATGGCATACCGTGCTCTTTCAGGAATCGAATGAGGGAGTCGCGGGGAATCCGACGATCCTGGGAACCAGGAATGCGATAGCCCTTCAGACGGCCGGAATCAAACCATTTGCTGACCGTCCGCGGTGCTACCTTACAAATCTTGGCAACTTGACCGGTCGTGTACACCTTCATTGCGGGCTCTCCGAACTATTACCTAAAATGTGGCGATACCACTTTTGCGCGCATGGGCCGGAGTGGGTCACCGGCTCCAAAGGGGGGTGTTGTTCCTATCGCCGAGCCCAGTCTGCGAAGGATGGCCAGGCATCCACTTCTGGGCTGTAGCGGTAGCTGGGTCGAAGCACCACCCCGTAAAAGCATAAACTTGGTGGGACACAGATCTCGGCACGGGAAAATGGCATCTTGCCTCCCGCAGTAAATGAAATCGGTCTATTTTCCGGTCGGAAAACAGTGAAAATCCGCAAGATAGACAATTCACGCGCGACCCCGTCAGTCCGAGACCTGCGCTTTGTGCCGAAAAAATCGGTCATTCTTGCTCAGCGGAGAGTAATACCGTTCATAACGGTTACCTTTTTTCAGGAATCTCCCTAAATTTCCCTCCTCACCTAAGCTCCCCCGATGTTTGAGCGAAGGTCCGTGGGGAAGGAGAAACGTCGGCCGTCAGAGCCCTGGAGGGACTGCGGCGACAAACCCCCGGGCAGCTTCGCAGAGTCTCCTCCGCCCTAATGACCATCGCGACTTAATCGGGCCAGCACCAATCAGTGCGAAAATCCTCTGTGAGATCCCCGCCTTCGGGTGTGGACGGGCTATCGATGGCGCAAAAACTCCTTGGTCCCTTTCCGATTAGTTCGTTTTTTTGGGATTTTCGGCTTTAGAGAGAATTTCTGAAGTGGTCAGGAATTTGGACGAGATCGGAGCCACCCTACCCACGGACTAATGACGACTACTGCCGATCGGAATCTGCAGCTTTTCTCCCCACGTTGAGTCACATTTTGCGCAAACCTGCGACAAGGCGTTGCCAAAAGGTCAAGGCTTCCAAGCAAAGAGCCAAAAACCTTCGGAGCCACTCACTAACAAAAATCTGGGAAGCAATTTCGCCTAACAAAAGAGGAAGTTGCTGCCGCGAGATTGTCGCGTTTTTTCCAAATGATCAATTTTGCTGCAGCATTATGATACATTTCTGACGTTTGCACTACTTAAGAAGGGGACAAATACCGGCTCATTAGGCCAAAAAAAGCTAGTTACATAGGGGCAATCATTAACTTTCAGGGAGGAGAGTTCATAGAATTTCTGCTAGTTTCGCGTCGAACCCAAAGGTTTTCAGATGTGGCAGGGAGCTTAGGAAATTTCACAACGAGCTTAAGGTCATTAGGTTGCCAGAAAATGAACCTACCATTCAACTAGGGTATACTTTTTGCAAAACCAATTGGCGAGGATTGGTTTGCGGGTCGGGAATTGCGGTAGCCCGACATTGGCCTGGTACCATGCTAGATTTACGTTACTAAATCGATAGAAATTATAGTATTTTAACTTACTTATGGTGTCTTTTCCGACCCGCAGTCCTCTACGGCAGTGGCCCACGCTATCTAGGTCATCGGAGCATGTCAAAGAGTGGGGGAACGGTCCATGATGCGGGTCGAACTTATCGGCCAAAACGGTACCACAGGTAGCAGACGCTTCCTCGTGGAGAAATTCCCGGTAACCATCGGAAGCTCTCGCGAGGCGGGAGTCCAGCTTACGGATCCCGAGGTCAGCCCGATTCACTGCCAAATCGAAGTGGATGGGACGGATATCTTCGTCCGAGATCTCTGCGGAAGGCCAGGAACTTTTGTCGAGGATAAACCCGTCAGTTTTGCCAAGCTCGAACCTGGAGCAAGACTTCGGGTCGGCCAAAGCACATTTATCGTCCGCCCATGGGAACCACCGGCTCCGGTAAAGCCGGATCTGGCGTTGGCGCTCCGGTAAGCTCTTCGTTCCTCAGTGACAGAGCGTAAATCCCTCCTGGCACCAGCCGGCTTCCAACCATTTAAACCGGGAGAAGCCGGGGATGAGCCATCGAAGCTTGTCGCGCTAAATTTTTTTCCTGCATTTAGCGGATCGATCGTGTCGCCCCCATCCAACTGCAGAAATTGATCGCCTGATACCCGTGTGCCTCCCAGCACTTTTCCGGGACATTCTTTCCGAAACAGGTGGACTCATCACCAACACCGGCTCCCTCTGTGGGATTGGGCCGCGAAATTCTTTCACGCGTGACCGTAACAGCTCTCCTAACCTTTCTTACCAGCCGTTTTTCCCACCATTGCGGCAAAGCGTTCCGATGGGCACAACGTTCCCGGATTTTTCTTTTGTGCGGAAAAAGTACAGAAGACAAGTTGGGCGAGCGATTCGGACTTTTCTATTTGGCGCTCCTGCCGGCAATCGAAATTGGTAACAGGAGGGGCCTCCGAAGTCGATGCCGAAGTAATTCGTTCTGAACAATTGCATAGGGACGCACATCCATCAGCTTCCAGAGGTGTAGCAGTAGTCGGATAGACGAAAGGGTTCGTGGCGGGTTGCCTGGTGTCGCGATTCGTCCGCTCCGAGGCAACTGGGTTGTTACCTAGCAAAAAGTCGTGAGGCTCGGGCGATTGGTGCCTCGCGGGGAAAAATCTCGCGAACCGCAATCGGAAAAAGAGTGGAAAGACCGCTTTAATTGTTTTCCCTCTTTTAGCTGGCATTTATTCCCCCCGCACCTCAGGATCAACCTATGAGTCGGATTAACTTATGAGTCCTTCCACCGAAACTAAATTGGGCCGGCGCTTAGGTTGGGATCTTTTAGGTTTGGCTTTGGGCGCAACGACAGTCTTTGTCACCATCAGTGTCCTCTCCTACGACCCGGCGGATCCTCCATTTCCCCAGGATTTTCCTCCGAATAGTGTGCCGGCTAACCCGTGTGGCCTTGTGGGTGCGTGGATAGCTTGGGCCACGTTGGCCGGTTTGGGAGCAGCATCATACCTTGTCCCCTTTTTTCTTGCGGCAGCGGCGTGGGCCTGTTTTCGGGGAGGCATCAATCGAATCCCGCGTCGCTTCGCCGGCGCATATATCACCCTAGTAAGTTTTGCCGCGCTGATGGGGGTCATCCCTTGGCCGTACTGGCACGGACCAGTGATCGGACCGGGGGGATGGATCGGGACGGCGGTCATCGTCCAAGCCGAAAGGTACCTTGCACCTACCGGAATCGCCATCCTTTCTGCCAGCCTTGTGATAACTGGGCTCCTCCTGGCCACGGACTACTGGGTGGTGCGTTTTGTGGCGGCGCTACTCAAGGTGCCAAGCCGTTCGCTTCAACGTTATGTGCTGCAGCCCGTGCTCCATCGGCTAGGGTTGATCCCAGCACGCCGGGTGCCACTGCGTCGGGGCGAGATGAGTACCCCAGCGGAATCGTCGCCGACAATTCGTCGACCGCGGTCACAACCATTGGATCTGTCGGCACCAGATCCTGACAAGTCGTCCACGGCGGCAGGGACATCCTTGGCCGGGGGGCCGGCCCCTCCTGCGGCCGCGGCGCCTGCGGTGGGCGCGGGACAGATTCGCATCCGAAAACCACGTGTGGATCAGCGAGACCAACTGCGCGCGGAAATCGAGTCTCAAGCGCGAGAACATACCCCTGATCACTACGTACTGCCACCGCTGAGCTTGCTCCTCCCCGGCGAGCCCTTCTGCTTTGACGAACACGAACGCGACGTGCGCCACAAAGCGACAATTCTTGAGAAGACTTTTGCGGACTTCGGCTACCACGTGCGGGTGGTGGAAATTCAAACCGGCCCCGTCATCGCACAGTTTGAGGTCGAACTGGAGGCCGGTCTGCGCGTCAGCAAAATCATGTCGCTTGCCGATGACCTTGCCATTGCCCTGCGGGTCCCGTCGGTGCGAATTGTCGCGCCGATACCCGGCAAAAACACCGTGGCGATCGAAGTGCCCAATGCGCAACGACAAATTGTGCGGTTGCGGGAGGTTATGGAAGAGGCGGCCGCTGTGGCCTCCTCGATGCGAATCCCCGTGTTTTTAGGGAAGGATGTGGCTGGCAATCCGATCGTCGTCGATTTAACTAGCTTGCCTCACCTGCTGATAGCCGGACGTACCGGCACCGGTAAAAGCGTCTGTCTTAATGCCATCATCATGTCCATTCTCATGTGCCGACGTCCGGACGAGGTCCGCATGCTTCTGATTGACCCCAAGATGGTGGAACTGAGCCCCTACAAGCGGATTCCCCATCTTCTGCACCCCGTAGTCACCGATATGCGGAAAGCGGAAGCCATCCTCGCGTGGGCCGTAGATAAAATGGAAGAGCGTTACCAATTGCTGGCCCGCGTGGGAGTGCGTCATCTCAGTGTGTACAATCAACTGGGCGAAGAGGAATTGCGGCAGCGGTTAGGACCCATCGCCGAGGAAGAGTGGGCCCAAATCCCCCGCCGCTTGCCGTATATTGTTATCGTAGCCGATGAAATGGCCGATCTTATGATGACGGCCGCCAAGGAGGTGGAGACCCACATAATCCGGCTTGCGCAGAAAAGTCGGGCCGTGGGCATCCACCTGGTCTTGGCCACGCAGAAGCCTACCGTCGATGTGATCACCGGGCTTATCAAATCCAATCTGCCTGCCCGCATCTGCTTCGAGGTCTCCAGCCGCATCGACAGCCGGGTGGTACTGGATGAAATTGGGGCCGAAAAGCTCCTCGGTCATGGGGACATGCTCTTCCTTCGGCCAGGAACGAACACCCTGATACGTGGCCAAGGGACGTTTGTGGCCGATGAGGAAATCAGCCGTGTCGTGGCTGCGGTGGCCACGTCGGCTCCCGATTACTTGGAGGAATTGGTGGAGCTGAAACCGGCCGGGCAAATCGAACCTACCTCTGCGGGACGCATCCGCGATGAGCTTTACGACATTGCCGTGGAAATTGTTGTCCGCGAAGGTCGCGGCAGTGTGTCCCTGCTTCAGCGGGCCTTAGGGATCGGTTACGGGCGGGCAGCACGGCTTATCGACTTTATGGCCGAGGAGGGTATCGTCGGGCCTTATAACGGCTCTCAGGCACGGGATGTTTTGATCACTTTGGAAGACTGGGAAGCCCGAAAAGCGCAGCGAGCTACTTCGGGAGCGGCCGGTGCCAGTCCTTCCCCGGCTCGTACGGGGCGTTTTCCCTTACGCAGCGAGCAAAACCAATCACGCCCGAGCTCACCTGCCGTGGACGATCAACGGGCAGGATTAGCTCCCTTTGTGTCCCCCTCGGCCTCCGGGGGTGGAAGTTACCAGGAAGCCCCGCCACCACAAAACCGGCAGAAGAAGCCGAATTTCTCGGCCGGAGGTCCCATTCCGGGTTGGGGCCCCCAGAAGGCGCAGCCAGGCCAGGGCCGCGCCGACGCCAGCCTGGGCCGAAATGGATGGGCCAGTGGGGAGGAGCCCTCCCCTCTCCGTACCAAGCCTCCAACCATTTATCCACACGATGGCCCACATTGGCCGCGAAATTGATCCCGCAGACTTCGCCTCCCCGGCAACGGAGGCGGAGCTCAGCGATCCAGGATAAGCCACAGCAAGCCTGCTCCACCTACCGCAAACACCCACCAGGCGAAAAGCTGCAGCCGACCGCTTCGAACCCAAACCAAAAGCCACGCGATGGCCAGCCAACCAACCACCCCGGCTAGCACCATTCCCAGCCCGAGATTCCACCAGGGGGGAATTGGCTGCGGACTACCCACAATCTCCCAGGCTTCGAGAACTCCGGCCCCCATCATCGCCGGTACAGCCATAAGGAAGGCAAAGACCGCCGCCTCGCCCGGGGCAAGCTGACAAAGAAGTCCCCCCACAATGGTGCTTCCGCTGCGGGAGACCCCGGGCAGGAGAGCCACCGCCTGAAAGCACCCAATAACTACCGCCTCCCACCAGCGGAGGTCGCTTATCCGACGGTTGCCTCTGCCCAAAAAACTGCCAATTAAAAGCAAGAAGCCTGTGCCAATTAGCCCGCCCGCCGCTACCCATGGGTCTTCCAACGTCTCCCCGAGAAATTTCCGCAGGGGAAACCCGACGACTACGGCGGGCAAACTGGCCAGTAACACAAGAGCAGCAGTCCGCCATTCGCGCTGGACAATCGTCCGCAGCCTTTCCCAAAAATACCCCACCGTTGCTGCTAAAGTGCCCATATGCAAAGCCACGTTGACCGTTATGGGTGTTGTCACACTTCGGCCAAATCGTTCCAAAACAGCCATCATCAACACAAGATGCCCAGAGGAGCTGACCGGTAAAAACTCGGTCAGACCCTGGAGTATTGCCAAAAGAAGGATTACCTCAAGGTCGGCCACGGATGGATCCTTTTTGCTGGGCCAGTGGTGCTGGCCGAATCAAGCCAAAAGCGTTTCTCCCCCTAAGCCAGGAGGCTAGCATTATAGCAAACGCGTCGGCCGAATTGGCCCAGGTAGTTGTGGCGCAAAGGCCAGAACGACTTCGGCCCCCTGTGGAAAAAAAGTCGAACGTGGTGTGGCGCAAAAGGACCAGGGGGCACAACCGGGGTTGCTCGGCATTTGAGGGAAAATTGGCTTTGCATGAATCGTGCCTTCGGGCTGCCCTGGTGAGGGGAAGGCCCGGCCGGTGTAAATCTCGCTTTTCTTTTCTGGGCGGGTACAATCATCCGCGAGATGAAGGCGCAGCTAAAGGAGAGTGCTTGGGCAGCCTTTCGCCACTCAGGAGCAATCTCAGTCAAGATAAACACGCACCCAATGGGAGGAAAACCTATGAAACACTGCCCAATGTTGTGGAGCTTGGCTGTTGTGGCTGTAATGTGCCTCGTTTCTGGGAGGGGGCAGGCGTGGGAGTACCCCACTCCGGCTGTCAAGCCGGCTATCATTCCCCCCGTAAGTGGTTTTGAGGTGGCCGATGTGGAACTCCTTCCCGGCCCGTGGCTTCATGCACAAAAGCTCAACGAACAGTACCTCCTCAGTTTGAATCCCGACCGGCTGCTCCATAATTTCCGAAAGTTTGCCGGGCTCGAACCAAAAGCCCCCATCTACGGGGGATGGGAGTCGATGCCAATTGCGGGACATTCCCTGGGACATTATCTTTCTGCCTGTGCACGAATGTACCATGCCCAGAGGAACGAGGAATTTCTCCGGAGGGTCAACTACATCGTGGAAGAGTTGCACACTTGTCAACAAGCCATTGGCACTGGCTATGTGGCTGGTATCCCCGAGGGCCAGCGTGTTTTCTCCGAAGTCGCCGCTGGACACATTCGTGCCGAAGGTTTCTCCCTCAATGGCCTGTGGGTTCCATGGTATACGCTGCACAAACTTTTCGCGGGCCTCATCGATGCCTATATCTACTGCGGCAACAAGCAGGCGTTGACGGTCCTCTGCCGCTTGGCCGATTGGACCGCCGACACCACCAAAAACCTTACCGAGACTCAGTGGCAACGGATGCTTGATTGCGAACACGGCGGAATGAACGAGTCCCTGGCTTGGCTTTACCTGTACACCGGGGAACAAAAATATTTGGATTTGGCGAGGAAGTTTTATCACCGGCGGGTGCTTGATTTCCTAGCCAAGCGGGAAGATCGACTGGCCGGCCTTCATGCCAACACTCAGATCCCCAAGGTCATCGGCGTTGCGTTACTGCACGAGATCACAGGTGAAGAGCACTTTCGCACGATTGCCAGCTTTTTCTGGGACACCGTGGTGCAACACCATACCTACGTCAACGGTGGCAATAGTGCCGGAGAGTACTTTGGACCACCGGGCCAGCTCTCCCGCCGGCTGGAGGATACAACCGAAACCTGCAACACTTACAACATGTTAAAGCTTACGCGCTTCCTCTTCACCTGGTCGCCCGAAGCCAGGTTGGCCGACTATTGCGAGCGCGCCTTATGGAACCACATTCTGGCCCATCAGCATCCCAAAACGGGCATGTTTGTTTACAAGGGGTTTCTCGACCTTGGCGCACGCAAGCAGTTTAGTACGCCCTTCGATTCCTTCTGGTGCTGCGTGGGGACCGGTATGGAAAATCATGCTCGCTACGGCGAGTACATCTACTTCCGCGATACCAAGGGATTGTTCGTGAACTTATTTGTCCCGTCGCGGCTCCGGTGGGCCGAACGAGAGCTGGTGGTCGAACAACACACCCGCTTCCCGGAGGAACCACGAACGCAGTTGGTTTTCCGCACAGCCAAACCGGTACAACTTGCTGTGCGTGTCCGTCACCCTTGGTGGGCTGAGGGTCAGCTAGCGGTGAGACTTAATCAACAGGCCCTACCGGTCCAGTCGACCCCAAGCAGCTTTCTCACTTTGGAGCGGACTTGGCAGGACGGAGATGAGCTCCAAATAGAATTTCCCATGCGTCTTACCTATGAGGCCATGCCGGATGATCCCCGAATGATTGCTTTCCTCTACGGGCCGATTGTCCTTTGTGCTCCGGTTCCGGAGGAAGGCGAATTACCGGTGCTGGTGTGCGAAGAAAATCCTCTGGCCCACATGCGGCCAACGGGACAGCAAGGAATCCACTTTGTTACCGAGGGCTTAGCTCGTCCGCAGGATTTAGAACTTATCCCCCTTTTTGCCATGCACGACCGGCGATACAACGTATACTGGAGGGTGTTTACGCCTTCACAATGGCAGCAGGAAGAGGAGAAACGGGCACGGAAACAACGATTGGGGAAGCTTTTGGCCTCGCTCATTGTGGACGAAGTACGCATTGGCGATCCCGATTCGGAAAAGGCACACCATCTGGCAGGGGAGCGCACCGAGTGGGGCCGATTTTCCGGCCGGCCGTGGCGGCATGCAGTGGGAGGCGGCTGGTTTGCGTGGACCTTTCGCGTCAAACCAGACCAACCCATGGCCTTGTGGTGCAGTTACTGGGGAAGTGACACCGGTGGGCGCGAGTTTGACATCCTGGTCGATGGGACTACGATTGCCCATCAAGAGTTGCGGCGAAATGCCCCGGGTGAATTCTTCGAGCAGCTTTACCCCATCCCCCGAGAACTCACGCAAGGTAAGGAACAGATCACGGTACGATTCCAAGCCCGTCCCGGACGCATGGCGGGCGGAGTTTTCGGCTGCCGCACCGTAATCCTTTCCGAGGAATTGCAGGCCGAAATTGAATCCCAAAAATAAAATTTGTTTCCCAAAAATAACAATTGACTTGCAAAAATTAAAGAGCTGAATCCCACAGTAAAAAGCGTCGCGCCATGAGCTAAAAACCACCGGGACATACCCCCGACTGATAGGGGGTATAGGAGTGACCGGCATAATTCACGAATCGGGAGCTGCAAGAAAAGTCGCCGAATACGGCCCGGTTCCTCGTGCAGGCCACATGTCAGCTCAAAGGTATTCAAGGAGCTGCTCCTATGCCGGGGACTATCACACGCCGCCACTGTCTTCGGAGGTTTACCACTGCGGCCGCGGCCGGATTTCTGGGCCAGCAAACGCGCTCGCAGCTCAGTGCTGAGGAGCATCAGCCAGGCGGGGAGTGCGTGATCGACTCTCATGTCCATCTCAAACATGGCGATGCAGCGCGGACGGAATACTCGCCCGAGGTCATCGTGCAGGTGATGGACGCAGTGGGCATCGCTCGTTCGGTGGTGTTTGCGATGTCCACAACCACACAGCAATCGATTCAAATGGCCCAGCGCGCCGTGGCGAAGTTCCCGGATCGGTTGATCCCTTTTGTGTATGCCCTACCCCATTACGAGCGCCCGGTCATTCGGGAGATTGCAGAAGCGTTGGCAGGCGGAATCTTTCGGGGAATCAAAATCCACGCGGGGGAGTGCACTCTGGCAGAATATGTCATCGATCCCGTTTTGAAGCTGGCCGGATGTGCCGGTGTCCCCTGCCTGGTGGATTGTGTAGGCCATCTTGCAGCGGCGCGGCGAATGGCCCGCTCCTTCCCACAAACCACGATCATCATTGCCCATATGGGTCGCTACCTTTCGCGAGACCCAAAGTTGATCGATCAATTCCTCGACCTGGCTGCAGAATGCCCCAACGTCTTTTTGGACACAAGCGGTGTTGTTTTGGTAGAGAAGATTTCCGAAGCGGTGGAACGACTTGGCTCGGAGCGACTCATCTGGGGAACCGATGGGCCTCATCCCCAGCCGGACCTTGCTTCCTTCGCCCGCGCCGAGCTAGACAAGATCCGTGGGCTCAGCCTTTCACCCGAAGAGAAGGCCAACATTTTGGGGCGAAACATCGCCCGGCTGCTTCGCCTTTCGTAACCACAGCTGACACAGGCCTCGTGGCGCACTCCCCGATGTCAAAATCCTTCTAAAGCAGTCTTTCGCACGCTAACGCTCGTCCGAAAAACACCATGCGTTGACCAGTGGCCCCAATTAATCTTGTCCAGACCAAGTGCCCCGAGCCTCGCACTGGCTGTTTTTTTCCGCTTAAATGGGAGTCATCGGCTTAAGCGAGAGCCATCGGCGACCATTGACCCGCGGGCCTCCATGGTCCAACCGGGTTCGAAGCGAGCCGAAGGGCAAGCCCTTTATTTCCCCCGGGTTTGGCCGTCGTTTCTTGGGCAAACCATTTCCGGGAGGTTGCCACAGCCTGCTGCCCGCTTAGGCCTTGCTGAACTTCCGCCGGTTCAGCGCACACCCTTTTCCCTCAGGAAGGGGCCATATTTCTTGTCGCTTACTAGCACGTGGTTTCTCACCCACTCGGCTAGAAATGTAAAGACACTCATTGTCACCATGGCTCGCCCCGCCTCCAAATCCGCCTGAAATTGGCGGACTTTCTTTACAAACTCTTCGTGCTCGCGCTTGTGCTCGTCCTTTTCCGGATAATTGTACATCTGAAAATACGCCTCTTCCGAGGTAAAATGAGTCTTGGCATACTGAGCAAGCTCGTTGATAATGTCTCGGAGGACCTGATTGCTCTTTTTTTCGAGCATGGCCTGCCGAAGATTGTTCAACATTTGAAAGATCTTTCGATGTTGATCATCAAGGCGCACAATACCCACCGAATACTGTTCGCTCCAGGTCGTCTTAGGGAAAACGCTTACTGAAGTCGGAACAGAAGTCATGATCTTAAACCCTCCGCAGGTTGTACGACAAAATGTGTTGACACACTTGCTGAGTTTAGACTCAAAATCCTAAAATGCATCATCCCTGAAGCATTTTACAACGCTGTGGAATAAGCGGAGTCCTCACCACGAAGAAAGCCAACCTCCGTGCCAGCCATTTGGGGAACTGCCTCTCGCGGCCGTTCTGTATCATCGCAAAACCTAACGCGTGACCAAGGCCTTGCCGTTTGCTAACATGGCTCGGGCGAGGTAGGCCTTCGGCTACCAAGCGCCCATCCTTCCCACTTGCTCGGGAAATTGCGGATTCCAAACATTCCGCAGGGTGATTGTCAACGCCCTCCAAGGGGATTTTCACTTAGACACCACGTGGCCTGGACCCTTCGGCGTTGTGGATCCTCCCTTCTTAGGGCTACCTCCTGGGTACCGTCAACATCTCCCTGTAAGCCACCTCACGGTGCAGCCGAAGGCTATCCCCACCGAGGCTAGACCTTTTTAACCAAATATAGCTCCGGCGCAGCCAGCACGGGTCTTACTCCGCCCCGGTTATCGGCGAAGAGGAATTTTGAGATCAAGCCTTAGCGGAAAATTCGGGAGTGACGACGGCGCGGGATTCATCGGTTATTTCAGGGGAGATAGTACACGAGCTACCAATTGTTTCAGGCCAGATGGCAGACGAACTACCAAATTCGAACTCCGCGGATTTCCTAGGAAGGAATCGGGCGACCGATCGACGGAACGGTTGATCGATTAAGCCCGCATCAGTAGATCCTCGTTAGGCCACTTACGCAGAAAGGATTTGACCCATTTCCCGCCACAAGCCCTCATTGGCTAAAGGAAGACCACGTTCCCCCCGCTTTATCCACTGAACCTCGCGCCCGGTAAAGGACCGCGGTGTCGACACAGAGAACCCGGAGCCTAAAAGATGAAACGGCAAGCTCCTCCGCCGGAGAGGAGCTTGCCCAGTCGTCTCACCTTGACTTGAGAGCGGGTGTGAATCCAAAGGCTCGACCAACTGCCGACAGTATTTCGACTAACATCAGCCGGTGCCAAATACTCCGGTTTTACTTGTTAATTAAAAGTGACTGCAAGCTTCTACCCTCGGGCTTTTTTCCCCATTTAATGCTGCCCAAGGAGGCTTCTATGGTCCCTCGTGTGCCAGGGATACTTTCTGGTCGGCCAGCACCAATCTTCGCAACATGTAGGGTAGCAGGCCACCGTGGCGGAAGTAATCCATTTCCACCTGGGTGTCAATGCGAACCCGGACACGAAATGTCTTCGCTTCTCCCGAAGGCCCGACGGCTTCCACCTCGAGCTGGCACCCGGGCGAAAGGCTCTCCTCGTTCAGGGTGTGAATGTTGTACAGCTCGCGACCAGTGAGGCCCAGCGATTGCCAAGTCTGGCCGTCGATAAACTCTAGTGGGAGTACACCCATTCCTACGAGATTGCTGCGATGGATCCGCTCGAAGCTGCTCGCCAGTACCGCGCGTACCCCGAGGAGCCGGGTACCCTTGGCCGCCCAGTCCCGGCTACTGCCGGAGCCATACTCACTACCGGCAATCACCAGTAAGGGCACGCCCTCAGTCTGATATCGCATTGATGCTTCGTAAATGGACATCACTTCGCCATCCGGGAGGTGGCAGGTAAAGCCTCCCTCGCGATCCGGAACCAGAAAATTTCGCAATCGGATGTTGGCGAATGTGCCCCGGATCATTACTTCGTGATTCCCCCGCCGGGCACCATAGCTATTAAAATTCTCGGGGGCTACCCCTCGACCAATAAGGTATTGACCGGCCGGACTATCCGGGGGTATCGACCCTGCCGGGGAAATGTGATCGGTTGTCACCGAATCGCCCAGAAGAGCCAACACCCGGGCGCCCACAATGGGTTTCATCGGGGGAGCTGTCAACGAGAAGTCAACAAAAAAGGGGGCTTCGCGGATGTATGTACTCTCGGGATCCCACGGGAAAACGGGCGAAGGGATCGAGGGAAGAAGGTGCCAGTCGCTTGCGCCGGCCAGCGCCGCCTCGTAAATCATTTGAAAGGCATTCTGGCGAATGGCCTGCTGGGCGATAGCCTCGATTTCTCCCGGCTGAGGCCACAGCTCGCGGAGGAATGCTGGCCTTCCTTCCCGGTCGGTGCCAAGCGGCTCGTGGTCGAAGTGGATGTCGATCCTCCCGGCCAAGGCGTAGGCGACCACAAGGGGAGGACTGGCAAGGAAGTTGGCCTTCACCAACGGATGAATGCGACCCTCGAAATTGCGGTTCCCGCTAAGCACGGCCACCGCTACCAAATTCCCCTGACGAATGGCCTCCGCCACCGGCTGAGGCAGAGGGCCACTGTTGCCAATACACGTGGTACAACCGTATCCCACGATGTGGAAGCCGAGGGCATCCAGTGCTTCCTGAAGACCGCTGCGGGTTAAGTAGTCGGTGACCACACGGGAACCGGGAGCCAAACTGGTTTTGACAAAAGGCGGCACACTCAGACCGCGCTGGACGGCTTTGCGGGCCACAATGCCAGCGGCAATCATCGCCGCCGGGTTGCTGGTAATCGTGCAACTGGTGATGGCCGCCAAAACAACCGAGCCATGCCCGAGGCGATATTCCCTCCCGCCAATAACTACGGGAACGGTTTGGGCAACCTCCGCGGAGCCCAAGCCATATCCGCGCTCGGCGACAGATGCCGCAAGCGCCTTGCGGAAGATCTGCGGCACTTCGAATAACCTCACGCGATCGTGCGGTCGTTTTGGGCCAGCTATCGATGGCTCGATCGAATCGAGCTCGATAGAAACAACCTTAGTGTAGTGCGGGAGGGGATCCCCCGGGGACGTGAAGAGCTGTTGCGCTTTCAAATACTTTTCCACCAAAGCGACGTGGGCGGGGGACCGGCCTGTTTGACGAAGGTACTCCAGCACCTTTTCATCCGGGGGGAAAAATCCCACCGTGGCCCCGTACTCTGGGGCCATGTTGGCAACGGTAGCCCTATCCGGAACAGAAAGGGTATGAACGCCCGACCCGAAAAATTCCACAAACTTCCCCACGACCCCTTCTCGCCTTAAGACCGCGGTCACCGTCAGGACCAGGTCTGTAGCCGTCACCGCCGGGCGCAACCGGCCGGTAAACTCGCAACCGACAACCTCCGGGAGCAGGAGCGGAATCGCCTGGCCAAGCATTACCGCCTCAGCCTCGATTCCCCCAACCCCCCAGCCCAAAACCCCAATCCCGTTGATCATCGTAGTGTGGCTGTCGGTCCCAACTACAATGTCCGGATATGCGATTCGCGCTTGGCCGAGCTGCTCGCAGGACACTACCGTGGCTAATCGCTCTAAGTTGACCTGATGGATAATCCCCACTCCGGGGGGGATGACGTGAAACCGCTGGAAATTCCCCTGGCCCCATTTCAGGAAGGTATACCGCTCGCGGTTGCGGTCCATTTCCAAGCGGAGGTTCTCGTCCAAAGCTTGCTTGCTTCCGTAGCAATCCACCTGAACGGAGTGATCGATCACCAAATCGACGGGAACAAGCGGATTTACCACCAGGGGGTCACCCCCGAGCCGCACAACCGCGGAGCGCATCGACGCCAAATCAACTAAGGCAGGAACTCCCGTAAAATCCTGCAAGATAACCCGACCGGGGAAAAAGGGGACCTCGATCTTCCCGGCGGTACCGCGGGCCCACTGGGCCACTGCCACCACGTCCTCTTCCCGAGCATGATACCCGTCACAGTGGCGCAACACGTTTTCCAACAGCACGCGGATCGAGTACGGTAGAGCCGCCAGCTCCACCAATCCCTTATCTTCCAGCCGCCGCAAGCTCCATATTTCAACCTTTCCCGCGGGGGTGTCCAATACCTGCTTTGCGGTGAACCAATCGATTGCTGAGGATCGCATTCGCCGTATCCTTCGCAGCGAGGGCTCCCAACATACGGATCACGTACACAAACCGGAAACAACCACGCCCGCCTCGTGTCCCCGCCTGATTGAGCCATGGGCAGGCGGGGAATTCTTCTATTTTGCTGCCCGCACGGCCAAGCGGGAGGCACCCCGGCGGACTTTAGCCCCAAAGCGGACAAAGTTCTCGAGAATTTTAGCTTCTCCGACCAGTACCTTAGACGCCTCGCCCAAAAAAAGAGCCGGAATCCGCGGGACAAAGCGGGAATCCGGCTCTCCCTGAGGTGGTTAAGAGGCTAGCCTCCTGGCTGTGCCAACTTAGGAGTTGGTCGGGTTAGAGAACATCGGGATGTCCAACCCGAAGAGCCTCTTAATTTTCGACCGCGACGGGGCGGATGCGAGCCTCGTTTTCCGTGGGGAAGTCCTTCGGCACGGGCTGGGTAACCCTCCCGGTGGCCGCCCACTCCGCACCTCGCTGGAACAGGGCAATAAAAGCCACACTTTGCAATTCTTTGGCTGTATGACCTAAAGCGATCTGATAAACTCGGCCCTTCCCGTAGTGGACGGTAAAGATGATGGGTTCGTGCTCATCCGAACCGCCTTTTTCTTTGGGGGCAAAGGCAGTAGCAAGAACAGTAAGGTTTTTGGCGGGCCCCCTCAGCCAGCCGTAAAGCTCGTCTTCCACGTGCATAAATTTGGCTGGAAGTCCTTGGGTGACAGGGTGGTTAGGTTCACGAATTTCAATTTGGAAGGCTTGCATCGGCCCATGGCCGCCAGCCCGCCCCGGGGAGTAATCTAGTACGATTTTGCCGTCGCGCCAGCGAACATAAGGTCCCCACTTTTCATTTCGGCCACCCCAACCGCCTAACCCAATGATTTCGTTGTATTCCGGCCAATCGGGGAATGCCGCGCAGGCGAAATGATACACTACCACACCACCCCCGTTTTTCACATAGTCAACAAACGCCTTTTTGGTCTCCTCCGGCCACGAGTCGCCCTGATAGTTCAACACCACCACATCGTAGGCTGCAAAGTTTGGCCGAAAACCGCTCATATCTGCTCCACGCGGCGGCGAGGTTGCCACATCCACGCTGAAAAGCTTCGTCTCTTCCAACAAACGCTTGAGGACCGGAGTGGTACCTTTCCAGTCGTGAGCGTTCTGCCCATCAACGATTAGTGCCTTTAATCCCTGAGAAAACCCTAGACTTTGCGCCCAAACCGAAAACACCGCGCCTAAGATCGTTGCCGCAAACCACGTGCGTCGGAGCATTGCTCGTCCTCCTTCTCCAAGCTGATTCCAGTAACACCAAAAAACCACGCTCCAAGTTCGTTTCCACAAGCCGAAAGACACTCTTTCGGAACCTTCAATCTAATTAACTTCCGCTAAAATGCAACCTTTCAAACCCAGGAGTTGGGCCCGGTTTTTCACGACAAAGTCGCCCGAGCTCCCCAGGGCGAGACGCAGAGCACAATCGCGGAAGAGGCTTTGAGGTAGAACGCGGAGCCACACCCATCACCACGACCGAAATACAGGCGGTTCGCAAATTTGGAGCAGCCTTCACAAATAATCAAATGGCCTGTCGGCCAGAAACTCGGGATGAGTCAGATTCGGGCGTTGCTTAGGCTTGTTAGAATTTAGTTTTTAGAATGAATTCACTCCCGTCGAGGCAAGCGACTATCAGTGACTCCAGCCAGAGCGGCATAAAGGAAAGTAGACAAAATCCCACGCTTGGGGATCGAGTGCGGTTATGGCCGGTTTACACTTTCGATGGCCACGAAAATAGACGTCCGATTCGCCCTCTTCGGCCTTACAAACTCCATAAGCCACCGGTTTGGCTCCTGCGGCCAAGAGATTGGGTCCTTTGGGAGAGCACCCACCAACAGGGAGAAAAGGCCCTAGATTCGTGGTTATGGAAAAACTACAGCCAAGCCATCCGCCTGTAGAGACAGCTTCGAACAGAATACGGGCTTACCCAAGGACCGATAGGTTCAGAAGGCGGCAGAGCGGATCCGGCAATTTTATTGCCGAGAGGGAATGCTCAGGCTTTGCTCCCCCGACTCATGGGAAAAGTGGACAAAAAAATTGGAAGCCTTAAAGTGCCGAAACCCCAAGGGTGTTGCAGCACGTTGATCTCCCATTTTTCAACATGTTTACTCCAAAGAAAATCCAACAATTAAGGAGGTCTTAAAGGCCATCCGCTACTTGCCCGAGAAACCCGTAGATAAACCAACACCGATAAGAGTTTTTCATGCAGCGGATAAACTATTTGGTTTCTCGCAATGGGGGGATATCACTTGGAGTATTGAGCGTGTGGCCAACGAGTTTGCCAAGCAGATTCCCGAAGACATTCAGAAGCAAGTGGCCGAGGAAAAACGTTTTAAAGGTTAAGCGGGGGCCGACGTGTCGAGCGTCAGAGAACTTCTCTACCTAGAGGAACTGGTGACTAAGAAGGTACAAAAATCTCTCGAGGTGGATCAGGCTGGGAGATACCAAACGTAGTTTTATACCTGACGGAAGCCGGGAGCTTCGGTTTTTATGTGGGAGTTGAGGGGAAAAAGAGGAAGCGGAAAGCGAGGAGTTTCGCAAGGGGCTCGAAAGTTTTACAAACAGGATGCTTCACCGAGCCAACAAGCGGCAGCCAAAAGAATGGTGCGATGGCTTCGGGAAGGGGGACCTGTGGAGTAGTGGAAAAGGAGGCGCAGGTTCGACCCTGGTGCGTGAGACTCGCCTTTGTGCAATTTCTTCTCGCCGAACAGAGTCGTTATGATCCCGAAGGATTCCCTGTGGAACAACGCCTCTGTCGGGAAGAGGCCTGGGTAAAAACCAAATGCGGTTGTTTACGATGCGTCGTATGCACCATCGCCCCGAAGGGAGATGTTCCAGAATTCTACCATGTTGGCGATAATCCGGCTGTAGAGAGCTATCGCCGCCTCTCAGCCTCGCCCTACCCAAAGCAGGTTGTTCATCTGATAACCTTACCAGCTGATCGGGGGCGCCCCTGGTGTAGACTCCGGGTGGGCACAGACGGCCAACTGAATCCGAAGACAGCCCAACTTGTGTATCACGATTCCTTCGGCCGTCCGATCGAGCCAATCGTTCCTTGAGAGAAAAAAGCTCCATCGATGCTTTACCACCTTTGGATTAGCGGCTTCACCACCTTGGGATTATCGGTAGAACAGATTGTCGAAGATCCTTCCCCCCAAACTCTTTTGGCAAAAACTACCTGGGCTTACCATGCCGATAGACTTTTACTAAAACGCTAGGTGGATAATCATCCGTTGATCTTCCGAGAAAATCCCGGGAACATTTCTTCCATTCGCCGGGAAGCCATCCTGCAAACTTGCGTTGCCGAATACAACTTGTTCCGCCGATTACACAAAGAGACTTTTCCCCACGCACAAATTCGCCACTGTGAGTGTGGCCCCCGTTCTCGGGTGGTAAGCCTCGTGCGAACTTGTGTTGAAGAGCTCGGGAGAGCCTCCCCTACGCCCCCCTCCTAACCTCCCTCGTGGACGGCGGAGGATACCGGCTCGGGGCTGCCAGGAAATACTCCATGACGGCATCTCCAGTCGACGAGGGAGAAACCACTCCCTCACCGTTCGCGGGGAGGGTTGGGCTGGGGATTTCTCCGCCCGCGGGCAACGTGGGACTACGTGTTTTTTTCGTTCGCAGCAAGGGTCGAGATGGGGGCCACCAAAACTCTTGCCCCCTTCCGCACACACGTCGGCTCCAAAACCAAATTCCCAGGGTCGGTTATCATCAGCATGCAACGCTCGATGACTTTGGCTCCAGTTTAAACTGAATACCCTTTTTTCCATGGCTCCCAAGCCGCCTATCCAACTAGGTGTTATGTATGGCAATCACGGGGAGATCATTCAACCAACGTGCATAAGGCAAGCGCTCACCTTGAACAAGAATTCTCTGCACAAGAAAGACCTAGCATGCCATCAACAGTTATTTTCCAGTGAAGGCCTCCGGGACCGTCGAACACGCGGCCATGATGTGTGATAGGCATGGAGCCTTCTGCTGTCTGTCCCCGTGAGGTAATTCGGGCGGAGGCAAAGACATTCGCTTCATTTGGCAAAGAAGCTGGGTCTCTTTTCTCGGCATGAGATAACCGCCTCCTGGTTCCATCAGGGAGTGCTATGAAGTCGTAGTTTTCTGCGCCTTCATGGCCTAGGACTCTCGAAGTGAAGGGCTGGCCGGATTTGATTGAGTTCTTGTCCTTGGCGTAACACAAGAGGTCATCCGTAATTGTGTCCAAGAGTTCTCCGCCGAAGCCTGTAGTCTTTGCAAACGCCACAAGCGCCACAAAATTCTCACTTCCGAAGAGCTCATTCGGCAGGCAGCGGACCAGGCGAAGGTTTTCGTCGTTGATCTGCACGAAGATGGAGCCGCTTTCGGTGAGTAGTTCCCGCGCCAGCAGGAGCCGGTCGCGCAGATAGGTGAGGTAGGAGTGGAGGCCCAGTTTCCAGGTGTTGCGGTAGGCTTTGATCTGCTCGGGCCCGCGGGTGAGGTCTTCGTCTTTGTCTTTCACGTCGCGGCACTCGATGCGGGGCTGGAAGTTGCTCGCGTACTTGATGCCATAAGGCGAGTCGATGTGAATCATCTGGACCTTGCCGGCCATGCCTTCTTTGACCAGAAGCGCGTTCATTACCAGCAGCGAGTCGCCCACGATCAGGCGGTTGGCTCAGCCGATCTCGTGCTGGGAGAATCGGACCTGCTGGTTGGCCGGCAGTGGCGTTTCGCCGAAAAGATCGGGTTGCACCGCCTGAGGGCGCTGAACTGCCCGCAGGATCGCTTTGGTCGACATCCGCTCGTGGATGAGGAGCGAGACCACGTCCACCTCAAAGGACGTGTGCTCGGCCTTACCGACCCAGACGAGTTGCGCGTCCGGATGGGGGGTCGTAGGAGTAAGTCGCCGTCTGGCCCTGAGGGGGCTCGTACGTCGGCGCGATACCGGCCGGGGATTGTTCTTGCGTTTGCAACTCGGATGCCTAGGGTCTGTAGGATGGCCGATGGGGGAACGCCCTTTTTTTGGGCTGTATTTGCGACCTCCTCGTTGGAAAAAACCTCTGAATAGCAACTCCTCGCGGTGTAACAGACTTGTCCCGGTTGGCCAGTTTGGCGATCGGCTCAAGCCGCCCAAACTCACGCAGAACCTTTGGTACGGAAAGAATCCGGCAGAAGAAAGAGCTGCATATGGAGCGGGTCGCAACACTCCTCCCCAACACAACGTACGTAACACAGCCACTGAGGAGCCGTCCCTCCGTCACTAGCCCCCGAGCACCGCGATCTGTTAATCCTGCTGGGCCAGATTTGTGCTGCCAGGAAGCGGTTGCGGGAGGTGGTCCAGGTGCTCCGGCGAGCGGTAGATTTGCGGTCGGATGCGGCGATGGCCCATTCGAATCTCAAGCTCGTTTTCAACACTGGATAAAGGAGCCAACAGGCTCGGGCTTTACTAGCCACATGGCGGAGCTTTAAGCGGGCCAACCGCTGTGGCGGTGGCGGGAGCTTAGTCTCCCATCGGCAGTCGGCGCGTCGGAAGAGGCGTGTTAGCGCTCTCAAGTGAGCTGGACTGCCCAATGGACGAGGTCCTGGCGGAGCCGCCGCCTTGTGGTGGGCGAAAGATTTTCCGGATTGGGGAATAGCCCTGGCCCCGGTTGTGGCACTCTTTGCGGGCAAGTGCCGAAAGAGATTTACTGGCCCGGTTTGCCATCCACGTGGTCACGGTGTGGCCTGGGAACGCGCCGAAAATCGTACTCAGGCATTACTTACGGGTCACGCCAAGGAACGTGGAACTGGCAGTAAGTGCACCGCGGAAAGACGGGGCGGGCTTGGGTTTCGGAACGGTACCTGGGATGCGAGAGAGAACCCCACGGTGGATGCGAACTGTGTTCAGCTAAACACTACAAGTGACCACTGGAACAGTGATGCAAAAAGCGGTGCACAAGTGGTGCAAAATGCGGTAGAGCAGGTTTCCGCGACGGCTGGCACGCCAGAGAAACTTAAATCGCAAAATGTGTTCAACAACAATGTTATGCCACGAGCTGCGAGTCATAACTTCCACGGGCAACGTGACCGACTAGCCGAGGCGGGATTCGAACCCGCACGGGCGCACGCGCCCACAGGATTTTAAGTCCTGTGCGTCTACCTTTCCGCCACTCGGCCGAAAAGCCTTTAAAAACCCCGAAACAACCTCGAAACTCCCCGGAAAATCACAGGAAACTTTTTAAATCACCTTAAGCCTACCGATTGACTTGCCCATTTATTTCCACCATTTCGCCATATTTCCACCATTCCACCGAAATGCCAAGGATGGTGATTCACCAAAGTACCGTTCAAACAAAAGGGGTAAGATCCCTATTAAAACATCGAAAGGCTTTTCGAAGCAGTCCCTCGGATAGCGGGAATTTTGCCAAGAACTTCTCACACACAGGCAGTTTGTCGGATCACTTTACAACCCGGAAAATTTTTCCGCACGCGCAACAATTCACTGTTACAGGCGGGAACATTTCCACCGCAAAAACTTCGCGTCCCACACCACCAGATTATTACCTTTGGTGCGACGGGATGTTACGGGCTTTTTATTTCTGCTGGGCCTCGCCCGCCGGCAACGCCTCCGGCAAATGAGCCGTGGCCAGGATGCGATTAATCGCATTAAGGAATGCCTTGGCGCTTGCTTCGATACTGTCGGTAGATACACCGCGGCCTCGGTACAGGTTCCCCTGATATTCTAACTGAACATTGACTTCGCCCAAAGCATCCTTTCCCACAGTAACACTGTGAACATGGAAATCTTTGCAAACGACGGACAGGCCTGTGAGTTTTTCGATGGCGTAAAAGACGGCATCGACAGGCCCATCGCCGGCGGACAACTCGGTTTCCACGCGTTCTTCACCGCGCCGGAGGACCATGCGGACACGGGGCGTGCGCCCTGTACCAGTGGAGACCTCATAATGTTCGAGCGAATAGGTCTCGGCGACTGTTTGCATTTGCTGTTCGATTAGGGCGATGAGATCGCCGTCGTAAATTTCCTTCTTCTTGTCGGCCAGCTGCTTGAAGTCTTGGAACACGGCATCCAATTGCTCGGCGGTCAAGCGATAGCCCAGCTGGCGTGCCCGCGCTGCCAAAGCCGCCCGACCGCTGTGTTTGCCGAGGATGAGGTCGCTCTGGGTGAGGCCGACATCTTCAGGCCGCATGATTTCGTAGGTTCTCGGCTCTTTAAGTACGCCGTCCTGGTGGATGCCCGACTCGTGGGCGAAGGCATTTTGGCCCACGATCGCTTTATTGCGCTGGACGTGGAGCCCCGTGATCCCTGCCACCAATCGACTGGTAGGCACCAACCGCTGCGTGACAATACCGGTGTGACACTTGTAAAAGTCGTGTCGGACCCGAAGAGTCATCACCAATTCTTCCAGAGCGCAATTGCCGGCCCGCTCGCCGATTCCGTTGATCGTACATTCAACCTGGCCGGCACCTGCCTCCACGGCGGCTAAACTATTGGCAAGGGCTAACCCCAGATCATCATGACAATGCACACTAATGACGGCCCGGCTGATGTTAGGAACACGCATCTGAAGAGTCTCGATCACGTGTTTCATCTGAGCCGGCGTGGCATACCCTACCGTATCGGGGATGTTTATAGTTGTGGCACCGGCATCGATAGCCGCTTCCACCACCTGGCACAGGAAATCAATCTCTGTACGGACAGCATCCTCTGGGGAGAATTCCACATCGGGGCAGTAATGTGCTGCCCGACGAACGCCGGCCACCGCCCGGTCGATTATTTCCTCTTTAGTCATGCGAAGCTTATGCTCGCGATGAATGGCGCTTGTGGCCAAAAACACGTGAATTCGGGGAGACGGGGACTCGCGGATAGCCTCCCACGCCCGATCGATATCTTCATCGCGGCACCGCGCCAGGGCGCAGATTGTCGGTCCCCGCACTGTACGGGCAATTTCGCGAACCGCCTCAAAGTCCCCGGGCGAAGCTACGGGGAAGCCAGCCTCGATCACGTCAACCCCCAACTGGGCCAAGGCTTTAGCCACCTCCAGTTTTTCCGCCGCGTTCATACTCGCGCCAGGCGACTGCTCACCATCCCGCAAAGTAGTGTCGAAGACGATAATCCTGCGCGACGGTCTTTCGGAAGTTCCTGTCTGCGTCATCGTGGGTGATCCGTACAAAATTGATGTCGTTTGTGCCGAATTTCCCGGATGCCGACCCAAGTCAGCCGAAATCCCGACTGACTGCCGAAGCTCACAGCTCTTTCCCAAGCCCTCCGGGAAGAACGTCCCTTCACAAACTAGGTTGTCCTCACACGGATTGGGCCATCCTGCCTCAAGGCACGGCACTCATCTCTAGCCGGTTCGGGCCTAAGGTGCTGTCGTGCCTAAAAACCAAAAACCCCAAGGTCAGCTCACGGCCTTGGGGTTTGGTTGGCTTGAGTGATTTTTTGTAACTTCGCGTCTCCTTGGCCGCGCAAACCCTAAGGCCGAGGCCCGGTAAGGGCCAAAAGTAATAGGCCTAGGTCAAAACGGCCGAGGACGCAAGTCATCGCAACTTCATCCTGAGAATTGGGATCGTACTGCTAATCGCGCTGGGGCTTACAAATACCCCCTAGCGCTCCCCGAACTTTTCCAAATTATGCCTTGTGGAGGCCTCCCTCGTCAAGGTCTCATTTTCGCGGAAAAGCTGGGCACTTCGGTTTCGAGACGTCAACGAAGATTCCTCCGGGCACCGAGGGAAGATCTCGGGAAAGTGGGCTGCGAATGCGTCTGGGGCCGCCCCGGTCGGTTTTCCAACACATGAACCTACCGGGGCCCGACCACTTAACACGAAGCTTGCCGGCCCAGCTTGGGCGCGGCCAAGCCGCAGGTAAGCCTACCTCTGCTCGGGAATATGCGGATGTGGGCCGCGTCTGCGGATTCCGCACGCGGTAAGCCTACCTCTGCTCGGGAATATGAGCCTCTAACCGACCCAACCGCGCCGCAAGTTCGTCGATCCGGCGGGCCAGCCTTTCTGTCCGGGCCAGCAGCTCTTTAACTGCCTCCCCGATCCGACGCATTTCCGCGGGAACCGGCGGCCCTTCCGGAGGCCCGGGTGGAACAATTGCCGGTGGTTGGCCCTCCCGAAATCTTGGAACTCCCTCCTCCAAACGGCGAGCCACGTCTTCCAAGCCGGCAGCTCGGAGATTCTCGATGGCTATTCGGAGATGGTGGAGCCTTCGTTCGCGTTCCTCACGGGGAAGCTCGCGAGGACCTTCGGCAGCCGGGACATCGCGACCGGCTTCCATTCGGGCCAGCATTTCGCGAAGCCGGCCCACTTCCCCCCGCAGCTTGCCGAGGAGACGTTCATCCCCCGCTCTTTCCGCGCGAGCGATTTGTTCTTCTAGTTCCCCGATTCGCTGACGAACCCGTTCGAGGGGCATGGGTGGCCTGGGTCTTTCCGGCCACTCCACCGCTGCCATCCGCCGCTCGATTTCCTCCAATTTACGGACCAAAGCCTCGCGCCGGTGTGGCTGTCCCTCCCCAATCTCCCGAAGTTCGCGTCGAATGGCCTCAGCTGCCTCCCGAAGTTCCTCCCGAGGACGAGCCTCCCCCTCAAGTGCGGGCGGCCCCGGGCGCTCTGCCGCCTCCCGCCTTCGCCCCTCGCGCTCCCTTGTTATGGGGCGATCCGGCTCTCGGATCGCCTCGGGTTGCCGGGCTTCTCCTACTTCCCGTTCACCTGTCGCTGCCAGCACCACTTCAGCGCCCCCACCAGAGGAAAATCTGCTCCCTTGCAGGGTTAACCCCATAACGGAAACTACCACCACGACCAACGAAATTCCGGCTGGGCTCTTGGCACGAACCATGGCCTTTCCCTCCTCGTGCTGCTAAGGGTTTCCCACCCCTTACCCCACTCCCCGGCCGAGCCAATTTTACATCAGAAGAGGATACTATCGCAATCAGGGTCGAACCAGTATCCGATGAGGTAAAGCACCTTTTGTCCCCCGCCATTACAGAATTGAGGGGAGGTCCGGCGAAAAGGACTACAATTTTGAGGCGGAAATTTTGAGGCGGACCTGTCCGTTGGGAGATCAACCTACATGGGCGTGGGGAGACAAAACGCGGGGCAAAAAAGAAAGGCCTCACCGCCAACCGTAGCGGGGAGGCCTGTTACGTGTATTGATCCCGGCAACACCTACTCTCGCGTTTGTTGCACTACCATCGGCCCCGGAAGCTTAACGACCGTGTTCGGGATGGGAACGGGTGTGGCCTTCCGGGTATGGTCACCGGGAAAGGGGCGGATATTCCATTGATTAAAGGAATCTTCCGCCCACCGAATTCTTAGGGACAAACCAGGAATTACACCTCACTTACTTGGAGCGGGACACGTCCAAGCAGGCGCGAACCGGTCTCCGACAACGGGTTTGGGTGAAGGGCCAGCGGCCTGGCGCCGTGAGGTGGCGGTTGGGATATCGCGCCCGGGAGGACGCCGCCGGAGAGCCTGGCGGATCCTCGCCGGTGTGGGCGCCGCGGACCGAAGAGCCCGGAAGCCATGTGGCCAAGCATTCGCCCGTTAGTACCGGTTAGCTAAGCGCATTGCTGCGCTTACACACCCGGCCTATCAACCTGGTGGTCTTCCAGGGGGCTTTCGTGGCACGAGGCCACTTACGAGACCTAATCTTGGAGAGGGCTTCACGCTTAGATGCTTTCAGCGTTTATCCTTTCCGTCCATAGCTACCCAGCCGTGCCGCTAGCGCGACAGCTGGAACACCAGAGGGACGTCCCTCCAAGTCCTTTCGTACTAAGGAGGACCCTCCTCAAGTCTCGTGCGCCCACAGCAGATAGGGACCGACCTGTCTCACGACGGTCTGAACCCAGCTCACGTACCGCTTTCATCGGCGAACAGCCGAACCCTTGGGAGCTTCTTCACCCCCAGGATGCGATGAGCCGACATCGAGGTGCCAAACCTCCCCGCCGCTATGAACGCTCGGGGGAGATTAGCCTGTTATCCCCGGAGTACCTTTTATCTGTTGAGCGATGGCCCTTCCATCCGGGACCACCGGATCACTAAGCCCTGCTTTCGCACCTGCTCGACCTATCGGTCTCGCAGTCAAGCACCCTGTCTGCCTTTGCGCTCAACGCCCGATTGCCGACCGGGCTGAGGGTACCTTTGGACTCCTCCGTTACTTTTTAGGAGGAGACCGCCCCAGTCAAACTGCCCAGCTGACACTGTCCGCTGCCCGGTTGACGGGTTCAGCGTTAGAACTAAAGCTAGCCCAGGGTGGTATTTCACCGACGGCTCCACCGGAACTGGCGTCCCGGCTTCACAGCCTCCCACCTATCCTACACAGGACAAGCCTCAGCCCAATATCAGCCTACAGTAAAGGTTCACGGGGTCTTTCCGTCACGCTGCGGGAACGTGGCATCTTCACCACGGCTACAATTTCACCGGGTCACTGGTGGAGACAGCGCTCCTGTCGTTACGCCTTTCATGCAGGTCGGAACTTACCCGACAAGGAACTTCGCTACCTTAGGACCGTCATAGTTACGGCCGCCGTTTACCGGGGCTTAGGTTGCCAGCTTCGCGGGCAGACCCGCTAACCGGCTTCCTTAACCTACCGGCACCGGGCAGGCGTCAGTCTCTATACATCCTCTTGCGAGTTAGCAGAGACCTGTGTTTTTGATAAACAGTCGCAGGAGCCGATTCACTGCGGCCCCCAGAGGCTGTTCACCCCCAGGGGCACCCCTTGTCCCGAAGTTACGGGGCCATTTTGCAGAGTTCCTTCACCAGTGTTCTCCCGAGCGCCTTAGGCTTCTCGCCTCGCCTACCTGTGTCAGTTTTAGTACGGTCACCCCAACTTCAACCCTTAGGAGCTTTTCTTGGACGCGCTTCGGATGACATCCCGATCAAACGCGGTTGGTCCCGCCGCTTGGCTTGTGCGGGGCGGATTTACCTTTCCCCAGCCTTGCGGGCGGTCCGGGGACATTTCTACTCGTCCCACTCACCCTAACACGCGCCGTCCCTCCATCGGTCCATTGGGGTGGCGCAGGAATATTGACCTGCTGTCCATCGACTACGCCTTTCGGCCTCGTCTTAGGTACCGGCTAACCCTGGGCGGAATTACCTTCCCCAGGAAACCTTAGGCTTTCGGCGAGCAGGATTCTCACCTGCCTTATCGTTACTCATTCCGGCATACTCACCTGTAGGCCCCTCCACCGGTCCTTTCGGTCCGGCTCGTATCTGGCCTACAGCGCTCCCCTACCGCGACAAGGTGGAGATCCCACGCTTGTCACCCGCTGCTTCGGTACATGGCTTACTCCCGTTCATTTTCGGCGCAGGGTTGCTCGGCCAGTAAGCTTTTACGCACTTTTTAAATGGTGGCTGCTTCTAAGCCAACATCCTGGCTGTCTCCGCAACCCCACCTCCTTTGTGACTTAGCCATGCTTGGGGACCTTAGCAGGCGGTCTGGGTTGTTTCCCTCTCGACCCTGGAGCTTATCCCCCAGGGACTGACTCCCGGGATAGTCGCACCGGTATTCGGAGTTTGGTTCAGCTAGGTAGCCGGCGAAGGCCCCTATGCCGATTCAGTCGCTCTACCCCCGGTGCGGAGTGGCCCGAGGCTAGCCCTAAAGCTATTTCGGGGAGAACGAGCTATCTCTGCGTTTGGTTAGACTTTCACTCCTCCCCACAGGTCATCCCCTAGGTTTTCAACCCTAGTGGGTTCGGGCCTCCACGCGATATCACTCGCGCTTCACCCTGCCCATGGGTAGATCACGCAGGTTCGCGTCTACTGCCGACGACTTAGACGCCCTATTCGGACTTGGTTTCCCTCCGGCTCCGGCCCTGAAGGCCTTAACCATGCCGCCGACAGTAACTCGCCGGACCATTATGCAAAAGGTACGCCGTCACGCCTTGCCTTTGCGACGCGTGCCAGTTGCCTGTCTTGCGACAGACTTCCGGCGTCACGTCCGGCCATAGCGCTCCGACCGCTTGTAGGCGTATGGTTTCAGGTTCAATGCCTCCCCTTCCGGGGTTCTTTCCACCTTTCGGTCACCCTACTGGTTCACTATCGGTCGCCAGGGAGTATTTAGCCTTACGGGATGGTCCCCGTAGCTTCGGTCGGGGTTCCACGTGCCCCGACCTACTCAGGTACCCTCCGGGAGACGGCAGGCTTTCGCGTACGGGACTGTCACCCTCTGTGGTGTGCCTTTCCAGACACTTCTGCTAACCCCCGCTTTGTAACTCCCATATGGAGGGCCCTACAACCCCGCAGGGCCAAGCCCCGCGGTTTGGGCTGTTCCCCTTTCGCTCGCCGCTACTGAGGGAATCGAGTTTTCTTTCTTTTCCTCCGGCTACTGAGATGTTTCAGTTCGCCGGGTTCGCCGCCACAAGCCTATGGATTCAGCTCGTGGCTGATTCGGGGATCCCGGGATCACGGCTTGCTTGTCAGCTCCCCCGGGCTTATCGCAGACTGCCACGCCCTTCATCGCCTCCTGGCGCCGAGGCATCCCCCATACGCCCTTAGTAGCTTGGCCACATGGCTGCCGGGCTCTTAAGGCCGATGGCAACCAACCGTCACCTGACGCTCCCAGGCTGGGGATTCATCAGGCCAGCCGATGCCAAGCCACCGAACTCATCCGGCGCCTTCGAGTCCAATCGGTGCTTCCACCGAGGACCGAAGACCGACGCACCGCGAGATCCTGCACCGCCTACGGTTCCGCAAAGCCTTCCAAGGCTCGGCGAAACCCACCTTTGGCGCTCGAGGGTACCAGCCGTGCCAACACGACTTGCACCCCCGCCGCGGATGCCTCTTCTACCCAAACCCAATTGTCAAAGACCAATTGTTGTTCGACGAAGATTTCGCCGGAGCTAACCGGCGAGGACTTGCCAAATTAATGCTCGTAAATCGCTATGTCAAGGGGTACCTTCAGAATTTTTACCCCAACTTGCTTGCCCATCGGTTATTTTAGCCCATGCTTTTCGCCAGGCAAGGCCTTTTGCCAAAATGTACAAAATGTAATTATCGGCAAGCACGCATCGATCTTGAATCTCTTCTTTCCCTGCCGATTTGTCCCGGCAAAAACGTGCTACGTTTGCTGCCTTCTCACGGTTCGCTGTTTGAGCGGAAATTTTTTGAAGGCTTTTTAAAGCCTACAGAACGGTCTAACTCTACGAACTAATTTTAGAGACTAATTAACGTTCTCGCCAACAACTTCCCCCGCAAAAGGGGCGAAAAACAACCGGCTCGGACAAATATCCAAACACCACTGCGTGATGTCCCGCATCGGCCGGTCTATTTCACCACGACGTCCTAACCATTTTTGCGATGTAGGGTTTGCGACCACGTCGGCCACAAGACCCAAATCGATCACAAACTGTTTCTTCGCCTTTTCCCTCAAAAACCTGCAATCACAGCAACATCTTAGGGAAAAATGGTTTTCTAATGCCGGAGGTGGGAGTTGAACCCACACGGGCCGAAGCCCACTGGATTTTGAGTCCAGCGCGTCTGCCATTCCGCCACTCCGGCGGCAGCAAGAGCTCCAGGCAGCTTCCTATGATAACGGGTCAGTCGGCACAACGTCCAGATTCTCACGCAAAAATTAGTCTTTGGATCTTACTCAAAAACTACTTTCTATCGCACTCAAAAACTACTTTCTTGATCACCCGGCTTGTGAAAACAAAACCGTAGAGACTTTCCAAACTTTCAGGCTACAACTGGCCGTGCTCAGTAAAAAGAGCGCACATTCTCAGAAGCACAACCGTCAGGCTTAATCCCGAGGGTAACCCCATTGCCAAATGGCGCAGCATTCGCCAAGAAGTCTACCATTTGACCACATTAACCCCTCCACTCCAACCGCGTGGGCACCTAGTCCAAGCTTCGCATGACCTCGATTTATCACTTTCTCAGTAAATAATGACAATAATCGCCCGTAAGAACGAGAGTCGTCACCTGTTTTTTGGACCGAACGGTGTCTTCCCGCGGATTAAACCGCGGATTTTCCGAAATTGGGAAAGTTTTCTTCGGCACCATGAAAATCCTCGCGCCCCACCTCAAGTTGCGCTGGTAATCCCCTCGCTACACGATTTGGCTGCAGATTCTGTTTCAAAACTTAGTGGGGACCTTTCGGAACTCTTGCCGGTCACACCGCCTCAGCGTTGCAATACCTGCTTCCTTGGTAGAGGCCAAGCGGAAACACCCCGCGGAGGAGCTTTCCCCACTGAGAATCCGTCGCCTGCGCCACTGTGGAAGCAGGTTGGGCTTTTTGACTTAAGCTTGAGGGTCTTACCCTCAAAAAGGCCACTAGCGCCCGATTGCCACGAGGGCTGGTCGGCCTGGCTAAGCTCGGCAGGGTGTGGCCTAGCGAGCGGCCAACATGGGAACGGGCGTTCCGCCGAGTGTTGACGAATTGTCGCGAGCGTGTTGGAGCGGCCAACATGCGAACGGGCGTTCCGGGACTATTGGTCTCGCGGCTGTGCTGGATCATAAGGACCCGTACGCGCAAGGGCCCTCGTGGGAAGCTGTGGCAGGGACCACACGGCACAAGGAGAACTCAATTCCTGAGCATAACCTCAAACGATCCGGTTTCCGTCCGCGGAAACATCCATGCTAAAACCCATTTCGGGATGAGATTTCCGGTCCAACGCTTAAGCGGGAAGCTCAACGGTGGTTGCTGTGGCTGGAACCCGAAAGCACCGGAACAGTGTTTTCCCATTCCGAAAATCGCCGTAATGCCCCCTCATCAACCGGCGGAACTCTGAGGTCGCCATGGGGAACGGGTCGGGTCTCATTACCTCCCGGAGATGGCGGAAGCTGGATCCACAAAGCAGCAGGAAAGCTTGGTCGGGAAGAAGGAAAATCGCGCAAACCTGCGTAATCAACTCCGGCGGAGTTCGCCTCGGTCGAACTAAGAAGATCAATTAGGGCATCGGCCAGGTCTGTGGCGTGTCGGGCTCGCTCCGCTCCGGTGGGGACAACTAATTCCTGGTGAGGCACGAGTAGCCGTGGGTCAACCTGGGGGCGATCGTCTGAGGGAGAATCGGGGGAAGATGGGATCGTGGAATCGCCATCGGAGGCTGCAGACGCCTGGCTCTCCGCCAGTGCCTGGCCACCGCCTGCCGGATCGGAGAGAGCGTGGCCCGAACCTTTCGGCACAGCTGCGCTTTCGGCCTCGGGGCGTGTTTTCTCCTCCGCGGCATGCTCCGCAGAAAACTCCATCCGCGGCGATGTTGACACACTACCGGGTAGGGGCTCCGGCTGAGAAGGCCCCTCGGAGGTGGCTAAGGGGGTTGGCTCGGGCGGCGAGGGAGGAGCATCGGAGAAGAAAGCCTCCCTCGTGAGAGATGGGGGGGTGAACTCTTCCTTAGGACGACCAATCAGGTGTCCCAACGGCAAATGAACTGGAGGCACGGGAAGAGGATCGCCCGCCAGTAGCAGCCGATTCCCAGCCCGACTGTTGACTATGGGGCCTATCCCCAACAACCAAAGGGCCCGCACGTTGGTTTCCACTGGGATGACCCCCGACTGCCACACTGGCCGACCGGTTTCCCGGTTGTAGGCAAAAGCGGCAATCTTCGCCACGCCACGCTGATGCGTTTTCTTGGCTACGGGAATCTCCGGAAGTTGGTGCGGTACATTGGCCACAGTACCAGGCGCCACATTGGGCACGGGTATCGCCGGGATACCATAGGTCACGTCATGTCGGTCTGTACCGATGGCTCCCGCACGCAGCTCCAGGATGTAGGTGGCCTGATCCTTACTTTCTTTCAAGATAGCCCCACTGGCTAAAAGATGTTGACGAACGCAACTACTCAAATAAGCTGCGTCAGTCATCCCCCGAATGGGACTGTCATCGACGTAAACCGTTTTACCCGCAAGGGCACTGAAATTCATCCGTCCCACCGCACGATCGATCGCATCGGAGAGCAGGAGCTGTTCGGTAGCCGTCCGGGCGGTATCAGACCACCGCGATGTGCCACAACCACCGACCATTAAAACAGTAGTGGCCGTTAGCACGCCCCAAACGAGGGACAAAACACCGACTTGATTGGGGGAGATTCTCCGCATTGAAAGAGGGCTCCAACATGCCGGAGTGACATGGCCCCCGACACATCGGGCACGGTGGCGACAGAAGGTGCTGAAACGGGAGCCCATCATGTCAGATTTTGACATCCAAAGTGCCTCAAAAGCGTTCGTGAAAAGCCGGGCAGAAACCCTCAGGATTTTCACCACATTCGCCAAATCTCTCATATCGCTTATTTTGCTCACATTCATGTGCGGGATGGGCTTAGCAGCAAAAAATCGAATCAAATGCCCCGCCTTCGCAGCATTGGACCCGCAAGTCGACCGGGTTCCTGTTATCCTTGATTTCCCTTCTCGCAGTTGACGTATCTTTCCCTATTTGTGCGAACTGCCGCACTCAACCTTTCTTGCTATCTCTTAAAATCGCGTTCCAGTGCGAGCAAACACCAAGGACGCGAACTTGCAACAGTGGCAAGCGCTTGGGCAGACAGCAGCGGACGGGATTATAGGGAAACATCCTGTTGAGTGAAAACCTCACCATTGGCCGGGCAACCCTCGCCCGCAGAGCCGCAATGCGTCGGCTCTTATTGTTGCTGTACCGAAGGTGGGCCAATCTTCTGCGGCGGAGCCAGAACCGCCAGAGCTCATCCCCGCATGGCAACCCTTTTTAGACCGCAATTAATCTTTACCGCACCACAATTCAAAGAACTCTACCGGATCGACTCGCAAATCCCTCCGCGCAAGGGCAAAACAAGCATCCCTTTGGCGAAACAACATCGACCGATGTGAGGCCGAAAGATGGACTGCCGTTCTCGAGGGGGCAATTGAAACCCAAATCGCAGATCGCCCCGACTAAGGAGGAGCCTTGCCACCCGCTTAAAATCCAGGGGGCTGAGGATGAAGGAGGCACTTCTGTCGTTTCCCCCCAAGGCTCCGGCAATGGAGGTCGACCGGCTTTAATCGCCTGCGAATCCCCCTGGTTGCATCCCATTCAAGGTAGGCGAGCGAATTTTGCTTGTCCGCGGCGTATGGGTTGGATTACGGCGTGAAAAGCCTTTTGCAACGTCCATGGGAAAAGCACCTCCGGGCATCAAGCCAGTCACCCGATGGGGCCAAGCGGGTTGAAATGCTATCGGTAGACGGGCATAGCCTCCCACGTGCGGGGGCTTGGCCGAGCCCTGCCAAATTGGCAGGCAATTTCGCGAGTTTTAATGGGGGAAAAGTCGTAAGTCTTTGTGGGAAAAATGGTTGTGTCCCATAAAATTTTTCGGGCACCCGATTTGCGTAAACACTTTACGGCATTCCCAAGCCTAGTGCCGGAGAAAATCGGCCAGTTGGTCGTTTCGACTTCACGGATGTGACTAGATGTGCGGCCAGTGAAGAGATTCACAAATTTGTCCACAAGAGTTGAAAGGAGGAAGTGCCGTGGCGCGCGGTCCCTTTGGAGTCCGTGATCCGTTTACCCAGATGCGGCGAGAAATGGAACGATTGTTCTCGGACCTCTTCGAAGGTCGTGGTTTTGGTGGCCCCCCGTGGGCTGAGGTGCCTCGACCCGCCGTTAACATCTGGGAAGAACAGGACCACTTTTTTGTCGAGCTTGAGGTTCCCGGCCTTAAGCCCGACAACATCGACATCTCCGTGATAGGTAACGAACTCACCGTCAAACTTCAGTATCCCGATCAAAAGATCGAAGGCGCCACCTACCACCGCCGCGAACGTCCAACGGGAGCGACGGCTCGGGTAGTCCGACTTCCTGCGGAGGTGGATGCCAGTAAAGTGGAAGCCTCGCTAGAACAAGGCGTGTTGACAATCCGCTTACCCAAGGCCGAGGCAGCTCGTCCGAAAAAGATTCAGGTTGTCGCCCACTAAAGGTGCCGGAAAAGGGGGAGCGGATGCCTCCAAGACATCCGTCGGCCAAAGGCAAGCGTAAGTTCCGACTTGGTGCCATTTGCCGGGACTGTTATCCCATCGGTCCTAGGGCGAGCAAGAGTCCGCTTCCCTGCGGGTCCCACCGCAGGGAACTGCTTGTTGTCAGGAGTTCTTTCATTCAAGGTTATGAGGCCGCCACTAATGGGCAAACACAGGAAAAGGAGGATTCATCCATGGCAGACGAAAAACGTGCACGGCGAGGAGCTGAGGAAGCACAGGTGGAATATCTGCGTCAAGGTGTCTGCTATACGCCGCTTGTGGACATCTTGGAAATGGCTGACGAGATCCTACTGAAAGCGGATCTCCCCGGTGCAAAACGGGAGAATATTGATATCAATTTTGAGGATGGCATACTCACCATCTACGCCAAGGTCGAACCGCGACAACAACCTGACACCCATTATTTGGTGCGAGAGTATGGGGTTGGGGACTACCATCGATCGTTTCATGTGAGTGAGGCCATCGATGCAGCACGAATCACCGCGGAATACGCTGATGGCGTGTTGACACTTCATCTGCCAAAGACCGAAGCCGTGCGGCCGAGGAAAATCCCAGTCCAGACAACCTCCTGAAACAATCCCAAAGATTCGCCTACCAAGGGGGTAGCCTGCGGTTAGCTCCCCAAAGCACGGTGATAACGCACGAAGCGACCCCGCCACCGAGGGTGGGAGTGATCA
>CALKER010000024.1 GCA_938084835.1 uncultured Thermoguttaceae bacterium
TCTTCAGCCAACCTTTGTCGTTAATGAATTCGACGGTTTGATGTCCCGAGCCGCAAGCCCGGCAGAGTGGCTCGCCTCCAAAGCGTGGCAGGCATCCCCAAGCCATGCCAACACCTGCGAGAAAGGCCCCAGGGCGCCGGCTCGGCAGTGGGCCTCTACCAGCTCAAGCAGGCTCCCCCAGAAAGCCATTCAGTGATAAGCACCGAATGATCCTTCCACCTCCCAAACCCCACAATCTGCACCAAGAGGGGATGCCTCAGCTGCCGCAGCAGGTTCGGCTCCCGCTTGAAGCGTTGCAAGGCATCCTCGTCGATTGCCAGATGGGGGTGACGAAACTTCACCACCACTTTCTCAGCTTTTTATTTGATAACCCCCTTAAAAGGAGATGCCAATCCCCCTCACCAGCGATCCGCACCAGCTTCATTAGGCCCCACGAGGCCAGAACACACGCTAGGCCCATCCCCCTGGGCCGTAAGACCACCACCGCCTTCCCACCTCCGGGACATGGCTGTGGTGTGGGTGCCAGCGGCGGCAGCTCCCTCCTCCCGCAGTATGGAAGCTGGCCACCCAGCTGGGCGAAGTCTTCTCCCGAGCCACCGCCCGAGGCTCAAACTCCGCCGGACCGATCCGAAACCGCAAACCCGCCACCAGCGGTAGTTCCTGCACCAATCGACCCTCACGCTTCATCGCTGCTCCAGGGTCCACACCCGACAGGATTAGCCCCCTTTGCCATCCGGCTCCATTTGGCAATGGTGCCGGCCGACCTGCCCATCCTTGATCTCAACGGTGTTCTCCGCCGGTCGTCCATGGAAACACCCCGCACCACCTTCACCCGATCCCCATAAGAGATGTCCACCCGACGAATTAGCAGCTACCCGCTGTCCCTCCGGCCGAAAAAGCTTGGCCTGCTCATGCCTCCATCCCCTCAAAACCGCAAGAGGAAATAAACTCGTGACCCGTTCCACTGGGGTTAAGGCGGTGCTGCCAGAGGAGCCAAAAGCTCTTAATTACTCACAAGATGGCCACAATCTGCCGATTTCTAATTGGCCTTTGTGAGGCGTTTTTTCCAGGGATAATCCTGCTTGACCAAGCGGATTTCGATGAATCGGGCAATCGCAGATTCCACATTGAGGCCCGGCACGCCTAGAAGTCGGGTGCCCTGAAGCGAGGTAGGAAGCTGCCCGAAAAATAGCGTCCGCTCGCCCGGAGGAAGGTCTTCCAGTTTCGGGCGGTGCTTTTCCAGGATGCCGTAAATTCGTCGGGCGTCGGCGGCCGAGCGGGGATCTTCCATTCCGGCCAGAAGAAGAACTGAGAGCGTCCCGCGGATGACGGGATGGTGGACACTTTTTTGGACGTCGAGTCCCCGGAAGTTCCACGGCGGCGAAATCAGCACCAAAGCTTTGACGTCTTGACCTTGTTTCATGCCGGGATATTGCGGCCAACTCCAGTCTAGGGCGGCCCAATTAAGGGCCACTGCAGCACCCATTTCGGCACCCACAACGCACAGCTTTTCGATGTTGAGGGCCTCGGCGTCATTTCGCTCCAAGAGGAAGCGTTTCCATGCTTCTAAATCGTACTGGACCATATCGGCGAAATCTGCGGGGGTAAGCTTTTCTGCATCCAACGTCTGATCTCCCGGTCCGCGGGGGGAGGTGACTAATCGACGTCGACTCTGTCCATGGCCCCTCAAATCGGGCACAAGGACTGCATGGCCGGCCTCGTGAAGAATGGGTACAAGGGAGGCGAAGTCGGCCCGCGAGCCCTTCCACATGTGTAAAAGTATGATGGGAACGGAGTTTTTACCGTCACTTCCTGGGTAAAAGGTACCCTTAAGTTCCATGGCACCGCCGGGCTCTTTTGTCCGCACGGCGACCTCTTCCGGAGGCGGCAGCTGCTTCTTTCTAGCCGGGGGTGCAGGTTGGGTGGGCTTTGGCGGCGGAGTAGGGCTAGCTGGCTGTTTCGTCTCAGCCGGAGTAGGACCACTTGCCTGGATTGGTGCAGATTTGGCCCCTGGGGGCTGGGCTGCCACCGCAGCTGCTCCGGCAGATTCGCCCACTTTTTGACCCATGCCCATTTGCTGGGCGTGAAGGCGCCAGTCCACTGACATCCACCCGGCGATAATCCCACAGCACACAAGGAGTCCCGAGGCTGTCCTCAAGCTTGCCCGAATTCTCCTTCGCTGTGCCAAACTCACTGGCGATGTCCCGCGGGCAGCACCCGCCGGGGGATTGACGTTACGCTTCCAGGTGCGGGAAATTCCGCTTGTTTTCATGGATTTGGTTTCCTTCGCCAGCTAGAAAGAACACACCGCGTATGTGTCGATAACCGCGCCCACTAGATTAACGGTTTAACGGTTTTTAACCAGTTCACGGCGGCAGAACACTAAAGGCGATGCGGCGATCCCCTTTGATCGTACTTGGGTTAACCATCCCGGTCAACGAGCAGCCAAGGGTAGGTGGGTCCAAGCTTGACCAGCCTGAGAAGCAATTTCCGAAAGGGAAATCACGAAGAAATGAAAATATGGGAAGGCGGCAACAAAAAACGCGTCATTGAATCTAGGAAATTCGCCCCCGTAGCGACCAAAATTTAGCAGTCATTAAATTTAAGATCTGTGCAAACTCGTGAGAGGGAGACGTGAACGGATATTTCGCGATAAGAACTCGCGTGCTTAAGGGGTGCTAGTAAATCGCGGCGGCATCAGCCGCGAAAAGGGTCCGGGGATCATGCGGGTAGAAGTATCGGCCGATATGGTCCGCGAGAAAGCGGATAAAATCCCGACGAAAATCCGATTCCCGCAACTCCGTGGCCGACACGACATGATTCGGGGGATAGAGGATTTCCGGCGGTCTTCGTTCGAAAACCACCTCCCCTGTGGTGCAGTCGAAGACACGGATTGTGCAGTCGGCGCGACCTTGATAGACGGTCTGTCCTCGATAGAGCCGGAAGTCGTTGATGTCGAGGGCGACCACTAACTCAGCCCCCACCCCCTTACCGACCTCAGGATATTCGGTCCATTGATTCTTATCCATCCACTCTTCCACTTGTTCGCTCGGAATGAGCTGAATGCCCTTGACGTTGCGCTGGAGTTGTCGGGCAACGGCACGCGACAAATCTCTGGCGACGCTGGGGTAGGCGTAAATGGACTGTGTGGAAGCACTTGCCACCACCGCTACTTTCTTGTCCCGCAGACCATTGAACTCCGGTGGAACATTTGGCCCCTTGATCAACCACGCGGCTGTAGCGAGGGCACTTGTGCACCCGGTCTGGAAGAGAAAGCTGAAGCTGGCCAAGGAGATCCACATCCACACGTAAAGCCGGGTCGGCCATGCGTGTTGCCGATCGAAATGATTCATTTATCGGGCTCCCCACACCGTTAAACTCTGTAGCCACGATTGAAAAGACGCGGCATGGCGCTTGATAAGACACCGCTCAATAGAAAACCTGGCGAGTCGCCTTCTGTTTCCGACGCCCAGAGTGTCTTGGCCCAGTACCCTCAAGAAGGGGCCGGGCCCCGAGCGCCGGCTAATCGCTCCGACTGTATGTGCAGAAGATAAGTGGAAGCGGCAAAGTGAGGCAATCCGGGTTTTCCGACCACTCCAAGGGATCGGTCGAGCCCGTCCCGGAACATTGAACGCGGTGCCGCTTTGGCGCCATCACTTTGCGTTGGGAAGATCCACGGCGCTTCCGACCGGCAAGCCGTGGTACCCGAAATAATTTTGGCCAGAGTGGGTTACGCTCAGCACCGGCTCTTTCAAATATCCAGCCGGCAATCTACGGTAAAGAGACTGGTCGCCACAGAATGCGGGAAATGGAGAAGATACAAAAAGAGCGAAGGCTTAACTGGACATAACAAATTCGCAACAGTGGTTTGCTTTTTCGGACCGATTCTCTTCGGTGGTCGCTGCCGGACCAAATATCTCCGAACAGTTTATCGCTAGGCCTTGCCATCGTCCGAAGTGAATTTCTTCAAATTCGCGGGAATGGCGGATGGCTGGGTCCCGTAAAAAGCCTTGGCTTCAAAGACAGCGTTGGAGCTGCCGGCGAGTTGTTCATCAGGAAGCATTAGTTTGCTCATGAAACGGGAGTTATTTCGGTCACACCCTCTGACCGTGCGCACACTTCCAGGCCGTGTTTGAGTCAGCAGGCGCCTGAGTGTGCAAAGGAATCTAAATCTCCCGGTGTGGGATTAAAAATTTGTGCGCCACGACGACATAACATGGGATGGGCCGATAGTGCATGATGGCACCAAATACCACTAAATTTGTCCTTTTGGTTATTATTCTAAATCTTGCTTCGGTTTTTGGCGGGGTTTGGGCTGCAGCGGGGGAAACGGCTGCCAAGATGGCTTCGGCCGACTTTAACCCAGTCGCGTATGTGGTTCGGGACGAATGGGCCGCTCAAAAAGATCGGGCCTCGGTGATCTCGGCTTTAGCCATCGATGAGGACAGATCGCTCCTCGTCACTGCCGGCGACGACCATTTAGTGCGGATTTGGGATGCCAAGACCTTTTCTCTTCTGTCGCGGGCGGAGGGCCACACCGATTGGGTATGCGCTGCTGCATTTGTTCCGAGGTGTCAGCTACTTGTGACGGCCGGCCACGACGGTCGCCTGATCCTGTGGGAGCTTGACCGGTTGTCCAGTAATGGGTTAGCCGTGGCTTTGCAAGCACAGTATCAGAACTCGGAGGCGCTTCGGGCGCTTGCGTTATCACCGGATGGGCATCTTGCAGCAGTTGGGCACTTTGCCGGAATGGTCACAATCCATGAAATTCCCAGCCTTCGCCTTGCCAAAAACCTTCACAGCGGCGGTAACGACGTGCGTGCTTTAGCTTTCTCGCCAGATGGGCGGTACCTGGCAGCAGGGAATCGAGCGGGAAACATTCTCCTTTGGGAGGTGAACGAATGGACTTTGGCGGCCGAACTTCGGGGGCATACGCGGCGAATCCGTGCCTTAGCTTTTGCGCCGGCTGGTGGACGCTTACTCTCTGCCGGTGAAGACCAAAAGGTGATCCTCTGGGATATCCAGCAAGGTAGGCTGGTTACCACCTTGAAACAGCCGGCAAATGTCTTCGCACTTGCGTGGTGGAATGACGAGATTGTTCTCTCAGGAGGTACGGACAACGTTCTGCGATGTTTTCGGGTTTCCACGGGGGAAGAGGTGGCACGACTAGTGGGCCATAGCGGGACGATAACCGGACTTTTGTGCCGCCAAGATTTAGGGCAGGTAATATCCGCTGGCTATGACACCACCCTTCGCGTGTGGACCGTGCGTCTCGAGGAGAGAATTGCGTCGTATCCGCGTTGAAGCTGGATTAGTGACCCCAACCATGGAGGGACACGGCATCGTGGCAGAAAGTTGGCGGAGATTTTTCGGGGGCTTGTGGCGCCGGGCGAGATCCGGTAACTCCGTAGGAAGCCGTGGTAAAGGAGCCAATCGACGGGCGGCTTGGTCGTTTTCCGGACGAGGAACGCTTGCCGGCAGCCGGGGATCTAGATGTTGTCGAATTGAGCCGCTTGAACGTCGGGAACTTCTTTCTCTTCAGCCCCATCCGATCACTTTGGGGGTAGTGTATTTTGAGCCGGCGGCCGGGCAGGATCAGTTACCAAATGTCTTTCACGTGAGCTTCACAGGGGGAGCACCTGGGACCCGGCTTGTGGAGCTTGTAATCGATACCGACAAACTCGGTGACGGACTAACCATTGGGGATGCCCTTTTCGACATTGCTCCCGAAGGGGACCACGCCTTCGGATTTTCGCCGTTCCACGTGGTGAAGGCGGAAGGAATCGATCGGGTGAGGGCGGAAGTTGTTGACGGCGGCACAACCCTTCGCCTCCAATTCGAGGGGTTTGAAGCTGGTGACCTGCTGATTTTCACTATCGACGTTGACGAAATGGGCTTTCTGGGGCCAAACGCCGTGGTGGAAGGGAACGAGTTTGAAGGATCGATCCTTTGGGTTCGGCTGGAGGCTCCGCACTATTTTGCTGCCGAGGGCACCACGCGATTCTTTGACGCCTATGAGTTTCCGCTGTCGCTGCCTTTGCCGCCGGATGATTACGTTCCCCCAAGCGATGTGCCTTTGCCTGTCCACACCGCTGGGGCAGTGATCGCTTTGGACCAGATCCCACTTCCGGCTGCCCTTGAGGGGATAGTGTTTGAGGATCTCAATCTGGACGGGCAACGATCTCCGAGCGAACCGCCGATTCCGGGGGTGATTGTCGAATTGTGGCGACTGGAGCAAGGAAGCTACACGCCTACCGGTCT
The DNA here is from genome assembly GCA_938084835.1 of uncultured Thermoguttaceae bacterium. Lineage (GTDB taxonomy): Bacteria > Planctomycetota > Planctomycetia > Pirellulales > Thermoguttaceae > DTLM01. The sequence goes on from CALKER010000024.1 coordinate 6,262, forward strand.
TCAAAGTTTGACCGGAAGCGACGGCCGATTTGTCTTCGAGAACCTTTTACCAGGTGTGTATCGGTTGGTCCAGCACCAGCCCGCCGGCTACTTTAGTGTGGCCGCTTCGGTGGGGCAGATTGAGGGAGTAAGGCAGGGCCAAGAGGCCGGGCCCAACGACATCCGAGGAATTGAGCTTTTCGGCGGCCAACGGGGAGTGGGATATGAGTTTGCCGAAGCTCGTCCGGTCTCACTCCAAGGAGGGGTTTACCACGATCGAAATGACAACGGGCTGTGGGATGCCGGCGAGGAAGGTATTCCCCACGCCGTGCTCCTCGCGGAATATTGGGGCCCGTTGACGGGCGAAGATATCGTGCGGGAATTCCGGGTGGTAACCGATGAAAACGGACTCTTCCTTTTCGAGAATCTTCCGCCGGGGTGGTGGTCGTTAACCGAGGTCCAGCCGGTAGGCTACTTGGACGGTAAAGATCAGCTGGGCGATTCTGGCGGAGTGTTGGAGGATGGAAGCGACAAGGTTACAGATATTTTTCTGCCAAGTGGTGGCAGCGGCAGCGGATATCTTTTCGGTGAACTACTTCCGGTGACTATTTCGGGACATGTTTTTGCCGACCTGGATGGCGACTGTCGTTTCGGCTTAATGGATTATCCCCTGGCGGGCGTTGTGATCTGGCTTTTGGATGCCCAGGGACACCGTTTGGTAAGCACTATCACGGATGCCGCCGGACGCTACCAGTTCCAAAGCCTGTGGCCCGGGGTTTACGGTATCGAAGAAATCCAGCCTGCCGGCTACTTCGATGGGGGTGTTTGTCTGGGATCGGCAGGGGGACAGATCGCAGGTGTCGATAGGGTCACCGGAATTGTTTTGCCATCGGGTACCGTGGCACAAGGCTACGATTTTCCGGAATGGCCACCAGGGAGTATCAGCGGATTTGTGTACGAAGACAATAACGAAAATGGTCAACGCGATGCCAATGAGCCGGGAATACCCGGGGTTCGGCTGCTGCTTTTGGATGAAGCGGGAAATTTCACCGGGAAGGAGGTTGTTACCGACCAAAAAGGGGCATATCGCTTTGAGGGGTTAATGCCTTTGCGGGTCTATGGAATTCAGGAAATCCAACCGGAAGGGTACTTCGATGGGCAGGACAGCGCCGGAAACGGCGGGGGCCAAGTGGATAGTGAAAGCGATCGCATTACGGGAATTTGGTTATTACCGGGACGTCATCTGCAGGGGTATGACTTCGGCGAGCTTCGGCCGGTGTCTTTGGCAGGTTGGGTTATTGCTGATCGGAATGGCAATTGTCGCTTAGATCCCGATGAACAACCACTGGCGGGGGTGACTATATGGTTGGAGGGAGCCGGTGGCGTGCGTTTGGCAAGCACTGTAACCGATGCTCAGGGCCGATGGCAGTTTCAGGGTTTACCTCCTGGCGTTTACGCAGTGGTGGAAGTCCAACCGGAGGGCTATTTCGACGGTCCGGACTGTGTAGGCACAGCCGGCGGATGGATCGAGGGCAACGATCGGATTGCAGGAATTAAGTTGGCACCGGGGGCCCACGGGGACAATTATGTGTTTACCGAATGGGAACCGGCGCGTCTCTCCGGGTATGTCTTCCAGGATGGGCCGCCCCTGATGGTGATCCCGGGGGAAAGTCTTACCCCTTTGGCCGCGGGTCGCACTGGACTTCGTGGCCCGCAGGCTATTCCTTTGCCAGGCGTGACCCTTCGGCTAATGAGGGAAAATGGAGAACCTATTCGGGACAGTACAGGTCGAGAAGTTATTGCCGTCACCGATGCCAACGGTTATTACGAGTTCAGCGGGCTTCCCCCGGGGACTTACTGCATCTATCAGGTGCATCCTGCAGGTTTTGTGGATTGGTTGGACTCGCCTGGTACACATGGGGGGATTGCAGTTAATCCCGGTGAAAATGTGGATTCGGCACTTCTGGCCAGCTTAGTTACAGATCCGCAAAACGATGCGATCTTAGCCATCACGCTCAGGCCTGGAGATAACGCGCGAGAATACAACTTCAGCGAGCTCCGGACCTCTCCTCGGATACTGCTGCCGGCCGATCCCCCCCGCCGCGAGCCGATTTTAACTAGTTCTCCGAACTTTTGGCCGGCAGAGTTTCTCCGGCGGCCAAGGCCGTTGGGGTCGCAGACCGAGATGAGCATCCGATTGGGGCCGGGGGCAGGACTGATGGGTAGTGGGGGGCCGGTGGAAGAGACGTGGAGCTGGCATCTGAGTGTCATCAACGGCGGAACTCCGCGGCAAACGCCCCCGGCGCGACCTGTCATCCACGAGGTGGCTAACCGCCTCTCTCCTGCCATGTGGGGGCAGTGGCGGTTAGATCAAGGCCTTTGGATAGTCGTCGATATTCTTAGCTCTGAGGTGTTGCTTCAAACCCACTTTGGCAATGCGGATGGCCTGCCGGTTGTTGGCGACTTCAACGGCGATGGCCGGGCTCAGCTGGCCCTCTTTTTGGATGGGTTATGGTTTGTGGATCTCAATGGCAACGGCAAATGGGATGAAGGCGACCTGTGGCTCCAGTTGGGACAGGCAGGGGATCGGCCGGTCACCGGCGATTGGGATGGTGACAGTAAAACCGATGTGGGGATCTTCGGGCCCCCGTGGCCTGAAGACAGCCGAATGGTCTTGCTGGAGCCGGGACTTCCTGACGTGGCTAACCGTCGGCAGGGGATTCCTAAAAATCTTCCACCAGAAGATGCAACTCGCATGGGCCACAGCCGGCTGATGCGACTGACCTCGCACGGATCGCTTCGGGCCGATGTGATCGACCATGTGTTTTTCTTCGGAGGAAAAGGTGCCATTCCGGTCACGGGTGACTGGAATGGCGACGGCGTCACAAACATTGGAATTTTCTATGACGGGCGTTGGATTCTGGATGTTGATGGTGACGGCAGGCTCACCGCAGCAGACCTTGTGATCGAGTCGTTTGGCCAACCCGGCGATTGGCCCGTGGTGGGCGATTGGAACGGCGACGGCATTCACGACTTAGGCGTCTGGCGCCAGGGCATCTTTTATTTGGATAGCGACGGCGATCGGCGACTAACAGCCCACGACAAAGCCTTGGCCTTGGGAGAGCCTGGGGATATTCCGGTAGCCGGCGATTTCAACGGCGATGGGCGTACTGACGTGGGCGTCTACCGCCCCGCAGGCAGACCTTCTGGGAAATTTGCCCGGGATATCCCTCCCGGTCCGAGTGGACCGGCGTACTAAGTCAACAGATATTGCCAGCGTGATGGGTAAAGCGTGATTAAGTTGAGCTAATGGTGTTTTGGCTGAGCTTCTAGGGCTGGCCCAAGCCTCATTTTTCTTAGCAGAGTGTCCAATTTATCTTCGGGGGATCGGGGAAAAGGGATTCCCCTCGGTCTCAGGATCCGGCTTCCGGGGACCCGGTCGAGACGCCCTATGGCGGTGATTCCCCTCGCCGTTGGGATTCGGCGCAATTCGAATGACCATCTGATGAAAGCAAGCTGGGATTCTCCTAGATCCTAGGATCCGACGTTTTCGCAGGACGGGGGCCATTCGGTGCACGAAATTGCCTTTGGTCCTGGGATCCGGCAATGTGGGCGAACTGGTCCCCACACTCAGTTTTATGCCGTTTATGCCGTGGTTTTAAGCGGCGGCGACGGGATTATCTGCTTGAGGATGCGGACCGCGTGTGGCATCCAGCGAGGGAAGGTGGATCGCTCTTCTTCCCACGCAGTGCTTTACCCTTGGAGGTGCTTGAGAAAGAAACGTTGGATGTGCGCCCACATAGTGGGGGTGAGTTCGTGCCCGGCTTCTTCCTCGATAAAGTAGGAGAAATTCTCAGGAACTCCCGCTTGTATGTAAACGCGGGCAATTCGCTCGACGGCATGCCGGACCTCGTCGATTGGGCTGCCTTCATCTTTGGTGCCGAAGTTGAGGTGAAGCGGTTTGGGGCAGGAAAGGGCCACGATTTCCGGGGTATCACCATAGCGATACCAGCCGGGGATGAAGTTGGAGAAACAGTGCAGCAGCTTTTTCCTGTGGATTCCGTGATAAGTGGGTAAACAGCAATTACCTACCAGGCACCGTAAGCGGGGCTCCCAAGGTCCCACGAGCCAAGTAAAAGTTGCACCCATAGAATGGCCATAACAGCCAAGACGGGTGGCGATAACATCGGGCCGGCTGCAAAGGTAGTCTACAGCGCGACGCATATCCAAAATGTTGCGCCATGCGAGGCACTTCCCGCTCACGAGGTATCTCAGAAATTCGAAACGTTCGTAATCTCCACCAGCTAACTCCGGATCTCGTCGTTCCTCGAAGCAAAGGGCATCGGGACAAAGCACAATGTACCCGTCGCGTACCAGGGCTACCGCAGTATGGTGCCTAGGGTTTCCCGCGAGCCCTGCCGGCTCGCTTTTTCCTAAGTGCCATTCCCCGTTGTGTTGATGCCATACCGCTATTGCCGGCGCAGGACTGGTGGATGAAATGCCGTCCGGAACCAGGACCAAAGCCGGCACGGGCTCACCAGGAACCGCTTCGTAAGTGATGGATTCGATGCGATAGGTGTCTTTTTGCACTATCTCACGCACGCAAACGCGTAAGTCGCTACCCTCAGGCCACGGGCCGCCAAGGCACTCCAAAAGTCGCTGGCGGAGGAATTCTCGTCCCGCTTGGTCGAAAATCAGATCGCGGAAGAAAGGTCCCTCTAAAAGAGACCGCCCGGTTTGGGGGGAACTCACTTCGTGCATGTGCGGTGTTTCCATCGCTGTGACTGTTCGTCTATGGTTGGGTTTGCTTATACCGCCGAAGACTCGGTACCTGGCATGAGCCTTTTGGGGAGAAACCCTCGGCTTACACCCCATGGGTTCGTCCCGATTGAGTCCACTAGCCATCTTCTAATATACAGCCAATCAAGGCTAGCAGACCAAAAAATCTTCACGCTGGGAGGCGGACCCGATGTGGTGGGGCTGGTCCGGGAAACAGTTCGCCGTTGCTACAGGGGAAAGACCCTGAGCGGTGGCGACGAGAAAACGCCTTTTAACGTGGTGCTGCTTGCCCCGTGTGGATGCCCAAGTATTTCGCAGTAGGTGCCGATTGCCACGCACGGAAGCTAAAAGGTCCTCCGCCGATCGGTTGATATACCTCCCACTAACGCCACGGTCAATTCTGTGAGCAAACTTGTGGCAGGGAATTCCCGGGGCTATGCTAAAGTTCGAAAAACGCCTCATAAGGCATCCATATTGAACACGGCGGCTGCGAAAAGTTGGGTTGGCAGCTTCATAAAGCTGCGCGAGATTGGTCGGCCTTGGATTTTAGGCCATGCCACTCTTTTAAGTAGGAAGGAGGTGATCATGATGGTTGTGGTACGGTTCAGTTCACAAGGGAGGCCAGTTTGGGGAGCCGATGGGAAGAAGCTCCTGCCGGCTGGAGACCGTCTCCCTCAGCGCTTGGCGGATGGACACCCGCAACCCGTAACCAGTCGACAGGCGAGGGCGATCCTGGCTACGCTCGTGTTTTTTTGGGGGATTTTCTCGTGGCAAATTTACGGGCAACAAGTTCCGAAGGCCGATCCTGCGGTGTGGAAGGTGGGCCTTGGGCGCGTGGACATCACTCCCACTGAACCGATTTGGCTTGCTGGGTATGCAGCACGCAATAAGCCGTCGGAAGGGGTGCTTGCACCACTTTTTGCCAAGGCGCTGCTTCTCGAGGACTTCGAAGGAAATCGGGGATTGATCCTAACACTTGATTTGATTGGCTTTCGCGAAAATGTGACAGAGGAATTAACCCGACTGATTCACGAGCGTTTGGGCCTAAAACGCGAGCAAGTGTTGATATGTTTTTCGCATACGCACACTGGACCAGTGGTAAGCCTGGGGCCTGTATCAGGGTACACCATCGATGACCCCAATCGCGCTGTGATCGAGGCCTACACTCGCGAGCTGATTGTCAAAATTGCCGATGCGGCTCAGGCAGCCGCAGCGAATCTGTGGCCGGCATCGATCCGATGGGGAACTGGCGTGTGCTCTTTCGCAATGAATCGTCGCGAATTCACGGATCGTGGGGTCCGAATCGGGGTGAATCCTCGTGGATATGTAGACCGTAGTGTGCCTGTCCTTCGGGTGATGGCTGAGGATGGCACCACCGGTGCTATTCTCTTTGGCTATGCGTGTCACAATACCACGCTGACGGGTCAACACTATCAGATTTCTGGGGACTATGCGGGATTCGCTCAGATGGAGCTGGAAGAGGTACTGCCTGGTCTTCAGGCGATGTTTGTGACCGGTTGCGCGGGCGATGTCAATCCTTATCCCCGGGGGGAGGTGGAGCATGCGCGTCAACACGGAGCGAGTTTGGCAGCTGCCGTACGCGAGGTACTCAACGGTGATATGCAGCCGGTACGCGGGCCCCTGAAAGTCGCCTACGAGCGCATCGATTTGCCGTTGCAAAAGTTCGACCAGGAACAATTACAGGCGATGGCCAAGGGGCCAGACTATGTTGCCGGCAACGCCCGCCGGATGCTCGAGTTACTGCAAAAAGGGGAAGTGCTCCCCACGTCCTTCGCCGCCCCATTTGCGGTGTGGCAATTTGGAGCGGATTTGACTTTGGTAGCCCTGCCTGCCGAGGTGGTGAGCGACTACGCTATTCTTCTCGACTCCGCCTTGGGGCATTTACGCTTGTGGATAGCAGCCTATTGCAACGAAATGTTCGGTTACATCCCGTCGGCCAAAGTGCTTGCCGAAGGCGGTTATGAATGTCGTGGCGTTTACATCGGCCCTGGATTTTTCGCCCCTGAGACCGAAGAAGTAATCGCGGCCAAGGTGAGGGATTTGGCGGCGAAACTTGGCCGCGAGGTCCCAACCTCTTGGCATCGGTAGGATCCGAGGCAAACTGTCAGAATGCTACCAAAAGAGAAAGGATCCCTATCACTGGGGTTGCTGCACCATCGGCATTTTCGGAGAAATTTTCGTTCGCTGGTGTGGCCTCCTTAACAATCCCCCGTTTGGCGAACCCGAGGGATGTGCTTGTCCCTAGTTGGCAGTTAAGAACTAAAGAAAGAAGCTCTACAAAAATAAGGACTAAATTGCGATAAGCGAGAAATCGGCCAGCGATGTGCCGTTTCCCGATGGGATGGATGTTATGGCAAATGTTTTAGAGCGTTTAGAGTTGGCCGTGAGTGTTGCTCGAGAGGCAGGAAAGCTCACGATGGATTATTTTGGCAGCCGCAGCTTGGCTATTGAGCAAAAGGCAGATGCCACTCCTGTGAGCCAGGCCGATCGTGAGGCAGAACTTCTGGTTCGCACACGCATTGCAGAGGCTTTTGGGGATGACGAAATTCTGGGGGAAGAGTTTCCCACTAAGCCCGGAAGGAGTGGCTACCGTTGGATCATCGATCCGCTTGACGGGACGAAATCCTTCATTCGGGGTGTACCGCTCTATGGAACGCTTGTTGCAGTCGAGCACGCGGGGGAAATGGAAATTGGGGTGATTTACATTCCCCCGACAGGCGAATGTGTGTTCGCTGCCCGGGGCTTCGGAGCCTGGTACGAGGATCGCACCGGAGAGCGTCAGCCGGCGCGTGTTTCATCATGTGATGACCTGGCCCGCGCCACCGTGCTCACCACGGATATCCGGCACTTTGCGGCGATCGGGCACCCCGAGGTTTGGGAACGACTGGCTGCCAAAGCTGAAATGACCCGAACTTGGGGCGATTGCTATGGTTACCTTTTGGTTGCCACCGGTAGGGCGGAGGTCATGATTGATCCAATTGTCAGCGTGTGGGATGCGGCCGCGCTGCTTCCTATCCTTGAGGAAGCTGGAGGGTATCTCACCGATTGGAAAGGGCAACGACGGGTGGATTCAGGTTGCGTCGTGGCTACTAATAAAGCTTTGTTCCACACAGTGGTGGCCATTACAGCCGGGTTGGAGGGGTCGAGGACGTAACCGCACGATTTGTGGCGTTAGTGTGGAGATGCGCTACCGCCCGCCGCGAATTCGGCCTGAACTTTCCCCCACAAAATGCGTGCGCGAAGACTAGTCTCTGTTACAGTTTCGGGAGTAGCACGATGGCACTTCCCCGCGGTGAGTTTAGGAAGGCGAAAAGGACAAGACAAACAGCATCGAAGCCTAAAACCCGAGGTATGGCCCGACGTAACCTGCTCGTGCGCGCCTGCCAAGGCAGTATGCTTTTGCCTTATGTGCTGTGGGGTGCGACATGGACCAAAGGCCTCGGAAGCTCTCACCGAAGTGGAACACCCACCGGACAATTACCCGATTTCTCCTGGGTTCCGCAAGCTCCTCCGCTTCCGGCCCCTGCCGGCCGAGTGATCCATGTGCGGACTGTAGACCAGCTGTTTGCAGCGGCAGAACAGGTTCCCCCGGGAGGAACAATCCTCGTCGAGGATGGCGTGTACAAAATCCCACGTTATTTCGAAATTCATACGGATGGGGTGACCCTGCGGAGCGCTTCCGGCAATCGTGAAAAGGTGATTCTGGATGGGGCGGAAAGTCGTCATGGCGAGCTTATTGGTATCAGCCGGTGCTCAGGCGTCACCATTGCCCATCTAACGATTCGCAATGTCCGTTGGAATGGCTTTAAGCTTAATTCGAATCTTCAGTCGCACGAGGTGACCATTTACGACTGCATTATCCAGAACATTTGGCAGCGCGGAGTGAAAGCTCCGGCCGTCCCGGAAGAGCTTGCCGACAAATTGAGCCCACGTCGATGTCGAATTCAGTACTGTTTGTTTTACAATGAGCGACCAAAAACATGGGAGGATGATCCTACAGATACTCTGCAGACCTTCGGAGGCAACTATGTGGGGGGCATCGATGCGATGCAGGCCCGGGAGTGGGTCATTTCGGACAATGTGTTTTGGGGGATTCGTGGCCGGACAGGCGAAGCCCGGGGAGCTATCTTTTTGTGGATGGATAGCCGCGACTGCGTGGTAGAGAGAAATGTCATCGTGAGTTGCGATTCCGGAATCTGTCTTGGGAACAGCTATCGCTCCCGATTTCCCATCCACTGCATCGGTTGTGTTGTGCGTAATAATTTCATCGTGGGAGCCCCCGAAAACGGGATCTTGGCCGATTACACCGACAACTGCCGTATCCTTCACAATACGGTTCACTGCCCGGACTCTCGGTTAAAGCGGCTTATCCGTTTGGTCCACGATAACCCCGGACTGGTGGTGGCCAACAACCTCCTAAGTGGACCGGAAATGCGAATCGAGAGCGATAGTCCCGTGAAGCTGAGCGGGAATTTCACGGGGGAGGTGACGGGATTTTTTCAAGATATCTCCCGAGGCAATCTTCATCTGCGGCAGGCTGTCGATAGCTTTTCCGCATGGGTCGATAGGCATCCGGAGGTGCCCGAGGATTTCGACCGTCGGCTTCGCCCACTCCGAACGCATGTGGGCGCCGACGACCCTCTGGCTTAATTAGTGCTGCACCGCCAACGGAACGAGCTGGGTCAAACGGGCTGAGTCCACCGCGGGGCGCACCAGAAGACTCCTTTCCAGAGAACTTCAGGGCAAAACTTCTCCAGGCGCCGGGGATCTAAAGGGTAGGAAGGGACGATTCGGGCTGACCGTCCTCGCCACGAGGAGATCTAGGGAACGGTTTCCCAAAGTCTACTAGTATTTAGCCTGGTTTTCGAGGAAAATTTAAGGGCTCTAGAGGATTTATACGGCGAGGCAGGTTGGCTGCGGCGGACGCCGCAGTGGTTTCCTGTGGTGTGTCGAGACCTCCGATAAGCACGAATGGCCCGAGGAGGATCCGTTATGAGCGACTATGCCGACCTTTATCAAGCGATTTTGGAGGGAAATGCGAAGAAAGCCAAAGAAGTGACCGAGCGGGCACTGGCGGAGGGGGCTGATCCACTGGAACTTCTGGATCGGTACATGATTCCCGCTATGGACGAAGTGGGACGCCGATTTGACTGTCAGGAGTACTTCGTGCCCGAGCTCCTTATTGCTGGCCGGGCCATGGAGACGGCTTTGCAATTAATTAGCCCCTTGCTTGCGGAGGGTGGGGGTGCGAGGGCTGGAAAAGTGATCATCGGCACCGTAAAAGGCGACATCCACGACATCGGGAAAAACTTGGTCATTTCCATGCTGAAAGGCGGGGGTTTCGAGGTCATCGATCTCGGGGTAGACGTCCCGGCTGAAAGATTTGTCGAAGCGGTGGGTAACCAAGAAAATATCATCGTGGCCATGTCGGCCCTGTTGACGACTACCATGGGGTATATGCGGGAGGTGATCAAAGCACTGCGGGAGGCTGGTATCCGCGATCGTGTCAAAGTCATGGTCGGTGGTGCACCAATTACCCAGAGATTTGCCGACGAGATTGGCGCGGACGGTTACAGTGAAAATGCAAGTGGGGCTGTGGGGCTTGCGCGACGGTTACTGGGCTTGGCCTCCTCGGCGTAGTGGCAGGCTGCCACAGCTCGGATGGGCACCGCGCAAGATCTGCTATCATTCCGGGGATTTTCTTGCCTTAAAAGTCAATCTTCTGTCGGCGGTTTCGAGGAGGATCTTGCTTCTAATGGTAAGACAGTTCAGGCAGCTCACCATCATCGGCGAAAGCATCAACGATTCTGTCCCCTCCACTCACCAGCTCTTGGAGAGTGGCAATCTGCAAGCTTTGGTGGAACTTGCTTGCAAGCAAGCAGAAGAGGGGGCCGACTATATCGACGTCAACGTGGGGGCTCGTGCGCCAGAGCTGATGGCAGAATTAGTTCGGCGGATTCAGGAGGTTTTAGATCGACCGCTTGTGATCGATTCCCCGGATATCCAGATAGCCGAGGCCGGCTTACGCGCGTATGACCCGGCGCGGGCCGGTGGGCAGAAACCCATTCTCAATTCCATTTCCCTCGGCCGAATAGAGATGTTACGGCTACTCGCTATTCAACCTTGTAAGGTTGTGCTTCTTGTTTCGGAACATGTAGTGGACGGTCGTACGTCATTGTGCACCACGGCGGAAGATAGCTATCGGGCAGCGCAAAAGCTCGTGGAGCTTGTTCGGGAGACCGGTTTTTCGCTGTCCAATGACGACTTGATAATCGATCCAGGACTGACACCGCTTGCCACAGATACCGGAGGGCACTTGAATCGGGTGCTTCAGACATTTGTCAGAGTTCGGGAGGACCAAGACCTGGCCGGGGTGCACTTTGTGGTAGGGCTTTCCAACCTTACCGTAATGTTGCCCAGCAAACGAGCCGATGGTTCGCCGGTGAAAGGTCCCTTGCAAAACGCATTTTTAACCAAAGCGGTGCCGTTGGGGCTTGATATGATTGTAGCTTCGACAAGCCGGCGTTATTCCCTTTTGCCGGCCGAACACCCGGCCGTGCGCTGCTTGGAGCAGTGTATTGCTAACCCAGGTTTGGCAGCCGTTCTCGCGGTACGAGATTTCTATAAATCCGGAGGCTCTCTCTAGGGCCATGCACGCTCAAAGGGGTCGCAAAGAGGAGATCTCTGCAAAGCGGGCGGAATCTTCTTTAGGGAATATAAGGTAAGTATCGCGGGATTGTCACAATCGGGCGGCTTTTGGCATTTTACTCCCAACTTGATTCGTGTCCATGACGTACTGCTTGCTTGTGTGGTCAGGGTTCCTTTATTGGGGCAACCACGGTCGTAGGTGTCTGCGGCCGGTTTCGCACGCTGGTCGCAGATGGAACAGTCGGGGGCTTGCCGCGGAAGACTTTCGGGCTAAGCTTTCGAGGATCACTTCGCCGAACCATCTTCCAGAGCTAACCTGTCCATGTGTAAGGTGAACGAATGCATCCGCTAATTTAAGGTGAACGAATGCATCCGCTGATTAACGAATTAATTGCCAAAGCGCCGGTGATCTTGGACGGCGCCTGGGGGACCCAATTGCAAGCATTAGGATTACCGTTGGGGGTGCTCCCTGATAAATGGAACGTGGAACACCCGGAGGCCGTCCTTCGGGTGGCCCGCAGCTATGTGTCGGCGGGAAGTCAGATCATTTTGACCAATACCTTTGGCGCAAATCGGGCGAACTTACGACGTCACGGGCTGGCAGCTGAGGTGGAGGCCATCAATCGTCGCGGAGTTGCTCTCTCCAAAGAGGCCGCTGACGGAGTGGCCAAGGTTTTCGCCTCCATGGGCCCCACGGGCGCCTTGTTGGTCACTGGGGAACTTACCGAAAAGGAATGCGAAGAGGTATTCACCGAGCAGGCGGACCTACTGGCGGCTGCCGGAGCCGACGGCATCGTGGTGGAGACCATGTCGGATTTGACCGAGGCTCAAATCGCGGTTCGCGCCGCAAAACGCACCGGACTTCCGGTAGTGGCGTGTATGGCATTTCAGGCGGGAAAAAACTTCGATCGCACCATTATGGGCGTCACTTGTGCCCAGGCAGCAAGAACCTTGCTTGAGGTGGGCGCGGACGTAATTGGGGCTAACTGCGGCCGGGGCATCGAGAGTTTTGGCGAACTTCTTCGGCAATTTCGTGAGGTTACTCAGGCTCCCGTGTGGCTGAAGCCCAATGCGGGAATGCCCGAGATGGTGGAAGGACAGATTGTGTACCGAATGCGACCGGATGAGTTCGCAGCTTATGTCCCCCAGCTGGTGGCTGGCGGCACTCAGTTTATCGGCGGTTGCTGCGGTACTTCACCGGAGTTCATCCGTGCTATTGTCGAAGAGTTAGCCCGACTGAGATCTTCAAAGAGCTGAATTGCGCGGAAGCCATTCCAGGAGCACGCCGGCGTTAGCAGGAAAGGCCTTTCGATGACCAGTCGTGAGCGTGTCTTGGCAGCAATCAATCATCGCGAGCCGGATAGAGTGCCCATTGATTTTGGTGGGACTCGGGTGTCGGGCATAGCCGCTAGCGCTTATTACCGGCTGAAGCAGTATTTGGGAATTCCGGGTTCGGCTCGGGTCTTTGATCTATTTCAGATGTTGGCCGAAGTGGAGCGGCCGGTTCTGGAGCGTTTTGGGGCGGACGTCGTGGGGATCTATCGGCCGGCGGTCGTCTTCGGAATTCGTAACGAAAATTGGAAGCCGTGGCAACTCTTCGATGGCACCCCGGTGGAAGTGCCCGGAGATTTTCACCCGGTGGTTCGCGAAGATGGAAGTTTGATGATCCTTTCGCCCGAAGGCAAACCCTTGGCACTGATGCCGAAGGATGGGTTTTACTTCGACCGTTTGGAAGTCTATCCTGGGGCAGCCCATGCTGATCCTGAGACACTCGAGCTTCCCCTGTTGACACAGGAAGAATGCGATTTTTTGGCAGCTCAAGCGGAAGCATATTATCACAACACGGATTTTGCAATCCTCGTGCAGCTAGGGCCACCTTACGAGCTTTTCTTCGGTCTGGGCACAGGCGATTTTGCTGCGTGGATGGTTACCTTGGCTACCGAGCCGGATTATGTTTGCGCCCTTTACGAGCGACTGGTCGAAGCTTGGATTGAAAACTTGCGTCGGCTTTACGCTGCAGTCGGGGACCATGTGCAAATAGTCCAGTTCAATGATGATCTGGGAACTCAGACCGGACCATTTCTTTCGGTGCGGATGTTTCGGAATTTAATCATGCCCTACTACAAACGGGGCCTCGATTGGATCCATGAGCATACCCCTTGGAAAGTCTTTATGCACAATGATGGAGCCATCTTCGACTTTATCCCCTCCCTAATCGAAATGGGCGTCGACATCATTAACCCGGTTCAAACAAGTGCCAAAGGCATGGATCCTGCACGGCTAAAGTCCGAGTTCGGAGATCGAATCACGTTTTGGGGTGGCTCCTGCGACTGCCAACACACATTACCATTTGCAGATCCGGCGGAAGTAGCCCGCGAGGTCGAGGAGCATATTCGCATTTTTGCTCCGGGTGGGGGATATGTTTTCGCACCGGTCCACAATATTCAAGCGAAGGTACCTCCAGAAAATATTGTCGCGTTATTTGATACGGCCCTTCGTGTTGGGCGCTACCCGTTACGAGTTTAGGCCTTGTGAAGAGGGAGTCGAGGTCACACAGATTGAGTGCTGGGCCTAAGTTGGTGGAAGAAGGGTCGTCCGTGGAACCTCGAGCTGGTAATCCGAAGGCAGAGTTCCATAGGATTAACAGATATGGATTGAAGCGAAAGCCCCCGGCAACCTAGGCCCTCTGGTAGCCAGGTCCTGACTCTCGGTGATCTTTGGTCAGGTACACGAATTGTTGGCGGACGCTTCCGTAGCAGGAAGAGTTTATTTAACTGAGAGCTACGAACGTGCGTTATAAACTAGTTGCATGCGAAATTCTTTACCGTGAAATTTGTTGGGCAGTGGCTCGGTCGCCAAATCGTGTAGACATTACTTTTTTGCCGAAGGGGCTCCATGATTTGGGCCAACCGGGAATGTTCAGCCGCCTCAGGGAGACCTTGAGCAGTCTGGATCTTTCAGGTTACGACGCGTTACTTCTCGGGTACGGACTGTGCAACAACGGCATCGTGGGATTGGCGGCACAAACGATTCCCCTTGTTGTCCCTCGCGCTCATGATTGCATTACCTTGTTTTTTGGGAGTAAGGAGAGGTATCTGGAGTTTTTTTATGCTAATCCTGGTGTTTACTTTAAAACCACTGGGTGGATTGAACGGGGCGAATCCCTCGAGCAACTCGGGCCACAGAGTGTACAGCGGCGTACGGGGCTCGATATGACTCTTGAGGATTTGGTTGCCAAGTATGGAGAGGACAATGCTCGCTACTTGTGGGAGCAATTGCGGCAATTCCACCAGCGCTACCATACGCTCGTGTTTATTGAGATGGGAATCGAGCCAGATGATCGTTTTGAGCGGCAGGTACGCGAAGAAGCCGCAAGGCGAGGCTGGAGATTTCAGAAAGTCCAAGGGGATTTGCGCCTTATCCGAAACCTTGTGGACGGCCAGTGGGACGAAGAAGATTTTCTTGTGGTACCGCCGGGGAATCGAATTGCACCGAGTTTTGACGAAAGGATTATCGTTGCCGAACCTATACCGGAGCCGGCTTCTGCCCCAGGAACGAATAGTTAGAACCTTAGCCGCCGGAATGAGGCCGGCGGGTGGGACCGCTGGGTACTTGCAAAAGCTCAAACTACCGGAGAGGATGCTCTTGGCCTTGAGATCGTGTTTACACGGCCAACCTTTCGGGACGAAGTCTTCAGCTGGAAAAGCATGTTCATGCTCGAAGTTAGACTTGGGCCGTTCCTTAGACGCTTAATACGGGGAGGTCCCGGAGGTTGCCAAGTAAGCCCGCAGGTGCCGACAAAAGGGAGTCGCTTCCATGAATGGTTACGAGCGAATGATGGCCATGCTCCAGGGTCGGCCTGTCGATAGTCTTCCCTTGACACCGATCACAATGATGTTTGCGGCACGACAGATGGGTATCCCATACGGGGAATATGCCACCGATTATCGCAAACTTGTGGAGAGTCAGTTGGTGACGGCGGAGAAATTTGGATTCGATTCGGTAATGAGTATTTCGGACCCGGCCCGGGAGGCTTCCGATTTGGGCGCCCCAGTTCGCTTCTTCCCCGACCAACCCCCGGCTTTGGACGAATCGCGGAGCTTGCTCGAAGATAAAAGGAAACTTCTTGAACTTAAAGTGCCCGATCCTTGGTCGGGGAAGCGGATGCGGGATCGCCTGGAAGCGATCCGGCTGTTCCGGGAGAAAGTGGGGGGAGAGTTTTTAATCGAAGGCTGGGTAGAGGGTCCGATTGCCGAGGCTGCCGATCTGCGTGGTATCAATCGCCTTATGATCGACCTGTACGACGATCCGGCGTTTGTCCGGGACCTTTTTGAATTCGTGGTTGAAGTAGAGACGCGTTTTGCGCAGGCGCAGATCGAGGCGGGAGCCGATCTGGTAGGCATTGGTGACTCGGCCGCCTCCCTCATCGGGCCACGCTTTTATCGGGAACTAGTGGGTCCTTACGAGAAGCGCTTAGTCGACAACATCCATCGCTTGGGAGGATATGTCCGCCTCCATATTTGTGGACGAACGGCTACCATTTTGGAGGAAATGGCGCAAGTCGGCGCAGACATCATCGATCTTGATTTTCCTGTGTCTATGGCGGAAGCTCGTCGCAAGATGGGTCCAGAGGTAATCCTCTGCGGCAACATCGATCCCGTGCGAGTTCTTCGGGACGGTAACCCAGAAGTGATCTACGCAGAGTTGGAAGCTTGCTACCAGGCGGCGCAACCGCGCTATATCGTGGCTGCTGGGTGCGAAGTCCCCCGCGATACTCCGGACGCCAACATGCACGTTCTGCGAGAATTTGCCCGCTCCCATCGGCCCGCGTGTTGATGGAATGGGGCAAGGCGCGGGCATCAGGCTTTACTCCTGCGGTATCCGCCGACACTATAGCCGCATCAAGAGTTTACCCGTCCCTGTTTGTCTGCGGGAGATTATCTGAATTGCCTCTGCTTTTTGCTGCGCAGGGGGATAGATTCACTAGGAGGAAGCCATTGCAGTGGCTATGGCTGTCACCGCTTGAGCAATTGTCCAAATTAAAGTACTCTCGATCGTAACTCTAGCGTGAAGCTGGCGTGCTTTGTGCCTTCAGTGTGGATGCCCTCTTGAGAGAATATTACGCACGGCCTTGCGTATGATTCGACAGGCGCTGCGAATTTTTGTTCGTTTTGCGATTGAGAGGCGCCGTCTCTGTGAGGCTCCCACCGCGTTGTTACCTGCTTGGAGCAGGGGGGGTAGTTAAGGCAACTGACTCGAGGCAGAGGAGTCGAACTGGGCCAATAAGACCGGCTGGCTGGAGCGGCGTATCCTTCCACAGGCGACGCCATGAGATTGACCACGGGATATTGGTCTCCGTGCTCCTCCTTTCTGGCGGTTGTCCAGCGTCTCCCACCAGTCGATTGTTCCAGTCGTTGGCTACGCGGATCTTCAACGTATTTGTTCCCGGCCGGACCCATGGCGTGATATCGCACTCCCAAGGGGCAGTCCACAAGGTGCCGACAAGATGATTGTTGACGACTAACTCAGCAAGAAAATGGACTTCGCCTAAGCTGAGGATAAGCCGCTGACCCCGCGAGAGATTCTGCTCAAGCTCAAAGTTTATTTCGTAAGTAGCCAGTCCAGAAAAATAGCGAATGGCGGGATTGGAGTGCTCATTCCAGGGGATAAGCTTATCGAAAATTTCTTCGGTCACCGTGTCGAAAGGATGGTGAAATTGCACCCGCCAAGGTCCCGCGAGCTCCTGCACTTGAGGTGCCGCCTGAACACTCAACGGGGGGCCACCGTCAAGGTGGACTAAGTAAGCTCCCGGCTCGCGGAAAATAAGCAGGGGTTCTTCTTTACAGCCGGAGGGTCGCACCAGAATGGAGGGTTCAGTGTCGGAGGGAACAAGTTCCGACCGACCATTCTTCTGGACCGCGGTAATCCTTGTTTGCGGGACTTTGGATTGTGAATTGCCCTTAGCATGTCGCGGGAAGATGGCAAAGATCGTTCCTCGCGGTGGGAGCTGCAAATAAACCAACTGCCGAGTTTCGCCAGGCCGCCAGATCGGTGCCTTGATCATGCTGCCGATTGCCGGGTCCCAAAGCTCCGGTGCGTTTCCCTCTGTCCGAAAGGAGACCCAACGATTTTGCCAATGATTGGTCTTATTCCAAATGAAGTACACATCCGCTTCCAACCCCCGTCGGTGAACAAAATCAAGGGGCCAGCCTTGGCACGCATGGCCTGAAAGGCTCCCGGGCTCCCCCCGGGCTTGTGGATCTTCCAACCAAAAATCGGGTAACACGCCCTGTTCCAGGAGCGCTTCCCGGACAGTTTTACCCCAAATCACTCGTCCTTGCCCAACACGTCTTTCCCCCTGCGGGGATCGCGGATGCGGTCCCCACAGTTTCCGGACAACTTCTTGAAGCTGTTGATCACATTGCGGATAGCCGCTAAGCGAGACGCTTCGCTCGGGAGGTGGTCCGATAATGATAAGTCCTTTGTCCACAAGTTCGGCCAGCCGGCTCAATACTGCCGGAGAGATTTCCCGCCTATCTGGAAGGACGAGCACGGCATAGCCTGGGGTTTGGTCCGGCCAAAAGACGAGGCGTCCCCTGTGGATATCCGCGCGAGTAAGTAGGACTTCTTCGTTACAAACGTCGTAATCGTAACCGAGGCCAAGCCGAGGATCGACGTGTTTCGGCGGCACATAGTTGAAGCCTCCGTCGCCGTAATAGTAGCACACATCAGCCAGGTATTGCCCGTACTGCAGCAGGGCCGAACAGCGGGCAATGTAATCCACAAAGGCGCCAGCTAAGGGCCACCATGCTATATGGGGCGAGAAGTGAGTACCGGCATGATACACCCACCCGGGAAGCTTGACGTCTCCGGGGCGATGCGCCGACGTATGAAAGGTGAAATGATTTGCCCCTTCCGCGAAAGCACGATCCGCAATTGGCTTCAGCTGCCATGGGCCATCTTGCCAGTGCCGCCAACTTGTAAACGCCTCCATATCCACCTGCTTTTTGCCATAGATATTGGCCGCACATGCCGTCTCCTTCACCACCCAGATATCATGCTCGATCCAAAACTCACCGCGGGGGATGTCCACAGCCCCTTGTGCCTGGAGGGCATCCACGGGGACCTGGTGAAGGGGAAGTCCTGGACCTCCCGCCTCGGCGCACAGCCGCAGTCCGTGTTTGCCACAGATTTCTGCCGCTTTGCGATAGAAGCCGTCGACAAGAAGCTCTCCCAAGGTTTTGCGGAAATCGTGGAGAAACCGGCGTGTTTCTCCCCAGGTGCCAATTATGTAGCCATCAAGAGCCGGCAAGTAACGCCGCATATCATAGCCCCGTCTTTGGCGAAACTCGTCCAAAAACTTGGGGGTCCAGGTGGCTCCCCGCACCTCGTAGCTACAGGCGTAAAGCTGCCGCAGGGAACCTCCCAGCTCCGGTCCGAGGTGCTCCTTCAGCCGGGAAATGATGTAGTGAAAGTGAAAAGCGGTGGCGTCAGGATTTAGGTGATCCAGAACTAAGCCCCCCGAATGGGGGCTAGGCAGTACCAGCCGTTGCCCTGTGTTAGTGCACCCGTAACGGATGATCCGCCACCGACCTGGCGGGACCTCCCAAGTGAGGAATCCTTCCGAATCAAGTTTATCGGTAAGGTCTATCACTTTGTCAACATGAGGTATCTCCAACGGAGCCGGCTCTGCCGAGCTCCAGACGCCCTTCGGCTGGTCTTTAACGGCATCGTGGATGCACGCAGCCGATCCAGGCCCATCCATTGAGGCCTGTGATCCCCACCACAAAAGTGCAGCTCCTGTGCGTGTGCCGTCCGGGGTGAACATGCTGGCTACGTTGAGACCATTCTGATTGTAAAGCTCCCATTCCGCCAAGTCGTATCCCGAGAGCTCTTCTAAGTGGCTCTCGAGAAGTTCCAGCATGGCATAGCGAGCTGTTGTGGGCTTAAAACGAAACTCCTGCGGGCCGATCTCCGGTCGAAGTGTTCCTCGCAGCACCAACTGGAAGGCTTCCGGCTCGTCGCTTGTCGACGAAAGCCACACCGCAAATTCTTTTACCTGCCGAACGGGCTTGTCGTTTTGATCAGCCCGCGAAGGTGCTTGATAAAAAACCGTTCGATCTACCAAGTGTAAATCTGTTCCAAGGAGCCGGAAAACGAAGAACTCCTTTTTTCGGGGTGGATCATCGGGCATAGCTAGCACTGCAACGTCCCGGTAGAAGCTGAGACGACCGGTCTCGTCCCGAGGGGCCTGCGCCGGCACGGGAGGTAACGGTAAACGTTCCCGGCGGTAGCCCGGGCCTTCCCAAAGCACTGTAACTCGGTAGAGTGCCATGGAGGCGAGCTCCGAGGGGATCCACGGGCCTCCCGCATTCCAACTGCTCGAGGTAATGAGCCCTACCTCCATCCCGAGCTTGTTTGCCTGACGGACAGCCTCAGCGAATGCCTCAAGCCATGCGTGGCTCAGGAATGCCGGACCTGCGGGCAGTGGTTTATCCCAGCTCCGGGCACCGATGTCAAAGACGTACACACCACGTATACCTTTACCTGCCAATTCGGCAAGTTCCTGTTTCAAGGCTGATTTGTCCACCACTCCGTTAAGCCAGCACCAATAAACAGCAGGCCGAGCAGCAGCCGGGGGATCGAGGAAAAGTAGCTCTAGGTTTTGATATGTTTCGCCCCCCGATTCGCGCGCGTAAGCAAAACGATCCGGTTGCAGAAGGTTCCCCCGGCCCGTAAAGTTGGCGGTGAGGGCGGCCAGCGTCAGCGACAAAGACACATAAATTCTTCGAAGAAAGGATTCCGTTCGGGACATCTTGAACAACCCTTTTCACCGGCGCTGATTGCGACACTTCGCACAGCTTTGCTGATGTCAGCTCCGTTGATACTTTGTTGTTTGTCCTTGAGTTATTGGCGAAATGTTACGTCCCCCTTTGGAGGTTTCCTAGGAGCGGCGCGGCTTCGTACCACACCGCCAGGAAAGAGCGGGAGTTCTATCCTTGGGAGCTTTTCCTCTTAGGCCTTACGGAAGCTACTTGCTTGAAAAAAGAATTTTTAGCATTTTCCCGGCACCACCTGTACCCTCTTGCCCGCAGTAAAGGTGGTGCTCGTGATCTCTTATGCGTAAATGAGACGATGTAGCAACGCAAGGGGATTTTCGAACCTGTAGGCGCGCCTGTTTCGCGCTGGTGAGGTCATTTTGGCCATGGGGCGCCGAAAGAATTTGTGGCTCAATCTCGGGCATCCTTTCCGAAAATAGAGGGCGGGTAGTTACTCCGGAATCAGTCGCCAAGATTATGCTGGCACAATTCTTTGACACAGTTTAGTCGGGGAAAGAGGCCTCACATAGCCGCCCGCATAAAGGTCCGTTTGGGAGGGAGGAGAATCCTGCCGCTCCAAAAGTTAGTCGGAAACCCCTGCAGTTGGTTCGAGCAAAGTCCACTCCCGGATCATTTCGCACTCAACTCGCATTTTTTCCGGGGGAGGAAATTCCCCGGTTTATTAGCTGCCTTTCTTCACCCTGGCGTGACCCGCTGTCACTTTAAGGGTAGGAACAGGCTTTCGAATGGCAGGAAGAAGTCTCCCGCCGTGATTGGCGGGAGAGGATCGTGCTGGCCCGAAGGCTCTCCTGGCTGCGGGTATTGTTTACGACTTGGGCAGGTGGGATAAGAGCTTTAGCCAGGCCGGGCTTGCTGAACTCTGAACGAGTACCAAGCCATTTTTGTTTACCAAGCCTTTTTATTTATTGCCTTCCGCAATTCGTCGGTAGGCGTCTCGCTCGCGACGGGTGGCCTCGAGATCAAAGATCAAATACTTCATGTCGAGCCTAAGCTGGGCGAGAGCTTCCTGGACGAGCCCGAGGACCTTTCGTCGCCGCCGCGCACTTTCGATCACTCGCTCAAGCACGGGCTCCAAGCGAATTCGAAAGTGTTCTGGAAGTGCTGCGACCTCCGCCATTAGCTCGCGGAGTTCCTGGGGAATAGCTTCGGGATCATCGCCGACAAACCGTGAGGGTGCCATCATCTCTGCTTCGATACCTGCGAGTTGAGAGCCGAAATCGATCCGCTGCGGTGCCACAGTTTGCCTCTCTAACCGGGCGTTATTAAGGACCTTCAGAACACTGGAGTCAACCGAAGCGAATCGCATTCCGTTATGTGATTCTCTTCGATCTGAGACGTAAACCTTTTCTTAAAAAAGACTTGCGTCTTAACTGCAGAGACCATGGCGTCGCTGTGTTGCCAAAAATACACATGATGCTCTAGCCGGGAAGTTCCTCCGAACGTTATAAGCAACACGAATTGCCCAGCTTTGCCAGCCCGGCATAAGAGAGGGATCCAGGTCGGTATGGCCGTTTGAGGGGGAAGGAAAGGGTGGCTCGCAGACACGGAAGTTTAAGCGTCATGCGGGGTGACTCCATGGACACTGTGCTGATGCCACAGGTGAATGGAAACGTGGCCCTCAGATCGGTAGGGGGGTTAATTCTGGCAGTTTGGCTTGGGGTTGGTGTTCTGCGAGATAGCTTTGCCATGTCCGGGTTCGGGGTGGGCCCGGGGCTTGCGCCTTCTACCGGAGGGAGCGCCTGGACTTTGGAGGGAAACCGGAATCAATACCGATTAATCTCTCAGCAAGTACTCCAGGAGGCGCCGCCGCAGGCTCCGGCCGGTTTTTCCGGCACTTGGCAGGTTTTAGCCCTAGAAGGAACGGCAAGAACCCAAATTTCTGTAATCCATCCTTTGCCGAAAAGTAGGGTGATCGACGAGTTAAAGATATCGGTAGCGATTCTTGCAGAGCGGCCTGGTGCTCGGCTTCGTGTGCGTGTGGTCTTTCCTTACAGCCGAAACCCGTCCACCGGCGAACCGCTCCGGTTTGTGCTCCTTGGCCCCGAGTACAACCGGTACGGTAAATGGGAGGTGCTTTCGTTGGAGGACATACCTCGCCTCATCAGCAAGCAGCTTTTTGTGCTGCGGGCCGAATACGGACCTGACGTGGACCCTAAGGGGGCATATATCGATCAAGTGGGTGTAAATATCTACTTAGATAATTACCGAACTAATATAATTCTTGGCCCGCCGCGGGTGGTTGGATTTGTGTCAGCAGAGGCAGAACCTCCCCTGCGGAATTCTCCCTGGGATCCCGCGAACCTTCCGCCCTATGGCGGCGAAGGCCGGCAAAACCCCTCCTTTAGGGTAGTGAGAACCCCAGCATTGGCTGCAGGCTCCTTTGGGCAGCTAAATTTGGGTCTTCAGCGTGACTTGAACTCAGCCCTTAATCTAGGGGTTTCAATACCCGCAGACAGTCTCAATGGCCTGTCGCCCCCTCAACCGCAGAGCCTCTCATTAAAGGACGGGCCGCCGCGGATGGTCACACCGTCGCACAGGAATCCGGTCGAAGGAACTGGGGGAGAATCTGGGAAGGACTCCTTGAACTTTGGAGTTGGCCACGCTGGGTTCGAAGTCGATTTGGCAGGGCTGGACCCATTCCAAGATTTGAGCGTTGCCCCGGCGGTCGGCCTTGCCGGCGCCGCTAGTGGAGAAGGGTTCGGGGTTTCAAGTGCCAATTTAAATATCCGCGAGCAGGACGCATTTTCGAGCGGTCCTGCTTCAGCCAATTTTGGCGAAAATCTTTCAGCTCAGCCCCCGAATGAAAGCTCGCACACACCGTTGGTTGGGAAAATTAGTGGGGTGCAGGGATTGCCCGTCGTGCCTTTCAGTTCAAATCTGCCTGGCCAGCAACACGCTCCCAGGCTGGCCGGCTCGTCCCTTTTTGCAGGTTTTCGGCCGATTTTCCCGCGTCTGATCACGTGGCAAGGTGAACCTCTAATTATTTTGAAACAGACGGGGTTTAACGGCATCTGGGTGACCGGCTCAGTGTCTGCGGATTTGTTAAGGGAGTCGAAACGGGTTGGCTTGTGGGTCGTGGCGCCCCCCCCAGTCTCCGACTCACATGCCGCCGAGCAGGTGGTCCCGTTTGGTCCTTATCCTTCTTCTCATGCGGCTTCACCAGAAGGTTGGGAACAGCTTCTTGCTTGGAATTTGGGGCATCAATTGGGTCGTGGGGCACTTCCGCGGGTCCGTCAGACGGCGGAGTACATTCGGACGTTGACTTGGCGGCAGGATGCTCCTTGCGTGGCACACGTGCTGGATGGCACCCGAGAAATGAGCCGCTTGTGCGACATTCTTGTCTTTGAGCGGCCTTTATGGGAAGAAGGACTAACGCTTACGAATTGGGCCAGTTGGCTCCGGCTTCGTAGCGAGTTGGCTCGCCCGGGAACACCTTTTTGGGGCGGGATTCCCGTTCACCTTCCGCCATGGGTGCGCGAACAGCTTCAGCTTGTTGGGCTGGGAGAACACGCTGACTATGAACCGTCTTGGACAGCCGTTCGATCGGCAGCGTTAGTAGCCGTTGGGGTCGGGGCCCGAGGCCTTGTTTTTACTACAGCGGGACGGGTCGACGGAAACGATCCGGGCAGTCAATTCCGTCGGATGGTGCTTCAGCTTCTTCAGCTAGAGCTAGAGATGCTCGAACCTTTCCTTGCAGGGGGAACACTGGTCAATTCGGAGCTCAAATCGCCGGAGGGCTTCCGCGCCGCACTTTTTCGTACGGAGCGAGCCCGACTTGTTGTGTTGGTCCCCGAGGCATCCGCCCTGGAAGCAAGGGATGCTGGAACCGCCGGATGGGTTGAGTTGACCTTTACAATCCCGGGCGTGCCCGAGGCTTATCGTGCCTATTTGCTTTTGCCCGGAAGTGTTCGACCTGTGCGGCATCGGCGCACAGCGGGAGGTATTCAGGTTTCGATAGACCAATACATCCTTGGAGCCCATATTCTTTTGACAAACGAGCCAACAGTGTTGGCGGCAATGAGCGAACGGGCAACCCAAGTAGGCCCTACGGCCTCAAGTCTGCTCCGCCACCTAACGGCTCAATGCTTAGTTCGCCGCGGATCGGCAACTGCCGATGGCAAATTTCTACCCGCAAGTACGCCTGAGCAAAAAACGAGTGTGCGGGAAAAAGCGCAAGCGTGGCTTCGCCAGTGTGACGATCGTTTCAGGTTAGCCGATTACGCCGAGGCCTGGGTGGCCGCGCAACAAGCTTATCGGGTGCTCTTAGCCGGGCCCGTAGGTCCTTTTCCATCCAGCATTTCGGGCTCAACGAGTACAACGATAATATCTCACCCCGTGGGTTGTGTCTTTCCTGGTAATGAAAGGCACCTTAACGGCGGAGCTTCGCGCCGTGGGTTTCGTGAGAATGGGGAGGAGCTTTTGGTCGGCTGCGACTTTGAGGATTTGTCGCTTCTTGTTCAATTAGGCTGGCGACATTATTTGAATCCAAGCGAGCCTGCTGCCGGTCAGGTGTTGCTATCTGCTCAAGCCGCATATCGTGGGCAAAGTGGGTTGGAATTGCGGGCAGAGCCTGCCTCCGGCGCCGCTTCTCAGCCGTTGTTGGAGTCGCCCCCCTTGTGGCTTGTTTCGCCACCTTTGTCTCCCCCACCAGGAGGATGGGTAGTGATTTCCATGTGGGTCCGCATTCCCGAGGAAATTCGAGGAAGCATTGATGGACTCATCATTGCGGATTCGTATGGGGGGCTGCCCATGGGTGTCCGCCTGCGAAAGACCACAGGTTGGCAGCGGGTAGAACTTCATCGCCGCGTGCCTAACAATCGATCTTTGGAGGTTCTTATAGCGCTCAGTGGGTACGGAGTCGCCTTTGTTGATGAGATGACCGTGAACTGGGTGCCCGACGAGGTGCCTCGGGCCAGCGTTCTGCCCGATGTGGATCCTTTCCGGCGCTAGCCAACGACCGCAGCACAAATCTCCCTGCCATGGTGTTTAATGGTTCCAAACTTTTTCTGTCCAATAGACGAATCAGTCGAAGATCCCACCCCACCAGTTGACAGATCTTAACTTCCTACGAAAAGATTCAAAAGCTCCCAAAGCTCCTTAATGGCAGGACCGGTGGTCTTTAGGGCCTGATCCATGTGGCGGGGACTTCGAAATTTTGCTCACTCGGTCCTTTCGGTAAATCGACCGATGTTTGCCACTCGGGGAACAACGGGGTACCTTCCGGGAAGAATTCATCTCCGCTAGCTTCGCCGCTTAAACCGGTTATCCGGACTTTATGGGGACCACCGATATGCCCTAGACCCTCGCGTCGGGAATCGTACTTGCCATTGCGAATTTTTAACGCAACTGCCGGCCCAGAATTACCTTTGGCCACATCCGGTTCGAGCATCACAGTTCCGGCGGGTACCGGCTTGCCCTGATAGGTGACCGTTCCCCAAATCGGATATTTTCGAGGATCGGTTTTGCCACCACACCCCGTGGTAATTAGCAACCCAATCCCTGTAGCGAAGCACACAAAGGTTAGAAAGGTTCTCTGACTCAAGATGAGAAGCATTTTTGCCCTCCCGGAAAGTAAATAGCAGTATTGGCCGACGGCTTCTAACCCTCTCGTTTAGTTTTGAAAGAAAGTACGGTCCGTCCACATTCTGGTTGCTCGCGGCACGACCTGCGATTTGATCCGCCTCAGCTCCCAAGTTCCCCGGTAGGCCATCCGTCATCCACAGGTCTCTCATCTGACGCATGACTTGGGGAGGGAGCCGAACTCTCTAAAAGTTCTGCAGGGTTTCCGATCCGTCTTTGCTCGCGATAGACAAATAAGTCCCCCAATCAATCGTCTCGGATACGAAGCGGACGGAGCCGTCAGCCAAAGCGAAATTTGCCCCTCCGGGATGTTCACTGCCAAAGGCAATACCGTTCCAGATTGTCTCATTACGCGAGTTCAGCGGGAACTGCACATTTTTAGAGAGTAGGTATAAAACACCGCGGCTATCCTGAAACTTTCCGCGAATCCATGCCCTATATTTCGTCATTGGTGACCAAGAGAGTTCCGCGAGGAGAAATGTGTTAGACGTGCCGTCAACGATGTCAGCAAATCGACTGCTAAATTGCCAAAGGATGCCTTGATCACACTCCCCGCCGAAAGTCTGCGTTAAGTTTCGGCATCGGTACGGCTGGTTGTTGATGGGATTCGTGCCCATCGGCCCCAAAATCCCGTAGTAGTGGATAGTAAATGCTAGCACGTTGTTGTAGTTCTCCGCACTAAACTGGGTTTGCATTGTTCGGCCAGACGGGCACAAATAGGGACCAATCTTAACGGTGCTATGGCGCATATTGCGATTGACAAAAGTCGTATAGTCGGGCACCGCGCGCCAGTCGATCTCATCAAAGATGGATTTTTGTTCAATAAAGGCCAAAATGGAAGATGTCCAGCCCAAGTGATTAGCAAGCATTCCGGGCAAGGGGAAAATTTGGTAAACGTCGTGATAGTTGTGAAATGCGAGGGCAAGCTGCTTAAGATTGTTTGTACACTGACTCCTCCGTGCTGCCTCCCGGGCGGCCTGGACCGCAGGAAGCAGCAAAGCAATCAAAATCCCAATAATGGCAATCACCACCAGAAGCTCCACCAACGTAAAACCGCGTTGACGTTGCCGGTGCATGATCACTCCTCCTTTGTGGACAATGAGATTATCAATAACTACGCCCCGAATATTAGACTACAGTGATTACCCCTCCTGAAGTACGCTAACGTAAAGCCGGGAGGAAGCTCCTCGTTCGTGGTAGCAGCAAAAGCATCCACCAGCACCGGTGTGCTCACAAAGAACGCCAAGATGGGGAACCAAACGAGTGACGCTGACCTGGACACACACAGACCCGCCCCCAACTTTCGGACGTACAGCAAGCCACCAATACCCTTTCTCGCTTATCATTTTATTCCTTGTTTGTTATAGCATGTCAATCGTTTTGAAAGAATTTTTCCAGTATCGGTATTACGTCTCAAACCGTGCAAAAGGCTAAGCCAAGAGCGAAAGGCAAAGTTCCAGGAATTCTCCCTCAGTAAGCTAGTCAGTCATTGTGGCCAACTGTTGCTTC
>CALKER010000025.1 GCA_938084835.1 uncultured Thermoguttaceae bacterium
CGGATTTTCATCGACAAGGGCCATGAGTTGCCAAGCCACCTCCGACGGGCAAATTCTCTTGGTAGCCACGCGAAATTTTCCACTCGTCGGCAAACCGGTTGTGGGCAACAGCAGTTCTCTCAGCACCCACGCGGGTTTTTCTATCACCGCCAGAGCCCATCCCCAAGCTTGGATGCTCTCGCAGCACGCACGCGGGTTTTCCCACACATGCAAGATCGAGTATGTGTTAAATCCGGTTCTCTCGGTACCCACTCGAGATTTTGTATGAATTTTTCTTGTTCTTGGTCATAGTATCGCCTGGCTTTGCCCTGCGACGCTCTTCCTACCTCGAGACCGGGCTAAACCTCCAAGGATACTTACACGGCTCCAAAGCTAAGGATACTAGTGTGTAAGAAGCCAAAGCGGCTTTGCCAATCCGCCCAAATTACGCTGGAAAGCCTGCCAGCCAAGCTTAACAAATCCGCTTAAGGTCTGACGTTCGGAAAATTTCCACAAACCCGTGGCTCGAAGATGTTTCGCCTTTAGGCTCCACTTAAGGCGGGAGTTCGCTTCGAGGCGATTTTGCATTACAATAGCCTTTCCCATCAACTGGACACCAAAAGCCACGGAAAAAGCCAAGGTCACAAATTGAATTCCCTTACGGTCATTGCTTTTAGCTGATAAGGACGTAGGAACCCCACTTCCGGTTTGGGGTTCGTGACGCGTCTTAAGAACGCCCCGGAATTTTCCCTGGTAAATTATGCCCCCCGGACTAACTTCATACGGCTGTATAGATTTGAGGTCCGAATTTTATGACAGAAGCGGAAATTCGGGAATTAGTTCTAGGAATAATAGCCGACATTGTGCCGGATCAAGATTTATCGAAAATAAGGGATGACGAACCGCTTCGGGACCAACTCGGGCTGGATAGTATGGATTTCTTGGATATTGTCATGGAACTGAGGCGCCGGTACCGCATGCAGATTCCGGAGGAAGACTATCCGCGGCTTGCTACTGTGGCTGGGACAATCGAATATTTGAAGCCCCGGCTGCATCGGGCTCCTGCCGAGTAAGTGACGAAACGTGGGAGCCCCGAGGCAAGGGCTGCCAACTTTCGAGGTTGGTCATTCGCTTACAGAGAATCCCGGCTTAATCTCCTCTGCGCCTCGGGACGGGTGTAACGAAACCGGAGGAGTAACTGCCTGGTGGGGGATTTCCGCGGACATTTCCTCCCCAAAAAGAGGGGAATGCAAATTCAAGGGCAATTTCCCTCTTGCCCTAACGGAAAGGCGCTCGAGTAAGCAGAATCCGAACTTTGAGCGGATTGCCAAGGATATGGGTGGAGGTGGTTCTGGGCCGGCGGCCCTGCGAAATTCGGAGCACTCTTCCGGGGTGCCATTATAGTGATAGCAGCCACCTCGAATGATAGGTGTTGCCCTAGCGCTCCTGGGCCTGCACACGGCGTGAAGCGCGCTCCCAAGATAAGCCGGAATTTATAAGCATTTTTTGTTCACCGGTGATAATTATACCCTCCCTGAGCTGACAAAGTTTTGCGATAAGTCTCCATTTGTTGGGGTCGGGCAAAGACCGCGAACGTTCTCGCTCGCGATAATTTATAAGAGCCAAGAAAGATAGTCTCAACTGCTTTTCAAGTTCCTTATGCGGGATTATGACGTCCTGGTAATCGGCGCCGGTATGTCAGGGTTGGCAGCCGGCATACGATTAGCCCAGTTCGGAAAGCGAGTGTGCATCGTTGACCGGCAGGCACGCCCGGGGGGCATGAATACCTATTTCAGGCGCCGAGGCAGGATTGTGGAAACCGGTCTCCATGCCCTAACCAACTGGCCCGGTAACAGCGGCGCAACCAGTCCATGGCGAAAGATCTTACGGCAACTCCGCATCAACGAAGCCCAACTCGCCACTGCGCCCCAGACAAATTCGCAGGTAATCTTCGGGGATACCTCCCTTTCTTTTACAAATGATCTCTCCATTCTCCTGGAGGGTCTGAGTCACTTTGGGGATGGCCAGAGCATTTGGCGATTTGTCACCAAAGCCCTTCTTCCATACGAAGCGTGGGACCGGTCGGAAGGCTTTGTATCCGCCCGGCAAGTCCTTGCGGAATTTATCCCCCGGCCGGACCTGCGGGAGCTTATTTTCCTACCTGTGGCCGCGTTCGGTGCTTGCACTGAAGATGATATGCCGTTCGGGATATTTTCGATGCTCTTCCGGTCCATTTTTATGGAGGGTTTATTCCGACCGCAAGGGGGGATAAAGGCTTTGCTCGATCTTTTAATCCGGCGACTGACCGAAGCCGGGGCGGAGCTCAAGCTGCGCACTCAGGTGGTGGGTCTAAGGCATTCTCAGGGAAAGATCCAATCGGGACTGCTAGCCAGTGGCGAGGAAATTGCAGCGAATTACTTCGTAAGCACGATCGGCTGGCCGGAGACTTGGGCACTAATGAGTTCTGGGGGAGAACCCAGCGGGAAGTCGCAGCCTCCGCTCGTGGGAAAGATCAGCTTTGTGGAAGTCATTGCGGAGCTTACTCGCCCTCCGGCAGAATATGGTTTTCGGGATAGCCTAGCCTTCTATTGCACAACGCCCGCAGTACGATTCCGGAGGCCGGCTAGTCTTTTAGAACCGCGATTGGGGGTGATCTGTGGGCCGGGCAATTTTGCCTACCGTACCGAGGTCCCCGGGGCGGTTCGTGACACTGTTCGACTGACGTGTCTTGGGGCTTTCGACCACTGGCAAAAACTGTCCCCAGCGCGGTATCAAGACGAAAAAGCCAAAGCTGCCGAAGCCCTCCTTCAAATGGCTGCTCGGCTCGGGTGGGATTTTCGCTCCGGGGTAGCAGACCTAGAGGTGACCACACCGCTCACCTTAGCTCGTTTCACGGGGCGATTGGAGGGAGCTGTCTACGGAAGTCCGCACAAATGCTGGGACGGCCGAACGCCTTTTAGCAACCTTTTTGTCGCCGGTACTGATCAGGGATTGCCCGGAGTGGTCGGGGCCCTTTTGAGCGGAATTCTCATCGTGAATCGTTATTTATTGCGGGAGTAAACCCCTAAGCGCGGTGCGCACGATAGCAGATTAGTCTAAGGGCGTTATAACAGTATGGGGTGGCCAAGCGGCCGGGATGTGCCCCGACTAGGGCGATGGCTCATAGCGGTTTGTTCCGGAAGACGGGTAATTAAGTGGATAAGGGGTAGGGAAGGCACTCGGGAGAGCGTGTCTATCCACAGGGTACGCTCACGCGCCGCCCCACCCCAAAACCAGTTGAAAATACTTTCACAAGGTCCGGATTCATGGTGCCAAGGGGACTTGCCGGAATCGGACGGGAATACGACGTCACGGTCGTGGGTTCAGGCCTTGCCGGGCTCACGGCGGCCTATCGTTTAGCGCGCGCCGGCTTTCGGGTCCTCGTGTTGGAAAGGCACCATCGCATTGGGGGACTGGCCACCTTCTTTCGGCGACCAGGGGGGATCATTTTCGATGTGTCTCTTCATGGTTTCCCGGCAGCCATGAAAAAAAGCTGCCGGCGTTATTGGGGGGCGGATGTGGCCGCTCGTATCGTTCCGGTTGAAGCCATCGCCTTCGACAACCCACAGTTCCGCCTCATCAGCCGTTTTCATCGCCAGGATGTAAGGCGAATTCTACTGGAACGATTCCGGCTTCCCGGGGCTGTGGTCGAAGATTTTTTGCGGAGTGTTTCGGAACGACAGTTCTTTGAGAATTGGCCGCAAAATATCCGGGAATTCCTCGGCGAATTTTTCTCCCAACACCCGGCAGCTATGCGTTTTGTTTTTGAGCCCATCTGTTATGCCAACGGATCGGATTGGGAAGACCCGGCGATCACGTTTGCCGTAGTTTTCGGGAATTTCATGCGTGAAGGGGTCTTTTCCTTTGCAGGTGGGACCGACGGCTTTCTGCAATGTCTGGCGGCAAAATTGGAAGCCGCCGGTGTGGATGTGCGAACCGGTGTGGCCGCAGAAGAAATCGTTGTTAAGCGCGGCCGGGTCTGGGGCGTTCGTACTAGTGAACATGTGATCCGATCACAGGTGGTGGTCTCCAATGCACACCTGCTGAGCACTGTTTTCGACTTGGTCGGCCCTGACCACTTTGCAGAAGCTTTTCTGACAAAAGTGCGCGAGGTAAGACCGGCCTGTTCCAGCACTCAAGTCTACGTGGCCCTCGACCCAGGTTACCAATTGCCTCGGAAAGAGCTGGGCGACCTGCTTTTCCGCTCTACTGAACGGGAGTTTAGCCCGGAAGGGCTCTTCCGTTTTCCCCCTACAAGCCGGACATACACATTTTACTACGCAGATTTTCGTCCGGCTCAGACGCGCTGTTATGCGGTGGCGAGCACAAATGCTCGCTTCGCCGACTGGCAAGAACTGACCCCAGAGGCGTATCGGTCCGCCAAAGCACAACTGATCGAAGACACGCTCAAAGACTTAGAGGAACTCGTGCCCGGGGTGTCCTCGCACGTGGAATGGGTAGAGGCCGCTACCCCGAGAACTTTTGCTCGGTATACAGGTCATCCCTGCGGCGCAAGCTTCGGCACAAAGTACGAAGGACTCGCCGTGAGCCGGGCTCTCCCTCAGCAAATTCCAGGACTTTTCCATGCCGGCAGTGTGGGAATTTTGATGTCCGGTTACCTAGGAACGATCAACTACGGGGTGTTAGTGGCGGCGGAGGCAGAGGCCTTTCTCAAAAAAGGGCACTGCGCCCAATTGGGACACCCAGACGCCTTACCCAGTTTTCCCCAGATGTGACCCACCAGGATGCCTCGCGAGTCAAAGGTTGGCATACATGGAGAACCCACGAACAAAACTCGACATTAAAGCTCTCCTTCCCCATCGCGAACCCTTTTTATTTGTGGACGAGCTTGTGGAGATTGCAGAACATCGGGGGGTTGGGGAGAAGACGTTTACTCCCGATGATCCAATTTTTAGCGGTCACTTTCCGGCCTTTCCGGTGCTTCCCGGGGTGTTGATCTGCGAATTTGCCTTTCAGACGGCTGCCGCCTGGCTTGCCGCGCAAATGCCGGGCCTAGCCCGCGACGGTTTCCAGCCGGAGTTCCCGCCCGCGGAAATTAAACCTAGTCTGCCTTTTGCCTCAACGGCAATTCCGATGGTCACACGTATCCGCGACGTGCAATTTCGCGAGGTTGTCCTCCCTGGGCAAAAACTGATTGCAGAGGTGACTCTCGAAGACCAAGCAGCCAACGCTTATCGCTTCTCGGCACGCGTGCTCAGGGGTAGCCGGCTTGTCGCCCGCCTCGAATTTACATGCATGGTGGTAGACAAAGCTGCCGGGATTGCTCGTCCTGTCGACGATTCCGGCTAAAAGCCAAGGTACCACCTTAATCGATAACCCTTAGTCAACACGGTCCTTAGCCCGCAGTGGGACGAGTCGATTTGGACGCATGTCACTGAGGGATTTCCCTCAGGAATCATGCAAGCCAATTATCGATATTTTTGATCGTCCAAGGTTCGCGTTGGGGCCGGCTCAACATAGCATTGGCCTCATCGTCGCCAAGGAACCGCTCGGCATCGGGGTCCCAGCGAAGCTTCCGGCCTAACATCATCGCAATGTTGCCAATGTGGGCGATGTTTATGGTTTTGTGACCCACCAGGGCGGGTGCATAGCACGGCTTGCGTGCTTTGATGCCATCGAGGAAATTCCGGTGTTCGCCACCTAAATGGCCGGCTTCCCGCGGCACTATTTCGCCGGGGATATAAACCCCGACCTGAGCCGGATCCACAGAGATCTCGAGGATCTCTCGCCGCGAGGCTCGAGGACCCCCGCGCCATCGATGCGATTCGATCCAGCCGTCCGTGCCTTCAAAGCGGATTCCCGGCTGCGAGGTACGTCCCACTATGGGGAAATCGTAACTGCCATCGGGGCTGAGGTCCCCAGGACCAGCCGAAACACGCATCGTCACCCCATCGGCATAGCGGTACCAAATATCGAAGGTGGGAGCTGTGTTGTGAACGGCGTCCCGCGGGGGAAAGTCCCCCTTTCCTTCCACCTCCACCGGGCCGCTTAGTTCCGTTTGATGACCCCATTGAGCTAGGTCGATCATGTGGGCCCCCCAATCGGTCAGCACCCCACCGGAGAAAGCCAAATTCCAGCGGAAATTGCCGTGAACCCGAGCAGCAATGTAGGGCATCCACGGAGCCTGACCCAACCACATGTCGTAGTCAAGATGCGGAGGAGGCTCGGACGGTTGGAATAACCCGAAAAGCTGCCCGGCCTCAATCGCAAGACGAGCTGCCGTATTGCCCATCGGAAGCCGTACTTCGATATGCCGCAACTTGCCAATGACACCTTGCCGCACAAGCGATATCAGGCGAATATACGCGTCGATGGAGCGATTCTCCGATGCTACCTGAAATACCGTGCGGTGTTTGTCGACCACGCGGCAGAGCTCCTGGCCTTCTTCCACAAACAGGGTAAGGGGCTTTTCGCACAAGACATCCTTGCCGGCCTTGGCGGCCATGATCGAAGGGATGACGTGCCAGTGATCGGGCGTACAGTTCATGACGGCCGCGATATCCTTCCGATTGACAAGTTCCCGGAAGTCCCTGTACGCGGCACATTCCCCGGCTGAAGTTCCCAACCGACTGCTGTAGAAGGAATCGACTTTCTTCTTTGCCTCGGCCAAGTGTTGCGCATCCACATCGCATACGGCGACGACCTGGGCATCGACGTGACGAAAGATTTGATCGAGGTTCCATCCGCGGCCGTGCCCACCGCAGCCTATAAGGCCGATGGTAATTCGTTCGCTCGGGGGGGCAAGTCCTCCTAGTCCCAGTGCCGAAGCCCGCACAAAAAGGGGACAGGCCAAGGTTGTAGCTCCAAGGACATGCCGACGGGAAAATAATGTGCCTTTCATCATCTGGTACTCCATATTGGGAACGGTTGGGAGCCTGCGCGAGCAATTATTCGTAAACAACTTGCCGGTACGGATGTTCTGGCGTGCCTGGAAGCTTCGGGAATCGCTTATTGACTATGTTATAAGCTGGCAGCGTCCACCGAAAAAGGGGAGGAAAATAATTCGTTTTTCCAACTGTGCCCAATCTCAACGAATTTAATCTTAAGACCAAAGATGGACTAAACCCTCTTTCATCGTTGCGGCTTAATTCCTAGCATCAAAGCAACTGGAAAAATAAGGACCGCGGAGAGTCCGAAAGAAGCTTCCCCCTAACCGTACACGGGCATCAATCCCCCAACAGATTCCTGCGATCGTTCTATGCAACTACTTTCGCTCCCGAAAGTGCTGAGGGCAGCTTAGGAAAGCCGGCTTAATTGCCAGTTTTCCTTCGACATCGGGCACAACTTTATACCGGTATTACTCTCCGCCCGCTAACCCTGACTATCCAGGCATCAGCTCCGAGTGGGTAGTTCCCTCCGAGTACTTGAGACATTCCATGTTGGACCCGGCGACTGATGAATTTTAAATGTGGACTAAATCTTCTTAATGTTTCGTCGTTCCCCGACTTTCGTCGTAGTGCGAAGGGTGCTCCTGCCCGAGGGGCATTTTACGCCACCAGAGTACCCCTTCGGACTCTCACCCCTGCGGACTTTATCGCCACGGGAATGTAGGAGAAGTGTTGGGATTTTCCTCCATTGGTGCCGAGAAAATCTCGTGAAAGAAGCTCGGAGGGTTTACACATAATAACTTGCCAGGGAGATTTCGTGCGAAGTTCTGCACGCATCCCTGGGGTGTAGCACGAACATCTTGGCTCAGCCGGCAGCAACGTGTGGATAAGGATCAATTCTTAGTCACAGTGGGCATGACTTGGCAGGACTTCACTGCGCGAAGAACGTTGTGACAGAAAACTCCGGTGCCTCGTATGTAATGGTCCCTTCGTGACCGGCAATGAGTCCGAGCCGGGTGTAGCGCTCCTTGCCATCTTCGGTTGTGCGAAAAGCCAGAAATTTGGTGGATGGGTAATCTTTTATGCGGATATTCAGGAGCTTCCCTTTACCGAGATTGATCACCACAAAGGCATCGGGATTGTGTGTTCCATTGGAAGCGAATGCCATCACGGCAATCTCACTATCCATGGCGGTGGCTCGGGCCACGGCCATCCCGGGTTGACCGGCCCGTGTTAGTTGTTTATACATCCAATAGCCGCGGCGAACCTCGAAGGTCCCATCCTCGTTAACAATGAAGGCACATCCCGGATTAGGATCACCACCGATCCATTTGGGTGGCCGTTGAATTCCCGCCCATGGGATGATCGCGTTTACCTTCGCTGTATAGATATTTCCATGAAATTCCTTGAGGTTCTTGGTGTCCATTTGGCCCCAGCTTGTTGACGTGACCCAGGCATGCAGTTCGGGCCGCATCGCGCGGAGTTTATCAATGCCGGCACTTCGATGTTCGCCGAACCACCGGCCGAAACTGCCGCTGTAAAACCCGTGGGAAGTGATAAGTCCTAAGGCTTCCAAAGCCTGGGGGTCGTCGGCCAAAGCATCGGCATAACCCCAATGATCGAACCGGTACCAGTTAGTGGTTTCACCCGGGGTGACCTTTACATCGGATAGCCCAGCCTCCTTCAAAGCGGCATCAACCAGCTTGACAAACTCCGTTACCTGCTCGGGCGGCCAGAAAAGGTTGTAATCATGACTAGGACGATCCGTAAGTCCGGCCTGAGTCCACCGAAACCAATCTTCACCCTCGTTGTGAAGGGAGACATACTTGACCGGCAGTCCCTCTTCCAGGCGAAGATAACCCACCCAATCGACCAGGTAGTTCACCAAATCGTGCTTGTGTCGGGGATCAAGGTCCCGACCGCGCAGCACTTTTTGCTTTGTCATGTAGGCCGGCGGACCATAAAGGGTGGTAATAATTGTCAAATCGCCTCCCCATTGACGGGTGGTTTTGAACCCCTCGCGAACAAAGAATCGCATGTTTCGGGTGGAGGTTTCGTGGTCATAAGGCCCTCCCGGATGCGTTTGGTGGAAAGGATCGAGGAACATCTTTACCAAAGCCACCCTCAACCCGTCCTCACCAAAAACCAGATCGATGATCTGCCTTTTCTTTTGTTCATCAAGGATGCTGAACCCGCCGTAGTCCTGGGGATCGGCAGCATAATCCCGTGTTTGACAAGTCTCGACGTAATTGAAGCCAAACCCGTCCCAAGTTTGGAGCTTTTTGTTAAAGTCCACCTCCACCCGCACCGCGCGGAAATCGAGGTCCTGAGCCCACATCGGTGACGATATTGCCTGAAAGACAACGACTACCAATACGATCCGAATCAGTATGTCAACGGCATTCATCGGCTTACCTCTGCTAAAGCGGGACAAACGAAGGATTGGTGGCGGGCCACAACCGTAAATCGAGCGCTAGTCCTGCCTAAGCAACGATGCAGACACGCTGTGCCTTAGGGTTGTTCCCACGAGGAAGACGGGCTCCTGATAATTTACCGGCGGGCAAGGGTGGTTCAACTCTCCCCTGGGAGAAAACACGATTAACGTCTACCGGGGATTCGCAGGAAGAAGAAAAAGACGGCAAACGTCGCTCTTACTGCGACTGGGTAAGACCCTTTTCTGGAAGCGGGACCTGATGGACAGCTGCGCCGCTTTTCCCACGACTGGGTGGGACCTTTGTTATTTCAACAACACAATGTCTGTCCACTCCAAGGGGAGTTCTAGAGCCACCTCACCGTCGGAGGACCGCTCCAAGCGCACCGGAACACCTTCAGTGCTCGTGACCATTTGGAATTCCGGCGCCTTAGCCAGCTCGACGCGGAGGTTTTCGATCGGCTGGTAGGTATGGTTCACCAGCACCAGGGCCGAGCCGGCTGGCCCGGTCAGTAAACTGCCCTCCACCACCGGTGTGGAAAGGGCCACGGTTCGGGGCGTTTTAAGGCCGATGTGCAGGGGCTGAGCCAGCACGGTGCGAGGCCCAGGAGGCCAAACCTCGTCCAGCGTGGTCTGCCCTACCTTGTAGGGCGAATAGGCTAGGCCGGGCATAAATCCCACAGCTACCAATTTCCCTTGGCCGTACGGCACCGTTGCCGCCGCCGGCTGGCCATCCTCAAACCGAGCCCAGACCAGCTCCAGTCCAAGGTCCGTCCGTAGGTTCAGTCGGCAACCAAGCACAGGAAGCCGATGTTTTTCTTCACCGAGGACAACGTCGACATAGGTCATCGGCCTGATGGTAGGCAGATCGACCCGTTCGTTGAAGGCGTACCCAGTCTGTTTTTGAACTTTTTCGGCGGCTTGTTCAGGCCAGACAGCGGCGGCAAACGGCGGCAGATATGGATCAAAGAACTCATCCCGGGTGGCTGCTCCGGCAGACAGATACAAAACTCCACCCTGCCGAACCCACTGGTCCAACTGGGCCGCCGCCTTCCGGCTGAGGCATTGGCCGGTAAGATAAGCCACCTGGTAGGTTCGGAGTCGGCCCGCCTCGAGGTCTTCTTCTCGGAGCAGGTCCGGCTGGACGGCTAAGTGCCGAAGGGCCGCCCAGGTCAGCCGATTCTCCACGAAGCTAGCCGGTTCTTCGGTGTGCCACATGTCGTGGCTCACCGAATAGAGCAAGGCCACCGGATCCCGTACCGGCTGCGCCTCCATGAGCACTGATTCGGCCTGCTGGAGGGCATGAGTCAATTTGGCCAGGCCGTGGTACTGGCTCTCCAAGTCGGACCAATAGTTTTCCGTGCTGATGTAGGTTGGGCCGAAGGTCCAGAAAAAGAAGCTCTTGGCTCCTTGGGCCAGGGCAGCATAGGCTTTTAGGCGTAAGTAGCCATCGTCGCTGGGGGTAATCAAGGCCCGAAGTTGCACGGGCCGATCGCCAATGCCGCTTCGATAGATGGCACACAGATACCCCAAGGCATGTTGGCCGGTCCAAGTAGAACTGGGGCCGTACATGTGGTTTAAGCCCAACCAATCTTCAGCGGAAACAATGTCCACTGCCTCCTGCTGGCCGATTTCAAAAAAGTCCAGCACCCGATAACTCATGCCGACATGCGGCGGCCCCCAAGCATTGAAAAAGGCATGATTCGAGGGCAAAGTTTCGGTTTTCATCCCATCCGGCAGCCCGGCAAACGAAATCCGAATCAGGTCCGTCGTCTGTCGCAGTTGGCGGACCGTCCAATATTGGCCGAACTTGCCCGCATAGTACATGATCTTTCGAGTGGGCAGGTCCGCCTGTCGGGGCAGAGCCTTTTGGTGCATGGCTTCGACCGGATATTCCACCTGGTCCAACGGCCGCCCCAGACTGGCATCGGTTTCCCCTTCTTGGCGTAAATATTCGCGGAACCACGTGTTCAGCCGATCGGGATTGGTCTTTCGGAAACTAAGCGGTTGGATTTCATCGCAGATAACGTAATGGGCCAGGTTCTGGTATCGCCAGCGGCCTTCCGGCGTTCTGAGCTGTTGAGCAATGTGGGCACCTTCGCCTTGGAACCATTGGTAGGCCGACTGTTCCGGATCGGGCAGCATATGCCACGTGGCTGTGTAACCCCGGATGTGGTACTGTCGGGCAATTTCGTCCGGCACGCCGCCAATGACGTTAAACCCTAATAACCGCAGGGCTTCCACCCATTGACGGGCTAATTCCGGGTCGTACGGTCCCCACAGGGAGGTGATGAGCTCGAAGCGTTGGAGGCGATGCTGACCCACCGGCAATTCAAGGGAAGGCAGCCCTGCCTTGGCCTGTCGATCGGCTACGGCGGCTTGCGCCCACCGGCGATGACGGGCCGCCATCTGAGAACCCGTCTCAAACTCCCCTTTTTTCTCTCGCAGCGGGTGCGGTAACAGAAAGCCGATCGTGTCCGAACCACTCCGCTCACGGAAACTAATGACCACCGCCTGGGGATTAGGCCGATCGGCCAATTGCACCTCTAAAAAGCAGCCTTGGATGGGCTCCGGTCTGTCGGCCCGACGCACCGTTAGTTTCATCGAGGGCCACTCGGCCAGGCCACCTACCCGGTTCATCCGTCCATGGAGGTCCCAGTGCCGAAGGTCGAACCAATCGCTCCACTGATTGCCGATAACTTCCTTTTTTTCCTGCGGTAAATACCAGATGGGGTCTCCTTTATGAAGATGGCCACCGGTGACCAGGATAAATTTTTCCCCGGGAGGCTCCACGACCCTCGCCCGAACAAAAATCTCCGCCGTTTCGGCAGGGAGTGTGCCATGGACTAACAGTACCCCAATCCACACCCATCTCCTCATGGCACGCACCTCCTTCGGGCACATACTTTCAAACAACAAACCATTCCTGATCACTGGACTTTCGGATTCCGACTCCCGTGGTGCCGAGAAAACTGAAGTCGCCGTTGTCCGCAATTTCGCGCCCCAACCCTTCCCGCATACCCTCCGGTCAGTAAGGCAGGAGGCCAAGGCACTAAACCCAATTGCAGCCTTGAAATCCCCAAGGCCAGCCGTCGGCGAACCGTGTTGCCCAATTCGGCGGAGTTCTCAAAGAGAACCGCCGATTTATTCGAGCTTTCGCCTCTTTCCGGTTCTTTAGTCGGAAGTAAACCGAATTGCGAACAGGTCGGCGTCGCGGAGGTGGAAGCGGAGCCGGACCGGTTGCCCTGCAAGCTTTTCTAAGTTGCCTCCCTCCTGCCACCGGACTGGGTGATCCAATCGATCGCCGATAATTTCGGGGCATTCTTCC